>NZ_CP094534.1:0-2804007 GCF_022811645.1 Hymenobacter monticola | reverse complement strand
TTGCCGGTGGCGCACACAATGAAGATGTAGCCGAATTTGCGCTCGTATTCCTCGTTGCCTGCGGCCAACGCTTCCAAAGTAGCTTGGGAAGCTTGTTTCACGGAAGCCTGCTCACCCTCGGCCCATTGGCTGGTGCTGGCGAATTTCTCGCGCAGGGCTTCTACATCACCTCCTATTTTGGGGTGGTGCGTAAAGGCTTCGCGCCAATCAGTTTCGGTTAGTTCATTCCATTGGGCAGTGGCTTCGCGCATCAGCGTTTCGGCGTCGGCAAATGGAAATAGCGCGGCCATTTTTTCAACCCACGCCGTGGAGCCGCAGCACTTTTGCAGGGCTTCAGTGAGGGCGGGTTTGGGGAAATGGTTGAATTGTTCGAGGGGCATTATTTATTCTCTTTTTTGCGCAGTTCTGGGTGGGCAATATTGCGAGCCATGAATTCAATGCTACCCTTATCGCGGCGAGCTTTCTCGGCAAAAGCAACGCCCACGCCGCAGCCAGTCAGTACAATTAATATTGCCGCCCTCAAGCTCCAAGCGTCGCGACTATGCAGCCAGATAATTACCCCGAAAATTGCGCCAGTAATGGCTGGCGCAATGAATATCAGGAGCCACACCAGCGAGGAAAGTAACCATTCGATAATTTTCATTCGAGTAGTTAATTATTTCAGCACGCGAAACGTATCGGCTGGGTTCGACGCGACGTTCTGTTGTACGCGGACTCGCAGAGTCCACGCTACTTCACCGTCGGGAAGCGGTTCACGTTCTTGTAGTAGATGTACACCGATGGCTCTTGGCCCATGGCCGTGGCCCACTGCTGGCAGTAGGGCGCCATCCAGATAGAATCGCCTTTTTTTACGGGGTACCAGCACTGGTCGAGCATGTAGATGGCCTGGCCTTCGAGGTACAGCAGGCCGTGCTCCATGATGTGCGTTTCCACCATCGGCAGGTTGCCGCCGAGGCCGTAGGTGAAGATGTTCACGGCCATGTCAAAGCCCGGCTCATTCGGCAGCAATTCCTGGATGCGCAGGGCCTCGTCGTTCATGTAAATGGGCGCCTTGCTGAAATCCCGCTCGCCCCAGAACACACCGGGCGTGGCATGGCCCGCCAGCGGCTCGTACACCTTATGGAAAGTGAGCAGCTGCGTGCCGGCCTCGGGCTGGCTGAAATCGTAGCGCTGGCCCACGGGCACGTACACGTACTCGCCCACTTTCAGCGCTCTGGTTTCGCCGGCTACGGTGGCCGTGCAGCCGCCCTGCACCACGTAGAAGAAGATTTGTGAGGCCTCAGTTTCGCCCTGCACGCGGCCGGCCTCGGTGAGGGTAATGAGCGTTTGGCAGAGGCGGGCGCCCATCTGCTCGTTGATGATGACATTGGTGGTGCAGCCGGTCCAGCCGGGCACGTTGCTGTTGATGTAGCCGTCGGGGGCGATGATGGCGTGGTTGCGCTTCACTACCGAGCGCGTCAGGGCGGACATTTCCATGTTAACGGGTGGGATTTTGGGTGCGGAGCAGGTGAATAAACTGGTCGGCTACGGCCACGGCGGCGGCCAAATCGGCCAGCTCCACGTTCTCCAGCGGATTGTGGCTGATGCCTTTGTAGCAGCGGATAAACATCATCGTAGCCGGCGCCACGAACGAGATGGGCACGGCGTCGTGGCCCGCGCCGCTCACCAGCGCAATGGTTTCGTGGCCCCTGGCGGCAATGGCCTGGGCCAACAGCGTGTTCAGGCCGGCGTCGCAGGTCACGGGGGCGGTTTTCTGCACCAGGTTCCAGTCGAGGGTCACGTTGCGGTGGCCGGCCACGGCTTCGGCGTGGCTGCGGAGGTAGTCGTAGGCCTGGGCCAGTTGCGCTTCGTCGGGGCTGCGCAGGTCGAGGCTGCAGGTCACTTCGCCGGGGATGACGTTGCTGGCCGCGTGGTTGATGGCCAGCTTGCCCACGGTGGCCACCAGCCCGCGACCGTGCACCTGGGCAAACTGCTCGGCCGTGAGCACAAACTCAGCGGCAGCACACAGCGCATCCTGGCGCATGTTCATGGGCACGGTACCGGCGTGCCCGGCCATGCCCCGGAAGGTCAGTTCCACGCGCTGCTGGCCGGCAATGGCCGTCACCAGCGCCACGGGCACGTGGCACTCCCACAGCACGGGGCCTTGCTCGATGTGCATCTCGAAGTAGCTCAGCCACTCGGCGGCCGGAATGGCGTCCAAGGTTAATGTGGAGGCATCGCCGCCCATGGCTACCAGGGCCTGGTCGAGGGAAATGCCGGCGGCGTCGCAGCGGCCCAGCAGGGCGGGGTCGAAGGCACCGGTCACCACCTTGCTGCCCAGGTAGGTGGTGTGGAAGCGCACGCCCTCCTCGTCGCTGAAGGCAATCAGCTCGATGTGAAAAGGCAGCTCGGCCTTATGCACCAGGAGGTTTTCCAGCAAATCGAGGCCCATGAGTACGCCCAGCGGGCCGTCGAACTTACCGGCATTCACCACCGTGTCGATATGCGAGGCCAGCACGAAGGTTTTGGCGTCGGGGTTGGGGCTTTCGAGCCGGGCGCGCAGATTGCCGATGCCATCGACGCGGGTGGGCAGGCCGGCGGCTTCCAGCCAGCCTTGCACCAGGGCACGGCCCGCCACGAAGGCGGGCGTGCCGAAGGTGCGCGTCACGCCGTCGGCGTCCTCGCTGATGGCGGCCAATTGCTGAATGCGCTGCATGATTCGCTCAGCGCGCGCGGTGTAGTCCTGCTGCATTCCGCTACCGGGTTAAGAATTCGCCGTGGTTGAGGCGGAAGAAATTCGGGTGCTGAAAAACCTGTTCGCCTTTGAGAAAAGTTAATTCAATGACACCCGCCAATTCCTGGCAAATGTAAGGGGATACTTTGTGTTTGTGCAGAATCATATCGGCCATCACCTCAAAGGTCTGTTCGGGGTCAAACACGATTAAATCAGCGTCGAAACCAGGCGCAATCTGACCCTTGCGCTGGCTTTGGCCGGCCAGCCTGGCGGGGTTGGTGCTCAGCCATTTGGCGATGTCATCGAGACTGGCGCCGCGCCGGCGGGCGGCCGTCCAGAGCACGGGCAAGGCAAATTGCAACGAGGCAATGCCGCCCCAGGCCGTGGTGAAATCGCCGCTGGCCAACTGCTTGAGGTCGGGCGGGGCGGGCGAGTGGTCGGTGGCCACGAAGTCGATGATGCCGGCTTCCAGCGCGGCCCACAACTGGTCGTTGTTGGCCTTCTCGCGGATGGGCGGCGCACATTTGAACTGCGTCTGGCCGTCTTGGATGTCCTCGGCGTTGAAATACAGGTAATGCTGGCCGGTTTCCACCGTCAACGGCAGGCCCCTGGCTTTGGCGGCGGCAATGGGCGCGATGGAATCGGCTGACGACAAGTGCACGATGTGCACCCAACAGCCAGTTTCCTCGCACAGGCGAATCATCATGGCAATGGCGTCGTCTTCCCACTTTTTGGGGCGTGAAGCCAGGTAATTGGAGTATGAGCGGTGGTCGTTCTGCTTCCACGCATCATCGTCTTCCGACAGCTCGCAGTGCACCAGCAGCGGCAGTTGGTGCCGCGCCAGAATGGGCATCACCCGCCGCAAATCCTCCTCCGTCGCATTTGGAAAATCATCAATCCCTGAGTGCGTCAAAAACGCTTTAAAGCCCAGCACGCCGGCCGCAATCAGCGGCTCTATCTCGTCGGCATTGCCCGGCACCACGCCGCCCCAGAAACCCACGTTGCAGTGCAGCTGGCCCTGCGTGGCGGCGCGCTTGATTTCCAGATTGGCCACCGACGTGGTGACGGGCGCCGAATTCAGCGGCATGTCCACCAGCGAGGTGAGGCCGCCGGCCAGCGCGGCGCGGGTGGCCGTGTCGAAGCCCTCCCAGTCGGTGCGGCCGGGCTCGTTGATGTGCACGTGCGGGTCGATGACGCCGGGCAGCACGGCGCGCGCGCCCACGTCGAGGAGCGTGGCGCCGGCCACTTCGGCGTCGTAGGGCAGCAGCTCGGCAATGCGGCCGTTTGCAATGAGAATGGTGGCGGCGTGCTCGCCCTCGGGCGTAACAACGCGCTGGCTGCGCAGGGCGAGAGTTGACATAAGTAGGGAATTTGGCGCTAAATTGAGGGCTTTTTCCCGGTTCAATTAAATTGAGGTTACAAGCCAGCGGCTCGCCCGGCAAAACCTCACCCCCAGCCCCTCTCCCCAGGAGAGGGGAGCCTGACGATTTCGTGCCACGCCTAACCGGTGCACCCTCTCTTTTGGAGAGGGGGTCAGGGGGTGGGGTTGACGCGAGGCCGTTTGTCATTATCTCCTTTCCCATCCATGCTCCAATACGTTACCCTCTTTTCCCTCCTTCTGGCGTTTCTGCTGCTGCTGGGCGTCATCTACGCGCTGCAGCGCGTGGCTAAAGCGCGGCCCGACGGCGGCGCCGTGGGCGAGAGCGGCTTCACGCTCGAAGGCTATTCCTATGCGCTGATGCTGCTGGCCGCGGTGGCGGCGGTGGGCATTTGCTACGTGCTGGCGCGCGACTCGCCCTGGTCGGGCCACATCATGGAATGGCTGAATATTGTGGTGCGCCTCATGCACATCACCTTCGGCATTGCCTGGATTGGCGCCTCGTTCTACTTCGTGTTCCTCGAAAACGCCCTCAACCGCACCGACAACGTGCGCGAGGAGCTGGCCGGCAATCTCTGGGCCGTGCACGGCGGCGGTTTTTATTACCTGGAGAAGTATAAAACCGCGCCCAAACAGATTCCAAAAGCCCTGCACTGGTTTAAATACGAGGCTTATTTCACCTGGCTCTCGGGGTTCAGCCTGTTGTTTGTGGTGTACTATTTCAACGCCAGCTCCATGCTGGTCGACCCGCGCGTGCTCGACATTTCGCCGCTGGCGGGCGTGGGCATCGGGGTAGGCTCGTTTGTGGCAGCTTGGCTGCTCTACGACGGGCTGTGCCGCACAGAGTTTGTGCGCAGCCCGTGGTTTAAAGTTGTGGGTTTCATCCTGGCCACGGGCTTTGCGTTTTTCTACGCGCAGGTGTTCAGCGCCCGGGCGGCCTACATACACTTCGGCGCCATGCTGGGCACGCTCATGGTGGGCAACGTTTTCTTTACCATCATCCCGGCCCAGAAAGCCATGGTACGCGCCGCCACCGAGGGCACGCCCCTCGACCCCACGCTGGGCAAAAACGCCTTGGCCCGCTCGCTGCACAACAACTACTTCACCCTGCCGGTGCTGTTTGTGATGGTCAGCAACCACTTCCCCAGCACCTTCGGGCACTCCTACCCCTGGGCCATTCTGGCGGCCATCACGCTGGGCACGGCCGGCGTGAAGCACTGGCTGAACCTGCGCGAAAAGCACCAGACCGACACGGCCGTGTGGGTACTGCCCGCCGCCGTGGCCCTGCTGCTGGGCGTGGTGTTCGTGACGGCCCCGCCCGCGCAGTCGGGTGGCAGCGGCGCGGCCGGCACCGCGGCTGCTAATGCCTGCGCCCAGCCGGTGAGCATGAGCCAGGTAAACATGATAGTGCAGAAACGCTGCGTCCAATGCCACTCGGCCCACCCCACCGACGACGTGTTCAAGTCGCCGCCCAACGGCGTGGTGTACGACACGCCCGAAGACATCATTCGGTTGAAAGACAAAATCATGCAGCGCGTGGTGGTAACGAAAACCATGCCCCAGAACAACAAAACCCAGATTACGCAGGAGGAGCGCGACCTCATCGCCTGCTGGATTAATCAGGGGGCACATCAATAACGATTAGTGGTTAGTGATAAATGGTTAACGAATTACTTGTAAGCCCATTAACCGCTAACCATTAGTCACTAACCACTAAACCATGCCCTCCTCTCCCCGCGACCTACCCGTTTGGACCCTGGCAGCGGCCAGCCTACGGGCGGGCGCACCGGTGGCCCTGCTGTGCGTGGTGCGCAGCGAAGGCAGCAGCCCCGGCCGCCAGGGCTTCAAAATGGCCGTTACGGCCGACACCGTGGCGGGTTCCATCGGGGGCGGTATCATGGAGCATAAGTGGGTGGAGTTGGCCCGGCAGCGTCTGCGTGAGGCTGACACCGGGCCCCTGCTGCGGCCCCAGATTCATCGGCGGGAGGCGCCGGCCGACCGCTCCGGCATGATGTGCTCAGGAGAGCAGGACGTGCTGCTGTGGCCGCTTTCGGCAGCCGATTTGGCCGCGGTGGAAGCCGTTATAAATGCCTTGCAGGCAAACACCGGTAGTTATCTGGAACTGAGTCCGGCGGCTGGCCTTCTGGTGGTGCCACCAGCTACCGAAGCAGCTTTAGCCGCGGCTGAAACGCCGTTCTACGACTACCACCCCGGCCCGGCGTGGCACTACCGCGAGCGGCTGGGCTTCCGCGACCAACTCACCATTGTGGGCGGAGGCCACGTCAGCCTGGCGCTGTCGAACGTAGCCGCTGCCCTGGATTTTGAGCTGACGGTACTCGACGACCGTATCAACTTGCCCACCTTCGAAAACAACCACGCCGCCCATTACCGCCACCGCGTCGACTACGAAAACGTGGCCGCCGCCGTGCCCGCCGGCCCGCACCGCTACGTGGTGGTGATGACCGTGGGCTACCGCACCGATGCCGTGGTGCTGCGCCAGCTGCTCGGCCGCCCCTACCGCTACCTGGGCGTGATGGGCAGCGTAGCCAAAGTAGCCGAGCTGCGGCGGGGCCTGCGGGAGGACGGGTTTTCAGACGCGGAAATAGTGCGCCTGCGGGGTCCTATCGGCTTGCCCATTCACAGCCAGACGCCCGAGGAAATTGCTATTAGCATCGCCGCAGAGCTGATTCAGGTGCGGCGGGAAGCGGCTATGGAGGGAGAATAAAGGCGGCGGTGTCATTGCGAGGGCGCAGCCCGTGGCAATCCGTCCTGTCAACACTAGAAACGCCCTTTTACCAGAAAGCCCCGGTACCATTTCGGCACCGGGGCTTTTTAGTTGGGCTTGTCACATTAGAAGGTTGGTCGCTGAGAACAGGACGGATTGCCACGGGCTGCGCCCTCGCAATGACAGACGTCTCAGGCAAAAGACCTCCTACCGCTCCGTGTCGCCGCCGGAGGGGCTCACGTTGCCGTTGGCAAATTCTTCGGTGAAGACGCGGTAGCGGTCGAGGATGGAGCGCACAGAGCGTTTGAGCACGATTTCGCCCATGGGGCCTTCGGGCACCGTCACACCCGAAGCGTAGCCGTTCCACACGGCGCGGTTGGTTTTCACGTCGATGAGCGTGACGAGCAGCGTGCCTTCGGCCAGCAGCAGGCGCACGGGCTGGTAGCCCTGGCGGTCTTCCTTGGGTGTATCGTCGTTTTCCTCGATGTTGCGCTTAATCCACTGGCTGAGGTCTTCCTGCTGGAAGCCGTGGAAGTTCATGTCGCCCTCGTACACCCGGAAGTTCACCAGCATGTCGGGGCGGCGGGAAGCCTTGCGGTAGCCCTGGGCCAGGAAGCGCTGCTGAATGGCCTCGCGCAGGGACTGGCCCAGGCGGCTGCTGTCGGAGGTGAGGCCGGTGCCGGTCACGAAATCGTAGGTGCGGTAGTGCCGAAAATTGCCGCGGTAGCTGTAATCCGAATCAACCCGGGCCTCGCGGGTGGTCATGCATCCGGCCAGCCCGAGCATGGTCAGCATCAATAGCGTAATTGTAGATTTCATATGTTAGATGGGCATCGAGTTTAAGAATACCAATGTACGAAACCTAAGGCATTTAAGGGGCAAGCCGAGGGGGATAAAATTATGATTTTATCAAATATTTGGCCCAATCTCAACCGCAATGGCATTTGACGGCAGTCATCGAAAGTGGCGCCCAATCTGGAATCAGCAGCCGGTTGGAAGCGGAGGATGCCGTCGTGATTCCCAAGCTGAACCTAACGCTGCTGCTGGCACAGATTTGCGAGGAAGCCGGAGTGGCGCCGATGAAAGCGGGCTTTGCGGCTGAGATGTAGGGGCGGGGCTTGTCCCCGCCCGGCCATTGAACGAACTCGTTGGAACGGCGCGAATAGCCGGGCGGTGGCAAGCCCCGCCCCTACCGGTACCCCGCCGCCTGCAAGGCAAACAACTCTGCGTAGCGCCCACCCTTAGCCAGCAACGCTTCGTGCGAGCCGATTTCTACGAACTGGCCGTTTTCGATGACCAGGATGCGGTCGGCCATGCGGACGGTGCTGAAGCGGTGGCTGATGAGGACGGCGGTTTTGCCCTGGGTGAGCTCCTTGAAGCGCTCGAAGACTTCGAACTCGGCGCGGGCGTCTAGTGCTGCCGTGGGCTCGTCGAGGATGAGGAGCTGGGCGTCGCGCATGTAGGCGCGGCCGAGGGCGATTTTCTGCCACTCGCCGCCGCTCAGGTCCACGCCGCCGTTGAAGCGGCGGCCAATCATTTGGTCGTAGCCGCCGGGGAGCTTGGCGATGACGGTGTCGGCGAGGCTTTGCTGGGCGGCGGTTTCGATGCGGGGCTGGTTGTGGCGCTCGGAGATGCGGCCCACGGCGAGGTTCTGGCCGGCGGGGAGCTGGAAGCGCACGAAATCCTGGAAGATGACGCCGATTTCCTGGCGCAGCTCGGCGGGGTCGTACTCGCGCAGGTCGTGGCCATCAAGTAATATGCGGCCTTCGGTGGGGTCGTAGAGGCGGGCCAGTAGCTTGACGAGGGTGGTTTTGCCGGCGCCGTTTTCGCCCACAAGGGCCAGCTTTTCGCCGGCTTGCAGGGTAAAGCTAAGGTTCCGAATGGCCCATTTTGTACCATTCTTGTACTGGAAGCCGACGTTTTCAAACTGAAAACCCTGCTGAATGGGCCGGGGGAAGGGAATGGGTCGTTCGCCGGTGAGCTCCTGGCGCACGATGCGCGGCCGGAGCGCAAAGAAGTCGAAGAAATCCTGCAGATACAAGGCGCCGTCGGCCACGGAGCTGAAGCGGCTGAGGATGCCTTCGAGCAGGGCGCGCAGGCGGGCGAAGGAGCCGGCCAGGAAGGTGAGCTGGCCGAGCGAGATGCTGCCCGCCGCGGTGCGGGCGATGATGTAGACGTAGGCGCCGTAGTAGCCGGCCGCGCCGATGGCGGCGAAGAGCGTGCCCCAGCCGGCGCGGCGCAGCACGAGGGATTTGTTTTGGCGGTAGAAGTCGTCGGAGAGGGTGCGGAAGCGGCCGATGAGGAAATCGGAGAGGCCGAAAATCTTGACTTCCTTGGCGGTTTCGTCGGAGGCGCCGGTTTGGCGGAGGTAGTCGAGCTCGCGGCGCTCGGGCGTCCAGGAGTGCGAGAGGGAGTAGCTGCGCTCGTTGAAGTGCGACTCGCCGAGGAAGGCGGGCACCACGGCCAGCAGCAGCAGCCCCAGCAGCCAGGGCTGGAAGGCGACGAGGCCGCCGGCGAGGAGCACGAGGGTGATGAAATCCTGGCCCTGGCTGAGCACCTGGCTCATGAGCACGGTGCGGGAGAGGGTTTGGCGGCGGGCGCGCTCGAGCTTGTCGTAGAAGGTGCTGTCTTCGAACTGGTCGAGGTCGAGGCGGGCGGCGTGCTCCATGAGGCGGATGGAGGACTGGTTGGCGAACAGGTCGCCGAGCAGCGAGTCGAGCAGGGCCACGCCGCGGCCCAGGGCATCGGCGAGCAGCACGAGGCCGAACTCGAGGCCCACGAGGGTGAGCACGGGCGTGAGCTGGCGGGCGGTGGCGGGCAGCTTGGTGAGGGCCACCACGTCGTCGATAATCAGGCGGCCGACGTAGAGCGTGGCCAGCGGCAGAAACGCGCGCAGCAGGCGCAGCACGAGGTTGGCGGAGGCCAGCGCGGGGCTGGTGGCCCAGATGAGTTTCAGGAAGGCGGGCAGGTGGCGCAGGGCCGATACCCGCTCGCGCACGCTCACGGCGGGCTTTTCGGGGCCGCGCCCGGCGTTGGGGTTCTTGGCGGAGATGGATTTCAGGAAGTCAAACATGGCCCGGGCTGGGGCAAGGTTGGGGCCGGGTTTGGGGGGCGGCCGTTTTGGCAGGGAGGTGGGGACTTATTACAGCAGCTTGAAGGCTACTCGGTTTTGAGGCCCTGCTAGTAGTTTGCCAAAAGGGGCGTTTTTTTTAGTTATGGCAATACCAACGTATGACCTTGCGTTGTGTAGCTTAGGAAAATGAACCATATGCGCCACGTCCTTCTAATTGCTGTTCTTTCATCCGTCGAGGTTCTCGATGCGTCAGCGCAGGCCCGTGATGGGGTTTATGCAGCTCCTGGAATGTTGGTTACCCGCTCTCGCTCGCCAACCCCAGCGGCCGGGGTTCCAGCTAAAACGAAGAGCAAAGCAGTGGGTGGCACGCCGGAAATTGTTTCACCTGTTTTTCCTCGGTTCTGGCACTTAAGTGGTGTAGAGCGCAGGCAGCAGGAATTTCAGTACCAAGACTTTTTAATCAAGACCGTTCAAAAAAATCTACAGGCTGCAAAGAGCAGTCTGTATATCGGGAACCCGGGGCTTGGCCTCGAAGGGACGGCGTTTAAAATATTCGTTCGTTTTACCGTATTACCCGACGGCACCGTGGCTAAGGCCGTGGTGCTTCCGGTGACGGAGGGCGATGCAGTCGACATGCTCGCCAAATTCAAATTGTTCTCCCCTAGCCCAGCGGTGGAAGCAGAGCTTATTCGGGTGGCCAGCAAAGCGCATTTTGCTCCCTCAACTTCTCCCCTCGATTCGGTTGCTGTGGGCCAATGGTACGTGAATGACTATAGCAGAAAGTGAATAATGAACTCAGAATAAAACGGGAAGTATCTCTGCAGGACAGTTCAGCAAAAGGATAGTGGCCGCCGCAGCCCCGACAGTATCCAAGAAACCCAGCTACGCCCCAACGTTTCCCCAGAAGCCCCGGCCCCGCCAGCGGCTGGGGCTGCTGGCGGGGCCGGCCGGGGCCGCTTACACGCCACGCGGCCCCTCCTACACGCCACGGACGTGCTCCTACGCCTCTCGGGCGCGCTCCTACACGCCACGGGCTTGCTCCTACACGCCACGGGGCTGCTCCTACACGTCTCGCGCCTCCTCCTACACGTCCCGGGCATGCTCCTACACGCCAAGCGGCTGCTCCTACACGCCACGGGCTTGCGCCTACACGCCAAGTGGCCGCTCTTACATGCCAGGCTCCGGCCCCAACAAATTTTTGGCGGCTAAAACCCCGTCCACGGCGAATAGGAGCGGATAGCGGGGAAGACAAGGGGAGTAACGTCGGGAATACCTACCTACTACGGGGGAGAATCGGTAGCTTACTGCCTCATCATTCCCAACCCAACTACCCTTTTTATGGATGCCCAAGACACCTCCATCCTCGACAGCGGCCAGCGCGTGGGCCTGGTCGCCGCCGATTATTCCAAAGAGCTGGCGGACTTCCTGCCCCTGCAAGCCGCCAACACCGACCGCGCCGAGCTGGTGACCGCCATCGAGGCCCAGCAGCAAACCCAGGACACCCGCACCACGCCCGCAACGACCGACAAGGACGACGCCCGCGAAAAAATGGCGCAGGCCACGGCCACGCTCTCGGCCAAGGCGGTGGGCTATGCGCTGGCCACCAACCAGCTGGGGTTGAAGCAGGCCTTCACCCTCTCCTACGCCGACGTGCGCTACGGCGAGGCCACCGAGGACGTGAACCACGTGCGCGACCTGGTGAAGGCCGTGGCGGCCCTGCCCGCCCAGGTGCGCAAAGACTACCGCCTGAGCGATGCCGTGATTCAGGCCCCGGCCGACGCGGCCAAGCTGTTCGAAGACGCCGCCGACGACCAGACCGACGCCAAAGCCGCCCCGCGCCTGGCCACGCTGGCGCTGCCGGAGCTGCTGCGCCGCCTCAGCGCCGCCCTGCGCCTGATGGAGACGCTGCTCAAGGGCCAGCGCACCGATACGGACCCGGCGTTTCAGTGGCCGGCCTTTTATGTGGCCTTCAAGGAGGCCAACAAGCGGCGGGGCCTGCCCAAACGCGCTGGCAAAGCCTCCGCGAAAACTCCGCCGAAACTGGACGGGGCGGTATAACGGCGCTTAGAGCGGCTGGGCCACTGGGGCGGTGCGGGGGCGAGTTACAAGGCGCTGACTTTGCACGATAACGAAAAAGGCTCTCACCTTGCGGTGAGGGCCTTTTTCGTGGGTTCCAGGTCTGGGTCTGTTTTGGGGCGTTGGGGCGCGGGTAACTGGTGCTGCTCTGGGTTCTGGTTTTGGTGGCGGGTTGACGAGCGGGCGTGAGGAAACTCTTCGGAATTAAACCCTAACTAGCGGCTTGAATCACCGTTTTCCTAAACACTCATGCCTAGCAACGCTCTTCGCTTTTCCCATTTTATAGGTGCAGCCATACTGCTTTTTCTAGGAACGGGCACTTCCTGCAACACCAAACACAAGGGCGTACACTATAGCTCTATGCAGGTAATAGGCACCTCAAATATCACCGTGGTGGTCGATTCGCTGCCTATCGACTCGCGCAAGACGCCTAATCCGTTTTACATGGAGTTGATGACTGAGAAGGACACGTTCTTAGTTCGGCCCACTGCCGATGAACTAAGCTTTCCCAAGCTGACGGATTCGCTGACCCAGGTCGTGCTCTATTTCAAGGACTGGTATGGCCCAATTCAAGGTGCCACACTCAAAGGCGAGTATCAGTTCTTGTACTTCCCAAACCAGCCAGCCACCATCGTCATCGACACTTATCCCTTCGAACATCCCACGGCCAAAAGATGGTTGAAGCAGCGAAAGGACCGGATTTATTGCGAGATTAGGTTCCCGCAAACCGGTCGATTTTTCTTAACCTCCTTAATCCAAGACAAACGAGTTATTAAGTAGGTGTTGGTTTGACCAATGTATAACATTAATCCCTCGGCAATAGGCACCCAACCGGCCGCCCCAGCCCCGGCAGCGCCTAAGGAACCCAGCTACGCCCTAACGTTTCCCCAGCAGCCCCCGCCCCGCCAGCGGCTGGGGCTGCTGGCGGGGCCGGCTGGCGGGAATCAATACACTACCGGCGACCTTCGTCAGCCGCTGTATCTTTGTTTGAGCCCCGCAAACCCCTTCAACTGCCCCGTGTCATGGCCCCTATCACCTCCCTCTCGCAGCTCGACCCAAACGGCGTGTACACCTACGCCGATTACCTAACGTGGCGGTTTGATGAGTTTGTGGAGCTGATAAAGGGCAAGGTGCTGCGGCCAATGGCCGGGGCTAGCCGCCGACACCAGCAATTATCGCGGCGCTTGGAATACGTTATTGAAGGCCATTTGCGGCGCAGCCCGTGCGAGATGTACCACGCCCCGTTCGATGTGCGCCTCACGCGCAACGTGGGCGCGGGCGATGCGCAGGTGCAAACCGTGGTGCAGCCCGACATCCTAGTAGTGTGCGACCCCGCCAAGCTGGACGAACGCGGCTGCGTGGGGGCCCCGGACTGGATTATCGAAATCGTGTCGCCCGGCAACCTCAAGCACGACACCAAAACGAAGTTCGACCTCTACGAGGAAAACGGGGTGCGCGAATACTGGGTGGTGTTTCCCGGCGAGCAGACGGTACTGGCCTACGTGCTGGACGCGCACGGCCGCTACGAGGTGGCCGGCGAGTACGCCGCGCCCGGCCCCATGCCCGTCACGGTGCTGCCCGGGCTGGCCGTGGAGTGGAGCGAAGTGTTTGACGCGGCGGTGTAGAAAGCTCGGCCCGCAGGATTAACGACAGAAGCCCCCGCCCCGCCAGCGGCTGGGGCTTCTTCGTGGCACCGCCCAGCGGAAACCTCGGCCGGGCGGTGCCACGAGTGGTACGGCTCACGCCCGCTCCGCTACCAGCCGGTACAGGTCCTGGGCATTTTCAAACGCGGCGCCCATGGTGTTGTTGAAGTAGGCATACACGTCTTTCCCCTCCCGGAGGTAGTCGTGTATCTGCTCGGCCTGGTCGTGCAGAAAGTCGCGCTCGTAGGACTCGCGGTAGTTTCCCTTGGGGCCGTGGAAGCGCATATACACAAAGTCGGCCCCTTCGTTGAGTTGGGCGTTTCGGGCGGGGCCTTTGTCGTGCAGCACGAGGCTGGCGCCGTGGTGGTCCAGCATCTCCAACGCATCATCGACATACCAGCTGGGGTGGCGAAACTCCACCGCTTTGCGCCACTCGTGGGCGGGGTCGGCCGCGGCAAGGGCAGCCAATAGGACATTGACGGCCTTTAGCTGGCGAATGGTGTTGCTGGGCGGGAATTGAATGAGCAGGCAGCCCTTTTTGGGGCCCAACTCCCGGGCGGCATCCAGAAAGCGGGCAATGCCGGAGAGGTCCTCGGCCAGCGCCTTGGTGTGCGTGATATCGCGCCACAGCTTGATGGTAAAGTCAAACGCAGGGCCGGTTTCCGCGGCCCAGGCGGCAAACGTTTTGGGCTGGGGGATGCGGTAGAAGGTGCTGTTAATCTCCACCGAGTTAAACAGGGTGGCGTAGTAGGTGAGGCGGCTCGTGGCCTGGTAGGTCTCCGGGAAGGTGGCCTTGGGGCCGGGCACGACGATGCCGCTGGTGCCAGTGCGCAGGGTGCCAAGGTGGGCCGGCATGGGAAAGAGTTAGATGGGAGTTTCGGGGTATAACGGGCCATGCGGCCTCGGCGTTTTATCCCAGGCGCCCCTTCACAGGGGCCCAACGTATCACCTGCCACCTCGGCCACGGCCGCCGGTTGGCCCGCTTAAAACGACGCCTGAAAATAGGGCCACGCGAAATAGAGCACCGCCCCTTGCAGCAGCGTCAGCGCCAGGGTAATGCTCCAGAAAGCGGCTTTGCGGTTTTTGTGATGCAGCAGCCAAATTGCGGCCCACGCACCGGGGGCCGCGCCCGGCAGCGTGGCGAGGTGCAGCGTTTTTTCAGCAATGCGCCGCTGGCCCCGTTGGGCTTTGCGCTTATCCAGGGCAAATAGCAGGAAGCACAGGAGATTGAGAAACAGTAAGCAGCTCAGAAGGATGGTCATGGGGCGGGCCTGACTGATGGCCGTTCGGGGTTTCGGCTGGGATGATTGTGGCGCGGGTCTGAACCGGCGGGCCGGGTTCAAAAGGCGCGGAAGTCAGGATGCCAGCGGCATGAGTGGCGAAGAGCGCACCAGCGGGGCCGCAAGTTATGGCGCTGCGGCGAAGCGAACGGTGGAGTGTATTCCAGAAGCCCGGGCCCCACCCGTGGCCGGGGACTCTACTGTGTTAAGGCCCGCCGGGGAGCCGCTTTAAAAACGGATAGCCGTCGGCGCGCTCCGCTAGGCTACTGGCTGGTTGTGGCTTAACTTGCCTGCTGTGAGCACCTCACAAAACACCATCAATTCCTACCCCAACCCTTTTTTCAACTTATGAAATTACCCCTACTTCTACTTCTGGCCCTGCCGCTGTCGGCCGCGGCCCAAATGAATGGCTCCAGCTTCGGCAATGCCAACTACCAGATGGCGCGGCAGCAGGCCCAGATGTCCAACAACTTCCAGCGCCACGTGATGGAGAAATCGATGTCGCGCATGAACTCCTCTTCGGCCTCGCGCGCGCAGCTGGTGCAGTGGCAGGAGCAACGGGAGAAACGCGTGGCCAAGCAGCAGGAAGCCGAGCTGAAAGCCACCGCCGAGCTTACCCGCCTTGGCCGTCGCCAGGACAGCCTGCGGTTGGCGCGTCCGGCCCCCAACGCCATCCAAACGGCCGCCCGCAAGAAGGCCGACGAGCAGGCCCTGGCCCAGCTGTCCATCAAAAACTACCGGGACGTGTTTCTGCCCGGCCAGGTGATGGCGGCCGAGGAGGCCCGCTCGCTCCCGGGAAAGGGGATGCAGGACTGGACAACCATCAATAAAGAGCTATCCGACAACGACTGGTGGGCCAAGCAGGACCCCGCGCAGCTGCTGGCCAAGGTCTCGGCCTACCGCGCCACGCTCACCTCGCTCACCACCGCCCTGCTGGGCTTCGACCCGGCCACGGCCCCGAAACCCGAGCGCCTGCCCTCGACGGCCGCTCTGGATGCCATGCGCGCCAAGGGCACCTTCGACCCGCAGGTGGCCACGAAGTTCCTGCAAGACGCCGCCCGGGTAGAGAAACTGGGGGCCAGCACGAAGCTGGTCAGCGCCCTCAACGACTTCAACCACGACGTGGCCGAGGCCGCCGCCCGCCCCGAGATGCAGCAAAACCCGCAGAAGCTGCGCAACACCGTTAAATCCGGCCTCAAGGACCTCAACAAAGCCATGGACTATTATGAGATGGCAATAGGCGGGTCGCAGGCGCTCAGCTATGCGCAAGGCAGCATCGAAAAGTGCGCGTCTACGTTCCTGCCGAAAGCCGACAAAAACGCCAAGAAGCGCGCCAGCTAATCCACCGAAGCAATGCCTTTGCGAAGGCGGATGCTTGCTGCGCCACTGGCCCCGATGTCGATACCGCCGCGGCTATTGACGATGCCGTGGGCCAGGACGCTCACCAATTGAAGCGGGTGCCCCGGCAGCCACTTCGGCCCACTGCCTTTTGCAAGCTGCTCCTGTGCAAGGTGCCCCGAGGAGCACAACCCAGAAGCCCCAGCCTCACCAGTAGCTGGGGCTTCTGCCTGTCAGGACCTGGTTTTATTACGAGCCGAAAGCCGGGGCGCTTCGAAAGCTAAATCGCCCCACTCCTGACTACACTCCCTGCAGCAGCCTGCACTACCCAAGAAAGCCCCAGTAGGACAACATGCGCAAAACGCGTGTCATCCCACTGGGGCTTTGACTTGCTGGTGGGTCGCTGGGCTTAGTTGATGACGGTGACGCGCTTCAGCACCGCCCCGCGCGAGGTTTGCACCACCAGCAGGTAGAGGCCGGCTTGCCCGGGGGCAAACGGCAGCACGAGAGTAGGCGAAGGCGCGTGGCGCAGGTCCTGGCTGGCCACGAGGCTGCCCACGGCGTTGTACACCCGCACTTGCTCCACCTCAAAGTCGGCCCGCGTCCAGTCGAGGGTGACGGCGCCGCGCGTGGGGTTGGGGTAGGTGGTGATGGCCTCGGCCGCGCTCAGGTCGAGCAGGGTGAAGGGCGTGCTGCTGGCGTGGCGGCCGCCCACGCCGGCCATCGTCAGCGGGCCCGAGGCAGCGCCTTTGGGCACACGCACCGTGGCCGAGGTGGCCGTGGCCGACAGCACCACCGCTTTGGTCTGGTTGAAATAAACGGTGTCGGGCTGGTTGTCCACCAGGAAGTTCAGGCCGGTCAGCGTCACCACGTCGCCCACGCTGGCCTGCGCCGGGGCGAAGGTGCTGATGTGCGGCGCCGGCAAGAACGTGAAGCCCGCGGCCGACACGGCCGAGCCGCCCGGCGTGCCCACCCGCAGCGGGCCCGATTGGGCATCGGCGGGCACCCGCACCTGCAGGCTGCTGCCGGTGGCCTGCACCACCGCGCCCGCGCCCGCACCAAAGGCCACGGCGTTGCGGGCGGCGGGCGCAAAGTTGGTGCCCGTCAGGGTCACCAGGTCGCCGGCCTTGCCCCGGCTGGGGCTGAAGCTGAGCAGCGTGGGCGGGTACCACACCACAAAGTCCTGCGTGCTCTGCACCTGTCCGCCCAGGGTGTTCACCTGGATTTTACCGGTCGTGGCGCTCATCGGCACCACCACGCGCAAAGTCGTGGCCGTGGCCTGCTGCACCGTGGCCAGCAGGCCGTTGAAGCGCACGGTGTCCTGCGCCGCCACGGCTGAAAACGCCGTGCCCGTGATGGTTACCACGGCGCCGGGCACGCCCTCGGCGGGCGCCAGCGGGGCCAGCGTGGGCGCCTGGTACACGGTGAACGCCTGGGCACTACGCCCGGCCCCCTCGCCCGTGACGACCTGCACCGGACCGGTGCTGGCCCCGGCCGGCACCCGCACGGTGAGGGTGGTGGCCGTGGCGCTCAGCACCGGCGCGGCCACGCCGTTGAAGCGCACGGTATTGGCCGCGGCGGTGGCGGCAAAGCGCTGCCCGCTCAGGGTGACGAGCGTGCCCGCCCGCCCCTGCGCCGGGCTGAGCTGCGTGAGCACGGGCGAGGCCAGCACATTGGCGTAGGGCTGGGCCACAGCGGGCTCTACCACGGCGGGCACGTCGTAGATGCGGTTGGTGGTGGTGTTAGTGCGAATGGGCGGGTTGTAGTCGAAGAAGATGTCGGCGTTGTTCTGCACCAGCGCGCGGGCGGGCAGGCCGGCTTTGGGCTGAATGCTGAACTGCACGAAGCCGTTGCTGCCGGCCGCGTCGCGGGTGCTGGGCGGCAGGTTGATGTTGTCGAAGGTGAAGGTGAGCACGGGGCGGCCGTGACCGGCCACGGCCAGCCGGTAGGGGTGCGAGGCGGCGCCCACGCGCAGGGTGCGCAGGTCGAGGTCGGCGGCCAGCGTATCGGTCACTTCCACGCGGTAGGCGTCGTCGGTGCCCGTGTTCTGGAAGCGAATCTGGTAGCTCAGCGGCACGCCGGTGGGCGTGTAGTGCTGGGCGGTGGTGCCGGTGGGCGTCACCTGCTTGTCGTTGGGGTCGAAGGAGTCGATGATGGGCAGGCAGTCCTCGGCGGTTTCCGGGCCGGGCTGGTTGGGGGGCGAGGCCGTCATGGCGGGGTTTGGCTGGCCGGCGCTGCCCAGGGCAGCCACTTCCACGGTGCTGCTGGCCACGCGCTGGGTGGGGTGGCCGGTGGGCTGGTCGGCCTCGAGGCGCACCACGGGGCGGGTGGCGGGCACGCGCAGCACCAGGCTGTCGCCGGCCCCCAGCTGGTAATGATGCAGCAGGGCCAGGTCGGTGTTCTGGTAGAGGCGGAAGGGCAGGCTGTCGGTCATGGCCGTGGTGGCCGTGTTGCGCAGCACAAACCGCACCTGGTTGCCGGGCTGCACGCGGCCCTGCACCGTCACGGAGGCGCGGTTCCAGGTGGGCGGCGCGGGGTAGGTGTTCGGGGGCGTGATGCTGGCCCGGGTGCACACCGTGAGGCCCCGAATGGCGGGGTTGCCGCAGGCCACCGAGTCCTGAATGACGAGGGTGCCCGACGTTTGAGGCGCCAGCGTGCCCACCTGAAAAAGGTAGTTACCCTGCGCATCGCGGGTGTGCGGCGCATTGGCTGAAATAAACACCACGTACTGTGGCAGGGTCACGGTCACCACGGCGTTGGGGGCCGGGGCGAAGCCCGTGTTGGCGTAGCTCACGGTGGTGGTGTTGCGGAAGCAGCGCCGCCGCCGCGTCGAGCCCACGCTCACGCGCAGGTAGGGCGCGGTGCTCACCTGGTCGGCAAAATCGGGCCCGCTCAGGCTATTGCCGTGGCCCACAAAGCGTAGCGTGTAGGGCGACGCGCAGCCCTGCGCAATAGTGCGCCCCACTTCGTGGGTGGGCAGTTCCTGGTGCACGGTGTAGGCGCCCGTATCGACGGCAATGGCGTATTGGCCGTTGGCGTTGCTCAGGCCGTAGTAGCTGCCCGGCTCGGCCACCACCGCAATGTTGGGCAGGGCCGGCTCGTTGGCATCGCGCACGCAGTTGCCGTTCAGGTCTTCGTACACGGTGCCCGTTATCAGGTTTTCGGGTTCCACGGTGTCGGATTCGTAGAAGCGAATCAGGTCGCCAACCATCGTCACCAGGCGGCTGGCCCGCCGGTCCACAGCCACCTCGCCCCGGTTGATGCTCGGCATGGCCGTCACGCTGCCCGTGCGGGAGTCGAAGCGCTGCAGGCCGGCCGTGATGCTGGTGCTCACGTAGGCATTGCCCGCGCCGTCCACGGCCAGGCTCACGGTGCATTGCGGCACCGAGGCCCCCTGGCTGGCGCGCACGCCATACTCGCGCACCACCTGGCCGTTGGGCGTGAAGCGCTGCACCCGCCGGCCCACGTTGTCGGCCACGTACACGTAGCCCCGGACGTCCACGGCCACGGCCTGCGGCAGGCGCAACTGGCCCAGGCCGTAGCCCGAGGTGCCAATGGCCGGCAGCAGCTGGCCCTGCGGCCCGATTTTGCGCACGCAGCCGGCGTAGTAGTCGGTCACGTACATGTTGCCGGCCGCGTCCACGGCCAGCCCGTTGCCCGACGAATTGTAATTAATGTTGCCCCCCAGATTGGTGAAGGTGTTGAGCTGGCGGCCGTCGGGCGCAAATTTCATGATGCCGGCTCCCGCGGGGCTGGTCTGCAGCGCATACACATTGCCCAGCACGTCCACGGCCATGGCGTACACGTTGATGAGCGAGCTGCCGTACGTGGTCAGCAGCTGGTGGGAGGCGCTGTACTTCTTGATAGCGCCGGCCTGCGGGTCGTGAAAGTAGTAGTTGCCCACGGCATCGAGCACGAGCCCGCTGTAGGTGCTCAGGTTGCCCCAGCGGTTCAGGCGCGTGCCGGCGTTGTTGTACTTGTACAGCTTGCTGTTGCCGCTGTGGTCGCGGTTGGAGGCGAAAATGTTGCCGGCCGCGTCGATGGCAATGGGCGTGTGCGTGCCCCCAAAATCATTGGTGCCGATGGTGCTGACGTAGGTGCCGGCCGCCGTAAACTTCAGGATAGCATAGCCGCGGAAGCTGGTGGCGTAGATGTTGCCCGCCGGGTCGACGGCAATGGACGTTGCTTCGTCGTACGACACCTGCGAAGCCGGCAGCAGGAAGGTTTGCAGCCGCGTGCCGGAGGGGGTCAGCTTCGTGACGTAGAAGTTTTCATTGAAGACGTACACCGTGCCGTTGGCGTCCAGCGTCACGTCCATTGGGTGAAACAGGGCATTGGGGGCCGTGCCGGTGTACACGTAGAGCAGGTTGCCGTTGGTGTCGAACTTTTCCAGGCGGTTGTTCACCGTGTCGACCACGTAGATGTTGCCGGCTGCGTCCACCTTCAGGCTGTTGGGGTTCTGGAACTGGCCCGGCGCGGTGCCCTGCAGCCCAAACTGCAGCAGCAGTGTGCCCGTGGGGCTGTATTTCTCAATGCGGCTCAGCGTGTAGTTGCACACGTACAGGTTGCCCGCCCCATCCACGTCGAGCCCGTAGTAGCCGGCCACATTGCTCGTCAGCACAAACCGGTTCACGTACACGCCGGCCGGCGTCAGCTTCGTGATGGCCGCCCCATCGAGCAGGTACATGAACCCCGCCTGGTCCACGGCCACATCGTTGGGAAAGCCGACCGGGGTGCCAATGACTTTGCCCAGGTTGAAAACCGGCGGGGCCTGGGCGCGCGTGGCCAGCACACTGCCCCACAATAAAAAAATCAGCAGTAAGTGTTTTTTCATAGACTCAGTAGAGGAAGGTGATTAGGCAGTAGGAAAATGCTGGTTTGCCGGCGCCGAACCGGAGCAAACCCGGGTTTCACAGGCATCTTGTCGCGGCATCAGAAGCGGAAAGCCGGTGGCCGTTGCCCCGCCGGTAAGCACCGCTTCTGCGAGGCGGCAACCCGGCCGTGCCGCATACAAAGCTAAAGCTACTCGCCGCGGTGCAACGGGTCAAGGGGCCCCAGCGGCGGGGGCCCCGGCGGGCAGCCGCCAGGCCCGGCTCCGGTAACCTAGCGCCTGGAGCCCAGGGTCCAGCAGGTGCCAGCAGCGGCGCAACCAGCGGCGCAATCGGCTTGGGGGCCGGCCGGTCGGGGCCAAAAAAACCACCGGCTGATGGAACGAAAAATATTTTTTTATAAGCTCGGCCGTGCCAGGCAGCTTGGTATAATTATGTGAGAGGGGCCGGCATCCTGCCACGCAGGGCGCTTCATTTCACGCTTCATTCCCAGCTTTTATGCCATGTGCCCTCCCCTCTCGTGCTGCCACCAGCGGCTAAGCCAGCCGCTGCCCACGCAACTCTATTACCTGGTGCGCCTGCTGCTCACCCACGACGACACCGACGAGCTGCTGGCCGACCAGCACCCCCAGGTGAAGCAGCGCCTGGAGCAGCTCTGGGACCGGGTGCAGCACTCGGTGCAATGCCGCTGCCGGGTGTCGGCGGCCCGCGCCATTGAGCTCACCGAGTGCCTGGTGGCCTGCCTGCTGCGCGAAGACTGCTGCCGCCGCTCGCTGCGCCGGGCCGTGCCCTTGCACGAGGCCCTGGGCCCGGTGCTAACCTGAGTTGTTTGCAGCAGAGCGGGTGAATTGCAAGGGTTACGCGAGCAGCATAGAGCAGGCTAGCCTGCGCCCGCGACAGCAGGGCTTAATTCCTTATAAAATCAGTCTATGTGATAAAAAATACTTTTGTTTTGGTGAGGCCAGAACAGGCAGGAGGACATGGAGAAAAACGGCGTGTAGATTCGTCGCATCGACTTTTCCCATCCCTGCACTTATGGCAAAACCCTAATTTCTTAACCACAGATAAACTACCAACCCGCTGCCGCTTTCCGGCTGGTCCGTATTTGAGACAGATTAGCTGATTAGACAAAACCCCGCAGCTGCCCTGACTGTGGGGTTTTTCTTTGGGGCGAAGGCTGCACGGCGCCGGGGCATTATCTTTCGGGATTGAACGGGCGGCTATGGCTTTTTACTGCCGCCATTCGGCCCGCTAGCCGTTCATTCTTCGCTCAAACACCCACCTCGCAAACCCTCATTCTCCATTTCTACTTTTCCCTTCCCGATGAAAAAACCGCTACCTCTCTTCCTGCTGCTTCCGCTGTCGGCCTTTGCCCAGTACCGCCCCATCTACAGCCCGACGGCGCGCCCCACCTACAGCGCGCCCATCCGCACCTTCACGCCCACGCCCCACCAGCAGTCGCAGGTGCAGCAGCAGCAAGCCTACCAGCACCGGGAGCAGATGCGAACCCAACAGCTGCAGCAGGCCCAGCAAATGCAGCTGATGCAGCAGCAACAGCTGTTCCGCAGCCAGCAAATGGCCATGACGCGGCAACAGCAGCTCATTCTGCGCCCCCAGCCCACCCCGCAGCAGCTGGAAGAAGCCCAGGCCCTGCAAGACAAGGCCGAGCAGAAAGCCAACGACCAGCTGGCGCAGCTGGCCGCCGAGCAGCAGCGCCAGCGCCAGGAACACCCCACCGCCGATGCCCAGCAAGCCACCGTCCAGCAGCAGGCCGACGCCCAGAAGCTCAACGCTCTGGCGGTAAAAAACTACCGCGAGGTGTTTCTGCCGTGGCAGGTGGGCAAGGCGCTGCAGGCCCGCGGCCTGTCGGCCAAAGGCCAGCAGGACCTGCAAGCCATCAACAAAAACCTGTCGCGCAACGGGTGGTGGAAAAAGCAGGAGCCCGCCCAGCTCAACCAGCAAGTGGCCGACTACGGCAAAACCCTGACCTCGCTCACCGCCGACCTGCTGGGCTTCGACCTGGCCACGCCCCCCGCGCCGGCCCCGCCCTCGGCCAATACCATCGACGACCTGCTGGCCAAGCCCAGCTTCGACCAGGCGGCGGCTACCCAGCTCATCCGCGAAACGGCGCAGGCCGAGAAAATTGCCGCCGGCGTCCAGCTGGCCAAAGCCGTCCTCGCGTTCAACCAGCTGGCTGCTACCCCTAGCGCAGAGGCCCAGTCCGACGCCAGAAAGCGGCGCGACGAAGTGAAAGCCGGCCTGCGTAAAGTGAACCAGGAGCTACAGCGCTACTACGCGGAAATGGGTTCTTCGCGCAAGCTCTACGACCTGCAAAAGTCCATGCTGAAAGCGACTTCCGGCTACCTGGCGAAGAACGGGAAAGCCTAAAACAGCTGCATCGGCCGGCCCGCGGAGGCCGGGGTGCTCCCTGATGCGCCCCGGCCTCCGCGGGCCGGCTGTGCGAGGAATGTAACCGCCCCCTAATGCTGCGCCGCATGAGCTTGCTTTACCCGTTCCGCACCCGCGTCTACCACATCCTCAACGCCGACGACGGGGGCCAAACCACCATCGAGCGCGTCACCGACTGGTTTCTGATTCTGCTGGTGCTGCTCAACGCCGCCACGGTGGTTATGCAGTCGGTGAAGAGCGTGGATGCCCGCTACCACCCCTTTTTCGTCGGCTTCGAGCTGGTGTCGATGTACGTGTTCACGCTGGAGTACGCGCTGCGGGTGTGGTCGTGCGTGGAAGACCGGCGCTACCAGCGGCCGTGGCGCGGGCGCCTGGCGTTCGTGCTCAGCCCCCTGGCCCTGATTGACCTGCTGGCCATTCTGCCGTTCTTCCTCAGCGTGGGGCTGGTCGATTTGCGCATCCTGCGGGTGGTGCGGCTGCTGCGGGTGCTCAAGGTGGCGCGCTACGTGCGAGCGCTGCACGTCATCGGGCACGTTATCCGGCGCAAGCGGGCCGAACTGCTCGTCACGTTGGGCGTGCTGGGTTTGATGCTGCTGTTGGTGTCGAGCCTGATGTACATCATCGAGAGCGAGGCCCAGCCCGACAAGTTCGGCAGCATCCCCGATACCATGTGGTGGGGCGTGGCCACGCTCACCACCGTGGGCTACGGCGACGTGTTTCCCATCACGCCGGCCGGCAAGCTGCTCAGCAGCCTGATTGCCGTGCTGGGCCTGGGGCTTTTCGCCATCCCCACGGGTATCTTAGCGTCGGGCTTCAGCGAGCAGCTGCAGGAGCAGCACGCGGCGGAGGCCAAGTTCACGTTCTGCCCCCACTGCGGGCACAAGCTGTAGCGACTTGAGAAACTTCGGCCTCCGGGGTAGAGGTGTAATTAATTGAACCGATGAAGCATTCGTTTGACACCAAACCATTGGCCTCTGAACCTCCCTCTCCTGCTTTTGGTTAACTGCCAACAACATCGTACTTTAGTTCGTACGAATACCTATCCAGCTTAAGGAAACTCTCCTTTAAGCAACATATAACGCCTCACAGCCATGTCTCAGCACCTTAACACCCATTACGAGCACTCCGCTGAGCTGCGCGAAGCCCGGCGTCAGGCAGCAGCAGCTAGCATCGCCTGGCGCTATGAACTGGCCGAAAAAGTAACCGGTATGAGCACAGCTGAGCGAGTCGCTTCCGCAGCCCGGAAGAGAACCAATCACCAATGCCCCATCAGGTAACATTAGAACAGTCCCGTATTCAATATTGTGACTGGACCGAGGCTGGCGGTGAATTAGAATACGACATAAGCCACCTACACCCCGATTGGGGGGTGCTCATTCAGACGTACCGGGTAGCTAGCCAGAATTATGACGGGCAACTGATTTACGAAAGTGAATTCACGCTTTATAAGCGTGGGGAAAGTGTTGCTTGCATCTTTGCGGACTACCCTAAAGCCGCAAAAATCGAACTTTGGAAAATCATTTTTGCCGTCAAGCGCAAGTTTTTTGACGAGGTAGAGCCTGCCATTGTTACGCATCATATCAAGCAGGACCACTCCGTGGACCAACGCTACCAGCTCTACGCCAAGTACCTGGACTTGCCCGATTACGACATCGTTCCGTCGCACCACGATTTCACCTATTTCCGAAAATCGTTTGAGGATGAACTAGAATTTGCTTAGTCGAGTGGTCTTTCTGCTATTAAGAAGGTCCCTACTGGTGTCAGTAGGGACCTTTTTATTTCACTCCGCTTCCTCGGCTGCTTTCTGACGCCAAGCATTCAGCCATTCAGCCGGAATCAATCCTCTCCCTCCCACCCAGGGCTCTTCTACCAGTGCCTGTTGGTACTCGGGCGTGTTCAGGTTCGCGTGCTCCGTCACGATGATTTGCAAATTGGGGGACAGTTCCCGCACGCGAAGAAAGAGGTAAGCAAACAGCCGCTGCACAGCGGCCTCGTCGCCGCCAGCCGTCCGCACGTCCTTAATGGTACCGTCCAGCCCGGTCCGATAGGCCTTGTAAGAGTCTTCTGACGGAAAGTAAACCTGCGAGGGCTGGTCAAACACAATCAGTCCCGGCACGGGTCGGTTATACTTGATAAAGAAGCGGTGCAGCGCCACCAGACTGAGCAAGTGGCAACCCAAAGCATTTGACCCGCCCCCCATCTTATCCATGGCAATGCCCCGGCCTTGCGAGGCCACCACCGTCAGACGGCGATAGTCGAGCCGGTGGGGCAAGCCAGCGTAGCGCATTTTTAGGTCATCGGCCCACGCACTCATGTAGCCGGTAATGATGCTGAGGCTCGATTCCACAACATCGATTACATCTTCCGTCCCGAGGTCCGCTTCCAAGTCCTCTATGAGCTTACGGCCTTTTTCAATCCGCTGCTTCAGTTCCGAGTTGTCATCAACCAGTTCCAGGCTGTCCAAGTAGGCTTCAATCCGGCCCACGGCGCGGGCAGCCCGCAGTTCTAGGTCGTGCAGCCGCGCCCCATCTGCCTGCTCCCGCCGCAACAAGCTCAGTTGGTCTTCGCTCGTGCGCCGGGCCTCCCGGATATCCTCCAGTTGATTGCGCAATTGGGTTATGTACTGCTCCAACTGCGGCCGTTCGCGCTGCACCCCCGTCATGTTGGCCTGCATGCGGGTGAGTGAAGTGGTTAGGGCAGCCACGGAAGGGGTTGGCGTTTCCAGCCGGGAATCGCATAGCGGGCACTGCTCTGCGTGCGCTGCTTCTTGGTCGAAGACGTGCACTGCCTGAAGCCGGTCGACGTGTTGTCCTACTGCTGAGGAGAAGCCTTCTGCTTGGCGACGGTATTCTTCGGCTTCCTCTATTTCGCGGAGCTTGTCCCGAAAGTCTCGGTTTAAGTTTTGGGCCTGCAACCGTATTTGCTCCAGTGGGCTATTGTTCAACGCTACACTATTGCCCTCACCGGCCACTGGCTGCCACGCCAGCAGGCCTCTTAGGGTCGAGAGCAGTTGCTCATCGGGCACCTCCCCGGCTACCAGCCCGGCTTGCTGCGCTTGTAACAGCAACGTGCGCATTCCCTGGTTTTGTCCGCTTTGTCGCAGCTCCAATATTCGATTGCGGTTTTCCAGCTTGAGCAGTCCCTTCTTGTAGTGCTCAATCGTCTTCTCCTTGGCCCACCGCTCGTCCTGGTCCGCTCCGAGAAAAAAGAACAGCGCATCCCGAATGTGCCGGCTAACAGCGCCATCGTTCTGCCGCCAGAACAACTGCTCCAGATTTGAGACCAAGTTCTGATTCTGAAACAGAAAGAACTTGGTGTGCTGCATAGAAGCCTGGGCAGGATCTTGCCCCTTACCGCTCGGGCTCAGCGCTTTATTCGGCGCAATACCCAACAAATTCGACAATTCTGCATCAATGGCTTCATCATTCGTCGTCAGCTTCAATTGCTCAATGGTAGGCAACGTGATAACTGTGCCTTTCTCGAAGTGTGCCTGCCGCTGAGAGTCCATATTGCCCCGGGGTGGTGGCTTTGCAATGAACACCTGGGTATCGCCCATCTGCAGAATCACGGCGTACCACGCCACTACTCCGATGTTCACACCCTCGGCCTCGAACATCGTGAACTTAGAGCGCCCTGTGCAGTAATCCAGAATGTTAATAATAGACGATTTACCGGTCTCCGACTCTCCGGTGATGATGTTAACCTGCCCCAACTTGAAAGGCAAGATGCGGGTTTCGCCAGCATGATTATACAGGACAATCGAATGTACCTGCATGGTTTTCGGTCGCATATAGTAGTAGTACATTAGTTGATTTTAACGCCCCAAGCGGCTAGCAATGTGGCCGTAGTGCCGGCATCGGCGAACCAACGGCCGACAAACGTTGCCTTCTTCAGGCAGAAAGCAGCCTCTGAGTCTGGCTCGATGTCGTACTCATTCAAACGCCCTTGGCCCAGTACCAACGCGCCATCTTCGTTGAATCGGAGGGCTCCATGTTGCACGCCAAAAAGCACGGCCTCCTTTGTGATGGGCACCATGTTCTGCATACGGTTCGCAAATCCAATCCGGACCTCGTGGTGACGTTGTGCCCACACGTGCAGCTTCGTGGTAATAATGCCAGGTATCATTTCCCGCGTAGCCTTGTGCAGCACTGCTGGCAGTACAACAAAAGCCATTGAGTAGTCCATTCCCCGCAAAGTTGACTTTTGGTAAGTGTCGATGGCATGCCGCAAGACGAGCGCGCAAAAGGCCGGATTAAATAGGTTCGCCTCAATCGGGCGTTCGCTCCAGGGTAGCATGGATGAGTAGAATTGTGCGTCAGAATGTGGCAACAAGCTTACAACTGGTCTAGGAAATTAGGATGCCAATGCACAGTCGGCTTGTCTGCATCAGCGAGTAAGTGGTAACTCCCGTGGGTCACGTATTCGCTATTCACTGGCATCGAATTCCGGATGGGAATATTAACTTCTTCCACCCAATTCAACACGCGCCGCCCAAATTCAGCACACACGGAAGCCTTGTCAAGCTTGCCGAAGAACTTCTCTTTTCGCTTGAGTTTTATGACATATTCTGACCATCGTTCCCGAAGCTGCTGGTCGTAACCATCCATTTCTCCATTGTAGAGCAGCAACTCGCCGGCCCATTCGGTCCGCTGCTTAACTGCCCGATAATACTTCTTGATGGAGAGCCGGATTTGGTCTGTCCCCACATCCAAACACCGTATCTGGCGCACGAACATTCGCCCTTCCTGGTCTGTGTAAAAGTCTTCTTCTGGCTCTGCCCTGGGGAATGTTATCGGCAAACTATCACGCTGAAATTGAGGGCGCATCTCATCAATGATATTACTCAAATCAATCCACTTGATTGGCTGAGCTTTACTCGGCTCATTAGCTTTAATTAGCAACTGTTGTGCAACTTTTTTATACCACCAGCCAAGAATACTGTTGCAAAAAGGCTGCAGCTTATCCTTTGTGACGCTAAACTTTAGCCTATCCTCGATGTGCTTCTCGATGTTGATGATGTTAGGCGATGCGTCAGCAATGACAATGGATTGGACCAAGAGCTTCTGCTGAATTTTACTAAGGGCATTGAAGGCATCAAACTCATCCTTTAGGCGAGTGCTTTTATAAGTACCTGTCGAGATTTGCAACATTTTTTTTAGCGCAGCATCCGGGTCGCGCTTGGCATCATCTCGAAGGAAGAAAGCTATCGAGTTATCAGGTGCAGTCGCAGTAGTGATAAGTGTCAGCTTTGTCTCCAAAGGCTTCCACTCCTTTGCTTTTAATCCAGCACTCCAAACCCGGATAGTTTTCCATAAGTCCACGCTCAGACTGGAAAGAGATGCCTTCTTTTTGATATGGTGCTTAAGCTGTTTGAGGTCTTTAAGCTTTGCAATACCTAATTCAATGTCATCGAGCCCTTCTATGATAATACCGGCTTCTTCTTCTGTCTCCTTTAGCAGGACGTACAGCGCAAAGTGGGCTTGGTATAGATACCCCAAAAGTTGGGGCCCGGCAGAAAAATCTGGTTTTTTGGGCTTCTTTGGCTTCATCAGGTCGGATAGAAACGCTCTAAGCAGTAGCAGAATGAATAGTTCAAATCATATTAATTAGCAATATAGAGTGTTCATCGTAAATACATACTTCCAATACTTCCTCTTTTATTTTGTTGCATACGGAAGTCACCCGCCAGCTCCTCGCCGAGCGGGCCTCTAAAAAAGGCCTGACCCTCACCCAGCTCACCTTCTGCTGGGCCGGCCAGCGCCTGCGCAGCGCCCAGAAGGTCAGACCTAAATGACCGGGACGCCAAACACCAACTGGCCAATCCCGCAACATACTGTGTTGACACCATGCTCGACCATTAGAGGCAACTACCACTAAAGCATCCCGCCCCATCCCCCACTTCCTCCCGTCCTTTGCGGCTTCTTATGGCCGCTTCCAAAACCTACAGCATGGGCTTCTGGCTCATGTGCCTCTCGTCCTTTCTGTTTTTTGCCAGCTTCAACCTGCTGCTGCCCGAGCTGCCCGAGCACCTCTCGCGGCTGGGCGGGGGCGAGTACAAGGGCTTTATTATTTCGCTGTTTACGCTCACGGCTGCTATTTCGCGGCCGTTTTCGGGCAAGCTGGCCGATACCGTAGGGCGCATCCCGGTGATGGTGTTTGGCTCGCTGGTGTGCTTTGTGTGCGGGTTTTTCTACCCCTGGGCGCTCACCGTGTCGGGGTTTCTCACGCTGCGGCTGCTGCACGGGTTCAGCACCGGCTTCAAGCCCACCGGCACGGCCGCCTACGTGGCCGACATTGTGCCCGTGGAACGGCGCGGCGAGGCCATGGGCCTGCTGGGCGTGACCGGGGCGCTGGGCATGGCTTTCGGGCCGGCCTTTGGCTCGTGGGTGGCCGAGACGTTCTCGCTCAACGCTATGTTTTACTGCTCCAGCGGGGCGGCGCTGCTCTCGGTGCTGGTGCAGGGCACCCTCACCGAAACCCTGCCCCGGGCCCAGCGGCGGCGCTTCAGCCTGGGCCTGCTCCGGCTGAAATCGGACGAGGTGTTTGAGCCGCGCGTGTGGGCGCCCTCGCTGGTCACGGCCCTGTGCTTGTTCCCCTACGGCGCGGTGCTCACCGTGATACCCGACCAAAGCCGGCTGCTGGGGCTGGCCGGCTCCACCAAGGGCCTGTTCTACATCTGCTACACGGCGGCCTCGCTGGTGGTGCGGCTGGTGGCGGGCAAGTCGTCGGACACCTACGGGCGGGTGCCGGTGCTGCGCTGGTCGGCGGGCATGCTGGCCCTGGGGCTGGCGCTGCTGGTGTGGTGCCAGTCGGTGCCGGTGTTTCTGGCCGGGGCGGTGGTGTTTGGGCTGGGCACTGGCCTGAACTCGCCCACGCTCTACGCCTGGACCATCGACCTGAGCCCGGCCGAGCGGCGCGGGCGCGGCGTAGCCACCATGTACATCGCCCTCGAAATCGGCATTGGCCTGGGCGCTCTGCTGGCCGGCTGGATATTCGCCAACCAGCCCGGCCGCCTGCCCTACGTGCACGGCCTCAGCCTGCTGTGCGTGCTGGCGGCCATCGGCTATTTGCTGAGCATTAAAGACACCGGGCCCGTAGCACCCGCAACGCCCTCGCCCTCAGCGCCCGAGCCGATGGCCGAAGAGGTGGTATAAAACCGAAACGCAACGGCGAAAAAGAAAAGGTGAATAGTTGGTGAAGTTCAAATAGATTCTTCTATTTTTAGGATTTCAAAGACTGTCTACTCCATTCTTTTTTATTGATGCCAGCATCTTTACTGTTGCGCCGCGGGCGGCAGGTGCTTCCCCTTCTGCTCGCTGCTTTGCTGGGAGCCATCACGGCCCAGGCCCAGCCCGAACCCGTCAAGCTTGGGCAGATTGACAAGGCCGACCTCACGGCGGCGCCGTTTGTGGGCGACAGCGCCGCCGCGGCCGTGGTGCTCTGCGACTTCGGCCGCTCGCGCATGGAAGGCAAAGGCGACGGCCTGCAGGTGGTGTTTGAGCGCGTCACGCGCATCAAGATTCTCAAGAAGGCGGGCTTCGAAAACGCCACCGTCGAGATTCCGCTCTACCGCCGCGAGGGCGACCAGGAAAAAGTGTCGAACCTGCGCGGCTTCACCTACAACCTGGTGAACGGCACGGTGGAGAAAACCAAGCTCGAAGCCGCCGGTGCCTTCCTCGAAAACCGGACGCCGACCCTGAACATCCAGCGATTCACACTGCCCAACGTGCGCGAAGGCTCCGTGATTGAATACGCTTACACCCTGCGGTCGGACTTTCTGTTCAACTTCCAGGACTGGACGTTTCAGCGCGACGTGCCGGTGCGCTGGAGCGAGTACCGGGTGGTGATTCCGCAGTTTTACAAATACAAGATAATTTACCAGGGCAGCCGGCCCTTCGACGTAAATGTGCTTAAGGCCGGCGTGACGAGCTACACGCTCGACCAAAAAGTACCCACGGGCGGCGGCGTAACGGCCGGCGTGTCCACCGGCTCCATGACCGTCACGGCCTCTACCGAGGAGCACCAGTGGGTGCTGAAAAACGTGCCCGCCTTGCGGGAAGAGCCCTACATGACCACGGCCCGCGACTACGTGGCCCGCCTTGATTTTGAGCTCACGGCCGAGCAGTGGTCGGAAACCGACTACCACGACCTGACGGGCTCCTGGGACAAAATCAACGCCCGTCTGCTCAAGGACGACGACTTTGGCGGCCGGCTCAGTCGCTCGGGCCCGCTCAAAGACCAGGTGCTGCCCCTTGCCACCCAGTACCCCGCCGTGACCGACCGCGCCGCCGCCGTGCGCCGGCTGGTGATGGCCGCCGTGCGCTACGACGGCCGCGACCGGTGCTTTGCCCAGGAGCCCCTGCGCAAGGCCTACGACGCCCACCGCGGCAGCGCAGCCGACGTGAACCTGCTGCTCATTGCCGCCCTGCGCGACGCCGGCATCGAGGCCCACCCGCTCATTCTCAGCACCCGCGACCACGGCCGCGTGAGCCAGGAGTTTCCCTTGCTGGAGCGCTTCAACTACGTGGTGGCCGCCGTGCCCCTGGCCGACGGCAAAGACCTGCTGCTCGACGCCACCGAGCCGCTGCTGCCCTGCGGCGTGCTGCCCACCCGCTGCCTTAGCCGCGTGGGCCGCCTGGTGACGAAAGAAGACGCCAACGGCCGCTGGGTTGACCTCACGCCCAGCCACCGGCAGGTGCGCTTCCAGCAAATCAACCTCACGCTGGACGCCCAAGGCGGGCTTAGCGGCAAGGTGCACGACGAGCGCGGCGGCTACGCCGGCGCCAACGCCCGCGCCGAGCTGGCCAACCTAGGCGAGAAAAAATACCTGGCCGGGCTGCTGCAGCGCCACGAGGGCTGGGCCGTGCCTAAGCTGACCGTGGGCCAGGCCGACGCCGTGGACAAGCCCCTGACCCTGGACTACGAGTTCCAGCAGCCGGCCGCCGACAATGCCGCCGCCGGCACGCTCTACCTGAACCCGCTGAGCGAGTTTGGCCCCGGGCAGAACCCGTTTCGGCACGAAGACCGCAGCTTTGCCGTGGATTTTGGCATGCAGCAGGAAGAAACCGTGCTGGTGACCCTGACCTTGCCCGCCGGCTACGAGCTGGCCAGCCTGCCCAAGCCCACCGTGGTGGACCTACCCGGCGGCGGCGGCCGCTTCCTCTACAGCGTGGCCGCCCCGAGTCCGGGCGTGGTGCAGCTCACCAGCCGCCTCAACCTGCGCAAGCCCGTGTACACCGCCGCCGAGTACGCTGGCCTGCGCGAGCTCTACGCCCAGCTGATGGCGCACCAGGCCGAAAAGCTGGTCATTCAAAAAAAAGCCGGCGGCTAGGCTCGCCTCCGCCCTTGCCTGCAGGCGGATTTTACGCAAGCTTTTGCCCAAGCATTCATTTAACTTAAAACTCTAATTATTAATTATTTCTGCTTCGAATGAAACAAATTCTACACCTCCCGGTGGCCGTAGCTGCGGTGTTGCTCAGCGCCGCGGCGGCCCACGCCCAGACTGAGCCCATCAAATTCGGAAAGATTGACCCCAAAGACCTCACGGCGGCGCCGTTTGTGGCCGACAGCGCCGCCGCGGCCGTGGTGCTCTGCGACTTCGGCCGCACCGGCTTTAATTACGTCAACAACGACTTCCAGCTGACGTCGGAACGCGTGACGCGCATCAAAATCCTGAAAAAAGCCGGTTTTGAGCACGCCACGGTGGAAGTGCCGCTCTACCACCACGACACGCGCACGGAGAAGATTACCGGCCTGCGCGGCACCACCTACAACCTGGTGGGCGGCAAGGTGGTGGCCACCAAGCTCGACGGCGCCAACATGTTTGTGGAAGAGCTGACGCCCAACGTGCGGGTGCGCAAGTTCACGCTGCCCGACGTGCGCGAGGGTTCCGTCATTGAGTTCACCTACGCCGTCACGTCGGATTTCTTCTTCAATTTTCAGGACTGGACGTTTCAGCGCGACATCCCGGTGCGCTGGAGCGAGTTCCGGGCCAGCATCCCCGAGTACTTCAAATACCAGATGCTGATGCAGGGCTACCACGCCCTGGCCGAGCAAGCCCAGACCGAGGGCACCGCTCAGTACACCATTTACACAGCGGGCCGAAACACGGGCGGGGGCATGGGCACCAACCGCGAAGGCCCCAGCACCGATATGGCGACCAGCCGCATGACCAACTACCGCTGGGCGATGAAGGACGTGCCCGCCTTCCGCGACGAGCCCTACATGACCACCGCCAACGACTACCTGGACCGCATCAGTTTTCAGCTGGCGGGCATGCAGTTCCCGGGGCAGGGCTACCAGAACGTGGCCGGCACCTGGGCCAAAATCGACATGGAGCTGCTGACCAGCGACAACTTCGGCGGGCAGCTCGGCCGCACCGGTTTCCTGAAAGACCAACTGAAAGCCCTGGTGGCCCAACACCCCGACCAGACCGCCCGCGCCGCCGCCGTGCGCCAGCTGGTGATGAGTGCTGTGCGCTACGACGGCGCCAACAGCCTCTACAGCAACGGCCCATTGCGCAAGGCCTACGACGCCCACCACGGCAACGTGGCCGACGTGAACCTGCTGCTCATTGCCGCCCTGCGCGAGGCCGAGATTCCGGCCAACCCGCTGCTGCTGAGCACCCGCAGCCACGGCCGCGTGAACCAGACGCAGCCCCTGCTGGAGCGCTTCAACTACGTGGCCGGCCATGTGGCCCTGCCCGACGGCAAAGACCTGCTGCTCGACGCAACCGAGCCGCTGCTGCCCTGCGGCGTGCTGCCCGCGCGCTGCCTCAACGGCGCCGGCCGCCTCATCATGAAGAATTCGAACGACGGCCGCTGGATTGACCTGGCCCCCAGCCAGCGCTACGTGTATTACCAGCAAGTGGCCCTGACCCTCGACGCCCAGGGCGGCCTCAGCGGCAAGGTGCACGAGGAGCACGGCGGCTACGCCGGCGCCGACGTGCGCCGCGAGCTGGCCAGCCTGGGCGAGAAGAAATACGCCAGCGAGCTGGCCCGCCCCCACAGCGGCTGGACCGTGCCCAAGTTTGCCGTGGCCCAGCGCGACGCCGTGGACAAGCCCCTGGCCCTGGACTATGAGTTTACCCAGGCGTCTGACGCCGACGCCTCTGTTGGCACGTTTTACCTGAGCCCGCTGCGCGAATTTGTGGGCGAGCAGAACCCCTTCCGGCACGACGACCGCCTGTTTCCGGTCGATTTTGGGGCGCCTAAGGACGAAACCCGCATGATAACCCTGACTTTGCCCGCCGGCTACGAGTTGGCCGAGCTGCCCAAGCCCACCGTGATGGACCTGCCCGACGGCGGCGGCCGCTTCCTCTACAGCGTGGCCTCCCCGAGCCCGGGCGTGGTGCAGCTCACCAGCCGCCTCAACCTGCGCAAGCCCGCCTACGCCGCCGCCGAATACGGCAACCTCCGCGAATTCTACCGCCTCATGCTGGAAAAGCAGGGCGAGAAACTGGTTATTAAGAAGAAGGCGTAGTTTTTTAACAGAAAGAAAAAGCAAGGGAAAAGGCGCTCTGTCTCGGCTGTGCTCGACAGGACGCCTTTTTTCCTGCTTGATTCCTCACGAACGATGAAAGCATTACTTTCCCTTCTGGCCGCCTTGCCCCTGAGTGGCCTTTTGCTGCCCCCGGCCGCGCCGGCGCCCAAGTACGCGGTGGCCGACATTCCAACGGCCTTGCGCGAGGGCGCCCACGCCGTGCTCCGCGCCAACGACGAAGTGGTAACCGTGAAGTCGGCCGGGCGGCTGGTATACGCCGTGCACCGCGTGGTTACAGTGCTGGATGCGGCCGGCGACGACCAGGGCCGCCACTCGGTGAGCTACGACGCGCTGCACGCTCTTAACTACCTGCGCGGCGCCGTGTACGACGCCGACGGCCGCCTGCTGCACCAGCTGCGCGCTGCCGAAATCCACGACCAGGGCGTGGGCGACGCGGGCGGCAATTTCATGACCGACGTGCGCGTGCGCTACGCCGATTTGCGCCAGCCCCAAACGCCCTACACCGTGGAATTTGACTACGAGCTGGCGGTGGATAATGCCTTGTTTTACCCCAGCTTTCAGCCCCAGGACGAGGAAGGCCTGGCCGTGCAAAGCGCCACCTTCAAGGTGACGACGCCGTCCGCCCTGCCCCTGCGCTACCAGGAGCGGCAGCTGCCCAAGGGCGTGGCCGTGACGCGTGGCAGCGCGTCCGGCCAGGAAGTGTACGAATGGCGGCTAGCTAACCTGCCTGCTGTGGAAGAGGAAGAAGCCGCCCCGCCGCTGGCCTACACCACGCCCGCGGTGGTGCTGGCGCCCGGCAATTTTGAAGTGCAAGGCTACAAGGGCACAGCTGCCACCTGGCAGGGCCTGGGCCAGTGGAGCTACGAGCTGAACGCCGGCCGCGACGTGTTGCCGCCCGCCACCGTGGCCAAGGTGCAGGCCCTGGTGAAGGATGCGCCCGATGCCCGCACCAAGGCCCGGCGCGTGTACGAAATGCTGCAGGGCAGCACCCGCTACATCTCGGTGCAGCTGGGCCTGGGCGGCTGGCAAACCTTCCCGGCCAGCTCGGTGGCCAGCAACGGCTACGGCGACTGCAAGGCCCTGAGCAACTACACCACGGCCCTGCTGGCCGCCGCCGGCGTGCCCGCCTACGTGGCCCTGGTGGGCGCCGGCGCCGACCGCCCCGACCTGCGCGCCGACTTCCCCAGCTCGCAGTTCAACCACGCCATTGTGTGCGTGCCCCTGGCCCAGGCCGGCAAGCCCGACACCCTGTGGCTGGAATGCACCAGCCAGACCGCGCCGTTTGGCTACATGGGCAGCTTCACCGGCAACCGCCACGCCCTGCTGGTGACGCCCAAGGGCGGACAACTGGTGGCCACGCCCCGCTACGGCGTGGCCGAAAACCGTCAGGAGCGCCGCCTCGACCTGTTCATCGACGAAAAAGGCGGGGCCACGGCCACGGCGCGCACCCTGCGCACCGGCCAGGAGCAGGACCTGTATGCCCAGCTGCTGCACGAGCTGGGCCCTACCGACCAGAAGAAGTACGTCACCGACCACCTCCGGCTGCCCACCTTTACGCTCACCAAATTCAACCTGGCTGCCACACCCAGCAAGGGCGCGCCCGGTATCGTCGAAACCCTGGGCCTGGCGCTGCCGGGCTTCGCGGCGCCCAGCGGCAAGCGCGTGTTCATTGCGCCCAACCTATTGAGCCGCCTGCCCGCCCTGCCCGCCCAGGTGGGCGAGCGCCAGACGCCCGTGTGGCTGTCCGACGCCTGCCTGCACGCCGACACCGTGCGCCTGCACCTGCCCGCCGGCTTCAAGCCCGAAAACCTGCCCGCGCCCGTGCAGCTCAGCACCGCTTATGGCATCTATTCCAGCCAGTATGCTGCCTTGCCTGATGGCAGCATTCAGTACATCCGCCGCCTCGAAATGAAGCGCGGCCAGCTGCCCGCCACCGCCTACGCCGGCTACCTGGATTTCCGCCGTAAAATCAGCGCCGCCGACAAGGCCCAAGTGGTGCTGCTGAAGACGGAGAGCTAGGGGTAGGTATTGGGTGTTCGGTTTTAAGTGTTAGGTTTTAGGTTTTGGGTGTTCGGTATTGATTCAATAATCTGCTCTTCTTTATGCATCAACCAATGGAGGAACTGATGGTCTTCGCGCGCTTTGAGGAAGCCACGGGACGCATTTGGGATATGGTGCAACAGTGGAAGTTGTTGGCCCAGGATACTATTGGTAAACAGATTATTCGCTCTGCCGATAGCATCGGGGCCAATTTAGTAGAAGGCGATGGACGCTACAGCAAGGCTGACGCGCTTCACTTTTTCGTCATTGCCCGTGGGTCAGCCCGTGAAACCTGCCTGTGGGTGAAACGCGCGCAGGAACGTCGTCTGGTTTCCACCCATGAGGCCGAAGCACTTCTCCAGCTATTAGCAGATGGAATGCGAATGCTCAATAACCTAATAACCTACCGCCGTAACACCCCAACACCAAAAACCTAAAACCCAACACCAAAAACCGAATACCTAAAACTTCACCCGCAATTGCGCCTTCACCTCGTTGCGCAGCGAGCCCTGAATGGTTTCGAGGCCGCTCCCAATTGTGCCCTGGTGGCGGTAGCGGGTTTCGGCGTAGCGCAGCCACAGCGTCATGGAGCGGTTGAGGCGGATTTCGGCGATGCCGTAGACGCGGGTGCCCTGGCCGTAGAGGGCGGGGATGGACACGGCCAGCAGCACGTCCTGCTCATACACGTACTGGCGGGTGTCGTAGTCGTCGGCGTCGAAGAGCGAGTAGCGGGCGGTGAGCTTGAGGCTGCGGTTGAGCTGGTAGCTCACGTCCTGGGCCAGGGCGTAGCCGCTGCGCCAGGCCAGATTGGTGTCGTCGCGCAGGCGCGAGGTTTGCATGCGGGTGCGCAGGCTGAGCGCCGTGCTCACGTCGGTGTTGTAGTACACCAGCAGGCTTTGGCGCAGCTGCTCGCCGGGCAGGGGTAGCACGCGGTTGGCGGCGATGTTGACAAGGTCAGCGGTGGCCAGGTCGCGGGGCTTGAGGCGCTGGCGGGCCTGCACGTAGAGCAAGCTGGTTTTGGTGGGCGAATAGGCCACGCGCACCAGGGCGTCGTGGCCGTCGGTGGGCGAACTGGCCCGGTAGCGCAACCACGGAAAGCGGAACTGGTCGTAGTAGGCCGATATTTCCCACTGCGCAATGGGCCGCACCTTCAGGCCGAGGTACACGCCGGTTTCGTTGATGTTGCGGGTGTTTTCGCTGAAGGCGTTGCCGTAGAGCGTGTGGAAGTCGGCGTCGTAGTGGCGCACCAGCAGGGCCGCGTCCACTTGCGGGCCCAGGCTGGCCAGCAGGCCGTTCACGGTGCCCAGGCCGCCCCCGCTGCTGCGCGCCGTCTCGCCAAAAAGCAGGAAGTTGCGGTACACGTAGCTGTAGTTGAGGCTGAGGGCCAGGTTTTCCTTGCCGCTGAACTCGAAGCGGTTGTAGGGCTCAGGGCGCTTGAGCAAGGCCGTGCCGTAGTGCGTGAACACGCCCGTGGCCCCGATGGCCAGGTTGCCGTCGCGGCTGGTGTAAGTGGCGTTGCCGCCCCCGATGGTTTCCTGCAGCTGGTGGCGGTTGGCCAGCTCCGAGGCCGTGCGGTGGAAGCCGGTGTAGAGCAGGCCCGAAGTAAACTCGTCGAACTGCGCCAGCGAATCCTGGCTTTGCTGCAGGTTGGCGTCCACGTTCTTGTGCGACACAAACGCCGTGGCCTGCACCGTGGGCGCCACCTGCACCGTGGCCGCCCCGCCCCGGAAAAACGTGTTTTCGAGCAGCGACGAGTACGCTCGCACGCCCAGCGACGAGCGCCGCAGCGTGGTAATGGTTTCGGCCCCCTTGCCCACGCCCAGGCCCGACGACAGCAGCAGCCCCTGCCCGAACTGCAGCTGGTAGTCGCCCAGCGCCAGGGTTTTGAGCCGCCCCCGCTCCTGCAGCACGAAGTGCGCCGACACATAGTCGGCTCCGAACTGCCCGTTCTTCGGGTTCCAAATGAATTGCTCACCGGCGTCCTTTTCCAGAGAAAAGCCCAGGCTAAAGTCCTTGGTGTGGCTCACGCGGTAGCGAATGAGCATCTTGTCGGGCGAGCCGAGGTAGCGCGTAGTGGGCTGGCCCTGGTAGATGGTGGGCGGCGTGTAGCCCTGGCGCTGCTGCAGCACCCGCTCGTAGCGCAGAAACAGGGCGTTGTTGTCTTCGCGGGCAATGCGCTGCCACAGCGTGCCGCGGCTGCGGTTGGCGTTGCTGCTTTGCACTGTCACGAAGGGCAGAATGCGGTTGATGGTGCGCAGGTCGTAGCCCTCAATGCTTTGCAGCTCATACACGCTCAGCAGGTCGCCGTTTTCCTGGCGGTGCTTGAGCAGCGTGGTTATCTGGTTTTCGTTGAGCAGCAGCAACCCGCGCAGCTCCTCGCGGGTGGCGGTGTTGAGGTTGATGGGCGTTTGGTAGTACTGCAGCAGCGTCTCGTACAGGTCCTCGTAGGGTACCTGGTCCGACTGGATTTCGGCAAACAGCTCCTGCGTCAATCGGTCGAGGTCGGGCGCGCGCCGCACGTAGTCCTGCGCTTTCAGCGAATGACTTAGCAGCAAGGCGCTGCCAGCTACCAGCCCAGCCAGGCCGTTTCGCATCTTCCCCGAAGTAGCTAAGCGTAAAGTTCTCTTCATTGCTTCCCGCCCCACGACTTACTGATGCTCAGGTGATGGCTGAAACCCAGCGCCTGCTGAAACGCCGCCGCGTAGTCTAGCTGAAAGCTCCCAGTCGCTAGCCCGATGCCCGCGCTGGCCTGCTCGGTGAGCGAAGCCAGGCCCAGGCGCGCGGCCAGCACTGGCACTGGCCGGTATTCCAGGCCCGCTTTGAAATTGGCGGCACGCTCCACGTCTTTTTCGGTTTCGACCACCAGCAGCACCTGCGAGCCGGGCCGGTAGGCCAGGCCAGCCTTGAGGACGGTGGGCACCCGCTCGTCCTGGTAGCTGGCCAGGCGGGTTTGGCTCAGGTTGTAGAGCGAGGCGCCGAAGGTCAGGCGGTTGGGCAGCACCTCAATCTGCCCGCCCAGCGTGCCCAGCAGCACGCGCCGGCTGCCCAGCCCCTCGATGCTCACTTGCAGCATGTCGACGCGGGCGCCGAGGCTGATTTGGCCGAAGCGGTATCCGTAGCCGGCGCCCACGCGGGTTTCGTTGTAGAGCACGCCGCCGAAGCGCTGCGCTTCAAACGCCACCACGCCGTGGCGGGCCCAGGTGCGGGCGGCCGGCGCCACTACCTGGGGAGCGGCCATGCCGTCGGTGGGCGTGCCGGTGTTGGGCTGGCGGCCCAGCGGCAGCGCTACGGTGAGCGCGCCCACGTTCAGGGCCGAGCTGAAGTAGCGGTTTTCGCCGTAAAACCCCACACTGGGCTGCTTAATCTCGCCGATGCCGGCCACGTTGTTGCCCATGCTCCACACCTCGCCGGCCAGCGCCACCGAGGCGTTGCTGAGGCCGGCCGCGCGGGCGCCCCGCACACCCGGGCCGTTGCCCTGCGCGGCGGCCGTCAGCCCACCCGAACAAGCCCAAAAGAAACCAATTATTGAAAGATACCGGGGTAAACAGTGTTGCATGACGGGAAGGTACCACGCGGCCGGCAATTGCTTGAGCTTGGTTTCGAAATTATTTTGGTGGACTCGGCGGTTATCCATCCCGGCGCCCTTGCCGAACTTGCTGCCGTATGCCCCGCTCCTTCTCCGCCGCGCCCCGCCGCGAAACCCTTCTTTACCGCAACCAACCGCTTCACTACACCCTGGTTTTCCGTTCGCGCCGCACCATCGGCTTCGCTGTGCGGCCCGACGGAAGCGTGCACATCAGCGCCCCCGCCGGCACCTCGCCCGAGTGGGTGGCCCAGCAGGTGCTGCGCAAAGCCGATTGGATTCTCAAACACCGGGAAAGCTTTGCCCGCCGCCCGGCGCCCGCACCCAGCCGCCGCTACGAGGCCGGCAGCCTGCACCTTTATCAGGGCCAGGCCTACCCGCTGCGTTTTGCCGAAGCCTCTCGGCCTGGCGTGGCTCTGGAGGAAGAAACACTCGTTATCAGTAGCCCCGCGCCGCTTACTGAAGCCGAAACCGAAGCCCTTCTGCACGCTTGGTATGCCCGGCAAGCAGGGCCGTTGTTTGCCGAGTCGCTGGCCCGGGTGTGGCCGCGCTTCGCGGAGTTTAACCTCACCCGCCCTACCCTCTCGGTGCGCCAGATGCGCACGCGCTGGGGCAGCTGCACGCCGCGCACGGCCCGCATTCGCCTCTCGCCCGAGTTGGTGCGCACCCGTCCCGAGTGCCTCGACTACGTGCTGCTACACGAATGCTGCCACCTGCTGGTGGGCGACCATTCCAAGGCTTTTTACGACCTGCAAACCCGCCTGCTGCCCGACTGGGAGCGCTGGAAATCGGATTTGAACGCGCTGCCGAAGTAGCCTTAAGTAGTAAGAAGTGAGTAGCAAGTAACAAGATACTGTTGCTCACTTCGTCTTACTTCTTGCTACTCACGTCTTACTACTAGTCCCCATGTCCCGCCTATTCCGCGCCTTGTTTCTCGGCCTCGTCTGGTTCTACCAGCGCTTCATTTCGCCGCTCACGGCGCCGAGTTGCCGCTACGTGCCCACCTGCTCGGTGTATGCCGCGGAGGCCATCCGCAAGCACGGGCCCTGGCGGGGCGGGCGCCTGGCGCTGCGGCGCATTGCCAGCTGCCACCCTTGGGGCGGCCACGGCTACGACCCCGTACCTTAGGCGGAAGCCTGCGTATAGGAGGAGTTCACCGTCTGAACTCCTTTCGATGCGCTTTCCTTCCCTCCTTCCGGCCGCGCTGGCCTTGCTGCTCACCACCGCTTCCTGCTCGCAGGCCCAATCCGACACCTCCGAGAAAGGCGACAAAAAAGCCAAAAACGCCAAGGGCGGCGACCGCCGCAAAGACAAAACCGCCGCCTCCGAAGTCCAGGGACTCGTCAAGGTGGGTTCGCTCAAGGGCGTGGTGCCCGAAAGCTCCGGCCTGGCCCAGGCCCCCAAGGCCGGCCACTACTACAGCTTCGGCGACGACGGCAACCGGCCCATTCTATACGAAATCACGGGCACCGGCGAGGGAGCGGGCAAGCTGGACGTGCCCGCCGACAACACCGACTGGGAAAGCCTGAGCCGCGACGGCCAGGGCAACTACTACATCGGCGACTGCGGCAACAACGAAAGCACGCGCCACGACCTGCGCATCATCAAATTCCGGCCCGATACTCCGGCCAAAGCGGGCATCATCGCCTTCCAATACCCCGACCAAAACGAGTTTCCTCCCAAGAAAAAGCAGCGCAACTTCGACTGCGAAGCCAGCCTCTGGCACGACGGCCGGGTGTGGCTGTTCACCAAAGACCGGGGCCAGAGCAGCACCAGCAACGTGTATAGTGTGCCCGACCAGCCCGGCGACTACACGGCCAAAAAAGTGGGCGCCATCGCCATTCCCGGCCAGGTGACCGACGCCGCTCTGCGCCCCGACGGCCGCCGCCTCGTGCTGCTGGGCCGCGGCGAGCTGTTCATCCTCGACGGCAACTCCTGGGCCGACATCCTGAAAGCCACGCCCCGGCAAGTGGCCCTCACCGGCGCCGGCCAAACCGAAGGCGCCGTCTTCAAAGACGATAAGACCTTGCTCATCAGCACCGAGCAGGGCGGGCTGTTCGAGTACACGCTGCCGTAGGGTTGGAGCAGTAGAGTTGGGGCAGCTACGGGCTTGGTCGAATGGAACTTGCGCCTGATTTAAGATTTGGCGGCGGAACTCCGGCCAGCCAGGGTTGCTCTTGGGCCAGTAAAAAAGCCCTTTGGCCCTGATTGCCGCGCCGGCTGGGCACCATTGCGCCCAACTTGCGGCTTTAAGAGCTGCGCTATTTATCCCTGTCCGTTGATTCCTTCTTTATCTGCTGCCTCGCAGGATTTCCTGGATGGCATGAGCCACGAAATCCGCACGCCCCTGAACGGCGTGTTGGGCATGGCCCGCCAGCTGTCCAAAACCAACCTCGACGCCCATCAGCAAGAGTTGCTGCGCGTCATCAATGCCTCGGGCCAGCACCTGCTGGGAGTTATCGACGACGTGCTGGACATGGCCCGGATTTCGGCCGGCCCGCTCGATTTTGAGCAGGTAGCGTTCAACCTGTTTGACTCGATAAGCCAGGCGCTGCAGCCTGGCCAGGAGCAGGCGAAGGCCAAAGGCTTGGCTTTTTACGAAAACCTCACGGCCAGCTCTTTGCCTTCGGCCTGGGTGGTGGGCGACCCCTACCGCCTCAACCAAATCCTGCTCAACCTGGTGAGCAACGCCATTAAGTTCACCGAGCAGGGCAGCATCAGCGTGACGGCACGCCCGGTAACTCAGACTGCCACCCACCTTACGCTCGAATTTCAGGTTGCCGACACCGGCGTTGGCATTCCAACGCCCCGGCCGGTCCCGGCGCCGGAGAGCCCCGCCCGGTCCTGTGCCAGCCTCACGCGGCGGTTTAGTGGCACGGGCCTGCGGCTGGGCATCAGCCGGGCGCTGGTGGAGCAACTGGGCGGCACGCTTCGCGTGAACAGCACGCCGGGCCTAGGCAGCACCTTTGCCTTTACGCTCACGCTCCCGACTGCCGAGCCGCCCGCGGCGGCCGCCGGACGGGCCAACTTCAACACGGGTGCGCTGGCCGGGCTGCGGGTGCTGCTGGTCGACGACAACGAAATCAACCGCGAGGTGGCCCGCTTCATGCTGGAAGAATGGGGCGTGCTGCCGGAAGAGGCCGTGGACGGCGAGCAGGGCCTGCAACTGCTCAGCCACCACGACTACGACGTGGTGCTGATGGACATACAGATGCCCCGCCTGAACGGCGTGGAAGTGACCCAGGCCGTGCGCCGGCTGCCCGACCCCAGGCGGGCCCAGGTGCCCATTTTGGCCCTCACGGCCAATGCCTTCCGCGAAGACAACGAGCGCTACCGCGCCGCCGGCATGAACGACACCCTGGCCAAGCCCTTCGACGAAGCCGAACTGTATGCTAAGCTGGAGGCCCTGCATGCCGCCCCGCGCGGCCCCGCGCCCTACAACCTGACCAAGCTGCGCACCATGGCCCACGGGCGCGCGGCTTTCGTGACGCGCATTATCCGCTCGTTTCTCGCCAACATGCCCGCCAGCCTCGGGCAGCTACGCGAAGCCGCCGCCACCAGCCAGTGGGACCGGGCGGCCGAAATCACGCACCACATCAAACCCAGCCTGGAAATGATGGGCGTGGCCGACGTAGCGCCCCTGGTAGCGGTGCTCGAAAAAGCCCCCCGCCCGGGCCAGCCCACCGCCGAGCGCCCCGCCTTGACCGCGCAATTGGTGGCCCTGGTGGAGCGGGCACTGGCCGCCGTGCCGACCGAGTTGCCTGCGGAGACGCAGGCTTAAAACTCCCGCAGCTGGCGCTGAAACGCTTCTTGGTAGGATTTGCCCACCGGCACTTCCACCTGCGCAAACCGCACCATGTGGTCTTCCACCGATTCGATGCGGCGCATGTTGATGATGTAGGAACGGTGCACCCGCACGAAGCGCGGAACCGGCAGCCGCTCTTCCAAGCGCCGGAGCGAGCTGTATACGATGAGTTTCTGCTTGTCGAGCACCAGCACGCAGTAGTCCGACAGGGCTTCGACGTAGAGAATGTCGTCGAGCCGCACCTGAAGCAGCTTTTTGTTCACCTTCACGAAGATAAACTCGCTTTCGGCGGCCGCGGCGGCAAGGCTGGGCCGGGGCTGAACGGGTGCGGCCTGGCGGCGCTGCACCACCCGCTGCACGGCCTGCAGGAAGCGGGGCAGTTCCACGGGCTTCACCACGTAGTCCGTCACGTGCAGGTCGAAGGCATCGACGGCGTAGTCGCGGTGCGAGGTCACGAGCACGATGTCGGGCGGGGGCTCGGGCAGAATGCGCACCAGCTCCAGGCCCGTGAGCTGAGGCATTTCGATGTCGAGAAACAACACGTCGACCTGCCCGCCCTGCGTGAAAAAGTTCAGGCAATCAACGCCATTGGCAAACGAGGCCCGCAGCTCCAGCTGCGGCGTGAGCTCGATGAGGTGCTCCAGGAGAAGACGGTTCATCTCGTTGTCGTCGACAACCAGGCAGGTGAGCGGAGCGGTGGGCTGCATCGGCGGGGGCTTTGGGGCAAAGCAGCGCCATCAGCAAGCGCCACTGCCCGGGTGAACGTCGGCGGCCGGGCCGCTCCCCAAGCTTTGGGGCCCTTGTACCCGCCGCCGACTGACGGCAAGCTATACCCGCTCTGCCGCCTGCATTTCCCCTATTCGTTTAACCCAGCGGCGCGGACGTTGAACCATCTTCTGCCCGCGCCGAATCAAACAGCCCGAAGCACGGCCCAAGCCCTGGCCCGCATCCACCTATTTGTTTGTCAATAAATTAACTTCGCTTTATGCAAGCTCCGCGGCGCGATTTAGCGCGCTGTGGGCGGCAGGGCGGCCGCCTCTTTTTCCTCCAGGTCGCGCGGGGCGTAGCCGTAGGGGTTCTTCGGGTCTTTGCCAGCCCGCCACAGCACCCAGATGCCAATGAGAATCAGCGGAATGCTCAGCAACTGGCCCTGGTTGAAGAGGTGGCCGTTTTCGAATTCCACCTGATTCTCCTTCAAAAACTCACCCAAAAAGCGCTGTGTGAACAACAGCACCACAAACAACCCGAACAGCTGCCCGCGCGGTGTGCGGTCTTTGGTGCGGTTCCACATTGAGTAGAGCAGCACGAGCAGGAAGATGCAGAACAGCGCCTCGTAAATCTGGGTGGGGTGGCGCGGCACGGCCACGTTTGTATCGGCCGTGACGGCGCCGGTGATGGGCCGGCTCACCACTTCGGCCTCGCGGCCTTTTTCGGGGCTGGCAATGCGCTGCACGGCATAAGAGCCGGCGGGCACGGGCTGGTTGGGCGCGAACTGCTTCCAGTGCTCCACATCGCGCGGAAACACGAAGGCCCAGGCCACGTCCGTCGGCTTGCCCACGATTTCAGAGTTCATCAGGTTGCCGGTGCGGATGCAGGCGCCGCCCAGCGCCACCACAATCACAATGCGGTCGAGCACCCACAGGTAGTCGAACTTATTGTTGCGGGCAAACAGCCAGCAGGCGAACAAGATGCCGATGGTGGCGCCGTGGCTGGCCAGCCCGCCCTGCCAGATTTTGAACACCACCATGGGGTCGGCCATCAGCGCCTCGAAATCATAAAACAGCATGTGGCCCAGCCGGGCGCCCACAATGGTGCCGATGAGCATGTAAATGGTAATCACATCGACCCACTGCGGCGACACCCGCTCGGAGCGGTAGATGTGCGTGAGGATGAACGTGCCCACCACGAAGGGCAGCATGAAAAACAGCCCGTACCAGCGCAGCGTGACCGGCCCCAGGTGGGCAATGATGGGGTTGACGTTCCAGAAAATGGCGGCGAGAAAGGGCGGCATGCGGGGCAAAAATGAATGATGGGTTCAAAGGTACTCAGCCCCCGGGCTCCTTGCCCGGCGAATGAAGGGAAGCACAGCTCAGGCGTTTCGTCGCACCAAGCCTGGAAATCGGGCATTTTCAGCGCGGCAGCAAACGCGGGGCTTGCATGCCCGTGCGGCTGGCAGCGCCTGTCGTGGCACCATCGCCGGAAAGGCTCAGCACCAACGCTGCCAGCAGGGCCGCAAAGGCCGGCCGCCGCAGCCAGCCGGGCACCCGCAGCTTTTCTGTCGATGTTTCGGCGGCGAGGCGGGCCTGCACCCGGCCATAGAAAAAGGGCCGGGGCTGGGCCCGGGACTGGCTGGGGAGTTGCCGCAGCAAGGCATCCCAGGCCGCATCGGCCTCGGGGCGAGAGTCGGGCTTATTCATGGCGAAAATGGGGTTGCAGGCGGGTGCGAAGGGTTTTGCGGGCCCGAAACAGGAGCGACTCGACGGCGGGTACGGAGGTGCGGAGCACGGCCGCAATCTGCTCGTAGCTCAGCTCTTGCTCGTGGCGCAGCGTGAAGACCACCCGCTGCTGGTCGGGCAGGCGGGCAATGTGGTCGAGCAGCAGGCCCAGCTGCTGCTGGCCTTCCAGCAGGGCCAAAGGGTGCGCGTGGGTGGGCACCTCGTGCAGCACGTCGTTGCCAAAACCCAGCAGGCTGGTGAAGTAGGCAAAGCGCTTCTTGGTCCGGGCCCGCCGCAGGTTTTTCAGCGCCCGCGACGTGGCCAGCCGGTACAGCCACGTGCTCAACGTCGCTTCGCCCCGGAACCTACCAATGGTTTGGTGCACCTCCACAAAAACCTCCTGCGCCACGTCCTCGGCCTCTTCCGGATTGCGCAACAAGGAGAGAACCATTTGGTAAATACGGTCCTGATACCGCTCAACCAGCGTGCGAAAAGCAGCTTCGCTTCCCTGCTGCAACTGCGCTACCAGCTCGGCTTCGGCCGCCGCAGTTGGGTCAATTAAACAGGAACTGACTGGTGAGTCATCGACCAAAATCAGCGGGAGCGCGCAAGCCACAAATAGAAAGTAAAAGGGCGATGTAAAGCAGAGCTAGCATTCACCAGGCCGAAGCTACAAGGCAATAGGTCCCATTCAGCGACCAAACTTGCGCGGGTTTGCTATTTTATTTTCATCACTCGGCTTTTGAAAGAACTTGTACCCCGAAGCTCCGCTTCGGCCCGGGCGAACATCAATCGTTCGACGCGGACCGAAGCGGAGCTTCGGGGTACAAGTTCTGGCATCAGCAAGCGCTACAGCCCCGCCAACTCTTCCGAGAAGCCGCCGCTGAGGATGGGGAAGCGCAGCCAGGAGCGCGGGTCCACGTTGTAGTCATCGAGGTGGAAGCTGGGCGCGTACCGTTCGCGCTTCCACTGGTTGCGGCTCCAGAGGCTGTAGAAGCGGCGCACGTAGGTTTTCAGCTGTTCCTCGTCAAAGCCCGTGCCCTCGCCTTCCAGCATGGCCAGCACCTGCCGAGGGCTGAGGCGGTCGTAGAAGGCCAAGCGCTCAATGCGGTTGAGCAGGGTGTAGGGCATGAGGTCGCGCTCGTCGGTCTGCTTGTCTTCCAGCGGGCGCAGTTCGGCGGTGGGCTGCAGGGCGTTCACGTGGCGCAGAGCGGTGTAGCCCAGCTCGGTCTCGGCCCAGCGCAGCCATTTTTTCACAAAGTCTTTGTCGACGCCCGCAATGGGCGAGATGCTACCGGCCGTGTCGCCGTCCATGGTGCAGTAGCCCACGCTGGCTTCGGAGCGGTTGGAAGTGGTGATGAGCAGGCAGTTCTGCACGTTGGCCAGCAGCCAGATAGCGGGGGCCCGCACCCGCGCCTGGATGTTTTGCAAGGCCAGGTCGTCGGTTTTCCAGGTCAGTTCCCGGCCCAGCGCGCCCTGAATCTTGCCCACGTAGCCCGTCACCTCCTCGTCGATGGTCCAGTTATAGAACCGCGCCCCAATGCTGTCGGCCAATTCTTTAGCCGAGTTGAAAGTATCGTCCGAAGAATTGACGGTGCCCTGATAGGCACAGGTGAGCAGCTGTTGCACCAGTTGCTGGTTAGAACTCAGAGTGCTTTCCGGCGCCGGGCTTTCCACCACTTGCTCAGCCTTGCCGCCGGCGCCCTCCTGCTTCACGGTTTCGGCCGTGGCTGGGAAGCAGCCGCTGCGGCGCTTGAACTCGTCCAGCCCCAGTTCTTCCACACCCAGGCGCACCATTTCGGCCACGCCCACGGCACAGAAGCAGGAGTCGGCCCCGCCGCTCAGGCTCAGCACGAAGCCGCGGCTGCGCGCCTTGCGCAGGTAGTCGAACAAGCCCAGGCTCATGGCTTGGTTCAACTCCTTGTACTCGTCGGGCGCCGGCAGCGGCACAATTTCCTCGGCGTGTAGCAGTTCGGCCGAAAAGTCCACGTCCGCCCACTCCAAATCCACTTCCTTGAAGCTCAGCAGCTGGTTGCGCTTCAGCAAGTGCCCGTTGCGTGCCACCAGAATTTCGCCGTCGAAAATGATGCGGCCGGCCTCGTTGCCCAGCAGGTTGGCGTAGAGGTAGGTGCAGTCGAACGTGCGCGAAGCCTTCATCACTAACTGGTAGCGCACGTCGGTTTTGCTCATGGCAAAGTGGCTGGCCGAGGGGTTCACAATCAAATCGACCTTGCCCATGAGCCGGCAGGCGGGCCGCACGTTATCAGCCCGCCAGGCATCCTCACATATCTCGAAGCCGAAGCGCACGCCTTCGTGCTCAAAAATGAGGTCGCCCAGCGGCCAGGTTTCGCCGTCGCAGGTCACCGTGGTTTGCTCGCCGGCCAGCCAGGGCACAAAGAAGCGCGTCTCGTAGTGCACCCCGTCGTTGGCCAGAAACTGCTTGGCGGCAAAACCCAGAATCTGCCCGTCGCGCAGCACCGCGGCCGTGTTATAGGTGCGGTGGTTCAGGCGCACCGGCAGCCCCACCGTCACGCAGATGCCCTGCGTCCATTCCCGCACCTGCTGCAGGTGCGTCAGCGCCGACTCCGGCATCCAGTCACTCAAAAACAGGTCTTCGCAGGCGTAGCCCGTCAGGCACAGCTCGGGCAGGCACAGCAGTTGCACGCCGGCCGCTTTGGCCTGCTCAATGGCCGTTTTGATGTTGCGAAGGTTGTTTTCCCAATCAATGGGAATCTGGTTGAGGGCGGCTCCGGCAATGCGCATCAGGAGGGTTGAGTTTTAAATGTTGAGGGTTGAGTGAGGTCAATCAAACACTTCAATAGTAGCAACGGGAGCAAAGCCACATGGTTTTTATCGAAGCAGCACTTTCTCCGCATACCAGCTATTTCGCGCCAAAAGCTCACTCAACATTCAACCCTCAAAACTCAACACTGTTCTAAGCTACTCCCAGCTCCGCCAGCGCCCGCTCGGCGGCCAGCTGCTCTGCCTGCTTCTTGCTCAGGCCCATGCCCGTGGCAATGACCTCCTCGTTCAACAGCACAGTGGCCGTAAACTCCATCGCGCCGCCCGGCCGGGCCTCGCCGGTGATGTCGTAGCGCAGGGCTTTGCCTTGGCGCTGCGCCCATTCCACGAGCTTGCTCTTGAAGTTGGCCGTGGTCGTCGTGAGCGTGTGCACGTCCACAAACCCTTTCACCAGGCGCGTGAGCACAAACTTCCGGGCCGATTTATAGCCCAAATCCAGGTACACCGCGCCCACCAAGGCCTCCAGCGCATTGCCGTTCACGGAGCGCGAGCGGGCGGCGCGGCCCTGCCCCGTGTCCAGCTGTACCAGCTTATCAAGGCCTAGCTTAAGGGCGATGTTGTTCAGGCTTTCGCGGTTCACGATGCGCGAGCGCACCTCCGTCAGAAAGCCCTCCTGCTCGTAGGGGTATTTCTTAAACAGATACTCGGCCACCACCGTGCCCAGCACCGCATCGCCGAGAAACTCCAGCCGCTCATTGGTTTGGTGGCGCCCCATGGCCGGTTGCTGACGCACCGCCGAGGAGTGCGTAAACGCCAGCCGGTACAGCTTGGCGTTCTTGGGCGTCTGGCCCGTCACCGTCGCCACGGCCTGCCGAAACGCCTTATCAGAAGCAAAAAAACGGGAAACGAAACCGAGCAAGGGAAAGGAAAATTAGATTTTGGTAGAAAAATTTGGCAGAAAAGTAACGCCAAAAAAGAACGTCATGCTGAGCGCAGCCGAAGCATCTCTACCGCAATACTAATTCAATTGAGAGAATTACTTGCGCGGTAGAGATGCTTCGGCTGCGCTCAGCATGACGCCCCTTTTAATTCGAATGCAAGGCCTACAGCTTGCGGAAAATAACCGACGTGTTGTGCCCGCCGAAGCCGAAGGTGTTGCTCATGGCCACGCGCACGTCGCGCTCCTGCGCCACGTTCGGCGTGAAGTTGAGCGCCTGGTTGATTTCCGGGTCGGGCGTGTGCAGGTTGATGGTGGGCGGCACCAGGCCGTGCTGCATGGCCAGCAGGCAAGCCACGGCTTCCACACCGCCGGCACCGCCCAGCAGGTGGCCGGTCATGCTTTTGGTCGAGGAGATGTTCAGCTTCGGAGCGTGCTCGCCAAACACCTGCTCAATGGCCTTGATTTCGGCGCCGTCGCCCAGCGGGGTGCTGGTGCCGTGGGTGTTGATGTAGTCCACGTCTTCGGGCTGAATGCCGGCGTCACGCAGGGCGTTCTGCATCACCAGCACCACGCCGCTGCCAGTGGGGTCCGGCGCAGTGATGTGGTAAGCGTCCGACGACATGCCGCCGCCAATCAGCTCGGCGTAAATTTTGGCGCCGCGGGCCTTGGCGTGCTCGTACTCTTCGAGCACCAGCGCGCCGGCACCTTCGCCCAGCACGAAACCGTCGCGGTCCTTGTCGTAGGGTCGCGAGGCCGAGGCTGGGTCGTCGTTGCGCTCGCTCATGGCCTTGAGGGCGTTGAAGCCGCCCACGCCCGATTCGGTGATGGCCGCTTCGGAGCCGCCGGTCACCATCACGTCGGCCAGGCCGAGGCGGATGTTGTTGAAGGCTGCGATGATGGAGTCGTTCGACGAGGCACAGGCTGAGGTCGTCACGAAGTTCGGACCGCGGAAGCCGTTCTTGATGCTGATGTTGCCCGACGCGGAGTCGGCAATCATTCGCGGAATGAAGAAGGGCGAGTAGCGGGGCGTGCCGTCGCCGCGCTCAAACTGGAAGCATTCTTCCTGCAGCGACTTCAGGCCACCGATGCCGGAGCCCCAAATCACGCCCACCCGGTCTTTGTTCACACCACTTTCCAGCAGGCCCGAGTCGGCAATGGCCTCATCGGCGGCAATGACGCCGAACTGGGTGAACAAGTCCATTTTGCGGCCTTCCTTGCGGTCGAAGTAGGTATCCGGATTGTAATCCTTTACCTCGCAGGCAAAACGGGTTTTGAATTTGGTGGGGTCGAAGCGGGTGATGGTGGCCGCGCCGCTGGTACCCGCGCGCAGGCCTTCCCAATAAGCGGGGGCGGTGTTGCCCAGGGGCGTGATGGCCCCGAGGCCGGTGACAACAACCCGTCGGATGGACGTCATACTAAGTTAGCGCCAGCGGCGCGAAAGATGAAGCGGGATAAAACAGCAAAACCGGCCGGCGGCGGGCCGGCCGGTATGCGCAGAACGAGGGTCATGCCGCGCGAAAGCAAAAAATCAGCGTAAAGGCTACAACTCAAATTTCTCGCTTCGCGGGATGAAATGGGTACTACTTGGCGTGCTCTTCGAGGTAGCTGATGGCTTGGCCCACGGTGCCGATGTTCTCGGCCTGGTCGTCGGGGATGCTCACGTTGAACTCCTTTTCGAACTCCATGATGAGCTCAACGGTATCCAGCGAGTCAGCACCCAGGTCGTTGGTGAAGCTTGCTTCCGGAGTTACCTCCGAGGCTTCAACGCCCAGTTTGTCAATAATAATGGCCTTTACTTTTTCTGCGATTTCAGACATCTCCGTGGGGGGTTTAAGGAAAACTATGGCACAAAGTAACGAGAGAATTTTCATCTAACCCACGGCGGGGCTTTTCATTTGCGGGTACAACATTATGGCCGCGCGGCTGGCAAGGGGCCCCGGCGGGCCGTAGCTTTGCCCCTGCCCGCCCCGCGGGTGCCCTTTTGGCGGCTCCTATGAAGACCTTCACCCTCGACGTTGACTACGAGTGCGACTTTGCCCTGTTTGGGCTGGTGAGCAGCACCCGCGACTACACCCTGGCCTGGACGCTGAACCGCGCCCTGCGCCTGCGCCTCGTGCGGCAGCCCGAGCTGCTGCTGAACCTGCTCAGCCGCGGCCGGCTGGTGTTCACGCACTACCTGCACGCCACCGAGGCCCTCACCTTCCGGCTGCTGCGCAACCGCTCGGTAGACCCCTCGAACCTGAAAAAGCCCTTCCTGGCTCCCGACATCAAGGAATACGACTACCTGCTGGCCGTGAGCAACGGCACCGGCGCCCTCGCCGACGATGCCCTGCTCGAACGCCTCGCCGCCCTCGACGCCGTGCAGTACGTCTGCCAATTCGACCCAAATTCGCTCAAATACAAGGAGAATCTGATTCTGTAAGGACTGAATGATATTCCAGGTCAAAACTTTACCTGGCGGTAACAGCAGCAGGAATACCTTTCATCGTATTGAGCAAACGTTTTCATATCAACTGCCCACTTCGAATAGGCAGTTTCATTTAATTAAACGACTTTTGCGCTGGCGGGCCTTCCGGTTTACCCCTGCAGGCCTCATTTACGCGTATTCTCATTCAATTTAGCCTTCGGCGAAATGTCCTCTCCTCAATTTCAAGGAGGGGAGTTTTTTTGTTCTGCTAGCTAGTTTCCGACGACTCCCGCATGGAAAATCATCCCGTTTTCAACAAGACCAAAATCGTGGCCACGGTGGGCCCCGCTTCCAACACCTACGAGCGCCTCGGCATGCTCATGCGCGAAGGCGTAGATGTGTTTCGCCTCAACTTTTCGCACGGCTCCTACGAGGACCATCTCTCGGTCATCAACACGGTGCGGCGGCTAAACAAGGACATGAAAACGTCGGTGGGTTTGCTGCAGGACTTGCAGGGCCCCAAAATCCGCCTCGGCGAGGTCGAAGGCGGCGGGGTCGAAATCAAGGCCGGCGACAAGCTGAAGCTGGTGTGCGGCGAGAAGGAAATCAGCACGGCCACGCGCCTGAGCACCATTTATCTGGGCCTGGCCCGCGACGTGAAGGCCGGCGACATGATTCTGATTGACGACGGCAAGATTGAGCTGAAAGTGCTGGCCACCGACCGCGACCAGGAAGTGGACGTGGAGGTGGTGTACGGCGGCCTGGTGAAGCCCCGCAAGGGCATCAATCTGCCCGATTCCGAGGTGTCGGCCCCGAGCATGACCGAAAAGGACATTGAGGACCTGAAATTCGGCCTGGAGCACGACGTGGACTGGGTGGCGCTGAGCTTCGCTCGCAAGGCCGACGACATTCGCTTCATCAAAAACCTGATTGCCGAGGCGGGCAAAAACACCCGCGTGGTGGCCAAGATTGAGACGCCCGACGGCCTTCGCAACATCGACGAAATCATTGCCCTCACCGACGCCGTGATGGTGGCCCGCGGCGACCTCGGCGTGGAAGTGAAGATGGAGGAGGTGCCCATGGCCCAGAAGATGATTATTGCCAAGTGCAATGCCGCTGGCAAGCCCGTCATCGTGGCCACCCAGATGATGGAATCGATGATTACGGCGCCCCGACCCACCCGCGCCGAAACCAGCGACGTGGCCAACGCTGTGCTCGACGGCGCCGACGCCGTGATGCTTTCGGCCGAAACCGCCGTGGGTGCCTACCCGGCCGAGGTGATTCGCTCGATGGTGGGCACCATCCTGAGCGTGGAAAGCCGCAGCCCGCAGCTCTTCCACAAATGGTGGCCCGTGCGGCCCGACATGCCAAACTTCATGGCCGACAGCATCCTGTCAGCCTCTTGCCACTTGGCCAAAAACACCGGCGCCAAGGCCCTCACCGGCATGACGCACCACGGTTACACAGCCTTCCAGTTGGCCAAGTACCGTCCCAAAGCCGACATCTTCATCTTCACCGACAACCGCCCGTTGCTCACGGTGCTGAGCCTGGTGTGGGGTGTGCGCGCGTTTTACTACGACCGCCTCATCAGCACCGACAGCACCATCACCGACATCCGCTACGTGCTGACCACCACCGGCCACCTCGAAGCTGGCGACGTGTTCATCACCACCGGCTCGATGCCTTTGCAAGACAAAGGCAAAGCCAACATGGTGAAAGTGAGCATTGCTTAAATTGCTCAACGTGATAAATAAAAAAGCCCCCGCAGCCAGTGCTGCGGGGGCTTTTTCTTGTTGTCTAGTTATTCGTGGGTGAGCTTCCAGGTGGCGGTGCTGCCTTCGCCGCCGCTCAGGTGTAGCAGGTAGAGGCCGGCGGGTTGTCCGGCCAATGGCACGGTCAGCGCGGTTTGGCTGGCGGGCACGGGGGACTGCCATACGGTGCGGCCCAGCGCGTCGGTCAGGCGCAGGGTTTGGCCGGCGCGGGCGGGCTGGGCCAGGGTGAGCGTGGCGGCTTCGGTGGCGGGATTGGGGTGCAGCGTGGCCAGCGCGGCGGCTTGGGCGGCGCGGGTGGGCAGCATGTTGACAAAACCTTGCGGCGTACCGCATACGCGAACACCCCCGTTTACCGTGCGGCGCGAGTAAACTAGTCCTAGCAGCTCTTCTTGTGTGGTGGTGAAACCAGGCGAAAAGCTATACTGCCAAGCGGCATAATCTACTCCGGGTTGATAAATGGCCGCGCTTGCATTTGACGCGTTGCGCCAATAGTAAGGGGTGTAGCTGATACGCTCGGCACTACAAGTACTACCACCCGCGCCGCTGATGGGCATTCCCACCAACAGATAGGAGCCGTAAGTACTGCCCGAACCACCCGCAACGTATTCGTTGGTCAGCAAACGCAACGCCCCTAATTGCATTCTGGCGCCCCCCGGCTGCCATTGATTGCCCGCCAGTGCCACCGCCCATCGGTTGATAGTAATGGGGGAATAATTTATTGACGCCCCTCCGGAGCAAATACCCGCGTACCCAAAACTCTGGCTGCGGTGCTGCTCCTGGTAAGTAATGATTAGGCTGTCGGCGGTCAGCCGCCGTGTTAGGATGCGCCGCAGCATCTTGTGGTCGACGCACGGGATGAGACTCATAAAAAAATCCTCGTTATACCCAAACTCGTCGCCTGGCTGTACATCGAACAGCGGCAACGGATTATAAATCGATTGCTCAAACCGAGCCGGCAGATACGCCTGCTCCAGGGGAACACCCGTAGCACCGCCCAGCCACTGCGGCGCCGTCAGCAGGCCGTAGCGCCGGCTGAGCCGGATGGTGCTCGTGGTGCCCGAAGCCACCACGTTAATCACCACCACTGTGTCCTGCACGCCCGGGCGGATGGTTTGCCAGCTACGACTGACCACGGTGGCCGTTCGCAAGGGCTGGCTGCTGGCGTTCCAGGTGCTGCCCACGGCCGCTCGGGGAAACAATTCGAGGCTGACGGCCACTTGCACGTTGGGTTGGGCCAAAGCTTCCAGCGTGTAGCTGGCTTGCCCGGGCCGCCAACGCATCTGGGCCCCTAACAGATTATTCCGGCTTTTCACCCAGCCCCCCAGAACAGGCATGGCGGTGGCGTACCTCAGGCACCTATTGAATGCGTAGACCGAGTCGCCACTGGCTGTAGCGAAAGCAGAATCGACCCGCAGGGTATTGACAAGGTTGGCATTGCTAGCCGAGGTTTCCCGAAAGGCATAAATCAGCCCCGGCCGAAACGGCCGCCAAAACTGTTGAGCGTGGGCGCCAAAACCCAAGGTTAATAACGAGGCAGTCAGCAGGGGCCGCAGCCAGCGGTAGGTGTGTTTCATGCTTTCAGAGCAGTTAGCGGTGGAAAAGTGCCTTAAGGTACACATTCCAATGGGCTTGCCAACTACTGCGCCCAGCGAAACGCAAGAAGCCCCGCACGTTTCCGAGCGAGGCTTCTGTGATGAGCGGAAGACCAGACCTTGGGGCGGCGCAGTCTGGCCTTCCTAGACTCGTAGTCGCACTAGAGCGCGTTAACGAGTTTTGTCAGCTTGCTTTTGTTGTTAGCAGCTTTGTTCTTGTGGATGATGTTCTTCTTGGCCAGACGGTCCAGCATCGAAGTCACCTTCTTCAGCAGCTCCTGAGCAGCCGTTTTGTCGGTTGTCGTGCGCAGCTTCTTGATAGCGGTGCGGGTGGATTTGTGCTGGTAACGGTTCAACACGCGCTTGGCTTCGTTGCTGCGGATGCGTTTGAGGGCCGACTTATGGTTTGCCATGAGCAGGAGATATATTAAAGCTTTATGCTTGAGTTCTGTGTTTGGGAGGGCAAAGGTACGAATCTGTCTGACAAATTCAAACCCCTAAGAAAAAGATATTGAAACCCCCACCCGGTATGAATTGCAGAAAGGTAGCTGCAGTGTTTTCCCTTTGTGGCAGCAATTGCTGCTAACTCAAATTACCAGAGGGCCACATAAGGCCTCAATCTTTGGCAAAAAGCTATCTAAGTAAAAATTGAGAAGTGAGGGGATTGCGAACTGATGGCCAGACGTTCGTCGCCGCGAGCAAAGATTTTGTGACGAACGTTCCTACTGTAGGTTACGCTCGGCAAACAAGCGGCGAGGCAGCCGCACGAAGCAGTCGTTAGCGTAATCGAGTTTGACCACTTGCAGGCTGATGTTTGGAAGGTAGCCGCCAGAGAGGGTACCTGGCCGGTGTAGCCCTGAACGGCTTAAGCTAGGCCTAGCTGTTGATACTTCTTAGGCCAATGCGCTGACGGGGACCTGGTCTTGTTCGTTGGCGGGCGTGAATGGGGCCGCCAGTGGGCGGCTGAGTGTATAGAGGACCACGTGGCCCTCTGCGCCGCTTGGGCACGCCCCAATAGGCCTAGCGGCTGCTTTTGCTTAGAGACTCGTCCTTACCGACGGCTTATAGTAACTGTGAGTCGGCAATGTCACCAACCGGGCATCTGGGCCAACGGCCTGCTCAAAGACCAATTCCTGTTTATACTACCCGAAGACCAAATAAGGCCGCCCGGCACACCTTAAACCGGACGCCTTACAACGAAGAATATCCGCATTTAGCGCTGGACTGCCTAAGGTCCAATCGAGTTCGCAGTCAAGAAAAAAACCCCGTCAGAAAATCTGAGCGGGGTTCTTACGTCATTCCGGCCAGTCAAGGGTCAGATAGAACGAGCAGTTTTAGCAACCTGAACTGATTTAGGCAGCTCCTTTATTTCCGGACAGTAGCGCCAGGATACTAATATTGGTCTTTGCTAACGTACTGTTTCACTACCATTTTGCCACTGGCATCAAGTGTAGCAACGCTTTCATATACATGAGCACCATAAGGGAATGTGCTGGTATAAGGCGTAGCATACCCACCTACAGGGAAGGTTCCTGCGGCAAGAGTACCTTTATATACATGCATTGACCCTTTGCCAGTGCCCTGAACTTTGGTCAGTTCCAACCAAGCATTCGGGTAGCCGTTGAGCCCCGTTGCAATGGCCCCATGTTCGTATGACTGACCTACTACACCATTGGGATAGAAAGTTTCAGGACGAGCATCTTTTGCCACGCTGGTTGCTGACAGAGGAGCAACTGAATCAGAGGTTTTCTCGCAGGAAGAAGCAAGAAAAGAGCCGGTAACCAAAGCTACCAAAGTGAGTGTGTTAAGCGTCTTCATAATTTTATGATTGTGCTGCGGGGTGAATTGATTGTGATTTTTGATGAAACAAATGTATTAAATTATTTGTTATATTACAATACTTATTGTGAATATTATAATAATAATCATATAATAAATAAAAAATCGTAGAATAATTATATAACAATTTCAACTTTCGATGGGATTATCGTTTTTTTTGATAGAACTTACTGCTATGCATCACCGGGTGACGCATCTATGTTCGCCTTCGGCTATCCACCTCAAAAGCATAAGCTGGCTCGGCAATTGCTAAGGCAGCGTCTTAGCTTAATCGTTTTGGAGTTGCTTCAAGAGACTGTCCTAAGTCAGCCACCATGTCGCCTATGCCCGATGCATAGCAGCAACGCCACTCAGGCGTGGGCTACCTCGCCCCACCCCCTTCAAAACCTGTCTTCAAATGAGTTCTTGACCATGTTTTGCTTAGCTAAAACATCTCAGAACTGGACGGGGTAGTCGAAAGAGCAAGGCTGAGGTGGTCGGGTAATTGTGGACAGAATAGGGTCTTATCTTTCGAACGTCATGAAAGACAGCCCCCACCTACCAAACGTCGGCGCTATGATGCTGCCTTCCGGGCCGAGGCCCTGCGCTTGGCCAGTGAAAGCCGCTCGACACAGGCCGCGGCGCGCGCCCTGAATATCGACCCCAAACGCATTTATAAGTGGCAAAAGGAAGCGCTTACGCCGGTGGCGGCTGCCCGCGGGGCGGAGTTGGACCCGGCCACGGCGGCTGAGTTGCGCCAACTGCGCGCCGCCAATCGGCGGCAGGCTTAGGAACTGGAAATTTTAAAAAAAGCCATTGCCAGCGCCTGCTTTACGCGCAGGCTCTCACAGACACCGGACCAATGAGCCGCTACCGTTTCATCGAGGCGCAACGCGACCATTATCCCGTGCGCCTGCTCTGCCAGTTGGTGGCGGTGCCGGCCAGCGGTTACTACGCGTGGCAACAAGCGCAACACCAAAAGGTAGCCCAGCGAGAGCCGGCTTGGGAAACTGCCCTGGTCAAGGCGTTTGGAGTGCATAAGCGCTGCTATGGGACGCGCAGGCTGCGCGTCAAACTGCGCCGCAAGGGCTACCGCGTGGGGCGGCAGCGGCTACGCACCGCCATGCGCCGCCGGAGCCTGCATGCGCTGCAACCCAAGGCCTTTACCCCGCGCACCACGGACTCGACCCACGGGCTGCGCTGCGCGCCGAACCGCCTGCTCGACCAGCTCAAGCCGACCCAGGCCAACCGGGTCTGGGTCAGCGATATCACCTACCTGCCGTTGGCCAACGGCGACTGGGCCTACCTGTGCTCTTTTCAGGACATGGCCAGTAAGCAAGTAGTGGGCTGGCAGGTCGGGGCTACCATGCCCGAAGAACTGGTGACCAGGGCCTTACAGTGAGCCTTTTGGTCGCAGCCGCCCACGTCGGACCTCGTCGTCCACGCCGACCGGGGCGGGCAGTACTGCGGCAACGCCTACCGCAAGCTGCTGCACGACCACCAGGCGCTACGCTCACAGAGCCGCCGGGGTGACTGCTACGATAATGCGCAGGCAGAGAGTTTGTGGTCGCGCTTCAAAACGGAGGTGCTCGAAGTCCGCGAGCGGCCCGTTTTCGCCGACCTAGCCGACGCCCAAGCCAGCGCCGCTGCCTATTTTCACTACTACAATCACGAGCGCCTGCATTCCAGCATCGACTACCAGACACCGTATCACACTCATCAACAGCTTCTTAAATTTAGTGCCCTAAACTGTCCAGCGTAACTAGACCACCTCAGCCTTACCCTGTACCTCTTTAGCAAGGCCTTTTTTACCCATCGCGTCCTCACAACGCTTTTATGTTATTTGCGCCATGCCCCTCGTTGCGCATTCGCACTACCAGCCGCCGTTCTATCAATTCAACGGCCATTTGCAAACCATTGTGCCTAGCCTATGGCGCACCGTGCCCGACGTGACCTACCAACGCGAGCGTTTGGAGCTACCCGATGGCGACTTCCTGGACTTAGACTGGAGCCGCCTGCCCGAGATGCGCCCCACCGACGGCCTCGCCATCGTGTCGCACGGCTTGGAGGGCGACGCTTCGCGGCCTTACGTGCGCGGCATGGTGCGCGCCCTCAACCAAGCCGGCTTCGATGCGCTGGCGTGGAACTACCGCAGCTGCGGCGGCGAAATGAACCGCCTGCTCCGCTCCTACCACCTCGGCGACACCGAGGACCTCGACACGGTGCTGCGCCACGCCTTGGCCACCGACCGCTACCACCGGGCCTACCTGCTGGGCTTCAGCGCGGGCGGCAACGTGACCTTGAAGTACCTGGGCGAAGATGCTAATCGCGTGCCTGGCGAAGTAGAGCGGGCAGCCGTATTTTCGGTACCGACAGATTTGCGGGCCAGTTCTATGCACATCGGCCGGCCCCAAAATCAGGTATACATGCGGCGCTTTCTGAAATCGCTGCGCCAGAAAATCAGAGACAAAGCCGCCCAGAACCCAGGCGAAGTCGATTTAGAGGGGTTGGAGGCGCTCCGCAATTTTCCGCAGTTCGACGACAAATACACCGCGCCCATGCACGGCTTCGACTCGGCCGATGCCTATTACCAATATGCCAGTTCGGGCCGCTACCTGAGCGGCATCCGAGTGCCCACGCTGCTGGTAAATGCGCAAAACGACCCGTTTCTGCCGGCTTCTTGCTTTCCGCGGGAGGTAGCGGCGCAGTCGCCTTATGTGTTTCTGGAAACACCGGCCGCAGGTGGGCACGTGGGCTTTGCGGAGAGCAACGGGGAATATTATTCAGAGCGCCGCGCGGTAGAATTTCTTACGGCCGAGGTACCGGGGTAATTAATGTTTTCGTCTGTCATTGCGAGCGGAGCGAAGCAATCTATCCTATCAAACCCAGACATATTCTTTTACCAGAAAGCCCCGGCACTGCGCAGTACCGGGGCTTTATCACATTATGGGGCTAGTCGCTGAGAACAGGACGGATTGCTTCGGCTCCGCCTCGCAATGACAGCCGCCTACCAAGGCCCCTCCCCTACTTGGCAGGCACGAAAACGACCTTCTTCGTTTCGAAAAATTCCTCCTGGTAAAAATCGCTCAAATCCGTCACTTTCGCCTTTAAACCTGACTCGGCAATTTCTTCTGCCAGGTCGCCGCCTTTGAGATAATACAGGCCTGAGCCCGCTGCGCCCTGGGGCTTGAAGCGGTGGGCAATCCAGGGGTGGAAGGTGGCGAGGCGGGCCACGGCGCGGCTCACCACGTAGTCAAACTTCTGGCGCACCTGCTCGGCGCGGGTTTGCTCGGCCGTCACGTTGTCGAGGCCCAAGGCAGCGGCCATGAACTGCACGGCGCGGATTTTCTTGCCGATGCTGTCCACCAAGTGAAAATGAACTTCGGGGAACATGATGGCCAGCGGCAGGCCGGGCAGGCCGCCGCCGGTACCCACATCCAGTACGGCGCTGCCTTTAGGGAATTGAACGACCTTGGCGATGCCCAGCGAGTGCAGCACGTGGCGCTCCACGAAATTGTCCATGTCGGTACGCGACACGAGGTTGATGGCTTCGTTGGTGGCCCGGAATTCGGTTTCGAGCTGCTGGAAAAGCTGGAGCTGCCGGGGCGTGAGCGCGGGGAAGTGGTGCTGCAAAAGATTCATGGGTGCAAAGGTGCACGGCGCGCGCCGGATGGCACGAGTACCCCGAAGCTCCTGCTTCGGCTCGCGTCTGCATCGTTCAACGGGCCGAAGCAGGAGCTTCGGGGTACTCGCGCCATCCGATTCCTAACACCAACAAAAAAGCCCCGACTCGCAGCGGGGCTTTTTTATGATTAAATAATCTGCTTGGTGTGCTTCACCATGTCATAGAGCAGCTCGCGGGCGCGGTGCAGCTGGGCTTTCACGGTGCCGAGGGGGGCTTTGAGCTCGGTGGCGATTTCTTCGTAGCTGAGCTCATCGAAATAGCGCAGCGAAACGAGGCGCTGGTACTTATCGGGCAGGCGCGACACCACGTGGCGCATGATTTCGATTTTCTGGTTGCGCACGGCGTGCTCGGCCGGGTTCAGGTCGTTGTCGCGGAAATCGATGGTGATTTCATCGCCGTTGTCGACCTTAATGGCCGAGTCAATCGACATGGTTTTGATTTTATTCTTGCGAATAAAGTCGATGCAGTTGTTGGTGGCAATGCGGAACAACCAAGTACTAAATGCATACTCGGGGTTGAACTTGTGCAGGTTCTTGAAGGCCTTGGCGAAGGCTTCGATGGTGAGGTCCTCGGCGTCGTCCTGGTTGCGCACCATCTTGAGCACCACGTGGTACACGGGCTTCTTGTAGATGTGCATCAGCTCGGCGTAAGCTTTCTCGTCGCCGTGGTCCACGGCGGCGCGAATCAGCTTGAAGTCGTGCTTGGCTTTGGCTGAGAACTGCTTTTGAATGTCTTGGTTGTTTACTTCCATCGAAGGGTGCGGTTGAGGAACAGCGAGATTCCCAGGGCCAGGTATTGAAAAAAATAAACCACGTCGAGCACCGGCAGGAGCCCGACGATTACGGGCTGCCCGAGCCGGCGGCTCAGACGGGCATACACGGCGCTCACGAACAAAGTCCGGAGAACCCATACCACCGCCAAAGGTACCCAATTGTTTGGGGAAAATGCTAGCGCGGCGGTGGCCAAATAGAACAACATATTGGCCAGCATAAACGTGCCGATGCGCAGACGGTCGGGCAGCCGGTAGGCCCGGCCGGCAGAGAGGTGCCGGCGTTTCTGGCGCCACCAGGCGCGCCAAGTGGCGGCGGGTTCGCTCAGGGTGTGGGCGCTGGGGTCGGCCACCACGGCCACGCGCTGGCCGTAGCGCACGGCGTCCTGCACCAGCAGGTCGTCGTCGCCGGAAAGCAGGCGCATGTGCGAGGCGTAGCCCTTGGTGGCGTTGAAGCAGGCGCGGGTGTAGGCCAGGTTGCGGCCCACGCCCATGTAGGGCCGGCCGCGCCAGGCAAAGCTGAGGTACTGCGCGCCGGTGAGCAGCGTTTCGTAGCGAATGAGCTGGTTGAGGAAGCCGGGCGCCTGGGTGTAGGCCGAAAAACCCAGCACCACGTCGGCCCCACTGCCCTGCGCAAAGCCGCGCTGCATGAGGCGCAGCCACTGGTTAGTAGCCGGAATACAGTCGGCGTCGGTGAAGAGCAGGCGAGCGTAGCGGGTGGTTTTGACGCCGAGCGTGAGGGCGTATTTCTTGGGAGCGAAGCCGCGCGGGGTGCGGGCCACGCTCACGAGGCGCACTTTTTCGTGGTAATACTGGGTGAGCTGCTGGGCGTAGAGGTAGGTATCGTCGTCGCTGCGGTCGTCGATGAGGACGATTTCGAAGCCGGCGGGGTAGTCTTGCTGCAGCAGCAGCGGCATGAGGCGGCGCAGGTTGTCGAGCTCGTTGTGGGCGCAGACCACGATGGAAACGGGCTCCGCATCGGGCCCGGGCGCGTCGGCGGGGGCTTCGAGGGGGCGCTGGGCGAAGGGCCAGAAATAATAAGCGGCGTAAAAAAGCTGCACTACCACGCATGCCAGCAGCAGCCAGAAAAACGGGGAAGTGGGTACGGGTATCGGCAAGGGAACGGCGGCGTGAATGGACCCGCAAAAGTACGGGACGCCGGGCGGCCGGGGTATCTTTGCGCTTTAGTTGTGTGCGTCTGTCATCCTGAACGCAGCGAAGGACCTTCTCACGTTTGTGTCGGTTGATTACTGCAAGCCGTTCGGCAGTGAGAAGGTCCTTCGCTGCGCTCAGGATGACAGACAACCAATGACCGTTCAACATAGCATGACCTTCGACCTTCTCGCCCAGGATTCCGCCACCAAAGCCCGCGCCGGCCGCCTCGAAACGGCCCACGGCACCATTGAAACGCCCATTTTCATGCCCGTGGGCACGGCCGGCACCGTGAAGGCAGTGTCGCAGCAAACTCTGAAAACGGACATCAACGCCCAGATTATTCTTGGCAACACCTACCACCTTTACCTGCGGCCGGGGCTGGATGTGCTGAAGGCGGCCGGTGGCCTGCACCAGTTCAACGGCTGGGACCGGCCCATTCTCACCGACTCAGGCGGCTACCAGGTGTACTCGCTGAGCAACACCCGGAAGATTAAGGAGGAGGGCGTGAAATTCCGCTCGCACGTGGACGGCAGCCAGCATTTGTTCTCACCCGAGGGCGTGATGGACATTCAGCGCGTCATCGGGGCCGACATTATTATGGCGTTTGACGAGTGCACGCCCTGGCCCTGCGAGTACGACTATGCCGCCCGTTCGCTCGACATGACGCACCGCTGGCTGAAGCGCTGCATCCAGCGTTTCGACAGCACCGAGGGCCTCTACGGCTACGAGCAGAACCTTTTCCCCATTGTGCAGGGCAGCACCTTTAAGGATTTGCGGGTGAAGTCGGCCGAGTTTATTGCCGAGCAGGGCCGGGCGGGCAACGCCATTGGCGGGCTGAGCGTGGGCGAGCCGGCCGAGCTGATGTACGAGATGACCGAACTGGTGTGCGACATCCTGCCCAAAGACAAGCCGCGCTACCTGATGGGCGTGGGCACGCCGGCCAATATCCTGGAAAACATTGCGCTGGGCGTGGACATGTTCGACTGCGTGATGCCGACCCGCAACGCCCGCAACGGCATGCTGTTCACCACGCAGGGCATCGTGAACATCACCAACAAGAAGTGGGAAATGGACTTCGCGCCCCTCGACCCCGAACTGGGCGGGCACGCCAGCACGTTCTACAGCCGCTCCTATGTGCGCCACCTGTTCCAGAGCAAGGAGATGCTGGGCCCGCAAATTGCCTCGGCCCACAACCTGGCCTTTTACCTGTGGCTGGTGAAGGAAGCCCGCAAGGAAATCCTGGCCGGCACGTTTGGCCCCTGGAAAGAGCGCATGGTGAAGCAGGTGATGACGCGCTTGTAGAAAGTGTTGAATGTTGAGTTTTAAATGTTGAGTGCTGTTTTTCTCAATTACCTCATTCAAAACTCAACCCTCAAAACTCAACATTATTTTGGAATGAATATCCTCGACAAATACATCATCAAGAAGTTTCTGGCCGCGTTTTTCTTCTCGGTGGTGATTCTCGTGTCGGTGATTTGCGTGATTGATTTCACGGAGAAAAACGACGACTTTATCCAGCATAATTTGTCGATGGGGCAAATTATTTTCGGCTATTACATCTACCTGTTTCCGTATTTCGCCAACCTGCTCTCGCCGATTACCATCTTTATCGCGGTGGTATTTGTGACGGCGCAGTTGGCGGCGCGCACGGAGATTGTGGCCATTCTGGCCAGTGGGGTGAGCTTTAAGCGGCTGATGCTGCCGTATGCGCTGGGCGGCTCGGTGGTGGGGCTGCTGATATTTGGGCTGATTGGCTGGGTGCTGCCGGTGGGCAGCAAGTCGCGCGTGGCGTTCGAGCGGGCCTACATTAAGCTGCCGTACCGGTTTCAGGGGCGCAACGTGCACATCAAGATTGGCCCGAAAAGCTACGTGTACATGGAAAGCTACGACAACACGAGCAACGTGGGCTTTCGTTTTGCGCTCGAAACCGTGGACGGCACCATCCTGCGCCGCCGCATGACGGCCGACGCCATCAACTGGGATTCGACGAAGCACGTGTGGCATTTGTCGCCGCAGCTGGTGCGCACCTTCCGCGGCGCGCAGGACGAGACGCTGCAAACTATACCGGCCCGCGACACCACGCTGAACCTATTCCCCAAGGACTTCGCCAGCAACTACAAGATTGCCGAAACCCTCACCCTGCCGGAGCTCAACGCCTTCATCCGCACCAAGATAGAGCGCGGGGCCGATGACACGCAGATTTACCTCAGCGACAAATACGAGCGGTATTCTTACCCCTTCGCCATCGTGGTGCTCACCCTGATTGGCGTCATCCTGAGCGCGCGCAAGTCGCGCGCCGGCGTGGGCGGGCAGATTGCGCTGGGCTTCGTGCTGGCCTTTATTTTCATCATTTTCGTGATGCTCAGCCGCAACCTGGCGCAGGTGGGCAGCCTATCGCCACTGATAGCGGCCTGGGTACCCACCACGGTGTTCAGCGTCATCGGCCTGGCGCTGTACCGGTTTGTGCCGAAGTAATTTAGGGTATGAGGGTGTGGGGGTAGGAGGGTATGAGTTGCTTTTTCCTTCGACCTATCTCATTCCTCATACCCCCACACCCTCCTACCCTTATACCCTTGCTAAGAGACTACCTCAAGCTTCATTTCATTGTGCTCCTGTGGGGCTTCACGGCCATTTTAGGCAAGCTGCTGAGCTTGCCATCGGTGGAGCTGGTGTTTTGGCGCACGCTGCTGGCGTCCACGGGGCTGGCGGTGCTGCTGGTGGCCCGGCGCATGCCCTGGCGCATCCCGGCAGGCCAGGCGCTGCGGCTGCTGGCAGTGGGCGCGCTGGTGGCCACGCACTGGATTACCTTTTTTCTGGCGGCGCGGCTGTCGTCGGTAAGCGTGTGTTTGGCCGGACTAGCCACGCTGGCCTTGTGGACCTCGCTGCTGGAGCCGCTGCTGCTCTGGCGCCGGGTGCGCGGCTACGAGGTGGGCCTCGGGTTGATTACAATGGCGGGGTTGTACTTGGTGAGCCAGGCCGAACTGGACCAACTATTGGGCTTGGGCGTGGCAGTGCTGTCGGCCGGCTTGTCAGCGCTGTTTAGCGTGCTAAACTCCAAGTTGGTTAAGCAGCATCCGCCGCTGCGGCTCACGTTTTATGAGATGCTGGGTGCCTGCCTGAGCATCGCGCTGTTCTTCCCCGTCTACAGCCGCTATTTCACGCAGGGCCGGGGCCTGCAGCTGGCCTGGCACGGCTACGACTGGCTGTGGCTGGGTTTGCTGGCCGGCGTGTGCACAGTGTATGCCTTCTCCACTTCGGTAGAATTGATGAAGCGCATCTCCCCTTTCGCCGTAAACCTGACCATCAACCTGGAGCCGGTGTATGGCATCGGCATGGCGGCCGGCATCTATTGGCTACACACCAAGGGCTTGTTGCACGCGCCGCAGTTCAACGGCGAGCGCATGAGCACGGGGTTTTACATCGGTACGCTGCTCATTGTTCTCAGCGTGCTCATTCACCCGCTGGTGGCCCGGCTAATGAAGGACAAGGAACCGGATTTGGAGCCGGCAATGCCGGTGTAAGCAGAACGAGTACCCCGAAGCAGGAGCTTCGGGGTACTCGTTCTACAGCACGCCTTGCCATACTGCATATTCAGGCGGCCACACCGTAGCCGCCGGCTCCCCAGCTTCCCAGAGCCCGTACACCGCCGAGCCCGAACCCGACAAGCTCGCATAAGTGGCCCCGGCTTCGTAAAGCTGCTTTTTAATTTCCGCCAGCACCGGGTGCGCGGGCGTCAGGGCCGTTTCGAAATCGTTGCTGACGGTTTCGCGCCAGGTGCTCATGGGTTGGGCCAGAGCTTCGCGCAGCGGAAACTTAGGCGCCTGCGGCACAATCCGAATGTATGCCTCGGCCGTGCTGATGTGCAGATTGGGATATACCACCACGCAGCTCGTACCGGTCAGCGTCAGGTCGATTTCCTCGAATACGTCGCCCTTTTCCACGGCCAGCACGGGCTTGTTGCGAATGAAAAAAGCACAGTCGGAGCCCAGTCGGCGGGCGTAGCTTTCGAGGGCTTCGGCTGTTAAATTCAAGCCAAACAGGTCATTCGCTGCCTTCAGGGCAAAGGCGGCATCGGCCGAGCCGCCGCCCAGGCCGGCGCCGATGGGCACAATCTTATGCAGATACAGCTGCACCGGCGGCAGCTGCGGCAAATCGGCCTGCAGCAGCTCGTAGGCCCGCACGCAAAGGTTGCTGGCTGGGTCGCCGGGGATGGGGCGGCCGGTGAGCGTGATGCTGGTGGGCTGGCCAGGCGCGGCAGGCAAAATCTCCAGCGCATCGGTCCAGGGCAGGGGCACGAAGACGGACTCGAGGGTGTGGAAGCCGTCGGGCCGGCGCTGGGTGACGTAGAGGCCGAGGTTGAGCTTGGCGTTGGGAAAGACGAGCATCCTTGAAGGGTTGAGTTTTGAGGGTTGAATGTTGAGTTGAATTTGAGTGGCTCAACGCTCTCCCTACTTTCAGCCAGCAAAGTACCGAGTCCTACCTTTGTTTATGGCTGAGGCAACTCAACATTCAACCCTCAACATTCAAAACTCCTTCTACGTCCGCCACGGCAAGCGCCTGCTCGACCTGGCGCTGGCCGGGCCGCTGCTGCTGCTCACGCTGCCGCTGCTGGCGGGCGCGGCGGCCCTGGCCGCGGCCCAGAACCGCGGGCGCTGGCTGTTTCGGCAGGTGCGGCCGGGCTGGCACGGGCGGCTATTCACGCTCTACAAGCTCCAAACCATGACCGACGCGCGCGACGCCATCGGCCAGCTCCGGCCCGATGCCGAGCGCCTGACGCGGTTGGGCCGCTCGCTGCGCGCCACCTCGCTCGATGAGCTGCCCCAGCTCTGGAACATCGTGCGCGGCGACCTGAGCCTGGTGGGCCCGCGCCCGCTGCTGCCCGAGTACCTGCCGCTGTACTCGCCTACCCAGGCCCGCCGCCACGAGGTGCGGCCCGGCCTCACCGGCTGGGCGCAAGTGAACGGCCGCAACGCCATCGGCTGGGAAGAAAAATTTGCCTTCGACGTGTGGTACGTCGACCACCTGAGCTGGCGCCTGGACCTGGCCATCTTGTGGCGCACCGCTGGGCGCGTGCTGCGCGGCAGCGGCATCACGGCGCCCGGGCAGGCCACTACCATACCCTTCCGGGGCACGCCGCCCCCATCCGTTTCTCCGTAGATGATGCCCATGACCTCTCTGTTTTTTTCTGAATACGAAGCCGAAGAAGCCGGCGCGCCGCTTGTCATTTTCGGGGCAGGCGGGCTGGGCCGCGAAGTGCTGCTGCTGCTGCGGCAGCTCAACGCCCGCCACCCCACCTGGGACGTGCGCGGCTTCTACGACGACCAGCCGCCGGCCACGCCCACCGTGGCCGGCCTCCCCTACCTCGGCACCGCCGCCGACCTCAACGCTACCGCCGAGCCGCTGGCCGTGGCCGTGGCCGTGGGCAGCTCGGCTGGCCGGGCCGCCGTGGTGGGCCGCCTTACCTCCGATAAGCTCACTTTCCCGCCTCTGGTGCACCCTCAGGTAGAACCCACTGCCTACCAGCGCATCACGCTGGGCGAAGGTTGCATCATCCAGCAAGGCTGCCTGTTGACTTGTGATATTTCGCTGGGCCGCTTCGTGCTGCTCAACCTGGGCTGCACTGTGGGCCACGATGCCGTGCTGGCCGATTTCTGTTCTCTGATGCCCCACGCCAACGTGAGCGGCGCGGTGCAGTTGGGCACTGGCTGCTACCTGGGCGCCAACGCCACCGTGATTCAGAGCGTGGCCGTAGGTGCGGGCAGCATTGTGGGCGCTGGCGCCGTGGTGGTGCGCGACCTGCCGGCCGGCGTCACGGCCGTAGGCGTGCCGGCCAAAGCAATCGGGAGTGTTGAGGGTTGAATGTTGAGTGTTGAATTAATTCCGCCGCCTTTCTGCTCCCTCGTTCTCTTATTTAAGTGTTGAATCATAAAGGGTGAACCAGCTACCAGCTTCTTCTCCGACTCAACATTCAACCCTCTACATTCAACACTTCCTAAAATGCGCAGCCAGGATTACGACCGTCTCTACCTTTCCCCGCCCCACCTCGGCCGGCACGAACTCAACTACGTGCACAAGGCCATTGAGGACAACTGGGTGGCGCCGGCCGGGCCCAACCTGGCGGGGTTTGAGGCCGACATCTGCGCGGCCACGGGCGTGCCCTATTGCGTGGCGCTGAGTTCAGGCACAGCGGCTATTCACCTGGGGCTGATTTTGCTGGGCGTGGGGCCGGGCGATGAGGTGCTGTGCCCCTCCTTCACCTTTGTGGCCACGGCCAATCCGGTGGTGTACCTGGGGGCCACGCCCGTTTTCATCGACAGCGAGCCCGACACCTGGAACCTGTGCCCCGAGCGCCTGCGCGAAGCCATTATGGACCGCATTGCGAAAGGTAAAAAGCCCAAAGCCCTTATCCTGGTGCACCTGTACGGCATGCCCGCCAAGCTTCCCGAAATCCTGGCTTTGACGAAGGAATTCGACATTCCCATCCTCGAAGATGCCGCCGAAGCCCTGGGTTCGGAGTGGCAGCAGCAGCCGCTGGGCGGCTTCGGGCGGGTGGGCGTGTTCTCGTTCAATGGCAACAAGATTCTGACTACCAGCGGCGGCGGCGCCCTCGTCACCTACGACCGCGCCCTGGCCGAGCGGGCCCGCTTCCTGGCCACCCAGGCCAAGGACGACGCGCCCCACTACCAGCACTCGCAGCTGGGTTACAACTACCGCCTGAGCAACATCCTCGCCGGCATCGGCCGCGGCCAGATGGAGCTGCTGCCCGACCGGGTGAAGCGCCGCCGCGAAATCTTTGCTTGGTACCGCGAGCACCTCGCGGCACTACCCGGCATCACGGTGGCCCCGGCGCCGGAGGCGGCTGACAGCCGCTCCAACCGCTGGCTCACCACCATTCTAATAAACCCCGTCGACCCAACCGCCGACGGCGCACCAGGCCGCGCCCTCACACCCGAAACCCTGCGCCTGCACCTCGAAACCCGCAACATCGAGAGCCGGCCGCTCTGGAAACCCCTGCACCTGCAGCCCCTCTTCGCCGACGCGCCCGTGTACGGCGGTGCCGTGTGCGCCGATTTATTTGAAAGAGGCCTGTGCCTGCCCAGCGGCACCGCTATGGGCGACGGGGAGTTGCGCCGCGTGAAAGAGGCACTGACGGAGGCGCTGGGGTAGTCACCAACACCATCCGCCAGAGCTTCTTTTGCAGAAGCGGCTGCCTATGCTTAGAAACTTAGGAAAGCATTTTTACGTCAGCCGGAAAAGTCCTGTGGGCAAAAGGAAACTTCGAAGAGAAGCACACGGGTGCATTTCCACCCCGGTGGCCCACAGGCCGCGCCAACCGGCTACCCCGGCTTCACAAAGACCAATGTGGTGAAGGGGTTTGTCGCCGTAGCGCTGCTGGGAACAGTGCTTTTCAATTCGTACCCCTCGCGGTAAAGCTTTTCCAGCACGCGTTGATACCCTTGCGTGGCCGCGTGCATAGCGCCAAACAGTGCGCCGTCGGCTTTGTCGGATTCTTTTTTGAAGGTAAATTCCTCCTTGCGCCCATGTGGGCCCGCCAGCGTGACAAACACCTGGCCGCCGCCGTCCACAATCCGCACGACCACCACGCTCGGCTCGCCGGCCAGCGCAGGCATGGGAGATGCCCACAGGGCCAACAGGCACGCACTCAGAATAAGAAGCTTTTTCATGCGCCCAAGGTAACGCCCCAGCTTTGGAAATCCCGTTCACCGAAACGGTCAATTCCCTGACTCGTCTTATGAGCTCTTGCGGGCCACTCCAAATTCGCTCATTTGATGAACAAGGGCAGCGAAAAAGAGGCGCTAAAGCGCGGCTGGCCAGTGAGCAAGAGCCCCTAGCCAACGTCCAGCCCTGGCAAGCCGAGCAAATCAGCGGCCTGCCGCGCCACCGCTTTCACACCGGCGACGTCTGGGCCGGTGATGGTCAGGTGGCCCATCTTGCGGCCGGCGCGCGCGTCCAGCTTGCCATACAGGTGCAGGTGCGTGCCCGGCAGGCGCAACACGGCTGACCAGTCCGGCTCACGCCGCTGGCCGCTGGCGTCAAACCACACCTCGCCCAGCAGGTTCAGCATGATAGCCGGCGAATGCTGGCGCGGCTGCGGCAAGGGCAGGCCCGCCATGGCGTGCACCTGCAGGTCAAACTGCGAGGCGTCGCAGGCGTCCAGGGTGTAGTGGCCGCTGTTGTGCGGTCGCGGGGCCATCTCATTCACTACCAGGCCACCGTGCGCACTGCCATCGGCCACCACAAAAAACTCCACGCACAGCACCCCAACATAGCCGAGTTGCTGCGCGATGGCCACGGCCGCGTCGCGGGCTCTGGTGGCCAGGGCAGGCGGCATGTTGCCTTCGTAGGCGTGCGTCACGGCCAAAATGCCCTCGACGTGCACATTACGCTGCGGGGCAAAGCTCACAACCTGCCCGTCCCAGCCCCGCCCCACCAGCACCGAACACTCGGCGGTGAGCGGCAGCATCTTCTCCAGCACACAGGCCACGCCGCCCAGCTCTACCCAGGCGGCCGCAAGGTCCTCGGCGGTCCTAACGCGCACCTGGCCCTTGCCGTCGTAACCCAGGCGCGCGGTTTTCAGGATGCCGGGCAGCAAGTCGGTGCGCTCGTCCAGGACTGCCTGCAGCTGAGCTGGGGTTTGAATCACCGCATAGGGCGCACAGGTCACTCCCGATGCATCGGCACAGGCCACAAAGTGAGCTTTCTCTTCGATGCGGTCTTGGGCTATGCCCACCACGGCCGCGCCCGGCGCCACGGGGCGGGTGTTGGCCAGTGTTTGCAGGGCCTGGGCGGGCACGTTTTCAAACTCAGTGGTGATGGCCTGGCACAGTTCGGCCAACTGCGCCAGCCCGGTCGGGTCGTCGTAGTCGGTCTGGATGTGGTGATGGCTCACCAGCCCGGCCGGGCTTTGCGCGTCAGGCTCCAGCACGGCAGTGAAGTAGCCCAGGCGCTGGGCGGCGTGCACAAACATGCGGCCTAACTGGCCGCCCCCCAGCACCCCTAGGGTAGCCGGCCGGCCCGCAGCGTCTACACTGCCCGGAAAAACCGGGGTCATCGCGGCAATGTGCATTTCGTCATTCATACCGGCAGCGTCATGGCGCGAGCGGCCTCGGTTTGTTCGGCGCGAAATGCCTGCAGCTTCGTTGCCAGGCCCGGGTCGTGCAGGGCCAACTGGCTGACTGCGAACAGCGCGGCATTGGCCGCCCCGGCCGTGCCAATGGCAAACGTGGCCACGGGCACGCCCTTGGGCATCTGCACGATGCTGTGCAATGAGTCGACTCCCTGCAAATGGCGGCTGGCCACGGGCACCCCCAGTACGGGCACCGTGGTTTTGGCGGCCAGCATGCCCGGCAGGTGGGCAGCCCCACCCGCGCCGGCAATGATGGCCTGCAGGCCGCGCGGCCCGGCTTGCTCAGCGTAGGCAAACAAGTCGTCGGGCATGCGGTGGGCCGACACCACGCGCGCTTCGTGGGCCACGCCAAATTGCGTGAGTATCTGCACGGCGTGCTGCATGGTGTCCCAGTCGCTGCTGGAGCCCATCACCACGCCGATTAAGGGCGTTTCGGCGGTGGCGTTGGGACTGGGGTTATTAGTGGAGGTACTCATGGTGTTCCTTGTAAAAGGGGCCGGGCATCCCCGGGTATTCGGATAAACTTGATTTCGGGCGTGGCGACGAACCCTCGTTCGGGAGCCGGTTCCGTTCAACTTCACCCCCGGCCCCTCTCCCGCGGAGAGGGGAGCCGAACGAGTGCAGACGTCCGCGCAGTCGTGGCTCTCCTCTCTATTGGAGAGGGGCCGGGGGTGAGGTTACCCTTAGCGCTCCAACAGAACCTCCGTCCCCAGAATCACCATATCTACCCGGCCTTTCAGTGTCTGGTCGATGAAGGGTGTGTTCTGGGATTTAGATTTCATGAAATCCTTCGTGAAGGTGGTTTCCGCTTCGGTATCGAACAAGAGGCAGTCGGCGGGTTGGCCCACTTCGATGGCGGCCACCGGCAGGCCCATCAGGCGGCGGGACTCCGCTGAATAGCGCTTCACCACCAAGTCCCAGTCGAATTTACCGGGCTCGACAAAATGGTGATAAAGCGACACCAGGGCCGTGTCGAGGCCGGTAATGCCGTTGGGCGCGCTGACGAAATCCTGCGCTTTCTCGAACGGCGTGTGCGGCGCGTGGTCGGTGGCAATGAGGTCGAAGACGCCTTCTTTAAGGCCTTCGAGCAGCGCATCACAATCGGCCTGCGTGCGCAGCGGCGGGTTCATCTTGTAGTTCGTGTCGTAGTCGCCGATGTGCTCGTCGGTGAACAGCAGGTGGTGCGGGGCCACTTCGGCCGTCACCTTCACGTCGCCGCGCGACTTCCACCAGCGGATGGTTTCCATGCCCAGTTTGCTCGACACGTGCTGAATGTGCACGTGCGCTCCCGCCGCCCGGGCCAGGCGAATGTCGCGGTCGATGATGATTTCCTCGGCGCAGGCCGGCGAGCCCTTGATGCCGAGCCGGTAGCTCATCACGCCTTCGTTGAGGGCGCGCGGCCCGGCCAGCTCCGGCACTTCGCAGTGGCTGGCAAAAAACATCCCGAACTCGGTGGCGTACTGCATGGCCCGCAGCAGCACGGCCGGGTCGGCCGTGGTGTCGCCGTCGTCGGTGAGCATTTTCACCCCGAGTTCCCGCATGCCCTCGATTTCGGCCAGCTCCTTGCCCTCGCGGTTCTTGGTCACGCAGCCCGACGTGTACACCGGAATGCGGGCCCGGTGGCGCGCGTTTTCGAGCACCGCATCCACCGCCGAGGCCGAGTCGAGGGCCGGGCGGGTGTTGGGCATCATCACCACGCCGGTCACGCCGCCGTTGATGGCCGCTTCGCTGCCCGTGGTGATGGTTTCCTTGTTCTCAAAGCCGGGAGCGCGGAAGTGGACGTGGGCATCGAACATGCCCGGCATCAGGATGCGACCGCGCGCGTCGATGACGCGGGCCCCCTCGGGAATGGCCAGTTTGCTGCCCATGTCCTGAATTTTTCCTTCGGCAATCAGGACATCGCTCTCGAGCAGAGTGGGTGAGTTTTCGGAGGCGATGCGGGCGTTTTGAAGGAGAATCATGAAGTGCTAATTGCTGTAAACCCGCTAGGGTTCTGGGAAATAAAGGTTAAGAAAGGAAGTCAGTCGCCGCGCGGCGTTCAGGGCATAATTACCGTCGAGTTGGCGCGCTGCGGGGCGACATACGATTCCTGCCGCGGAAAATCCCCGCCCGGCGTAAGCCAGTCGAGCACGGCCATGCGCACGGAAATCCCGTTTTCGACCTGGTTGGTGATGAGGCTGCGCTCATAGTCCATCACGGCGTCGCACAGTTCCACCCCGCGGTTCACGGGGCCCGGGTGCATGATGTAGAGGCCCCGGTCGCTGATTTCGGCCAGCCGGGTATTGGTGATGCCGTAGACGCGGTGGTATTCGCGCACGCTGGGGAAAAACTGCACGTCCTGGCGTTCCAGCTGCACGCGAAGCAGGTACACCACGTCGGGCCCCCAGGCCATGGCCGCCTCGTAGTCGGTGAAGCGCGGAATGGTGGCCGGCACGTACTTGGGCACCAGCGAGCCCGGCCCGAGGTAGGCCACCTCCACGCCCAGCTTTTGCAGCAGCGTGCTGGTGGAGCGCGCCACGCGGGAGTGCAGAATGTCGCCGATGATGAGGACCTTTTTGCCGCGGGGGTCGGGAAATTTTTCCTTGATGGTGAAAGCGTCGAGCAACGCCTGGGTGGGGTGCTCGTGGGCCCCGTCGCCGGCGTTGATGACCGCCGCCGTGGTTTGGCGGGCAATCATGCCGGGCAGGCCCGAATGGCTGTGGCGCACCACAATGTAGTCGGTGCGCATGGCCTGGAGCGTCTCAATGGTCTCGCGCACCGACTCGCCCTTGGTGATGGAGGAGTGGTCGACATTGAAGTTCGTGACCTCTGCCGAGAGGCGCTTGGCCGCCACCTCGAACGACGAGTGCGTGCGCGTGCTGGCCTCGTAGAAAAGCATGAGCACCGACTTGCCCTCCAGCGCCGGGATTTTTTTCACCGAGCGGGTGAACAGCTTTTTAAAGGACGTGGATTGGTCGAGCAAAAACTCGATTTCCTCACGGTGCAGCGAGGCGATGTCGAGGAGGTCTTTACGTGCCATACCGAAGCGGAGGAAGATTAGTGTGGGATTAAAAAAGAGGAACGGTAGTTGAGCTGTTCTTAAAGCGCTTACACCGCATGCCTCGCCTGGCTGTGGGCGTCAGCCAAACTTCACGGGCATAAAAAAACCGCTTCGGAATCCGAAACGGCAGCGGGGCAACAAGCAGAAAAAATAACAGAAACACCTGCGGCGAAATCGGAAAAACCGACGGCGGTGAGGACCTTCCGGTCCTCCCGCGGGTCCCAGCCGAGCAAGGTTCCGCGCTTCATCAACAGGTATTTTGGTTGAAGCATGGTGCAAAACTACGGAATTGTTAAGCCGGGCTATTCATTGGTAATGTTAATTTTTTTTCGGGCCCGCTCTTTCAACTTTTATTTCCGACTTAACGGCCTAAACCACGCGCTCTTTGTCAATCCTTCCGCCCCCGAAAAAAATCACAGTCCGCGTAAGCCATTGCTACGCAAGCACAATGGGCCTTAACTTTGGCTCTTTATTTCGCCCGCCTCGGCGGCTGAGCCACTGCCTTACGAAAACGAAGCAGCCCCTCAAGTACTTGGTATTTCAGGGGCTGCTTCGTTTTCGTAAGGCCCCACCGGGCGCGATTAAGCCCGTGTTTCAGGAGCATTCCCGCTAGGTTTTGGCAATGACAACAGCCTGCCGGCTAGGCTTGCACCAACGACTTATTTATCCGGCTCACCAGCGCCGGACCTTCATAGATAAAGCCGGTGTAAAGCTGAATGAGCGACGCGCCCGCGGCTAATTTTTCCTGCGCATCGGCCGCGGAGTGAATGCCGCCGGCGCCGATGATGGGCAGCGCCCCCTCGCTGCGCCGGTGCAGGTAGCGGATAACCTCGGTGGCGCGCGCCCGCAGCGGCCGCCCGCTCAGGCCGCCTGCCCCCAGCGCGGCTACCTGCCCGGCATCCGTGGCCAGGCCCTCCCGGCTGATGGTGGTGTTGGTGGAAACCAGCCCGCTGAGCTTGGTTTCGCGGGCGATGTCGAGGATGTCGTCCAGCTGCGAATCGGTCAGGTCCGGGGCTATTTTCAGCAGCAGGGGGCGCGGCCGGGCGCGGTTCAGGTTCCGTTCCTGCACCTGCTGCAGCAACTCAATGAGCGGTTTTTTCTCCTGCAGCTGGCGCAGGTTGGGCGTATTGGGCGAGCTCACGTTCACCACAAAGTAGTCGACTTGCTCGGCCAGGGCTTCAAAACAGGCCACGTAGTCCTCGGCGGCGCGCTCGTTGGGCGTGTCCTTGTTCTTGCCAATGTTGCCGCCGATGATGAGCTGCCGGTTCCGGCGCCGCGCCAGCCGCGCGGCCACTACCGCCGCGCCGTCGTTGTTGAAACCCATGCGGTTGACCAAGGCCTCGTCCTGCGGCAGGCGGAACAAGCGCGGCTGCGGGTTGCCGGCCTGCGGCCGGGGCGTCACCGTCCCGATTTCCACAAAGCCGAAGCCCAGCGTAGCCAGTTCATCGGTCAGGGCCGCGTTTTTATCAAGCCCCGCCGCCAACCCCACCGGGTTCGGAAATTTCAGCCCCAATACCTCCCGGGCCAAACTCGGGTGCTGAAAATCGTACATAGCCCGGAGCATGGCCTTGGTCCCCGGCACGCGGGCCGCCCGCCGCAGGTTGTCGAAAACCAAATGGTGGGCGCGCTCGGCGTCGAGGGTGAAGAGGGCAGGTTTGACGAGTGCTTTGTACATGTGCGATTACTGACCGGCCCGTCCCTTGCGGCTGGGCCTTTGGTAGTGACTGGCTTCGGCCAGGTGGTGAAGCTGAATTTTCTTGGGGCCGGCTGGGCTGGCGATGATGCAGACCAATTTCAGAATCAGTTGGGAAAGCGAAAGGAGCTAATCAGACACTTGTCCATTAGCTAATCCACTGGCCAATTGCCTATTAGCGCTTAAGGCGCTCTATGTCGGCGCTGAAGGATGGGCTTGGCAGCCGTGGCCCAGCGGCAAGCAATGAGTAGAGTGGCTTTGGTGACCCCAAAGTACGGCCTCCGCAGTCGGGTGCGCAACGCTCTTGCCCCAAAGGCGCTCCATTGCCGCCGGCTATTCCGGCAATCCATCTTGCGCAACGTGGTCAACCATTCAATCCAGGCTTAGCTGGAATGAGAAAAGCAGTGCCGCACAACGGACAGCACGCTGACCATCAACGCTTCTGTCGGGGCACATATTATTTCACTGCCATTCCGTGGCTTGTGGCGCGAAGCTTGCCTTAAAACCTCTTGCCCGGCTCCTGGGCTGGCCGTCGCGCCTCTTTTTGCCGTTAAAGGCCCATCCATCTTTTTTGTATCATGAAGAAGTCACCCGTTTTTGCCCTGCTTCTGGCCCTGCCGCTGGCCGCCGCCGCGCAAACCACGCCCACCACCACGAGCCCCGCCAAAACCACTACGACCACCGCGCCCGCTCCGGCCGGCACCCAGCAGCAAACCGAAGTAGTGGAAGAGCTTGACCCCGCTACCGGCAAGGTCATTCGGCGCACCACCCGCACCATCAACGTGCCCACCGGCACCACCCCGGCGCCCACCACTACGAAATCCGGCACGACTACCACCGCCAGCGACCTACCCACCTCACCGGCCACTGATGCCCAGGTAACGGCTTTTCTAAAGAAGAAAACCACGGTTTCGACCCTCACCACCGCTGGCCTGCTCGACGCCTATAACCGCCTTATGGACCGTGTACACAACGACCGTTCGGGCTGGAAGCCGGCCGACTGGGCCCTCGCTGCCAACGTGATGAGCGCCCTCAATGCCCGCTACGACCAGCTCCGCAGCAATTTCTCTTTCGATGACAAGGTGAACATCCGGGCCCAGCAGGCCGAGTTCCAGACCCTGCGCACCGCCCGCCAGCTCTCCGACCAGGTTTCGGACAAGTTGTAAGAATCACAGGCCATTAACTGAAAAAGCCCCGGCAGAAAACCTGCCGGGGCTTTTTAGTGCCTAATGGTGATGGTGTTCTTCCTCAGGCGGCGGGGGAAACTCAATTGCCGCCCGGTAGAGCAGGGCCGTGGGCACGCGCGGATAGTGGTGGTGCAGGTGATGAAAGGCGAAGGAGGCCGTGATAGGCGTCCAGGCCTGGGCCAGGGCGGCGGCCGTGCGTGCCGCCGGGTTGCGCGACGACACGTGGTGCGGCACGTACGATGCCCAGATGGGCATCGTCGCACTCATCACAAACGCCACGCCCCAATACACCAGCCCCACCGCCGAGCCCGTGGCCCAGTACAGCGCCACAAACGCCCCCAGCAGCGCCAACGTCAGCCCCGTTTCAATGAGCTGAATACGCCGCGTATTCGGCGCGATGCGCAAGGACTCACGCCGCAGCATCAGCGTGTGCCAGGGCCCCTGCCACAGCACCCGCGAGAAGCTCCAGGTAGCGGGAGCGCCCTCCGGGTCGGCCTCGGTGAGGCAGCGGCCGTGGTGGCGCAGGTGTGTCACCTGCAAGCCGTGCCCGCTTTTGAGGATGAGCAAGCCGGCCAGGGTGAGCACCCGCTCGTTGGTGGGTTTCTTCAGGCCCAGCGAGTTGTGCATGGCGTCGTGCATCATCACGAAGGCCGCCAGGCACACCACAGCAGCCAGCGGCACAGCCAGCCACCACCAGCCAGCCAGCGCCAGGCCCACATACAGCGCCAGCAGCACCCAGGGCCGGGCCAGCTCTATGTGCCGCTGGGCCGGAGTGAGTTCAAGTTTCATGCGGAATGAGTCAGTGTTTGGATTAGATGCCGTTTGGGTATTCGTCTATCATCCTGAGCGCAGCGAAGACCTTATTACGCTCGTGTCGTTTGAAATGATTGCCAGTCGTTTCGGCGTGAGAAGGTCCTTCGCTGCGCTCAGGATGACAGCCGACTTTATCGTTTCACTCCCGCGCCTCGTACCGCAGCGGCAGCGCGTATATAGGAATTTGCTCCGGCTCCACCGCACGCCAGCTAGATTGAAAGGAGCCATTGTAGCCAAACAGCTTGCCGATAACTGGATTCCGCACCACCACCTCAATGCGGTAGCAAGCGGCTGCATCGTCATACCATTCCTCCACGTCGGCCAGTGCGGCAAATACATTGGGCAGCCGAAACGCTAACCACCCTTCGCGAAAGCGCTGGGCGCCGGCGCGCAGGCGGAGTCCGCCGCGGGCCGTCACGGCCATGGCAATGTCCACGGCCACGTGCTGGTGCGTGCCCAGGTAATCGACGATGGTTTGACGGGCGGCGCTGCGCACCATCGTTGCGTCGAAGCAGCGGGTGTGCAGCGGAAAATGGAAGCGCCGAATCCAGGTCACGGTCTCGCGGCCCAATGGGTCGACGTAGGCGTAGTTTTCGATGCGAAACGGCACGTTGCGCCCCGTTTCGGGGAAGGTTATTTGGCGCCCCAGGCCGGCCCGCAAAAACGGCCGCGTGAAAAACGGCCCGTGCCACACCCGCTCCATCACGCCCTCGCCCACAAAGGCCCGGTGGTCGTGGCTGCTAAAAGCCAGCCGCTCCTGAATGCGCGGGTGAAGCTTCGCAAAGTCGGCTCCGAGCTGCTGCTGATAGATGGAAGGCATGAGACAAAGGGTAATTAGGCGACAGCCGCAGGAGCTTCCTGTGGCACTTTGGCGGCTGGCCGCACACCCTCGGGCGGCTGGCGCAGGCAGCGCGTGGCGCTGGGAACCAATTCTATAGGAATGACAAGCGCCACTCCTGCCAGCGCCATCAGGGCCAGGTTCAGGGTAAGCGGGTTGAAGGGCGCCACAAACACCGCCGGCTGGCTAAACAGTGCCCCGGCCCCTAGCACCATCAGACCCAGTAGGTTCAGCCAATACACCGGCCGCAGCCTGTCCATCGGCAGCAGCCAGAACAGCAGCCCAAACAGGATTTCGCCCACGCCCACGGCCGCCGCTACCCCGTGCGCCGCGCCAGCCGAAAAACCTGCGCCTTGCAGAATGCGCAGCTCGCCGGTGTCCGGAAACAGCAGCTTGGGCACCACCCCCTGGTATATCCACACAAAGCCGAGCGTGAAGCGCACCAGCGCCATTATCAGCCCCAGAGCCCGCGACACGGCCGGGCGCTGCCCCTGCTCCAGCCACAGCCGCAGGCTGTCGAAGCCCCAGGCCGTGGCCCAGCCGATGAGCGGCCGAAACGCCAGCCGGTCAAGCCACTCCCCTGCCACGCCGAAGCGCGTTTGGTAGTCGTAACGCGTGAAGAAGCGCAAGCCATCCTCCGTAGGGACGTATTTCCAGAAGCCTGCGCCTTCCCGAATGAGTGACACCTTTTCATCGGACCAAAACTTGAGCACCGACGTGCGCTCCCCGTTCTTTTCCTTGGTCCCGAGGCTCTCGCCGCAACCCGCCACCCCCAGACCAAACCCAATACGCGTGGCATACAGAAATTGCTGCGGCTCGGCCTCCGAGGCCCGCGGCAGGTACTCTATCTCGGTGAAGCGCAGGTCCCATTGCTGATGCAAATCGGGCTGCTGGGTGTGCGCCCACAGCTGCTCCATGCTGCTGCGGATGCGCGTTTCTACGTAAATCGAGGGCCTCTTCATTGGTCTTATGAAGGTACATACCACCCATCACTTTAGCGCCGAAAAAAACAAGAAAATCAGCTGACCGCAGCGCTTCCTTGTGTTGCAAACGCTCAGTTAGCCGTCCGCCAAGATTCAGATTGAACCGCTTTTGCGCTTTCCGTCTTTTGTCGTCTCAAATGTGGTTTCCGAACTGTCGGCGCATCCAATTCCTACTGCCCCATGGCATACCGGATGCCGCCCAGCAAATGCCGCACAAACAAAGGCTCGCGGAAGCTGTCGTCGGTGTGGCCGCCGGCGGTGTAGAAAGCCCGTCCGCCGCCGTAGCTGTGATACCAGGCAATGGGGTGCGTGGCCCCGTTGGTGCCGCCGGTGTAAGTGGTTTCGTCCAGCGTGGCCAGCACATGCAGGTCGGGCGCGATGTTGCGGAAATTATACCACTCGTCGGTACGCACCCAGCTGTCGGGCAGGAAGCTGGTAGCGGTGTGGGTTTTGTCCGTCACGCGCACGGTGGCCTGCTGCACGGCCGGGTGCCCGTTGAAATACGCCCCTACCAATCCATTGTACCACGGCCAGTTGTATTCGGTATCGGTGGCCGCGTGAATGCCCACAAAGCCCCGGCCCAACCGAATGTATTGCTCGAATGCCGTTTGCTGGGTGGCATCCAGCACATCCTGCGTGGTGCTCAGAAAAACCACGGCTTGGTATTTCCGCAGCGTGTCGAGCCGGAATTTCCCTGCATTGGTGGTCGTATCCACCCGAAACTTATTCTCCCGGCCCAACTGCTGAATGGCTCGAATGCCTACCGGGATAGAAGCGTGGTGAAAGCCATTGGTTTTTGAAAAAACCAGCACAGCGGGCCGCACGGCAGCCTCCGGCACAGGAGCGTCTTTTTCTCGGCAACCAAGCAGAAGCCCCACGAACAGCAAACGACACCAGGCAGCATTCATAGCGAAAGAGTGTTAGGAAAAAGCGGCGGGCAGTCCGTGTTTTCGGGCAAATTACCACATGAACCACCCTCGGCCGTGGCGCCCTGAATTTACAAAGGCGGGTTCACCAAGTCCAGCGCCTGCGCTAAATCGGCCAACAAATCCTCTACGGGCTCAATGCCCACGCTCAACCGCACCAGCCCCACGGTGATGCCCAGCTCCGCCCGCTGCTCATCCGTCAGGGCGCGGTGCGAAGTGTAAAGCGGGTGCGAGCACGACGAATCGACGCCCGCCAGCGAGGGCGCAAACGGAAACCGCTGGCTGCGCTGCATAAAGCGGTTCACTGCCGCGGCATCATCGGCCAGCCGAATGGACATCATCCCGCTAAACAGGCCGTGGCCCTGCACCACCGCCAGCGCGTGCTGCGGGTGCGTGGGCAGGCCTGGGTAGTACACCGCCTCCACCGCCGGGTGCATCTCCAGAAACTCGGCAATCTGCTGGGCATTGTGGCTGTGCGCCGCCACGCGCAGGCGTAGGGTTTTGAGGCCGCGCACACTCAGCCAGCTTTCCATGGGGCTGAGGGTGAGGCCAAATACGGTTCCTATTTGGCGCAGGCGGGCGGCGTCTTCGGCCGTGCTGGCCACCACGGCACCGGCCGTCACGTCGGAGTGGCCGGCCAGGTATTTGGTCACGCTGTGCAGCACCAGGTCGGCCCCGAAAGCCAGCGGCTTGGTGAGCACCGGCGTGGCGAAGGTGTTGTCCACCACCAGTTTTAGGCCGTGGCGGTGGCATTCAGCCGCCGCGGCCCGCAGGTCCACCACCCGTAGCAGCGGGTTGCTCATGGTTTCGCAGAGCAGCAGCTTGGTGCTGGCTTGCACATGCGCCTGCAGGTCGTACAGTTCCTCAAACGGCACGTAGCTCACCGTGATGCCGAGCCGCGACAGCTCCAGGTTCAGCAGCGCCGCCGAGCCACCGTAAATGTCGGCCGCGCACAGCACATGGTCGCCGGCCTGGCAGTAGGTCATCAGCGCCGCGAAAATGGCGGCCATGCCCGAGCCCGTGGCCACGGCGCCCGCGCCACCTTCCCAGCGGTTCACGGCCTCGGCCAGCTCATCGGAATTGGGGTTGCCGTTGCGCGAGTACAGGTAGCGGCTGCCGGGCTCGTCGAAGTACTGCTGCACGGCATCCAGGTCCTCAAACTTGAAGACGGATGTTTGGTAGATGGGTGTGATTTTGGGGTGAATATCCGGGAGCGTCATCAGGGCGGGAATAGGAGAGTTGCGACGCAAAGGTCGCACCTACTCCGCTTTGCCCGCTTCAGCCAGGCTGGCTTTGTGCGCCCGGTTTTCGCGCCGGAACACTTCCATCAGCACTAGGAAATACGACACCAGCAGCGGCCCCACCACCAGCCCGATGAGCCCGAAAATCTCCACGCCCAGCACCAGGCCCACCAGCGTGACGAGCGGGTGAATGTCGCCCATGCGCTTGGCCAGCATGATGCGCAGCAGGTTATCCACGTTAATGATGACGATGAAACCCACCAGCAGAATGCCAATGGCCTGCCCATTGTGCCCCTGCGAAAACTGGTACAGCGCCGCTGGCCCCCACACCAAAGGCGTGCCCAGCACCGGCAGAAAGGCCATGAAAAACGCCACCACGCCCCAGAAAAGCGCGTCCGGCACGCCAAAAATCCACAGCGTCAGTCCGGTCAGGATACTTTGCACCAAGGCTACCAGCACCTGCCCCAGCACGTTGGCATTCACGTTGTTCCTCAACGACTCGCCCAGTTCAATAAGCGTTTCGTTGCGGAAGGGCAGGTAGCGGTGCAAGCCCAGCAGAAAGTATGTCTCCTGCATAAACAGGTAGTACATCGTGAACAGCATCAAACCCACAATCACTAGGAAGTTTAGGGCGCTATTGGCCAGCGTGGGCAGCCAGCCGCTCACCTTGGCGCCGCCCTGCAGCAAAATCTCCCGCACGTTCAGCTGTTCGGCTACTTTGAATCCCGTAGCGGCTTCAATCTTGTGCACCACTGTCAGAATCTGCTCGGGATTTTTGGCGAAGGTCACCAGCCGGTCGAGCAATAGCGAGCTGAGCGCGTAGAATGGCACTACCAGCACCACCACCGTTACCAGCAGGATGCCAATAGTCACCAGCCGCTGGTTCCACCGCCGCTTGTGCACCAGCGCTATCCACCAAGGCCGGAACACCACGAACAGAATGCCGGCCGCCAGAAACGCCGTCAGGTACTGCGCCAGCCCGAATAGCATCAGTCCGGCCAGTGCCAGAATGGAGCACACCAGCAGCACATAGCGCTGCCGCGGCGTGTAAATGTTTTCGACGGCCATAAAGGGGGTACGGGTGTCTTTCATAAGAGGAGAATAAGCGCAACAGCCGCTGCATCTATACGGCAATATGGGATTTACGCCGTGCACCAAGCCATAAAAAAAGCCGTTCCTGCTGAGCAGAAACGGCTTTTTCAATTAAAAAGGAAGTATTGGCTACGACAAAGCGCCTTCAGCCAACACAATCACGTTGTTGCGCAGCACTTCCACCACGCCGCCTTCGATGCGGATGACCTCGCGGCCACCGGCGCCACCGGTCAGCGTCACGTCGCCGGCCCGGAGGGCGGCAATGAGGGGCGCGTGGTTGTTCAGCACTTCAAACGCGCCATCGGCACCCGGAAACTGGGCCGACGACACTTCGCCTTCAAAAACCTTGCGGTCGGGGGTGATGATTTCTAAATGCATGTTTTGTTGGTGCTTGGAGCTTGGTGCCTAGTGCCTGGCATTTGGAGTTGCAAGAACAACCCAAGCACCAAGCACTAAGCTCCAAGCACTATAATTACTTCGCTTCTGCCATCAGGCGCTCGCCCTTGGCCACGGCATCCTCGATGTTACCAACGAGGTTGAAGGCAGCCTCGGGCAGGTGGTCGTACTTGCCGTCGATGATTTCGTTGAAGCCTTTGATGGTGTCTTTGATGTCAACGAGCACGCCTTGCAGGCCGGTGAACTGCTCGGCCACGAAGAAGGGCTGCGACAGGAAGCGCTGCACGCGACGGGCGCGGTTCACCACCTGCTTGTCCTCTTCGGAGAGTTCGTCCATGCCCAGGATGGCGATGATGTCTTGCAATTCCTTGTAGCGCTGGAGCAGCTCTTTCACGCGCTGGGCGGTGTTGTAGTGCTCGGCACCCAGCACGTCGGCCGACAGGATGCGCGAGGTCGAGTCCAGCGGGTCAACGGCCGGGTAGATGCCCAGCTCGGCGATTTTGCGGCTCAGTACCGTCGTGGCGTCCAAGTGGGCAAAGGTGTTGGCCGGAGCCGGGTCAGTCAAGTCATCGGCCGGCACATACACGGCCTGCACCGAGGTGATGGAACCGCGCTTCGTCGAGGTGATGCGCTCCTGCATGGCACCCATTTCGGTGGCCAGCGTGGGCTGGTAACCTACGGCCGAAGGCATACGGCCCAGCAGAGCCGATACTTCCGACCCCGCCTGCGTGAAGCGGAAGATGTTGTCGATGAAGAACAGAATGTCGCGGCCGGCACCGGTGCCGTCGCCGTCGCGGAAGCTCTCGGCAATGGTCAGACCCGACAGGGCCACGCGGGCGCGGGCTCCGGGGGGCTCGTTCATCTGGCCGAACACGAGGGTGGCCTGCGACTTCTCCATTTCGGCGAGGTCCACTTTCGAGAGGTCCCAGCCGCCTTCTTCCATCGAGTGCTTGAAGGCTTCGCCGTAGCGGATGATGTTGGCTTCGATGAATTCGCGCAGCAAGTCGTTGCCCTCGCGGGTACGCTCGCCCACGCCTGCAAACACCGACAGGCCTTCGTAGGCCTTGGCCACGTTGTTGATAAGCTCCTGAATCAGTACGGTTTTGCCCACACCGGCACCACCGAACAAACCAATTTTACCACCTTTTACATAAGGAGCGAGCAAGTCAATCACCTTGATGCCGGTGAAGAATACTTCCGACGAGGTAGCCAGGTCCTCGAACGCCGGGGCGTTGCGGTGGATGGGCAGGCCGCCGTCGCTCTTGGGCTGCTGAATGCCGTCGATGGCCTGGCCAATCACGTTAAAGAGGCGGCCTTTCACGCCGTCGCCGGTAGGCATCGAGATGGGGGCACCCAGGTCGCGCACTTCGGCGCCGCGGGTCAGGCCCTCGGTCGAGTCCATGGCGATGGTCCGCACCCGGTCTTCGCCCAAGTGCTGCTGGCATTCCAGAATTACCACTTGGCCGTTGTCTTTCGTGACTTCGAGGGCGTCGAGGATGTTGGGCAGCTTCGTGTTCTCGCCCGCGAAGCTCACGTCAACGACGGGGCCGATGACCTGAGTGATTTTGCCGGTATTGGCCATTTGGTTGTATTTATGATGAAGTTATGCAGTTTTTCAGGCCGCAAAATTACGGCAGGGGCGCCGTTTTTCCAACCCTAACGTTTGCAGCGGCCGGCGCCGGCCAAGAATTTATTTCAACTTGTTAGCCTATGAATATCAGGCAAAAACCCCTGTCAGATGGTTTCCCAGCCCATCGGCTGGCGTTTTTCTTGCAAAAATTTTTCGGCGAAACCTTGCGCTGAATTATTCCCTTCCTACCTTTGCACTCCCAAACGGCACGTAGCCCACTGGGAAATTGTCCGATGGTGTAACCGGCAACACGCTTGATTTTGATTCAAGAAAGTCCAGGTTCGAGCCCTGGTCGGACAACGACACCGCTCGCATAGCAAACGAAAGGCGCTGGCTTCTCCACTTCCCGGAGAGGTCAGCGCCTTTCGCTTTTTCGCCCTGCTTCGTTTTGGGCTCTGGTTTCGGCCGGGCCGCCACGCTCTTCCCACTGCTTCACCTTGTTAGCACTCGTTTGTTATGGATTCACAGGTTAAAATCTTCGCCGGGAGCGCCTCCCGCGAGCTGGCTGCGAAAATTGCTCACTCCTACGGCACCGAACTCGGCGACCTCACCCTGCAGCGCTTCGCCGACGCGGAATTGGGCCCGAGCTTCAACGAGAGCGTGCGGGGCTGCGCCGTGTTCTTGGTGCAAAGCACCTTCCCGCCCGCCGAAAACCTCATGGAGCTCATGCTGATGGTGGATGCCTGCAAACGGGCCTCGGCCTACAAGGTGAACATCGTGATGCCCTACATGGGCTACGCCCGCCAAGACCGCAAAGACAAGCCCCGCGTGAGCATCGGAGCCAAGGTGGTGGCCAACATCATTCAGAGCGTGGGCACCGACCGCGTGATGGCCTGCGACCTGCACGCCGGCCAGATTCAGGGCTTCTTCGACATCCCGGTCGACCACCTAGACGGCTCGACCGTAACGGCGCCCTACATCAAGTCGCTTAACCTCGAAAACCTCATTTTCGCCTCGCCCGATGTGGGCGGCGTGGTGCGTACCCGCGCCTTCGCCAAGAAGTTTGGGGCCGAAATCGTGGTCTGCGACAAGATGCGTTTGCGGGCCAATGAAATTGCCTCGATGCAGATTATCGGCGATGTGAAGGGCATGGATGTGGTGTTTGTGGACGACATGGTGGACACGGCCGGCACCATCTGCAAAGCCGCCGACCTGGTGATGGAGCGCGGTGCGAACTCGGTGCGGGCCGTCATCACGCACCCCCTGCTCAGCGGTCCGGCCCACGAGCGCATCCGCAACTCTGCCCTCACCGAGCTGATTACGACCGACACCATCCCGCTACGCGAGCAGAACGATAAAATCCGGGTGATTTCGCTGGCTCCGCTGTTTGCCGCCGCCATTCGCAACGTGGTGACGCACGAGAGCATCAGCTCGCTGTTTGTGTAAAGTTGCCTAGCTTGGTAGGCGGCTATCATTGCGAGGCGCAGGCCGTGGCAATCCGTCCTGTCAAAGCCTGACATGTCCTTTTACCAGAAAGCCCCGGTACCGCAATGGCGCCGGGGCTTTTGCATTTGAAAAGGCTTTATTGCTACGCAAAGCTTGTCGCGAAGAGAGGACGGATTGCCGCGTTCCGCTTCGCTCCACTCGCAACGACAGACGATTTTGGCACAATTTTGTAGAAAGACCTTTCAACTGGAACCTTTTTCTGCAAACGTGATGCACAAGCTTTACACCTCTGCCCTTCTCCTTTTCGCGGCGCTGCTGCTCGGTGCCTGCGCTTCTTCGGTTCACATCAAGGCGCTGGCACCGGCGGCCGTGCCTATGCCGGCCAACCTGCAAAGCGTGGCCACGGCCAACCGCATTATTCCCGAATCGCGCCGCGACAAGTTTTTTGATGTGCTCGAAGGCGCCTTCACCGGCGAAGGTCTGGGCGTGGACCGCGCCGGGGCCGACGAGTGCGTGAACGTGGTGGGCCAGGCGCTGGCCAACAACAGCTACCGCTTCAAGGTGACGCAGGCACAGCTGCAGCTACTGGGCCGCAGCCGCGAGTTTTTTCTGCCGCCGCTAGCGCCGCGCTATGTGCAGGACCTTTGCCGCCGCACCCAGGTGGACGGCCTCGTGGTGCTTGAAGCCTTCGACTCGGACATGGCCCTGAGCCACACCAACGGCTTTCGCACCTATAAAGACAAGGAAGGCAAGGAGCAGAAAGTCCCCACCGTGCAGGTGGAAATGATAATGAAAATTGTGAGCGGCTTTCGCACCTACGGCGCCCAGGGCTTCGTGCTCGACCAGGCCCGGCAGGAGGACCAGCTGGTGTTTCGGGGCGAGGGCGACACCTACCAACAGGCCCTGCGCCAGCTGCCCCCGCCCCAGGAGTGCATCCGACGGGTGGCGCAGCGGGCCGGCGACGGCTACGCGCGCCGCATCGCGCCTTCCTACATCGACCTGCACCGCGACTATTTCACCTCGGCCAAGAAAGACACGCGCATGAAGGAAGCCGCCCAGCGCGCCGAAGCCGGCGACTGGGCCGGCGCGGCCACGCTCTGGCAGCAGTCGGCCCGCCAGCTCGACCCCAAAATTGCCGGCCGGGCTTTTTACAACTTAGCCGTGGCCAGCGAGGTGCGTGGCGACCTGCCCGGCGCCATCGACTGGGCCAAGAAATCGGCCTTTACCTGCAACAATGGACAGGCTCGCTCCTACCTGCGCGTGCTGAATGACCGCATGCAGGCGCAACAGGTGGTGCAGGAGCAGCTTAAGAGCGTGCCGTCTTCCAATTAATTATCTGCATTGCATGCTTCTGCGCATTATCGGACTGCCCTTTTTCGGCTGCTTTTTAGGAATCGCTCCGTTTTCGGCACAGGCTCAAGCCCCTGTGCCATGGCCCACCACCCAAATCGATTCTGTGGCTTCGGTGCACATGCCATACGCCGGCTCTTACGACGATGAATTGAGTTCTTCCGGGGTCACGCTCTTCACAACGAGTACTTCGGATAATAATTTCGATGCCCTGGTTTTTGTGCCCGCGCCCCCTGCTTACCCCTTAAAACCGGGACAGGTATGGGTGCCCAACGTCGAGCAGTTTCTGGCGCAGCTTATGCGCCTGCCGGATGCCGCTTTCACCAAAGCCAAGCTCAAAACCAGCTTTCCTGTTACGCTGCCTTCAGCACCTGGCGGCCGGGCCATGCACCAGCTATACAGCGGCTTCGATGAGCAGCACCAGCTGCCCGCCGCGCTGGAACTGACTTGGGTGGTGGTGGGGGCCAAACTTTACGTGTTTCGCTGCTCCTATTCGTTGCCACAGGAGCAAGAGGCCATCGAAGATGCCAAGCATTTCTTCAGCACCATTGCGTTCAAACCTAGTCAGCCGTAGGATTTTACGAGCAGAATCCCTACCTTTGCGGCCCGTTTGCCCCCGACGTTGGGAGCAAACGGGCCATTTTTTTATCTTCTCAAAAACACTTTTTTATGAAAAGCCTCGAGATTGTAGGGTTTAAAAGAGCGAATCTCGGTAAGACTGAGTCCAAAGCTTTGCGTTTGGATGCTCAGGTACCGTGCGTGTTGTATGGCGGCAAAGATGTGGTGCACTTCTCGGTGCCCGCCATCCTGTTCCGCGAGCTGTTGTACACGCCGGAGGCTCACATTGTGGACCTGAACGTGGAAGGCACGCTCTACCGCGCCATCGTGCAGGATGCCCAGTTCCACCCTGTGAACGAAATGCTGCTACACGTTGACTTCCTGGAGCTGCAGGAAGGCAAAGAAGTGAAAATGGAAATCCCCGTGAAATTCGTGGGCGTTTCGCCGGGCGTGCTGGCCGGTGGTAAACTGGTGAGCAAGCTGCGCAAACTGAAAGTGCGCGCCGCCGCCGAAAACCTGCCCGACTACGTGGAAGTGAACATCAGCGGCCTGGAACTCGGCAAATCCATCAAGGTGGGTGCTGTGGAAACCAGCAACTACACCATCCTGACCAACGCCGCGGCTCCCATTGCCACCATCACCATCCCGCGTGCGCTGAAAGGCGAAATGGCCGCCAATCGCTAGTTTGTCTGAACCGCAGATTTAACGGATTAAACGAATTGCACAGATTCTTTTATCCGACAATTTGTGTTTCGACCAAAAAGCCGCTCCAAGTTTGGGGCGGCTTTTTGTTTGAGTGAGTAAGTGTTCCGCATTTTGCTACGCCAAATAGCAGCAGGTTCTGAGCATTGATGCCGAAATCTGTGTAATCCGTTTAATCTGTTAAATCTGCGGTTTAGATGAAGTTTCTTGTTCTTTGCCTGGGCAACATTGGCCCCGAGTACACCGACACGCGCCACAACATCGGCTTCATGGTGGCCGATTACCTGGCGGCCAAATTTGACGCGCCGCGCTTTGAAATTGGCCGGCACGCCTACACCACCGAATTTAAGCACAAAGGCCACACCTACGTGCTGGTGAAGCCCACCACCTACATGAACCTGAGCGGCAAAGCCGCCGCGCACTGGTTGGCCACGCTGAAAATTCAGGCCGAAAACATGGTAGTGGTAACAGATGACTTGGCTTTGCCCTTTGGCAAGCTCCGGCTGAAAGGTCAGGGCTCGGCGGGCGGGCACAATGGGTTGAAGGATATTCAAGCCACGTTGGGCACCGATGTCTACGCCCGATTGCGCTTTGGCGTGGATGCCAATTTTCCCAAAGGCCGGCAGGTGGATTATGTACTGAATCCGTTTTCAGCCGATGAGCAAATTGAATTGCCTACGCGCATTGAAAAAGCAGGCGAGGCGGTTTTAGCGTTTGGTTCTATGGGATTGGAGCGGGCCATGAATGTGGTGAATGTGAAGTAAAATGCAGTTTGTCATTGCAAGCGCAGCGAAGCAATTCGTCCTGGTCTCAGCGACAAGCCTAATGATGTGAAAAAGCCAATTAAAAAGCCCCGGCACCAATGCGGTACCGGGGCTTTTTGGTTAAAGGATGTATCTGGCTTTAAGAGGACGGATTGCCTCGGCTACGCCTCGCAATGACAGGCGGGAATTACGCCACGCCGCTGCCGTTGCGCACGGGCGCGCTGGGCTGCATGAGCGCCAGCGTGCCATCGGCATTTTCGGCCATGAGCAGCATGCCCTGGCTTTGGATGCCTTTGATTTCGCGCGGCGCCAGATTCAGCAATACCTGTACCTGCTGGCCAATGAGGGCTTCGGGAATGAAATATTCGGCAATACCGCTCACGATGGTGCGCTGCTCTAATCCTACATCAACGGTGAGTTTGAGCAGTTTTTTGGTTTTGGCTACTTTCTCGGCGGCTACGATGGTACCAATGCGCAAATCCATTTGGCCGAAATCGTCAAACGATACGTCTGATTTAGCCGACGTCACGGGTGTATTGGCCAATTGATTTTCCTTTTTGGTATCGAGCAGCTTTTGTACCTGCGTATCAACCACGGCATCTTCAATTTTAGCGAATAGCAAGGCGGCCTCGCGCAATTGGTGGCCGGAAGTAAGCGCATCGCGACGGCCGGCGCTGGCCCAATTGCCTAATTCCGCATTTAGCATATCAGCCAGCTTTCGCGCCGACTCGGGCAGGAAAGGCTCCAGCAACGGGGCCAGTGCGGCCGCAATTTGCAGGGCCACGTGCAGCACCGTGCCGGTGCGTGCCGCATCCGTTTTAATGAGGTGCCAGGGCTGCGTTTCGGCCAGGTATTTATTTCCCAAGCGGGCTAGGTTCAATACTTCGGCCAGCGCGTCGCGGAAGCGATAATTCTCAATCAACTCGCCAATTTTCGCGGGAAAGTCGGCTAGCTGTGCAAAAGCATCTTCGTCGATAGCAGTCAGCTCACCCAGTTCCGGCACTTTGCCTTCGAAGAATTTGTGCGTGAGCACAGCGGCACGGTTCACGAAATTGCCGAGCGTGGCTACCAATTCGTTGTTATTACGCGCCTGAAAATCCTTCCAGGTAAAATCGTTGTCTTTGGTTTCGGGGGCATTGGCGCAGAGCACGTAACGCAGCACATCGGCCTGGCCCGGAAAGTCGGCCAAATATTCGTGCAGCCACACGGCCCAGTTGCGCGAGGTGCTGATTTTATCGCCTTCCAGATTCAAAAATTCATTGGCGGGCACATTATCCGGCAGCACGTAGTCGCCGTGCGCTTTCAGCATTACCGGAAAAATAATGCAGTGGAAAACGATGTTGTCTTTGCCAATGAAATGCACCAGCTTGGAATCCTTGTCTTTCCAATAGGTTTCCCATTCGTCGGGGAAGGCTTCCTTGGTGGCCGAGATGTAGCCGATGGGCGCATCAAACCACACGTAGAGCACTTTGCCTTCGGCGCCGGGCACCGGCACGGGCACGCCCCAGTCGAGGTCACGCGTCACGGCGCGGGGGTGCAGGCCTTGGTCAATCCAGGACTTGCACTGGCCGTACACGTTGGTTTTCCAGTCGTTTTTGTGGCCTTCCACTATCCATTCGCGCAGCCAGGGCTCGTACTGGTCGAGGGGTAAAAACCAGTGCTTGGTGTCGCGCAAAATGGGCTGCGCGCCGCTGAGCATGCTGCGCGGATTAATTAATTCCGTTGGGCTGAGCGAGGTGCCGCAGCGCTCGCACTGGTCGCCGTAGGCGTTTTCGTTGCCGCAGTTGGGACAGGTGCCCACGATGTAGCGGTCGGCCAGAAACTGCTGGGCCTTTTCGTCGAAATATTGCTGCGTGGTTTGTTCAATGAACTTGCCTTCGTTGTTGAGCTTGGTAAAAAACCCGCTCGAAACTTCGGCGTGCGTGGCCGACGACGTGCGCGAATACACGTCGAATGACACGTTGAATTCTTTAAACGAATCCCGAATTAGCGCGTGGTATTTGTCCACTACTTGCTGCGGCGTCACGCCTTCTTTCTGGGCGCGAATGGTGATGGGAACGCCGTGCTCATCGGAGCCGCAAATGAATTTCACGTCGCGCCCCGCCGACCGCAAATACCGCACGTAAATGTCGGCCGGTAAATACACACCCGCCAGGTGGCCAATGTGCACGGGTCCATTGGCATAGGGCAATGCGGCGGTAACGGTATAACGTTTGGGAAGAGATGACATACAAAACAAGAAAAAGAAACGGTTTACAAAACGTAATTTCTTAAAAAAAACGAATCAACTAACCGCAGAAAACAACTTACCAGTAAAAACAGGCTGGTTTATTTCAACCTAAAAACATGCGAAACCGTTTGACAACTAATTCATTTTATATTTGAGCGGAGCCAAATAAGATTGGTGTACAAATAAGCACTTCCATCCCACCCTTTTCACCTTCATTCAACCATTTTTTTTACATGAAAAAACCTGCTTCTCCGTCGCAAACGGAAAAACGTGCCAAGCGTACGCCGGAAGAAAAAGCGGCCCGTAAATCGGCGAAAAAAGCCGGGCGTGCTTCCGCTGACCTGAGCGATGACCGGGCCAGCAAAAAAGCCAGCCAGAAAAAGTCGCTCAAAACGGCCGCTAAGCAATTGCAAAAAGAGTTGAACAACCGCATGAGTGAGGTGGTGGCTCGCATCCGCAAAGAAACGAAAGCCAAGCTGAAGGAAGTGGTGAAAGAGGCCACGCGCCGCCTCGACAGCGATACCGAGCGCATGTTTGAGGAAGCGCTGCACACCATTGTGCGCCACTACGACTCCGTGCCCGGCCCGGCTGCCGGCTCCAACGGCGCCAGCTCATCCAAGGCCGATGGTGGCCGCAACTCGGGCCACGGTGGCAAAAAAGGCCAAACCCTGAACAAAGACGGCACGCCCCGCAAGCCACGCGCCACCCGCACCGAGGGCGATGATTCTGCCTCTGATGATGCCGCAGAGCCGGCAGCTCCCGCCGCGTCCCGCGGCCGTAAGCCCGCCGCCGCCGCGGCTCCTGCCCGCCGCGGCCCCAAGCCGGGCACGCCCGCTACCGGCGCCAAGCGCGGCCCCAAGCCCCGCACCCAGGCCGCACCCGAGCCCGAAGCCACCGGCCTGCTCAACTCTGCCGACAGCCCCAGCACCGGCGAGGTCAGCGCATAACCTATCTCCTGTAAGAAGACGCTTTTGTTGAAAAAGCCCGCTCCGGCAATCGGGGCGGGCTTTTTTTGATGAGGGCGGGCACTACGGCCGGCGGATAGCGGTGTCGACGGGTGGGTCGTAGTTGAGGCGCTGCATGCGCGTTTCCGGCGTGGTGTTGTTGGGGTCGTTGGTATTCACGTTTTCGATGCGCTTCTGCCGGTTGATGTCGGCGGCTTGCTCGCCCAGGCGCACGCGGTTGGGCGTGGCATCGGGCAACTCGCGGCCGCCAACGGCGCCTGTGCCGTTGCTGTTGTAGATGGCGCGGCGGTCAGCGTCGGAATTCACCGACGTGGGCACGGCGGTTTCGGCGGTTTGCTCGGTGGCGGTGCAGGCCGAAAGCGCCAGCGCCAGGCAAAATGCCAGCCACGAGCGGCTCGGCGTCATTGGAAAGTGTTTCATGGCTGCGCCTGGAAAGTCAGCCGGAACAGGCTGCCCACTTCAAACGCGACACAGCCCCTTGTGGTTGGCTGAATTTAAGCCAGTGCGGCGCGCGGCCGGCCGAGCTTCACACCGTCCCAGAGGGCCATGCGGGCTTCCATGCAGCGGATGGCCACTTGCTGGGCCTCCAGCCAGCGCTCGGGAGCATCGCCGCACAGCTCGCGCACCATTTGCTGGGCCAGGGGGGCGTGCACGTCCTCGTCAAGCTCGATGTGGCGGTTGAGGTAGTACGTGAACGTGTCGAGCTGGCCGGGAAAACGGCTGCCCAGGTCGCTCACCAACTGCCGGAACATGTCCGGAATCAGGTCTTCGCGGCCAAACGTGAAAGCGGCGGCCACCACGTGCGGCTTGCCGGTATTGATGATGTCAAAGGTGGTGAGCACAAACTCGCGCGCCGAAGCGGGCGCGTCGGCTATTTCCAAAGCCCGCTCAATGGAGCGGCCGTCGGCCACGGCTGCCACCAGCCGCCGGATGGGCGCGGTATTGGCCCCGCACTCCTCCATGGCGCGCACGAACAGCTCAAAATGGCTGGTGGCCTGGCCCTGCTGGTCTACGTCCGATTCTTCTTCCAACACAATTTCGTTGATGAGGCGCCGCATGGCGGAGCCGGCCGTGGGCACCCAGGGCACTTCCACACACGTCAATTCCTTCTGCAACGCCTTGAGCAGCGACATGAAGTCCCACACCGCATACACGTGGTGCTCCATGAAGCGGCGCAGGTCGGCGAGGCTCTTCACGCTGTGGTAAAGGTCGTTGTTGAGCAGCAGGCGACGGGCAGGCGCCATTTCTTGCTGTAAAAATGCGATGGGGTCCGAAACGGTTTTCATTGCGCTGGAAAGAAGAGTTTAATTATTCCGAGGAATATATATCACAAGCACACCGTCGTTATGGCCATGCACTTATGTGCATCAACGAAATAGCCCCTGCGAATGGTTTTCGCAGGGGCTATCATTTGTTAATTTTCTCAGAATAATGCAGTCAGCTCTATTTTTTCTTCTCAAATACGAGGGCATTGCCATCCATGCAGTAGCGCTGGCCGGTGGGCTTGGGGCCGTCGTCGAACACGTGACCGAGGTGGCCGCCGCACTTGGCGCACACTATCTCGTCGCGGCTCATGCCGAAGGTGTTGTCGGAGGCCACTTTCACGCTGTTATCGGTGGCCGGGGCGTAGAAGCTGGGCCAGCCGGTGCCCGACTCAAACTTGGTGTCGGAGGTGAACAGCAGGTTGTGGTCGGCGGCGCAGTAATAGGTGCCGGCGGCGTGGTTGTCGTGGTATTTGCCGGTAAAGGCGCGCTCGGTGCCTTTTTCGCGCAGGATGTAGTATTGGTCGGGCGTGAGCAGCTTTTTCCATTCGGCCTCGGTGTGGCGCACCGGGAATTCGTCGGGCTTGCCGGTCACGGGCTTGGGCTGGAAATAGGTTTTGCCGCCCACGGTGCGGGCAGGCGGCGCGGTGTTGACGGCCACGTCGCGCTTCTGCGAGCAGGCAACGTTGAGGGTGAGCACCGAAACAAACAGGAACAACAGAGAAAAACGCATGGATTGGGGGCGGGCTTGAGTGAAGAGTGGCCTACATACGACGCGGGGCCGTGGTTTGGTCGGCGGGGTAGACGAAAACCTGGCGGGAACCTTACACCCCGGCTAAGCCATTTAGGGCGACGTGCTTGGCTTCAAAGCAGCGCCGTCGGAGCACGCCGCGGCTGGCTGCGTGTTAATAGTTGAGTACCACAAGGCTTTGCGCTAATTTATCCGTACCTTTGCACCCGCAAAACCAACCCTTATGGCCCAGAATATCCGGAACATTGCCATCATCGCTCACGTTGACCACGGCAAGACCACCCTGGTGGATAAGATTATCCACGCATCTAAAATTTTCGACGCCCACCAGCAGTTCGACGACCTCATCCTCGATAACAACGACCTGGAGCGCGAGCGCGGCATTACCATCGTTTCGAAGAACGTATCGGTACGCTACAAAGACGTTAAAATCAACATCATCGACACCCCTGGTCACGCCGACTTCGGCGGTGAGGTAGAGCGTGTGTTGAAGCTGGCCGACGGCGTGCTGCTGCTCGTGGATGCTTTTGAGGGCGCCATGCCGCAGACCCGCTTCGTGCTGGGCAAAGCCATCGACCTGGGCCTGAAGCCCATCGTGGTGGTAAACAAGGTAGACAAGGAAAACTGCCGCCCCGACGAGGTGCACGAGCAGGTGTTCGACCTCATGTTCAACCTCGGCGCCACCGAAGACCAGCTGGACTTCGTGACGCTGTACGGCTCGAGCAAGCAAGGCTGGATGAGCACCGACTGGAAGGTGAAGACCGACAACATTACGCCCCTGCTGGATGCGGTGCTGGCCTCGATTCCGCCGGCACCGAACCTGGAAGGCACGCCCCAGATGCAGATTACCTCGCTCGACTACTCGTCGTTCGTGGGCCGCATCGCCATCGGCCGCGTGCACCGCGGCACCCTGAAAGAAGGTGCTAACATGAGCCTGATGAAGGCCGACGGCAGCATCAAGAAGGTGAAAATCCGCGAGTTGCACGTGTTCGAAGGCTTGGGCAAAAACAAGGTTTCGGAAGTGAGCAGCGGCGAAATCTGCGCTGTGTCGGGCATTGAAGGCTTCGACATTGGTGACACGCTGGCCGACTTCGAGAACCCGGAGGCCCTGGAGCGCATCAGCATCGACGAGCCGACGATGAACATGCTGTTCACCATCAACAACTCGCCGTTCTTCGGCAAGGAAGGCAAGTTTGTGACCTCGCGTCACTTGCGTGACCGTCTGTTCAAGGAAACCGAGAAAAACCTGGCCCTGCGCGTGCAGACGACCGATAAGGAAGACACCTTCCTCGTATTCGGCCGCGGCATTCTTCACTTGTCGGTACTCATCGAGACCATGCGTCGCGAGGGTTACGAACTGCAGGTGGGCCAGCCCCAGGTTATTTTCAAGGAGGATGACAACGGCAAGCGCCTGGAGCCCATGGAATTGCTCGTGGTAGACGTGCCCGAGGAAACCGCTGGCAAGGTGATTGAGCTGGTGAGCATGCGCAAAGGCGAAATGACCATTATGGAGCCCAAGGGCGACCTGCAGCACCTGGAATTCCGCATTCCTTCGCGCGGCCTGATTGGCCTGCGCAACAACGTGCTGACTGCCACCGGCGGCGAGGCCATTATGAATCACCGCTTTATCGATTTCGAAGAGCACAAGGGCCAGATTCCGGGCCGCATCGCGGGTTCGCTGATTTCGCTGGAAACCGGCCCCGGCACCGCCTACACCATCGACAAGATGCAGGACCGCGGCTCGTTCTTCGTGGACCCGGGCGAGGAAGTGTACGCTGGCCAGGTAATTGGCGAGCACACCCGCCCCAACGACCTGACCATCAACATTCAGAAAGGCAAGAAGCTGACCAACATGCGCGCTTCCGGCTCCGACGAAAACGCCAAGATTGTGCCCAAGCGCCAGTTCTCGCTGGAGGAAGCCATGGAATACATCCAGAAGGACGAGTACTTGGAAGTAACGCCGAAATCGGTGCGCATGCGCAAGATTTTGCTCGACGAGAACGAGCGCCTGCGCTACGCCAAAACGGCCGAGTAATTGTTCTGAACTGAATAATTTTGAAGAGGGCGCGACTTTGGTCGCGCCCTTTTTCATTCACCCAAAAGCTACTATTATGAATCAAGAGAATCTGAGCCGTTTCGTGCAGCTGTTTACCCTCAATGATGCAGACGCTATCCAGCGCGTGAGCGAGCGGCTGGCGCTGGCGTTGCGTGACCCGGCAGCTTACCAGGAGCAGTTTGCGGAAGAATTGGACGAGCGCGGCATCACGGCGGCCATGAAATTGCCCGAGCAGGAAGTGCGCGACATCGCCCTAATTGATGCACTGTCGCTGGAGGACCTGGCCTGGGAAAATGACTGGAAGGAAGATGCCGCTGAAATGGCGGAAGGCCTTAATGAGATACTGACGCGGCAACAGCGCGGCTATGTGCTGCCGACCAGCACGCTGCCCGGCGGCCACAACCGCAACGCGGAGGCCTTGGATGCCTTGCAGGACGCCCTGGAAGCGAAGGGCTTGGCGCTCGTTTTATTTTCCTTGGACAGCGACTCCTACCCGCTGGGTGTAGTGGCCGACGCGCAGGCAGAGGAAGCGCGCCAACTAGCGAAGGAACTGGGCTTTAACCTCACTGTTTACTGAGGCCGCCGGGCTTGAAATCAGTTTCTTTTCAAGCAGATGGTAGCGAAGGAAATCACGCCGTAGCTTGCGCTTGCTTTGCTATCCACCTGCCTGATTTCTATGCCCAAACCTCTATTCTCAATTGCGCTCGCGCTTGGCCTGACTGCCGCAGGCACTGCACAAGCACAGGACGCGGCTTCCGCCATGGTAGCCAACCCTTCGACCGATGCGTACCGCCTGACGGAGCGCGGCTTCGACGATGCCTACGGGTTCAACGACACCGCGCGGGCCGTGATTCATTTGTTTTACGCCAAGTGGAAAACAGGCAAAAAAATCATGCAGTACGCCGGTGTGCCGGTGCCGGTGGTGAGTGTCGTGGGCAAGCACTATAATCCCGACCCGCGCACCTACAACGTAGCCCCGAACTACAGCTCCTACTATTACGACCCCTGGGTAGCGCCAGTGGCTTTCAGCCTGTTGGGCGTGTCGGCCTTTGGGTTTGGCAAGGCCACGAAGTGGAACCGGCGGCAGCTTTATGCGGCCATTCGCACCTACCGCGCCACCCGGCGGCTGCCGGCTTTTGTTACCCCTCAGCTGCTGGCGCTGCATTTGGCAGCCATTACCGGCGGCTTGGCCGGGCCGGGTCGCTAGTGCGCCGGCCCTATCGGCGCTGGCGCACGGCCTCAAACGCCAGCACGGCGCCGGCCACGCTCACGTTCAGCGAGTCGATGCGGCCCATCATGGGGATGATGATGGTTTCGTCGCAGGCGGCCTGGGCGGCGGGCGTCAGGCCGTCGGCTTCGGTGCCGAGGACGAGGGCCGTGGGTTGGCGGAAGTCGCACTCGAGGTAGGAATGCGCTTTGGGCGTGAGGGCCGCGGCGTAGCTGCGGATGCCTTTCTCGCGCAGGAAACCCAGAACTTCGGCCATGGGGGCGGCCACCACGGGCACTGAAAACACACAGCCGATGCTGGAGCGGATGGTGTTGGGGTTGAAGAGGTCGGTGCGCGGGTCGCCGATGAGGACGGCGTCGACCGGGGCGGCGTCGGCGGTGCGCAGGATGGCGCCAAGGTTGCCGGGCTTCTCCACGGCTTCGAGCACGAGGACGAGCGGATTGGCGGGCAGGCGCAGGTCGGAGAGGGTGCGGGCGGGCGTCTTCAGCACGGCCAGCAGGCCGTCGGAACCTTCGCGATAGGCCACTTTCTCGAAGACTGGGCGGCTGACCTCAAACCACTCGGGCGCGTCTTTCTTGCCGGCAAACAAGCTTTTCAATTCGGCTAAGCCGGTTTCGCCGGCCAGCTCAGGGCAGGTATAGAAGGTGGCGACAGGCACGCCGGCATCGACGGCGATGCTGAGCTCGCGCAGGCCTTCCACTAGCGTGAGGCCCAGGGCGCGCCGCTCGGTCGACTTCTGCTGCAGCTTGAGCAGCTGCTTGATGCGGGGATTCTGGGGGCTGCTGAGGCGGTCAGAGGGGGCAAAGGGCATGGGCGCAAAGATACCCGGCGGCGGGCGCGGGCCAACCCTGACGGCCGCGCGGGCGTAGGGCGGGCCATTACCTTCGCCGTTAATGAAATCAAAAGTTGACCCTAAAATCATCATCGGGCTGGCCCTGGCCGTGGGCGTGCTGCTGCTCACGGCAGCGGCCTCGTTCTGGAGCATCCGGGGCCTGAAGGTGCAGACCGAGCGCGTGCAACATACCTACCAAGTGCTGCAGGAGGCCGAAGCCATCACGGCTGTGCTCAAGGACGCGCAGGCCGGCACCCGCGGCTACCTCCTCACCGGCGACACCGTGTATCTGACACCCTACAGCGTGGCCTCCAACCAGTTGCCTAAAGCTCTGGAGCGCATGGTGGCCCTCACGGTGGACAACCCCGCCCAGCGGGCGCGCCTCGACTCGCTGCAGGCGCTGGTGGAGCAGGAGTTTCGCATCCTGCGCCCGCTCACCGAAATCAAAACTTCCATGAGCCGGTCGGCCATGCAGACGCTGCTCGACACCGACCGGCAAACCCTGAAGCAGGTGCGCATGCTGTACGCCCGCATCCGGCGCAACGAGCTGGCGTTGCTGGCCCAGCGCACCGAGCTGCAGGACGTTTTCGAAAAAGCCACGCCCATCGTGGTGCTGGTGTCGGCGGTGCTGGCGGTGGTGATTGTGGTGTGGCTGGTGCTGAAAATTGTGCGGGAGCTGGCCGACAACCGCCGCCTGCAGGGCGAGCTGGCCAGCGTGAACGCCGAAGTGAGCCGGCGCATTGCCCAGATTCGGGGCCTGGCCGAGCAGGTGGTGCAGGGCGACTACACCGTTAAAATCACCGATTCGGGTACTGATAACCTCGGCAGCCTGGCCGCCTCGCTCAACCGCATGACCCAGACGCTGGACGAAAGCTTCAGTGCCCTCGAAAAGCGCAACCAAGAGCTCGACCAATTTGCTTACGTGGCCTCGCACGACTTGAAGGCGCCCTTGCGGGGCGTAACCACCATTGTGAAATGGATTGAGGACGAACTATCAGCCGAAATCTCGCCCCAGCTGCGCACCTACCTCGACCAGATGAAGGGCCGCCTCAGCCGCCTCGAAGACCTGATAAACGGCCTGCTGGCCTACGCCCGCGTGGGCCGCACGGCCCAGCCGCCCGCCCCCGTGGACGTGGCGCAGCTGCTGGGCGAAGTGGCCGAGCTGGTGGTGCCGCCCAACTTCACGCTGCGCATCGGCCCCGACATGCCCACGCTGGTCACCGACCGCCTGGGCCTGCAGCAGGTATTTACCAACCTGCTTTCGAACGCCGTGAAGTACCACCACCGCGGCGCCGGCCGCCTCGACATAACCTGCCGCGACATTGGCCGCTGCTACGAATTCCGGGTGCAGGACGACGGACCGGGCATTGCGCCGGAATATCACCAGAAGATTTTTCTCTTGTTCCAGACCCTGCGCGACCGGCACACGGCCGAAAGCACGGGCATCGGCCTGAGCATTGTGCAGAAAATTATTGACGAGCACAAGGGCTCGATTCGCGTGGAGTCGGCACCGGGCCAGGGCGCCGGTTTTATCTTTACGTGGCCGAAGTAAACTTCGCCCCGCGGGAACCTGTCTGACCCGTATTACCCTTATGCAGGGCCCGCTTTTGAGCTGGCGGGCTCCTTATTACTTGTAGATTATGCGTTCTGTTTTACTCGTCGAAGACGACCTTTTTGATACCATGACGGCGGAGAAGTCCTTCGCCAAATTCAACGTGCCGCACCAGCTGCACACCGCGTTCAACGGCGAAGAAGCCCTCGACCTGCTGCTGGGCCGCAACGGCACCGAGGCCCTGCGCCCGCTGCCCGAAGTCATTTTGCTCGACTTGAACATGCCGCGCATGAACGGCGTCGAATTCCTGACCGAGCTGCGTGCCAACCCCGATTTTCAGCACATTCCGGTGTTCATCACCACCACGTCGAGCATGGACGTGGACCGGCTGAACACCGAGGAGCTGGGCATCAGCGGCTACATTCTCAAGCCCCTGGACTTTGAAACCGGCACCGACCTCTCCGACAGCCTAAGCCTGCTGGAGAAGCTGCTGAACTAAGGCCGCGGCGGCACCCAGCCTTTCACCTGGCCTTCACCAAGGCGCGTTGAATTTGTAGCAACTTCCGGTGGTTTCATTTTTCGAGGAGCCGCGGAAGAGCAGACCCTGCGGGCCGGGCTCAACATATTTGCCGGCCCTTGCTACCTTGTCTGGGCTCCGTGCCGTTTCTACTGCCTTAGTTATGAGAATTCCCGTTGCTTTTTCGGCGTTGGCCGTGGTGCTGCTTGGTGGGCCGGCGGCCCATGCGCAAGACGATGGCCCGCGCCAGCTGGGCGCGCCGCCGGCCGTGCCCACCGCCCCCAGGCCGCGCCCGGCGCCCGCCCCGCGCCAGCTCGATGCCGTGCCCGTGGCCCCGCCCGACACGGCGCGCCGCGCCGCTGCCGCCCCGGCCCCGCAGGCCGCCCCGGCGCCGGTGTATGCGCCCACCCCGGCGGGCCAGCTGCCGGGCAGCAACACCCGCCCGCCCCGCTTCCAGGTGGGCCTGAAAAACGGCATGGTGTACAGCGCCAACGACGTGGAAACCAAAAATCCCCTGTTTGGCCGCTCCTATCTGCTGCTCGATGGGCAGCGCAAGTTTGAGCTGGCCGAGGTGGGTTTTTACGAGGACGAAACGGGCCACTACGTGCGCACCAACCTGCCGGGCTCGTCGCGCGAGACCACGCTGCGCCGCGAGAAAACCGGCCGCATCAGCCTGTATTCCATCACCACCACGCAGTATGCATCGGGGCCGGGCGGCTTCGGCTACCCGGGGTATGGCTACGGCGGGTACGGCTACGGCGGTTTTGGCGGCTACCCCTACGGCGGCTACCGCACCGTCAAAACCGAGTACTTCTCGAAAGACAACGGCCCCATCCAGAACCTCACCCCGCGCAACCTGATGCTGGCCACCAGCGACAACGCCGGGGCTCAGCAGTTGTTGTCTGAGGCACAGCGCTACCAGCGGGCCAGCGTGGCCAGCTACGTGGTGGGCGGCGGCCTGCTCATAGCGGGCTTGTACCAGAGCATTCGGCCCACGGATGCCGGCCGCAACATCTCCCCGCTGGTGTACGCGGCCCTTCCGGTGCTCATCGTGCCCATTGTGCTCCAAGGCAAGCTTGCTAGTAACCAGCGCCAAGCCATTTCGCTGTACAATGCCGGCAAGTGAGGACGACCGTAGAGGAATTGTCATTGCGAGCGTAGCGAAGCAATCCGTCCTGTTAGCACCAGAAACGCTCTTTTATTAGAGAGCCCCGGTACCGCAAGGGTGCCGGGGCTTTCCATTTGAGCTTGTCACATTTGAAGGCTGGTCGCCAGGAACAGGACGGATTGCTTCGCTGCGCTCGCAATGACAGGTTTGCACTCCCATCGGCAACCCCTACCCTGCCCGGCCGCGTAGGGCAAGGATGAAACTGCCCGCTTCCGCTACCGACGCCTCGGCCACCGATTTTGCCGCTCGTCAGGCCAAGGCCCTCCTGGTGCACGAGCGGCTGTGCGCCGAGTACGGGGCGCCCTTCCGCTTCTTCAGCACCAAAGACCCACTGAGCGAGCTGGTGAGCGCGCTGCTCTCGCACCGCACCAAAAACGCCGACTCGCACCGCGCCTACCAGGAGCTGACGGCTACTTTTCCGGACTGGGCGGCCGTGCGCGACGCGCCTACCGAGGCAGTACAGCACGCCATTCGGGCCTGCACCTGGCCCGAGCAAAAGGCGCCCCGTATCCAGGCAGTGCTGCGCGAAATCAGCCAGCGCTGCGGGTCGGACGCGCCGTGCTCGCTCGATTTTCTGGCCGAGATGCCCGTACCCAAGGCCCGCGCCTGGCTGGAAAGCATCAGCGGCGTGGGACCGAAAACCAGCGCAGCCACGCTGCTTTTTAGCAACCTGCGCATCCCAGCTATGCCCGTGGACAGCCACCACCACCGCGTGGCCCAGCGCCTGGGCCTCATCGGGCCGAAGGTGGGCGAAGCAGCGGCCCACAAGCTGCTGGAGGCCCTGCTGCCGCCCGGCTGGGACGCCCAGCAGGTGTACGACCACCACGAGGCGCTGATGTTTCACGGCCAAAAGTGCTGCTACTTCAGCGGGCCGGCCTGCGGGCGCTGCGTGGTGCTGGACCAGTGCCCGTTTGGGCAGGCGCGGATGGGCGGGTAGTGGGGTGGTGAGGTGGTGAGGTGGTGAGGTGGTAGAAAGAACGTCATGCCGAGCGCAGCCGAGGCATCTCGCGTGCGCAACGCAATTATTCTAATTGCAACGACGCGAGCGAGATGCCTCATCTGCGCTCGGCATGACGTTCTTTTGGTGTTCAAAATAATTGCAACGCATGATTCTGCACCTACGCGCCAAGCCCAATGCCCGGCAAAACCAGCTGTTGCGCGCGGCCGATGGCAGCCTGACTGTGCGCCTGCAAGCCCCGCCACAGGAAGGGCAGGCCAACGCCGTGCTGCTGGCCTTTCTAGCTGCCACTTTTGGCGTACCCAAGAGCCGTGTAACGCTGTTGAGCGGGCATACGGCCCCGTTTAAGAAAGTGGAGATTGAAGGAGTGAGCGAGGCGGAAGGCGAGTTGGTGCTGGCCCAGGTGTCCTCGCTCAAATGAACCGGCTGCTGGCAAGCCCTCGCTGGGTGCTAACTTCCCGCTCGGATTTTTCAGCCCTCCCCTACCGCTATGTCTGCCGACCTCCAGCCGCTGCTCGACGCCCTGCAATTTTCGCCCGACAACCTGCCCCTGCGCCAGCACTTGGCTCGTCAGCTCAACGCCGCCGGCCGCCACCAGGAAGCCGAAACACTGAGCCGCGAAGGCCTGCGCCAGCATCCCACCGACGATGCCCTGCGCCTGAGTTTGGCCGAAGCCTACTTTGCCAGCAACAAGCACTCGGCCGCCTTCGTGGTGGTGGAAGAGCTGCTGGACCAGCAGCCCGACAATGCCGCCGCCCACCTGCTGCACGCCCGCCTGCTGCTGGCCGCCGGCCAACCCGCCGAAGCCAGTGAGGCCTACGCCCACGCCCTCGAACTGAACCCCGGCCTGGCCGACCGCGACCTGGGCCAAGCCCTGGAAGCCGCAGCGCCCGCCAAACGCGTGCCCACGCCCGCCGGCGGAGGCTACCGCCCTGCCCCCTCGCCCGACGAAAACGAGCCCAGCGCCCAAGCCAAACTGCTGGGCCTAGAGCGCCCTAAAATCAACTTCTCCGACGTGGGCGGCATGGAGGCGGTGAAGGAAGAAATCCGCCTCAAAATCATTCACCCGCTGCAATTTCCCGACCTGTACAAGGCCTACGGCAAGGCCAGCGGCGGCGGGCTGCTGCTCTACGGCCCGCCCGGCTGCGGCAAAACTCACCTGGCCCGTGCCACGGCCGGCGAGGTGCAGGCCAGCTTCATTAGCGTGGGCATTGCCGACATTCTGGACATGTGGCTGGGCAACTCCGAGAAAAACCTGCACCAGCTGTTTGAGCTGGCCCGCAGCCAGGCGCCGTGCGTGCTGTTTTTTGACGAGGTGGACGCCCTGGCCGCCAACCGCCACGACCTGCGCCAGAGCGCCGGCCGCACCGTCATCAACCAGTTTCTGGAGGAGCTGGACGGGGCCACGCGCTCCAACGAGGGCGTGCTCATCATGGCCGCTACCAATGCGCCCTGGCACCTCGACCCCGCCTTCCGCCGCCCCGGCCGCTTCGACCGCATCACGCTGGTGACGCCGCCCGACGAGCCGGCCCGCGCCGCCATCCTGGACATTCTGCTGCGCGGCAAGCCGCTGGCGCCCGGCGTGAACACCGCCGCCGTGGCGGCCCGCACCGCCGGCCTGAGCGGCGCCGACCTGATGGCGCTGGTGGACGGCGCCGTGGACGTGTGCCTGCGCGCCTCCATGCGTAGCGGGCGCCCCCTGCCTATCGAGCAAAGCCACCTGCTCGACGCCGCCAAGCTGGTGAAGCCCAGCACCAAGGAATGGTTTGCCACGGCCCGCAATTATGCGCTGTACTCGAACGAGGGCGGGCTCTACGACGATATTCTGGTGTACTTGGGGGTGAAGAAGCCGGGCGGAGCGTGATGGCCGACCTGAATGTTGCCGTGCAGCAAGCGGCCCAGCTCCTCGACCTGCATCGGCCCGAGGAAGCCGCCACCCTGCTTCACCGGGTGCTGGCGCAGGAGCCCCGCCACGCCCACGCTATGCGGCTGCTGGGCCTGAGCTTACTGGACCGCGACGACCACGCCGCCGCTGTCGAAGTGCTGCGCCAGGCCGTGGCCCTCGATGCCCAGCACCCGCACGGCCACGCCTGCCTAGCCGAAGCCGAAACCGCGCTGGCGAACTGGGGCGCGGCGCGCCTGGCCATTTCGGAAGCCTTGCGCCTGGCCCCTGAGCACGCGCCGTTTCACGGGCAAATGGCCCAACTGGAGTTTGCCCAGCTTCGTTTCCGGCAGGCGCTGCGGGCGGCCCGCGCGGGCTTGGCGCTCGACCCTACCGAAGCACTGTGCCACAGCGTGCAGGGCCGCGCCCTGGCGGCGCTGGGCCATGGCGAGGCCGGCGCGGCCCTGCTCACCGATGCCCTGGCCCACGCTCCGAACAGCGCGGCCCTGCACACCAACCTCGGCCTGACGCACCTGGATGCGGGCCAACACCAGGAAGCGCGCACGCATTTTGCCGCCGCCCTGCGCCAGCAGCCCAACGACGACGTGGCAAGGGCCGGGCTGCTGCAAGCGTTCAAGCACAAGTTCTGGCTGTACCGGGTGCTGAGCCGAAGCCGTCGGCATATGAGCAAGCGGGCTCCCAACAGCAGCTTCTGGCAGCTGAGCCCCGGCACCCGCGCCGTAGTGGCCCGGCTGCTGGTACCCGCCCTGGCCGTGGGCTTGTGGCTGGTGGGCCGCGCCACCGGGGTTTTCGACGCCGATGCCAGCCTGCGCGACGCCTGGAATTTCCTGCTGCTGGTGCTGGCGGTGCTGGCTTTGGTGGTGCTGACGCTCAGGTTCAGCTTTTTGTCGCTGGTGCGGTTTGATGCCGACGCCCGCCACCTGCTGAGCGCGCGGGAAGCCGCCAACGTCAACCTTTTCTGGTTGTTTCTGGCCGCCGGCGCCGTGGTAGCGGCGGCAGTAGCGGGCCCCACCACGCGTGTGGGCATCCTTCTGCCGCTGGGTTTGGCGGTGGCCACCCCGCTGCTGGCCAACCGCGGCCTACCGCCCCAGGCGGGCTGGCGCTGGTCGTGGACCTGGGCCGGGCTGCTGGCGCTACTGGGCTACTGGGTGGTGGGGCTCGTGGGGTCCAATCCGGGCGAGGTTCGTTTTGGCCTGGGCTGCGTGGGTGCCGCGATGGTGCTCTACACCCTGGTTTTTGAGTTTTATCAACCCATCAAATAGCTTTCGGAGGCCTTCTTTCTACTATGCTTCCCACTTCACCCAGTCCGCCGTCGCTGGCCAGCATCTGGCAATTGCTGGAGCTGCGCCGGCCAGCGTTGGCCGAAGCCGCGGCCCGGCAGCGGCTGGCGGCCGACCCCACCGACAGTGAGGCCCTGCTGGCGCTCACCGAAGCCCAGCTGCAGCAAGGCCAGCTAGCTGAAGCGGCCGACACGGCTACGGCCGCCATCCGGGCCGAGGCCAATGCGCCCGAGGCGCACTTTGCGCTGGCCCAGGCGCTGGGCCGCCTGGGCCACCTGCCCCGTGCCGAAGCCGCTGTGCGTGAGGCCTTACGCTTGAGCCCCCGGCGGCCCCGCTACCATGCGTTCAGAGCACAGCTTTTCTACCTGCAGCGCAGCTACTACGCGGCCATTGACTGCGCCGAAGAGGGCCTGGCGCTGGCCCCCGAGCACGCCGACTGCCTGCTGTGGCGCGCCCTCGCGCAAGAAAGCCTCTACCAGCCCGCGGCAGCCAACGACAGCTTCGACCGCCTGCTGCGCGTGGCCCCCGAAAGCGCGCTGGTGCACGCCCGGCTGGGCCGCGTGCTGCTGCACCGCTACCAGCCCGTCGCGGCCGACCACCACCTCACCGAGGCCCTGCGCCAGAGCCCTGGCTTAGCCGCCGAACTGGTGCCCCTGCTCCGGCGGGCCCGCCGTCGGCAACTGTGGCCCGACTGGTTTTTGCGCAGCGAAAAACGGGGCGCCGAACGGCGCGCCCGGGGCCTCGACCCCGGCCTGGGCGTGCTCCTGAACCGGATATGGGCCACGGGGGCGGTGGCGCGGGCCTGGTGGCACACCCGGCACGACCCGTTGTTTGCTCTCACGCCTGCCCAACGCTGGCGGCGTTGGCAGTTCCTGTGGACTTCGCTTATTATCGTGGTGCCCGTTCTGATATTGGTCGGCGATTATTTCAAGCTCTTCAACGCCAGCAAGCCGCTGACCATCTTCCAAATGCTGGGGCTGCTGGCGGTGGGCGGCCTCTTTCAACTCGTTATTCACCTGCTGGGCAAAAAGGCTAATTCTCAATTGTGAATTCAGCGCCCGCACCACTTACCGCCGTGAATCATTCCGACACTGACTACCTGCCCCGCGTGCAGCTGCTCTTGAGCCAACAGCGCCACGCCCTGGCCGCCCAGGAGCTGCGCCGCCAGCTCACGCACGACCCGCACGATTTTGTGGCCCACGCCCTGCTGGCTGTGTGCCTGCTGGAGCAGGAGCAGCTGGCCGAAGCCAAAGCGGAAGCAGAACTGGCCATTCATCTGGCACCGGAGTACGACTTTGCGTTCTACGCGCTGGCCCTGATTGAGCACCGCCAGCACCACCCCAAGGAAGCCCTGGCCGCCATCAACGAAGCCCTGGCCCTCGACCCCAACGACGCCGACTACTACCACCTGTTGGGCCAACTGCGCCTGCAAAGCGGACAGTGGCAGGCCGCTCTGCAAGCCGCCCAAACCGGCCTCGGCGTCGATGCCGAGCACGCCGGGCTGCACGGCCTGCAGGCCCGCGCCCTGGCCCGCCAGGGCCGCACCCACGAAGCCGACTCGGCCGCCCGCTCGGCCCTGAGCTACGCGGCCAGCAGCAGCCACACCCAGGCGCAGGCCGGCTGGGTGGCCCTCGAAACTAACCGCCCTAAAGAAGCCCTGGAGCACTTCCGCGAAGCCCTGCGCCTCGACCCCGAATCGGACTTTGCCCGCGAGGGCCTGGTGGAAGCGCTGAAGGCGCGGTATTGGGTGTACCGGTCGTTTATGCGGTTCGTGTACTGGTCGGGCACGCTCAGCGACGGGGTGCGGCGCGGCATGTTTCTGGGGGCCTACGTGGTGGTGCGCTTCGTGCCGGTGCTGCTGCCGCTATACCTGGCCTTTGTGTTTATGAGCTGGTTTTCCGACGTGCTGTTCGAAAGCCTGCTGCGTGTCAGCGCCTACGGCCGCCTGGCCCTGAGCGAACGGCAGACGCGGCACTCCAACCAGTTTCTGGGGCTGCTGGCGGTGGCGCTGGGCGGGCTGGGGCTGCGGCTGGCCGTGCCCGGTCTGTCGGGTGCCAGCACGCTGAGCATGGTCGCACTCGGGCTGCTTTTCCCATTAGCGGGCACCTGGCGACTGCCAGAGCATACCGTGGCCTGGCAACGCTCACGCTGGGCGGGCTTTGGGCTGGCCGCCGTAGGGCTGCTGGCCGTGATGCTAGAGGTGCTGGGCCTCGAAGGCGGCTACCTGGCCTTCGGCGCCTTCCTCATCGGCACGCTGATTTACACCTGGGTTTTCGCCCTGCGGTAAGCTTACTTCTTCCGTTTCCAGCGGTAGTATTTGCGGTACCAGGTCGAGGTTTTCTTGAACAGGCTGCTGGTCGATTCGTTGGGGAACATGTTGACCCTAAACACCTGCATCCGGTCGTCTTCGATGGTGAGGCCGCCGGTATCGGTCGAAACCCCTAGCGCGAAGCCAGCGGCCCGCACGGCCTCTTTCACGTCTTCGTTGAGGTCGCCGAAGGGGTAGGCAAAGCTGACGATTTCGGTTTGCAGGGCAGTTTCCAACGCGGCTTTGCTTTGGCTGATTTCGGCGGCAGCTTCGGGCAGCGGCAGGGTGCTCAGGCGCGGGTGGCGCATGGTGTGGGCCCCAATTTCCCACCCGGCGGCCACGAAGGCGCGCTTCTGCTCCGGGCTCATGATGTCGCTGCGCGGCTCTGTGGGGTCGGCGTCCACGTCCCACTGGTTATAGCGCACATCGAAATCACCCAGTAGGTAGAGTACGCCGCGGTAGCCGTACTGCTGCATAAGCGGCAGCAGGTTGGTGTAATTGTCCGTGTAGCCATCGTCGAAGGTGAGGATGATGGGGCGGGTGGGAAAATCACGTAGCGGCCGCTCGCCCCGGGCAAATTGCAGGTAGTCGGCGAAGGTGATGGGCGTGAGCTTGCGCTGTTGGAAATACGCCAGGTGCTTTTCGAAATTCTCCTTCGTGACGTAAATCTGGTGCTTGGTGGCCAGCGGCGCATCGGGGATTTTGTGGTACATCAGCACCGGGATGTAGCCGATGCCCGCCTTTTGCATGCGCGCGGCCTGGTACACTTCCAGCACGCGGGCGGCCACGCGGGCTAAGTCGTAGCGGGCCCTCACCTGCTGCTGCAACGCGGCCGAAACCGGCTGCGGCGCTTGCAGAAACACTCGCGCATCGGCCAGCACCGCCGCAAAGTCGACCGCCGTGCCCGCCTGCCGGGCCGAGATATCGCCAAAATTGGAAGCGGCCGCCGCCGCAAAAGTTGCTTCCGACACCAGCCCAGCGTAGCTGGCCTCGCCCAGCGCCAGCACCGGCCGGCCGGCGCCCAGCGCCTCAATGGCCACGCGCCCGGCCCCAACTGTCAGCGTGGTGCGGGCCAGCCAACCCGCCACGTCATCGGTGAAGCCCACGACTTCGACCCGCGCGTCAAACTCAGCCTGCAGCTGGGTTAGCGCGGTTTTGCCCACCGCCGGCAAGTGTTCCAGCTCGCCCCCGATGAGGGCCACCCGCAAGGCCGGGAACTGGCGCAGCAGCACCGGAAACACCTGCGTCAGCAGCGCCGCCGCCCGCTCGCCCTTGCCCCCGTTGAAGCGCCCGATGAAGGAGACGCGTAGGGCCGCCTCATCGGCCGGCAGGGGCGGCGGGCCGAAGGCGACGCCGTTGGGAATGGCAGCTATTTTGGCGGGCGCCATCTTTACTTCCGCGGCAAGGTGCTCGCGCAGGTTTTCGCAAATGGCAATGACTTTGTCGCCGTAGATGTCGAACAGCGAGGTGGAGGTGTGCAAGTGCTGGCGGCCGTGCACAGTGCTCACCAGCGGCACGCTCAAGCCGCGCAGGGCCAGGTAGCTCACCCAGCTGGCGGCCCGCGAGTGTGCGTGCACCACGTCTATTTGCTCTTGCCGCACGAGTTGCCGGATGGTGCGCGCGTTGCGCAGGCGCTGGCCGTAACGACGGTTCACAATGGGCGCCTTCAGCTGCGTGGCCCCGGTGGGCAGCTGGTCGGAGTCGGACAGCAGCCACACCTGGTGACCTTGGGCGCGGTGCGCTTCGGCCAACTGCACGGCGTAGGCCACCGAACCCGCAAAAAACTCAGCCGAAAGGACGTGAAGGATGCGCATGGGGCAAAGGTAGGGCAGGAGGGTAAGGGGGTAAGAGGACCTGAGTTGGTAGCGCCACATCCTATCCTCCTACCCTCCTACCCTAGCAATCTTATCCCCAGGCCCGGCCGGCCACGTTGTCCATGTATTTTTGTCCGCTGCCGGTGTTCAGGAGCAGGATGTTTTCGTGGGGCTGGATTTCGCCAGTGGCGAGGAGCTGGCGGGCGGCCGTCCAAACAGCCCCGCCTTCGGGGGCTACGAAGAGGCCTTCGTGCTGGCCCAGGTCGCGCATGCCGGCCAGCATGCCTTCTTCGCTCACGCTCACCACCGTGCCGCCGGATTCGCGCAGCACGCGCAGCATCATGTTTTCGCCCAGGGGGTGGGGCACGGCCAGGCCGTTGGCCAGCGTGGCGCGGCCCTGGTAGGCATGGCAGTTGGGCTGACGGCCCTCGTAGGTTTCGAGCAGCGGGCAGCAGTTTTCGGCTTGCACGGCCACCATGCGCGGCAATTTTACCTCGGGCGCGAGCCAGCCCAGCTGCTTCATTTCCTGAAACGCCTTCCAGATGCCGATGAGGCCGGTGCCCCCGCCGGCGGGGTAGAGCAGCACGTCGGGCAGCGTCCAGTTCAGCTGTTCGGCAATTTCGTAGCCCATGGTTTTCTTGCCTTCGAGGCGGTAGGGCTCTTTCAGGGTCGAAATGTCAAGTAGGGCGCCATCGGCATTGCGCTGGCGCACGCGGGCGCCGCAGTCGCTGATGAGGCCGTCCACCAGCTCTACTTCGGCCCCGTACCAGTAGCACTCCTCTTTGAAAGCGGCGGGCGTGTGGCGGGGCATTACCACCACCGCTTTCAAGCCGGCGCGGGCGCAGTAGGCGGCCAGGGCTACCCCGGCATTGCCGGCTGTGGGGATGATGCAGCCTTCAACACCCAGCTCTTTGGCCTTGGAAACGGCCATGCTAAGGCCGCGCGCTTTAAACGAACCGGTGGGATTTTGGCCTTCGTCCTTGAGGGCAAGGGATGTCAGGTCGTAGCGCGCGGCCAGGCGCGGCAAGCGCAGCAGCGGGGTCAGGCCTTCGCCTAGGGTGACTTTGTTTTCTTCGTGCAGCAGCGGCAGCACGGCGCCGTAGCGCCACATGGAGGCATCGGCCTGGTCGACGACGGCGCGGCTCAGGGGCTCGTGCAGGTCGTAATTGGCCACCAAGGGCACGTGGCAGCAGGCCGATACCCGCTGCAAGTCGAAGGCAGAATATTCGGTGCCGCAGGCGGAGCAGTGCAGCGTCGCGAGGCGGGAAAGGGATTCGGAGGCGACCAGTTTCATGGGGCAAAGTACGGAGCGGCTTTGCCTTGGGTATGCCCGCCTGGGATGGGTATTTGGAATAGGCTATGCCTTGCCGGAATAATAGCGCCGCGTGAATTGCAGGAATTCTTTGTAGGGCGCGTTGTTCTCGGTGCCCTTGCGCTGAATGAAATTGAACTCGCGCTTAAGCGTGAAATTCCGGATTTTCACTTCAACGAACTCACCGGTTGCCAGCTCCTTTACCACGGCCTGGCGGGGCAGGAAGGCCAGACAGGTATCAACGCGCACGAAGTTTTTGAGGGCTTCGGTGCCGCCCAGGCGCACGCGCACCGGCAGCGCGGCCAGCTTGATGCGGTGCCGGGCCAGGGCCTCCTCCAGCACGGCCAGCGTGCCCGAGCCGGCTTCGCGCAGGACCAGCGGGGTGGTGAGCAGGTCAGTCACCTCAAGCGTGCGCCGGGCCAAGGGGTTGCCGGCGGCGCATACGGCCACCACGTCGTCGGTGAGCAGCGGCGTGTAGGTCACGTGGCTCACTTTGTGGATGCCCTCGATGATGCCCAGCTCGATTTCGTGGTCGAGCAGGGCGCGCAGGATGTTGTCGGAGTTACGGTTTTTGAGGCTGAGCTGGTGATGGGGGTGCTTTTGCAGGTAGGCCGACACCACGGGCGGCAGCACATAGAGCGAAATGGTGGTGCTGGCTCCGATGAGCAGGTGCTGGCTGGGCGTAAAATCGGGACTCAGCGCGCTCATTTCCTGGTGCAGCTCCTGCTGCAGTTGCTTGGCCTGCAAGAGCTTTTCGTAGAGCTTGCGGCCGGCGGGCGTGAGCTGAATGCTGCTGCCCAAGCGTTCAAACAAACCGGTTTTGTAGTGCTCCTCTAAGGCCTTTACCTGCTTGCTCACGGCCGACTGGCTGGTGAACAGCGCCTGGCTGGCCTTGGTGAAGCTCAAACGCTGAGCTACTTCCAAAAAGACTTCGTGTGGGTGCGAGAGCAAGGAGGAAAGTTTTGCGGGTTGCGTTTTGAGGGTTGCGTGAGCAAGGGTCAACTCAACATTCAACCCTCAAAACGCAACCCTAAATTTATAGTCCCAGCACGGCGCCATACACGCCATCCACCACCTGGGCCATGCGGCCGAAATCCAGCGTGTCGATGGTGTCGGTTTTCTGGTGGTAGTTGGGGTTGCGCAGGAAGGAGGTGTCGTTTATCATCACGGCGTCGTAGCCCTGGCGCCAGTAGTTGCGGTGGTCGGAAAGGCCGGCCAGGCCCATGCTTTCGGGCAGGTTGATGTGCTGCACGTCGAGGGTGCCAGCGTGGGACTGCATCAGGGCGTGCACCTGCCGGGTGAAGGCTTCCTGGCCGGTTTTGCCCACCACCACAATGAAGTTGCCGGTGCTGGGGTAACGCTGGGCCAGGGCCTCGTTGGGGAAGCTTTGCGAGTTGGGGGCGTCGCTGAAGTAGCCAATCATCTCGTAGCAGAGCATGGCCCGCACGGATACCTGGGCCGCGTGCAGGCTTTTGGCGTGCACGGCGCTGCCCATGTAATCGGTAGCAAAATAGGGCGGCTCCTCGTTGGGGTAGGCCACGAAATCGAGGCGGTGGCGCAACTCGGACTGGTTTTGCTGCACGAGGCGGGCCGTTTCGAGCAGGCCGGCCACGGCGCTGGCATTGTCGTCGGCGCCGGGCTGGTCGCCGCACACGTCGTAGTGCGCCCCGATGACGATGCGCGCCGCCTCGGGCGGGCCAAAGGAGGCGATGATGTTGCGGTAGCGCCGCCCGTCGGCCGTAAACGCCTGCTCGGTCACGGTGCCGCTCAGTTGCTCGAAGCACCCTTTGATGTAGTCGGCGGCCTTATTGAGCGAGGTCAGGTTGTGGCAGTTGCGGGCGGGCTGCAGGGCGGTCAGGAACTGCACATCGGCCCGCAGGCGGGTTTGGTCGGCTGGCATGACAAGGGGCGAATGGAACTGCGGGCTATACGGACGCCAAGGCTGGCGGTATCAAGGTAGAGACGCATACTTGCGTCTCGTCGTTGAACGACTGGCACCGCACCGTTCACACGTCATCGTTCAACGACGAGACGCAAGTATGCGTCTCTACAACCCCAGCCGTCGCTGAAACGCCGCCAGAAACAGCCCCACGTGGTAACCGTCGCCCAACCCGTGGTGTAGGTGCACCGAGACAGGCATCTGCCGCATCTCGCCTTCCTGAAACACCTGGCCGAAGGAAATTTTGGGGCAACTGTCGGGATGCGAATAGCTGCGGGCGTGCGAGAGGCTGGTGAAGCGCACCCACGGCAGGGCCGAGCAATGCACCACGTCGGGGCGGCCGGTGGTGTCGTTCAGGCGCAGGCCGGTGCTGGCCTGCACGGCGGCAATTTCAGCTTCTGCGCTGGCGACGAAGCCGGTTAGCGTATCATTTTGCTCGATGAAGGAGAAAGCAAACGTATGGTCGGGCCGGCCGAGGGTGGCGGAGGCGTGAATGCGGTCGTAGCGGTATACCTGGCCGTTTTCGATGCGGTAGCGGAAGGCGTCGACTTCGTTGGCGGCTTCGAGGGCGTGGTAGAGGTAGTACAGGAAAAACGACACGCCCAGCCGCTTGGCTTCGGCCTGCGCGGCGGTGCAGTCAACGTTGGCGGTGAGACCGAAAAAGGGCTCTTCGAAGGCAGAAAAGAAAGCGAAATGCTCGCGGCGGGGCCAGGTTTCAAGGTCGATGAGATGTTTCATGGCGGGCAAAGGTCGGTAGCTTTGCGAAAGCCAGAACGTGTACCCCGAAGCTCCTGCTTCGGCCCGGTAGAAGTCGTTCAACGCGAGCCGAAGCAGGAGCTTCGGGGTACACGTTCTGGGTACTTCAGCGCTTCAGTCCTATGCCTGCCCAAACCTTCATCGCCTTCGACGCCGACGACACCCTCTGGCCCTGCCAGCCGCACTACGACCACGTGGAAGCCCAGCTGCTGCCCATCCTGGCCCACTACGCCGACGCGCCGACCGGTAACGCCCGCCTCCACGACGTGCAGCGGGCCAACATGCAGCTGTTCGGCTACGGCGCTAAGTCGTTCATGCTCTCGATGATAGAAACCGCCATTCAACTCTCAAATGGGGAGGTGAAGGGCCGCGAAATTCAGCAAATTCTGGACTTGGGCAAGGACCTGCTGCGCTTTTCCATTGAGCCGCTGCCCGACGTGGTGGAAGTCCTGACAGAGTTCAAGCAGCGCGGGCATCAGCTCATTCTGCTCACTAAGGGCGACTTGTTCGACCAGGAAAGCAAGATTGCCCGCTCCGGCCTGGGCGATTTTTTCGACTACGTCGAAATTGTGAGCGAGAAAGACGTGCCGACTTACCACCGCCTGTTTGCCCGCCTCGGCGCCACGCCCGAAAACTTCGTGATGATTGGCAATTCATTGAAATCGGATATTCTGCCGGTGGCCAAGCTGGGCTTCCCGGCCATCCATGTGCCCTACCACGCCAACTGGATACACGAGCACGTGCCGGCCGAACTGCTGGTGGGGGTGAAGTTTCAGACGGTGGAGCGGCTACGGGAGGTGCTGGAATATCTAAAATAAAATTATTGCTTACCACAAAGCAACTCATAGGCGGGGCCGATTATACCACTTATAATTATGCCATTGCTTTAGTTTGGACCAACTTTTCGGAAGCTCGTTGCCGCCCAAATATTTACCTCCTAAGTCTACCATTATTTTGATGAATGAGATAATGGCATAGGACTCGTTCTCATATTCGACTGTAACTACTCGACCTTCAATCGACGCATTTATTGAGCGACGATAGTCATTACCGACTATGATTTCGACCTTCTCAATATGATTAAAAAGGCGCTTCTCTTGCTTGATTTGGTCTCGTGAAAACGCCGCCTTTTCGTATTCGTGAGTTGACATAAGCAGAGTCTTTGTGGCTTTATACTGTGTGTCAATTGTATATATAGCTTCTGAGTCTGCTTGAAGCAGCGCAAGCAGTTCGCATGGATGATTTAACACTTGCCCCAATCCAACACTGGCAAGACTGACTGTAGCAACAAGCCTGATATTCAAACCGGTCTGCTGCTCGTAGCGTTGACTGATAGATTGAAATGAGGGCACGCTATTTTCAAACTCAATTTCTATTCGGTGCATTCCCATAGTTGTCAAATTTATTAGCCTAATAATAGCAAGTGTTTTTCTATGTGTAGTTAACGAGTGGAAAGGAAGCGCAGCAACTCACATCAAGGCATTCTTAGCCCAGCATGAAGTGCTTATTATTACAATGCCCGACTTCACCAACCCGCGTTACATCCAGCACGGCAGCCGCCGACAGCAGCGAGCCCATGCCGTCCTAACGGCGCTGAATTTGTGGAAGGTACTGGCCGATTTCCGGCCGGTGCTGGCCGGCACCATTCCGCTCAATATTGACATTGCCGGGAGTGATTTGGATGTGCTGTGCGAAGTGGTCCCAGCCGACACCCAGCGCTTCACTGAGCTACTCCAGAAACATTACGGCCACCGAGCTGGCTTCCGCCTGAAGCGCCCCGTCATCAACGGCGAAGCATCCATTGTCTGCAATTTTCGCTACCGAAATCAGGAAATTGAAGTATTTGGGCAGGCCGTGCCCACCGCGCGGCAGAATGGCTTTCGCCACCTGCTGGTGGAAGCGGCCGTGCTGGAAGCCGGCGGCAAAGCGTGGCGGCGCGCTGTGCGGCAGTTGAAAAAGCAGGGAATGAAAACAGAGCCCGCGTTTGCCAATTTGTTACGTTTGTCCGGTGACCCTTATGTAGCATTATTGGAGTTGGAGGGCAAAAGCATTGCTGAATTGCGCGTTCAAATGGCCCAGCATGCCATTATTTGTAACCGGTAAAACATTCGCCTGCGTGGCCTAATACGGTTCGGCTTTTCGCGTTGCAATAGAATCCGGGCTTCTCGCTACCTTCCGGCCGGTTTTACCCCTTCCACCCCACCCCATGCTGGCCCGTTACCGCTTTTTGCCGCTGCTGCTTGTGCTGCTGGCGGCTGCCTCGTGCTCGAAAAAAACCGCTCAGGAACAAGCCGCCGAAACGGCCCAGACCGACGGCGACGAAATCGACCCCTATTCCAACCTGGTGTTCACCTTCGATGAAAAAGTGGTGGATGAGGACAAGCAGAACCGCTGGGACACCACGCGCTACGTCACGTTCTCGCCCAACATTCGCGGCAAGTTTAAGTGGACCGGCGACCGGGAGCTGACCTTTTCGCCGCTGGAGCCCTTCCGCCCCAGCACCGTTTTCTCGGCCAGCCTGCGGCCCGAGGCGCTGCCCAGCGACAAGCAGAAGCTGGCCCTGAACCGGCCCAAATTTCACACGCCGTATTTGAGCATGGCCGCGCCGCAGGTGTTCTACGGCAGCTCGAAGCGGGCGGCGGGCACGGCAGAATTGCGCGCCAACCTGGTTTTTAACTACCCGGTGCGGCCTTCGGATGTGAAATCGCGGCTGAAGGTGACGCAGGGCGGCAAGCCCGTAGCGGTGGAAGTAAACTCGGCCGAGCCCGACGATATGGTAGCCGTCACTTTTATGCAGGACGTGCAGCCGGGCACGCCCGTGCAGATTGACATTGCGCCCGGCCTGCGCCCGGCGGCCGGCACCAAGGCCACCGAACAAACCCTCTCGGCCCAGGCCGAAATCCCCGACCAAAGCACGCTGGAAGTGCGCGAGCTGACGGGCTCGCTGCTGAACGGGCAGCCGGTGGTGACGGTACTGCTCAACCAGCCGGTGCGGGTGGCCGACGTGCAACCCTACCTCACGGTGAAGCCGGCGGTGGCGTTTTCGGTGGAGGCGCTGGAAAGCGGGCTGGCCCTGCGCGGCGGCTTCGAGGTAGGCAAAACCTACCAGATTTCGCTGGCCGCCGGCACGCGCGGCGTGCTGGGCGGCAGTTTGGGCGAGGAATTCAGCCAGGCCGTGTCGTTTGGCGACGAGCGGCCGAGCCTCACCTTCACCAGCTCCGACAAGGCCATGTACCTCGACGCGCTGGGCGCCCGCAACCTGGGTTTGCGCATCAACCAGGTGGCCAAGGTGAAGGTGACCATTGCCAAGGTGTACGCCAACAACATTCAACAGCTGCTGCGCGGCGAAAAGCAGTACGGCTACCCCGAATACGACGAGGACGAGCCCCGCGAATCGAACACCGACGAAAACGGCGACTACATCGACCGCAGCTTCCAGTACTACGACACCGAGAACATCGGCAACGTGCTGTCGGAACGCACCATTTCCGTCGATGCCCTGCCCAAAGACGGCGGCCTGCGCCTGCTGAACCTGGACCTGAAGGCGTTGGAGTTTCAGGGACCGATGAAGGGCTTGTACGTCATCCGCGTGCAGGACACGGAGCGGCAGTGGCTGCAGGTGAGCAAGCTGGTGGCCGTGACCGATATCGGCCTGATTGTGAAGCAGGGCGCCACGGCCGGCACCACGGTGTTTGCCAATTCCATCCGCACGGCCGAGCCCTTGAGCGGCGTGACGGTGAACCTCGTGAGCTCAAACAACCAGGTGATTAGCACGACCACGACGGACAAATCCGGCGTGGCGCAGTTCGACTCGGCAGCCAGCATGAAGCGCTTCACACTGGGCATGATTACGGCCACGAAGGAGGCCGACTTTTCGTTCCTGGACTTGACCAAAAGCCGGGTCGAAACCTCGCGCTACGAGGTGGGCGGGCTCACCTCGAACGCGGCGCACTACCAGGCTTTTCTGTACGGCGACCGCAACCTGTACCGGCCCGGCGACACGGTGCGGACCAACGCCGTCATCCGCACCGAGGACTGGAAGACGCCGCCCACCGGCCTGCCCGTGAAAATCCGCCTCCTGCTGCCCAGCGGCAAGGAATACAGCAGCCTGCGCCAGAAGCTGAGCGCGGCGGGCAGCTTCGAGAGCAGCTTCATTTTGCCGCCCACCATCATGACCGGCCTCTACACGCTGGAAGTGCTGACCGGCAACGACGTGCTGCTGACTTCGCGCCCCGTGAGCGTGGAAGAATTCATCCCCGACCGCCTGAAGGTGACCGTGACGGCCGCCCCCGCCGTGCTCCGGCCCGGGCAGGACGTGACGGCCAGCATCGCGGCCGTGAACCTGTTTGGCCCGCCGGCGGCCGACCGCAAGTTTGAGGTCGAATTCTCCTTGAAGCAGAAAAACTTCGCGCCCAAGAATTACCCCAACTACAGCTTCACCATCAACAGCGGCGAAAAGCGCCGCACCCTGGACGAAGACGGCGAGGAAAGCAGCGAAAGCGCCCTCACCGCGCGCTTCGAGAAAACCGTGCGCGAGGGCGCCACCGACGCCGCCGGCCGCGGCACGGCCACCTACACCGTGCCCGACTACCGCGACCTGGGCACGCTCGAAGGCGTGGCCTTCGCCACGGTGTTCGACGAAACCGGGCGGCCCGTGAACCGCCTCGCCACCTTCGACGTGCAGACGCAGGCCGCCATGTTCGGCATCGCCAGCCTGCCCGACCTCATCAGCACCCGGCAGGCCCTCACGGTGAAACTGCTGGCCCTCACGCCCGCCGGCCGCCCCACCACGGCTCAGGCCGAGGTGAAGGTGGTGCGCAAGCTCTGGGAAACGGTGCTGGAGCGCCAGGGCGGCCGCTACGTGTACCAGTCGCAGCGCCGCGAGCAAACCATTCTGAGCCAAACCCGCCCGGTGGGGGCCGAAACCAGCTTCTCGTTCACGCCCGTGTACTCGGGCGAGTACGAGGTGCGGGTGAGCCGGCCGGGCGCCGCCACCTACGTCACGCAGCAGTTCTACGCCTACGGCTACGGCGACACGCAGGCCAATTCCTTCGAGGTGAACAACGAGGGCGCCGTTACCATCGAGGCCGACAAGCCCAGGTACAACCCCGGCGAAACCGCCCGCCTGCTGCTGAAAGCGCCCTTCGCCGGCCGCATCCTCGTGACGGTGGAGCGGGCCAACGTGCTCGACCATTTCTACGTGAGCACCGACGGCAAGGCGGCCGAGGTGAAGGTGCCCATCAAGGGCGAGCACGTGCCCAACGTGTACGTGACGGCCACGGCCGTGCGCGCCCTCGACGGCCGCGACCACCTGCCCCTCACCGTGGCCCGCGGCTTCCTGCCCCTGACGGTGGAAAAGGCCGACTCGCGCCTGCCGCTGGCCCTGGCCGCGCCGGCCGCCAGCCGCTCCCAAACCTGGCAAACCGTGGAAATCAGCACCGCCCCGCGCGCGCAGGTCACGCTGGCCGTGGTGGACGAGGGCATTTTGCAGCGCAACAACTACCAGACGCCCGACCCGCACGCCTACTTCTACCAGAAGCGCGCCCTCGAAGTGGCGGCCTTCGACGTGTATCCGTTCATTTTGCCGGAGCTGGGCACGAGCAGCAGCGGCGGCGACGCCGCCGACCTGCGCCGCCGCACCAACCCCGTGCCCAACCGCCGCGTGAAGCTGGTGTCGAAATGGAGCGGCGTGCTCACCGCCGACGGCGACGGCAAGGTGCGCTACCGGGTGCGCGTGCCGCAGTTCAGCGGGACGCTGCGTATCATGGCCGTGGCCTATAAGGACGATGCGTTCAGCTCGGCCGAAGCCACGATGAAGGTAGCCGACCCGGTGGTGATTTCAACGGCGCTGCCGCGGTTCATGAGCCCGGGCGACACGATTGACGTGCCGGTGACGCTGACGAATACGACGAGGAACAGTTTGAGTGTTAAGGTTGGCCGCTTGTTACAAGGCCCTATTAAAGCCTTAGTAGATACCAGACCGGAAGTTTCTCAGATTTATCAGGCACCATTTGAGGCTCGAGAAGAAAGCTTAGTACTTGAGCCAAGCAGAGAGGGTCGTAAATCCTATAAATTCATTGCGACTGGTATCGGTAACGCTACTATCGTTATTTATGTCAAGTCGCCGAATGGAAAAACCAGCGAGAAATTCTCCGAAACCATCGAACTCCCCGTCCGTCCCGCCGCCTCGCTCGAAAAGCGCACCGGCAGTGGCGTGCTGGCCGGCGGCACCACGCTCCCGCTCAATCTGAAAACCGATTTCCTGCCCGCCTCGCTCACCAGCCGGCTGGTGGTGAGCCGCTCGCCGCTCACCGAGTTCAGCAAGGACCTGCGCTACCTGCTGCAATACCCCTACGGCTGCCTGGAGCAAACCGTATCGGCCGCCTTCCCGCAGCTCTACTACGCCGATTTGGCCGCCACCTTGCAGCAGAAAACCGGGGCCGCCGCCAAATCCCAGCGCTACAACCCCAACTACCACGTGCAGGAAGCCATCCGCAAGCTGGAGAGCATGCAGCTCTACAACGGCAGCCTGAGCTACTGGCCGGGCGGCGACTACGACAACTGGTGGGCCACCGCCTACGCCGCCCACTTCCTGCAGGAAGCCCAGCAGGCTGGCTTCGCGGTGAATAAATCCGTGCTCGACAAGGTGCTGAAATACCTGGCCTTCCGCCTCAAAAAGCGCGAAACCGAGCCCTATCAGTACTTCGACGTGAGCAACATCGCCCGCCAGCGCACGATAGCCAGCCGCGAAATCGCCTACTCGCTCTACGTGCTGGCCCTGGCCGGCCGCCAAGACCCCGTGGCCCTGAACTACTACCGCGCCAACCGCCCCCTGCTCACCGAAGATTCCAAAGTGCTGCTGGCCTGCACCCAAAGCCTGCTCGGCAACCAGCGCGCCTTCCGCGAGCTGCTGCCCACTAAGTTCGGCAGCGAGCGGGCCGCCCGGCGCGCCCTCGACGGCTCGTTCTACTCCCCCATCCGCGACCTGGGCCTCATCCTCAACGCCCTCGTCAGCACCGACCCCAACAACCCGCAAATCCCCGGCATGGCCCGCCAGCTCAGCCGCCAGATGAAGGCCGCCTACTGGCTCAACACGCAGGAAACCTCCTTCGCCCTGCTGGCCCTCGGCAAAATAGCCCGCCAAAACGCCCGCAGCACCGCCACCGCCAGCCTGTTCCTCGACGGCAAACCGGCCGGAAGCTTCACCGGCAAAGACCTCACCCTGCGCAACGTAGCCAACCGCAACGTGAGCATCCGCAGCGCCGGTAAAGGCAGCCTCTACTACTTCTGGGAAACCGAGGGCATCTCGGCCAGCGGCCAGGTGCACGAGGAAGACTCCTACCTGAAAGTGCGCCGCCAGTTCCTGACCCGCGACGGCCTGCCGCTGGGCACGCCCACCTTCCGCCAGAACGACTTGGTGGTGGTGAAGCTGACCCTGGAAGCCGGCGAAGCCGTCGGCGTCATCAAGAACGTGGCCGTGACCGACCTACTCCCCGCCGGTCTCGAAATCGAGAACCCGCGCATTGGCCCCTTGCGCGAGCTGAGTTGGGCGAAGGATGCCAACACGCCGGATTATCTGGATGTGCGGGATGACCGGATTAACCTATTCGCCACCGCTACAGGCACGCCGCAGCATTTTTACTACCTCTGCCGCGCCGTGAGCAAGGGCACCTTCAAGCTGGGCCCGGTGAACGCCGATGCGATGTACAACGCGGAGTACCACAGCTACAACGGGGCCGGCGTGGTGCGCGTGCAGTAGGCTTATTCCTAATCAAATAACAGTATGTTCGTTTTCAACCGACGCCTCCTGATTATCCTCTTGGTCATGTTTTTCGGCATGGTCCTGTGGATGGCTTACTTCTTCTATTTCCACACCGATGGCCGGGGCCACGTGCTGCGCGAAGCCGACAGCCCGGCCGCCGAAGCCCGGGGCCAGCAACTGCTCGGCCGGGCCGATAACCTCCTGAACCAGCGCCAATACGACGCGGCCAAAACCCTGCTTGATTCGCTGCGCGATGCCGACCTCAATCCGGCTATGTTCATCGCTGATGATGCGCTGGAGCAGCGCTTCGACACCCTGCGCCGCCGTCGTTTCCGGGAAAAAGCCGCCCAGCAGTAACTTTCGGAATGAGCAAGCGGCAATGGGTGCGGGGTGGAATCGGCGTGGCCTGCGGGCTGCTGCTGGTTCTTTTGCTTGACCGCCTTTTCCCCCTGCCGCCCGCGCCGCGCTACTCCCCCATCGTGCTGGCCGCCGACGGCAGCGTCCTTCACGCCTTTCTGAACCCGACCCAGAAGTGGCGCATGAAAACCGAACTGGCCGAAATCACGCCCGCGCTGCAACAGGCCATTATCCATAAAGAGGACCGGTATTTCCGCTACCATTTTGGCGTGAACCCGGTAGCCATTGTGCAGGCCGCGGGCCGGAATCTATTTGGTAAGGGCCGTACCACGGGGGCCAGCACCATCACCATGCAAGTGGCCCGGTTGCTCGAGCCCAAGGAGCGCACCTTCGGCAACAAGCTGCAGGAAATGCTGCGCGCCGTGCAGTTGGAAGCCCACTACAGCAAGGCCGAAATCCTGCAGCTCTACCTGAACCTGGTGCCCTATGGCGGCAATATTGAGGGCGTGAAGTCGGCCGCGCTGTTCTACTTCCAGCAACCTCCCGATTACCTCTCCCTGGCTCAGACGGTGACGCTGGCCATCATCCCAAACCAGCCGCGCGTGCTGGTACTGGGCAAAAACAACGACCGCATCCTAGCCGAGCGAAACCGCTGGCTGCGACAGTTCCAGCGGGAGCGCCTGTTTCCGAATCAAGACGTTGAAGATGCCATCAATGAGCCGCTGGATGCGCAGCGCCACGCCGCCCCCACGCTGGCCCCGCACCTGGCCCGGCGGCTGGTAGCACAGCGGGCTGGGCAGCCCATCATCCATTCCACGCTCCGGCGCGCCCCGCAGGCCAAGGCCGAGGACCTCACCCAAAACTACGTGCGCCGCCTGCGCGAACTGGGGATTTCGCAAGCCGCCGTGCTGGTCGTGAACAATCGCACCCGCGCCGTGGAGGCCTACGTGGGCTCGGCCGATTTTCAGGATGCGGCCGGCAGTGGGCAAGTCGATGGCGTGCGGGCCGTGCGCTCGCCGGGCAGCACGCTCAAGCCCTTCCTCTACGCCCTGGCCGTCGATAAAGGCATTGTGACGCCAAAGCAGAAGCTGCCCGACGTGCCCACCAATTTCAGCGGCTTCCGGCCCGAGAACTTCGACAAAAGTTGCGCCGGCGAAGTGACCGTGGAGCGCGCCCTCACCTACTCGCTCAATATCCCCGCCGTGCGCGTGCTGGCCGACGTGGGCGTGCCGGTTTTCACCGATAAGCTTCGGGCAGCCGGCTTTAAAAGCGTGGCCAAAGCGGCCCCGCGGCTGGGCCTGAGCACCATTCTGGGCGGTTGCGGCGCCACGCTGGAAGAATTAACGGGCCTGTACGCGGCGCTGGCCGACGGCGGGCGCTGGCGGGCGGTGCGGCTTACCTCACGGGTCACCTCAAGAGCGGCCCCTCTCCCGCGGAGAAAGGAGCCAGCCACCAGTGAACGGAAATCGTCAGGCTCCCCCCTCTCCCGCGGAGAGGGGGGCCGGGGGGGTGAGGTTTCGTCGGGTGGTGAGGCACTAGTCTCCCCCGCCGCCGCCTTCCTCATTACCGACATTCTGGCCCAGCGCACGCGGCCCGACCTGCCCATGGGCTACCAAAACAGCCGCCACCTGCCCAAAATCGCCTGGAAAACCGGCACCAGCTACGGCCGCCGCGACGCCTGGAGCATCGGCTACAATGCCGATTATACCATCGGCGTGTGGGTGGGCAACTTCAACGGACAGGGCAGCCCGGCCCTGACGGGCGCCGACATTGCCTCGCCCCTGCTCTTCGACCTGTTCAACACCCTGGCCTATAACTCGCCCAACCGCTGGGCCGTGCCACCGGCTACACTAGATTTTCGGCTGGTGTGCGCCGAAACCGGCCTCGTGCCCGGCGAGCATTGTCCCAACCAGCTCATCGACTACTACTTGCCCGGCACCTCCTCGGCCCGGCACTGTGAGCACCAGAAAGAAGCGCTGGTTTCGGCTGATGGGGCGGTGGCTTACTGTCGGGCCTGCGTGCCCGCCACCGGCTTCCGGCGCCAGCTTTTCCCCAACCCGCTGCCCGAGGTGCTGGCGTTTCGGGAGGCGCAGGGGCTGCCGTCGAGCCGCCTGCCGCCGCACAACCCCGCCTGCCAGCTGGTGCGCACCGACGGCGGCACGGGCGCGGCCCTGGCCATTACCTCGCCGCTCGACCACGCCGAATATGTACTCGACCGCAAGGACAAGCAGCAGATGCTGCTGAGCTGCGCGGCGGGCAGCGAGGTGCGCCAGGTGTTCTGGTACGTGAACGACCGGTTTCTGCGGGCGGCAGCGGCGACGGAGCGGGTGTTTTTCCGCCCGCCCAGCGGCACGGTCAAAATCTCCTGCGCCGACGACCACGGCCGCAACGTAGACATCCAATTGCAAGTGGCCGAGTTATGAGGCATACACCTTGATTAATAGACAACATACAGCTCTTGATAGGCAACATATCGGTGTTGATAGATAAATAGTGCGCATCTGCCAACCGGTCAAAACCTTTCACTCTAAAAGAGGTTAACGAATCTTGGTTTAAGCAGCTTCTGATGGGGCGAATGGCGCGAGTGCTAGTGCGCAAAGGATGAGTTGCCTCTGTTTATCTATCTATGAAACAAACACAACTGGCGTTAAAACCGCTGTTTCGATTACTGTTATTTGTTCCCTTCTACGCCTTTTCACAACCCGTTCTTCCGCCCGATAAGCCGCTCACACAGCAGGAATGCGTCGCTTTTGCCTTGCAAAGCCAGCCGCTGGTAAGGCAATCCCTCATCGACCAGGAGATTACTAAGGCCTCAAACCAGATTGCGCTGGCGGGCTGGCTGCCGCAGGTGGGCATCACGGGCACGGCGCAGCACTATTTCGGCCTGCCGTTCACCATCTTCCCCAACCCGGCCACGGGCCTGAACGAGCCGCGCCAGCTGGGGGTGCGCAACGTGACGACGGTGGGGTTGTCGGGCACGCAGGTCATTTACAATAACGATGTGTACTTGGCCGCCCGCAGCAAGCGCTTCAACAACCAGGCGGCCCAGCAAAACACGGTCGAAACCCGCATCAACACCGTTTCCGATGTGAGCAAGGGCTTCTACGACGTGCTGCTCTCGCAACGCCAGCTGGATGTATTTGCCCAGGACATCGTGCGCCTGCAGCGCAACTACCGCGACGCCCGCTTGCGCTACGAAACCGGCGTGGCCGACAAAACCGAGTACCTGCAGGCCGAGATTTCGCTCAACAACTCGCTGGCCGGCCGCAAGCAGTCGCTCGAAGCCGTGAACGCCAAGCTGGCCTACCTCAAGCAGCTCATGGGCCTGCCGCCCGAGCGCAAGCTGGCCTTGCAATACGACACGCTGAAGCTGGAGCAGGACGCCGTGATGGACACCACCGTGGCCCTAAACGTGGCCAACCGCATCGAAATCCAGCAGCTTGAGACGCAAAAAACGCTGCAGGGCCTCACCGTGGACTACTACCGGCTGGGCTTTCTGCCCTCGCTCTCGGCGTTTGGCAACTACAACTCGGTGTTTCAGAACAACGAGGTGAGCGAGCAGTACCGCACGCGCTTCCCCAACTCCTACGCGGGCCTGCAGCTGGGCCTGCCCTTGTTCACCGGCTTCCGCCGCACCCAGAACATGCGCCGCGCCCGCCTCGAAAACCAGCGCCTCGACGAGGACGTGGCCAACACCCGCAACCAGATAAACACGGAGTACGCCACGGCCCTGGCCAACTACAAGGGCTACTACACGGAGTACCAGCTGGGCAAGCGCAACCTCGAAGCCTCCAAGGAAGTGTACAACGTCGTCAACCTGCAATACCGCGAAGGCATCCGGGCCTACATCGACCTCATCGTGGCCCAAACCACCCTGCGCACTTCGCAGCTGAACTACTACACGGCCTTGTTCCAGCTGCTGGGCAGCAAGGTGGATTTGCTCCGCGCCATCGGCGAGTTGCCGACGGATTATTAATTCGTTCTGACGTGGGGCCTCACCCCCGGCCCCTCTTCGAAGGGGAATGCGGCAAAGCATTCTTCGGGGAGCCAGACGCAAGCGCATAACCGGTGCCTCCTCTCCTTTAGGAGAGGGGGTCAGGGGGTGAGGCCCCACGTCAGAACGAAACCCTAAAATTCTAAAACGCGGCTGGCCACCGGCCAAATGCGACAAGCTATGTTAAAGATGAACAAGAAATACCTGGTGCTGGGCCTGTTGGGGCTGGCCGCCTGCGGCAAAAAAGACGAGGAGAAGAAAAACGCCGCCCCGCCCCCCACGCCCGTGACGCTGGTGGCGGCCCGCACCACCGAAGCCGTGTACTACGACGAATACCCCGCCACCGTGACGGCGCTCAACGTGGTGGAGCTGCGCTCGCAGGTGACCGGCTTCGTCACCGGCATTTCCTTCAAGGAAGGCGACGTGGTGCCCAAGGGCAAGGCGCTGTATGAAATCGACCGCCGCCAGTACGAGGCCGCCTACCAGCAGGCGCTGGCCGGCCTGCGCAGCACCCAGGCCAACGCCACCAACGCCCAGGTGAACGCCACCCGCTACGAGCGCCTGGCCAGCCAGGACGCCATTGCCCGGCAGGTGCTCGACAACGCCACCACCGCCCTGGCCACGGCCCGCGCCCAGGTGGCCGAGGCCCAGGCCGGCGTCAACATCGCCCGCAACAACCTGAGCTTTTCCACCATCACGGCGCCGTTCACGGGCCGCATCGGCATCTCGGCGGTGCGCCTGGGCTCGCAGGTGGGCGCGGGCACTACGCTGCTCAACACCATTTCGAGCGAAGACCCAATTGGCGTCGACATCGTGGTGACCCAAACGGACATCGAGCGTTTCAACACGCTGCTCAACTCCAAAACCTCCCGCGCCGATTCGACCCTGCGCCTGGTGCTGCCCGGCGGCAAAACCTACCCCCTACCCGGCCGCATCCGCACCATCGACCGCGGCGTGAACAGCGGCACGGCCACCATCACGGTGCGGGTAGAATTTGCTAACCCCAACCGGGAGTTGAAAGACGGCATGAGCGCCGTGGTGAAGGTGCTGAATACGCAGTCGGGCCAGCGCATTGTGGTGCCCTTCAAGGCCATTGTGGAGCAGATGGGCGAAAACTTCGTGTACGCTGCCACCGACAGCAGCACTGCCCAACAGCGCAAAGTGAAGCTTGGCCCGCGCCTGAAAGACCAGATTGTGCTGATGGAAGGCGTGAAGGAAGGCGACAAAATCGTGACCGAAGGCGTGCAGAAGCTACGCGACGGCGCCAAGATTACCACGGAAGTGCCCAAAGCGCCGCCCGCGCCGGGGAAATAGGCCAAAACACCCACTAGAAGGTCATGCCGAGTGCAGGGAAGCATCTTGCCCGCCACCAACCAAATCGCCAGGCTCCCCCTCTCCTTTGGGAGAGGGGGCCGGGGGGTGAGGCGCCCGCCAGAACAACCGAGCCAGATGCTTCGCTGCGCTTGGCATGACGTTTCTCCCTTATACCCATTGAATCCCATAGGCTAACGGCTACCCGCCCACCGCCCCCAGCTATAGCAAATGATAGCAGAAACCTTTATTCGCCGGCCCGTCACGGCCATTGTCAGCTCGCTGGTCATCGTGCTGGTGGGCTTGCTGGCCATGTTGAAGCTGCCCATCGGGCAGTACCCCGAAATCACGCCGCCCACGGTGTCGGTATCGGGCACCTACACCGGCGCCGACGCCCAGACCGTGGAGCAGACAGTGGCCACGCCCGTGGAAGTGCAGGTGAACGGCACGCCCGGCATGACCTACCTGCAAAGCAACAGCACCAGCAACGGCCAAATGAGCATGACGGTGAACTTCGAGGTGGGCACCGACATCAACATCGCCGCCCTCGACGTGCAGAACCGCGTGGGCATTGCCCTGCCCACCCTGCCCCAGGAAGTGCAGCGCTTGGGCCTCACGGTGCGCAAGCGCAACCCGAGCATCCTGATGCTGGTGGCGCTTTTTGCCCCCAAGGGCACCCACAACGCCACTTTCCTCGACAACTACGCCAACGTGTACATCAAGGACGCCCTGCTGCGCACCAAGGGCGTGGGCGACATCGTGAGCCGGGCCGACGACTTCTCGATGCGCCTGTGGCTGAAGCCCGACAAGCTTTCGCAGCTCGGCATCACGGCCAACGACGTGCTGGCGGCCATTCAGGAGCAGAACGCCCAGATTGCGGCCGGCTCCATCGGCGCGCCGCCCCAGCAGATGGGCCAGACGTTTGAGTACATTGTGACGGTGCAGGGCCGCCTAGCAACTACGGAGCAGTTCGGCGACATCATCGTGAAAAGCCGGCCCGACCAGGACGGTGGCATCGTGTACCTCAAAGACGTGGCCCGCATGGAGCTGGGCAAGTTCAACTACGGCAACAACTCCTATGTGGACGGCAAGCGTGCCGCCTACCTGCTGGTGTACCAGGCCCCCGGCGCCAACGCCCTCGAAACCTTCGAGAACGTGAACAAAACCATGGAACAGCTCAAAAAGCAGTTCCCCACCGACCTGAGCTATGTGGTGCCCTTCGAGGCGGCCAGCGTGGTGAAGGTGTCCATTCACGAAGTGGTGGAAACGCTGGTTATTGCCCTACTGCTGGTTATCGTGGTGGTATTTCTGTTTTTGCAAAGCTGGCGCTCCACGCTCATCCCGGTGCTGGCCATTCCGGTGTCCATCGTGGGCACGTTCATGTTCTTCATTCCGCTGGGCTTCACCATTAATACCCTGACGCTCTTCGGGTTCGTGCTGGCCATTGGTATTGTGGTCGATGACGCCATTGTGGTGGTGGAAGCCGTGGAGCACAATATGAACGAGCGCGAAATGAACGTGCTCGATGCCACGCTGGAAGCCATGCGCGAGATTTCGGCCCCGGTTATTGCCATTGCCCTCATTCTGGCGGCGGTGTTTGTGCCGGTGGGCTTCATCCCGGGCATCACCGGGCGTTTGTACCAGCAGTTTGCCGTCACCATTGCCATTTCGGTGCTGATTTCGGCCTTTGTAGCGCTGTCGCTCACGCCCGCGCTGTGCGTGCTGCTGCTTAAGCCCACCAAGCGCGACGAAAGCTCGACGGGGCTGAACAAGTTCTTCTTCAAGTTCAACAACTGGTTTGGCCGCATGACCGACAAGTACGGCAACGGCGTGGCCAGCAGCATCAAGCATTCGCGCCTGGTGGTGGTGGTGCTGGTGTGCATCGTGGCCGGCACCGTTTTGCTGTTTAAAAGCAAGCCCAGCGGCTTTTTGCCGACCGAAGACGAGGGCCGCATCATCATCACTTTCAACCTGCCCGAGGCATCGAGCACGGCCAGCACCGTGGCCACGTTGCAGGAAATGATGAAGGAGCTTTCGCAGGTGAAAGGCATTGCGCACTACGCCGCCCTCGGTGGCCTGAACGCCGTGAACTTCTCCTCGAAATCAAACTCCGGCACCATTTTCTGCCAGCTGCAGCCTTGGGAAGACCGCAAGGAAACCGAATTGCGCCTGCAAGGGCTGATGGCCACCGTGCAGCAGCGCATGGCCAAGTTCAAGGAAGCCACCACGGTGGTGATTTCGCCGCCCGCCATCCCGGGTCTGGGCAATACCGGCGGCTTCTCCTTCGTGCTGCAGGAGCGCGAAAGCCAGGGTGGCGACGTGAAGACTTTTGACACCAACCTGCAAGGCTTCCTCGGGGCCATGCGGAAGCGTCCCGAAATTGCCGGCGCCTTCTCCTTCTTCACCGCCAACACGCCGGGCTACCAACTCACCATCGACCGCGAGCGGGCCAAGAAGCTGGGTGTGAGCATTTCCGACATCGCCACTGCCCTGCGCACCTACCTCGGCTCGGCCTACGTGAACGACTTCACCCTCTACGGCCGCAACTTCCGGGTGCTGGCCCAGGCCGACAGCAGCTACCGCGGCGACATTGCGAACATCGGGCAGTACTACGTGCGCAACGCAGCCGGTACCATGGTGCCCCTGAGCAGCGTGACGAGCTACAAGCGCACCGAAAGCGCCCCGCTCATCTCGCACTACAACCTGTTCCGCTCGGCCGAAATCAACGGCAACCCGGCGGCTGGCAAAAGCTCCGGCGACGCCATCAAGGCCCTGCAGGACGAGGCCGCGAAGTCCCTGCCCCAGGGCTACGGCTACGAATTCTCGGGCCTGAGCCGCGAGGAATTGCTGGCCAGCGGCCAGACGATTTACATTTTCGCGCTGTCCATTGCCTTCGTGTTCCTGTTCCTGGCTGCGCTTTACGAGAGTTGGTCGGTGCCGTTCTCGGTGCTACTGGCGGTGCCGGTGGGCATCTTCGGGGCCATTCTGGCGCTGTTTTTCCTGCCCAAGCTCACCAACAACGTGTATGCCCAAATCGGTATGATTACGCTGATTGGCTTGTCGGCCAAAAACGCCATTCTGATTATCGAATTCGCCAAGGAGCGGGTCGATAGAGGCATGCCGCTGGTGGAGGCCACGCTGGATGCCGTGCGCCTGCGCTTGCGCCCCATCATCATGACTTCGCTGGCCTTCATCCTGGGCATTGCGCCGCTCACGTTCGCGTCCGGCGCCGGCTCCCTGGCCCGCCAAACCCTGGGCTGGACGGTGCTCGGCGGTATGTTGGCGGCCACGTCGCTGGCCATTTTCATCGTGCCGGTGCTCTACGTCATCATTACCCGCTTCGCCTACGGCAAGGAAAAACTGGCTGAGTTGGAGAAAAACTACAAGCCCGATGAGGAGCACGGCGGCCACAAGGAAGGCGAAAAAGGCCCGGAACCCGCGCCCCAACCCGCGTAATTCATAGAACCCAAACGAAACCGTCCGTAGCAAAAGCAAGCGTGAAAACCCTGCTTTTGCTACGGACGGTTTCGTTTGGGGCTTTCTCTAACTGGTGATTTCTAAAACATGGTTAGAGCATTAGCGTTGGCTTTCTTCCAGGTCGGCGAGGTGGTGCTGCAACACGGCAGCCTGCCCGGTAAGGGTAATTTCTTCGGCGGTTTTGGTTTGCACAGGACTCTGTTTATCAATGCCCAGCGTGTGGAGGGCAGCACCGTAGAGCGCCACCAATACAGGCTCACCCGCCAGGGTAATGCGCGCGGGCGGGTGCGCCAGCAGGTCGCGGCATTCGCTGCCGATGAGCAGACCGCTCAGGTAGAAATAATTCTCTGGCTTGCTAGCATTCCTGAACAAGTCGTTGGTGCGCACCAGAAAGGCATTGTGCAACAGATTTGTCTCTTGGCTCTCGTGCACGCCTTTCTCAAACCACTGCCGGTTCTTCCCTTCCTGCAGTTTAGCGCCTTCTTCTACCGATGAGGCCAGGATGCTTTTGGTGGAAAGCAGCGAAAAGAATTCGCCGGTCATGTATGTTTTCAGCGAGGTTGCCTGGCCGTTTTGCACCAGCACATGTTTGGCGTGCGTGCCGGGGTGCAGGAAAAGCTGCGCCTCAGCGGTATTTTCAAAGCAGCAGCCCACCAGTTGCACCTCCTCGCCACGCATCACGTCGTCGTCGCTTTTCACGCCCGAAATCAGCAGCACAGCGTGTCTGAAATCAGTTGCAGCAGGCAAAATTTTGATAGCCAAATCGGAGCCGTCCGTGGCAAACGGCAGCGGCTTATACGGCACCTCCAGCATACCAATAGTGGAGGAGGCCATACCCGAAATCACCACGGGCACGTCGTCCAGCGCGGTTTTCACGGCTTCTTCGAGCTTCTTCAGGTACGCCTGAACAATGGCTAAATAAAACGCCACGCGCTGCTCCGGCGGCTGGCCGGCCTGCTTCCATAGCTCCGCCGTGGCGGCGTTGCCTTCCTTGGAGCTTTCCTCCGCCAGAATCTTAAGGCTCTCCCGCTCCACGAGGCGCAGGCGGAAGGCCGAGGTGCCCCAGTCGCAGCTGAGGAAGAAGTTGGTGGTATCCATTTTCTAGCGGTTCGCCTCACCCCCCGGCCCCCTCTCCCAAAGGAGAGGGGGAGCCGAGGTGGCGCGGAGGGTTTTGAGAAAAAAGTCGCCTGGCTCCCCCTCTCCTTTGGGAGAGGGGGCCGGGGGTGAGGCGTGGCATCAGAACGCCCCGCTACCACTCCGCCACGCTGCCGTCCACATTGCGCCACACGGGATTGTGCCAATTGTGCCCAATGGCCGCCCGCTGCCGCAGGTATTCTTCGTTGATTTCAATGCCCAGCCCCGGCCCTTCCGGGATTTTGCAGTACCCATTTTCGTAGAAGAACACCGACTTATCGGTCAGGTAATCGAGCAAATCATTCTCCTTGTTGTAGTGAATACCCAGACTCTGCTCCTGAATGAAGGCGTTGTGGCAGGTGGCGTCCACCTGCAGGCAGGCGGCCAGCGCGATGGGGCCCAACGGGCAGTGCGGTGCGGCGGCCACGTCGAAGGCTTCGGCCATGCTGATAATCTTCTTGCACTCGGTGATGCCGCCGGCGTGCGAGAGGTCGGGCTGAATGATGTCGACGTAGCCGTCGATGAGCAGCTGCTTGAAATCCCAGCGCGAAAACATGCGTTCGCCGGTGGCGATGGGGATGGAGCAGTGGTTGGCGATGTCGCGCAGGGCCTCGTTGTTTTCGGGCAGCACGGGCTCCTCGATGAACATGGGGCGGTAAGCTTCGAGCTCTTTAGCCAGCACCTTGGCCATGGGCTTGTGCACGCGCCCGTGGAAATCGATGCCGATGCCCAGGCCCGGCCCACCGGCCTCGCGCACGGCGGCTACGCGGGCCAGCACGGCGTCAATTTTCACGTAAGAATCGACGTAACCCATCTCGTCGGTGCCATTCATTTTCACGGCCGTAAAGCCCCGGGCCACCATGTCGGCCGCCGCCGCGCCCACGTCGTGCGGCCGGTCGCCGCCAATCCAGGAGTACACGCGCATGGTGTCGCGCGCGCGGCCACCCAGCAGCTGGTGAATGGGGGCGTTGTAGTACTTGCCTTTGATGTCCCACAGGGCCTGGTCGATGCCGGCGATGGCCGACATCAGAATAGGCCCGCCGCGGTAGAAACCGCCGCGGTACATCACCTGCCAATGGTCTTCGATGTTGAGCGGGTCTTTGCCGATGAGGTTTTCCATCAGCTCCTGCACAGCGGTGGCCACGGTGGCGGCCTTGCCCTCAATCACCGGCTCGCCCCAACCCACGAAGCCGGTGTCGGTTTCAATTTTGAGAAACAGCCAGCGCGGCGGCACCTGGAAGAGAGTGAAACGGGTGATTTTCATGGGGGTGGGCGGAAACGAATAAATCAGAACGGTCATGCTGAGCGCAGCCGAAGCATCTCTACCGCTTCGTTGTCTCGATTGGATTACTACTGCGGTAAAGATGCTTCGGCTGCGCTCAGCATGACCGTTCTCTCTTCATGTGAAAAACTACCCCGCCACGGCCGCCACAAACGCCCGCGCCTTCTCCGTGAGTTGGGCCAGGTACTCGTCCGTCATGGCCGGCTTGGTATCCACCAACGAGCTTCCTAAGCCAAACGCCTTGGCACCGGCCTCGGCAAAGCCTTTGATGTTGTCGAGCGAGACGCCGCCGGTGGGCATGAGCGGAATGTGCGGCAGCGGCCCAGCAATGTCTTTGAAGTAGCTGACGCCGCTGGCCCCGGCCGGGAATACTTTGATGATATCGCCGCCGTACTCGTAGGCTTTGAGAATCTCGGTGGCGGTGTAGGCGCCGGGAATGCTGACGGCGCCGTAGCGCTTGGTCATGCGGATGGTTTTCTTGTTGAGCGTGGGCGAAATGATGAATTTGGCCCCGGCCAGCAGCGCGGCGCGGGCCGATTCGGGGTCGAGCACGGTGCCGGCGCCCACGAGCAGCTTGCCCTCCATCTCCCGCGCGATTTCCGTGATGGACGCCAGCGCGCCGGGCGAATTCAACGTGACTTCCATCATGCGGACGCCGCCGGCCTGCACGGCCTGGGCAATTTTGAGCAGGTCGGCCGGGTGGGCTCCGCGCACGATGGCGACGATTTTGTGTTCGAGAATGTGAGCGAGTGGATTCATAGCGGCGGGAAAGGCAAAAGCGAAACGGTCTTCTGCCAACGTAGAAGCCGGAATTCAGGTTAAGTTCATTTTGAACCCCGAGTATTGGGACGCAACTGCAGCTGCCTTGTAGCGTGCCAGCTACGCAACACGGACGAGGCTAATGGAGTACGCTTGGCAACGGCAAGCTTCCCCTCTTGCCCCCATACCCTCCTACCCTCTTCCCCTGATACATGGGCCCCCAATTCCTCTTCGCCACCGGCATCGAAAACAGCAACCCCACCATCCAAAACGGCAAGCTGCGCGTGGATGAGCTGGAGAAATGCAACCACTACAAGCTGTGGCACAAGGACTTTGACCTGGTTGAGGAATTGGGAATTAGCTTCCTGCGCTACGGGCCGCCCATTCACACCACGTGGCTGGGGCCCGGCAAGTACGACTGGAGCTTTGCCGACGTGACGTTTCAGGATTTGCTGCGGCGCAACATCGCGCCCATTGTGGATTTGTGCCATTTTGGGGTGCCCGACTGGATTGGCAACTTCCAGAATCCGGAGTTTCCGGAGCTATTCGGCCAATATGCCAAGGCATTTGCGCAGCGCTTTCCGTGGGTGCAGCTCTACACGCCGGTAAACGAGATGTACATCTGCGCGGTGTTTTCGGCCCGCTACGGCTGGTGGAACGAGCAATTGACCGGCGACAAAGCTTTCGTGACGGCCCTGAAGTACATTGTGAAAGCCAACGTACTGGCCATGAAGGCCATTCTGGAGGTGCGGCCCGATGCCATCTTCATTCAGAGCGAGTCGTCGGAGTATTTCCACGCCGAAAACCCGGCCGCCATCAAGCCCGCCGAAACCATGAACGCCGAGCGGTTTCTGTCGCTCGACCTCAACTACGGCAAGCGCGTGAACAGCAGCATGTACGAGTTTCTGATGGACAACGGCATGACCCGCGCCGAGTACCACTTCTTCCTGGAAAACAAGATGAAGCGGCACTGCATCATGGGCAACGACTACTACTACACCAACGAGCACCGCGTGTCGGCCGACGGCAGCACCCGCGCCTCGGGCGAAATCTTTGGCTACCACGTCATCACCTCGCAGTACCACGACCGGTACCGCCTGCCCGTGATGCACACCGAAACCAACATTTGGGAAGGCCCCAAGGGCGACGAGGCCGTGAACTGGCTCTGGAAAGAGTGGGCCAACGTGCTGCGCGTGCGCAACGACGGCGTGCCCATGGTTGGCTTCACCTGGTACTCCCTCACCGACCAGGTGGACTGGGACACCGCCCTGCGTGAAGACAACAACCGCCTGAACCCCGTGGGCCTCTACGACCTTGACCGCAACATCCGCCCCGTAGGCACGGCCTACAAGCAACTCATCGCCGACTGGCGGCAGGTGCTGCCCTCCCAAAGCGTGTGCCTGCAAGTGCCCATTGTGATGCCCCAGGAAAGCAACGACGCCTGGGCCCACGAGCAAAAACAAGACGTAAAAGAAGCCACTGCCGACAAGTCCACCGCCGCCGCGAACGCGTCGCCAGAGTCGTAGGACGTGGGGCCTCACCCCCAGCCCCCCTCCCAAGGAGAGGGGGGCCAGACGTAAGCGCAGGACCGGTGTCCCCTCTCCTTTCGGAGAGGGGGTCAGGGGGTGAGGCCCCAAGCCCGCGCCGCAATAACAACCCTCAACCCCTCCCAACCTATGGAAACCCGCTTTACCGATAAAGTCGCCATCGTAACCGGCGGCGCCAGCGGCATTGGCCTGGCCGTATGCAAGCGCCTGGCCGCCGAAGGCGCCCGCGTGGTCATTGCCGACTACAACCAGGCCAACCTCGACGCGGCCGTGCCCGAGGTGAAGGCCGCCGGCGCCCCCGACGCCTGGGGCAGCCTCTGCAACGTGTCGGTAGAAGACCAAGTGGCCGCCACCGTGGCCGGCACGCTGGAGAAATTCGGCCGCCTCGATGTGGTGGTGAATAACGCCGGGCTCATGCAGTTCAAGCCCCTGGAAGAGCTGACCGGCGACGACTGGACGCGCATCCTAAACGTGGATTTGCTGGGGGCCTTCTTCTTCACGAAGCAGGCCTTTTTGCACATGAAACCCGGTGGCACCATCGTGAACGTGGCCAGCATTCACGCCGTCGAAACCAGCCCGCTGGTAGCGCCCTACGCGGCGGCGAAGGCCGCCATGCTGTCGCTCACTCGCTCCTCGGCACTGGAAGGCAAGCCCAAGGGCATCCGCACCAACGTCATCCTGCCCGGCGCCATCGACACGCCCATGCTCTGGGACAACCCCAACGTAAAATCCGGGGTCGAAGTCATCGACAAAAACGACGTAGGCCGGCCCGAGGACGTGGCCGCCACCATCGCCTACCTGGCCTCCGATGATGCTGCCTTCGTGCAAGGCGCCGAGGTGCGCGTGGACGGCGGCCGGCTGAATAGGCTGTAGCGTGGACTCTGCGAGTCCGCGCATTATAGAATGTTTGCCTAGGCGCGGACTCGCAGAGTCCACGCTACATAAACCGGCACGGCGCTTGTAATACAGGTTTCGACACCTGTCTTTCCTGAGCTATGAAAACCACTGCATTCGCTGCCCTGCTGCTGTTGTCGCTGACTTCCTTCCGCGCCTCGGCCCAGTTCCGCCTGTCTGACCTGAAAGACATTCTCACCAAGCAGGCCGGCGCCCGCACTACCACTTCCAGCAGCGGCGGCGTGGGCGGCCTGAGCAGCACCGAAGCTGCCAATGGCCTCAAAGAAGCCCTGCTGCAAGGCATCGGCAAGGGCGCCGACCAGGCCTCGCAAACCGACGGCTTCTACCTCAACCGACTCATCCGCATCCCTTTCCCGCCCGATGCGCAGCGCGTGGCTACTACCCTGCGCAGCATCGGTCTGGGCAGTCAGGTCGATAAGTTTGAGCTGAGTTTGAACCGCGGCGCTGAGGATGCCGCCCGCAGCGCCAAGCCTATTTTCATCTCGGCCATCAAAAGTCTCACGTTTAGCGACGTGTGGAACATTCTGACCGGCCAAAAGGACGCCGCCACACAGTTTCTGAAGCGCACCACTTCCACGCAATTGGTAACGGCCTTCTCGCCCATCATGCAGAAGAGCCTTGACCAAGTTGGCGCCACCCGCTACTACACCCAACTGGCTACCACCTACAACCAGATTCCGCTGGTGCAAAAGGTGCAACCCGACCTCAACCAATACGCCACCGGCAAGGCTGTTGATGGCCTGTTCACGCTCATTGCTCAAGAGGAAGCCAATATCCGCGAAAATCCGGTGGCCCGTACCACCGAGTTGCTGCGCCGCGTGTTTGGGCGTGGCAATAGCTAACAAGGCAGACAATAACACAAAAAAGCCCCTCCGACGCTTTCGGAGGGGCTTTTTTGTAGTTTTTTCAAACGGCTGCTAGCCTCGCTTGGCCTTGACTTTGCGCGGGCTCGGCGCGGCGGTTGCTGGTTGGGTGCTGGCGAGGCTGTTGAGGTATTCTTCGAGGTGAGTGTAGCCGCTGCTGCCGGTGCTGTTGCGGTCGCGTGCGTCGGCGGGGTTCAGGCCGTGGGTGGTTTCCCAGGCGTCGGGCATGCCGTCGTGGTCGGCATCGGGTGGGGCGGTGCCGCCGCGGTACTCGGGCCAGCCGCCCACGTCCGCCTGCGAGTCGATAATGCCCTGACGCTGGCCGTAGGTGGCGCTGCCGCCGGGGCTGCTGCCGGTGGCGGTGCCGGTGCGGGTTTCCTGCACAATGCGCGCATCCACGGCGTCGCGCACGGGCACGATGGCCCCGGCCCCAGCCAGCACGCTCTGGTAGGCCGCCTCGGCCGTTTCGGTGGTGACGGGGGCCAGGTTGGGCGTGGCGGCCGCTTGCTGGAAACGGGCCAGATTGGCGGACGTGTTGGGGTAGTAGTGCAGCCGGATGCCGCGCCAGTTATCGGCCGTGACGGCCCGGTGGCCGGCGTCGTAGTTGCCGGCCGCGTACACGGTAGCCACGGGCTTGTCGGGCGCGGCGGGGTCGTAGGCTTGGGTGATGTCGAAGATGATGGCGGCCTTGTCGGACGGGGTGGCGGGGCCGCCTTTGTAGTAGTTGTTCACCAGGTTGAGTTCGCCCCGGCCGCCGCGGATGAGCAGCTCGTTGCCGTAGGCGGCGTGCATGTTGCCCCAGTTGTAAATCACATTATTGCGGTAGTCGACCACCGCCGTGGTGTCGTGGGCGCGGGCACCGTTGAAGCGGATGGCGCGGCTGTGGTGGTGGGCCACCAGGTTGTGGTGGTAGGAGGCGTACTGCCCGCCCCATACCCCGGCGTAGCCGTGGTCGCCCTTGCCGTTGAAAGACGAGTTGAGGCTTTCGCTCACGATACACCACTGCACGGTCGAGTACTTGTTGTCGTAGAATGTGGCCGCTTCCTCTATCGACCAGCTCATCGAGCAGTGGTCTACAATGAAGTTCCGGCTGTTTTCCAGGTTCAGGCCGTACACCCCGGCCACGTTGGCCCCCGACAGGTTGCCGGGCCGCGAGCGCAGGTAGCGCACAATGATGTTCTGGCCGTGCAGCTTCACGCTGTAGTTTTTCAGGCAGATGCCGTCGCCGGGCGCCGTCTGGGCCGCTATGGTGACGTTGGAGCGCGTGGGCTTCAGCGCCGACCTCAGCTCTATGATGCCGCCCACCCGAAATACGATGGTGATGGGCTCGCCGGGATACTGGTTGAAGGCGTCGCGGAAGCTGCCCGGGCCTGCGTCGGCCAGGGTGGTCACCTCCACCACCTGGCCGCCGCGGCCGCCGGTGGCAAAGCGGCCGTAGCCCTCGGCCCCAGGAAACGCCACCAGCTGCGCGCGGGCGGGCGCAACTGCCGCCAGGCCCAACCCGAAGCCAAGCGACCAGGCGCGGAAGTGAAACGAGAAAGGGAAAGTCATAAATGGAGGGAAAGAAGGAATGCACAAAGCGCCACGAATAACGCGTCCGCAATTTCCCTCCGCGGGCAGCGCTTGGCCCTATAGCATCTTAGCCGCTTCCTGACCCGGGCTAACTATTTCGGTGCAGGCCAGGCTACTTTGGCTTTGCGGCCAACGCTCTGCGTACCGGCGGCGTATGTTTGCGGCCCTCCATCCGCAACCATACGCCCCTATTCTTATGTCAAAAATTACCATCCGCAGCCTGGCTGAGCTCGAAGCCCACGCCGGGCAGGAACTGGGCGTGTCTGAGCCGCACACCATCACACAGGAGCAGATTAACCAGTTTGCGGCCGCCACGCTTGATTTTCAATGGATTCATACCGACCCGGCGCGGGCCGCGACCGAGTCGCCGTTCAAGGCCACCATTGCCCATGGCTACCTCACGGTGTCGCTCCTGCCCTACCTCTGGGAGCAGATTGTGGCCATCGAGAACCTGAAAATGCAGGTGAACTACGAAATTGAAAGCCTGCGCTTCAACCAAGCCGTGACGGTGGACAGCCAAGTGCGGCTGCGCGCCAGCCTGCTGTCGGTGGCCAACCTGCGTGGCATTGCCAAGGCCCGCGTGGGCGTGACGCTGGAAATTGAAGGGCAGAAAAAGCCGGCCTATACGGGCGTGGTCACCTTTTTGTATCATTTCCTGGAAGCGTAGTAACATATTAACTTAGGACAATAGCAATACATGCCCGGACCGCGCTTGCGGCCCGGGCATTTTTGTTTACATTGGCGGCATCTATTCACTCTTTTTTCTGCATACTGATGAGACATTTACTACTTGGCCTCGGCTTGCTGCTGAGCCTGAGCACTCCCCAAACCAGCATGGCGCAGGCCGCGAAAGGCGGTGCCCAACCGCCCATCATTGACCGCGAATTGCTGTTTGGCGACCCCGAGATTTCGGGCGCCCAGCTTTCGCCCGATGGCAAGTTCCTGTCCTTTATTCGGCCCTACAACGGAACCCGCAACATCTGGGTGAAGGGTCTGAACGAGTCCTTCGACCAGGCCCGGCCCATGACCAATGACCAGGCCCGCCCGGTGCGCAGCTACTTCTGGAGCCGCGATGGCAAGTACTTGCTCTACAGCCAGGACAAGGGCGGCGACGAGAACTTCAACATCTACGCCGTGAATCCGGCCGAGGCACCCGCGGCCGGCCAGTCCGTACCCACCGCCCGCGACCTCACCGGCCTCAAAGGCGTGCGCGTGCAGTTGCTCAACGCGCCCCTCTCCGACCCAAACACGCTCTACATCGGCCTCAATGACCGCGACAAGGCCTGGCACGACCTCTATAAATTGAACCTGAGCACCGGCGAGAAAACTCTGGTGCGCCAGAACAACGACCGCATCGGCGCCTGGGAATTCGACTGGAACGACCAGCTGCGCCTGGCCTCCCGCTCGAACCCCGACGGCAGCACCGAATGGCTGCGCGTGGAGGGCGACAAGCTGGTGCCCTTCTACAAAACGTCGATTGACGAGCAGAGTGGCGTCATTGCCTTCGCCAAGGACAACCAGCACGTGTACATGGCCACGAACAAAGGCACCGGCCGCAATCTGGCCGAAATTGTGCTCATCGACCCCGCCACCGGCCAGGAGCAGCCCTACCAGGCCGACCCGCTGAAGCGCGTGGACGTGGGCAGCCTGCAGGTATCGGAGAAGACGCACGAGCCAGTGTTTGTGAGCTTCGAGGACGACCGCATGCGCCGCGTGTGGAAAGACAAGGCCATGGAGCAGGACTTTGCCGCCGTGAGCAAGCAGCTGCCGGGCCTCGACGTGTACCCCGCCTCGCACACCACCGACGAGCGGCTGTGGCTGGTATCGGCCACCTCGGCCACCCAGCCCACCGTGGCCTACCTGTTCGACCGCCAGACCAAGAAGCTCACCAAGCAGTACGAAACGCGGCCCAAGCTCCGCGCCGCCGACCTGGCCGACATGAAAGTGGTGCGCTACAAGTCGTCGGACGGCCTGGAAATTCCCGCTTACCTGACTTTGCCGAAGGGGCTGAATGGGAAGAACCTGCCGGTCATCATTCTGCCCCACGGCGGGCCCTGGGCACGCGACTCCTACGGTTTCAACGCCATGCACCAGTTTCTGGCCAACCGCGGCTACGCCGTGCTCTCGCCCAACTTCCGGGCCAGCACCGGCTACGGCAAGCAGTTCCTGAACGCTGGCAACGGCGAGTGGGGCCGCAAAATGCAGGACGACCTGACCTGGGGCGTGAAGTACCTCGTGGCCCAAGGCATTGCCGACCCCAAGCGGGTAGGCATCATGGGCGGCTCGTACGGCGGCTATGCCACGCTGGCCGGCGTGGCCTTCACCCCCGACGTGTACAACGCGGCCGTGGCCATCGTAGCCCCGTCCAACCTGACCACGCTGCTCAACGCCATTCCGCCCTACTGGGAGGCCGGGCGCAAGCAGATGTACGCCCGCATGGCCGACCCCGGCACGGAGGAAGGCCGCGCTGCGCTGGCCCGCATGTCGCCCCTCACGGCGGCCGACAAAATCAAAACCCCGCTCATGGTGGTGCAGGGCGCCAACGACCCGCGCGTGAACAAGGCCGAGGCCGACCAGATAGTGGTGGCCCTGCGCGACCGCAACTACCCCGTGCAATACATCTGCGCCCCCGACGAAGGCCACGGCTTCGCCCGCCCCGTCAACAACATGGCCATGTTTGCCGCCTCCGAGAAGTTCCTGGCCAGCCAGCTGAAAGGCCGTTACCAGGAAAGCATGAGCCCGGCCGTGGCCAAACGCCTGCAGGAAATTACGGTGGACCCGAAAACGGTGCAGCTGGCGACGCAGACGAACGTGAAATAAGTGCTTTGTATTTTCACGAAAAAGCCCTGCCTTTATCGGCAGGGCTTTTTTTATTGGCAGAACGAAGTAGAAAAGCGGCCTTCTCTATAGTGTTTCCGCGGGCACTTCATCTCCGGCGTACACCGGCGCCATGTCTTTTTCCTCGTCCTCGGTGAACAGCCGGGAGCGAATGAGAAACCGCACGCCCAGCGGTATTTCCAGCGAGAAGCTCGCGCCGCGGCCCTTCACTACGTCAACAGTGAGCTGGGTATGCTGCCAGTAGGCAAACTGGCTGGCGCTCATGAAGAAGTCGCAGCCGTGAATGCGGCCCAGCCACACGTCGTTGCTGCCCACCCGAAACTCGCCCTTGGCAAAACACATAGGCGAGGAGCCGTCGCAGCACCCGCCGCTTTGGTGGAACATGAGCGGGCCGTGCTCGTCGCGGAGCAGGTCGATGGTGGCTTCGGCGGCTTGGGTGACGAGGACGCGGGGCGTGGACATGAGGAGAATGGTTGGGGGTTACTGCTTGCGGCGAAACGTGTAGGTGATGCCCGTGCGCTCTTCGCGCACCAGCACTTCTTTGTCGGGCGCCAAGGTGCCCGAGCCCGAGCGACTCAGCCACTGGTAGGCCAGTTGGCGTTCGGCATCCCAATGGTAGTGGCGGTTGCCGATGCTGGCGATGCTTTTTTGCGCCGCATTAGGCATGCGGTCTAATTTGGGTGCTTCATCAAACGGAGTCGCTTCCGGCAAAGCTTCTTTCTTTTCAACTTTCCAGTCCGGATTCTTACTGCCTGGCACGGGCAGCAACTGGGCCTGGGCCGCGTCGGCCCTGCTCAGCAGCACAGAAAGCAAGAGTAAACGTTTCATAAGTTGATGCATTGAGGTTCTGTACAAGACGCATTTACTATGAAAAAGATGCTTCGGCGGCCAGCACATAGCAGGTGGGTTTCATCGTGAAACCCAACGCAGCGCGACAACCTGATTTGGGGCCCTACCGTTGGCTCAACAACCCAACCCAAGGCGCACATGGAACGAACAGTGAGTGACCCCGGCGAATTTCTGAACAACTCGATGGCTTCGCGGGCCGTGAACATTGAGCCGGACATGCGCAAAGTCCGACAGCTCGACATCTACCATCAGAATTACAGCAAGCTGCTGCGCAGCTGGGGTTTGGCCGGCTTAGGCTTGCTGGCAGTGGGCGTGGGCTTGTGGTACTTCGGGCACCGGATATGGGGCAGCATTTTCGGGGTCCTATCCCTGCCGGTGCTGTTCATTGCCTCGCGCCTGCCCCAAACCCTCAAGGGCGACGCCTACCGCAACGGCCTACTGATTCCGGGCATCATCTCCAGCCTCAACCCGCTCACCATTACCTGCCTGGCCGACGTGCGGACCGGCGACGATGACGACGCTGAACCGGGCAGCATTGTGTGGGGCGTGAAGCAGGTAGTGGCGCCGCAACTCACGGTGCACCCCGAGCGGCTGGGCGAGCAGGTGCCCTGCGTTTCGCTGTTCGGCGAAACCGATGCAGCAGGCGAAATCTACCTCAACTTCGAGCCGCGCCCGCTGGCCTGGGGCACCGGCGATACCGGCGTCATCGCACAAGCCCGCCAAGCCATTGAGGACGAGGAATGGCTGCTGCTGCCGCCGCTGGCTGCCGCCTTTGAAACCAGTGAAAAGAACGAAAACGGCATTGCCTATTTCGACGCGCTGCTACGGCCGGTTTCACTGCCCAAACCGGCTGAAGCCACGGCGTAAAAAGAGCGTCATGCTTTGGCGGTGCGCTGCATGACGCTCTTTTTTAACCTGACGGCAAGCTGAAGCTTACCCCACGCTGCTAAAAGAAGCCCAGCTTCTGCTGGCTGTAGCTGATGAGCATGTTCTTGTTCTGGCGGTAGTGGCTCAGCATCATCTTGTGGTTTTCGCGGCCGAAACCGGAGGCTTTGTAGCCGCCGAAGGGCGCGCCGGCGGGGTAGTCATGGTAGCAGTTCACCCACACGCGGCCGGCCTCAATGGCGCGGGGCACCTGGTACAGTTCGTGGGCGTCGCGCGTCCACACGCCGGCGCCGAGGCCGTAGAGCGTGTCGTTGGCAATTCCGATGGCCTCCTCCGTGGTTTTGAAGGTGGTGACGGATACCACCGGGCCGAAAATTTCCTCCTGGAAGATGCGCATCTTGTTGTGGCCCCGGAACATGGTGGGCTGGATGTAGTAGCCCTCGGCCAGCGCGCCATCCTCCTGGCTGTAAGCCTCGCCGCCCACCAGCACCTCAGCCCCTTCGGCCTTGCCGATTTCGAGGTAGCTCAGGATTTTCTCGAACTGGTCGTTGCTGGCCTGCGCGCCCATCATCGTGTCCATGTCCAGCGGGTTGCCCAACTTGATGGCCTTCACGCGCTCGATGACGCGGGCAATGAATTCGTCGTAAATGTCCTCGTGCACCAGCATGCGCGAGGGGCAGGTGCAGATTTCGCCCTGGTTCAGGGCAAACATCACGGCGCCTTCGATGGCTTTGTCGAGGAAGTCGTCGTCGGCATCCATCACCGATTTGAAGAAGATATTTGGCGACTTGCCGCCCAGCTCCATCGTCACGGGGATGAGGTTTTCGGCGGCGTACTGCATGATGAGGCGGCCGGTGGTGGTTTCGCCCGTGAAGCTGGCCTTGGCAATACGCGGCGACGAGGCCAGCGGCTTGCCGGCTTCCAGCCCGAAGCCGTTCACGATGTTGATGACGCCGGCCGGCACCAGGTCCTGAATTAGCTCCATGAGCACCATGATGCTGGCGGGAGTTTGCTCGGCGGGCTTCATCACCACGGTGCATCCGGCGGCCAGGGCGGGGGCCAGCTTCCAGGTGGCCATCAGCAGCGGGAAGTTCCAGGGAATAATCTGGCCGATGACGCCCAGCGGCTCCTGAATGTTCATCGACACCGTAGTGCTGTTCAGCTCGGTCACGTTGCCTTCCTCGGCCCGGATGACGCTGGCGAAGTAGCGGAAGTGGTCGATGACAAGCGGCATATCCGCGTAGGTGGTTTCGCGCAGGGCCTTGCCGTTCTCGACGCATTCCACGGCGGCGAGGTGGGCGAGGTTTTCCTCGATGCGGTTGGCAATTTTGTTGAGGATGTTGCTGCGCTCGGTGGCCGAGGTTTTGCTCCAGGTGGCGAAGGCTTCGTGGGCGGCGTCGAGGGCTAAGTCGATGTCTTCCTTGGTGCTGCGGGCCACTTTGGTGAAGACTTTGCCGTCGATGGGCGACGGGTTGTCGAAGTACTGGCCCTTCACGGGCGCCACCCATTTGCCACCGATGAAGTTGTCGTAGTGGTTCTTGAACTGGGGACGGGCCACCACGGTGGTGGTTGCTTCTAAGGTTTCAGCCATGGCTTTAGGAGAGTGGGAATTAGGTGAACGGGAAACGATGTAAAGGTCCTTTTTCTCTGAGCCGCCGGGTTGTGGTATTGTATCAATGTGTGCGAAAATTGTCGCAACTTGCCAGCCAGCACTGCTGTTGCAAGTGTGTACTCCCTCACCTATTTCGTTCTCACCATGCAGTCCCGCGTTCACCTGCCCGCCGCCGTTGCCCCGCTCGCCCTGGAGCGCCTGCATTCCCTGGTCGAAAACCGAACGGTGTACGCGCTGGAAGGCTTCGAGCTGAACGTGTTTGAGACGCACCGCGCCGCTGCCCGCGTGCCCCTGCGCCTCGACGGCCTGGCCCTGACCACCATGCTGCGCGGCCGCAAAGTGATGCACTTGCCCGGCCGCGCCGCCTTCGACTACCTGCCCGGCGAGAGCGTGGTGGTGGACAAGGACGAGCTGATGGAAATCGACTTCCCCGACGCCTGCCTGTGCCAGCCCACGCAGTGCCTGGCCGTGGCCATCGCGCCCGATACCATCCGCCACACCGTGGACTTGCTGAACGAGCGCTACCCCAAGGCCGAAACCCACCAGCCCTGGGCCATCGAAGGCCCCGACTACGCCCACCTCACCAATACCCCCGAGCTGACCGACACGCTGGGCCGCCTGGTGGCCGTGTCGCGCACTTCGGATGTGAACAAGGACGTGCTGGCCGGCTTCACGCTGCAGGAGCTGCTGGTGCGCCTGATGCAGACGCAGGCCCGCCAGCTCATTTTTCATGACTACGCCCGCTACCTCACCTCCCACCGCTTTGCGGCCGTGGTGGGCTACATCAAGGAGCACCTCGCCGAAAACCTGAGCATCGACAAGCTCAGCGCATTGGCCTGCATGAGCAAGGCCACGTTCTTCCGGGTGTTTAAGCGCGAGTTCGGCCTCACGCCGGTGGAGTTCATCATCCGGGAGCGGCTGAGCGAGGCAAAGCGCCTGCTGCGCCACCCGCTGGCCAGCGTGGCCGAGGTGGGCCTGCGGGTGGGTTTTAATAACCTGTCCTACTTCCTGGCCCTGTTCAAGAAGCACGAGGGCCTGACGCCGGGCGCGTACAAGAAGCAACTGGCGGCGTAGGCTCCAGCACTGAGAAGCCGGCGGGTGAGCGCAAAAAATACCGGTTTACCAGTAGGTCGAAATCCTCATTTTAGGGGAACCGGGCTGGTTTTGGGGGCTTCTACCTTTGTTGGGTAGTTCGGGCTCACCTTGCCAACTGCGCCTTCTCTCCATGACCCGCTCATCCACCTTTTTTCTGCTCATTTTGTCACTGATTACCGGGGCGTTGGCGTCGGGGTGTGCCCGGCGCAGCTTCCAGGGGCGGGCGCTGGCCCCGGCCGCGCTGGCCGCGCACCGCACAGTGGCCATCCTGCCCTTCGCCGTGGAGCTAGAGCGGCTGCGCGATGCCGTGGCGCATCCCGGCGCCTGGGCCGCCGGTGCCACCTGGCCCGGCGGCAACCTGCTCCAGGGCGCACTGGCGGCCGAGCGCCGGCAAATGGGCTACCAGCTTCAAGCCGCCCTGCAGGCCGAACTCATGCGCCAGCAAGCCCAACGCCCCAGCACCAGCGCCTTCCAGAGCCCGGCCGAAACCAACCAGCGGCTGGCCCGCGCCGGCATCACCTACGAAAGCCTGCCCACCCGCTCGATGGCCGAGCTGCGCGCCGCCCTCGGCGTGGATGCCGTGCTCACGGGTCAAACATACATGCGCCAGCTGCTGCCCGGCGGCGTGAGCATTGCCGTATTTGTGCTCAGCAACAACAACGCCAATCCCATGGCCGACAATGCCGTGCAGACCTACCTCGACATCTACGACGCCCAGGACGGGCGACTGGTGTGGCAGTTTGACCACGAATTGCGCGGCAAGCCCAGCACCAGCCCGGTGGCGCTGGCCCGGGCCCTGGCGCACGACATGAAGGGCGGCTTCCCGTACGCACAGAAGTAGGCGGCGGGGCCGGATTGACGCCTCGCTGTTTCGGGCTGACGCTGGGCCGAACTCGCTGCGCTCGTCTGCGAAATATAATTTCGCGGTACCCGTCCTAAAACACCACGCTGTAGGGCACGTCGGCCAGGGTGCGCACGTCCTCATGCAGGTCCACGCCCAGGATTTCGTGCACGTTGGCCCGGATGCGGTTGGAAATCTGGGTGAGCGGCAGGTCGTTGCTGTCTTTGCCGAAGGGGTCTTCGATTTCGTCGCCTATCATCTCCACGCCCAGCAGCGCGTAGGCGCCCAGCATGGTGATGGGCACCGTGAGCCACTCGTAGGTATCGAGCAGGTTGAAGGGCATGACGAGGATGAAAACGGTGATGAAGCCCTTAATGAAGTAGCTGTAGGAAAAGGGAATGGGTGTGGCCTTGATGCGCTCGCAGGCGCCGGCCACATCGAGCAGGGCTTCGTGATGGCGCTGCAGGGTGATGAGGTGGTTGGGCAGCAGCACCTCCTCGCGCAGCAGCCGCTCGAAAAACTCCTGCAGCAGCGCCGAGAGGCGCGAGGGCACGTGCCGCGCTTGCTGCAGGCGCTCCACAAATCCGGCGTCGGCTTCTTCCAGCTTCTCGAAGCGTACACCTTTGCGCAGGTGCCCGTCGAGGGCGATGGGGAAGTTGGACAGCAGGCGGGCGAAGTAGGCGCGGTTGGCCAGGTCGTGGGCGGGCAGGCGGGCGTGCACCAGCACGGCCAGGTTACGGCAGTTGTTCACGAGCTGGCCCCACAGGCGGCGGCCTTCATAAAACCGGTCGTAGGCCGTGTTGGTCCGGAAGGCCAGCAGCAGGCTGAGCATGATGCCCAGAAAGGAGAAGAATTCCTTGTCGACGGCCAGGTTAAACTTGTCGAATCTAACCACCAGCCCCGTGACGATGGCCGCGTAGAGCCCCACCCAGAGCACGCGCTTCAGCAGCAGGCGAATAACGTCGGAGGAACGCAGGTGGCGCAAGGCCTCCACCCAGTCGGTCGATTTGTAAACTATCATAAACAGAAAAAAGCGGCTGAGCTGCCCCGGCGCAAGTTAGCGGCGGGGCCGCCCACGGCCCGGGTGCGCACTAGGCCCTGCCCTTACGAACGGGCCCGACCCCAACGTTGCGAAAGCATTGAATAAATTCTATATTTTCGCAACCAAACCGTTCTGTTCGTTCACTTATGCAGCCTGCCCTTTCGCCTTCCTCGTTTCACTGGCCGCTGTGGCGCAAGTGGCTCTTTTGCTTTTCGTGCATCTACCTGCTGCTATTCACCTCGCCCCTGAACTGGCTGGGCAGCGTGCCGGTGCTGGGCGAGGTGGCCGGGCTCTACGGCGCGGCCGAGGGCTGGCTGGTGAACCTGGGCAATGCGCACCTCTTCCACGTGAAAGACGTGCTGGTGCCCCTCAACGGCAGCGGCGACACCTCCTACGGATACGCGCAACTGTGCCTTTTCGCCCTAGCGGCCACGGTGGGCGCCTGTCTGTGGGTGCTGCTCGACCGCCGACGGCCTAATTACAACCGGGGCTACTACTGGCTGCTGGTGCTGGTGCGCTACTTCGTGGCCCTGAATGCCCTGGGCTACGGCATCCTCAAGCTATTTGCCCTGCAGATGGTGCCGCCCCCGCTCAGCGCGCTGGCCACCCCGCTCGGCGACTTCCTGCCGATGCGCTTTTCGTGGTACTTCATCGGCTATTCCCAGCCCTACCAAGTGTTTTCGGGGGCGGCAGAGGTGCTGGCGGGGGTGCTGCTGCTGTGGCGGCGCACCAGCACACTGGGGGCGTTTGTGGCAGCCAGCGTGTTTCTGAACGTCATGATGCTGAACCTATGCTACGACATTCCGGTGAAGATTTTCTCGATTCACCTGTTCGCGCTCAGCGTGTTTTTGCTGCTGGGCGATGCCGGTCGGCTATTCAGCTTCTTCGTGCTCAACCGGCCCACGCCGCCAGCGCCGGCCCCGCCGTTGCTGCCCTGGCGCTGGCGCGTGGCTCAGCTCACAATCAAAGCCGTGTTCATTGGCGTGTTTGCCCTGCTGCCGCTCTACCAGTACGCGCAGGGCAATGCCTCGGCCGGCGCGCCCGCCAAAGGCCGCCTCGCCACGGGCTTTTTTGAAGTGGAAAAGTTCGAGGCCAACGTGCCCGACAGCCTGCGCTGGAAGGACGTCATCTTCGAAGCCAACCCTACCGGCAGCATCCTCACCGCCGATACGCTGCTGCGGCAGCGCTACCGCCGCGGCTACTTTGCCTACACCCTCGATTCGGCCCACCACACCATTGCCTTCAAAAAAATGGCTTCCGATTCGCTGCCCCTCTTCACCCTGCGCTACGCCCAGCCCGATACCAACCACGTGCTGCTGCGCGGTAAAATCCGCAACGACTCGGTATACGTGGCCCTGCGTCGGCAGAAGCGCCATTTCCAGCTGGCCGAGCGGCAGTTTCACTGGCTCTCGGAGGCGAATCGGTAAGCGGGTGACATGAGCTTCACACGTACTCAATCTCTGCCACCTCTACCACTTCTTCCTGGGGCCCCAGCTTTAGCGGCACTTGCTGCTTGAGCTTCGCGCCCTGCACGGCCCGGGCAATGGGCGCCACAAACGCCACCTTGCCTTCGGCAATGTCGGCCTCGTCGACGCCTACAATCGTGAATTTTCGCTCAAAACCCACTTTCCCGCCGCGCACGGTGCGCAGCTGCACCGTGGCCCCGAAGCGCACTTCTTTGGTCGGCTGACCGGCGGGGTCCACTACTTTGGCGCTGCCGATGCGCTCGGTGAGCAGGGCAATGCGCCCATTGTAGAGCGAGAGGCGATGGGTGCGGTCGGTGTCGTTGTCGCGGTTGGCCTCGGCCTGGGCGCGCTCGGCTTCGAGGGTGGCCAGCTCGGCGCGCAACTGCTCCAAGCCGACGGGCGTCACGTAGTTGGGCGTGCCGGGCGGCAGGGCCGCGCGGGGCGGGATGATGGGCGGCGTCTGCGCGTCGTCTTCCTTGGTAAATCCTCGGCTCATGCGGGGTTGAACGCGGGGCACGCCGCAGGGTTGGCGGGTGCCTGCCAGGCCGTATGTTTAGCGCGCATTTCTGGCTGTGCTTTCAATGGGAAACGTATTTAAATGGCTCGCTATTGCGGCAGGCAGCATTTTGGCGCTCGGAGCTTTGGTCCTGGTGCTGTGGGTGGCGGGGCGCCTCACGCACGCCTTCGATTTTTACCACACCCCTTCGGACTCCAATGCGCCCTCCTTCCACATCGGCGACCGGTTCTTCGCCTCGCCTTTGCTGAAACCCGAGCGGCTGGACTTCATCGTCTTTCGCACCAGGCTGCCGGAAGACGGAACGACCATCTTCATCAACCGCCTCTGCGGCCTGCCCGGCGATACTGTAGCGTTGCGCCGTGGGCGGCTTTTCGTCAATGGCCAGGACCTGGATGCCGGCCTCCGCTTGGCCCATCACTACTCCCTGGCCCGCACCGACTTTGCCCGCCTGCCCCGCACGCTGTGGATGGACACCACCGGCATCGTGCCCCTGGACGACAGCCTACATCGGGTCGGGCTGGCCGATGCCGACGCGGCCCGGCTGGCCCGGCGCGCCGTGCGCCAGGTGCAATCGGCCGGCTATCCCAATCCGGCCATTCTGCGCACCTTCCCGGTGGGGCGCAACGAGGACAACTTCGGCCCCGTGGTGGTCCCCGCCGGCGCCTATTTTGTGTTGGGCGACAACCGCCAGAACGCTCGCGACTCCCGCTACATTGGCTGGGTGCGCCAGGCCGACGTGGCGGGCACGGTGCTGGGCCGGCACTAAGCTGGGCATAACCGCAAGGAGCGTTTTGTGGTTATACCTGACCGTAGCCGTTGTCCGCGGCTCGTTTTGTCAGGTTTCACCTATCGTTTCGTGTCCGATACTTCCTTCAATTCTTCCGCGTCGGTTACCACTGCCTCCCCCCGCTCCGCCCCCGTCCTCAGCAGCGCCCTGGTCTGGCTCATGGCCCTCACCTGCGGGCTTGTGGTGGCCAACATCTACTACAACCAGCCGCTGCTGGCCGCCATTGGCCGCACCTTTCACCTGAGCGACAGCAGCGCCAGCCTGGCCGCCACCGCCACCCAGATTGGCTACACCACGGGCATGCTCTTCGTGGTACCGCTGGGCGACATGCTGGAGCGCAAGCGCCTGATGCTGATTATGCTGCTTGGGGCCACGGCCTGCCTGGCGCTGGCGGCCTGGGCGCCCAGCTTTGGGGTGCTGGCGGCGGCCAGCGTGCTCATCGGCATCTGCTCGGCGGTGCCGCAGCTGCTGCTGCCCATGGCCGCCCACCTGGCGCCCGAGGCCGACCGTGGCCGCATTGTGGGCCGCATCATGAGCGGCCTGCTCATTGGCATCCTGGCCTCGCGCACCGTGAGCGGCTACGTGGGCGCTCACCTGGGCTGGCGGGCCATGTTCGAAATCGCGGCCGGGCTGATGCTGGCCCTGCTGGCCTTGCTGGCTTGGCGCCTGCCCCAGGACCGGCCCCACTTTGAAGGCTCCTACGGCGCGCTCATGAAATCCATCCTGACCCTCACGCGCGAGCAGGTGGCCCTGCGCCGCGCAGCGCTGGTGGGCGGGCTGCTGTTTGCCGCCTTCAGCGTGTTCTGGACCACACTGGCCTTTTTTCTGGAAGGCCCCGCCTACCGCTACGGCTCCGATGTGGCCGGCTTTTTTGGGGTGATTGGGGCAGTGGGGGCACTGGCCGCGCCGCTGGCCGGCAAAGCCGCCGACACGCGCGGGCCGGACTTCGCCATCGGCGTGGGCATTATGCTGGCGCTAGCGGCTTACTTGCTACTGGGCCTCACCGGCTACCACCTGGCCGGGCTGGTGCTGGGCGTCATTTTGCTGGATGTGGGCGTGCAGTCGGCCCACATTTCCAACCAAACCAAGATTTTCTCGCTGGTACCCGAGGCCCGCAGCCGCCTCAACACCGTGTACATGACCGGCTACTTCACGGGCGGCTCGTTGGGCTCCATCGCCGGTGGCCTGGCCTGGACGCACGGCGGCTGGCCCGGCGTGTGCCTGCTGGGTGCCGCCTTCGCGGGCGCCGCGTATTTGGTGAGTCGGTTTTATGGGCAGAGCCGCTAGCGCCGGCTACAGTACCCGGGCTGCTTCGGCCACAGCCGGGGTTGGCGTGGCCCCTGCGCCGGGCACCCACAGCCGGAAGTAAGCGCCCGGTTGGTTGCTCATAATGGCCTCGCCACCAATCTGCTGGCTCAGGGCCACCACGAGCTGGGTGCCGAAGGAACCGCTGCTCTCGAAACCCGGCGGGCGGCCGGGGCCGTTGTCTTCCACTTCCAGCAGCAGGCCGCCGGCCGGGCCGCTCAGGTGCAGGCGCAGCAGCGGGCGGGCCACGTGGGCATAGGCGTGTTTGAGGGCGTTGGTCGCCAGCTCGTTGAAAATGAGCCCCAGCGGCACGGCCCGGTCCACCTCCACGGCCGGCAGGTCCAGCTCCAGCACCAGGTCGAACCTGTCGTCATCAAAGCCATAGGCAGACAACAGGTTGTCGACCAGGGCCGTAAGGTAGGGCTGAATATCGACGCTCACCACGTCCTCGGTCTGGTAGAGGCACTGATGCACCAGGCCCATGGCTTCTACGCGCTGCCGGCCTTCGCGCACGGCGCGGGCCGCCACGGGGTCGGTGAGGCTGCCCGACTGCAGGTTGAGCAGGCTGCTCACGATGGCCAGGTTGTTTTTCACGCGGTGGTGCAGCTCGCGCAGCAGCAGCCGCAGGCGGGCGGCTTGCTCCTCGATGCGGTGGTTGTTGTCGACGATGGTGAGGTTGGTGGCGCGCAGCAGGGCATTGGCCCGCCGCTGGGCGCGGTACTGCCACGCGCCAAAGCCCAACAGCCCGGCCAGCACCAGCAGGCCCAGCGCCGAGCCCAGCAGCAGGCTTTGTTTGCGGTCATTGGCCAGGGCCAGGGCGCCAATGCGGGCCTGCTGCTTTTCAAGGCGGTAGGCGGCCTCGATGCGGGCCACGGCCTGGGTTTTCTCCAGGCGGTAGATGTCGTTGTCGAGTTGGCGGCGCTCGTCCATTAGGGCCAAGGCGTCGCGGTAGCGGCCAGCGTCGCGGTAAACCGTGTAGGCGGTTTCGAGCGAGTTGGTGAGGCGGTGCGGGTCGCCGATGAGGCGGGCCAGGGCCAGGCTGCTGTCGGCCAATGCCACGGCCTGGGCAAACCGTCCCTGCTGGCGATAGGCCCAGCTGAGCTGGCGGTAGGCGTGCTCCTGGCCGTTGCGGCTGCGCACAACGCGGTGCTGGGCCAGCGCCCGCCGGAAGTAGCCGATGGCCGCCGGCAGGTTGTGGTCATTTTCCGACAGCAGCTGCCCGTAGTTGGCATACAGCACGCCCAGCGCCGAGGGCACGGGCCGGTCGCGCAGCTCTATGCGCATGCCTTCCTCGTAGCAGGCGCGGGCCGAGTCGGGCTGTTTCAGGTCGCGGTAAATGATGCCCTGGCTTATCAGCGCCGACACCATCGCGGCCGGGTACGGGCCGCGCCGGCCCAGCACCAGCGCCGCCCGGGCCTGCTCCAGGCCCTTGCGCGAGAGCACGGCCACGCCCTGGGCGTCGCCCATGCGCTTGTAGGTCTGGGCGTTGAGGCAATACACCCAAGCCACGCCCTCGGGCCGGTGCTGGGCCTCGAATAGGGCCTGCGCCCGCCGGCCGTAGTAAAAGCTTGAATCGAACTCGCCGGCGTTGCGCAGGGCAGTGGCCAGCATCAGGCTGCTTTGCGCCATGCCGTAGGGAAAGCGTAGGTGCTGGCTGGCGCGCAGCAGCTGCCGGCTGAGCACGAGAGCCGAATCTTTGCTGCGCGAGAGCAGGCCCCGCACCAGCACGAGCTGCCGGCGTACGGTGGCCGTGTCGAGGGGCGGAGAACTAGCGGCGCGACCAGTCCGCGGCCCGGCCAGTAGCCCCAGCAACAGCCCCAGCAACAGCTCCAGCAACAGCCCCATTCTCCGCGGCAGCGCCCGGCGCTTATCTGTCCAATTCATTTGTTCGTTAAGTTAAGCCCCTGGCCCGCAAACGCTCCTGCGCGGGATGCTGCCGGTTCAAAACAAATGTAGGCGCCGGCCCCGCCCCCCGGCCCGCAAAGGATGCCAACTACCCGGCCCGGCCTGTGAACGACGGCATTTGGTAAGTGGGTCGTTTGTCAGGCGGCTTAGCGAAACAAGAATTGCTTCAGAAACGCCTCGCGGTATTGCCGGCCCAGCGGCACGGTTTGGCCGGCCACGGTGGCCTCGGTTTCGGAGAAGCTCTCGATGCGCTGGATGTTGACGGCAAAGGAGCGGTGCACCCGCACAAGCTGGGCAAAGTGCAGCCGCTCAAGCACCGCGCCCAGGGTGAGGCGCAGGGCGTAGCGGCGGGTGGGCGTGCGCAGGGCGGTGTAGGTGTTGTCGGCTTCGAGCAACAGAATGTCGGCCAGCGGGATGCGGACAAACTGGTGGCTGTCCTTGATGAACACGTGGTCGTCGAGCTGCAGAATGGTGTCGCGGGTGAGGGCATCGGCCGTGGGCTCGGGCAGGGCGGCCGTGGGTGGGGCGGCGGGCGCGGGTCGGGCGATGCTGTGCAACGCCAGCGCCAGAGCCGCCCGCAGGCTGGCCGTGCTCACGGGTTTGGGCAGGTAGGCAGCAGGGCCGGTGGTAAGGGCCTGGTCGAGGGTGGCCTGGTCGGAAAGGGCAGTGAGGTAGATGAGCGGCACCGGGCGCAGGGCCAGCAGGCGCCGGGCAGTCTCGATGCCGTTCCAGGGGCCTTGCAGGTGAATATCGCACAGCACGCCCGCGATTTCGGGGTGCTGCTCAAACAGCTCCAGGGCGCGGGGTCCGTTGGGGGCGATGCCCACCACGGCGTAGCCCTCGGCTTGCAGAGTGGCGCGAAGGTCGAGGGCCAGCACGGCTTCGTCTTCGATGAGCAGGAGCGGAATGGGGGCGGGCATCGGGGCAAATTAGGCAGTGATGCAAGATACAACTGCCCCTTGAGCCGGGCGGTGCCTTCCCCGCTCACATACCATAGCCGGCCGCTCACTTACCATTTGGAGCTTTCTACTATTTTTTATTGAAGCCAGCTGATGCGCAAGGGCAATTTCAGGGCAGCAAAGCCGCAGATGCGGCTTCCAGCTACTTCTGCTTTATGCTGAAACTCTACGCCGCCCGTTGCTATACCCTGGCCTTGCTACTGGCTGCTCCACTGGCTACGCTGGCCCAAACCGGCGGCGTGCGCGTGGGCACGCCCGGCGCGCCCGACCCCTCGGCCGTGCTCGACCTGCGCCCCGACGCCGCCAGCGCCCCCAAGGGCCTGCTGCCCCCGCGCCTGACCTTGGCCCAACGCGACGCCATTCGCAACCCGGCCGCCGGCCTCACCGTCTTCAACACCACTACCGGCGCGCTGAACGTGTGGAACGGCGCTGGCTGGGTGGCCAGCCTTACGGACCAGAGCGATACCGGACCGGTCGAATTCAGTTATACCGGCAGTTCGCAAACCTACACCGTGCCGGCGGGTATCACGCGCCTGCTCGTTGATATGGCAGGGGCTACCGGCGGCATGGGTTCGGGGCTGTCCGGGTTCGGAGGCCGGGTGCAAGCCACCCTGGCCGTGGTGCCGGGAGAGGTGCTCACCATCAACGTCGGGAAACCCGGCAGCATATCTGTCGGGTCCGGCGGCGTTGTTTATACCGGTGGAGAAGCCACCGATATCCGGCGCGGCGGCAGTGGCCTGACCGACCGGGTGTTGGTAGCGGGTGGCGGCGGGGGCGGCGGCAGCGCCGGCTACGGCGGCCACGGCGGGGGCCTCATCGGGGGCAGTGGCGGATTTGTCGGCGGTGGGGGCGGCACCCAAACGGCCCCCGGTGCCGGCGGCACGGGCGCCTTCAGTCCCGGCGCGGCGGGCAGCGGCGCGTTGGGTGCGCCGGCTACTTCCTCAACGGGCGGTGGCGGCGGCGGCGGCTACTACGGCGGGGGCAGCGGCGCCATCAACAGCTTGTTGTCGAGCGGCGGCGGCGGCGGGGGCTCATCATACGCCGGCGCGGGCACCAGCAACGTGGTACACACCCAGGGCTACCAAGCCGGTTATGGCTACGTGCGCCTGCGCAACGCCGACACACCGGCCCCGGTGCTCGACGCCCGCAACTTCGTGAACCTGTCCAGCGACAACCTGGGCAACCACACCGCCACCCAAAACCTGAACCTGGGCACCAACCAGCTGGTGGGCAACGGCGGCAGCGGCCTAAGCATCAGCAATTCCGGCACCGTGACGACGGCCGGAGCCATTGTGGCCGGCGGCAACGTGCAGCTGGGCACCAACCAATTGACGGGCAACGGCAGCGTGAACGTGGGCAATAACCTAAACCTTGGGGCGAACCAACTGGTGGGCAATGGCGGTACCCAGGGCCTGCGCGTGGCCAGCACCGGGGCCGTGACCTTGGCCGCGGGCCTGAGCCTGCCCATCCGCACCGTCAACCAAGTGGCTGGCAGCTACCAGAGCGTTGTCCTCACCGACGCCGACCACACCGTGCGTTCGGGCACGCCGCAGGGCGTGGGTGGCGGCATCCTGTTTGGCTTCTTCCTGCCGGACCCAGCCGGACGCACGGGCCGGGTGTACGTGCTGCTTAACTACGGCAGCACCAACGCCCGGCTCTACACCGCCACCCCGGCCAACAGCCTCGACGCCACGCTGGTGTATGACGACGCCTCCGGCAGCGTGACCCAGGTGCCGCGCGCCTCGCGCCTCACCGTGCAAAGCAACGGCTCCATATGGCTGGTGCTGAGCCGCTAGCCTCTTTTCCTTTACGGCAAAACCATTCGTACCCATGAGACCAATTCTTACCCTAGCGCTTGCGCTCCCGGCGTTGGCCGCCACGGCCCAGACGCTCACCAGTGACGGGGCCACCATTACCGTGCAGTCCGGGGCTACGCTCTACGTGGCCGGGGGCCTAAAAAACAACAGCGGCAGCAACCTCACCAACGAGGGCACCGTGCAGCTTACCGGCGACCTCCTCAACGCGGCCAGCCTGAGCGGCACGGGGCTGCTGCGTTTTAGCGGCAGTGCCGACCAAACCCTGACCACGGCCGCCGGCACCAGCCTGGGCAGGCTGGAAGCGGCCAATACCGGCAGCGCGGGCAGCAACCGCGTGCTCGTGGCAAACGACTTGACCGTAACCAATCAGCTCACGCTCACATCCGGGCTGGTGCGCACCGCTCCCGCAGCCACCATTACCCTGCCCGACGGCGCCTCGCTCAGCCCCGAGACGACCGGCAAGTACGTGCAAGGCAACCTGCGCGCCGTGCGCACCGCCGTGAGCGGCAGCGCGGCCGTGATTTTCCCCAACAGTGCCACTCTCACTCCCAACGGCTTGAACCTGGGCACCGTGACCATGACGCGCACCGCCGGCCTGCAAACCGCCGACCTGAGCTACGGCCAGAACCTAGGCGGTGCTCCCAAAGGCATCGACCGGGTGTGGACCGTGGCCGCCACCGGCGCTCAGCCCACCGATGGCAACCCGGTGAACGTGGCCTTGAGTTGGTTGCCCGAAGACGACAACGGCTTTGCCCTGGGCTCCAACGCCCAGCTATGGCGCGCAGGCTCGGCGGCCGGGCCGTGGGCCCGGCAGGGTGCGCCCGGCAGTGCCGCCAGCCGCAGCTTCGCAGCCGATGTAACGCAGCTTGGTGCCCTCACCATCAGCAACATCAGCGCTCCGCTGCCGGTGGAACTGACGCGCTTCACAGCCGAGCCGCAGGTTGCCGACGCGTTGCTGCGCTGGACCACGGCCTCGGAGAAAAACAACGACCATTTCGACGTGGAAGCCAGCGCCGACGGCCAGAGCTTCCGCCGCATTGCCACGGTGACCGGCCACGGCAGCACCACCCAGCCGCAGAACTACCAGTTGGTTGATAAAGCCATTGCCCGCTACGCGGCCGACCCGGTGTACTACCGCCTCCGCCAGGTCGACACGGACGGCACAGCCAGCTATTCGCCGGTGCGCCAAGTACGCGTGACGGCCCCCATGAGCTTCGCGGCTGAAGCCTGGCCCCAGCCTTTCGGCGCGGCCGGCACCACGCTCACCCTGCGCACCGCCACGGCCGGCCCGGCCACGCTGGTGCTGCACGACGCCACGGGTCGCCTGGTCCTCTCCCGCACCCTTGGCCTGAATGCTGGCACCACCGACTTACCCATGGCTGAGCTTGGCCCACTGGCTACCGGCGTGTACGTGCTGCGCTTGAGCCAGGGTGCCCAGCACGCGCAGCTAAAGCTGGTGCGGGAGTAGTCGTACCAGACGCGATAAAAAAGGCCCCGCGCTTCTGTAGCGCGGGGCCTTTTTGTTGATGTCGAAGTATTTCTTTCTGCCTACTGCACGGCGGCCAACCGCTCTACGCAGACTTTCAGGCTTTCGCGCCAGTGTGGGATGGCCACGCCCAGCGTAGCTTTGATTTTGGTTTTGTCCATCACCGAAAACGGCGGGCGCGTGGCTTTAGTGGGGTATTCGCTGGTGCGGATGGGCGTCGTTTTCACCGCAATACCGCTCAGCTCGAAGATGGCCGTGGCGAAGTCGTACCACGACGTCAGGCCTTCGTTGCTGTAGTGGTAGAGGCCGTAGGCGGTGCTGCCGCTTTCAATAATTCCCAGAATCACCCCGGCCAAATCGATGGCGTAGGTGGGCGTCCCCACCTGGTCCCAGATAACGCGCAGCTCGTCGCGCTCACGGCCCAGCTTCTGCATGGTTTTCACGAAGTTGCCCGCAAATTCGGAGTATAGCCAACTGGTGCGCAAGGTGAAATACCGCTCGGTCAGACTCGGAATTACCTGTTCTCCTTCGAGCTTGGTGAGGCCGTAGGCGCTGATGGGCGCGGTCTCGTCGGTTTCGGTGAGGGGCTGGTTGCCGGTGCCGGCAAACACGAAATCGGTCGAAATCTGGATGAGCACCGTGCCGTACTCGCCGCAGAGCCGGGCCAGGTTTCCCACCCCGTCGCAGTTGATTTTGCGGGCTAGGTCCAGCTCATCCTCGGCCTTATCCACCGCCGTGTAGGCGGCGCAGTTGATTACGTAGGCCGGCTGGTGCTGAGCAAAGAGGCCGGCCAGCCCTTCGAGGTGGAGAATGTTGGCCTGCGCTTCGGGCAAGAACACCAGGCCGGCCGTGCCGCGCGCCTGCGCTACGTACGCCAAACATTGCCCCAACTGGCCCGAGGCCCCAAAAACCAATACGCTACCCATAATCGACGCAACTGTGCTTACTCTTTTTCGAGCCGCAAGTTAGCGTCGCCGGGCGGGCGTTTGTTGTCGATGGGCACGAAACGCTGCTCCCGGGGCTGCTTTTCGCTCAGGTAGCGCCAGTAGCGCAGCGGCATGTGGCGGCGGTGCAGCTTCAGGTTTTTGCGTTCCGGAATGTTCACGTGGTCGAAATACGACTGCCACAGCAGCCGGAACAGTGGCTCCCGCTCGTCGAGCACCGTGGCCGAAATGTCGCTTGATTTCGCGCCGACTGGGTTTTCAAACTGCACCACGTCGGTGCGGGTCAGGTCGTAGTAGAGGCCGTAGTGGCGGCGGCGGTCGTATATCAACCAGCGCTGGTCGGCATAGCGCTTGGTGAAGTGCGCGGCAATGAGCGGCAATACGTCCATGTCGGGCTCGATGGTGGCGTGGAACAGCTCGTCCTGCGTTTTTTCGAAGCGCACGAAGGCCTCCATGCGGTGCTTTTCGCGAAACATCATCTGGGCCAAGCGCTGCACGCGGCGCACGTCGGCGTTAGCGTAGTTCTCGGCAATGTCCTGGGCCGAGCGCAAAGCCAAATCCACGTAGCGAAAAATCAGCATCTCGCGGTCAGCATCCTCACTCAGAAACACGTGGTAGAGGCGCGTGCGGGCCTCCTGGTCCATGCTTTTCAGCAGGCCTTCCCACACGCGGGCGGCCAGAGCTTCATTGGTATCGGTGGGCGCAGGCGCGGCAAACAGCCCACCCTGCACCGCCGCCTCCGGCTGGATGCTGTTGGGCGCGGCCTTGCTGTCGTAAATGGTGAATAGCACCGTGAGCAGGCCCTCAAACGTGCCGTCGTAGGTGTAGTCGCGGGCAGGCGCGCTGAGCACCGGGGCCGGCCGACGCGGCGCACCGTTGCGGGCCGCAGGTGCCGCCGAAGGCCGGCGCAGAGGACGAATATTGGCCATGAGCTATTTCAGAAAGTTGAGCAACAGCTTGTTCACTTCGGCGGGCATCTCGTGCTGCACCCAGTGGCTGGCGGGCAGGTAAGTAAGCTCGGCATCATCGCAGAAAGCCAGGCTTTCCCGGGCCAGCTCGCGCTTCAGAAAAGCGTCCCGCTCGCCCTAGATAATGCAGACGGGTACTGACACCCGGCCCGTTTTGCCCAGCCGGCTGCCAAACCGCACGGCGGCCCGGTACCAGTTCAGCATACTGCGCACGGCGCTGGGCTGCGCCCAGGCCGCTTCGTACAAAGCCAAATCGTCGTCGCCAAAGGTGCCCGGACGGCTGGTGCCTCGCAGGGCCCACCGGGCAAACCGCCAGCGGCGCCTTTTCACCAGCATCTCGGGCAGCCACGGCAGCTGAAAGAAGAAAACGTACCAGCTTTTCAGCAACTGGCCCGGCCGACGCAGCAGGGCCCGACCCAGCACGCGCGGGTGCGGCACGTTCAGGATAGCCACCCGGCTGATACGGCCGGGGTAGTGCGCGGCCAGGTGCCAAGCCACGGCCGCGCCCCAGTCGTGTCCAATGACTGCGGCCGTTTCGCGCCCGGCGGCATCAATAAGCCCAATGATGTCCGCCGCCAACTCGTCAATGACGTAATCGCGCACCCGGCGCGGCTTGTCGCTTAAGTTGTAGCCGCGCTGGTCTGGAGCCCACACGCGGTAGCCCGCCTCGGCCAGCACCTCTATCTGGTGGCGCCAGGCGTACCAGAACTCCGGGAAGCCGTGCAATAAAACCACCAGCGGGCCAGCCTCAGGGCCGCACTGCACCACATGCAGGCGCAGGCCGTTGGTGGGCACATGGTGGTGTTCGAGGGCGTAGGGCATGCATGGCTGTACCGTAGACGCCGGGCGGGGGTTGCGTGTAGCGTGGACTCTGCGAGTCCGCGCATTGCCTGAACGAAACCAGCAGGCGCGGACTCGCAGAGTCCACGCTACGGCCCATGTTACGCCGCCTGCTGACGTTGCTCGCCCAACTCGGCCTGGTAGCGGGCACGGGCGTCTTCGTGCATCTGGCGCACCAGGGGCATCAGCTCGCTGATGCGGCACACGCAGGCCACGCGGGCCACTTTGTTGTCGGATTGCGGAGCGGGTGCAGGCTGGGGTTGGCGGTGAATGACTTTCATGACAGAAAAGAAGATGTCGTTTTGGATGCCGCCCAGGCTGCTTTTCGACAGCGAAGCAGGGCCGTTGGAAAAAAGAGCGTCGTAATTCATTGCTTAAGAAGCTTGGGCAAATAAGTCGAGTTGCTGAGTGACGAGGGCCGAGCGCACCGAGCCGGCCCCAAACAGAATCTGGCGGCGCACTTGCTGCTCGGTCAGCTCGCCGATGAGGGGCTGATGCTCGCCGTCGCAGGTGAGGAAGTATTTGGCCCGCTTGAGCACCACGCCCAACTGGCGCAGCGTTTCCATGTTGAGGCGGGCGAAGCGGCGGGCGGCCACAATTTTCTTAGCCGAGCGGGCCCCCACGCCGGGAATGCGCAGTATCATCTCAAAGTCGGCCGTGTTCACGTCCACCGGAAACACGTGGCGGTTGCGCAGGGCCCAGGCAAGCTTGGGGTCAATTTCGAGGTCGAGGTGCGGGTGCGCGGGGTCCAGGATTTCATCGGCCTGAAAGCCATAGAAGCGCATCAGCCAGTCGGTTTGGTACAGCCGGTGCTCCCGGATGACGGGCGGCTGCGTCACCTGGGGCAAGCGGGCGTCGTCGGTCACGGGGATATAGCCGGAGTAATACACGCGCTTCAGCCCGTAGCCCTGGTAGAGGGAGTCGGTGAGCTTGATGATTTGCAGGTCCGTCTCGGCGCTGGCGCCCACGATGAGCTGGGTGGTCTGGCCGGCGGTGGCGAAGTTTGGCACCTTTTTGAACAGCGCCTTTTCCTCTTTATTCTGAATGATACCGTCCCGAATCTGACTCATCGGGGTCAGAATCTCCTGGTAGTTCTTCTCCGGCGCCAGCTGCGTGAGGGCCAGCTCCGAGGGCAGCTCGATGTTCACGCTGAGGCGGTCAGCGTAGAGGCCGGCCTCCTGAATTAGCTCTTCCGAAGCGCCCGGAATGGTTTTGACGTGGATGTAGCCGTTGAACTTGTGCTCGGTGCGCAGCTTCTTCACGATGCGCACGAGGCGCTCCATCGTATAGTCAGGGCTGGAAAAAATGCCGGAGCTCAGAAACAGCCCTTCGATGTAGTTGCGGCGGTAGAAGTTGATGGTCAGGTCCACCACTTCGTCCACCGTGAAGGCGGCGCGCTTCACGTCGTTGGAGCGGCGCGACACGCAGTAGGCGCAGTCGAAGATGCAGTGGTTGGTGAGCAAAATTTTGAGCAGACTCACGCAGCGGCCGTCCTCGGTGTAGCTGTGGCATATGCCCATGCCTTCGGCATTGCCCAGGCCTTTGTTCTCGTTTTTGCGCTTGGCACCGCTGCTGCTGCACGAAGCATCGTACTTCGCGGCATCAGCTAATATGCTTAGTTTCTCTTGAATGCGCTCGTTCATGAGGAAGGGCTGGCTTTCGGGCTTAAAAGTAATAAACAGCGGCCAAATAGGCACAAGCATTTAAGCTAATTTTATTGGAAATAGTTTCCTATTTTAAGAAAACGTCACTGGCCGATTGCACAGCTTTTTTAGCAGAAGCCGCCCTGTTCTTAGCCTGCGCTGGTTTGGCGGATTTTCGCTGGCATCGGAATAGAATAAAAAGACGGCCCACCTTGTGTGCAACGCCCGAACCCCGCCCCGGCTCCTTTTCGTACTTTGCAGCGTTGCGCCTTATTATGAGCTTTAGCGGTTGGTTTCTGTTGCTGTTTGTCCTGTTGGGCTGGGGGGTCCGGCCGGTTTCGGCGCAGACGTTTGACCCCCGCTCGGCCATTCCGCCCGACTCGCTGAAGGCGGCCGACGAAATCCTGCCCCACCGCGCCGACTCCCTGCGCCGCCGCTTTGACGAGGAACGCATCCTCAACCGCCTCAAGGCTTACTCGCGCCGCAAAACCATCATGGGCAAGGCCCTCTCCGGCCTGCTCAACTTCACGCAGCGCCAGGAAGAGCAGGCCGGCCTCGACGCCGTGCTGCTCAACCGGCAGTTCGACCAGCACAACTTCAAGATTGTGCGCAGCATCAACATTCGCACGCTCGATGCCTTCGGCTACAGCCTCTCCGACTCGACCCGGATTCCGCGTTCGTTCTGGGAGAAATCGGGCAACGCCCTGCACCTCAAAACGGCCCGCTCGCGGGTGCGGCAGGTGCTGCTGTTTCGGCCGGGCCAGGCGCTGGAGCCGCAGCAGCTGGCCGAGTCGGAGCGCCTGCTGCGCCAGACGCCCGAAATCCTGGACGCCCGCGTGCTGGTGAACGAGCACAGCAGCACCCGCGACAGCGTCGACATCACGGTGCTCACCACCGACGTGTTCAGCATCACGGCCGGCTACGAGCTGGGCTCGGCCACGGCCGGCCTCATCACCCTCGGCGACGACAACTTCCTGGGCCTGGGCCACCAGCTCACCAACGAGTACCGTTACGGGCGCGGCCTGAACACCGACAACGGCGAAAACCCGCAGCAATGGTCCTACGTGGGCAGCTACACGGCTCCGTTTCGCAACTTCGTGTACGGCCAGGCCCGCTACCGCAACGAGTACAACTACCGCTCGGGCGGCGTCACGCTGCGGCGCGATTTCTACTCGCCCAGCGCCCGCTACGCCGGCGCCATCAGCCTCGACAGCTACTCCCAAAACATTGCCCTGGTGGCGCCGCCGCCGGGCCAGCCCTACGTATACTACCCGCTGCGCTCGCTGGTGCAGGACGTGTGGGTGGGCCGCGCGCTGCGCCTGCGCTCCTACGACCTGGGCTACGAAAACCCCGGCCGCGTGATTGTGGCGGCCCGGGCCCTGCGCACCGACTTCAGCGCCGTGCCCCGGCCCGACCCCAGCACCGGCCTCGAAACGCCCGACTACCACGACGGTACTCTGGTGCTGGGCACCGTGGGCTACTCCGTGCGCCGTTACTACAAAGACCGGTACCTGTTTGGCTTTGGCCGCACCGAGGACGTGCCGGCCGGCACCCTGCTCAGCCTCACCCTGGGCTACGACGTGAACCGCGTGGTGCCACGCCGCTACCTGGCCGCGCGCGTGGCCGCCGCCGGCTTCAGCACCCGCAGCGGCTACCTCTACGCGGGCGTAGACCTGGGCATTTTTCAGCGCCTCGACCAAGCCCGCGGCTGGGAGCAGGGCGTGCTCAGCACCGAGCTCACGTCCTTCACGCGCCTCTACCACGTGGGCAACTGGCAGTACCGGCACTTCCTGAGCAGCCGGGGCACCATCGGCATCGACCGGCGGCCCGGCGACTTGCTGCAGGGCATCACCAACGACCGGGGGCTGCGCGGCTTTGCGCCGGCCTCGCCGGTACTGGCTACCAGCCGCTTCGTGCTCAACTACGAAACCACGCTGTTCACGCCGCTCTCGCTGCTGGGCTTCCGGCTGGCCGGCGTGGCCTTTGCCGATGCCGCCTGGGTGAGCGACCGCCCCGGCGGGGGCTCGCCGTTCAGCGGGGCGCCCTACACGGGCTTTGGCCTGGGGCTGCGCTTCCGCAACGAGTTCACGGCCCTGCGCACGTTCCAGTTGCTCATCGGCTTCTACCCGCGCGGCCTCACGGCGCCCAACGGCATTCGCATGTTTGAGTCGACCCGCGAAACCGTGACGTTTACCGACTTTGGCCTGGGCGCGCCCGGCACCGCGCCTTATCAGTAGTCAGCCAGGGTAAGCAGTAGCACGGCCGTGCCGGGCGCCAAATGCTCAGGATGGCAGGCAGATTTTGGCATAGTACAACCCGCAGATTAGCTGGAGCCCGGCCATTTCAAGCACAAAGCCCCGCCTCTAGATGAGGCGGGGCTTTGCTTTCACATTAGATAAGACACTTTACAGCAACACACTAGATAAGGTAAAGGGTAGATAAAGGCGAATAGGCGGACGATGTATTTACTAGTAACCTAATAGTAGCCAGTTGGGCCGCGAGGACCGACCAGCGGAAATTAACGGTCGGCGGAGAAGGCGATGGGCACGGTGCAGGCCACGCGCACGGGCTGGCCGTTCGAGCGGGCGGGCTCCCAGGGCGGCATCAGCCACACCAGGCGCAGGGCTTCGTCGTTGAGGCCGCTGCCGGGGCCGCTAATGACGTGGGCATCGGTCACTCTGCCCTGGGCGTTGAGTACGAAGTTGACCAGCACCCGGCCCGATACGTGGCGCTGCAGCGCCTGCTGCGGGTAGCGGATGGACTTGGCCAAATACGCTTTGAAGGCCTTGTCGCCCCCCACAAACTGGGGCCGCACCTCGGGGTTGATGAAGACCGAATCGGGGTTGATGGTGGGGGCCGCCGGCACCATGGGCGGCGCGGGCGCGGCGGCGGGCGTGCTCACCGCTGCCGCGGGGCGGGCCGGCATCGAAGCGTAGGGCCCCGACTGAGCCCGGCTTTGGCCCGCGCCCAGGAGCCCGAACAGGCCCAGCAAAGAAAAGAATCGTAGAGAATGGGTCACGTGCAGATGAGCTATGGTGAGATATAAATCGATTGACTCAGCTTGGCGCCTTACTAACTTCTAACGAAATAAAGGTACTAGATGTTTTTCAAAAATTGTCTTTTCGTCAGAAAAAAACTTTTCATTATTAATCAAAAGGAAAGCCTAATAGTGCACTTGCATATGTTGCAATTAGCCAAAATAGGCGTTTAAAGCATTTTATTACCCTTTTTACGAATGCAAAATTAATACATTTTATGACTTTGCAAATGTCCTTCGAGTTAAGAATAACTAAACATTCATTTAACTATTCCAAGAATAATCATGCTTGTCGTTTCATAACTTTTTATTCCCGCTCCTTTCATCGTTAATTTGCGATAAGCAATAAGACACATGGCCATTCACAAACACCAGGAATTTGATGCCGAGGCCCAGGAGCTGGCAACCTTAGCGAAGGCTTTGGGGCATCCGGCGCGGGTGGCCATTGTGCGGCTACTGGCCCAGCGGCAGGCCTGCGTGTGCGGCGACCTGGTGCTGGCGCTGCCGCTGTCGCAGAGCACCGTGTCGCAGCACCTCAAGGAGCTGAAAGCCGCCGGCCTGGTGCAGGGCGAAGTAGACGGCCCGCGCGTGTGCTACTGCCTTTCGCCCACGGGTTGGGCCCGCGCCCGGCAGCTGCTGGGCGGCCTGCTGGCCGAGCTGCCGGCGGCAGCGGCCAATTGTGGCTGTTAAGCCCATCTAATACCATTGCCTCTTCTGGGCTAGCTGTTCAATCTTTCACGCCAAACCTTTCGCCCCTATGGAACCCGCCGTTTTCCCTCGCATGCACGTTTCGCTGTACGTGTCCGATTTGGCCGCTACGGTCAACTTCTATACTGCCTTCTTTGGGCAGCCAGCCGCTAAAATCAAGCGCGGCTACGCCAAGTACGTGCTTGACCGGCCTTCGCTCATCATCTCCTTTGTGGAGAATGCGGCGCGGGTGCAAAGCCACTTCGGCCACCTGGGCTTCCAGGTAGAAACCGTGGCCGAGCTCGACGAGCGCCTGGCCGCTGCCCGGCGGGCGGGCCTGGTGAGCCGCGAGGAAATGGGCACCAACTGCTGCTACGCCAAGCAGGATAAGTTCTGGGTGCTCGACCCAGACGGCGTGGAGTGGGAGGTGTACTACTTCCACGCCGATGCCGAGTTCAACGACCCGCGCTACCAGGACGAGTACGATGCGGCCAGCGACAGCAGCCAGTGCTGCATTGCCCCGGCCGCGGCGCCGGCCACTGCCGAGGTGCTGACCACTGCGCCCATGGCCTTCACGCTGGTGGATACTTCGGCTGCGGCGGCCACGTGCACGCCGGGCGGCGGGTGCTGCTGAAAACACGAAAGGGCAAGCCGTGATGCCGAGCGCAGCCGAGGCATGACAATCTGAGGCTGATGTGCAAGCATGTTATAAATAGCACACGGCTCCTGGCCGGCAATCCGCTTTCGCCTGCTTGCCGTTATTTCACCGCATGAACATTCTTCCGCTCACCGCGGCGCACTGGCCCGCGGCCCGCGCCATCTACGCCGAGGGCATCGCCACCGGCACAGCTACCTTCAGCACCGACGTTCCCGCCTGGGCCGACTGGGACGCCGGCCACCTGCCCACGTGCCGCTTGGTGGCCGTGGACGATGACGGCCAAACGGTGCGGGGCTGGGCGGCGCTCTCGCCCGTATCGGGGCGCTGCGTGTACGCGGGCGTGGCCGAGGTGAGCGTGTATGTGGCCGCGGCCGCCCGGGGGCGCGGCGTGGGCCGGGCACTGCTGGCAGCACTGGTGCGGGAGTCGGAACAAAACGGTCTCTGGACCTTGCAGGCCGGCATTTTCCCTGAAAACGTGGCTAGTGTACGCTTACATGAGGCGGCGGGCTTTCGGCAGGTGGGGCGGCGCGAGCGCATCGGCCAGCTGCGCGGGCAGTGGCGCGACACGCTGCTGCTGGAGCGGCGTAGTGCCGTAGTGGGCACGGAAGTGGCAGCTTGTAATTCGACCGCCGCATGCCGCTAACCTTACGCCAATGCCTGCTGGCCGAGGTGCTGGGCACGGCCATCTTGTTGATTTTCGGGACCGGCGCGGCCGTGGTGAACGAGCAAACCCACGCGCTGGGGCACGGCGGCGTGGCAGCGGCCTTCGGGCTGGTGGTGTTCCTGCTGATTCAGAGCCTGGGCGAGAGCAGCGGCTGCCACCTCAACCCGGCCGTGACGGTGGGCTTCTGGGCGGCGGGGCGGTTCCCGGGGCGGCGGGTGCTGCCCTACGCGGCGGCGCAACTGCTGGGCGCGGCCCTGGGCAGCGGGCTGGTGAAGCTGGTGGCCGCGCCGGGCTCGAACCTGGGCGCCACGCTGCCGGCCCACGGCGCCATGCAGGCCCTGGGCATCGAGACCTTCCTCACCTTCGGGCTGATGCTGGTGATTTTGCGCGTCACGGCCGGCTCGAAGGAAGTGGGCATGCTGGCGGGACTGGCCATCAGTGCCACGGTGGGGCTGGAGGCGCTGGTGGGCGGCCCGCTCACGGGTGCGAGCATGAACCCGGCCCGCTCCCTCTCCCCCGCCCTGCTCAGCGGCGTCTGGACCGACTGGTGGCTGTACATCGTAGGCCCGGTGGCCGGCGCGCTGCTGGCCGTGGCGTGCGACCGGCTGCTGCAGCCGCGGGCGGCGAATTAAATTCTAACGTGGCGCCTGACCATACTCAAAAAATACCTTCCATGAAAACCTTCCTCTTCGTCTGCATCGAAAACGCCAACCGCAGCCAGATGGCCCAGGCTTTTGCCACCATGCACGGCGGCGCACAGGTGGCGGCCTACAGCGCCGGCTCGCGCCCCTCGGGTGTCATCAACCCCAAAGCCGTGGCGGCCATGGCCGAGTTGGGCTACGACCTGGGCAACCACGCCAGCAAGAGCCTTGACGAGGTGCGCGACCAGCAATTCGACTACGTGGTGACCATGGGCTGCGGCGACGCCTGCCCCTTTATCGCGGCCCGGCACCGCGTCGACTGGCAGATTCCCGACCCCAAGCACCTGGCACCGGCCGAGTTCCGCGAAGTGCGCGACCTGGTGGGACGGCAGGTGCGGGCGCTGCTGCAGGAGGCGGGGGTGACGCCGGCAATCGGCTAATTGGCGGCGCTGCTATCCGCAAGAAGGCGCCCCGCCTCTACAAAGCCTATACTACCCTGAAGACTGCGGCCACTGGATATTGAATAAACAAGGCTAAATCTGGCCCATGCCGCCGTCGACGAAGAGCTCAATGCCGTTGACGAAGCTGGCATCGGCCGAAGCCAGGAACAGGGCAGCAGCGGCAATTTCTTCGGGGCGGCCCATTTCCCCGCGCGGAATCAGGGCGGCAATCTGGGCCTTGAACTCGGCGCCGGTGGCGGCCATCATGGGCGTATCAATGGCGCCCGGGCTCAGCAGGTTCACCCGAATGCCGCGGTCCTGCAAGTCGACTACCCAGCCCCGCACGAAGGCCCGAAGCGTGGCCTTGCTGGCGCTGTACACGCTGTTGGCCGGATAGCCTTTGATGGAAGCACCCGACCCGTTGAGTAAAATCGAGCCGCCTGCTGCGAATAGGGGCAGGGCTTTCTGCACGGTGAAGAGCGTGCCGCGCACGTTCAGGTCGAAGATGGTATCGAAGAGTTCTTCGGTGACCTCGCCCAGCTTGCCGAAGCCGGCTGCCCCCGCGCTGGCAAACAGCACGTCGATGGTGCCCTTTTCCCGCTGCACGGTCTCGTAGAGGCGGTCGAGGTCGGCCAGGTTGGCGGCGTCGCCCAGCACCCCGGTCACGTTGCGGCCAATGGCTTGCACGGCGGCATCGAGCTTTTCCTGGTGGCGGCCCGTGATGAAGACGTAGGCCCCTTCGGCCACAAATAATTTGGCGGTGGCCAAGGCCATGCCCGACGTGCCGCCGGTGATGACGGCCACTTTTCCGGTGAGTTTTCCCATGCTGGTGTGGTGGATGAAGGTGGTTGGCTTGCGTTGCGCTGGCTGCGCAACTGTTGCGTGGTTCGCGGAGCAAAATTCCGGCGCGGGTGGGGGCCTGACAATTAGGGAAAACTTATTCAGCACCCGATACTTTTAGCGCATAGGGCGGTTTTAATCCCTGTCCCCCGGCCATATCTTTATCCCAACCGGCTTCTCTTATGTATCAGAAAAAAATCGCCAACACGCTGAGCTGCGGCTCGGTGCTAACCAAGGAAGTGCTGCACGGCAAATGGAAATCAACCTTGCTCGCGTGCATTTCCCAGGGCATTCGGCGGCCCAGCGCCATGCACCGCACCATCCCTAGCGCTACGCGGCGCGTGCTCAACGTGCAGCTGGCGGAAATGGAGCAGCACGGCCTAGTTTCTAAAACCATCTTCCCCGAATTGCCGCCCCGGGTGGAGTACCAGCTCACGAGCCTGGGGCAGTCGCTGCTGCCCGTGATTGAGGTGATGGAACAATGGGGCAACGCCCACCGCCCGGAGCTGGAACAGGTGCTGGCGGTGAGCTTAGCCGAGCTGCCCGGATAAGCGGCAAACGGTTTCTTGCGCGCAATGCTTACCCGGCGGGCGCTAAACAGGCCGGCCGGGTAGCCGTAACATCATGCAATTCGCCCGACCTTTGCCCCTTCACCCCACAATACACTTGCTATGGCCAGCCTCCTCCTCGGCGATTACAACGACCTCGAAGTAGCCCGCGAAACCAGCATCGGCCTCTACCTCACCTCCGACGACGGCGACCTGCTGCTGCCCGAAAAGTACGTGGAGGCCGGCACCCGCGTGGGCGACATCGTGCGCGTGTTCGTGTACCGCGACTCCGAAGACCGCCTCATTGCCACCAACCTGCGGCCACTGGCCCTGGTGGATAGCTACGCCGCCCTCACCGTGAAGGACCACGGCCCGGCCGGCGCCTTCCTGGACTGGGGCCTGGAAAAAGACCTGCTCCTGCCCTACCGCAACCAGCGCCGCGACCTGCGCGTGGGCGAGCGGGTGCTGGTGTACGTGTACCTCGACGAGGAAAGCGACCGGCTGGTGGCCTCGGCCAAGTGGAAGCAGTTTCTGAAAAACACGCCCTTTCCCGGCCAGCCCGGCGACGAGGTGCGCCTGCTGGTGGCCGACGAAACCGAGCTGGGCTACCCCGTCATCGTGAACGGCACGCACCAGGGGCTGCTGTTTCATAACGAAGTATTCCGGCCCCTGCGCCTGGGCGAAACCCTGCCCGGCTTCCTCAAACAAGTGCGGGCCGACGGCAAGCTCGACGTGCGCCTGCAGCAAACCGGCTACGGCGAAGTGGAATCGGCCACCGACACGCTGCTCAAGGCCCTCAAGGCCGCGCCGGGCGGCCGCCTGCCGCTGGGCGACAAAAGCCTGGCCGAGGACGTGTACCGCCGCGTGGGCATGAGCAAAAAGGTGTTCAAGAAGGCGCTGGGCGCGCTGTTCCGGCAGGGCCTGGTGCTGCTGGAGCCGGAGGCGACGGTGTTGAAGTAACGCCTGTCATTGCGAGGCCACAGGCCGTGGCAATCCGTCCTCTCGAAGCGCGACCTTTTCTGATTAACCAGACACGTTTTCTGGCGTAAGGTATTTCGTCTTGGCCTGCTTCGTGTTGTGTGTCGGCATGGTAACAGGCTTTGTCACATCTCAAGGCTAGTTGCGTAGAGAGGACGGATTGCCGCGTTCCGCTGCGCTTCACTCGCAATGATAAACGGCCCCGCCCAAACTTCCGCTATGCAAAAAACCGCTTTACTCGCCGGGGCCACGGGCCTGATTGGGTCGCAACTGCTGCCGCTGCTGCTGCAGTCGGAGCGGTACGCCAAGGTGATTGTGGTGGGGCGCCGGGCCGTGCCCATCCTCCACCCCAAGCTGGTGCAGGTGACCACGGAGCTGGACAAGCTGGAAGACGTGCGCCTCAAGCTCATTGCCGACGACGTGTACTGCTGCCTGGGCACCACCATGGCGCAGGCGGGCTCGAAGGAGGCGTTTTTCAAGGTTGATTTTCTGTACGTGGTGCAGCTGGCGGCGGTGGCGGCCAGCAACTTTGCCTCGCAGCTGCTGGTGGTGAGCAGCATGGGCGCCGACGCCGAAAGCCGCATCTACTACAGCCGCGTGAAGGGCGAGATGGAAACCGCCGTGCGCCAGACGCCGTTTCGGGCCATCCATATTTTCCGGCCCTCGCTGCTGCTCGGCGAGCGGGCGCAGCCCCGCCTGGGCGAGCGAATTGCCGCTGTGGTACTGAAAGCCCTGAACCCGCTGATGCGCGGCCCGCTGCTGAAGTACCGGCCCGTAACTGGGGCCGCCGTGGCCGCCGCCATGCTCCACGCCGCCCAGGACGATGGCGGTGGCGTGCGCGTGCACGAGTCGGCGGAGCTGGCGTTGGCGCAGCCGCGCACCTGACGCCGCGAGCCCGCGGCTACGCATCCATTGAGGGAATCTGAGCCCGCCCACGAGCGGCCAGCGGCCCCGTGCCCGGTCTGCCGGCGCGCCGGTCGCCTCCGTGCTGGCACGGATAAAAAGGAATAGCTGCATCCGTGCTGGCACGGAGGGGGAAGTCGGGGAAAAACCGGGGCTGGTACGGATTGCCCGCCTTTCGTTCATAATCAAATTTTACCCTTGCAAAATCCTGTGTTTGCAAGGGCGGCAGCGGGGGTTTTGCGGGTTCTGAGCTACAGGGCCAAAACGCGCTTTTTTCCAACCTCACCCCTTTTTTCTTTTTATGAAAAACCTCTCCGCTTCCGTTCTTTTCCTGCTACTGGCGCTGGCTGTCCAGCTGGCTTCGGCCCAAACCATTCGCCGCGTGAACAACTCGGGCATCACGGGCACCAACATCTACGGCACTGTGCAGGCGGCCCACGACGCAGCGGCCAGCGGCGACATCATCCAGGTGGAGCCTTCCACAACGGCCTACGGCAACCTTACCTGCACCAAGCCGCTCACCATTGTGGGGCCGGGGTATTTCCTGGGCGAAAACCAGCCGCCGGCCCTGCAAGCCAGCACCATTGATGCGACCCTGAGCACGGTGGTGTTCAACCCCGGCAGCACGGGCAGCACCATTTCGGGCGTGGTTGGCAACACAACCTGGTACATTGCCACCGACAACATCACCGTGCAGCGCTGCCGCCTGCAGGGCTACCTGTACCTGGGCTACAACCGGGTAACGAATTCCGCCGTCATCCGGCAAAACTACATGGACGGCATTCAGCCGTCGAGCGGCAGCACCAATTCGCTCATTACCAACAACATCATCAACGGCAACGTGAACCTGACGGCGGTGGGTACCACCGGCGAGTTCACCAACAACACGGTGGTGAATACGAGTGTGTCGCTGAACGCTTTCACGGTGCGCAACAACTATTTCAACAACAACTTCACCCCAACGGCCAACACCAACTGGGACTACAACTTCTTTACGCAGAGCACGCTGCCCACGCTGGGCACCATCGGCACCCACAACACGGCCAACGTGCCGCTGGCCTCGGTGTTTGCCCAAACCACGGGCTCGCCACAGTTTGACGGCTGGTACAAGCTGAAGACCGGCACCAACCCCGCCGTGGGCGCCGGCCAGGGCGGCGTCGACATCGGGGCCACGGGCAGCGCCACCGGCTACGGCTACCGCTTTGGTGGGCTGCCGGCCATGCCGGCCATCTACCAGCTCAACCAGGCCGTGAGCGGCAACACGCTGAACGTGACCCTGGGCACCCGCTCCAACAACTAAGCGGCGCCGGGTTTATGCACCGCTCTTATGACTTCCGCCCCGCGCCGGGCGGCAGGCGCTGGCCCACGGGCTGGCTGCTGCCGCTGGCGCTGCTGCTCCTGCTGCTCATTGGCGGCATTGTGCGCAGCTACGGCCAGGCCACCATTGCCCGCGCCGAATATTTCGTCGATGCCGACCCCGGCTTTGGGGCGGCCACCGCATTCACGCTGCCGTCCACCCCGGCAGCTGACCTGTCGGGCCTGTCGGCCAGCGTTGCGCTGGGCGGCCTGAGCACCGGCTTCCACACGCTGGGCGTGCGCAGCCAAGACGCCAATGGCGCCTGGAGCCTGACCAACCGCCGTACTTTCTATTACGAGCCGGCGGCGCTCGGCACGCTGCCTAACGTAACCAAGGTGGAATATTTCATCGATGCCGACCCCGGTTTCGGGGCCGCCACCGACGTACCGGTGACGCCCGGCACCGACCTGAGCGGGGTGGCTTTCAACCTGAGCCTGAGCGGCCTGAGCGCGGGCTTTCACCAGCTGGGGGTGCGCTCGCGCGATGCCAGCGGGCAGTGGAGCCTCACCAGCCGGCGCACGTTCTACTACGAGCCCGCCGCGCTGAACACGCTGCCGAATGTCACGAAGGTGGAGTATTTCATCGACAGCGACCCGGGCTTCGGGGCGGCAGTGGACGTGCCCGTGACGGCGGCGACTGATGTCAGCGGCGTGGCGTTCAACGTGAACATCAGCGGCCTGACGGCTGGGTTTCACCAGCTTGGGGTGCGCAGCCAGGATGCCAATGGCCAGTGGAGCCTGACCAACCGGCGCACGTTTTATTACGAGCCGGCGGCCCTCAATACGCTGCCCAACGTGACCAAGGTGGAGTACTTCATCGACGCGGAACCGGGCTTCGGCAACGGCACCGATGTGACCGTGACGGCCGCCACCGACATCAGCGGGTTGGCATTTAATGTGAACTTGAGCAGTTTGACAGCTGGCTTCCACAGCCTGAGCGTGCGCTCGCGCGACGCCAATGGCAAATGGAGCCTGACCAACGTGCGCAGCTTCTACTACGAGCCCGCACTGGCCGCCGCGCCTAATATCAACAAGATTGAATATTACTTCGATAACGACCCCGGCTTTGGCTCCGCCACGGATGTGCCGGTGCCTACGCCGGCCCCGGATTTGGCCAATTTCAGCTTCGCGGCCGATGCCAGCGGACTGAGCGACGGCGTGCACCGCATCTTCTTCCGCTCGCGCGATGCCAACGGCAAGTGGAGCCTGGTGAGCAGCCGCAGCTTCCTGAAGAACGGCTGCGCCTCCTCGCCCAACTTCGCGGCGGGCCTGGCCAGCACCAGCTACAACTCCGGCGGCAGCACCAACGGCCTAGCCGAAACGGCCTTCAACGCCGACCCGGCCGCGCCCACCACCAGCAACAGCTTCTACGGCTACAACGGCAGTCTGCTGCAGGCTGATTTGGGCACGGCCCAGACCCTCAGCGAGGTGCGCTACAAGCTCACGCCCAGTGCCAGCAGCAGCTTCACCCTGCTGCTGCAAACGGCGGCCGCTACCGCTGGACCTTTTAGCACCGTGGATACCTACACCACGAGCCTCGCGGTGGGTACCACCACGCCGGTGGTGCGGACGCTGGCTACCCCGACCACGGCGCGCGTGCTGCGCCTGGTGGTGCAGAATTCTGTTGGCCAATACGCCATTGTCAGCGGTGCGGGCGCTTATTACTTCAACTGCGCGGGCCCGACCATCACCAGCTTTACGCCCACGGGTGGCGGGCCGGGCACGAGCGTGGTGCTCAGCGGCACCAATCTGACCGGGGCTACGGCCGTGACGTTTAACGGCACCGCCGCGCCGGGCTTTGTGGTGAATTCGGGCACCCAGATTACGGTGCCGGCCCCGGCGGGCGGCACCACCGGCCAGATTTGCGTGACCACGCCCGGTGGCACGGCGTGCTCGGCGGCCAGCTACGTGTACCCGCCCACCATTGCCACGAGCACGGTGTCGGCCACGGCGTTTTGCAGCAGCGCGCTCATTCAGGTGCCCTTCACGACCAACATGGCCAGCTACAGTGGTGGCAATCAGTTCAGCTTCCAGCTTTCGGATGCCAACGGTGTGTTTACGGCGAATTCACGGCTGTACGGCTCACTGATTAGCACTAACGCCAACGGCGGGGTGCTGCGCGACTCGGTTGCTTTCCGCACGCCGGCCGGCAGCGGCTACCGCGTGCGCGTGGTGGCCTCAAACCCGGCCATTACCGGGACGGATAATGGTACGAACCTGACCATTTACGCCACGCCCGTGGCCACGGCCTCGGCCACCCAAACCACGGTGCCCTACAACGGTACCATTCAGCTGGCGGCGCAGCCCACGGGCCAAAGTAGCTACCAGTGGTACGTGGCCTACACCAGCGGCGGCACGGCCTACGTGGGCAGCGGCCAGACGCTGAACCTGACCAACGCCCAGCCCAGCCAGAGTGGCAAGTACTTCGTGTACGTGCAGAACACCAGCGGCTGCCAGGACTCGGCCAGTGTGCGGGTGCTGGTGCAGCCGAACGTGGTGCCGGTGCTCACGATGGGCCAGTTTGGCTTTAATGGCTGCGCGGGCGCCACGTTCAACATCGGCTTCGCGGTGTCGGGCAACAGTTTCGGCAGCAGCAACGTGATTACGGCGCAGCTTTCGGACGCCAGCGGCTCGTTTGCCGCGCCCACGGTGATTGGTTCGGCGCCCTTCACGGGCCAGGGCGGCGGAGCCATTTCGGCTACCATTCCCACGAACACCCCCACGGGCAGCGGCTACCGTATCCGGCTGGTGGGCTCCAGTCCAGCGGTAACCAGTACGACGGATAATGGCTCGAACATCGGCATCACGACCCAGCCCACGGCCACGCCGAGCAGCAACTCGCCGGTGGCTTACAACGGCACCATTCAGCTAACGGCCCAGACCGTGGCCGGTGCCTCGTACCTCTGGACTGGCCCGGGCTTCTCCTCGAACCAGCAGAACCCGACCATTGCCAACGCCACGCCCAGCAACAGCGGCACCTACACCCTCTACGTGACGGTGAACGGCTGCCAGAGCCCCGGCACGGCCACGCAAGTCACGGTGAACCCGTCGGCGCAGCCCATTCTGGCCATGGCGCAGCTTAGCGGCTCGACGTGCGCTGGCACCTTCCTCAACATCAATTTCTCGGTGACGGGCAATGCCTTCGGGACCGGTAATACCATCACGGCCCAGCTTTCCGACGCCAGCGGCTCGTTTGCGGCGCCGGTGGCTATTGGTTCGGAACCGTTTACCGGGCAGGGCTCGGGCTCGGTGACGGCTCGGATTCCGCAGAATACGCCGGCTGGCACCGGCTACCGGATTCGCTTGGTGGGCTCGAACCCAAGCGTAATCAGCACGACCGACAACGGCGCCAACCTGACGGTGCCGGTGGCGCCGGTGGCCACGGCCAGCAGCAACTCGCCCGTTGCCACGGGCGGCACCTTGCAGCTGAACGCCGGGCCGAGCGGCGCTACCTACCAATGGTACGTGCAGTACACGGCGGGCGGCATTTCCTTCATCAGCAACCAGCAGAACCCGACGTTCAACAACGTAACCACGGCTTCATCGGGCTTCTACTATGTGTACGTGACGCAGGGCGGCTGCACCGATTCGGCCTCCGTGCGCGTGCTGGTGAACCCGCCAGCCACCGCCACGCTGGCGCTGGGCGCCTTTTCCGGGCAGTTTTGCGCGGGGAATAACTACGCGGTGAATTACACCGTGTTTGGCGCGGGCCTGAGCAACGGCAGCATCACGGCGCAGCTCTCAGATGCCAGTGGCTCGTTTGCTGCGCCGGTTTCGTTGGCCAGCATCAACTTCAATGGCACCGGCTCGGGCAGCCTGGGCTTCACCCTGCCGGCCACTACTGTGGACGGCGCTGGCTACCGGATTCGGCTGGTGAGCACCAACCCAGCCCTGACCAGCGCCGACAACGGCACCAACCTGACCATCTCGAACCTTACGAACGTGGTGGCTGGCTCCAACTCGCCGGTGGCCTCGGGCGCGCTGATTCAGTTTAGCAGCAGCGGCGTACCGACCGGCGCCACCATTGCGTGGACCGGCCCGAACGGCTTCAATAGCACCCAGGCCAGCCCCAGCATCAGCAACGCGAACGCGGCGAACGCAGGCACCTACAGCTTCACTGCCAGCCTCAACGGCTGCTCGGTGACGCGGCAGGTGCAGGTGCAGGTCGGCGCGCCGGTGCTCACGCTTGCCACCGGCAACGTGAGCACCGGCTTCTGCCCCGGTTCGGCTATTGCGGTGCCCTACACCGTGACGGCGGGCGGCGTGAACGGCGGCAACACCTTCACGGTGCAGCTCTCGAACGCTAGCGGCTCGTTCGCCTCGCCGGTTAGCATTGGTTCGCTGAGCAGCAGCGCGGCTAGCGGCACTGTGGCGGCCGTCATCCCCACCAGCACCCCGGCCGGCAGCGGTTACCGGGTGCGCGTGGTGGCCGACAACCCGGCCGCCGTGGGCTCCGACAACGGCGCGAACCTGACCATCGGCGCGCTTACCTATGCCTGGACGGGCGGCGTGAGCACCGACTGGTTTAATGGCGCGAACTGGAGCTGCGGACAGGTGCCTACTGCTACCAGCGTGGTCACCATCCCAAGCGGTGCGAGCTTCTACCCGGTTGTCACGGGGAGCACGGCGGCACTGGCCTTGAATCTGACCATTGCCAGCGGTGCGACGTTCACCAACAACGGCATCTTCAACCTGTATGGCAACGTGACGGTGAACGGCACGGTGGTGGCCAGCAGCACGTCGAGTTGGTACTTCACGGGGGGGATTACGCAGTTCATTTATGGCACCAACCCGCTGCAGGTGGGTAATCTGTACATCAGCTCGGGCTCGACCCTGACGATGAACAACGTGCTGAATGTGTACGCCAACTGGTACAACAACGGCACCTTCGTGGGCGGCCCGCTCTACAACGTGTACTTCAACGGCGCGGGCGGCACGCAGATTATCGGCGGCACGTCCGTGACAACCTTCTACAACGCTTATGTGAACAGCGGCGCGGTGGTGAACCTGGGTTTGAACGCCGTGTTCCTGAACAACTTCGTGGTGAACGGCACCTTCTCAGCCGTGACTTACGGCGTGGTGTTCGGTGGTACGGTGGCGCAGACCATTGGCGGCACGGGCAGCAGCAGCTACTACACCGTCACCATCAACAACCCAGTGGGTGTGACGCTGGTGAGCAACATCACGGTGCTCGGCGACTGGATAAACAACGGCCTGTTCGCGGGCGGCACGTATTCGGTGATTTTCGCCGGCACAGTGGCTCAGATTATCGGCGGCACGGCGGTTACGAACTTCTACAACATCACCTTCAACAACCTGATTTCGGTGACGCTGCACCAGAACATTTACGTGCTGGGCGGCTTCGTGAACACGGGCGTGTTTTATGGCTGGTACCTGAGCGGCGGCAGCACCCTGGGCTACTTCGTGCGCTTCGGCGGCACGGCGGCGCAGGTGATTACAGCAAACCAGACGACCTACTTCTACCACTTCTACGCCGACAACGCGGCGGGCGTGAGTTTGGCCACCAACATCTACATCGCCGGCAACTACTACCTCTACTCGGGCACCTTCAACCCCGGCACTTACACGGTGTACTTCAACGGCAACGAAGGCCCCGGCGTGGTGCAGACGGTGGGCGGCTACACGGCGCTCAGCTTCTACGGCTGGAATGTGGCGAGCGGCGCCTACGTGCGGCTGATTCAGAACGTGACCTTGCTGGGCGGCTTCGCCAACCTGGGCACGTTCTACGGCTACAACCTGGTGGGCGGCGTGTACACGGGCTACACCTTCACCTTCGGCGGCTCGGGGGCGCAGAGCCTGACGGGCGGCGGGGTGTACGAGTTCTGGCACGTGACCTGGAACAACCTGGCGGGCATCACGCTCAACCAGAACATCAGCGTGTGGGGCAACTGGCTGAACAACGGCGGCTACCTGGCCAACGGTTACCTCGTCAATTTCATGGGCAACGTGGCCCAAACCATCGGCGGCTCGGTGCTTACCGTGTTCCACCACGTCACCATCACCAACACGGTTTCGGTGTCGCTGCTGCAGGCCGTGACGGTGCTCGGCAACTGGGCCGGCGCGGGCGTGTTCCTCGGCAATGGCTACCTGGTGTACTTCAACGGCACGGCGGCCCAAACCATCACGGCGGGGCTGAGCACGCGGTTTTTCGACCTGCGCTTTAATAATCCGACGACAGTTACGCTGCTCTCGAACATCTACCTGAATGGCAACTGGACGCATGATGGCGGCTTCGTCGCCAACGGCTTCCGGGTGTTCTTTAGCGGCAATGCGTTGCAGACCATTGCGGGCACGGTGCTCACGCAGTTCCACCACCTCACCATCGTTAACGGCGCCAGCGTGCAGCTGGCCCGCGTGGTCACCATCCTCGGCGACTGGACGAACGACGGCAGCTTCCTGCACGGCAACTACACGGTGACCTTCGCCGGCAGCGGCGCCCAGCTCATCAACGGCGCGGTGGTCACGAACTTCTCCGGAATCACCTTCCTGAACACGGGCACCGTGACGCTGGGCAGCAACATCCGCGTGGCGGGCGCCTGGACGAATAGCGGCGTCTTCGTGCCGGCTACTTACACGGTGTTCTTCAACGGCAGCGTGGCGCAGGTGATTGGCGGCACGGCCGTCACCACTTTCTTTGGGCTCAACATCCTGAACACGGTGGGCGGCGTGAGTTTGAGCGGGCCCATTTTCATCCAGGGCAACCTGGTGAACGATGGCCTCTTTAGCTGCGCCAATTACCTCGTCACCTTCAACGGCACGGCCTTGCAGAACATCGGCGGAACGAGCACCACCATCTTCGGCAACATCACCACCAACAACGCGGTGGGCGTGGCCCTGGGCCAGAACATCCGGGTGCGCGGCGACTTCCGCAACCTGGCCCTGTTCACGGCCGGCGGCTACGTGGTGTACTTCGACGGCAGCGCGGCCCAGGGAATTTACTCCACCGGCACGCTCACCTTCCACGATGTGGTGTTTGCCAACCTGGCCGGCGTGACCCTGCAGAACAACATCTTCCTGACCGGCAGCTGGACCAACAACGGCGGCTTCCTGGCCAATGGCAAGCTGGTGACCTTCACCGGCTCGGTGCTGCAGCTCATCGGCGGCGCGGTGGCCACGGTGTTCCACCACTTCACCATTGCCACCGGCGCTACGGTGCGTCAGGACTTGGGCATTACGCTGCTGGGCGACTGGACCAACAACGGCAGCTTCCTGCCCAACAACCTGCTGGTGTACTTCAACGGCACCGCGCTGCAAACCATCGCCGGCACGGCCCTGACGACCTTCTACGACGTGACGTTTAATAACGCGGTGAACGTGCGCCTGGGCCAGAACATCGACGTGACGCGTAACTTCGTGAACCAGGGCGGCTACTGCGGCTGCGGCTTCCGCACCCGCTTCAATGGCACGGTGGCCCAGAGCATCACCTGCACCTCGGGCCGCACCCACTTCCACGATATCACCTTTGCCAACGCGGCCGGCGTGACGCTGCTCGACGGCATCTACGTGAGCGGCCTGTGGGTGAACAACGGCGGCTACCTGGCCAACAGCCAGACGGTGATTTTCGACGGGACGGCGCTGCAAACCATCGGCGGCACGGTGCTGAGCGCCTTCTACAACGTGGGCATCACCAACGCGGTGGACGTGCAGCTGCTGCGCGACATCACCGTGGCCGGCTTCTGGAACAACACCGGCATCTTCCACGGCCAGGGCTTCGGCGTCACCTTCAATGGCACGGCGCTGCAAACCATCACCACCACCGGCGCCGCGGCCCGCAGCTACTTCCACCACGTGACGTGGGCCAACCTGGTGGGCTGCGTGCTGGGCGGCGACATCTACGTGGCCGGCAACTGGCTCTGCAACGGGCCCTTCAACCCGGCCACCTACACGGTGTACTTCAACGGCACGGTGGCCCAGACCTGCGGCGGCACCCAGCAAATCCGCTTCTTCGGCCTGAACTGCGCCAACGCCGCCGGCGTGACCTACAGCGGCCCGGTGTACCTGCTCGGCAACTTCGTGAACACCGGCCTGGTGAACTGCGGCGCCTTCGGCTGGTACTGCATCGGCACCGGCCCGCAGACCATCGGCGGCATCTCGGCCACGCCCACGCGCTTCTACGACCTGTTCATTCAGAACGCCAGCGGCGTGACGGCCACCGACAACTGGTTCCTGACCCACCTGCTGACCCTGACCACCGGCAACCTGGCCTCCAACGGCCACCTCACCCTCACGAGCAACGCCAGCGGCACCGCCATGGTGGTGAACCCCGTGGGCGGCGGCGTGGTGACGGGCGTTTCGACCATGGAGCGCTTCATTACGGGCCTGAGCGGGGCGCCCGGCTACCGCCACTACTCCTCGCCCATGAAGCTGAGCGCCGCCGGCATCAGCACCACCGTGCAGGAGTTTGCCGACGACCTGCCGGTGTTCGAGCTGAACCCGGCCTACAACACGGCCGGCAACACGGCCACGCCGTTCCCCACCTTCTTCCAGTACGACGAAACCCGCCTCACGGCCTCCAAACCCGGTTTCGACGACGGCTGGATGGTGCCCACCGCCACCGACGACCTGCTGCCCCTGCGCGGCTACACCGCCCAAACCCTGCCCACCACCACGGTGGACATTTCGGGCCTGCTCCAAACCGGCAACGTGAGCTACAGCCTGGGCCGCGGCAGCCTGGCCAACTCCGGCTGGCACATGCTCGGCAACCCCTACCCCGCCCCCATGGACTGGGACGTGGCCCGCAGCACCACCGGCATGCTCAGCGGAGTGGCCGATGCCCTCTACGTGTTCGAGCCCAGCGGCCAGTACACCGGCACCTACAAAGCCTACGTGAACGGCCTCGGCCAAAACGGCGGCACCAAGGACCTGGCCGCCATGCAGGGCTTCTTCGTGCGGGCCACCGCCCCCACGGCCAGCGTGAGCCTCACCAACGCCGTGCGCGCCACCAGCTACCTTTCGCCGGTGTTCAACCGCACCACCACGGCGCCCCCGGTGCTGCGCCTCGAAGCCCGCAACCTGGCCACCGCCACCGCCGATGAAACGGTGGTGTACTTCGAGCCCGGCGCCGCCCTCGGCTTCTCGGCCCGGCACGACGCCTACAAGGTGCAGCTCAACGGCAACGGCCGTCCCAGCCTCTGGAGCCAGGCCGGCGCCGAGAGCTTCGCCATCAACGGCCTGCCCGACCTGGCCACGGCCCCCGTCATCCCCCTCGGGGTGCGCGTGAGCCAGGACGGCGCCCACGAGCTGACCCTCACGGGCCTGACCGATGCCCCCGCCGGCACCCAGGTGTGGCTCGAAGACCGGGTGCTGAACCGCCGCCAGAACCTGGCCGCCAGCCCCACCTACGCCTTCTCGATGCTGGCCAGCTACACCGGCCAGCGCTTCTACCTCAACTTCGTGGCCGGCACCGTCACGGCCGTCACCACCGGCCAGCTCGCCGCCCGCACCGCCCTCTATCCCAACCCCACCACCGCCCGCGCCACCCTGGAGCTGGCCGGCCTGCGCGAGCAGGGCCCGGTGAAAGTGGAAGTAGTGAACGTGCTGGGCCAGACGGTGCGCCAGCTGAGCACGCGCCCCAAGCAGGGTTTCCTCTCCGAAACCATCGACCTCAACGGCCTAGCCACCGGCGTGTACACCGTGCGCATCCACGCCCAGGAAGGCACGGTGGTGAAACGCCTGGTGAAGGAGTAGCCCGCCGCCGCTTGAACAGCAAAAAGCCCCGCCAGTGTCTGGCGGGGCTTTTTTGGTGGGCATAGGCTTTATTAAGAGAATCATCATCTAATGGTATAAAGAAAAAAATTGGCCTTAGATTGCCAGTCCAAAACGGCAATGACAACAAGATGAGCAGGTAGCAAAGAGCATCTAAATCATCAATCACCTTAGTTAATACACCATTTCTTATGCGCTTACTGCCGTCTGACCCGGATATCGGAACTATTGTAACGAGAATTAATAACGGTGATATTAATCTGCAACCAGACTTTCAAAGAGGTGAGGTATGGAGCACACCGAAGAAACAACGGTTAATAGACAGCATTATGAGGGATTGGCACATACCGCCAATTCATGTTATTGAGCTTAAAGACTCTTCTAAATTAGAGGTATTAGATGGCCAACAAAGACTAGTAGCTATTCGCGACTTTGTTAATGGAGAAATATTTATTGATGGCAACGTCGCACCTTTTAGCGAAGAAATTCAAGCCCTGAATGGATTAGACTACAAATCATTACCTAATAATTGGCGAAGACGGTTTGACCAATTCACAATAAGAATGTTCAAAATAACTGACTATTTACCCCAAGAACCAGGCGAGTTATTTTTTAGGCTAAACCAACCAGCATCACTGACGTCTGCAGAGCAAAGAAATGCATTTTATGGAGAGGCCAGAGGTCAAATAAAGAGCCTTGTAGAGCTACTACTTGACTTAGGCATCAGCAAAGAGTTTATAGGTTTTTCAAATTCCAGAATGGCCTATGACGATATTATAGCCAGACTTTGTTTTTCATTAGAAATAGGAGACTTGCTACACAAGGTCACTTCAATAGCGTTAGCAAATAGGTACAGATTTGACGAACCGTTTAATTCTGAAACTATACACCTTGCCGAAAAAAGCATCTACTTTTTAGGCAATGCCTTAAAACAAAGCCCCGCTACTATTCGCTTCAATAAAGCTACTTTATATTCATGGCTGTGGTTTGTATGTGACAATATTAAATACAATTCAAATTTTGACCCATACTACTTCGCGAAATATATTGACTATTTCGAGAGACTGAGAAATATGTCAAAGGCGTTTGGCAACCCGAGAGCATATGGTCACCAATTCCGATATGATGAAATACCTTCTAACAAAGCTGGTGGCTTTGAAATAGGCTTAATGCAAGTTTACAACGATAGAGCTAGTGCTAGAGTAGCTGATGTATCTTCCGTACTATCACGCGACCTAGTAATATGGACTCTATTCGTGCTAATATCTGACGATACGAATCTTGAGTATCTACCTGCCAACCATAAAAAGACCACACTAATAATGAACGGACTGCATAATTTTGGAAAATTCAACGGAATAGACGCTGATAATTATGTTTCAAGAATGATAGAAGCTGGGTGGAACGGCGAAATCAATTAATATAATTTCCAAAATTATTAAACACTAAAGCTATGCGGCTCGCTAAGACAGGGGATACTTGGAGAAACCTATATAAAAGAAATTTCAAAAACAGGATAACCAGCCTTGAATTTGACGGAATCACAGGCATAGGCAAAGGCAAAGTTTCCTTTTCTGGTGGTATAACGGTAATTTGCGGAGCAAATGGTGTTGGCAAAACAACGTTACTCAATGCTTTACTACTGTCGATAAAATCGATAGTAAGTCCGGTTCCACATAATATTAAAAGCAGATTTAATTCATCTGTTTTGCTTGTAAGCGCTATTGAAAATGGAGAAGAGCGCACATATTTAAAATCAAGTTCCGACGAAGAAGTTGGCCTCAGCGTCGAAATAGGCTATATCGATTCTTCTCACAAGAGCTCAAGACTTATTGATTTTTTCTCTGAAATGACAAATAGAGAAGAACTCTTTGAAGGTATTGACCCAATACATTACAGCGAAGAAGAAATCAAACTCATTTCTTATGTGACTGGAAAGAACTATTCTTCATGCGATGTATATGAAATTGATGCTTTTGACCCGGAAGCTATAAGTGGTTTTGATGATGTCATACCATATTTCAAGGTAGTGGATAGTAACACTGAATATGGGTTAGAGATGATGGGGCTGGGTGAGCTTGCTGCACACTTATTGATTTGGTCAATAAAACGTGCCCCACAAGATTCTATTTTCTTTTTAGAAGAACCAGAATCATTTATCTCACCCAAAGCGCAGGTCAACTTAATGAATTATATAGCCAGCGTGAGTTTAGACAAAGGCATATGGTTAGTTATTACTACTCATTCTATGGGAATCGTCTCTAACATCCCCCTCAATCATATAAAAATATTATCAAAAAATCACGATGGAATCGACATAATAGAAACGCCGAACCAATTTCAGTTAAATATGATACTCGGCATTTCCTTTTCATATTCAGGAATTCTTTTTGTGGAGGATATGGCTAGTAAAGTATTTACTCGTGCAATTTTAGAACATTTTGATGGGGATATCTCTAGAAGAATTGATATAGTGAAAGCAGGGTCTTCCTCTGCCATTTCAAATGTATTATATAATTTTCCAAAACCATCTAAAGAATGGTTGAAGATTATTGGTGTTTATGACGGAGATATATGGCCTCAGAAAAAGAGTGTAATAGATGACAAAAAAGTCAAGTGGGAGTACTTGTTTTTACCTGGTCCAGTAGCCCCTGAGATTTTGCTTCGTGATTTCTTCAGAAATAACACTTATGGATTGGAAAACAAACTTGCTGTTACTGAATCGAATCTAAAATTCGCATTGAATAGCCTAGATGGCTGTAATCATCATGATTGGCCTACAGATTTAGCAAGATTTTTAGAAGTCAATGAGGAAGACATGCTCAGAGATATGTTCAGATTATGGCTAGAGGCACCGCAAAATGAAACACAAGCTAGAGCTACATTTGACGACATTAGTGCTAAATTTTCTAAACAACAATAGCTAAAAAAGCCCCGCCAGCAACTGGCGGGGCTTTTCGTTTCTCCGGCGGCTTAGGCGGACTTCTTCGCGTCGGGGTCGTCTTTGCCGCCGCCCCCGCCGAGGACGATGAGCTTGGTGTAGCCCTGGAAGCGCAGCCACACCTCGTGTTTGGTGGGCGAGTTTTCGTAGGCCTTGAGCTGCGTGCGCATTTCCTTGATGAGGTTGGCGTTGCGGCGCAGCAGGGCGATGAGGGTTTTGCGCTCGGTGCTGCCTTCCACCACGGCGGTGCGCTGGCTTTCCTGCTTTTTCTCGAAGCAGGGGCGCTTGAACTGGGAAGCTACTAGCTTTGCCCGATGCAGTTACCAGCAACTACCCAAAACGAGCACACCATTGCTTTTCAGGCTTTCGATAAGTCACCAGCGCTGGCGGAGTTCCTGCTTAACAACCGCTGGGAAAAGGTTCATGGCCTCTCGCCCGGTGTTCGTCGGGTGCGGGTGATAGTCGGTGGGGCGCTCACGGTCAAGCCGCATCACGTCACCACACTCGCCTGCCTGCTCGAAGAATACCGCCTCGCAGGCGTAGCTATCCAGTTTGAGTCGGGCAATGCAGTTGTGTACCGCTACCTGGAAGGCATTCACTTCTTCGCGCGCTTCGCTGAACCCGCCGCGGCGGCCGCGCCGGCGCTTACGCAGCCGAACGACCCGACTTCGTTCGGCTTGTGGCCGGTAGAGCCAGAAGGCATGAACGATTTCGTGCATAGCGCTTACCAGCACTTCAAGGGGTACTTTTTTCAGGACAAGAGCCTGGATTTTCTGACCATCTACTTGGGCGAGATGTTCAACAACGTTTTCGACCACGCCTTTGCCGTTTCCGCTAGGGAGCGCGTCGCCTTCGCGATGTTGCAATACTATCCAAACAGCAAGCGCCTGCTCATTGCCGTTTCCGACTTTGGCATGGGTATTCCCCAAACGGTTAACCGCTACCTGCAAAGCCAACGGCAGGAGCCCGTCACAGCGCCCGAGGCCCTGCGCAAGGCGCTGGAGTTTCGCTTCACGGCACAGTCCCGGCCGCACAACCAGGGGCGGGGCCTCGACACCCTGCGCACCGGTGTCCGGGAGTTGAATGGTACGCTTACCATCCAAACCACCCGGGCCATTTACCACGTCAGCCGCGACGGGACCGAATTTATTCACGAATTATCCGACGTTGCTTTCCCGGGCACCACCCTGGCCGCCAGAATTTACCAGGATGGAATGCGCCCGGAAGAAAACGACCTGCTCGAAGACGAAACCGCGCTGTTTTAAACCAAAATGGCGTATAATAGCTTATTATTCCAACGACCACTCGCCCCAACTCATGTCCACCACAGCTCCTACCAGCCCGGTTCTGACGGTAGCTACCCTCACCCCCGGCACCATTTCCAACGCCGACGGCTACAAGCTGTTGCTGGCACTGAAGGAGGCCATGGCCGCGCAGCCGGGCCCCGTCACGCTCGACCTAACCGACGTCATTGGGTTCTCCAGCTCGTTTCTTAATTCCTCGCTTGGTGCCCTGTTTGAAGAAATGGGCGTGACCGGTTTCAAGCGCCTGCGCCTGAGCAACTACAAGCCCACGCAACTCAAGCAGCTAAAGGATTATATGGCCGACGTAGCGCAAACGCACAACGCCGAGTAGCCATAACACAGTAACAGCTCCACAAAAAAGCCCCACCAGCAACTGGCGGGGCTTTTCGTTTCTCCGGCGGCTTAGGCGGCGGGCTTCGCGCCGGGGCGCCTTAACTTAGCATCTTTAGGAAAAGGAGGATTTAATTAAGTTCATTCCACTTCATTATCATGCCGGAAGTAGATAATGCCGAGTACCTCCTTCAGATTTTCCTCTACAAATAGTGCGCAACTGGCCTCCAGGCACTCGACTTCGAGAAAACGGATGTTGGCCAGCGAGCTAGCAGCCATTGCTTTTACACTTTGTATCATTCCTTCGTAGTATTCCGCTGTGATGTCTAGCGCGACAATGTCTTGAGGCGTGGGGTCGTAATTCAGTCCCATACGGTTCTTATAGACCTCGTATAAGTGGTAACGGGGCAGTACAAAGTCCATGGTAGCCGAAGAGGCCAGTGCTTGCAGTAGCGCGAGGAGTTCCGGATTGGAAGAATCCCCTTTGGCCATTAATCCGCGCAGTACATCTTGTGAAACAGGTCGCATGAGAACAGGGAAGAAACCGTAAGTAAGCACCCTATTCCAAGGTGTTGCCCGAAGGATGAACGAGTGTTTAAAAAAAGGATGGTATTCTTACCACAAGTTACTCCCTTATCTAAATACAACTTCATAAAAAGCCCCGCCAGTTGCTGGCGGGGCTTTTCGTTTCTCCCGCGGCTTAGGCGGGCTTCTTCGCGTCGGGGTCGTCTTTGCCGCCGCCCCCGCCGAGGACGATGAGCTTGGTGTAGCCCTGGAAGCGCAGCCACACCTCGTGCTTGGTGGGCGAGTTTTCGTAGGCCTTGAGTTGGGTGCGCATTTCCTTGATGAGGTTGGCGTTGCGGCGCAGCAGGGCGATGAGGGTTTTGCGCTCGGTGCTGCCTTCCACCTCGCTCAGGCGTCGGCTGGCGTGCTTCTGCTCGAAGCGGGCCAGCAGGCGGGTGGTCTCGGCCAGGTCGGCGGCCGTGAACTCGCGCTTGGCCAGCGGGGCGGCCAGGGGCTGGGCCTCCTTCAGCAGGGCGCCCACCATGGTGGCCAGGCTGGCATCGCCGGCTTCCGACAGCTGGCTGCGCGAGTAGCGCACGCGGCCGGCCAGGTCCTCGTCGGTATTGCTTTTGCTGGCGGCGTAGCCTTGTAGGGCGGCGGCCAGGCGGTAGGCCAGCGGCTTGAGCAGGGCCTTGGCGCTGGTTTTCTGCTCGGTCACGGTGCCGGCGTCGTCGCCCATCACGGCCTCTTCCAGCTGGCGGGCTTTGGCCAGGTTGGCGGCGTGCTCGTCGCGCAGGGGCGCGAGGTCGTCTTCCAGGGCGGCGTAGAGGGCCTTGTCGGCTTGCAGGCCGTTGGCGGTGGCGGTGTCGCGCCGCAGTTGGGCGTCGAGCTTGTTGTTGTCCATGTAGTTGAACGTTAGGGGTAGATGTATCCGCCAAACGTAGCAAATATTCTGGTATTGCCGCGCTTAGATAGCCGGCCGAAGCCCCGCCCCTGCCCGCCGAACGCCGGACCCGGCCTTCCGAAGCACGTTCCCGGGCTTCCGAAGCACCGCCAGCACCTTCCGAACGCCCGCCAACCGCTTCCGAAGCCCAAACCTTCGCTGCCGAACGCCCGCCAACGGCTTCCGAACCACAAACCTTGCCCGCCGAAGCCCCGCCAACCGTTTCCGAACCACAAACCCGGCCGCCGAAGCCCCGCCCGCGCCTGCCGAAGCACAAACCTTCGCGCCGAACAGGAAACCTTCGCGCCGAAGCACAAACCTTCGGGCCGAACAGGAAACCTTGCTGCCGAAGCACAAGCCTTCGGGCTGCTGGCGCGTGTCTCCGGCGGGGCGCTGGCCGGGGCCATGCGTATTTTGCGGCTCTGCTATGGCCTCTTCCCTGTTTCCGCTTTGGGCCCTCACGGCCGGCCTGCTGTTGGCGGGCACCGCGCTGCCGCCCCGTCCCGCCACCGGCCCGCGGCTGCCCCGCGACGGCCAGGAGCTTTATCGCCGCTACCGGGGCGAAGTGGCGGGCCGGCCGGTGGTGGTCGAATTCACCTTTCGCCGGCTGACGGGCCTGCCCAAAGAAGTCCAGCTCGACCTGACGGGCCGGTACTACGACCTGGCCACCGGAACGCCGCATGACCTGCGCCCCATGGGCCTGTTCAAGCCAGCGGCCCCGCTCACCCTGCGCGACGAAACCGACCCGGCCGTGGCGGGCGCGGTGTGGCACGCCACCCAGCCGCTGGGGCCCGTGCTGAGCGGCACTTGGCAGGCCCGCGCCCAGGGCCCGCCGCAGCCGTTTGCCCTGCGCGAGGACTACGCCGGCGCGGCCCGCTTCGAACTTCTGACCGAGCAAACCACCGGCCGGCGGGGCATCAACGCCTTCGGCAACCCCGCCCGCTCTTCCATCAGCATCACCTACCTGCACCTGCTGGGCGCCGACACCCTGCGCCCAGCGCTGGCGCGGCTGCAGTGCCCGGGGCCGGTGCGCCGCCGCCGCGAGCGGCACGCCCTCGACCAGGTAGCCAGCGCCCAGGACATGGCCAACATCTACGACCAGTCGCTCGACGTCACGCTCAACGAGCAGGACCTGCTGGCCTGCGCCACCTACACCCAGGAAGACGTGGTGGACCACCGCCGCGCCCAGCACTCCTGGAACAACATCGTGTATGACCTGCGCACCGGCCGGCAGTTCGGCCTGCTGGAGTTACTGCGCCCGGGCGCCGATACCATCGTGCAGCGCCTCATCACGGCCCAGCTCCGGCGCGGCGACCCCACCTATGCCGCCCTGCTGGAGCTCGGCCCGGGCCTGCTACCCCTGCCCGACGAGGACTTTGCCCTCACGCCCGCCGGCTGCCAAGCCACCTACCAAACCGCGCCCGAAGATGAGCCCTTCTACGCCTACACCGTGACCCTGACCTGGGCCCAGCTGCGTCCCCTGCTACGCCCCGGCACGCCCCTCAACCGCCTGTTGGAGGCCCGGGGCCTGCCGCCGGTCCGGTAGCGGGCGCGGGCTCCTGCCCGTTTACACGGGCCCGGCAACGCTGCTCAGCCATCTTGCACCAGTCAGCCAGCTTGCCCAAACCACCCCACCAAAAAGCCCCGCAGCTGGCTGCGCTTTTCCTTTCCTCAGCAGCTTAAGCGGCTGACTGCGCGGCGGGGGTTGCCTTTGCCCCCGCCGCGGATGACGCGCTTGGTGTCGCCCGGGTGGTGCAGCCGGCGCCCCGCGGCGCCAGAAGCCCCTACCGGATGCGGGCGCAGTTGCAATACACCCGAATGGCCCGCGAGCTGCCGCTGCTGTTGCTCACGCGCAGCAGCCACGTGGTGGTGGGCGCGTTGGGGTCCGGGGAGCTGAAGTTGACGGTGATGTCCTGCTGGGCGCTGTTGAAGTCGCGGTGGCCCCCGCCCCCGGTTACCAGGGAAGTGCCGGCGGGGCAGGTGGCGGTAAACTGGCCGTAGCTGTTGCCGTTGAGGGTGTAATCCGTGTAGGTCAAGGACAGGCCCAGGTCGAGGTTGCCGGCGAAGCGGGCGTCGCCGTTTGCGCTCAGCGCCAAGGCCTCCACGAGGTTGCCGGCGTTGGTGGTGCGCAGGTTCAGGCCGATGCTGGTGCCGGCCCCGGGGCTGGGCACGCGGGCCTGCACGTAGGCCGTGCCGCTGGTGCCGTTGTAGGGGGCCAGGTAGAGGTGGCCGGGCAGGTACACGCTCTGGCTGCTGCCGTTGTTGGGGTCGTCCACGAGGTAGGCGTCGCCGCCCCCGTTCACGTCGAACTTGCCCCGCGGCGCGTCCGGGCCGATGCCCACGTTGCCGGTGTTGCTGATGCGCAGGCCCACGCTGCCGCCGTTGCCCACCAGGAAGTAGGGGCCGAGGTCGAAGTTGGCATTGGCCTTGGGGTTTTGCCAGGTGCCGTAGCCCACGCCGTCGGACGTGAGCACCTTGCCCGTGCCCTGGCTGCCGTCTACGATGCGGATAACCCCACCGGCGCCCACGTAGCCCGGGTGCTGGGCCAGCCCCACCCAACGGTAGGGCCCGCCGGGCTTGCCCGCCGAAAAGATGCCGCCCCAGCCGTCGGCGCGGTAGGCGTTGCCCCACACGGCGTAGTCGATGTCCTGCCCATAAGGCCCGCGGCCGTAGCCGGAAAGCATGGTCCGGCTGAAGAAGCGGTTGGATTTGCTGCGCGTAATCAGGGCCGCGCTGGGTCCTTGCACGTAGGCGCCGAGCTCCACCTGGGCCGTCGAGTCGCCCAGCGACGCGGTGCCCGCCCCGGTCAGCCGTTCGTTGTTCAGGTCGAAGGTTCGGGTGGCGGTGTGGTTGCCCAGATTGTCGCCGGAGCGGGTTTTGTCGGGGATGTAAAGCCAGGTGTTGCTCATGGCGTACCAGAAACCCTTGCGCCCGTCGGTCTGAAACACCATCAGCCCATCGGGCGGCGCGCCAATGCCCACGCGGGTCGCCGAATCCATCCGCGGAATGAGCAGGCCCTTGCCCGTGGCCGAGATGTCGAGGGCCGCTTTTGGGTCGGGGGTGGTGGTGCCAATGCCCACCGACTGGGCCGTGGCGGCCAGCGGCAGGCTGAGCAGGGCCGGCAGCAGCCAGCTCCAGGCGTAGTTTTTATTCATAGTAGTAAAAGCGCAGGCACCGGATACAAGAACTGAAGCAAGAACTTCGATGGCCAGCCAAAAATACAAGGCAGTCCCGTTTTTGCCCTAGCGCGGTATGTGAACGACCGCAACCGGTATGTCGGCGGGCCCACACGGAGTGTGGCTGCGCTGGCAGCGGGCCCGGAAGCCGCTTTCACGGCCGCAAGGCGGCAGGACACGGGCCCGCAGCCGGTCCCGGCGCACGGCCGCTGCTGGAGCGGCTCGCGGCGCTGCTCATGCGGCCCCCAAAGCCCCGCCAGCTGCCGGCGGGGTTTTTCGTTTCGCTCGCGGCTTAGGCGCCCGGCTTCGCGGCGGGGTCGTTTTGGGGGCCGCCCCTGCCGAGGATGATGCGCTTGGTGTAACCCTGGAAGCGCGGCCACACTGCAGGCCTGGTGGGCGGGTTGGCAAAAACGTTGGGCGGCGTGCAACTACTCAACGGTTTCATCACACTATTGCCAAAACGGCTAATATTGCTTTCTCTTCTTCCCGCTTAAAATCAAAAAGATGCGCCATAAGACTACGATACTGGCGGCCCTGCTCCTGGCGGCGGCCTGCGGGGCCTCCCCGGCGGCTGCCCAAACTAAGGCAAAGGCCAAACCCAAGCCGGTGGCGGCGGCCAAGGCCGGCGCCTTTTCGCTGCCCTACGAAAAATTCACGTTGGAAAACGGCCTGGAAGTGGTGCTGCACGAAGACCACTCCGACCCCATTGTGGCCTTCGCCACGGTGGTCCACGTGGGCTCCAACCGCGAGAAGCCCGGCAAAACCGGCTTTGCGCACTTCTTCGAGCACATGTCGTTCAACGACTCGGAGAACACGCCCGTGGGCGCCAACCGCAAGCTCATTGAGGAGTGGGGCGGGCAGCGCAACGGCAGCACCTGGAGCGACGGCACCCAGTACTACGAAGTGGTGCCCAAGGACGCCTTCGACAAAATCATGTGGATTGACTCCGACCGCCTCGGCTACATGATTAAGACCGTGACGGCCGAGGCTCTGGCCCGCGAAATTCAGGTGGTGAAAAACGAGAAGCGCCAGAACTACGACAACGTGGCCTACGGCTCGGTGAACGAGGTGCTGCGCAAAAACCTCTACCCCGCCGACCACCCCTACAACTGGACGGTGATTGGCTCGCTGCCCGACCTGCAGGCCGCCACGCTGCCCGACGTGCAGGAGTTTTACCACCAGTACTACGGCCCCAACAACGCCACGCTGGTCATTGCCGGCGACATCAACATTGCCGAAACCAAGGCCAAGGTGCAGCGCTGGTTCGGCGAGATTAAGAAAGGTCCGGCCGTGCAGGCCCTCAAGCCCCGTCCGGCCGGCCTCACGCAAACCAAGTCGCTGTATATAGAAGACAACTTTGCCCGCCTGCCGCAGCTGCAGATGGTGTTTCCCAGCATCCAGGAGTACCACCGCGACTCCTACGCCCTGCAAGTGCTGAGCGAGCTGCTGGCCGGCAACCGCACCTCGCCGCTCTATAAGGTGATGGTGGAGGAGCAGAAGCTGGCGCCCAGCGTGGTGGCCTACCAGAACAGCAGCGAGCTGGCCGGCGAATTCACCGTGCAGGTGCGCGCCAACCCCAACACCAGCCTGCAGCAGGTGCACAGCGCCATTGAGGAAGGCCTGAAGCGGTTCGAAACCCAGGGCTTTTCCGACACCGAGCTGGCCCGCATTCGCGCCAAAATCGAAACCGACCTGTACTCCGGCGTGGAGTCGGTGCTGAGCAAGGCCCTGCAAATGGGCCGCGACAACGAGTTTGCCGGCGACCCGGCCCACCTCACCAAAGACGCCCAAATGGCCCAGGCCGTGACCCGCGCCGACGTGATGCGCGTGTACAACCAATACCTGAAGGGCAAGCCTTACGTGATGACCAGCGTGGTGCCCAAGGGCCAGCAAAACCTGGCGGTACCGGGCGCGCAGCTGGCCACCGTGTACCAGGAAAAAGTGGTGGCCGGCGTGCAGAACGAGGACGTGGGCCAGGGCAAAGAAGCCGTATTTGAGAAAACCGTCACCAAAAACGACCGTTCGGAGCCGGGCTTCCTGCAAACGCCGCTGTTCAAGATGCCCGCCGTCTGGAACGCCTCACTGGCCAACGGCCTGAAAGTGTACGGCATCGACAACCGCGAAATTCCGCTCGTCACCTTCGACGTCACCATTCCCGGCGGCCACTCCCTCGACCCGCTGGCCAAGGCCGGCACCGCCTCGCTGGTGGCCCAGATGCTGACGCAGGGCACCGCCCGCAAAACCCCGGCCCAGTTGGAGGAAGCCATTGACCTGCTGGGCGCCAGCATTTCGGTGAACAGCACCGCCGAGGAAATTCGGGTGCAGGCGCGCTGCCTGGCCCGCAACTTTGGCCCCACGCTGGCGCTGGTGCAGGAAATGCTGCTGCAGCCCCGCTGGGACGCGGCCGAGTTTGCGCGCCTGAAAAGCTCCCTGGCCACCAACCTCAAAGGCCAGGAAGCCAACGCGGCCGTGATAGCCAGCCAAAACTTCAACCGCCTGCTCTACGGCCCCAACCACATTCTGAGCTACCCCACGTCGGGCACGCTGGCCACCACGGCCGGCATCACGCTCGATGATTTGAAGGCCTACTACAACGCCAACATTTCGCCCTCGGGCGCGGCCATGCACGTGGTGGGCGCCATCGACCAGAACACCGTAGCCGCGGCGCTCAAGCCCCTGGGAACCAGCTGGGCCGCCAAGCCCGTGAGCGTGGCCCAGCAGCCCGCTCCCGCCCAGGCGCCGGCCGGCAACGTGTACTTCATCGACGTGCCCGACGCCAAGCAGTCGGTGCTCTACGCCGGCCGGCTGGCCCTGCGCGGCACCGACCCCGACCTGACCAAGGCCACCTTCGCCAACGCTCTGCTCGGCAACGGGTCCAGCGGGCGTCTCACCCAGCTGCTGCGCATCCAGAAAGGCTACACCTACGGAGCCTTCTCGGCGGTGCAGGAACAGCAGGAAATGGCGCCCTTCGTGGTGTCCACGAGTGTGCGCGCCAATGCCACCGGGGCCTCGCTGCAGCTCATCCGCGACCTGCTCACCAACTACGGCCCCACCTTCAGCCCCACCGACGTGGAAACGGCCAAAAGCAAAATCATGAAGGGCAACACCCTGGCCTACGAAAGCCAGGGCGCGAAGCTGGGCATCCTGCGCCGCATCAGCAAGTTCAACAAGTCGCCGAAGTTTCTGGAAGACGACCAGCAACAGTTGATGAAGATGGGCGTGGCCGACTTCCAGTCCACCATCGGCAAGTACATGGCCGAGAAGGACCTGGTGTACGTGGTGGTGGGCGACAAAGCCACCCAGTACGAGGAAGTGAAGAAGTTCGCCAACGGCAAGCTCACCCTGCTCGATGCCACCGGCAAGCCGGTGAACTAGGCGCGGGGCAAAAAAATTGTTCAAAAAGTCGCTGGCACGATGTAGAGACGCATATTTGCGTCTCGTCGATGAACGAAATGAGCCGATTTGCGCGGACGACGAGACGCAAATATGCGTCTCTACATCGTGCTGATAATTTGCTAAACAGCTTCATAGAAACGAAAAGCCCCACCAGCAACTGGTGGGGCTTTTCGTTTCGATTGCGGCGCCTTACTGGCCACCAGGGTCAGGCATTCGGGAAATAAGTCGCTTTCAGGTACTCGCGCAGCGACGTGGGCTTGCGGCCCAGCAGGCGCTCCACGGTGTCGTCCGTGCCGGCCAGCATGCCGTGCTTAGCGGCATCACCCCACTGGGCAAAGAAGGTGGCGACGAAATCGGGGAAGCCGGCGGCTATCGTCTGGGCGATGTAGGTGGCCGTCTCGCTGCTTTTATATGTAATGGGCCGGTCTGCCAGCGCAGAGAGTTCCCGGGCCACGTCGTGAAACGAATAGGCCTCGCTGCCGGTCAGGGTGTATTCCTGGTTGTCGTGGCCTTCGCTGGTGAGCAGGGTGGCCGTGGCGGCGGCCAGCTCGGTGCGCTTGATAAACGCTATTTTGCCTTCGCCCGCCGGGAAACGAATTTCCGCGTCCGGCACCTCGGTCCCAATCAGGTAGCCCAGGCCTTCGAAGTAGTAGCCGTTGCGGAGAATGGTGTACACCAGCCCCGACGCCTTGAGGTAGGCTTCCGTGGCCAGGTCGCTTTCCGTCACCTGCGGCATCACAAAGTCCGAGTTGCGCTGGATGCTGGTGTAGAACAGGTGCTTCACCCCGGCTTCCTTGGCGGCGTCGATGACGTTGCGGTGCTGCTGCACCCGGTCGGTAAACGCCACGGCCGAAACCAGCAGCACCTTCTCGACGCCTTGGAAGGCCTGCACCAAAGCGGGAAAGTCGAAGTAATCGGCTTGGCGCACGTCGACGCCCCGCTCCACGAGGTCCGTGGCTTTGCCGGCGTCGCGCACCAGGGCGGCAATTTCCGCGGCCGGGGTGGTCTTGAGCAAGAAGTCGATGGTTTCGTGGCCCAGGCCACCGGTGGCTCCAGTTACTAAAATCATGATGGTATGAGGAATAAAAAACGCGTATATTTACTTGCTATTTGCAAGTGATAGCGCAAAGATATTGCATATTGCTTGCAAATAGCAAGTGAAATAATTTTATTGTGATGAAAGAGCTAAAACAGCGTTCTACCTGCCCGGTCAGCACCTCGCTTGATGTGCTGGGCGACAAATGGGCCCTGCTCATTCTCCGGGACATCGTGTTTGCGGGCAAATCAACCTATGGGCAGTTCCTGCAGTCAGCCGAGAAAATGGCGACTAACGTGCTGGCCGACCGCCTGGCACTCCTGGAGGCGCAAGGCCTCTTAACCAAGGCCGTGGCCGCCGACAAGAAATCGAAATTCACCTACCGCCTGACGGAAAAAGGCCTGGATACCGTTCCCATCATTGTGGAGCTGTTGCTGTGGGGTGCCCGGCACGGCTCCACCGTCGTAGCCCCCGGCTTGCTGGAAGAACTGCAGGCCGGCAAAGACGCGGCCGTGGCCAAGTACCAGCAGCGCGCCCGCGAGCAGGCCCTGGCGTAACCAGGCGGCGCGCCTCCTTGCGCCGCCAACAAAAAGCCCCGCCAGTAGCTGGCGGGGCTTTTTAAATTTGAACAGATACCAGCAACTCTATTCGATAAGTAGCCGTGCCCTGGCTGCCTCGCACTGCACCGAGTAGACGCCAACCGGCAGCCCCGCCAAAGACAGCACCACGGCGCTGGTGTGGGGCTGCACCAGCTGTTGCGCCACGGTTCGGCCCACGGCATCGACGATGAAAAGCTGGCGCTCGTGAGCAACGGAGGGCACAGTCAGCCTGACCTGGCCCCGGGCCGGGTTGGGATGCACGCCCAGCATGGCCGCACGCGGCCCCGCCGAAGCCAACGGTGCCGACACCGTGAACGTCCCGGCCGATGTGGCCGCGCCGCTGGGCGTGGTCACCGTTACAGTCCCCGAAATAGCCCCGGCGGGTACCACCACCGTGAGCTGGGAAGCCGAAACGGCGGTGACCTGGGCCGCGGCCGCGCCGTTAAACTGCACCGCCGAGGCCCGCGACAAATAGCTACCCGTCAGCGTGACAACGGTGCCGACCGGGCCACTGGCCGGGCTCACGCTGCGGAGGACGGGCGGCGGCACCGGAGTCAGGTTGAGCAACACCCCAATCGTGCCGCCGTTGTTGTTGGCCGTCACCACATCGGGTTGGCCGTCTCCGTTCACATCGGCCACCGCGACGTCATTGGGGAAAGTGCCGGCGGTGTACTGCGTGGGGGGAGAAAAAGTATTGGGCGCCTGCCAGAGCAGCACATGGACATGATAGGCAGGGTCCACGGCTACAATGTCGAGGTGGCCGTCCCCGTTAAAATCAGCCGCCGCCACGTCGAAGCTACTCCCGTCATTGTAATACTGCTGGAGGGAGTAGCCGCCGCTGGCCTGCGCGTATAACACGCTGACGCTGTAGCTGCTTATTGCGTCGTGCGACACCAGCAAGTCGGGTCGCCCGTCGCCGTTCAGGTCGCCTAGCGCGATGGAAGTGGGTTCAGCCGCAACCGGGAATGTCGCCGCCGGGCCCAGGGTTCCGCCGGCCTGCCCCAGCAGCACCGCAGCCGAATTGCTGGCAAAATCGGCCGTGACCACATCTAAGCGGCCATCGCCGTTCAGGTCGCCCAGCGCCAGGCCCCGCGGGCTGCTACCCACGCCCGTGGAATAGTGTACTGCCGACGCAAACATCCCCCCGGCCAGCCCGGGCATCACCACAATATCGCCGCCCGTGGCCACAACCAGGTCGAGCCACCCGTCGCCGTTGACGTCGCCCAGCGCCAAACTCCGCGGACTGCTGGCCAACCCCGTGGAGTATAGCACCACCGGGGCGAACCCACCCCCGGCCTGGCTCAACAGCACCCCGACGGCACTTGCGTAATCGGCGGCGGTGAAAATATCGAGTCGCCCATCACCGTTTACGTCGGCCAACGCGACATCGCGGGTACCGTTGCCGCTGGGGAGCTGCAGGCTCCGGGCAAAGCCCCCGCTGCTCTGCCCCAGCAGCACCGTGACCGTATTGGCGGTCCCCTGGTTTGCCGTTACAATGTCCATTTGGCCATCGTTGTCAACATCGCCCACCGCCACCGCCTTCACCCAGGACGCACCCGGGTTATAGTTTGCCACCCGGGCAAAGAGTGGACCCTGGGCCGCCCCCGTCATGGGCGCCAGCAGGCCGGCCAGCGCCAGCAGAAAGCAGCTAGTAAGAGTAGACAGTGTTTTCATGCGGAAAGGGATGGGGCAGTGAGGAATTTCCAGCGGAGTAACTGCCGGCTAATGTAAGGACCACCAACGCCGTTGACAAACAAAACCTTACCGACTTATGCTACCGGCGCAGCTGGCCTGCCGCCTATCCGTATCATAGGCTTCACCGATGAAGCACTGCTGCGCTTTGACTCGGACTGCGCTGCCCAACTTGCTTTCATTGATAAAGTCCGCCCAATAACTGGCGGGCCTTTCCGGCTCTGCCACGGCTTTCCGCCGTCTTGCTTGAACAGCGCCAGGACCGGGTCAGTCAGCTTGGCATTGCCGTGACAGCGCGGCATTCGGTGCTCACGGCCTCACAATAAAACACCGGCCTGGGCGTAAGGATGGTCAGTAGCCGGCGTCTGGCCTGGCAAGTGCTTCGGTTGCTTTTCCACTTACGCCATGCCTCGTTCGCGCCACCGCCTTTTGCCGTTGTTTGTCGTCGGGCTGGCGGCCTGTTCTAAATCCGCCGATACCGGCGAGATACTGCCCGCGCCCACGCCGGGCCCGGCCCTTTACCGCGTCACCTTCGAGGCCACCTGGAGCGCCGGTACCCATGCCAACTTCCCGGCCGGCGCGCACTTTTCAAACGTCATCGGGGCGTCGCACGCGGCCGGGGGGCTGCTGTTCCAACCCGGCCAGGCGGCCAGCCTCGGCATCAAGGACATGGCCGAGCGAGGCAACAATACCGCCCTGCGCGCCGAAATAGCGGCCCTGCAACGCAGCGGCGTGGCTTTCCGCACGATGGAAGCGCCCTACTTCAATTCGCCGGGCGCCGTGGCCGACACCATTCGCCTCGATGCCGCCCACCCGCGCCTGAGCCTGGTCACGATGATTGCGCCCAGCCCCGACTGGTTTGCCGCCCTCGAAGCCGAGAACCTGCTCGACGCCACCGGCCAATGGGCCACGCAGCGCCGCGTGCCCGCCCGCGCCTACGACGCCGGCACCGACAATGGCCCCACCTTCACCGCCCCCGACCAGCCCACGCTGCCCGGCGGCGCGGTGGCCCCGCTCCTGCTGCCGCCCGCCCAAGGCACCGCACCCGATGGCCCGCCCTTGGGCACCTGGCTGCTGGAACGCATCAAATAATGTTCTATTGGCAAAATCTTTCCAACACGCCCAAAAAAGCCCCGCCGGTAACCGACGGGGCTTTTCGTTGCTTTGACCTGAGCAGCCTGGGCCGCTATCTACCGCCCTTCAAACCGCTGGATGGCCTCGGGCGTGACGGGCGCGAAGAAGTTGACCAGGTTGCCGTCGGGGTCGCGGAACAGGAAGGAGCGGTTGCCCCAGGGCATGGTGGTGGGGCCCTGCACCACGCTGCCGCGGAGCACTTCGGCCAGCTTCTGGTATTCGGCATCCACGTCGGCAACGCGGAATTCGAGAATGGCCGACTGGTTGCTGGCGGCGCGGGCGCCCTGGCCGCCCTCAAACTGCAGGGTGCGCGTGCTGCCAATGGCCAGCGTGGCCGTGGGCGTGCGCAGCTCGGCGAAATCGGGCGTGAAGCGGGTGGCGGGCATACCGGTCACTTGCTCGTAGAACGGCAGAAGGCGGTCGATGTCGGCGGTGATGACCCGGACGGAGGCGAAATTCATAAGCGAAAACGGTTAAAAAGTGGGGGTTTGGAATTGATGCCCCAAAGCACGCGCCCCCCACTGACAGCCCTATGGCAGTCCGATTTTCGCCCCAGAAAAAAATCAGACCGCCTGCGGCCGGTGCAGGCGGGCAATGTACTCGGTGAGGGTGATGTGCTGCGGCTGCGTGAACGGGCTGGTCGTGGCCGTGAGCTGCTGCATGCGCGTCAGCCGAAAGTCGCGGTAGTCCTGCCGCAGGTGGCACCACCCCACCAAGTGCCAGGCAAAATTGTAGAAAGCCAGCCCAATGGGCTCGACCCGGCGCTGGCTGGCGACGCCGCTTTTGTCGCAATAGGCCAGCTCCACAATGTGCCGGCTGGCAATGGCCGATTGTAAGGGGGCCAGGTAGTCGGCCGGCCCCGGCGCGTACTCGGGCACGTGCAGCTCGATGCGGCTGGTGAATTGCTCCAGCCGGTCTTTCGCCGGCGCCCGCAGCACGGCTTTCACTTTGTGCAGCGCCGTGGCGCTGTGGGCTCGAATGGAAGTATCGGCCAGCACGCCGGCAATGGCTTCCAGCAGCACCAGGGCATTGGCCTCTTCCGGGGTGAAGGAAACCGGCGGCAGGAAATAACCCTGCACCAGGAAGTAGCCCCGGTTTGGCTCGAAGCTGATGGGAATGCCCTGCTCGCCCAGCGCCTTGATGTCGCGGTACACGGTGCGCACGCTGATGCCGAACCGTTCGGCAATCTGCTCGGCCGGCACGTGTTTCTTTGTTTGCAGCAGCGTGGTGATGCCGAACAGGCGGTCGATGCGATTCATGGGGCTACGTGCAGGGCTGAAGAATGGCTTTCCGTGCAAATTAAGCCGTTTCGGGGCCTTCCAGCTGCGTCGGTGCCTTCAGCGGCGGCTTGCTGAAAGAACTTCAGGCGTGAAAGAATCAGCCGTTGGGACAAGGCGCTTCCCTCGCGCAGTGAAGCACCGCCAAGCTAGACGGCGTGCTTCACGGCGCCTTCACCACCCGGGCAAGAGGTTTGGCCCTACGGGCCGGTTTGCCGTATGCCGGTTTTTTCAACCATTTCTTCTTCTTAATGGCTGTTTCTACTTCTTTCTGGCGGCGCAATGGCCTGCTGCTGGCGCTGGCATTCTGGCTGTTGCCAGACAGCGGCCGGGCGCAGTCGCTCACGGTCATCTTGCGCGATTCGCTGAGCCAGGCGCCCGTGATTGGGGGCAGCGTGAGCGTGCCCGGCACCGGCGTGGGTGCCGCCACCGACGTGCGCGGCGAGGCCGTGCTCACCCCCGCCCCGGCCCCCGGCACCCGCCTGCGCGTGGAGGCCCTGGGCTACCGCGCGCGGCTGGTGGCCGCCCCGACCGCGGGCACCCCGCTCATCCTGCAGCTGGCCGCCAGCGCCCAGGCCATTGAGGAAGAAGTGCTGGTGACGGCCACCCGCACCAACTCCCGCCTCGAAGACCTGCCCACCCGCGTGGAAGTGATTGGCGAGGAGGAATTGACCGAGGAAAACGGCATCAAGCCTGGCAACATTGCCTCGCTGCTCGGCGACCTGGCCGGCACTCAGATTCAGCCCACTTCCCCTACTACCGGCAATGCCGACCTGCGCATTCAGGGCCTGCCGGGGCGCTATTCCCAGATATTGCGCGACGGCCTGCCGCTGCTTGGGGGCTATTCAGGCTCGTTCGGCATCCTGCAGATTCCGCCGCTCGATTTGCGCCAGATTGAGCTTATTAAGGGCTCCAGCTCCACGCTGTATGGCGGCGGCGCCATTGCGGGCCTGGTAAACCTGGTGAGCAAGGCGCCGGTGCTGGGCACTCCGCAGCTCACGTTCACGGCCAACCAGTCGACGCTGCGCGAAAGCAACCTCAACGGCTTTGCCAGCGGGCGAGGCCAGCGGGTGGGCTACACGCTGTTTGCGGGCGGCACCCGCCAGCAAAGCACCGACGTGGACGGCGACGGCTTCGTGGACGTGCCCCGGCTGCGCAACTTCACGGTGCATCCGCGCCTGTTTTATTATCCGAAAAACGGCCAGCTGGCCCTTGGCTACACCGGCACCGTGGAAGACCGCCAGGGCGGCGACGCGGCCGTGGTGCAGAACAAAACCACCGACGCCTCGCCCCGCTTCTTCGTCACGAACCGCACCCAGCGCCACTCCGCCGACCTCATCTACACCCAGGACAGCACAAACGGCGGCAGCCTCACCGTGAAAGGCACCGCCAGCTGGTTTCGGCGCGGGGTGAGCACCAACACCGTGGCCTACGCGGCCCGGCAGCTGTCGTATTATTCCGAGGTGAGCTACCTGCACCGCTACGGCCACCACACGCTGGTGGGCGGCCTCAACGTGCTGGGCGAGGACTTCCAGCCGCTGCCGGCCGAAAGCCGCACGCCCCTGCTCAACGACTACACCTACGCCACGGTGGGCGGTTTCGTACAGGACGACTGGCAGCTCACGCCCGCCCTCAACGTGCAGGGCGGCCTGCGCCTCGACCACCACAACCGGTACGGCACCTTCCTGCTGCCCCGCCTGGCCGTGCTCTTTAAGGCCAGCGCCGACTTCACCCTGCGCCTGAACGGCGGCTACGGCTACCGCGTGCCCGTGCCCTACGTGAACGACCTCGACGAGCGCGAAATCACTCGCGTGCAGCCCCTGCGGGGCCTGGGCGCCGAGCGCAGCCAGGGCCTCAACGGCGATGTGAACTACCTGCACCGCTTCGCCTCGGGCCTCAGCCTGAACCTAAACCAAGGCTTCTTCTACACCCGCCTGCAAGACCCACTGACGCTCACCCAACCCGCGGCCATCGACCCTAATGACCCGTTCCTGCCGCTGCGCTGGTACAATGCCGCCGCGCCCACCGTGAGTCAGGGCCTGGAAAGCTACGCCCGCCTGCGCTACAACGGCACCGAAATCTACCTCGGCTACCTCTACACCTACGCCCGCCGCCGCTACGACGCCCTGAACCCCAACGTGCCCCTGGCCGCCCGCCACAAGCTCTCCACCGTGGCCACCCAGGAAGTGGGCGAGCACCTGGCGCTGGGCATCGAGGCCAGTTACACCGGCCGCCAGTACCTCGACGACGGCTCCACCCGCCCCGGCTACCCCATTGTGGCGGCCCTGGTGCGCTACGCTACCGGCCCCTGGGCCTTCATCCTCAACGGCGAAAACCTGCTGGACTACCGCCAGACCCGCCGCGAAGCCGTGGTGTTCGGCGACCGGGCCAACCCTACGTTCCCCGAGCTCTGGGCGCCGGTGGAAGGCCGCGTGTTCAACCTGTCGGTGAACTGGAAGCTTATCCGAGAGTAGGGCAGTTGGCTCAATGCTATTGGTGGCCGCCGGCGCGGGCTTTAGTCAAAGGCGATGGATTTTGAGACGGCCTGCCAGGTGTCAAACTGCTGAGTGAGTGAGGCCAGTTTGGCTTGCGCCCGCTCGTAGGCATCGGTCCCGAGCAGCAGGTGTAACGGTGGATTTTTTTCACTGGCCAGGCCAATGATGGCGTCCGCGGCTTTGGCCGGGTCGCCGGCCTGGGCGCCGTTCATGGTGAGGTAGCGGGCGTGGGAGGCGCGCACGGCTTCGTACTCGGCAATGGGCTGGCGGGCCATCACCAGAGATTCGGGCGCAAGGAAATTGGTGCGGAGCGCGCCGGGCTCTACCACCGTCACTTTCAGGCCGAAATCGGCCACGTCCTGGGCCAGCACTTCCGAGCAAGCACTCATCGCCGCCTTCGTCGCGGAATAAATAGCCCAGCCCGTGGCGCCCGCCATGGCGGCAATGGAGGAAATGTTGATGATGTGCCCACTGCCCTGCGCCCGCAGGTGGGGCAGGGCCTTTCGAATAACGTTCAGCGCACCAAACACGTTGGTTTCAAAGCTGTGGCGGGTTTCGGCATCGGTCATTTCCTCGATGCTGCCGCCCATGCCGTAACCGGCGTTGTTCACCACCACATCAAGGCGGCCGAAGGTGGCAAGGGTGACTTCAATGGCCTGCGCCACACTGGCTTCGCTGGGCAGGTCGACGGCCAGCGGCAGGAAGGATGCTGTGGGCTCTGAAATGGCGGCGGTGAGGCCGGCCAAGTGGCGCGAGGTAGCCGCCACGCGGTGCCCGGCTGCCAGCAGCTGGGTGGCCAGGGCCAAGCCCAGGCCCTGCGAGGCGCCGGTGATAAACCAGGTTTGGGGGGTGTCCATAAATCGTTCTATTAGTACAGCACAAAGTTCGGGCTGGCCCCGGCCCGCCCGTTTGCCTCATTCAAACCAATGCTTACGAAAATCAAACAACCCGCGCGGCGGTGGGCGTGTGGCCGGTGTGCTTCTTGAAAAAGTTGTTAAAATGCGCCGGCTCCTCAAATCCCAGGCTGTAGCCAATGAGGCCCACCGGCCAGTCGGTGTGCTTGAGCAAGGCCCAGGCTTCCTGCACCAGGCGCTCGGCCAGGAGCTGGGTGGTGGTTTTTCCGGTTACTTCCTTGAGGGCGCGGTTGAGGTGGTTGGTGTGCACGGCCAGCTGCGCAGCGAAGTCCTGCGCCGTGCGCAGCTTCACCTGCTGCCCTTTCACTTCGATGGGAAACTGCCGGGCCAGCAGTTCGGTAAAGAGCGATGCAATGCGCGTAGCGGCCGTGCTTCCGCGGTAGAGCGTGGTGGCCGGCTGCAGCTTCTGGGCGCTGTGAATCAGCTCGAGTACGTAGGCCCGCAGCAGGTCATATTTAAAGGCATAGTCCGAATCCAGCTCGTCGAACATCTTTTGGTAGAGCTGGTGCACATGGGCCTGCTGGGCTTCGTCGAGCAGGTAAATGGCCTGGCCATCGGGCTGAAACACGGGAAAATAGGAGAGCCGGATGCTGGTGTGCTGCTGCAGGAAATGCTCGGTGAAAATGCAGAAAAAACCGCTTTGCCGCTCATCAAACGGCTCCCAATGGTAGGGCACCTGCGGGTTGGAAAAGAAGAGGGCATTGCCTTCCACGCCCACGCTTTTGTCGGCGTAGTGGTAGGTGCTCCGGCCCACCACGAAGGTGATTTTATAGAAATCCTTGCGGCTATACGGCAGGCTTCTCGCGGCTGGCCCCACAAAGTCATCGAGCCGAAACACGTTGAAATGGCCGAGGTCCTGGCGCAGGTTGTCGGGCAGCCAGTTGACTTTGACGCGGTAAAAGTCTTCGAGGGTGTGGGTAGTGGCCATGACCCGAAGCTACGCAAATCAAATGACCAGATTTCGCCAGGCTGGGCTTCGAGGGCCGGGCAATGCGTGTGATGGCAGCGACAGTTGATTGCTGTAATAAAAAATGCCGCGCGGCGATGCAGTGGGCATGCCGGCTTCCCTAACCGCCAAACCGGAGCTGCCTCTATTTTTGTCCATCCATACCCTTTCCCGTTCCGCTATGAGCAACCTCGTCCAATTCGTTGCCAACTACGACGACCTGTCCACCGACAAAGGCTTTCAGTTTAAGTTTCACTGCGACAAGTGCCGCAACGGCTACATGTCGCGGTTCCAGCCCAACGCCATCGGTATAGCCGGGAGCCTGCTGCAGGCGGCGGGCAGTTTGTTTGGCGGCCTGGGCGGAGCCGAGAATGCGGCTTACCACATCCAGCGCGCCGTGGGCGGCAAGGCCCACGACGAAGCCCTGCAAAAGGCTGTGGCCGAGGGCAAGCAGCAGTTCAAGCAATGCACCCGCTGCGGCCACTGGGTGTGCCCCGATGCCTGCTGGAACCACAGCGCCGGCCTCTGCGAAGACTGCGCCCCCGACGAGCAGGAGGAGCTGCGCGCCCACCAGGCCCAGGCCACCCAAGAGCAAATTCGCCATAAAACGCGCCAGCAAGACTACACCCAAAACATCGATTTCCTGAACCGCGACGCCCTGCTGCAGTGCCCCAACTGCCAGGCCAAGCTCACGGCCGACCAGAAATTCTGCGGCAGCTGCGGCACCCCCAACCCCGCTGCCAAGCCCCAGGAGCGCCACTGCACCGGCTGCGGCGCAAAGCTGCAGCCCGAGCAAAAGTTCTGCGCCGAGTGCGGCACGAAGGGCTAGTCCGCTGAAACCCATCCCGGTTTCGTTTCTCGCCGGTGCGTTCAGCCGCCAGGATACAGCGCTGCGCGCAGCATGTGCGGGGCCGGCTATCGGTTATCCAGCCGCTCGGCCAGCTCTTCCACTTTGCGTTCCAGCTCGGCCACCCGCTCATCGAGCAGCGCGGGCGCGCGCAGGTGCGTGGTGAACACGCCCTTCACCTCCCAGATTTCCAGCGCCTGCTGCAGCTCCAGCTCCTGGCTGCCGTAGTCGGGGTTGTCGGCGCGCAGCCGGAGGGGCTGGTTTTCTTCGGGGCGCTCGGCCAGGCGGCGGATGAGAACTTTGCTTTGGGTGACGAAGACGTAGACGTTGCCGGCTTTCAGGCGGGGCTTGGCTTTGTCGATGCGGCTGCACAGCACAATGTCCTGGTGGCGCAGGCCCTGGCGGTGCAGCAGCATGTCGGCCCCCGACACCTCGAAGGCCCGCGTGGGCCCCGCAAGCTGGTGCGGCAGCTGCAGCCACGGCAGCCCGTCGATGAAGGCGGGGTCGTGGTGGCGCACGATGTATTCCAGCGCCCGGTTGCGGTACACCAGGGGCGTCACGTTGGGTTGCTTATCGGCTTTGGCAACGGGAGCCGGCGCGGCCACCGGCTGTTGCAGCTGCTCTTTAAAGATGTCGAAGTGGTACAGCTCATTTACCGTGAGCTCTTTCGTAAGTAGCAAGTCTACCGACAAGCCAAAATGCTGAGCAATCTGTATGAGCGTTTCCATCTTCGGCTCTGAACGGCCTTCCTCATACGCCCCCACGCTGGGCCGGGCCAAGCCAAATAATTCCGCAAAAGCCGCCTGGCTCAGCTTCTTAACCGTGCGAAGCTTGCGAATATTCTTACCAACGAATGACATATTACGGCAATATTATTTCGCTCAAAACATGAGCACATCCAAAACTTTGCTTATTATTGCGTCGTAAAACTACCACAAGTCCGGCGAAGCCTTCTCCTGTGTCGCTACTTTTTTGAGCAGCATTTCAATTCCACCTTTTCCTGCATGACCAACCCTTACTTCGCTACCATCAAAGGCTACCTTTTGGAACTGGGCTTCGACATCTGCCACGCCGACGAGCGGGAAAGCGTGTTCGTGGTCGACAAGCCGGAGCTGGCCATCAAGAACCTCGTCATTGGCTGCGGCGACCCGCTGCTGATTATGGAGCAATACCTGCTCGACCTGCCCGCTCCCTCGCTGGAAGTGTACCAGCGCCTGCTGCAAAAAAACCGCGACATCATCCACGGCGCCTTCGCCCTCGATGACACCGGCCGCAAGCTCATCTTCCGCGACACCCTGCAAATCGAAACCCTCGACGTTGCCGAACTCGAAGCCTGCGTAAATTCTCTGGGCTTGCTATTGAGTGAGTTTTCGGAGGAACTGATTTCGTTTTCGAAGTAGGCCGCGAAACTCCATCCCCCGGCCCCTTCCCCTCCGGGGGAAGGGGAGCCAGACGTCAGCAGATGTCAGCTGAAGAATTCATTAAGCCGTCAGGCTCCCCTCCCCACGAGGGGAGGGGCCGGGGGTGGGGTTATCGTAGCCGAAAATTAAACTATCATCTTAAACATCAACGCCATGAACATCCTCAACCGCCTCTTCAAAATCGGCCAGTCGGAAGCCCACGCGGCCGTCAACCAGCTTGAAGACCCCATCAAAATGACCGAGCAGGGCTTGCGCGACCTGCGCCAGGACCTCGACAAAAGCCTGCACGGCCTGGCCGAAGTGAAGGCCATGGCCATCCGGGCCCGCAACGAGGGCGAGGGCTTCCGCACCAAAGCGGCCGACTACGAGAGCAAGGCTGTGCTCCTGCTGCAGCGCGCCCACCGCGGCGAGCTGGACGCCGCCGAAGCCGACCGGCTGGCTGGCGAAGCCCTGCTCAAGAAGGCCGAAAACGAAGCCCAGGCCGCCCGCGCCGCTTCAGACCAGGAAAAGTTTGAGCAGTCGGCCGCCCAGATGGACCAGAACGTGGCCACGCTGAAAACAACCATCAGCCAGTGGGAAAACGAGCTGAAAACCCTGAAGGCCCGCGTGACGGTGAGCACCGCCACCATCGCCATCAACAAGCAGATGGCTCAGCTCGACTCGTCGGGCACGGTGGCGCTGCTTGAGCGCATGAAGGAAAAGATTGCCGTGCAGGAGGCCCTGGCCGAATCGTACGGCGAAATTGCCCAGTCTGGCAAAAGCATCGACGCCGAAATTGACAAGGCCCTCGGCAGCACCGGTGCCAGCAAAGCCAGCGAAGACCTCAAAGCCCTAAAAGCGAAGCTTGGCTACACCGAATAAGCAAAACGGGCCGGGCCGCCCACGGAGTTCTCTCAATTCTCCTACCTTTAAGCTGCCGTGCATATGCCCATGACCGACCTTTTAAAAGCTGCCATTGCTCCGCCCAATCTGGTGCCCACCGGCTTGTTGGTGTTCGTGTTGCTCTACTGGCTCACGGTGATTGTGGGTGTGCTGGACATGAAAACGGTGGACCTTGACCTGGAGGTGGACGACCACGGCCACTTCCACCACCCCGGCGACCTGCACCACGACGCCCCCGCCGGCTGGCTCAACGGCGCGCTGGCCTTCTTCAACCTGGGCCGCATCCCGCTGATGGTGTTCCTCAGCTTCGTGTTTTTGCCGCTGTGGGCGGGCAGCATTCTGGCCAATTACTACACCGGCAACACTTCCCTCCTGCTCGGGCTGGCCTTTCTACTGCCGCTGTTCGTCGGCAGCCTGTTCGTGGCCAAATTCCTCACGCTGCCTTTCGTGAAGCTCTTCACCGCCCTCGAAAAGGACCATGACGGCGGCGCCGTAGTCATCGGCAAGGTGTGCACCGTGCTGCTGCCCGCCACCGCCGACCACCTCGGCCAGGCATCCGTCCGCATCGACGGCGCCCCGCTCATGCTCAATATCCGCAGCACCAGCGCCCCGCTTCGCAAGGGCGAAACCGGGCTGGTGATTGACTTTGACGCGGCCCGGCGCTGCTATTTGGTGGAGCCTTACCAGACTTCTTAACCCCATCCCCCGGCCCCTTCCCCTCCAGGGGAAGGGGAGCCTGACAAAAATTTAGACGACGTCTTCTAACCATCTCTTTTATTCAAAACCTTTTACAAAAGCTCTTCGTCTGGCTCCCCTTCCCCTCCGGGGAAAGGGGCCGGGGGATGAGGTAAATTCCACGAATATGCTAGCATCCCTTTCCTGGGCCGTCCTGATTATCGTCGGCCTGTTTCTCCTTGGTTTTTTGTCAGTTATCGCCAAAATGTACAAGAAAGCCGTGCAGGGCGAGGCCCTGTTGCGCACCGGCATGGGCGACGCCAAGGTGTCCTTCTCCGGCATCATCGTGGTGCCTATCCTGCACAAGCTGGAGCTGATGGACATCAAGCTGAAAACCATCGTCATCTCCCGCGCCGGCTCCGAAGGGCTGGTGTGCAAAGACAACCTGCGGGCCGACGTGAAGGTGAACTTCTTCATCCGCGTCAACAAAACCCACGAGGACGTGGTAAACGTGGCCCAGAGCATCGGCGCGCACCGCGCCTCCGACCCGCTGGCGCTCGAAAGCCTGTTCGACGCCAAGTTTTCGGAAGCCCTGAAAACGGTGGGCAAGCACTTCGACTTCATCGAGCTCTACAACTCCCGCGAGCAGTTCAAGCAGGAGATTCTGCGCATCATCGGCACCGACTTGAACGGCTATGTGCTTGACGACTGCGCCATTGACTATCTGGAACAGACGCCCTTGCAGGCGCTGAACCAGGACAACATTCTGGACGCCGAAGGTATCAAGAAGATTATTGCCCTGACCTCGGAGCAGAAAATTCAGGCCAACCAGATTCAGCGCGACCAACAGAAAACCATCAAGAAGCAGGACGTGGAGGCGCAGGAAACCATTCTGCAGCTTGAAAAGCAGCTGGCCGAAAACCAGGAAAAGCAGTTCCGCGAAATTGCCAACATCAAGGCCCGGGAAGCGGCCGAAACCGAGAAAGTACGCCAGGAAGAGCGCATGAAAGGCGAAAAAGCCCGTATTGCCGCCGACGAGGAAATCAAGATTTCGGAGCAAAACCGCGACCGGCAAATCCTGGTGGCCGAGCGCAACAAGCAGCGCACCGATGCCGTGGAAACCGAGCGCGTGGAGCAGGCCCGTTCTCTCGAAATCAACGAGCGGGAGCGCATCGTGGCCCTGGCCCAGATTGAAAAAGAAAAGGCCTTAGAAGAGGAGCGCAAGAATATTCAGAGCATCATCCGCGAGCGCATTACGGTAGAAAAAGCCACGGTAATTGAGGAAGAGCGCATTAAAGACACCCGCGCCCAGGCCGCGGCCGACCGCGAAAAGCTGGTGGCCGTGACCAAGGCCCAGCAGGAAACCGAGCAGGCCACCATTGCGCTGGTCGGCAACGCCGACATGGCCAAGCAGGCCGCCGAATTCCGCGCCAAGCAGTCGCTGATTGATGCCGAAGCCGAGAAAGCTTCGTCGGAGCACCGCTCGCAGGCCATGCGCATCATGGCCGAAGCCGAGGCCAGCAAAGCCAGCGCCGTGGGCCTGGCCGAGGCCCAGGTGATGCAGGCCAAAGCCACCGCCCGCCAGAAAGAAGGCGAGGCCGAAGCCAACGTGTTGCAGCTAACCGCCACGGCCGAGGCACAGGCCATCCAGGCGAAAGCCACGGCCCAGGCCGAGGCCGACGAGAAGCTGGGCGTGGTGGCCGCTAAGGTGAACCGCGAAAAAGGCCTGGCCGAAGCCAGCGTCATCGAAGCCAAAGCCGACGCCGACCAGAAGCGTGGCCTGGCCGAAGTAACCGTGAACGAGCAGCGCTTTGCCGTGGAAGCCAAGGGCATCGAAGCCAAGGCTGACGCCATGAAGAAGCTCGACGGCGTGGGCAAAGACCACGAGGAATTCAAGCTGCGCCTCGACAAGGAAAAGTCGGTGGAGCTGGCCCAAATCAACATCCAGAAAGACATTGCCGGCGCTCAGGCTGGCGTAATTTCAGAAGCCCTGAAGTCGGCCAAAATCGACATCGTGGGCGGCGAAACCATGTTCTTCGACCAGATTATCGGCTCCATCACCAAGGGCAAAATGGTGGACCGCGCCGTGCACAATTCCGAAGTGCTAGGCACCGTGAAAGACGCCTTCTTCGGCCACGACGGCGACGGGGATTTCAAAACCAACCTGCGCCGCTTCGTGGATAAGTTCGGTCTGAGCAGCGAGGACATGAAGAACCTGAGCGTGTCGGCCCTGCTGCTGCAAATGATGAATAAGGCCGGCGACGAGTCCACGCGCGGCACCATCGCGCAGCTGGCCAGCACAGCCAAGGCGTTGGGCATTGGGGATAAGCCGGCGAAGACGCTGCAGTTGTAAACCCCATCCCCCGGCCCCTTCCCCTCCGGGGGAAGGGGAGCCGAGGCGGCACGGACGGTTGGCAGTAGTTTGTTCTTCTTTTTTGTTTGAATAAGTCACGTCATGAGTGCTGACGAAATTTCGGACGATAGTCGTCGGGCTCCCCTTCCCCCGGAGGGGAAGGGGCCGGGGGATGGGGTTAACGGGGCTGAGGTCTACCCCTTCGGCATGTTTACCACCGACGCCAAGCGCTGGAAAACGTCCCTCAAAGCCTACACCCAGCACAACCGCAAGCATCCCACGCCCGCCGAAAACCACCTTTGGCAAGAACTGCGCGGCAATAAGCTGAACGCGCCTTTTCGCCGCCAGCACGCCATCGAGTCTTTCATTGTGGATTTTGTATGCCTCGCCGCGTGGCTGATTGTTGAAGTCGACGGCAGCATCCATGGCGACGAAAGCCAGGCCGAATACGACGGCGGCCGCACCCACGAATTGCAGGAGTATGGCTTCCTGGTCCTCCGCTTCACCAACGAGGAGGTCCTGCATAACACCCCAAAAGTGTTAAAGACAATTGCCGAGCATTTGGCTGTCCTCTACCCTAATTATGAGCCCCGATAGCAATAACCCCGCCATTACCAACGAAAAAGAAAAAACCCGCGCCGCCTCGGCTCCCCTTCCCCCGGAGGGGAAGGGGCCGGGGGATGGGGTCAACGGCGTCCAACTCGAAGGCGGCACCTACGAAATCCTGCGCAACCGCCTGCACAAGAGCGGCGCCGACCTCAAAGCCCGCCTCGACAAGCTGAACGCCGAGCGCAAAACGGTGTTTGGCGCGATTGATACCAAGCTGATTGGGACCGGGCGCATCACCACCGAGCACAATTGCGTGCCGTGGGACATGGTGCCGGTGGGCGATAAATTTCTCTTCGGCTTCAACGTGGTGCTGGGCCTGAAAACGGAGGTGGAATTATCCGATGTTTTCGGGGCCTATAATTACGTGAACCACGAGTTTCAGCCGCTGCCGCTGGACCTGATTAATAACGCGCAGTTTGCCGGCGAATTCCGCGACCTGTACCGTTATTACAAGAACACGCAGTTCGTAAAATTCGCGGTGCTCGGCAACCACCTGTTCATGGTGTTTCGGGTGGGCAAAAGTGTGAACGACATCAAGACGTTCAAGTGGCTGTTGCAGAACGAGGCACTGACCTACATCGACAACCGCAGCGACCACGAATACGTGTACCCGCCGCAGCACGAGTTCACCTGGAAGCGCACCACGCGCGACATGCAGCGGAGCGGCAAACACCCGCACATCAGCATCGAGGACCGGGTTTTTGTCGAAACCATCGGCGGCGACCTCACCATCAAAGTGGAGGACAACACCGCCACCGGTCGCGGCATTTACGCCGAGCCGGTGGCCGATAAGGACCAGACGCTCGACGATTCGGAGATTTATTACGCCATTGTCGGTAACTTAATTCTGCTGAAAATCCGGCCCTATCAGGAGCCCGATTACCGGTATTTCATTTACAACTCCAAGCAGCAAACAGCGCAGCGCCTGGACGCGCTGGCCGATGCCTGCGTGCTGCTGCCCGACGGCCAGGGACTCATATTTTCGCACGGTTTTTACCTGCAAACCGGCGAGGGAAAATTATTTGACAACGGCCTGCGCGACATGCTGTTTGAGAAGCGCGTAGCCTCGCCCAACGGCGAAGATTCCCTGTATGTTTTCTACAATAAGGACAGCGGCGCGTATTTATTATTTTCCTATAACATCATCGCGCAGCGGGTTGAAAACCCCATTAATTGCCACGGCTACGCACTGTTTGAAAACGGCGAGCTGTGCTATTTCCGCAAGGATGATGAGCCGAAGAAGCACCATGCGGTACAAATTTGGCAAACGCCCTATGTAGCGCCCGATTTTGAGCTGCCCGTCACTTCTGGCTCCTACCTCTACAAGCTGGGCAACAAAGAAATAGTGCGGGCTATGGCCGAAACGCAGGAGGTACTGACGCTGCTCAGCAAAGACGACAGCTACGCCGGCCTCTACCTCGACCTGATTCGCCTCACCACCACCCTCACCGACACCTACCACTGGCTGCGCGAGCCGGCCGCTCAAGCGCTGGCCGAGCCGCTGCGCGACATTCAGCAGGCAGCTAATGCGGCGGTTGAGGAGTTCGACAAAGTGCTAAGCATCCGCAAAAGCACCGACGCCGAAACCCAGCGCGTGCTGGCCAAAGCCGACGAGCTGACCGGCCGCATCAAGCGCACCACGGCCACCGACGTGAACGAGTTCGTGCAGATGCTGGCGGAGCTGCGCACGGTGCGCGGCGAGGTCATTTCCCTAAAAGAGCTGCGCTACGTGGAGCTGCCCACCGTGGAAAAAGCCGCCGCCGACCTGGAGCAAACCAGCAAGGACGTGGCCGCCCAAACGGTGGATTTCCTGCTGAAGCCCGACGCGCTGAAGCCCTACACCGTGCGCGTGCAGGCCATTGCCGAGGCCATTGAGAAGGTGCAGAAAGTGGCCGAAGCCAACGAGCAGGAAAAGCTGGCCAACGCGGTTTCGAGCGAGCTGGAGCTGCTGATTGAGGTGGTGAGCAACCTGCCGATGCCCGACCCCACGCAAACCACGCGCATCATCGACAACATCTCGACGATTTACGCCAGCTTCAACCAGATTCGGGCGGCGCTGAAACGGCGGCGGCAGGCCCTGGCCGGCACCGAGGCGCAGGCCGAATTCACGGCCCAAATCAAGCTCCTCGACCAAGCGCTGGTGAACTACCTGGACCTGTGCGACACGCCCGCCCGCTGCGACGAGTACAGTACCAAGCTGCTGGTGCAGCTGGAGGAGCTGGAAGGCAAATTTCCGGAATTTGACCAGTTTCTGGTGCAGCTGGCGGGCAAGCGCGAGGAGGTTTCGGAGGCGTTTGAGTCGCGCAAGGTGGGGCTGGTAGAGGCCCGGAATCAGCGGGCTTCGGCGCTGCTGCAATCGGCCGAACGCATTCTGAAAGCGGTGCAAAACCGGCTGGGCCGCTTCGAAACGGTGGCCGACATCAACGGCTATTTCGCGTCGGATTTGATGGTGGAAAAGGTGCGCCAGACCGTGCAGGAGCTGGTCAGCCTCGGCGACCCGGTGAAGGCCGACGACATTCAGAGCCGCCTCAAAACGGTGAAGGAAGACGCTGTGCGCCAGCTCAAGGACCGCGCCGAGCTGTTTACCGACGGCGGCCAGGCCCTGAAATTCGGCCCCTACGCCTTCACCGTCAACACCCAGCCGCTGGACCTGACCGTAGTACTGCGCGACGGCGACCTACACTACCACCTCACGGGCACCAATTTCTTCCAGAAAATAACCGAGCCTGCCTTCCTGGCCGCCCGCGCTGTGTGGGACCAAACGGTGGTGTCGGAAAACGCCGACGTGTACCGCGCCGAGTACCTGGCCTGGCTGATTTTGCAGGCGGCCCAGCGGCCCGCGCCGGCGCAGCCCGGCACGGCGGCCGTGCTGTCGCTGGCTGAGCTCTCGCACCTCACCGTGGCCGAGCTGACTATTTACGTACAGCAGTTTATGGCCCCGCGCTACGCCGAGGGCTACCTCAAAGGTGTGCACGACCACGACGCCGCCCTGCTGCTCGAAGCGCTGGTGCGCCTCACCCGCACCGCCGATTTGCTGCGCTACCCGGCCAACGCCCGCGCCGCCGCCGCGCTCTACTGGCAGCGCTTCGCGGGCCGCAAGCGCAAGGCCGCCTGGCAGCAGCAGCTACAGGGCATTGGCATCCTGCTCCAGGTTTTCCCCGATTCCCGCGAGTTCGAGCCCCTGAAAGCCGAGTTGCAGCTGGCCGTGGAGGAGTTTGCTACCGGCACTAGCTTATTCACCCTCCCCGAAGTAGCCGAGGCTGGCGACTACCTGTTTCAGGAGCTGACCCGCGGCGAAACCTTCGTCATCGCCCCCGAAGCCGCCGACCTGTACCAGCAGTTCCAGCAGTCGCTGAAGGAGCGCAACGCCACGCCGCAATACGAAGCCAGCGTGGCCGCGCTAGCCGACCAGCCGGCCGCGCAGTTCCAGCTGGTGCGGCAGTGGCTGGGGGCGTTTGTGCGGCACCCAAACCCCACCCCCAGCCCCTCCCCTCCGGGGGAGGGGAGCCTGACGAACTCAACTTTCAGCGTCGCCTCGGCTCCCCTTCCCCAGGAGGGGAAGGGGCCGGGGGATGGGGTTAACGGGGTGAACGAAGCGGCGACGCTGCTAATAACTGCCACCTTCGACCCCGCGCGCATCATCCGCACGCCCTTGCACGAAACCCTCACCGGCCTGCAGGGCTCGCACGCCCGCATTCATGAGCGGAGCTATCAGCTGCATTTCCCCGAGTTCCGGCGGCGACTGCACCACTACGTGCGCTCGGTGGTGCCGCTGTTTGAGTCGTTTGGGACGCTGAAAAAGGAGTTGGTGGCGCGCTTCGCCGAGGAGCTGCGGCTGGCGGAGTTCCGGCCGCGCGTGCTCTCATCGTTTGTGCGGAACAAGCTGATTGATGAGGTGTATCTGCCGCTCATCGGGGCCAACCTCGCCAAGCAAATCGGCACGGCGGGGGCCGACAAGCGCACCGACCTCATGGGCCTGCTGCTGCTGGTGTCGCCGCCTGGCTACGGCAAAACCACGCTCATGGAGTACGTGGCCAACCGCCTGGGGCTGATTTTTATGAAAATCAACGGCCCGGCCATCGGCCACGCCGTGACGAGCGTGGACCCCGCTCAGGCGCCCAACTCCGGTGCCCGCGAGGAGCTGCTGAAGCTGAACCTGGCCTTCGAGATGGGCGACAACGTGATGATATATCTCGATGATATTCAGCACTGCAATCCCGAATTTTTGCAGAAATTCATCTCGCTCTGCGACGCCCAGCGCAAGATTGAGGGCGTGTACCAGGGCCGCGCCCGCACCTACGATTTCCGGGGCCGCAAGGTGGCCGTGGTGATGGCCGGCAACCCCTACACGGAATCGGGCGAGCAGTTCCGCATTCCCGACATGCTGGCCAACCGCGCCGACATCTACAACCTCGGCGACATCATCGGCGACACGGCCGACACCTTCCTGCTCAGCTACGTGGAAAACTCGCTGGTGGCCAACCCCGTGCTCAGCCGCCTCGCCGCCAAAAGCCAGGCCGACGTGTACCCGCTCATCAAGCTGGCCGAAACCGGCGACAGCACCAGCCTCACCTTCGAGGCCAACCACTCCCCTGCCGAAATCAACGAGTACGTGGCTGTGCTGCAGAAGCTGCTAGGCATCCGCGACGTGGTGGCCCGCGTGAACGAGGAGTACATCCGCTCGGCGGCGCAGGCCAACGAGTACCGCACCGAACCGCCCTTCAAGCTGCAGGGCTCCTACCGCAACATGGCCAAGCTGGCCGAAAAGGTGCGCCCCGTGATGAACGACGAGGAAGTAAAAACCCTCCTGGCCACCCACTACGACAACGAAGCCCAAACCCTGACCAGCGGCACCGAGGCCAACCTGCTCAAGCTACACGAGCTGCTGGGCTGGCTCACGCCCGAGGAAAAAGCCCGCTGGGAAGCCATCAAAGCCACTTTCGTGCGCAACCTGCGCACCAGCAGCGGCGGCCAGTTGCACAGCGTGCTCACGCAGCTGGAGAATATTTCGAGCGGCCTGGGCGGCATCCGGCAGGTGCTGGAGCGGGAGTAGACAGCAATCAACATTCGAGCAGCAGCAAGCCCCGTTTAGTATCGAGAGGGGGCTTGCTACCATGCATTTATTGTTCGCTTGGGAATCGCCAACGCAGTCCAGCCAAACCGATATAAGAACTCGGCGTGACGAAGTTTTTGACTAAAAAGAAGCCCCGCCATATCCTGACGGGGCTTTTCATTAGAATGAACAACTACTTAGCGGCGGCCGCGGCCATCGTAGCGGTGCTGGGCTTCCCAGCGGGCGCGCTCGGCGGCGCGCTGCTGCTCGACGCGGCGCTGGGCTTCGAAGCGGGCGCGCTCGGCAACGAGGCGTTGCTGCTCCCGTTGGGCAGCTTCGCGGCGGGCCCGTTCGAGGGCCCGTTCGCGCTCGATGCGGGCCAGTTCGCGACGGTCTTTGAAGGGAGGATAGGTGGCAGTGGCGGCCGAAGAAGCGGTAGTGGCAAACAAACCCAGGGCGGCAACGAACGAAAAAAGCTTGGTTTTCATGGCAATGGTTTTTGAGGGGTTACGCGCCGTTGTTGGTATCGTCAAGCGCTTGTCCATCCCTTTGCAAGCCCTATGCCGCGGCCCGGTCGCTGGGCTCCGTTCCGATTGTTTCACCGTCGAAACGGCGCCGATTATCGGCTGGGCCGGGCGTTTTCCCTACCAAGTTTTGATTGCAACAACACGAATGCGCCAATTGGCAGCCGCAACCAGCTACTTCTTCAGCGGGTCGTGGCCCCAGTTCATCAGCGAATAGCGCCAGGCGGAGGTTTCCACGTCCTTTTGATGGTGCGGGCCCTGGGCCGAGTGGCGCGCCACGTAGCTGTGCACCTTGTGCATGTGGGCTTCGTCGTCGGGCGTGAGGTCGGCCTTTTTCTTGTGCAGGATTTCGACGATGCGCTCGCCGGAGTGGTGGCCGATGCTCTGGCCGTCGCCGCTGTCCTGGCCCACCGACCTGGATTCGTCGGTTTTGAGCCACTTCTCCAGCTCGCTGGCGGTCATGTTGACGTCTTGTTTGAAGGCCGCGTAAATGTCGGCGGATTCGGAATGCTGGGCGGTGGCCATAATGTTGGGCTGGTTTAAAATGTAGAAGGCTTACCGTTGAGCATACTAGCCTGCCCGTCATCGGGTTGCCAAGGGCCTACGGCCGGCCATGAAAAAGCCCCGCCAGTAGCTGACGGGGCTTTTAGAGGCTTACCCGCACCAGACGCCGGTATTAGCGGCCGTCCGGCACCGGAGGCGGGCAAAAGGGCAAAGGCTCCTCCAGGCAGGTGATGTTGGCCAGCACGTTGCCGGCCGCATCAACGGGTGGGTTGTTTTGGGAGTAGCCAATGTAGAGCACCTGTCCATCGGTTTGGTGCGGCTGGTATGCCGCCCACAGGGGCCCGGTGGGGTGCAGCCGGGTGCTGTCGGCCAGTTCGAGGGTCGTGTGCTCGGTGGGGCACATGGCCGTCATGCCGTGGCACAGGCGCACCGTGGCGTAGGTGCCGCAGGGTACTTCGGGCTCGACGTCGGTTTTGGCGGTGCAGCCGGCCAGGCCCATTCCGGTCAGTATGGCCGCAGAAAAAAGGAAAGAAAAGCGCATAAGGCTACGGAATTGAAGATGATACACGCGAGGCAACCGCCCTCGTCGCAGCCCTGACCGGCGAGACGGCGGCGGGGTTGCACGGCGCCCCGCGGGTGGGACTATTTTTGCCGCTGCACCTTCTCCATGCTGCTTATGGCCACCGTCAAACCCATTCTCCGCATCTTCGACTACGACAAAGCCTTGGCGTTTTACCTCGGTTGGCTGGGTTTTCGCCTCGACTGGGAGCACCGGCCCGCCGGCAGCCCGGCCTACCTGCAAATCAGCCGCGGCGACGTGACGCTGCACCTCTCCGAGCACCACGACGACTGCTCGCCGGGGGCGCGGGTGTTCATCGATGATTTTGAGCACCTCGCGGCCTTTCACCAGCAGCTGCTAGCCCAGCATTATACATACAACCGGCCGGGCCTCGACGCCCCCTTTTACGACCCCACGGCCCTGGAAATGACCGTGACCGACCCCTTCAGCAACCGCCTGACGTTTGTGGAGCGCCGGTAGTGCACGGCCCGGCGGCGGCGGGGGCCGGCGCGGCCACCGAAGCTGCGCGCCCGCTGGTACCTTAGTGGCTGTAGTTGCTGTTTTTCCGGCCTTCGCCCCGTTCTCATGTCTCAATCCCTACCACCGGCGCTGCCGCCCGATTTCCCGCCGTCGGAAGACCTGCTGCGTGTGCTGCTCGACATTTCGCAGAACGGCGTGATGCTGATGCGGCCCGTGTACGATGCGACCGGTGCCACCGTCGTCGACTTTGGCATCGACTACCTCAACCCCGCCGCGCAGCAGATGCTGCAGCTGCCCGAGCGCCCGGCCGCGTCGTTCCACACCATTTACCCCACGGCCGACGCGGCGGGGGTGTTTGCGTTTTACCGCGACGCCTTCCTCTCGGGCCAGACCGCGCGGCGCGAAAACAATTACCAGCACGACAGCCTCGACGGCTACTTCCTGCTGATGGCCCGGCGCCAGGCCGATGTGCTGGTGGTCACCTTCACCGACACCAACGACCAGCCCCGCACCGCCACCGAGCAGGCCCTGCGCATCAGCCAGGCCCGCGAGCTGGAAGCGCGCGCCGTGGCAGAGCGGGAGCGCGGGCAGCTGGAACTGCTGTTCCGTGACGCCCCGGCCATGATTTGCGTGTTTCAGGGCCCGCAGCACGTGTTCGAATTCGTGAACCCGCCCTATCAGGCGCTGGTGGGGCCGCGCCCGCTGGTGGGCCGCGCCATTGCCGAGGCCATGCCCGAGCTGGCCGGCCAGCCCATCTTCGACCTGCTCGATAGCGTGTACCGCACCGGCGAAACCTACCGCGCCAACGAGATGCTGGTGCAGCTCGACCACGACAACGAAGACCGGCGCGAGCTGGAAAAACGGTATTACAACTTCATCTACCAGGCGCGGCACGACCGGCAGGGGGCTATCAACGGCATTTTCGTGTTTGCCTACGACGTGACGCCCCAGGTGCTGGCCCGCCAGCAAGTGCAGGAGCTGAACGAGGAGCTGGCCGCCATCAACGAAGAGCTGCGGGCCAGCAACGACGAATTCCTGACCACCAACACCGCCCTCACGCTTGCGCAGGAGGAGGTGTACCTGCTCAACCAAGACCTGGAAAAACGGGTGGCCGAGCGCACCCGCGAACTGCTGCAGCAGCAGGCCATGCTCAGTCAGATTTTGCGCCAGGTGCCGGCGTTCATTGCCACGCTGGGCGGCCCCGAGCACCGCTACACCTTTTTCAACGAGCCCTACCAGCAGCTCACGGGCCAGCGCCCCCGGCTGGGGCTGCCCGTGGCCCAGGCACTGCCCGAGCTGGCAGCGCAGGGCTTTGTGAGCCGGCTCAACGAGGTGTACACCTCCGGCCAGCCGTTTGAGGCCAAGGAAATGTTGGTCGAGCTCTTCGACCCGGGCACCGGCCAGTCGCAGTCGAGTTACGTGGACTTCGTGTACCAACCCTTGCGCGACGACCGGGGGCAAACCACCGGCATCCTGGTTTTCATTGTCGATTCGACCGCCAAAGTGCACGCCCGCCGGGCCACCGAAGCCGCCGCGCAGCGCCTGCGCGTGCTCACCGATGCCCTGCCGGTACTGATTGGCTACCTCGACCGCGAACAGCGCTACCAGTTTGCCAACCTGGCTTACCGGGGCTGGTTCAACATCGACCCCACCGCCTTGCTGGGCCGGAAAGTGCGCGACGTGGTGGGCGAGCAGGCCTATGCCAATGCGCAAGGCTACATTGTGCGGGCCCTGGCCGGCGAGCGGCTTTCGTTTGAAAGCTGGATGCCCTACCGCGAAAACTTTGTGCGCCACATCCGCACCGACTACATTCCGGATGTGAAGAATGGCGAAGTGCTGGGCTTTTACACCCTCGTCACCGACATTACCGACCAGACCGAGGCCCGCGAGCGGGTGCAGGAGCTGAACGAGGAGCTGGCCGCCATCAACGAGGAAATGCTGGCCGCCAACGACGAGCTGCGCGACACCAACGAGCGCCTGAGCTACACCAACGTCGACCTCGACACCTTTGTGTACACGGCCAGCCACGACCTGAAGGCGCCCATTGCCAACATCGAAGGCCTGTTGCTGGCCCTGCAGGAACAGCTGCCCGAACCCGTGCGCCACCACCCCGACGTGACCCACCTGCTGGGCCTCATGCAGGGCTCCGTCGACCGCTTTCAGCGCACCCTGGTGCACCTCACCGATGTGAGCAAGCTGCAGCCGGCCCACGCCGAGCCACCCGAAACGGTGGACCTGGCCGCCCTCATCGAGTCGGTGCGCCTCGACCTGGCCCCGGTGGTGGCCGCCGCCCAGGGCCAGCTATCCGTGGACGTGGCCGCCTGCCCCACCGTGCGCTTCTCGCCCAAAAACCTGCGCAGCATCGTTTACAACCTGCTCAGCAACGCGTTCAAGTACCACGCCCCCGACCGGCCCGCGCGGGTGCGGCTACGCGCCACCTGCCCCCCGGGCCAGGTGCGGCTGGAAGTGCAGGACAACGGCCTGGGCCTGACGGCCGACGAGCAAAGCAAGCTCTTCGTGATGTTCCGGCGCCTGCACACCCACGTGGAGGGCACCGGCGTGGGCCTCTACATGGTGAAGCGCATGGTGGAAAACGCCGGCGGCACCATTCAGGTAGAAAGCGCGCCCGGCGTGGGCAGCACCTTCACGGTGCAGCTGCCCAACCGCGCCTAAACCCGGCCGAGCAGTTTTGCGTAGGGAGCAGCTATGCCCAAACTTACCAGCGTGTTGCTGGTCGACGACGACCCAACGAATAATTTCCTCAACGAGCGCCTGCTCAAGCGTCTCGACGTTGCCGACCACATCATGGTGGCCGCCAATGGGCAGGAGGCGCTGGCGGTGCTGCAGCAGGCGGGCCAAGGGCCGCAGCCCAGCTACCCGTCCCTGATTTTGCTTGATATTCAGATGCCCATCATGAACGGCATCGAGTTTTTGCAGGCTTTTCAACAGCTTTCGCCGGCCCAGCGGCACGCCACCACCGTGGTGGTCCTCACCACTTCCATGGACGCGCGCGACCTCAACCGGCTAGATGGCCTGCCCGCCGCCGGCCGCATTAACAAGCCTCTAACGGCTGAAAAAATTGACACCGTGCTTCAGCTGCACTACCAGCACCGGCGCGCCTGCTAATAAGTGAGGTGAAGCTCAAGCTGTTGCAATAAAAAAAACGTCATGCCTAGGCTACGCTCGGCATGACGTTTTTTTTATTGCTCGGGCACCGCTTAAGGGTTCACCAGCTGCCCGATGAACAGGATGGCGCCCGACGATTTTTCGCGGATGAGGAACAGGAAGGGCCGGTTAATGAGCGTTGCCATGGGTACGGAGGTCGTCACCATGCCCACCGATGTCACGGCGGCGGCCTCGGTGCCTTCTTCGTTCACTTCCAGGTAGGTTTTGTGCTTCACCTCGCTGATGTACAGATTGGACGGGCCGCCGTCGAGCATGCGGCTGAAGTTGGCCTGAGGCGTGAAGGCTTCGCCCATGCCTAGTTGCCTGAGCATGCCGTTGAGGCCTTCTTCGTAAGCAAACTTGAACCTGGGCACGCGCAATTCTTGCCCGGTCGAGTCGGCCGCCGCCAGCCAGGTGTTGAGCTGGGTGCGGGTGAGGCGAGCGGCCACGCTGGCCAGGGTGCTCTGGCCCTGCGGCACCACAAACGTCATGCTGAAGCGGCGGTTGCCGTAGGGCAGGTCGATGACTTGCTGCTGGGCGTCCCGGAAGTACCGGTAGCGGCCGGTGGTCAAGCTCATGAAGTCGGTGTTGGCCGACGTGCCGTTTTCCTGATAAAAGGGGGCCGGCCGGGTGTTCTGTGGGTTGAAGCGGTAGGTCCAGGCCCCTTTGAAGTAAAGGGCGTTTATCAGGTACAGCACGTCGTTGGACGTGGTGCCGTTGAGAATGGTGGCAATTTTGCCGCGCGTTTGGGTATTCACCCAGTCGTTGATGGTGCTGGTGGCCGCCGGCACGCCAAACGTGATGGGCCGCACCGTGGCCCCGAAGTACTGCTGGTTGGCCTGCACAAACGGCGCCTGCAGCCGGTACTGCTGCCCATACCAAATGGAATTGCCCGTGGTAAAGGTCACCTGCGGGTCGAGCCCGCCGAGCAGCGCAAACAGGCTCTGGTAAGCCTCGTTGATTTCCGTATCAGTTAGCGGCTGGAAGCCCAGCGTCTGCTTCATGGCGGCCTTGGTGCTGCCGTCGGCGCCGTTGTAGGCCATGGTGAGGGCGGCCGAAATACTCAGCGGCGAGATGCACATGTTGCCGGCCGGGGAGGCCGTGCGCAGCTTGTCGAAGGCCTGAAACGCGAAGTCGTTGGCGCTGCTCACGGTGCTGCGCTCGGCCCCGGTGAGCGGACGCGTGGGCGGGGCCACGGGGGCGGGCACGGCCACATCTTGCTTATGGCAGCCGGTGAACAATAAGGTGCCGGCCAGCAGGCTCAGCAGCGCGGGTTTGGAGGAGAAAGGGGGCATGGGGTGAAAGGGAATAAGCAGGTGAGCAGAAAAAGGAATGACTGAGCGGCTGACCGGCAGCGTTCCCCAACGGTTGCACGGGCACCCCGCCGGGCACGCACGGGGGCGGTATTAGCATGGCCAGCACCGCTATAGGCCCGTTTTGGGCGGGGGCAAGGCACGCCCGGAAAAAAAATTACGCGCCGTGTAACGTTCGCCGGCATCGGCGGTATCCACATTCGAAAGCCACCCAGGCAACCCGCCGCCCTCGTCGTGCATCTTTCGGACAACGCTCACGATTTGCAGCCCTCGCCCTCCTTCTACCAGCGCTTTTCCGTCAGCCTTCCATCCCAATCGCAGCCCTCCACCCGCTTCATCCACGCCGAAGCGTTTCTATGAAAATTTTCAAGTAAAATTTTCGCGCTGATTATCAATCATTAACGGATTTAACAATATGGAAACGGCAACTTAATTGAAACAGTACCTTGTTTTACAAAGTACCTACCATACATTTGTACTGTTCGTCGCACAGTACTATAAGCCACACCTCTTCTCCTCCCTACCCGCCCCCGCCTTTTTTCTGCAAGCCCCCACCTTTTTTCTGCAAAACTTTCATTCTCACCTTTTTTCTGTAAGTACCATGAAACGTTCCATCTCCCTCCGCCCCGCCCAGCAACTGACTGGCGCCACCTCCTCTGCTTCGGTTCTGCGGGCCTTGCTGCTCGGCGGCCTGGCCGTGCTGGGCACCGCCGGCGCCGCCCTCGCCCAGGATGCTCCCTCGGTAAAAGCCGTGCAGGGCGACGGCCAGGCCCTGTGGCTCACCGTTGAAAACCCCAAACAAGAGCGCATGCACTTGGATGTGGTGTGCCTCACGCACAATGCCAACCTGACGAGCGCTACCAACCGCCAAGCTTCGTACGGCAGCAAGCTGAACTTCCGCGAAGTACCGGCCGGCAAATACGCCGTGCTGCTGCGCGTAGGCCGCGAGCGGTACCGCTACAACGTGGAAGTGAGCAAAGGCCAGGAAACCACCATCTCGGTGCCCGAGCTGACGTCCGCCCAAACGCCGGCCGTGGTGGCCTCGGCCACCCGCTAACCGCTTCAATCCAAGCGGTGGGCTTAGCGACGAGGCCCACCGCCGCATGTGATTCGGCCCCCGACAACGCAGTGCCTTGCACTGCGCTGCCGGGGGCCGAATCGTGTTTATAAAACCCGCTACGCCGCCAGCGCGGGCGCCTTGCGCCTGTACCGCTCGCGGTAGGCCAACGGCGACACACCCGTGAGGCGCTTAAACAGCGAGCGGAAGGCCTTGGTGTCGGAATAGCCCACCGAGTACATCACCTGGTTCACGTTCTCGCGGGAGGACTCCAGGCTGATTTTGGCGGCTTCAATCTTAACGCGCTGGATGTATTCGGCCACGGTGTTGGTGGTGGCTTTTTTGAAGCGGCGCTCGAAGTTGCGGCGGCTCAGGCAGGCCTGGGCCGCCAGCTCGTCGATGGACATTTTATCGGCAAAGTGCTGCTCGATGAATTCCTGGGTCTTTTTCACGGGTTCATCGGCGTGGTCTTTCTGGCCCTGGAAGATGACGAAGGGCGACTGACTGCGGCGGCCGAAATCAATCTGAAACACTTTGGCGCAGCACACGGCCAGGTCACGGCTCACGTATTTCTCGATGAGGTAGAGCACCAGGTTGAGGTAGGAATAGGCCCCGCCGCTGCTGTAGAGGCCCTGCTCGTCGGTGATGACCTGCTCGGGCACGAGGTGCACCGCGGGGTACATGGCCGCAAACTGCTGGGTGGCCAGCCAGTGGGTGGCGCACTTGCGGCCATCGACGAGGCCCGTGGCGGCCAGGATGAACGCGCCCAGGCACAGGCTGGCCACCTCGGCGCCGGCGGCGTGCTGCTGCCGTATCCAGGGCACGAAGGGCGCGTTTAGGGCCACGGCCTCCGCCAGGTCGCCGTGCGGGGCCGGGATAATAATGAGGTCGGTGCGAAAGTCTTCGTCGATGGTGCGGTGGGCGTGCAGCGTGAACAGGCCCTGGTTGAAGGTCTTGTGCCGGGTGAGGCCCACCAGTTCAATCTGGAAGGCCGGGTCTTGTCCCGCGCTGGCCAAAAAGTCATTTACCTGGCTCAGCACCTTGTGCGGCCCCTCAATGCTGCCCACCACCGCCTCGCCGGCCGGCACCAGAATAGAAACGTGCTTCATGGCTCAAATGTAGGCAACAGGCTGCCGCATTCAACCCCGCATTTGGGCACAATTACCCCCTTGCGCGCCTGGCTTTTGCTAATACCTTTGCTAAACCAGTTAGACAATCAAATTTTTAGCATATTTGTCGCCAACCCCGCCTTTTTCACCCCAAAAACTTTCGCCATGACACCCCGCACCACCGCCCGCCTTTATTGGACGCTCACCATCCTCTTCAGCCTCCTGATGCTGGCCGACGGCGTGGCCGGCCTGCTGCACGAGCAAAACGGCGTGGCCGGAATGAAGGCGCTCGGCTTGCCAGTCTACCTCATGGACATCACCGGCGCGGCCAAAATCCTGGGCGCGCTGGCCCTGCTCCAGAACAAATACCGCACGCTCAAGGAATGGGCCTTTGCGGGCTTTGTTATCGATTTCATTGGGGCGGCGGCATCGGTGGCGTTGGCCGGCCTGGGCGCGGTGGGCACGCTTCCGGCGCTGGTGATGCTGGCGGTAGTGTTCGGCATTTACTCACTGTGGAAGCGCTACCTCGCCAGCCGGACTCTTGCGCCCGCCCCGGAAGCGGCAGCCGCTTTTGCGACGCCGGCCGCGGCCCTGTAATCAGCGTGTCCGGCGCGGCACAACTCCATTTTTCTTCTCTCAACTTCAACCATTCACCAACCCCCAAACTTTCCAACGTCATGGCACTTCTCAGCCCCCACATCGCATTTCCCAACGGCACCTGCCGCGATGCCCTCTCCTTTTACCACAGCTGCATCGGCGGCGAGCTCAAGCTGATGCGCGTTGGCGACTCGGGCATGGCCGAGCACATGCCCGCCGAAGCCCAGGACATGATTATGCACGGCACCCTGACGACCGGCCAATTTGTGCTCATGGCCTGCGACGCCCTGGACCCGCGCAGCCCGTACGCCCCCGGCAACAACATTGCCATGTGCCTCAACTGCGACAGCGAGGAGGAAATCAACACGCTTTATACGGCGCTGGGCGATGGCGGCACCGTCGTCGACCCCCTGGCCGATATGTTCTGGGGCGGCAAGTTTGGGACGCTCATCGACCGGTTCGGCACGGAGTGGATGTTCAATTTTGACAAGTCCGCTGCGGCGGAAAAGTTTCAGCTGGCATGCGCCCAAACGGCATGAGCAAGGTAATTGCCGCCGAATACCTCACCCTGGACGGCGTGATGGAAAACCCGGCCTGGACTGCCCCCTATTTCAACGACGAGCTGGGCGAGTTTCAGGGCGAGCTCATGGCTTCCTGCGACGCCCTGCTGCTGGGCCGCGTCACCTACGAGGCCTTTGCTGGCGCCTGGCCCAACATGCCCGACGCCCCCGGCGCCAACCTCATGAACAGCCTGCCCAAGTACGTGGCCTCGCGCACCCTGCAAACGGCCGAATGGAATGCGCAAATTTTGGAGGGCAACGTAGCCGCCGCCGTGGCCCGCCTCAAACGAGAGCCCGGCCAGAACCTGCTCATTTACGGCAGCGCGCAGCTGGTGGAATACCTGCGCCAGCACAGCCTGATTGACGAGTACCACCTGATGGTGTTTCCGGTGGTGCTGGGCCACGGCAAGCGGCTGTTTGCCGAAGCGCCCACCAACTTTAAGTTAAAATCGTCGCACACCACCAGCACGGGCGTGCTGGTACTCACCTACCAGCCAACCGCTTAGTTTTTTATGGACTTCAAACTGGAACTCATCCCGGTGCCGGTGGCCGACATCGACCGCGCCAAGCAATTCTACACCGCGCAAGTCGGCTTCCGGCTCGACCATGACGTGCGGCCCGGCGCCACGGTGCGCGTGGTGCAGCTCACACCGCCCGGCTCCGGCTGCTCCATCGTGCTGGCCGAAGGGCTATCGGGCCTGGCCATGCCGGCCGGCTCGCTGCGCGGCCTGCATTTGGTGGTGGCCGACATTGCCGCCGCCCGGGCTGAGTTGGCCAGCCGGGGCGTGGCTATGGGCGAAATTCAGGATATGGGCGGCATTAAGTTCTCCGCCTTCAAAGACCCCGACGGTAATACCTGGACCTTGCAGGAAATTCCGGGAAGGAAGTAGCGTGGACTCTGCGAGTCCGCGCCCGGGCGAACAATGCAGACAGGCGCGGACTCGCAGAGTCCACGCTACGCTCCCACCACTGGCAGCGTGAAGCTGAAGGTGCTGCCGCTGCCCAGCTCGCTTTCGACCCACAGTCGGCCGCCCTGCGTGGCGATGAACTCGCGGGCAATGCTCAGGCCTAGGCCGGAGCCGCCGCGGTAGCCGGTTTTGTCGGGCAGCTGGGCGAAGCGTTGGAAAATTTTGTCGTGGTGCTCGGGCGCGATGCCGGGGCCGTGGTCTTGCACGCTCACCCGCACAAAGGCGCCGGCCACCGCTACCCGCACCGTGAGGGCCGCCCCCACCGGCGAGTAGCGGATGGCGTTGGCCAGCAGGTTGATGAGTACCCAGGTTGTTTTCTCCACGTCGGCCCGCACCTCGGGCAGGCGCGTGGGCTGGTGAAATTCGAGGCGCAGCTGCTTGTCGTGTAGCTGGGGCTGCACGGTGGCGGTGGCGAAGCTCACCACGTCGGCTAGGTTGGTGGGCTGCACGTCGAGCTGAATGCCGGCGCCCGCGTCGAGGCGCGATACGTCAAGCAGCTCGGCCACCATGCGCTGCAGGCGCTGGGTTTCCTGGCGGATGTAGCCGGTGATGCGCTGGCGCTCGTCGGCGGGCAGGCGCTCGTCCTGCAGCAGCTTGGTGTTGAGGTTGATGCTGGAAAGCGGCGTTTTCAGCTCGTGGCTTACGGTGGCCAGGAAGTTCGACTTCACCTGGTCGAGCTTTTTGAAATCGGACACGTTGCGCAGCGTGAGAATGTGGCCCACAAACTCGGTCTTCTCCGTGGCTTCGTTGAAGGACACCAAGTCCTGCACCGCCAGCTGATAAAACGCCTCCTCGCCGCGCTGGCTGATGTGCAGCAGCGGCGCTTCGGCCACGGCGGCTTCGCGGTTGGGCGCGTCCAGCGGCCGGAGCATGGCCTGGAACAGGTCGTTTTCGAGGCGCACGGTGGCAGCGGGGCGGCCCAGCAGCTTTTCGGCCGGCAGGCCCAGCAGTTCGCACAGCACCGGGTTGGCCAGCAGAATGGTGCGGTTTTCATCCAGCAAGAGCAGGCCTTCGTCCAGGGTGTTCACGATGCTGGCGGCGCGGTTGCGCTCCGTAATGAGCTCGGCGGCGGTGGAAGTGCGGTACTCGCGCAGCTGGCCCAGCATGCGGTTGAAGGCGCGGGCCACCTGCCCGAATTCGTCGTGGCTTTCCTGCGGAATGCTGGCCGAAAAGTTGCGCTCGGTGGCGTGGTCCAAGGCGGCGGTGAGCTTGCGCAGGGGCTGCACGGCGGCTTCGGGCACGCTGGCCACCAGGGCCAGGCCCAGCAGCACGGCCAAGGTGGCAAACAGGAGCAGGTTGCGGTTGGCCTGGTCGGCGCGCTGGTTGGCGGCTTCGGTTTTGCGGTTCAGGGCGTCGGTATTCAGCGCCATCATCTGGTAGGTAAGGCCGCCCAACTCATACGGCTCGGCCTCGATGCCTAGCGGGCTGGTCTGTCCGGCCGCCACCGCCCGCCGGGCCTGCTGCTGGTGCTGCCGCAGCTGCTGGGTGAGGCGGCGCAGGTCGTCCACCACCTGCTGCTCGCCGGGCTCGGTCACGTTGCGGGCTTCCTCGGCCAGCGCCGCCGCGAAGGCGGCAGTGCCGGCGGTGTCGGCCAGCGGCTGCCGCGCCAGCTGGTCGAGGCTTCGGAGCATGCGTTGGCCCAGCTCTATAGAGTATAGGTTGGCCTTGAGCACATCGCGCGAGCTGCGGTCGAGTTGCCGCAGGGAGTAGTACGCATAGCCCCCGATGCTGAGCACCAGCAGCAGCATGGCCAGGAAGCCGGTGGTGATTTTGGTTTTGAGGTTCATGAGATTAAGTTCTCGTTCTGACGGGGCGCCTCACCCCCGGCCCCCTCTCCCAAAGGAGAGGGGGAGCCGAGGCGGCGCAGGTTGTGTGGTGTGAACTCTATGAGTCCGCATGTGGACGATTTAATTAAGAATATTTGGTCATTCTATGCAAAGCGCGGACATGTGAAACTCACACTAAATACTACCAGGCTCCCCCTCTCCTTTGGGAGAGGGGGAGGGGGTGAAGCGCCAGAACAATCAATACGTCACCAGATACACATCCAAGTCTGACCCATCATCCGCTACAGCGCGGAGCAAATCCGCCGTCACGCCGCGCCGGCTCAGCTGCTCCCACAACCCTTTTTCACGGGTGATGCCGCAGACCAGCAGGGTGGCGTTTTTCTCCTGCGCCACCCGCCGGATGGCGCCCACCACGTCGTCGTCCTTCACCCGCAGAATCTGGGCGCCCAGCTCGGTGGCCAGCTGCAGGTTATTGAGCAGGTGGCGCTGGGTGGCCAGGCCGATGCGGTCGGCGGTTTCGCGGCCGGTTTGCACGTAGAGCACGTACCAGGCGGCAGCCGAAAACCGGTCGGCCAGCCGCGAGGTTTTGCGGATGATTTCCTTGGCCGCGGCGTCATTGGAATTGATGCAGGCCAGCAGGCGGTCGTCGTTGCGGCGCGGCGCGGCCACGGCGGGCGCGCCGCCGGCTTCGGATTCCACCTGCCGGCTCAGCAGCTGGGCCACTTCGCGCACCGCCAGCCGCCGCAGCTGCAGCAGGTTTTCGGCCTGGAAAAAGTTGGCCAGCGCGGTAGGCACCTTGGCCGGGTCGTAGATTTTGCCCTCTTCCAGGCGGGCGCGCAGCTCGCCCACGGTCAGGTCCACGTTCACCACCTCGTCGGCCTGCTTAAGCAGCTGGTCGGGGATGCGCTCGGTCACGTCGGTGCCGGTGATGCGCAGCACCTGGTCGTGCAGGCTTTCGAGGTGCTGCACGTTCACGGCCGTAATCACCGAAATGCCCTGGGCCACGAGGTATTCTACATCCTGCCAGCGCTTTTCGTGACGCGAGCCGGGCACGTTGGAGTGGGCCAGCTCATCCACTACCACTACCTGCGGGCGGCGCTGCACGATGCCTTCCAGGTCCATTTCCTCCAGCGCCCGGCCTTTGTAAAACAGCTGCTTGCGCGGCAGCAGCGGCAGGTCCCGTAGCTCGGCCACAGTGCCGGGGCGGCCGTGCGTCTCGATGTAGCCGAGCAGCACGTCCACGCCGTGTTGGCGCAGCTCTTGGGCTTCCTGCAGCAGGCGAAAGGTTTTGCCCACGCCGGCCGCCAGCCCCAGATACACCTTGAGCGTGCCGCGCCGCTTGGCCTGCACCAGGCGCAGGAACCGCTCGGCGGATTGGTCGCGGGGGTCGGGCTGCATGGGGTTCTGACGTTCAACCCCACCCCCGGCCCCTCCCCTCTGGGGGAGGGGAGCCAAGTAAAGAATTGAATACTGAATAATGAGTGAAGGGTAATTGACGGATGATATTCAGCCCCCTCCCCCAGAGGGGAGGGGCAGGGGGTGGGGTTGAACCTTAAAACGACAGCGCCAGGCTCGTCGTCACGTTGCCGTAGCTGCGGTTGTCGGCGTTGTCGGCGCGGGCGAATACGCCCCGCATCCCGTTCAGATACCGCCCTTCCACCCGAAACACCACGTTGCTGGCTGGTGAATAATCGAGGTTGAGTGAGCCGCCGGCCACGCGAAAATTCTGGTCCAGCGCCCGCGGCATGATGCTGCGGATGATGACGCCCCGCTCGGCGTAGTAGTACTCGCCGCGCAGCGTGGTTGAGAGCTTGTCAGCCAGCTGCTGCTTGATAAAAACTGCTCCGGTGTGCCAGGTGTCGTACTTCTCCCGGCCGAGGCCGCGCTGCTTGCCCACATCGAACACCAGCGCCAGATTGGTGCGCTCCGAAGCGGCGTAGGTAATGTAGAAATTGTGGAAATAGCGCCGCCGAATGAGCGAGTCCTGCGGCTGCTCGTTGCCATAAAACGTGCTGCTGTTGATGAGCACCTTATCCGACGGCTTCCACTGAATCTGGGTGCCGAGGGCTTTGGCCTGGTTGGTTTCGCGGATATTCTGCCAGCCGTTGAGCACCAGCCCGGTCAGCGTCAGCTTCGGCCCAACTTCGTAGGTGAAGCGCGCCCCGCTTTCGTAATAAGGCGAGTTTTCGGCCATAATGGAGCGCGTCAGTGTCCAGTTATCCTTCGAAATGGCCGACTCAAACCCGATGTGCGAGCCAAAAACACCCATGTCCAGCCAGGCTTTGGCGAAGGGCCGGAAGCCCGCGGAAGCTTCGTACACATGCCGGAGCACGGGGTCCTCGGCCGCGTAGTTGGCGCTCACATAAGTGCCCGCGTGCAGGCCCAGCGCGCCACGCACCCGGCCATCGTCGTAGCGCAAGCCGATGAGGGCCTGGTTGATGGTGAACTCGTTCTGACGACCGTGCGAGTAGAGGAAGAACTGCCGCTCGTTGCCGTTGGCATGGTCGATGTCGTAACCGTAGTAGGCATCCACGAAGCCGTAGGTGCTGAGCGGGCCGGGCGCTGGAGCCGCCGAAGCAGGCGCGGCGGGGGGCGGCACGGCCAAAGCCGGGTCGGTGGTGGGCGTGGTTTGGGCCAGGGTGGCGCTCGTGCTTAAGGCCACAAGCGCAGGAATTAGCAAGTTTTTCATTGAGGGTTGGCCGGCGCCGAGCGCGGCCAAAAGGGTAAGAAAAAAGTTACGTCCGCCACTGGGGCACAGTCACTATATCGCTGGGTCAACCTCGGCCATTACTTGCCCGCCAGCGCATCCAGCGCCAGGTTCAGCCGGAGCACGTTCACGCGGTCGGGGCCGATGGGGTTGGCTTCGAGGTGCTGCCGAACCAATGCCTCCACACGGGCCGCATCCAGCTTACGGGCGCGGGCCACGCGGGGCACCTGCACCAGCGCCCCGGCCGGCGACAGGTGCGGGTCGAGGCCCGAGCCGCTGGCGGTGATGAGTTCGGCGGGCACGTCGGCGGCACGCACACCGGGGTTTTCGAGCAGGAAGGTGTCGAGGCGCGCTTTCACCGCGGCCAGGTACTCGGGGTTGCTCGGGCCTTTGTTCGAGCCGGCACTAGCGTCGGCGTGGTAGTCGACGGCCGAGGGGCGGGAGTTGAAGTACTCGGGCCGGTCAAACTTCTGGCCCACATTGGTGAAGCCCACCACACGGCCGTTTTTCATGATTTGTTCGCCCTCGCCGCGGCCCGGCGCAAGCTGCGCGGCGGCGGTAATGAGGGCCGGGTACAGGCCGCAGCACAGCACCAGCATAACTAAGGTGAGGCGAAGGGCGGGAAGGAATTGGGTTTTCATGGGGTTGCTACAGATGTAATTTTGATTTATGCTCGAAGCCCCGATTTCAAATAATCAAGTAGTTACCGTCATGGTAGCGCAAACCACTTTTGCGGTTCTCACAATACTTGGGAAGTATTACCGCGTCGATTATTTGGAGAAAGCAGAAGCACGTCTTAGGCCAGGTATGCGAGGGGAGTTTGTCAGTTACTCACAGCATCCATTGCTTCTGAAATACAATAGCCGCAGTGCTACTGTGTATATCAATTCAAAGCCGCAAGACCCGGAGGGACTCTTTCTCAAGATTCAAGCGCGAATTCATGCCGGCTTTCAGGGGTGGCGTGATTGGCGTTGCGTGTTATTTGGAAGAGGGGAAGGCAGCGAAAATCTGCTCCGCAAAAACCTGACTGATGGGTCGGGAATGTTATTGGAAGATGCCCCTGTGACAATTGCAAAAGATGTCATCGCGACTTGCACGGAGTATGGAGCGTCAACTTATAGTATTGGCGGCCTCAGTGAGGACATACCAGTTACACCATCCTTCCACCTGCTGCTTATCGGCGAGGGCTACGTCATTGCGCGGGACTTTTGCTTTACCGAAGTCTTTTACAAAAACATCCCCACCACCAAGTCCAAAATCTTAATCCCAATAAAGGGCACCACCACCCCGCCCAGGCCATAAATCAGCAGGTTGCGGCGCAGCAGGGCCGAGGCGCCGACGGGCTTGTAGGCCACGCCTTTCAACGCCAGCGGCACCAGGGCCGGGATGATGAGGGCGTTGAAAATGACGGCCGAGAGGATGGCCGACTGCGGCGACTTCAGGCCCATCACGTTCAGCGCGCCCAGGGCCGGAATCGCCACCATAAACAGCGCCGGCACAATGGCGAAGTACTTGGCCACGTCGTTCGCAATCGAAAACGTCGTCAAAGTGCCGCGCGTCATCAGCAGCTGCTTGCCGATTTCGACTACTTCGATGAGTTTGGTGGGGTCGTTGTCGAGGTCCACCATGTTGCCGGCTTCTTTGGCGGCCTGGGTACCCGAGTTCATGGCCACCCCCACATCGGCCTGGGCCAGAGCGGGCGCGTCGTTGGTGCCGTCGCCCATCATGGCCACCAGCTTGCCCTGCTGCTGCTCGGCCCGGATGTACTGCATCTTGTCCTCCGGCTTGGCTTCGGCAATGAAGTCGTCGACGCCGGCTTTTTCGGCGATGAATTTGGCCGTGAGCGGGTTGTCGCCGGTCACCATCACCGTCTTGATGCCCATGTTGCGCAGCCGCGCAAACCGCTCCTGAATGCCGGGCTTGATGATGTCCTGCAGCTCCACCACGCCCAGCACCCGGTCGTTTTCGCTCAGCACCAGCGGAGTGCCGCCGTTTTTGGCCACGGTTTGCACCCGCTCGGCCACCTCGTTGGGGTAGGCTTGGCCGGCGGCTTCGGCCAGGCGGCGCATGGCGTCGGCTGCGCCCTTGCGCAGGCGGGTGCCGCTGGCCAGCGTCACGCCGCTGCTCCGGGTTTCGGCCGTGAACTTGATGAGCTCGGCCCCGGCCAGTTGGCTTTGCAGCTGCTGCGGGTCCACCTTGTTGTCGCGGGCCAGCTCCACAATGCTCTTGCCTTCGGGCGTTTCATCGGTGAGCGAGCTGAGGGTGGCGGCCTCAATAAACGCCGGCATGGCCACGCCCGGCGCGGGCCAGAAGTGCGTGGCCTTGCGGTTGCCGATGGTGATGGTGCCGGTTTTGTCGAGCAGCAGCACGTCCACGTCGCCGGCCGTTTCCACGGCTTTGCCGCTCTTGGTGATGACGTTGGCCCGCAGCGCCCGGTCCATGCCCGCGATGCCGATGGCCGAGAGCAGCCCGCCGATGGTGGTCGGAATCAAACACACAAACAGGGCAATGAACGAGGCCACCGCAATGGGCGTCTTCGAGTATTCGGCAAAAGGCTGCAAGGTCACGCACACAATCACGAACACAAGCGTGAAGCCCGCCAGCAGGATGGTGAGGGCAATTTCGTTGGGTGTTTTCTGACGCGAAGCACCTTCTACCAGCGCAATCATCTTGTCGAGAAACGACTCGCCGGGGGCCGTGGTCACCTGCACCACAATACGGTCGGAGAGCACCTTCGTGCCCCCAGTCACCGACGACTTATCGCCGCCGGCTTCGCGAATCACGGGCGCGGACTCGCCGGTAATGGCCGACTCGTCAATCGTGGCCAGCCCTTCGATAATCTCGCCGTCGGTGGGAATAATCTCCCCGGCTTCGACCACGAAAATCTGCCCTTTTTGTAACCGGGCCGAGCTGACCTGTTGCATCTGCCCATTGTCGAGGCGCACGTTGGCGGGTGTGTCCTGCCGGGTTTTGCGGAGCGAATCGGCCTGGGCCTTGCCGCGGGCCTCGGCAATGGCCTCGGCGAAGTTGGCAAACAGCAAGGTCAGAAACAGCACCACAAATACGGTAAAATTGTAGCCGAAGCTGCCCTGCGCCGCATCGGGGTTAAAGAGCAGGCCGAGGGTGACGAAAAACATGACCACCGTGCCGATTTCCACGGTGAACATCACCGGGTTGCGAAACATGGTGCGCGGGTCGAGCTTGACGAAGGCCTGGCCGACGGCCTCACGGACCAGCGCGGGTTGAAAGAGGGATTGAGATGGAGTTGCCATGGAAAGTGTCAGCGAAAAGGCCGTAGCGGTGTAGCGTGGACTCTGCGAGTCCGCGTTTTCAAGCGCTGGTCAGGTATTGTTGGGGTGTCGTTCGGGCGGGCGCGGACTCGCAGAGTCCACGCTACGGCAGCTTAGTACAGCGTGAAATGCTCGGCCAGCGGGCCCAGGGCCAACGCGGGGAAGAAGGCCAGCGCCGCGATAATCCAAATCACGAAGAAGACCATCACGCCGAAGGTGGCCGTGTCGACGCGCAGGGTGCCGGCGCTTTCGGGAATATACTTCTTGCGGGCCAGCAGCCCCGCAATGGCCACCGGACCGATGATGGGCAGGTAGCGGGCCAGCAGCATCACCACGCCGGTCGAGATGTTCCACCAGGGCGTGTTGTCGCCCAGGCCCTCGAAGCCGGAGCCGTTGTTGGCGGCCGAGGAGGTGAATTCATACAGCATCTCCGAGAAGCCGTGGTAGCCGGGGTTGGCCAACCAGCCGACGTATTCGGTGGGGTTGCCAGCGTAGAGGTGGGCCGACAGGGCCGTGCCGGCCAGAATCAGCAGCGGGTGCAGCAGGGCCACGATGATGGCAATTTTCATCTCCCGCGCCTCAATCTTCTTGCCCAGCAACTCCGGCGTGCGCCCCACCATCAGCCCCGAGATAAACACGGCGATGATGACGAACACGAAGAAGTTGAGAAAGCCCACGCCCACCCCGCCGTAGAAGGCGTTGGTCATCATGCCCAGCAGCTCGGCCATGCCCGAGATGGGCATGTGCGAGTCGTGCATGGAGTTCACTGAGCCGCAGGAAATGACGGTATTGGTGATGCCCCAGTAGGCCGAGGCCGCCGCGCCGAAGCGCACCTCCTTGCCTTCCATCGCGCCCAGGCGCTGGTCGGCGCCCATCTGCGCGATGGCGGGGTTGCCGTGCATTTCATAGTACACCGTGGGCGCCAGCAGCATGAGAAAGCCCACCGTCATCACCCCCATCACCATGTAGGAGAGCTTGGGCCGCTTCAGGTAGTAGCCGAAGGCAAACACCATCGCCAGCGGAATAAGCACCAGCGCAAAATTCTCGACGGCATTAGTCAGGTAGGTGGGGTTTTCGAGCGGGTGGGCCGAATTGGCCCCGAAAAATCCCCCGCCGTTGGTGCCCAGTTCTTTGATGGCAATCATGGCCGCCGCCGGCCCCCGGCTTACGCTCACCGAGTCGCCCTGCACCGTCACGAGGCTGGCCTTGCCGCCCCAGTTCATGGGCGTGCCCTGGAACACCAGCACCAACGCCACCACCGTGGCAACGGGCAGCAGCACGCGGGTGATGCTCTTCACGAAGTAGTTGTAGAAGTTGCCCAGCTTCTCCGTAGTGCCCTCTTTCAGGGCATTGAACACCACCACGCAGGCCGCCATGCCGGTAGCCGCCGTCACAAATTGCAGGAACGTAATGGCAAACAGCTGCGAGAAGTACGTCGCGCCCGACTCGCCCGAGTAGTGCTGCAAATTGCAGTTCACCAAAAAAGAAATGGCCGTGTTGAAGGCCTGGTCGGGCGTCATGCTCGGGTTGTGGTCGGGGTTGAGCGGCAGGCTGCCTTGCAGGCAAAACACCGCCATCGCCCACAGGAACCAGGCCAGGTTGATGGTGAGTAGCGCCATCAGGTGCTGCTGCCAGGTCATGCCCCGGTTGGCGTCGATGCCAGCAGCCCGAAACAGCAGCCGCTCCAGCGGCGCCAGGAAATCGGTCCAGCTCTTATCGCCCCGGTACACGGTGGCCAGGTAGCGGCCCAGCGGCAGCGCCAGCAGCATGGTGCTGCCGAAGATGACGAGGAGGCCGAGAAGTTCTTTGTTCATGATTAAGTGTATTGAGGGCATCGTAGGGGCCGTGTCAGTCCCTTACATCAGAATTTCTCCGGTTTCAGCAGCACGTAGCACAGGTAGCCGAATGTGGCCAGGGAGAGGAAAAGCAGAGTGAGCATCATGGCAAAGCGGGGTTAGAGGTGGTCGAAAAAATCGACCGATTTGTAGAAGAGCCAGAAGCCGGCCAGGCCAGCGGCAGTGAGCAGCGGAATCATCAGGAGCGGGTGCATCAGCGGGTACTTTGTGAGGTTGCCCGAATCCCATTACCAATCCGGGCCCAACTGCGCTACCATGCGCCCAAAAATCCTTTACCGCACTGATAATCAGATCTAAATTTTCACATCTCCTAAATCTAATTCCGACCCAAACGCAGAAAACCGGGTCATTCTGACCCGGTGCGACGGTCAGAATAACCCGGTTTGAGCAGGTGGAAAGCGGCGCTACAAGCCGTATTCCTGAATCTTGCGGTAGAGCGTTTTGGTGCCGATGCCGAGCTGGCGGGCGGCCTCCATCTTGTTGCCGCCGGTGTCGAGCAGCACCTGCCGAATCTGGCGCTGCTCCAGCGTGCGCAGGCTGCGGTCGGTGGCCTCGTCGAGGCCGGGCGCGGGCGGCAGGTGGTGGAACTCGGGCGGCAGGTCGTCCACGGTCAACGTGTCGCCGTCGGCGAGGATGGCGGCGCGTTCGAGCACGTTCTTCAGCTCGCGCACGTTGCCGCGCCAGTCGTGGCACACGAGCTGCTCCAGGGCCTCGGGCTCCAGGCCGCGCAGGCGGCGGCGCAGCTTGGCGGCGAAGAACTGCAGGAAGTAATTGGCCAGCTCGGGCACGTCGGCTCGGCGCTCGTTCAGGCCCGGCACGGGGACGATGAATACGGCCAGGCGGTAGTAGAGGTCGGGACGAAAATTACCGGCGTCGGCCTCCTCGCGCAGGTTGCGGTTGGTGGCGGCCACGATGCGCACGTCCACACTGGTGGGCCGGGTGTCGCCGAGCTTGGTGAACTGCTGCGTCTCCAGCACCCGCAGGAACTTGGCCTGCACGTTCAGTTCTAGTTCGCCAATCTCATCCAGGAAAATGGTGCCGCCGCTGGCTTCTTCCAACAAGCCTTTCTTATCGGCCAGCGCCCCCGTGAAGGCCCCTTTGCGGTAGCCAAACAACTCCGATTCCAGCAAATCTTTCGGAAAGGCCGAGCAGTTCACGGCCACAAAGGGCTTGCTGCGCCGCGCGCTGGCTTGGTGAATGGCCTGGGCGAACAGCTCCTTGCCCGCGCCGGTGGGGCCCTCTAGCAGCACGGTGCTGTCGGTGGGGGCGGCGCGCTGGGCCAGGCGCTTGGCCTGCTCTAGGGCCGGCGCGTGGCCAATCATCGAATCGAAGCTGTACTGGGCGCCCACTTTCTTCTCCAAATCGGCTACGCGGCGCTGCAAGCGGGCTTTTTCGGCGGCGCGCTCCACCACTACCACCAGCTGGTCGTCGGCATCGCCCTTGGTGAGGTAGTCGAAGGCGCCTTCCTTCATGGCGCGCACGCCGTCGGCTATGGTGCCGTAGGCCGTCAGCAGCACCACTTCGGCCAAGGGGGCGAGGGTTTTGTAGCGGGGCAGCAGGTCGAGGCCGCGGCCGTCGGGCAGCTTCACGTCGCTCAGCACCACGAGGATTTCGGCGGCGTGCTGGCGTAGCAGGTCGAGGCCGCGCATGGCATCAGGGGCCTGATGCACGGTGTAGCCTTCCAGCTCCAGGGTGCGGGCCACGGCCTGGCGCAGCATGGCTTCGTCGTCGATGAGCAGCAGGGTGCCGGTGGGCATGGGCGAATTTGTTGGGTTTTGGCCCGTCAAAGCTACCGCCTGCCCGGATTTAGGAAAGGCCGAGTACCCCGAAGCTCCTGCTTCGGCCCGTTGAACGATTCAGACGCGAGCCGAAGCAGGAGCTTCGGGGTACTTGTTCGGTCGGCTTAGCCGCGGCGCAGGCCTAGGCGCTCTACGGTTTCGCCTTCAAAGTCGAACTCGATGAGAATGGCGGGCTCCTCCCCCACCACCCAGCCGTCGTGGCCGGGCGCGATGGCCACGGCCTGCGGGGCTACGAACTCTTCCACCACACCGTCGGGGTACTGAATATTGAACCGGCCGCTAGCCAGAAAGCCCACATGCGCGTGGGTGCAGAGTGGCGTGCCCACGATGTCCTTCAGGTTTTTCGACCAGCGAAAGCCCACCGGATACACAATGCGCTTCACGCGGGCGTTGCCGGTGGGCACGACATCAACCTGCACGCCGCCGACTTCGCGGCGCGTGGCGCCCTTCATGGGGCCGAGTAGTGAGGAATTTTCCATGCCCTAACCTACGCATTTTGCCTTATCTTTTCGCAGGCGCTACCACCACCATCGTGTTGCCGGGCAGCGGAATTTCGCGGGACGTCTCGAAAGTGCCGGCTTCGGGGGCGGTTTCTTCCACCTTGCGCTGCACGATGCGCAGGTGCCGGCCGTCCTCGTTCAGCACGGCTAAGTCCTGGCTAGTGCCCGTGGCAGCCTGGTAGCTGCGAAAGCCCATGAGCATGCCGGCCGGGAAGTTGGCGGCCTTGGCCTTGGCGGCGTCTACCACGTCGGGCTTGCCGGCGAATTTGCCCAGGTCGATGTCCTGCGACTTGCGGCCTTGCAGCAGCAGGTGGGCGCTGGTGCGCGGGTGGGCGGGGTCGTCGGGGTTGGGCGCGGGCTTGAAGGCGAAGGCCAGCTTGAGGGTTTCGGCATCCTTTAGCTGGGGCGCAGTGGCCGGCGCAGCTGTGGTAGCGGCGGCGGCGGGCGGTGCGGTGGCTGTGGCAGTAGCAGCATCGGCTTGGGCGGCGGGAGTTGCTGCGGTTTCGGGAGTGGCGGTGGGCGCCGAGGTAACGGGGGCCGTCTGGTTGCAGCCAGCCGCCAACAGCGAGAGGATGGCGCCCAAAAACAAGGTAGTGCGTTTCATAAAAAAGTATGCTTCGGCCAACCAATTGGCTCGGAAAGCAAGATTAAGCAAAAGCCCGCGCACTACCGCATTCTGGGGGCATCTGCCTGGCGCGTGGCCCACAAGCCCAGCAGCGGCCCTGGCGCCAGCACCCAGAACCAATAGCGCGCGTCCAGATGCGGGTGCAGCGCCGCAAACGCTTGCAAACTCACGATGGTGAGCGCAAACCCCAGGCAGGTAACCAGCGTCAGGGCCGTGCCCTTGGTGGCGGCCGGCGCCTGCTGCGCCACCAGCGTTGAAAACTGCGGCGAGTCGGCTACCACGGCCATACCCCACAAGCCCATCAGGGCGCCAAAGGCCCACAGGGGCAGCACCAGTAGCAGCGGGCTCAGCAGGCAGCAGGCACCCGAAGTGGCCAGCGCCAGCCGCGCCGTGCGGCGGCTGCCAATGCGTTGAGCCAGGTAACCGCCGGCCACGCAGGCCGGCGCCCCCACCGCAATGATGCCAAACGCCCAGCCCGGCCCCAGCGGGGCACTGCCGGGGTGCCGTTGTGCATACGCCGCCAGCCACAGCGGCACAAACGCCCAAAAAGTATACAGCTCCCACATGTGCCCGAAGTAGCCCAGCGCCGCCGCCCGAAACGGCTTGTTCCGCAACACCTGCCAGACCGCGCCGGGCTGCAGCCGACTGCCGGGGCGGCGAAAGGGGCCGTCGGGCACGCGCCACCACAGCAGCAGCCCACCCGCCAGGGCCAGGCCCGAGGTGCCCAGCACCACACCGCGCCAGGCCTCGCCCGCGGCCAGCAGCCGCAGCAGGTGCGGCAAGGCCGTACCCAGCACCAGCGCCCCTACCAAGTAGCCCAACGCGCGGCCCAGCCCGCCCTCCACGTAATCGGCGGCGATTTTCATGCCCACGGGGTAGATGCCGGCCAGAAAAAACCCCACTGCAAACCGTAGCCCCAGCAGCGACGCCGTGGTCTGGCCCGGCAGCAGCAGGCCGGCGTTGAACAGGCTGCCGGCAATGGCACACAGCAAAAACAGCTTAGAGGGCGACATGCGGTCGGCCAGCGCGAGCAGCGCAAAGACCAGCGTGCCCACGATGAATCCAAACTGCACCGCCGACACCACCGTGCTGAGCGGCGTGCCCGCCAGGTGGGCCTCGTGCAACAGGCTGGGCAGCACGGCATTTCCCGCAAACCAGAGCGAAGTGCAGGCGAATTGCGCGGCCACCACCAACGGCAGCACCCGGCTAGCCGGCGGAGGCGAAATTTTCAACTCGATGTAGTACAGGGTGGGAAGAGGACGCGAAGCTAACGCTCGGCACCGCTGCCCACCCTCACTACCGCCACGGGCAGCAAAAAGCCCCGCCGAAATGGGCGGGGCTTTGAGCAAAACGAACAGTGTTACCAGCGGCGGCCGTGGCCCCAGCCGCGGCCCCGGTAGCCGTAGGGCCGGGGAGCGACGTAAACCGGGCGCGGGGCGTAATACACCGGCCCGGGAGCATAGTACACGGGCGGGGGCGGCGGCACCGCGTACACCACCGGCGGCCGGGGCGGGTAGTAGCGGGGGCCGTAGTAGGCCCGGGGCGGCGGGTAGCCAATGCCGACATTGACCCGAACCTGGGCCTGCGCGGCCTGGCTGCTCAGCAGCAACAGGCACAGGCCAAAAGCGAGAAATAATGACTTGGTCCGCATAATACATGGTGCGCCGAAGCGCGCTAGTGAATGATGGAAGACAATTTACAGGCTTTAGACGAAAACAGCCGGGCAGGGTTTAATGGTTCGGTTAAGGTATTTGCACGCGATAGGTGGCATTGGTGGCGCCGCCAAACAGGCCGTAGCCCTGGCGCACGTTGCCGGCCAGCGGAGCCGGCTCGGCAAAGGGGTTGCCGTCAGCGTCGTAGTAGCGGCGGTTGGAGAGGTAAAAGTTGTAGGCATCGGCCGTGAGGCTGCTCACCGTGACCTCGACAAAGGCCGGCGGCGGGCAAGCGCCCGGCGAGTAGCAGCCCGTATTGTAGCGCACATCGGCATTGAGCGTGAGGCGCTCGCCGTCGTGGTTGGTATCGGCGTAGGGGTGGATGCCGAAGGCCCCGAGGTTGTATTGCTGCTGGGTATTCGACAGCTGAAACTGGTCGATGCTGATGCCGCTGTCGTCGTCCTCGTCGGTCTGCAGGTCGCCGTAGGGCAAGGGCTGGCCCTGCGCGTTGAGGACGCGGGCAAACACCAGGTAGTAATTATCGGCGCCGGCATCGTCGCGCACGGTCACGGTGAGGCGGCCCGTTGCGCTTCCGTAGTTGGTGGTCCCGCGCTTCTGAAAAGCGACGCTTTCAATGGTGGGCGCCGTGGGCAAGGTCTGGGTGCTTTCGACGGTTTCGAGGCCCGGCAGGGAGGCCCGCAGCGTGTAGGGCTGGCCCGGCTGAGGCCGGAAACCGAGCACCGGGCGGTAGTAGCCCGGGTCGTTGCGGTAGGTTGAAGAATAATTACTGCCCACGGGCCGGTAGCGCTCCACCACGCGGCCGGCGCCGTCGCGCAGCTCCACCGTGGCATTGGCCCGGCCCACGAGGCGGTCGTTGCTGAACACGTGCTGGCTGTTGCTCACGTAAAGCTGGCGCTGCTGAAACAACTCCAGAAACGACGAATCCTGCGGCGTGGGCGTGAGCACGTAGAACAACGACACCCGGGGCGTGTGCGGCGGCTCGGGCAGGTCGGCGCTGGTTTCGCAGCCGGCCAGCGCCGCGGCGGCTAGCAGCAGGGCCGCAAGGGCAGAGAGGTTTTTCATGGAAGGATGACAGCCGATGCTGCTTTAAAACCGGAACGTTTTGCTGAACGAGGGCAGAATGGGAAACAACGACACCTGGCGGTAGCTCAGCTGCTGGCTGCCTTCGGCGCGGCCCAAATAGATGAAATAAGGGTTTTTGCGGTTGTAGAGGTTGTACACGCTGAAGCTGTTCACGACTTCGCCCCAGCGCTTTTTCTTGGTGTGGCTCAGGTCGAGGTCGAGGCGGTGGTAGGCGGCCATGCGGTAGCTGTTGCGCGAGCCGTAATCGTCGTAGGTGTCGTAGGGGCCCAGCTGGTAGCGGCCCTGGGCCAGCGTCACGGCGTTGCCGGAGCCGTACACGAACGTGCCCGAGAGCGTGAGCGTGGGGCTGAACTCGTGAATGACCACCAACTTGAAATCGTGGCGCCGGTCGTACTTGTAGGGGTAAGTCTGCCCCTGGTTCAGGGCCGCAAACTGGCGCTTGCTCCACGACAGCGTGTAGCCTATCCAGCCGGTGGTTTTGCCGGTTTTCTTCTGCAAAAACAGCTCGGCGCCGTAGGCCCAGCCCCGGCCGCTGGTGATTTTAGATTCGTAGTTGTCGTCGGTGGTCCCGATGAAATCCGCGCCCTCGCGAAACTCAATCAGGTTCTGCATGGGCTTGTAGTAGCTTTCCACGCTGAACTCAAAGTCCTCGCCCTTGTAACGCACAGTGCGGGCCGCGCCCAGGCTGAACTGCTGCGCCTTCTGCGGCAACGTTTTGGCCGTGGCGGGCACCCACAAGTCGGTGGGCAGGCCAATGCTGCTGTTGGTGAGCAGGTGCACGTACTGCGTGGTGCGGGCGTAAGCGCCTTTTAGTGCCCAGTCTTCGGTGAGCAGAAAACGGGCGGCCAGGCGCGGCTCCAGGCTGGGGTACAGCTTTTTTTCTACCAGAAACGAGTTCAGGCGCAGGCCCACGTTCACCTTCAGGCGGTCGTTGAGCTTCACGTCGTCTTCGGCGTAGAGGCTGGCCTCGCTGGCCCCGATGCGGCGGCCCACGGCCTGGTTCTGGGTGGGGTCGGGATTGCCCTCGCTCTGCATAGCGCCGGGCCGGAACTGGTGCCGAATGGCCTGCCCACCAAAGCGAATGTAGTGGCTGGGGTTGGGCACATAGTCAAAATCGACCTTCGCGCTCACGTCCTGAATATTCGACAGGTAGCTCAGGCTATACTTCTCGTCGCGGGTCTGGCCGTTGTCCTGGTAATGGTTTTCCTGCGTCGAGCCCACATCGAACTGGTAGCGCGTGAAGGTGAGGTGGGCGTTCATGAACAGCCGGTCGTTCACCACGTGGTTCCAGCGCAGGGCGGCAATGCGGTTGCCCCAGCCCAGGGCGTTGCGCTGCTTGTAGGTGTCGCCGTTGTCGCGCTTGCTCTCGTCGTTGGCGTAAAACTCGTCGTAGCCCAGGTAGCCGCTCAGGTAGAGGCGGTCGCGGGCGCCGAGCTTCCAGTTCAGCTTGCCGTTGAGGTCGTAGAAATAGTAGCCGGCCACCAGCCCGTCGGCCTGGGCCATGATGAGCGGCCGGGCCAGAATGTCGATGTAGGTGCGCCGGGCCGAGAAGATGAACGAGGCCGTGTCCTTCTTGATGGGCCCTTCCAGCGTGAAGCGCGAGGCAATGAGGCCGATGGCGCCCTCGCCGTGCAGCTTCTGCATGTTGCCCTCCTTCATGGTGATGTCGACCACCGACGACAGCCGCCCGCCGTAGCGGGCCGGAAACCCGCCCTTAATCAGCTCCACGTTCTTAATAGCGTCGGCATTGAACACCGAGAAGAAGCCGAACAAGTGCGAGGCGTTGTAGATGGGCGTGCCATCGAGCAGCAGCAGGTTTTGGTCGGGCGAGCCGCCGCGCACGTAGAGGCCGCTGCTGCCCTCGCCGCCGGCCTGCACGCCGGGCAGCAGCTGCAGGGCCTTCAGCACATCGGTTTCGCCAAACAGCGCGGGCAGCAGCTTTATCTGGCTCACCGGAATGTTGATGGTGCCCATGCGGGTGCTTTCGGCCACTTTTTCTTCGCGGCTGCCCACCACCTCCACGCCCTCCAACTCAGCGGAGGCCGGCTTCAGCCGAAAATCGTGGGTGAAGCTGCGTTCCGCCTTCTCGGCCAGCCGCTGCCGCTCGTAGCCCAACGCCGACACCAGCAGCTTTACCGAGTCGGCACCGGCGGCCAGCGTGAGCGAGTAGAAGCCGAAGGTATTGGTGGTGGTGCCCTGGCCGCTGGCGGGGTGCACCACGGCCACGCCCGGCAGGCTTTCGCCGGTGGCGCCGTCGCGCACGTAGCCACTGATGGTGAATCGGTTGGTTTGCTGCGCGTGGGCGGTAGCGCCCGCTAGCAGCGCCGCGCTGCTCAGCGCGGCCAGGCGGAAAAATTGCTTCATGCAGAAGGAAAGGAGAGAAAAGCCAGCTCTAGCGGCCTAACGGCCGCCAAGCAGTTTTATTGGTGAGCAAATTTCGTCCAGCAGGGTTGCTTTAATCAGCAGAAAAATGAGCTTTTGATGAAAAAAAACCTGCTCGGCTGAAACCAAAGCATCTGTTAGTTAAGATGCTTTGGTTTCAGCCGAGCAGGTTCCCGCTGCCTGCCGGCGTTAAGCGGCCTCACTTCCGGCGGTATTCCGCGTTCAGGTAGGCCAGCACCGGGGCCGTAATGTCGAGGTCTTTCTGGCCGTAGGCGATGGTGCCGCTGGGGGCCGCAATGAGGATGAGCTTGTAGCCGTGGGCTTTGCCGTAGGCTTCCACCTTCTTGTTCACGCTTTCGAGCACGGTTTGGGTCAGCTTGGCTTCTTCTTCCTGGGCCTGCGCCTGGATGCGCTGCTGGGCTTGGCCCGACTCCTGCTGCTGGGCCTGCAGCTTCTGCTCGGTGGCGGCGCGCTGCTCGGCGGTCATGCCCTGGGCTTGCTTCTGGTAGTTTTCTACGGCGGTGCGGAAGTTGGCAATCAGCTTCTGGTTCTGGCTTTCCCAGCCGCGGGCCTTGGCCTCGAAGGACTTCCGCGCGTCTTTCATTCCTTGGTAGCCATCCAGCATCTTGCTCGACTCCACGTAGGCGATTTTGCCTTCGCTGCTGGCGGCGGTAGCCGCAGCGGGCGCGCTGGTTTCGGCTACGGGGGCGGCAGCTTCGGTGGTGGCAGCCGTGGTGTCGGCCGTGTTCAGCTCGGGCGAGGCCACTACGGCGGTGGATTTATCGGTGGCAATGGCCGGCGCCACCGGCTTTTGGTTGAAATGCAGAAAATAGAGCCCGGCCACCAGCAGGGCCAAAACAACGTTAATGGTTAGTTGAATGGGGTTTTTCATTGAAGAGCACAGATGAGGAAAAAACAAAAGTAAGTGGCCGGCGCAGCTTAGCCCGCGGCGGCCCAGTCGGCGGCTAGCAGGGCGTACTGGTATTCGTCGCACCACTCGCCCTTGTACCAGCCATTCTGCCGGAAGTGCCCCTCACGGCGCATCCCCACGCGCTCCATCAGCGCTACCGACGGCTGATTGCGCGGGTCGACCAAGGCCACCACGCGGTGCAGGGCCAGCTCCTCAAAGCAGAACTTCAACAATGCCTGCAACGCCTCAGAGGCATAGCCCTGCCCCTGCCAGCGCGGGGCCAGCGTGATGCCCACTTCCGCTATGCGTGGCTCGTGGGCCTGCAGGTGTAGGGCACAGTCGCCCAGAAGCTGGTCGTCGGCACTGCGGGCAATGGCAATTTGCACCCACTCCCCGGGTGCGGCCGGGATGGGGGCCGCCGCGTACTGCGCAATAAAGTCGCGGGCCTCCACCAGGCCGAACGGGTCGAACCCCTGGAAGCGGCACACCGCCGGGTCGGCGCGGTAGGCGGCAAAAATGGGCAGGTCGGTGGGCCGCAGGTGGCGCAGGCGCACCCGGCCGGCGTCAATCGAAAAAGGTATTTCCATGCCGAAAATTACTCCGGCACGGCAATGTGTAGCAGGGCATCGCCCTGGTTCACCACCGGCATGTGGTTGAGACCGATGACGTAGCCGCTCAGCGGCGACTCCAGCCGCACGGCCTGCTGCCCATACGGGTCGGCCACGGAACCGTAAATCTGGCCCTTTTCCACAAACTGGCCGTTCTCGACGTGCGCCCGGAAAAGCCCTGCGAAGCGCGCCCGCAGCCACGTATGCCGCCGGCACACGATGCTGGGCCGGGCCGGCGCGGGGGCCGCCGGGGCCATGCCCAGGTGGTGCATCACTCGCAAAGTGCCCGCCACGGCTTCCTCAATGCCGGGCTCGTCCAGCCGCAGGCTCTCCCCAGTTTCGTACACGATGACGCGCTTGCCCAGCCCGTGGGCTGCCTCCCGCAACGAGCCCGCCCGCAACGAAGCGTGCAGCGTGAACGGGGCCGCAAAAGCGGCCGCCAGGGCGTCCACTTCGGGGTCGACGCCCAGCAGGCCCCGCACCTGCGGGAAGTTGGCCCGCGCCGCGCCGCCGGTGTGAAAGTCGATGCCGTAGTCAATCAGTGGCATGATTTCGCGCATGAAGCGGTGGGCCACCCGCCCAGCCAGCGAGCCGCGCGGAAACCCCGGAAACGAGCGGTTCACGTCCTTGCCATCGGGCACTTCGCGGCTGAAATTCAGAAACCCGTAGATGTTGAGAATGGGAATGGCGATGACGCTGCCGCGCGTGGGCGTGAGCAGCTCGCGCCGCACCAGCCGCCGAATGGTTTCGATGCCGTTCACCTCGTCGCCGTGCATACCGCCCATGAGCAGCAGCGTGGGTCCCGGCTCCGTGGCCCGCAGCACGTGCACCGGTACGTCAATCACCGTGCCCGAGGGCAGCCGCGAAATCACCAGCCGCGTGAGCACCCGCTCGCCCGGCTGAATGGTGAGGTCGTTGAGGTACATCGGGGCGGGAGCGGGGGCGTCGGGCATGGGCAAGGCGAAGGAACGACAAACTCCCCTCCTTACCAAGGAGGGGATGTTCGAGCCGCAGGCTCGGACGGGGGTGGTTGTGGGCGTTGAACGATGGAAGTACTATTGCTGTGCCTGCCATTCAACGCCCACAACCACCAGCCGGCGCTTTGCGCCGGCATCCCCTCCTTGGCTTCGCCGACCTTCGGTTGGTAAGGAGGGGAGTTAAACCATACACTGCCCTCCCCTACTTCCCGGCCGGCACGTCCGACTGGGCATCAACGGCCTGCCCAGCCCCTTTTTTTGCCTTCGGCTTCGCCTTTTTCTTTGTGGCCAGCGTGGTCGAGTAGTCGATGATGCGGCCGGCAATGTCCTGTTTGGTGGCTTTCTCGATGCCTTCCAGCCCAGGCGAGGAATTGACTTCGAGCACCAGCGGGCCGCGCTTGCTTTGCAGCATGTCGACGCCCGCAATGCCCAGGCCCAGCGCTTTGGTGGCCAGCAGCGCCGCCGCTTTTTCGGCCCGCGAGAGCTTCACCAGCGTGCCCGAGCCGCCGCGGTGCAGGTTCGAGCGGAACTCGCCTTCCTTGCCCTGCCGCTTCATGGCGCCCACCACTTCGCCATCCACCACGAAGGCGCGCAGGTCGGCGCCCTTGCTTTCGGCAATGAATTCCTGCACAATGATGCGGGCCTTGAGGTTGTGAAAGGCTTCGATGACCGACTGCGCGGCCTTGGCCGACTCGGCCAGCACCACGCCCAGGCCCTGGGTGCCCTCCAGCAGCTTGATGATGACCGGCGCGCCGCCCACCTGCTCTATCATGGTGGGCACGTCTTCGGAAAAGTTGGTGAAGGCCGTTTTGGGCATGCCCACGCCGGCGCGGCTCAGAATCTGCATCGAGCGCAGCTTGTCGCGCGAGCGCACAATGGCCTGGCTGTCGATGGCCGTACGCACCTTCATCATCTCAAACTGCCGCACCACGGCCGTGCCGTAGAACGTGACCGAGGCGCCGATGCGCGGAATGATGGCATCGAAGCCCTCGAGCCGGGCGCCCTGGTAGATGATGCCGGGCTGGCCCTTTTCCAGCACAATGTTGCACTGCAGGTGGTCGATGACCACGGCTTCGTGGCCCTTGGCAGCCGCGGCCTCCACCAGCCGCTGGGTGGAGTAGGATTTCGGCTCACGCGAAAGAATGGCCAGTTTCATCGGGGGTGGATTGGGTGGAGGTGGTGAGGGGGTGGAGAAAGGGCGGGTGGGACGAGGTAAGGTGGCGGGTGGGAAATGCAAGAACGTCATGCAGAGCGCAGCGAAGCATCTCTACCTCAGAAGTAATTCCTGTCGATTGGGTTACTGTTACGGTAAAGATGCTTCGCTGCGCTCTGCATGACGTTCTTCTGCACAATGTTCTTCCGGCCGCAAAACTAACTCAGGGCCGGGCGCGGCGCGCGGCGGCATGGGCCAGGGATTTGTAGGAAAGGTTGCGCTTGGCCACGTCCACCACGAAGCGGCCCTGCCGCAACAGGCTGCGGCCCAGCAGCACGGGGTACTTCATATCGGAGCGGTCAGAGAGCGAAAATTCGGCCTCAAAATCTTCGCCGTAGAGCTGCACCACGGCCCGGATGACGTAGCGCTCCTGCACCTCGCCGTTGGAAGACCGAATGTCGCGCAGCGCAAAATCGGAGAAAGCCAGCGGCCGGCCGTTGGCGTCGTCGTGCTCGGGGTCGAGCAGGCGCACAAGCAGCACGGGTCGCTGCGCGGCGTCGGTTTCGATGTGAATATCGGTGCAGTGGATGGCGCTGGTGTAGGCGCCGGTGTCCACCTTGGCCTCGATGCCGCCGAGGGCAAAGGCGGGAAAATCGACCAGTTCGCGGCGGCCGAGCAGGCGCTTGGGAGAGCGAGGGCGGTTCATGGCGGTGAAGATAGGCCGCGGCGGCTAGCCCAGCGTAGCCGCAAGGCTTCCCCTGCTGATGCAGGCGAAAAGGCAATTGAAAGAAAGCCGGCCCCAATGGGAGGGCTTTCATCTCGGTTATTAAGCACTTCTGCCAAGACAGACGTCCTTAAAAGTGAGTTGAAAGCCCTTCCGTTGGGGCCAGACCGGTTTACTTATTTGCAGAAGAGAGGTACAATTATCAGGCAGCAAACCGCTTAGCGGTACTTATCCAGTGGGTCAACCGCGCCCTGCTCGCGCACCAGCCGTTCGTATTCGCGCTGGGTGCGGTGCTCACGGCTCAGGCCACCGTAGGCCGCCAGTCCGCTCATCAGCACCCCGAAGCCCCAGAAGGCGGTGCTCCAGATGGGCCAGGGAATTTCGCCGGAATGGTAGCGGTCGGTGAGGGCCCAAATCACCCAGAGCAAGGCATTCACCCACAGGTAGGTGACCAGGTGCGATTGAAACTTAGCCCGGGCTTTCGCTTTTTGCCACAGGTAGGGGTCGCGTTGCAGGGGTTCCATGAGCTTGGGGGTTGAGGTTGGTTGGAATTGATGATGAAAGGTACATTTTGGGCCCCGGGGCGCGTCATTTCCCGTTGCCGAAGCGTCGCAAGCGGCTGCTCAGGCATCAATTGACGCGGCCGAAGCGTAGGCCATGAATCGTGGTCCAGCGTGCCCCATTACACCCGCCATCAAAATTGCCATGCCTACTCCTACCCTTTCCAACCGCATCCAGCTCGTGCAGGGCGACATCACCAAGCAGGCGGTTTCGGCCATCGTCAACGCGGCCAATTCCAGCCTACTCGGCGGGGGCGGCGTCGACGGGGCCATTCACCGGGCCGGTGGGCCGGCCATTCTGGAGGAGTGTAAATTCTTGCGGGCCCGAAAATATCCGGCGGGCCTTCCGCCCGGGCAAGCCGTCGCAACCACCGGCGGCAACCTGCCCGCGCGCTACGTTATTCACACCGCCGGACCGGTTTGGCACGGCGGCAGCCAACATGAAGCCGAGGAGTTGGCGGCGTGTTATCAGAGCTGTCTTAAAATTGCTACAGCTCGCATCTTTGAAAGCGTGGCCTTCCCCAGCATCAGTACCGGCATCTACGGCTACCCCAAGCAGGAAGCGGCTGCCATAGCCGTGCGTGAGGTGCGGCAGTGGCTGGCGGCGCACGAGTGGCCGCAGCGGGTGGTGTTTGTGGTGTTCGACGAGGAAAACCGGCGGCTATACGAGGAGGCGCTGGCGGAGCAGTAATGGCAACGTCTGTCATCCCGAGCGCAGCGAAGAACCTTTTCACTGAAGAACAAGTCGTTCCAATGTGAGAAGGTCCTTTGCTGCGCTCGGGATGACAGACGTTAAAATCTATGCGAAACGCCTCTACGCCAGCTCGCCCACGCCTTCCACGCGCTCGGCCACCTGCTGCATCAGCCACAGCGGGGTGCTGGTGGCGCCGCAGATGCCCACGGTATGCGCGCCGGCCAGCCAGTCCTCGTTCACCTCGTCGGCGTTTTCGATGAAGTAGCTGCGCGGGTTCACCGCATTCACCACCGAAAACAGGGCCTTGCCGTTGGAGCTTTTGCGGCCGCTCACGAAGAGCACCACGTCGTATTCGGCAGCGAACTTGGCCAGGGCTGGCTCGCGGTTGCTCACCTGCCGGCAGATGCTGTCGTTGGCGTCGAAGCTATCCAATTGCCCGCCGGCGGCCTGGATGCGGGCTTCCATCAGGGCCTTCATCTTGTAGAAGCCGGCCGTGCTTTTGGTGGTTTGGCTAAAGAGCGTGACGGGGCGCGCAAAGTCAATTTGGTCGAGGTCGGCCTCGTTCATCACAATGATGGCGCGGTTGCCGGTCTGGCCCGTGAGGCCCGCTACTTCGGCATGGCCGGGCTGGCCGTAAATCACAATCTGGCCGTCCTGGCGCTGGCTCAGGTCGAAGGCGTGCTTCACGCGGTTTTGCAGCTTGAGCACGACCGGGCAGCTCGCATCAATCAGCTCCAGGTTGTTTTTGAGGGCCAATTGATAGGTTTCGGGCGGCTCGCCGTGGGCCCGGATGAGGACTTTGGTGTCGTGCAGCTCAGCCAGCTGCTCGCGGTCGATGATGCGCAGGCCGAGCTGGTGCAGGCGCTCCACTTCCATGCGGTTGTGCACGATATCGCCCAGGCAATAGAGGTTGTGGCCCTGCGCCAGCTCGTCTTCGGCCATCTGAATGGCGAATTCGACGCCAAAGCAATAGCCGGAATTTTTATCAATCGTGACCTTCATGCTGTGCCTTTAACACCACTGCGGCGGCGAGTGGTTCGCCGGGGGCAAAGGTACGGAACAGCCGAGCGGGAAGGCCTACAAAATACCGGCACCTTTAATCCCAATTTAATCCCAGCCCGCCGCAAACAGCGCCGACGAGGCCCTGTCGAGCACGAAATCGACCTGCTCGGTGATGGTGATGTGCGTGGTATCGAGCAGCACGGCGTCGGGGGCGCGGCGCAGGGGGCTTTCGGCGCGGGTCGAGTCGAGGTGGTCGCGCTTGCGCAGGTTCTCGATAATGTCGTCCAGCGGCACGATTTCGCCTTTCTCGGCCAATTCTTCCTGGCGGCGCTTGGCGCGCAGCTCCACCTCGGCGGTCATGAAAATCTTCACCTCCGCATCGGGGAAAACGGTGGTGCCGATGTCGCGCCCGTCCATCACCACGCCGCGCTTGCGGCCCATTTGTTGCTGCTGGGCCACCATGGCGTGCCGCACCATCGGAATCACCGAGACCTCGCTCACCGAGTTGGAGATGCGCATCTGACGGATGTCGTCCTCGCGGTTCACGCCATTCAGAAACAGCTCGTTGCGGCCAGTGCGGCGGTTGCGACGGAAGCTGATGTGGATGTCGTGCAGTGCCTTTTCGATGCCGGCCAGGTCATCAAAGGCGATGTCGTTTTCCAGCAGGTACAGCGTCACGGCGCGGTACATGGCGCCGGTGTCGACGTAGGCGTAGTGCAGCAGCTGGGCCACGGCTTTGGCCGTGGTGCTTTTGCCACAAGAGGAGTAGCCGTCAATGGCGATAACGAGTTGTTTCATAACGACGCGGGCGGCCATTGGCCCCGCAAGATTACGAAATCCAAGTCTTACGCGCGGCCGGTGGGGTCTTCAAACGCTGGGGCACCGAGGCAAAAAAAGCCGCTACGGAAGCTGTTTCTCCCTCATTCAGTTGGGAATTGACTAAATAAAAGGGGTTGAAAAAAAATCTGCCGGCCAGGCCCACGCCGGTGCTGCCGTCCTTGCCCGTGCCCCATTCGGCCCGGTACACCTGCACCATACATTGCCCCAGAAAGCAGCCCAGCGCCATCACCACGCCATCGCGCTCGGCGGCCGGCAAAACGCCCCGCTGGGCTTCAATAAAGTTGTCGAGGTGCGCCACGGCTTCGGCGTCAAACGTTTTCAGGTTGAGCTGCTGGCGCACCTGTTCGGCGGCTTGCTGAATGGATTCGAGGGGCGTGGGGCTGGTATCGGGCATAGCAATAGCGTGGGTAGCGAAATGGCCGGGCGCAGCCGGCTGACCGGCAAATTAACAACCCCAAGGGCGCCGGGGTTGCGCCGGGCGCCACGTGGCCCATTGGTTTTTGTCCAAATGCGCTGGCAAAATCAGCAAAAAGCGAAGAGCGCCGCAGCTAGTGCCCGCACGGACACGGCACGCTTTTGCCGCCGCTGTGGTGCTTGTACCAGCTGGTTTTTTTCTGCTGCGCGGTGCGGCGGGCGCAGCCTCCCAACAGGCTGCCGCCCAGCACCAGCAGCGCCAGCAGCAGCACAAGGCTCGACAAAGATTTTTTCATAGCCAATCTATTTTAACTCAAAGTTAAGGTTCTTTGCGCCCCCTTCCCACCGGCCGCTGCTTCTAATTATTGCCAACGCATGACTCCCGCTTTTTCGCTCACGGCCAACGTCGTCGACGTTTTCGCCCGTTCCATTCAGCCCGCCATTGTTTCGGTGGAGGGCGGCCGCATCGCCAGCATTGCGCCCATCGATGAGGCCGAGGCCGACCCGGCCCTTCCCTACGTGCTGCCTGGCTTCGTGGATGCCCACGTGCACGTGGAAAGCTCGCTGCTAGTGCCCACCGAGTTTGCCCGCCTAGCCGTGACGCACGGCACGGTGGCAACCGTGAGCGACCCACACGAAATTGGCAACGTGCTGGGCGTGGCCGGCGTGGAATTCATGCTCGAAAACGCCAGCCACTCCCCTTTCAAGTTCTGCTTTGGGGCGCCCAGCTGCGTGCCGGCCACGCCGTTTGAGACAGCCGGCGCCGAAATCACAGCCCAGGACATTGCCCGACTGTTCGAAAATCCCAAAATCGGCTACCTGGCCGAGATGATGAACTGGCCCGGTGTGCTGCACCGCGACGCCGACGTGATGCAGAAAATTGCCATTGCCCAGGCCGCCGGCCGGCCCGTGGACGGCCACGCCCCCGGCTTGCGCGCCGACGACGCGGCCCACTACGCCAGCGCCGGCATCAGCACCGACCACGAGTGCTTCACGGCCGCCGAGGCGCGCGACAAGCTGGCCGTGGGCATGAAGGTGCTCATCCGCGAAGGCTCGGCGGCCCGCAACTTCGACGCCCTGATTGAGCTGCTGCCCGAGCACTACGCCAACCTCATGTTCTGCTCCGACGACAAGCACCCCGACACGCTGGTGCTGGGCCACATCAACCAGCTGGTGCAGCGGGCCGTGGCGCTCGGCAATGACTTATTTCAGGTGCTGCGCGTGGCCTGCGTGAACCCCGTGAAGCACTACAACCTGCCCGTGGGCCTGCTGGGCGAAGGCGACCCGGCCGACTTCATCGTGGTGAAAGACCTTCGCGATTTCGAGGTGCAGCAAACCTACCTCAACGGCGTGCTGGTAGCCGAAAACGGAAAGTCTCTGCTGCCGGCCGCGCCTGTAGCCGTGGTCAATAATTTCCACGCCCAACCCGTGACGGCCGCCGAGTTTCAGCTGCCCGCGCCCACTTCGGCTCAGCCCACGGCCCGCGTTATCGAGTGCTTTGATGGGCAGCTCATCACGGCCCGCGTCGACCTGCCAGCTTCGGTTGAAAACGGCTTCGTGGTTTCCAACGTGGCCGACGATGTGCTCAAGCTGGCTGTCATCAACCGCTACCAGCCGGGCGCGGCGCCGGCACTCGCTTTTATCCGCGGCTTTGGGCTGCAGCACGGCGCGCTGGCCAGCAGCGTGGGCCACGACTCGCACAACATCACCGCCGTGGGCTGCGACGACGAGCGCCTGGCCCGCGCCGTCAACCTCGTCATCGAGGCCAAGGGCGGCCTGGCCGCGGTGGGCGCCGACGGCCGCGAAATCCTCGTGCCCCTGCCCGTGGCCGGCCTCATGTCGGACCAGCCCGGGCCGTCTGTGGCCGAAGCCTACGCAGCCGTCGATGCCCTGGCCAAGGAGTTTGGCTCCCCGCTGGGCGCGCCTTTCATGACGCTTTCGTTCATGGCGTTGCTGGTCATTCCCAGCCTGAAGCTGAGCGACAAAGGCTTGTTCGACGGCCAGCAGTTTACGTTCGTCGACGCGGTGGAGTAGAGACGCATAATTGCGTCTCGTCGTTGAACGACCAATACCGAATTCGTGCATCGTTCAACAACGAGACGCAATTATGCGTCTCTACCTCATATGGCCTTATTTATAATTTCACCGCGCCTTCCTTACGGCCTCGTCTGCGGCCTGTTATTATTCCCAATCGCCCAACCGGCCGCGGCCCAGAAGTACCGCACCGCCGCCGGCCTGCGCAGCGGCGGGGGCAGCTACGGCCTCACCGTGCAGCAGCTCGTGCTGCCCAAAACCACGATTGAGGGCCTGGGCATGCTGGCCGAGCGCGAGCGCAGCGCCACCCTGCTGGCCGAGCGGCACTTCGGCATTCTGGGTCCCAGCCTCAACTACTATTTTGGGGCCGGCGGGCACTTCGGCACCCACAAAGACGACGGCAACTTCTGGGGCTTCGACGGCATGATTGGGGCCGAGTACAAGATTCCGTTTGCCCGCATTGTGCTCGCGTTCGACTTCAAGCCCACCATCGAATTCCACTCCGCCGACTGGAACCGCTTCCCCACGGCTTTCTCGGTGCGCTACATTATTCTCAAACAGAAAAACACCGGCATCTTCCAAGGGGTATTCGACAAGATTAAGGGCAAATAAAAAGCCCCGACTCGGCTTGAGTCGGGGCTTTTTACTGTTTGTTTTTAGCTCAGAAAGGGACCTTTAATTACTGAAACCGCTTTTCGAGCAGCTTGAGCATTTTTTCTTCGGTGAGGGGTTTGGTGAGGTACTCCACGTTGGGGTACTTGGCCACGCGGGCGGTGTCGGCGCCGTGCATGGAGGTGGTGAGCACGGCCATCACCGTTTTGTCCTGCACCGGCTGGGGCAGGGCGTTGTAGAGCTCCAGAAACTCGAAGCCCGACACGCCGGGCATCTTCAAATCCACAAAAACCAGGTCGGGCGCGGGCGCCGAGCTGCCGCCCTTGGCGCTGCCCCACAGCTGCTCAAAGGCCTCGTCGGCGCGCGAGAACGTGCTCACGTGGTCGGCCACGGCCAGGCGGCCCAACAGGCGGTTGTTGAGAAAGCTGGTCGTTTCGTTGTCGTCGACGAGTACAATGTGGTTCAAATTAGCAGACATGGATAATGAAGTTAATTTAAGCTTCCACGAAGATACCGAACATAGATTGCCCCGGCAATTGTTCAGCTTTTTTACAACCAGCCCTGGGCGCGCATCCAGTCGTCGTTGTAGATTTTACCGAGGTAGCGCGTGCCGTGGTCGGGCAGCACGATGACCATGGTATCCTCTTCCGTAAGGTGCTCACGGGCGTATTCCAAGGCGCCGTGCACGGCCGAGCCGCAGCTCCAGCCCACAAACAGGCCCTCTTCTTTGGCCAGGCGGCGCGTCATCAGCGCGGCGTCCTTGTCGGTCACTTTTAGAAACAAATCGATAACATCGAAGTCTACGTTCTTGGGCAGAATGTCTTCGCCGATGCCCTCGGTTTTGTAGGGGTAAATCTCGTTGTGGTCGAAGATGCCGGTTTCCTTGTACTTCTTGAACACCGAGCCGTAGGTGTCGAGGCCCAGGGTGAAGATGTTGGGGTTTTGCTCCTTCAGGTACTTGCTCACGCCGCAGATGGTGCCGCCCGTGCCCACGCCGGCCGCCCAGTGCGTGATTTTACCCTCGGTCTGCTCCCAGATTTCGGGGCCGGTGGTGTCGTAGTGCGCGGCGGCGTTCGAGAGGTTGTCGTACTGGTTGGGATAGAAGGAGTTGGGCGTTTCCTGGTTGAGGCGCTTGGCCACCGAGTAGTAGCTGCGCGGGTCTTCGGGGGCCACGTCGACGGGGCACACCACCACCTGGGCGCCCACGGCGCGCAGGATGTCCTGCTTTTCCTTGCTTTGCTTGTCGCTCATCACGAAGATGGTGTTGTAGCCCTTCGCAATGGCGGCCAGCGCCAGGCCCATGCCGGTGTTGCCGCTGGTGCCCTCAATGATGGTGCCGCCCGGCTTGATGAGGCCGGCCTTCTCGGCGTCCTCAATCATGCGGATGGCCATGCGGTCTTTCACCGAGTTGCCGGGGTTGAAATACTCCACTTTGGCCAGCACCGTGCCTTTGATACCGTCGGTGACTTTGTTGAGCTTGACGAGTGGAGTGCGGCCAACGGCCTCGATGACGTGGTTGAAATACATGAAAATTTACCGGGTGGGATGGTGACGGGTGAGGCGACAAAGGTACAAACGCCCGCCGCGTGGTGAGGCCGCACCGCTGCCGACTCCCAAAAACCGTAGGCACCAAGCGGCCCCCGGTACTATTGCGCGCTGGGGTGAAAAGCGTCGAGCAGGGCCTGCAGGTCGCGCAGCCGGCTTTCTACCTGGGCCAGAAAGGCGGCGGGCACCGGCACCAGCGTGCCATGGCGGGCCGTGAGGTAGCGCACCAGGGCGTTGAGGGCCTGCACCTCCTCCTCCAGCTCGGCGCTTAGGCGGGCCCACTGCGCCTCGCCGGTTTCGGGGTGGAGGCGGCACAGGTGGCGCACGGCCACGGCGCGGCTCACCAAGGCCGCCAGCAGCTCCAGAATGCGCTGCTCTTCGGCCGTGAAGGTGCGCGGGGCGCGGTCGATGACGCACAGCGTGCCGAGCGGGCGCTGGTCGGGCAGCAGCAGCAGGGCACCGGCGTAGAAGCGCAGGCCGTTGGCTTCGGCCGCCTGCAGGGCTTCCTTCGGGATTTCCGGGTTTTCTTCCAGCACCAGGTCGTGGTACACCACGGCGTGGGCCTGCTCGATGGCGGTGGCGCACAGCGCCTCGATGCGCGGCTGCTGCTTGTTGTCGGGCATGCCCACGTTGGCCGGGTAGTACACGTCGGTTTCCTCCACCACCGAAATCAGCGAGATGGGCAGGCTGAAAATGCGCGCCGTGAGGGCCACAAACTCGTTGAACACCGGCTCGGTGAGGGCCGGCAGCAGTTCGGCGGCGCGCAGGCTGCGCAGGCGCGCGACCTCTTCGGCGGACAGGTTGGGAAGTGGGATGGTAGCCACGGCAAGGAAGAAAACAAGCGAGTGACCAAGCAGAATGCCGCCGGGCCAACGCCGCTAATATACGCCGGCCAACCAAGCCGCCGCGCGGCGCTGCCCGAGCTATTCTAATATAGCGCGGTATTAGCCAGACATCCTGTTTCCCGGTTTCACTCTTTTTCAGGCCCTGATAGGCCGCTGCGGCCCCAGCTTCGCTGCTTTTCCGCGCACGCAGGGCTTCTCTCCGGCGGGCAGCTTGCCCTAGCCCCAAAATGCCCTACTTTTGCAGCGCCGTTGCCCGACCGGGCCAGGGCGTCCCACCCACCAAATTCCTCAAAAACACCTCCGAATGAGCGTTCTGGTCAATAAAAATTCCAAGGTTATCGTGCAGGGCTTCACCGGCTCCGAGGGCTCGTTCCACGCCCAGCAAATGATGGATTACGGCACCAACGTGGTGGGCGGCGTCACGCCCGGCAAGGGCGGCACCGAGCACCTGGGCCGTCCCGTGTTCAACACCGTGGCCGAAGCCGTGGAGAAAGCCGGCGCCGACACCAGCATCATTTTCGTGCCCCCGGCTTTCGCGGCCGACGCCATCCTGGAAGCGGCCGATGCCGGCATCAAGGTGATTATCACCATCACCGAAGGCATTCCGACCAAGGACATGATTGCCGTGAAGCACTACCTGAAAGACCGGGAAGGCATCACGATGATTGGCCCGAACTGCCCCGGCGTGATGACCGCCGGCGAGTGCAAAGTGGGCATCATGCCCGGCTTCATCTTCTCGAAAGGCAAAATCGGCATCGTAAGCAAATCGGGCACCCTGACCTACGAAGCCGTGGACCAGCTCACCAAAGCCGGCCTGGGCCAGACCACGGCCATCGGCATCGGCGGCGACCCCATCATCGGCACCACCACCAAGCAGGCGGTGGAACTGCTCATGAACGACCCCGAAACCGAAGGCATCGTGATGATTGGCGAAATCGGCGGCGGCATGGAAGCCGAAGCGGCTCGTTGGATTAAAGAAACCGGCAACAAGAAGCCCGTGGTAGGCTTCATCGCCGGCCAGACGGCGCCTCCCGGCCGCCGCATGGGCCACGCCGGCGCCATCGTGGGCGGTGCCGACGACACGGCTGCTGCCAAAATGGCCATCATGCGCGAGTGCGGTATCCACGTGGTGGATTCGCCCGCCGAGATTGGCGACACCATGCTGCGCGTGCTGGGCGGCAAGTAATTATTCGCTCTGTTTGAATACGAGCAGGCCCCAGCAGCAGCTGGGGCCTTTTTTATGGCCTTTGCTTTTTCCTGTGTTAGAATATTTTAATTTTCAATTATAAAACACTACTTTCAGTCTGCCTTTTGCATATCTCATCCGCACGCACTGAACTGATGGCAACAATAAAATTTCTACCGCTATTGCTGTTCGTCGGACTTACAATCAGTCCTCTTTGTGATGAGTCTTACCGGGTAGAGGCAGCCTCGAACCGGCTGCGGCCACAACGGCGTCCGCTGGGCGTCATTACGTATTCGTTGTTGCTGCAGCAGCCACTCACGGCGGTAGTCGGCAGCCCTTCGCCTGCCACCGGTACGGTGTTGGTGAGCGGTTCCAGCCTGACCGGAAATATCACCGTAGCCGCGCCTGCAGGTTTTGAAGTTGCATTAGCCAGTGTTGGAACTTACGCGGCTACGCAGAGCCTAACGCCGCAGTCGGGTGGCTTCGTGAGCAACGCTTCGGTGTTATTTCGCCTGACCGGGGCAGCAGTGGGCACCTTCAGCGGCAACATTAGCCTGAGCAGTGCTGGCACCACTACGGTCGATGTGCCCGTTACGGGCTTGGTGGCGGCAACAACCAATCTGCCGGCGACGCTTACTGGTGTTTCGCCGGCAACGGGTATGCCTGGCACTACGGTGGTGAATTTCTATGGCCGCAACTTTGTGCCCGGTGCTACCGCTTCTATCTACAACAACGGGCCGTTCACGATTGGGCCTACTACTTACGTTTCGTCGACTCAGCTCACTGCTCCCATCACCACGAGTGGTGTAAATGCCCCCATTTCGAGCTACTGCGGAGTAAGCAACCCCGGCCCCGGCGGTGGCGGCACTACATTGCCGGGCGTGGTCATGTTTACGGCTGTTCCAGGGCCTCCCACTGTTACAGGTTTTTCCCCAACCATAGGGCCGGTGGGCACGCTGGTCACGATTAGAGGCGTAGGCTTTATCGCTCAGGGCCAGAACGCGGTGTATTTCAACGGTACACTTGCGCAGTTGCAATACACGCCTTCAAATAACGAGCTTACGGTCCGAGTGCCCGCAGGCGCTACCACCGGTCCCATCACCGTCACCACTACGGGCGGCACTGCTACCAGCAGCACGCCCTTTGTGGTGCCGCCCGTCTTTTTCGAAGACTTCGAAACCGGCACCAAAACCAGCTACGTCCCGGCGTCAGTACTGCTGTTTACGATGGGCTGGACCCTGGGCGAAGCCCTCATCGGCACCACGGCCGGCGTCGACAAATTCAACGGCCTCAAGTCGGCGCGGTTGCGCGGGGGCGGCTTCGTAGAGATGGACGTGGACAAGCCCAACGGCGCGGGCGTGGTGACGGTCAGCGCGGCCTCTTATGCCACGGAAAGCGGGGCCTCCTTCATCCCTGAAATCTCGACCGACGGCGGCGTGACCTACACGAGCTTGCTGGGCAGCAGCCCCGCTCCTACCCTTACCGGCACCCTCACGCCTTATTCTTTCACGGCCAACCGGACCGGCAACGTGCGCCTGCGTTTCAGCAGCACCAACACCGCCGCGGCCACCAATCCGCGCATCAACATTGATGACATCGGCATCACCGATTACCGGGTGGGCACCGCCACCCGGCCCGGCCAGCAGTTGCCGGACGTGAGCGTGTTTCCCAATCCGACGCAGGGCCGCGTGCTGGTGCAGGGCGCCGGCGCGGGCCCCGTGCGGTGCAGCTTGCACGACCTGGCCGGGCGGCAGCTGACAGTTCCGGTCTCGTTGCCTACGGATGGAAAACTGGACCTACCGGCTGGTTTGCCCGCCGGCCTCTACCTGCTGCAGGTGGAAACCCCATCGGGCCGGCGCACGCTGCGGCTGGCTACTCGGTAGGCCGCCAGCACGGCACCTGCCAGACGGGAGGTAGTGATTTATGGTTTCTTGCATCCTTTTGCAGCTAACTTAGTGTCCCGGTTTCGGCCGGGACTTTTTTTGTTCGCCGCTTCTTTCCGCTATGCTTTTCAAACTACGCTATCTGGCTTTCTTATCGCTTTCTCTGCTCCTTTCCTGCAAAAAGGAAGTTGAGAAAATAGTGGTGCAGGACCGGCAGTACAGCTGGGCCCCTACCGGCCAGTTCACGGGCTTCAACAACGTTATTCTGGGCATCGGCCAGGGGCCGCAAGGGCTGTACATGCAGCAACCCGGCGCCTTCACTACGCTGACCTTACAGCAAGGCCGCCCGGTTTATCAATCGTATCTGGCGCCTGTTCCCACCGACGTCAACGTGCGCCTGCCCATCGGGCCCGACTTTTTTGTCACCTACAGCGACACAACGGTGACGATTATTCCCACCAAAGACCCGGTTTATGGCCAAGCCTACCAAACCATTCGGTTGAAACGGCTGGACCAACGCGCCCAACTGGTACCCAAAGGCTACCGTTCCTATTTTAAGATGGGGGCCATCAACGTCAACCGCTACCTGTTGTTTCCCTACCTCACCACCAACCTCTTCATCGATAACCAAATGCACTTGGTGCTGGCACAGGTGCCCACCTACGACACGACCTTCGGCTATCCGTCGCAGCCCATGCCAACGCCACGCGTCATCACGCTGCCCGTGGCCGGCTACAGCTTGTACCCTTCCTACCCTACTTTGATTACGGCCATCGACAACTACTTTTTGGTTGACTGCGGCAACCAGGGCGTGTATCGAATTGAGCAGAACGGCACCTATCGCCAAGTCCTGACGAATGCATACGGCGTGGAGACGTTTTACAAGTGGCAAGGCCGGGTGTATGCCCACATGAGCACCAACCAGCTGGGCGTTTCCGACGACAACGGCCTGACCTGGCAGATAACGTCGGGCGCCTCGGGCATTTTGCGCTTCAACTCCATCCATCCCGTGGGCGACAGCCTGGTGGGCATCTACCACGCCATGGGCAACAACCTGTTGTTTACCCTGAAAGTCAACAGCACGGGCTACCGCGCGCGGCTTCTGAAAAACGATGGCATTGCCAACCTGGAATTGAACGGCCTGGAAACCTGGCGCGACACGGTGTTCCTGGCTACCAGCGGCGGCCTGTTCAAAAAACCGGTGAAAACCTTCTTCGAGAGCCAACCGAAATAATGCTTGGCCATGTCGGCAAACGATGCTGACGACACCCCGGGAAAACCAAACCGCACAAAAAAGCCCTGGCTGAACAGCCAGGGCTTTTTTGTGGGCTGATGCCAGTGGAGGGCTAATCGTCCAGCGTGGTGTTCTTATCCAGATTGATGACGATGCCGACCTGAAACACCGAGTTGGCCGCCTTCAAAAACTCGTTGCGGCGCAGGCCAAAAATCTGGCCGCTGATGAGCTGCAGCTGCACCGGGCCCGCAATCTGGGTGCGGGTGAAAGTGATGGGCTCAAAAAACACATTGCTTTCGCCGGGCGCGGGCAGGCCGTTGATGGTGAAATTGTTGAGCTGCATGTAGCTCAGGCGCATGGCCGCGCCATAGGTCAGGGGGAAGTCGCGGTTGAAAAGGTGCAGGGTGTTTTGCTTCTTCTTGGCGTAGTTCACCTGGGCGAAGAACTTGGACAAGCTGCCGTCGAGGGTGCGCGTGGCGATTTGCGCCTCGTTGCGCTCGATGCGCCGGGTGGCGCCGCCGCCGCCGCCCACGTACACTTCGAGCACGCGCTTGTCGGGCAGGCGGGTGAAGTAGCCGAGGCTGGCTTCGCCGAAGTCGATGTCTTCGGTTTTGTCGGATTTCTTGCGATGCAGCGACGAGAACGTGCCCGCCACGGCCAGGTGGTTGGTGAGGCCGTAGGCGCCCTGGATGGCGTAGTTGGTGTGCTGGTTGGTGCTCACGGCCCCGTAAAACTCGCCCTGGTGCGTGAGCATGGGCGCGTGCGGCGGAGGCGGAAAATACAGCGAGGCGCAGCTTGATAATCCTAGTGGCCCGAGGGCCCACAACAAACGCAAAGGTGACTTCATGGTGCAATATTCGGCATTCGGCGGCGCCGGGCTAACGCGCCCGGCGCCGATTGCGTGTGGCCCGACGCTACGGCGCAGCTTTTTTAGGAGGAATGCCAGCCCCTTGCCCGCGCCCTGCCGTATGCCTAGCTACACTTTTTCCCCGCGCCGCTATGCCCGCTGATTCCTTTGATGCCATCATTATCGGCGCCGGCCAGGCCGGCACCCCCCTAGCCTACGCCCTGGCCGAAGCCGGCCGCCAGGTGGCCATGATTGAAAGCGCTTCGCTGGGTGGCTCCTGCATTAACTACGGCTGCGCGCCCACCAAGGCGCTGCTGGCCTCGTCCCAGCGCGCCCACCACGTGCGCCTGGCCGGCGAGCTGGGCATTGAGGCCCCCGAGCCGGTGGTGAACTTTGGGGCCGTGATTGAACGCATGCACCGCCTGCGCCAGAACTCGCGCGACAGCCTCAAGCGCAAGCTGACCGAGGACCGCGAGGGCATCACGCTCATTCGCGGGCGGGCGCGGTTCACGGCGCCGCACACGCTGCAGGTGGCGCTGGTGGGCGGCGGCGAGCAGCAGGTTACGGCCCCGCTCATCTTCATCAATACCGGCACCCGGGCCGCCGTGCCCGACATCGAGGGCCTGGCCGACAGCGGCTTTTACACCAGCGACTCGCTGCTGCTGAACATGACAGAGCAGCCCGCGCACCTGCTCATTCTGGGCGGCAGCTACATTGGCGTCGAGTTCAGCCAGCTGTTCAAGCGACTGGGCACCCACGTCACGGTCATCGACAGCAAGCCACGCCTGATGGCCCGCGAAGACCCCGACGTGAGCCATCCGCTCGAACAATGCCTCACCGACGCGGGCGTGGAGCTGGTGCTCGGCGCCGAAACCCGCCGCGTGAGCCGCGCCGATGACGGCACCATCACCCTCACTGTAACTACCAAAGACGGCGAGCGCCGCCTGCATGGCAGCCACCTGCTGGTGGCCGTGGGCCGCACTCCCAACACCGACGACCTTGGCCTCGAAAACACCGGCATCACCCTCAACAAAAAGGGCTACATTGAAGTGAACGAGCAGCTGCAAACCGGCACGCGCGGCGTGTACGCGCTGGGCGACGTGAAAGGCGGCCCGCAATTCACCCACATCAGCTACGACGACTACCGCGTGGTGCGCGACAACCTGCTGCACCACGGCCAGCGCACCACCGAGCACCGGCCCCTCCCCTACGTGGTGTTCACCGAGCCGCAGCTGGGCCGCATCGGCCTCTCGAAGAATATGGCCAAGGAGAAGGGCATTGCCTACCGGGTGAGCCGGCTGCCGGCCCGCACCATCGGCCGGGCTGTGCAAACGGGCGAGACGGACGGCTTTGTGGAGGTGCTGGTGGGCGAGGACGACCGCCTGCTGGGCGCGGCCGTGTTCTGCGAGCAGGGCGGCGAAATTATGACCATGTTCCAGCTGGCGATGGCGGGCCGGCTGCGCTACCAGGAATTGGAAGACATGATTCTGGCCCACCCCACCTGGGCCGAAGTGCTGAACAACGCCTTCCAGCGCTTGAAGCCGGGAGAATAGCTAGCTACTAAGCCAGCTGTTTGTCCTCCATGAAGGCGCGCACGGCGCGGGAGTCGTTCAGCACCTTGAGCACCACAAAATGCAAGAACGTCGTGAGGCAGGGGCCCAGCAGCGGGCCGCCGTCTTGCCAGTTCCAGTACAGCACCAACGCGCCGAACAGGAATTGCAGCCCGTTCACGAATAGGGCCAGCGTAATGGCGTGCCGCCAGCGGCCAAACAGCAGCAGAATCATGAGCACATTCATCGTCTGCCCGTGGCCAACGTTGCCGGTTTCGCTCACAAACCACAGCTTGAAGTGCGCCGGCAGCCAGGCGCTAAGCAGCATACAGGCGGATACCAGAAGCAGGAGGCGAAAACCTGGGCTGTTGATGGGCATGGCGGCGCGGGCGAATGGGCGGGCGGAAGGATACGCGAAATAAACGGTTCGGTTTGGGAAATCAACGCCCCGCTGGGGGCAGCCGATGGCTCCGGAAGTTCGTCCGATGAGTCCGGAAGCCATCCGACGGCTCCGGAAATGCCTCCGATGGCCCCGGGAGCTGTCCGATGGGTCCGGAAGTCCGTCCGATGGTGCCGGAACGGCGGCCGACGGGTCCCGCAGGTCAGCCGATGGCTCCGGATGCCGGGCCGATGGGTCCGGAAGCGCGTCCGATGGGTTTGGCGTGTTACTGTTTGGATATGGCGATAAATCAGTAACATTACGGCTTCACTTCTCACCCTTTTATTTGTTTATCAATGGATGATTTGAGTTTACCCTTCAACTTCCGCATTAACGAGCTGCTGCCCCTGGGCCGCTTGCTGCGCACCAGCTACGTGCGTGACCGCGCCGACTTCGTGGACCTGCTGCCCGAGGATTACAAACCCAAGTTTCTGGCCGACTACGACGCGGCCGTGGAGGCCGTGGAAAAGGTGACGCGCAGCAGCGTGGCCGTGGCCCAGCGCGGCGCCATTACGGCGCGCATTGATGCGCTGCTGGCGGCGCTGCCGCAGCTGCTCAACCGCCTCGAAGCGCGCCTGCGCCGGGCCGAAAGCCTGACGGTGGCGGCCAAGAAGTTCGGCATCGAGCCGGTGCGGCGCGACCGCAACAACGACGAGCACGAGGGCCTGGCCGACTCCCTGAACACCCTGCTCCAGAATATAGGGGCTAACAAAGCCTCCCTGCTGGCCAAGGGCCAGACCCAAGGCGAAATCGACCAACTCCAGGAGCTGTACGACCAGCTGGTGGCCGACAGCACGGCCCAGGGCAGCAGCCTCAGCGACCAGCGCCTGCTCACGGCCGATAACGTGAAACTGTTCCGAGCCCTCTATAAGCTGATGAAGCAGCTGATGGACGACGGCAAAAGCCTCTACAAAACAAGCGACAAGGCCCGGCTCAAGGACTACACCCTGCGCAACCTGCGCCAACAGGTGCGCAAGGAGCAAGGCGAGGGCGGCGGGACGACGAAAATACCGTAGGTTGCTAGAAGTGTTTTGGGCATAAAAAAGGGCACCCGCGTGGCGTGGGTGCCCTTTTCTATTGACTCGCAGTGCGCTATGTAAAAATCATCAATGATATTTTTCAATATCACTTTGCATGATTTTCTTTTCTATCACTCCATCACAAACAAATAGCTCAGGGTCCACATCGCTATCAAAAGAGTCTTTAAACAATTTTCTAGCTTGACCATTTGTTAAACCTTGTAGATTTAAATGGCATTTATCACCTGATGCGCTATCTTCTTGCTCCAATCTAACTTCTCCAATTTCTTCGATATCAAGAAGCCAGAAGAGAATTGGGTCGCTGGCGATTGACTTATAGAATGCTCTGAGATGTGAACATATGTCTCCACTGGTTTTAATAGCGCATTCTTTACATACGACGGATATTCCACTACCGTTGGATGAGTTCCTGAAACTACTGCTAACAAATCTCTTACGTGCAGCGTCATATTCTTTGGAGTGAAGTACTCGTATGAGGAGCATTGGGATTCAGATTGATATTGGCCAATAAAATTACGTATCGAGTCAACGGCATTATCAACATTAATACCATCAGCTTCTTCAATGATATCGTAATTACTGCCTACTCCTCTTTCTATCACCAGCTCAACGTTACCATTTGGCTCAACGATAAATTCAAAGAACAAATCTTTATTTCTAAATACTAACGAAATACCTCCGTCAGCAATCGGAAATAAGTCAAATGGAATACCGTAAAAGCTTCGATATACGCTATTAAAAATTCTTCTAGCGTAATTAATTGCGTTATCACTGATGGATTCACCCTCGCCATATTTCCATCCCTTTTTCAAAGAGGTTACCGCTTTCAACTTTTCAGTGAAAACTTCCAACACAGCAGTATGAATAGCTTTGTTTACAACATCGCTATTAACTCCCACAACGAAGTGACTTACCGAAAATTCATTGTAATTCTTCATTCCGAGCTTCCTTTAAATTTATCAGAAAGTTCACGCGAGCTTTTGACTGTTGTTTCAGATACCTTCTCAAACTCTGTCAGCATTTCTCCCAACATCCTTTGTATTTTTTTTGCAACTCCCAAAGGAATATTTAATGACGCTATTGAGCGGTCATTTTGGAAAAGTAAAAGCGTTATGTCTACTGGGCTTAGCGCTCCTGTCACTTCGTTTGCATAAAGTTTGGGAATGTCGGCACTAGAGTTGATTACGTCTACTAGTTGGTCGAAGGAAGATTCAGAGGACATATGGTTGTTTTTTTATGCAAAACGGCTTTGCCCCAAATATAGTTTTACAGAGGCAATATACGGTAGTGCAGACAAGTTTCTCTATACTGTGTGGTTATACACAAAACCCCCGCGCCAGCCTTGCAGCCGACGCGGGGGTTTCTGTAGGTGCTTAGGCCGCGGCCAAGCTACTACATATTCTTCACAATCTCCTGGGCGAATTCGCTCGTTTTGAGGAGGGTGGCGCCTTCCATCTGGCGTTCGAAGTCGTAGGTCACACGCTTGCTGGCGATGGCGGCTTCGAGTCCTTTGTTGATGAGGGCGGCGGCTTCTTTCCAGCCCAGGTACTCCAGCATCATCACGCCGGAGAGGATGACGGAGCCGGGGTTCACCTTGTCCTGGTTGGCGTATTTGGGGGCCGTGCCGTGGGTGGCTTCGAAGATGGCGTGGCCGGTAAGGTAGTTGATGTTGGCGCCCGGCGCGATGCCGATGCCGCCCACGATGGCGGCCAGGGCGTCGGAGATGTAGTCGCCGTTCAGGTTCAGGGTAGCCACCACCGAGTACTCGGACGGGCGGAGCAGAATCTGCTGCAGGAAGGCGTCGGCGATGCTGTCTTTGATGATGAGCTTGCCCTGCTCCACGGCCTGCTTCTGCAGGGCCTCGGCCACTTCCACGCCTTGTTTGGCCACGATTTTATCGTACTGCGCCCAGGTGAAGACTTTGGGGCCGAATTCCTTCTCGGCCAGCTCGTAGCCCCAGGTTTTGAAGGCGCCTTCGGTGAACTTCATGATGTTGCCTTTGTGCACGATGGTCACCGAAGGCAGCTTGTTTTCGAGGGCGTACTTGATGGCGGCGCGCACGAGGCGCTCGGTGCCCTCCTTGCTCACGGGCTTGATGCCGAACGAGGACGAATCGGGGAAGCGGAGTTTCTTCACGCCCATCTCGTCCTGCAGGAATTCGAGCATTTTCTGGGCCTGGGGCGTGCCGTTCATGTACTCGATGCCGGCGTAGATGTCCTCCGTGTTTTCGCGGAAGATGACCATGTCGGTCAGCTCCGGGTGCTTCACCGGCGAGGGCACGCCGTCGTAGTAGCGCACGGGGCGCACGCAGGCGTAGAGGTCCAGTTCCTGGCGCAGGGCCACGTTGAGGGAGCGGATGCCACCGCCCACGGGCGTGGTCAGCGGGCCCTTGATGCCCACGAGGTATTCGCGGAAGGCGTCGAGGGTATCGTTGGGCAGCCAGTTGTTGGTGGCTTTGTAAGCCTTTTCACCGGCCAGCACTTCTTTCCACACCAGCTGTTTTTTGCCGCCGTAGGCTTTTTCAACAGCGGCGTCGAACACCAGCTTGGAGGCGCGCCAGATGTCCGGCCCCGTGCCGTCGCCTTCGATGAAGGGGATGGTGGGTTTGTCCGGAACGGTCAGCTTGCCGTTTTTAATGGTGATTTTTTGCTCTGCCATGTGGGTCGTGTGTTGTATAAATCTGTCATCCTGAGCGCCGCGAAGGACCTTATCGCGTCAGGGGGTGGTAGGTAAAATTCAACTGCGGGCCGGCGGGATAAGGTGCTTCGCGGCGCGCAGTGTGTAAGGGCGGTTAGTACCCGAAAATCTCCTTCAGCGTGAGCTGCTGCACTTGGCCGTACTTGGCCAGCTCCTTGAAATTCAGCCGGTCTTTCGAGCCGATAACCAGAATGACCTGGTTCTGGCCGTGCACTTTGGCCAGCTGAAACTTCTTCAACTCATCAAAAGTCATTTTCTGGGTGCTGGCGTACACGTCGCGGCGGATGTCGTAGTCGAGGCCGAGGCGCTTGGCGCGCTCGTAGCTCATCAGGATGTTTTCCTTGGTGATGCGCTCGGTGCTGATGCTGTTGCGGATGGCGTTTTTGGCGATTTCCAGGTTGGCTTCGGCCACAGGCATGTCGGTGAGCAGGGCTTCCATGCCGGCCATGGCCTCGGGCAGCTTGTCGCTCTGGGTGCCGATGTAGCTCAGGTTGTAGTTGGAGCGGCCCAGCTTGTCGGCGCTGTTGTAGCCGGAGTAGGCCGAGTAGGCCAGTGCCTTGCTCTCGCGCAAATCCTGAAACACGATGCTGCCCATGCCGCCGCCGAAGTACTCATTGTAGAGTGCCAGCGTGGGGGCCAGCTCCTTGCTGTATAGGTCGCCCTTGGTCAGGAACAGGATTTCGGCCTGCACCATGTTGTAGTCCACCCAATAGACCTTTTTATCCTTCAAAGGTTGCTCGGCGAAGTCTTTGGCGGCCGGGGCGGGTGTGAGCTTGGCAGGGGTTTGGTGCAGATGGTCAATTATTGATACTACTCCGTCACGCTTATACATTCCTTCACGACCCGGACCTTTAGAACCAGGGCGTGGCGTGGCGCTCAAATCATCTTCACGTGTGCGCGGACCGTAGTACAGCACCCGGTGCTGGTAAGTCGGCAGCTTCTTTAGCAGCGCCGTGAGCTGCTCAGGTTTCACCGCCTTCAGCTCTTTCTCGCTCAGAATGTTCGTGAAGGGGTTTTTGGGGCCGTACTTCACGTAGTTCACCATCGCCTGATTCAGAATCACGCGCTTTTCGAGCTTGGCGTCCTGGCGCTGCTTGAGCACGCCGGCCACCATGTCTTTCAGGGCCACGGCGTCGGGCTTAGGCGCGTTCAGCAGCTGCTCAAACAGCTTGAGCGCGGGCTCCAGGTTGCTGTCGAGGCCGTTGAGGGTCACGAAAATGCGGTCGGGGCCGCTGCTCACGTTGAAGGAGCAGCCCAGCTTGTAGAACTCCTGCTGCAGCTGCGCGGCGGTGTAGTTGCCGGTGCCGAGGTATTGCAGGTAGTCGGTGGCGAGGCTCCAGCGCGGGTCGTTATTCTTGCCCAGGTCGAAGACGTAGGACAGGTTGAACAGGCCGTTTTCGGCGTTGTGCGTGTAGTACAGCGGCAGGCCGGGCTTGATTTCCGTTTCCTGAATGTCCTTTTTATAATCGACAAACACTGGCTGCAGCTCCGTGCTCGGCATGGCCGTGAGCTGCTTGTAGTAGGCCGAGGCCACGTCGCGGTTGGCCGGCACGGGCGTGATGGCGGGCTTCACCACCTTCACCTTGTTGGGGTCGGTGCCGGTGCGCTTGAACACGGTCACGACGTTCGGGCCGTAGTTGTCGTTGGCGAATTTCACGATTTCGGCCTTCGTGATTTTGCCGAAATCGTCCTGCTGCTGCAGGTAGTCTTTCCAGTCGATACGCTCAATAAACGCCTCGTACATGGCGCTGGCGCGGGCCTCGTTGCTTTCGTAGCTCTTGGTGCGCGTCAGCTTCTCGTTGTTGATGATGGCCGGAATCAGCCAGTCGGGGAAGTTGCCTTTCTTCACCTTGTCCAGCTCGCCCAGCAGCAGCGCTTTCACTTCTTCCAGCTTCTGCCCCTGGCGCGGCGTGCCGTAGATGACGTGCGTGGAGTAGTCGTCGTTGAGGTCGGTGAACGAGGCAGCTTCCAGCACTTTCTGCTGCTGGTTCAGGTCGAGGTCGATGAGGCCGGCCTGGCCGTTGGTCAGGATTTTGTCCAGCATCCGCAGGCGCACGCCGTCCTTGCTGGCCTTGCCCGGCAGGCGGAAGCCCAGCATCACGTTTTCCGACTGCGGCCCGAGAATCTCCTTGGTAATCGGGGCCGTGAGCGGCTTCTCCACCGGCGCGTTGAACGCGGGCACCGGCTTGCTCGGCATGGCGCCGAAATACTTGTCGATAACCCGGATGGTCTGGTCGTAGTCCAGGTCGCCACTGAGGCACAGCGCCACGTTGTTCGGCACGTAATACTGGCCGAAATACTTTTTAATCTCCGTGATGGACGGGTTTTGCAGGTGCTCAATCGTGCCGATGGTCGTCTGCGTGCCGTAGGGGTGCGTGGGGTAGAGCGCCGCGTTCAGCGCCTCAAACTCCTTGTTGAAGTCTGAATCCAGCCCGCGGTTCTTCTCCTCGTACACAGCTTCCAGCTCGGTGTGGAACAGGCGCGGCACCATCTCGCGCAGGCGCTCGGCCTGGATGGCGGCCCACTTCTCTAGCTGGTTGCTGGGGATGTCTTCCTGGTACACCGTTTCCTCGTTCGAGGTGTGGGCGTTGGAGCCTTTCGCGCCGATGGCGCCCATCACCTTGTCGTACTCGTTCGGCACGGCGTAGCGCGCGGCCACACCCGAGATGGAGTCAATCTGGTGGTAGGTGCGCTTGCGGGCGGCGGGGTCGTTGCGCTGCCCGCGGTACACTTCATACAGCGCCTCAATCTTGTCGAGCTCTACTTTTTCCTTGGCCCAATCCTGCGTGCCCAGCTGCGAGGTGCCCTTGAACACCATGTGCTCTAGGTAGTGCGCCAAGCCAGTGGCAGTGGCCGGGTCGTTTTTGGAGCCGGCGCGCACGGCCAGGTAGGTCTGGATGCGCGGCGCGTCTTTGTAGTCGGACAGGTAAACGGTCAGTCCGTTGTCGAGGTGGTAGATGCGCACACCGAGCGGGTCGCCGGGCACCGATTCGTAGCGGTATTCTTTGGGAGCCGCCGGAGCAGCGGCGGTAACCGGAGCGGCCGCGGGGGTCGTCGAGGCCGTGCTGGCCGTTTTACTCGATTGGCACTGAGTGGCAACCCCTAATACCGTCAGGGCCGGAATCAACAGCAAAAAATTCTTTTTCACGAAAGGCGCAAGCGGGTGCAACAGGGGATTCAAAAAACAAAGGTAGCTGGGTGATAGAGGAATAAAAAACAAAATTTCGCCATATCTTGCAAGGTTGCGGTGTGCTCAGCGCCGACGCCTATGCTGCCCAACCATATCCCCCAATCGTTTGCAGACACAAGCCTCACAAGCAGCTGATTTTACAGTTGTCGTGGCTGGCTCGAGCGTGGCTGTAAGGACGCGGTAAGCAGCAGGGGGTTGCAACAACTAGACATGACCGATGTGGGGGTGGGGCCTGCCCCTCCCGTCGTTGGCTACGCTGACCTTCGAATGGCATCATTACAGCGGCGCGGATGCCCGGGCGGGGGCAAGCCCCGCCTCTACTGCTAGAACTCGGCCTCCAAGCCCAGCCGCTGTTTAGCGTCGCGCAGGGTAGGGAACCGCTCGGCCAGATACTCAAACTTGTCGGTGGACGTGTAGAGCTTGCGGGCCGTGGGCGCGGCGGTGGTTACGAAGGGCAGCACGTTGAGGCGTGAGTTGCCGGTGCGGCGGCGCAGGTCGGCCAGAAACTCGACGCGCATTTCATTGAACTGGTCGACCTGAATGGGGTTGTCTACGGCCAAATCAATAACGTGCTCTTCGTTGGCCGATATCGGCCGGTTCAGCACCCAAAATTCGCTCATGCGGTCCTGGGCCTTGCGCTCTTCAGCCAATTCTTTCCACACGCGTTGCAGGAGGGCGGGGTCGGTGGCGGCCACGGGCCCGCTGTGCTGCGGCTCGGCCAAGGCAGCCGCATCTTTGGCTGCCTGGCTGGCGGCTGCGTTGCGGCTGCTCAGGTCTTTCAGGCTCGGAATCTTGCTGGCCAAGCTGGGAATTTTGGCGAAAGCCGCCTGCGGCGTGGGGCGTGGCGCGGGCTCGATGCCTTCAAAGCTGGGCACGCCGATTTCGACGTGCGGCAGCGTGTCGCGCATCTGGTGGCGCTCGGTGACGGGGGCCGCTGGGTCGTCCTCGATGCTGGGCGTTTCGTGCAGCTCGTCCACGCCGTTTTCGACGGGCAGCGGGTCGGGGCCGTCGGCCGGGGCCGGGCCGGTGGCCACGGGCGCGGCCGGCATGGGCAGGGGTGCGGGCGCAGCGGGCGGACGCGGGGCAGCGGTGTAAGCCGCAGCCGGTGACTCGGTAGCATAGGCCGCAGGAGCGGCGTGCGAAACGACTGGGGCGGGTACTGCCGAAGCCACTGAAGCAGCTTGAGAAGCTGCGGGAGAATTCACGGGCGCGGGCTGGGCGTGACCATTGCTGCTTCCGCCATAACTGCCGTTACTGGCCGGCGCTGGCGCTGCCCCGTCGCTCAGGCTGCTAGTTTTTTTTTTAGCCTCGCCGTTAGCGGGGCTGAGTTCGCGCACAAACTGCACGGCCCCATTCAGATAGGCCAGCTTCATCAGCGCCAGCTCCACGTGGAGACGCTGGTTTTTGGCTTGCTTAAACTCCCGGTCGCACTGGCTGATGAGGTTGAGTGCCGAAAGCAAGAAGGCCAGTGGCGCGGCCTGGGCCTGCTGCACGTACTTCAGCCGGATGCCTTCGGACACTTCCAATAGCTGCACGGTCACGGCGTCTTTGCACACGAGCAGGCCGCGCAGGTGCTCGGCGGTGCCCACCACGAAGTTGTGCAGGTCGAAGCCGTTCTGCATCACCTCATCAAGCAAGAGCAGCGCGGCCGAGAGGTTTTCGGTGAGCAGGCTGTCAACAAGGCGGAAGTAGTAGTCGTAGTCGAGGATGTGCAGGTTTTGCACCACCTCCTTGTAGGTGAGGTTGTTGCCGCCGAAGGTCACCATCTGGTCGAACATCGACAGGGCGTCGCGCAGGCCGCCGTCGGCCTTTTGGGCCAGCAGATGCAGGGCGTCGTCTTCGGCCGTGATGCCTTCCTGGGTAGCCACGTAGCGCAGGTGCCCGCGCATGTCCTCCACCTTGATGCGGCTGAAATCGAAAATCTGGCAGCGCGACAGGATGGTGGGAATAATCTTGTGGCGCTCGGTGGTGGCGAGGATGAAAATGGCGTAGCTCGGCGGCTCCTCGAGCGTCTTCAGAAACGCATTAAAGGCCGCGTTCGAGAGCATGTGCACCTCGTCAATGATGTAAATCTTGTACTTGCCAGCCTGCGGGGCGTAGCGCACCTGCTCCACCAGCGAGCGGATGTCTTCCACCGAGTTGTTAGAGGCGGCGTCGAGCTCGTGCACGTTGAACGAAGCATTTTCCTGGAAGGCCACGCACGACGCGCAGGTGCCGCAGGCCTCGGTTTCGGCCGTGAGGTTGGTGCAGTTGATGGTTTTGGCCAGGATGCGGGCGCAGGTGGTTTTGCCTACGCCGCGCGGGCCGCAAAACAGGAACGCCTGGGCCAGGTGGTGGCTCTGAATGGCGTTTTGCAGCGTGGTGGTGACGTGCTGCTGCCCCACCACGCTGCGAAACGTGGAAGGACGGTACTTGCGGGCCGAAACGACGAAATTATCCATAAGTTCTGTCTACAAAGTTACCCAGAAATGGGCGGCTTTGGAAGCAGTTTGGACCCCATCTGTCATCTTGAGCGCAGCGAAAGACCTTATTACGCTGGCACAGTTTGCAGTAGAAATCCAACCTGCTTTTCTCATCAACAAGAGAGTCGCCGCCCATCGTTCAGCCGTGATAAGGTCCTTCGCGGCGCTCAGGATGACAGGTATAAGCAGGGCAAATACAGGGGCGAAAAAAGAAACCTTCCCTCCTCCCCTGGCGTTTCTATCCCGAACCGCGTACCTTCGCGGCCTGCTTCGGCGGAACTCGTTCTTTACCATTTGGGGATGACCGGAATTGACAGCTTGCGCAAATTGCGGGTAAGCGTGCCAGGAGTTGATGGAAGCTCTCCTGTCAAAAAATCTATCGAAAAACAACCGGCGACTATTCGTACGCCATGGCTGCCTAGTTTAGAATTAGGTAACGTCATCGTTCCGCCCGGGTAAGTTTCTACACCTGGGAGTTCGGAGCGTCGTAAGTAGAAAATAGCCTTCGCAGAGCTGTGATGCGGGGGCGAAACCCAACTGCAGCTAAGGGAAGCTCAAGGGCCTGACTGACGCCTGAGATTCCTCGAAAATTCAAGTCTGGATACGCACGTAGAAAGCACGTTGATTTCCTTGTCTGGACCAGGGTTCGAATCCCTGCATCTCCACCTTCTGCCTGGCAGAATTCAATTAAAAGCCTCGAATCGCCTGATTTGGGGCTTTTTTGCGTTTAAAATGTTTTGTTCCGCCGCAGGCCTCGCCTGGGCATTGGCTGTATCGGTCGTGAAAAGCTACTTCCAGCGCGGCCCGGATATGCGGCCAAAATGCACGACCTGATTTGGGCCTTGCAGATGTGTTGCTGCCGAATGATATCTGACCGAGCACAAGAAGCCTGCGCAGGTTCGGCACCTTCTGCCAGTTGTGCCTCGGAACAGCTGCCAGCCGGTTGCTGAACGCATCAAAACCAATACTTGGTCTTACAAGCTCATCCAAAATGGCATCAACGTTTCAATGCTGACGCGCTGTTAAATTGGTTTGAAAAAACCATTAATAAATTATACTAAATCGGCAAATACTGTGTAACCTTGTGTCTTCGCCCTTCAAAATCAGTGCATTTCTACTATGCTGCCGACTTCTACCGCCGATGCGCTGCAACTCAAATTTGAAAATCGCAATGCCGTCAGGCTAGCTACCACTGCCGATACCGCCTCCGTTGAGGCGCTACCCGGTGGCTTGGAAATCAGGCCCTGCGACTTTGTGTGGCTAGCAATTGGGGCCTCGGCAGAGCTTCCTTCGGCCGCCGATGCGGCGTTGGGGCAGGTTATGGCGGCCCTGGGCCGCAGCGTGGCAACAGACTCGCGAAGCAGCAATTGGATAACGGCGCCGCTCTACCCGCGCAAAGTCGGGAAGGTGCCGCAGGTGTCGTTGTTGGGAGCGGCACCCGCGGCTTTGGTCACCTACCCGGACAAGTCCGGGCCGGTGGGGCCGGAAGAGCAACAGCGCCAGCTAACAGGAACGGCTGCTGGGCTCCTTTCCCTGCGCTTGCAAAAACGCTTTTTATAAAGCAATAATTGAGGCGCGCAAGCGGCGTTTAGCGCAAAAATCTATTGCGCTTTTCGGGATAAATTGCGGCCGGCGAGCTACTTCTACCCACTCCTTTCCCTTATGGCGGCCCTGCTTCCCGACTACGAATACGACATCTTCATCAGCTACCGGCACAACGATAGTGAGTGGATGGCCGAGTTCATCACCCGGCTGCAAAACGAGCTGCGCACCATCATCAAGCAACCGCTGAGCATATATTACGACAAGGACCCGCGCGATGGCCTTGGCGACACGCACCTGGTGCAAGCCAGTCTCGACCACCGCGTGCTTAGCTCCGTGATTCTGCTGCCGCTGGTGTCGATGACGTACTGCGACCCCGAGCGGTATTCCTGGCAGAGCGAGTTCCTGCCTTTTCTGCACAAGGCCAGCGCCGACCGCTTGGGCCTGAACCTGAGCTTGCCAGGCGGCGGGGTGGCCAGCCGCATCCTCCCCTTGCGCCTGCACAACCTCGACCCGCAGGACCAGCAGCTGCTGGAGCAAACCCTGGGCGGGCAGCTACGCTCCATCGACTTCGTGTACCCGTCGCCGGAGGTTGGCGTGAACCGGCCGTTGCGCGTTGCCGATGCTCCGGAAGTGGGGCGACGTTACGATGACCAGGTGAACAAGGTAGCCAATGCCATCAAGGAACTGGTGACGGCGGCCGCGGCCAAGTCGCAACCGGCGGGCCCGGCCGTGGCGGGGCAGCAAACCAGCCCGGCCCCGGCCGCTACCCTGCCCCCGGCGGCGTGGGCCGCCAGCCTGGCGCCCGCTGCGCCTGCGGCACCCGCCGTGGCAGCGCCCGCCGGCCCGGTGGTGTTTCTGGCCTGGGCCACGTCGAGCAAGCTCAAGGCGCGGCGCGAGGAGCTGGCGCTGGTGTGCGCCAAGGCCGGCCTGCGGGTGGTGCCCGCCACCGACTGCCCCACCGACGAGGACGAGTTCCGGCGCCGCACCCAGGAGGGGCTGGCCGAGGCGGCCTGCTCGCTGCACCTGCTGGGCAACGATTTTGGCCGGCGCTTCGATGACGACGAATCCAACTCGCTGCCCAAATACGCTTACGAACAGGCCCGGCTGGAAGCCGCCCGGCGGCCCACTTTCCGGCAGTTTGTGTGGTTCAGCCCCGACCCAGGCACTGACATCAACGCCGACCAGCAGGCCTTTGTGAGCAAGATTCGCAACGAGCTTACGGCACAGTGCACCTTCAGCAACGCCACCAATGCCCAGCAAGTGGTGGAAGACCTGCGCAATATGCTGGTACAAGCCGCTCCGCCGCCCAAAACCTTAGAGAAAGACACGGACATTTGCTTCGTGTTCAACGCGCTGGACAGCAACGAGGCCGATGTAATTACCGACCAGCTGGGCGAGGCGTTTACGCTGGACATGCTCACCATCAAGCCCGACAGCGCCGAGGTTTATAAAGAGAAAACGGTGAATGCCATTCCCAAGAGCAAGCTGGCCGTGGTGTATTTCAAGCACAGCGCCGAATGGGCCCTGCCTTTTGTGAAGCAGGTATGGCAGCTGGTGGGCGGCGCGGCTTCCCCCACGCCCATCCTGTTTTTGGGCGAAGACGACCCTGAGCACAACAGCCTGCACAGCTTCAAGGCCCCGAAGGTGATTTCGCGCATCCAGCCCCACCAGGGCGTGAGCGAGGAAGTACAGCGGGTGTTTCAGCGACTCAACACGCCCGCTTAGATGGAAGCTTTTGATACTTCCGCGGCGGCATTGCTGGGGCTTGATGAGCCTATTTGCCCCTACGCCGGCCTGCGCACTTTTACGGAGGACGAGGCCATCTACTTCCGCGGCCGCGAAAGCCACGTGGCCAAGTGCCTGGCCCTGCTGGTGGAGCAGCGGTTTGTGATGATAACCGGCGCCTCGGGCGATGGCAAGTCGTCGCTGGTGTTTGCCGGCATGCTGCCCGAGGTGCGGGCGGGCTTCATGCGGGCCCGCTACAGTAACTGGGCCGTGGCTACCTTCCGCCCCGAGCGCAGCCCCTTGCGCAACCTGGCTCAGGCCGTGGCTTCGGCCCTGCGGCTGCCCAGCGCCGGCTCGGTGGAGACGGAGCTGGAACGCGGGTTTTCGGCGCTGGTACAGCTTTACCAGGCCTCGGATTTGCATCTGCCCGACGCGCCGGCCGAAGGCTCCACGACCGCCGAGCAGCGCCAGCAGCAACGGCAGGCCGCCAACCTGCTGCTGGTGGTGGACCAGTTTGAAGAGTTCTTCACCAACCCCGAAAACTACGACGGCGACCAGCCCAACACCGCCGCCCAAACCGTGGTGAACCTGCTGCTGGAAACCACCCGGCTGGCCCAGGCCCAAAACCTGCCCATTTACATAGTGTGCACCATGCGCTCCGACTTTGTGGGGCAGTGCGCCGAATTTCGGGGGCTGATTGAACAGGTGGGCGCCAGCCAGTACTTTGTGCCCCGGCTGCTGCGCCAAGAATTCCTGGAGGTCATCCGGGAGCCGGCGCTGCTCAGCGGCAACCGCATCAGCGAGCGGCTGGTGCAGCGCTTGCTCTACGACATCGGCCAGGGCCAGGACCAGCTGCCGGTGCTGCAGCACGCGCTGCGCCGCATCTGGCTGGCCGCCGACCAGGGCCGCGAGGAGATGGACCTGCTGCACTACGCCATGGTGGGCGGGCTGGCCGACGAGCTGCCGCCCGAAAACCAGGCGCGGTTTGCGCAGTGGCGCGCCACGCTCACCGAGCCGCAGCGGGCGTTTTTGCTGGATAACCCGGGGCTGCGCAACGTGCTCGATGCCCACGCCAACCAGCTTTTCGCCGACGCCAACGACCTCTACAACCGCGAATTCTCGCCGCCGCTGCCGCCGGGCACGGCCCAGCGGGTCATTGAGCAAACCTTTCGGGTGCTGACGCGCACCGACGGCAAGCGCGTGGTGCGCAACCGCCTGACCGGCGCCCAAATCACGGCCATCCTGGCCGATGAGGCCCTGCCCTGGCCGGTGGTGTGCCGCATCTTGCGCCCGTTCCGGGAAGAGGGAACCACGTTCCTTTCCCCGTTTCTGGGCCCGGCCGGCGACGGCCACGCCGTGCTTCCGCCCGACACCGTGCTTGACATCAGCCACGAGAGCCTGATTCGGAACTGGGGCCACCTGGCCGAATGGGCGCGCAACGAAGCCACCGACGTGCGCATTGCCCAGAACCTGATGCAGCAGAGCAGCCGCTGGCAGGAAAACGCCGAAAGCAAGGACTTTTTGCTGCCCATTGGCCTGTACACGTTCTTTTCGCAGTGGCACGCCGGCAAAAAAGGGCTGGCCAACTGGCTGGCCTACTACCTCAATGCCGGCACCGAGGGCGCGACAACGCCCGCACAAATGGCGGCCGAAAACAACGTGCTGACGCGCTTTCTGGCCGCCAGCAAGCGGCGGCTGCGCTTCACGCTGGTGGTAGCGCGCTACGGGCCGTGGCGGCTGGCGGCAGCCGTGCTGGTGCTGGCCCTGCTGGGCTGGCTGGGCCGGCAAGCCTGGCACTTCCGGACGGTGCAGAGCGACTACGTGGCCTATTCCATCGTGCGGGAAGGCCTTGAGAATCCAGATTTTCAATCGTCTTTTGTCGACATTGCGGACCGGGCCCGTTTCATATTGAACGCCGACCGGGTCAGCCACCACATGTACCGGCCCTGGCTAAGCAAGGACCGGCCGGAAGATTACCAGTTTAAGCCGCTGCTCAACGCGCTGTCCAACGACACGCTGGCCCTGAACATCGAGCTGAGCATGTACGCCTGCGTCGACAACATGTCGTACGATTCGGTGGGGGCAGAAAATCCGCAAATCAGGCCAATACTCAAGGACCTGAATGCCCGGCTGGAGAGGTCCCTGGCGAAGCCGTCGGCTTCTGGCGAAACGCCCAAGACCCGCAGCAAAACGCGCTGGCGCAATGCCGTGCTCACGGCGCGCACCGTCATGGCCTTTGCCTACTACCTGAAGCAGCAGGCACAGCACCCCAAAGTTTACACCGACTCGGCCGAAGAACGCGGCTTCCGATACGACCAGCAGCGCCGGCTGCAGTACCTGCGCACGCACCTGCAGCGGGAAATAGCCGATACCACGGGTCCGGCGCCCAACCCGGTTGATTTGGCTTTTTGCCTGCGCGTGTTGCTGGCCCAGGGGAAGTTTCGCTCCGATAGCCTGGCTTTTCTTGGCCGCCTGAGCCCGTTTGGCCCGCAGAAGCAGGTGTTTCAGCATTTCTTTCCGCCCACCGTCTCGAACTACCGCACCGGCCAAACCACCAACAGCGGGGGCTACCCCATGGCGGCCATCGTCTTTGCCGCCCTCGACAGCACGCAGTCGATGCGTAAGTGCCTGGCGGTGATGGCGCAGCAAAAAGCCGACTTTATTGACGTCAGCAGCGGCATTGCCCTGCTGCCCTATCTGGTGAAATACCAGCGGCTGACGCCGGGCAATCTGCACGACATCCTGGCCGCTTGCGCCCGGCCGGGCGGGTTTTCTTTCAACGAGCTTTACGCCTGCCTGGTGTACAGCCTGCTCAGCGTGCAGCCGACGCAGGACATTTTCGACGCCAATCAATCGGCCGGCGACCGCAACGCCGATTACCAAAAGCAAGCCCGCGCCACGGGCTACGAGCCGGGCTACCTCAGCGGCGACCGGGTCAGCTTTGCCCTGCCCGTTGCCACGCGCGACGTGGCCTGGAACGCCCTGTTGAAATCGGTGCCGGACGTGGCCCGGCGAGAGTCCATCTTCGTCGAAACCGAGGACCACGACCTGGCCAACGCCATCCCGGAAGGCTATTACATCAAGCGCAACCAGAACTTTCTGGAGGCATTTCTGGCCAAGATGCACGGTGTGTACCTGGCTGAAATTCGGCACGATACCTCGCGGGCCCGGGTGGCATTCCGCAGGTTCAGCGCTTCGTTCGAGGAACTGGGGCGGCACCTTCCACTGCACCCGAAGGGCAAGGCCGCGCTCTACGAACGCAGTTCGGCCCACACCCCACAAGTCATCAACTCGCGGCAATGGAACCTGGGCCTGCCGCAGCAGCTGCCGCGCACCACGGGCACCACGCAGGCTTCCATGGGTTTCCAAAACCCGCTCACGTTTCTGCGGCTGCCCATCCGTCCCAAAACCCTCAATTTTGAGACCTACTACACCTGCCCGTTCGATGCGTTTTTTCACTACGAGCTAACGCGGGCGGCCCGCCAGCACGATAAGGTGGCGCTGCAATTCCTCGACAGCCTGGCTTTTGTGGAGGCGGCCTTTCCTGACCGGTTTTCCGCCACCCGCACCCGGTCGCTCTACATCGAAGCCCTGGCCCGCCCCGCCGAGTATGTGCCGAACCTGGCCTGGATGCGGGCCATTGCCCGGGTGGGCACGGCCGCCGACAGCGACCGCCGGCAGCGCAACGAATTGCTGCTCAGCATTGAGTCGGCACTTCAAAACCATAGCCGCCTGCAGGACAGCGTGGCTACGCACCAGCTGGCCGCGCGCATGAAACCGGCGCTGGCCAAATTTTCGCATACCCAGTTTGAGCTCCCGCTGCAAATCGCCTTTTCCGATTTGGCCGCGGCGGTGGCCCGCGAGGGCCGGCTGGATGAAGCCTTCGACATTGCCCACGCGCTGGGCGAACCGCTGGAAATGGCCACCAAACTGCGCGCCGGCGAGCAAGCCATGCTTATCAACGACCGCCGAAGCAAGGCCTTCGATAGGCTGACGGCCCTCGAGCAGGAATACAATGCGGCCAGCAGCAAACAAGCAAGCCGCAGCGACTTCTCGACCCCTGCCATTGTCATCACCTTGTCGTACTGGACCATGGGTGATGTCGGGGCGGTGGGGTGGTATTTCGAAAACCTGTTTTTGTCGGTGCTGGGCTATAATGAAATCCTGAGCGCTACCAACACCAGCGACTGGCTGATGGCGGTGTGCCGGGGCTACGGCCTCACCAATATCCCCGGCAGTGCCAAGGAGCAAATTCCGGATTACACGTCCGCTCGCTCCCGGCAAATCTATTACAACACCATCCTGGTCGGCATCGCGCACCTCAACGACCACCGCCCCAACAACGGCTGGCGCGAGTACGACGAAGCCGAGCTGACGCGCCCGGCCGAATACGACTAAGTCTCCCACTATTCAACCAACTTCCTTACCCATGGCCATTCAAGACAAAAACGCCAAAACCGGCCCGCGCAAGCTGCTGTCCCTCGACGGGGGCGGCATCCGGGGCACCATCACCCTGGAAATTCTAGCCGAGCTGGAACGCCAGCTGCAGGAGCGCCTGGGCGCGGGCCCCGACTTCGTGCTCGCGCACTACTTCGACTACATTGCCGGCACCAGCACCGGGGCCATCATTGCCACCTGCCTGAGTTTAGGCATGCGCGTGACGGACATCCGCAGCTTTTACCTGGCCAGCGGCCCGGCCATGTTCGACAAAGCGGGGCTGTTTCAGCGCTACCTGCGCAACAAGTACAAGGACGGCGCCCTGGCCCAGCAGCTGCAGGACGTCATCCGGCAGCGCAGCGGCGAGCCGGAAGCCACGCTGGGCAGCCAGGCCCTGCAAACCTACCTACTGGTCATCTTGCGCAACGCCAGCACCGACTCGGCTTGGCCGATTTCGAACAACCCGGCCGCCAAGTTCAACGACAGCGCCGAAGACTACTGCAACCTGCGCCTGCCGCTGTGGCAGCTGGTGCGGGCCAGCACGGCGGCCCCCACCTACTTCCCGCCCGAGGTGGTGACCGTGGGCAAGGAAGAATTCGTGTTCGTGGACGGCGGCGTGACCATGTACAACAACCCCGCGTTTCAGCTTTTCCTCATGGCCACCCTCAAGCCCTACCGGCTGGAGTGGCCCACCGGCGAAGACAAGATGCTGCTGGTATCCATCGGCACGGGCGCGGCGGCCGACGCCAACGCCCACCTCAGCCCCGACCAGATGAACCTGCTCTACAACGCCAGCTCGCTGCCCTCGGCCCTGATGTACGCGGCCTCGAACGAGCAAGACATGCTCTGCCGCGTGTTTGGCCGCTGCCTGCACGGCGGCGAAATCGACCAGGAGGTGATGGACCTGAAGGGCGACATCGGCCCGGGCTCGCTGCCGGGCAAGCACTTCACTTACCTGCGCTACAACGCCGACCTTTCGCGCCAGGGCCTCGACGCCCTGGGTTTGCCGCACATCGAGCCCGCCACGGTGCAGCAGATGGACTCGGTGAAGTACATCAGCCAGTTGCAGGAAGTGGGCCAGGCGGTGGCCAAAGAAGTTGATTTGGCGCACTACCAAGCGTTTTTGCAGCTGTAGCCCCCGCGGCGGGCTTGCCGGAAAGCCGCCTTTTCCTTCGCTACCTCATTTCTTTTTTGGCACCTTACATGGCACAAACCGCCCCTGCTCCAAAGCAAAAAACCTGTTTCGTGGTGATGGGCTTTGGCAAGAAGACCGACCTTCGAAACCGGCCGCCTGCTGGATTTGGACGTCTCCTACAAAAACATGATAAAGCCGGCGGTGGAAGCGGCCGGCCTGCGCTGCATTCGGGCCGATGAAATCGTGCATTCGGGCCTGATTGACGTGCCCATGTACGAACACCTGCTCAACGCCGACGTGGTGGTGGCCGACCTATCTACATCGAATAAAAACGCCTTTTATGAGCTGGGCGTGCGGCACGCGCTGCGCCCGCAAACCACCATCATCATTGCCGAGGACGGCATCAAGGCCTTTCCATTCGACATCAACCACGTGGCCGTGCGTCAGTACCACCACCTGGGCGAAGACATCAACGCCGTGGAGGCACGCCGCTTTCAGGCCATGCTGACGGACGCCATTGAGCAAATCCTGGCTAACGACCCCGTGAGCCGCGACAGCCCGGTGTATACTTTTCTGGACCTTACCCCGCCGGCCCTTAAGAAAGTGCAGGAAGCCGCCCTCATCACCATGGCCGCCGCCAGCAACCTGGCCGCGGTATCAACCGCTGCCAGCAAGCAAACGCACATGGCCCTGATGAACCGGGTAAGCGCGGCGCAGAAGCAAGGCAAGTGGTTTAAGATGCAGGTGCTGCTGGAAGTGGTGCGCGAAAACCAGGCGCAGGCCCGGGCAGAAGCCCGCCAAACGGCCACCGTGCAGCTATCGCAGGACGACCGCGAGGACCCCTACATTTTGCAGCAGCTGGCCCTGGCTACCTACAAAAGCAAAGAGCCCAGCCCGGAACAGGCCCTCCTGGACGCCCGGGCGCTGCTGGTGCCCCTGACGCCGGCCACCACCAACGACACCGAAACCCTGGGCATGTGGGGCAGCATTCACAAGCGGCTGTGGGACCTGACCAAGGCCAAGCCCGCGGCGGAGCAGGCGGCCGACCGCGCGCGGTATCTGGACGAAGCCGTGCGGGCCTACGAGCGGGGCTTCTACCTGCGCAACGACTATTACAACGGCATCAACCTGGCCTTTTTGCTGAACGCGCGGGCGGCCGAGCCCACGGCGTCGGCCGCCGAGGCCATTGCCGACTACGTGCAGGCCCAGCGGGTGCGCAAAGAAGTCATTACACTCTGCGACCAATGGCTGGCCACCCAGGCCGCTTTCCAGGCCTTGGGCGAACCTGCAGCCGGGCCGGAACAGCAAAAGGACGCCGCCAACCGCTACTGGGTGCTGGCCAGCAAGGGCGAGGCCTACCTCGGCCTGGGGCAGCCCGAGCAGGGCAACCAAACGCTGCAGGAAGCCTACGCCCTGGCCCCGGAACTGTGGATGAAAGCCAGCACCGAGGAGCAGCTGGCCAAGCTAAACGAATTACTGGCTACCAATCCGTTGCAGTTTATCACCAGCGCAGCTTAAGCCGCATTAACCGATGGAAGTACTTCGCTGGGTATTGGTGGCGGGCACGGGCCGGCAGCAGGGCCTGCCTAACTCCGTATTGCTGCTGGCCGAGGCCCTGGGCCAGGCCTTGGCTGAGCAAGGCTTTGGCCTGGTGGTGGGCGGCTGGCCGGGCGTCGACTACCTGGTGGCGCAGGGCTACGCCCGGGCACTGGAGGCACGGCAGCTGCCCTTGGCCGACTACCTCATCCAGGTGGTGGCCGACAGCCGGCCGGCGGTGTACCCGGCCCAGGCCCGCTACCCCGATTTTCAGGGCGGCTACCTCATCGAGGTGCCCACGGGGGTGCGCGAGTGGGTAGAAGCCCTCAAGTATGCCGATGCCGTGGTGCTGCTGGGCGGCGAAGGCGGCACCCGCGAAACCTTCTGGTACGCCACCCAGGAGCAACGCCCCGTGTTTCCGATTCCCTGCACCGGAGGCGACGCCGCCGCGGTGTTTCCCGACTGTGTGGCCCGCTGGGAGCTGTTTCCCTACCAAGGCTTCACGGCCACCGACTTTGAAGCCACCCTCGCCCAGCCGGCCGACGACGCAGCCCAGGCGCGCCAGTTGGCCAGCGGCCTGATGCGCCTGCTGCAAGCCCAGTTTGCCCCGAAAACCGACGCCAAGCCGCCCATCTTCATCAGCTACGCGCACGAAGACCGGCAGTGGCTGCTGAAGCTGCGCAGCGCCCTGCGCCCCCTAGAGCACCGGGCCCAGCTGGCCGTGTGGGACGACTTCCGCCTGCAGCCCGGCGACGCGTATCAGCGGCACATCAGTGAGGCCATCGACAAGGCACCGGTGGCCATCCTCATCGTCAGCAATGCTTTTTTCGCTTCCACCTTCATTCAAAACGAAGAGTTGCCGCGGCTGCTGGCCAAGCACCAGCAGGGCACCTGCCGGCTGCTGTGGCTGCTGCTCGAAGGCGACGAGTGGCTAAAATCGCCCCTGCAGGCCATTCTTTCGCTTAATGACGTGGAGCAGCCGCTGGCCGCCCTCTCGCCCGCCCAGCAGCAGGACGCGCTGATTATGCTTCGCCGCAAGGTGGCGGCGGCCATCGAATAGCCCGCGCCGGGCGCCGCCTTCAGCGTCCGGAGTGGGCTTATTTGACTTTGCGGTAGTTCAAGGTGTTGCCGCGGGCGGTGTAGCTCAGCTCCAGGCCCACATCGTCTACGCCCACTATCTCCCAACACATGTCTTCCTTGGGCTGAACCAGGTATTTTTCGTTGTCGCCGGGGTGCCCGGCTCCGGCTTCCTGGGGGCAGGCCCGGTCGAGGATGAAAGCAGCAGCGCCAACTTCTTTTCCATCGTAGTAATCGATGTACTGGTGTTCCTTTAGCTCAATCACGCTTCGGGCGTCGGTGGTGCTTTGCCACTTGCCTTGCAGCCGCTGGTAAGTGGTGGCAGCGGCCGGCGCTGGCCGGGCGGCAGCCGGCGGCGTGGACGGGGGTTTCTGCTCCGAGCCACAAGCCGTGACCAAAGCGCAAACAAACAACAGAGAAGCACATTTCATATACAAGGCGAAGCAGCGCCGCCGCTTCGGATAAGGTGAACGAGCGGCCGACCCGGGCTGCATACGGCGCGCCAACAAAAAACGCTGGGCCGCCTCCTGCCCGAAAGAAGTCAGATAGCCAGCCGGGCCAGGTGCCCGTACTTTGTGCTACTGGTGCAGCAGGGCGTAGTATGTCTTAAAGTATTTGATGCGCTCGGCCAGGCCATTGGTGCCGCCATTCACCACCCTGGTCACTTTGGTTACCACGTCATCGGTTGCACCCAGGGCTGACATTTCAATAAGCTTTCGGTCGTGGAAAAACCAAGCTGCTGAAAGCAGGGGGTATTTTTGTGCCACCAGGTCGGGCACGGCCAGGATGTTATCGGTGACGAATTTGGCAAACGCCGCGTAGTTGGATTTGCCGGTCAGCTGAATGAAGCCGCGTCCCCGGAAGTTCCAGCCGTCTTTAGAGGCTTCGTTGCCGTTGCCGTTGCGCAAGGCATACACCCGGGCGCCAATGGCTTCGGGTTTGCGGGCGTAGGCGGCGAGTAGGGCATCCGTGGCGAAGTACTTGCCAAAAGTGCTTTTCAGCGCTGCGGCCGAGTAGTTTAAGTTCTCGCTCACGGCAGTGAAATCGCAGCTTTCGTGCGCGCATTGCGCCAGAAAGTGCGCCATTACCAGGGGCGTATTAATCTTGAACCGGTCAATTATCGCCGGAATTTGTGCCAACACCTCGGGTTTGATATGCCCTTTCAGCGCGTCAAGGTTTACCGCGCCTGTTCCACTGCTGGCGGTGCCCGAAGCTGGCGTAGCAGCGGGAACCGGCAGGTTGATAATCTGCCCTACCTGTATGCTGTTGGGGTTGGTAATCTGCCGGTTGGCCGCCAGCAGGTCGGCCAACGAAAGCTGGTGCGCGGCGGCGATGCGGCCGAGGGTGTCGCCGGGTTTAATCTGGTAGGTGTTTGCCATGTGGAGGTCGGAATAAGGTGTAAACCATGGAAATAGCTAGGCACTTGCCTTCCCCGCAACGGCCGGAGTCGCCGCCGGTGCACCAACGGCCGCCGCCCGAGCCCCGCCCCGAACGCACACGGGCGCGGCCATTGCCTGGCGAAGCAGTTTGCACAGGAAAGCAATGAAGCTGAGAGCCAAGCGGAAGCATCGGCCGCCCGGGATTCAGATTGGGGCGCCCAACGGCGCCGGGGTGATGAAGCCCGGCAGGCCGCATCATGAAAGGGTAGAAAAGGCCTCGCGCCAGGCAAGGAAAAAACGGAAAGGGATGGTAGCGAAAAATGAAGCAGGCTTGACCCAAGGGGGGAGCCTAGTGGGTACTACCGGGTGGAGTGGCAAAGCAGGGTTGCGTCAGCCAGTCAGCCGAATAGCCCGGCCAAGTTATCAGTCAAATATTGCCAAACAAAATAACTAATATGACATTTTTTCAAACAGCTGAGTTTTCCTTTGCTTCACTCAAAATAACAGGCAAGAAGTAGCATAATACCCTGCTTACTTGTTCGTTACAATCCAGCGTTGTCATTTCCTGCACATCACTAATGGAGCTTCGAAAAATAGGAATAGCGGCTTCCCTGGCTTCGGGTGTTGCGGCGTGTACCGAGCACCGCAACCCTGCATTTGTCTACCCGCCGTCCGTGGTGGCGGCGCACGAGCAAGCCCACTACAAAACCGCCCTCTGGTGCACCTACACCAGCCTACTCGACAGCTCCGTTTTTAAAAAAGAACCGCTGAATGATTCGCTGGCGGCCACGCTGCGGGGGTGGCTGGCTGTGCGGCGCAAGCTCGAATCCATCAAGCAGGATTCACTGACTACCTGCTTTCGCTTTAAGCTAGCAGGGCCCAGTTCAACAATTCTGCGCTTTTATAATAACAGTTACCGCTACGGAAATACAGCGTTCGGCTTACCGGTCACCATAGCCGTCTGGGTCAACCGGAAGGATGGCTTAATTGATTCGGTGTTGGACTGTTATAACAGAAGACGGTCTGCAGGTTTTCCAGTATCCTTTACTGAAGGGAGATGGCAACGCACCGGCCCAATAGACAGAAAGCTGTTTTCTTACAACGTGGACCAACCCTGCAAAGCTGCTTTCCTGCAAGCCAACAGCGAAAAGCTGCGCTGGGACGTGCGCCTGCTGTGCATTGAGAAAGGCATACTCCCCCACTAGCCTTTCAGCCGCTTCCAACTGACAGCCTGAGCCTCCTCACCGCACCAGCTGCGTCAGCAGGCGCTGCAGTGTCTCGGCGGCGTCGGGGCAGCGGCCGGGGTGCACGGGCGAGCACTGCACCACTGTGCTGCGCGTGGCCGTGAGCCAGCGAAACCGCTCGGCAATGGGCAGCTGGCCGATGGTGCCACCGGCGGCGCGCCCCTCGCAGATGCGCTCGAAGGCGTGCAGGCGGGCGGCCACTTCGGCCAAGTCCAGGTCGGGGGCAAAGGCGCGCAGGCGAGCTTCGGGCACGGCGCACTGCACCTGCAGGAAGCGCTGGTCTTTGCAGTAGAGGATGACGCCCACATTCAGGAATTCTTCGCGCTCCACGCGGGGCACCACGCGCAGCACGGCGTACTCAAATAAGTGCATGGCGGGCATTTTCGGCTTCCTGAACAAAGGTTTCGGACTGGGCCAGGCGGGCTTCGAGGAAGCCGGCGTAGGCGGCGCGCTCCTCGGCGGGCGTGCCGGCGGCGTGCGCCAGCCACTCGTCGGGCACCAGCGCCACAATGCTGCGAATGACTTCGGGCGTGAGGCGGGCGCGGCCCAGGGCGTCGGCTGCTGCCAGCTCGGTAGCCTGGGGCAGCAGCACGTGGGTTTTAATCTGGGGGAAAGGGCGCGGGCGCGGCGCGGCCCACTCGGGGCCGGCGTGGTGCACGTAGAGGGCCGCGCCGTGGTCGATGAGCCAGAGCTCCTTGTGCCACATGAGCATGTTGGTGTTGCGGACGGTGCGGTCCACGTTCAGCGTCAGGGCGTCGAGCCACACGATGAGCGAGGCCAATTGGGGTTCCACGGTGGTCACCAACGAATCGAAGGTGATGGCGCCGGAGAGGTAGTGCAGGGCCAGGTTGCGGCCGGTGCTGCCCTGCAGCAGGTCCTGGATTTCCTCGTCGGGCTCGGTGCGGCCGAAGCTTTCGTCCAACTCACAAAACACCAGCTCGGGCACGCGCAGGCCCAGTACGCGGGCCAGCTCGCCCACAATCAGCTCCGCAATGAGGGCCTTCACGCCCTGGCCCGCGCCGCGGAACTTCACCACGTAGAGAAAGCCGTCGTCGGCTTCCATGAGGCCGGGCAGGGAGCCGCCCTCGCGGAGCGGGGTCACGTAGCGCGTGAGCACGACGGTGCGGAGTTCGGGGGCAGCGGGGGGCAGCATAGAGGCAAGAAAGAAGCGCCCGGCAAAGGTCGAACAATCCGGCCAGTTTCAGCCACGGCGTCCGTGATGCAGGCTCGAGCAGCAGAAACCAACCCTGAATAGCACAAAACCCATGGATGAAATACTAATCCAAAGAATAATGAATTATTATATTACAACCACTTGCATGGCCTAAACATTTATCTAAATTTGAATTATACATCTTCCATTTCGCCATAGTGGCATTTAAAAAGGAAATTGATATCATTATTTCAAACAGACTTGCTTGTCAATAATGCTATTTCTAATTCCCTTTTACTTTAAAAAATCATATTTCACCCTAATTCCAATTTTTTACTCTTATGAAACAATTTGACTTTGTAGGAAGGAATTTTAACACTCGTTCCTGGGGGCTGGGCTCCTGGTCCCGGTTTGCCGGGTGGCGGGTGCTAGTGCTTTGCCTGCTGCTGGGCCTGGGGGCTGCGGCCCCGGCGCAGGCCTCCCACTTCCGCTACGGCTCGCTCACGTGGCGCACCGTGGCCACCGACCCCAGCAAGCGCACGGTGGAGTTCCGGGTGAGCCAGGCGTGGCGCGCCAGCTTCGGCGGGCTGAACCCCACCGTGGGCTCGTCGGTGGTGACCGGCCAGCTGGAATTTGGCGACGGCACCAACGCCACCATCAACCTGGGCGTGACGTCGGTGGACGTGGTGGGCGACAGCTTCTACGGCGAGGCCACTATCACGCACACCTACGCCACGGCCGGCGATTTCAGGTCTTATTACACGGACTGCTGCCGGCTGAGCACCCTCACCAACAACTCCAACGGCGTGATGTACGTGAGCACGCTGGTGAACGCGGGCTCGGGTAACAACTCGCCCGTTTCGACGCTGGTGCCGGTGATGAACCTGGCGGTGGGCCAAACCGCAGCCACGTTCCGGCTGCCGGCCAGCGACCCCGATGGCGACGCCCTCACCTACACGATGGCCACGCCCAACGACTTCAACAACAACCCCTTCGCGAATGCTCCGGGCATGACCGTGAACCCGAGCACGGGCGTGGTGTCCTTCAGCACCGTGGGCCTGACGGTGGGCCAGATGTTTAACGCGGTGGTGAAAGTAAGCGACGGGCGCACCAGCATCCTGGTAGATTTCCTGGTGAAAGTGACGGCCAGCTCGACGCCGCCGATGTTCGACTACAGCCTCACGCCGCCCCACGGCTACGTGTACCAGGTAGCGCCCGGCCAGGCGGTAAACTTCAGCGTGCGGGCCCTCGACAGCGACGCTGGCGACGTGGTGAACCTGCAGTCTTATGGTGCGCCTTCGGCGGCCAGCACGGCTCCGGCCCTGCCGCTCAACGCCAACCCGGTGCAAACGGCCTTTTCCTGGACGCCCACGGCGGCCAACCTGGGCACCACGGTTATCACCTTTGTGGCGCAGGACTTGTCCGGCGTGCAGGCCGTCACGTCGGTGACAGTGGAAGTGACTCAGCGCCCGCGCTTCGACGTGCCGCCCACGCCTGCCAACCGCAGCACGGTGCAAGTGACGCCCGGTACGGCGCTACGCTACACCATTCAGGCCTCCGACCCCGACGCCACCGACCGCGTGACCCTGGCCAGTGTGACGGGCATGCCCGCCGGCGCCAGCTTCGGGCCCGCCATTCCGACGGCAGCGGCCAACCCCGTGAGCACCCAGCTGAGCTGGACGCCGGCCTTGGCCGACTGGGGCCCGCACGCAGCCACCTTCGTGGCCCGCGATACGCACGGCGACCAGGCCACGCACACGTTGAACTTCCTGATTAACTCGGCGCCGTCGTTTACGTCGCAGCCCGGCAACTTGACGCTGATGGTGGGGCGCACTTTCGTGTACAACATCACCACCACCGACCCCGACCTGCCCTACGGCGACCGCCTCGATGTGCTGGCCGCGACGCTGCCCTCGTGGCTGCGCTTTATGAGCAACGGCAACGGCACGGCCACGCTCAGCGGCACGCCCACCGCGGCCCAGATTGGCGCCCACCGCGTGACCCTGGCAGCGGAAGACATTTACCACCACGGCAACAGCTACGGCGCCGTGCTGCAGTCATTTACGATTAACGTGGTGGGCTGCAGCACGGCCGTGGTGGCTACGCCCACCCAGCCCGCCTGCGCGGGCAGCACCGGCAGCATTGCGCTGGCCGTGACCGGCGCCGTGGCCCCCGTCACCTACGCCTGGACGGGCCCTAACCGTTTCCAAGCCTCGACGCAGAACCTGACCGGGGTGCCCACTGGCACCTACACCGTGACGGCCACCGACGCCAATGGCTGCACCGCCACCACGCAGGCCATCCTGACGGCCCCCGCCCCTTTCCGGGCGCCCAACGTGACGGTAACCCTGGCGAGCGCGCCGGTATTCGCGGACCAGCCGAACACCATTTTCCTCGGCTACGGCCCGCAAACGGCTACCCTGACGGCCGTGGGCGGCGTGAGCTACCGCTGGAGTCCGGCCGCGGGCCTGAGCAACGCCGGCATTGCCAACCCGGTATTTGCGCCCGTGGCCGCCGGCCAATACACCTACACCGTGACGGCTACCAACGCCAGCGGCTGCACGGCCTCGGCTACGGTGACGCTGACGGTGGTGAATGCCAGCTGCGGCAACAACCCCAAGAACCCCAAAGTGCTGGTGTGCCACAACGGCCACGAAATCTGCATCTCGCCCAATGCCGTAGCGGCGCACATCGGCCCCGGCTCCAACCACAACGACTACCTAGGCAGCTGCGCCGGCATGCCTGCACCGGCGCCCGGTGTGGTCCTGTCGGCCTTCCCCAACCCGATGGCCACAACCACCACGGTCAATTTCCAGACGCCCATTACCATGCCCGCCTCGGTGCGGGTATTCAACCAGATGGGTGTGCTCGTGAGCACGCTGTTTGAAGGCGAGGCCGTGGGTGGCCTGGAGTACCAGCTGGAAGTAAACGCGGCCACCTGGCCCGCGGGCCTCTACCTCTGCCAGTTTGTGGGGAAAGGCCAAACCAGCACCCAACGCCTGATGGTGAACAAGTAGTAGCCGACAAACCATCTACTTATTAAAAAAGCCCCCTGAGAAAACTCAGGGGGCTTTTTCATACCTGATTCACCGTATGTAGCGGTATAGGCAACGACCGTTTGCCGGTCCGAGGACCTAGGCGTCCGACCGGTCGCCGTTGGCCCAACTCCGTTCGACGGCTCCTGGCGCCCGACCGGCAAACGACCATGGTCTACACAGCTTCCTTTTTATTTGGGAAGCACGGCCCGTCCCTTCCGCAGCGTCAGGTAATCCAGGTAGTACAGCACCTTCACCGACACCGAGTTATTGTGCGGCGTGTTGATGGTGTTGTTGAAATTGTCGAAGAACTGCGGGGTGGCCCGCTCGGCCAGGAGGGTGGAGTTGCTGGCATTTTTCCAGACGATGCTCAGCTGCGAGCCGGGCGCGAACCACCACGAATACACGGCATCAACGTTGAAGGCGTTGTATGTATTGTCGCGGTTGCGCTGGTAGGCGGCGGGGGTTTCGAGGCCGTCCTTGCCGAGGGTGGCAAAATCGAAGTAGCGCACGTTGCTGGTGTAATGGCGCAGGCGCAGCGTGAACGACATGCGGTTCGTGAAGGTGTAGGCCACCGAGGCCACGTTGGCGATGGTGGCCACGTCGCGGCGGCCCAGCAGCGTCTGGCCCGTGAAGGGCTGGTCGAGGATTTCGCTGGCCGAGAGGCCGCCGTTCACGTAGCCAATCTGGTTCTGGCGCAGACTCCAGTCCGCGCTGTAGCGGAAGGTGAGGTGGTCATTCACGCGGTAGCGTGGATAGGCGCCCAGGCTGTAGCCGGTGCGGCGCGGGCGGTTGGTCAGGCGGTCGTCTTGGGCGTATTGCTGGGTGCCCACGTTCCAGTTGAAGGCGAATTTCTTGCGCGAGTCGGAGTTGAAGAAGAAAACGAAGCGGGTGTTGGCGGGCACACGCACGTAGTAGTCGCCCAGCGGGTAGGTGCGCGGCTCAAAGAAGTCGTGCGTCACGGGGTCCACGTTCAGGTCGAAGCCCAACTGATTGAAACTCTTGGTGAAGGTGGTGTTGGCGCCGAGATAGAAGTTCAAAGCCTGGTAGAGCGTGGGCTTGTAGAGCAGCGTATGGCTCACGTTGCCAAACACGTAGAAGTTGTTCACCTTCCAGAACTGCTTGTAACGCCGGTAAGCCAGGTCGAGCGAGTTGGTGATGTTGTTGTTGCCGAACAGGATGCCCAAATCGTTCGGGTTGTAGGTGTCCGACTCGATGCCGTGGTTGTAGCCCCAGGTGAAATTGCCCGAGATTTTGCTCAGCCCCACTTGGTACTTATAGCCGTCGCGGTCCGACACTTCCTCGGTGCTGCCGAACTCGGTGCCGCGGCGGCGCGAATACACCACCCGGCCATCCACGGCATAGGTGTTCTTGGGGTTGGCGAAGCGGAAGAGGCCGCCGGTCACGTTGGCGTCGTAGGTGCTGCCGGCACGCGTCACGTTGGTGTTGATGAGCGAGACGAAGGAATTGTGCTTGAGGCTTTGGTCGAGCACGGCGATGTTGTAGTTAGCAAACGGCTGGGTGAGCACCTCGCGCTCCTGCCCGGTTTCGGTGTTGCGGATGGTGGCGTACATGTCGTTGCTCAGGGCGTTGAACACACCGATGCCCAGGCCCTTGCTGGTGCGCCCCGATACTTTAGTGGCATTCAGCAGCCGCGTTTCGGAGGGGTTGCGCACGATGCGCTCATTCGTGCCCGCCGTCACGCCATAAAAGCCGATGGGCGTGGCCCCTACCCTTCTGGAGTAGAACAGGTTGCCCTTGTTGAACAGCTCGGTGCCTTCCGTAAAGAACTGCCGGTTCTCGTTGAATTGCACTTCGAACGGCGAGAGGTTGAGCACCTGGTTGTCACTCTGCACCTGCCCAAAATCCGGCACCAGCGTGGCATCCAGCGTGAAGCTTTCGTTGATGCCCCACTTGATGTCGGCCCCACCGTTGAAGCTCGTGGTGGTGCGCTTGGTACCGGCCGCGTTTAGCGGGTTGTCGTTCACGTAGCCGCTCACGTAGGGCGTGAGCGAGAGGCGCAGCGGCGGCTTCACGCCCTGCACGCCGGTCAGCTCGCCCCACTGGTTCACGAAACCGTCGACCTGCGGCTTCACCTCGTTCCAGAAATACGCCGCGTTGTCGCGCTTGCGCTGGCGCATGAAATTCACGCCCCAATGCTGCACATCGGCGGTGCTGAAGCGGATGGCCGAGTAGGGAATCCGCATTTCCACCACCCAATCGGTGCCTTGCAGGGCGGCGCGGCTTTCCCACACGGCGTTCCAGTTGAAATCTTCGCCGCCAGCCGGTGAGTAGCGCGAGTCGAGCTGCACGCCGCTGCTGGTCACGATGAAGCCGTAGCCGTTGAGGTGGTCGTTGTAGGTATCGAGAAAGATGCCAAAGAAGTCGGAGTTGCCGGTGTTGTCGCGCGCCGTCAGCTCACGCGGGATGGAATCGGTGGCTACGTCGTGCATCACGGCGCCCACGTACAGGGCCGCGTCGTCGTAGAGCACGCGCACTTCGGTGGGGAATTTTTCGGGCACGCCGGGCTTGGGGCGCTGTTGCGTGAACTGACCCGTTACGGCCGCCCCGCGCCACACGGCTTCGTCGAGCACGCCGTCGAGCTTCACGGGCTGGGCGATGCGCAGGGCCGCCAGCTGGCGTTTGGGCGCGGTGGTGGCAGCCGTGGCGGGCGCTACAGCTACAGATGCGCCCTGAGCCCGGGCCGTCAGGCAGCCCAGGCTCAGCAGCGACATCAATCCAAAAAAACGCAGAGAAAAGGTGGTGGACATAGAGTGTCGGGTTAGAAATGAGCAGCAGAAATCCGACGGAAGCAGGGCCGAAAAGGCCCGGAAAAGCAAAAGGATGGGGCAGGGTTTCAGTATTGTTTCATCTCACCAAAACCACTTTAAAACCTTTTCCACAGGCGGGCTGGCTTGCAGACCAATTGCCGCCACAGCGCCCTTCCCCTTTTGCTTATATCCAAATTATACCTTTGATTTTCAGGCAAAAACCTTCCATCAAGGCGCCAAACCGGCGTCCTTTTGCGGGGAAACTGCCCAAGTTGGGAATGGTTACTTCCGCTTGCGGAAATACACGTCGTTGCTGATGGATTCGAGCTTGACGAGCGGGCCGCTGCCCTTGAGCGTGCCGCGCAGCTGGTAGCCCACGATGGGGTTTTTCTTCGGCGTTGAGGTGAAGGCGATGTCCTGGTCGGTATACACCTCGCCGGTGATGGTTTTCAGGGCTAGCTCGGCGCCCTGGCTGGCGGGCCAGGCCACGTCCACAAAGCCACTCAGCGACTTGGCCTCTAAGGGCCCGGTGAGGCCGGCCACGTCGATGTTGCCGCTGTAGGTGTAGATGCGCAGATTCACGTCGGCCGGCACCGTGATTTCGTAGGCAATGTCGGCGCACAATCGGTAGCCGGTGTCATCGTCGTTGCGGCCGTTGCTCATGTACACATTGCCTTGGCGCGTGCCGCTGCTGGGGCAGTCGCCGGGTTGGGCCTGGCGCAGCATTTCCTTGTCGAAATCCGCAGTCAGCTTCACCTCATCACTGCTTTGTTCCGCCTTTAGCAGCAGGGCGTCGTTGAGCCGGTTCTGGTTGATGCTGACGGTAGCTTTGAGTGTCACTTTATTGCCCGCCCCGGCCCGGATGCGGATGTTGCTGGCCTGCTTCAGGTTGAGAAACAGGCGCTGGCCCTTGGCGAGGTCCACGTTTTTTTCGAGAATTTTCTGGGCAGCGGCGGGTTGGATGGCGACTGTGGTGAGGGCCAGCAAGAGAAAGAATAGGAGGCAGCGCATGGGAGTTTTTGCAGAAAGATGGAAGGTGTGTGGAAGGCTTAACCCCACCCCCGGCCCCTCCCCTCTAGGGGAGGGGAGCCAGGCGCAGGATGTTTCAGAATGCACATTTGACTGTGAAAACAACCCTAGTCGAGCACGAGGTGCCAGGCGCGGGATGTTTCGGAACACACCCCTCCCCCAGAGGGGAGGGGCCGGAGGTGGGGTCTGGCTATTTCGCTTTGCGCACGTAGATGTCGCCGCTCACCGTCTTAAGCGACACCGCGTTGCCGCCGCCGTTGATGGTGCCGTCCACCACCTGGCCGCCGATGTGGCGCATGTTGTCGTCGCCCTTGCCAAGGCTCAGGTCGAAATCGGTGTACACCTCACCCGACACCGAACGCAGCTTCAGCGTGGCCTTGGTGCTCGGGGGCATGCTTACGTCCACGTCGCCGCTCACGGTGGTGATGGAGCTGGGGCCCTGGCGCAGGGTCGCAAACTTCACCTGCACGTCGCCGCTCACGGTAGTGGCCACCACCGGGCCGGCCACGTTGGTCAGTTTGATGTCGCCCGATTTGAGGGTCAGCTCCAGGGCGCCGCTCACGTCGCGCACCACCAAGTCGCCGCTGTTCCAGTTGGTTTGGGTGTATTGCACGCTAGAGCCCCGGGGCACCTGCACCACGTAGTTGGCGTCCTTGCGCGAGGCCCGCACAATGCGCACCGTGTTGTCGGTCTGCGTCACCGAGAGGCCGATGTTGGTGTTGTCGACGGCCGTGTTGTAGATGGGGTGCAGGCCCTCGGCGCGCTTGGGGGCCGGCTCGAAGCCGTTGCCTTTAATCACCAGCTCGGTGCCGTCGATGCCTTCCACGGTCACGTCGCTGCCCTGCATTTCGAGCACGATTTTGCGGTCTTTGCCGCCGAGCTTGGTCTTGAATTCCTGCGCGCTAGCCGTTTGAATTGCGAGGGCGGCCGTCAAGGATAAGAGGATGAGCTTTTTCATATGGTTGTAAAAATTAAGCAAGTGAAGTCCTAGCGCGGCGCCGGGGTGGGCGGCGCCGCGTGCAGAAAAAAGGAGAGAAAAGCGGGTGGTTGAAATGTCTTTTGACCGGGCGTTAAATCAGCTTGCCGATGCCAGCCTCAGCCTGGGCGCGCACCACGGGCAGGGCGTCGGGGCGCTTGGATAGCTTTTCAAGCTGGGGCACGGCGCGGCGCACCTGCATCGAGACCACCATGTCAATCAGCGTAATCTGCACGTTGGGGTCGGTTTGCACGCTCAGGGCGTGCACCAGGCCTTCGCGCACCCGCGGGTCGGCGCGCAGGCGGTAGAGGGCCTCGCAGGTGGCCAGGCGCACGTTGGGGTTGGGGTCGAAGTTGAGGGTGTTGAGCAGCACCTGCACGGTGGCGTCGCCGGGCTCGGTTTCCTTGGTCGAGTTATTCACCAGCTGAATCCGGTCGCTGGCCGATACCACTTGGCCGTTGGCCGGCGTCAGGGCCCGGGCCAGCTGGGTGTGGGTTTGCTGGTTGGAGTCGGAAGCAGCCGTTGCTACCTCGGTGCTGCCCTGCGGGCCCCAGTGCAGGTTGCGGCCCAGCAACACGCCAGTGGCAATGAGCACGATGCTGGCCGCCACACGCATCCAGGTATTGAGCCCGGCCGTGGGCCACATCGATACCACTTTGGCTTCCGGCTGAGCTGGCGCGGCCACCGGCTTGGCAACGGCAGCATCGGGTTTCAGCAGTTGCTTTTGCTCCTCCAGCATGGCCATGAAATTGGCGCGCAGGACGGTGCGGGGCACTTCGGGCAGGGCGGCGTCCAGGTCGTTGGTCAGGGCGCGGAGCTGGGTGACTTGCAGCTGGCAGCTGGGGCAATTGGGCAGATGGGCGGCCACGCGCGCGGCCTCGGCGGCAGGCAGGCTGTGCTCGACGTAGGCCGGCAGCAGCGCTTCAAGCTCGTGGCAGGCAGATAGTTCAGGCGTTTTCATAAACTTAATTGGCGAAATAGATTTTGCGCAGGGCCTGCAGGGCGCGGTGCGCTTTCACGCGGGCGGCTTCGGCGGTGCAGCCCAGCAGCTTGCCGATTTCCTCGTAGCCGAAGCCCTGGAACCGGTTCAGCACCAGGATTTCGCGCTGGGGCACGGGCAGCAGGTTCAGGGCTTCGTGCAGGTCGTCGTGGCTGTTGCTCACACGCATCTGGGAGAAGGCGCCGCCGCGCAGGGCCCCGGTGCGCTCCACGTCCTCCACGTCAGTGTCGGCGACGCGCAGCTTCTGCTGGCGCTGCCAGTGGTCGGCGTGCACGTTGCGGGCCATCTGGTACACCCAGGCCTTGAAGGGCTGGGTGGGCTGGTAGCTGCTGCGGTACTTAAGGATGCGCTCGAACACGGTTTGGGTGAGGTCTTCGCTGAGGTCGCGGTCGTTGGTGAGGCGGGTGAGGTAGTTGAACAAGGGGCCGTGGTAGCGCTCGAACAAGGGCACGAGCTGGTCGAGGTCGTCGGCCCGCACGGCTGCCATCAGTTCTTCGTCGCTCGTACTCGTGAGGGTCACGGGTGAAGGTTTTGGGGTGAGGTGAGAGGAGTACCGGGAGTTGGGCTATTCGTTACACGAGGGTGTAAAAAAAATTATTGAGGGAAGGTATTGGGGCTGATTTATCATGCGTAACAATCAAGTAATAAACCTTTTTCAAAATCATAAAAGGTTACTTGTCTGGAATTATCGACGTGTGTTCGTTCTGGCGTGGGGCCTCCCCCCCGGCCCCTCTCCCAAGGGAGAGGGGAGCCTGGCGACTTGTAGCGTGGACTCTGTGAGTCCGCGCCTGCCAGAACATTGAGCATCTTTCGCCAAGACGCGGACTCGCAGAGTCCACGCTACAATTACGCATAACCGGTGCTCCCTCTCCTTTGGGAGAGGGGGTCAGGGGGTGAGGCCCCCGCCAGAACCCGCCCCAATCGTCCTGATTCCCGTATCCGGTAGGGCTCCACACCCAAAACCGTCGCCCTCCCCCACCGCCCTCATCAAAACTTTAGCGGCGGCCTGCTTCTTTTCACCCTTGTTTGCACCTTGAACCCCAGCCCTCTTTCACACAAACACCTGACATGAGCACAACTTCCCCTGCGTATTCCTTCGGCATGATTGGCCTCGGCACCATGGGCCGCAACCTGTTGCTGAACCTGGCCGACCACAATTTCGGCGTGGCCGGCTACGACAAAGACGCCACCAAAGTGGACCTGTTGGCCAAAGAAGGCGCCGGCAAGCCCGTAGTGGGCTTTTCTGAGCTAACGCCCTTCATCAACAGCCTGCAAACGCCGCGCTCGGTGATGCTGCTGGTGCCGGCCGGCAAAATCGTGGACAGCGTGATTGCCGAACTGCAGCCCCTGCTGGCCCCCGGCGACATCATCATCGACGGCGGCAACTCCCACTTCACCGACACGGAGCGGCGCGCCACGGCCCTGGAGGCGGCGGGCCTGCACTTCTTCGGCATGGGCGTGAGCGGCGGCGAAGAAGGCGCCCGCTTCGGCCCCAGCATGATGCCCGGCGGCGACAAAGAGGCCTACCGCGTGGTGCAGCCCATGTTCGAGGCCATTGCGGCCCGCGTGGGCGACGAGCCCTGCGTAACCTACATCGGGCCCGGTGCGGCCGGCCACTTCGTGAAAATGGTGCACAACGGCATCGAGTACGGCCTCATGCAGCTCATCGCCGAAACCTACGCCGTGCTCAAAACCGGCCTTGGGATGGACAACGCCGCCATCGGGCAGGTATTCACGCAGTGGAACGCGGGCCGGTTGCAGTCTTTTTTGCTGGATATCACGAAGGACATTTTCGGCTTCATCGCGCCTGATACCGACCACCTGCTGCTCGACGATATCAAGGACGAGGCCCGCTCGAAAGGCACCGGCAAGTGGACCTCACAGGTGGCCATGGACTTGGAGCTGCCGATTCCGACCATCGACACGGCCGTTTCAATGCGCGACTTGTCGAAGTACAAAGCCCTGCGCGAGCAGCTGGCCGGGATGTATGGCCCGGCGGCCGGGGCGTTTCAGGTTGAGAAAGAAGCTTTCCTGGCGCAGCTGGAGCAGGCGTTTTATTTCAGCATGGCCATTACCTACGCCCAGGGCATGCAGCTGCTGACGAAGGCGTCAAAGGACTTCTCCTACAACTTAAAGCTGGATGAGATTGCCAAAATCTGGCGCGGCGGCTGCATCATCCGCTCGGGCTTTCTCACCGAGATTTTCAACGCCTACCAGAAGGCACCCGACCTGGCCCATTTGCTGCTCGATGAGCAGGTAAAAAACGTGGTGAGCGCCGCCGTGCCGGGCAGCCGCGCCGTGGTAGCTGCGGCCGTGACGGCGGGCCTAGCCCTGCCCGGCTACTCCTCGGCGCTGAGCTACTTCGACTCTTTCCGCACCGCCCGCATGCCCTCGAACCTCATTCAGGCGCAGCGTGACTACTTCGGGGCGCACACTTACGAAATCATTGGTAAAGAAGGTGTTTTCCACACGCAGTGGACGCCGGAGCACGAGGATGCGGCCAATAAAAAGGACGTGGAAGTGGGCGAGGAAGTGAAAACCGAAAAGCCCGTGACACCGAACAGCTAGAAGCTCCTATTAAAACGGCTGGCATGCTGAGCGCAGTCGAAGCATCTTTACCACGCAACGTAATCATTTACTCTCGCGGTAGAGATGTTTCGACTGCGCTCAGCATGACGGGCTTACATATTCTGCAACTGCACCTGTAATTAGGCATGAACAACAATAAACAAGTCGACCCCACCATCTTCGTCATCTTCGGCGGCACCGGTGATTTGAACGCCCGCAAGCTGGGCCCGGCCCTCTACAATCTGTTTCTGGACGGCTGGCTGCCCGAGCAATTTGCCATTATCGGCACGGGCCGCACCCAGCTCACCAGCCAGCAATTTGAGGACAAGCTGCTGAATGACATCGGCCAGTTTTCGCGCACCGGCAAGCCCAAGAAGGAAGTGTGGAGCACCTTCGCCCCGCACGTGACCTATGAGGTGGCCGACGTGAAAAACGCGGACAGCTTCAAGGTTTTTAGCCAGCACATTACACGGCTGGAAAAAGAGTGGAACGCCAAGGCCAACGTGATTTACTACCTAGCCGTGGCGCCGGAGTTCTTCCCCATCATCGCCACCAACCTGGCCAAGAGCAAGCTGGCCGACGACCCCGACCGCACGCGCATTGTCATCGAGAAGCCGTTTGGGCACGATTTGGAATCGGCGCGGGCGCTGAACAAGCTGCTGGCGGGCATTTTTGCCGAGCAGCAGATATACCGCATCGACCACTACCTGGGCAAGGAAACGGTGCAGAACATCATGGCCTTCCGCTTCGCCAACGCGCTGCTGGAGCCGCTCTGGAACCGCAACTACATCGAACACGTGCAGATTTCGGTGACCGAGCAGCTGGGCGTGGGCGACCGCAGCGGCTACTACGACGGCGCCGGCGCCCTGCGCGACATGATTCAGAACCACCTGCTGCAGCTGCTGTGCCTGGTGGCCATGGAGCCGCCCGTGAACTTCAACGCCGACGAGGTGCGCAACCGCAAGGTGGACGTGCTGCGCGCCATGCGCCGCTTCACGCCCGAAGCCGTGCGCGAATCGACCGTGCGCGGGCAGTACGCAAGCGGCTGGATTGAGGGCAAAAAGGTGCCCGGCTACCGCGAGGAAAAGGACGCCAACCCCACGTCGAACACCGAAACCTTCGCGGCGGTGAAGTTTTTCGTGGACAACTGGCGCTGGCAGGACGTGCCGTTTTACCTGCGCACGGGCAAGCGCCTGCACCGCTCGGCCTCGGTCATCACCATACAGTTCAAGGATGTGCCGCACTTCATCTTCCCGCCCGAAGCCGCCGAGTCGCACCGCCAGAACCGCCTCATCATCAGCATTCAGCCCGAGATGAGCATCCGGCTGCAGGTGCAGGCCAAGCGCCCCGGCCTCGACATGCTGCTGAACACCGTGGACATGGTATTCGATTACAAGGGCACCTATACCAACGAAGCCCCCGAAGCCTACGAAACCCTGCTGCTGGACACCATGATAGGCGACCAAACCCTGTTCATGCGCGGCGACCAGGTAGAGGCGGCCTGGGACCTGGTGATGCCCATTCTGCACTCCTGGCAGGGCCGCACCAGCCAGAACTTCCCCAACTACTCGGCCGACTCCTGGGGCCCGGAATCGGCCGAAGCCCTTATTGCCCGCGACGGCTTCCACTGGTTCACCCTCCCGCTCAATGGAAAGAAATAGCCAACCGCAGCTGCACGTTTTCGCCACCGTGGAGGAAGTCCTCCACGGCTTGGCTGATTTGTTTGTGGCCCTGGCCAACCGAGCCACGGCGGCACGGGGCCGGTTTTCGGTGGCGCTGTCGGGCGGCGGCTCGCCCAAGAAGCTGTACGAGCTGCTGGCCTCGCCGGCTTACTGCGAACGGGTGCGCTGGGAGCAGGTGTACTTCTTTTTCGGCGACGAGCGCAACGTGCCGGCCACCGACCCGCAAAGCAATTTCCGCATGGCCACCGAGGCCCTGCTGGCACCGCTGCACATCGCGCCCGCGCAGGTTTTTGCCGTGAACACCGTCCTGCCGCCGGATGAAGCGGCTGCCGAGTACACCCACACTATCAATGACTTCTTCGGCGAAGCCGAGCCGCGCTTCGACCTCGTGCTGCTGGGTTTGGGCGATAATTCGCACACGGCCTCGCTGTTCCCGCGCACCGCCGTGCTGCACGACGCCACGGTGGGCGCCAGCGCGGTATTCGTGCCCGAGCTGGACGCGCACCGCATCACCCTCACGGCGCCGCTACTGAATTTGGCGCAGGCCGTAGCCTTTCTAGTATATGGGGGCGATAAGGCCGCTGCTGTGCATCACGTGTTGCGCGACGCACGCAACGTAGAAGAATTCCCAGCACAGCTTATCGCCCCGCGTGCTGGGGAGTTGCATTGGTTTCTGGATGAGGCCGCTGCGACTGAGCTTGCCTAAAGCCGCCGCACTGGAACCTCACCCCTTGCCCCCCTCTCCCGCGGACAGGGGGCACCGCACTTTCTTCTGAATCACTCAGCAAGAAGCCCGCAACTGCGGGCTTTTTTGTTTCTCTATAAATCGTTGTGACCGAACCGGTGCCCCCTCTCCTCTGGGAGAGGGGGCCAGGGGGTGAGGCCCCACGCCTGAACGATGCAAGCCTACGGCAACTCCGCAAACGCCCCCGCATCTACTGCCGCCACCCCAGGCCGCAGCACCTCCGCCTGCTCGCCGCGCGCCATTACAGCCGCCTGCGCCATGCCCAGAAACAAGCCATGCTCCACGATGCCAGGGATGGCTTGCAATTGCAGGGCCAGCTGCTCGGGCTCGGCAATGGCATTGAAATGGCAATCCACCAGCAGGTTGCCTTGGTCGGAGCGGTAGAGGCCGTCGGGCAGCTGCGCGTTGGGGCGAACTACGGGCGCGCCGCCGAGGGTTTCCAAGGAATCGAGCACCCAAGGCAGGGCAAAGGGCACCACTTCCAGTGGCAGCGGGAAGCGGCCGAGCTGGCGCACGTATTTCGAGGAATCGGCGATGATGAGCAGGTAGTCGGAAGCGGTTTCCAGCACTTTTTCGCGCAGCAGGGCCCCGCCGCCGCCCTTTATCAGGCGCAGCTGGGCGTCGAGCTCGTCGGCACCGTCCACGGTGAGGTCGAAGCGCAGGCCGCGGCGCGGCTCCAGCAATGGGATGTTGAGCTGGCGGGCCAGGGCCTCGCTGGCGCGGGAGGTGGCGGTGGCTTCAATCTGCAGCTCGCCGGCCTGCACTTTCTCGCCCAGCAGGGTGATGAACGCAGCCGAGGTGCTGCCGCTACCCAGGCCCAGCACCATGCCGCTGCGCACCCAGCGCAGGGCCGTGGCAGCGGCGTGGCGCTTTTCAGCTTCTTGATTGGAGACTTGGGTGGTGGGCGTGGGAGTCATGGGAGGAATGGCTGATGATACGGCGGCGAAATTAGCGGATAGCCCGATGGGCTGGGGCATCAGGTGAGGCGGTCGCCGGGCGGAATGCATGGTTCGCAATTCGGTAACCTGTCTGTCACGTTGAGCTAACGGGCGCCCGATAGTTTTGGCTCATTGTTTTATTAAGCTAAAATTCATGCGCTTACACGCTTACTTTTCTCCAATTTCGGCCGCTTTACTGCTGACCATTGGCGTGGCCGGCACCACCGCCCAGGCCCAAACCGTAACCCAGGGTTTCGAGAGCAGCGCCGCCGACACCTGGAGCTTCACCCCCACGCCCGCTACCTACAACAACCTCGCCCTCACCGACCAATGGGCCATGCTCACCACCATTGGCACGGCCGGTACCGGTCTCTCGGTGGCCACGCCCTCGGCTGGCGCCAACCTTTGGGGCGGGCGCGATTTGGAAGGCCCGTCCACCAACGACCTCAGCATCTGGCACTATCTGGATTTCGCACCGGTAGCTATTGCCAGCGGCAGCACGGCAGCCAACACCGTCACGTTTAAATATTTCAGCAACGCCTTCGACACCTCCGACTCGCTGGCCTACGCGGTGCAGTTCGATAACGGCAGCACCTGGGCCCTGCCGCGCACCTACACGCAGCTCAACAAAAACACTCAAGCCTGGACCACCGTGACGGTATCGGTACCGGCCGGCAGCACCCACGCCCGCCTGCGCTTGGCCGCCCGCCAGAACGGCAACGACGATTGGGTGGCCTTCGACGAAATCAGCCTGAGCCGCACGGCCGCAGTTGTCACGCCCGACCTCGGATTTGCCAGCAGCACGCCACTTATTGTGAATGAAAACGCGGGCACGGTGGCTATTCCGCTCAGCATCCGCAACGCGGGCACCACGGCCAGCACGGTGCAGGCAGTGGTGGCACCGCTGGGCACGGCCACGGCCGGCTCCGATTTCACCTTTGCCAGCGCCCAAACCATCACCTTCGCCCCGGGCAGCACCACGGCCACGCTCACGCTGCCCGTCCTGGACGATGCCACGGCCGAGGCGGCCGAATACTTCACCGTACGCCTGCAGAACCCCAGCAACGCCACGCTCACGGCCGGCGCTACGGAGTTCATGGTGTTCATCAAGGACAACGACACGCAGGCCCCGGCCCGCACCAACAACCTGCGTCTGAACCTGCTGGGCAGCTATCAGAACGGCACCAGCGGCACTAACTCGGCCGAAATCGTGGCCCACGACCCCACTACCCAGCGCCTGTACGTGGCCAACTCGGTGGGCGGCAAGCTCGATATTCTCAACTTCAGCACGCCCGGCGCGCTCACGTCGGTGGCGTCCATCAGCATGGCGCCTTACGGCGGCATCAACTCGGTGGCGGTGCGTAACGGGCTGGTGGCCTGCGCCATCGAAAATGCGGCGCCGCAGCAAAACGGCAGCATCGTGTTTTTTGACCAGAACGGCACGTTCATCAAGCAAGTGACAGTGGGCGCCATGCCCGACATGATAACCTTTTCGCCCGATGGCCTGAAGCTCATCACCGCCAACGAAGGCGAGCCCAACCAAGCCTACACCGACGACCCGCTCGGCTCGGTGTCGGTGGTAGACATGACCGGCGGCATCACGGCCGTGACCCAGGCTCGAGTGACGACGCTGGATTTCAGCGCCTATAATTCCCAAGCTGCCGCGCTCCGCACGTCCGGCATCCGTATCTACGGCGGCCCGGCCGGCACGCCCAGCAGCGTGGCTCAAGACTTGGAGCCGGAGTACGTGGCCGTTTCGGCCGACTCGCGTACGGCTTATATCGGCCTGCAAGAAAACAACGCCATGGCCACGCTCGACCTGACCACGCTGCAGTTCACCAGCCTGCGCCCCATCGGTTTCCAGGACCACAGCCAGCCGGGCTTCAGCCTCGATGCTTCCGACCAATCGGGTGAGGTGCTGATGGCCAACTGGCCCATCCGCGGCATGCGCCAGCCCGATGCCATTGCCTCGTTTGAGTTGCCCACGGCGCTGGGTGGCGGGCGCTACCTCATCACGGCCAACGAGGGCGACGCCCGCGAATACACCGGCATGAGCGAGGTAAACCGCCTCGGCGATGCCGCCTACGTGCTCGACCCCACCGCTTTCCCGCAGGCCGCCATGCTGAAAAACACCAGCGCCCTGGGCCGCCTTAACGTGACCAACAAGCTGGGCGACACCGACGGCGACGGCGACTTCGACCAGATTTATGCCTACGGTGGCCGCTCGTTTAGCATCCTCAACGCCAACACCGGCGCGCTGGTGCACGACAGCGGCGACCTGCTGGAGCGCGTGACCAGCACCGACGCTGCCTTCGGCAGCATTTTCAACGCCAGCAACACCACCGGCAACCCGGTGCGGAAAAACCGCTCCGACGACAAAGGCCCTGAGCCCGAAGGCACCACCATCGGCATGATTCGCGACACCACCTACGCCTTCGTAAGCATGGAGCGCGTGGGCGGCCTGGTGGTCCTAAACGTGAACGACCCGGCCAACCCGCGCCTGGTGCAGTACATCAACAACCGCAGCCTCACTGCCGGCACCGGCGACCAGGGCCCCGAAGGCATCGTCTTCGTCTCGGCCGCCAACAGCCCCACCGGCACCCCGCTCCTGCTGCTGGCCAACGAAGTGAGCAGCACGGTAGCGGTGTACCAAGTGGGCCTGCGCGGCACCGTGACGGCTGTGAAAAACGGCCAAGCCGTGCCCGAAGCCCTCTACTGCTTCCCCAACCCTGCTGCCTCAGATGCGGCGGTGCGCTTCAGCCGCCCCGTGGCCGGCGCCCTGCTCGATGGCCTGGGCCGCACGGTGCGCCAGTTGCCCGTTGCTACCGACAAGCTTGATGTGCGCGGCCTGCCCGCCGGTCTGTACCTGCTGCGCGCAGCCGATGGCGCTACCAGCCGCTTGGTGGTGCGGTAGCAGGCGACCGGTTCAATTGCTAAACCTTGCGATATAGAAAAGCCCGTTGTGCTCAGCACAACGGGCTTTTTGCGGTTAAAATAGTCTTGGTATCCGGGCTCGCTAATTAGCTGGGGCTGCTAGTTTTTTCAAATGCTCTACCGCGCCGGAGTTGTCTGGGTTCAGCGCCAGCGACTGTTGGTAGTTTTTGATGGCCAGCGTGCGGTCGCCCAGCAGCTCGTAGGTTTCGCCCAGGCTGTCGTAGGTGTTCCAAGCCTTGGGATGCAGGCTCACGTTCAATTTGAAGAGTTCCAGCGCCTGCTTGGGTTGGCCTTGACGGGCCAGGGCATAGCCCCAGGTGTTCACGTAATCTTCGGTCAGGTGCAGTTCGGGGTGTTGCTGCTTCACCTTGGCCACGGCCGCTGCGGCCTCGGTGTAGCTGCGGCGCTGCAGCTCGGCTTGCAGGGCTACTAGCGCGGGCGGCGTGCCATAAGCGGCCTCCAGCACCTCCTCGGCCATGGCCCGCAGGCTGCCTTGCGTGCCGCGGTCCGACTCATTCGAGAGCAGCACGATGCCGAATTTCAGGCCCGGATACAGGGCGCAGTAGCTCGCGAAGCCGAAGGTGCCCCCGGTGTGGTCCAGCAGCCGCTGACTATCCACCGTTTTGGAAATCACCCAGTTCAGACCCACGGCGTCTTCGTCGGGCTGGCCCCAGGCGGGCCGGTGGGTCAGGGCCACGGCGGCATCGGTTTCGTTGATTTGGTGCTGCAGGTACTTGGTCATGTCGGCCGTGCTGTATTGCAGGCCGCCCGAAGCGTACATCGTGGCCACGTTGTAGCGCGGCATGGGGGTGCCGTGCTCGTTGTAGCCCACCGGCAGCGGCCCTTGCGCAGTAGCCTGCAGGCGCAACGGCTTGTTAATGTAAGTGGCCACCAGTTCGAAAAAAGGCCGTTTATACACGTTTTCCAGCACGTAGCCCAGCAGCTGAGCCGCCGCATTGGAGTGCCGGGGCGCAAGGCCCGGAGCTGCGGTGAGCTTCACTTGACGAAGGTCTTCGAGGAAATTCTCCTTTGAGTAGTGCTTGAGCGCTTCCGCCATCAGAAACGGGATGGAATCGGGGTTGGCTCGCTGGTAGTCCGCCGACCGGTCAGGCACGTTATCGGGTAAGCCCGACGTGGTGTTGGCCAGGTGCAGCAGCTGAACAGGCTGTCCCGCAAACGCCAGATTGGGGTACTTGCCGGGCAGGTACTGCCGCACGTCGTCGGTCAGCTTCACCCGTTTTTCCACCACGGCCCGAGCCAGCAGCAGGCTTCCAAACGTTTTGCTGATGGAGCCAATTTCGTACGCTGTGTTTTGGGTCGGCGCCGGGCTTTTGCCTTTCTCTATGGTGCCGAAGTTGTAAAACTGGGTCTGGCCGTCTTTAATGATTCCCACCGACAACCCTACCCGGGCGGGTTGCTGCATAAAGGCATTGCCAATGCGCTGCACCGCCGCATCAAGCGCCGCCGGAGTTGTGGCTGCGGCGGTACTCGGGCGCAACTGGGCCGCGGCGGGCAGTTGCAGCAGGCAAGCAAACAAGCCAGCAATTGCGGAGAAAGACGGAACAGTCATGCAGAAATTGAAAGCAGCAGGAGGACAGTATTAAGCGCTAATCTACTTGGCCTTACGCAGGTAGATGTTACCGTTCATGGTTTTCATCATCACCTCGGCACCGCCGCCGTTCACTTTGCCGTAGGTCCAGTCGTCGGTGCTGAGGCGGGTGAGGCCGTTTTGCGAGGTGCGCGTCACCTTGTTGGCGGCTTTGTCCACGGCCACGTCGAAGTCACTGAATACCTCGCCGCGCTCCGATTTCATTTTTAGCGCCGCTTTCAGGTTGCCGGGGAAAGTCACGTCCACCTTGCCGTTGAGGGTAGAAAAAGCCATGGGCGTGCCACTGCTCACACTTTTGAAGGTGGCGGTGAGGTTGCCGTTCACGGTGTTGGCCACAGCCGAGCCCGACACGTCGGTGAGTTGAATCGCGCCGTTCACGTTCGAGATTTCCAGTTCGCCGCTCACATTGTTCACGGTGATGTCGCCGTTGTTCACCGTAGTGAGCTGTAGCGAAAAGTTGTGCGGCACCTTGATGGTGAGGTCGACCGGCTGGGTGGGCACTTCGACAGAAACTTCCACGTGGTTGTTCTTTTCCTCCACGGTCAGGTTCAGGCCACCGGCCGAGGAGAGGCGCTTCATGCCCGCCGGGGCTGGTTCGGCGCGTCGCCCGCCCTGCTTGGGCCGGAAAGAAGCATCCACCACCACGTCTTTGCCATTGTAGCCCATCACGTGGATGTAGCCAAACACGAGGCCGACTTCGAGGGTACCGGGCTTGCCGGGGGCACTCAGCGGCACGGTGAGCGTCTCTTTGGAATTGTTGGCGTCCTGGGCCCGGCCGGGCACGGCGCAGGCGAGCAGCGCAAGGGCAAGGGTAGCCTGGCGCGCCGCGGGCGCGAGGGATAATCGAAGGAAATGACTCATGATAACGAATTGCTTAATTAAATCTTGGAGATGATGACGTCGCCGTTGAGCGTTTCGAAGCGGAAATCCGGCCCGCCTTTGCCGATGCGCACGGCCGTGTCTTTGGTGAGCTTGTACACAGTGCCGCCGCCAGCGCCCTCCTTGTTTTTGGTAACCTGTGCCGGCAGCACTTCCGCGTTCGGGAAATCGGTCAGGAACTCGCCGTGCATGCTTTTGAAGTGCAGGTTGGCGCCCAGGCTGGCGGGGTAGTGCACCCGGATTTTACCGTTGATGGTGTGGTAGGACGAGGCGCCCGCGGGGTTGGCGGCGTAGGTGGCGTCCACGTTGCCGTTCACGGTGTGGGCTTTGGTGGTGCCCTTCACGTTGGTGAGGGTGATGGGGCCGTTCACGTTGTAGACGTGCAGCAGGCCCGTTACATCGGCCACGGTCATCGAGCCGTTGTTTACGGTGCTCACGTGCAGGTTCATGGCGTAGGGCACCTTCACCACGAAATCAAAGGCAAAGTGGTAATCGACTTCGCGGTTGTTCCAGCGGCCGTGGCGGTCGTGCGGGCGCGAGTCGTAGGGCTCGGCGATGTACACCACCACGCTGTCGCCGTGCTGCGTGAAGCCCAGCTTCACTTCTTTCTGGCCCTGCGCCAGCGTGGCCGCGTCGTCGGCTTTCACCGTCTTGGTAGCTTCCACCAGCACTTTGTTGCCGGCATAGCCCTCCACCCGCACCGAGCCGAAGATGTTGTAGACAGCCAGCGTGCTGCGGCTGGCGTCGGCCGTGAGGGCGAATTCCCGGCTGATTTTTTCGGTGGCATTCTTGCTTTGGGCGTGGCAGGCGGCGGCGCTACACAGCCAGAGTAGCAGCAGGCTCAGGCTGCGCGGAAATGCGGGTTTGGTCATGGCGCGGAGTGGTTTGGGGCGCGGCGGTCCGGCCCGTTTGGATGGTTTGGATGCTTTGTTCAATCTTGTCTTTCACCGATTCGTCGAGGTTGGGCTGCTCCAGCAGCTGGCGCAGCGGCTGCACCGAGCGGCGCTCCTGCAGCTGCACCATCACATCGGCTAGGGCCGACTGCACCAGCGGCGAGTCCTGCTTGGGCAGCGAGTGCACCAGGCCCAGCCGCACGGTGGGGTCGTCGGCCAGCGGGGCCAGGGCTTCCAGGGTGGCCAGGCGCACGTTCACGTTGGGGTCGTTATCCAAGGTGCTCAGCAGGGCGCTCACCACCTTGGCATTGGGCGCGCTCATATCCTTGGTGTAGCCCACGGCGCGCAGCCGTTCGGTGGCCGAGGGGTTGTCGATGAGCGAGAGTACCATCACCTGCCGCATCTGCTTCACCTGGGCCGACAGGGTGGCTAACTGCTCTTGCTCGCCGGTAGCAGTGACCGGCTTGTTGTTCAGCCAATAGCCGCCAATCAATCCCACGCTCACCAGACACAGGCTGTACACCGCCCGCAGAATGGGCCGCGGAATTTCCAGATTCAGCCACCACTGCCACAGGCCTTTCAAGGAATAATCGGGCGTGGCTTTTACTTCATCCTTGAAGCCGGCCAGCATGGCGTAGAACTCGGGGCGCAGGTGCTCGCTGGGCTCGGGCACACGCACAGCGCCCATCGTTTGCCACAGGCGTTGGGTGGCTTGCAGCTCGGCGCGGCAGTCGGCGCACTCGGCCAGGTGGGCCGTGAGGGCGGCCTGCTCTGGCTCGGAAAGCTGGCTGCTCAGGTAGTCGACCAGCTGGTCTTTAATGTGTTCACAATTCATTATTCAGGTCAGTTTTCGATGCGGTGGTAGGTGCTTTTCAGCTCGTGCATGGCGCGGTGCACGCGCACCTTCACGGCGCCTTCGGTGGTGCCCAGCACTTGGGCAATTTCCCCATACTTCATTTCCTGGAAGCGGCTCAGCACCAGCACCTCGCGGTGCTCGGGCGTGAGGCGGGCCAGGGCCTGATGCAGTGTGGCCACTTCCTGGGCGCGCTCTAGGCCAGCATCGGCGGTGGCGCCACCGCCGATGTATTCGGCCACGTCGGCCACGTCGGCGTGGTGCCGGGCGTGGCGGTTTTTCTTGATGTGGTCGGCCAGCACGTTGCGGGCCAGGTGGTACATCCAGGTCCGAAACTCGCCCTCGCCGGTGAAGGTGTGGCGGTATTTCAGCATGCGGTAGAACACGTTCTGCACCAGGTCCTCGCTGGTATCAGCCCGGCCCAGCATGTGGTAGAGAAAGCCGAAGAGCGGGCGGTGGTAGCGCTCAAAGAGCAGCCCCATCCGGTCGACGTCGCCGGCTTTCACGCGCAGCATTAAGGCATTATCCGAGAACGAGTCCAAGCTGATAGCAGGGTTGGGAGAGTATTCGGGTGTGGACACCGCGCCACCTCGGGAAGGTTACCGGAAGGTGAACATTATTTTTTATTCCAACGCCACTCACCTCCTGCATAGCACACAATACCAATTGAAAATCAGTGAGTAATACCCAAAACAAACAACGAGTATTATGAGTATTCGATGAACATTGGCCGCTGATTTTCGCAACCTCCACGGTACAACTTAGCGTATCGACAAACCCGCGCCAGCCGCGGCCTTCCCTCGCATCTCACCCCTTTCCACATTTCCAACCCGTTTTATCATGAAGACCACCAAAATCCTCCTCGCCGCATTCCTGACCATGGGCCTGAGCAGCGCCGCTTTCGCCCAAACCACCTCGGGCATGGGTACCACCAGCGGTACCACCGCCGGCTCTACCACCACCGGCACCACGATAGGCACCACGTCGTCGGGCACTACCAGCGGCACCCCGGGCATGACCACTGGTACTACCACCGGCACCATGGGCACCACCTCGGGCTCCGGCACCATGGGCTCTACTTCGGGCTCAATGGGCTCTACCTCGGGCACGATGACCTCCACCAGCGGCAGCATGGGCAGCACGTCGGGCACCACCTCGGGCCGCATGAAATCCAAAGGCGGCACGAACGGCGGCAAGGGCAAAATGAAGTCCAAGTCGATGCAATAACACTTTGCGGCTCAGCGCCGTATAAAGTATAGAAACCGGCTGTTTCTCCCGAAGCAGCCGGTTTTTTTGTTTCCCACCCCCTTCCCCCGCCCCCATGAAACCCTTCCTGCTGATGGCCGGCCTGCTGCTAAGTGCCGCCGCCCACGCCCAAACCGTTCCTTTCGACCCCTCCGCGCCGGTGCGCGGCGGCAGCCAGGGCCAAACCACCATCCCGCCCGTGAACCCGGCCCTGAACCAAAGCACCATCCAGGGCCCCGCCGAAATGCAGCGCACGCCCACCAACCGCGACGCCCAGCGCAGCCGCCCGCTGGACAACACGGGCGGGGCCGTGCTCCCGGCCGGTACGCCCGAACTCTCGCCCAACACCGTGCCCGATGTGCGCGAACAGCCCATCATGCGCGACAACCGCTCCCGCCAATCGACCGACGTGGTGCCCAGCCGCTCGCGCCGCAGCAACAGCAGCAACGTGGCACGTCCGTAGCCGCGCGGCCGTCGCCATTTCAATGCAAAAAGCCCCATCCTGTTACCGGATAGGGCTTTTTGCATTAGCAGTGGAAACAGCAGTCTACTTCTTCTGCTTCTTCGCGGCGTGCGCCAGCAGGTCGCTGCCGTGTTTTCGCAACAGGTCGCTCAGTTCCTGCAGTGGCTTTTTCAGGTCGTCTCCCGCCTGCCGGCTAATCTGGCTGGTCTGGTCGCCGAGCATCGACAGCGAATTGCCGATGGCCGTGGCGCTCAAAGCACCGCTGGTGAGCAAGGACTGCAGGTTGCCGATTTCACGGGCAATGTCCTGCAGGCCGGGCAGGCCGCTTTGCAGAAACTGCTGCTGCCAGGTTTCGGTGTTGTCCATGGCCGAGCCCAGGGGCAGGCTGGTGAGGCCGTTTTTCAGGGCGCTGATGGTGGCATTCAGGTGGTCGGAAGGCATGAGGTGAATTGGTGAGGTGGTGAAATGGTGAGTGGGTGGGATGTTAATTGTTGGCCACTTTCTTGGCACGTTTGGCTTTGGCGGGCGCGTTGGGGTCGGGCGGCAGGTTGAGGGGCGGCACGGGCACGTTGGGTGCGGGCGCGCTCAGGCCCCGCTCGCGCAGAATGGCCACGGCGCGCAGGGCGCTGGCTTCCTTGTTCTTGATTTCGAGCATGATGTCAAAATCGAGGCCGTTGAGGTTGGTGAGGAACTCGCGGAACGAGTCGTCCACCAAGTCGTCGGTGTGCTTGCCCTTGCGCTCGCCCAGGGCCTGCGAGCTGTAGTCCATCATGGGCACGCCGTCGGCGGTGGGGTGCCAGGTGCCAGCGGCCAGGCGCAGCGCCTCAGCCATGGGCTCGCCGTGGTTGAGGCACTCGTGGTGGAAGTTGTCGAAGAGAATGGGCACGCCCGTCAGCTCGTGCAGGTGCAGGCAGTCGCGCAGCGAAAACAGTCGGTCGTCGTTTTCCACCACCACGCGGGCCTTCACCGCCTCGGGCAGCGTAGCGTGCACCTCGGCAAACCGGCTGATGGCCCCTTCGCGGTCGCCATACAGTCCGCCCACGTGAATCTGCAGCTTGGCCGTGCCGTCCAGGCCCATCAAATCCTGCATCGAACCCTGGTACACCAGTTCCTGAATGCTGCGCCGCACAATGTCGGAGCTGGGCGAGTTCAGCACCACAAACTGGTCGGGGTGAAAGCTCACCCGCAGGTTGTTGGCCTTGATGTAGTCGCCAATAGCCCGGAACTCAGCGGCGAAGTGCGTTTGCCAGGGAAAGGTGTTGATTTCGTGCGAGCCGAAGGGCACAATGCCCGAGCCCATCCGAAAGAAGAGCAGGCCCTGGGCCACGTTCCATTCCAGCATGCGGCGCAGGCAGGTCAGGTTGGCCGTCACGGCCGCAATAAGACGCTCCTCCGAGTAGGAAGCCAGCCGAAAGGTGTTGGCGGCGCTGCAGTCCATCGCCTCGTTCACGCAGGGATACCCGATTTTCATCTTCGGGCTTACGGCAAAGGGCAGTGGCCAGTTATGTACCGCGAAGCTGTGCTTCGCCTTGCGTTGCTGCAGCGCGGAGAGTTTTGCGGGCGCACACGGGGCCAAGCATAGCCTGGCGGTACAGCCCTAAGGCTCGTAGCCGCGGTTGTCCTTAAAGGCCTTGTTGTACTGGGCGCGGGCTTTGCGAATCTTTTCGGCACGCTGCTCGGCTTCAATCTCCTCCATCTTGCGGCGCTGCTTGCCCTCGCGCGAGAACTGGTCGTAAATCAAGCTCACCGGGCTCTGGATAGTGGGCACCGGGGCTTTGGGCGCCGTCGAGTCGACGGCGAACAGGGGCTTGGGTTTGGGCGGGCGCTTCACGCCGCTCACCACCGGCGGGGCGGGGCGTTTGATGTTGCGCAGGGCCCGGTTGATGACGGCGCGGTCGGCGCGGTCGCTCACCACCTGCACCTCGCCCAGCTGCACGCTGTCGCGCACCAGCTGAATGCGCACCACCAGCTGCGAGAGGCCCGTACCGCCCATGGGCAGGCGCTGGGTTTTGAAGCCGAGCGCGCGAAACAACACCGTGTCGGTGGGCAGCACATCGAGGCCGAAGCTGCCGGTGGCATCGGTGACCATGCCGCGGCGGGTGCGCTGCACCTGCACGGTGGCGCCCGGCACGGGCTGGCGCGAGGTGGCTTCGGCCACGGTGCCCGTCAGGCGCACGGTGTTGGGCGCCTGGGCGTGGGCCGCGCCGGCCACCAGCAGGCACAACAGCGCCAGCAGCCAGCGGCGCGGGCTTTGCCTGGCCCAACCGCCACGCGCACAAGACACTAGTTCAACAATCATTCACTAATAACACACAACCTGACTACAAAGTAGCAACCCAATGAGGCAAAAAAAGCCTGCCCCGTTGCAAGGGCAGGCTTTTCTACGATGGTTCGGCCAATTGCATCGACCAAACACTGGCTTTTCGACTTCGGTGCCGTGGGCGCCGGGTGCTACTTGATTTTGGTTTTGCCGCCGTCTTCGGGCTTGGCCTTGATGGTGCCGTCGTCGCCGTCCATTTTCATTTTGTTGCCGGCGGCGTCCTTGATTTTGATGTCGCCGTCGGCTTTCACTTTCATTTTGCCCCCGTCGGCCGACATGTTGCTGCCGGCAGCGTCCGACGTCGAGGTGGAGGTCGATGAGGTGTTGCTCATGTCCGAAGAGGAGTTCATGTCCGAGGAAGAGCTCATGTCCGAGGACATGTTGTCGTCGGCGAAGTTGCTGTCATCGTAGGTCGAGCGGCTCGACTCATAGGCCTGGTACTGCGCCGGCTCCACAAAAATCACCTTGAACTCCTGGTCTTCGGCCATTCGCTCATCGCGCATGGCGGCGGCCATGCCGGTGGTGTCGGTGGTGTACTTGCTGCGCATGTCGTTCATGCGCTTGTAGCGGTTCACGTACACGGTCCGGATTTTGGTTTTCGTGGCTTCGTCCGTGATTTTCATGTCGGCCACCATTTTGTCGGCAATGCGCTGGGCGCGGGCCTCAATCTGGGCGTCCGTCATCGGGCCCATGGTGGTGGTCGTCGTGGTGGTCGTTGTGCCTTCGGCGGGGGCGGTGGTGGTTTCGGTGGTCTTTTCCTGCGAGCAGGAAGCCAGCGAGAGGGCAGCAGCGCCCGCGAGAATCAAGAGGGAATTTTTCATGAGAAGGGAGGTTGAAAAGGCGCCAACCGTAAGTGGCTGAGCGGATGAGGGGCCTTTACGGCGCGGCCGTAACGGATGTTACCACAACGGTATATTTCGTTGCTTGCCCTTACGCCCGCCGCAGCTCAAACACCGTGATTTCGGGCAGGAAGCCCACCCGCCCCGGGTAGCCCAGAAAGCCCAGCCCCACGTTGACGTACAGCTTCTGGCGGCCTTTTTCGTACAGCCCGGCCCACTGCTTGTAGGCGTATTGCACGGGGCTCCATTTCAGGAAAGGCAGGTTGAGGCCGAACTGCATGCCGTGGGTGTGGCCGCTGAGGGTGAGGTCGATGTCGGGGTAGTTCAGGATGTGGCTTTCCCAGTACGAAGGGTCATGCGAGAGCAGGATTTTGAAGGGCGCGTCGCCACTGGCGGCGTGGGCCTTGGGCAGGTCGCCGTAGGTGTGGAAGTTGAGATGGGAGCTGCTGTTCTGGATGCCCACAATGGCGATTTTATCGCCGCCGCGCTCGATGAAATGGGTGGTGTCGTTGAGCAGCGTCCAGCCCATTTTGGCGTGGTTCTGCATGAGGCGCTGCAGGTTCTGGCGCCACAAGGCGCGGTCTTCGCGGAATTCGGCCACGTAGTCGCCGTAGTCGTGATTGCCGAGGCTGGAGAAAATGGGCAGGTCGGACTTGATTTTGGACAGGGCCGGGATGTGTGGCTCCACCTCTTCGGCGCGGTTGTTCACCAGGTCGCCGGTCATCAGGACAAGGTCGGCGCCCTGGCGGTTTATCATCGCCACAGCGCGCTCCAGCGGTTCGGTCGAGTTGAAGCTGCCGGTGTGCAGGTCCGAAATCTGCAGCACCTTGAAGCCGTCGAAGCCCGCCGGCAGGTTGGGGAATTTCAGCGTGACGCGGCGAACGGTGTAGTCGGTGCCGCCCTTCACCATGCCCCATAACAGCGCCCCAAACGGAATGGCCCCGAGCCCCAGCGCCAGCTTGGCGATGAACTCGCTGCGCGGAATGGCCACGCGCGTGCCATCGGCCGCGCGCGGAGCGCTGAAAGAGCGCACCAGTCGCGTGAGGTCTTCGAGCAGCAGCGGCAGGAGCATCACCAGCTTGCCCGCCAGCAGCAGCAAGGGCAAGCTCATCAGGTAGCTTTTGAGCACGGTGTGGCCGGCCTGCCGCGTGCTGCCCGCCCAAATGGCCAGGCCCCACACCACCACCGTGAGCACCCAATAACCGATGCTTACCCCGCGCCGGGCGCCCGGCGACAGGTGCTGCGCCAACGTGCGCGCCGCCTGATACCCATACCATTCGGCCAACACCACCAGCCCCAACACCAACCACAACACCAACGGATTTCGCATATTCTAAAGGAGACTCTGAACGCCCCGGCCGCACAGCGCCGCCACAGGCTCCGGCTTTAAACGCGCCCGGCGCGCTTTTGCTTTACATTTAGCTGACTTTTTACCTTCTACCCCGGCCCCACTGCATGGAACCGCTTGACCAGCTGCCCGAACCCGCTCCCACCTACCCCACGCCCACTACCGGCATCAAGAGCTGGGCCGAGGACGACCGGCCGCGCGAAAAGCTCATGAGCAAGGGCCGCGCCGCCCTCTCCGACGCCGAGCTGCTGGCCATTCTCATCGGCTCGGGCACCACCAAGCTCACGGCCGTGGATGTGGGCAAGCTCATGCTGCAAGGCGTGGGCAACGACCTCAACGCCCTGGCCCGCGAGAGCGTGAAGCAGCTTTGCCGCCACCCCGGCATCGGCGAGGCCAAGGCCATCACGGTGGTGGCCGCCCTGGAGCTGGGCCGCCGCCGCAAGGAGGCCGATGCGCCGACGCGCAACACCATCACCTGCTCGCGCGACATCTACAACCTGATGCGCCCGCACCTGCTCGATTTGCCGCACGAGGAATTCTGGGTCATTCTGCTGAACCGGGCCAACGTGGTGATGCGCAAAACCGCCATCAGCCGCGGCGGCGTGGCCGGCACCGTGGCCGACCCCAAAATGATTTTCAAAGAAGCCTTGGAGCAGCTGGCCAGTAGCATCATCCTGGTGCACAACCACCCCAGCGGCAACCGCAACCCCAGCGGCGCCGACATTCAGCTCACCAAAAAGCTAAAAGAAGCCGGCACCTTCCTGGATTTGCCGATTCTGGACCACCTCATTTTTGCGGAGCAGGGGTATTACAGCTTTGCCGACGAGGGGATATTGTGATTGGACAGGTACTGCTTGAAATATACCCTGTCTCTTTCAGCCAAAACCGCCGTGCTCGGCTCGCTTCATGCCCCCTAAGGTTATCTTGTTCGCAACACTTTTTGGCTTCGGTTGGGGCTTGTCAAGCGCTTACGGGCAAGCAAAAGCTAACCGGGCCTATTCCGACCCCGACGAGATGCGGCCTCTAGTGCCAACCGCCGTGGCCCAAGCGGCAAATAAGGCGCTTACTGCGACCGAACGGGCCGTATTGTGTCGACAAGGCCGGGGCTTCATCGAGTTCCGGTTTCAAGTGGACGGCAATGGACGGATTCAGTCCATCACCGGGGTCCAACTGCACCAAGCGGCGCGAGCCGTGCCCGCACCGATGCTGGCCAAAATGAAGGAGCGAATCCGTCAAGACGTCATTTTTCACGTTCCTGACGTGGACCAGCCGCCTACGTCGAGTCGCTGGCGAAGGCCGTCGCACACCATTCCACTAATCGTCTTCTGCCGCTAAATGGACGAAAAAGCCTGTTTAGCAAAAGAGAGCCGAAATTAAAAACGAGGTTCTATATCTCTGGGCTGAGGCATGAACAGGCGCACCCAGTATGAGGCGGTGCCATCCGGCGGAAAGCCCCAGCCTTTGGCCAACAGCCGCTCGTAGTCGAGCGGGGCGTTAGCTAGCCAGCTGCGACCTGGTTATTTGGTATTCATGAAGCAGCACCACGCGCTGCCCTTCCAACAGGGCCTTGGCCGGGGCAAGCTGCGTCGTCAGGCGGTCAGCCCCGAAGAGGCGAGCAAGGGGTACATGGCCCTATAAGTTGGCCAGTAAAAAGGCAAACAGCAGCTCATAGCTGGCCAGCGCACCCATAAGGCACCAATACCTCCATGAGGAAAACCGCAGCGGCGGCCAGTACCGCCAAGGCCATTTTTCGAATCATAGGGTCGGGTTAAGACGAGGCCTTGCGCCAGCCAGGGCGAAGGCCTCGGAAAGACTGACGGGGCGGCAATGGCCTGTTCGCTGCCTTGAGGGTTCGGGACCGCCACGGAGCAACCAGGGAAAATGGCCGGGTTGTTCGGCGAAAAGCGGCATTCGGTCGGCCAATTCACCCGGCTTCTATCCCGATTCATTGCCCCGGAATCCGCCTTCGACAGAAAGCACTTTCCGACGCGCTCAACACGGGGGAGTATTGTGCCATCCTATCCGCAGCCGGGCACTGCGTCCCCCTTTTGTCACCGTCAACCCTTGCGGCCGCGGCGGCCGAGCGTTGGCAAAACGACGAGCGCAGCAAATCCCATCGACGGCAATTGCCTCAAGAGGTCCGCTGTGTGTATCGCCTTCGCAAGCAGAGAAGCCAGCAGGTGCATAAGGGCAAAGTGTCAACTGAAAATCAATTGTTTATTTACAACCCTCTCGCATGGATGCGTTCGTTTTAGCCCTAATAATTGCTGTTGTAGTTGCCTTGCGGGTGTGGGGTTTACCCAAGCGTCTTCAGGAGCTGGAGGAGGAAGTGAAAATCCGCCAAGCCGAGTTCAACAAGCGGCAGGCTGAGATGCAAGCGGAGCTGCTGCGCCTGCGCGAACAAGTGGCCGGTCTGGTTGAAGCAGCGCCGCCGCCCGCAACAGTCCCCACGGCCGTGCCCCTGGTTCGGCCAGGCACCGCTGCAACCTCTGCAGTTGTGTCAGGCGGGGCTCCGAAAGCGGACGCTGCTCCGGCTAGTGTGCCGGTCCGCGAGCCGGTTGTGCCGGTCCGCGAGCCGGTTGTGCCGGTGGCGCCGGTGGCCGCGCCCGTTATTCCAGCACCCGCTCCGGTCAAGCCGGCGGATGCGGAGCCCGTCGTCATGTTGCCAGCTGAGCCGCTGGCGCCGGTGCAACCAACGCGCTTGCCAGAATCACCAACGGTTCCGGCAGCCCCGACGCCAGCGCCTGCCGCCGCACCGGCTTCGGTTTCACCAGAACCGGTTCCAGCAGTCCCGGTATCCGTGCCGGTAGTTCCCGTGCCACCGGTGGCGGCGCCTTTTTCTGAGCCTATCGTAATTCCTGTTTCTGAGCCGGTTGTCATTCCAATTGAAGTAACGGTACCAGCGGCAAGCCCCACGACGGAGACCAATCCCGTGGCGGCCCCTGAGCCGGCAATAGCGGCCCCGGCACCACCACCTTCGCCACCCGTCCCACCAGTTCCACCCCGGCCGTTGCGGCGCCCGCCTCCCCCGCCGGAGCCCACCGGGCCCACCTGGTGGGAACGGGCCGCCACCCTTATCCTGGAAAACTGGACCGGCATCCTCGGGGCCGTGGTGCTGGTTACGGGCGTCGGCTTCCTGGGCATTTACGCGGCGTTGCGGGTGAGTCCGCCGTTGCGGTTTCTGTTGATTTGTGCGTTCGCGGCGGGCTTGTTGGGCGTGCGGTGGGCGCTCCGCCAGAAAAGCTTCGCGCGGCAGCTCAACGGCTGGTTGCTGAGCAGTGCGGCCGCCATCTTCCTGTTTGCCTGCGTAGCCGCCGTGAGCATTGAGGGCTTGCGCTGGGTCACCGCGCCCTGGGACTATCTGCTGCTACTCACGGGCATGGGCGCCAACCTGCTCCTGGCCTGGCGCGCTAGCCGCGAGGAAGTAGCCACGCTGCACGGCGTGCTGAGCCTGGTGGCCCTGGCGGTGCTGCCGCCCACGGCCCTTACGCTGGGCACCGCGGCGGCCGTCACGGCCTTCACCATCGCCATCACCTACCGCCAGCGGTGGAAATACCAGCTGCTGCTCGGCATCGTCAGCTTCTTCGCCTTCCACCTCTACTGGCACCGGCAGCTGACGGACATTCCCAACTCCCTGCGCCTGATGGCCATGGCGCTGGTGGCGCTGGTGGGCCTGGCCGCCGCCGTGGTGCAGTACCGCCGCGTGTACGCCCAGCGCCGGTTCGAACCCCTGCTTTTTACCGCCCACCTACTCAACTGGACCTGTCTGGGCATCAACCTGTACCTGTACAGCACGGGTTCTATCTGGAAAACCATTCCGCTGGGCCTGGGCGCGCTGCTCACCTTCTGGGCCGGGCGTCAAGCCAAGAAGCTCGGCATCGGCTGGCTGTTCCAGACCGATACCATCATCTCGCTTATTCTGGCGTTGGCCACGGCCCTGTCGCTACAGGGCTGGCACGCCACCCCCTCGGTTATCCTCGTGTTTATGCTGCTCGAAACACTGCTGGTGGCGCTGGTAATGGCCCGGCAACGCGAAGCGCTGGTGTATCGCGTGGCGCTGTTCGCCGCGTGCCTGGCGGGCGGTGGCCTGCTGTTCTTCGCGGCCCTCAACGCCGATTCCAGCCTGGCCCAGGTGCTGTATCGCAATGCCTTCTTGCTGGCTTTGGCAGGCTGGGCGGGCCTGGCGTTCACCCAGCTCACGTACAAGCAGCCGCTGCTGCAAGCTGAGGGGCCCAACGCGAAGCCGTGGGTGGGGGCGAACTCTCCGGCCATGTCGGTCCGCAACCTATTGGCGGGCTTTGCGGGGCTGGCCGGCCTGTTGCAGGCGGGGTCCGGGCTGCTGCTGGCCCGGGTGCTGTTTGCCTGGGACCATGCGCCTGTTGCGTTGCTGCTCGGTGCCCTGTTGGCCCTGGGTGCCGGCGCCATGGGCTTGGCGGCCTGGGTACGCACCGCGCCCCAAACCCCGGCCTGGGTACGACAGCAGCAACTGCTACTAGCGCAGGGCTTTGCGGTGCTGGCCGGTCTGGGCCTGCACGAGTTGGGCCTGAGCTGGGCAGTGGTGCTGGGCATCCTGTTCGCCGAGAACGTGGCGGTGGCCTTGTTGGCGGCCCGGCGGCGCGAGCCACTGCTCTACCACGTTGCCCAGGCCGGGGCCTTCCTCGCCGGTGGCGGCCTGTTGCTGACTGCCTGGGCGCAGGTAAACCATGGGCTGCCCCGTGAACTGTACCGCGACGCCCTGGTGCTGGCCCTGACCGGCTGGCTGAGCCTGGCGTTCCTTCGCGGGGCTTACCGGCAGCTTTCGGCTCCCGGCGCATCAGAAATTTCCGACACGAACCAACGCTTGCTTGGTGGCTTTGCGGGGCTGGGCGCCTTGCTGCAAGCCAGCACCGGCCTGCTGCTGGCGCGCGTGCTGTTTGGCTGGCAGCAGGCGCCGGTAGCCGTGTTGTTGGCCGCGCTCCTGGTAATGGGCGGCGCGGCGCTGGGACTTGCAACTTGGGTGCGCGCCGAGCCCCGGTTACCTGCCTGGGTGCGGCCGCTGCAGTTGTTGCTGGCTCAGGCATTTGCCCTGCTCACGGTGTCGGGATTGCACGAGTTGGGGCTGAGCTGGTCGGTGGTGCTGGGCCTGCTTTTTGCCGAAAACATGGCGGTGGTCCTGCTCGCCGCCCGGAAGCGGGAGGGCCTCATCTATCGGGTTGCCCTGGCCGGAGCCTGTTCCGCGGGATTAAGTTTGCTGCTACTGGCCATCGGTAACGCCGACCACAGCCTGCTGCCTACGCTTTACCGCGACGCCTTAGTGCTGGCGTTGGCTGGCTGGGCCGGAATCCTATTGGTTGATTTCACCCACCGCCAACTACTGCTAGCGCGGCAGGCCGACGGGCTGGATGATGCGCAAACCGACCGTGACCTGTTGGGCGGCATTGTTGGGCTGGCGGGCTTGCTGCAGGCTGGCACCGGGCTGTTGCTGGGCCGGGCGCTGTTCAGCACACCCGGCGCGCCGGTGGCCTGGCTGCTGGGGGCTCTCCTGGCCATGGGAGGCATTGCGCTGGGCCTGGCGGCTTGGGTGCATGCCCGCGGGCTACTGCCCCGTTGGGTGCGGCGCCAGCAGCTGGTGTTGGGACAGGCGTTTACCGTGCTGGCCGCATTGGGCTTGCACGAGGCCGGCCTGAGCTGGCCGGGCGCCCTACTGGTTCTTTACGCTGAGAATATGCTGGCCGCGCTGCTGTTACGCGGCCGTGACGAAGACGACCTGTTGCACTTGCAGACCTACCTGCTGGTGCTGCTCGCAGCCCTCTTGCCCCTGCTGGTGCGCTACACCTCACCGGGCGCCCTCGGAGCGGAGGTGCGGGCGGCCTTGCTCGTCGGGGCGGCCCTGCTCACGGTGGGTTACCAGCTGCGGCATCGGTTGCGGCCGGAGGCAAACGAAGAGTACGCGGTGCTGCCGCTGGGCGGCACCTTGCGCCTGCCGGTGCTGGGGCTGGCCGTGGGCTGGCTGTTGCTCAGTGGCGGCGCGCTGGTATACGACCAAGCCTGGGCCGCCTGGGCCATGGTGGGCTTGCTGGGCGCGCTGCTGTACCTGCGGCACCGGGTGGTGGCGCCGGGCGTGTGGGCCGGCCTGCTGCTGGCCGCTGTGGGCTACCTGGGCCTGCAGTGGAGCTACGCGCTGCGGCCGCCGGCCGGGCAGCTGGCCAGCGCGGGAGCTGTGCTGCTTTACTTGCTGCCCACGCTGGCCGTGCCGTTGGTGGGCGCCCGGGTGTCGTGGTGGGCGCCGGCCCAACGGTTTGTGCGCGGTCCGTGGGTGTACCTGCTGGGGCTGCACCTGGTGGTGGCGTTGGTGGCCGCCGTGCCCGCGGGCCACGTGGCTTACCTCGCGCTGGGCTTTACCGGACTGGCGGGGGCCGCCTTCGCCGCGGCCCAGGTGTGGCGCCGCCGCTTGCCCAACCAGTCGGCCGTATGGCGGGCCGGCCTTCCCGACCGCTACCTGCTGCACCTCAGCTACGGGCTACTGGCGGCGGGTCTGCTCACGCATGGGTACCTGCTCGCGCTTGATGAGCGGTTTTTCGGCCAGCCCGCCGAATACGCGACGGCGACGCTGCTCTTCGCCACGCTGACGGCCCTGGCGTTGGCGGCCCCGCCCGCTACGGGCCCGGTATACAACTCCTGGCGCCGGCTGCATCCGTGGCTACCCGAGGCGGCGCTGCTCTTTGGCACTGCCACGCTGGGCCACCACGTGCGCACGCCCTGGCTGCCGCTGCTGTGGGCAACGGGCGCGCTGCTCCTGACGCTAGTGGCTTCCCGAACCCCGGCGCGCTTCCGGCGTTTGGCCGCGTACGGCCGGCTCTACTATTGGCTGGCTGCTGGCACGGCCAGCCTGGCCAGCCTGCGCTACATCACCCCGGAGCAGCTTCTGAGCTTCGATTGGTGGGGGATTTCGGCGGCGGTGGCGTTGCTGTTTGCCTACATAGCCCGGGCACTGCAAGCGGTCAATCTTCCTGCCGGCCTCTCGCCCGCCTGGGAACGGCTCATTCACCCGCCGCGCCGCGTGCTCGAAGCCTGGCTGCTTTATCCAGCTTTCCTGGCGTTCACGCTGCTGCTCGTGCAGTCGTTCGACCACTCGGTGCTCACCGTATTGCTTATGCTGGAAGTGGTGGCCGTCTTTAGCACCAGCCTGCTGCTGCGGCGTCAGGATTTGCGCTACCTTGCCCTGGCCGGCATGCTGGGCTCGCTGCTCCGGCTGGTGTTTTTCGACCTGAGCCGCAGCGGGACCATCACACGCGCCTTCGTCTTCATTTTCATGGGGCTGCTGCTGCTCGGCATGAATGCCCTGTATGCCCGCTTTAAGGCCCGTTTTGCCCCGGAGGAGTCGGGAAAAGACGATAAAGCGTCGGAAGCACTCGCTGGCCCGGACACTCAGGCACCATAAGGGCGGCCCGCTTGCCAGGAATGGCAAGCGGGCTATAGCCATTTACTGTAGCTTCACAAACCGCGTCAATCAGCCAGACCAGTGGCCGTTCAGCGAAACAGTGATAAAAACACAATCGCTTAATTGCCTCCTTTTGCCCTGCTTTTGCAAATTGAGGGTGGGGCTGTGTTTTTTATTTCATCTGTTTCAAAATCCAAGCCATGCAATTGCTTGAGTCCATAATAGACCAAGAATGAGGGTGTTTCATTCCATTTGGCCTTACGCCTTTGTCGTGAGTTACGACCATGTCAGCGCTATTATTTCCGTTCAGTTGCAGGAAATTTATCAAGGCTGAAATGTCTGTGCAATTCAAGTCATATAAATCTCTGTGCCTGTTTTTTAACTGCCATTCTATCCCTGGTTCTGTATAAATCCTAATGGGTATAGTCAGCAAATATTTCGCATTTCCACCCTCTTTTTGGTGACAGGAAAACATTGAATTCTTTATGTACTCATCCTTGGCTGTTTCCGGTGTTCCACCCAAATTTTTCTCCATCTCTGCCAAAAACCATTTCGCTTCGCTTACGCCAACTGCTGAAAAGTTTCTTTCCACTTCCCGTTGATAACGATAATACATGTTTTCATAATCGAGTGGTGGGTCAAGGGCAAAAATTCCCTTTGGTGTGAAATAGGTATTTCGGTCCCTAATCGCTCTTTCCGCATAAGTTAGTGTCTGCATGCCGCCGCCTGAAAGGCCACCAAGGAATATATTGCCCTTTGATACATGATACTTGTCAACCAGTTGCTTCGCAATCTTATCTACTACTCCCTGCGCGACATTCATTTTAAAGTCATCGTCTTCAATCGTTGGAAAAGCAACGATGAAATTATTTTTAAGGGCAATTTCATCTAATGTAATTTGATGCATTACGCCTGTTGCATCTTCTGCCCCACCGTGAAGAATAATGATGATGCCAATTGGTTTTGCCTTCGGCACCAGTTTTAAGTAATAGTGGGTGCTGTCAACCCCTACTTTTTCAGCATGTTGGGCGGGAGCAGTCTGAGCTGGGGCTCGCTGGCCGTGAGACAGCGTAATGCTGCTGCCCAAGACGGCAAATAGGCACAATGCACGGAGAGTGGTTTTAAAAGGCAGCATTTGAAAAGATGAGCGAGCCGTTGGCCTCCCAGGGACAACGGGACCGCTCAAGGGTTGCCGCCCTGGCCCCACCACCCCGCCGCCCACTCCACCATCCCCGCGACCCGATGGCTCAGCGTGTAAATCCGTCTTTTTGGAAGAAAAGCCCCTGATACACTTACAAGGCCTGTAACTATCCATGTACGACTCAAGGCCATTGAAACGAGCGATTACCTAGATGCTGAGTTACTCGTTCGTTTGCCATTGCTAGTTTTCGGAATGGATGCGGCTGAACTGGAAAGAAGAATTGGGGATTTTGACAACACGGCGAACGTGTGTGGAATTGACATGCAAGGCCCCGAGGAACTGCTGGAGCTCCTATATGAGGATTTTGCGGTCAGTGTTGGCTCCTTCTTCCATCCTGTCAACCTCGACATTCTGCTAACGGCAGGTGTCATTACCCACGAGATAAAAGAACGCTGCCTTACTGTTGAAAGAAAAGTGGATTATCTGACGCAACACCCTGACTTAGTTGAAACAATTAAAGGTAACAGCCGGTGGGAAGAGGTAGTTGAACTGTGCAAGCAGATTTGCGCTCTGAAACTGCTCCACACGCTTTGATAATCGTATGCCAAAACGGTAGTTCAATTTTAATAAACACGCGCTTATCACGCTGGCGCGCATCTGAGACGCGCTGCCTGCCTGGCCCGAGCCTGTAGCTCAGGTAAGCGACGTTTCAATGGCGTTGATGTGAGTTGTTCCATTGCGAGCTATAAGCTCAATACCAAGCAGCACGCGTCACATACATGTGCCGAGGACAGTTTTTGAATAGGGCTCAGAAATCTGTTCCTCCGCCAACCTGAACTTGTGCGCGGGTACCGGGTTATGGTCACGATTTTTCGGCAGCCGATATTTCTGCAAGGCCCAGCCACCGGAAACAGCTGGCACTATCGCTCACTCCACACCCCAAAAACCGATGAAACTCACCCTCCTACTCACGGCCGCGCTGGCGGCTTTCACCGTGCAGGCGCAAGCCCAGACGGCAACCACCGCATCGCGCGCGGCAGCCGACCAGATTGCCACCAAGAAAGGCCCGCTCAAGGTGCAGCCCATCACCCACGGCAGCGTGGTGCTAAGCTGGGGCGGCAAAACCATTTACGTGGACCCCTACGGCGGCCCGGCGGGCTTCGCCGCACTGGCGCCAGCTGATGTTGTGCTCATCACCGACATCCACCCCGACCACCTCGACCCCAAAACGCTGGCTGGACTCTCGGTGGGCAAAGCCCTGATGATAGTGCCCCCGGCAGTAGCCGAGAAGCTGCCCGCCGAATACAAAGGGCACGTGCGCGTGCTGCGCAACGGCCAGAAGCTCGACACCTTGGGCATGAGCGTGGCGGCCATTCCTATGTACAACCTGCCCGAAGCGGCGGACGCCATGCACACCAAAGGCCGCGGCAACGGCTACGTGCTGAACCTTGGCGGCAAAAACGTGTACCTCTCCGGCGATACCGAAGACACCCCGGAAATGCGCGCCCTCAAGAACATTGACGTGGCCTTTGTGTGCATGAATCTGCCCTACACCATGGACGTGAACCAGGCCGCGCAGGGCGTGCTGGCCTTCAAGCCGGGCATAGTGTACCCCTACCACTACCGCGGCCAAAACGGCCTGAGCGACGTGGCCGCCTTCAAGAAAACCGTGAACGCAGGCAATAAGAACATCGACGTGCGGCTGCGCAACTGGTACCCCACCGCGCAGTAGTACTCCTGGCCCTCACAAAAAAGCCCCTGCCGGAACATCCGACAGGGGCTTTTTGCTGAATCTAACCCGGGAGCTTAGTGCCCGACGGTCAGGCGCAGGGTTTGGGTTTTGCCGTTGGTCACGAGGCGGCACACGTACAGGCCCGAAGCCAGGGACTGGCCGTTGAGCGTGAGGGCGTACGGCTGGCCGGCCGTGGCGGGCCCGTCGAAGAGCACGGCCACGCGCTGGCCGAGCTCGTTGTAGACGAGCACCTGGGCCGGGCCGTCCTGTGTGGTGCGGAAGCGCACCGTGGCGATGTCCGTCACCGGGTTCGGGAAGGCCGACAGTTCGTTCACCGCCTGCAGAGCGGCCGGCGCCGGGGCGGCCTCGGCCGTGCCGCGGGGGAAGCTCACGTTGCAGTCACCAATCTTGTCGCCGTGGCCCAAGTGGGTTTGCAGCGAGTTGATGGAAACGCAGATGGTCTGACCGTTGTGGCAAAGCTGCACTTTCTCGTTGAGGCTGTTGCTGTTGGGGTTGCCGCAACGCACGTCTTCCACGTACACTTTCACCGTGCCCGTGCTGGAGCAGCCGGTGGCGCTGGTGGCCGTTACAGTGAAGGTGAAGGTGCCTTCGGCGGTGGGCGTGAACACGGTGCTGGCGCCGGTGAGGGTGCTCAGTCCCTGGGCCGCGGCCCAGGTGTAGCGCACGCCGGCTAGGGCGCCGCTCGAAGCCGTGAGCGTAGCCGTTTGCGAACCGTAGCCGATATAAATCACCACCGACTTGCTGCTGTAGTTCACGCTGGCCGGGGTGGCTGCAATGGTCACGACGGGGATGTCGCCGCGCACGTTCACCACGCCGGCAGCCGTGCTGGTGTTGCCGTTGTTGTCGGTCACAGTCAGCGTCACGGGGTTGGCGCCGATGTTCGAGCAGTCGAAGCTGGTTTTGTCCAGGCTCAGCGAGCGGATGCCGCAGGCGTCCGTGCTGCCGTTGTTCACTTGGGCGGCCGTCACGGTGGCAGCGCCGTTCACGAGGGTCACGTCAAAGGTTTTGGCCAGGGCCGCGGGGGCCGTCACGTCGAGCACCGTCACGGTGAAGCTGCCGGTGCTCGTGTTGCCGGCGGCATCAGTAGCCGTCACGTTCACCGTGGTGGTACCCACGGCGAAGGTGCTGCCCGAGGCCGGGAGCGTCGTCACCGTGGCGCCGCAGTTGTCGCTGGCCGTCGGGGCAAAGCTCACCACCGCGCCGCAGGTCGTGGCCGGGGCGTTCACGCTCAGGTTGGCCAGGGCGGCCAGCACAGGGCGCTCGGTGTCGTTCACCGTCACCGTCTGGGTGGCGGTGGCCACGTTGCCGGCGGCGTCCGTTGCCATCCAGGTTACCGTGGTGGTGCCTTTCGGGAAGGTGGCGGGGGCGTTGTTGGTCACGGTAGCCGAGCAGTTGTCGGCGGCGGTGGCCGAGCCCAAAGCCACGTTGGTGGCGCTGCACTGGCCGGGGTCGGCGCTTACCGAAACAGCGGTCGGGGCCGTGATGGTGGGCCGCAGGTTGTCAACCACCGTCACCACAGCCGTAGCCGTTGAGGTGAGGCCGTTGTTGTCGGTCACGGTCAGGGTCACGTTGTTGGCACCGGCGTTGGCGCAGGTGAAGGCGCTGGGAGCTACCGTCACCGAGGCAATGCCGCAGTTGTCGGAGCTGCCGTTGTTCACCTGGGCCGCAGTTACAATGGCCTGGCCGTTAGCATCGAGCTGCACGGTCACGTTCTGGGCCACGGCTACGGGGGCAATGGCGTCTACCACCGTCACGACAGCCTGGCAGCTGGCGGTGCGGCCGAAGCGGTTCGTCACGGTCAGGGTCACAATATTGGCACCCACGTTGGCGCAGGTGAAGGTGTTGGGCGAAACAGAGATGCCGCTCAAGCCCACCAGGCTGTAAGAACCACCGTCTACTTGCGCGGCGGTGAGGGTGGCCCGGCCGTTGGTGTCGAGCTGCAGGGTAGCGGGCTGGCACACGGCCACGGGCGCCGGCTCCACCACCGTCACGGTGGCCTGGCAGGTGCTCACTTTGCCGGCGGCGTCGCGGGCCGTCACCGTCACGGTGTTGGCGCCCACGTTGGCGGCGGTGAAGGTATTGGGGCTCACCGTCAGGCTGGTCACGGCGCAGTTATCCGAAGAAGATGCTACCACGTCAGCCACGCTGATGCTGGCCTGGCCGTTGGCATCGAGCAGCACGGTGAAGGGCTGGCAGGTCACGGTCGGGGCAATGTTGTCGACCACCGTCACGGTGGCAGCGGCGCTGGCGGTGCGGCCGCTGGCGTCGGTCACGGTCAGGGTCACGGCGTTCGGGCCCACGTTGGCGCAGGTGAAAGCCGTCTTGCTCAGCGTGCGCGTGGCAATGCCGCAGTTATCGGTGCTGTTGTTGTCCACGTCGGCCGGGCTCAGGCTGGCCTGGCCGTTGGCGTCGAGGTAGATGGTGGCCGGCTTGGTGCGGGCCACGGGGGCGTTCACGTCCGCCACCGTCACCACGGCGGTGGTGGTGGCGGTGCCACCGGCCACACCGGTCACGGTCAGAGTCACGGTGTTGGGGCCGATGTTGGCGCAGGTGAAGGTGCTGGGCGATACCGAAACGCTGGCAATGCCGCAGGCGGCCGACGAGCCGTTGTTTACCTGAGCGGCCGTAATGCTCACGGTGCCGGCGTTGCTCAGGTTCACGCTGATGTTCTTGGCCAGGGCCACCGGGGTCGGCACGGGGCCGCTCACGGTGATAGTGGCTACCGCCGAAGCCGTCAGGCGCGGGGTGCAGGCATCGAGCCCGCCGTATTCCACCACGTAGCCGCTAATCCAGCCCGAGCCGGGGCAGCTGGGCAGGTCGTTCCACCGGCCCGTGCCGATGTAGAAGTGGGCGTAGTCCTCGTTGCCGGAGTTGTTGGGCTCGCCCCCGTCCCAGCTGCTGTAGCCCAGGCCGGTGCCGGTGCCGTTGGCAGCGCCGCGCCAGAAGAGCTGGCCAGCTTCAGGGCCCGTCACCCAGCGCCACTCGCCTTCCACGGCGGCGTCGCTGGCGCCCAGCCAGCCGTTGCCTTGCAGCTTGCTGGCGGCAAAGGCGTTTTCGCCGGCCGAGGTGATGGTGGCTAGGTAGCCGGTCAGGCCGCGGTATGTGCGGGCTTCCGCAGCCGTCTTGGCGGCTGTCCAGCAAATGCCGGGTTGCGATACAAATTCGTAGAAGTGGCCGTTGCCGCTGTAAGCCACGGTGGCGTCGTTTTTCTTCGCCACGTAGGTGAACGTGGCCGTGCCGGTGAAGCCCGGTGCGGGCGTGTAGGTGTAGGTGCCGTTGGTATTGGCCGCAATGGTGCCGCTGCTGGGCGTCAGCACTTCGGCAATTTGCAGGGTGCCGCCTTGCGGGTCGGTGTCGTTGCCGAGCAGCATGGCCGGCGTGATGGTGATGGGCGTGCAGGCCGTGGTGCTCAACTGGTCGGGGTTGGCCACGGGGGCCTGGTCGGCGGGCTGGGTCAGGGTCACGGTCTTGGTAGCCGAGCAGCCATTGGCGCTCACCGTGGCGGTGTAGGTGCCGGCGGCCAGGTTGGTCAGGTTCTGGGTGGTGGCCATGAAGCCGTTCGGGCCAGTCCAGGCATAGGTGGCGTTGTTGCCGGCTACCACCTGCAGGCTGATGCTGCCGTTGGCCGCGCCGAAGCAAGTCACGTCGGCGTGGGTTTCAAGCAGGGCCAGGGCCGACTGCACCGTCACGGTAGCCGTGGCCGTGTTCGTAAGGCCGCTGGCGTCGGTGGCGGTCAGCGTCACCGTGTTCGGGCCCACATTAGTGCAGGTGAAGGTGCTGGGCGAAACCGTGAGCGTGGGCACGCCGCAGTTGTCGCTCGAGCCATTATTGACCTGAGCGGCCGTGATGCTGGCCGTGCCATTGGCATCGAGCTGCACGGTCAGGTTCTGGGCCACGGCCACGGGAGCAATGGCATCCACCACCGTCACGGTAGCCGTGGCGGTATTGGTACGGCCGGCCGCGTCGGTGGCCGTCAAGGTCACGACGTTCGGGCCCACATTAACGCAGGTGAACGACGAAGGCGAGACCATCAGCGTCGGCGTGCCGCAGCTGGCCGTGCTGCCGTTATTCACCTGAGCGGCGGTTACGGTAGCGTTGCCGCTGGCATCGAGTTGCACGGTCACATTCTGAGCAGCAGCGACGGGGGCGATGTTGTTTTCTACCGTCACGATAGCCGTGGCCGTGTTGGTGCGGCCGTTGGCGTCGGTCACGGTCAGCGTCACCGTGTTCGGGCCCACGTTGGCGCAGGTAAAGGTGTTGGGTGCAACCGTCAGCGTAGGCGTGCCGCACGAAGCCACCGAGTTGTTGTTTACCTGGGCAGCCGTTACCGTGGCGTTGCCGCGGGCATCGAGCTGCACGGTCATGTTCTGGGCCGCGGCCACGGGGGCCGAGACAGCCCCGCGCACGGTAGCGGCCACGGCCACGCTCTCGCAGCCTTTAGCATCGCGCACACGCAATTGGTAGGTGCCAGCGGCCAAGTTGCCGAAGGTCCGGCTGCTGCCGTAGGCGCCGCCGTTGATGGAGTACATGAAGGGAGCCGTGCCGGTGAGGGCCGTCGCGGTGAGGCTGCCGGGGGTGCCGCTGCAGCTGGCATCCACAACCGTGAAGCTGAGCGTGGGCAGGGGGTTCACCGTTACCACGGTGGGGGCCGAGGTAGCCGTGCCGCAGCCGCTCAGCGGCACGGTCACGGTGTAGGAGCCGGCTTGGCTGGCCACGTAGGTAGCGCTGGTGGCACCGGGCAGGTCCTGGCCGTCGCGTTGCCACTGGTAAGAGGCGGCGGCGCCCGCCGTGAGCGTCACCGAGCTGCCCGCACACAGTGAGGTTGGGCCCGACGCCGTGACCGACGCCACCGAGAAGGTGATGCCGTATTTCTGGCTCAGGTAGCTGTTAATCGACTGAATTTCGCACTGCGTCAGCACCCGGTCGTACACAATGAACTCGGCGATGTCGCCCACGAAGAAGCCGCCGTCGCCATCGAAGCCCAGGCGCAGCGAAGTTTGCGCGGCGCTGGGCTCGGTGCGGTCGGTGAAGTTGCCGAGCAGGGTGCCGTTAAAGTAAAACGCCGAGCCGTTCACGGGCCCGTTGTTGAGGTTGCCGCTCACCGCGCCGTCGTACACCGCCGTGAAGAGGTAGGTATTGCCGGGCACGCCCGAGCCGGTGATGCTCGTGCTAGGCGGGTTTTGCCCCGGCCCGCGCGAGGCGATGCCGTTGGTGCCGCTGAAAGCCGTGTACATAAACCGGTCCCAGTTGCCGTTGTCGTTGCCCCACAGGCCGGTGCCGCCGGCGTTGCCCTGGCGGTACACGGTGATGATGGTGAGGTCTTCCATGGCCGCGGCCCGGATGTCGATGCCGGCGAAGTTGTACACCTTGCCGCTGGCAAAGCGCATCACCGGCATGCCATTGAGGGTGCTGCCGGTGCCCGAAGCCAGGGTAGCGGCCCCGTAGGGCGCCAACTGCTGGCCGGGCTGGTTCTTGCCCGACTTATCGGCCCACGTGGTGATGGCCACGCCGTCGGCGGGGTTGTTGGGCAGGCCGTCGGCGTTCACGTCGCTGGCGTCGAGCCAGGTGCGAATGCCCGCCGTGATGCCCGCTGGCCCCGCCAGGGTTTGGGCATGGCCCGCCACCGAAGCGCCGGCCAGCAGCGCCGGCACCAGCAACTGCCGGCTCAGGCGCAAGCCCCAATCTGAGAAAATGTGTTTCATGAAAAAATGAAGAAATAAAAAAATGGCAGAAAGCGTTAATTCAACATCAAAACCCTAGTTACTAACTCATTATATTCACCCAAAAGACTACATCACACATCGTCGCCTGCCTTTGCTGGCGGAAACCCGGGCCTCAGTATGTGCGGGCTTAACGGGTAGGCCGGTGGCAGCCGACCGGCTAGAAGTAGAAGGAAGCCAAATGCCGTTGGATTTAAATAAGCTGGGGTAGAACAGTCTTACAAAATTCCCCCGGCTCCCGCTGTGCTGCCCGAAAATGTCGCGAGTGGCAGCTCCGGCGGCGCGAGTAACCAAAATATGTCCGTGAATGGGAGCTGTCCGTCGGCTCGCCCACGCAAAGGCCCCGCCCAGACCAAGCCGGGTCGAAAGATGCTTTTTCCGTTTAGGGTTCTGCGCATCGGCCGCCGCAGCGCCGAAAGCTGGCCATAGCATCCAGGGGGCGCACGGACCAGGCTACTGAGCCTTAGCAGCAATCCAAACGCTGATTTGGTGCTGCGTTGGGCCGCTTTTCTCAGCCTTCCCAGACAATGGGCTTCCGGGCATGCAGAACAACTGAGGCAAGAACGCCCACCCCAGCCCGCGAAGGAGCGGCATCGCACCGGCGCCGTCACGCCAACAACCTGCCCCAAAGCGCCCCTAAGCAACCGTTTTTGGTAGCAGATTCCGGCCGGAATTGGTAGCCACTGGCAGCACCGAACAAGACACGGTGTCTTGTCCGGCCGTGCTTTTCAACCAGAAGTAGCCCTATTGGTGCTGAGCTAGCTTGCGTGCCAGCAGCAAGCCCGGCCAACCCACCGCCGCCGAAATTTATAACTAGCCTTTTCGTAGTCTGGCCTCAAAGCACCCAAGTGCTGCGCTTCTACACTGCTGTTGCCGGCTGGGCCCCGAAAGTGCTTCCGCCCTCTACCCCACCAGCCGCAAGCGGTTCAGCAGGTTGTCGCGGTAGCTGCGGCTGAGGGGCAGCGCCGCCCCGGCCACCACCACAGTGGTTTGGCCTTCGTCGAAGCTTTCGATGTGCGTCACATTTACCAAGTAGCCGCGCTGAATTTGCACAAACTGCCCGGTCGGCAGCTCCAGTGCCAGCTCCCGCAAGGGCTGCCGGCTGAGGTAGCGGCCGGCGGCCGTCACGAGCGTGCAGTATTTGTCGCCCGACTCTACGTACTGAATATCGGCCAGGCACACCTTCACCAGTCGGCCCCGGTCGCGCAGAAAGATGCAGTTGCTCAGCAGCACCTCGTGGTTCCAACGCAGCCCGGCTCCGTCGCCCAGGCCGTTGACATCGGCGGGCTCGGCCAGGGCAGCCGGTAGCGGGGCAGTCTGGCCAGCCGTGTAGTTTAGCAGCGCCAGCTCCAGGGCGTGCTGCAGGGCGGCGGCATCGTAGGGCTTGAGCAGGTAAGCCGCGGGCCGGGCCATTTTGGCTCGCACAAAAGTCGATTCATCGGCCATGGAGGTGAGAAAGATGATGGGCAGCGGCCGCACGGCGCGCAATTCATGCGCCAGCTCAATGCCGTCGCGGTCGCCGTCGAGGCTGATGTCGAGCAGCACCATGTCGATGGGCGGCAGGCTTTCGCGGAACAGGTCGGCGGCATCGGCGGCGGTGGCGGCGGGGCCCACCGGCTCATAGCCCAGCCCGCGCACCAGCACCGCAAGCACGCGGGCGGCGAGGGGCTGGTTCTCAACAATCAGCAGCCGGATAGGCGAGGTAGATTCCATGGCGGCAGGCAGTAAGTTCGATTGGCTTAGCTCCCTAACCAAAAACTAGACGGAACGGAGAGCGATGATGCGCAAAAGTAGGAACCAGGCTGAGCTAGCCGCAACATTACCGCCCACCTTATTGCCGTGCTTATTCAATCCAGGCTGCCCAAGTTTCGGCACCAAGGCAGTACCGGCAGGGTTCAAGGCAGCAAATACTGAGCACGCCCTGCAAAGCGGCCAAGTTCCTTTCAGGGTTTCGGTGCCAACCAGGAGTTGCAGTTGCGGGATGCCGTGGGGCGCGTGCTCCTACGGCAACATACGGACGCTACCGGAGAAGCCATGCTGGCATTGCCCATGGGTTTGCCATCCGGGGCATATGCTATTACCTCGGCACAGGGAAACGCCCGGCTGCTGGTGGAATAATTTAGCAAGCATTATTCCTAATAAAGCCCTGCCCGTCAGCGCAGGCCCACCATGACGTTGGGGCCTGCGCTGACGGGCAGGGATTTTATTTCGCCGCCTCAATGGCCGCCGCCGCCTGCTCTACCAAGCGGGCCACCAGCGCCGCCTGCGGCCGTTTCGCCTGCCGCTGCTGCACCTGCCGCAGCAGGCCCACGATGCGAGGGGCATCCACGTAGCGCTTAAACTCCACGGTCAGGTCGCGGATGCGGGCGATGCCTTCGGTGAGGGCCGTGGGGTCGTCGAGGCGGCCAAGCATCTCGCCCAGCCCCGGCAGCATCTGGAAGCGGCCACCGGGGTCGGCGGCGTCGTATTTGGCCCGCACCCACGGCCACTGCGCGGCGCTTCCTGCCGTTCCAAACACGGTCACCATGGCACCGGTGAGGGCCGCTTTGTTATCGGCCTCGAAGGCCTTGGCGCGGGCCAGCGCCTGGGCGGGGTTCAGGGGCAGCAGGGCTTCCAGGGCGGCACCCTGCACCCGGTAGGAGCGGCTGCTGAGAGCCTGGCTGAATAATGGCGCGTAGCTTTTTTGCTTGAGCGCGCCCAATGCCGCCAGCGCCGTGGCCTGCACTTGGGGAGCGGCATCAGCAGCGGCCAGCTTCTCCAGCCGCGGGGTGGCTGCTTTGCGGAGCGCGGCTTTTTTAAGGTCGAGCAGTTCAATGGCCATCTCGCGGAGGGCAGGCGACTTATCAGCCAGCCCGGCCAGCAGGATTTGCTGGGCTATAGGGTCGGCCACCTTGTCGCCGGCGGCGCGCAGGGCCTCGCGGCGGTCGAGGTAGCGGGCGGCGTAGCGCTGCTGGTAGGCGAATTCGGCCAGGGACTTGTGGTCGTCCTTTTGCCACACCAGGATTTTCTGGGCGTCCACGTTCACCAGGTCCGGCCGGGCGGCGAGGGGCATAGTAAAGGTTTGAGTGACGGCGGTCATGGTCACGGGCTGGTGCATGGCTTTGCCGCCCACGTAGTAGTCGATGGTAAAGGGCAGTTGGAAGGGCTGGCCTGCCTGCGTCTGCTTCACCGTCACGGACTGCACTTTGCGGGTGGCGTCCCAGGCGTAGTCGATGGTGACGATGGGGTGGCCGGCGCCGAAAAACCACTGGTTGAAAAACCAGTTCAAGTCCTGGCCTGAAGCTTCTTCCAGGGCCAGGCGCAGCTGGTGGGCCTCGCCGGTGCCGAAGGCATTTTGCGTGAGGTAGCGCTTCAGGCCCGTAAAAAACACTTCCTCGCCCAGGTAAGCCCGTAGCATATTCAGGATGTTGCCGCCCTTCTGGTAAATCACGGCGTCGAACAGGTCGTCCTTGGCGGCGTAGCGCGGGCGCACCACCGTTTGCAGGAAGTTGGCGGGGTCGCGCAGGTAGGTGCGCATACTCTGGTCGGCCTGCTGGGCGGCGGCGTCGGGGCCGTACTCGTGCTCGGCCCACAGCACTTCGCTGAAGTTTGCAAAGCTCTCGTTCACGGTCAGGTTGCCCCAGCTTTCGGCCGTCACGTAGTCGCCAAACCAGTGGTGGAACAGCTCGTGGGCTATTTCGCGCTCCACCAGCGCGTAGGGCCAGTCCAGCAGCTCGCGGGCCGAGCCCTGGGCGTGCTCGCCAAACAACGAGGCGGTGGTGTTTTCCATGGCGCCGGCCACAAAATCGCGCCCCACCACCTGGCTGTATTTGTTCCAGGGAAAATCGACGCCCAGCCGCTGCGAGAAATACTCCAGCATGCGCGGCGTCTTGCCGAAAATTGCCCGGGCCTGCGCCGCGTACTGCGGTTCGAGGTAATAATTGACCTCCTTGCCGCGCCAGGTATCCTTGGTGATGCGAAAGTCGCCCACGGCCATCATGGCCAGGTAGGGCGCGTGGGGCTCGTCCATTTTCCAGGTGTCGGTGCGCAGGCCGGGTCCGGCGGGCGCGCTGCTCACCAGCCGGCCGTTGCTCAGCGTCACGTACTTGGCCGGCACGGTCATGGCGATTTCCTGGGTGGTTTTCTGGCCCGGCTCGTCGATGGTCGGGAACCAGCAGGAGTTGGCGTCGGGTTCGCCCTGCGTCCAGATTTGCACCGGCTTGCCGGCCACCGCGCTGTCGGGGTTGATGAAATACAGGCCCTTGGCCCCGCGAATGGCGCTGCCGGCCTGGGCGTTCAGCTCGTCGGGCTTGGCAGTGTAGTCTATGTAAATTTTGTAGAGCTTACCGGCAGGTATTGGTTGCGAAAACCTGACCGTCAGGTGGCGACCATCATATTTGAAAGGCAATGAAAATATGAGAGGATGCACTGACTCATCTTCTATGCCGACCGATTGAATGTCCATGCCTTTGCCGTCCAGCCGCAAAGAATCTGTTGCAACTCCGTGCGGCTTTAGGGTCAATTCGGCTTTACCGTAGAGGTAACGCTTTTTGTAGTCGAAGCGGACATCCAGCTTGGTGTCTACCAAATCGTTCACCCGGTGGGCGGCTTCGTGGTAGGGCGCGGGGGTGGCTGGTTGGGCCGAGCCGGTGAGGACGCGACTCAGCAATAAAATCAGAAGTAGGCTTTTTTGCATTAGATAGGTAAGAACGGAGCGGCGACGGAACTTGCGCCAAATGATACACTCGAGGTGCATCGGGTTGGTTACATTTTTTTCGATTATTGACCGATTATGATTAAAAAACTCGCGCTGGCGGCGGCCGTCGTCGGCATCATCGTCTACTCCATCAGCGGGTCGGGGTCGGCGGCCAGCCAGTATGCCGCGCAGTTGCAAAAGTTTCGCAGCGAAAAGAACCGCTCGTTTCGGCAGTCCCCGGATTCGCCGCTTTCGGTGGAGCAGAAAGCGGCCTTTGACAGCCTGAAATATTACGCGTCCGACGCCGCATACGTCTTCCACTGCGCCCTCTCGCGCAATGCCAGTCCCGACACCGTTCTCCTACAAATGAGCGACAACCGCAGCGAAAAGTACCTGCGCTGGGGCTTGGCCTCCTTTTTCCCACCACTTGATGTGGCCGTGGGCACCATGGACAAGCCTACGCGCCTCACGCTGTTTCGCAAAGCCGATGGCCGCGATTCTACACTCTTCGTGCCCTTCACCGACGGCACCAATGGCCACGAAACCTACGGCGGCGGCCGCTACCTCGACGTGCCCCTCCCCGCCCCCGACTCCACTGGCCTCACCCTCGACTTCAACCGCGCCTACAACCCCTATTGCGCCTACAACAGCGACTACAGCTGCCCCGTGCCGCCCGCCGAAAACCGCCTGACGGTGGCCATCCCAGCCGGCGAAAAGTCGTTTCACGAATAAGCCGTCAGAACGTGTACCCCGAAGCTCCGCTTCGGCTCGCGTTGGAATCGTTAAACGCGAGCCGAAGCGGAGCTTCGGGGTACACGTTCTAACTCCCCGTCGGCCCAAAACGCTCGGTGCGAATGGCTGCGTCAGGTAGGCCCTGGGCTTGCAGCAGCGTGGCGGCCGTTTCGACCAGGCCCGTGGGGCCGCACACGTAGCACTGCGGCGAGCCGGGCAGCAGGGCCACGGCTTCGGCCAGCATGGCGGCATCGAGGCGGCGCCGGTAGCCCGCCCAGCCGGGCGGCGCCCGGCGGGTGTAGGTGATGAGCAGCTTGAAATCAGGGTCGGCCGCCGCCAGCGCTTCCAACTCCTGCTGGTAGATGACTTCTTCCGGCGTGCGCACGCTGAACAGCAGCGCGGCCAGATTGCGCAGCCCGGCGCGCTGGCGGTGGCGCAGCATGGCCATCAGCGGTACCACGCCCGAGCCGCCGGCCACCAGCAGCAGCGGCGCATCGGCCGGGCCAGCGGGCCACACAAAATAGCCACCGATGGGACCGCGCAGTTCCAACTGGTCGCCCACGGCCACACCATCGAATAGGTAGCCCGAAACCTCGCCCTCGTCAATCAATTCCACCGTCAACTCGATTTCGCCGGTTTGCTCCGGGGGCGAGGCGATGGAGTAGCTGCGCTCAGCCTGGTAGCCGTCGGGAGCGGTGAGGCGCAGGTCGTAGTGCTGGCCGGCGCGGTGGGGCCTGAACTGCGGCAAGCCAAGAACAAAGGTTTTGACGCGGGGCGTTTCGGGCCGAATGGCGGTTACGGTGGCCAGCTGCCAGTCAAGCGGCCGGCTCACAGGCGGAAACGGGCGTTGTCGGGCGTGGGCTCGTCGTCGGCGCGGTAACGCTCCTCTTTCCACGGGTCGCCGTGCATGCTGTAGCCGTTGTCTTCCCAGAAGCCCGGCTCGTCCTCGGCCATGAAGCGCAGGCCCTGCACCCACTTGGCGCTTTTCCAGAAGTAGAGGTGCGGCACCACCAGCCGCGCCGGGCCGCCGTGCTCGGCCGTCAGCGGCTTGCCGTCATACTCGAGGCCGATGAAGGCTTTGCCGTCGCGCAGGTCGGCCAGGGGCAGGTTGGTGGTGTAGCCGCCGTAGGAGAAGGCCATCACAAACTGCGCTTCGGGCTTGAGCTGCACGTGCTCCAGCAAGGTATCGAGGCTGACGCCGCGCCACTTGGTGTCGAACTTCGACCACTTCGTGACGCAGTGAATGTCGGGGTTGAACGACTGCATGGGCAGGGCGTTGAACTCGTTCCAGCTCCACTTGGCGGGGCTTTCCACAAGGCCTTCCAGCCGGAATTCCCAGTTCACCAGCGGAATGCGCGGCGTGGGCCCGGCCGTGAGCACCGGAAAATCCTGGGTTTCGTACTGCCCGGGCGGCAGTTTGTGGCCCCCGTCGGTGGGCCGCTTGGCGTGGAAGCCTTTGTTGACGAAGGGCATGCAGGGAGGGAATTGGATGTAAACAACGTAAACCGGCCTCGAGCAAATATATGCCAGCACCCTTCAATTCAGTCATTTTGCCCCGCCGTACCTTTGCCCCGTCGTCAGCGGCCTGACAACTGACAATTAGCAACGAACAACGACCAATGCGTATTTCCCTCGACTGGCTTAAAACCCTCATTCCAACCGACAAACCCGCCGCTGAGATTGGCGCCCTGCTCACCGGCTCGGGCCTGGAAGTGGAGAGCATGGAGGAGCTGGAAAGCATTCCCGGCGGCCTGCGCGGCGTGGTGCTGGGCAAGGTGCTCACCTGCGAGCGCCACCCCGACGCCGACAAGCTCAGTCTGACCACCGTGGACGTGGGCGACGGCACCCCGCGCCAGATTGTGTGCGGCGCCCCCAACGTGGCCGCCGGCCAGCGCGTGGTGGTGGCCCTCGAAGGCGCCGAGCTGCACCCTGCCTCCGGCGAGCCCTTCAAAATCAAGAAAAGCAAAATCCGCGGCGCGGCCTCTGAGGGCATGATTTGCGCCGAGGATGAAATCGGCCTCGGGGCCTCGCACGCCGGCATCATGGTGCTCGACACCGACCTGCCTAATGGCACGCCCGCCGCCGACTACTTCGGCCTGGGCTCCGATACGGTGTACGAAATCGGCCTCACGCCCAACCGGGCCGATGCCGCCTCGCACTACGGCGTGGCCCGCGAACTGCGCGCCCTGCTGCGCCAGCCCTGCCACCTGCCCGACGTGAGCGGCTTCGCGGCGCCAGAGTCGGCGGCTTCTAATATCAAGGTGACGATTGAAGACGTGGAAGCCTCCCCGCGCTACGCCGGTCTGCTTCTTACAACCGTGCAGGTGGGCCCCTCGCCGGAGTGGTTGCAGCGCCGCCTGCGCAGCATTGGGCTGAGCCCAATTAACAACGTGGTGGACGTGACCAACTTCGTATTGCACGAGCTGGGCCAGCCGCTGCACGCCTTCGATGCCGACCAGATTACCGGCGGCCAGATTCGCGTGAAGCGCGCTGAGGCGGGCGAGAAGTTCGTGACGCTGGACGGCGTAGAGCGCAGCCTCAAAGCCGAGGATTTGGTGATTGCCGATGCCAACGGCGCGCCGATGGCGCTGGCCGGCGTGTTCGGTGGCAAAACCTCGGGCGTGAGCGAGGGCACCAGCCGCGTGTTCCTGGAGAGCGCCTACTTCGGCCCTGCCGCTGTGCGCCGCACTTCGCAAACCCACCAGCTGAAAACCGACGCTTCCTTCCGCTTCGAGCGCGGCACCGACCCCAACATGGTGCCCGTGGCCCTGCAACGTGCCGCGCTGCTGCTGCAGGAAGTGGCCGGCGCCACCGTGGCCGCGCCCGTGGTGGACGAGTACCCCACGCCCGTGCCGCCGGCTACGGTGCGCCTGCGCCTGCCCCGCGTGGAGCGGCTGGTGGGCCAGTACATCGCGCCCGAGCGCATCCGCCAGATTCTGACGGACCTCGACATTGAAATCAGCGAAGCCAACCCCGACGCCGGCGACCAGGACACCTGGACGCTGACCGTGCCGCCCCACAAAGTGGATGTGACCCGCGAGGCCGACGTGATTGAGGAAATTCTGCGCATCTACGGCTACAACAACGTGGCCCTGCGGCCCAACAACTCGGCTTCCTTCTTGGCCAAATTCCCCAACCCCGACCCGGAAGTGACGCGGGTGAAAATTGCCTCGCTGCTCAGCGGCCAGGGCTTCTCGGAGATTCTGACCAACTCGCTCACCAACTCGCTATACTTTGAGAAGGACGGCGAAACGGATGCCTCGCTGGTGCGCATTCTCAACTACAACAGCATCGACCTGAACGTGATGCGGCCCACGCTGCTGCACTCGGGCCTGGAGGTGATTCGGCACAACCTCAACCGCCGCCAGCGCGACTTGAAGCTGTACGAGTTCGGTAAGGTGTACTCGCAGAACGAGAACGGCAAGTACCAGGAGAAGAACAAGCTGGTGCTGTACCTGACGGGCAACGCCAGCGGCGAAACCTGGCAGCACAAGTCCGAGAAAGTAGCCTTCCACGACCTGGCGGGCGCGGTGCAGCATGTGCTGGCGGCCCTGGGCTTCGGCGGGGCGGCCTCGCAGCCGGTGCAGCACGCGTACCTGGCCGGCGGCCTCACGCTGCTGGTGCACAACCAGCCGCTGGCCCAGCTCGGCGCGGTGGCGGCCTCGGTGCTGAAAAAGATGGACGTGACGCAGCCGGTGTGGTACGCCGAGCTGGATTGGGATGCCCTGAGCAAGAAATACAAGCCGACGCTGACGGCCCGCGAGCTGCCCAAGTTCCCGGAGGTGCGCCGCGACCTGAGCATCGTGGTGGACGCGGCCGTGACCTTCGACCAGCTCCAGCAGATTGCCCGGAAGACTGAGAAGAAGCTGCTGCAAAGCAGCAACGTGTTCGATGTGTACGCCGGCGAGAACCTGGGCGCGGGCAAGAAGTCGTACTCGGTGAGCTTCACGCTGCAGGACTTTACTCAAACGCTCAGCGAGCAGGTCATCGACCAAGTGATGCAAAAGCTCATTCAGCAGTTTGAGAAGCAGGCCGGCGCGCTGATTCGGAAATAGTTTTTGGTAAATTCTTAATGAAAAAGCCGCAGGAGAATTTCTTCTGCGGCTTTTGTGCTTCAGGGCCTGCCTTTTTATCACCAAAACAGGTAATTGCCACGCAACCTCGTCGATGTAGTTTTTGACCTTGCTGCGCAAGCTCAACCGCGCCACGCGCTTTGCGTGGTGGTTGCGCCAGAAGCCGTAAGTTGCGGCTTGAATTTCTTCGCTCGTTTCTAGTTGTTTCACCTTTTCTCCAAAAATGAACCTTCGTTTCCTCTCAACCCTGGGTTTGGCCTTGATGACAACCGTCAGCTTTGCCCAGCAAAAACCGGCCGCCAAGGCCAGCACGGCCAAAACTGCGGCCCTGATGACCACGCCCGGCGGCACCAAGCTCGTCGAGAAAGTGACCAAGCAGCCCGGCCAGGTCGTCATTCCCTACGAGAAGTATGTGCTGCCCAACGGCCTCACGCTCATCGTGGCCGAAGACCACTCCGACCCGCTGGTGCACGTGGACGTGACCTACCACGTGGGCTCGGCCCGTGAGCAGATTGGCAAGTCGGGCTTCGCCCACTTCTTCGAGCACATGATGTTTCAGGGCTCCGACCACGTAGGCGACCAGCAGCACTTCAAGATTGTGACGGCCGCCGGCGGCACCCTGAACGGCACCACCAACCAGGACCGCACCAACTATTTCGAGACGCTGCCCAGCAACCAGCTCGAAACCGGCATGTGGCTCGAAGCCGACCGCATGGGCTTCCTGCTCGACGCCGTGAGCCAGAAGAAGTTCGAGATTCAGCGCTCGACCGTGAAAAACGAGCGGGGCCAGAACTACGACAACCGCCCCTACGGCCTGGCGAGCGAATACATCTCGAAAACGCTGTACCCCTACGGCCACCCCTACTCCTGGCTCACCATCGGCTACCTCGAAGACCTTGACCGCTCGAACGTGGACGACCTCAAGAACTTCTTCCTGCGCTGGTATGGCCCCAACAACGCCACCCTGACTGTGGGCGGCGACGTGAAGCCCGCCGAGGTGGTGAAGCTGGCCGAGAAATACTTTGGCTCCATCAAGCGCGGGCCGGCCGTGCCGGTGCAGAAGCTGCCCGCCCCGGTGCTCACCGCCGACCGCTACGTGAGCTACCAGGACAACGTGCGCTTCCCGATGCTGCAAATGGTGTTTCCGACAGTGCCCAACGGCCACCCCGACGCCGTGGCCCTCGACGCACTGGCCGAGATTCTGGGCGGCGGCAAAACCTCGCTGCTCTACAAAAACCTGGTGAAGAACCAGAAAACCGTGCAGGCGCAGGCTTACCAGCAAAACTCGGAGCTGGGCGGCTTCCTCGATTTGATAGCGCTGCCCCTACCCGGCAAGACGCTCGACAGCACGGAGGTTATCATTCGCAACACGCTGAAAGAATTTGAGAAGCGCGGCGTGAGCGACGACGACGTGCAGCGCTTCAAGGCCCAGACTGAAGCACAGGTAATCAACAGCCTGGCCAGCGTGCAAGGCAAGGTGAGCCAGCTGGCCGCCAACCAAACCTACTTCAACAACCCCAACTACCTCACCGTTGAGTTGAAGGAGCTGCGCGCCCTCACCAAGGCCGACGTGCAGCGCGTGTACGACAAGTACGTGAAAGGCAAGCACGCCGTGATTCTGAGCGTGGTGCCCAAAACCGGCGGCGTGGCCGCGGCCAAACCCGACAACTACACCGTGGACAAATCGGGCTACAAAGCGCCCGACTACGGCTACGCCGGCCTGAAATACGTGAAGCCGACGGACAATTTTGACCGCAGCAAGCAGCCCGGCGCTGGCACCAACCCCGTGGTGAAAGTGCCCGCCCTGTACCAGGAAACCCTGCCCAACGGCCTGAAAGTGGTGGGCACGAAAAACGCCGAGATTCCGGCCGTGACCATGCGCCTGACCATCCGCGGCGGCCACCGCCTGGAGCAGGCCATGCCCGGAAAGGCGGGCATTGCCCAGCTCACGGCCAGCATGCTGAATGAGGGCTCGGAGAAGTACACCAGTGAGCAGTTCACGGCGGCCCTCGACAAGCTGGGCTCGTCGGTGTCGGTGAACGCCGGCGACAACGAAACCACGGTGTATGTGCAGAGCCTGACCAAGAACCTGCCCGCCACCATGGCCCTGCTCGACCAGCGCCTGCTGCACCCGCGCTTCGACGCCGCCGATTTCGCCCGCGTGAAAAAGCAGCAGCTTGAGGGCATTGCCAACGCGGTGAACCAGCCCACCGTCATTGCCGACCAAACGTATAGCCGCCTGCTTTACGGCACCGGCAACATCGCCGGCACGCCGGTGGCCGGCAATACGACCTCGGTGAGCAGCCTCACGCTCGACGACGTGAAGAGCTTCTACAACACTTACTACGCACCCAACGTGAGCTACCTCGTGGCCGTGGGCGACGTGGACCAGCCCACCCTCGATGCCAACCTGGGCTTCCTGAAAAACTGGGCCAAGAAGGACGTGACCATCCCGACCGACATGGCCGGCGTGCAGCCCGACAAGACCACCATCTACTTCGTGAACAAGCCGGGCGCCGCGCAGTCGGAAATCCGCGTGGGCTACCTCACCGACATGAAGTACGACGCCACCGGCCCGTACTACAAAGCCTACCTCTCGAACTACGTGCTGGGCCAGGCATTCAACTCGCGCATCAACCTGAACCTGCGCGAGAACAAGGGCTTCACCTACGGCGCCCGCTCGGGCTTCGCAGGCACGCGCTACGCGGGTCCGTTCACGGCCTCGGCCGGCGTGCGCGCCGATGCCACGGCAGCCTCGGTGAAGGAGTTCATGAGCGAAATCACGAACTACCCCAATGGTATTTCCGATGAGGAACTGGCCTTCACGCAGTCGTCCATTGGCCAGAGCGACGCCCTGCGCTACGAAACCGGCCAGCAGAAAGCCGGCTTCCTCTCGCGCCTGGTGGAGTACAACCTCGACCCGACCTACGTGAACCAGCAGACGGAAATCCTGAAAAACCTGAAGAAGGAAGACGTGCAGGCCATTGCCAAAAAGTACCTGCCCGCCGACAAAATGTACATCGTGGTGGTGGGCGACGAGAAGCAGTTGCCCTCGCTGCAGGCCCTGGGCTACCCCGTGGTGCAGCTCGACGTGGAAGGCAAGCCCGTGGCATCGGCCGACATGCAGAAGATGCCCAACGCCGCGCCAGCCCAGATGACCATGCCCGTCACCGACGAGAAAATAAAGGACAAAGCCGATGACGGCAGCAAGCTGAAGGTGAAAACCAAGAAGGGCAAGTCGTAGGCAGAACCATTTGCTACTGGCTTTAGGCACGTAGCTGATTGAACGTCATGCTGAGCGAAAGCGAAGCAGCTTTACCGCAACAGTAATTATTTGCTGCGCGGTGGAGCTGCTTCGACAAGCTCAGCATGACGTTCTACTTTTTTGGGCGGTTTTTATTTTGGTGCACGCCCGCTTCATAATCAAACCTCTCTGAGGCACAAGCCGCGAGCAAGTGCGGGGTAAAGCGTAGCTTTCGGCCGGCGGCTTTATCTTCACGCAAAAATTTCCTGCCCGTGGCCTCTTCCCAACAGCTTGCGCAACTCGACCGCCTGGAGCGGCAGATTACCACCTTAGTGGCTGCCTATCAGGAACTGCGCGAGGAGATGGCCGATGCCACCACCACCATTCAGCAGCTCAAGGCCGACGTGCGCGAGAAGGACCGGCAGCTCAAGGAGCGACAAAACCAGGAAAATATTGTTAAACTTGTACACACCATAGCTGGGGAACCCACCCACGCCAACGAACTTAAACTACGCCTCAACGAATACATCCGCGAACTGGACAAGTGTCTTGCCTATTTGAGAGACTAACCCACTGACCCTTCCCCCCTCCCCCGCCGTAACTTCTGCCGCATGAGCGAGCTAGCCATCAAAATTCGTATTGCTGACCGGGACTATCCCATGCGCGTGGACGTGCAGGATGAGGAACGGCTGCGCCTGGCCGGACGACTGCTGGGCGACAAGCTGCGCGAATTCCGGGAAGGCTACGGCATTCAGGACAAGCAGGACTTGCTGGCCATGGTAGCGCTTGCCACCATGGCCGACCAATTGAAAGTGAGCAAGGAAAAGGATGGCACCGATGCGGCGCTGACCGAACGGCTGGCTCGTTTCGACGAGCTGCTAGCCGGCGTGGTGCTGGCGGGCTGAGTTAGCCCGCCCGGCACCCACACACTCGTTGGCCCGGTTGGGCGGCGCGGCAATCGGCCGCTTCCGCCCCGCCCGGGCACTTCTGTTCTACCTGGTTATGGTTTTTTACCCACCCCAAAAACCATAATTACATGTCACCCACCATATTATACTGTTTGCTCACTGCGGTGGTCGCCCTTGTGGCCGGCTACCTGGTTGGTAAACAGCTGGCCGGCAAAGCCCGGCTCGACCACGAAGGCGAGGCCCAGGCCCGCGCCCAGCAAATTCTCCGCGAGGCCGAGGAGAAAGGCAACCGCCTTCGCGACGAGAAAATAAAGCAGGCCGACGAGCGCCTGGAGCAGAGCAAGAACAAGTTCAAGAGCCTGCGCAACGAGTTCGACCAGGAAAGCAAGCGCCTCAAAGCCGAGCTGGATGGCGAGCTTACCCAGCGCCGCCAGGGCGTGACCGAACAGGAGCAGAGCATCAAGCTGCTCACCGAAACCACCCAGCGCCAACTCGAACAACTTCAGAAAAAGGAGGCCGACCTGGAGCGCCAGCGCGAGAAAAACCAGGCCGACACCCAGCAGCTGCGCGACAAACTCGAGGCCCAGGCCGAGAAGCGCCGCCTCGACCACGAGGAGACCATGGCCGAGCTGGAAGCCAAGCAGCGCGAGGCCGACGAGCAGCTGCACAACGTGCAGCGCCAGCTCGAAACCATCGCCAACCTGACCGCCGCCGAAGCCCGCGAGCAGTTGGTTGAAAGCCTCAAGAACGAGGCTCAGATTCAGGCCAGCTCCTACGTGAAGGACACCGTGGCCCAGGCCAAGCTCACGGCTACCAAGGACGCCAAAAAGATTGTGCTGGAAACCATTCAGCGCACGGCTTCGGAGCACGCCATCGAGAACTGCGTGTCGGTGTTCAACATTGAAAGCGACGACGTAAAGGGCAAAATCATCGGCCGCGAGGGCCGCAACATCCGCGCGCTGGAAGCCGCCACGGGCGTCGAAATCATCGTGGATGACACCCCCGAGGCCATCATCATCTCGGGCTTCGACCCGGTGCGCCGCGAAATTGCCCGCCTCTCGCTGCACTTGTTGGTGAAAGACGGCCGCATTCACCCCGCCCGCGTGGAAGAAATCGTGGCCAAAACCCGCAAGAACATCGAGGAAGAAATCGTTGAAATCGGTGAGAAAACCATCATCGACCTCGGCATTCACGGCCTGCACCCCGAGCTGATTAAGATGGTGGGCCGCATGCGCTTCCGCTCTTCCTACGGCCAGAACCTGCTGCAACATAGCCGCGAAGTGGCCAACCTCTGCGCCACCATGGCGGCCGAGATGGGCCTCGACGTGAAGAAAGCCAAGCGCGCCGGCCTGCTGCACGACATCGGCAAGGTGAGCACCGAGGAGCCCGAACTGCCCCACGCCATTCTGGGCATGGAGATGGCCAAGAAGTGGAAAGAGCACCCCGATGTGGTAAACGCCATCGGCGCCCACCACGACGAGATTGAGATGACGGCCATGATTTCGCCGCTGGTGCAGGCCTGCGACGCCATTTCGGGCTCGCGCCCCGGCGCCCGGCGCGAGATGATGGAAAGCTACATCAAGCGCCTCAAGCAGCTGGAAGAAACCGCCAACGGCTTCAAGGGCGTGAACCAATGCTTCGCCATTCAAGCCGGCCGCGAGCTGCGCGTGATGGTGGACGCCGAGAACGTGACCGACGAGCGCGCCAATGAGCTGAGCTACGAAATCTCGCAGAAAATCGAGAAGGAAATGCAGTACCCCGGCCAGATTAAAATCACCGTGATTCGGGAGATGCGCGCCGTGGCGTATGCGAAGTAGCCCTGCATTTCATCAAACAATCCAAACGCCCCCGCCATGAATTTGGCGGGGGCGTTTGATTTTCAGCTTTTTGCAAAGTCTGATTTTCCGCATTGAAAACATGCCTGGGAGTTCGAGCAGGCTCTTTTTACAGCAAGCATTGCCGTAGCAGAAGTCCTTCTTTGCTGACTATTGGGTTGTGAGGTAGGTGGCGACGCACCTATCTAGGGGTGCTTAACCGCTAATCAATTGGCCTATGCGTCGTTTATACTTTGGGTTGTTAGCCATTGCGGCCAGCGGCTGCACCCTGTACCAGCCGATGCTGGGGACGCTGCCGGCCGTGCGCAAGCCCGGCGACGTGGCCGCCGCAGCCAACTGGCAGTTTCCGTACGGTGGGCAGGCGGCGGCCATTGCCTCGCCGCTGCCCCATGTGCTGGTGCTGGCTGCTGGGGGATTGCACGCCTACAATGCCGAGCGCGACAGCTCCAACAACTATGTTCGGAACCGCCAGTACGAAGCCGGCCTGGGCGGCTACCTCACGGTGGGTCGCACTTGGCTCAGTGCCGCCGTTGGCGCGGGCCAGGGCCGCAGCTTTCGCTATGGCCGCTTCACGTCGCCGGACTCATTTGGCGGCGGCCTTGCCATTGGCGCTACTGTCGGCAGCAGTGGCGGCAAGGGTAAATATCAGCCGGTGCCCGAGCTGCGGGGCTACTACAACACGCGTTTTGCCCAGGTAACGGCCCGGTGGCCCAGCGTCGGCCACCCCGAAAAGGAGTTTGGCGCCACCTTGCGCCTGACACAGGCGCGCTTTACGTCCTTGTTGCTGAACGACGTGGCGCAGCCTCCGGCTTCGCAATACTACTTGCAGGCGTCGGTGCTGGTGCAGCAGCCATTGTGGCGCCGGCTGCAATGGCAAGCGGGAGGCAGCTATGATGTGCCGCTCCGTAGCATCAGCAACGAAGCAGTGTTTGGAAAGGCGCCGTTGCGGGCGTACGTGGGGGTGATGTACTGCCCCGGCAGTGTCCGTAAGGGCCCCAACCACACTCTTTGAAGGAGGTGCAAGGCATGACGCCGTACCCATATGTACTGCTTCAGATTGTGCAGCCCACAGTTGGCAATTATAAGCCGTAATTTGAACGGCTAAAGTCGGACGGCATCTCTCTGCGCTTCCAATGAAAACCCTCTTTACTCTTGCACTAGCCATCGGCAGCCTGTTCCTGCCTAGCTGCGTGGTGTACATGCCCATGCAGTGCGCCGCCCCGCAGCTCACCGATAAAAAGCAGGGCGAAGTCAGCGGAAGCAGCTACCTCAGCGGCCGGGTGGAAGTGGCCGGCACTTACTCACCGGTGCGACACCTGCTGGTGCGGGCCGCCTACAGCAGCCGGCACGGCAATCCGCAGGATTCTACCTATTACCGGGGCTACCAGTACGACCTGGGCGTGGGCACCTACTGGCCGCTGGGCCAGCAATGGCTGGTGGGTGGGCTGGGCGGCTTTGGGCAAGCGCGCAGCAACGCGGCCTTTGAGCGGACGGCCATTTTATTTCCCTCGACTCGCTACGAGTACGATGCCCGCTACAACAAGCTCTTTGGGGAAGTATATGGCACTTTCCAGGCCAGCGAGGCCGTGTCGTTCGGGGCCGCCTACCGGGTGACGCAGGTAAATTTCACGACGCTCACCGAACATGCCCTGCCCGTCGGCCTCAGCCGCATGACCCGCAGCGAGCCCATGGTTTACTTCCGGGTGCGGCTGGGCGATGGCCCCACCGAGAGCCGGCCCGTGCAGCTGCAGGCTGCCTGGGGCACCTCGGCCACGTTTGGCTACAACGAGAGTGACCGCAGCACCTACTACTCGGTGGGCGTGCGCGACCTGAAGCAGGGCCGGAGCTACACCACCATTGGCATCAGTATTTTTCCGCATTGCCTGTTCCGCAAGGCCCAAGCTCCCGGCGAGGGACGCTAGGACGCGTATTTTGCACGCAATTGGTCACATGACCCTTTTTCTTTCCCTCGCCAATCCGCTGCTGGTATGACCTTCCGTTACTGCCTGGGCCTGGTTGCCAGCGTCGCCATGGCGGCCTGCGCCGCCCAGCGCAACCCCTACTCCGCCACCAACAAATCCTACAAAGCCCAGGTGAAGGCCTATGCCAAGGCTTTGCGCGCCACGCCCGTGCCCACGCCGGGCGCCGACAGCCTGCTGCAAGGCGCCTACTGGGTGGGCACCACCAACTTCAACCTGCGCAAGCCCAACTACGTCGTCATTCACCACACGGCGCAGGACTCCACAGCCCAGACGCTCAAGACGTTCACGCTGCCGCGCACGCAGGTGAGCGCGCACTACGTGATAGGGCGCGATGGGCGGGTATTTCACATGCTGAATGACTACCTGCGGGCCTGGCACGGCGGCGCGGCCAAGTGGGGCAATACCACCGACATCAATTCCTCCTCCATCGGCATCGAGCTCGATAACAACGGCACCGAGCCGTTTTCGGAGCCGCAGATGGCCAGCCTGGTGCGCGTGCTAGCTGGCCTCAAAAAGACCTACGGCATTCCCACCGCCAATTTCATCGGCCACGCCGACATTGCCCCGACCCGCAAGAACGACCCCAGTGCCCTCTTTCCGTGGAAGCGACTGGCTGACAATGGCTTCGGCCTATGGTACGACGCCGGCCCGCTGCCCAGCCCCTTCGTGGCCGACAGCGCGGCCGCGCTGGCCAGCCGGCTGCTGAACCCGACCGTGACGCTGCCCGAGGACGACCTGACGACGCCCAAGGCGCCGGTCGACTCCAGCAAAGTAGATGCCCAGCTGGCCCGCCTCAACAGCCCGATTACCAGCTTCAACCCCAAAGACGCCCTGCGCATCATCGGCTACGACACCAAGGATTTGCCGGCGGCCGTACGGGCATTTAAGCTGCATTTCATTCAAACGAACGTGGGCGGGCCGCTGACGGAGGCCGACAACCGCATTCTGTATAATCTGTACAAGAAGTGCTTGTAGGCGGCGGGCAGCCGCTATATTTCGCTGGTAGAGCCCGATAGCAGTAGCTGGGCGCGCCAGGGGTTTAAGTCGATTTTATGCTAGAGGTTTCCAAGCGCGGGCAGGCCATGCCCGTTTCGCCGTTTCGCAAGCTGTTGCCGTATGCCGAGGCCGCCCGCCAGCAGGGCAAGATTGTTTACCCCCTCAACATCGGCCAGCCCGACGTGCTGACGCCGCCCGAACTGCTGGACGCCGTGCGCCACGCCGACGTGAAGGTGCTGGGCTACGCGCCCGGCGCTGGCACCGACAGCTACCGCCGCAAGCTCGAAACCTACTACCAGCGCGCCGGCATTCCGGCCCGCTTCGAGCACATCATGGTGACCACCGCAGGCAGCGAGGCCATTCACTTCGCCATGCTCACTTGCCTGAATCCTGGCGATGAAGTCATTGTGGCCGAGCCTTTTTATGGCACCTACACAGCCTTCGCCATTGCGGCCGGGGTGAGTATCGTGGCCGTCACGGCCCACATTGAGGACGGTTTCGCCCTGCCGCCGCTGGCCGACTTTGAGGCCGTCATAACGGAGCGCACCCGCGCCATCCTCATCTGCAACCCCAGCAACCCCACGGGCTACGTGTACCGACGCGACGAGCTGGAAGCCCTGCTGGGCTTGTGCAAGCGGCACGACTTGTACCTGCTGTCCGACGAGGCTTACCGGGAGTATTGCTACGACGGCGCCCAGGCCACCAGCGCCCTGAGCCTGGCCGGTGGCGAAAAGCACGTGGTGATGCTCGACACCATCTCGAAGCGCTACAGCGCCTGCGGAGCCCACGTGGGCGCCCTCGTCACGCGCAACCCCGACGTGTGGCAGGCGGCCTTCCACTTCGGGCAGATGCGCATTTGCCCGCCGGTCCTCGAAATGCTGGCCGCCGAAGCCGCCGCCGACCTGCCCGCCTCCTACTTCGACGGCACCCGCGCCGAGTACCAGGCCCGGCGCGACCTCACCGTGGCCGCCCTGCAAGCCATGCCCGGCGTGACCTGCCCTGTGCCGGGCGGCGCCTTCTACGTAGTGGCCCGCCTGCCCGTGGATGATGCCGAGAAATTCGGCCAGTGGCTGTTGGAAGATTTCACGCTTGATAACCAGACCTTGATGCTCTCGCCCGCCAACGGCTTCTACCACACACCGGGCCTGGGCCGGCAGGAAGTGCGCCTGGCTTACGTCATCAACCGCACTGATTTGGCCGCCGCGCTCACCTGCCTGGCGCAGGCCTTGCTGCAATACCCCGGCCGCACAGCATCACAACCGGCGGGCCTTGCAGAAGCGGCCACCGCTTCTTGATTTTAACTCTATTCAATCGCAAATGGACACCCGCATTGCCCCCGCCGTCGAAGCACCCACCAAAGATTACCGCGGCACGCTGCGCTTCTGGCACTGGGCCAACGCCTTGCTCATCAGCCTGCAGTTGATGACGATTCTGTTCCAGAAGGTGATTGTCAAGTCCAAGTCGGCTGTCACGGAGCTGCAGTCATCAGGCAAAGACGTTTCGGTGCCGCAGGCGCGGGAGCTGGCGCACATCATCAGCGAGCGTATCTGGGCCTGGCACATCTACTTTGGCTGGGCCCTGGTGGCACTGTGGGTATTCTGGCTGGTGCTGCAGCTCTCGGGTCCGTCGGAGCTGCGTTTCTCGGCGCGGCTGCTGGGGGTCCTGCGCCGCTACCGCCTGGCCCCGCCTGCCGACAAAAGCAAGGCAGGCAAGATTCTGTTTGCCAAAACCACTTACGCCTTGTTCTACCTTTTCCTCACCATTATGGTGGCGACGGGCCTCATCCTGATTTTCGAGGACGTATCGTGGCTCAAGGGCATTCACCACCTGGCCGAGGAAACCCACAACGTGACGATGTACCTCATCATCGGCTTCATTCTGATTCACGTCGTGGGCGTGGTGTGGGCCGAAATGAAAGAGGACCACGGGCTCATTTCGCGCATGGTGGGCGGCGAGGAGAAGAAATAAGAACGTGTACCCCGAAGCTCCGCTTCGGCTCCATTGAACGATGCTAACGCGAGCCGAAGCGGAGCTTTGAGGTACACGTTTTAACGGCTGTTCATCTTATCCAGCACCGCCACTACGTCTTTGGTCGACACCTTCTGGCCGGTTTCGGCGGCGCGGTAGATGGCGGATAAGAGTTGAACGTCGCGCAGGCCCATTTCACCGGGCACGCGGGTAGGCTTGTTGGTGAGAACGCAGTCGGCAAAGTCGTCCATTTGGCGGGCTTGCTGGGGCACGTTGGGCAGGCTCATCGCGCCTTGCCGGGTGCGGCCCGCAATGCCGCCGTAGCCAAACGCTGGTTCCAGCTCCAGCCAGCCGTTGGCGGCCTCGGCGCGCAGGCGGCTGCTCAGGTTTTCGCCGTAGCTGGTGCGGCAGTCGGCTACGGCGCCGTCGGCAAACTGCATTTGCCAGCTCATCCCCTCCTCCACTTCCCGGAACAGCGTGGGGTTGGTTTTGGGCGCAAACTTGGCCGTGACCGATACCGGCAATTGGCCCTTGGTGTAGATGACGCCCTGCACGCAGTAGATGCCCATGTCCATGAGGGGCCCGCCGCCGGCCAGTTGCTTGCTCACCCGCCACGGGGTGTCGTTGTTGAAGCGAAAGCCGTTGTCGGCCGCCAAGTGGGTGATGGGGCCGAATGACTGCGTCTGGCCCAGACGCATCATTTCCTGGTGGTGGGGCTCGAAGTGCAGGCGGTAGCCGATGCTGAATTTCTTGCCCGCCTTCTGCATGGCCGCAATCATGCGCCGGCAGTCTTCGGCCGACGTGGCCATCGGCTTCTCGCAAATGACGTGCTTGCCCGCCCGCGCCGCCCGCTCCACATACTCGGCGTGCAGGGCCACCGGCAGTACCACGTACACGATGTCAATGGCCGGGTTGTCGGCAATGCGGTCGAAGGTCTGGTAGTTGTAGATGTTGGCGTCGGGCAAGTTGTACTGCTGCTTCCACTGCGCGGCCTTGGCGGGTGTGCCGGTCACGATGCCGGCCAACCGGCACAGCTTGGTTTGCTGCAACGCCGGCGCCAGCTGGCCGGTGCTGTACTTACCCAGGCCCACCAGCGCCACGCCCAACGGCTTGGCAGCTGGCCGCGCCAGCGCCGCTGCTCCCACCAGCGAGGCCCCCACCCCCAACGACAAGGTGCGAATAAATTCCCGGCGGGAAGCGGCAGTGGCGTGGTCGAAGGAGTGCATGACGGCAGGCGTTGGTGTGCTTCGAAGTACCTGATTCAGCGCTTCATGGTTTCGGCTTTTTGCGTGACAAATGGCCAAGCTCGTCTGTCATTGCGAGCGCAGCGAAGCAATCCGTCCTTTCCACGCGACTAGCTTTGATAAGTGACAACGCCAACAAAAAGCCCCGGCACCATTGCGGTACCGGGGCTCTGTGGCAAAAGGGCGTGTCTGGTGCTGAGAGGACGGATTGCCACGGGCTTCGCCCTCGCAATGACAGGCAGACGTCCTGCGTTGCTTACTGGCCGCTGCCTACCGGCTTCTGCTCCAGCTTCTGCATGGGGCTGCTGGTGCGGCTGGTTTGCTGCTGCATGGGGTTCGGCGGGGACTGCTGTTGCTGCTGTTGGAACAGCTCGAAGCGCGAGGCGGCCGGCTGGCGCGGGAAGGCGTTGTTGCTCAAATCCGTGTCGGCCGTTTGCTGGAAGGGGTCGATGACGAAGCTGATGACGGGCTTCTTGGTCACGATGACCTTGGTCACTTCCGCGTTGTTTCGGCGCCAGATTTCGGCCGGGATGGTCTGGATTTCCTGGGTGTTGTCGGCGTAGGTCATTTGCAGCACGATGGGCATCACCAGACCGCCCACGTTGCGGAAGCTCAGCTCGTAGAAGTTCTGCGCGTCGCCGAGGCGCTGCTTCTGCTCGTCGGTGAGGGTGCTGAGCATCGTGGCGTAGCGCTGCTGGTCGGCGGGCGTCACGGCCAGCGGGTCGTAGCTGTTGTAGAAATCCTTGAGCTCGGGCTTCTCCTCCACCAGCGTTTTCGGGATTTCGGTGGCGTTGCGCTGGGCCGAGATGGACTGCGGCGCGGCGGCTTTTTGCTGCTGCAGGCGGGCGTTTTCCACCTGCGGGTTGCCGGTGCTGGCGCTGTAGGCTTTCACCGATTCGAGGGCCAGGTCGGTGTGCTCAGTGGTGTAGAACCAGCCGCGCCAGAACCAGTCCAGGTCCACGGCCGAAGCGTCTTCCATGGTGCGGAAGAAGTCGGCCGGCGTGGGGTGCTTGTAGGCCCAACGCTGGGCGTAGGTTTTGAAAGCGTAGTCGAACAGCTCGCGGCCCATCACCGTCTCGCGCAGGATGTTGAGGGCCGTGGCGGGCTTGCCGTAGGCGTTGTTGCCGAACTGCAGCACCGATTCCGAGTTGGTCATAATCGGGGTTTGCAGGCTCTTATCGGTGGCCATGTAGGCCGCGATGTTGCGGGGCTCGCCGCGGCGGCTGGGGTAGTTGCGCTCCCACTCCTGCTCGGTGAGGAACTGCGTGAAGGAGTTCAGGCCCTCGTCCATCCAGCTCCACTGCCGCTCGTCGGAGTTCACAATCATGGGGAAGAAGTTGTGGCCCACTTCGTGGATAATCACCGAAATCATCCCGTATTTCACCTGCGCCGAGTAGGTGCCATCCTTCTGGGGCCGGCCGCCGTTGAAGCAAATCATGGGATACTCCATGCCGCCGATGGCGCCGTGCACCGAAATGGCCACCGGGTAGGCGTAGGGAATGGTGTATTTCGAGTAAGTTTTGATGGTGTGGGCCACCACCTGCGTCGAGTATTGGCCCCACAGCGGGTTGCCTTCCTTGGGGTAGTAGCTCATGCACAGCACGGGCTTGCCGCTCTGCGTGATTTGCATGGCGTCCCAGATGAACTTGCGCGAGCTGCACCAGGCAAAATCACGCACGTTTTTGGCCACGTAGGTCCAGGTTTTGGTGCCGGTGGCGCGGCCGCCTTCGGCTTTCACGGCCTCGTCCTGGCTCACGATGAGCACCGGCTTCTTGGCCGTTTTAGCCTGCTCCATGCGCTTCAGCTGCGTCGCGCTCATCACCTGGGCGGCGTTTTGCAGGGTGCCGGTGGCGCCCACCACGTGGTCGGCCGGGGCGGTGATGCTCACCTTGTAGTCGCCGAAGGGCAGCGTGAATTCGCCGGTTCCGAGGAACTGCTTGTGCTGCCAGCCCTGGTTATCGGAATACACGGCCATGCGCGGGTAGAACTGGGCCATCTCGTAGAGGTAGTTCTTGTCGGCCGGGAAGTACTCGTAGCCGCAGCGGCCGCCCTTGGTGGCGTCGTTGATGTTGTAGTGCCACTTCACGCTGAACGACACCGACTGGTGGGGCCGCAGCGGCGCGGGCAGGTCCACGCGCATCATGGTGTGGTTCGTGACGGTGTGCAGGGCCTTGCCGTCTTTGCCGGTCACGCTTTCGATGCGGAAGCCGCCGTCGAAGTCATCCACCAGCGTTTCGAGGGTGCGGAAGGACACCTTGTCGCTCAGCGAATTCACCTCGGTGGCCGTCGTCATCGAGTTTTTGTCCCAGATGTTCTGGTCGAGCTGCACCCAGAGGTAGGGCAGCACGTCGGGCGAGAGGTTGGTGTAGGTGATGGTTTCGCGGCCCGTGATGGCCTGCTTGGCATCATCCAGGGTGACTTTGATGTCGTAGTCGGCGCGTTGCTGCCAGTAGTCGGAGCCGGGGGCGCCGCTGGCGGTGCGGTAGCTGTTGGGGGTCGGCAGCATCGTTTCGAGCTGCGCGAATTTATCGGTACCGGAGTTGGTGGTTTGCGCGGCGGCGGGCAGCAGGCCCGTCAGCGCCAACCCCAGGCCGGCTAATAGAAAACGACGCATGGAGAAAGCGTTAATTGAAAAATCAGAAAAAGCGAAAGCCGAGAAAGTCGCTAAAGTTACGCCAGGGTTGCGGCAAGGGGGTGAGAGGCGGCCGTCTTAAATTAAGAACGGTCATGCTGAGCGCAGTCGAAGCATCTCTACCGCAGTGGTAATCCAATCGACAGGATTAGATGTGCGGTAGAGATGCTTCGACTGCGCTCAGCATGACCGTTCTTTCCCACCCCTCACGGCCACAACTGCTGCAACAGCAACACCGTGGCAATGCCCAGGGCCGCGCCGCTGGTGGTGAGCAGCCAGTCGCGCCGGGCCACGCGCAGGCTGCCCAGCAGCAGCGCCCCCAGCAGCAGAATGGCGCTTACTATTAGCACCTGGCCTAGCTCCACCCCTATATTGAAGGCAAACAATTCCTCCACCGGCCGGCTGTTGGCCCCCAGCAAGGACTTTAGATAAGACGAAAACCCAAGCCCGTGAATCAGACCAAAGCCCAGCGCCAGCGCATTGGGCGCGGCCGCAAATATGGGCATGCGCCGCGTGATGAGCCGGCCCGCACCGCGCAGATTCACCAGCGCTGTTGTCATAATGGTGATTGGAATCAGGGCCTCAATGACGGCTGGCTTGAACGCAACCACGCCCAGCGTGGCCAGCGCCAGCGTGAGCGAGTGCCCCACCGTGAAGCTGGTGACCAACGCCAGCACCCGCCGCCAGTCGTTGAGCACGTAGGGCGCGCACAGGGCCAGCAGGAACGTGAGGTGGTCGGCCGCCCGCGGCGTGCAAATGTGCAGGAAGCCGAGCTGCAGGTAGGTTTGAAAAACGGACATGGAAAGAAGCAAAGCCGCGCAAAAGTCCGGTAACTTAGCGAGAAATTTACCCCTGCCTTTCTTTTATGAAGCACCGCTACCCTTTGCTTCTCCTGGCTGCGCTGTTGACAAACAGGCCGGTAGTAGCCCAAACCGCGCCGGGCCCGATGAGTAATTTTGCGCAGGTTCCCCTCACCCGCCAGGATACGGCCCGGGCCGTGCACGAGCTGTTTCAGCGGCGGCGTGGCGGTGGGTTTGGCTGGCTGGCCTTTGGCGGGGCGGGCATGGCGGCTTCAATCATCCCGGCCCAGCAGACTACCAGCGCCGGCGTCTGGACGCCGGGCGTGGTGTTTGGCGCGGGGTTTTCGGTTCTGGGCATTAAGAAGCTGGTGCAGTTTGGCTGGGGGCGCGAGCACCGCGTGCTCCGCCAGCTAGCCGCCACCGGCCACCTCCCAGGCGATGTGCGGCGGCGCCTGCGCGGCAACTTCGCGCCGCTGCACGGCACCGCCTCGGCCCCCGACCCACTTGCCAGCAACGGCTTGGCCCCCGCGCCTGTCAGCCCAGTCGCAACGCCTTCGTCCACTCAGCCGGAAACCGAGCGACCAGCCGCGGCAACCGTTCCGGTCACTTCTCCGGTTCAAGCCCTGGCCGATGCCCGCCAGGATACACTGGATGCCGTGCAGGGCTTTTTCAACGCCAGACGGCTGGGCGGGCAGCTACCAATTTTGTTGGCCCTGCCCGGCCTGCGCCTGATGACGGGCGCCACCAAAACGGGGACGCCATCGCCCTCGCCCTATGTGCAAACGCAGCGTAGCGACCCGTCCGGCGGGCAAGTGGCGGCTGGCCTGCTGCTGATGGCCGGCGGCGTGACCTACATGTTTGTGCACAACGCCCCTTATTCCGACAAGAAATTCAGTGCCCTGCGCACCAGCTACCTGGCCGGTGCCCCGCTGCCGCCCGAAATCCGCGCCAGGCTCAAGCCCCAGCACCTGGCCGCCGGCCGCAAATACCGCGAGCGCCTGGAGCGCCGGGCCGCCCGTCGCCAATAAGGCCGCCGTGGTCATGTTTTGCTTTTAACACCCCAACTCTACTCTTTTAATGAAAAAACAATTACTCTGCGCGGGCTTCTTCCTGAGTCTGGCGCTACCCGCCTTCGCCCAGCAGCCCGTTCCCAGTGCCATACCGTCGCGCGCCGATAGCGTGCAGGCCGTGCATCGCCTGTTCAGCAAGCACCGCACCGGGGGAATCGTCTGGAGCATTATCGGCGCGGCGGCCGCCGGGCGCATCGCGGGCGCCGCGGCCGGTGGCAATAGCTCCGGCAACGGTGGCGGCACAGCGGTCGGCATTCTGGTATTTGGCGGCGTGCCGGCAGGCATCGGCATTGGCAAGCTGGTGCGTTTCAGCAATGGCCGCGAAGACGCGGCCGTCAGGTCTCTAGAGGCTGGCAAAGGCCTGCCGCACTACGTGCAGCGCCGCCTAAAAAAGGCAAAATACTTTATGAATTAATCCTCGCTGCAAATTGAAAAAGCCCCGTTGGCGCATGGCCGGTGGGGCTTTTTATTGCTCTGCAACTCCCCCGCCCCCGTGGCCGCCGCGGCCGGGGTGGCGAGGGTTTCGCGCAGTTACGGCAGGCGAAGCTGCAAGAAGCCAAACTCTGTCTGTTCACCCAGAAACGTTTCTATTTGCGGCAGCCGCACCAGCAGAAACTCGGCCAGCTTGGCCACCGGCACCTGCGCATTTTGCACGGCTACCACACGGGGCGGAAAACCTTCGGCCAGTACCAGCCGCAGGAAGTCCTCGTCTTTGGTAATGACATCGTAGCTGTGCTGCTTGGCGTATCGCCAGATGCTGGTATCGGGGCTGTTATCGAGGTGAATATCCCGAACGTGCAGCACCACTGCGCAATGCGGGCGCAGGTAGGCCGCCAAACGCCAGGAAATATTCTCATCCAGCAGCAGGCGCATACTCAACTACGCCGCCAGCAGCACCACGCTTTCCTTATAAGCCGCATAGAGCAAGCAGGCGCGCACCTGCGCCGGGCCAATGGCCGGAAATTCCTCCTGAATATCGGCCGCGCTCATGTCGTTGGCCAGCATTTCCAGCACCTCGGCCACGGTCGTGCGCGTGCCCTTCACCACCGGCTTGCCGAAGCGCACCTGCGGGTTCAGTTCAATGTAGGCGGTAATAGCGGCGGTGTCCATAAGCGGCGGGTGTAACTGAGCTACCAAAAATACGCAGGACTTAGGTAGAAGGTATACAACTGTGTACTCCCGCCTCCCCCACCGCGCCGCCGGGGCCGCCGCGGCAGGGGTAGCGGAAGTTTCTCGCGGACGTACCCTGTGCAGTCAGAGACTCGCACCTTTTTGCAGACCTTTGGCGTTAACTTGCTACAGCACCAACCCTCCTACCGTCATGCCTACTTCTGCCCCTATTCAACCTACCAGGCTCAACAGCATGCAAATTAGCCTCCTCCGCCTTTTTGAACGCGGCATGAGCGATGAAGACACTTTGGAACTACGCCGCGTCATTGTGGCGCATCTATCGAAAAAGATGCTAGCCGAAGTGGAACGCATTGACAACGAGCGCGGCTACACCGCTGAAGACTACGAGCGGATGCTCAATGCACCATCCTGATGCGCCAAGTAGTTATCGACACCAATTGCCTGCTGGCTTCCCTCAACCGCAACAGCCCATTTCATCGCTTGTACGAGCTGTTCATCAGCGAAGCATTTGAATGGATACTCAGCAATGAAATCCTCACGGAGTATGAGGAGGTGCTCACCCAACAGTACTCCGCAGCCACCGCCCAGCGAGTAACCGAGATTCTGCTGAACGCTCCCAACATTTCGTTTCAGGAAGCTTACTACAAATGGCAGCTGATTGAAGCCGACCCCGACGACAACAAGTTTGCCGACGTCGCCATTGCCGCCAGTGCCGATTACCTGGTCACCAACGACCGCCACTTTGAGGTCCTCAAGCAACTGGAGTTTCCAAGGGTGCTCGTCGTCAGCTTGCAGGAGTTTCTGAGCAGCTTTTGACAATTCGGTTTTTCGTTTCAAGATGAAAAAGCCCCGCCAGCTATGCGCTGACGGGGCTTTCATTTGTTCCTCCGCCGCCGTGGCTGCCGCGGCCGGGGTAGCCGAAGTTTCTCGCGGGCGCAGTTGCAAACGTTACTTCACCACCTCCACGCCGTACAAATGGAACTTGCCGTCAGAGGTCAGCACCGGTAGGTTTTAGGTCAGCGCCTGCGCAATGATGAGCAAGTCGAATGGGTCGCCATGGTCCTTGATTTTGGGCAGCGTGGCAATACGCAACAGTTGGCTTTGCTTGATGGGAAGCAAGCGTATTTTCACCCGCCGGCGGAACTCGCCCGCCAAGTCGTCCAACGTGACGCCTTGCAAGTCCAGTTTCCCCAGCCGAACCTTAATTGCCATTTCCCAAATGCTGGCCGAACTGAGCGTCAATTCCGTAGCCGGGTCGGTTAGGATACGCTGGTAACTGGGTTTCAGCGTTTCAAAGGCCAAACCGCCCACCAATAGCGCATTGGTATCCAGCAAATACCTCATACACCGCTCGGCCAATTCTTCGGCCGTTCGTGGGCCTCAAAGAAATCAGGAGCCAGCACCACCTTTCCCTTCAAAAAGTTGGGGATAAAATTCGACTTCTTCGCCGGCTTGGCGGCTGCTTTCTTAGCCGCACCCGCTTTGGCCGGCGCGGCTTTCTTTTTGGGTGCAGTCGTAGGCATGGTGCAGTAGCTTGGTGAGTAAAGATAACGCCAGCCGCAAAAACTTAGTTGTTCCCCACCCCGCCGCCGTAGCCGCCGCGGCCAGGGTAGCGGGAGTTTCTACTTTCTACTCGAGACGGGCAAATATGTGTCTTTCTCAGGTAGATATTCACGAATGAGTTTTTTCAATTCATTATCTAATTTATACAGCCTTGTGCCAATTAGCAATGAACTTCCTTGAGCTAAATAAACAGAACGTATGGTGCCATTTTGATATGATATCTGAAACCAGAACCGCACAAAGCTACTTTTGAACCCATCCATAGGTATAGTGTCGCGGGCGGCTAGGGCTTGCTCAAGTTGCGCCACAAATCGGGCTGGCTCTTTCAGTTTTATTTTAAGAGGGGCTGAATTCTGAATACTGAGTGTATCAACTGGTATCCATATTGAGCTTGATAGGGAGTATGCATGAAGACGTACCGCTCTAACTTTTAACGGAGGTTTTACAGCTACAAAAGCTGCTGATAGGATTGCGGCTACAATAGGAAAGATATTCATTACTGCAAGCTAATCTAAATCACAAATAAAAAGCCCCGCCAGCACAACGCTGACGGGGCTTTCCCATTCAAAACCGAGCGGTTATTATACCGCCGGCATCTCCACGTTCTCGAACTTCACCGCGCCGTCTTCCAACACCGCTTCCACCACGGCGTCTTTGTGCACGCGGCCGGAGAGGATGTCCTTGCTCAGCTCGTTGAGAATCACGCGCTGTAGCACGCGCTTGAGCGGACGGGCGCCGAACTGCGGGTCGAAGCCCTGCTCGCCGAGGAAGTCGAGCACCTCGTCGGTGGCTTCGAGGCTGATGCCGGCTTCGGCCAGGCGCTGCTGGATTTGGCGGAACTGGATATCGACGATGCGGCGGATTTCCTTGCGCTTGAGGGGCTGGAACATCACGATTTCGTCGATGCGGTTCAGGAACTCGGGGCGCATGTGCTGCTTGAGGCGCTCCACTACTTCCTCGCGGGTGCGGTCCACCACTTCGTCGTGGTTGTAGTCGTTCAGCTCCTTGAAGTTCTTCTGAATGATGTCGGCACCCGTGTTGGAGGTCATGATGATGATGGTGTTCTTGAAGTTCGCCACCCGGCCTTTGTTGTCGGTGAGGCGGCCATCGTCGAGCACTTGCAGCAGGATGTTAAACACGTCGGGGTGGGCCTTCTCGATTTCGTCGAGCAGGATGACCGAGTAGGGCTTGCGGCGCACGGCCTCGGTGAGCTGGCCGCCTTCGTCGTAGCCCACGTAGCCGGGAGGCGCGCCGATGAGGCGCGAGGTGGCGTGGCGCTCCTGGTACTCGCTCATGTCGATGCGCACCATGGCGTTTTCGTCGTTGAACAGGTACTCGGCCAGGGCCTTGGCCAGCTCGGTTTTGCCAACGCCGGTGGTACCCAGGAAGATGAACGAGCCGATGGGCCGCTTGGGGTCTTGCAGGCCGGCGCGGGAGCGGCGCACAGCGTCGGAGATGGCCGCTATGGCTTCGGACTGGCCGGCCACGCGCTTGCCCAGCTCGGCTTCGAGGTTGAGCAGCTTCTCGCGGTCCGACTGCAGCATTTTGCTGACGGGGATGCCGGTCCACTTGGCTACTACTTCGGCAATGTCCTCGGAGGTTACCACTTCCTGCAGCATCGAGCCGCCGTCTTTGTTGGCGTTGGCCTGGTCCTGCAGCTGCTTCAGCTTCTGCTCGGCTTCCTGGATTTTGCCGTAGCGCAGCTCGGCCACGCGGCCGTAGTCGCCCTGGCGTTCGGCCTGCTCGGCTTCCACTTTGAAGCGCTCGATGGCTTCTTTCTGCTCCTGAATGCCGGTGAGGACGCCTTTCTCGCTTTCCCAGCGGGCTTTGAGGCTGTCGCGCTTCTCGCCGAGCTCGGCCAGCTCTTTGCTCAGGACAGTTTCGCGGTCCTTGTTGTCTTCGCGGCGGATGGCCTCGCGCTCAATTTCGAGCTGCATGATGCGGCGCTGCACCTCGTCGAGCTCCACGGGCATGGAGTTCAGCTCGATGCGGAGCTTGGCGGCGGCTTCGTCCATGAGGTCGATGGCCTTGTCGGGCAGGAACCGGTCGGTGATGTAGCGCGAGCTCAGCTCAACGGCCGCTATCACGGCGTCGTCGGTGATGCGCACGCCGTGGTGCAGCTCGTACTTCTCCTTGATGCCGCGCATGATGCTGATGGCGTCTTCCTGCGAGGGCTCGTCGACCATCACGGCCTGGAAGCGGCGCTCCAGGGCCTTGTCTTTCTCGATGTACTTCTGGTATTCCTTGAGCGTGGTGGCCCCGATGGCGTGCAGCTCGCCGCGCGCCAGGGCGGGCTTGAGCAGGTTGGCGGCGTCCATGGCGCCCTCGCCCCCGCCGCCGGCCCCGATGAGGGTGTGCATCTCGTCGATGAAGAGCACAATCTGGCCGTCGGAGTCGGTCACTTCTTTGATGACGGCCTTGAGGCGCTCCTCAAACTCGCCCTTGTACTTGGCCCCGGCCACGAGCAGGCCCATGTCGAGGCTCATGATGGTTTTGTCGCGCAGGTTTTCGGGCACGTCGCCGGCCACGATGCGCTGGGCCAGGCCCTCCACGATGGCGGTTTTGCCCACGCCGGGCTCGCCGAGCAGCACGGGGTTGTTTTTGGTGCGGCGCGAGAGGATTTGCAGCACGCGGCGGATTTCCTCGTCGCGGCCAATCACGGGGTCCATCTTGCCGGTGCGCACCTGCTCGTTGAGGTTGCGGGCGTAGCGGTTCAGGCTCTGGTACTGGTCTTCGGCGCTCGGGCTCGTGACTTTGCGGCCCCCGCGCAGCTCCTTGATGGCGGCTTTGAGGTCTTTCTCGTTGAAGCCGGTGTCTTTGAGCAGGGTGGCCACGGCGTCGCGGCCGCCGAGGATGCCGAGCAGCAGGTGTTCAACGGACACGAATTCGTCGCCCATATCCTTCATGGCGGCGTTGGCGCGCTGCACGGCGGCGGCGGCCTCGTTGGCGAAGTAGGGCGAGCCGCCGCTCACCTTGGGGTAGGCGGCCACGAGGGCGTCGAGGCGCGGGGTGAGGATGTTGAGGTTCGCCCCGAGCTTGCTGGCGAGAAACGAGAAGACGCTCTCGTCGCTCTGGAAGAGGCCCTTCAGCAGGTGGCCCGTTTCGACGGCCTGCTGCTGGTTGCCCCCGGCGATTTCGGTGGCCTTCTGCACGGCCTCCTGCGCCTTGATGGTGAAGTTTTTAAAGTCCATGTTGCTTAGTCTCGGTTAGGTGCTTCGGGTTAGGAAGTTTGTACGAGGGGACTAGCAAACGGGGTGCGAGAAGGCTTTTTCGGACTTTTTGGCGGGAAATAACAATTTTCAACTACTTATTATAGGTCAATATGTCACAAGCAGTTCAATCCAAATTCCAATAAGCATCTGCATCTCCATCCAATACGTCATTGATGTAGTCATCGTCTAAATATCCGCCGTACCCATCACTATATCTGGTGGACCCTTCTACTGGCCCGTCAAATTCATCCCAGGTTTTGTCAATTTTGCTTACAATTTTTCCGTTTTTAGCAAAAATATTTTCAATAAATTTCCTCATTTCAGCACTAGAAAGTTCTTCTGGCCAAAATATTGGTCTGGTATAACTTGACGCTAACTTACCATCGTATTTATAAGGCCTAACATTCAAGGTAGCAATTGTACCACAAAGCAAACACCCGGGTTTAATTTTACCTTTCTCACATTCAGAATACAAATTTTTTATTTTATCATAATAGAATTCACTCCCCTGTTTATAAGGCGCATTAATTTCACCAATATTGAGCCCTAGAGTAATATCCCCAGAATCACCTTCATAATAATCAATAAAACGCCATTTCATCACTTCATTATTATCGTCGTTATAGAATATATTTACTTTATATTCAGGTTCTCTTGCTGCCACCCATGCATCAAAATTGTATAGGTCAACTAACTCTTCGGGCAGAGTTAAGATATATACCACACTTACTTTTAACTGAAAATAAACATTTTGCGACGAAGATATTTTTTTCTCAACTGAACGCACACATAGATGATTCATACAAGTAGGTATCGTTTAAGTATTAGAGACAGTGAATTACCTGCGCTGCAAAATGAGCAAACAATTAACTATAAGGAGAGTCTTTAAACAGCTTCAACTGACATTCTTCGTATCTATCAACTGATTCGGCAATCTTCCGCATTTGTTCATAACGCCCTGCATAGACGCCATAAATGTTTGATGGCTCATCCCTCATTGCTTTATTAATTATGTCTGACAGCATAAATCTATTATGATTTTTATCCACGTAAAACTGAATAAGTGCTGATTCTAATAACAAAATCCTCTTCATCAAGCGCGCCTTCTGTTTAGTATAGTTCAACATACCTGCGCTTCTGTTTAAAAGCGGAAAACCTTTTTCTATAATTGTTTCTTTCACCTCAGAGGCTATACTTCCAGGAAGATTCATCACTTGATAATATTCTTTCAGTAAAACATCAAGTTGTTCCGAAAAACTTTTCTTTCCGTTATGTACCAAAACTGAATTCATCGCGTCATTAAGCGCGTCTATTTTTTTTAGTGTAAATCTTATTCGTAGAATTACTACTTGAAAATGGCCACATATGCGTCAATAAACTAGTGTAATGAACAGAATATCTGGAAACTAAAGTGTCTAGTAAAGAAGCAAGCTACACAGAAGCGCCCGTTTCTTCAGCGGCGGGAGCGGCGGGCGGGGGGTGGATGGAGGCTGTGGCCGTTGGAGAGAAGCTGTAGTATCGTTCTAGCGGCGGGGGCAGCGGGCGGGGGGGGGGCTACTTCTCGTAGTGGAAGCGGCAGGCGGCAATGAACAGGGTTTCGCCTTGCACCTGATACACCAAGCGGTGCTCGTGATTGATGCGCCGCGACCAGAAGCCGCGTAACTCATTTTTCAACGCCTCCGGCTTGCCCATGCCTTTGTGGGGCGTGCGGGTGCATTCTTTGATGAGGTCGTTGATTTTGTGCAGAATGTCGCGGTCGGTTTCCTGCCAGTACAGGTAATGCGCCCACGCTTTTTGGGAGAAGCTGACCAGCATTAGCTCAGCTCTTTCATCGGCACGGTCTGCCCCTGCCGAATCTGCTCAATAGATTCCAGCAATTCGCGGGCATTGGCGGGGTTGCTCAACAAGTACTCCGTTTCGTCCTGCGGCTTGGCTTTCGTGCGGGCCGGAGTGGCTTTCACGAACGGCAGGCTTTGCAGCAGCTCCATCATAAAGGCCGCTTTGTTATCGGGGACTTCCAGCGTGATTTTCATACTATCCAAAACTACGAAGTTTCCGCTTAGTTCCTGACGCCTGCCTCAGCTCCTGTAGAAGCCCTCAGTTTCTTCAGCGGCGGGGGAAGCGGGTGGGGGTGTTGGAGCCGTTGGAGAGAAGCTGTGGTATCGTTCCGGCGGCGGGGGCGGCGGGCGAGGTCATTTGTCGCCGTAGTGTTCACCGCACTGGGCGATGCGCAGGCTGTCGCCTTCGGCTTTGTAAATCAACCGGTGCTCCTGCGTGATGCGACGCGACTAGTAACCCTTGTAGGCGTTGCCTTTCAAGGGCTCCGGCTTGCCCGTACCGGCGAAAGGGGTGCGGGCGCACTCACGCAGCAGCGTGTTGATTTTTGCCAGAATCTTGGCGTCGGTGCGCTGCCAATAGAGGTACTGCTCCCACGCTTCGGGCGCCCAGCAGAGCGTTCTATTCATTATCAATCAGGTCGTGCACTTCGCCCTGCCCCTTTTCGAGCCGTTCGATGGCCGCCAGCACGCGGGCATGATTGGCGGGGTTGCTTTCCAGGTGCTGCGTGGCATCCATCGTTTTGGAGCGTATGGGCCGTGCTTTCATGTAGGGCAAGCTATGCAGCAACTCCATTACAAAGGCAGCTTTTTCGTCAGGGAATTCGAGGGCGACTTTCATGCTATCCAAAACTACGAAATTCCCGCTTAGTTCCTGACGCCTGCTTGCCGCTACCTCAGAAGCTCCTGTTTCTTCAGCGGCGGGGCAGCGGGCGGGGGGGCGTTGGGGCTGTTGGAGAGAAGCTGTGGTATCGTTCTGGCGGCGCGGGCAGCGGGCGGGGGTGGCATCTGGCAGCTCCTATAGAAGCACCTGTTTCCTCAGCAGCTTCCGCGCGGGCCGGGGGTGCGTCTGAGGTGCGGTGGGCCGTAGGACGCCGCAGGCAGACCTTGCGGCTGCAGTACCGCTGGCGTTGCAAAGGCAGCCGCGGTGCCATAACTTGCTCTGCGAGTCGTTAATTATGAGGCAAATGGCCGTAAAATGGGAAGGCAAACCAGGGCCAGAGATTTTTTGCTCATGGGCCACTGCCACTTTTTAACTACCCACTCCTCACATGAGCCCGCAGCACTGCCACACCTTTCCCGTTATTGAACTCATCCATTATGACTAGATTGTTACGCAAGACCAGGATTTTGCTGCTATGCTGGCTTGGGGTCGTGTGGTCGGCAGCAGCCAACCACTTGATGGGCGGCGAGCTGACTTACCGCTACCTTGATGCAGCAGGCACACGTGACGCGCCTTTTCGCTACCGTTTCACTGCCAGCATTTATTACGACAATATAAACCTGCCCGGCGGCGACCCCTACGTCCCCATTACTATTTTTTCGAAAGCCCCCGGCCGGCCGATGCTGTCGAGACTGGTGGTGACGCGCACCAGCCTGGAGGCGCTTTCCCAGTCGGCCACGGGGTGCACACCGCAGTCACCCGGGGTCACCTTGGGGCAGTATGTGGTGACAGTGGCGCTGCCGGCCGTTGCCGAGGGCTACGAGGCCGTTCTAGTCGTCAATAATCGTTCGACGATGCTTACGAACCTGAGAGCGCCGGACTTGCAGTCGATGAGTGTGGCCGTGGACGTTGCGCCACCGTCGCTGCCCAATTCCTCGCCCGTCTTTTCGGACCGCGCGGCTATCGAAATCTGCCTTGGTGACACGAGCACCGTCCTCAACAACGCCTACGACGCCGACGGCGACCGGCTCAGCTACCGCTTTGGCACCCCTACCGCCCCCGTAAACAATATGGCCGCCAGTCCCGTGGTTTACGCACCGGGCTATAGCGCGGCTGCTCCCTTCGGAGCCGCTGGCTACGTCGGCATTGACGCCCGCACGGGGCTGGCGCGCTACTACGGCCGCACCCAGGGAGCCTTTTTGCTGGCCGTGGATGTAAGCGAGTACCGCATCGTTAATGGGCGGGAAATACTGCTGGGCACTATGCGGCGCGACATCCAGGTTTTTGTGCGGGTGTGTGGGGGGCCGGTCAATCAGCCGCCGGTTTTCACAGTGGCGCCGGCCCAGCGCAACTTCCAGGTAGTACCCGGGCAGGTATTGAATGTTGACATTACGGCCACCGACCCTGAAGGGCAACCGCTGGACATGACCGTGAGCAGCGTGCTACTCGACGGCCCAGGCGCCATTGCAGCCACCGTGAACGGCCAGCCCGGCAATGGCAGCAGCACCAATCCGGTGGGCCGGGTGCAGGTGGCTGGCACGGCCACGGTCACCGGCCGTTTTCAGTTCGCGGCCACTTGCGCGCAGGCCCGGCCAGAGCCTTACGACGTGATTGTGACGGCGAGTGACGAGCCGTGCAGCCGCAAAACCATCGCCACGGCATTTCAAATCACCGTGGTGGCGCCGCCGGCGGGGCTGGTTCGCATTGTGGGCGACTCTACCGTTTGCGCCGAAAGCACCAGGAGCTACACCGCGGTTGGAACGGCCTTTGGCAGCTATCAGTGGACGGCGGAAGGTGGCCAGATTCAGGGCCCTGCCACGGGGCGCACCGTGCTGGTGCAGTGGGCGGGCAGCAGCGGGGCCGTATCAGTGCGCGGCGCTACTGGCACCGGCTGCTTTAGCGCCCCGGCCTACCTGCCGGTCGCCGTGGTGACGGGCCCCGTGGTGACGGGCCCCGCCGTGTATTGCCGGGCGGCCAGCACCGGCCTGCGCTACCAGGTAAACGGACCAGCGGCGCGCTATCAGTGGAGCATCAGCGGCGGCACCGTCGTGAGCGGGCAAGGGACTAACGAAGTAGTGGTGGACGTAGCGCCCGGCGCGGCGGCGACGTTGCGCGTGGTTGACCCAAGCTTCCCAACCTGCCCGGGCACCACCTTCCCGATTGGCCTTGATGACACCTGCCTGGCCTTCTTCAACATCATTACGCCTAACGGCGATGGGCAGAACGACAAATTCATCATCGAGAATGTGGAGCGCCACCCCAATACACGGTTGAGTATTTACAACCGCTGGGGCCGGCAAGTCTATTATTCTGCCGATTACCACAACACCTACGGCGGCGAAAGCACCGGCGCCGGCATGTACTATTACCATTGCCAATTGGCCGACGGCACCACCTACAAAGGGTGGTTTGAAATTGTACAATGAAGGCGCTTCAGCAATGGACGAGGCTCGTCCTATCCATGCCTGTTCGTCATTGTTGTCGAAAAAACTTTGGTGGTTCTGGTAGCTAGCCAAGTAAAATGGTTTGGTTTACCCGCAGCTGCGCCAGAAAATACGCGTCGTGCGATACCACCAGCCGGGTGCCGCGGGGTGGCCCGCCACAGGCGCCTTACCGCAAGGCCGCGCAGGCGCGAGGCAAGGTACGCGTATTAAGTATTTGGGGGTAGGAGTATATTGAAGCCGTATTCCACATCCTACCCATCTGCAATGTTTTACTTATACCTGCGCACGGTTCTCCTGCTAATTTTTGGATTGGGCGCGGGGCTGCATTCGGCCACGGCCAACCACCTGGCGGGCGGCGAGCTGACGTACCGCTACCTCGACGCAACGGGCCCCGCAGACCGGCCTTTTCGCTACGAAATCACGGCGAGCGTCTACTACGACCAAAGCTCGCTGCCCAGCGGCGACCCCAACATTCCCCTGAGCTTTATTTCGAAAACCGACCGGTCGCTGCTCTTCACCATACCGCTGCTGCGCACCACCAACGAATACCTGCCCCAGCTGGGGGTGCCCGGGTGCATTCAGCAGCAGCAACCCGACATCACGCTGGCGCGGTACGTAACCACGGTGAACCTGCCAGCTGTGGCCGAGGGCTACACGGCCGTCACCATTGTGCGGGCGCGCTCCATCTCGGTCAGCAATATTCAGGACCCGATATCGCAGGGCATGGCGCTGTTTATGGATATGACGCCGGGCGGACTGCCCAACTCCTCCCCTGTTTTTTCGGACCGGGCCGTGGCACAGATTTGCTTCGGCGACACCAGCCTCGAGCTCAACAACGCCTACGACGCCGACGGCGACCGGCTAAGTTACCGCCTGGCCACCCCCGCGGGCAACTTCAACAACAGCCTGACCCTTAGCCCGGTGGTGTATGCCTCGGGCTACGCGGCTACGGCTCCATTCGGGCCCACCGGGTTTGTGGCCCTTGATGCGCGCACGGGTCTGGCCCGTTACCGCTCTCTCACGCAGGGCGCCTTTCTGCTGGCCGTGGACGTGAGCGAGTACCGCTACCTAAACGGCCGGGAAGTGCTGCTGGGCACGGTGCGGCGCGACATTCAGGTGGTTGTCCGGATGTGCACGGGCCCGGCTAACCAAGCCCCAGGCTTTGCCGCAACGCCGGCGCAACGCGACTACCAGATAACCCAGGGCCAAACCCTAAGCCTGCCCATCCGCGCCACCGACCCTGAGGGGCAGTCCCTTACCCTCGCCGTGAGCAGCGTGTTGCTCGACGGCGCAGGCCCCATTCAGGCCAGCGTGAACGGCCTGCCCGGCGACGGCAGCAGCACCAACGCCGTGGGCCGCGTGCAGGTGGCCGGCACGGGCACCGTCACGGCCAACTTCCAGCTGCAGAGCAGCTGCGCGCTGGCGCGCCCCGAACCCTACGACGTCATTGCCACCGCGACCGACGATGCCTGCAACCGCAAGTCCGCGGCTACGGTGTTCCGCGTCACGGTGCTGCAGCCCCCCAGCGTGGTGCGCGTGGTGGGCGACTCGGTGGTTTGCGCCACTGGCGTAGCGCGCTACACGGCCGTGGGGCCGCCCCAGGCCAGCTACCAGTGGGCAGTGGAAGGCGGCCAAGTGGTGGGCGGGGCAACGGGGCAAACGCTGCAGGTGCAATGGGGTCGCCTGGGCGGCGTGGGCACGGTATCAGTGCGCAGCTCGCTGGGGGCGGGCTGTTTCACAGCGTCGGGCGCCATGGTAGTGGCCATCGAGCCTGGGCTGGCCGTGAGTGGCCCCGCGGTGTATTGCCGCAAGGCCAGTACCGGCCTGCGCTACCAGGTGAGTGGCCCCGCCAGAGCCTATGCCTGGAGCATCAGCGGCGGCACCATTGCAAGCGGCCAAGGCACCAACGAAGTAGTCGTTGACGTGATTCCGGGGGCCACGGCCAGCCTGCGCGTGGTTTCTCCCCTGTTTCCGGGCTGCGCGGGCACCGCCGTCCAAATCAGCCCGGACAACACCTGCCTGGCTTTCTACAACGTCATCACCCCCAACGGCGATGGCCAGAATGACGTGTTCACCGTGGAAAACGTGGAGCGCTACCCCCACACCGACCTGACCGTTTACAACCGCTGGGGCCGGCAAGTGTACCATTCGGCAAACTACGGCAACACGTATGGCGGGGAAGGCGCCAGCGCCGGCGTGTACTACTACCGCTGCCAGCTGGCCAATGGCACCGCCTACAAAGGCTGGTTTGAGATAGTGCGCTAAGCCAGTGGCTGCGCAGCTTGTTCAATGCCCCATGGCCTGGCGCCGACGCGGCGAAACTTAACGGGCGTCGTCGGGGGCTTTGCGGTAGGCGTCGAGGGCTTGGTCGAGTGGCTGGCCCTGTTGGTGAATGCAGTCGCAAAACGCGGCGCCGGCCTCGGTCCGGCGAGTGCCTTTGAATTGCGACCGGCAATCGGCCAGCGTATTGCGCGGCATCACGTCAAACAAGCGGGTCAGCAGTACTACGAGCGCCACCAGGGCCACCGACCCGGCAAAGAAGGCTTTGGGAAATTTCTGGCTGATGCGCTCCGGCACGGCCAATGCTACGGCTGCGGGCGGAGGGCTGAAGGGCAGCAGGTATTTCAGCCGGTCGTAGTACCAGCAAAGCAGAAACACATTGGCTACCACCATCAACGGCGAAGTGAGGAGCGAACCCTCAAACCGCACCGCCAACGACAGGATGCAAATATTGAGGATAATGGGGAAGTACAGCACCGCTCCCAGCACGGCCGTGCCCGGAATGAGCAGCAAAACGGCCGCTGTCATCTGGGCAATGCCGATGTAGGTGTAGTAGTAGCCGGTGTGCGACAGGGCTTCGAGGTAATGCCCCATGGGTTGATTGTCGGACAGGGAAGTGAACCGCTCCCCCATTATTTTCACGAACCCCGACGGCAGAAACCCCGCCGCCAGCGCCACCCGGCAGAACGTCGCAAAATACCGCAGCCAGCGGTTGTGCGTGGCCTGCGCGTGCAGGCGGTCGAGCGTAGCTAAAAAGGACATGAGGGTCAAAAACGAGGCGCGGGGCCGGTGGCCGCACCGTGGGCACGGCCCGCGCCAACGCTTTTTCAGTTAAGCCAATTGGTGGTTTGTGCTCGCGCCGGCGCGCCGAAACAGCAGCCCGGCCACCACCCAAAGGGCGGCAAAAACGCCATTCGCGACCAGCACATTCAGCAGGTGCACCGAGGGCTCGGCGGCCGCGCCGGTGGGTTTCCACACAAACAGCGCAATGGCCGTGACCAGCACGTAGGTGAGGCCCGCCCCAAACATGGCCCGCGACATGCCCACCGGCCGGAAACGTGCCCCGAAAGCGCCGATGAGCGCCACCGCAAGCACCCCGCCGTAGAGCAGGTTGGCCGGGTTGTCTTCGCTGCCCACCAGGCCCACGGCCAGGTTGGCCCACACCAGCAGCAGCCCCGCCGCCACTGCCACGCCCACGCCCAGCCGGTACGCGGTGTTGTGCCACTTCCGCGCGATGAGCACAAACGTGAGGCCGGCGCCAAACAGCAGGCCGCCCGCTACTATAAAGTCGAACGCCGACCAATTCACTCCCGTGTCGAATTGCATGGCTACCAACGGAATCAGGAGGAGAAGCGTTACCACGAGCGCCAAGCGCGTGATGCTTTGCAGAATAGTCATGAGAATAGGGGTTTGAGGTGAAAGAATTTTGAAAACCGTAGGAAACAGGTAGCGCCAATGGCCAACCTCCATGGCCGGCGCCTGGTAGCGCGCCCAACAGGGAAGGCCCTGCAAGACAGCGTTGACGATGACAATGCAAAGAAAGCAAAAGAACTTTGTATCGCAAAGTTTGTTTTTATTTTTCGGATGCCACTCCTATTCCACTTAGGAAACCAGCCCCCTATTACGCATCCGCCAAATGCTGCCCCATGGCCTAAACCCGCTAAAAAGGCGTTGGCTTGCTAAACCGCAGGCAGCATGGGAATAGCAAGCCTGGCCGCGCCAACTGCAGCGCGGCCCACTTCCCCATTTATTGCCATTAAAAACTCCGCTGCGACGCGGCAGCCTGGTCTGGGCGGCGCGCTAATGAGCAAACGTTTTTTCTTGTAAATAATGCATTCAGATTGGTGAATAACCGGCAAAAGCGTTTTAATTTTGGGGTATAATCTCTTAACCACCATTTTTCAAAATCCCACAATCATGCAAAACTTTACTCTTAAGTTGAGCTTTTTGCTCGCCTTCTTCTTCTCGGCTGCGGCAGCGATGGCGCAAACGATTACCACCGTCGGTATCATCGGCTCGGCTACGCCCATTACGGCCACCAACCCCACCGGCTGGGACGCCTCAACGCCAATGACCCGCACCACCGCGACCGGCAACGACTGGACCATTACCCTGAACCTGACTGCGGGCGAAGTAAAATTTCGCGCCGACAACGCCTGGACGGTGAACTGGGGCGCCAACACGTTCCCCACCGGCACGGGCACGCAAGGCGGCCCCAACATTCCCATCACCACCGCTGGCCGCTACACCGTGCGCTTCAACAGCTCGACGGGTGCCTACCAGTTCTCGGTGGCCGCTGCCGCTAAAAACAGCAACGACGCCGTGCTGAAACTCGCCATTGCCCCCAACCCGGCCAGCGGCACCGCCAACGTGAACTACACCCTCCCCACCGCCGGCACGGCCACCCTCACGCTGCAAAACACGCTGGGCCAGACGGTGCGCCAGTTTGCCCCGGTTCGCCAGGGTGTGGGCGCCCAGGGCCAGGCCCTGCCGCTGACCGGCATCGCCGCCGGCCTGTACCTGCTGCGCCTGGAAACCGCCGACGTGGCCCAAACCACGCGCTTGGTGGTAGAATAACCTTCTGCCTGCCAGCAATTGCTCCGACGCGGGCACGAGCCATTGGCTTGTGCCCGCGTTTTTTTTATGGGCCATGATGGGGCAGCCTCAGCCTCTTCGATAGCGAAGCAGCCCATTTCTGACTATTTTTCCCGGCCGGAAGGCGCCATTTATTTCCGCCCCCAATAGTCAATCCATCCCATGCTCGACCTTGTTATCGACGCCCGTCCGGCCGCCATCATGCCCGGGTTTGCGGTGCAGCGCATCCTCCCCTACCGCCTGCGGCGCATGCTGGGCCCGTTCATCTTCATGGACCACGCCGGCCCGGTGAACGTGGCCCCCGCTCAGATGCACAGCCTCGACGTGCTGCCGCACCCGCACATCGGCCTGAGCACGGTGAGCTACCTGTTTGGCGGGCAGGTGACGCACCGCGACAGCCTGGGCGTGGAGCAGGTCATTCGGCCCGGCGAGGTGAACTGGATGACGGCCGGCTCGGGCATTGCCCACTCCGAGCGGTTTGAGGACCCAGCCGCGCTGGCCGGCGGCGCCCTGGAGATGATTCAAACCTGGGTGGCCCTGCCCGAAGCCGACGAGGAGCAGGCGCCCACCTTCGCCAACTACCAGCCGCAGGAGCTGCCCATTTTCACCGATACGGGCGTGTGGATGCGGCTGATTGCGGGCGACGCTTTTGGGCTGAAAAACGGCGTTAAAACCCATTCACCGCTGTTTTACCTGCACGTGGTGCTGGAGGCGGGTGGGCGCTTCGGCCTGCCGCGCGGCTACCCCGAGCGCGGCGCGTACGTGGCCAAAGGCCGCGTGGAAGTGAACGGCCGCGTGTACACGCCCGGCCAGCTGCTGGTGTTCACGCCCGGCCTCGACCCGGTGCTGGTGGCTCAGGAGCCGAGCACGCTGATGCTGCTGGGCGGCGAGCCGCTGGGCGAGCGGTTTATCTGGTGGAACTTCGTGTCGTCGCGCCGCGAGCGGATAGAGCAGGCCAAAGCCGACTGGAAAGCAGGCCGCATTGTGCTGCCGCCCAACGACAACGCCGAATTTGTGCCCCTGCCCGACGACCGCACGCGGCCAGCCGGCACGGGCGGCTCGCCCGCGCCGCAGGCGCTGTCTTAATCCCTCTTTCGCAGCGTCTTGATGGCCAAGCATCAGCGGCAGTAGCGCCTTGTGTAGCTAAGCTCAGCCGAAACAAGCGGGCCGCCGGGCCGTTTGGAGATGGCCCGTCCGCGCACCGTTGGTGGTGTGGCGTGATGGTTCCGTCACCCAAAATCCGTGCTGCCATGAGTGGTTCATCCCTAGAACAAGTCCCGTTTGAAAACCCGTTTGTTGAGGAGCTGCGGGGCGAAATCTCCGGCAACAAAGGCTCGCGGCAGGTGCCCGGCTACTGCTACTCCTTGGTGCAGCCTACGCCGGTGCGAGCCCCGCGCCTGTTGGCCTGGGCCGATGAGTTGGGCGAGTACCTGGGCATAGCCAGGCCGGCCGAGCAAGGCCCGGCGGTGGATGCCCTGGCCGGCAACCTCGTCACGGCTAGCATGAAGCCGTTTGCGGCGCGCTACGGCGGGCACCAGTTCGGCAACTGGGCAGGGCAGCTGGGCGACGGCCGCGCTATCTCGCTGGGCCAGGTGCGGGCGGTGGACGGCTCGCCTTGGGAGATTCAGCTGAAAGGCGCGGGGCCTACCCCCTACTCGCGCCGGGCCGACGGGCGGGCGGTGCTGCGTTCGTCGTTGCGGGAGTTTGTGTGCAGCGAGGCCATGCACGCCCTGGGGGTGCCCACCACGCGCGCGCTCAGCCTGGTGGCGACCGGCGATGCGGTGGTGCGCGACATGTTTTACAACGGCAACCCGCAGGAAGAGCCGGGCGCCATTGTGGCGCGGGTGGCGCCCACGTTCATTCGCTTCGGCAATTTCCAGATAATGGCGGCGCTGGGCGAAATCGACAACCTGCGCGCCCGGGCCGACTACACCCTGCGCCACCACTACCCCGAGCTGGGCGCACCCGGGCCCGACGCCTACGTGCGCTGGTTTGAGGAAGTGGCCCGGCGCACGGCCGTGATGGTGGCGCACTGGATGAGCGTAGGCTTCGTGCACGGCGTGATGAACACCGACAACATGTCCATTCTGGGCATCACCATCGACTACGGCCCCTACGGCTGGGTGGAGCCCTACGACCCCGACTGGACGCCCAACACCACCGACTTCGGCTCGCGCCGCTACGCTTTCGGCCAGCAGCCCCGCGTGGCCATGTGGAACCTCATGGCCCTGGCCCAGGCGCTGGGCCCACTGCTGCCCGATGCTCAGCTGCTGCGCAACGGCCTCGATGTGTACGCCAATACGCTGGCCGATACACAGCACGAGCTGATGCTGCGCAAGCTGGGCCTCACTGCTCAATTCCCTGACGAGGACCGCGCCCTGACGGAGGAGCTGCCCCAGGCATTGTCGGAGCCGGAAATGGACATGACGTGGTTTTTCCGGCAGCTTTCGCACCTAGCGCCCGCTTTGGTGGCGGCGTCGGGTAATGAGGATGCGCTGTTTGCGGAATTGATTGCGAAAGCGGCCTATTCCGTAGCGCCCGACGAGGACCGGAACCTGCTGAAATGGCTGCATCGCTACGCCGCCCGGCTGCGACAGGAAACAGCCAGCGCTGATGCCATTAGAGCAGGTATGCTGGCCGCCAATCCGAAGTATGTGCTGCGCAATTACCTCGCCCAACAAGCCGCCCAAGCAGCCGAGGCCGGGGACTTGTCGGTACTGGAACGGCTGATGCACGTGCTCAAAACGCCGTTTGATGAGCACCCCGAACACGAGGCCCTGGCAGCGAAGCGCCCCGACTGGGCCCGCGACAAGCCCGGCGCGGCTACGCTCTCGTGCAGCTCTTAGCCAAACGAACGGCAAAAATAAAAATGACCTCTACGGCTCAGTTTGCCAGCAACGGAGCTGTTTTCGACACGTAGGACAGGAAAGCTTCACCCTGCCCTGCTATGAAACCGACTGCTTCAACCGTACAAACGCGCGGCGCCACCGACCTGATTTCGCCCCGCGCCCATGCCATTATTGACCGCCTTTGCCTGCCCCTCATGCTGGGCATGGCGGCTTGGGCGTTTCGGCGCAGCAAGCCCGCGGGAGCTATTATCCTGGTGAATGCGCTGGGTGAGGGCATGGTGGGCAACGTCACCCGGTTTCCGACGGGGCTGTGGCCACTCCTCAGCTTCCGCCAGCACGTGCGCATTGGGCAAGTGGGCGGGCCAGTGTTTCTGGCTCTCAGCCTGCTGCTGCCGCGGCGGCCCAAGGCAGAGAAGTATGCGGCCATTTTCTGGGGCGTGGTGCCCATTGTGCTCAATGGCCTGAGCGATATCAACAGCCCCGAAGCCAACGCCTGATGCGAACCTGGCTTTTTCTGCTCTCGCTGCTGCTACTGGCTGGGTCGGCCGCGCGGGCCTGCGCCGTGTGCCGGCCCAAGGTGCAGGCCGGCATTTACAACGCGGCCTACTCGGCCAACCTGCTGCTGGTGCTGCTGCCCGTGGCCTTGCTGCTGGCGCTCGGACTGGCGTTGTTTTTTGCCAAATCCATTCGATTTCCCTTTTTCCAGCGCCGCGCATGATGCCTGCCAATGCCCGTTTCACCCGGACACCGCTGCTGGCGGCGGGCCTGCTGCTGGGCGCGGGCCTGGGCGGCTTCGTCGACGGCATTGTGCTGCACCAGATATTACAGTGGCACAACTTATTATCAGCCCAACTGCCGCCCGACACGCTGGTGCGCGCCAAGGTGAATATGTACTGGGACGGGGTGTTCCACGCGGCCGTGTGGGTGCTCACGGCCGTGGGACTGGGGCTGCTGTGGGCCGCCACCGGCCGCCCCGACGTGCCGCACTCGGGCCGCACGCTGCTCGGCGCCCTGCTGCTGGGCTGGGGCGCGTTCAACGTGGTGGAAGGCATCATCGACCACGAGTTGCTGGGCTTGCACCACGTGTACGAATACACCGCCAACCATCTGCCCGCCGACCTGGCGTTTCTGGGCTTCGGAGCGGTGCTGGTGCTAGCGGGTGGCGCCCTCATCCGCAGCGGCCGCGTGCGGCACTGATGCCGGTGCCTCTGGGGTGGGCGCGTACACCAGCACGTGCGCCGGGGGCAGGTTCAGGAGCACGTGGGCGTGGTCGAGCGGCTGGAAGAATCGCTCGAACAGCTTGCGGTTTTGCAGCGAATACTGGAAGAGGATGAGTTGGCCAGCGGGCAAGAGCAGCTGCCGGGTGTGTTCCAGAATGCGCCAGCCCTGCCGCCGGGGCAAGGACGAAAACGGCAGCCCGCACACCACATAATCAGCCGGCGGCGCGCCAATGGCGGCTAAGTAATCCGCCGTTTTATCGGCCGAGCCGTGCACCACGTGTACGTTGGGCTGGCTGGAATACCGCGCCCGCAGCAACTGGCAAAACCGCCGGTTCACCTCCACCAGAACCACCACGGTTTCGGCCCGGCGGCGCCCGATGATGACGTCGGTGAACACGCCCGTGCCGGGGCCATACTCCACAATGCACCGGGCCGTGGCAAAATCGATGGGCGCCATCACCTTTTCCGTCAGCTCCCGCGAGCTGGGTATTAGGGAGCCCACCGTGGCCGGGTTGCGAAAAAACTCTTGTATGAATGAGGAATCCATGGCCGTGCTTTGGGCGCGTGGCAGAGTGGCCGTTACGCTATTTAATGGGCCTATTACGCATTGCCCAAGCTCATAAGTTGGCTTGAAAACACAAAAGGCAGGCCTTCCAATCGGAAAGCCTGCCTTCTAAAATCAGTCGCACCCAACGCATTCCGTTGAGGCGCAACGCCCGCCAAACCTAGTTGTTCTGGTAAGGCGTCAGGTTCATGTTTTGGAACATGAAGGCCCATTTATCGGTCTGCTCGCCGATAACCTGGGCGGTGGAGCGGCCCGCGCCGTGGCCGGCCTTGGTTTCGATGCGGATGAGCACCGGCGCGGGGCCCTGCTGGGAATCCTGCAGGCGCTGGCCGAACTTGAAGGAGTGCGCGGGCACCACCCGGTCGTCGTGGTCGGCGGTGGTCACCATCGTGGCCGGGTAGCTGGCCGGCTTGATGGCGTGGTAGGGCGAGTACTTGTAGAGGTACTGGAACATCTCGGGCGAGTCCTGGGCGGTGCCGTAGTCGTAGGCCCAGCCTGCCCCGGCCGTGAACTGGTTGTAGCGCAGCATGTCCATCACGCCCACGGCGGGGAACGCCACACGGCACAGGTCGGGGCGCTGCGTCATGGTGGCGCCCACCAGCAGGCCGCCGTTCGAGCCGCCCGCGATGGCGAGGTGGTCGGTGTCGGTGTACTTGTTGGCTTTCAGGTACTCGGCGGCGGCAATGAAATCGTCGAACACGTTCTGTTTCTGTAGCTTGGTGCCGGCCAGGTGCCACTTTTCGCCGTACTCGCCGCCGCCGCGCAGGTTGGCCACGGCGTAGATGCCGCCGTTTTCGAGCAGCACGATGTTGGAGGTGCTGAAGGCGGGCGTCAGGCTGCTGTTGAAGCCGCCATAGGCGTAAAGCAGCGTGGGGTTTTTGCCGTTCAGAGCGGTGCCTTTCTTGTAGGTAATAATCATGGGCACGCGGGTGCCGTCCTTCGAATTGTAGAACACCTGCTTCGACTCAAACTTGCTGGGGTCGAACTGCACGCCGGCCTTCTTAAATACGGTCGATTTGCCGGTGGCAATGTCGTATTTGAAGATGGTGGGCGGGTAGATGTAGGATGTGAAGGTGTAGTAGGTTTCCTTCTCCTCCTTCTTGGTGCCGAAGCCGCCGGCTGTGCCCACCGAGGGCAAGGTGATGCTCCGCTCCTTCTTGCCGCTCATGTCGTACTGCTCGATGAGCGAGGTGGCGTCCTTGAGGTAGTTGGCGAAGATTTTACCGCCGTCGGTGCTGGCGTTTAGCACATTCTGGGTCTCGGGAATGAGGTCTTTCCAGTTGGCAGGCTTGGGGTTTGCGGCGTCCACGGTCACCACGCGGTTGTTGGGCGCGTTGTAGTTGGTTTCGAGATAGAGCTTGCTGCCCACGTTGTCGAGCACGTTCACGTTGCTCTTCTCGTTGTCGACCACCTGCACGATGGCGCTGGCCGGCTTGCTCAAATCCTGAATGTAGAGTTCGTTGCCGGTGGTGGTGTTGGCCGCCGTGATGACCAGGAACCGCTCGTCTTCGGTAAGGCTGGCGCCGATGTAGCGGCGGGGCGTTTTCTCACCGCCGAACACCAGCTTGTCGCTGCTCTGCGGCGTGTTCAGCTTGTGGTAGTAGAGCTTGTGAATCTGGGTTTTGCCTGCCAGCTGGCTGCCGGCCTTGGGCTTATCGTAGGAGCTGTAGTAGAAGCCGTCGTTGCCCTTCCAGGCCAGGCCCGAAAACTTCACGTCCTTCAGCGTGTCGCCCACCAGGGCCTTGTTGGCCGTGTTCAGCACGATGACCTTGCGCCAGTCGGAGCCGCCCTCCGAAATCTGGTAGGCGGCCAGGCTGCCGTCTTTGGTGAAGTTGATGCCGGCCAGCGAGGTAGTACCGTCCTTCGAGAATTTATTGGGGTCGAGGAATACCTCGGGCGCGCCCGTGGCGCCCAGCTGCCGGTACAGCACCGACTGGCTTTGCAGGCCGGTGTTCTTACTGAAATACGTGTACTTGCCTTCCTTGAAGGGCGCGCCGTACTTCTCGTAGTTCCACAGCGTTTCCAGGCGCTTGCGGATGGTTTCGCGGAAGGGAATCTGGCTGAGGTAGCCCTGCGTCACCTTGTTTTCGTCCTGCACCCAGCTTTTGGTATCGGGCGCCTGGTCGTTTTCGAGCCAGCGGTAGGGGTCGGCCACCTTGGTGCCGAAGTAGGTCGTGACGGTATCAACCGTGCGGGGCTTCGGATAGGGCAGCGTTTTAATTGGCGTTTGGGCGTGGGCGGCGGTGCCGGCCAGCACGGCCGCCAGGGAGGCATAGTGCAGTGGTTTCATGGGAACAAAGTGAGCGTGAGGACTGGCCGGGTCAACAAGACGCCGGCCCCGTGCCGTAATTTGGCACCGAAAACTAACAATTTCCGTCCATCCGCTCCTTCCTCGCTCTGCTTTCGCGCTTTTGGACTCGCTACGGGCGGCTTGTGCTGCTGGCGTTTCTGCTCGGCGACCTAGCCTTTTCCTTCTGGCAGTACTTCCAGTTTCCGCTCGATGGCGATATGGCGCCCATTGTGGGGCCGGACAATAACTACGCCTCCGTACTGCACGACCCGTTTGGCCTGCGGGCCTTGCTGCACCACGAGGTATACGCGGCCACCAACCGGTTTTTCGCCCATTTTTGTCAACTCGAATACTTCCGGCACGTCCCGCTTTGGCTCCAGGCGTTTCTGTCGCCAGTCGACAGCCTTTACACGGCTTGTGCGCTGTTGCGGCTGGCTTGCCACACACTGCTGGTATACGGGCTGGCCGCGGCCGTGAGCAACCGCAACCACGTGCTGAACCAGCGCTTCCTGCTGGCCGCCGCGCTGGTCACGCCCCTGCTCCAGGCCTCGGGCTTCTACGGCCAGATGGGCGTGGTGGACCAGTCCATCAGCTACGCCTGCGCCTACGCTCTGCCGCAGAGCCTGCTGCTGCTGTTTTTTCTGCCGTTTCTGCAGGCGGCTTTGCACGGCGCGCCCCCACGGGTATCGGCGCTGGGCTACCTGAGTTTGGCGGCGCTGGCGGTGGTGCTGGCCTTCAATGGGCCCACGGTGGCGGCCACGGCGCTGCTGGTGTGCCCGGCGGCCGTGCTGGCGCTTGGGTACCGGCGCTTTGCGGCGCAGCCCCGGTCCCTGGCCTTGGGGCAGCGGGTGGCCCGGGCGGTGCGGGCCTTGCCAACCGGCCAAACGGCGCTTTTTGCCTGGCTGGCCCTACTAAGCTTGTATTCGGTGTACATCGGGCGCTTCAACTCGGAAAACCTCTGGGCCCCGCTGCCGCTGGCCGAGCGCTACGTCCGGCTACCGCTGGGCGTGGTGTATCAAATCATTGGCCAGGAGGCTGTGACGGGTGATTACCGGCTGGCCGGGCGCTTCGGCCTGCCGCTGCTGCTCACGTTCCTGTTCGTTAACGCCTGGTTTATCAGCCAGCGGCTGCCCGCCACACAGGGCCGGCGCGTGCGGGTGGCGTTGCGCTGGCTGGGCCTTTTCGCGCTGGTTTACCTGCTGCTACTGCCGCTGGGAGGCTACCGCGAGTACCGGCATTACATCGTGCGGCGCGATACCGTGCTGCCCGTTCTCATCGCCTTGCTGGGCGGCTTTGCCCTGAGCACCAATTTTTTGCTGGGGCAGCTGCGCGGCGCGGCCCGCTGGCGCTACATCGGGGCGGTGGTGGTACTGCTGGTCGTTTTCACCATTGCCGACAAGCACCGCCTCTCCAACACCAACGCCTGCGAGCGGCAGCTGTTTGCCCAGCTGGCCGCCGCGCCCGGGCCCATTGTGCGCCTGCCCGCCACTTGCTCCATGATTGACTGGCAGCCCCTCACCGACTACCGGCAGTCGGAGCTCAAGGGCCAGTTGCTGGCCTACTGGGGCATTATCAACGAACCCAAATTATATTACCAGCAATAACAGCCGGCCACCAGCCTCGACTAACGCTACCGGCATATCAGCCGCGGCCGGTGTTACTTTGTTGCCTCAAATGCTCGACTGTTTCTGCCTGATGCGTGCCTGTGTTGTTGCTGCCGGATTGCTGCTGCTACTGGCTGGCTGCGACCAAAACACCGCCAGCCTGCAAGAAACGGCCACGCATACCCGGCGCCCGGTTTTGGCAACCCAAACGGCACCCCGGGCGACGGCCCCGGCCAATGCGGGCCATCCCTACCTGCGCCTGCCCGGCATCGGCGATTCCATTCAGGCGTCGCCCCTGGTGCGCATCAACAACACCCCCTACCGCGTGCAGGCAGCGGCCCGCACCGACAGCGCCCGGCCCCTGCGCCACATCCTCCCGCCCGACCCCGCCGCCGACTCGCCCGCCGCCGACACCGTGACGGGTTTCGAGGGCTACTACACGTTTCGTCTGCTGCGGGCCGACGGCACAACCCAGTTTGTGCGGCAGCTGAAAAAAACAAGCTTTTCCGCCGCCGTGAGCCCCGATTTGGCCGTGGAGGCCGAAACCACGCCTCCCATCTTCTCGGGCTATCTGCCGGCGTTTAAGGCCCTGGCGTTTGAAATCAACTTCTACCCGCCCGAAAGCGACGCCGGCGGCCAGGCCCTGCTGCTGCTCGACGCTGCCACGGGCAAGGTGCGGCACCAAGCCCTGGCCCGCTGGACGGGCGGCTGCAACTCCAATTCGGTGCTCGCGGCCGACGGGCGCACGCTGCTCACCAGCTGCGAGCTGCTGCAAGCCAACGGCCACGTCACCAACCTCGAAAAGCCCGGCCGCGAGGTGGCCGGCACCCTGCTGGTGAACAACCAAACGGCCCTGGTGGTATACGCCGCCGGTTACAACAAGCACGGCGAAGAAGTACCCCTGCGCGGCCCCAACGCCCAGCTGCTAACCACCGATGGGCACGTGCTGAAATCCTTCTACCTCTACAGCATCGACGGGGGCCTGGGCAACCACATGCTCAGCACCTACCTGCCCCGCACCCGCGCGCACTATCTCTACGACGAAACCTACGACCGCCTGGCCGTGGTGCCGCGCGACCAGCCCACCCAACTGCGCGTGCTGAAGCTGCGCCAGCTCCCCCGGTTTCGCAAGCCACAGCGGCCCACCGAAATCCGGTTTGCCTTCGAAACGGAATCGGGTACGCGGGCTACATTTTACGTCGATGCCAGCAGCGGGCAAGTGCGCTACCAGTTGCGCAAGCCCGTGTATCCAGATTGATTTGAAATAGGAATGAAATGCAAAAAGGGTCTGCATCGGTTGATGCAGACCCTTTTTCTTTACCGAAATCACTTGTTACTTCGTTGCGCTCACGCGCCAGATACGGTCGGCCGCGTCGTCGGCCACCAGCAGGGAGCCGTCGGGCAGGGTGGTCACGCCCACAGGGCGGCCGTAAGCGGTGTTGGAGTCGCCACCGGCTAGGAAGCCGGTCAGGAACGGTTCGGGTTTGCCGGGCTTGCCATTCTTGAAGGGCACAAACGTGACCTTGTAGCCCGAGTACTGCGAGCGGTTCCAGGAGCCGTGCTCGCCTATGAAGGCGCCGTTGCGGTAGCGGGCCGGGAAGGCGTCTTTGTCGTAGAACGTGAGGCCCAAGGCCGCCACGTGGGCGCCCAGCGGCACGTCAGGCACCAGGGTTTTGCTCACCAGGTCGGGGCGCTCGTTTTTGCGGCGGGGGTCTTCGGTGGGGCCGTAGTAGGCGTAGGGCCAGCCGTAGAAGCCGCCTTGCTGCACGCTGGTGAAGTAGTCGGGCACCAGCTCATCGCCCAGCTCGTCGCGCTCATTCACTACGGCCCAAAGCTTCTGGGTGCCGGGCTGCCATTGCAGGCCAATGGGGTTGCGCAGGCCGCTGGCGTAGATTTTCTCGCCGGTGCCGTCAGGGTTGATTTCAAGAATGTTGGCTCGACGCACTTCTTCGGCCGAGCCGTGCTCCTGCACGTTCGAGGCCGAGCCCACCGTCACGTAGATTTTGGAGTTGTCGGCGTTAGCCAGCAGGTTGCGGGTCCAGTGGTTGTTGTAGCCGCCCTTGGGCAGGTCGAGGATGCGCTGGCCCGAGCCGGTAATTTTGGTGGAGCCGGGCTGGTAGGGAAAGCGCAGCACACCGTCGGTGTTGGCCACGTAGAAGTTATTGCCGATGATGAGCATGCCGAAGGGCTGGCTCAGGCCCTCAAGGAAGGTGGTGCGCACGTCAGGCTTGCCGTCTTTATTCGTGTCGCGCAACAGCGTGATGCGGTTGGCGCTTTCGTCGCGCAACGAGCGAGACTTGTCCAGCTTCAGCTCGGCGGCCACCTTTTTGGTCATGGTCGTCGGGATGGTGTTGGCCTCGGCCACCAGCACGTCGCCGTTGGGCGCCACATACATCCAGCGCGGGCTCTGAAACTTGCCCGCGTATTCGGCCACGGTGAAGCCTGCCGGCGCGGTGGGCGTGCGGCCGGCGGGCCAGGGCTCGATGTCGACGCGGTGCGTGACGGATTTCGTGACGTAGGGCGCGGGCAGATGCACCGAGTCGGCCGCGGGCGTTTCCACGGTTTGAGCCGGGGTGGTGGCCTGGGCTTCTTGTTTTTCTTCTTTGCTGGGGCCGCCGCAGGCCGCCAGCAGACCTAGGCCGGCCAGCAGCCAGCGGGAATTAGTTAATGTCATAAAATGAGGAAATGAATAAGCGCACAAGGCCCGCCGAATAAGCAGCAGGCCCTTGACTTTACTTCCCCAACCAGAATTAGTTGCGCCTAAGCTTAGCCTTGCGCCGACCCTCGCCTCAATCAGCCAATAAATTCTGCGCCCGCAACCAATCAAAAATCAGCTGGTCGACGGCCGATACCTCGGCCCGGTGCCGGTAGCGCAGCCACACTACTTCGGCAATTTCGGCCGCCGGTTGCAGTTGCCCCGTGTGGCGGGCGTAGTAGCACGTCATGCGCACGAGCACGCCGGCGGGGTGGCCGTGAGCGGGGGCTTCCCAGGTGCCGGCCGGTTCCAAGCTGGCGGGGTCGAGGGCTACAGTCAGTTCCTCGCGGATTTCGCGCAGCAGCGTCTGGGCGTCGGTTTCGCCGGGCTCGCGCTTCCCGCCGGGGAAATAATACCGGTCTTTGCCGTGGCTGCGGGTGCTCAGTACTTCGCCGTCGCGCAGGTGCAGCCAAGCTATTTTGTCGATAACAGCGGACATGGTTGGGAGCGTTAACGCAAAACGTCCTGCTGCACTTATCGCAGCAGGACGTTCTTTCAATTGGGAAACAGTCTTAGTTGGCCTGCGGGGCGGGCGCTTTCACGTACTTATCCAGCCAGGTATTCATCTCCCAGAGCATGTGCAGCAGGTTTTCGCGGGCTGCATAGCTGTGGGCCTCGGCGGGCAGCACCACGTAGCGGGCGGTAGCGCCCTGGCCCTTCAGGGCCGCGTAGTACCGCTCGCTCTGGATGGGGAAGGTGCCCGAATTGTTGTCGGCCTCGCCGTGGATGAGCAGAATGGGCGTCTTGATTTTGTCGGCGTAGTTGAACGGTGACATGGCGTTGTACACCTCCGGCGCCTGCCAGAACGTGCGCTCCTCGCCCTGGAAGCCGAAGGGCGTGAGCGTGCGGTTGTAGGCGCCGCTGCGCGCGATGCCGGCCTTGAACAGGTTGGAGTGCGAGAGCAGGTTGGCCGTCATGAAGGCGCCGTAGCTGTGGCCCATCACGCCCACCTTGTTGGCGTCGACCACGCCCAGGCGGGCGCCCTCGTCGATGGCCGCTTTCGCGCTGCTTACCAGCTGCTCGGTGTAGGTGTCGTTGGGCTCTTTGCTACCCTCCCCGACTATTGGAATGCTGGCGTTGGCCAGCACGGCGTAGCCCTGCGTCACCCAAAACACGGGCGAGGCCCAGCTCAGCCGCGTGAAGGTGTAGGGCGAGCCGCTCACCTGCCCGGCGTTGCTCTTGTCCTTGAATTCCACGGGGTAAGCCTCCATCAGCGTGGGCAGCGGGCCGTCGGTCTTCTTGTAGTTCTGGGGTAAATACAGGTCGGCCGTGAGGTCGACGCCATCGGCGCGCTTGTAGTGCAGCACCTGCTTTTTAAAGCTGCCGCCGAAGGCCGCGTAGGGGTTCGGGAATTTGGTGATGGCCGTGAGCTTATCCTTTTTGGTGGCGTCGCGCAGGTAGTAGTTCGGGTTTTGGGTCAGCGACTCGCGGCGCGTGAGCAGCGTGCGCTTCTTGCCGCTGGCATCGAGAATGGCCACTGGGATTTCATAAGTCGGCGCTTCGGAGCGCCACCAGCGGGTGGTCTTCTTCGAAGCCAAATCCAGCTCGTCCACGAAGGGCCGGTCGCCTTCAGGCGAGGCACCCTGGCCCAGCAGGTAGATGCTCTGGCCAGCGGGGCCGCCCGTGAGCAACACGTACTTGCCCTGGGCGTTGCGGTGCTCGTAGGGCGTGCCGGGGTTCTTGTAGGTGTCCTGCTCCGAGCCGTCGAACAGCACGCGGAGCGGGCCGGCGGGTGCGCTGGGGTTGAGCTGCCAAGTGGTTTGGTGGCGGTCGGCCCAGCGGTAGCCTTCGGCCAGGGCCAGCTGGTCGTTGCCCCAGGTGAGGCCCCCAAAGCGCATGGGCAGGGCCACCAGCACCTGTGCCGGCCCGGTGAAGGGCGCCGTGAGGGTGTACACTTTGTCGCGGATGTCGGCCTTCACTTTCGGGTCGCCGCCATCCTGGGCTTCGGCGTAGGCAATGGTGGCGGGCACGTCGGCGCGCCAGGCGTGGCCGCGCGGGCCGGTGGGCACAGCATCGAAGTTGGTGGGGACGTTGTCGGCCAGGGGCAGGTCGGCCACGGTTTTCAGCACGGCGCCGCTGCTCAGGTCGAGCACGTCGAGGCGTTGCGGAAAGCTGCTGATGGGCAGCAGGTAGGAATAGGGCCGGTGGCGCGTGCGCACCAGCACGTATTGGCCACTCGGCGAGGGCGAGGCGGTTTGGATGACGCCGGGCTGGCCCAGGGGCTGAGCGGCGCCGTCGGCCAGGCTCACCTTCACCAGCTGCGAGGTGGCGTAGTAATCGAACAGCCGCTCATCGGCCGGGTTTTTAAGCAAGTCCTGGTAGGTGCGGGCGCCCGACTTTTTGCCGCCGCCGCTTTCCTGCACGGCCGGGCCGGTGGGCGCGGTGTCGGCGGCGGGCGCGGCACCGCGGCCGGCGGGCACGGTGCGGGCCAGCAGGGTTTTGCTGTCGGCCACCCACTCAAAGGAGTTGCCGAAAGCATCGTTTAGCGGCTGGGCCAGTAGGCGGCGCGCAGTGGCACTGGCCACGTCTAGCACCCACAGCTCCACTTTGCCGTCGGCGCCGGAGCCAGGTGTGGTGAGGGCGAAGGCCATGGTCCGGTTGTCGGGCGACCAGCTGGGGCTACTGATGCGGGCCTGCGCAGGTAGGCCTTTTACATCGGTTTCGGGGCCGTTGGGTAGCTTTTTCAGCTTGATGCCCACGGCGTAGCTCACCCGGCTGGGGCCATTGGTGCGGGGATTGAAGCGCAGGCCGGCCAGGCGCAGCTCGGGCTGGGCCAGCTCGGCTACGGTGGGGAAGTCCTGCACTTGCAGCAGGGCCACGGTCTGTCCGTCGGAAGCCAGGCTCAGGCGCGGCGTGGGCGGCGCCAGCAACAGGTCCTGAATGGCCTTGGGCGGCGTTTTGTATTGAAATTCCTGGGCCTGAGACACGGCAGCGGCAAGCAGAAAGGTGGCGGAAAGCAGTAGTTTTTTCATACGCAGGAATGAAAAAGAAAATCGAACGGCAACCCGCCGCCTGCGAAAGGTAGCACCTGCGGCCTTCAGTCGCACACTTGCTGGCCTGCGTAGAAGCCTACCCTCGCTGCTCCTCCCCTTCCGCGATGAAACCTGCTTATTACATCGGCTGCTCCGGCTTTTCCTTCCGCGACTGGAAGGGCGTTTTCTACCCCGAAGGCCTGCCGCCGCGCAAGTGGTTTGCATACTACTGCACCCAGTTCAACACCCTGGAGCTGAACGTGACCTTCTACCGCATACCCGAGCTCAAGGCCTTCGAAACCTGGTACGCCCAAAGTCCGGCCGGCTTCCGCTTTGCCGTGAAGGCGCCGCGCCAGGTCACGCACTACAAGAAATTCAACGCCGAGGCCCAGCCCATTCTGGCCGATTTCTACGGCACGGTGGTCGAGGGCTTGAAAGAGAAACTTGGCCCCGTGCTGTTCCAGTTGCCACCCAAAGCCGCCTATACCGAGGAGCTGCTCCAACGCCTGCTTGACAGCCTCGACCCGGCTTTCCAGAACGTGGTGGAGTTCCGCCACCCCAGCTGGTGGGATGGGGAGGTGCAGCGCACGCTGGCCCGCCACGGCGTGGCCTTCGTGGGCCAGAGCTACCCGCTGCCGCTGGAGCTGCCCGATGAAGTTGTTGCCAACACCAGCACCATTTACTACCGCTTCCACGGCGTACCGGAGCTGTACAAGTCGTCCTACAACCCGGAGTTTCTGGCCCGCGTGGCCGAAGAAGTCAAGACCGCCGAAAACGTGCGCCAGGTGTACCTGTTTTTCAACAACGGCATCAGGGCCGTGGGCGTCGAAAATGCGCGCCAGATGCAGCAACTGCTGCAAGCTCAGCTTTAACCCCGCGGCCGGGGCCCGCGTTTGCACGAGCTATGGCTACTTTTCATATCGGCTGCTCGGGCTACCACTACCGCCACTGGCGCGGGCGTTTCTACCCCGAAAAGATGCCCATGCGGCTGTGGTTCGACTACTACAGCCAGCACTTTCGCACCTTGGAGCTGAATGTGACGTTCTACCGCTTCCCGCAGCTTTCTTTCCTCGAAAACTGGTACCGGCAGAGCCCAGAGGGTTTCCGCTTTGCGGTGAAGGCGCCCAAGCTCATCACGCACTACAAGCAGTTTCACAACGTGCAGCAGCTGCTGGCCGACTTCTACGACACCACCGGGCGCGGCCTGCTCGAAAAGTTGGGCCCCATCCTTTTCCAGCTGCCGCCCCGCATGAGCTACGAGCCCGACCGCCTCGCCCGCATCCTCGACAGCCTCGACCCCAGCTTCCAGAACGTGCTCGAATTCCGCCACCCCAGCTGGTGGCAGCCGGCGGTGTACGAGGAGCTGGCGCGTCGCCAAGTCATCTTTTGCGGCCAAAGCCACCCCCAGCTGCCCGATGCCGTGGTGGCCACTGCGCCCACGCTCTACTACCGCTTCCACGGCGTGCCCGACCTCTACCGCTCGCCCTACGACGAAGGATTTTTGCGCCGCGTGCGGGATGAATTGAACACCCAGCCGTGCGTGCAGGAGGCGTACCTCTACTTCAACAATGATATCGACGCCTCAGCCATTGGCAACGCCCAGCAGATGCTGGGGATGGTGTGATGGGTGGTTAATTAAATGACATAAACCACAAAAAGAACGTCATACTGAGCGTAGTCGAAGCATCTCTACTGTGGGAGTAAATAATTCTTCAGCGGTAGAGATGCTTCGGCTACGCTCAGCATGACGTTCCGATTTTTAACGAGGCTGGCCTATTGCTTCTCCTTCAGCGAAGCCATATCAATTACATAGCGGAAGCGTACTTCCTCGTCCATCATTTTGTCGAAAGCCTTGTTGATGTCCTGCATATCAATCATTTCTACCTCGGGCAGGATGTTGTGCTGGGCGCAAAATTCCAGCACTTCCTGCGTCTCGGCGATGCTGCCGATAATGGAGCCGGCCACCGAGCGGCGGTGCATGGCCACTTCCTGGTTGTTGAGCGGAGCTTTGTAGGGCCCCAACAGGCCTACGGTTGTGATGACGCCGTCGCGCTTGGCCAGCGTCACGTAGTCGTTCACTTCGAAGGCGTCGGGGATGGTGATGAGGATGAAGTCATACTTCAACTCGTGCGCCTTCATGGCGGCTGCGTCGCTCGAAATCAAGACTTCGTGGGCGCCCAGGCGCTCGGCGTCGGCCTGTTTTTCCTTGTCGCGGGTGATGGCCGTGACGGTGGCGCCCAGTGCCCGGGCCAGCTGCACGCCCATGTGGCCCAGCCCGCCAATGCCCACCACGGCCACGCTGCTGCCGGGGCCTACGTTCCAGTGTTTCAGGGGCGAATACGTAGTGATGCCGGCGCACAGAATGGGCGCGGCAGCCTTGATGTCCAGCGCATCGGGAATGCGCAGCACGAAGGATTCCTTCACCGTAATGTTGGTCGAATAGCCGCCGAAGGTGTTGAAATCCTTGTTCTGCGGCTTCATGTAGCCGTTGTAGGTAGCTGTCCAGCTCACGGGGCCTTCGCAGTAGTTTTCTTCTTTTTCCCGGCAGCTGGGGCAGGTGCCGCAGGAATCAATCATGCAGCCCACGCCCACGATGTCACCCACCCGGAACTTGGTGACGGCACTGCCCGCTTCAATGACGCGGCCCACGATTTCGTGGCCCGGCACGCAGGGGTAAATGGTGTTGTGCCAGTCGTTTTTCACCTGGTGCAGGTCGGAGTGGCACACGCCGCAGTAGAGAATGTCGATGTGCACTTCGTCGGCCTTGGGCGCTTGGCGCTCAATCTCCATCTCGGAGAGACCGTTGAAAATAGAATCGCTGGCGCCGTAGGCTTTGGTTTTGAACGCTGTCATGTGCTTTGAGGAAAGAAGGATAGAAGTGGAAAATGATGTGCTTCTCTCAACGGCTTTTTTGGGCCGCGGTTAGCGTTTCCTTCCGTGTAAGATTCGGGCAAAATGCTTTGCCACCGCATCTTTGCTGCATGAAAAACCTGCTCCTGCCCGCCAAAACCTACCGCCTCAACGGCCGCCTCTGGCTGGAATCCGAGGACGGCCGCTTTCTCGGCATCGGCCGGCTGGAACTGCTGGAGCACATCGCCGCGCTGGGTTCCATCTCGAAGGCCGCGCAGGCCATGGGCATGTCCTACAAACGGGCCTGGGACCTGGTGGCCTCCATGAACGCGCAGGCCACCGCCCCGCTGGTCGCCACCCAAACCGGCGGCAGCAAAGGTGGCGGGGCCGCCGTGACGGAAGCGGGCCAGGAGGCCATAACAGCCTTCAAAGCCCTGCAAGAACGGTTTCAGGAATTTATGGCCACCGAAACAAAGCGTTTGCAGGGCAGTTAGCAAGCCGCGAAGCGTTATATCTTCGCCAATATAACGCAACTTAACTGCTGTTCCTTTGCAATATTCTGCGACCCTCGCTACGCCTCGTTTCATCTGCTTCTCGATTGTTTTGCTGGCCCCGCTGGGCTGTGCATCAGCTGCTTTTGCCCAAGCCGTAGCGCCCATTGACACTACTCGCAAAAATCTGAGCCTGGAGGAAGTTGTCGTGTCAGCCTCGCGCGTGGAAGAGAGCTTTTTGCAGTCGCCGGTGACCGTGGAGAAGCTTAACCCGCGTGCCCTGCGGCTCACGCCCGCGCCGTCGTTTTTCGACGCCATCGAGCACCTGAAGGGCGTGCAGGTCATCACGCCCAGCCTTGGCTTCAAGGTCATCAATGCGCGGGGCTTCACCAACACCACCAACGTGCGCTTCGCCCAATTGGTGGATGGCGTTGATAACCAAGCTCCGCACATCGGCGGGCCAATTGGGAATGTATTAGGGCCGAGCGATTTGGACATCAGTTCGGTAGAAGTGGTACCGGGTACGGCCTCGGCGCTGTATGGGCTGAACGCCATCAACGGGTTGGCGAATTTTCAGACGAAAAACCCGTTCAGCTCGGAAGGACTTAGTGTGCGGCAGCAAACGGGCCTCAACCACCTGAACGACCCGAACGTGAAAACGCTGGGCGCAGGCAGCAGCACCGGGAAAATCTATTCCGAAACCAGCGTGCGTTACGCCAAAGTGTTGGTGGCCGATAAACTGGCCTTCAAAATCAACAGCACCTACCTGCGGGCCTACGACTGGATTGCCAACGACCAGACCGACCTCAACCCCACCGGCAACGCCAGCACCGGCCTGCTGGGGGCCGACAACCCCGCGCCCGACCAAGTGAACCGCTACGGCAACGAGTCGTCGGACCGCAGCACGCTCACGCTGGGCGGCAAGCAGTACGCGGTTGCCCGCACCGGCTACGATGAGCGGGATTTGGTGGATTACAACATCCGGCTGCTGAAGGCCGACGCGGCCGTGCACTACCGCTTTCGCCCCGGCACGGAGCTGGCCTACACCTACCGCGTGGCGGGGTTCGACAACGTGTACCAGCGCTCGAACCGCTTCCGCCTGCAAGGCTACTGCCTGCAGCAGCACGCCCTCACCCTGACGACGCCCGTGGTGCAGGCCCGCGCCTACCTCACCCGCGAAAACACCGGCCAGAGCTACAACCTGCGCTCCATGGGCGAGAACCTCGACCGCAGCTTCAAGCCCGATGCGCAGTGGAACGCCGACTACTCCACCGCCTGGAACGCCGCCGTGGCCACCGGCCAGCCCGTGGCGACGGCTCACGCCGCCGCCCGCGCCGCTGCGGATGCCGGCCGCCTGCAACCCGGCACTGAGCCCTTCGCGCAACGCCTGAGCGAGCTGCAAAGCATCAACAACTGGGACCAGGGCGCGGCCCTGCGCGTGCGCGCCAACCTGCTGCACGGCGAAGCCCAGGTGAACCTGGCAGAAGCCCTGCGGCGCGGCGGCCACGCCCTGCCCACCCAACTCGACTTGCTGGCCGGAGCCGACCACCGCACCTACCTCGTGGTGCCCGACGGCAACTATTTCATCAACCCCAACCCCGGCCAGGACCCGCTGGCCGATAACCTGACTTATTCGAAAACCGGCGGCTTTGTGCAGGCCGGCGGCCGGCTGCTGGGCGAGCGGCTGCGCCTCACAGCCACGCTGCGGGCCGATAAAAACGACTACTTCGACCTGAAGCTCAACCCACGCTTCACGGCCGTTTTCTCGCGTACGCAGCAGCAAAACTTCCGGGTGAGCTACCAGAGCGGCTACCGTTTTCCGAGCTTGTTTGAGGGCTTCTCGAATGTGAACAGCGGGCAGGTGAAGCGCATTGGCGGGCTGCGGGTGATGTCGGACGGCGTGTTTGAGAATAGCTACCTGCGCACCAGCATCGATGCTTTTAACAATGCGGTGACGGCGGCCATTAATGCCAATAACTCAAGTGCCACGGCTGCCCAGAAGCGCCAGCAGGCCATTGCACAAAGCCAGAACCTGCTGGTGAAGAACCCCTACAGCTACCTCAAACCAGAATACATTCGCTCGTACGAAGTAGGCTACAAGGGGGTCTTTGGCGATGCGGGCCAGCTGCTGCTCGACGTGGATTTTTACTACAACTCCTACCGCGACTTCATCGCCCAGGTGGAAGCCTACGTACCCCAAACGGCGGCCGGCGCGGCACTCAACACCGGCGCCGACCTCAACACCATTGCCACGGCCTTGAATGCCCGCAACGGCCAGGCCCGCTACCGCCTCTGGACCAATTCCCAGAGCCGGGTGTCCAACTACGGCGGCTCGGCCGGGCTGCGCTACGAGGTGGCGCGCGGCTACCTTCTTGGGGCCAACACCACTTATACTCGCCTCGACCGCACCGAAAACGGCGACGGGCTGGAAGACGGCTTCAACACCCCGCGCTGGACCTATAACCTGAGCTTAGCCAACGAAAATGCTTACCGCAACTTCGGCTTTGGCCTCAACTACCGCTGGCAGAAGGGCTATTATTCCCAGACGTTTCTGGTGAATGGCACCGTACCCGCCTTCAACACGCTCGACGCGCAGATGAGCTACGCCGTGCCCGCCGCGCAGGTGCGCTTCAAGCTCGGGGCCAGCAATGTACTCAACCGTTACTATGTGTCCTACCTCGGTGGGCCGAGCGTGGGCGGGCTGTACTACCTGGCAGTCACGTATTCGGTGTTTTAAGCAGCTGTTGTGAGGAAGAAACCAGTGGAAAATGAACACAAAAAAGGCCCGCTCTCGGTGAGAGCGGGCCTTTTTCTTACCTATGCCTTGTCGCTTACTTGCGCTTGGCGGGAGCTTTTTTCACGGGCGCCTTTTTGGCCGGAGCCTTTTTCACGGGCGCCTTGCCTGCCGTGGGGCGGCCTTCGGGCGTCTTCTGCAGCTCCGAGATGGTGGGCGCCGGGCCGTACTTCACCTCGGCCGAGTTGGGCTCGCCGGTGAGGTAGAGGTCGAACTCCACGCGGCGATTCAGCGCCTGGCCAGCAGCTTTGGCGTTGTCGGCAATCGGCTTGGTTTCGCCGTAGCCGCGCGACTCGATGCGGTCGGCCGGTACGCCTTGGCTCAGCATGTAGGTGCGGGCCGAAGCAGCGCGGTCATACGAGAGACGCAGGTTGTAGTCGTCGGCGCCTTTGCTGTCGGTGTGGCCGGCAATGCTCATGGTATAGTCGGGATATTCCGACATGAGTGCCGCGAGGTCTTTCAAGGTCGGGTACGAGCTGGGGAGGAGCACGGCCTTATTGAATTCGAAGTTGATGAACTTCGTGGCTTCCTGCAGACGCTTCTTCGCTTCGGCCTTAATCTCGGGGCAGCCTTTGTTGCTGGCCGGGCCCGGGCGGTCGGGGCAACGGTCCTGGTAGTCGGGCACGCCGTCGCCGTCGCGGTCAAGCGGGCAGCCGTTGGCGTCTACCCGCACACCGGCCGGGGTGCCGGGGCACTTGTCGTTCTGGTCAATCACACCGTCGTTGTCCGAGTCGGGGCAGCCGCGTAGCTCGGCTTTGCCAGGGGTATCGGGGCAGGCATCTTCGGCATCGGTCACGCCGTCGCCGTCGCGGTCGGGGCAGCCTTGCAGGGCAGCCAGGCCTTTCACGTCGGGGCATTTGTCCTGGTAGTCGGGCACGCCGTCGCCGTCCTTATCCAGCGGGCAGCCGTTGGGGTCCACGGCCACGCCAGCGGGCGTGCCGGGGCACTTGTCCTTGCGGTCGGGCACACCGTCTTTGTCTTCGTCTTTGGCTTGGCCGAAGGCCACCGTGAGGCCCGCCTGGGAGCGCAGAAACCGGTCGTTGCGGCTGTCCACATCGTTTTGCACTACGCCGTCCACCTCATCGGTGAAGGGGTAGAAGTAACCAAGCTGCACATCGGCAAACACCGAGGGCGAAAGGCGGAAGCGCAAGCCGCCCGCGCCAAACACCTCACCGCGCCGAATCTGGCGAAAGAAATCGGTAGGGCCGGCCTGCCCGAGCGAGGTCGACCGCCCCTTGCTGTTGGTGATGAACAGGCCCGGTCCGGCCATCAGGTAGGGTTGCAGGAAGAAGTCTTCTTTGAGAATCTTGCCGTTGTTCATTTTGAGCTTGAGGCCCAAATCAATCATGCCCACGCGGGCTTCAAAGTTTTCGCCCGGCTTGGTGTTCGACGAGAACTTGTAGGTCTCGTAGTTGCCGTACACGCCCAGGTCGAAGGATGGCGAGAGGTAGCGCGTGATGCCGCCGCCGCCGCCGACTTCGATGTCGACGCCGCTGCGCTTCCAGAAGTCGGAACCCAGGTTGCCGGTGTATTGCAGCGAGCTTACCCAGCCGCTGATGGCCGTTTTTTTATCGGCGGTTTGAGCCTGCGCGTGCGGAGCGTTCATGCCTAGCATGACGGCCCCGAGCGCGGCTCCCCGAAGGAGTTGAGGTTTCAGACGCATATTTTTTAGGTGATGGTGGGAGAAAAAGCACGTGCCCAATCACGACCCGGCGGGCCGTTTCGGATGTGCTGCTATACCCCATCCCCATAAAAAAGTTGTTCGTCTTATCTAGCTCAACAGCATTTTCATTAAAACTAAACCCTTATAGCTCAGACTACGTAGCGCCGTAAATGCGCAGCTTTGCAACATTCAATGCGGAGGCGCACGACTATGATGGCCAGCGCGTTTGCCCCGGCAAAGCCTAAGCAGGCCGCTCGCTGGCGTCTACTTTTTTACCCGCGAAAACTTAGCATCCCGGCTGCCACCACTTACCAAAAGCTGGCTGGTTTCGGGCAGGTATTTGACTGGCACTTTCTTTATGCCGTTATCTATCATAATGACCTGGGCAGTGGAATCGTAGATGCCCGTCAGGTCATTCAGGCCCTCGTGAATGAAAAAGGTGTCGCCCTTACGCCGGATAACGGTATGGGTCTGCGAATTGGTGTCGTCGCTTTTCCACTCGCCCAAAAACTGGTCGCGCGGATTCACCTCCGGCGCCTTGGGCTTGTCCGAACCGCAGCTGACCATGGTGCCGGCCAGCAAAACCACCAGCGCCCGTTGGGCCCAAGCATTCATGTTGCGCGCATTTTTCACAGGTTTAGCAGCTTAAAACCGACCGAAATTTAAACCCAGAATCAGCACAATGCCGATAACCATCAGGATGAGGTAGGTTTCCACGGCGCCGGTTTGCACGTAGCGCAGAAGGGCCCCGCCCCCGTTCACGGCGCGCCCAAACACGCCCACGGCGGGGTTGATGATGCCGTTTTCTACAAATTTGTAGAGGCCCGTCGAGAGCCACATCACCGGCTTGGTGAACAGGTTGTCGTACAGCTCGTCGATGTAGTATTTGTGGTACACCAGGCTTTCGGGAGCCGAGCGTTGGGCCTCGTCTTCGGCCGGGCGCGTGGCGCGGGCCACGTACATCACGTAGGCCAGCACAATGCCCAGCACGCCAGCGGCCACCGACAAGCCTATGAGCATCAGCTCCGTGTTGTGGTCGGGCTCGGCCGTAAAGGCGGCTGGCATGATGCGCTGCGAGTACGTGAAAATCGGGGCCAGGTACTCGGCCAGGTAGTGGTGCCCACCCGTGAACATGGGCGCCCCCATAAATCCACCCACGGCCGCCAGCACGGCCAGAATGATGAGCGGCAGCGTCATCGACGCCGGCGACTCGTGCAAATGATGCTTCTGCTCCGCGGTGCCGCGGAACTCGCCGAAGAAAGCCAGGAACAGCAGGCGGAACATGTAGAACGCCGTCAGGAAAGCCGTAAGCAAGCCCATGGCCCACAGCACTTTGTTGTGCTCGTAGGCGTGCGCCAGGATTTCGTCTTTCGAGAAGAAGCCCGAAAAGGGCGGGATGCCCGAAATGGCCAGGCAGCCGATGAGGAACGTGAGGAAGGTGATGGGCAGCGCCTTGCGCAGGCCGCCCATGCGGCGCAGGTCCTGCTCGTTGCTCATGGCGTGAATCACGGAGCCAGCTCCGAGGAACATCAGCGCTTTAAAGAAGGCGTGGGTGAGCACGTGAAACAGCGCCGTGGAGTAGCCCATCACGCCCAGCGCCAGAAACATATAGCCCAGCTGCGACACCGTGGAGTAAGCCAGCACCTTTTTAATATCGTTCTGCGCCAGGCCAATGGTAGCGGCAAACAGTGCCGTGGCCGCGCCCACAATGGCCACCACTTCGAGCGTATGCGGCGCGAGGGTGAACAACACGTTGGAGCGCAGCACCATGTAGATGCCCGCCGTCACCATCGTCGCGGCGTGGATGAGGGCCGAAACCGGCGTGGGGCCGGCCATGGCGTCGGGCAGCCAGGTGTAGAGCGGCAGCTGGGCCGACTTGCCCATGGCGCCCACAAACAGCAGCAGCGTAATGAACGTGCACACGCCCACGCCATAGGTACCAAACTGGCCGAGGCTGGCTTTCTGGAACACCTCGGCATACTGCACCGAGTTGAAGGTCAGATAAATCAGGAAGATGCCGAGCAGGAAACCCAGGTCACCGATGCGGTTGATGATGAAGGCTTTCTTGGCGGCGTTGTTGTAGTTGGTGTTCTTATTCCAGAAGCCGATGAGCAGGTAGGAGCACAGCCCCACGCCTTCCCAGCCGATGAACAGGATGACGAAATTGGCCCCCATTACCAGCAGCAGCATGCTGAAAACGAACAAGTTCAGGAAACTAAAGAACTTGCCCACGTTCTCGTCGTGGTGCATGTAGCCGATGCTGTACACGTGAATCAGGAAGCCCACGCCCGTCACGAGCAGCAGCATAATCAGCGAGAGCTGGTCAATCTGGTACTGGAAAGGAATCTGCAGCGAGCCCACCGTAATCCAGTCGAACAGCTGCACGGTGTACTGGTACTGGAAATTCAGGAACAGCATCACCGAAATCAGGAACGAGCCCAGCACGGTGGCGCTGCCAATGAGCCCGGCCACGGTGCCAGACAGCTTCTTGTTCAGCAGCCCATTGATGAGAAAGCCGACGAAAGGCAGCAGCGGAATGAGAACGTAAAGAAACGTAGAATACGGGGCGTTGGCGCCGGGGAGAACGGTTTCCATTGGTGAGATGGTGAGGTAGTGAAATGGTGGGTTGATGCGGTGCGCTGGCGAAGGAGAGGTTGGATGCGCGGCTTAAGCGGCCAAAACATCAAACCCATCATTTCACCATTTCACCACCTCACCATTTGAGCCGGCTGAGCAGGTTGACGTCGGTGGTCTGGTAGTTGCGGTAAATCATGACGATGATGCCCAGGCCCACGGCAACTTCGGCCGCGGCTACGGCCATGATGAAGAACACGAAAATCTGCCCGTTGGCATCGGCGCGATAAGCGGAGAAAGCAGTCAGCAGGATATTCACCGCATTGAGCATCAGCTCAATACACATGAAGATGATGATGGCGTTGCGCCGCACCAGCACCCCCGTTACGCCGATGGCAAACAGGGCCGAGGCAAAAAACACGTAGTACTGAAGCGGAACGGTCCGAATAACTTCGGGAACGGTCTGGGAAACGGTGGGGTCCATGCAGATGAACCGGCGAAAGGGCACTGTGCAGCCGGCCGGCCGGCAAAGGTACCCTGAAAAACGAAAAACGTGAGGTCGAATTTGCGTTTGTTATCGGTTCGATTTCATTAGCGTCCGTCTGTCATCCTGAGCGCAGCGAAGGACCCTCTCACGCTTGGAATAACTTACTGCTAATCGTTCAGCGGTGAAAAGGTCCTTCACTACGCTCAGGATGACAGACGGGCCTCAAAATTTCTTAAAGTATTTTCGAAGGCCCGGCGTCTGCTTGGGCACAATGGAACCCTTGGCACTTTCGCTCCCCAATCCTCTTTTGCCGATGACGGCTTCGCAGCAAGACCGCCAGATTGCCGAAGCCGTGCGCCAGCAGCGCCCGCGCCTGCTGCAGTTCATCCGGCGCCGCATTCCCGACGAAGCCGAGGCCGAAGACCTGCTGCAGGACGTCTTCGCCGAGCTCGTGGAAAGCTACCGGCTGCTCAAGCCCGTGGAGCAGGCGGCGGCCTGGCTCTTCCGGGTGGCCCGCAACCGCATCACCGACCTCTACCGCCGCAAGCGGCCGGTGAGCCTGGAGGAAGCTTTCGGCGCCGCCGAAGCCTCCGACGACGGCGAGGGCCTGCTGCTGGCCGACCTGCTGCCCGCCCCCGACGACTCGCCCGAAAACCGCCTACTGCGCGAAACCCTGATGGAAGCCCTCAGCGACGCCCTGGCCGAACTGCCGGCCGCCCAGCGCGAGGTGTTCATCTGGCACGAACTGGAGGACAAGACCTTCCGCGAAATGGAAGAAGAAACCGGCGTGCCGCTCAAAACCCTCATTTCGCGCAAGCACTACGCCGTGCTGCACCTGCGCAAGCGCCTGCAAACCTTGTATACCGAATTATTCACTGACTAAAGGAGAAATGATGAGAGGGTGAAATGGCGAGTTTGATGTTTTGCTGGCATCTGCCGGCCACGTCCGATTCCAAGTTCCCACTCACCAGTTCACCAATTCATTACTCACCTATCATGGACCGTAAATTCTGGCTGCTGCGCGGCCTTCGCTTTTTCTTCTTCGCGGCGCTATTTCTCGTCGCCATTGGCTTCGTCACGCAAGCCCTCTGGAACTGGCTCATGCCGGAACTGTTCCACTTACCGGCCATCAGTCTGACGCAAACATATGGCTTGTTGCTGCTCAGCCGCATTCTCTTCGGTTTCAAGCCGGGCGGGGGCCGCGCGGGTGCCTGGGCCCGCAAGCGCCGCGAATGGCAGCAACGCATGGCTGGCCGCATGGAGCACCTGAGCCCCGAGGCCCGCGAAAAATTCCGGCAGCAAATGCGCAGCCGGTGCGCTAGTTGGGGCCGCCACGCGGAGAAGCCCGCCGAAGCTATTGTTCAGCAACCGGCTTAATTAGCGTTTATTAAGCTGCATCGAAAATATTTTCAGCGCGGCCTCTCGAAAAGAGGCCGCGCTTTTTTATGCCTGTTTTATTTAGACATTTGCCTAAACATTGAACCGCGACTATGAATGCTCTTTTTAAAGCCCTGAACGACCCCACGCGGCGCGCCATTCTGGAGCGGCTGCGCGCCGGGCCCCTCACCGCCGGGGCCATTGCCGAGCAGTTCCAGTTTTCGGCCCCCACCATCAGCCACCACCTCGACCTGCTGCGCCAGGCCGACCTCGTGACCAGCCAGAAACAAGGCCAGTTCGTGGTGTACACCCTGAATATGACGGTGTTTGACGAATTACTGGGTTGGCTGTATCAATTCAAATCCTAACCTGATTGCGGGCTCTTGCTTTTCTCCATGAAAAAGAACTTGTTTTGGCAGTTGTTGACGCTGGTCGTGGTGGCCTTGCCGTCGGTGTATTTGTGGGCCGTGTGGCAGGCACTGCCGGCGCAGGTGCCCACGCATTTCAACAGCAGCGGGCAGGCCGATGGCTACACCGGCCGCGAACACCTGTGGCTACTCACGCTGGGGCTGCCGTTGGGCACGACCGTGCTGCTCAGCGTGCTGCCGTACCTGGACCCCAAGCGCCGGCTCGACGGCGACAACGCCAACTTTCAAAAGCTGCGTTTGGCGCTGGTGGCGCTGCTCAGTGGGTTGGCCTGCTTTAGCCTTTACCTGGGCGCGCACCCCGGCACGCCACCCGGCAAAGGGCTGGCAGTGTTGCTAGGCACCTTCTTCGTTTTCATGGGCAATTACCTCAGCACGGTTCAGCCCAACTATTTTGTGGGCATCCGCACACCCTGGACGCTGGAAAGCCCTGCCGTGTGGGCACGCACGCACCGGATTGGCGGCATGCTGGCCTGCGTTGCGGGTGCATTATCGGTGGCGATGGCGTTCGCGCTACCAGGCCATCTGGTGCTTCCTGCCCTACTGGGCCTGACAGTTGGAACTGTGCTTTTTTGCTACGGGTATTCATATTGGCTTTTTCGGCAGCAACAGCAAGCCGATACAGCGAGCCATTCTTGAATCTATTTCTTATAGTCAATTAGTTAACTCCAAAACGCCTCTTACTATGCAGGTTGAGTTTTGGGGTTATTTCAATTTAAGAACATTGTGTTTTTGGCTTAATCACAGAAATAAATTGAATTTAACAAGGCAAATTCTTGCAGAAATGTGCTAGATGGTTGTATGTTTGCATCAGTCAATTAATACTTGTATTAATGCAACGCATCACCCGCCTTTGCTTTTCAGCTGCTGCAGCAGCTCTTTTTTTGTCGATAGCTCCTTTTAAGGGCCATGCCCAGTATGCTTTTAACAGCGTGCCTGAACCTAAGGAACTAGCTGTCGAAGCCGACCCTGAGGGTGGCAAAGCGCCCGCCAGTGGCGCAACCAAGCTGATTCACGGGGTCATTCAGAACGAGCAAGGCGCGTTGCCGGGGGCCACGGTTTGGCTGAAAGGCAGCCGTACCATTGTCGTGACCAATGCGGAGGGTGCATTCGAGCTGCAAGTGCCGGCCGATGCCAAAACCGTAAAGCTTGTGTGCAGCTACGGCGGCTTGCAGGAAGAAGAGCTCACTCTGACGCCGGTGCAGGCCATGGGTTCCATCTACCTGGTGCACGCCAATCAGGCGCTCAAAAAATAAAGCCGCGTAGTGCGGTTCGCAACCGCGCGCATGTTTGGCTTAAAGCATCACCTTTTCTTCTGCACAGCCAGTCCCACAACGAGAACCCCGGCCCATATGGTCGGGGTTTTTCTGTGGCGGTAATGCGGTAAAGCAGCGTGTTTTCTGCTGACTAGCGGAAACCCGGCATTCACCGGCAAAATCCCATTGTTGGACGAAGCTTGAAGAAACTGGTTTCGGTGCAAGTCGACATTTGTATCATTCAACAACGACTTCATAACCAACTGGCCTTTTTCTTACTGCTCATGCGCTTCTTTGCTCTCCTCCTCGCTTCTTTCCTGACCTTCGCTGCTGGCCTGACCAGCCAAGCCCAAGCGTTAGCCAGCAACGCAGCCTATACTTCCCACGACCTCGCGGTGGGCGCCGATGCTCCAGCGGAGAAAATGTTGTTGGTGGGCAAAATCACCAGCCCAGCCGGCCCGCTGCCCGGCGCCGTGGTCATCCTCACCAGCACCAAACAAATGGCTGTGACCAACTCCGATGGCGAATTTGAATTTACCGTGCCGGCCAATGCCGGGGCTTTGGCCGCCGTGGTAACCTACGCGGGCTACGCCGATGAGAAAATGACCCTGAACGCCAGCGCCGAAGAATCGACGGTGAGCCTGACCCACGCCCGGGTGATTGTGGTGTCGCGGAAGAACCAACTCAAGAAATACCTCAAAACCGCCAAGAAGCAAGTGAAGCATGACCTGAAACAGGTGCGGAAAGGTTAATCCGGCCCTGTATTAGAAAGCAAAAGCCCCGGCCATCTGGCCGGGGCTTTTTTATTGCCAGGTTGCTGCGTGGCTACAACTTCACTTCTTTGCTGTTGTCTTTTTGCACGCGGTCCACGAATTCGTGGTAGGGGTCGATGGCAACTTTGGCGGGCTCAGTGGCTACTACAAACTCCAGCTTGTTGGTGCCAGCGTGGAAGCGGCGCTTGGTGAGCAGCAGCGGCGGCACGGGCTTCTGGCCCTTACCTTGGGCGGGAAAAATGGCCACTGGCAGGTAGTCGTTTTCAGGCCCGGGGCGCTCGGTGCCGAGGCTGTCGGCCACCAGCTTTTTGCTTTGCACGGTCATGCTCACCTGGAATTTGCCGTTGGGCAGCTTTTTCACGGAGGCATCGGTGAGGCGGTTTTCGTAGAGCGTAATGCGGTCGAACAGGTCCGTGACCAGGTTTTGGAGCGAGTCGGGCGTCACTTTGCGGAACTCGGCCACGAGTTGCGGGGCGGTGGAGTAGGGCGCGGTTTCGTACTTGTGCTGGTCCAGGAAGCTGCGCAGTGCGGTATTCACCTTCTCCTCACCGATGTAGTCCTGCAGGGCGTACATCACCACCGAGCCCTTACGGTAGTGGATGTAACCCTGGCCTTCGACCTTGGCCAGCGGCACTTCCTTTTTGCGCTCGAAGGCGCGGCCCGAGAGGTAGCTGTTCAGCTCGTAGTCCAGGAATTTGCCCATGGTGTAAGGGCCGTAGTGGTGCTTCATCACCATCAGGGCCGAGTATTGGGCCATGGTTTCGACCAGCATGGTTTCGCCCTGCACGTTGGCGCCCACCACCTGGTGGCCCCACCACTGGTGCGCTACTTCGTGGGCCGTCACGTAGAAGGGGTAGTCCACGTCCTCGGGGTCGTTGGGGTCGACTTTAGCAATGAAGCCGATGCTTTCGGAGAAGGGAATGGTGCCGGCGAAGCTCTGAGCAAAGCTGGCGTACTTCGGAAACTCCAGGATGCGCACCTGCGGGTGCTGGTAGGGCCCAAAGTTTTTGGTGTAATAGGCAAACGACTCCTTCACGGCCTGGGCCATGCGCTTGAGGTTGTACTCGTGGCCGGGTTGGTAATAGATTTCGATGGGCACCACGCGGTGGCCGGCCGAGTCCTGCCAGGCATCCTTATACACCTTGTAGCGGGCCGAGAGGAAGGTGTAGAAGTTGAGCATAGGCTGCTCCATCTTGTAATGGAAGTAGCGGCGGTTGCCCTGCGTCCAGTCCTTGAGCAGGCGGCCGGGGGCTACGGCCAGCTGGTCGGCGCTGGTGCTGACCACGGTTTCGAAGCGAATCCAGTCGGCGTCCTGGCTCAGGCCGGAGTTCTGGCGGGCTTTGAGGTCGGAGGCGGAGGCCAGGCGGTCCTTGGGCTTGAGGCCGTTGCGCTTGCGCACGTCGTCGTCGCCCAGCTCGCCCTGCTCGCTGTAGCCGATGCCGGGCAGGTAGGTGGCGCTGTTCATGAAGATGCCGTTCTGCACGATGTCGGTGTTCGAGCCCGAGTTGGGGAAGCCGGTTTCGCCAAAGTCGAGCACGGCGGTCATTTCCAGCGAGTCGCCGGGCGCCAGGGGGCGGGCCAGGCGGTAGAGGCGCAGGTTCACGGCGCTGTCGTTGAGGGCCAGGGTGGCGGCGGGGCGGCCCAGCGTGAGCCGGCGCACGCGCGCCTCCTGCGGCACCTGGATGATGACGGTGTCGAGGGCGCGGGTGTGGCGGTTTTTCAGCCAGAAGCGGCCGTCGATGTGCACCTGCCGGGTGGCGGGGTAGAGGTCGGTTTTCAGGTTCACGGCCACCAGACGGGGCTGGGCCAAGTCTTTGAAGCGGCGGTATTTCTGCTCGTAGCCCAGCTGCAGCTTCTCGGTTTCCTTGGGCGTGCGGTACACGTTTTCCACGTTGGTGTTGTAGAAGATGAAGCTGCCGGCACCCAGCATCACCAGCAGGCCCAGGGCCAGGGCCGTCCAGGCGGGGCGGCCCCAGCGGCGGCTGGCCTCGGCCCGGCGACGCACGAAGGCCGCGTCGGTGCCCCGCACCCAGAACACATTGGCCGCCAGCGCCAGCAGCAGCGCCCCGGCCGCCCAGTACAGCTTAAACCAGCTATAGCCCGTCACAAAGTGCCCGTAGCCGTTCATGTCAGAATACGGCGTGCCGGGGTTGCCGGCGTAGTCGAGCAGGTGGTGGTTGATGCCGAGCTGGCCCTGGAAAATCGTGAACAGGTAGTACACCATCATCACGAAATGGCCCAGGTACTTGTTGTTCACAATCACCTGCACCAGCATGGCCAGCACGCACAGCAGCAGGAAATCAATTAGCTTGAAGCCAAACAGGCTTTCGAGGTAGAGGCCGGGCTCGTAGTGGAAGTAGCCTTTCAGGGTTTGGAGCAGCAGGCCGCAGGCCATCACCACCAGCAGCAGCACCACCTGCACCAGCCCTAGCGCCGAGAGCTTGCTCAGAAACGGCACCCAGTTGGGCACCGGCAGGGCGTCGGTAATCTGGGCCACGCCGGCGTCGCGCTCGCGCCACACCAGCTCGCCCGCGTAGTAGGTAATGATGATGAGGATGAACAGGCTGAAGTTGCCGCTCAACACCTCCACCATTTCGGCCGTCACGGGGTAGGTGCTGGTGTCGTACATCTTACCCACCTGCCAACCGATGGCCAGGATGAAAATGACGCCCGCGCCCACGATGGCCGCGAAGTACACGCTGCGTACGATGCCGCGAAACTCCAGCTTGGTGAGGCTCCAATATTGGCGCAGGTTCATGCCACGGCTAAAAAGCTGCGATACGCGCGGCAGCACCAGCCGCCCGCCCATGGCAGCGGCCGGCAGCAGGTCGGCCTGAGCAGCGGCGCGGGCTTTCTTCGAAGGCGCTTTATCGGAAGCGAAGGCCGAGAACTGGAAGCGGGCGTAGCACAAGCCCAGCAGCGCCACTGCCGCCCCCAACCAGATGGCCCGGTTCAGCACGAGGTAGCGGCTGAGGGGCACGAGCAGGGTGTTTTTTTCAGCCGCCGTCCAGTAGCGGGTGGTGTAGTAGCTGGCCGTCGAACCGAAGGTATCGAGGGCCGCGGCGAGGTTGATGTTGTCGAGGTCGCGAATGAAGGACTGCGCAATCAAGTAGGCCACCAGCAGCAGCACCGAGCCGATGTAAGTGCTCAGGATGTTGCGTGTGAGCGTGGCAAGTGTGAAAAAAACGGCTCCGGTAAACAGCAGATTGGGAATGACATACACCACGTAGGGCCACAAATAGTAGCTCAGGTGATAGGGCCCGAATTTGTCGGCCTCTACGCCCGGCAGCAGCCCGCCGATAAACAAGCCCATCGCCAAGCCACTGAATACCAACAGGCAAATCACAAACGAGCCCAGAAAACGCCCGCCCAGGTACCCCAACTTGCTGATGGGCTTGGTGTAAAACAGCGAGAAGGTGCGGTGCTCAAAATCCCGGTACACCGGGTTGCCCATGATGGCCGAGGTGATGATGACGCCGAACAAGCTCAGGATGGTGATGGTGCCGGCGATGGAATGCGGCGAGTTGACGTGCACGCGGCCGCCATCGCCGCCCAGGCTCACGTTGGCGCCCGAGCCGAAGATGCCGCCCGCCGCAGCCGACAGCAGCGCGGCCATCACCAGCAGCACGCCGAAGTAAATCCAAGTGGCCGGCCGGCGCAGGCGGTATTTTAGTTCGAAAAGGAATATGGGGAGGAACATGATTGCAGATGAGGAAGGTGAAAAGTGAGTTTGCGCAGGTGGGGGGCCTCACCCCCGGCCCCTCTCCCCAAGGAGAGGGGAGCCTAACGCCAGAAGCTGTTCCGGTGCCCCCGAAGAATGCTCGGTTGCATTCCCTTTGGGAGAGGGGGTCAGGGGGTGAGGCGCCCCACCTGCGCCAATAGGCCGTTCTAAACCGCCACGGCCGCCGGCCGCTCGCTGATTTGCGCGAAATACACGTCCTCCAAATCCGGGTTCACTTCCTCAAACCCCGCATCCGGACGCTCGTCGCTGAGCACGTGCACGATGGTTTTGCCCGCGAACAGGCGCGAGCTGATGACGTGGTGCGTAGCCTGCACGGCGGCCACCTCGTCCTTGCTCACCAGCTTGCGCCACACGCGGCCGCGCAGCTGCTCCATCACCGAGAGCGGGTCGCCGGTGAGGCGCACTTGCCCTTGGCTGATAATGGCCATGTTGCGGCACAGGTCCGTCACGTCGCTCACGATGTGCGTGCTCAGAATGATGATGATGTGCTCGCCAATCTCGCTCAGCAGGTTGTGGAAGCGGTTGCGCTCGGCCGGGTCGAGGCCGGCGGTGGGTTCGTCCACGATGATGAGCTTGGGGTTGCCGAGCAAGGCCTGGGCGATGCCGAAGCGCTGCTTCATGCCGCCGGAGTAGCCGCCCAGGTTCTTCTTGCGGGCGTTCCAGAGGTTGGTTTGCTGAAGCAACGCCTCCACTATCTCCTTGCGCTCCTTGCCGTTGCCGATGCCTTTGAGCACGGCCAAGTGGTCGAGCAGTTCCTCGGCACTCACGCGGGGGTACACGCCGAACTCCTGCGGCAGGTAGCCCAGGATGCGGCGCACGCCGTCCTTGTCTTTGAGCACGTCCAGCCCATCGAGCATGATAGAGCCGGTGTCGGCGTCCTGCAGCGTGGCAATGGTGCGCATCAGGCTGCTTTTGCCGGCGCCGTTGGGGCCCAGCAGGCCGAACATGCCCGTGGGAATGTCGAGGCTGACGTTTTTGAGGGCTTGCACCCCGTTGGCGTAGGTTTTGGAAAGGTTGGTAATGGTGAGGGGCATACTTTTTTGCAGCGGGTTAGAGATGGCGCAAGGTACTGTTTATCAATTTATCGGCAAGGCGCGCCGGTTTATTACAGCTTGTTGCCTGACTGATGCGCTTTCCAGCCGTTGGGTTGCCTTGAAAAAAGGCTGGTAATGGGAGAAAAAACGGTCATGCCGAGCGCAGCCGAGGCATCTCGCTCGCGCCCGTAAACCCCATCAATAGGATTACTGGCGCGAGCGAGATGCCTCGGCTGCGCTCGGCATGATGTTCTGACATGGGCTAGTGCCCTTCCCTCCTACTGCCCTCCCTGCTTCCCGCCGCCACCTTTCACGTCGTCGTTCGAGATGGACTTGCGCTGCTTGCCCTGCTGCTCGGTGCCGAAGCGGTAGCTGAGGCTGGCGCGGAAGCCGCGCATGTAGCCGTAGTTGTTGGATACTTCGCTGAAATCGGGCGTGTCGGTGGTGGAGCGGTAGCGCCAGTAGTTATTGAAAGGTGACGCCAGGTTCAGCACAAAGTCGGCTTTGTCTTTGAGGAAGGTCTTCTTCACGCCCATCTGGTAGTAGAGGTTAGCCGCGCCCCGGCCCTGCAGCTCCGGCGAGGGCAGCGAGCTATACAGGAAACCCTGCAGCGTGAATTTCTTGGGCAGCTTGTAGGACGTGTTTAGGTTGAGGCCGGCCGTGAAGCCGCGCCGCTCGATGCCCAACGCCGGGCTGCGGCGCACGATGTACTGCACGTCGGGCCCGCCGCTGATGTCCCAGCCCTCAACTGGCTTGGCCGTGCCGTAGAAATTGAGCTGGTAAAAGGAGTTGGACGCCACGTTGGCGTAAGTGCGCACCGTGGTGCCGGGCGCGGCATCGGTGAAGCCCGCCTCGGCCGCCGTCTTCCGGATGGACTCGATGGCGTTACCGGTGCGGCGCAGCGAGCCCGAGATATTGAGCGAGCCGGCCTTGCCGTTGGTGTTGAAGCTCAGCTCGTACGAGTCGGTCAGCTCAGGGTCGAGGTTGGGGTTGCCATAGGAAATGTTCTGCGGCTCAGAGCGGTCCACGAACGGGTTCAGGTAGTCGATGTAGGGCCGCGTAATGCGCTTGCTATAAGCCAGGCGCAGGCTGTTGTTGTCGCTGAAGGCGTACTGGGCGTTGCCGTTGGGCAGCAGCGTGAGGTAGCTGCGCAGCGGCAGCTCCGAATTGGTGGTGCGGAACTGGGCCGCCAGCGAGGTGCGCTCCAGGCGGCCGCCCAGGCTTACGCTCAGCTTCTTACTGGCCTTGGCGGTGTAGGTGGCGTAGGCCGCCTGCACGTTCTGGTCGTAGTCAAAATTGGTGGCACGGGCGGGCAGCAGCACAAAGTCGCCGTCGCTGAATTGCTTGCCTTCCACGTCGGCCACCGAGCCGGTGCGACGCCAGATGGCTTTCAGGCCGGTTTCGAGGGTGTGCTTCTCGCCGAAAGGCTGCACCAAATCGGTCTGGAAGGTGATTTCGTGGCCCGGCGTGCGGCCCCGGCTGCGCTCGCGGTAGCTGGCCTGGCCGGTTTCCAGGTTCACGGCCGAGTTGGCGTACTGGTCGAAGTCGTAGCCGAAGGTGCCGCTGTTGTTGGCGTACTGGCCCAGCACGCTCCACTCCTTGCGGGCCGTGGCGAAGGTTTTGGTGTAGGTGCCCGTCAGCTCGCCGTTGAAGCCGCTGAAGCGGTTGGTGGTGCTGCGGGTATACAGCTGGCTGTTGGCCGGGTTGAAAGCGGTGTAGCGGTTCACCACGTTGTTAAAATCGGCGCCCCGGTAGGTGTTTATCGAGGCCGCCAGCGACAGGCTCTGCTTCTCGCTTAGGTCGTAGTCGAGGCCCAGGCTGCCGTAGTTCCAGCGGCCGCCGTAGTTGCCCACGCCGTCGAGCTGCAACACGGAGCCGTTGCGCTTGTCGGTGCGGGTGCGGTCGTAGGCACTGGGCCCGTACCAGCCGCCCGTGCCGGCCGACGACGTGAAGCCCAGCTTCTTGGTTTTGAAGTTGAGCGAGGCGTTGCCGTTCGAGTTGCGGTTGCCGCCCGAGGCACTCACCCGGCCGTTCAGCCTTTGCGTCGAGCCCTTCTTCAGCACAATGTTGATGATGCCGGCCGTGCCTTCGCCGTCGTACTTGGCCGGCGGCGTGGTGATGATTTCCACGCTTTGAATCTGCTCGGCGGGGATGCCTTTCAGGGCCTCGGCCAGGTTGCTGGCCAGCGTAGGCGAGGGCTTGTTGTTGATGAGCACCTTGAAGTTGCTGGAGCCGCGCATCTTCACGTTGCCGTCGCCGTCTACGGCCAGCAGCGGGGCCTTGCGTAGCACGTCGGAGGCGGTGCCGCCGGCGTTCGTTACGTCCTGGTCGGCGTTGTACACGATGCGGTCGGACTTCACTTCCACCACCGGCTTGGTGCCGATGACGACGGCCTCGGCCAGGGCCGTGCCCGCCACCGGCAGCCGGAACGTGCCTGCGTCCGTCGCGCCGGCCGTGATGGTCACGTCCTTGGTTTGGGTACCATAGCCCACGTAGCTCACCCGCAGGCGGGCCGGGCCTGACGCCAGTTTGTTGAGCGAGAAGCGGCCGTTGTCGTCGGCTGCCACGCCGGTGATGGGCTTGTCGTTGGGAGCGGGTGGCAGCAGCACCACCGTGGCATACGGCACGGGCTCTTTCTTGAGCGAGTCGAGCACCACCCCGGTCAGCGAACCGGTGCCAATGGCTGCGGCCGGGGCCGCCGGCGCCTGGGCCGCCGCGCGCGGAGCCGTCCACACCAATCCCAACAGCGCGAGTAGCGCACAACAGGTAGAAGATTTCATTTGCAGAGAAAAGGGAAGTTTGGGCCAACAGATGCGAATCGGGCGGCCATAGTTGCGTGGGGGCCCGGACTTTTTAGCCGGAAGCGCCGTGGTTACCGGCGCCGACACGCAAACGTTACAGCCGCCCCAATTATTTGCGACCCCTCCGCAATCCGGGGCTTTTTCCCATTTGGTCGTTTGTGCCAACCCACGCCCCGCGGGGACCATTGCCATACCTTTTTTCATAACCGCCAGCGCTTTGGTGAAAGACTGCGTCAAAGGTCTTTCGTGGGGCCAGGCGCGGCGCTCCAATCTATGATGTGGCCCGTCCCAACTTATGATTTGGGCCGTATCACCTCGCTGGGCGCTTGGTCCAGCAGCTTCTTGAACACGCGGTTAAACGTTGATTTTGAGTTAAATCCACTCTCCAACGCCACGCCTACCAGCGAGTAGTGCGCAAAGCGTGGGTCGGCCAGCTTGCGGCGGGCTTCCTGCACCCGGTAGGTGTTCACGAAGTCGTTGAAGTTCTGCCCGCAGCCCGCGTTGATGACCTTGGACAGCAGCGCCGGGTGGGTGCGCAGGCGGTGGGCCAGCTCGGTCAGGGTGAGCTCGGGCTCCAGCCAGGGCTGCTCCTCATTCATCAGGTGCAGGAGCTTCTCGCGCCACGGCAGCAGCTCTGGGGCCAGCTCCGGGGCGGCCCTTCCGGCGGAAACGGCCGGCTCGTCACGAATGGATAACCCGGCTTCTTCCGCGGCGGGAGCGGTGCCGGCAACCGGTGTTTCGACCGGCGCGGCAGCTACTGCTTCGGCAGCACCGGGCAGCGAAACCGACCCTGCGGACAGTTCGGCTTCGGTCATCGGCTTCGGCACGGCCCCAAAGCGCAGGGAGCTGGTGGCGGCCGCGTAGTTGGCCTGAATGCCCACCACAATCAGCCCGTAAATCAGCACCCCGCGCAGGGCGAAGAAGTACCAAGCCGCGTCGTAGCTGAAATCATAAATCTGGTTAAGGCCCGTAAATAACAAGCTCAGCACCAACACCAACGCCTGCAGAGCCAGCAACTGGCGCAGTCCGGCAAAGCGCAGGCGCTCGGGGTCGGAGAAGTTGTCGTCGAGGTAGCGGCGGTAGCGGCGGTAGTCGGCCAGCAGGCGCAGGCCGTAGCCCAGCAGCAGCGCCGAGCTGAGCAAGGCGGCGGGCAAAGCCGTTTCGTCGAGCAGCGTAGCGCCCGCGCCTTTGGTGCCGAAAAAATCGGGCAGCGGGCGGCCCCGCACCCCGCGCCACCACAGGAGGTCGTACACCGCCACGGCGGCGAAGGCCCCCCATTCCACCAGGCCCGGCAGCAAGTGCTTCAGGGCCGGGCGCCAGCGGAAATCTTGGTTAGTCAGGCTCTGGAAGTACAGGTAATAGGCGCCGCCCAGCACCATGTTGGCCCGCCAGGGCACGTAAAACATCACCGTGGAGTGCCCGTCGTGGCTGTCGAACCAGCCGGCGTAGCCCAGCATCCACTGGCTCACGCTCAGGGTGGGCACTAGGATGAGCAGGGCCAGCAGGGCATCGGAGGCGTTGCCGCGCCGCCAGGCCCGGGCCAGCAGCCACAGCGTGGCCGCCGCGCCGGGCACTACAAAAGGCAGCAACAACCCGCTATGAGGGCCGAAATAGAACAACATAGTGGCGAAAATAAGGACCGAAATCGCCAACCTGATGGCAACGTGCCCATTACCGGCCGCCTGGCCGATTTTGTTTGGCGTTTCCTGGGCACAGCCGCGAACCTCGTGTATATTCGGGGTCTTCATACCGACGCCGCGCCCTCTACCATGCAGCACCTCCACCGCACCCCGCTCGACCAGCTCTTCTTCATCGACATCGAAACCGTGCCCTGCGTGGACTGCCACGACAGCCTCGACGAGACGCTGCGGCTGCTGTGGGAACACAAAAGCGAGAGCTTGCGCCGCCAGCAGGGCTACACCGGCCGCGCCCTGCCCGCCGAGCCCCTGCCCGACCGGCTGTCGGCCGCCAGCTTGTTTGAGCAGGCCGGCATCTACGCCGAGTTCGGCAAGGTAGTGTGCGTGTCGGTGGGCTGCTTTGTGTTCGATAAGGAAGAAGAATTGTGGCGCTTCCGGGTGAAGAGCTTCGCTGACCACGACGAGAAAACCTTGCTGCGCGACTTTTCTGCCCTGCTCGCGCTTAAGCCCAAATTCACGCTCTGCGCCCACAACGGCAAGGAATTCGACTTTCCCTACCTCGGCCGGCGCTTGTTGATAAACGGCCTACCGCTGCCCCCCCAGCTCGACTTGGCCGGCAAAAAGCCCTGGGAAGTGCCCCACCACGACACCATGGAGCTGTGGAAATTCGGCGACCACAAATCCTACACCTCGCTCAGCCTGCTGGCCGCCATCTTCGGCATCCCCACGCCCAAAGACGACATCAGCGGGGCCGACGTGGCGCGGGTATACTGGGATGATAACGACCTGCCGCGCATCGCCCACTACTGCCAGAAGGACATCATCACCACGGCCCGCATCATCCAGAAATTTCGGGGTGAAGAGCCTTTCCGCGACGAGCATGTGGTGTACGCCGACGGTGCGCCCGCGCCCGTGATGCGGCGCGTGGTGTAAGGCACCGCCCCTTGGCAATGATTTCACTTCCGGTATGTTGACGATGCGGAGACGCGCCCGGAACAGAGCCAGTGGCTTTGTAGTGGCCCTGTTGCTTGGTGCTTGCCAGGCCCATCAGCAGCCCAATGCTGAGCGTGCTGCGCCTCAGGCCCGGCCCCGGTTGGAGGCACCGCCAGCCAACTCCAGGGCCCGGGCTGACAGCGCCGGGCCAGCAGCCCAGCGCCCTGAGAAGCAGACGTTATTCCCGGATACCCTACGCCCCATTGAGTTGGCTGTTCAGTACTGGACTGGCCCGCAGCTGGATAGCATACGCGCCGCCTCGCCACCCGAAGACACTGTTGTCATGGGCAGGGGGCAGTGGGACGCGCGCTGCCGAGTGCTGCGAACCGAAGATTTCGAGGGCCTGCTCTTGTTTTACCGGCCCCGCGGCCTCCCCATGCGCTGGGTTGAGCTGGACCTGAATGCGTGGTTTGGCGAACTAAAGTCGCTGCCCTACCTCACGGCCCGCGCCGTGGAGCTGGACCAGCGCCCGCCCGAAGAGCTGCTGGTGCAAATGGAAGGCGGCAATTACGCATCGGGCATCCGAGAAAAAGAAGAACACACCTTGCTCATTTCCTTTGACGGGCCACCGCACGTCATTTGGCACAGCCTGGACGGCCGCGACGAAGAAATTCCGCCTCATTCCGTCATTGAAAGTGACGAGATGGAAGGTGGCAACTACGCCTACGCGCACCGAGAAATTACCGTGCGCCGCGGGCGCGTCATCGTTGGCCAAGTGCAGCAGGAAGGCGGGTTTGAGGACGAGGCCGTGCGGGGATTTACGCCTATCACGCCGGGCAACTATGCGTACCGGGCCGGGCGCTTCCGGCGCATTCGGCCCTAGCCTGGGGCGCAGCATGGCCAGGCGGTGTGCGGGCCTGGCCGTAGCTTTGGCAGTATTGCAAAGCTGTTTCTTATTCGCCCATGCGCTTCCCACATTTTTTGGCTGCCCTGGCTTCGGCCGCTGCTTTTTCGTTTTCATCTCACGCCCAAACCACCCCGGCCGCTACCGGCAACGCCTTCGTGCGCGACAGCCTGGCCCGCTACGTGCAGCGCGGCCTCAAGCTCTGGAACATCCCCGGCCTGGCCGTGGTGGTGGTGAAAGACGGGCAGGTGGTGGCTTCGCAGGGCTTCGGCGTGCGCGCCGTGGGCAAGCCCGAGCCGGTAGACGCCAACACGCTGTTTCTCATTGCCTCCAATTCCAAGCTATTCACCGGCACCGCCATTTCGCAACTGGTGGAGGAGAAGAAGCTGAAGCTGGACGACCCGGCGCGGAAGTACCTGCCCGATTTCCGGCTCTACGACTCCACCAGCACGCGCCTGCTCACGGTGCGCGACCTGCTCAGCCACCATTTCGGTACCAAGACCTTCCAGGGCGACTTCACCTTCTGGGATTCCAACCTGAGCCGGGCGGAGATTTTACAAAAAGTGCGCTACCTGAAGCCCACGGGCCTGTTCCGGCAGCAGTACGGCTACAGCAACTACGGTTTCCTGGCGGCGGGCGAAGTTATTCCGGCGGCTACGGGCGGCACCACCTGGCAGGATTTTGTGCAGCAGCGCATCCTCACCCCGCTGGGCATGACGAGCACCTCGCCCAGCACGGCCGGCGCCAGCCAGCGGGCTAACATCGCTCTGCCCTACACCACGGCCTTTGGCCCGCTCACGCGGGTGCCGTTCGATGAGGTCGACAACTTCGGGCCGGCCGCCAGCCTGGTTTCCAACGTGAACGACCTGGGCCATTGGCTGCGCTTCCAGCTCGACAGCGGCAAGTACAACGGCCAGCGCATCATGCCCTGGGCCACGCTGCGCCGCACCCGCGAGGGCAACACGCTCGTAGGCACTAGCAAGTCGCCCATTTTCCCAATGCACTTCCGCACCTATGGCTTGGGCGTGTTCTCAGCCGATTACAACGGCCGCCAGATTTACTGGCACACGGGCGGCGCCAACGGCTTCGTGACCAACGTGTGCTTCGTGCCCGAGGAGGGCCTGGGCATTGCCGTGCTCACCAACCAGGACAACCAAAGCTTTTTCGAGGCCCTGCGCTACCAGCTGCTCGAGGCCTACCTGGCCGTGCCCTACGTGGACCGCAGCCGCCAGCTCTACGGTTTTTCGAAGGCCGGCAACGCCGAAACCGCCAAGAACGTGGCGGACCTAGCTGCCCGCGTGGCCAAGAAAAGCAAGCCGGCCCGCAGCCTGAAAAACTACGCCGGCACCTACACGCACCCGGTTTACGGCCCCATCACGGTGGAGGCCAAGGGCAAGCAGCTGCTTGTGCGTTTCTCTCACCATCCCGCCCTCACCACCACGCTGGACTATATGGACGGCGACACCTTCCGCAGTACTTTTTCCAATGCGGCCTATGGGATTTTTCCGGCGCCGTTCACGGCGGAAGGCGGACAAGTGAAAACGCTGGAAATCCGCGTGAACGACGGACTGGAGCAAGACCCGTACCTCTTCACAAAAAACTAGCGCGTAGGGCCTGACGCCTGATTAATCTATAACTTTGCAGGGAAGTGTGTCTTTCCTGCTTAGTTATCATTTTAATCTTATGCGTCTTTTCTACTCCTGTCTACTAGCCCTGCTGCTGAGCGGCAGCGGCTGGCTTTCGGCCGTTGCCCAACAGCTCGACCCCGGCTTTGCCCCCAGCCGGCTCACGGCGCCGGGCGGGGGCGTGCTCACCAGCCTCAAGCAGGCCGATGGCAAGGTGCTCATTGCCGGCTTTTTTCAGCTGATGAACGGCCAGCCGTCGCCCTGCCTGGCCCGGCTCAACGCCGATGGCAGCCCCGACCTCGCGTTTCGGGCGCAGGCGGGCAGTGGCCCCAACGCTACCGTAACGGCCCTGGCCCAGCAGCCCGACGGTAAAATCCTGGTGGCCGGCGAGGGCTACCTCTCCGGCTACAACGGCGTGGCGGCCCAAAACATCATCCGCCTCAACGTCGACGGCAGCCGCGATGCTTCGTTTGGTTCGAGTGGGGCCGGGTGGCGTGGGCCGGTGCGCAGCATGGCCGTGCAGGCCGATGGCAATATTCTGGTGGGCGGCGAGCTGCTGTCCACCTTCGACGGGCAGCCCACCAACGGAATGGTGCGGCTGCTGCCCAGCGGCCAGCGCGACGCCAGCTTCTCCATTGGCACCGGGTTCACCAGCCCCACGGGTGGCTACGGCCAGGCCCGCCGCATCATTGTGCAGCCCGACGGCAACATCCTGGTGGCCGGGCAGTTCGATGCCGTGAACGGGCAAACCAGTTTCAACATTGTGCGCCTCACGCCGACCGGCGCCCGCGATGTCACCTTCACTTCGCCGCTCACCAGCACCGGGTTCGTGTTCGACATGGTGCGGCAGGCTGACGGCAAAATCCTGGTGGGGGGCACCACCATCACCAGCCGCGGCGACGTGCTGACCCGCCTGCTGCCCAGCGGCGCGCTGGACCCCGTTTTTGCCACGGTGGGCTCGGGCGGCGTGGTGTTCAGCCTGGGGCAGCGCGCCGACGGCACCATTCTGGTATCGGGCTCTTTCAGCACCTTGGGCACCGAGCCCCGCTACGGCCTGGCCCGCCTGACCACGATAGGGCTGGTGGATGCCACGTTTGCGGCGCCAGCCAGCTCCGGCAACAGCGGCGCCACCATCATGAACGTAAGCGAGCTGAACAGCGGCCAATACCTAGCCATTGGGTTTTTCAACGTGCTGGGCGGCCAGAATGCCAACGGCGCGGCGCGCCTGCTGGCCAACGGGGCTACCGATACCAGCTATTCGCTGCTGTTGGAAAACATCGTTTATGCGGGGCTGACGCCGCAAAACAATGGCCAGCTAGTTATCGATACTTATACTTCGCTCTCTTTCAATGGCCAGGTGGTAAGCACCTCCACTGATTCGCCCTTCCACCGCATCAATGCCGATGGTACCTACAACACGCAGATAGCGCTGCCGCCCGCCTACACCCGCACCGGCGGCTCAGAGTATCCATACAGCGCCTTTCCGCAGCCTGATGGCACTTTCTACACCGTTTACCAGAACAGCGACAGCACCGCCCTGGTGCGCCGCGTGCTGGCTAATGGCACTTTCGACGCGGCCTTCACGGCGGCTGAGCTGAAGTGGAGCCGGCCCTATCCGTACAACCCTTTGGGCGCCACCATTGCCCTGCACCCCGCCGGCGGCTTGCTGGTGAGCAGCAATGCCACCAAAGTTAACGGCCAGAGCCGCACGGTGCTGACCCGCCTCAACGCCAACGGCACCGTTAACACCCAGTTTGCGCCGCCCGCTGGTGCTGCGTGGCAAGTGCCCAGCGTGGGCACGGGCAACACGGCCGGCTACCGCTACGCCGTGGGCCTGGCCAACGGCCAGACGCTGGCCGTGTGGAACGACGCCACCCGCAGCTACGTGACGCGCTTGAACCTCGACGGCACCATCGACAACAGCTTCTCCATTGGCAGCGGCGGCGGCCCGGCTTCGCTGTTTAGCATTGGGCCCCTGACCGGCGGCAAAATCCTGGTAAACGGCGACTTCACCACCTTCAACGGCCAGGCCGCGCCCAACGGCCTGCTGCGCCTGCTGCCCAGCGGCGCCCCCGATGCCAGCTTCACGGCCGCCAACGCCGCCCACAGCTTTGTGGAGCAGCCGGACGGCAAGCTGCTGGTGGTAGCGCCCGGCGCCACCTCCCAAACCGAGCGGCTGGTGCGCCTCACCACCACCGGCAGCCTCGACGCGGGCTTTCAGCCCGTCACCATCGGCAACGAGTCGTTTTCGCCCGCCGCGGCCATTGTTTACCTGCAGCCCGGCACCAACGCCGTGGTACTCGGCGGCAACTTCACCAGCGTGGCCGGGCAGCCGCGCTTCGGCCTCGCCCGCCTCGTGAACACCGCGCTGGCCACGCGCGCCGCCACGGCCGTGCCGCTGGCCGAGGTGTTCCCCAACCCGGCCCACGAGCGGCTCAGCCTGCGCCTGCCGGCCCCGCCCACCGGCCCGCTGCTGCTGAACGACTTGCAAGGCCGGTTGGTGCGCCGCTGGCCGCTCTCCCAGGCCAGCAGCACCGTGCCGCTGACCGGCCTGGCCCCCGGCGTGTACCTGCTGGGCGCCACCACCACGGCTGGCCAAAGCTGGCAGCGCCTTGTAATTGAGTAGCCAACTGTTGTTATAAATTTATTGAAAAGTAAAAAGCCGGCTTCCCTTACGGGAGGCCGGCTTTTTTTATGTTCGACTGAGCCTAACGCTAGTTGTCAAGCGTGGCCAAATCAATCACGAAGCGGTACTTCACGTCGCCTTTCAGCATGCGCTCGTAGGACTCGTTGATGTCCTTGATGTCAATCAGTTCGATGTCGGACATGATGTTGTGCTCGGCGCAGAAGTCCAGCATTTCCTGCGTCTCGGCAATGCCGCCGATGAGCGAGCCGGCAATGCGGCGGCGCTTACCGATGAGCTGGAAGGCATGCACCTGCGGCGCTTCGGGCGGCACGCCCAGCAGAATCATGGTGCCGTCGCGGCGCAGCAGGTTCAGGTAGGCGGCCAGGTCGAGTGGGGCCGATACAGTGTTGATGATGAAGTCGAAGTAGTTGCGCACTTCTTTCAGCTGGGCGGCGTCCTTGGTCACCACAAACTTGTGGGCGCCCAGCTCTTTGGCGTCGGCTTCTTTGTTGGGCGAGGTGCTGAGCACCGTCACTTCGGCGCCCATGGCGGCGGCCAGCTTCACGGCCATGTGGCCCAGGCCGCCGAGGCCCATCACGGCCACGCGGTGGCCGGGGCCCACCTTCCACTGCCGCAAGGGCGAGTAGGTGGTGATGCCGGCGCAGAGCAGCGGCGCCACGCGGGCCAGGTCGAGCTTGTCGGACACCTTGAGGGTGTACTTTTCATCCACCACAATCTGCGAGGAGTAGCCGCCGTAGGTGGGGCGGCCGGTTTGGGGCTCGATGCCGCCGTAGGTGCCCACCATGCCGGTGGTTTCGCAGTACTGCTCCAGGCCTTCCTGGCAGCTGGGGCAGGTGCGGCAGGAGTCAACCATGCAGCCCACGCCGGCCAGGTCGCCCACTTTGAAGTTCTTCACGTGGTCGCCCACCTTGGTCACGCGGCCCACAATTTCGTGGCCGGGTACCATCGGGAATACGGAGCCGCCCCACTCGTCGCGGATTTGGTGCAGGTCGGAGTGGCACACGCCACAGAATTGAATATCAATCAGTACGTCGTGCGGGCCCACGTCGCGGCGCTCAAAGTTGAACGGTTCTAGAGGGACATTGACGGCCGGTGCGGCGTAAGCTTTCGTTGGAAGCATTTGGGGAAGGGTTAAGTGTTAAGAACTGACTTGAGAAGTGAGAACGTCATGCCGAGCGCAGCCGAGGCATCTCGCTTGCGGTAGTAACTCCATCGACTGGGTTCACTTCGGTACGCGAGCTGCCTTGGTTGTACTCGGCATGCCGAGTATTCAAGTGTCGCTAGAACCCGCCGACGCGTTCAAGGTTTGCGGCAGCGGCTGGCCGGCTAGCTGCGCGCCCACCAATTCCCGCATCCGGCGCTGCGACTCGCGGGCGAACTTGCGCTGCAGCATGCGCCCGAACAGCTTGAAGCCGAGCCAATAGAACGGGTTGCGAATCTGCCCGGGCTGCGACACGGCGTGGATGCGGAACTGCACCGCCCCGGTGGTCAGGTTTTTGTGAATGGTAAAGTCAATCTGGCCACGCTCGAAGTGGCCTTCGAGGGTGCGGTAGCCGTAGCCCCACACCCGCTCGGGGCCGTCGGGCGTGTCGCGGGCTGCCTCGTCGGTCACGTCACTCACGCGCACGCCGAAGTAGAAATTAAAAAAAAGGAAGCGAGCCCGCAGCACCATAATGCGCTTTTCGAGCGGGGTTTCGGGGTCGAAATAACCGGTGATGAGGTCGGGCGGCGGGAAGGCGTAACGCTTTAGCACCTCCTGCGCGGCAGCGAAGGAGCCGGCCGCTTCGGGCGGGCCGGGGGCTTCGGCGGGCAGGTCGGTGGCGTAATCGTCGAGGCGCCAGCCGGTTTCGCTGGTGTACTCGCTTTGGCGGGCAAAATCGTAGTTGACTTTGGCCTCGCTGTATGACTCGATTTGGGCGCGGTACTGCTCCCAGGCGGCGGGCTTGGCCGAAGCGGGAACGGCAGCAATTTGGTCAGGCATGGCGGGTATGCTCGGTGTGGCCGGCCTCGTCGTGCCGGAAGGTTTCAACCACTACGTTGCCGAGGGCCTGGCCGCCGCTGGCTTCTGCCACCCGCTGGCAGAACTCCGTCCAGGTGGCTTCCTGCAGCAGCTTGCCGCCGCCAATGGTATCGTAGGCAAAGGCCACCAGCCCGTCGCGCGAGCGGGCCGAGGAGCGGATTTCAAACCGCAGCACGTCGGGCCGTTCGTCGAGGTAGTGGGTTTCGAAGCGGATACGGCCGGCTTCGGGGTGGCCTTCGAGGGTAATGAATTCGAACGCCGTGGCGCTTACGTCAGTGACGCGCACGCAGCCGTTCCAGGGACCCAGGATTTTGATGCTGAACTCGTCGCCAGCCTTCAGGTCGTCGTCGCCATCTTTTTTCTTAAAATCGGCCAGCACCCCAGGCGAAAAGCGGGGCACGTCGGCCTGCACCTCGGCCATGAGCTGGGCGGGCGTGAGGCGGGGGCGGGCAACATCGATAAAATAGCGACGCTCCAGCAGCGGGCCGGAGCCGGTGGCAGCGGGTTGCTCAGCAGTGGGTTCAGACATAGCCAACGAAGAAACGTATGGCCCTCATACGCCCCGCACCGCCGGAAGATGCTACAGATGGGCTTTTCGACTTTGAAAAGCAGTCCTCCCGAACTGAACATTTAAAACTCAATCCTCAACACTCCCCGAATGGCCTACTACCGCCCCCCCGGCCCCCCACCCGACCCCGTCCTCGTTAAAAGCCTGACCGAGCAGCAACACGAAATGCGCCAGCGCGTGCGCCACGAGCCGCTGGCGCAGGAGCCGCGCCTCATTGCGGGCTGCGACTCCTCATTTCCCACGCCCGACACCATCCTGTCGGTGTTTGTGGTGCTGAAATTTCCCTCGCTGGAGTTGGTCGAAAAAGTGTACAACTACGGCCCCGTCGACATGCCCTACGTGCCCGGCTTCCTCTCCTTCCGCGAGGCGCCCAACGTCATCCACACCTTCGCCAAGCTCCAAAACAAGCCCGATGTAATGATGGTGGACGGCCACGGCATTGCGCACCCGCGCCGCATGGGCATTGCCGCCCACCTGGGCGTGCTGCTCGATATGCCCACCTTCGGCGTGGCCAAGCAGAAGCTGACCGGTGCGTTTGAGGAGCCCGGCATAACGCGCGGCAGCATCACGGAACTGCTCGACACTAAATCCGGCGAGGTCATTGGCGAAGTCATTCGCAGCAAAGACAAGGTGCTGCCGCTGTTCGTGAGCCCCGGCCACCGCTGCGACCAGGCCACCGCCACGCGCCTCACGCTGGCCTGCCTGCGCGGCTACAAGCTGCCCGAACCCACCCGCCTGGCCGACCATTGGGCCGAAGAATTCAAAAAGGAGGTGCGGTAAATCAATCGCGCGAAACCGAACGCTCGGTCCTACTCCCGGCGAGAGAGGCCGGGCGTGCGGCTGAACGCCTGAAGCAACGTTTCCAACGACTCCCCCGCTGCGGCCGGCAGCTTCAGCAGCTCTGCTACCGACCCAAACACGGCCCGCTGGCCCTCGCGCTGCGCAAGGATGCCGGCATTCACCGGCAGCTGCGCCGATTTCGACAGCTTTTGCCCGGCCTCGTTCGTCAGCAGCGAGTGATGGCCGAACTGAACGCGCAAAGCATTAAAAGCAGCCATTTCGGAAAGCTGGCCGGCTAGCCACAATTGCGCGGCCGTGCTGGGCTGCAAATCGAGCCCGCGCACAATGAGCGTGGTGCCGAGGCGCAAGTCATCCACCACCGACGCTACCTGGTAAGCGGCTACACCATCCTTTTTGCGAACGACAAAATCTGGCATCAGCGCACCCAGCGGAACATTGGCTTCGCCCTGCCAAGCGTCTTTGAACCGGATTTCGGTATGCGCCGGCACGTGTGCTCGCCACGCGGCGCCCGGTATTTCGAGCGCAACAAAGGCTTCGGGGCCACCGGTGCGGGTACGTTGACTGGCATACACCAAGCCCGGCTGCTGGGCCAAGCGACGCAGCACGCGGTTGTACTCGGGCAGGTGCAGCAGCTGCGAATGGTGGCGCAGGAAGTCGTCGGGGCCGCTGGGGCCGTGGTCATAGTTGATACCCAGCCAGTCGATGACGCGGAAGATGTTATCCAGATATGCTGGGCGCAGCCGGGCGCGGTCCAAGTCATCGATGCGCAGGTGCAGCGTGCCGCCGGCTTGGCGCGTGAGCAGCCAGGTGAGCACAAAGTTCACGGCATTGCCGAGGTGCAGGTAGCCGCTGGGCGTGGGCGCGAGGCGCGAAACGACGGGTTCCGAAGTAGCCATTGGCCGCCAAGTTAGCGCAGCAGCAATTCCATCTGCACGTCGGCACGGGCGTAGGGCGACGGATTCGGCTCGGCCAAATCCTGAAAGCCTAGCTTGCGGTAGAGCGCCAGCGCTGGTTTCAATATGGCGTTGCTTTCCAAGTACACGCGGGTACCGCCAAAGTCGCGCACCCGCTGGATGGCCGCCTGGCCCAGCAGAAAGCCAATCTGCTGCCCCTGCGCGGCCGGCGACACAGCCATTTTGGCCAGCTCGTAGCTGCGGCCGTCGTCCATCTTAATTAGGGCGCAGGTGCCCACCACCTGGCCATGCAGCTCGGCCAGCAGGATGCCGCCGCCCGGCTCTAGGATGTATTCTTCAGGATGGTCGAGCGCCTTTAAGTCGGCCGGTTCCAGCTTAAAGTAGCGCGAAATCCATTCCTCATTTAGCTGCCGGAAAACGGGCTGGTCGCCGGTCCGGAAGTCGCGGAGTGTCACGGGCGAGGCTTCGCGCTGCTGCCGGGCCTGCGCCACCCAGGTGCGCAGGCTTTGCTGCTGCAGCTGCGCCTCCAGGCGGTCGAGGGCCTGCCATAGGTCTACATCGGCTTCGGCCAGCAAGGCTTGCATGCTGCGGCGCACGTCGTCGGTTTGGGCGCGTAGCCGGGGCAGCATTTCCTGGCCCAGCGGGGTGAGGGTCATGAGCCGCCGGCGCTGGTCGTGCGCATCGGTGCGCATGGTCAGCAAGCTATGACGCACCAGTTCCTTCACAATCTGGCTGACCGAGGCGTGGGTATGGCCAATCTGACTGGCAATCTCATTGCTGGAAATGCCGGGCCGGTGCGCCACCAGATAAAACACCGGGTACCAGCGCGGCTGAAATTCTAAATTGTAATCGGTGTAAATCGTGGCCGCCTCGCTGGTAAAATATTCGCTCAGCCGCCGCAACCGGCTACCCAGGGCTACGGGCCCAAGCTGCTGTAAGAAATCCATAGCTGTTTTATGTAAGCACTTACACAAAAGTAGCAATCGGATTTATATCCGCAATTCTAGCCGGTGATTTTGTGGGCTATAATGCCCACGCCGCCTGCTGCAACACCACGCGGTAGCCATCGGGGTCTTCGAAGGTGCGGCCTTGCTGGTCCCAGTATAGGTTGTAAGAAGGAACCGGCGCAAACCCAGCAGCTGCCATACGTTGCACCACAGCTTGCCATTCCGCTGCGTCGGGCAAGTAGAAAATGAGCAGGTTGTCGGCTGTGGGAGCGCGGCCTACGCTGTGGCCGGGCTGATGCGTGAACTCCAGATGGTAGGGCGCCTGCGGGTGGCCCAGCATCACGCCATCGAAACCGTTGTGGGCCGAGAAGGAAGCCAATTGTTGGAGACCCAGGCCGTCGCAATAGAAGCGCAGCAGCGCAGGCAGGTTATCGGTGGGCCGGGCCACGCGCAGGATGGGATGATTCATGTCTATGGCAAAACAGTTGCTAGCTGGATTAGTCAATCCATTAAACCGGTAGCTGGTCAGCAAGTCTAGGTAGATATTCGATTGTAAAGACCTTTGCGCCGATGAAAAAACTGCTACTCGCTTGCTGCTGCCTCCTGGGCTTGCTTTTGAGTGATAATCCGGCTCAGGCCCAAACCCAGACGCTCTACTTTCCTTCCCTCACCGGCAGTACCTGGGCCAGCACCACGCCCGCCAGCCTGGGCTGGTGCCAGCCGCAGCTCGATTCGCTGCTGGCTTTTGCCGGGCGCAAGGGCAGCAAGTCGCTGCTCATTCTAAAAGATGGGCGCATGGTGGTGGAGCAATACTACGGCACTTACACCGCCGATTCAGTCTGGTACTGGGCCTCGGCGGGCAAGTCGCTCACGGCCACACTGGTGGGCCTGGCGCAGCAGGACGGCATTCTGAGCCTCAACGACAGCACCTCCCGCTACCTGGGCCGCTGGACCAGCGCCACCCGTCCCCAGCAACGCCAGATTACCATCCGGCACCAACTCACGATGACCACCGGGCTCGACGACACCCCGCCCGCGCCCTGCGACAACGAAAGCACCACGCCTAGCTGCCTGCGCTACCTCGCCCCGTCCGCCACGCGCTGGGCCTACCACACCGGCGCCTACCGCACCCTGCAAGACGTGCTCACGCAAGCCAGCGGCGCCAGTAGCATGACGCAATACACCAACCAGCGCCTCGGCAACCGCATTGGCATGACGGGCGTGTGGGTCAACGATGTGTATTACAGCAAAGCCCGCAGCATGGCCCGGTTCGGCCTCTTCATCCTAGCCCGCGGCGCCTGGAACGGCACTCAGATTATGACTGATGGCGCCTACTTCCAGGCCATGACCACCCCCAGCCAGACGATGAACCGCAGCTACGGCTACCTCTGGTGGGTCAACGGCCAGGCCAGCTACAAGCTGCCCGGCTCGCAGCTGACTTTCTCGGGGTCTTTCACACCGGCCGCACCCGCCGACATGATTGCCGCCCTTGGCAAAAACGACCAAAAGATTTACGTGGTGCCCAGCCTGGGGCTCGTGGTGGTGCGCCAGGGCCAGTCGGCGGGCCAGCGCACCCTGGCCGCGTCGTCGTTCGACAACGAGCTCTGGACGAAAATCATGGCCGTGTTCTGCCGCCCCATGGCCACGGCAGCTTCTTCCGAAGCCGCCAGCTACGGCGCTTTCCCCAATCCCGCCGTCGAAATCCTTACCCTGCGCCAGCCCGCCCCAACCGCCGTCAACGTGCGCCTGCTCGACGCGTTGGGCTGCCAAGTGCGCCGCCAGCCGACGGCCGGAATCGAGACTTCCGTTTCAGTAGCGGCTTTGGCACCGGGGCTTTACACGGTGCAGTGGCTTGATGCCGCGGGGCGCGTGCTGGCCAGCCGCCGGGTGGCCCGACTGTAGAACTTGCACAAAAACAGTGCACCCTTGCGGGTCAATGCGTAAGTTTGCGCTCAATTTGCGGGCCGGTTTCCCGGTGCCGCTGCTGCCCTTCTGCTATTGCCGATGCTGACTGCTGTTCTGCTTTTCCTCCCTTTGGCCGCCGCGCTGCTGCTGCTGCTCACCAAGGGAGCCACCGCCCGGGCCCTCGCGCTGGGCGCCTCGCTCATCGAATTTGGCCTCGCGGTGTACACCGCCTTCGCCTTCAAAAACAGCGGCGCTGCCGGCTTCGACCTCAACTACAGCTGGATTCCCTCGGCCGGCATCAACTTTCACCTTGGCCTCGACGGCCTGAGCTTGCTGCTGGTGCTGCTCACCACCTTTCTGGTTCCGCTTATCCTGCTCAGCGCCTTCAAGCGCGATTTCGACAACCCGACGGCCTTCTACGCCCTCGTGCTGTTCATGCAAACCGGCCTGCTGGGCGTGTTCACCTCGCTCGATGCTTTCCTATTCTACTTCTTTTGGGAAGTGGCCCTCATTCCGATTTACTTCTTGGCCGGTGCCTGGGGCGGCGAGCGTCGCGTGGCCATTACCCTCAAGTTCTTCTTGTACACCGTGGTAGGCTCGCTGCTGATGCTGGCCGGCTTCGTGTACCTGTACCTGCAAACCGGCCCTGCCGCCGGCTCGCTGGCCGCGCACTCCTCGGAGCTGTCGGCCTTTTACAGCCTGAAACTAAGCGCCGCCGAGCAGTCGTGGCTGTTCTGGCTGATTTTCGCGGCCTTCGCTGTGAAGATGCCCATCTTCCCCTTCCACACCTGGCAGCCCGACACCTACACCGACGCCCCCGCCCCGGCCACCATGCTGCTCTCGGGCATCATGCTGAAAATGGGCATCTACGGCACCATGCGCTGGCTGCTTCCTGTCGTGCCGCTGGGCGTGAGCCAGTGGCAGAAGCCGGTTATCATCCTTTCGGTCATCGGCATCATCTATGGCGCCATCATCGCCATTCGCCAGCGCGACGTGAAGCGCCTCATCGCCTACTCCTCGCTCTCGCACGTGGGTTTAATGGCTGCCGGCGTGTTCTCGCTCACTGCTACCGGCCTGCAGGGCACTGTGGTGCAGATGCTGGCCCACGGTGTGAACGTGGTGGGCATGTTCTTCATCGCCGACGCCATTGAGCGCCGCACCGGCACCCGCTACATCCCCGACCTCGGCGGCCTCACCCGTCGCACGCCCGTGCTGTCCGTTTGCTTCCTGGTGATGTTGCTGAGCACCGTGGCCCTGCCGCTCACCGGCGGCTTCGTGGGCGAATTTCTGCTGCTGGCCGGCGTGTATCAATACAACGCCTGGGTGGGCGCCGTGGCCGGCCTCACCATCATTTTCTCGGCCGTGTACCTGCTGCGCATGTTTCAGCGCGTGATGCTCGGCCCCGATTCGGCCTTCTCCGAAACCATCACCGACCTCACCGGTAGCGAGCTGCTGGTGCTGGTGCCGCTCATCGCGCTGGTGTTCTGGATTGGCCTGTTTCCGAACTCGTTCCTGCACCTGGCCGAGCCGGCCGTTGCAAGCATATTAGAAGTAGTCGCCCGCGGCCGCTAACCCCTCCCCATCCCCTCCCCTCCGGGGGAGGGGCTTTTGATTTACTTCAGTTAAAAGCCCTGAAATCTCCAGGCTCCCCCTCTCCCGGAGGGGAGGGGGCCGGGGGTGGGGTTACCCGATATGACCTCCATCATTCTCCTCTCCGTCTTCGGCATCGTCAACCTGTTCCTGGGCTTCCTGCGCTCGAACAAGGTGCTGCTGCCCGGCGCTATGCTGCTGCTGCTGGCCGTGTTCGGGGCCAACTACGCCGACTGGAACAGCGAGCCCGCGTCGTACTTCAACCACATGCTGGTGGTCGACCACTACACGGTGGCCTTCACCGGCATTGTGCTGCTCACGGCCATTGTGCTGTTGCCCTTCTCGCGCAGCTACGTGGTTTCGGGCGAGCCTAACCTGGCCGAATACTACGCCCTGCTGCTGTTCTCGTTGGTGGGCGCCATCATGATGATAGGCTACGACCACCTGCTGATGCTATTCGTGGGCATTGAAATCCTGAGCATCAGCATGTACGTGCTGGCTGGCAGCAGCAAGCGCGACTCGCGCTCCAACGAAGCCGCCCTCAAGTATTTCCTGATGGGCGCGTTTGCAACCGGCATTTTGCTCTTTGGCGTGGCGCTGCTCTATGGTGCTACCGGCACTTTTGCCCTCTCGCAGCTGGCCGCTGCCGTGGCCGCCCCAGCCAATGCCAGCCTGCAGCCCATGCTCTACATCGGCATTCTGATGATGATTATCGGCATCGGCTTCAAGGTGTCGGCCGCGCCGTTCCACTTCTGGACGCCCGACGTGTACGAGGGCACGCCCACCTTTTTCACTGCCTTCATGAGCACGGTGGTGAAGACGGCCGGTTTTGCCGCCTTCCTCAAGCTGCTGGCCGTGGCCCTGCCAGCGGCTCAGGGCTTCTGGATGCCCACCATTCAGGCCATGTGTGCCCTCACGCTGCTACTCGGCAACGTGGGCGCGGCCGCCCAAGACAGTCCCAAGCGTATGCTGGCCTACTCCAGCGTGAGCCATGCCGGCTACTTGCTCATCGGCCTCGTGGCCAGCAAAGGCGTGCTGAAAGGCGAAGCCGCCAGCGCCATTTTCTTCTACTCGCTGGCTTACTCCATCGCTACCGTAGCATCCTTCGGCGTGCTGAAACTGGTGAACGACCACCGCCAAAACGACTCTTACGCCGGCCTCAACGGCCTGGGTCGCACCAACCCGCTACTGGCCTTTGTGATGACGGTGGCCATGCTGTCGCTGGCCGGCATCCCGCTCACGGGGGGCTTCTTTGGCAAGTTTTTCCTGCTGGCGGCGGCCGTGGGTCAGGGCTATATCGGTCTTGTAGTATTCGCCGTCATCATGAGCATGGTGGGCCTCTATTACTACCTGCGCCCGCTCATCGCCATGTACCTGCGCCCGGCCGACGAAAATGCCACCCCCGTGCCGGTGGACGGTATTCAGTCGGCGACGTTGGTGGTGCTGGCGCTGCTCACCATCATCCTCGGCATTGCACCGGGCTTTTTGAGCGGGCTGCTTTAGAAACCCGCCTTCGAAATACTGAAAAGGCGACCCGTACGGGTCGCCTTTTTTATTGGTTCATTGCTGTCATTTAAAACCGACTACTAACTTCCGTCTTGGTTCTTTAGAAAAAGCACCGGCAATTATGCGGAGTCTGTTTATTCGCTCAATAGCGGGAGGTTTCCTCTTTTGGTTTTTAGTAGTTGGCTGCGAAAGCAAAAGAACTTCGACAGCAGAAACACCAGCCTCCGCAGTCACCCCGAAACGAGCAGATTCACTTGTGGCCGCGCAAACTCACCCGACCGATACAACCGTGGATGCATCAGATGAGCTTCGTTCGGAAGACGTACCAGCCCTGCATATTCCGCTCGAGGAACGGAAGGCTGTTGCGCCTGGCTTGGTCGTTATTATCAAATCCATACGGCCAGCAGATACGGTAATTATTCGCGAGCCGAGTGATTTGAAACTGACCTTTACCATCAAGCGCAACAACCGGATTATTTACCGCGACACGGCTAATGATGGCCTGATGTATGACTATTACGCGCTGCCTACAACCGAGAAACTTTATCCCATCTGGGTGCCCACTGGCGAAGGCAATGGAGAGCTTCTTGTTGCTTTCAACAACCGTCCGTCATTGGAATTAGCCCGACGCTTCCACATCGTAAACGGCCAGATTGCTAAAATTGACACCTTGGTAGCATTCAACGACTCGGCCAAAGACTGGGACCATGACGGCAAGTTGGAGTACTATGGAATAGAAGATTCCGGTGAGGAATGGGATGACGCCTAAGGCCGCCGTCGAATGGTTTACAATCCTCGGCTATACTATGAAATCCGACCCACGGGCCTGTTCCTCGACTCGGCCCTTACCGAACGCAATGCGCGAGCAGACTACGGAGTATTTCAAGGGTTTCATTACGCTGCTACCCCTGGCATTTTGTTCAGCAAGCTTCCCAAGGGCAGTCGCATGCGGCAACCATAAAATCATTGACCCAAACAGTGATATCAGTTCGAATGGAAATCTGCCACCCCTTTCTGTATCTCTGGCTGACGTGTTGCCTGAGCCTCTTCAGCAGCTGCGCGGCCCAGCCACCGCGCGAAACGGGCGTTTCTAGGGCTTCGGAACTGGTAGAACTGACCCAGCTCGACCCCACTATTAAGCTGGATATTCGCTACGCCACGGCGCACAACTTCATGGGCCGGGTGCTCTACCCGCAGGCGCGGGCGTTTCTGCAGCGGCCGGCAGCCGAGGCGCTGGTGCAAGTGAATGCGGAGCTAAAGCCGCTGGGCTACTGCCTGCTAGTGTTTGATGGCTACCGGCCCTGGCGCATCACCAAGCAGATGTGGGACCACACGCCGGTAGCCAAGCGGGAGTTTGTGGCCGACCCGCGCAAGGGCTCGCGCCACAACCGCGGCTGCGCCGTTGACCTAAGCCTCTGGGATATCGCGGCCAATAAGGAAGTGCCGATGCCGGGCGAATACGACGAGATGAGCCCCCGCTCATACGTGGCCTACGCGGGCGGCACCCAAGTCCAACGGGCCGCCCGCGACCTATTGCGCGCCCGCATGGAAGCCCACGGCTTCGCGGTGCTGCCGGCGGAGTGGTGGCATTTTGACTACAAGGATTGGAAGGCATACCCGATTCAGGACGTGCCGTTTGAGCGCTTATAGCACTCCTGAAAAACACAGCGCCCCCGCAACACACGTTACGGGGGCACTTTGGCAACTCAAGAAACCGCAATAATTACGGATTGGTCGACCACATGCCGGCTTCCTTGATGAAGATGCGGCGGTTCAGCTTGAGCTGCGACACAATGAATTCGGCCAGGTCTTCGGGCTGCATCACCTTGTCGGGGTTGCCGTCGGTGAGGTTGTTGTTCATCGACAGGGGCGTGGCCACGGTGCTGGGCGTGAGGGCCGACACGCGGATGTTGTGCTTGCGCACCTCCTGCATCAGGGCTTCGGTGAGGCCCATCACGGCGAACTTAGAGGCGCTGTAGGCACTGCTGCCGGCGGCGGCGCGCAGGCCGGAGGTAGAGGAAATATTGATGATGTCGCCGGCCTGACGCTGAATCATGTCGGGCAGCACGGCGCGGGTCACGTAGTAGGTACCGAACAGATTGACCTGTACAATTTGCTCCCACTTTTCGGGCTCCATCTCCAGAAACTTGGCGAAGCTGCCGATGCCGGCGTTGTTGATGAGGATGTCGATGGGTCCGAGTTCCTGGTGGATTTTGGCCACGGCCACGTTCACGGCGGTGCGGTCGGCCACGTCGGCCACGGCGGTGGCCACGTTGCCGCCAGCGGCAATTATTTCGGCGGCTACTTCTTGCAGGTCGCTATCGGTGCGGGCCAGCAGGCCTACTTGCGCGCCTTCGGCGGCCAGGGCGAGGGCCACGGCGCGGCCAATGCCTTTGCCGGCGCCCGTGACGAGGGCAACTTTTCCTTGCAGGGATTCCATGGTGTTTTTGGTGTTGATTTGGGAGGTGCTACAACGCGGTAGGCGCGCTAATTGTTAGCGTAGTTCTAACGGGGGCCTCGCCCCCAGCCCCCCACTCCCAAAGGAGCGGGGGAGTCAGGCCACTTCTCATTCGTACATAACCGGTGCTCCCTCTCCATCGGGGAGAGGGTCAGGGGTGAGGCCCCACGTCTGAACATAAACAGCTTCCGATGCCTAGTGCAGCTTCTTGGTAAAGTCGCCGTACATCACCCAATCTTCCCAGCGGTGGCGGTAGCCGGCCACTTTGCCGCGCAGGTACTTCTCAATCATGAGGCCGGCGGCAGGGGCGGCGCTGGTGCCCCCGAAACCGCTGTTCTCGATGAACACGGCGATGGCAATTTTCGGGTCGTTCACCGGGGCGAAGGCGGCGAAGGTGGCGTGGTCGAAGCCGTGGGGGTTTTGCACGGTGCCGGTTTTGCCGGCCACCGAAATGCCCAGCTCGGCCAGCGAGGCCAGGTTGCCGGTACCGCCGTTGCCGTCCACCACCATCTGCATGCCCGGGATGATGTACTTGAAGAGCGAAGTATCGACGGCCGTGTAATGCTTCTGGCGAAACTGCGGCAGTGGGCCGCCGTTGCCGATGCTGCGCACGAAATGCGGCGTGTAGTACCAGCCGCGGTTGGCAATGGTGGCCAGCACGTTGGCCATCTGCACGCCGGTGATGCCGATTTCACCCTGCCCGATGCTAAGCGAGTACACGTTGCGGTAGCTCCAGCGGTGCTGGCGGTTTTCCTTCTTGTTGAAGAACTTCTTGTCGTAGAATTCCGGCGAGGGTATCAGGCCGCGCTTTTCCTGGAGCATGTCCACGCCCAGCTTTTCACCCAGGCCGAAGGTTTTCACCATCTTCTGCCACTGGCCCAGGCCAATGTGCGTGTCCTCGTATTTATTCTTTCCCTGCCCGCGCAGCACCGCCGCCTGCATCACCTGGTAGAAGTAAGGGTTGCAGCTGTTTTTGATGGCAATGCTCACGTTGGCCGGGTACTCGTGGCGGTGGGTGCAGCGCACCAGCCGCTGGTTGCACTCGAAGCCGGTGCCCGGCTGCACCACGCCCAGCTGCAGCGCCACCAGTTCATTCACCAGCTTAAACACCGAGCCGGGCGGGTAGGTGGCCATCAGCGGGCGGTCGAACAGCGGTTGTTCGGGGTTGTTGAGCAGTTCCATGTAGCGGTTGCCCGAGCCCTTACCGGTCAGCAAGTCCGGCTTGTAGTGCGGGGCCGAAACGAAGGCCAGAATCTCGCCCGTCTTGGGGTCGATGGCCACGATGGAGCCGCGCCGGCCGCCCAGCAGCTTCTCGCCATAAGCCTGCAGCTCGGCGTCAATGCTTAGGTGCAAATCCTGCCCGGCCACGGAAAGCGTGTCAAATTCGCCGTCGCGAAACTTGCCTTTCTCGATGCCGCGCACGTTCACCATCTTGTACTGCACGCCGCGCCGCCCCATCAGGATGGGCTCGTAATAAGATTCCAGGCCCGAAATCCCGATGTTTTCGCCAGGCTGATACTTGGCATACTTGGGCTTCTCCAGCAGCGCCGGCGTGATGGAGCCCACGTAGCCCAAGGCGTGGGCTAGGTTGGCCGTGCGGTAGGCCCGCGCCATGCGCGCCTGGACGCGGAAGCCCGGGAAGTCAGCCAGCCGGTCGGAAATAGCCGCCAGGTCGCGCGTAGTCAGGTTTTGCACCACCGGCGAGGGCTTGTTGCGCGAGTACTTCTTGGCAATCCGCAGGCTATTGCGCAAGTCTTCCTGCGGAATCTGCAGCAGCTCGCAAAAGCGGGCCGAATCGAGTTGCTTCACCTCGCGGGGCACCACCATAAGGTCGTACACGGGCTCATTTTGCACCAGCAGCTGGTCTTTGCGGTCGTAAATCAGGCCGCGGTAGGGTATCTGCACCAACCGCTGCAGGGTGTTCTTATCAGCAGCCAGCTTGTATGTGCCGTCCATCACCTGCATGAAAAACAAGCGGGTGAGGAAGACGAGCACCACAATTAAGAAGATGCCTTGTACGACGTATTTACGGCCTTCTAGGTATTGCATTACGCGGTATTCTCTGGGACGTCATGCCGAGCGCCGCCAAGGCATTTCGCTCGCATCGTTGCACTGTTTTAATTACTTCGGCACGCCAGATGCCTCGGCGGCGCTCGACATGACGTTCTTTTCTATCTCTATCAAAACCACTAGCTCCGTCCCCGGCGCACCGGAAAAAACAAAAGCTGCACGATTAACAACGCCAACCCGGTAAAGAGTGCGCTCACAAATATCTTTCCTAGCGTGAGGCCGATGTGGCGGAAGCTGCCCAGCTCCAGAATGAAGAAGGCGGCGTGATGCAGCAGCACCAGCAGCGTGAGGTACACGGCGAACCACTGCCAGCCCATCTGGTGCACGTTCACCGTATCGGCCGAATCGTAGCCGTCGCGCGGGGTGAGCAGGCGCAGCACCCAGGGCCGCAGGAAGCCCAGCAGCACGGCGGCCGCCGCGTGCAGCCCGCCCGTGTCGTAGAAAACATCCATCGTCAGCCCCATCGCAAACGACAACAGCAACTGCACCACAATAGGCGTGCGCAAGGGCAAAAACAGCAGGAAGCCCAAATAGAAAAAGCACCAGCCCAAGTCGAACAGCACCAGCCGGCTAATGAGCATCACGTGCAGGCCCGCGTACATCGCAAACCGCAGTATTTGGACGAAGATGAACCGCAGGCCACTCATTTGCGCTTCCCTCCTTCCGGCAGCATGCCCGCGTGCGCTTCCACGGTGTCGCGCTCGGCTTTGGGCCGGCTCGTCACCACATACACGTAGGTCAGGTTAGCAAAATTGACGCCCAGCCGCACCCGAATGGTCCAGAAATTCTTGTCCGGCTCCTTCACAAACGAATCGATGGTGCCAATGAAAATGCCTTCCGGAAACACCGCGTTGAAGCCCGAAGTCACTATTGTGTCGCCTTTCACCAGCTTGGTTTCGCGCAGCACGTTGTCGAGCAGGGCGTGGGTGGGGTCGTCGCCCAGCCACTTGATGGTGCCGAAGGTACCGTCACGCTTGATTTTGGAGGCAATTGTGGTTTTGGAGTGCAGCAGGCTGGCCACGGTGGCGTAGTGCTCCGTCACGGCCTGCACGCGGCCGGCTACGCCGCCCGCCGCCACCACGCCCAGGCCCTGTTGCACACCGTTGGCTGTGCCCACATTCAGGGTAAAAAAGTTATCTACATTACTGAGGCGGTTGTTGATAACCCGGGCCGGAATGAGTGGATAACTCGGGTCGCGGGCGGCTAGGCGCTGCAGGCCCAGCAGCAAGGTATCGGGGCGGCTGGCGGGGCGCTGGTAGCGCACGCGCCGCAGCGTATCGGTACGGGCCGGGGGCACGGCCACCGAGTCGGCCTCGCGCCTCATGGTGTCGGGCGGGTACAGCTGCTGGCGCAGGGCCGCATTTTCGGCCACCAGCTGCGTATTTAAATCTGCCAGGTGGAAGTAGTCCGTTATCTGCGTGCGGCGTTCCAGCACTATGCCCGCATAGGAATTGGCCGAATTAAAAAACGCCGCTCGCTGATACGAATTATTGGTAACGAATAAATAGATGCTAATTATTTCTAACAAGCCGAATACCAACGCCCCGCGAAAGCGAAATAGGAAAAGAAATAAATTCCGCACGGGTGGTAATTAATTATTTAGAAAAGCAACTGCTAAAAGAACGTCATGCTGAGCGCAGCCGAAGCCTCTCGCGTGCCGAAGTAATTAATTACTCTTCGCAGTAGAGATGCTTCGGCTACGCTCAGCATGACGGGCTGGCATTTTTGTTCTGAGACTAAGTCAGTAGCACACCTCGGAAGGCATGAATGTCCTTGATGGCTTTGCCGGTGCCGCGCACCACGGCGCGCAGCGGGTCTTCGGCAATGTGGATGGGCAGCTTGGTTTTGGCCGCGAGGCGCTTGTCGAGGCCGCGTAGCAGCGCGCCGCCGCCGGTGAGGTGAATGCCGTTTTCGTAAATGTCGGCCGACAATTCGGGCGGCGAGATTTCGAGGGCTTTCAATACGGCTTCCTCAATTTTGGCCACCGATTTATCGAGGGCAATGGCAATTTCTGAGAACGTGACTTTGATAACTTTCGGAATGCCGGTCATCAGGTCGCGGCCGCGCACTTCGTGGTCGGGCGGAGCCACGTCGAGCTCGGTGAGGGCGGCGCCTACCTCAATCTTGATGCGCTCGGCCGAACGCTCGCCAATGAGCAGGTTGTGCTGGCGGCGCATGTAGTCGAGGATGTCTTGATTGAACACGTCGCCGGCCGTCTTAATCGACTGGTCGCACACGATGCCCGACAAGGCGATAACCGCAATTTCGGTGGTGCCCCCTCCAATGTCGATAATCATCGAGCCCACGGGCTGCTCCACGTCGATGCCGATGCCAATGGCGGCGGCCATGGGCTCCTGAATCATCCAGACTTCCTTGGCGCCGGCGTGCTCGGCGGAGTCGCGCACGGCGCGTTTCTCCACCTCGGTGATACCCGAGGGAATGCAGATGACCATGCGGTGCGAGGGCTGAAACAACCGCGTGCGCGTGTCAATCATCTTAATCATGCCCTTAATCATTTCCTCGGCGGCGTGGAAATCGGCAATCACGCCATCCTTCAGCGGGCGGATGGTGCGGATGTTATCGTGGGTTTTTTCGTGCATCTGCTGGGCTTGGCGGCCCACGGCGATGACTTTATTCGTAGTTCGGTCTTTGGCGATGATGCTCGGCTCGTCCACCACGATTTTGTCGTTGTGAATGATGAGCGTATTGGCCGTGCCCAGGTCGATGGCGATGTCGCTGGTCAGGAAATTAAAGAAACCCATTGAGTTATATGCAATAAGGCGAGGCGTCGGCGGGGACCGAAGCGAAATAATGGGCAAAGGTACGGAAGGTTTGGGCCGGGTTGGTGAACGGGATTATGGGATTCTGCTAAGGGGGCTGCCTTGCCCGGCAGACATGTTAAGTCCGTCATTGCGAGTGGAGCGCAGCGCAACGCGGCAATCCGTCCTCTATTGCGACCAGCCCTGAATTGTGATAAAGTCTCCTTTTTTACCACAAAGCCCCGGCCCTTTTGCAAGGCCGGGGCTTTTGTTTGAGCGTTGTTACATTGAAAACTTGGTCGCTGAGAACCGGACGGATTGCCGCGTTCCGCTGCGCTCCACTCGCAATGACGGACGGCCTCTATCCCCTAGTGCTTGAAGTGGCGCATGCCCGTCAGCACCATGGCCATGCCCAACTCATCGGCAGCTTTGATGCTGTCGGCGTCTTTGATGGAGCCGCCGGGCTGCACCACGGCGCGGATGCCGGCGGCGCCGGCAATTTCCACGCAGTCGGGGAAGGGGAAGAAGGCGTCGGAGGCCATCACGGCGCCGTGCAGGTCGAAGCCGAAGGCGCGGGCCTTCTCAATGGCCTGGCGTAGAGCGTCTACGCGCGAGGTCTGGCCCACGCCGGAGGCCAGCAGCTGGCCGGCCCGGGCCAGCACGATGGTGTTGCTCTTGGTGTGCTTGCAAATTTTGGCGGCGAAAACCAGCGCCTCCGTTTCCTCGGCCGTGGGGGCCGATTGGGTGACGGTGCGGAAGTCGGCGGCCGTTTCGGTCTGGCGGTCGGCGTCCTGCTCGATGATGCCGTTAAGCAGCGTCTTAATCTGCTTCTTTGGAAACTCCACCGGCTTCTGCCGCAGCAAAATGCGGTTTTTCTTGCTCTGCAGCACGGGCAGCGCCTCGGCCGCAAAACCGGGCGCAATTAGCACCTCGAAGAACAACTGGTTCAGCTCGGCGGCGGTGGCCGCGTCCACTTCCTTGTTCACGATGATGACGCCGCCAAAGGCCGACGTCGGGTCACAGCTCAGGGCGTTTACGTAGGCGTCGCGCAGGGTGGCGGCCTGGGCTACTCCGCAGGCGTTGGTGTGCTTGAGGATGGCGCAGGCGGGCGCGCCGTCGCTGAATTCGGCCATGAGGGCCACGGCGGCGTCCACGTCCACTAGGTTGTTGTAGCTGAGCTGCTTGCCGTGCAGCTGGTCGAACAGCGCCGACAGGTCGCCGTAGAAGGTGCCGGCCTGGTGGGGGTTCTCGCCGTAGCGCAGGGGCGTGGCGGGCTGGGCACTGAGGCGTAGGGCCGCGCCGGCCACGGCCGTGTCCTGGCTCACGTATTTGAAAATCTCGGTGTCGTAGTGGGAGGTGGTGGCGAAGGCGGCGGCGGCGTAATGGCGGCGGTCGTCAAGGTCGGTGGCGCCTTCCTTCTGGGTTAGCAGCTCGGTCACGGCCTCGTACTGGTCGCGGCTACTGACTACCAGCACGTCGCGGAAGTTTTTGGCAGCGGCGCGTAGCAGGGAAATGCCGCCGATGTCGATTTTCTCGATAACGTCCTGCTCTTGGGCTCCACTGGCCACAGTTTCCTCAAACGGATAGAGGTCGACCACCACCAAGTCGATGGGCGGGATGCCGTGCTGCTCGGCCTGGGCCAGGTCACCATCCTCGTGGCGACGGTGCAATATGCCGCCGAACACCTTGGGGTGCAGCGTCTTCACCCGGCCGCCAAATACTTCGGGGAAGCCGGTCAGGTCTTCTACGGCGGTTACTTCAGCGCCTTCTTCTTCCAGGAATTTCTGGGTGCCGCCCGTGGAGTACAGCTGCACGCCGTGCTGCCGCAGCACTTGCACCAGCGGGGCCAGTCGGTCTTTGTGATACACAGAAAGCAGGGCGGCACGAATGGGGCGAGACGACATAAAAAGAAGGGAAAAGCTGGGCACAATTGCCGCCGCAAAGGTAAAGCCCCCACCCGCCGGCTTCCCAACCCGCGCATTACCGAATTATTACCCGCCAATAGCCGGCGGGGCTAGCAATGTGGAAAAATGAACAACGTGCGGCATTTTACGGTATAGCTTATCCTTCCCACTCCGTTTTCGCAAGTGTATGTCTGCCGATTTCATATATAGCCCTAGCGCCGAACTGGGCACCGGAGCCCCCGAAGCCGTCGCCTCGGCCGACTCGCCGGGCCCGTCGCGCGGGCCCGCCACACCTGCGCAAGCCGAGATGGCGGCGGCCCAGCTAGCTCCCAAGCTGTTTGCGCAAGCTGCCGCCACCGACGAGGTAGGCGCTTTCCCTAGTCAGGAATTTGCCTGGCTGCAAACGGCTGGCCTGCTCACGGCGGCACTTCCCGCCGACCTGGGCGGGGCGGGACTCAACGTGCCGGCAGCCACCCTACCACTGCTGCACACCCTGCAGCACATTGGACGCGGCAACCTGGCTGTGGGACGCGTCTACGAAGGTCATTTGAATGCGCTGCTGCTGATTCAGCAGCTGGGTACGGCGGCGCAGACGGCACGCTATGCAGCCGATGCCCGCGCCGGCAAGCTGTTTGGGATGTGGAACACCGAGATTGCAACCGATGGCGTACGATTGGAGGCCATGCCCAATGGCCGCTACCGCCTGCGCGGGGCCAAGACGTTTGCCTCGGGCGCGGGGTACCTGGCGCGGCCGCTCATCACCGGGGCGTTGCCGAAGGGCCGGGGCTGGCAGCTTTTCGTGCTGCCCGCCGATACGCAGGCGCCCGCGCTGGACCGCTCGTTCTGGCGGCCGCTGGGCATGCGGGCCACGGCCAGCTTCCGGGCCGATTTAACCGGGCTGGAAATTGGGCCCGACGACCTGATTGGCCCGCCCGATGCTTACTACCAGCAGCCGGCATTCAGCGGCGGCGCCATCCGGTTTGCGGCGGTGCAGCTGGGCGGCGCCGAGGCGGTGTTTGAGGAAACCTGTCGCTTTCTGCAGGGTTTGGGCCGCATCGACGACCCTTACCAGCGGCAGCGCCTGGGGGAGATGAGCATCGCACTGGAAAGCGGCCGCCAGTGGCTGCGCGGCGCGGCCGAGCACGCCGCCCGCCCCGGCGCCACCGCCGATGCTGAGGCCACCGTGGCTTATGCCAACATGATGCGCACCGCCATCGAAACCATTTGCCTCAACATGCTGCAACTGGCCGAACGTTGCGTGGGTGCCCGTGGCCTGCTGGAGCCCCTACCCTTCGAGCGCTTGCACCGCGACCTGACCCACTACCTGCGCCAGCCCGCCCCCGACGGCGCCCTGGCCGACGTGGGCCGTTTCGTACTCGAAGGCAAAACCTTCGTAAGCTAGCCTTCCCGCAAAAGCGGCTTTCCCTTGGCTGAGCATCCCCTTCCTTTCGACAATTACTCGGTGCGGCCGGGCAGTTTCGCCGCCTCGCTGGGCGCTACCGTGGTGGTGGCGCCCCACCCCGATGACGAGGCGCTAGGCTGCGGCGGCCTGCTGGCGCTACTGCGCCAAGCGGGCCTGCCCGTAGCCGCGGTGCTGGTGAGCGACGGCACAATGTCTCACCCCCGTTCGCAATTGTTTTCGTTGGCAGCACGGCAAGCGGTGCGTGAAGCCGAGTTTAGGCACGCTCTCACCTTGCTCGGTTTTGATGCTAACGAACCGCTACTGCTGGGCCTGCCCGATAGCCGCGTGCCCAGTTCAGGCGCCGAAACTGGCTTTACTACTGCCGTGACTGCATTGCAACAGTTCCTGCAGCAGCAGGCGGCGGCCACCGTGCTGGTGCCCTGGCGTCGCGACCCTCACCCCGACCACCGCGCTACCAGCCAGCTGGTGGCGGCCGCGTTGGCCGGCATGCCCCAGCCGCCCCGCCGGCTCGAATACGTGGTGTGGGCCTGGGAGCGTGCCGCCCCCGACGACCTGCCCACGGCCTCTGACGGAGTGCAAGGCTTCCGGCTCGACATTGCCACTGGGCTGCCGCAGAAGCTGCGGGCCATTGCGGCGCACCGCTCGCAGGTGGCACCGGGGGTGTTTATGGACGATGCCGAAGGGTTTTTATTGTCAGCAGAAATGCTGGCGCACTTTGAGACGCCTTATGAAGTCTTTTTTGAAGCCGTAGCGCCATGAACGAAAACCAGCCCAATACTCTGCCGCCAGAGTACTTCGACCACGTGTACCAGGCCAACCGCGACCCGTGGAATTTCGAAACCAGCCCCTACGAGCGCGAGAAGTACGCCGCGACCCTGGCAGCGCTGCCGCATCTGCACTACGCCGAGGTTTTTGAAATTGGCTGCTCGCTGGGCGTGCTCACGGCGCAGCTGGCGCCGCGCTGCGGCCACCTGCTGGCGGTGGATGTAAGCGAGGCGGCCTTGGCCCAGGCCCGCGCCCGTTGCGCCGATTTACCGCAGGTGGAAATCCGCCTGATGCAAGTGCCCAACGAGTTTCCCGACCAGACCTTCAACCTGATTCTGCTGTCGGAAGTAGGCTACTACTGGTCGCCGGATGACCTGGCCCGTGCCGCGGAGAAAATGATTGCCGCCTTGCCCTCCGGCGGCCAGCTGCTGCTGGTGCACTGGACGCCGCCGGTGCACGACTACCCCCTGACGGGCGATGATGTGCACACGTTTTTCCTGGCCAAAACAATGGAAGACGGCCCCCTGCGCCACCTTGCCGGCCAGCGGCACGAGCAGTACCGGCTCGACTTGCTGGAGAAGCGCTAGGCCGCCAAGGCCCGCCCCTCCGCCACCACGTGGCTTTGGATAAGCCGCGGCAGCAGTAGCAGCGCTTGCGACAGCGGCACCGGTGCCACGGCCAGCGCGGGGCTGTGCGCCAACACCCAATCCCAGAGCTTCCCAAATGATGGAGCCTGCCGCAAGTGTTTTAAGAGCTTCGCCTTGGGCAGGCCCAGGCGCGTGACCAGCGCCGCAGTTTCCGCCCCGGGGCTGTTGCTCCAGCAGGCGCGCAGCTGGCGGCGCACCTGCCAGCGCCGGGCCAGCTGCACAGGGTTTTCGACCTGCGGCTCGCGCTGCTGCCGGCTCATGTGCAGCCACTCGCGCAGCTGCCACGAGAGGCCTACTTCTACCCTGCCCTGCCGCCGGGCCGAGGTAAGCACCTGCACGGCAGGGCTGTGGCGCAGCTTCAAATCGTGCTGCCGTAGCGCCTGGCACAGGGCCTCATCTTCCAGGAAACGTACCTCGGGCAGGCCGCCCACTTGCCGGTAGGCCTGGGCGGTGAGGGCCAGGCTGGCGCCAAAATGCTGGTGGTGCCGCGGCCACGGGTCGGCGGGCGCAGGGTCGAGCAGGCCTTCGAGGCGGGCGCAGAGCAAGCGGTAGGCCGCATCGGCCGTCTGGATGCGGCGGAGCCGCTGCAGGGCCCGGCCGCGCATTTCGGTGAAAATGCGCCCGCCCACGGCATCGGCACCCGCCGTTATTTCGGCCTCGATGGCGGCGAGCCAGGTGGGCGCCACGCGGGTGTCGGCGTCGGTGCTGGCGATGATGCCGTGGCGCCGGCCCAGCAGCTCCAGGCGGGCGCAGGCTTCGTCCATGAGCAGGCGGCGGGCCCGGCCCACGTGGGCCTGGGCAGCGGGCAGGCACAGCTCGGCCACGTGCAGCGCCAGGTGCGGAAAGCGGCCGGCCTGCTCCCGCACCAGGTCGGCGGTGTGGTCGGTGCAGTTGTTGGCCAGCACAATCACCTCGAAGCTGCCCGCCGGCAAGGGCTGGCCCTGCAAATCAACCTGCGCGGCCAGGGCGGCAAGCGTGGCCGGCAGGTTGGCCACTTCGTCCTTGGCCGGGATGATGACGCTCATGCGCAGCCCGGGGTGCGGCAACGGCAGCTGCTGGTGCAGCAGACGGGCGCTGCGGTCACGCTTCGGCACCGGAAACAGCCATTCCGTGGCTTGGGAAAGGATAGTAAAAGCGCCCTCGTCGGACGCGAGGAAACGGGCGGGCGTAGCGTGGTTCATCGGGCGGGTGTACGCCCACTTTCATCAGAAGGATAGGGCCCAGCTTAGCAGCCCTCGTCAACAGTTCAGCTACTCCCTAACTTCAGCATTCTTTTTTAGAAACTTAACTGCCTCAATATGCAGCGCTTAACCATGCACATTTTTTCATCGGCAAAACTCAACCATACGACATCCTAGGACAGCCCACAATTTTTAAGTATTAATGCTTAAAAAGTTAAGTATAAACACCAAAAAAAGCCCCTGCTTCCAAGGAAGCAGGGGCTTGATAACAGTCGATTCAGGCGCATTAGAATGCTTCGCCAATAGCAAACAAAATGCCCGGCGAGCTGCCCGTGCCGCCGGCGTAGTCAAGGCGCAGGTTCACCCGGTCGCGCCGGATGAAGTTGAAGCGAATGCCGGCGCCACCGGCGTACTTCGTGTCGTTCAGAGCAAACTTGTCGATGTAGTTGTTCACGTTGCCGACGCCGCCAAAAATGGCCCCGTCGAACCGGCTTAGCACGGCGCCGCCGTTGGGAAACAGCTTGTGTCGGATTTCGGCCTGAAACATAATCATCTGCCGGTCGCGGAAGCGCTGCTCGTAGATGCCGCGCAGCAGGTTGGCGTTGTTGTAGAGCGTGCCGCCGAGGTTGGCACCCAGGCCGGCCAGCTCGCGGAAGGGCACGTCGCCGGTGTGGAACTGCCCGAGGAACTGCGCCGCCAGAATGGTGCGGTTGGAGCCCAGGGGCTGGAAGTGGCGGGCATCGAGCTGGTAGCGCACGAACCGGTAGTCGGAGCCCAGGCCCGTGCCATTGAAGGTAGCGCCGAAGTCGAGCAGGTTGCCTTTGAAGGCGGCCAGGGGCACGTCGCGCGTGTCGTAGGAAATAACCGGGCCGAGGCCCGACACGCGGGTGTTCTGGCGTTCGCGCTCGGTCATGCGCGGCTCGGTATTGAATATATTGGAGGCGGTGTTATCCAGGTTGCGGCCCGGGATATTGAGCTTCGAGATGGCCGTGTAGCGGTACTGCGCACCGAAGAACAGCTTGGGCGCAATCTGCTTCTGCAGGCGCTGGTTGATGATGAACAGATTGTAATTGGTTTCCGACTCATCGGCGCTGAGCGAGTTCGGTCCCTTGCCGTAGTAATACAGCAAAATGTCGTAGGCGCTGATTTCGCCGTTGAGATAGAATTTCTCGCCGGGCGTGTACACGGAGTGCACCAGCTGCAGCAGCGACTGGCCCTTTTGGGTGGTCCAGTACTGCACGCGGGCGTTAGACGGGCGCGTGAGGGTATCGGCCGAGAAGCGGCCGCTAAGCAGCGCGCCCAGGCCGTAGCCGAAGCCCGTTTCGGCTTGGTAGAACAGCACCGGAATGGGCAGCAAGCTCAGACGGCCGCTGCTGCCCAGCTGGCCAAACGACTTGGTGCCCTGGGCCTGCGCCGCGGCGCGGGTGGCCAGCGGCGCCAGCCCGGTGCGGGTGCCCAGCGGCGCCAGCCCGGTGCGGAGGGCAGTATCAAGAGAAGCGGTATCGGAAGGGGCCGCCGGCTGGGCGGCAGCGGAGAAAGCCAGCCCGGTCAGAAGCAGGGCTGCGAGAGAAAAGCGCATGGGAGCGGCGAATGAGTAACGGATGAATTGCCCTATCAACGGATTACAGCGCGCTACGGTTGGAGGCGCCCCCAATGATGAGCTTATTCTTCTATTCGCAGCCGCTTCAGGGCCTTGCCCCGGCCCACGTGCTCGGCCACCAGTTCGGCGGCATCGGCGGGGCGCACGTTGCCGTACACCGTGCCTTCGGGATACACGATAAGGGCCGCGCCGGGGCCTTTTTTGCAGTCGCGGCACAGGTCGAGGCAGTCGCAGGTTTGCACCTGAGTGCGCTGCTTGTGGCCGTCAACTACTTGCTTTTTCAGCCCTTGGTGCTTGAGCTCTTTTTTAAGAGCTTTGGCTACGTCCTCCCCTACTTCGGATTTTTGCCTGGTGCACACGAAGAAGCGGCGGGAGGTGCTCATGGTATTAGGGAATGGGGGTGGGAGGGTGCAGGGGCAGGAATTAACAGAACACATGATTGACAAACAGAGCATTAGATGCAGTATTTGCCCTCATACCCTCTTACCTTTTTGCCTTTCATAGCCCGTGCCAGTGCCGGTTTTGCAGCTTATACGCGGCCAGCTCGCGGTTCGACCACAGGGTTTGGTATGTCTGCTGGTCGCGCAGCAGCTGCGGGTCTTTTTCCATGTAGCCAAGCAACTCTTGCAACAACTCGGCCGCCTCTTCTTTGAGGAAATAGTACATCCAGTTATCGAGCCGGCGCACGTTCACCAAACCTGCATTCTTCAAGTACGATAATTGCCGACTGGTTTTGGTCTGGGTGAAATCAAGCACCTGCTCCAAATCGGCCACTACCATTTCCTTGTTGCGCCATAGCAAATGCAGGATGCGGACGCGGCTTTCGTCGCCCAACGATTTAAAAAGTTGCTGACCAAAAGCAACCGTGAAATGTTTCAAGCGCATCTGCTGTCTGGTGATGAGGAACGGCCGCCTCGGGTGCTTGCGCCCAAAGGTACCATCGGCCCTGGCCCCAAAGCCGTATATTTGTTTACTTGACTTCCGAACATGCCTGATTTCTTGCGCTTTCGTCGCTTTTCCCTCTTCTTTGCCGTGGCCCTGCTGGGCACGCTGCTGCTGGCGGCCCCGTCGGCGCACGCGCAGGGCAAGCGCAAAATCGTGCAGTTTTCCGGCATCGTGGCCAGCGGCGACAGCCTGCTGGGCGTGCCCGGCGCCAGCATCTACGTGCCCCGGGCCGGACGCGGCACCTCGTCCAACGCCTACGGCTACTTCTCCATGGCCGTGCTCGCCGGCGACAGCATCGTCATCCGCTCGCTGGGCTACGCCAACCAAACCATCATCATCCCGCCCGACTACCAGCGCCAGAGCTACTCCGTGGTGGTGCAGTTGATTGAGGACGCCACCGTGCTGCCCGAAGTGCGCGTGTTTCCCTATACCACCGAGCGCGACTTCAAGAAAGCCTTCCTGGCCCTGCGCCTGCCCACCGAGAAAGGCAGCGCCGCCGCCGACAACCTCAACGAGGAGCTAATGAACCGCATTTTCCGGACGCAGCCCATGGGCGCGGTGGCCAACTTCCGGCAGACGATGCAAAACCAGCAGTACAACCAGGACGTGCGCGCCGGCTTTGGGCCCAGCGTGTACGCCAACAACCCGCTCATCAACCCCTTCAGCTGGCTGAAGCTGGTGAAGCAGGTGAAAAACGGCGAGTTTAAAAAGAAATACAACGACGACTAATAGCTCGTCGGTAGCCCGTTGCGGGCATTTTGGGGCAACTTATGCTCCGCTTTTGGGGTAAAGCAATGGTTTGCACGCTGCTTTATTCCTAGCTCATGGATACGAATCTTCCCGCCTCGGCGCACCCCCGCGTGGTCATCATCGGCTGCGGCTTTGGAGGCCTGCGCCTGGCCAAGGCGCTGCGCAAAGCGCCGGTCCAAGTGGTCGTCATCGACCGCAACAACTACCACAACTTCCAGCCGCTGCTCTACCAGGTAGCTACGGGTGCGCTGGAGGCCGACAGCATCGCCTACCCTATTCGGAAAATTTTCGCGGGCCAGAAAAACTTTTTCTACCGCATGGCCGATGTGCACAGCGTGGAGCCCGCCACCAACACCGTCGTCACCAGCGTGGGCGATATTCGCTACGACTACCTAGTGCTGGCCACGGGCTCGCTCACCAACTTCTTTGGGCTGGAGAGCATCGAGCGCAACGCTATGCAAATCAAGAGCATACCCAATGCCTTGAACCTGCGCAGCTTCATCTTTCAGAATTTCGAGAAGGCCTTGCTCACCGAAAACCCCGAGGAGCGGCAGGCCCTGCTCAATATTGTGGTGGTAGGTGGCGGGCCTACGGGCGTGGAAATCAGCGGCTCGCTGGCCGAGATGCGCAAGCACGTGCTGCCCAAAGACTACCCGGAGCTGGACCTGCGCAACATGCAGATTTTTCTGGTGGAGGCCGGGCCGGCGCTGCTCGGGCCCATGTCGCCGGCTTCGCAAGCCGACGCCAAGCGCTACCTCGACGAACTGGGCGTGAAGGTGATGCTGAATACGTCCATCAAAAACTTTGAGAACTGCCGGGCTTATTACACCGACAACGAATACATTCCAACCGAAAACCTGGTGTGGGCCGCCGGCGTGAACGGCGCCGAAGTCCCCGGCCTACCCGCAGAAGTGGTGACCCGCAACAAGCGCATCAACGTGAACCTGTGGAACCAGGTGCCGGGCCTGGCCAATGTCTTCGCCATTGGCGACGTGGCCAACATGGTGACCGAGGACATGCCCCGCGGCCTGCCCATGCTGGCCCCCGTGGCCCAGCAGCACGCCGACCACCTGGCCGAGAATTTACAGCGCATCCTGCACGGCGAAACGCCCAAAGATTTTGTGTATAACAACAAGGGCTCGATGGCCATTGTGAGCCGCAACAAGGCCGTGGTCGACCTGCCTAAGAATTTACATTTCAATGGCTTCTTCGGCTGGGCCACCTGGCTTTTTGTGCACTTGATGACACTGGTAGGCTTCCGCAACAAGGTGGTGGCGTTTATCGACTGGGCCTTCAGCTACTTCAGCACCGACCAAGCCCTGCGCCTTATCATCCGGCCCTTCAGCCGCCGAGACGTGAAGGACGACAAGGGCAAGAAAAGCGCCGAGCACCGCACCGCCACCCCCGAGTACAACCCCACGCCGCCGGCCATTCAAACACCTGCAGCATAGTGCATAGAAAAGGCCCGCCTGATTCAACAGACGGGCCTTTTCTATGCACTATGCTTAACTCTTAGCTTAATTCCTAGGTCCGGCTACCACCGTTTGCAGGTCTTCGGGTGCCAGGTATTGCTGCGCCAGGGCCTGCAGCGACTCGGCATCAGCAGCTTCGGTCTGGCTCACAAACTCAGTGTAGTAATCGGCCGGCAGCCCCAGGAACACCAGGTTCTTGTACTTGTCGCACTGCTCAAATACCGTGGACAGCTCATTGGCAAACTTGCCCAGCATGTAGTTTTTCACCGTCTCCAGCTCTTCGGCCGGAATCAGTTCTTCCTGCAAGCGGCGCAGCTCCATCTCAATTTCGCTGACCGCAAAGTCGGCGCTTTCGCCTTTCACATCGGTGCCGATGACCAACGACGAGGCCGCCTCGCGCGGAGCTACGCTGGCGTAGATGCCATAAGTCAGACCCTTGTCTTCGCGAATGTTGCGCATCAGGCGCGAGCCGAAATAGCCGCCCAGCACGTTCGCCAGCAGCTTCAGCCGGTGGGTATCGGGGTGCGTGGGGCTGGGCCACAGCCGGCCCATCCGGATAGAAGCCTGCAGGCTGCCTGCTACCGGCACCCGGTTGGTTTCTGCTGGTGCAAAAGTGGCCTCCGTAGCCAAAGCAGCAGCCGAAGCCGTACCGGTCGGTAGTTGCTGAAAAGTCTCCGCGACAATATTTTGCTCTGCGGCCACGTCGCCGCACAGAAAGATTTCGACGTTGGCGCCCACGTAAGTATTCTGGTGAAACGCCCGCGCTTCATCAGCCGTCAGGGCCTGATACGATTCGGCGTCGAAGGCACGGCCATAAGGCGTTTCCTCCCCAAATAACAGCTCATTGAAACGCTCCGAAGCCAGAAAGCTGGTTTTCTGGCGCTCGACGCGCACGTTTTGGACGGTGCGGGTTTTGAGCTGCTGCAACTCCGACTCGGGGAAGGCAGGGTTCGTGAGCACGTCCTGCACCAGCGGCAGCAGCGCCGGCAGGTGGCGGGTGAGGCAATACAGCGTGAGCGTGGCGCGGTCGAAACCCGCGTCGCACTCCAGTGAAGCGCCGTAGAAGGCCACTTCGTCGGCAATCTGGCGGGCGGTGCGGGTGCGGGTGCCCTCCAGCAGCATGCGGGCCGTGAGAGTGGCCAGGCCCGGTTTGGGCTCGGCCAGCTTACCGGCCCGGAACACGGCCTGCAGGCGCACCACGGGCTGGGCGTCGTTGGCCAGCACATGCAGGCGGGCGCCGTTGGGCAACGGCAACACATCGGCCGCGGGCAGCGTCACACGGGCCAGGGGTTGAACGGGAGGCGCTATGGTACGGTCAAGCATTCTGGTTTTCAAAAAATTATAGATGTAAAAGCAAAACGTCATGCTGAGCAGAGCCCCAGCATGACGTTTAAAAGTGGTTGGCCACCCCAGAAGTTTAGTTGGACGGAGCGTCGCCGCTGGTGCCGCCAGCGCCGTTTTCGTCGAAGGCCTCAGCCAGCTTATTGAGGTTGAAGTGCAACGACACCCGAATGGTTTGGGCCAGGGGGTTGTTTTGCGAGTTGTTGCCGGTGGGCACCAGGTAGGTACCATCTATGCCAAATACCTGGTAGCGCACGCCCAGGCCCAGGCTCAGGTATTGGCGGTCGCCTTTGTCGGGCGCTTCATAAAAGTAGCCGCCGCGCGCATACAGCAGGTCGTTGTAGTTGTATTCGAGGCCGGTCGAGAGGTTGATTTCGCGCAGCTCTTCCTTAAAGCCGCCCCGAGCGTCGCTAAACGATGAGAACAGCGCCCCGATGATTGCCTGGTTGTTGCGCTCCGCATTGATAGCCTTGATGCGCGGGTCGTTCCGGCTCACGCCGTCTTCGTAGTATGGCGACGGCACCAGCAGCTTGGTCGCATCAAAAGCCAGCGTAATCTTATTGTACTGGTCGATTTCGCGCGTGATGGCCGTGCCCAGCTTCAGTTGCGTGGGCAGAAAGCTCGGATTCTGGGGGTCCGAGTAAGTCATCTTGTTGCCGATGTTCGAAATCGTGCCCCCGAAGGCCAGATTGTACAGGCCCGAGCCAATGGTCACGTCCTTGGCATAGTAAGCGCCCAGGTCCACGGCCACCGATTGCCCCGGCTTGGCATCGCTGCTGCCAATGGCCCCGATAAGGTTGGAGCGGATGTAGCGCGCCGATGCGCCCACCCCAAAGTTGTCGGTCAGCTGCAGGCCGTACGACACCGTCAGGGCGTACTCTTTGGGGTTGAAGTTGCCGTTGGGCAGGTTCTGGCCGTCGCGGTAGTCGATGTTGCCCAGGTCGAAGTACATCAGCGAGGCCCCGAAGGCCGAGCGCTGGCCCACCTTGCCGTAGCCCGAGAGGTACGACAAGCTCATATCGTCGGTGATGTTGCGCAGCCAGGGCGAGTACGACAGCGACGCCCCGTACTTATACTTTTGAAAGCCCAGCTTGCCCGGGTTGAAGTAGGCCGAGTTGGCATCGGGCGAAGTGGCCACGCCGGCCTCGCCCATGCCCGAGGCGCGGGCGTCGGGGCTGAGGGTGAGAATGGGCACGGCCGTGGTGATGGCGTGGGGGTCGAGCTGGGCGTGGGCCGTGCCGGCCGAAGCCAGCAAGCCGGCAACCAGCGCCATGCGCGAACGGGAAACGAGTGACTGCATACTGGTGGGAGAAAAGGCCATGCGCGGCCCGGGCGCAAATAAAAGCGGATTATATTAATTGAGGATGACGAGCTTTTCAAATTTCGACGCCGTACCGTTAGTAGCCGAACGCACGCTGAGGCGGTAAACGTACACGCCACGGGCCAGTTGGTCGTCGAAATCGTCGCGGCCGTTCCAGCTAATGCCGTCCTGGTGCGCTTTGGTGCTGGGCACCGACGCCGTGAGCGTGCGCACCAGCCGGCCGGCCACCGTGAAAATCTGCACTTGCACGTCAAGCATTCCCCCTTCGGCGCCCGCCTGGTTGTGGTCGAACATAAACGTGGTGCCGTTGGCAAACGGATTGGGGTAGTTCAGTACGTGGTCGAGGGCCAGCTTCTCGTTGGTGGCCACCACAAACTGGATTTCTTTCTCGGCCGAGTTGTTGTACGTATCCCAGGCCTTGAGGCGCAGCGAGTGCGGCCCGGTGGCCAGTCCCCTGAACAGATTGGTGACTTTGCCCGAACGGAAGTCGCCTAGGCTCGACACATAGCTCTCATTCAGCACCAGCTGCTTGTTCACGTCGTTGTCGATGGTGGCCGTGATGTCGTGGCCAATGCCGGCGCCCGTGGTGTTGATGCCGTTGTCGTCGGTGAGAAAGGCCAGCAGCGTGGTGTTGGGCGCCGTCAGACCGCCGAAGGCAAAGGACTCATCGTCCATGAAGAGCCGGATTTCCGGCGGGGTATCGTCGGCGGGCGCGCTGCTATCGGCGCCGCCCACCAGTTTCAGCTGGTAACCATGGGCATCGGTGCGGCGCGCGGGGTCGTAGGCGTAGAGGCTGGCCTTGCCAAGGCCCACGTTGTAGTTGATGTCTTTCGGCACCACAAACGTCAGGTTGAACTCGCCGTTCACCACGTTGGCCAGGCCGCCGTAAATCACGCTTTCCTGCACCACTATCGGCTTTGGTCCGTCGGCCGCACCATACGGACCGTTGATTTCGTCGCCCAGGGTCATCACCGTGCCAGGCTTGTCGTAAATGGTGACCTGCGCCTGGCCCGTGAAGTTTGTGCTCAACGCGCCGCCGTTCAGCACCTTGCCATGCACCCGCACGCGGGCCAGGGCCTGCAGCGTATCGGCAGACTGCCACTGGCCCCGCACCCGTTGCCGCACGCTGTCGAGCACCACCGTCTGCTCGGGGTAGGCCAGCGTCATGCTGGGGTCGGCCAGCAGGGTGTAATTACGGTCGTTGAGGTCGTATGCCGGGCCCACTCCGTGGTGGTCATTCTTGCTCATCATCACGATGGTGCCAATCCGCGGCATCTTGCCGTTGATGGGCTGCAGCACACGGTTGAAATAAGCTTCGTTCAAGGTGGCGTTCTGGCCGGCGTCGACCACGCGGGTGGTTGTGAACAAGCCAATGGCACCGCCCGTGGGGTTGTCGGTCAGGGCCTTCTCGCCGGCCGACGTAAAGTCCGGGTTGTCGAAATAGCTAAAGTCGCAGGTGCCGGTGGTGAAGAAGGTGAAGTTGTTGGGGTTGCGCAGGAGCATTACTGAGGCATCGGTCAGAATCTGCTCATCGGCCCAGCCCTTGGGGCCACCGTGGCCCAGGTAGTTCACAATCAACGACCCCTGCTCCACCGATTGGTTGATGGCGCGCTCGCAGTTGGGCGAGCGTTGGCCCGCCGACAAGGCCACCTGCGGGTACAGGTCCAGATACACCTTGTGCACGTTGTAAACCGGGTAATTGCGTTGGATGCCGTTGGCCACAATTTCCGAGCCCCTGCTCACAAACAGGTCGCCCTCGCCGTCGTCGGACACCAGCGTGATGCGGTTACGCCACTTGCCGTACCCTTGCGGCGAATCGTAGGAAATAAGCTTGTCGACCATTTCGCGGGCCTGGGTCACGTCGGCCAGCTGATTTTTGGGCTGGCGCACGGGCAAGCGGCCCACCCCCATATCCAGCAGTTCACTGCTGTTGCCTTCCGGCCATTCGCCTTCGTTGTCGTCGAGCAGCACGTAGAAGTCGTCGGAAGCGTAGCTCACCCCGCCGTAGAACGGCGCAAACGACTCGCGCGACTCGTAAGTGGGCACGTAGTTCTGGTTGAACTTGTCAAAGTCGGCATCGTTGCGGAACGGCACCCGGTTTCGCCACCAAGCGGGCCACACGCCATCGGTTTTATCCGGGTTGTAAGGGTCCGACTTGTAGTCGTACGACGCGTCGCCGAACAGCAGCAGCTCCATCTGCTTGCCCGCCGGCGAACGGTCGTAAATCTGCTTCACGAAGTCACGAATGGCCGTCACGTCCTGCCCGCCCGAACCATACTCGTTGTAAATCTGGGCGGTGGTCACCACCACGGCCTGCAGGTTGTCGTGGGTGCGGCGGTGGTCGGCCAGCCGCTGTGCCTGGCCCAGAAACGTCGGGTAGGTCACGATAATCAAATCAGCCGATGCGAGGGCGTGCAGGTTCTGGTTGGGCACGCGGCCAAACTTGCGGGGTTTCTTCGTCAGGTTGCCGTTGGGCAGGAAAGCCACAAATTCACGCAGGGTATCGGCCGGAGCCACGAAGCTGCCCCCGTTCAGCACATAGGAAGCGGGCCGACGGGGATTGGTTACGTCCCACACCACCGCCCCGGTGCTGTTGGCCAGCATGTACTGGTTGAGGGCGTTCGGGCCGATGTTGCTCAGCGAGCGAAACTCCAGTTGGGCATCGCTGAGGCGGAGGTTGCGCTGGGCGTTGATTTCCAGGTAATCGAGGTAGCCGTTGGCACTGCCGTCGTTGCTGTTGTAAGTGAGCCCCACCCGCAGCTCCGTGCCCGGATTGGACAAGGCGAGCTGCCGGGTGGTGACGGCCTGCTTGGCAATTGGCGTGAAAGCCTGCGTGCTTATTTCTTGTATTGTTTCCGTACCCAGCGCCGCCCCGTTTAGCGTGAGCTGAAACGTACTGGCCGACAGGCTACTAGCAACCAGGGAGCTCGTGACCTTCACCGGCACATTGGCCACCAAATCGGGAATGTTGCTAAACGAAAATGCCTGAGCCTGGCCGCCGGGCCGGAAGCCCTCGCCCAACCAAGTGCGTCCCGAGTGCAACAGGTTGACCAAGTCGTGCTCAACGAAGTCGCGGTAGGTGAAGGTGGTGATGCTGGCAGGCATGGCCCCAGCCGCCGCCGGGGCCGGCGCCACACGCCGACCGGGCGCGTTGTTGACCGTCACGAAGTAGTAGGCCGTGTCGGTGTAGATGTTGTTGCGGTGCCGAAACACGCCGCCTTGCGCCTCCCAGGTGTGGGGGCCGGGCGAGTAAAAGAGGAAGTATTCGCCGTCGTCGAGGGTAGAGCTTCCGTCGCCTACGAACATAATATTATTCTCCTCTAGGTCATCGGGGCGCCGCACCGAGCTGGGCTGGGGCAAAATGCCCATGGCGTTGCCGTAGATGTGCAGGTTTCTAGGGTTGAGCGTTTGCGTATTCAGGCCCATGTCGGCCAGCGCTGCTTTGTCGAGCTTGTAAATGCCACTTTCGCCCACGCCCATCTTGTACCAGTCGCCGGTTTGCAGCACCGAGCTGCTGGCGTAGTTGTGAAAACCAGTGCTGCGAGCCGCTACGGTTTTGTTGTCGGGCGCGTACTGGTAATCGAACGACACGAGGCGTTCGGGCTGACCGGTTTGGGGGCTGCGGCGGACGGGGCGCAGGCTCAGGCGCGTCACGGGGCGCTTCATTTCGGTGCCGGTGCTCAGGCGCGGGTCAGGGCCGGCGGGCAGTCGGCTGGCGTCGAACATCTTGGCGTCGTCAGCCGAGAAGGGCTCGTATACCAGGTTTGTTAGTTCGCCCTGGCTCACGGCGCCGCCCGCCAGGCGCAACGTGTACCAGCCCACCTGTTCGTCCATGCCATGCTTGGCTTCGCTGAAAGTGGGCACCCTCTGCTTGCGGGCCCGGAGGCTCGGCACCTCGGTGTAGCCCCCCCAGCGAATGGTACCGTGCGTGGTGACAAGCGCGCCCGACTGAGCCCGCGCCGGAGCCACCGCCCCTACCATCATTCCCGCTACTGCAACGAAGAGAAAAAAAAGACGCATACACACTACATTAAAATACCTGCCTGACGTCCTGCCGCCTCCCTCGCCCGGCAACAGCACGGCCGGGCTTCAGGTTCACCCGACAGTGCTATCATAACAATCAAATAGTCTATTTATTGCACGGGCCGTCACGAACCGCTGCGGGCTGCCGTCTTCGGCACCGAGAGCAGCACGTAAAGCAGCACCACCAAGGGCACGGCGGCGGCTCGCAGCGCTAGCAATAATCCTGCCGCCAGCAACAGAAAAATAAACCGGCGCCGATTATCGGCCCAGCGCAGGGTTTTAAACTTCAGCGCAAACAGCGGCAGTTCGGCCACCAACAGGCCCGAGAGCAGCACCGTGAGGCCCAGCAGCACCAGCGGATTTAGCACCACGTCGCGCAGCCCAAATTGGTCGTAGGCCAGAATGAGCGGCAGCGAGGCCACCACCAGCGTACAGGCCGGCGTAGGCAGGCCGATAAAAGAAGTGGTTTGGCGGGTGTCGTTGTTGAACTTGGCCAAGCGCAAGGCCGAGAAGATGCTGACCAGAAAGCCTACATATGCTACCAGGGGTGGATGGGCAGCTTTTACTATTCCGGCAACCATGGGCATGCCAGCTATTGAAGTTTCCCGCAAGGGGCCGGTTGCCATCCCCAGCAAGTGAAACAGAATGGCGCCCGGCACCACCCCAAACGACACCATGTCGGCCAGCGAGTCCAGGTCTTTGCCGATGGCTGAGGACACACGCAGGGCCCGGGCCACCAGCCCGTCGGCAAAATCGGCGGCGGCGGCGGCGGCCACAAACCAGGCGCCCGTGGCCAAGTCGCCTGAGAAGATATAAGTCAGCGCCAGGCAGCCGCACAATAGGTTGAGGCAGGTAATGGCGTTGGGCAGGTGTCTTTTCATTTAACAATTATCAATTAACATTTAACAATCACGCATCTCCACTCATCTTCTTCAACCCGACCCACGAGGCGGAAATGGCCCCTTGGTGGATTGTTAAATGATAAATGTTAATTGTTAAATGAGAAACGGGTTGTGACGGCGCTCGTCGCCGATGGTGGTGGCGGGGCCGTGGCCGGGGTACACCACCGTGTCGTCGGGCAGGGTGAACAGCTCGGTTTTGATGCTGTGAATCAGTTCAGCGTGGTTGCCGCCGGGCAGGTCGGTGCGCCCGATGCTGCGCTGAAACAGCACGTCGCCGCCGATGACGGTGGCCGTGGGTGCGTGGTAAAACACCACATGGCCCGGTGCATGGCCCGGCGTGAAGCGCACTTCGAGCTCGGTTTCGCCGAAGCGCACGGGCTGGCCGGCCACCAGTTCGCCGGTGGGCTCGGCAGGCTGGTACTGCGGGAAGCCGTAGTTGGAAGCGTAGGTGGGCACGGCGCGCAGAGTGGGCAGGTCGAGGCGATGCACCAGGAACGGGGTGCCGGGCCAGGTGTCGAGCACGAACTGCGCGCCCAGCACGTGGTCGATATGGGAATGGGTATTGAGCAGCAGGCTGACCTGCAACTGATTGGTTTCGATATAGCTGCGCAGCGCTTGTTGCTCGGCAGCGGTGTAGCAGCCGGCGTCCACGATGGCGCACTGCCGGGTGGCGTAGTCAATCAGCAGATAGGTATTTTCGGAGAATGGATTGAAGGCAAAGCCGGCAACAGTCATACAATGCAGGGGTTTCGAAGCAATGCGGAAAGGTACGACGCGATGGGGAAAGGGCGTTGGGTGTCGGGTTTTAGGTATTGGGTGTTCGGTATTTGGTGTTCGGCATTCAGTATTCGGTGTTGGGAAGATGTTGTTCATTCATGTACATCCAATACCTAAAACCCAACACCGAACACCTGACACCTCATTAAGCGAAGCGTCCTTACCTTGCCAGCCATGACGGACTATGATTTTCTGGTAGTGGGCCACGGCATTGCGGGCGCCACCTTGGCGTATGTGCTGCGCGAGCGCGGCCACCGCGTGCTGGTGTTCGACCCCGGCCAAGCCAACTCCGCCTCCAACGTAGCAGCCGGGCTCATGAACCCGGTGGCGGGCAAGCGCTTTGCCCTCTCCTGGCGCGCGGCCGAGCTGCTGCCCTTCGCGGGCGCCTTCTACCGCGAGCTGGCACAACGATACGGCCAGACTTTCTTCTACGAAACGCCCATTTTCAAGCTTTTCAACTCGCTCGAAGAGCAAAACGCCGTGCTGGCCCGCAGCGCCGACCGCCCTTGGGGCGAATTCGTGGCCGAGCTGACGACCACCGACCCCAACCTGCCCGGCGTGCACGCACCATTCGGCGGGGCCTGGCTGCGCGGTGGGGGCCACGTGGCCGTGCGGGAATTGCTGGCCACCCTGGCCACCGAAGGCCACAACGCCGGCTGGCTGCGAGCCAAGGCCTTCGACTGGACGCAGCTGAAAATCGGTGCCGACGGCGCCAGCTATGCCGGGCAGGTGCGCGCCCGTCACGTCATTTGCTGCGAGGGCGCGGCGACGGCGCGCAACCCGTATTTCGACTGGCTGCCGCTCACTCCTAACCAGGGCGAGGTGCTGGACGTGGAATGCCTGGGGCTGAGCGACGCGCAGGTGCTCAACCGCGGCGCCTACGTGGTGCCGTTGGGCGCGGGGCAGTTCCGGGTGGGCGCTACTTATCGGTGGCCGCCGTTCAGCGAGGGCATCACGGCGGTAGGGCGCGAGGAACTGGCGGCGCGCCTGAGCGTGATTACCGACTTGCCGTTTGCGGTGCTGGGGCAACGGGCGGGGGTGCGACCCGCCGTGCGCGACCGCCGGCCCCTGCTGGGCCCCCACCCTGCCGTGCCGGCCCTGAGCTTTTGCGGCGGCTATGGCTCGAAGGGCGTGATGCTGGCCCCGCGGCTGGCCACGCTGTTGGCCGACTGCCTGGAAGGCCGCGCCGAAATATGGCCCGACGCCAGCCTGCAGCGCTACAACGCCCTGCGGCCGGTTGGCGTAATTTGAGTACTATTGGAGCGCAGGGAAAGAGTCCCGATATTCCCGGCGCGGCAGTGGAACATTTTCGGGCTAAATGCCTTTACTTCAACGGGCCGCGCCCACTGGCTCCCGGGGCGGAACCTTTCGCCGGCTTCGCCAACTTCTATGCGTTACCGCGGACTAAAATCCGCTCTTGTTCGTTGCCTTCTCTATGACCATTCCATTATCCGCCAAGCGCACGCTGGGAGCTCTGGCACTGCTGCTGCCGTTGCTTTACAGCCCCGCGGCCCGGGCCCAGACGGCGCAGGAACCGTTCGGGCGGGTGCGCATCCAGTACAAGCAGTTCAACTGGCAGCAGCTCAGCACCCAGAACTTCAACGTGATGTACTACGCAGGCGGCGAGGCCAGTGCCCGCCGCGCCGCCGAGTACGCCGAGAAGGAGCTGCAGCGCATCACGGCGCTCATTGGCTACTATCCCTATTCGAAATCCACGCTGCTGTTCTATAACTCGGTGGGCGACCTGCGGCAGAGCAACATCGGCCTCACGGCCACCCTGCAGCAGGTGAACGGCGGTGAAACCCCGCTGGCCCGCATGAGCAAGGTGCAGATTGCCTTCGAAGGCCAGGAAACCGAGTTCAAGCGCAAGCTGAGCACCCAGATAACTCAGGTGCTGCTCAACGACATGATGTACGGCGGCTCGCTGAAGGAAGTGCTGCAAAGCAGCTACCTGCTCCAGTTGCCCGACTGGTTTATCGGCGGAGCGTCGGCCTATGCGGCCGAGGGCTGGAGCGTGGACATGGACGGCTACATGCGCGACATGGTGAAGCAGTACCCCACCGGCAACCGCACGGCACCGTTTTTCCTGCGCAACTCCACGCTGGCCGGCCAGAGCATCTGGAACTATGTGGCTGAGCGCTACGGCTACACCACCATTCAGAACATTCTGAACCTGACGCGCATCACGCGCGATATTGAGGTGGGCATCAGCTCCTCGCTGAACGTGCCGTTTAAGGTTTTTCTGAAAGACTGGCTGGCGTACTACCGCGAGCAGAACGGCGCGGCCGTGGCCTCGCTGACCGAGCCCGACAAGAAGTTTCGGCTGGGCGGCCGCAACCGCCACGCCGACGTGTTTTCGCAGCCCGTGGTGAGCCCCAACGGCCAGCTGGTGGCTTACGCCCAGAATGAGCAGGGCCGCTACCGCGTAGTAGTGATGAACCGCGACGGCTCACACCGCCGCACCCTGAGCCGCGGCGGCTACAAAACTCCCGACCAGCAAATTGAAACCCGTCTGCCAGTGATAGCCTGGCGTGGCAACGCGCAAGTGGCCGTGGCCGAAATGAGCCGGGGCAAAATGACCCTGCGTCTGCGCGACGCCGACGGCCGCGGCCTGGTGCGCCGCGTGGCCGAATCCATTCGCTTCTCGCGGCCCGCTTCTTTGTTCGAGCCCTACGACCAAGTGCTGAGCATGAGCTACTCGCCCGATGGCAAGGCACTGGCTTTTAGCGCTGTGTGCAACGGGCAAAACGACATTTATGTGCTGCGCGCCGGTAGCCGGCAGGCCGAGCAGCTCACCAACGACTTGTTCGACGACGTGCAGCCGGTGTTCTTGCCTAACGGGCAGGGCATCGTGTTCAGCTCAAACCGCTACCTCGACTCGGCGGGGCGTGCCCGACCGGCCACTTTCCAGAATGTGGTGAACAACTACGACCTGTTTGAGTACCACCTCGACGGCCGCGCCATTCCGGTGGAGACGCTGGTGAGCACCATTTCGAACGAGACGCGCCCGCGCGCCATTTCCGACGACGAGATTCTGTACCTGGGCGAGGAAAGCGGCGTGCGGGCCATCTACCGCTACTCGCTCAAAACCAAGCAGCGCGGCATTCTCACCAGTTGGCTGCCCAACACGCAGGATTTTGACTACAGCGCCACCACCAAGGCACTGGTGTTTGTGGCGCCGGCGCAGGCGCGCGACATCCTCTATCTCTACCCCGAGTACGCGCTGCCGCCCACGGCCCTGCCCCTCACCAAAACCACCCGCCAGCAAACGCTGGAGGACCGTTCGGCTCCGCCGCGCACCGTGACGCCACCCAAGCCAGCGCCGGTGCCTACACCTTCGCCATCGTCGGTGGCAGCGGCGGCGGCCGATTCCGCCAGTGCGCCCGCCAATGCCCCAGCCAAGGGGAAATCGACCGGCCAGGTGAACACCAGCGACTATCAATTTGAGGAAGACGAGCCGGCCCAGGCCGCGGCCGCCAAGCGCCGGCGCCTCACGCCCACCGCTGCTTCGACGGCTGCGGCCGCTACCGCGCAGTCCCAGGTGGATAATCCGCTGACGGGCCCCTTCCGGTACGACACGCGCTTCATGGCCGACAACGTGTCGACGGCGCTGTACGTGGACCCGCTGCTGGGCTTGGGCCTGCAGTTCAAGGCGGCACTGACCGACGTGCTGGAAAACCAGCGCATCGACGCCAGCATTTTTGGCTTGTTCGACCTGCGCACTAGCAACATCCGCGTGGGCTACACCAACCTCACCAAGCGCTACGACTGGGGCGTGGGCTATCAGAAGCAGGCTTACTTCTTCGGCATTGGCTCTTATAACTACCGTTACGGCCGCCACGAGGTAGCGCCCACCATTGCCTACCCCCTCACCCACAACCTGAGCCTGCGCGGCGGGCCGCGCTTTGTGAATATCTCAAGCACGCAGCTGGGCGATGTATCGACGGCCAATGACCAAAGCACCAACTACATTGGCTACAAAGGCGAACTGGTGTTCGACAACAGCATCAACACCGGCGTGAACATGGTGGTGGGCACGCGCCTGAAAGCCAGCCTGCAGAGCCTGAATAGCCTGGGCGACAAGGGCCTTAGCTTTAGCAAGTTTGTGATTGACCTGCGTCACTATCAGAAAATCAGCCGCTCCATTGTGTGGGCCAACCGGGCCAGCTACGGGCAGTTTTTTGGCCCGCGTGCCCAGGTGTTCCGCATCGGCGGCATGGACGACTGGCTTAACGCCGACTACACCCAGGCTCGCTTCCTGCCTGGCTACTCGGCTGCCGACCAAGTGATGAACCAGGACTTCGTGACCAACCTGCGCGGCTTCAACTACAGCGCCCGTAGCGGCCCGCGCTACGTGCTGTTCAACAGCGAGCTGCGCATTCCCATTGTGCAGTACTTCGCGCACCGGCCCATCTACTCGGGCTTCTTCCGCAACCTGCAGCTCACGGGCTTCGCCGATGCCGGCACGGCTTATTCGGGCACCAACCCCTTCGGCGTCGACAACTCGGCCAACACCGTGAAGGCGGGCGGCAATGGCAACTACTTCACTGCCACCGTTATCAACTTCCGTAACCCCTTGCTCATTGGCTACGGCGTGGGCGCGCGCACCACCTTGCTCGGCTTCTACGGCAAAGTAGACGTGGCCTGGGGCCAAGAAGACTATACAACCAAGGGGCCAAAATTCTACTTCACGCTCGGCTACGACTTTTAACTGTTAGCGCTTAATTCGTCATTGCGTTGAAAAGGCTCCTGGCTTCGTTGCCAGGAGCCTTTTTGTATATTGCATCGGCCCGGTAACCTGGCACTTCCGTTCTTCGCCCGTCGTCCACCAAGCCCTTTCCGCTATGAAAAAGCTGCTACTCTCCGCCCTGCTCACGCTGGCTGCTTCCAGTGCTTTTGCCCAGTACCAGACGCCCGGCACCGGCGTGCGCTGGACGCTGGCCCAGCTGGCGGCTGCCACCGGCTCCAACGTGGTGCTCACCGGCCCGGGCACCTACGCCGTGAACGGCAACCTGCGCCTCAGCCCCACCGATACGCTCTCCATCACCACCAACGCCACCTTGCGCGTGGCCGCGGCGGCCCTGCTCACGGTGGATGGCGTGCTGCTGGTGAACCCGCGCGACTCGGTGAAAATCACGGCGCAGGCCAGCACGGCGCCGTTTAGCGGGCTCACGTTTTCGGCCACCAGCCAGGGCTCGCGGCTGCGCAAAACCATTGTGGAGTATGGCGGCGGCATTCGCATTCTTGATAATGACTTGTTGCTGGATAGCTGCGTGGTGCGCTACCAAGTGGCGCGCATTGGCAGCACCGCCACCAACAGCGGGGCCATCAGCCCGTCGGGCGGGGCGCCGCGCATTCTCAATTGCCGCATTTATGCCAACGCCCGCGCGGGCGTCCAGAGTCCGTCCAACCGCAATACCTCGCCGGTGATTCAGAACTGCCTGTTTCGGAACAACGACACCGAGAATGCCAACACCCCACAGATTAACCTGGGCATTGGTGGCGCTACGCCCATTGTGATTGAGCGCTGCCAGGTTATCGGGGGGCCATACAATATGGCTGGCGGTGTGGCGGTGTCCAACTTGCTGGGCGTGTCTGGCAATACGGTGGTGCGCATCCGCCAAAACCGCATTGCCAACAACCGCTATGGCATTGTGCTGCAGGGACCAGGCATTCAGGCGGTCATCACCCGCAACGTTATAGAGAACAACAACATCAACCCCAACGCCAATACCGGTGGGAGCGGCATCAACCTGCAGGGCAACGCTACGCTCACCGGCGTTGCCAGCCGCAACGTGCTGCGCGGCAACCTGTGGGGCGTGACGGTGCTGCGCACCTCAAGCACCAGCACCAACCCCGGCCCCACTATGAGCTTCGGCAACGTGAGCAGTGCCGACAGCCTCAACGTGGGCCTCAACCAGTTCTATAACAACGGCAACGGTGGCCAAGTATACGACTTTTACCTGAACATGCCCGACAACATGCTGGCCCAGAACAACGACTGGGGTACCAACTCGGCCGCCGTGGCCGAAAGCCACATCGTGCACCAGGTAGACCAAGCGGCGCTTGGCTTGCTCAACTTTATGCCTATGCGCGCCACCAGCGTATTGGAGGCACGTCAGGCTGCGGCGGTTCTGGAACTAGCCGCTTACCCAAACCCGGTACATGAAGCGCTGACTATTCGCCTGCCCTCCAGCGCCTCGGCCAGCCTGACGCTGCGCAATGCGTTAGGGCAATCAGTTTACACCACCGAAACCACGCCCAGCAATGCCCAACTCACGGTACCGACGGGGCAGTTGCCGCCGGGTCTCTACGTGCTGACGGTGAGCCAGCAAGACCGAACGGCCACGGCAAAAGTGCGGGTGGGAGAATAATTCGGGTCGGGTCTGGCGTATCTTTGCGGCCCGAACCGTAGCCTTCGACTGTGCCCCTACTCCGCGAAATTTCCACCCTGCTAGCCAAAGACTTCCGCTTGGAATGGCGGCAGCGGGCGGCACTGGGGGGGCTGCTGCTCTACGTGGGCAGCACGGTGTTTGTGTGCTTCCTGAGCTTCAGCCTGCGCGGTGGCACGCCCCCACCGCCGGCCTGGAACGCCCTGCTGTGGGTCATTTTGCTCTTTGCCGCCCTCAATGCCGTGGCCAAGGGCTTTATGCAGGAAAGCCCCGGCCAGCGGCTGTATTACTACACACTGGTGCGGCCCCAGGCCGTCATTCTGGCCAAAATTATTTACAACGCTCTGCTGCTCACCGCGGTGGCCTTACTCGGCTTGTTTCTCTACACGGTTTTTCTGGGCAACCCCATTCAGGACCCGGCGCTGTTCGTGCTGAACTTGCTGCTGGGCGCCGTGGGTTTTGCTACCACGCTCACGCTGGTGTCGGGCATTGCGGCCAAGGCCGGTGGCAACGGCGCCACGCTCATGGCCATTCTGGGCTTCCCGCTGATGGTGCCCATGCTGCTGCTGCTCATTAAGGTGAGCAAGAACGCGCTGGACGGGCTGGACCGCGGCGTGAGCCAGCAGTCGTTGCTGACGCTGCTGGCGCTCAATATGATAGTGGGCGCAGCCTCGTACGTGTTGTTTCCTTTTTTATGGCGGGGCTAAGCCGCGCCGCAAGCAGTTGAATAGTATGACGACCGCAAAAATCATTGGCAGCATTGTGGGCCTCGCCTTCACGGTGGGGGGCATCTGGGGCGGCCAGCGGCTGATTGAGCAGCGCACCCCGGGCATGCTGTGGAAGGCGCTGACGGCGGTGCTGCTGCTGGCCGGCTCGGTGGCCGGGCTGCTGATTCCGGTGCCGCGCCTGCCCATTGTGAACGAGAGCATCCGCAACCTGTTTTTCCACGTGCCGATGTGGTTTTCCATGTTCATGGTGCTCATGGTGTCGGTGTGGTATTCCATTCTGTACCTGCGCAATCCGTCGACACGGCTCGACGTGCTGGCCCACGAAGCGGTGAAAAGCGGCATTGTGCTGGGCGTGCTGGGGTTGATGACGGGCAGCCTGTGGGCCCGCTTCACCTGGGGCTCGTGGTGGGTGAAGGAGGACCCGCGCCTCAACGGGGCGGCCGTGGCCCTGCTCATCTACGGCGCCTACCTGATACTGCGCGGCTCGTTCCGCGACGAGCAGCAGCGGGCGCGGGTGTCGGCCATCTACAACATTTTCGCGTTTGCGGCGGCCATTCCGCTGCTGTTTGTGCTGCCCCGCGTGTCGGGCAACAGCCTGCACCCCGGCCAAACCGGCAACCCCGGCTTCAACCAATACGACCTTGACAGCACCATGCGGCCCGTGTTCTACACCGCCGTCATCGGCTGGGTACTTTTTGCCTTCTGGCTGACGCAAATCAGCAGCCGGCTGGAATTTCTGAAAATTCGCAACGATGAAAAATAGCGTTTTGCGCGCGTGCGCCCTCCTGGTTTTGTTGTTTCAATTCGCCCAACGGGCGGCAGCCCAGGCCCCCACGCCCGACGGCGTGGACATGGCCGATACCTTACGCCAGAACGGTAAGATTTACGTGGTGGTGGCGGTGGTGGTCATCATCGTGGCCGGCTTGTTGGTGTATTTGTTCTCCCTCGACCGGAAGGTGAGTAAACTGGAAAAAGAAGCTAATTCCTGATTTTTTCGCCATTGCGCGGCACCACCCGCGTCCCAAACCTGTTGCTGATTCACAATGAAAAAGTCTAGCCTGTTTATCATTGCCATCATCGCGGTGGCCGCCGCCATCATCCTCAGCACCACCGCCGACGCCAGCATGTACGTAGGCTTTGGCGAGGCCCGCGCCCGCGCCGCCGAGGGCAACACCACCAAGGTGCACGTGGTGGGTCGCCTCCCGCGCGACGCCCGCAAGCAGCCCGTGGGCCTGGAATACGACCCGCTGAAAGACCCCAACTACTTCGCCTTCACGCTCGTGGACAGCACCCAGATTGCCCAGCGCGTGGTGTACAATAACCCCAAGCCCCAAGATTTCGACGCTTCAGAGCAAGTGGTCATCACCGGCGCCATGAAGGGTGACGTGTTCATGGCCGACCAAATTCTACTGAAGTGCCCCAGCAAATACGTGAAGAAGGATTTGGAAGGCGCCACGGCTTCGGTTCAGTAGTAGTTGGCCCGCCCGCAAGCACCCCGGCACCCGGTTTCTGAAACGATACGTCGCTTCGGAAACCGGGTGCTTTTTTCATTGGGGCTGGTGGTTTGCTTCTTCGCTACCGCCGCGGCCCAGGCGCCCAACGACAACATCGAAAACCGGCGCGTGCTGCGCCCGGAAGAAACTGTGACTTCCAGCACCACCGGCTGCACCGTGCAGCGCAGCTGTGTAGATGAGCGTCTGACCGGTAAATGCATCGAGTACCACAACGACCAATGGTTTGAGTTCACACCCAAAACAGCGGGGCGCTATTTCATCAACATTGGCGGGCAGAAGTGCCGCGACGTGCGCGGTGTGCAGCTGGTGGTGCTCATGGGCACGCCCTGCCAGCCGGCCACCTACCGCATTCTGAGCTGTACCTCCCTGGGCACCCAGGACGACGTGTTTGTGACGCTGGATTCGCTGCGCGCCGGCCAGCCCTACCTGCTCGACGTGGACGGCTACCTCAAGGACTTCTGCCAGTTTACGCTGCAAGTGAGCCAGACCGCCACCGGCATGCCCGTGAGCTACTTCCCGCCCAACCCTACCCGCCTGCTGCCCACCGCCAGCCGCGTCGTAGAGCTGCGCTGGACCGTGCCCGATTCGCTGGCCAGCACGCCCGGCTGCCGGGTGATGCGCCGCGAGATTCATCAGTACCGCAGCACCGAGGTGCGTTACGTGCCCGTGCGCCGCGACACCTACGGCCGCCCTGAAACCGCCTACGCCGTGGCCGACACGCTGCCCGGTCCCGGCATCTACGACTACCAGGTGGTGACCACCCGCGCCGATGCCGGCCCGGCCGCCGACCGCCTGCGCCAGTGGTGGTACGCCTACGGCACCGCTGCCACCGCGCCTCTGCCCGGCACCGCCCCGCGCACCGACGTGGTGACGCTGCCCCTGCGCAAATACCCGAACAAGGCCCGCCTGTCGGTCATCATCACCGACCCGGGCACCGGGCGGGTGCTGCTGGCCCGGCAGCTCGTTAATCAGCCCGGCGATGCGCGCCAGGCCGAGGTGCCCGTGCGCAAGTGGCAGGACGCAGGCCTGGAAAAAATTGCCGTTGAAATCACTTGTCATCCGCCGCGGGGCGCCTTTTTCACCGACCGGTTGTTGTTGAAGCTCCCGGCTCCGGCGGCGCGGCCGTAAATTTGCCGGATATTCTTTAGCTTATGAACTTATTAGTAGGACAAATCGGCCACCTGAGCGTCATCTTGGCGTTTGCGGCGGCTTTGGTGGCCGCGTACGGCTACTTTCAGGCTTCGCGGGGCCGGGCGCTGGGTGAGGAAGACGCCAGTTGGCGGCGGCTGGCCCGGGGCGCGTTTTTCGTGCACGGCGCGGCTGTTTTCGTGGTCATCGGGTGCTTGTTCAACATCATTCACGCCCACCGCTACGAGTACTACTACGCCTGGAGCCACAGTTCCAACCACCTGCCGGTGGAGTACATGATTTCCTGCTTCTGGGAAGGCCAGGAGGGCTCGTTCCTGCTCTGGATATTCTGGCAGGTGCTGCTGGGCTTCTGCATCATGCGCTTCAACCGCAAGTGGGAGGCACCGGTGATGGCCGTGTTCAGCGGTGTGCAGCTGTTTCTGGTGAGCATGATTCTGGGCGTGGTGCTGGGTGGCGTGAAGGTGGGCTCCTCCCCTTTCATCCTGCTGCGCGAGTTCCTCACCGACCTACCGGTGTGGAAGATGAACCCCAACTTCGTGCCCAAAGACGGCACCGGCCTCAACGCCCTGCTGCAGAACTACTGGATGGTGATTCACCCGCCCACGCTGTTCCTGGGCTTCGCGCTCACGCTGGTGCCCTTCGCCTTCGCCATCGCGGCCCTCTGGAAGCGTGAGCTCACCAGTTGGGTGAAGCCCGCCCTGCCCTGGACGCTGGTGGGCGGCGGCGTGTTGGGTGTGGGCGTGGTGATGGGCGCCTACTGGGCCTATGAAACCCTGAACTTCGGCGGCTACTGGAACTGGGACCCCGTCGAAAACGCCGTGTACATTCCTTGGCTGGTGCTGGTGGCCTCCTTGCACGCCTTGGTGCTGTGGCAGAAGCGCCGCACCGGCCTGCGCACCGCTTTTGCGCTGGTGGTAGCCACATTCGTGCTTATTCTTTACGCCACTTTCCTCACCCGCTCGGGCGTGCTGGGCAATGCCTCGGTGCACTCCTTCACGGATTTGGGCCTGAGCGGACAGCTGTTCATCTACCTCGCAGCCTTTGCGGTGCTGGCGGTGGCGCTGCTGATTTCGCGCTGGAAAGAGATTCCGGTTTCGCCCAAAGAGCTGACGGCGTATAACCCCGAGCTGTGGGTGTTTGTGGGGGCCACGGTGCTGTGCCTGGGCGCCTTCCAGGTGCTGTTCACCACCAGCATTCCGGTGTATAACTCCTTCATGGGACTGATTGGCATCAAAACCAACGTGGCCCTGCCCGCCGACCAGATTGCCCACTATTCCAAGCTGCAGCTCTGGATGGGCGTGGGCGTGGCCCTGCTCTCGGGCATCGCCCAGATAATGTGGTGGCAGCGCAACAACCGCGAAACCGTCATTAATTCGCTCACCGCGCCCACGCTGCTGGCCCTGCTGGGCACGGCCCTGGTGGTACTGCTGGTGCGCTACAATGGCCTCACCATATCGGCACCCTACGTGGTGCTCACGCTGGCGGGCCTGTTTGGGGTGCTGGCCAACTTTGGGATGATTTTCACCCTGCTGCGGCGCGGCGTCCGCCTCTCGGGCGGCGCGGTGGCCCACTTGGGCATTGCCTTGATGCTGCTGGGCATTCTGGCCTCGGCGGGCTACTCTAACATCATTTCGCGCAACGTATCGGGCCTGCTGTACTCGCGCGAGTTCAGCGAGGACCTGAACCGCGACAACGTGCTGCTGTGGCGCAACGAAACCACGCCCATGCACGGCTACCAGCTCACCTACACCGGCCAGTTTTATGAGGTGCCCGGCGTGCCCGGCTACGTCGACAAGCAGTTCCTCTACCGCACCGACGACGAGTACAAAGCCCTGGCCCGCGCCCCCATTGCCGTCGACGGCAAGACCTACTACAAGACCGGCGACACGGTGAACATCCTGCCCGAAAACACCTACTACCGCATCAACTACAAGAATGTGAAGTCGGGCGAGCAGTTTGCACTATACCCGCGCGCGCAGGTGAACGACGAGATGGGCGGCGGCGAAGGCGGCGGCCTGCTGGCCTCGCCGGCCATCAAGAAGTTCTGGGGCCACGACATCTACACCCACGTGAGCTCTGTGCTCGACCCGCGCAAGGAGAAGCCCTGGAGCGAGGCCACCGAGCACGTGCTGGCCGTGGGCGACACTATTTTCCTGAACGACTACTTTGCCGTGTTCCGGGCCATTGAGCCGGCCCACGAAACCGCCGGCCTCAACCTGCAAAAGGGCGACCTGGCCCTGCAGGCCGACATGATTGTGACCGGTGAGAAGCGCCAGTACCACGCCCACCCCGTGTTTGTAGTGCGCAACCGCATGGTAGGCCGCGTGCCCGACGAGGTGGAAGACCTCGGCGTGCGCCTTACCCTCAACGCCATCGACCCCACGGCCGGCAAGTTCACCTTCGGCGTGAGCACCACCCAAAAGGACTACGTCATCCTCAAGGCCATGGAAAAGCCCTTCATCAACCTGCTTTGGAGCGGCACCCTGCTCATGGCCCTAGGCTTCGGCCTGAGTGTGCGCCAGCGCGGCGGCAAAGGCGTGGTGGCCGACGAAGCCCCCGAAGCCCAAGCTACCGAAGAAGCCGGCCGCCGGGCCGCCCGCCCCCAACCGGTGAGCTAGCCGCAGCTTGCTGCTGAAATGCCAAAAGCCCATCCCGTCTCGGCGGGGTGGGCTTTTACATGTACCGGAAGTACTTCCTGCTAAAGCGAAGTGGGCTTCCGAATAGGCCGGAGGTTGCGCTTCAATCCGATGTATTTCTTGACACTGATGCTTGTTCAAACGACGTAGGGGCGGGGCTTGCCCCCGCCCGGCTATTCGTGCCGGTTTAACAATTTCGTTTGACGAACGGGCAGGGGCAGGCCCCGCCCCAACGTCGTTCAACCGGCCTCCACGGACGAAGACCCCAAAAGCTGGGAGCTCAGTAACGGTCTTATCACCCAAACAAAAAGGGCCGCCCAAACGGGCGGCCCTTTTGCCTTAACAAGAAATCAGCCGCAGCTTACTTCACAATCGCAATCTGCTGCTGGGTGTACTCCTGGCCGTTGCGCACGGTGATGGAGTAGATGCCCGACTGCAGGCTCGACAGGTTCACGCTGTTCTGGAAGTTGTCCTTGGCCGTGCCCGTGTACACGCGCTGGCCCAGCATGTTGGTCACTTCCACCACCAGCGCCTGCTTGGCGTTGGCACCGTGGATTTCCAGGTTGAACACGCCCGTGTTCGACGGGTTCGGGAACACGCTCACGGCGCGCTTCAGCGCCTCCGAAGTAGCCAGCGGACCGGCCGAAATTGTGAGGTCGTCCACGGCCAGGAAGCCCGAGCTGGCAGCGCTGATGGCGTGGAAGCCGATGTAATACGTGCCGTTGGCAGGCGTGATGTCGGCTACTACCGGCGTGGTGGTGTTGTTGGCCGGACGGTACAGCGTGCTCGTGATGTTGGTGTTGGTGTAGATGGTGGTCGTCTGGCCAGCGGCGGTAGCTGCCGTGCCGTACTTCACTTCCAGGCCTTCGGGGTAGCCGGCGGCGGCGCGGAAGTAGAACTGCAAGCGGTAGCGCTGCGTGTTGTTCATGGTCAGGGCCGGGCTGAAGAACCAGTCGTTGGCACCCACCGTCACGTCGGCCGAGTTGTAGCTATACACCATGGCGTTCGGGCTCGAGCGCGAGATGTTGCCCGTGGCGAGGCTGGCATCCACGGTACCCGTGGCGCGCCAGGTGAAGCCGTCGTTGTTGCTGTCCAGCACGGTGATGCCGCAAGGCAGCGTTTGGCCAGCCGTAATCACGTCGAAGTTCTGGGCGTAGGGGTAAGTGCTGATAACCGGCGGCGTGCAGGCCGTGATGACGCGCACCGGGCCGGCGTAAGCGCTCTGGTCGGTGGCGCTGCAAATCGTGCGGATGTAGAACTCGTAGGTCGTGCCGCCCGTCAGGCCGCTCAGCGTGTAGGTGGTGCCGGTGAAGGTGGGCGAGGTGGTGCTGTTGGCACCGCCCGGGGTGAAGCCTTGCGGGCCGTACACAATCTGGTAGCCGGTGGCGCCAGCGGCGGCCGTGAAGCTGAACGAAGCCGTGGTGGGCGTCGAGCCCGTCGAAACGAAGGCCGTGGGCACCGGGCAGGTAGCGGGAGCAGCCGTTTCAGCCTCCAGCATGAAGCGAACGTTCAGCGTCGCTACATCAACAGGAGCCGCCGGCGTGGTGATGTTAGCCGAGTAGAACATACCCGTGCGGGCCGGCACTTCCGACTGGTAAGCCATGGGGTACACAATGTCGGTGGAAGCACCCGCGGGTACCACAATGGCCATCCCCACGAGGAAATCGCCGGCGGGCACGCTGCCCGACAGGTTGAAGGTGTGCAATTGGCCCAGGTCGGCAGTCGTGATGGCGTAGTCGGCCGAGCGCGCGATAACCGCGCCGGTGGTCGGGTTCAGCACCACGCCGTACACGTTCGTGTTGCGGGTCACCAGATTCGGGTCGTTGTAGATGAAAGCACGCACGGCCGTCACGTCGCGCGGGGTATTCACCGTGTACTTCACGCAATAAGCGCGCGTAGTGGCGGCGGCACCCGGCGTAACACCGTAAGCACTAACCGGGGGCACCCCAGCCACAATGTGCGAGAAGCGCGTGGCGCTGGTGGCCATGGCCTGGGTCACCGTGTTATTGCCGGCCACGTCGTCGTTGGGCAAGGTCACAGTCACCGTGTTGGCGCCCACGTTGGTCAGGCTGATGTTGCTGAAGGTCACGACGCTGGTAGCGCCCACGGCCAGCGACGTCAGGGTCTGCGTCTGGGTGAAAGTGTTGGCGCCGCTGATGGTCAGCGTCACCGTCACCGGGGCCGAAACGGCAACAATACCGGCGTTGCGCACCACGGCGCGCAGGGTGAACGGGTTGCCCGCAGGCACGGCGATAGAGCCGTAGCCCTGAATCTCGTTCACAGCCAGGTCGTTGTTGGCCGGAGCTGCCGTGATGGCACCGAAGGGAAACTTGAAGCCGGTTTGGGTAGCAGCCGTCAGGGCAGCCGTGGGAGGCGCAACTGCTACTACGTCGCCAATGTAATAAGTATTGGGGCGGTTAGGGTCTTCGGCTTGCACGCCAAAGGGATAGAACGGCAGCGTACCGGTGGAAGCCGCCTGGCCCATGCCGATGAGCACGTCGCCGGCCGGCACCGTGGCCGGCGCGGCGAAAGTGAACGTGTGGAAGACGTTGAAGTCAGCCGCCGTGATGGTATAGTCAGCCGAACGGGCCAGCACGGCACCGGTCGTGGCGTTAATCACCACGCCGTACACGCGCTCACCCACCGAGGTTTTGGCCGTGGCCTGGTTGCCCACATCGGTCAGCAGGGCCGTTACGGCCGTGATGCTGCGCGGGGTGTTCAGGGTCATCTTGGTGGCGTAGTAGCCATCCTCGCCGGCCTGGAAACCGCTGTTGGCAGCCAAGGCGTTCGGGGTAGCGGCCGAGAACGTAGTCGCGCTGGTTTCCATCGTCTGCGACAACGTGTTGTTGGTGTTGTTGCCGTCGCTGGGCACCGAGATGGTTACCGTGTTCTGGCCGGCGTTGGCCAGCGTGATGCCTGAGAACGTGGCCACACCCGAACCATTGAGGGCGATGGTGGCGATGTTTTGCGTAGCAGTGTAGGTATTGGCGCCGCTGATGGTCAGTGTCACGGCGGTGGCCGTGGTCAGGGCGGTAGTACCGGCGTTGCGCACCACGGCGCGCAGCGTAACGGGGTTGTTGGCGGGCACAATCACCGAAGCGTAGCCCTGAATGGCCGACACTGCGGCGTCGTTGGCCACCGGGATGCTGAAGCGGTAAGTACGGCCCGGGTCGGGCAGTTGCGTCACGCGCACGTTATGGCCGTTGGCGGTATAGGCGCCAGCGGCAAATACAGTGCCCGACCACGGCGTGGTCGAAGCCTTCGTACCCAGAATGGAAGCCGCGGTAGTAGAGCCCTTGATGCCCACCAAGCAGAACTTGGCGACGTCGGCGCTGGTGGCACCGGGCGTGGCCGTGCCGTACACGAACTCGATTTGGTTCGAGCTTTCGTAAAGCTTGGCCTGGAAGGAGAAGTTGGCGTACTGGGTGCCAATGGCGCCGCGGGCCTTGTCCGACACGTTTTTCCACTGAATGGTGCACACCTGGTTGGGCGAAGTGCCCGTAGTGGTCACGCGGTACTCAGTACTGCCGGCCGAGCCGGGGCCGAGGTCCTGGTTGAAAGGCAGAATCAGGTTGGTGTCGGGCCCGTCGATGGGTCCGTTGATGATGCTCTGGCCGCCGTCGGTGTACTGCGCACCGGTGGGAGCCGTGCCACCCAGCTTGATGAAGCCGTTGGTGTTGAGCACGAAGTTGGTGAACGTCGTGCCGTTGAACACGAAGTTGAAGCCAATGGGCGTAGCGGCCGAGTTGGCGTCGTCGTTGTTGGCCGTGCTGATGGCCGTGCCGGAGGTGCCCAGGTCGGTGTAGGTGCCGGCCGTGTTGGTGACGTTAGCGGCAGCGTAACCCAGCTGCGCATGCGCCGAGCCAACGGCCCCGGTTGCCAGCAAGGCAGCCAAAGCCCAGTGCCGCAGGCGCGAGGTTGGCCCCGTGCGGTCGTATTGGTGGTTCATAGAAAAAGGGGTAAAATGGGTGAATACAAAAAGGAAAAAGGGAAAGAAAAGGGGAAATACGCAACTTCAGCATGAAGCCCGGGTGGGCCGGGACCGTCCACAGTAGTTTTGAGGGTACAAGTTGCTAAACTTTTACCATACATGCCGCGGGTTAAGACTTTTTTAATGGCTTACCCCCGCCTTACTACTTTCTTTTTCAGCACATCAAGCACCTGATTTTCGATTGGAAACATCCGCATCTGTTCCTGTTCTGCGCATCGGCATCTTCGGTGCCGGACGGGTGGCCCGCCACCTGGCCCCGGCGCTGGTAGCCGCCGGCCATCAGGTCGTTTTTGTCTGGAACCGCCGCCTGGCGCCCGCCCAGGCGCTGGCGGCCCCGCTGCCCGGGACGCTGGTGCTGCCCGCCCTCACTCCTCCCCTGCCGCCGGCCGATGTGTACCTGCTGGCCGTGCCCGACGCCGCCGTGGCACCCCTGCTGGCCGCCGCCGCCTGGCCCGCGGGCGCGCTGGTGGTGCATTTGGCTGGGGCACTGCCGCTATCGGTTTTTGAGGCGCAGCCGGCCGTGCGGGGCGGGGTGCTGTATCCGCTGCAAACCTTCAGCCCCGGCCGGGACATCGACTGGCCCACCGTGCCGCTGTGCGTGGAAGCCGGTGACGCAGCTTCGGAAGCCACCTTGCTGCAACTGGCCCACAGCCTCAGCCGGCACGTGCGCCGGCTCGACTCGGCCCAGCGGCTGAAGCTGCACGTAGCGGCGGTGTTTGCCAACAATTTCACCAACCACCTGTTGGGCATTGCCGATGCTCTGCTGGCCGAAGCCGCCTTGCCGCCGGAATTGCTGGCCCCGCTGGTGCGCGAAACCGTGGACAAAGCCCTCGCCCACCCGCCCTTCACGGTGCAAACCGGGCCGGCCGTGCGGCGCGACGCACCCACGCTGGCCGCCCACACGGCGGCGCTGGCGGCGCACCCGGCCTGGCAGACGCTCTACGCGCAGCTCACGGCCAGCATTCAGGCGCAGCTTTGATGCCGGGGCCGGGCGGAGTACCTTTGCGGCTGCAAACGCCGTGTTTTTTCGACTTATAAGTTTCCTGTTTTGTCTGTTCCTGCCACCACCATCACCTTCCAGTTCAGCGACGGCCAGCCGGCCCAAACCCACGTGGCGGCCGCCGGCGAATCGGTGCTCGACGTGGCCCTCAACAACGGCATTCAGCTGCAGCACAACTGCGGCGGCGTGTGCGGCTGCAGCACCTGCCACATCTACGTGAATACCGGCGGCGACGACCTGCCCGAGATTTCGGACAAGGAAGAAGACTTCATCGACCGCGCCGAAAACCCGCGCATCAACTCCCGCCTGGCCTGCCAGTGCGTGGTAGACAAGGACATGCAGCTGGTCGTCACCATCCCGCCCCAACACTTTTTGGGACACTAATTCTGGAAGTGTTGAATGTTGAGTTTTGAGGGTTCAATGGCTTGCTCTCGTCACTTTGACTACGAAGCAACTCGTCGAGTTCAATAGCTGCTCACTCATCTTATCATTCAACATTCAACCCTCAAAACTCAACCCTTCTGAAATGAACCACTTTGAGCCGCCCATGCACTGGGCCGACCACGAGGACATTGCCATGGCGCTCTACGAGAAGTTCGGCGACGACTTCACCGAGGCCAAAATCTACCGCATCCGCTTCACCGACCTGATTGACTGGGTGCTGAGCCTCGACAATTTTGAGGGCACCCGCGAGCAGGCCAACGAAGGCCACCTGGAGCAAATCCAGGCCAAGTGGGTGTACGAATGGCGCGATAACCAATAGCCCACGGCCCCGCCTGGGGCCCGGTGCCAACCCCGGGCCGCTTTCCCGCGTAAGTTGCCCTGAACGGGGTGTGCCACCCCATTCCAGGCCTTGCCGTCGCCTTTACCCGGCAGTTGTTTCACCTTTCCATTTTTAGTTGTTTTTGCATGAAAACCGGCACCATCAAATTTTTTAACGAGGCCAAAGGGTACGGCTTCGTCACCGACGACGAAACCAAACAGGACTTCTTCGTTCACGTAACCGGCCTCAACGGCCTCACGGTGCAGCAAAACGACCGGGTGGAATTCGAAACACAGGAAGGCCGCAAGGGCATCAACGCCGTGAACGTGCGCAAAATCTGAGCTACCTCGCCTAAACCCCAGCGGCATCTGCCGCCCAGAAAGCTTCTCCCGTCTCGGAGAAGCTTTTTTGTTGCCCGGCGCGGCCGCCGTGGCGCGGGGCCGTTGGTTTCTCCGACCTTTGCACCACGCCGCCCCACCCATGAACTCGCCCTCACCCAAGCCGCCGTCTGCCGCTGCCCCGCCCGCGCCAGAGCGGCTGCGCACGGCCCTGCCCACGCTGGTGCGCTGGCCCAACCTGCTCATTATGCTGCTGTGCATGGTGCTGGTGCGGGCGGGCTTGCTGCTGCCCGGGGCGCCGCTGCGCGCGTCGTTGCTGGATGCGCGCTTCGGAGCGCTGGTGCTGTCGGCCCTGCTGGTGGCCGCGGCCGGCTACATCATCAACGATTACTACGACGTCAAAATAGACGCCATCAACCGGCCCGACCGGCTGGTGGTGGGCCGCGTGGTGAACCGCCGCAAGGCCATGCTGGCCCACATGCTGCTCAGCGGCACCGGGGTGCTGCTGGCTGGCTGGCTGCACCCGGTGCTGGGCCTCGTCACGCTGGGCACGGCGCTGCTGCTGTGGGGCTACTCGGCGCGGTTCAAGCGGGTGGCGCTGGTGGGCAACGCCAGCATTGCCACGCTCACGGCGGCGCTGGTGCTGCTGCCGGAACTGCAGTGGCAGCTGGCGCACCACGAAACCCACAGCGTGGTGTGGCCCTACGCGCTGGCTGCTTTCCTGCTCACCATGGTGCGCGAGATTGTGAAAGACATCGAAGACATGCGCGGCGACGCCCAGCACGGCTGCCGCACGCTGCCGCTCGTTTGGGGCGTGGCCCGCACCAAATGGGTGACGGGCTTCTTCTTGGCCTGCCTGGCCCTGCTCACGCTGGGCGCCACGGCGCGCTTGTTTAGCAGCGGGCACTGGCCGCTGGGCACCTGGCTGGCGCTGCTGGTGTTGCTGCCCCTGGCCCAGCTGGCGCGCCTCCTGCTGCGGGCCGACCGGCGGCGGCATTTTCATACGCTCAGCACGCTGTGCAAGGGCATTATGCTGGCGGGCGTGCTCAGCATGGCGCTGGCGGGTTCGGTGTAATTTTAGTCGCTGGTTGTCGGTTGTCAGCACCAATGGCCTTTCGTACCTGCCTAACAGCTGACGCCCAACAACCCATATCCAGAATGAAATACCGCCACCTCTTCTTCGACCTCGACCACACGCTGTGGGATTTTGAGAAAAATGCCCACGACACGCTGCACACGCTGTATATGCAGCACGATTTTGCGCGTTTCGGGACGTTTTCGGCGGCGCAGTTCATTCAGGTGTACAGTGACGTCAACCACGCGCTGTGGCGCATGTACCAGGCCGGCAAAATTTCGCAGACGCAGCTGCGCGAGGTGCGGTTTGCGCGCACCTTTGACAAGCTGGGTGTGCCCGAAGACCAGGTGCCCGCCAGCATCTCAACCGAATTCACCGACTTGCTGCCGCTGAAATCGGCCGTGTTTCCCTATACCCACGAGGTGCTCGACTACCTGAAACCCAAGTACCGGCTGCACCTCATCACCAATGGCTTCAACGATATTCAAGCCATCAAGCTGGCCTCATCAAACCTGACGCAGTACTTCGAGTCGCTCATCACCTCCGAGCACAGCGGCCACCTCAAGCCCGACCCGCGCATGTTTCAGCACGCGCTGGCCCACACCGGCGCCGCGGCCGCTGAAAGCCTCATGATTGGCGACAACCTCGAATGCGACGTATTGGGCGCCTACAACGCTGGTATCGACCAAGTGTATTTCAACCCCGAGAAGCGCCGCCACTTTGCCCAAACCACGCACGAAATCAGCTGCCTGAGCGAGTTGAAGGCGTTTTTGTGATTGGTGCTTGGTTGTTGGTGCCTGGCGCTTGGTTTGTAGCTGAGTAGCCCAGGCCCTTCAATGACCAAGCACCGGGCACCAACAACCAAGCACCAACATGATTCACTTAATTGGCCTCTCTGGCCGCCGCGGCAGCGGCAAAGACACCGTAGCCCGCATCCTGCAACAGCTGCAGCCCGAGCGCCAGTGGCAAATTCGCTCTTTTGGCGACTCGATTAAATCGGTGTGCGCCGCCCTCACCGGCGAGGACGTGGCGCCCTACTACACCCAGCGCGGCAAGGCCGAGTTGGTGCCCACCTTCCGCCGCACGCGGGGCGAGATGCTGCAGCAGGTGGGCAGCGCCCTGCGCGCCTGGGAACCGCTGGTGTGGGTTGATGCCTTTTTTGCCGGCCTGCCGGGCGATGCCTTCGTGCTGGTGCCCGATGTGCGCTTCGCCAACGAGGCCGACCCCATCCGGGCCCGCGGCGGCCTGATGCTGCGCGTGGAAGGCGACCCGCTGCACCAGCGCGGCGACGGCACCCGCGACGACAACCACCCTAGCGAAACCGCTATGGACGACTACCCACATTTCGATGGTGTGCTGCACAACACCGGCTCGCGCGAGGACCTGACGCGGCAGGTGCGGGCGCTGCTGGAGCGGCTGTGATACTCTGACTTTTTGATGAACACATGCTTCAATTAAAAAGCATAGGACTTTGGCTTCGGGCTTGGCTATTGCTGCCGGTTTCGGTTCTCTTGATGCTTGGACTGCTTGAAGTTGTCGTGCAGAATTGGCAAATGCTTCATGGCGCCGCTGCGCAAGCATACATTCATCAAAAACTATACAATGGGAAAGCTAATAGGAGCGGCATTAGCTATATGATTGTCAAGTACCAACACGCACAGGGTCAAACACTTTACGCAAGAGTTCAGACGGATTCAAGCATCGAAAACTTTGCTGTAGGCCAACAAACGAAAGTGTACTACGTCGACGACCCGAAACGCGCTATTTTATCTACTGAATCAATCTACAACGGTAAGTTACTCGCAGTGACTTTAGTTACCCTCATGCTTATGTATGACGGAATAACCTCGAATCGAGCTTGGCGTAATCGGCGGCGCGACGGGTATCTCCCAAACTAATTGACGCCTGTAGACATCAATTCTTATACAGAAAGTGCAGTCTCTCCTGACTGCTACCTTTGCCCTCTCCCACCCCAACCCTTCCCCCAAAACCTAACCCGAAACCCTATGGCCACCGGCTTTTTCAACGTCCCCGTTCCCATCAACGAACCCGTCAAAGGCTACGCGCCCGGCTCCAAAGAGCGGTTGGAGCTGCAGCAGCAGCTCAAAAGCCTGCGCGGGCTGGAGCTCGATATTCCCATGTACATCGGCGGCCAGAAGGTGCGCACCGGCAAGATGGAGCGCATCAGCCCTCCCCACGACCACCAGCGCACCATCGGCCACTTCCACATGGGCGACGCCAGCCACGTAACGCTGGCCATTGAGGCTGCTTTGGCCGCCCGCACCGCCTGGGCCGAGCTGCCTTGGGAGCACCGCGCCGCCGTGTTTCTCAAAGCCGCCGACCTGCTGGCCGGCCCCTACCGCGCCCGCATCAACGCGGCCACCATGCTGGGCCAGAGCAAAAATGCCTTCCAGGCCGAAATCGACGCCGCCTGCGAGCTGATTGATTTCTTCCGCTTCAACGTGTACTTCATGCAGGAAATCTTCAAGCAGCAGCCCGAGAGCCTGCCCGGCATGTGGAACCGCTTGGAGCAGCGCCCGCTGGAAGGCTTCGTGTTTGCCCTCACGCCGTTCAACTTCACATCTATCGCCGGCAACCTGCCCTCCTCGGCGGCCATGATGGGCAACGTGGTGGTGTGGAAACCCGCCAACACCCAGATTTACTCGGCCCAGGTGCTGATGGAGCTGTTCAAGGAAGCCGGCGTGCCCGATGGCGTCATCAACCTGGTGTACGTGGACGGCCCCACGGCCGGCGACGTCATTTTCTCGCACCGCGACTTTGCCGGCATTCACTTCACCGGCTCCACGGGCGTGTTCAACGGCATCTGGAAAACCATCGGCCAGAACATTTCCAACTACAAGTCCTACCCGCGCATTGTGGGCGAAACCGGCGGCAAAGACTTCATCCTCGCCCACCGCTCGGCCCACGCCAAAGCCGTAGCCGTGGGCATCACCCGCGGCGCCTTCGAGTACCAAGGCCAGAAATGCTCGGCCGCCTCGCGCGTGTACCTGCCTTCCAACCTGGCCGATGAAATCCTGGGCTACGTAAAGGAAGACCTAGCCTCCTTCAAAATGGGTGACGTGGAAGACTTCGGCAACTTCATCAACGCCGTCATCAGCGAAGTTTCCTTCGACAAGCTGGCCAAGTACATCGACGGCGCCAAAGCCGACCCCAACGCCGAAATCATTGCCGGCGGCGGTTACGACAAGTCGAAAGGCTATTTCATCGAACCCACCGTCATTCTGGCCAAAGACCCGAAGTACGTGACGATGTGCGAGGAGCTATTCGGCCCCGTGGTGACGGTGTTCGTGTACGATGCCGACCAATTTGAGGAAACCCTGGACCTGGTGAACACCACTTCGCCTTACGCTCTCACGGGTGCCGTATTCGCGCAAGACCGATATGCCATCGACCTGGCCTCGAAGAAGCTGGTGCACGCCGCCGGCAACTTCTACATCAACGACAAGCCCACCGGCGCCGTGGTGGGCCAGCAGCCCTTCGGCGGTGCCCGCGCCTCCGGCACCAACGACAAGGCCGGCTCCATGCTGAACCTGCTGCGCTGGGTGTCGCCCCGCGCCATCAAGGAAACCTTCGTGCCCGTCACCGACTACCGCTACCCCTTCCTCGGCTCCGAGCCCGCCGAGGACCTGAACCGCGACAAAGGCTTGTAAGCAAAAAGGCCCGCATCACTCGATGCGGGCCTTTTTCATTTATTCGGTTTGCTCAGGCGCTTTATTGTGGCCGCTGCCCGGCGTAAGCAGCAATGGGCTCCTCGGCCACCCGCAGCGGCGCCACATCCGTGCCCTCGTAAATCTCGGCCACGGTCAGGTTGATGTTTAGGTCGGGAATAAAGAGCGCATCTTCGGCTTCCACCAGCGGCGTGAAGCTCCAGATGTTGCCCGGCTCGCGGCGGTACCACTCCACCAGCCACGACGTTTGCGATACCAGCAGGTAATGTTGCAGAGAGGGCAGCTGCTTGTATTGATTGAACTTCCGGCCACGGTCGTACTCTGAAGTCGATGGCGACAGAATTTCAATCAGCAGCACCGGCGCCTTCACGATGCGCTTGGCCTGTTGGTCGGCCGCGTCGCAGGTTATCATCACGTCGGGGTACGTGTAGTGCCGGCCCTCCTGCACGGCTAGCTGCACGCCTTCCATCAAAGCCCGGCAGGATTTCCCCCGCAAGCTTTGCTTAAAAGCACTGACCAGATTGACTCCAATTAGATTGTGCGATATATCGGCGCCGGCCATGGCGAAGATTTCGCCTTCGAAAAACTCATGGCGCACCTCGCTCTTTTCTTCCATAGCGAGGTATTCTTCCACTGTGTAGCGGCGCGGCTGCGGTTCGGCTTGTCCCATATCTTGTTGCTAACCCTTCAAATATACGTCTGAATGGCGTGGTAGCTCCGCCAACATTGCGCCCCAACCCCGTGGGCGCTACCTTTGCCCTTCAGCGCCCGTGAGGCCTGAATGCTATATAATTGACCACTATGTACCTAGCCCTGCCGGCTGCCAATTATCAGCCCTCCGACTATCTTCCCATTGTCATTCAATTCGGTCTGGCCCTGGCTTTTGTGGCCTTCGCCATGGTCGTTTCGCACCTAGTGGGCCCCAAGCGCACCAGCCAGGTGAAGAACGAAGCCTTCGAGTGCGGCATCGAATCCGTCGGCAATGCCCGCACCCCGATTTCGGTGAAATACTTTCTCACGGCTATCGTGTTCGTGCTCTTCGACGTCGAGGTTATCTTCATGTACCCCTGGGCCGTGAACTTCCGCGCCTTGGGCCGCGCCGGCTTCATCGAAATGATTGTGTTCATGACGCTGCTGCTGGCCGGCTTCTTCTACATCATCAAAAAAGGCATCTTGCGCTGGAATGAAGAGCCTTCACGGCAAACTTTCCCCGCCGCGCCGGTGTTGGAAAATCGACCCGCTCAGATAGCGAAAGCCGCTTAACCTTTGGTTTTTGGCAGATTGATTTTGGTTTCCAGCTGCCCCACTGTGCGGCACGAAAGCCAAGCGTAACCGCCACAACCCAACAACGAAAAAAAGAACTGATGACTGATAATCGAGTTCCTGAAATAAAGACCGTTGAGGCTCCCGAAGGCATTGAGGGTGCTGGCTTCTTCGCCACTTCGCTGGAGAAGGTGGTGGGCATCGCCCGCGCCAACTCGCTCTGGCCCCTGCCCTTCGCCACGTCCTGCTGCGGCATCGAGTTCATGGCCACCATGGGCTCGCACTACGACATTTCCCGCTTCGGCTCGGAGCGCCCCAGCTTCTCGCCCCGCCAGGCCGACTTGCTCATGGTGATGGGCACCATTGCTAAGAAAATGGCGCCCATCGTGAAGCAGGTGTACGAGCAGATGGCCGAGCCCCGCTGGGTGCTGGCCATGGGCGCCTGCGCCTGCTCGGGCGGCATCTTCGATTCCTACTCCGTGCTGCAAGGCATCGACCGCATTATCCCGGTTGATGTGTACGTGCCCGGCTGCCCGCCCCGCCCCGAGCAGGTGCTCGACGGCCTGATGCGCGTGCAGGACCTGGCCAAAAATGAATCCTTCCGCCGCCGCAACGCGCCCGAGTACCAGGCCCTGCTGGCGTCTTACAACATCAAGTAATTGACTGGTTTACGGTTGGTTGTTTTGGGTTTTAGACGCTTGCGCCATACATAGCCTGAGAACAACTAACCCAAAGCCAAAAACAAGAATACATGTCTCCTCTAGATGCTGCCGCCGCGCCCGAAGCGCCCGTTGCCGAAGACCCGATAAAGGCCCAGAACGCGCAGGTTATGGCGTTGCTTACCCGCCTGTTTGGCGAGGGCACCTTTACCGACGTGCACGAGCCCTACGGCCTGCTCACGGCGACCACCACGCGCGAACGCATCCACGACATCATTGCCGGCCTGCAGCAGGACCAGGAACTGAAATTTCACTTCCTGACCACGATGTGCGGCATCAACTACCCCGAGAACGTGGGGAAAGAACTGGGCATGATTTACCACCTGCACAGCATGACGAAGAACATCCGGCTCCGCCTGAAAATCTTCTTCCCGATTGCCGACCCGGTGGTGCCCACCCTCACCGACCTCTACAACACGGCCAACTGGATGGAGCGCGAAGCCTACGACTTTTTCGGCATCATCTTCACCGGCCACCCCAATCTCATTCGCATCCTCAACGTGGAAGACATGGACTACCACCCCATGCGCCGCGAATACCCGGTGGAAGACGGCACCCGCGAAGACAAAACCGACCTGTTTTTCGGCCGCTAGGCCCCTGATTATCACATCATGGCAGTAAACGACACGCTGGAAGGCACCCACAAGATTCACGAAGAGGCCGCCGCTCAGAGCCCCGGCCAGCTGATGCCCATTCTCAACGACTTCAGCCAGGAGCTGACGACGCTGAACCTGGGCCCGACGCACCCCGCCACCCACGGCATTTTCCAGAACATCCTGCAAATGGATGGCGAGCGCATCGTGTCCGGGGTGCCCACCATCGGCTACATCCACCGCGCCTTCGAGAAGCTGGCCGAACGCAAGCCGTTCTACCAGATTACCACCCTCACCGACCGGATGAACTACTGTTCGTCGCCCATCAACAACCTGGGCTGGCACATGACGGTGGAAAAGCTGCTCGGCGTGACCGTGCCGAAACGTGCGCAGTATATCCGGGTGATTATGATGGAGTTGGCGCGCATTGCCGACCACCTCATCTGCAACTCGATTCTGGGCGTGGACACCGGTGCCTTTACCGGCTTCCTGTATGTGTTCCAAGAGCGCGAGAAGATTTACGAAATCTACGAGGAGGTGTGCGGCGCCCGCCTCACCACCAACATGGGCCGCGTGGGCGGCATGGAGCGCGACCTCTCGCCCGTGGCGCTGCAAAAGCTGCGCGACTGGCTTAAAAGCTTCCCGGCGGTGATGAAGGAGTTTGAAGCCATGTTCAACCGCAACCGCATTTTCATGGACCGCGTGGTGAACGTGGGCCCAATTTCGGCGGAAAAAGCGTTGAGCTACGGCTTCACCGGCCCCAACTTGCGGGCCGCCGGTGTGGACTACGACGTGCGCGCCATGAACCCGTATTCGAGCTACGAGGACTTCGAGTTTGACATTCCGGTGGGCACCAACGGCGATACCTACGACCGGTTCATCGTGCGCAACGAGGAAATCTGGCAGAGCCTGCGCATCATCAACCAGGCCCTCGACAAGCTGCCCGACGGCCCCTACCACGCCGACGCTCCGCACTACTACCTGCCCACCAAGCCGGAAGTGTACAAGAATATGGAGGCGCTGATTTACCACTTCAAAATCGTGATGGGCGAGATTGACGCGCCCGTTGGTGAAGTGTATCACTCGGTGGAAGGCGGCAACGGCGAACTGGGTTTCTACCTGATTTCGGACGGGGGCCGCACGCCCTATCGCCTGCACTTCCGTCGACCCTGCTTCATCTATTACCAGGCTTACCCCGAGATGGCCGTGGGCACGACGCTGTCGGACGCCATTGTCATTCTCTCGTCCATGAACGTCATCGCCGGCGAGCTGGACGCTTAGTTTTTGTTGAAATTGACTGCTATGGAGCCGACCACCGCGCCCACCAAACCGCAATTCTCCCCTGCCGCTCAGGCGGAAATCAAGCGCCTGCTCACGCACTATCCAGAAGACCGGAGCAAGTCGGCCCTACTGCCGATTTTGCACATCGCGCAAGCCGAGTTCGGCGGCTGGGTGAGCCCCGAAGTTCAGAACCTGGTAGCCGAAACATTGAATATCAAGCCGATTGAGGTGTACGAGGTTTCGTCCTTTTACACCCAATACAACCTGAAGCCGGTGGGCAAGCACGTGCTAGAAATCTGCCGCACGGGCCCCTGCATGCTGCGCGGCTCTGATGAGCTGACCGAACACCTGGAGCGCATCACCGGCGCCAAAGTGGGCGGCACCTCGCCCGACGGCACCTTCACGCTGAAGGAAGTGGAGTGCTTGGCTGCCTGCGGTTTTGCCCCTATAGTGCAGGTGCGCGAGAAATACTACGAGCAGCTCGACACGCCCGAAGCAGTGGATGCCATGCTCAATGAGTTGAAGAGTCTGGTGCACCGCCCCATCCTCCCTTGGGAGGAAACGGGCCTGCCGAACTCGCTGAAAAATTACTAAAGGCTGGCCATCAGCACAACGCTTACCACTATGGGCCGCAAGCTATTAACTGAACATATCAACGTCGAGGGCATCAATACCTTCGAGGTGTACCGCAAGCACGGCGGCTACCGCTCCGTGGAAAAGGCGCTCAAAACCATGACGCCCGACGAAGTGGTGGAAGAAGTGAAGAAGTCGGGCCTGCGCGGCCGCGGCGGCGCGGGTTTCCCCACGGGCATGAAATGGAGCTTCCTGGCCAAGCCCGAGGGCGTGCCGCGCTACCTCGTTTGCAACGCCGACGAATCGGAGCCGGGCACCTTCAAGGACCGTCAGCTGATGTCGAAACTGCCCCACCTGCTCATCGAGGGCATGATTACGGGCAGCTATGCCTTGGGCGCACGCACCAGCTACATCTATATCCGCGGCGAGTTGTTGTACGTGCTGCGCATTCTGGAAAAAGCCATTGCCGAAGCTTACGCGGCCGGTTTCCTGGGCGAGAACATTCTCGGCTCGGGCTACTCCCTTGATTTGCACGTGCACCCCGGCGCCGGCGCCTACATCTGTGGCGAAGAAACCGCGCTGCTGGAATCCTTGGAAGGCAAACGCGGCAACCCGCGCAACAAGCCGCCATTCCCGGCTGTGCAGGGCCTCTACGCCCGCCCCACGGTGGTAAACAACGTGGAAACCATCGCCGCAGTGGTGCCCATCATCAACGAGGGTGGCGACGAATATGCTAAACTCGGCGTGGGCAAAAGCACGGGCACCAAGCTGATTTCGGCCTGCGGCCACCTGAACAAACCCGGCATCTACGAAATTGAGTTGGGCGTGCCCGTCGAGGAGTTTATCTATTCTGATGAGTACTGCGGCGGCATCTGGAAAGGGCGCGACCTCAAGGCTGTAGTGGCCGGTGGTTCGTCCGTGCCAATTCTGCCCAAAGAACTGATTCTGAAAACTGCAGCGGGTGAAAACCGCCTGATGACGTATGAGTCGTTGAGCGACGGCGGGTTTGTGACGGGCACCATGCTGGGCTCCGGTGGTTTCATTGCGATGGACGAAACCACGTGCATCGTAAAAAACACTTGGAACTTCTCGCGTTTCTATCACCACGAAAGCTGCGGACAGTGTTCGCCCTGCCGCGAGGGCACGGGCTGGCTCGAAAAAGTGCTGCACCGCTTGGAGCACGGCCATGGCTCGATGCACGACATCGACCTGCTGGTGAGCGTGGCCAAGCAGATTGAGGGCAACACTATCTGCCCGCTGGGCGAAGCGGCTGCTTGGCCCGTAGCCGCTGCCGTGCGCCACTTCCGCCACGAGTTTGAGTGGCATGTGACCAACCCCAAAGAAGCGACGGCTCCCGGCGCGGCCTACCGCGGCGCAGCCGTACTGGCTTAATATTCTTGACGATTATCCTCCCATACAATGGCTAAAATAACATTCGACGGCATTGAGGTAGAGGTTCCGGACGGCACCACTATCCTGAACGCGGCCCGCCAGATTGGCGGGGGCGTCGTGCCGCCCGCCATGTGCTACTATACCCCGCTGAAGGGCTCGGGCGGCAAGTGCCGCGCCTGCTTGGTGAAGGTGTCGGCCGGCTCGGCCAAGGACCCGCGGCCCATGCCCAAGCTGGTGGCCTCGTGCATCACCACGGTGCAGGATGGCATGGTGGTGGAAAACACCATCAATCAGCAGGTGCTCGACGTGCGCAAAGGCATCGTGGAGATGCTGCTCATCAACCACCCGCTCGACTGCCCGGTGTGCGACCAAGCCGGCGAGTGCGACCTGCAGGACTTTGCCTTTGAGCACGGCGTAGGCACTACCCGCTATGAAGAAGAGCGCCGCACTTTCGAGAAAATCGACATCGGCCCGCTCATTCAGTTGCACATGACGCGCTGCATCCTGTGCTACCGCTGCGTGTACACGGCCAACCAGATTACCGACAACCGCGTGCACGGCGTACTGGGCCGCGGCGATGCCTCGGAAATCGGCACCTACATCGAGAACATCATCGACAACGACTTCTCGGGTAACGTGATTGACGTGTGCCCGGTGGGCGCCCTCACCGATAAGACCTTCCGCTTCAAGCAGCGCGTGTGGTTCACTAAGCCGGTGAACGCGCACCGCGACTGCACGCACGAGAAGTGCGGCGGCCGCGTAACGCTGTGGTACAAAGGCAAAGACGTGCTGCGCGTGACGGCCCGCAAGGACGAGTACGGCGAGGTGAAGGAGTGGATTTGCAACGAGTGCCGCTTCGACAAAAAGGAAACTGCTGACTGGGTGCTTGAAGGTCCGGCGCACATCAACCGCGCTTCGGTTATCGCCCAAAACCACTACGAATTGCCGGTGGTGAACCCGCAGGTGATTCAGGATTTGCCCGAAAGCACTACCCGCGAACTGGAGCGCAACCCACCGCTGCGGCTGGGTGGCTTGAATAACTAAAAACGTCTGTCATGCTGACGAAGGAAGCATCTTATCACTGCTGCTTTCGTCAGAAACACTAACCCAATAGCTGCACGAACGTGATAAGATGCTTCACTCCGTTCAGCATGACATATAGAATATGACTCTTCCCGCTCTGGGCTGGCAAGGCCTCGTCGTTCTGGCAACCTTCGGCATTTCGCTGCTGATTGCCACCTACTGCACCTACGCCGAGCGCGTAATTGCCGCATTCCTGCAGGACCGGGTGGGCCCGGACCGCGCCGGCCCCTTCGGCCTGCTGCAGCCGCTGGCTGATGCCGTGAAGCTCTTCACCAAAGAAGAATTCTTCCCGGCTGGTGCCAACCGGGCGCTGTTCGTGTTTGGGCCCTGCCTGGCCATGATTACAGCGCTGATGTCGTCGGCGGTAATTCCGTTCGGCAACTTCCTAAAGTTTGGTGATACGGAAATTCACCTGCAGGGCATCGAAATCAACGTGGGGATGCTGTATGTGTTCGGCATTGTCTCGCTGGGCGTGTACGGCATCATGATTGGCGGCTGGGCATCGAACAACAAGTTTTCACTGCTGGGCGCCATCCGCGCCGCCTCGCAGAACATTAGCTACGAACTAGCCATGGGCCTGGCCCTGATTGCCGTGTTGATGATGTCGGGCACGCTGTCGTTGCGCGAAATCACCTTGCAGCAGACGCACGTGGGCGGCGGCTGGCACTTGAGTGACATCTTCACCTGGAACGTGTTCAAGCAGCCGCTGGGCTTTATCATCTTCATTGTCTGCGCATTTGCCGAAACCAACCGCACGCCGTTTGACTTGCCCGAGTGCGAAACCGAGTTAATTGGCGGCTACCACACAGAGTATAGCTCGATGAAAATGGGCCTGTACCTGTTTGCTGAGTACGTGAACGTATTCGTGGCCACGGCCGTGATGTCGGTGCTGTACTTCGGCGGCTTCAACTACCCGTTCCAGTATGAGTTCCTGGATTTCCTGACCAACAAAACCAGCCTCTCGGCTGATTGGGCTCACAACATCTTCGTGCTGATGGGCGTGGTGGCCATGTTCGCCAAGATTTTCACCGGCATTTTCTTCTTCATGTGGGTGCGCTGGACGCTCCCCCGCTTCCGCTACGACCAGCTGATGCGCTTGGGCTGGACCATTCTTATCCCCTTGGCCATCTTCAACATCTTGCTGACGGGCGGCCTGATTACGTTCGGCGTAATTCAATAACCAATATGGAATCCTTAAGCAAACGCGCCAAAGTCCTGACCAAAAAGCCAATGACGCTGGCTGAGCGGGCTTACCTGCCGGCCATCTTCCAGGGCTTGTCGATTACGATGCAGCACTTTTTCCGGGCTGCCACCAAGAAGCAGGTAACCATTCGCTACCCCGAAGAAACCCGCCCCTTTTCCCCCGTATTCCGCGGCCTGCACGTGCTAAAGCGCGATGAGAAAGGCCGGGAGCGCTGCACGGCCTGCGGCCTGTGCGCCGTGGCCTGCCCCGCCGAAGCCATTACGATGGTGGCCGGCGAGCGCAAGAAAGGCGAGGAAAACCTTTACCGCGAGGAGAAGTACGCGGTGAGCTACGAAATCAACATGCTGCGCTGCATTTTCTGCGGCCTGTGTGAGGAAGCTTGCCCGAAGGCCGCTGTGTACCTGCAAGCCGACAAAATGGCCCCGCCGCGCTTCGAGCGCGACGAGTTCATCTACGGCAAAGACCGGCTGGTGGAGCCCGTGGCGCCGGACCTGCGCTCCAAGCGTGGCATTCAGCTCACGCCCGAGCAGGCCGACACGCTGCGGACGCAAACGGCGTAGTTTGTCTGTCATGCTGACGAAGGAAGCATCTTATCACCGCTGCTTTCGTCAGAATATGTTAATCCTCGCGGCGCAAGCGTGATAAGATGCTTCGCTCCGCTCAGCATGACACCTCAATGTCCCCTCTCTTTCTTTTTCTCTCGTTCGTGGCCCTGCTGAGTGCATTGGGCGTGGTGCTGGCCAAAAACCCGGTGCACAGCGTCCTGTTCCTCATCCTCACGTTCTTCACGCTCTCGGGCCACTACCTGCTGCTGAACGCACAGTTTCTTGCGGCGGTGAACATCATTGTGTACGCCGGCGCCATCATGGTGCTGTTCCTGTTCGTGATTATGTTCCTGAACCTGAACGAGGAAACGGAGCCGCACAAGCCGGCACTGGCCAAGTTTGCCGCCGCCATTGCCGGTGGCTCGCTGCTGCTGATTCTGGTAGCGGCGCTGCGCAACGTGCACCCCGCGGGCTACGACCCGGCCAGCTTCGACTCGCAGATTGGCATGGTGGACCGGCTGGGCATGGTGCTGTTTCGCGACTACGCGCTGCCGTTTGAGCTGGCCTCCATCCTGCTGCTGGCCGCCATGGTGGGCTCGGTGATGCTGGGCAAGCGCGAGACGGGCGAGCGGAATTTCTAAGCGCGGGCAACGGCTTGAATCAGAAGCGGCAACTGAGGTTTCAGTTGCCGCTTTTTTTTATGCACTGCTGTTAACTTGCTGGCGGCAATCGAGTGTCTACCTAATAATCCGCTTTATGTTTCTGCAGAATATTTTCAAGCCGAGAGCAAAAGAAAGTGCACCCAGTACCGAGGAAGTCGGGAGCTTGGGCGTGAAATACCTGAAGCGTTTTTGGTCGACGGTGCTGGCCAAGCGCAACGGGGTTTTCGTGGAGCAAACGGAGCAGAACTGGCGACTAGACAATTTGCTTTTGAATGGCTTGGGCCTGCCACTCGAAGAAACCATGCAGTACCTGATGAACGCGGCCCCGGGTTTTGCAGAGTTTGAAAGCTGGATTCTGAGCAAGCACCAGGGCCGGCTCGACCCGCTGGATGTGGCGCGGCTCAACAGTGTATTTTCCGGCCAGCCCTACCCGGAAGGATTGCGGCAAAACCTGCGCGAGATAGAGGAAATGGAAGACGTGCTGAGCGCGGAGGATTTGGCTTTCTGGGAGGAGCACGGCTACGTCATCCTGCGCGCGGCGGTGTCGAAAGAACAGGCCCGGGCTACAGAGAATGCTGTTTGGGAAAAGCTGGGGATGGACCCGCACGAGCCCGCCACGTGGTATGAGAAAGCCATTGGCAAAGGAATGATGATGGATTTTTACCATCACCCCACCTTGCGGGCCAACCGGCAGTCGAAGCGGATTCACAAAGCTTTCGCTCAACTCTGGCAAACCGCCGACCTGTGGAAAACCACCGACCGCACCAGCTTCAACCCGCCCGAAACGGCCACCTACCAGCACCAGGGCACGGCCCTGCACTGGGACATGAGCCTGGAACCACCGCTCCGTTTCGGCACCCAGGGCCTGCTCTACCTCTGCGACACGCCGGCCCACCAGGGCGCTTTTAGCTGCGTGCCGGGCTTCCACCGCCGGCTGGAAAGCTGGCTGGCCGGCCTGCCCGCCAGCACCGACCCGCGCCGCGTGAACCTGCAGGCGCAGGTGGTACCCATCGCCGCCGAGGCCGGCGACTTCGTTATCTGGCACCACGCGTTGCCGCACGGCAGCAGCCCCAACCGCGGCAGCTACCCGCGCATCGTGCAATACCTGAACATGTACCCAGTCGATTTCAAGGAAAACACGGCCTGGCGGTAGCTGACTGGCCACCGTCCGCCCTTTGAGCCCTAAAGCAGCAATGCCGAACCTGACAGGTTCGGCATTGCTGCTTTAACATAGCATCGTTTATAGCAACTCGCTTTATAATATAGAATAGCTGATAGAGTTGTTTAGTTATAGGCAATAGTAGTAGCAGGGGTATTGGTCTGCGCTACCACAGTGGCGCGCATAGACATGGACCGATAAGTGGGCACCCGCATCTTGTGCATCGATGAGGCAACCAGCTGCACTTGCATGAGGGAGGCCGCAAGGGCGCTCCAGAACAGGAAAACGGCGGCGAAGATGTACAGCTTAGTCATATATGCGGGGCTTGAAGTGCTTAACTGATACAAACCTACTAAGTCGGTGCACGGCCGGATTTTGAGCTTCGTCTAACTAGGTCTGCCGTTCGTTCAAAGCTGCTGATTACCCGTTGAACGGTTCGTAAGGCAACGGCGAATTTTGCTCTTACAGAAGAGCTTACGCATTGTTGTAAATAGGCATAAACTTGAAAAGCCTGGCTGCATTGTTAAACGAAAAGCGGCGACTGAAGAATCAGTCGCCGCTTTTCGTTTGTCAATTTTCTACTCTTTATCAAAATGGGCGCAGATGCAAAGTGGGCATGTCGGGGCGAAAGGGGACAGTTCTGCTAAGTGATTATATCAGCCTTTTTGTAGCTTCTCAAAGCTTCTTCAATATGGCTCGAGGAATGGTCAAGACCGCCAATTACTATCCCTTCGATATGTCGACGGGTCTGACGTTCGAGAATGTATATGGTAGCCATGCTTCCTGTTTTGCCCGTGTGCACACTTCCTATTCGTAGCGTGATTTGGTGCCACGGCAGATGCCCTAGCTTCGGCGTCCAGAATCCAGCAGGGCCAAATTGCAAATGAGGTGTTTTACTCGTCATCTGCCGCCAACCAATTATGAAAAAGAAGGCCGCAATAGCAAGCATAAATAAAGTAGCTCCTTCATTTACACGGCCTTTTGCTGCACCAGATACTATCACGCCAAAAAATCCGGCACCCATTAATACACTTAAGAAAGCGTACAACCGGGAGCCGAAAAACTTATGCGGATAATCTTGCAGAGCCATCCCCGTTCCCCTACTTCACCACCACATCGGTCTTAATGCTCAGTTCCTTCAACTGCGCGTCGGCGATGGGCGAGGGCGAGTCTATCATCACGTCGCGGCCGGAGTTGTTTTTGGGGAAGGCGATGAAGTCGCGGATGCTGTCGGAGCCGCCGAAGAGGCTGCAGAGGCGGTCGAAGCCGAAGGCCAGGCCGCCGTGGGGCGGGGCACCGTACTCGAAGGCGTCGAGCAGGAAGCCGAACTGGGCCTGGGCTTCTTCGGGGGTGAAGCCGAGCAGCGAGAACATGCGGGCCTGCACGGCGCGGTCGTGGATGCGGATGGAGCCGCCGCCGATTTCCACGCCGTTTATCACGAGGTCGTAGGCGTTGGCGCGGGTCTGGCCGATGGTGGCGGGGTTGTCGAGCAGGGCCAGGTCCTCGGGTTTGGGCGAGGTGAAGGGGTGGTGCATGGCGAAGTGGCGGTTTTCCTCTTCGCTGAATTCGAGCAGCGGGAAGTCAATCACCCACAGCGGCGAGAACGAGTTGGGGTCGCGCAGGCCGAGGCGGCGGCCCATTTCGAGGCGCAGCTCGCTGGCGGCTTTGCGGGTTTTGGCTTCGGCACCGGCCAGCAGGAGCAGCAGGTCGCCGGGGTTGGCCTGCAGAGCGGCCTTCCACTTCTGCAATTCCTCCTGCGAATAGAACTTATCAACCGAGGATTTCACCGAGCCGTCGGCTTCCACGCGGGCGTACACGAGGCCGGTGGCGCCGATTTGCGGGCGCTTCACCCACTCGGTCAGCTCGTCGATTTGCTTGCGGGTGTAGGCGGCGCAGGTGGCGGCGTTGATGCCCAGCACCAGCTCGGCGTTGTCGAAGATGGGGAAACCCTGGCCCTGCGCCGTGGCGGTGAGGTCGGTGAGCTTCATGGCGAAGCGGGTGTCGGGCTTGTCGTTGCCGTAGTCGCGCATGGCGTCGGCGTAGGTCATGCGGGGCACGGTGGGGAAATCGAGGTTCTTGATTTCCTTGAACAGGTAGCGCACCAAGCCCTCGAACATATCCAGAATATCTTCCTGCTCCACGAAGGCCATTTCGCAGTCAATCTGTGTGAATTCGGGCTGGCGGTCGGCGCGCAGGTCTTCGTCGCGGAAGCACTTCACGATTTGGAAGTAGCGGTCGAAGCCCGACACCATGAGCAGCTGCTTGAACGTCTGGGGGCTTTGCGGCAGGGCGTAGAACTCGCCGGGGTTCATGCGCGAGGGCACCACGAAGTCGCGGGCGCCTTCGGGCGTGCTCTTGATGAGCACCGGGGTTTCCACTTCGATGAAGTTTTGGCCATCGAGGTAGCGGCGCACGGCCTGGGCCATTTTGTGACGCAGCACCAAGTTGTTGCGCACGGGGGTGCGGCGCAGGTCGAGGTAGCGGTACTTCATCCGCAGGTCGTCGCCGCCGTCGGTGTCGTCTTCGATGAGGAAGGGCGGCAGCTTGGCGGGGTTGAGCACCTCCACTTTCTCAGGGCGCACTTCGATGGCGCCGGTGGGTATTTTATCGTTTTTAGAGTAGCGCTCGGCTACTTTGCCGGTTACCTGCAGCACAAACTCGCGGCCGAGGTCGCGGGCGGTTTCGAGCAGGGCCGTTGCTTCCACCCCTTCTTCGATGGCGACTTGCGTGAGGCCATACCGGTCGCGCAGGTCAATCCAGAGGATGGAGCCTTTATCACGGGTGCGCTGCATCCAGCCGCACAGCGTAACGGTTTGACCAATGTGTTCTTCGCGGAGTTCGCCGCAGGTGTGGGTACGTAGCATGGACCGCAGATTTTAACGGATTTGACGGATAAGAACGGATTCGAAGAGCTTTGTTCTTGCTCCGCTTTTTTGTGCGAAGGTAGCCACCGCAGCGGCGGGGCGGAAATCAAAGCCCATGCAAGCCCTCCGGACGTCCGACGAACCACTACAGAAAAATGTGATGCCTCGTAGGACAGCCTACGGACCGCCCAAAAAAAGCCAGTGCCCCGTAGCATGCCCGACGGACCACTACAGAAAAGTGTGGATGCTCGTTGGACGTTCTACGGACCATCACAGGAAAATGCGACGGCCCGTTGGAAATCCAGCCGGGCAGCGCACGGCGGCCTGGGCAACCCGCTTCGGCCGTTTTTGGTACGGGATATGCAAAGGGCCGCGGTAGCTGCGTTCCTTTGTCGCTTCAATCCCTTCAAACTTCCCATGAAACTCCTCCCCTCTCTGGCCCTGGCCGCCGCGCTGCTGGCCGCCGGCACCGCCCAGGCCCAAACCAAAATCAAGACCAAAACCAAAACCGACGGAGCCGAGATTAAAACCAAAGGCACGGCCGGCGCCGTCACGCTCGACGGCCCCATCAAGCGCATCGAAACCCTCTCGGGCATCGACGTGTACCCCAAGCCGAACTCGACCGACATCCAGCTCAGCTTTACGCAGCAGTTCACCAAGCCCGGCACGCTGGTGATGACCGACTACAAAAACAAGGTGATATACCAGACCGACCTCGACCCCCAGAACAACACCGGCGCCCCGGTGAGCCTGGGCAAGATTCCGGCCGGCACCTACCTCGTGGAGGCCAAAACCGGCAACTACGTGTACTGGAAGAAGGTCCGCATCAAGTACCCCACCATCCGCCGCTAGGTTGAACGAACCCGCTTGGCTAGAACGTCATGCAGAGCGGAGCGAAGCATCTTTACCGCTACCACTAATCATTTAGCATTGCGGTAAAGATGCTTCGCTCCGCTCTGCATGACGTTCTTTTGTATTCTGCTATTCCTGAATTATCCATGAAAATCCTGTCGTTTCTGCTGTTCCTGAGCCTGTCGGCTTTCGCGCCCAAGCCCAAGCTCACCACCGTGAAGCTGGCCTCGAACCTGAGCGTGGGCGTGCCGGCCGGCTTCGCCCCGCTGCCCGACGACGGCATTGCCGTGAAATACCCCTCGCCGCGCAAGCCGCTGGCCGTGTTTTCCAACCCCAGTGGGCGCGTCGACTACAGCGTGGCCGTGCGCCCCACCACCTTCGAAAGCTTCGATTATGGTGTGCTGATTAAGATTTACAAAGCCAGCATCCAGCGCCTCTACACCAAAGTCGACTTCCTGAAAGAAGACATTCGCACCGTGAACGGCCGCGACTTCATTTACTTTGAATTCGTATCCACCGTGACCGATGCCCGCCGCACCGGCGCTCAGATGGCGCCCATCAAACGCTACCAGGCGGTGCAATATGCGATTGAGGGCACGCAGCTTTACGTCTTCACCTTCGTGGCTCCGGCCGAGGAGCAGGCCCAGTGGCAGCCCACGGCCCAGGCCGTGCTGGGCGCCATTGCAATGAAGAAGTAAGCCGTGACCGACGACTATTTCATGCAGCAAGCCCTGGCCGAGGCCGAGAAGGCCCTGGCCGCTGCGGAAATCCCCATCGGCGCGGTGGTGGTGTTCAACAACCAAATCATTGGCCGGGGCTTCAACCAGACCGAGCGCCTGCGCGACGTGACCGCCCACGCCGAAATGCTGGCCCTGACGGCCGCCGCCAACCATCTCGGCAATAAATACCTGGCCGACTGCACCCTCTACGTCACCATCGAGCCCTGCGTGATGTGCGCCGGCGCCAGCTACTGGGCCCAGCTGAAAGCCGTGGTGTTCGGAGCCGACGAGCCCAAGGTGGGCTACCGGCGCCACGGCCAGCTGCTGCACCCGCGCACCCAGCTACGCGGCGGCGTGCGCGCCGAAGAATGCGCCGCGCTCATGCGCCAATTTTTCAGCGCGAAGCGGCGGTAAGTTGAACGTTATACAGAGCGTTAGCGAAGCCTCTTCGCCGTGTAACGAAAGCCTGGACTTGCGCGATAAAACGCTTCGCTGATGCGCTGTATGACACTCTTTTAGTTTTCCAGGCCGTTTCGGCACCAACTTTTTCTTCACCCTCCCCATTTTCTTCTGCAATTATGTTATTCGCCATCCTATTGCCCGGCATCTCGATGATATTCCGGGGCCATGTACTCAAAGGCCTCTTGTGCGGCATCCTGCACATCACGCTCATCGGTTGGATTCCGGCCGCTATCTGGGCCGTGGCTTCCTACCGCGAGGACCTGGCCGAAAAGCGGCACCGCGAGACGCTGGAGTTTCTGGCGCGGCAGTCGCGTTAGGCTTCGGCGGTCGGCCGCGCGGCCCTGTCGAAATTCCGTGGTGATGCTATACTTTTGGCCTTAAGTAAACGGCAGCCGTAACCATGCCCGGGAATGGCTGTTTTACTACCACGCACCATTCGTACGCTTCACCACCCAAACCCCTTTTATCATGGCTTTCGAACTTCCGAAACTTCCGTATTCCTACGATGCCCTCGAACCCACGTTTGACGCGCAAACCATGGAAATCCACCACAGCAAGCACCACCAGGCTTATGTGACGAACCTGAATGCTGCCATTGCCGGCACCGAGATGGAAAACCAGTCCATCGAGGAAATCCTGCACAACATTGCCAAGGCCCCCGCGGCCGTGCGCAACAACGGCGGCGGCCACTACAACCACTCCCTGTGGTGGAACATCCTCTCGCCCAACGGCGGCGGGCAGCCCACCGGCGAAGTAGGCGACGCCATCACCAAGGCTTTCGGCACCTTCGACAAGTTCAAAGAGGAATTCACCAAAGCCGCCACCACGCGCTTCGGCTCGGGCTGGGCGTGGCTGTGCAAGCAGGCCGACGGTTCGGTGCAAATCTGCTCCACCCCCAACCAGGACAACCCGCTGATGCCGGACTCTGGCTGCAAAGGCCTGCCCATCCTCGGCATCGACGTGTGGGAGCACGCCTATTACCTGAAATACCAGAACCGTCGCCCCGACTACATCGCCGCCTTCTTCAACCTCATCAACTGGGACGAGGTGAACAAGCGCTACGCCGCGGCTAACCCGGCGTAGTTTCGGTAGCGTTGCTAGTGAAAAGGCCCGTCTCCGGTAGGAGGCGGGCCTTTTTTTGGTGTTAAGAAACAGGTTTATCTTTAACATCTATGATATATGCCCCTTGGCTCTTCCTGCTCATCACCAACCGAACCTAACGAATACACAGCACAGAGTACCGATAATTACCACATCCACGAAAGACATGAAGTATGTCACCCACCAACCGCCAAACAGGTCGTAGAGGAACTTGGCAATAGGATTGCCCAAGCTGAATTTATAACCAACACCATAGTGGTAAGTAGGCGTGTAAATCAATTTTTCCGGATACGTATATACTAACACGGAATCGCTGCCTTTAACATAGCCATCGCCTTTACTCCACCTGCTGCTGATAGGGGGTTTACTGGTGTCTGCAACGTAACTGCTGTAATTCTGGCTCAATCCATAGAACCAGCCCAACTGTAGAGGCCCCCACAAAATAGCCGCTCGGGCATAGATGCGAGCGCAGCGGGCGAAGTATGGCAACGTGTCGCTGAGCCATAACCCGATTAGCCTAAATAGGCCCCATCCAATCAAGCTGGGCATTAGTAAATATAAAAACATAAAACACTATTTATAAGCTAAAAGCAAGATATGGCCTGCGTGTTAAAGATTACTGCTTTCAAGTGAAGTTTAGCTTGGTCTCGATTCTAAGGGGGCTATAGTGTAGCTTCTCTCTGACAAAAGCGCCTTTTGCAGGAGCAACATCCAGTCGAAAACAATTCGTGTACCTACCTGCTTTATTACCGCGTTTCATCCAACCCGGCGACGCACGCACGACGCCAATTCATTCGACCTCATGTCAAGCAAAGCCTTTGAGCCCGCCCAACTCGGCCCGCTCACCCTCGCCAACCACCTCGTGATGGCCCCCATGACGCGCAGCCGCGCCCTGGGCAACGTGCCCAACGAGCTAATGGCCGAGTACTACCGCCAGCGTGCTACCGCCGGCCTCATCATCACCGAAGGCACTTCGCCCGCGGCCGACGGCCTGGGCTACGCCCGAATTCCCGGTTTGTTCAACCAGGAGCAGGTCACCAACTGGCAGCGCATCACCGAGACGGTGCACCACCACGGCGGCCACATTTTCGTGCAATTGATGCACGCCGGCCGCATTTTCCACGGCCACAACCTGCCCGAAGGTGCCGAGGGCGTGGCTCCCTCGGCCATTGCTGCCGTCGGCGACATGTGGACCGACCAGGCCCAGATGCAGCCCAACGCCACCCCGCGCGCCCTGCGCACCGAGGAGCTGGCCCGCGTGCGCGACGAGTTCGTGCAAAGCGCCAAGCTAGCCCTCGAAGCCGGTTTTGATGGCGTAGAGCTGCATGGTGCCAACGGCTACCTGCTGGAGCAATTCCTGAGCCCCCACTCCAACCAGCGCACCGACGAGTACGGCGGCAGCGTGCAAAACCGCGCCCGCTTCGTGCTCGAAGTGACCCGCGCCGTGGCCGAAGCCATTGGCAAGGAGCGCACCGGCATCCGCCTCTCGCCCTGGGGCGTGGCCTCGGATATGCCGCACTACCCCGAAATCGACGAAACCTACGCCTACCTGGCCGAGGAGCTGCAAAAGATTGGCGTGGTGTACCTGCACCTCGTGGACCACTCCAGCATGGGCGCCCCCGCCTTGCCGGCCGAAACCGTGGCCACCATCCGCCAGAAGTTCACCGGCACGCTCATCCTGGCCGGCGGCTACACCACTACGGACGAGATTGAGGCCGCCCTGGCCGACAAAGCCGACCTCGTGGCCATCGGCCGCCCCTTCATCTCAAACCCCGACTTGGTGGAGCGCTTGCGCAACGGCCAAGAACTGGCCCAGCCCGATTTCGCCACCTTCTACGCGCCCGGCCCCAACGGCTTTGCCGACGGCTACACCGACTACCCCACGGCCGACGGCCAGCCCGCCGGCACGTTCTCGCCCACCTACGAAGCGTAGGCCGGTGTTAGGTTTTTGGTGTTGGGTATTAGGTTTTCGGTGTAGCATAGTGTTTTGCTGCGCGTTTTTTATCAGCTAAAGCCCTCCAACGCCCAAAACCCAACACCGAAAACCTGGTACCCAACACCCAAAAAAGCCCCTGCGAAGCCCGCCCTCAACGGGGCGCTTCGCAGGGGCTTTTTTATTTATCTTTGACGGCTGTGGCCCCTGCGCCGCGCTTGCTTTTGCCTTATCCCACCCTCTCTTGTTGTTCCCAGCATGAATACAAAGCTGCGCCTTACCATCCTGAGCTTCCTCCAGTTTTTCATTTGGGGCTCGTGGCTCATCACCATCGGCGCTTATTGGTTTCAAACGAAGCAATGGTCCGGCGCGCAGTTTGGCGCCATTTTCTCCACCATGGGCATCGCGTCCATCTTCATGCCCTCGCTCATGGGCATCGTGGCCGATAAGTACGTGAACGCGGAAAAGCTCTACGGCATCCTGCACATTCTGGGCGGCCTCGTGCTGTTCGCCATCCCGCAGGTCACAGACCCCGGTACGTTCTTCTGGGTCATTCTGCTGAACATGATTTTCTACATGCCCACGCTGGCGCTGTCCATCGCCGTGTCGTACTCCATCTTGAAACGGCAGGGGCTCGATGTGGTGAAAGACTACCCCCCCATCCGCGTGTGGGGCACCGTGGGCTTTATCGTGGCCATGTGGACGGTGAGCTTGCTGGGCTTCGAGAAGTCAGCCAGCCAGTTCTATGTGGCGGCCGGCGCGGCCATTCTGCTGGGCATCTACTCGTTCACGCTGCCGGCCTGCCCGCCGCAGTCGGCCAACACCTCCAGCCAGAATCTGGCCGAAATCCTGGGCCTCAAATCGTTCGCCATTCTGCGCGACCGCAAGATGCTCACCTTCTTCCTGTTCGCGCTGCTACTCGGTGCCGCTCTCCAGCTCACCAATGCTTACGGCGACACCTTCCTGCACGATTTCGACAAGAACCCAGACTACCAGGGCACGATGACCGTGAAGTACCCTGCCATCATCATGTCCATCTCGCAGATTTCGGAAACGCTGTTCATCCTCGCCATTCCCTTCTTCCTGCGTCGCTTCGGCATCAAGCAGGTCATGCTGTTCAGCATGATTGCCTGGGTGTTGCGCTTCGGCCTGTTTGCCTACGGCAACCCCGGCAGCGGCCTCTGGATGATTATCCTCTCGTGCATCGTGTACGGCATGGCCTTCGACTTCTTCAACATCTCGGGCTCGCTGTTCGTCGAAACCCAGACGCAGCCCAGCATCCGGGCCAGCGCCCAGGGCTTGTTTATGATGATGACCAACGGCTTCGGCGCCGTGCTGGGCAGCTCGCTCAGCGGCCTCATCATTCAGGAATACTTCACCGATGCCGCCGGTAACAAGGACTGGCACAACATCTGGCTCACGTTTGCGGGCTACGCGCTGGCCATTGCGGTGCTGTTTGTATTCATCTTCAAGCACAAGCACGTGGCCCAGGAAGCCGAAATGGCGCACCCCGAGGTGGTGCCTTCCGCGGCTTAGGCTGAGCTTATTCGTTTTAAATGACTCCTACTCCGTCGATTGCTGGCGTAACTCCGGCAGGGCTACTCCCCCACCTGGGCGAGCATTATTTTAACCCGCTGGCCTGGTTTTGGCTCAGCTTCGGGGAGTACCCCTACCGGGAAATCTACCACTTAGCTGAAACCGAAGCGCGGCAAACCGTTCTAACCAACCTGGCCACCTTCCTGGATGTGCCCGCGAATACGGTGGCGCAATCAGTCTATGTGGAGAAGCCGGGGCAAGTCCCGGAAATCCAAGCGCAGGCCATTCAACTGGGCCAGCATCTGCTGCTATTTTTTGCCGATAACGACTACTTCGGCGACCAGGGCGCGCTGTTATACTACTCCCGGCACACCGACGCGGAGCTCCTGACGCAAGTCCGCGCCCTGCTCTCGGCGCACCTCGACACCGGCCAGCAGGAACGCCAGCGCATTCAGGTGCTACGCCAGACCAGCCGACGGCTCGAATTCTCCCCGCTCAAGCTCCGCATTCCCTCCCTCGACCTGGCCACGCACTACAACGACGACCTGCTGCCCGTGCACGAGGCCATCGTGAAGCGACTGCAGCAGCCCGACGACAAAGGCCTGGTGATTCTGCACGGCCCGCCCGGTACCGGCAAAACCAGCTACATCCGTCACCTCTGCGGCCTCACCGACAAGCCCAAGCTGTTTATTCCGCCCAACCTGGCCCAGCGCATCGCCGACCCGGAGTTCATCAACCTGCTGCACGACAACACCAATTCCATTCTGCTCATCGAAGACGCCGAGGAGCTGCTGGCCAAGCGCGGCACCGACACCAGCACCAACGCCGTGAGCAACCTGCTGAACCTGTCCGACGGCCTGCTTTCCGACGGCTTCCACATTCAAATCATCTGCACCTTTAATGCCGACCTGGCCCGCATCGACCAGGCCCTGCTGCGCAAAGGCCGCCTCATTGCCTCCTACGAGTTTGGCCAATTAGCACAGCTCAAAGCCCAAGCCCTTGCAACGGAGCTAGGCCAAACCGCGCCCGTAACCGAACCCATCACCTTGGCGGAGCTTTACAACCGCGAGACACCCACCTTTGTGAACGAACCTACCAAACCCAAAGCCATCGGCTTCAACCGCTAATTTTAAGCTCGTCAATACAAGATTGGCACAAAAAAAGTCAGCTTTTAGCACAAAGGAAAAGCCCGTTCTGCTCAAGCAGAACGGGCTTTTTGCTGCCTTGCGGCGGCCGAAATTACTTCGAGCCGAAGAAAAAGTCGCCTTCAATCTGGGCGTTTTCGTCAGAGTCGGAGCCGTGCACAGCGTTGGCTTCGATGCTCTTGGCGTACTTCTTCCGGATGGTGCCTTCCTCGGCGTTGGCCGGGTTGGTGGCACCGATGAGGGTGCGGAAATCAGCCACGGCGTTGTCCTTTTCCAGGATGGCCGCCACGATGGGGCCGCTCGACATGTACTTCACCAGGTCGCCGTAGAAGGGGCGCTCGGCGTGTACGGCGTAGAACTGACCGGCGCGCTCGGGGGTGAGGTTAACTTTTTGAAGCTCCACGATGCGGAAGCCGCCGGCCTCAATCATGCTCAGGATACCACCGATGTGGTTTTCCTGGACGGCGTCGGGCTTAATCATCGTGAACGTGCGGTTGGTGGCCATTTTAAAGAAATTCAGAATTTGAAATAAAGATTTGAAGGCACAAAACTACCACAATCAGTGGGCCGCACCCAACTCCGGACCCGACGGCGGCAGTTTTTCTGCCCGTTGCGGTGCAAATGCGGCGGCGCCATAAAAAACTGCTTCCGCGGAATGGACCATTTTATTCGCCTGCTTTGTTGGGTCCCTCGTCTGGTTTGCCCGAACCTTCGGGCCCGACTTGACTGTTAAGAAAAGATTTCTTCCGACTTTTGCCGGCCCAAATATTTGTAAGCCACCGGCCCTCCGCTCTTTTCATCCGGCGCCGGGCCTTTCACGTTGTCGATGTCTAGTTCCATTTCCGCCCTGCAGGCGTTGCTGGCCCAACCCAAACAGGTTGTCATCACCACTCACCACAAGCCCGACGCCGACGCGCTGGGCTCGTCGCTGGCCTGGGCCGGCTACCTCAAGCAAAAGGGCCACCACGTCACGGTCGTGACGCCGTCGGACTACCCCGCCTTCCTCAACTGGATGGAGGGCAACGACGAGGTAGTCGTGTACGACCGCCGGCAGAACGACCGCCAGGTGCGCGACCTTGTGAACCGCGCCGAGGTCATCTGCTGCCTCGATTTTAGCTGCCTGGGCCGCATCAACGAGCTGGGCGAATACGTGCGGCAGGCCCAAGGGGTTAAGGTCCTCATCGACCACCACCAGGAGCCCGAGAGCTTCGCCGACATCGTTTTCTCGGTGCCCACGGCGGCGGCCACGGCCGAGCTCATTTTCGAAATCATCCGCGACCTGGGCGACCAGGACCTCATCACCAAGGGCATCGGCGAGGCCCTGTACGCGGGTATCATGACCGACACGGGCTCGTTTCGCCACCCCAGCACCTCGCGCAACGTGCACCTCATCATTGCCGAACTGCTGAAGGTGAACGTGGACCTGTCGAAGGTGCACCGCCTCATCTACGACTCGCACTCCGAAATCCGGCTGCGCTTCCTGGGTTTCGTGCTGAAGGACAAGCTGGTGGTGAACCGCGAATTCAACACCGCCTACATCGCCATCACGCAGGACGAGCTGCGCGAGTACCAGAGCAAAACCGGCGACACCGAGGGTTTGGTGAACTATGCGCTGAGCATTGAGGGCATCAAGTTCGCGGCCGTGTTCATCGACCGCGGCGTGGCCGTCAAAATCTCTTTCCGCTCGGTGGGCAACTTCTCGGTGAGCGACTTTTCGCGCCGCCATTTCGACGGGGGTGGGCACCACAACGCGTCCGGCGGCATCAGCTACGACACCTTGGATGCAACCGTGGAGCGCTTCCTGGGCATCCTACCCGAGTACAAGGAACAATTAACGGGCGTGCCCGCCGCCGTAGCGCCGCCGGTGGCGTAACTTTGAACCGTTTCTGATTCTTCACTTCTTTAATTTTCATGCGTTTTACCTCCCGCTCCGCGCGGCAGCTGGCCCTGGCGGCCGGCCTGCTGGGCTTCGCTTCGCTCACGGCCTGCAACAAGGACAACGGCGAATTTGCCAAAACCAAGTCCGGCATCGAATACAAGATTTATAAGAAAGTCGGTAACAGCTACGAGCGTCGCACCGATGTGAACGCCGAGGGCGACCCCACCTACAAAGACCGGGTGAACAAGGTGATGCTGGGCAACGTGCAGGTGCGCACCGGCAAAGACTCGGTGTGGCAAAACAGCCTGCGCGACGTGGGCATGGCCGTGCCCCTGCCCCTGAAAGAGCTGAAGCAGAAAGGCGCCCCCGACGAGGCCATCTCCCTGCTGCAACCCGGCGACAGCGGTGTGTTCCGCTTCCAGGCCGACTCGCTGTTTAAGCCCAAAATGGGCCAGCCCGCCCCTCCCTTCATCAAGAAAGGCGGCAACGTGGTGCTGATGTACGTGGCCACCACGCCCAAGCTCCTCACCGAAGCCGAGGCCCAGGCCATGCAGCCCGAACTGCAGAAGCGCTCGATGATGACGCAGATGAAGAAGCGCATGGCCGACCCCGAGTTCCAGAAGCAGATGGAGGCCCAGAAAGCCGCCCAGGCCAAAGCCCTGGCCGAGCCCGCCGTGCAGGCCCAGCTGAAGAAGGACGACGCCGTGCTGCAGGACTACATCAAGAAAAACAACCTGACGATGCAGAAAACGCCCTCGGGCGTGTACTACCAGGTGCTGAAGCCGGGTACTGGTGCCAAGCCCAACACCGGCCAGATGGTGAGCGTGAACTACAAAGGCACGCTGCTCAGCGGCAAGGAGTTCGACTCGTCGGACAAGATGGGCAAGCCGATTGATTTCCCCCTCGGCCTGGGCCAGGTGATTCCGGGCTGGGACGAAGGCATTGCCCTGCTCAACAAGGGCAGCCGCGCCATTCTGCTCATCCCCTCGTCGCTGGCCTACGGCCCCCGCGGCGCCGGCGCCGACATTCCCGCCGATTCGCCCCTGCGCTTCGAGGTGGAACTTGTTGACGTTCAATAGCCATTTATCGTATTAAGTAGTCAGCATTGGCCACTTAATCCCAATTAACTTCCGGCCAACGGGCATCGCGGCACAGCTGCCCGGGCTCCGTTGGTCGGAATCTTTTTTAGCCTCGCCATGAAAAATCTTCTGCTCCGTTCGCGCTATTGGGTGCTGGCGGCGTGCCTGTTGCTGGCCACCCCGTCCCTGTGGAGCTGCAACTCCCAAAACGCTAACCAAAAGGTACTGGCCGACCACGACAGCCAGATGCGGGCCATTGACGAGGACACCATCAAGAACTACTTGAACCGTAACCGGTTGCTGGCCATCGCCACGCGCACCAACTCGGGCCTGTATCTGGTGCCCATCGTTGACGGCACGGGCCCGCAGGTGACCAAAGGCGCGCAGGTGCGGTTGAAATACGTAGGCCGTTTCCTGAGCAACGGCGCCAACCCCGGCACCTCTTCGGGCTACCCGGCTTCTGCCGGCAACCCCAGTTACCCCCAGGGCACCATCTTCGACAACTCGGCCGACAACAAGACGCAGTGCGGCTGCGTGGTCTTCACGGGGGGCAGCGGGGGCATTGCCGGCTTCAACGAAGGCTTGCTCCTCATGCGCAAGGGCGACCGCAAGCTGCTGCTGGTGCCGTCGCGCCTGGCTTACGGCCCAAATGGCGTCACGGGCATTCCGCCAGATTCGGCCCTGATGTTTGACGTGGAAATCCTCGACGTTCTCTAACTAACCTAAAACGCGCGTGAAAAGAAGCGGGGCTTTTCGGTATAAGGGTGGAGTTTGGGGGCTGGCACTATTGCTGGCCGCCACCGCCGCCCACGCGCAGGCGGGCGCCAAGCCGACGGTGCCCACCGCGCCCAGCGCCCCCGTAGAAGGCGCCGACACGACGCGCCTCGTCTTTCAGCAAACGCCCAGCGGCGTGCGCTATGCCTTTCGGGAGCGCGGCACCGGGGCGCTGGCCGTGCCGGGCAGCCGCGTGGCCGTTCGCTACACCGGTTTTCTGCCCGATGGCCGCATTTTTGACGCCACCCAGGCCTGGGGCTCCGCGTTTCGCTTCCGGGTGGGGCGGCACGAAACCATTGCCGGCTGGGAAGAGCTGCTGCCCTTCGTGCCGGCGGGCTCTCGCGTTCGGGTATATATACCGGCGGCCCTGGCCTACGGGGCCAAAGGCGTGCGCCACCCCGACGACGACTCCCGGTTTCTGATTGCGCCCAACACAGACCTCACGTTTGAGCTGCAGGTGCTGAGCGTGCGCTGACGCGCTGTACATCAACCTCTTGTTTGCTTACTGCTATTTTTCTTCAACGGCTGCCTCGCCATTTCTTGTTATTGATGCGTTCTGTTCTGTTTGCGCTGGTTTTCGGTTTGTTATTTTCTGGGGGGGCGGCCGTGGCCCAATCCTCGGAGGGCAGCTTTTCGCGCTTGCCCACGGGCACCGAGTACCGGCTTTTTCGCAAAGATGCCGGGGGCCGCTACCAGCCCCGCGCCCTGGCCCCCAGCGACGCGCCCTATGCCAGCCGCGCCGGCCAGGTGCTCACCGTGTTCATGGAATTTCGCACCGGACGCGACTCCGTGCTGATGAAATCGCGCGCTGTGCAACCCCTGCCGCAGCCCGTGGCCCTGCCCGCGCAGCCCACCCGGGGCGGCTTGGAAGAAGCCCTGGGTCTGCTGCTGCCCGGCGACAGCGCCGTGTTCCGCTTCCAGGCCGACACCATTTTTGCCAACACATTCCGGCAGTCCGTGCCGCCGTTTTTGCGCAAGGGCGGCAACACGCTAGTGGTGCTGGCCAGCGCCCAGGAGTTGGTGACCATGGCCGAAATGACGGCGCGCCACGAAAAGCTGCAGGCCGAGTTTGCCAAGAAAGAACTGGCCAAGTCGGCCGGGCAGCTGGCCAAGGATGACGCCATCATCCAGGTCTACCTGAAAAAGAATCACGCCACGGCTCGCAAAACCGCTGGTGGCACTTACTACATCCTCAAGAAGCTGGGCACCGGCCCCACACCAAAAAAAGGCCAGAACGTGCGCGTGCTCTACCGCGGCACGGTGCTTACCACCGGACAGGAGTTCGACTCCTCGGCCAAGCACGGCAACGAGCCTTTTGCCTTTGCGCTGGGCGCCGGCCAGGTTATTCAGGGCTGGGACCAAGGCATTGCCATGCTCAACAAGGGCAGCAAGGCTGTGCTACTCATCCCGTCGCCCCTGGCCTACGGCACGCGCGGCGCCGGGGCCGATATTCCGGCCAATGCGGTGCTCCGCTTCGAAGTGGAGCTGGTGGACTTCCAGTAATCTTCGGCTTAACCTCTATTGGGCTCAATTCAGCACCTGCGACAGGATATCCAGCGAACGAATTTCCCCCAACTGCTCAACGTGCAGCTGGTAGTAGCGAATCAGCACGTTCAGCAATTCGTGCCGCACGCGGCCGTTGGGGATGGTGCTGGTGCTGGGGTCGCGCAGCAATTCGTCAAAATAGCCTTCAAACTCGCGTAGCCGCAGCGTGGCCGGATTGCTAGCGCCCGGCGCTACCGGCGCGTGCCCGGCCATGATGACTTGGTCCGTCAGCTCGGCCCCGCTGCTCACGCCGAAACCTAAGTACATGGCCAGCTGCAGCAGAAAAACCAGCGCAAAGTTCTCCGCGCCCTCGGTTTGCCGGTCAAACGCCAGCATGGAATCGTGCAGGAACTGAAACAGCGGCTCATTCTGCTCTTCCTCGCGCACGGCGCGCCCCACTACTTCCGATAGAAACAGCGCCACGCTGCTTTTTTGCACCTCGTAGGGCAGGCTTTGGAATGGCTCGGCGCACCGGTACTCCGACAGCCGCGTGAGGCCGCTGCTGCCGCGCGCCACGTAAGCCACCAGTTCCAGCAGCGTGAAGGGCTGAAACAGCGCAATGCGCCCGGGTGGCTTGGCTTTGCGCACGCCGTTCACTACGTAGGTTTGCACGCCCAGGCGCTCGGTGTAGATGCGCGCAATGATGCTGGTTTCGCGATACTTAAGGTAGCTGAGGACGATGCCCCGGGTTTTGATTAGCATAGTCGATAAAAAAATGAGGAGTGAAGAATGAGGAATGAAGAATTACCCAAACAGCAATTCTTCATTCCTCATTCTTCACTCCTCATTTGCTAAGTACGGCCACTTTACTTACGCAGCCATTTTTGCCGTCGGCGTCGCTCGAGAGCACCATGTATACGCCGGAGCGCACCCGCTCGCCGTTGGGGTTGGTCAGGTTCCAGGTCACGGTGCCGCCGGTGGCGGTGGTGGCGTACACCAAGTGGCCGGCCACGTCAGTGATTTTCACCAGCGCATTGTTGGCCAGGCCGGTGATGCCCACGGTGCCAGCGAAATCGGGCCGCACGGGGTTGGGAAACACTGCTGTGCAGTCGGGCTTGCCCTCCGTGACGGTAGCCGAGCCGCGGTAAGTCACCACGCCGGCGTCGGTGGCCACCCACACGTCGCCGGTTTTGTCGTTCACCTTCACGTCCACGATGCGGTCGGACGGCAGCGGACTGTTGGCCATGGTGAAGTGCAGCAAGGCCTCGTCGGCATCGCGGCTGAACAGCCACAGGCCCCGGTCGGTGCCAAACCACTTGCGGTCGGCCCCGTCCACGGCCATGCAGCGCACGGCTTCGCTGTACAACGTATTGAAGCCCGTGCCTTCGCCCCGGGTCACGAAGGGCTGCGTGAATCCCGCTGTGGTGGCAAACGGTCCTTCCGGCTCGCGGAAGTAAGCCACGCCCTTGATGGTGGCCGCCCAGATGTAGCCGCGCCGGTCCTTAGCCAGCTCGTAAATCTGGTTGTCGGGCAAGCCGGAAGACGTGTTGAACAGACGCGGCAGGTTGGCCCCGGTCGCGTCGATGGCGTAGAGGCCAATGGCCGGGCCGCCCACGCTGCTGGCATCCGTCTTGCGCGATACCGAAACCCACGGGTTGCCGGTGTCATCAAGTGTGATGCGTTCTAAGGCGTCGAGGCCTAAATAAAACGGAACCGTCTGCCAAGTGGTGGCGGCAGGGTCAAATAAAAACAAGCCGGAGTTGCCGGGCTGCATGTGCCGGTTCACCACCCACACCTTGCCTTCGGGCGTAGCGGCCAGGTCGGTTACGTCTATCCGGCTTGGGCCGCCACCGGTGGTGCTCAGCAGCGGGGTGCCGGGCGGCGAGTTCGGCGTGAAAAGCCGAAAGTCGCCCGGGCCTTTCCATTCAAGCAATCCGCCTCCGAAGTGCCCAATGTACAGCGTGCCGTCGGGCGTGCGCGCGCCCCGCACGGGCCGCACCGGGTTGGGATAAGCCGCGCTGGGCTGGGTTTGCTTCGTGATGTTGGTCCACTGGCCGTTGAAAAATTCATAAAAACCTTGCCCCGCCCCCCTCGGACCATACCGTTCCTCGTAAGCGCCCGAAAACACGTCCACCTTATTGGAGCGCGCATCGGCCAAAATGCTAAACGAAGCGGCACCTTCTGGGCCGTTGGCTACGAAGTATTCCGGAGTCTGGCCCGCGCCGGGCGCTACCCGCATCAACCCCTTATCGTAATTGGCCACGTAATAGTAGCCATCGCGCGCGCGCACCGCGTCCTCCGTATTGGTACCCGGCATGGGCGGCACCACGATGGTAAGCGCGCCCGTGCTTCGGTTCAGTCGCCGCACCCCGTAACTATCGTCGATGACGAGCAAGCCCGCCCCGCTGCCCCGCAGGCTGCGGAAATAGGGCACGTTGGAGCCCGGCACCTGCTGCCAGGGCGTGCTACTGCCGGCCACAAACCGGTACACGGCGTTGCTGTTGCCTCCAGCCTCGATGGCCGCGTACACCTGCCCGTTATCCACCGCCAGAAAGCGGTACACCACCTGCTGCGTAAGTGCCGGCACCGGCTGGTAGAGCGTCCATTTGCTGTAGTCCAGTAGGTTTTGCACCAGCGAGCCGCGCAAAATGCCTGCCGAGGTAGCCGCGAACAAATACCCGTCGGCCACGGCCGCATCGTAGACGATGACCCTGGCACCTCTGGGCCCGATGTTGGTATACGTGTCGCTGATTTCCAACTTATTCAGGTCGATAGCCACCAAGCCGAACTTGGTACTCACGTACGCCTTGCCCCCGCCCATTGAGACCCGGTTGATGGGATTATCCCCGGCCTGTATCACGCCCTGCGACACCTTCCGGTACACGTCGCCGATGTTGCGCACCTTGCCGTTGGGCTGTATCACATCGATGTTGGTGTCGTTGTACGCCAACACGGTTTGCCGCGTCACCGAGTCATACGCCACGGCCGACACACCGGCCGCGTTCAGGCCGTCGCGGCGCGATAGTACCTGGGTGGTATTCTGGTTTTTGTCCAGGAAATAAAACGCCCGCGCTTCATTTGCTACGTAGACCCGGTCACCCGCATCTGCCAATTTCAGCGGACGGTTGGTGGGCAGGTGCAACTGCCAGTCGCCGTAGCCCACGCCTTGGGTATGCCCCTGGCCGGCCAGCAGCAGCAGCCCGGCCAAGCCGAGCAAACAACGGAAAAGATGGGTCATACGCGCAGCAAAATTCGAATGAAGAATGCGAAGCCGGGGGCCGGTTCTGCCAATGCCAACGCCCGCCCTGCCAATTTAGTGCGCGGCCGTGGACCGCGCTTCCGGCGCCGGCCGCCCCACCTGCATGCCGCCCAGGAAGCAGGGCCGGCAGCGTGCTTCGTACGAATCGGTTTCGCCGAGCAGCACCTGGCTTTCGCTGGCCGCAATGCGGTAGGAATACGAGGCAATTTCGCCGCAACACACGCACACGGCGTGCACCTTGGTCACAAACTCGGCCGTGGCCAGCAGCGCCGGCATGGGGCCAAAGGGCCGGCCAAGGTAGTCCATGTCGAGCCCGGCCACAATAACGCGGGTACCGTTGTTGGCCAGCTGCTCGCACACGTCCACCAGCGAATCGTCAAAGAACTGGCCTTCGTCGATGCCCACCACATCGGAGCCGGCGGCCAGCAGCAGGATTTCCGACGGCACGGCCACCGGCGTGGAGCGGATGCGCGCGGCGTTGTGGCTCACCACGTCTTCGGCGTGATAGCGCGTGTCGAGGGCGGGCTTGAAAATTTCGACCTGCTGCCGCGCAATGCGGGCGCGGGTGAGGCGGCGAATCAGCTCTTCGGTTTTGCCCGAAAACATGGAGCCGCACACCACTTCAATCCAGCCCCGGCGGGGGGCATTGTGGCGGTTGCCAACGCGGGGTTCAATAAACACAGGCGGAGAAAAACAAGTGAGCAAATGGGGCAACATTCCCCGTACGGAACCTCTAAAGTACGGCCGGCGCCGGCTTGCCTCAAGCCCAAAACCAATTCTTTTAAGGCCCGCGACTCGCTTTCAGGCGCTTGCACGCGTGGGTTCTTTTTGTCCGTTGAAAAAGCCGGCTGCGGCTTGACAGGCTATTGGTCTAAGTCGCCGTACCGCATGTGCGGCAGTTGGGTGGCCTCGGGCACACGGCCCGATACCGCGCCGGTCGGCAGGCGGGCTTGGCAGGTGAGCCGCTCCTGGGGCAGCAGGCGGCCGGCGGCACGGTAGCGCAGTTCGGCGTCGGTGGGCGGCGTCAGGTTTTCGAGTCCGGCGCGCACCTGCAGGCGGCAGGTGGTGCAGCGGCCTTTGGCACCGCAGGCATGCATCCAGTCGTGCCCCGCGGCTTGCAGGGCCGCCAGCAGGGTGGCGCCGGGCGCCACCTCAACGCGCGCCCCAAGCAAGTTTTCAATCGTCAACAGGGGCATTTGTGCCTAACTTCGGCCATTGAAACCCGGCCTTTTTATGAACGACAAATATAGCCTCGCCAAGTGCGCCCAATACGGCCGCCGCTTGGCCGCCCGGCTCTGCGACCAATACTTTACGGCCAACGCTGCGCCTGCTCTCGACGGTGCGGCGGTGCTCAAATTCACCCCGGTGCGGCAGCTCAACTTGCTGGTGGTGCACCAGTTGCTGGGCCGGTGGCAAGCGGAAACCGCTCGCCTGCGCAGCCCTTACTTCGATTTCGAAGCGGCCCCCGTGCAGGCGGCCCTTACGCAGTTCATGAACGTGCTCTCGCGGCATATCAGCCTCAGCCGCGCCGCCTACGAGCCCCTGCTCGCCCAAGCCATCGCCGATACCCTTGGCCTAGTGGCCGACCCCATCGGCAGCTTTCAACGGCTGCTACTGGGCACCGCCGAGCAGCCCAACTTGGCCGGCTTGCGCGAAAACCTGCGTTACATTGACGTGGATAAGTCGTTTTATCAGGGCTTTGTCGACAGCCTGCCCGATAGCCAAGACCTCAGCCGCGATTTCCTCACGCATCGCTTCGAACTCTACCACGCAGCCAATTACAAAGCCCATCAGCCCATGCAGCGCCTCGTTGACGAGCTCAGCGCGCTGCTTCCCCTCACCACGGCCGACTTGTTGGAAGACGGCCCGGTAGCCGCGCCGGCAACCCCTCAGCCGGCCGCAGCTCCGCCCACGCCCCCGGTCGCGCCTGCTCCCGTCGAACCAGTGGCCGTGACGCCGCCCACCTTTGTGGCTCCTTCGGCCCCTGCGCCCGCACCAGTTGCCGCGCCGGCTCCTCCGTCGCGTCCGTTGCCCAACACCGATAGCGCCAGCGTGCCGCTTCACGAAAAGCTGCGGGCAGTGCAGCCCGCCGCCGCACCATTGGCCGAAACGCTCCGCCCCAATGCCTCCACGCCCTCCCTGGCTGAGCGCGGCGGTCCCAAAGTTGAAACCCTGCGCGAGGCCATTTCCATCAATCAGCGCTTCAGTTTCATCAACGAGCTGTTCAACGGCGAAAACATGGACTACCACGCCGCCATTCAGCACCTCGACTCCCTGCCCTCCGCCGAACAAGCCCGCGCTTATGTTACCGGCGACTTATCCCAGCGCTATGAGTGGGGCCGCAAAGAAGAACACGTCAACAAACTGCTGAAGCTCATCGAGCGCAAGTTTGCCTAGATTGTGCGCTCATCGGATGGTCCTTCATAGAAATGCTCGGCTGCGCCGGTGGCTGTTGCCGTGGTTGCTGGCGTTGGCTGCCTTGGCCAACCTGGCCTACCCGATGTATGTGCACTATGACTTTTCGCACTCCTCCGACACGCGCAGCTACCTGCGCATGGCCGCTGGTCGTTTCGATAGCGTACGCGTCACGCACCGCTACCGCGTGCTCGTGCCCGCCGCTGCCGCCGCAGTAGCCGCACCCGTAGCCAAACTCTACGCCTGGGTCTGGCCCCAGCGCCCCGCCGGTTTGTGGCCCCTGCGCTTCGCTTTTTATTTGGTCAACTGCCTACTGCTAGCGGCCGCTGCAGCTTGCTGGTTTAATGCAGCCCGCCTCTCAGGCGCTTCGCCCGAAGCCGCCACGCTCGCCATGCTGGCATTGCTCACCAGCCGCTGGGCCGTGTACGGGGCGGGCTTGCCCCTAACCGATAGTTTGTATTTGCTCGTCGTGAGCCTGAGTTATTATGCCATCCGGCGCGGTTCCCGTGGCGGATGGGCTTTGACGTTAGCCTTGCTCTTCGGGCCTCTGGCCAAAGAGTCATTCGTTTTTTTGGTGCCTTGGTTGTTCTGGTTCGGCCGCCCCTCCCTGCCGTGGTTTAAGCAGCTATTGGCCCTGCTGGCCGGCTCGGCAGCGCTTCTTGCCGTGCATAATTGGGTCGATGCCCAGACAGGGGCCACCACTAGCCAAGCCGTTTCCAACGCATTTGAGCATTTTGAAAACCTCGCCTACTCCGTCCGACGTGCCGCCTCTCCCAAAGGCATAGGCGAACTGCTGAGCATTTTCGGCTTTTTCACGCTGGTTCCGGCCTTCGCCTTGTGGCTTCAACATCCAAGGCACGGCGTCGCGCAACCGTCCATTTTTGCCCGCTTTGGCCCCCCTGAAATGGGCCTCGCTGCCGTAGTAGCAGTTCATATGCTCCTTTCCGGCGACCTTGGCCGCATGGGCTACCTCTTTGCCCCTGCATTCTGCGTGCTCCTCGCGCTATGTTTCACGCATTGGCGACGCTTGACTGGTCGCTAGGTCTCAGCAATTACCTGATTTCTCAGCGCACCAAGTCCTGCTTTCGATAGGCATCAATTGCCAGCAAGCTGAACAGCAGGATTGTAAACGACCACAACGATGACCCGCCATAGCTAAAGAAAGGCAATGGAATGCCCACCACGGGCGCAAGCCCAATGGTCATGCCCACATTCACCGTCACGTGGAAAAAGAGCACACTGGCCACACAATACCCGTAAGTGCGCCCAAACACCGATTTCTGGCGTTCTGCCACGTAAATAATGCGCCAAAGCAGTGTTAGGTACAGCGCGAGAACCACGAGGCTGCCCAACCATCCAAATTCCTCACCCACGGTGCAAAAAATAAAATCAGTGCTCTGCTCCGGCACGAAATCAAACTTGGTTTGAGTGCCTTGCAAAAACCCCTTGCCAGCAAGTCCCCCCGACCCAATGGCAATTTTGCTCTGTGTCACATTCCAACCTTTGCCGAGTGGGTCCGCCGAGGGATTAATCAATATCTCAATGCGCTGCCGCTGGTGCGGCTGCAGCACTTTGTTATAAAAGAAATCCATTCCCACCACCATGCCAATCACTACGACCCAAACACCCAAAGCCAGCGGCAAATGATGCCTTAGCACCCGCCGGTTCAACCCCAAAACTGCCAGCAAGAAGAGAGTGGCCGCTGCTACCAGCCAAACTTTCGGCACCAGAAGCGCCGACAGCAGTATAATTCCCGCCGCTGCCAGCAGCAAAAGTATTAGCGGCGACATCCCCTCCCTAAAATAAGCCAGCAGCAAAGCTCCAAACACCAAAGCCTGCCCCGATTCATTCGACGCTACAATTAGCAAGGGCGGCAGCAGGGTAATACCTGCCAGTACCAGCTGGTCGCGCCAATCTTGGTAGCGTAAGTTTATACTCGACATAAACCGAGAGGCCGCCAGCGCTGTGGTAAACTTGGCAAATTCCGCCGGTTGCAACCGCACCGGTCCCAGTTCCAACCACGAGCGCGAGCCCGCAATTGGCCGCGCCACCAACATTGTCACAAGCAGAAGTAAAATCATGCCCCCATACAAGGCATAAGCTAGCGTGTCATAAGCTTTATAATCTATTACAAGCAATATCACCACCAGCACCGCCGCAGTTGCAATCCACAACAACTGCTTAAACCAGTTAAACGCCATCAGCTTGTCAAAACTCAAGCTGGCCAACGGATTTGCAGGTGCGTCCGGCGAATAACTAGAGGCATAAATACAGACCCAACCCAAGCCCACCAGTAATGCATAAAGCAGCACTGTAATCCAATCAATACTTCGGCTATAACGTGCCGGTGATACTTGCACAACTATTACGGTTAATTATTCACTATCAAAATTACCGATTTCACCCCTCAATACTATGTAAAACTATCCTTATGCCCACATCGGTCAATTTCTTATGAAACTATCAGCCAAGTGGGGCATAAAAGCAAAACCCCTCCTGGTTCGCTGATGAAAGCGTTCGAGGAGGGGTTTCCTGTTGATAAGATTGGCGGCGACCGACTCTCCCACCGGTGAAGGCAGTACCATGGGCGCACCGGGGCTTAACGGCTCTGTTCGGAATGGGAAGAGGTGAACACCCGGGCTAAAGCCACCATTGCTGGCGGGCTGTTGCGTGTTCGTGCAACAACTCAATAACTCGACGCAAGGGGACAAAAACGAAGCGCTGGGCGCGCACTTGACGACATAGTAGAGAAGCCCTCGGACCCTTAGTACGGCTCAGCTATTCCATTTCTGGTGTTTCACCTGCCGCCTATCCACGTCGTCATCTCCGACGGTCCTTCCATTGGGAAATCTCATCTCCAGGGGAGTTTCGCACTTAGATGCTTTCAGCGCTTATCTCGTCCCAGCGTAGCTACCCGGCGCTGCACCTGGCGGTACAACCGGCGCACCAGCGGCTGGTCCATCCCGGTCCTCTCGTACTAAGGACAGGTCCTGTCAAATTTCCAACGCCCACCACAGATAGGGACCGAACTGTCTCACGACGTTCTGAACCCAGCTCGCGTGCCACTTTAATCGGCGAACAGCCGAACCCTTGGGACCTTCTCCAGCCCCAGGACGTGACGAGCCGACATCGAGGTGCCAAACCTCCCCGTCGATATGAGCTCTTGGGGGAGATCAGCCTGTTATCCCCGGCGTACCTTTTATCCTTTGAGCGATGGCCCTTCCATGCGGAACCACCGGATCACTATATCCGTCTTTCGACCCTGCTCGGCTGGTCGGCCTCACAGTCAAGCCCGCTTCTGCTATTGCGCTCTGCGTCCGGTTACCAAGCGGACTGAGCGGACCTTTGAAAGCCTCCGATACTCTTTTGGAGGCGACCACCCCAGTCAAACTACCCAGCAGCCACTGTCTCCCGGCGTCCGGGATTAGGCAGCAGGCACAGTAAGGGCGGTATTTCAACGTCGGCTCCCCGAGAACTAGCGTCCCCGGCTCAGCGCCTCCCGCCTATGCTACACATACTGAACCCACCACCAATGGCAACCTATAGTAAAGGTGCACGGGGTCTTTCCGTCCCGTGGCGGGTACTCGGCATCTTCACCGAGACTACAATTTCACCGAGCTCACGGCTGAGACAGCGCCCAGATCGTTACACCATTCGTGCAGGTCGGAACTTACCCGACAAGGAATTTCGCTACCTTAGGACCGTTATAGTTACGGCCGCCGTTTACCGGGGCTTCGATTCAAGCCTTCGCCTTGCGACTAAGCTCCCCTCTTAACCTTCCGGCACCGGGCAGGTGTCAGGCCTTATACGTCCGCTTGCGCGTTAGCAAAGCCATGTGTTTTTGTTAAACAGTCGCCTGGGCCTTTTCACTGCGGCTTCTGGTATTGCTACCAGGAAGCGACCCTTCTCCCGAAGTTACAGGTCCATTTTGCCGAGTTCCTTGGCCGTGATTCACTCGAGCGCCTCAGGATGCTCTCCTTGACTACCTGTGTCGGTTTGCGGTACGGGTGATAATGACGTTAAAACGCTTAGCAGGTTTTCTTGGCAGTCGGATTAGGCACACTATCCGCGTGGCCCGAAGGCCGTGCGGTACTGTCAACTTTCGGCTAGGTCCGCGTACTTAACTACGGTCCCACTACCTACGGTCTTTAACGGGCACTTCCGTCCGCCCGCGGTGCTTTCACTTCTGCGTCACTGCATCACTTGCCATCATCAGTACAGGAATATTAACCTGCTGTCCATCGAGTTCACCTTTCGGCTGCCCCTTAGGTCCCGACTAACCCAGCTCCGATTAGCGTTGAGCTGGAAACCTTAGTCTATCGGCGTGCGGGTTTCGCACCCGCATTATCGTTACTCATGCCTACATATGCGTTTCTCCACGCTCCACCATCCCTGACGAGACGGCTTCACCGCAAGGAGAATGCTCCCCTACCACGTAGTCATCTTGCAGACTACATCCAAAGCTTCGGTACTAGATTTGATGCCCGCGTATTATCGATGCCCGGTCGCTCGACCAGTGAGCTGTTACGCACTCTTTAAAGGAATGGCTGCTTCCAAGCCAACCTCCTGGCTGTCAAAGCAACTGGACCTCCTTTGTTCAACTTAATCTAGATTTAGGGACCTTAGCTGTTGGTCTGGGTTCTTTCCCTCTCGGCCGGGGACCTTAGCACCCCAGGCCTCACTGCCGGCTATAGCCGTTGGCATTCGGAGTTCATCAGGATTCGGTAGGCTCTGACACCCCCTAGTCCTATTGGTAGCTCTACCTCCAACGACCTCGACGCCGACGCTGTACCTCAATACATTTCGGGGAGTACGAGCTATTTCTCAGTTTGATTGGCCTTTCACCCCTACCCACACGTCATCCAAATCCTTTTCAACGGAAACTGGTTCGGTCCTCCAGTGCCTGTTACGGCACCTTCAACCTGCGCATGGGTAGCTCACAAAGTTTCGCGTCTACCCCCTCTGACTGCGCGCCCTGTTCAGACTCGCTTTCGCTGCGGCTCCGCGTTTACAAACGCTTAACCTTGCCAGAGAGGAGTAACTCGTAGGCTCATTATGCAAAAGGCACGCCATCAGGAGACGAACTCCCTCTGACTGCTTGTAAGCACACGGTTTCAGGTTCTTTTCACTCCGGTATTCCCGGTTCTTTTCACCTTTCCCTCACGGTACTCGTTCACTATCGGTGTCTCAGGAGTATGTAGCCTTAGCGGATGGTGCCGCTCGCTTCAGACGGGGTTTCTCCGGCCCCGCCCTACTCAGGATACCACTAGCGTGAATCACAATTGTCGCTTACCGGGCTCTCACCGTCTATGGCCCGCTTTCCCAAGCAGTTCAGCTAACTGGATTCAATCACATGTCGTGGTCCTACAACCCCGGACTGGCCGTAACCAACCCGGTTTGGGCTCCTCCCCGTTCGCTCGCCACTACTTGGGGAATCATTGTTATTTTCTTTTCCTGCAGGTACTTAGATGTTTCAGTTCCCTGCGTTTGCCACTGTGAGTCAAGCTCATCAGTTCTCACATCTTCCATGTGAGGGGTTGCCCCATTCGGAAATGCTGGGATTAACGGGTATGTGCCCCTCCCCCAGCCTTATCGCAGCTTATCGCGTCCTTCGTCGCCTCTGAGACCCTAGGCATCCCCCGTGTGCTCTTCGTTACTTCTCTTTCGTAATCAACACTTGTTTGATTCCGCTCAATTAAGAGCGGCAAGTGCGCTACGCTTCGTTTTTGTTACCCCTTACGTCAAAGAACGTTCGTCACTCTGGTGTTTAGTGACATCGTAAACTATCGGTCAATTACCAATAGTCTATATACATTTAGAATCCTGAACCTTTCAGACCACTTGGCGAACCAAGTGGGCCTGCGTGGACTCGAACCACGGACCTCTACATTATCAGTGTAGCGCTCTAACCACCTGAGCTACAAGCCCGTATTCGGATTCAAGTATTATTTGAATGATGGAAAAGACAACGGTAAGTTGTTCATTATAAGCGTCTCACTTTACACGAACCCACGAGTCGAACTGCTCCAGAAAGGAGGTGATCCAGCCGCACCTTCCGGTACGGCTACCTTGTTACGACTTAGCCCTAATTACCTGTTCTACCCTAACCGGCTTCGTTGCGGAGCACCGGCTTCAGGTCTACCAGACTTTCATGGCTTGACGGGCGGTGTGTACAAGGCCCGGGAACGTATTCACCGCGTCATTGCTGATACGCGATTACTAGTGATTCCAGCTTCACGGAGTCGAGTTGCAGACTCCGATCCGAACTGAGAACGGCTTTTCGGGATTGGCGCACCATCGCTGGTTGGCAACCCGCTGTACCGTCCATTGTAGCACGTGTGTAGCCCTAGGCGTAAGGGCCATGATGACCTGACGTCGTCCCCGCCTTCCTCACTGCTTGCGCAGGCAGTCCATCTAGAGTCCCCGCCTTGACGCGCTGGCAACTAAATGTAGGGGTTGCGCTCGTTGCGGGACTTAACCCAACACCTCACGGCACGAGCTGACGACGGCCATGCAGCACCTTGCTTTGTGTCCCGAAGGAAAGCCTCATCTCTGAGGCGGTCACGCGCATTCTAGCCTAGGTAAGGTTCCTCGCGTATCATCGAATTAAACCACATGCTCCACCACTTGTGCGGGCCCCCGTCAATTCCTTTGAGTTTCACCCTTGCGGGCGTACTCCCCAGGTGGGATACTTAACGCTTTCGCTAAGCCACCGACATTCTATCGCCGGCAGCGAGTATCCATCGTTTACGGCGTGGACTACCAGGGTATCTAATCCTGTTCGCTCCCCACGCTTTCGTGCCTCAGCGTCAGTTACAGCCTAGTCAGCTGCCTTCGCAATCGGGGTTCTGGATGCTATCTATGCATTTCACCGCTACAGCATCCATTCCGCCAACCTCGTCTGTACTCAAGCTATCCAGTTTCCAGGGCAGTTCCGTTGTTGAGCAACGGGCTTTCACCCCAGACTTAAACAGCCGCCTACGCACCCTTTAAACCCAATAAATCCGGACAACGCTTGCACCCTCCGTATTACCGCGGCTGCTGGCACGGAGTTAGCCGGTGCTTATTCACCAGGTACCGTCGTCGGAGCACGCATGCCCCTTATTCTTCCCTGGCAAAAGCAGTTTACGACTCAGAAAGCCTTCATCCTGCACGCGGCATGGCTGGGTCAGGATTGCTCCCATTGCCCAATATTCCCTACTGCTGCCTCCCGTAGGAGTCGGGCCCGTATCTCAGTGCCCGTGTGGGGGACCAGCCTCTCAGCTCCCCTAGACATCGTCGCCTTGGTGGGCCGTTACCCCGCCAACTAGCTAATGTCACGCAACCCCATCCTTGACCAATAAATCTTTAACAAAGAGACGATGCCGCCACCTTGTTTTATGCGGTATTAATCCGCCTTTCGGCGGGCTATCCCCCAGTCAAGGGCAGGTTGGTTACGCGTTACGCACCCGTGCGCCACTATGGTATTGCTACCACCGTTCGACTTGCATGTATTAGGCCTGCCGCTAGCGTTCATCCTGAGCCAGGATCAAACTCTCCATTGTAAAATTTCTCTACACCCATGCGAACATGGGCTGATGTCGAGTGCGAATCCGACTCGTATTTGACGAGTTCATGTCTTCGTATTACGCTTGTAATTGCTGCTTCCGACATTGCTGCCGGAAGCCCTTACTATTTGTCTTTTCCAAACATTCAAAGAACGTGTACCATGCCCAGTTGGCGTGATAGTGTGGCCGTTACCGGCCGATGTTTCTTTCTTTTCAAACCCTTTCTTGCGATTGGGAGTGCAAAGGTAAGAAGAAGTTTTGAAGTGGCAAGCGAAAGAGGAAAATTTTTATTTTTCTTCGAACCGCTTTTCAATTCCTGGCCGCCTCCTTTTGAAGCGGGGTGCAAAGGTAAGGCCCTTTTTTCGACTCTAGCAAGCGGCGCGGAAAATTTATTTTTCTAGCACTTTGCCCGGCCGCCGCAAAAGTCCAGACAACGCCGGCTTTCGGGAAGTTCCGCACCTTTTCAACTTTTTCTGCAAAGCGCTTGCTTGGCAAAACCCGATACCCGGTTGGCGATTGGGAGTGCAAAAGTAGCGGGACTTTTTCAGAAAGCAAGGGCCAGTTCAAAACTTTTGTATTGGATGAACGTACCATTGCGGCTTTTCAGGCTAAGTACGATTCGGAATCAGCTACTTATAACTTGAGAAATTTCTGAGAAAATTTAGCGGATAATTTCGGGAGCGAAGAACTCAGTGAGGTTGGGGCGGTGCTGACGGGGACGTTGGGATTCGTATTGCCGAATTTGATGGCCTAACTGGGCAAGGAAGGGCTGGCCGATGGTTTCGTATTCGTAGGCTCCGTCGTTAATAATGTTGTCTTGGTTGACGTAGAGGACAGCACTGAGGAGAAATTCGGATTGATGCAAAGAGTCGGCGAAATAGGCTACATCGGCGAGGAAGCCGTGGGACATGCCGACGATGTTGTAGATGCGGAGGGTAGATTGTTGGGATAGGTCGGGATTGCGACCGTAGTAGAGGTATTTTTTGTAGGCGTCGAAATAGCGGGCGGATGTGTAGGGGTGGAAGCCGGACTCGTGCGGAGTAGCGTGGAGGTAACGCCGTAGGAAAGCATAGTCGGTGGCGGCTAGGTGGAGGCGCTGGGCGGCGGGGACGGATTCGGGGAAGAGGATGCTCTGGAGAAGATGAGTGATGTCGGGAAGCGGAAGGTGATTTGCGGTGGTAAAATCGTAGGGTTCGGAGATGATGCGGCCTCCGGCTTGGTGGGCGCGGCCTTTGAGGACGCGGCCTAGCGGGCTGCTGTAGGGCACGGGGTTGAATTGAGCGGGCTGTTTGTAGAGGGTATCACCCTGGGGGGTGTGGAAGCTAATGGGGTTAGTGTGGCGGTTTGCGGCGGTATCGCAGGGAGCAAAGCGACGGGTAATGCGGGCGTTGGGATAGCCAAGCTGGGCGAGGCGCTCATTGAGCGGACGTTGGCCAAGAAATTCGTAGAGGCGATTGTAGGCGATGTTGTCGCTTACCAAGAGCATTCTTTTGATGTAGTTGCCGACGGTAGCGGTGCGGTCGGAGTCGGCGGGGGCGGCGAAGGGAACGGGGGTTTGGCAGCGGAAGGCGGTGCCGGTGGCCATGATGGTGCGGCGGGTGACGGCAGGATTGTGGAGGTCGTTGAGCTTTTCGAGGGAGAGGGCGACGACGGGGAGTTTGACTAAGCTGGCGGGGTTGAAATACTGGCGAGAGTTGAGGTGGTAGGTATGCGGGATGAAGGTGGGACGGTTCTGGGCGTCGCGGTTGATTTGGGTATAGATGATTTGAAGCTCGTATCGAGGGTTGGTGGCGACGCGCTTTAATAGCGGGTTGGCTTTTAGCAGGAAATCCAGTAGTGGAGAATCTTCCGGCGTTGACTTCATTTCCTGGCTTACTCTTACAGTTCGTGCAAGATGGCCTTCTGCGGCTAGGGTGAGCAGGGTCGTTATCGCTAGTAAAAAGGATACTCCTATTATATAGTATAGAGAGGGGCGAGATTGAGCAGGCGTTTTCATAGGATAGAAAATAGGAAGGGCCGTGATGTTGCCACCACGGCCCTGTGAGGCTGGTTTTGTACGGGGGTTAGTCGGCCAAGGGGACTAGGCGCTTGGCGAGGAGCAGGTTGGAGTCGGTTTGACGCCAGTTGTAGCCGGTACCGAAAGGAAGCTGTTTGGGAGGGTGGATGGTGTCGTGGTAAGCAGCGGTGAGCTCGGGTTGGTACTGCTTGGCGAAGAGATTGATGGGGCGGCGGTAGGTGCCGTAGTAGTTGAAATGCCACGCGCCTTTTTGGAAATACTTCATGGCAATACCGGAATCGTCTTGCAGGATGTAGCGGCTGCGACGGAGGACGGTGCGGCGCACTTTGTTGAAGTACGACTTGTGCATGAGGTAGGTGGCCGACTTCACGTAGGTGGTGAGGGGGCCAAGGTGGCGCACAAATTCCAGTGGGGCGCTCTTGGAGGTGAGTTTCCAGTCGCTGAGGTCGGCGGAGAAGTAGTAGACGGTTTTGGGCTGGCCGTTGGGGCCGCGCAGCTTCATCTCAACGCCGGGAATGGTTTTAACTAACGCTGGCTTTTGATTTAGGCCGGGGGGCGCAATGCTGTCCTTGGGGGCATCCTGGAGCTGGCCTGCAGCATCGAGCTGCACGGGCCGGATGGCGGTGATTTGATTGCCGGTGCGGGCGGCGAAGAGCATCATGAGCGGCAAGGCGCCGTCGAGCTCGACGGATTTCAGGTCCACGGCCATGTCGTTGGTGCGGAAGAAGCTGAAATTGAGCACCGACCAAAGCGAGGTTTTGACGGCGGGCAGCAGCCTGGGGTTTTCGAGCGTGGCGCGGGCGGGGATACTGCCCACCGGTTCGAGGCCCATCAGCACGTAGGTTTGGCTGGTGGGGAACATCGTGACGACGTTTAGGAAATCGGGGCCGCTAAAGGGGTAGAAGATGGTGGGGCTGCTAGCGTGCACAGAGTCGAGCTCAGTGTTGGCCCACTGCGTCATGCGCGTGGTGTGGGTGGCGCGGTATTTATCCCAGCTTTTGTCCTGGTCTTTGGCGAAGGCCTGCCAGGCGGGTGTGGCGGCCAGTTGCTTTAGGTCGCTGTGCTGACTGGGCTGCAGGCCGCCGAGGAACATGGCCACGTCCTGGGCGTAGGCGGTATCAGGGGCAGCGGTGGGCTTGGCTGCGGTGGCCGTAGCGGATGGCTTTTCGCTGACGCTGGGCGAAGCCGATTTGCTGTGGTCGATGGCATCGGCCGTATTGGCCATGGTTTCTTCCTTGGCGGAAGCGGTGTCGGTTTTGGGGTTCGACTCAGAGCATGCAGCAAGCAAGAGCAGAGTGGCCGGCAACAGCCGAAGCGCAACGGTGCGAAGGGACATTCTAATAAGCGTGATTGAAAGCGCAAGTTACGGCTGCTCGTTCTGACGGCTTACCTTCCGGTGCACTCCTCAAGGGAGAGGACAAGCTTGGCTGGAACGCGAGAAGCGTTTTGAACTCTTTAATAGCTATTGCGGACCGGAGCTTCTTCAGCAGCCGGGCGACTGATGCGCGTCGTTATAAAGTAGACCACTGCTCCGACAGCCAGCGTGGCCAAGCCGTATAGCGACTCCCAAGGTTTGTCGCGCAGGATGAACACGAGCGTCCAGCCGCTGAGAAACAGAAAAAGCAATGGGGTGAAGGGGTAGCCCCACGCTTTGTAGGGGCGCGTCACATCGGGCCGGCGCCAGCGGAAAACGAAAAGGCCAAGCACGGTGAGGAACGTAAACAGGTTCAGGACAAAGCCGGCGTAAACCAACACTTCCTTGAACCTCGGCTTGCTGATGAACAGCAAGGTGATGGCCGTTTGCAACAACAGCGCGCGCACGGGGATGCCGGCGCGGCTTTTTGGCGCCAGAAATCGGAGCGCGGGAATGTCTTCCCCCATTGTTTGCACAATGCGCGGGCCAGCCAGCACCATGGAACTGACCGTGGAAACCAGCAGCGCCGCGATAATGCCGCCCATCAGCCGGCCCCCCATCGAGCCAAACAGTGATGTGGCGGCCACAAAACCCACTTCGACCTGTCCTTTCAGACCGGCTATTGGGGTGGACCGAAGGAACACGTAATTGAGTCCTACATACAGCAGGAGCACGACAGCGGTACCTGCCAGCAGGATGCGCGAGAGGTTACGCTGGGGGTTTTCGATTTCGCCGGTGACGTACACGGCCGCGTTCCAGCCCGAGTAGGCGTAGCTCACATACACCAGCGAAACGGCAAATGCGGGGCTAAGCAGGGCGCGCCAGCCGGCGGCGTCGGGCGCGAAGCTCAAGGGCTGCCCCTCCCCTACCGTCATTCCGGCGCCAATGAATGCAATCAATACCGCCACTTTGAGGGCCGTGATAAAAACCTGCAAGCGGCCGCCGAGGCGGGCGCTGGTGCCGTGGACGGCCGTTAGCACCAGCACCACGGCTACCGACAGCCACGTGGGCTGCAGATTTGGCCAGACACTTTTGGCATATTCGCCGAGCGCCAGCGCGGCCAGCGCAGTAGGTGCCGCGAAGCCTACCGTGGCCGATACCCAACCCGAGAGGAAGCCCAGCGCGGGATGGTAAATCTGGCTCAGGTAGTGGTATTCGCCGCCCGAGCGGGGCATGGCCGCCGCCAACTCGGCGTAGCTCACGGCACCGCAAAGAGCAATGAGGCCGCCCACAAGCCAGAGCATCAGCAGCGCAAAGCCGCTTTCGATGCCCATCACCTGAAAGCCGAGGCTGGTGAACACCCCCGTGCCCACCATGTTGGCGATGACGATGGCTGCGCCGGTGAGGAAGGTAATTCTATAAGGGCTGGCGGGCGAAGTACCGGGCATGAAATGAGCGACGAAAGCTCAAAAGTACGCCCGCAGACCGCCGTTGCCCGCTTGCGCCCTTTTGATGGGGGTTCCCGGCATTCCGACGGGCCTTCCCGACCTTCCGCTGCCCGTTCCCGCCTCTCCGATGCGTCTTCCCGACCTTTCGATGCATCTTTCCGACCTCTAGTTAGGTCTTCCCGACCTTCCGACGCGTGTTCCCGCCGACGGGAAGCCCCATCGGAATGCCGGGAATTCCCATCGGAACGAACGTATTTTTAGGCGCTCACAGCCTTGGGCTTTTTATACAGTGGCACAGTACTGCACGGCTCGCCGTACATGATGCTACTCGTGACGGGCAGCAGCTTTTGTATGATGGCCACGTAGGCGAAGGTGGGCACGGGCTTATCGCCGCAGCCTTTCACCACTACTTTGGCGTCGCGGTATTCCTCGGCATTGATGCCGGCAATGGCTTCCTCAAACAGCGACTGCTCCAGCGCCTCAAGGCCGCCGAACACGTAACGGTGGGCGTGGCCCTGCAGCTTGGTGGCAAGCAGCATATAGGCCCAGGTAGGCACAATGGCGTCGGCCGAGCAAATGATGGCTACATTTTGGCCGTCGTACTGCGTCCAATCGTGGGTTTTCACAAATTCGCGGAAGTCCTTTTCGCGCAGCATCAGGCCGTGGAAGAGGTTGTCCTTGATGTCGTACACCACCCGCTCGCCGGGGTGGATAAACTCCTCTAAGTTGAGGGTAATGAGGCCGGAATTGGCGACGCGGTTGACGAAAAGGGGTTCCATATGCTGTAGCGCGGACTTTCTTGTTCGCGTAATTGTTGGTGAATGACTCTACGGGCGCAGGGACGCGGACTACAAAGCCCGCGCTACTTCGCTTTAGGCGTAGTCGTGTACACTTCTTTCAGGTAGAAGGGCTCGTAGTAGGCCACGTCCTGAAACTCCTGCTGGTGAAAAGCTGCCACGCCCAGTTGTCCCACTGCAATGGCCGAAGGCTCAATCCCCGCCAGGAAACCCGCGTTGGAATGCGCCCCCAGCACCGCCTGAAACTTTGCCGCGCCGTGACCAAAGAATAACACGGAACGGTGGGCCAATTGTTCGGCCAGCGTGTCGGCATCGAGCAGCAGCGGCGTGGGTGCCAGCACTTCCTGCCCCTCGTGGGTGTAGAGGGCGGCGTATACTTCCGTGCGCCGGGCATCCAGCATGGGGCAGTACAGATGGGTTTCGGGCCGCGCCGTGACGGCCGCCACCTGCGCCGCCAGCGCCCGCAGCGTGCTCACGGCCACCAGCGGAATATCGAGCGCGAAGCACAGGCCCTTGGCCGCGGCCCCACCAATGCGCAGGCCGGTGTAGGAACCGGGACCGTCGCTCACGGCCACGGCGCCAAGGTCGGCAAGTGCGTGACCGGTATTGGCCAGCAACTGCTCGATGAGCACCGTGAGGTGGGTGGAGTGCGACTTATCGAGTCGCAATTCCGACTGGCCGATGAGGGAGCCGTCGGCGAGGCGGTGTAGGGCCACTGAGCAGACGGGCGAGGAGGTTTCAAGGGAGAGAAGCAGCAATGGTATCTACGTTGATGACGTTGTTAATACGGTTGAGGCGTGGCTGCACGAACCAAACGCCGATAGGCCAAAGAGAGATTAAGATGGCCGTACCTAATACTTGACTAAACTCCGGCTTTTGCCCCCGCTCTTTCGCCACCATTGCTGAGGCTACGAACCAATGAGTTTGAACGTAGGCGACAGCTAAATAAAAAGTAGGCAGCACCCATATGCCTTTTGCGCTGAAACTCGTCGGTGTCACAACAAAGTCCGGGTCTGATACCATCAGGCTCACAAGTGGGGCCGCCATTGTTACCGCGATATTGAATATAAACCAGCCTGTCTTTTTCTTTTCTTGTGTTTGGCTAAGCCGGCTCAATGTATTGCCGATGAGCGCAAGCCAGATGCAAAAGACACTGAAGCCGAGCAGTTTCAGCAATTCGCCTGCATCAGTATCCTTAATAAACCATGAAATAAAATAGCTGGCGATTAATACTAAAAATACTTGCCAAGATTTTGCCTTCAGTATCGTTTGTTCCATTCAAATATTAACCAGTAAAAAAAGCAGGCACCTCTCAGCGCCTGCTCTTCTAATTCTAACGCAACTCAAAATTACTTCGTCCCGGCTGACTTACGGGCGCTGGCGGCCTGGCCCGTGGGCTTCAGCAGGGCGGCGTAGCGGTTCGGGTCGTTCAGCACGGCCACGGCGGCGATGATGTTGGGGTCGTCGTCGAAGCCGGCTTCGGTGCGGCCCTTCTCGAAGTAGTAGCGCGACACAATTTCCTGCTCCAGCAACTCCTTTATTTCAGGTTTGAAGCGCTGCAGGTCGTTGGCCTTGTTTACGGTAATTTTCTTGCGCACGGCTTCGAGTTCCTGTTTCACGTCGTCGTAGTGCTTTTCCTCCTTCACCTTCTTGCTGAGGTCGGTGAGGGCTTTTTCGGCATCGGTGCTGTAGCTGATGTTCTTGCCTTGCAGGTAAGCCACAAACTTCTGGTAGTCGGCATCAGAGAGCTTGAACTGGCGGGCCGGCGCGATGGTGGCGTGCTCGGCGCGGTAGCGGGTGGCGTAGTCGAAGAGGTAGCTTTTCTGGAGCAGGATGCGGGTGATGTCGGCAATTTCGCGGTCCTGCACTTCAATGTCGGGGGCCACGCCGCCGCCGTCGTACACGGTGCGACCGGCCGTGGTTTTGAAGGCCGTGCGCAACGAGTCCGGGAATTTACCCAGCGTGCCGTCCTCGGCGCGGTGGGCGTAGTCGATTTCCTGGATGCAGCGGCCGCTCGGGATGTAGTACTTGGCGGTGGTCACCTTCAGCTGCGAGTTGTAGCTGAGCGGCCGGGTGGCCTGCACGAGGCCCTTGCCAAAGGTGCGCTCGCCCACGAGCACGGCGCGGTCGTAGTCCTGCAGCACGCCCGATACGATTTCCGACGCCGACGCCGAGCGGTTGCTCGTGATGATGGCAATGGGAACCTGGGTATCGAGCGGCACGTCGAGGGCCTTGTAGGTCTTGTTCCACTCCGTCACCTTGCCCTTGGTGCTTACCACGTCAAGGCCTTTGTCGATGAACAAGTTGGAAATGTTCACCGCTTCGTTGAGCAAGCCACCAGGGTTGTCGCGGATGTCGAACACGATTTTCTTCGCGCCCTGCTCCCTGAGCTTGGTGATGGCCGTGCGCACTTCCTTGCCCGCGTCCACGGTGAAGCCGCTCAGCTGGAAGTAGCCCACATCGCCGGAAATCATGCCGGTGTAGGGCACGTTGTCCAGGTGAATTTTATCCAGGGCGATTTCAATCAGCACGGGTTTTTCCTGGCCGTAGCGGGTCACGAGCAGCTTCACCGTCGAATTGGCCTGCCCCTTCAGGAGCTTGCCAATATCAGAATTCGACTTTTTATCCACCACCACGCCGTTGATATCGATGATTTCATCGCCGGGAAGCAGGCCGGCCTTCTGAGCCGGGTAGCCTTCCAGCGTGCTCGTCACCACGGCTTTACCGCTACGCTTCGCCACCGAGGCCCCGATGCCACCGTACTGGCCGGTGGTCATGGTGCGGAAGTCCTCGATGTCATCTTCCGGGATGTAGTTGGTGTAAGGGTCGAGCGAGCGCAGCATGGCGTCGATGCCGGTTTTCACCAGCTTGGCAGGCGTAATCTCGTCGACGTAATAGGTATTGACCTCCTTAAAAAGCGTGGCAAAAATGTCCAGGTTCTTCGCGATTTCGAAGTACCGCTCGTTGTCGGAAGCGGCGCGGAACGATACCAAACCCATCGTGCTCAGGGCCAGGGCAGCGAGTAGCTTTTTGCGGATAGTCATACGGAACGGATAGCGGCTGGGCGAATCTACGAGGCCGGCGGTGGCGCGGATGCGTCAATAGTCGTGCCCATCAAACGAAGAATACCGGAAATTAATTTTTTTTCCACTACTGCTAATGGACTTTTTTCCTTCCCCGTGAAGATAATACCCAGCAGAGCGACTTGATGCCCGTTTGGTTGCTCCAGCAATCGATATTTATTGAGCCGGTAGGCCTCCCGGATGAGCCGTTTGAGGCGGTTGCGGTCGACGGCCCGCTTAAAGCTGCGCTTGCTCACGCTGATGAGCACCTGCGGCGGGGCCGTGGTGGGCGCCGCGGTTTTGGTGTAGACGAGGCGCAGGGGGTAAACGCCAAAAGAGGAACTCTGCTTCCCAAAAAGCTCTTCAATAAGCTTTTTGCGGCACAGGTGTTCCTCTTTCGGGAAAGCGTGTTTTCGGGTGCTTGGTGCTTGGTGCTCAGTGCTTGGCATAAATGAGTTCAATTTGAACTGCCACGCACCATGCACCAACAACCGAGCACTAAGGCTTAGCGCTTGTGCTTGCCTTCGTCGGATACGGTGAGGCGCTTGCGGCCTTTGGCGCGACGGCGGGCCAGTACGTTACGGCCGTTGGCGGTTTCCATGCGGCTGCGGAAGCCGTGCTTGTTCACGCGCTTACGTTTCGAAGGTTGGAAGGTACGTTTCATATCAAGGAATCTTAAAAAGACGAGTTTCGAGTTGGGCCGGCAAAGGTACGGGCTTTGTCTGGAAAAGGCAAGGGCCTCAGCCACTTTTACGCGAGGCAGCACGTAGGCAGTAGTTTTAAGGCCCTTTACACCGTTTTGGCGATGATTCACTACCGCGTTTCCTTCGAGAATCCCCTCACGTTTTATCTGCAGATAGAGCTGACACTGGATGTAGCCGCCGACGCCCAAGCGCCGCTGGAGCTGCAGCTTCCGGCGTGGCGGCCGGGCCGTTACGAGTTGCAGAACTTTGCGCAAAAGATTCAGCGCGTGGTGGTGGAAGACGCAACCACCAGCCAGCCCCTCCCCTACCGCAAGCTTACCAAAGACCGGTGGGAAGTGCCCAACGCGGCCGGCCGTAGCGTGCGGGTGCGCTACAACTTCTACGCCCACCAGATGGACGCGGGTGGCTCCTGGCTCGATGAGTCGCAGCTGTACCTGAACCCCGTGCAGGCGCTGATGTATGCCGAGGGCCGGCAGGAGGAAGCGTGCGAACTAACACTGGACATTCCCGACGACTGGCAGATAGCCTGCGGGCTGCCCCAAACCGGTCCCAATGTTCTCACGGCGCAGAATTTCGACCAGCTGGCCGATTCGCCCCTCATTGCCAGTCCCACACTGGTGCACCACGAGTACGAGGCCGGCGGGCTGCCCTTCCACGTGTGGGTGCAGGGGGAAGCGGAGTTGAATTGGCCGCAGATTCTGACCGATTTTAAAGCTTTCTCAGAAGTACAGCTACAGCTGTTCGGCGGTTTTCCGGTGGCCGAATACCACTTTCTAAACCAGTTTCTGCCCTACAAACACTACCACGGCGTGGAACACAACAACTCCACGGTGATTACGCTGGGGCCAGCAGAGCTCATTATGAGCGAAGGCTTATACAAGGAGCTGCTGGGCGTGAGCTGCCACGAGCTATTTCATACCTGGAACATCAAGAGCATCCGGCCAGCCGAGATGCAGCCTTACGACTACAGCCGCGAGAACTACTTCCGCACCTGCTTCATCGCCGAGGGCATCACGACTTATTATGGCGAGTACCTGCTGGCCCGCAGCCACGTGCGCACGCCGGCCCAGTATTTTGAGGAGCTGAACACCGTGCTGCGCAAGCACTACGACGATGCCGGCGGCGACAGCCTCTCGTTGGCCGACGCCAGCATGGACCTGTGGCTCGACGGCTACAAGCCCGGCGTGCCCGACCGCAAGGTATCGGTGTACCACAAGGGCGCCTTGGTGGCTCTGATTCTGGACCTCACCATCCGGCAGCTTTCCGGCCACGCCCGCAGCCTCGACGACGTGATGCGGCGACTGTACGAGGAGTTTGGCAAAACCGGCATCGGCTACACCGAGGCCGACTACATCCGGATTGTGAATGAAGTGGCCGGGCGCGACATGCAGGCTTATTTCGATAAGTTCATCTACGGCACCGCGCCCTTGCAGGACACGCTGGACCGGGTGCTACGCACCGTGGGCTGCCAATTGTTGGTAGGCGAGAATGCGTCGGCATCGGAGGGCCACTTTGGTTTTCGCACGGTGGTAAAGAACGAGCGCACCGAAGTCACCGCCATTTGGCCAAACTCTCCCGCTGCCGCGGCCCTGACCGTAGACGACGAAATCGTGGCTGTGAATGGCCGCCGCGTGGATATGAACCTGCAAAGCCTGCTAAGCACTGACGAAGCGGCTTATGAAGTAAGCGTGTTCCGTCAGAACCGGTTGCTGACCGTGACGCTGGCCGCCACCCCGGGCGTCCGCTTCGGGCAGCGCTACGCGGTAGACACGCTGGAAATAGCCGATGCAGCGCAACAGCGCGGGTTTCAGCAGTGGCTGGGCTGGGAGTTTTAACGCATCTCCCCAATAGAAAAGCCCCGCCGGAATCGTCCGGCGGGGCTTTTTTGTCAACTTAGAAGAACCTAGTCGGCTTTGCTGCCAGGGCCTTTTTTGGGGCTATTTGTGTCGATGGACATTGGGCTGTTGCCCTGCGGGTTGCTACGGGGCTTGTTGGCCTGAGTGTGGCGCACCTCGTTGAAATTACCGCCGGGCGTGTTGCCTTTGGTTTCGTTGCCCTGCTCGGTGATGTGGTTCTGATTCACGTTTTGATTCGTAGACGAATCGACCGAGGGGGTTTTGGTCTTCTTGTGGTGCTCATTCTCATAGGGCACTACCGAAGGCTGTTCGTCGGGCAGGTTGGTTTTCTTATCAGACATGGCGTGGAAGGCAAAAGGTGGAATGATGTTTCCTTTTACCCACACCGCCGCCAAAGAGTTGTGCGCCCGCAGCCCAATGCCCAAATTATGCCGCCTTAGGCCGGCACATTGGCCACGGCTGATGCCGGCACGACTTTCACCAGCTCGGCGAACTGGGCCTCGCGGGCTTCCACTTCCTCCGTGCTGAGGTTGAGCAGGCGCTCGGTGCCAAACTTCTCCACGCAGAACGAAGCCATGGCCGAGCCGTGAATGACGGCGCGCTTCATGTTCTCGAAACTGATGTCGTCCGTCGCGGCTAGGTGGCCGATGAAGCCGCCCGCGAAGGTATCGCCGGCGCCGGTCGGGTCGAAAACTTCTTCCAGCGGCAGCGCGGGGGCGTAGAACACCTTGTTTTTGTGGAAGAGCAGCGCGCCGTGTTCGCCCTTTTTGATGATGAGGAATTTCGGGCCCATGGCCATGATTTTCTTCGCGGCCTTCACCAGCGAGTACTCGCCAGAGAGCTGGCGGGCTTCCTCGTCGTTGATGCTCAGCACGTCCACCATTTCGATGGTGGCGATGAGCTCGTCGAGAGCAATGTCCATCCAGAAGTTCATCGTGTCCATCACAATCAGCTTGGGCCGGTTCACGAGGCGCTGAATGACGAGGCGCTGCACCTGCGGGGCAAGGTTGCCCAGCATCAGGTATTTGCAGTCTTGGTACGCGTCGGGAATGATAGGGTCGAAATCGGCCAGCACGTTGAGCTCGGTCACGAGGGTTTCGCGCGAGTTCAGGTCTTTAGAATATTTGCCCGACCAGAAGAACGACTTCTCGCCCTGCTTCACTTGCAGGCCTTCGGTGTCGACGCCGTGCTCTTCAAGGAGCAGGATGTCGGACTGCGGAAAATCTTCGCCCACCACGGCCACCAGCTTCACGGGTTTCAGCGAATACGACGCCGAAAGGCTGATGTAGGTAGCGGCGCCGCCGATGATTTTATCGGTTTTGCCGAAAGGCGTTTCCAGAGCGTCGAACGCGACGCTGCCGATGACGAGCAGACTCATGCAGGTAAATTGTGGTGAATAAAAACGGTCAAATTAAAGCCGCATTAAAGCGGATTCCTTGCAAGCAACAAAAAAGTCCCCGGATAATTCCGGGGACTTTCTTTTGGGTGGGTAAATAATGGGGCTCGAACCCACGACCTTCGGAATCACAATCCGACGCTCTAACCAGCTGAGCTATATCTACCGTGTTTGTTTTGGTGGGGCAAAGATAAGAAAAGAGACGAGAAACGGCAAAAAAAGTTCTCGCCTGACGCCATTACGCACGGCGAAACTTCATGCAAAGCGCCGCGAAGCATCTTTACAGCGGTAGTAATCAATGCTAATGCAACGAAGCGGCAAAGATGCTTCGCAGCACGCTGCATGACGTTCTTTTATGTCGGCAGGCAGTCGCTCGCTCGAAAAATCCCGACCTTTGCGGAATGGAACCCAATACCACCCCATCGTTCAACGATTTCAAACTCAACAAACAACTCCTCACCGCCGTGGCCGAGGCGGGCTTCACCGAGCCCACGCCGGTGCAGGTGCAGACCATTCCACTGCTGCTGGCCGGGCACGACGTGCTGGGCATCGCCCAAACCGGTACCGGCAAAACGGCCGCCTTCGGCCTGCCGCTGCTCATGAAGGTAAAATATGCCCAGGGCACCCACCCACGGGCGCTGGTGCTGGCTCCCACCCGCGAGCTGGCCATGCAGATTGAGAAGCACCTCAAGGCGCTGGCCGTGAACACCGACCTGCGCATTTTCGCCATTTACGGCGGTTTGGGTCCCAAAACGCAGATTGAAACCATTGCCGAAGGGCTGGATATACTGGTGGCTACACCGGGCCGGCTGCTGGAAATTTACCTCAAAGGCGCCGTGCGCCTCACCGACCTGAAAACGCTGGTGATGGACGAGGCCGACAAAATGATGGACATGGGCTTCATGCCCCAGATTCGGCGCATTTTGGAAATCATTCCGCGCAAGCGGCAGAACGCGCTTTTCTCAGCTACCATGCCCGACCGCGTGACGACGCTAAGCGAGGAGTTCTTGGAATTTCCGGTGCGGGTGGAGGTGAGCCCGCCGGCCAAAACGGCCTCTACGGTGAGCCAGGTGCTGTACGAAGTGCCAAACCTGCTCACCAAAATCAACCTGCTGCATTTCTTGCTCTACCGCGACGCGGAGGTGATGACGCGGGTGCTACTGTTCTGCCGCACCAAGCAGCACGCCGACCAGGTGGCCCATTTTCTGGAGCGCAAGGCTCCGGCCGGCGAGGTGCGCGTAATTCACGGCAACAAGGGCCAGAACGCCCGCATGAACAGCATGGATTCTTTCAAGGCCGGGGAGGTGCGCTACATGGTGGCCACTGATGTGGCCGCGCGCGGCATCGACGTGCCGCAGGTGAGCCACGTCATCAATTTCGACGTGCCCATTGTGCACGACGACTACGTGCACCGCATTGGGCGCACGGGCCGGGCCCAGCACACGGGCGCCGCCATCACCTTCGCCAACGAGGCCGAAATGGTGCACGTCGGCGAGATTGAGCAGCTCATCAACCAGAAGATTGAGCTGCTGCCGCTGCCCGAGGAAGTGAAAGTGGAAGAAACCCCCTTCGAGGAAAAGCAGAAGATGGGCCGCGAGCTCGACGACCGCCGCAAAAAGCTGGACCCCGACTTCAAAGGCGCTTTCCACGAGCGCAAGGAGTGGATTAAACCCGGCGTGACCATCGACAAACGCACCGGCAAGCCCTTCGTGGAAGGCCAGAAGAAGAGTCGCAAGGGTGCCAAAGCCTTTGTGGGCAAAAAAGGCGGCTCGAACCCCGGCGTGAAGGCGCTGAAGCGGCGCGGGCGTTAAAAGGGTTGAGTGTTGAAGGTTGAATGTTGAGTTAACCAATCTTTCACTCAACATTCAACCTTCAACACTCAACCCTTTTACTTGTGGTGCAGCAGGTGCCCGAAGTGGATACTGGCGAAGGTGAGGGCCGTGCCCCAGAACACTGCGCTCAGAAACATGTGCAGCAGGATGCGTTGCCGCGGCACGCCCAGCAGCGTGGCGATGACGGTGCCGCCGATGGGCGACAGCAAAATGGGCGTGAGAAAGGCGATGCCGCCCATGCCAAACTTGCGAAACACCTTGATGATGTTGCGCGAGCGTTTGGTGAAGATGGGCTCGCGGCGCAGACGGCGCTGCTTCTGGCGGTGGCGCATCCAGGTGCCGCCCACGCCGGAAAAGACGAACACACTGGTCATCATGCCGGCCACGGTGAGGGCCAGGGTTTGCCAAAAGTGCAGGCCCATAGAGGTCCCGGCCAGCGGGCCGCCCAAAAACTTGACCGTGCTCAGCAGGAACACGGACGCAAACTTAACTGCGGGATGAACCACGGCGAAGGCGGAAAGGCAGGCGGGTGAAGAGGGGCAACTGAACGCGGGGTGGGCGCGTGGCAAAGATACCCTTTTCCGAAGTTCAGGGTTCAACCAGCCTGAGAAATTCCGTCTTGGCGCGTGGCTACACTACAGCTTGCTGCCGTAGCTCAGGTCGCCGGCGTCGCCGAGGCCGGGCACGATGTAAGCTTGCTCGTTGAGCTTTTCGTCGATGGCGGCCACCCAGAGGTTGGCTTCGGGGATTTCGCGGGCCACGTGGGCCAGGCCCTCGGGCGAGGCAATGACGGCCGCGATGTGCACTTGGCGCGGCGTGCCGAAGCGCAGCATGGCCCGGTAGGTTTGCACCAGGCTTTTGCCAGAGGCCAGCATGGGGTCGGCCAGGATGAGCACCCGCTCGTCGAGGCGCGGCGCGGAGAGGTAATCGACCTGCACCTGTACCTGGGCCGTGCCCTCGATGCGGTAGGCAGCTACGAAGGCGCTGGGCGACTGGTCGAAATAATTCAGAAAACCTTGATGGAAAGGTAATCCGGCGCGCAGCACCGTGGCCAGAATGGGGAAGTCGTGCAGGAGCTTGCCGGTGGTTTCGGCCAGGGGTGTCTGAATGGTTTGGTCGGTGTAGCTGAGGTGGGCGCTGATGCGGTAGGCGATGATTTCGCCCAGGCGCTGCAGGTTGCGGCGGAAGCGCAGGCTGTCTTTTTGCACGTCTTTGTCGCGCAGCTCGGCCAGGAAATGGTTGGCAATGCTGGGCTCGGCGCACACGACATGGATGTTGGCCATGGCCGCGGCTGCTTCGGTAGCGGGCGAGGGAAGGGCGGAAGAGGCGTGTGGCGTGGCCATAGAAACAGGGCGTTGAGGAGAGTAGCCAAGCAACAGGCGCGGCCAACGCCCCGAAGTTGGCACCAAAACCGGGCGTGGGCAAGAAAACGAGCCGAAAAACGTCGGCGCCCGCCGCCCCGCGCCCGTGCCCGATATCAGCCCGCCAACGGCCTGCTGCGTAGGTTTGTTAAGAAATTGCCTTGTCTGACTTTTTGCGACCGCGCGGCGTGGCCCCGACGGGCGCTTATCCGATTTTATGCCCAAAACCTTGTTCCTGATTGGCCTGACGCTGCTGGCCGGGGCTGCTGCCGCCCAAACGGTGCCGGTGCCGGCCGTGCCTGCTCCTGGCACGCCGACCTCCCCGGCGCCCGCCGCCGAAAAGTCGCCCTGGCTGATTTTTGACCAGCCGCTCGACAGCGTGGCCGACACGCCCAAGCGGCGCGCCACGCGCGAAAGAGCGGTGCGCCGCGCTCCGGCCCCCGGTAGCCCTCAGCGCACGGCTCAGGTGTCGCGCAACGGGTTTGAGGCGACGCAAGGCGCAACTTATGTGCCGCTCGACCCTGACATTTACCGCCTCATCGACCGCTACGCCATCAAATTTGGCTCTGATTCGCTGCGCGACCCGCACACCAGCGTGCGGCCCTACACGCGCACGGCGGCCGCCCACCTCGGCGAGCGCATGCTGGGACCCGACAGCGCCCAGGCCACGCGCAGCGGCAGCCTCTCGCGGGCCGACCGCTTCAATGCCCAATACTTGCTGAAAGACAATTGGGCCAACTCGGCGCAGGGCAACGACCTGAACCAGAGCGCCCGTCCGTTTCTCAACTACTTCTACCGCGACCAGACCGATTTCTACCACGTCGACAGCAAAGATTTTACGCTGCGCGTGAACCCGGTGGCGCTGCTGTCGGTGGGCAAGGACAACCAGAACAGCGACGGCATCCGCTACGTGAACACGCGCGGGGCCCAGTTGGAAGGTACCATCGACCAGCGACTGGGCTTCTACGCCTTCCTGACTGATAACCAGGAACGGGTGCCGCAGTACGTGCAAAACCGCATTGCGCGCGACACCATTGTGCCGCACGAAGGCTACTGGAAGCCCTACAAAACAGGCGCCGGCCAGTACGATTTCTTCTCGGCGCGGGGCTACCTCACCTACGCGGCCACCAAACACATCAACGTGCAGCTGGGGCACGACCGCAACTTCATCGGCAACGGTTACCGCTCGCTGATTCTGTCGGATTACAGCACGCCGTACTTCTTTTTGAAGCTGAACACCCGCGTCTGGAAGCTGAACTACCAGAACCTGTTTGCCGAGCTCACGGGCCGGCGCACCTACAATTCGGCCGGCAGCCCCGTCGATGGCGTGTACCCGAAGAAATACCTGGCTTTGCACCACCTCAGCCTCGATGTGACTTCAAACCTGAACATCGGCGTGTTTGAGTCGGAAATTGCCGGTGGCCCCGGGCGCGGGCTGGAGCTGCAATACCTGAACCCGATTATCTTCTACCGCGCCGTGGAGCAGCAGGTTGGCTCGGCCGACAATGCCGTTCTGGGCCTTGATTTTAAGTGGAATATTTTCCACACGGCGCAGGTCTACGGGCAACTAGTGCTCGATGAGTTTAAGATTGGCGAAGTGCGGGCCCGCAACGGTTGGTGGGGCAACAAGCAAGCTTTTCAGCTGGGTGGTAAGTACATCGACGTGGCCGGCGTGCGCAACCTCGATTTGCAGGTAGAGTTCAACTACATCCGCCCCTACACTTACCAGCACGAGGACTACTACACGGCCTACACGCACTACATGCAGCCCCTGGCCCACCCTATGGGCGCCAATCTGGCCGAGATTCTGGGCGTGCTCAGCTACCAGCCCCTGCCCCGCCTGATGCTGGTGGGCAAGGCCTTTTACACGGAGCAAGGCCTCGACCTAAACAACTTCGACGTAGCGGGCGCCAACTACGGCGGCAACGTGCTCAAGTCCTACAACACCCGCGTGGCCGAGTACGACAACCGCACCGCCCAGGGCAACAAGAGCCGCCTGCTGCACGCCGATTTCACGGCCACCTACCAGCCGCGCCTCAACCTGTTTCTGGACGCTAAGCTGATTGCGCGCCACCAAACCTATTCGCTCACACCCGCTCTCAACGGCAACGAAACGTACGCCTCCGTGGCCCTGCGCTGGAACATTGCCCAACGCCTGCACGAGTTTTAAGCCATGGCCGAAACCACCGATTTATTCCGTCCCGTGAACCAGCAGGAGCTGGATTTGATTGCGGCCAGCGGCTGGCGGGAATTTCCGCCCCGGCTGCCGGAGCAGCCCATCTTCTACCCGGTCACGAACGAGGAGTACGCCATCCAAATCAGCCGCGATTGGAACGTGCCCTACTACGGCGTGGGCTACGTGGTGCGGTTTGCGGTTGATACGGCTTACCTGAGCCAGTTCCCGGTGCAAAACGTGGGCGACGCCCAGCACAACGAGCTGTGGGTGCCGGCTGAGCAGCTGGCCGAATTCAATCAGCACATTCGGGGCCGGATTGAAGTAACAGCGGAGTTCCGGCGTCCCTAATAGTCTGTTCTTATAACTGATGAAGACTTATCTCAGGATTCTGCAATACGCGCGGCCGCTGATGTCCTTTCTGCCGCAGTACCTGCTTTACACGGTGCTGACCATCTTCTTCAGCATCGGCAACTTCACGCTGATTATTCCGCTGCTGAAGGTGCTGTTCGACAAAACGGACAAGGTTCCGTTGAAAGCGCCCGCGCACCTGCCCGCGTTCAAGCCCACCATCACGTGGGTGACGGACACGTTCAACTACTACTTTGCCGACGTGCTCACCACGCACGGCAAGATGGGCGCGCTGGCTTTTGTGTGCGGCGTGGTGGTGTTGTCGGTGCTGCTGAGCAACGTGTTTCGCTACGTGAGCCTGCGGCTGCTGGCCAAGGTGCGGGCCCGCGTGATTCGCAACCTGCGGCGCGACTTGTACCATCGCATCATCAACCTGCAACTGGGCTTCTTTTCGGGCGAGCGCAAGGGCGATTTGATGTCGCGTTTCACGGCCGACGTGCAGGAAGTGGAAACCTCGGTGGTGAATACTTTCACGGCCGTCATCAAGGAGCCGCTCACCATTGTGGCGTATTTCCTGGTGCTGTTCCACATCTCGGTGCCGCTCACGCTGTTCACCTTGGTGCTATTGCCCGTTTCCGGGGGCATTATTGCCACCATTGCCAAGCGCCTGCGCACCCAGGCCAAGCAAAGCCAGAAAACGCTGGGCACCATGCTGTCGGTGATTGACGAGACGCTGGGCGGCATTCGGGTCATCAAGGCGTTTAACGCACAGGAATACATCAAGGGCAAGTTTGAGGAGCAGAACAACCAGTACGCCCGCACCTCGCGCAGTATTGACAACACCCGGGATTTGGCCTCGCCGTTTTCGGAGTTTGCGGGCGTGAGCGTGGTGGCGGGGCTGCTGTACTTCGGCGGCACGCTCATTCTGGGCGGGCAGTCGGCGCTCGATGGCGAGACGTTTATTGGCTACGTCATCCTGTTTTCGCAGGTGCTCACGCCGGCCAAGGCGCTGTCCAGCTCCTTCGGCAACATCCAGCGCGGGCTGGTGGCCGGCGAGCGGGTGCTGAGCATCATCGACACCGAGCCCGCCATTCGGGACCGGCCCGACGCGGCGCAGCTGCCGCCGTTCGAGCGCGAAATCGAGTTCCAGAACCTGAGCTTCAGCTACGGCGACAAGCCCGTGCTCTACGACATCAACCTGCGCATCAAGAAAGGCCAAACGGTGGCGCTGGTGGGCGGCAGCGGCGGCGGCAAAAGCACCTTAGCCGACCTGCTTCCCCGTTTCTATGACCCCAGCGCTGGCCAGATTCTCATCGACGGGCATGATGTGCGCGCCTGCACCCTGCATTCGGTGCGCGACCAAATGGGCATTGTGACGCAGGAGAGCATTCTGTTTAACGACACCATCTTTAACAACATCCGCTTCAACACCCAGGCCACCGAGGCGGAGGTGATGGAAGCCGCCCGCATTGCCAACGCGCACGAATTCATCGTGGCCAGCCCCGAGGGCTACCAAACGGTGATTGGCGACCGGGGCGGGCGGCTCTCGGGCGGGCAGCGGCAGCGGCTGAGCATTGCGCGGGCCATTTTGCGCAACCCGCCCATCCTGATTCTGGACGAAGCCACCTCGGCCCTCGACACCGAAAGCGAAAAACTCGTACAAGAAGCCCTGCAGCGTCTGATGCAAAACCGCACCTCGCTTGTCATTGCCCACCGCCTGAGCACCGTGCAGCACGCCGACGAAATTGTGGTGCTGCAGCACGGCCGCATCGTGGAGCGCGGTACCCACGACGAGCTGGTGCGGCGCGAAGGCGGCGTGTACCAGCGCCTGAGCTCCTTGCAAACCAACGCCGCGCTGGTCTAACGACATTTTATCTTTCGCCTTTAACCAACTTTTTCGCCATGCTTGCCCTCAAACGCATTGTTACCGTCGCCGTCATGGTTTACCTGTTACTGGCGCTGTTGTTCGTGCTGGCTCCTGCTGTGCGCACCACCGTGATGGACATGGGCTCCGGCCTGTCGGCGCTGGAAAAAGAGCGCAGCTTCTACTACACTATGTTCCTGATTGGGGCCGGCCTGCTGGCGTTGCACCTCATCACCGAAAACCTGGACAGCGTGCTCTTGCGTCGTTCGGTGAGCCAGCAGGAAAACAAAATCAACGAGCTCAAGGCCAAGCTTTATGACCACCAGCAACGCAGCGCTGGCCCGGTAGGCGTGCCCACGGCCCGCACCGTGGACGGCCGCATCCTCAGCGAGCCACTGCCTGCCCAGCCCACCCAGAGCCAGGCTGTCGGCACAATGAGCAACACCGAGCACCGTACGCCCGACCACCTGCCCCAGCCCACTTTCCCGCAGAGCGACCCCAGCCTGCCCAACACCCCACCCGCCGAGCGCCCGCCGCTGGCGTAATCAATTCAAGCCACAACCAACCGCCTGTCATGCTGAGCCCCGCTCAATGTGGCAGGCGATTTTTCAAATCGAAGACGTTTCAACGTGCCTGAAACCAGCCTTTCCGACCTCATTCACGCCGAACTCAGCGAAGCCCGCACCGTGCTCGACCAATTTCTGGCCGACCCGGCCAATCTGGCCCGCATTGCCGAAGCCGCTGAAGTTTTTGCCAGCAGCTTGCGCGCCGGCGGCAAGGCCCTTACCTGCGGCAACGGCGGCAGCCTCTGCGACGCCCAGCACTTTGCCGAAGAACTCAGCGGCCGCTACCGCCAAAACCGCCGCGCCCTGGCCGCCATCGCCCTCACCGAGGCCTCGCACATGACCTGCGTGGCCAATGATTTTGGCTTCGAGTTCGTGTTCAGCCGCTTCGTGGAGGCCTTGGGGCGGCCCGGCGACGTGCTGCTGGCCATCAGCACCAGCGGCAACTCGCCCAACATCCTGCGCGCCGCCGAAGCCGCCAAGGAGCTTGGAATGAAAGTGGTGTCACTTACTGGCAAAGACGGCGGGCAGTTGGCCGGCCTGAGCGACGTGGAAATCCGGGTGCCGCATTTTGGGTATGCGGATAGGATTCAGGAAATTCACATCAAGGTGATTCACATCCTGATTATGCTGATTGAGAAGCTGGTGGTGTGAAGGTGTATACCGATTGAAGATGAAGTAGTAGGTTTGTAGGAAGTCTCATTATCCTCCGCCTAAGGCCTAACGCTTACTACGCTACTTCTACCATGCTTACCAAAACCTTCGGCTCGGCCGTGCAGGGCGTCAACGCCTACACCATCATTATTGAAGTGGTGGTTTCGGCCGGAACGGGGTTCAATGTGGTGGGCTTGCCGGATAACGCCATCAAGGAGAGTCAGCAGCGCATTGAGGCGGCGCTGAAATTCCGCGGCTACCGCATGCCGCGCACCAAAACGGTGGTGAATATGGCCCCGGCCGACATCCGCAAAGAAGGCGCGGCCTACGACCTGCCCATTGCGCTGGGCATTTTGCACGCCTCGCAGCAATTGATGACGGAGCGGCTGCCTGAGTACATTATCATGGGCGAAATGGCGCTGGATGGTGAGCTGCGGCCCATTCGGGGTGTGCTGCCCATTGCTATCCAGGCCCGTAAAGAAGGTTTCAAAGGCATTATTTTGCCTAAAGCCAACGCCGAAGAAGCGGCCATTGTGAACAACCTCGACGTGATTGCCGTGAGCAGCATGCAGGAGGCCATTGGCTTCTTCGAGGGCCGTTTGGAAATTGCGCCCACCACCGTCGATACCCGCGAGCTGTTTCAGCATTCCGTCAATAAATACACGGCCGATTTTGCCGACGTGCAGGGCCAGGAGAACATCAAGCGGGCCTTGGAAATAGCGGCGGCCGGCGGCCACAACGTGATTATGATTGGGCCTCCCGGTGCGGGCAAAACCATGCTGGCCAAGCGCCTGCCCAGCATTTTGCCGCCCCTGAGCATGCAGGAAGCGCTGGAAACCACCAAAATTCACTCGGTGGCCGGGAAACTGGGCGGGGGCGGGCTGCTGAGCAGCCGGCCCTTTCGGGCGCCGCATCACACCATTTCCGATGTGGCGCTGGTGGGCGGGGGCGGCAACCCGCAGCCCGGCGAAATCTCGCTGGCCCACAACGGCGTGTTGTTTCTGGACGAGCTGCCCGAGTTCAAGCGCACGGTGCTGGAGGTAATGCGCCAGCCACTGGAGGAGCGCCGCGTGACCATTTCGCGGGCCAAGGTGAGCATTGAGTTTCCGGCAAATTTCATGTTGATAGCCAGCATGAACCCTTGTCCCTGTGGTTATTACAACCACCCCGAGAAGGAATGCGTGTGCGGCCCCGGCGTGGTACAGAAGTACCTGAACAAGGTATCGGGCCCGCTGCTCGACCGCATCGACCTGCACGTGGAAGTGACGCCCGTGACCTTCGACCAGATGACCGAAACGCGGAAGGCCGAAACCAGCGCCGACATTCAGCCCCGCGTAGACCGGGCCCGCGCCGTGCAGGAAGCCCGCTTCCGCGATTACGCCGACATCCACTCCAACGCCATGATGCCGCCGCAGATGGTGAAAGACATTTGCGCCATCAGCGAGGACGGCCGCACGCTGCTGAAGACGGCCATGGAGCGCCTCGGCCTCTCGGCCCGGGCCTATGACCGGATTCTGAAAGTGGCCCGCACCATTGCCGACCTGGCCGGCGCGGAAGACATTCAGCTGCCGCACCTAGCCGAGGCCATTCAGTACCGCAGCCTCGACCGCGAAGGCTGGGCGGGATAACCTGTTATGCACCAATAGCCAAACCCTTGCTTTTCAACATCGACGCTTAGCGGGCCACCGGCACCCCTTGTTGCCGCTGCACCCGGCGTTGCCACCAGGCAATGACGGGCACACCCAGCACGGTGGGCCACAAGAAATTGTAGGGAAAGGGAATGAAGTGCAGGCTGGTGACCGAAAATGCTGACACCGCTGCGATGTACGCAGCCATGAAACCGGAAATGTGGTTGAGCAGCCATTGGTTTTTATTCCAACGGCCGGCGTTGGCGTAGCCGCGCAGTTGGCGGGCGGCCGTGAGGCCCCCGATGGCGCCGAAAATGCCCACCGGGATGTTGCGCGCCACCACCGCATAGCCCACCGTACCCAGAAATACGGCCAGCCCCACACCCGCCGTCGCCCAGTCGCCAGGGGCTACCCGCGCATCCCAGGCCAAAGGCTTCAGATACAGGGAGCGGTAGCCAAACGCCGCCATGTAGAGGCTGAAAACCGCCGTGAGCAGCAGAAACAGGTTGTGAATGTGCTGCGCACCCACCAGCGCCGTGGTGCCGGCTACCGCCATGGCCCAGAAAAACACCCGGCCCCAAAGCCGGTGCGCCGGTCCACCTTTGCGCACGGCCAGGGCCACGGGCGCCACAAAAAACCCGACAAATCCGGTGGCAATGTGCAGGTAGCGGTTGGCGAGAAAGAAGGTTTCCATGCGAACGGGCGCGGGTTGATCGAACCGCGTCCGAAAGATGACATGCCTCGGCCGCCAGCCCGTTGAAAACATGACTCAAGCGTCCGTTTTGGGTGCCGGGCTACCCAATCAGCCCGACGAAGCGGCGGCCCGGCTACAGCTTCGCCCCTACTTTAAACTCAATCACATCGGCCGCGCCGCGGTGGATTTTCAGGTCGACGGCGCCGAACAGCAGGTTGGTGAAGTGGTATTTCAGGCCCAGCCGCTCGTAGTAGGGCGTGCTCGATTTGTAGGGCGCGTACACGTAGAAGCCCAGGTGCGAGTCGAACGCCAGCCGCCCAAATAGCAGTTCGTGGCCGATGAATACGCCCGCCTTTTTCACGTCGGGCTGCTTAAGGCCGGCGCGAGTGGTATCATCCAGGGTGGCTTTCAGGCTGCGGTCGTTGAAGCCTTCGACCCCGAGCAGCAGGTTGGATTTGCGGTTCATGCGCCGGCCTACGGCCAGCGTCACGGAGTTCACCAAGTATTTCTGCTTGTCGCCTTCGGAGCGCTGCTTGTAGCCCAGGCTGGTGCTCACGTTGTAGAACAGCTTGCCCACGTCTTCGGGCGCCGGCGCGTTGGGGTTGGTTTGGGCGGGGTGGCGCTGCTCGTGGTAGTTCAGGCCCAGCACCAGCGAGGGCAGGTTCACGCCGAAGTTGGGCTTGGAGGTGGCGCCGTTGGAGTAGTGGTTCAGGCCGGCGCCCACCAGCAGGCCCAGGTGCGGCGTGAGGGCGTAGTCGTACTCGAACCGGAACTGCAGCGTGGCGTTCAGGGCCGAGCTGGCGATGGTGTTTTTGTGGTTGGTTTCCTGGCTGTAGGGGTTGGTGAGGTAGGCCAGCCCCGCGCCCAGTCGGAAGCTGAAATCGTGCTTGGGCCCGCGCGAAAACGTCTTGCTGATGTAAGGGCTGGCCGAAAACGCGTGGCCCAGGATGGGATTGTGAAAATCGTAGTAGGTGAGCGCCAAGCCAATTTTGGGGTACTTGTACCAGCCGTGCCAGGGTGCTGCGCCGGTGGTCTGGCGCTGCAGGTTGATTTCGAAGCCCGTGGGGTGCGAGGCCACCAGGTGCCGGATGGCGTAGGTGTGCGCCATGATGATGCTGCCCTGCGCGTAGGCCCCCACCACCAGCGGAGCCCGGGGCGGGGCGGCGGCCACGGTGGTGTCTGAGCTCTGCGCTTGCGCCACAGTGGCACCGCTCCACAACATTAACCCGACCAAAACAGTCTTAAACAAACGAAACTTCATAGGCTCCTAGCTCACTGGCTTCAAAATTACGACGCGCCGCCAGCGTTTGGCCCACTTCTGCCCGTCGTCTTTTTTTGGCCCTGTGCCCACGCAGTAGCGGCCTGACTTCGTTTGCCTTGCAGTGCAACCAGCCGGGCCAGCCGGGCGGTGCCCCTACCACTGGCACAACCCTTTTCCATTCCCATCAGTATAGTGCCTCTGGAACTTCACTGCAAGCGTCCGGAACGCCGGGCGGCACCGATACGAGCAGTTGGCAAATAGCAACGAAAATAGCCGGGCCCGATAGGGCCGCCTCCCACCGCAACTATGGGTCTGCCAGCATAAAATCACCACGGTTGTTTCAGGTGCTTGCCGCACCGCGTCATCGGCCCAGCAGCAGGCCTTATCCCTTCGCGCCCATTAACAAGCATAACTATTGCATTAACAGTTACTTAACCTCAAAATTTAATTGCTTTTCAGCAACCTATTGGCCCTTCGATGCGCTATAAGGACAGGCCTGAAAGGGAAATTCATTGAGAGTATCATCTATTCTTTTTTGCCCATTTCACCTTTTTTTAACCACCCCCATTTTATGACCATTACCTCCTCCAGCATCGCAAAAAAAGCGGCCGTACTGGCCCTGTCGGCATTCAGCATCTCGGTTGCCAACGCGCAGGACAGCGGTGGCTTTCGCCTCGGTGTGAAAGTCGGTGCCACGTATTCCAGCCTCAACGGCAGCAGCGTATCCCAAATCGCGGGCCCCAATTTTAACTCCGAGCTGGGCTCTTATAAGCTGGGCTACAACGCGGGTGTTGGTGCCATCATCCCGCTGAGCAGCGACGGCTTCTTTGCCTTCGCTCCCGAGCTGCTGTACAACCGCAAGGGATACGAAATCAACTCGCAGCAATCCACTGGCTTTGCAGCCGGCTCCAACATTTCCAAAATCGAGTTTGAGCAGCAGCGCGTGCTACACTACCTCGACGTGCCTTTGCTGGCCCGCATCAATGCCGGCGGCCTGTTTTTTGAGCTCGGCCCGCAGGTGAGCTTCCTGTTCGGTTCCAAGAACAAGCAGCAAACCACCACCAAGTACACCAACGGCACCAAAGACAAAGTGGAAGACAATGGCACCTTCCAGAACTACACCGGCGCTTTCCAGAGCGGTTCCGATAAGTCGGACCTGGCGCAGTTCGACATCGCCGGCGTGGCCGGCGTGGGCTACCAAACCGAGGGCGGCCTGAGCCTGGGCCTGCGCTTCGCCCAAGGCTTCAACTCGCTGATTGATTCGAAAGACACGAAAAACGAGCCCAAGGCTTTCAACAACGCCTTCACGCTGCAGGTAGGCTACCTGCTGCCGCTGGGCAAATAAGCTTCATTGCTTTGAACCGGCTGAAAAGGCTGGCGACCTCGGGTCGCCAGCCTTTTTTTATGCCTACCCACTTCCGGTGCAGGGCAGTGGGCCACTGCCGGTTAGGCCAGCAAGCCGGATTTTTTTGCACCAATAAGGGGAAGATGATAACCATTTACAAAACGCACAGTATACAGGATTGCAAAGCTAACTCTCACAAAATCAGCTTCATCCAATCTTCATCTTTGTTCTTTGTTATGAAAAAAATCATCACCACCCTGGCCCTGCTGCTTGGGGCCTACGGCGCGGCCCAGGCCCAGAGCGCTACCACATTTGGCATAACGGTGGGCTACGGCCGCGACCGGATTCTGAGCAACAACCAGTACACGTCGGTGGCCCACTCGGCCTACCAGGCCGGCCTCACGGCCGACTTCAAGGTGTCGGACAAGGTGGGCTTTCACCCCGAGGTGCTCTACAGCAAGCGCTATTTCGACACGTCGAACGACGAAAGCCTGAACCGTGACATCACGTCCATCGACGTGCCGCTGCTGGTGCGCTACCGCCTCAACGGGCTGTTTTTTGAGGCGGGCCCGGCAGTGGGCTTTCCCATCAAGGCCGTGAACGAGGATGCGGCCGACACCAAGAGCGAGCTAAACAGCGTCGTGCTCAACTACATGGCCGGCGTGGGCTACCGCTTTGGCGCAGGCCCGTCGCTGGGCGTGCGCTACGACGGCGGCGCCTCCAACCTTTTCAAAAGCAACGCCTCCACGGTGCTGGGCACGGGCAAGTTCAAGTCGAGCGCCGTGTGGGTGGTACTGGCTTACTCGTTTGGCGGCTAAGGCCGACAACGGCAACGCCCTTGCGGCAAAAGCCCGGTTTTCGCACTGGAAACCGGGCTTTTGTGTGCTTGCCGGCCGCAGAAAGGGTGCCTGGGCGGACCGACGCGCAGGGCGGCCGGCGTAGCTTTGCGGCATCACCTATCTACTTCGCTTATGAAAAAGACCCTTTTCACCCTCGCGCTGCTGGCCGGGCTCACGGGTGCCGCGCAGGCACAAGATGTGTCGCTTGGCCTGAAGGCGGGCGCAACGTATTCGAGCTTTGTTGGCAAGCAGACCGTCAACGATGAGTATATATGGGGATTTCACGCGGGCGCGTTCGCCAATATTGGCCTGACGGACATGTTCGCGTTTCAGCCCGAAATCATCTACTCGCAGAAGGGTTCCGTCTCCAACCTCACCGATGTCAAAAAACGCCTGCACTACGTTGATGTACCGCTGGCGTTTCACGTGAACGCCGACGGGCTTTTCTTTGAAGCCGGCCCGCAGATTGGCTTTCTGGTGGGGGCGCAGCAAGAAGTGGGTACTGCATCCATCGACACCAAAAACATCTACAACTCGCTGGACTTTGGCTACCTGGCCGGGCTGGGCTTTCAGCGCAAAAAGGGCCCGGGCATCGGCCTGCGCTACAACGGCGGCTTTACCAACATCGAGAAAGCCGTGACGGTGGGCAATGTGAAGCTGCAGAACAGCATCCGCAACAGCGCTTTCCAGCTATACGTGACGTATTCGTTCGGGCGGTAGCCGGCCGGCCTCAGTCCTGATTTAAGAGCCCGGCGGCCGTTGCGGAAGCCGGGCTTTTGCGTTTGATTTGCGGCATCCTTTCCCTTCAAATGTTTCTTATGCCCAACGCGCTGGCTTTGGCCGCTGTTCTCACCCTGCTGGCGGGCAGCCCGCCCGCCGCCGCCCAACGCCCCCGCGTGGGCCTCAAGCTGGGGGGCAGCCTGGCCCAGTACCGGGGCAACGACACGTTTGTGGGCAATGGCAACCTAGGCGGCTACTGCGGCGGCGGGGTGCTGGCATTGCCCCTCGGGCCGGTGTTTTCGGTGCAGGGCGAGCTGCTGTACTCGCAAAAAGGCGCCCGTAGCCAAGGCTTTCCACTGCCCAACAACCAGTATGTGAGCGGTGACCAGCGTCTGGCCTATCTGGAAGTACCGGTGCTGGCCAAGCTGCGCATCCCGCTGGGCTTATTCGTCGAAACCGGCCCCACTTTTTCCTACCTCCTCAGCGCCCGCCTCGAATCGAACGGGCAAAGCCTGTACGAAAACCGCAGCAAGGTCAAGCCGTTCGAGCTGGGCTACGCTTTGGGGGGCGGCTTTCAGGCCGAAAACGGGTTGATGCTGGGCGTGCGCTACTGCGCGGGCCTGACTTCGGTGTTGCGCACCGGCGTTTACGCGAGCTACTCGAACGTTTCCGGCGAGCCCGATGTGCACAACCAGGTGTTCCAGCTCTACGCCGGCCTCATTTTCCGGGACCGGTCCGCCCCGGAACGTTCAAAGTAAAGCCCCGCCCTCTTGCGGGGACGGGGCTTTGCCGTGGGCCTCAACCGGGCACCGCTTACTCGGCGGCCGCGTAGTTGCGGTAGAAGTGCGGGATGGTTTCGATGCCTTTCAGGAAATTGAACACGCCGAAATGCTCGTTGGGCGAGTGGATGGCGTCGGAGTCGAGCCCGAAGCCGAGCAACACGGTATCGAGGCCCAGCTCCGACTTGAACATGGCCACGATGGGGATGGAGCCGCCGCCGCGTGTGGGCACCGGGCGCTTGCCGAAGGTGGTTTCCATGGCATCGGCGGCGGCGCGGTAGGCCACCGAGTTGGTGGGCGTGACGACGGGCTCGCCGCCGTGGTGGGGGCGCACTTCCACCGTCACGCCCTGGGGCGCAATGCTTTCGAAGTGGCGCTTAAATTTCTCGGTGATTTCGGCTGAGGTTTGGTGGGGCACCAGGCGCATGGAGATTTTGGCGTGGGCCTGCGAGGCGATGACGGTTTTGGCGCCCTCGCCGGTGTAGCCGCCCCAGATGCCGTTTACGTCGAGCGTGGGCCGGATGCTGGTACGCTCCATGCTGCTATAGCCTTTCTCACCGTAGCTGTCGGGCAGGCCAATGCTTTGCTTGAACTCCTCTTCCGAAAACGGGGCTTTGGCCATCTCGGCGCGCTCGTCGGCGCTCAGCTCATCCACGTTGTCGTAGAAGCCGGGGATGGTGATGTGGCCGTTTTCGTCGTGCAGGCTGGCAATCATCTCGCACAGGGCGTTGATGGGGTTTTGTACGGCGCCGCCGTAGAGGCCGGAGTGCAGGTCGCGGTTGGGGCCGGTCACGGTCACTTCGTGGTAGCTCAGGCCGCGCAGGCCCACCTCGATGCTGGGCACGTCGTTGGCCAGGATGCCGGTGTCGGAGATGAGGATGACGTCGGCCTTGAGCTTCTCCTTGTTGGCCCGCACGAAGATTTCGAGGTTGTTGGAGCCAATTTCCTCCTCGCCTTCGAACATGAACTTGATGTTGCAGGGCACGCCGCCCTGGCCGTCGCGCATCATCATCTCGAAGGCTTTCACGTGCATGTACACCTGGCCTTTGTCGTCGCAGGCGCCGCGGGCGTATATTTTCTCGTCCTTAATCACCGGCTCGAAGGGCGGCGAAGTCCACAGCTCGTAGGGGTCGGCGGGCTGCACGTCGTAGTGGCCGTACACGAGCACGGTTTTGGCGCCGGGGCCAGCCACGAGGTATTCGCCGTACACAATGGGGTTGCCGGCCGTGGGGCAGATTTCCACGTTTTGCACGCCGGCTTCTTCGAGGCGGGTTTTGAGGTAGTCGGCGGCGCGCAGCACGTCGCCGTGGAACTTGGGGTCGGCCGACACGGACGGGATGCGGAGCCAGTCGAGCAGCTCATCGAGGAAGCGGGTTTGATTATCGGCGAGGTAATTGGCCATGCGAAGCGAAGTTTTAGGGGTTGGGAATGCGGCGGTAAAAGTAGGCGGTTCCGGGCCGAAACTTGTACCCCGAAGCTCCTGCTTCGGCCCGTTGAACGAAGCAGACGCGAGCCGAAGCAGGAGCTTCGGGGTACACGTTTCGGCCCGGCTCACTGCCGCGCGTCCAGCACCAGCTCGCGCACCATCACTTCGCCCAGCTTCCAAGCCTCGGCCCATTCTTTTTCGGGGCTTTCGAAGGTGAGCAGGTAGAGCGTGTCGGTTTTGGCGTTGGCCAGGGCCATTTGGTATACCACGCGGGGCTCGGCATCGGGCGGGGCGTCGCGGTAGCGTACGGTGCGCTTGTGCCAGGGGCCCTCGGTGGCGGCCGTTTTCTCCAGCTGCTGCTGGCCGCGGCCGAAACCGGTGCGCATCATCAGCAGCTCGGCGTATTCGGGGGCGGCGTGGCGGGTTTTGGCTTTGGCCTTGCGCACCACCTGCAGCGAGAGGCCGGTTTGGTACTCGCCGGTTTCCCCCAGCTCCTCTTGGGTGAGGTAGTAGGTGGGCGCGCTTTTCTCGCCTTCGGCTTTGTAGTACCAGCCGGCGGGCAGCAGCGCGGCGGCCTTGCTTTCGGGCAGCGGCTGCCAATTGAAGCCTGCGAGTGGGGCCGTCAGCTTGGTGTTGTAGCGTTGCGCGGCGGCGGGCAGCGCCAGCAGCACGGCCACCACGGCGAAGATGAAACGGAACATACCGGCGAAGCTAGCACCCGCTACACTTTCGCATCGAGTCGAATCTGCTTTATCATTTCCTGGCCGAATTTGCAGGCCAGCGGCCAGTCTTTCTCGGGGCTTTCGAAAAGCAGCAGGTAGAAGGTATCGGTGGCGGTATTGGCAATGGCCCACTGCTGAATGATTTTGGCGTCGGCCCCGCTGTTGGCCACGCGGTAGCGCACGCCGTAGAGGCGCAGTGGCCCCTGCGCCTTGGTTTCCTGGGCCAGCACCTGCTGCCCGGCCCCGCGCCCGCTGCGGGCTGCGAAAGCCCGGGCGTAGGCATCAGCCGGCTGCTTGGCCCGGGCGCTGATGCGCCGCACCACGTTCAGCGAAAGCCCGGTTTTAAACTGCTTGCCGGGCATAATCCTTTCGCGCGTCACGAAATAGGCCTGCGCGTCGCGGCTGGCCTCGGCCTTGTAGTTCCAGGTGAAGGGCTTGAGCACAGCCGCGTTTACTTCGGGCAGCAGCTGCCAGTTGTAGCCCACGGGCGCCGTAATTGTGCGGCCGGCGGTGGGCGGTGGAGTGGTTTGGGCCGCGGCCGGGCGCATCAGTAGCAGGCCGCACACGGCCAAAACGAGGGGACGTAGCATCGGGCAAGGCGTGACTGGTGGAGCTTGGCTATACGGGGTGGCGCCGGGCGCGGCCAGCTCAATTTTCTCCGCGTTTATTCAGAAAAAACTTTAAACAGGACATAAAACAGCACAATCGCCAATCCGCCGCCTGAAATGATGAATAGTATGGTACTGATAAGTCGAAGCACACGCTGAGAATTGGTCATGTTCCCCTAACGCGACAATTGGCAACCATTGCATTTGGCTTTACCTATTTCGCCCACGGCAGCGGTACGCGGCTCTCCGTCCCGGCGCGCAGCCGACCAATGTTGGCCCGGTGGGTGTAGATGAGCAGCGCCGCCAGCACGAAACCCACATAAATTAGAAACGGCTGCTGCGGCCGGAACTGCGGCAGCAGCTGCAGCAGCGCGAAGCACACGCCCGCCGTCATGGAGGCCAGCGACACGTAGCGGAACAAGAGCAGCATCACGATGAAGACGAGGATGCACACGCCCACCGTGGCCGGGGCCACGCCCAGCATCATGCCCAGGATAGTGGCCACGCCCTTGCCGCCCCGAAACTGCGCAAACACGGGGTAGATGTGCCCCACCACGGCCAGGGCGCCACAGGCCAGGCGGTAATACAGCTCGTGCTCGGGTGCGATGGCACCCTGCGCCACCAGCCACTGCGGCAGGAAAAACGCCGCCACGAAGCCCTTCAGCGCATCCACGAACAAAACGAAGGAGCCCGCCTTGGGGCCCAGCACCCGAAAGGTGTTGGTGGCGCCCGCGTTGCCGGAGCCGTGCTCCCGGATGTCGGCGAGGTTGAAGAAGCGGCGGCCTACCCACAGGGCCGTGGGGACGGAGCCGAGCAGATAGGCGGCGAGGAAGGCGAGGGCGATGTAGAGATAGTGCATGCGGGGATAAATGTAGGGCGGCGGTACTCCCCTCCTTGCAAAGGAGGGGATATTTTGCTGAAAGCAAAATTGGGGTGGTTGAGTCGTGGAACGATGGATGAACGGCGCGTTGGCTTCGTTCGGGCATCGTTCAACGATTCAACTACCCCAATTTCAGCTTCGCTGAAATGTCTCCTCCTTGGTAACGAGGGGGAGTGACGTGCTAGCTGTCCCCGAAGGGGTCGTTTTCGTTTTTCTTCTTGCGCTTTTCCTCCTCCTGCTTAGCCTTTTCGGCGGCTTTGGCGGCTTTTTCTTCCTCCTTTTTCCGCTTTTCGGCTTCCTTGGCTTCGCGCTCGGCGTCTTTCTTAGACTGCGCGGCGTCGGGCTCGGTAGCGGGAGCATCGGCGGCAGGAGCAGGGTCAGCAGCTTTTTCCTTGGCTTTCTCCTTTTTAGGCTCGGGAGCCGGGGAGTCAGCGGCAGCGGGCTCGGCGGCTTTTTCCTTGTCTTTGGTTTTTTCCTTGGTCACCGGCGCGGGGGCGGGCTCGTCCACGGCGCCATCGCCAAAGGGGTCGTTGTCTTTTTTCTTCTTCGCCTTCTTGCTGGCGGCCGGGGCGGCATCGGCGGGGGCGCTGCCGGGGTTGGCGCTGGCGTCTTCACTGCCGAAGGGGTCGTCGTTCTTGCCCTTCTTCTTTTTCTTCTTGTCCTCGAAGTTGTCGAAGTTGCCGGTAGGCACCGGGGCGGCCGGACGGGCAGCCAGCTTGCCGCTCTGGCCCAGGTAGTCCTTCTGGAAGTGCGAACGGAAGTTGTCCACGTCGGAGAATTCACCCAGGAAGGTGCCGTAGGCGGTGGCCGTCTGGTAGTCGCCTTTCTGCTTGCCGCCAATCTCGCCGTCGAAGCTTTCGTTCGAGGCTTTGGCTAGCAACAGGTTGTTGGCGTATTTTAGGTAATACCAGGTCTGGGGCTCGGGCTCCAGGTACAGCTCTACCACGTCGGTCGAGTTTTCGCGGCGGATTTCCACGTGGCCATTCACCAGCGCGTTGAGCGACGTTTTGCCCACGCCGGCCAGCCCAATGGGGCCCACCGAGTACCAGGCGCGCTTTTTCTCGCTCCAGCGCAGGTTCACCTTGCTCAGCAAGATGGTGTGCACCAGCTTGGGCGAGAGCTTCATGATGGACTCGGCCCCGCCGGGGTGGCCGGCGTAGCCCTCGGCGCCTTTGTCGCCAATGAACTGGGCCAGCTTGTAGAGCTCGTTAGTGGAGCCGTCCTGGGCCTCGGCCGAACCCTTGGTGACGCGGGCTAGGTCGGCGCCCATGGCCTCAATGGCTTTGGCCGGCATGTTGATGTCGAGGCCCAGCAGGGCGTCTACCGAGTAGCGGGCGCTGTCGGGGTTGGCGGTGCCCACGCCGCTGGCCACCATCTTGTAGTCCTTGCTGCCGCCAATGAACGACATCGGCCCGCGGAAGCTGAGCGAGTTCGTCTCGTCGGTGTAGGTCATGGCCGCGCCCTCGTAGGCGTTCACGTCTTCCAGGTCGCGGCGCGAGATGCTGTAGATGCCCTTGCGGTCGTCGTAGCGCAGCTTGCCATCCACCTTGAAGAGCGGAATGTCGGTGTTGTTGGGCACGGTGGCGGCGTAGAGCGGGTACACCTTGTTGCTCTGGTCCGACACGAACAGGCCCGTCATGAGCGGCGTGCCGTCCTCGGTTTTGATGTCCTGCAGGCTCAGACTAAAGTTTTTCGGGTCGATGGAGTCCTTCACCGCAATCCACTCGGCCGACGCGCGGTTTTTGCCAAACTGCAGCTGCACCTGACCATCGAAGGCGAAGCCGCGGCGCTGCGAGTTCAGCTGCACGTTGCCGCGGTAGCCGATGCGCGGCGTGAGCTGGAACTTGCTGTTGGCGTTCACCACGGCCGTGGCCACGGTGGCCGGGCCGGCGGGTGTTTCGCCGTCGGCGGCGGGCTTGGGCTTGCGGCTCAGCAGGCCCTTGCCCTTGCGGGTGCCGGCCACGGCGCCGGAGTCGGCCTGGAAGTTAGAGAAGCGCAAAGCCACCGAGTCGCGCGCCGTTTTGAAGGTGTACTCGGCGGTGCCGGTGAAGGTCGTTTTCGACACCACTTCAATGGCGCCCTTGCTCAGGCGGTGGAACTTGGCCAGCGAGTCGAGCACCACCGTGGCATTCCGGAAGCGCTGCAGCTTGCCGTTGGCCCCGATGCTCACCTTGCCCGAGTCCGGATACACCCAGGCATCGGCCGAGGCGATGTAGGGCACGCCGCCTACCTGCATGCGGTATTTGGCCAGGTCGTAGGTGGCGGTGGCTGCCTTAAATTTCAAGCCCTGCTGGTCGGGGTTGGTGGAGTAGAAGTACGACCTGGTGGAGTCGGAATTGGCCGCCACGCGCAGCTTTACCTGCTTTTTCTTGAAGTCCCAGTGGCCGTCGCTCAGCGTGGTCTTGAACTTGGAGTACGGCAGGTCGATGCTGGCCTTGCTGCCCTCTTCGCGCTTGAAGTCGGCGTAGCCCTTCTGCAGGTTGTACTCAAAGGCTACGTCGTTGGCCGTGAGGGCCGGCTTGTTCGTCTCGGCCGATTTCACGCTGAGCGCAGCATTGCGCCCCGAGTAGCTGTCGGTTTTGAAGGTGAACTCCGGCGACTTGATGAAGGACTGCGGCCCGTCCAGCCGGCCGCTGCCGCCCGCGTTGCGCGGCGTCAGCAAGGCCGTGCCTTTGAAGCTGTAGCCTGAGGCCGTTTTGGTTTTGGGGTCCACGGGTCCCGAATAGAGCTTGATGGCCTCGCCGCTGGCCGGCGTGGCCAGGTACATCGAGTCCTGTTTCACATTCCAGTTCATGAGGTAGCCGGTGGGCAGGGTCATCTTTGGAATGTCGGCCGTGGCGGTTTTCTTGGCGGCGATGGAGCCGGTTTTGCCCACGGCCACCACCGAGTCGCGGTAGAACACGAAGCTGTTCGAGGTAAACGTGCCCGACTGGTACGTTACGGTACCATCGGCCTGCAGGCCCTTGCCGTCCATCTTCACCTTGTTGAACACCCGGCCCCGGCCCTTGTAGAGCGGGAAGCCGTCCTTGGGCACGTCGTAGGTGAAGCCCAGCGAGCCGTCTTCCTGCACCGTGAGCTTGGTCTTGATATCGGGCAGAATGCCGCCGCTGCGGAAGGTGCCATCGAAGCCCGACGCCGTTTTGCCGATGCCGTTGAGCGAATCGAGCTTGAAGGGCGGAATGTCGAACACCATCGTGGAGTCGTAGGCGCCGCCCAGTACGTCCTGCTTGCCGAAAAACACGTTGGAGCCGGTTTTGGAATCAAACGAGGGATACTGCGGCTTTTTCTTGCGGCCCGACTTGTTCTTGGGGTCGTTCAGGTAGAGGCGGCCGCTCGACGTCTTGCCCTTGTTGGTAAGAGCAAAATCGGCGCGTTTGCCGGTGGGCTTGCCCTTGGCGTCCTTGGCCTCGCTGCGAATCACAATGGAGTCAATCTTGGCCATGTCGACGTAGAAGCCGTCGTAGTCGAACTTGAACTCGCGCCCCTTGAAGCGCATGGCTGAGGCCACCACCGTGCCGCCGAAATCAATGTTGCGGTTTTTCTGGATGCGAATGATGGCACTGTCCGGTTTCACGAATACCGTGGCCGAGTCGTCGGAGAAGTTGAAGCGCTCCACGCCGCGCACCAGCAGCTCGTTGGTGTTCAGGTTGAGCGTGGCATTGCGTCCCGAGCCCGACAACGACTTGATGGCAATGTGGTCGTAGTCCTTCTTGTCGCGGGCCGAGGCCACGTAGTGGAAGCCCTTGGGCAGAATGGTGACCTCGCCGGTTTGGGCGTTCCAGGCCACGTAGCCGTCGCGCGTCAGGCCCGAGGCGGCGCTGCGCATGTTGTCTTCCGAGGTTTGCAGGTCGCGGGCCAGGTCGCTCACGTTGATGGTTTTCGCATTACCGTGGGCCTGGCTGTAGCCCACCAGCATCTGCAGCGGGTGCAGCCGGTTGATGCTCTTAAGCTGCTGGTAGCGGTTGTTGGTGAAGAATTCCTTGCTCTCGAAATCAGCCGACTGCTGGTTTTTCGACGAAAGCACCTCAAAATTCACCGTGGGCTGGTGCAGGTTCCAGGTCAGGGCCTGCGTCCGGATTTCCATCTGGTGGTAGGAGTCGCTGTAGGGCGTGTTCTTATATAAGCCCTCTTCGCGCGAGAGCTTGAGCTGCTGCTTGGCCTTCGAGTACTTGAGCTGCGCGCCGGGGTGCGTCACCGAGTCCTTGGCGCCTTCGTAGATGGTGACGGCGGCGCGGCTGGCCGTAATCAGCGAGTCGCCGAGCACGTAGGCCCGGGAGGCGGCCTTGAACTTGGGCTTGCCGTCGAGGCTCACCGTGAGGTTCGAAAGCGAGCCGTCGAGGGCCGCGCTCAGCACCTTGCTGCCCGCCATCGACAGGCCGCCGCGGTACTTGATGTTATCGCCCAAGCTCTTAATGCGGGCGTCGTTGGTGAGCGAGATGAAGCGCGGGTAGCCGTTGTCGGTCTGGCCGGGCTTGCGACGCACGGCCTTGTAGCTGAGGGCACCCTTCACGGGGGCCTCCAGCACGGCCGGGTAGGTCAGCGTCACAGGCTGCGCCGTGAACTCGGGCTTGCTCAGGTCGAAGTCAAAGCCCGCCAGCTCGGCCGTTACCAGATTGCTGTTGATGGACCAGACAAATTGCCCCCCCGTGCCGATAAAGCGGCTGGAATTGGGCACCGCCGTGCCACTCACCTTCTTAATGAACACCGAGTCGCCGGCCGAAGCCATAAACAAATCAGCGTCCTTGATGACCAGCACGGCCCCGCGAACCGGCGGCGCCAGGTACTCTTCATACGGCGTGGCCGAGGGCGTGAAGCTGGCGGTGGGCGTCTCAAAATCGGCGGCCTTGGCGGCCACTTCCGAGGCCGAAGGCGTTTTGGTGGCGGCCGGGCTGGCTTTGGTGGCGGGCGCGGCTTTGGCCACGGGCTTTTTGGCCGGTGCTTTTTTCTTCACGGGCGCGCCCCAGCCGTCGTCGGCATCGCCCCAGCCGCCGCCCGAGGGCGATGACCACAAATCGGCCGTGTCCCAGCCGCTGCTGCTGGCTTTCTTTTTGGGTGCAGGCTTGGCGGCGGGTTTGGCCACCGGCTTGGCGGCAGCGGGCTTCTTAGCGGCCGGCTTGGGTGCGGCGGGCAGCGGCTCCTCTTTGGGTGCCGCCGGTGTGGCGCTGCCAAAGTCGAGGTTGGAAGCCGGCGCTGCGATGGGCGAGTACGCAAACGACACGGTGCCGCCCACCGCCCGCAGCGAGTTGAAGCCCGTGCGGTAGAGGTAGCCGCCGTTGAGGTAGCGGTTGGTGGACGTGATGAACTTCTCGGTTTCCTGCGGCGCTTCCTTTTGCAGGGTCTGGCCCAGCACGTCGAGGTACTGGTCCATTTGCGCGTCGCTGAGCTTGGCCGTGGTGGCCCCGCCCACAATGGCGCCGAACAGGTTCTCGAAATGCGGCCGCGGCCGGAAATGCTGGGTCAGCATCACCTGCGACAAGGCCACGATGCGCGCTTGCTGCGAGGAAGTGAGGCGGTTGGTGCCCCAAAGCTCCTTTAAGCGGGCAGCCGCGGCCATGGCGCCCGCGTTGCGGGTGGCGGCCATCATGCTTTGCGCGTCGAGGATGTACTGCGCCGGGTCGGTGGCCAGGGTACCCACTTTGTAGCGCGGGGCCGCGGCGGCCGGCGCGGTACCGGGCGCCGCTTTCGTCTGGGCCTGGGCCGCCGAATAGCTGCCCAGCACCAAGCCCAACCACGCCGTGAATATCAAATATCGATTCATAAAGTCTGTTTTCGGTAGTAGTGTGGCTTGCCCAGCAAGCCCCGCATCGCCCCAAATTTTCAATGTTCCAGCCGGCAAACCCGGTTAAGTCCGCCTCGCCCAACGACGCGGGCCCGAACCGACGGGCTGCTTTTTTTAACGCAAACGCTTGGCACGAAGGATAGTGCCCAGCCTTGCGCTAAAAACCCGGTACAAGTTAGGCACAATCAAAAAAGCAATCCAGCCAATGTTTACAATGGCTCATAATACCTGTTGATTATCAACAATTTTCTAAATAGTATCCATTCCATGATTCTTGCGAATGTTCATTTTTCGGCGCCTCCCCCACCCTACTGTATCTGCCCGGGGCGCCATGGCCAGGCCAGGAGCGCCGCTCCGGTTTGCCGCGTCCCTGCGTTACTTTGAGGCATGACCACTGCCCCCATTCGCACCGCCCTGCTGGCCTACGGCATGTCGGGCAAGCTATTTCAGGCGCCCTTCGTGGCCGCCCATCCCGGGTTTGAGCTGTTTGCCGTGGCCGAGCGCACCGAGCAGCGCATGCACCGCGACTACCCCGGCATCCGCAGCTACGCCAGCGTGGCCGAGCTGCTGGCCGAGCCCAGCATTGAGCTGGTGGTGGTGAACACGCCCAGCAACACCCACTTCGAGTTGGCCAGCCAAGCCCTGCGCGCCGGCAAGCACGTGCTGCTCGAAAAGCCTGTGGCCACCTCGGTAGCGCAGCTGCAGGAACTGCTGGCGCTGGCTAAGCAGGCGGGCCGTCACTTGCTGGCCTACCACAACCGTCGTTGGGACACCGACTTCGGCGCCGTGCGCCGCGTGGTGGAAAGCGGCCAGCTGGGCCAACTCATCGAAGTGCATTTCCGCTTCGACCGCTATAAGCCAACCCTCAACCCCAAGAAATTCAAGGAAGAAGTGCTGCCCGGCAGCGGCTTGCTCTACGACCTGGGACCGCACCTCATCGACCAGGCCATCAGCCTGTTTGGCCGCCCTTTGAGCTACCACAAAACCGTGGGCCGTTACCGCGAAGGCACCCAGGTCGACGACTATTTCTCGCTGCACCTGCGCTACCCGCAGGGCCTGAACGTGTGGCTGACCTCCGGCCTGCTCATCGCCGACCCCGTGCCCGCCTACGTGCTACACGGAGCCCACGGCAGCTACCAAAAACACCGCACCGACCCGCAGGAACCCCAGCTACTCGTTGGCACGCCGCCCACGGCTCCGCAGTACGGTTGCGAAAAGCCCGGCGACGAAGCCCGCCTCACCCTAGCCGGCCCCGATGGCGCGCTGAGCACCACGCCCGACCCGGCCGCGCCCGGCAATTACCTGGGCTTGTTCGAGGCCGTGTTTCAGACCATCCGCCACGATGCCCCCTACCCTATTCGGGCCGAGCAGCTGCTGTGGCAGAACGAATTGCTAGAGGCTCCCGCTGCCAGCTAAACCTTTTCGAGTGTAATCAGAAGCCCCGGCGGGGCGGTGTTCGTAGACCGAAGCCGCCCCGCCGGGGCTTTGCGTTAATGCAGTAGCGGGTAGGTTTTCCTTTCTTCCAACTACTTACTTTAAGAGCAACCGCGCGCCCAGCGCCTGCCGCACCTCCGGCACGTCCCAGTAGCGCAACACGCCGGGCAGCACCTGGGAGTAAGCATCTTTGGTGGCCGGCTGTTCCAACAGCTGCTGAAATGACGGGAGCAGTTGCTCGACGGTGACTTTTGTGATGGCGGGGACAAGCACGGCCGTGAGCAGGGCCGGCAGCGCCGCCCGGCCACTGGCCCGGATTTCGAGCGGGGCTGCGTCGAGGTGCTCGGTGTTGCGCACGAACATGCGCAGTTGGGCGATGTCATTCATACGCTGGGCCAGCAGGGGCCGGCCCGTGTGCAGGGCCAGCATGGCGTTACGGTACTCGCGGTTGTAGTACTTCGGGTCGTTGAAGGCGGCGGGGTCGGTGGTTTCGCCCAGGCCACGCAGGTCGGCCAGCACCACAGCCGTGCCCTGCCGGAGGTAGGCTTGCAGCCGCCGCGCGCTATCGAGCGCGGCGGCTTTGCCCGCATCGGGCAGCCAAAGCAACACTTTGCTGGGCTCAGAGCCGGCAGGCAGCGCCAGCAGCAGCGGCAGCGGCGGCTCGTTCTCGGCCCGCAAAATCACCTTTTGCCAGGCAATGCCGTCCCGTTCCATGATATCAACCACCGAAATGGACATGCGTTTAGGCGAAGCCGCGTCGTCGTCCGCGGTTGCCGCGGCCACCCGTTTGAGCCATTCCGCACCCGGCGCCGCGCCCCGCTGCTTTGCCAGATTTTGGGCGGCAGCCACATGCTGCGACGCCAATGTTTCCTCTTTCTTGAAAGCGGTGTTGACCTGGCCCGTGCTGGTGCAGCGCAATTCTTTTTCAGTTGAAGCAGTCAAGCTGCTTTCGTGAACCGGGTTCGAATCGCCGTACAGCCACCGCCGAAACCAAGCCACCGCCGCCTCACGCTTGGGCTGCGAAATGCCGTGGCCGTCGTCGTAGGTAAACAAATCGACCTGCTCGGCCTTACCCAATGCGGCGTAGATGCCGCGGGTTTCGGTGGTAGCCGCCTGAATCTGGGTGTAGTCCACGAAATCGTAGCGGCCGGCCAGAATAAGCAGCGGCTTGGGCGCAAACATGATGGGCCAGTCGGCGAGGTCGAGCCGGGCGCGGCCGGCGCCGGGCAGCATCACGCAGCCGTCGGCCGGACCGGTTATCTCCAAGTTGTGCTCGCCGGCGGCCACGTAGCTACACAGCGCCGCCGCCTTCATGCGCGGCTCCAGGGCCATGAAGTAAGCCGTTTGGGTGGCGCCGCCGGAGTTGCCCAGGCAGCCCAGGCGCGACGTATCCACTTCAGCTCGGGTCAGCAGGTAGTCCAGCCCGCGCTTGTTGTCCCAATACTGCTCGGCGGGTGTGGTGGTGCCCACTAGGGCAGCACCGGCATTAAGCAACGTGTGCTCGGTAGTACCGCCGCGGGTGAGCGGCTTGCCAGCGGCATCGGTCAGCTGCAGGCGTTCACCCTGCGAAATGGGGTCGATGACGAACACCACGAAGCCGTGCTGCGCCAGCAGAATAGCTGTTTTTTGATACGAAACCGTCGCCTTCGATTCCTGCTCGTGCCCGCAGAACAGCAGCACGCCCGGCTTGCGGCCCTTGCCCGCCGGCACGTACAGATTGGCCGTGACGTGGTGGTTGGGCGTGCTCTCGTAGATGACTTTTTCGATGCGAAAGCCCTCGCGAGCCAGCTTGCCCGTCACCTGGGCTCGCAGCGGCGTGCGCGTCGGCAGTGGCCCGAGCACCTGCCGGAAACGCGCCCGCACGCTGTCGCGGTAGACCACGGCACCGGCCGCCGATTGCGCGGCGCGCTCCAGTTCGGCGGCACGGGGAGCGTACTGCGCGTGCATCTGCTGTATCAAATAGGTGCTGAGCGTGGCCGGCGCTTTCCAATCCAGCACGTTGGCCGTGGGCTGCTGAGCACGGGCGCTGAAGGCCGCGCTCAGGGCCGCCAACAGGCATAGAAGGTACTTTCCGTGCCTCCGCATGGACTTACTGCGCCGCCACGGCTTGCAGCTCCTCCACCAAATCGGCCGAGCCCACGAACAGGGGGGCGCGTTGGTGCAGGTCGGCGTTCGGGTGCACGTCAAGCACTACGTCGGCGCCGGTCACGGCCATGCCGCCAGCCTGCTCGATGAGGAAGGCCAGCGGGTAGCCTTCGTAGAGAAGGCGCAGCTTGCCCTCCGGCTTGGCCGTAGTGGGTGGGTAGAGGTAGATGCCGCCCGTGAACAGGTTGCGGTGATAATCGGCTACCAGCGAGCCCACGTAGCGCGCGGTGAGGCGGCGCTCCTTGCATTTCATCAGGAAAGTGCGCACGAACTCGGGGTAGTCGAACCAGTTGCCCTCATTGCAGCTGAACACCGGGCCCTGGCGCGGAATCTTGATGTCGGGGTGCGAGAGGAAGAATTCGCCCAGCGAGTTTTCGTAGGTGAAGCCCGCCACGCCGTGCCCGGTGGTGTACACGAGCATGGTGCTGGAGCCGTACAGGATGTAGCCCGCCGCCACCTGCGCCCGGCCGCCCTGCAAAAAGTCTTCCTTGCGGGCCGGCCCACCGATGCGCGACACGCGGCGGTAGATACTGAAAATGGTACCGATGCTCACGTTCACGTCGATGTTCGACGAGCCGTCGAGCGGGTCGATGGCCACCACGTACTTGCCGTTGGTGTTACCGGTTTCGATGATGTGCTCATCTTCCTCCGACAAGATGGCGCAGGCCTCGCCCCCGTTGGTGAGGGCCCGGATGAAGCGGATGTTGGCTTCCACATCGAGCTTTTGTTGGTGCTCGCCCTGCACATTTTTCTCGCCCATGCTGCCGGTTATGCGCGAGAGGCCTGCCCGATTCACTTCGCGGTTCACAATTTTGCCGGCCAGGGCAATATCGCGCAGCAGTTGGCTCAGCTCGCCGGTGGCGTAGGCAAACTCGGCTTCTTTGCGCTTGATGTAGCGCTCGAGGGTGGTGCCGACGGGCGTGGCCAGGGTGTTTTCGTTGGCTTGGGACATGGAGGTCAATTGGCAGTTAACAGTGAGCAGTTAACAGGTTGCTTTTGGGTAATAGGGTCGATTGTTAACTGCTCACTGTTAACCGTTTATTGATTCTAGCTGGCTTGCTTCTGAGCCTGCCACAGCACTACCTGCCAGCCTTTCTTCTTGTCTTTGATTTGCACCACCACGTACTTGATGCGGGCTACGCTGGTGCTGCCGTCGGCTTGGGGCGGCGAGGTGATGCGGATGGTGCCGTTCACCACGGCCGTCTGGCCGTCGTTGTAGGGCCGCACATTCAGGGCGTCGATTTCGATTTTGCCGTACTGGCTTTTGCCATCCTTTATACTCTGGATGTATTCCGTTTTGGTGTTTTGCACGCCGCTGCCATGGGTGTACACCAGGTCGTCGGCAAAAGCCTTTTCCAGAAAAGCGTAGTCTTTTTTCACCTGCGCCTCGAAGCGCTGGCGCTCCAGCGCTTCAATTGTTTTGACAATTGCAATGCTTCTCGGGTTAGAAGACTGAGCGAACGTCAGGACAGGCAAGGCCAGCAACAACGCCAGCAGCAAAGGCCGCATTTTCATATCGAAGTATACCTGTGAAGAAATCCAAACGGCGCGGCTCCCAAGGAAGCCGCGCCGTTTAAAAAGTTACTATTCGTCGAGCTTGATGGGCTCCATGCGCGGCACCAGCGAGAACATCAGCACCCAGGCCAGCAGGTAAGCTGCGCCGCAGATGAAAAACATGATGTAGTAGGCCTTGTCAATCTGGCCGATGCTCTCGAAGTGCACGAACATGCGCTTTTGCACCAGCGCTGTGAGGGCAATGCCGCCCAGGCCACCAGCCATGCCGCCAATGCCGGTGACCGAGCCCACGGCCCGCTTCGGGAACATGTCCGACACGGTGGTGAAGATGTTGGCACTCCAGGCCTGGTGGGCCGCTGCGGCAATGCCAATTACCAGCACGGCCAGCCACATATTCATGCCGCCCAGCCACTGCGCAAACACGATGGGGAACACGCAGCAGGCAATGAGCAGCATGGCGCGTTTGCGGGCCTGGAACGCGGGCATGCCCCGCTTCATGAAGCTCAGCGGCAGGTAGCCGCCGCCCACGCTGCCAATGCTCGACAGCACGTACACAGCCGCCACCGGCAGCGCAATGTCGGTGCCTTTCAGGCCGTACTGCTTGCCCAGGAAATCGGGCAACCAGAACAGGTAGAACCACCAGATGGGGTCCGTCAGGAACTTGCCCACCACGAAGGCCCAGGTTTGGCGGAAGCCCAGCAGCGTGCCCCACGAGGCCTTGGGCTTTTCTTCCGTCACGCCTTCAGCCGGCAGGCCAACGGGAATGTCGGCATTGATGTAGTCGAATTCGGCCTTGCTCAGCCGCTTGTTCTCGGCCGGTGGCGTGTACATCAGCTGCCATGCTACCAGCCACAAAAAGCCCAGTGCGCCGGTGATGATGAAAGCCCATTGCCAGCCCATTTGCTCGGCAATGAGCGGCACTGACAGCGGCGCCACAATGGCGCCCACGTTGGCGCCCGAGTTGAAGATGCCCGTGGCCAGCGCCCGCTCGCGCTGCGGAAACCACTCGGCCACCGTCTTGATAGCGGCCGGGAAGTTGCCGGCCTCCGTCACGCCTAGGAACGCCCGGGCCACCCCGAAGCCAAAGGTGCTGCTCACCACGGCGTGGCCCATGGCGGCAATGCTCCACAGCGTGGTTGACAGTGCGTAGCCTAGCTTAGTGCCCAGCCGGTCAATCACCCGACCAACGCCTACCATGCCCGCTGCGTAAGCCAGCTTAAAGGCAATTTCGATGTTGGCGTAGTCGCCGGAATTCCAGTTGAAGGCCTTTTCCAGGTAGGGCTTCAGCAGCGAGATAACCGCCCGGTCGAGGTAGTTAATCGTGGTGGCGAAAAACACCAGCCCGCAGATGGTCCAGCGGTATTTGCCGACGGCGGCGTTGGCAGTGGCCAGCGGGGAAGTGGGCGGCGCTTGGGCGGAATAAGCCATATATCGAGTTCGGGAATTTGAAACCAGGGCACTACTCGGTAATCAACCCAACGGCGCGCAGGGCGCGCCGTTGGGCACTATTTTTTCAGGGTGTCAACCGTCTGCATCAGCTCCGTGATGCTGGCGGTGAGGGCAGCGGTGTCGTCGGCATTTTTGAAGAGCTGTGAGCCCATGCCCACAGCATTCACCCCGGCGCCAAACCAGGCGCTGAGGCTTTCGCGGGTGGGCTCCACGCCGCCCGTCACCATTAGCTTGATGTGGGGCATGGGGCCGCGCAGGGCTTTCACATAGTCGGGGCCCACCACGTTGCCAGGGAAAATCTTCACCACGGCCGCGCCAAACTGGCTGGCGTGGTAAATCTCGGTGGGCGTCATGGCGCCGGGCAGCCACGGAATGTTGCGGCTGCGGCACACGTCGGCCACCTCGGCGGTGGCACAGGGCTGCACCACAAACTCGGCCCCGGCGGCAATGAACTTGGCTGCGTCCTCGGCCTTGTAAATGGTGCCGATGCCCAGAATCATGTCGGGGCACTGCTCGGCCACGAAGGACTGCAGCTGCGTGAACACCTCCAGCGCCTGCTCGCCCCGGTTCACAAACTCAAACACGCGAATGCCGCCAGTGTAGCAAGCCTGGAGAATGCGCTGCGTGTAAGCCAAATCGGCGTGGTAGAACACGGGCACCACCGGGTAGCGGAGCAGCGTGGCGAGGGTTTCTTCGGCGGAGTGTCGGGGCATGTTTTCAGTTAGTTAGCGAAGCAGGCGGCCGCTGGTGTTGCCTTTCATGATTTCTTCCACTTCGGCCACCGTCACGAGGTTGATGTCGCCGTGTACGGTGTGCTTCAGGGCCGAAGCGGCCACCCCGAAGGTAAGCGCCTGCTGCGGGTTGTCGTAGTTCAGCGAGCCGTAGATGAAGCCAGCCATGAAGGCGTCGCCCCCGCCAATGCGGTCCACAATGGGGTTGATGTCGTAGGTGACGGTTTCCAGAAACTGCTTGCCGTCGTAGTAAATGCCTTTCAACCCATTGTGCGAGGCGCTGTGCGTCTTGCGGCGGGTGGTGATGACCTGCTTGATTTGCGGAAACCGCGCCATCACCTGACGCGCCACCGACACGAATTTATTGTCCGTTCCCGGCTCAGGCACGATGCCAAACAAGTCCTCCGCGTCATTCTCGGAGCACACCACAATGTCGCAGCCTTCCACCAGCTCGCTCATCACCGACTGGGCCGTCTGGCCGTACTGCCATAGGTTGCGGCGGTAGTTCACGTCGGCCGACACGGTGATGCCCAAACGGCGCGCGGCGGCAATGGCCTGGCGCGTGGCCTCGGCCGTACTGGCCGAGATGGCGGGCGTGATGCCCGTCCAGTGCAGCCAGCCGGCATTCTTCAGAATTTCATCCCAGTTAAAGGCAGCTGGGTCAAGGTTCGCAAAGGCCGAGTTGGCGCGGTCGTACACCACTTTGCTGGGGCGCATCCCCGCCCCTACTTCCAAGAAATACAGCCCGAGGCGGTCGCCCTGGTATACGGTAGCATCCATATTCACACCCAGGGCGCGGAACTGCTGGGCGGCGGCGCGGCCCAAGTCGTTGTTAGGGAAGCAGGTGACGTGGGCGGCGGGCACGCCCAGGCCAGCCAGCGAGGCGCCCACGTTGGCGTCGCCGCCGCCGTAGGTAATTTCCAGGCTTTGGGCTTGCGCGAACCGGTAATTCAGCGGCGGCGATAGCCGCATCATGATTTCGCCAAACGTGACAACTTGCTTCATCTATTGGGGACTTGGGGTCTTAGGGTTTTGGTATTCATCTGTCATCCGGAGCGCAGCGAAGGACCTTCTCACGACTGAACAGCTTGCAGTGATTCGACCAATGCAAACGTGAGAAGGTCCTTCGCTGCGCTCCGGATGACAGGCGGTATTTTACGCCGTTACGGCCGCCGTTTCGGCCACTTTGCCGAAACCGAAATACTGCTTGGCGTTGCCGTAGCAAATGTTCTGCACCATCGTGCCGAGCAAATCCATATCGGCCGGCAGCTCGCCGTTTTCCACGTCGTTGCCGAGCAGGTTGCAGAGCACGCGGCGGAAATACTCGTGGCGCGGATACGAGAGGAAGCTGCGCGAGTCGGTGAGCATGCCCACGAAGCGCGACAGCAAGCCCATGTTGCTCAGGGCGTTGATTTGCTTTTCCATGCCGTCCTTCTGGTCGAGGAACCACCAGCCGGAGCCGAACTGAATCTTGCCCACCACCGAGCCATCGTTGAAGTTGCCAATCATTGTGGCAATCAGCTCGTTGTCGGCCGGGTTCAGGTTGTAGATAATGGTTTTGGCCAACTTGTCCTGCCCGTCGAGGCGGTCGAGGAAGGCGGAAAGGGCGCGGCCCTGCGAGAAGTCACCAATGCTGTCCCAGCCCGTGTCGGGGCCCAGCTCACGCAGCATGCGGGAGTTGTTGTTGCGCAGCGCGCCGATGTGGTACTGCTGCGTCCAGCCCTTTTCCCAGTCCAGCACAGCCAGCAGCACCAGCATTGCCGATTTGAACTTCAGCACCTCATCCGCCGTCAGCTCGGCGCCGCCGCGCACCTTTGAGAAGATGGCGTCGATTTCGGCCTCTGTGTAGTCGGCGGCGTAAATCTGCTCCAGGCCGTGGTCCGACAGGCGGCTGCCCACACTGGCAAAGAAGTCGTGGCGGCGGCGCAGGGCCTTTTCCAGGTCAGCGAAGGTGCGAATTTCCAGCTCGGCGGCAGCGGCCAGCTTGTCGAGGTACTGGTTGTAGGCCGCGGCCGATTCCGGGGCCATCGCCTTGTCGGCGCGGAAGGTGGGCAGCACGTTGACGGCGAAGCCCGAGGCGGCCAGCGCCTGGTGGTGCTCCAGCGCGTCGGCTGGGTCGTCGGTGGTGCAGAGGGTTTCCACCTGCATCATTTTCAGCAGGTTTTGCACCGAGTACTCGGCGGTTTGCAGCTTGGCGTTGCACTCGTCGTAGATGCGGCGGGCGCTGTCCTTATTCAGCAGCTCGGTAATGCCAAAGTAGCGGCGCAGCTCCAGGTGCGTCCAGTGGTAAAGCGGGTTGCGCAGGGTATAGGGCACGGTTTCGGCCCATTTCTCAAACTTCTCCCAGTCCGACGCGTTGCCGGTGATGTAGCGCTCGGGAATGCCGTTGGCCCGCATGGCGCGCCACTTGTAGTGGTCGCCGTAGAGCCAGATTTGGGTGATGTTTTCGAACTGCTTGTCTTCGGCTATCTGCTCAGGAATGAGGTGGTTGTGATAGTCGATAATGGGCATCTGCTTGGCATACTCGTGGTAGAGCGTGCTGGCCGTGGCCGTTTGCAGCAGAAAATCGTCGTTGAGGAAAGGCTTCATGAGCAACTAAGATGGATGGGGGTGGGACCCGGTTAGTGCGGCTGCTTCCAGCACCGAAGGTAGGCCGCCGCCGGGGCCGTATTCTTCACAGAGCAGTATTTATTAGCGAAAACGGTTGCGTAGGCAGTTTGCAATCAGCTGTCATCCTGAGCGCAGCGAAGGACCTTATCACGCCAAAACGACCTGCAGTAACTCAGCCGAAGCTGACGCGATAAGGTCCTTCGCTGTGCTCAGGATGACAGATGGTAAGTATTTACAAGCTCACCCCGCGCTTCCACGGGATGAAGTCGGTTTGGTCGTGGCGCACGGCGGCAATTTCTTCCTCGCCGCTGGCTACGCGAATGACGTAGTCGAGAATGCGCTCGCCGGCCTGCTCGATGGTTTCTTCGCCGTCAATCACCGTTCCGGTGTTCACGTCGATGATGTCGGGCATGCGACGCGCCAGGGCCGTATTGCTGGCTATTTTGATAACCGGGGCAATGGGGTTGCCGGTAGGCGTGCCCAGGCCGGTGGTGAAGAGCACAATATTAGCCCCCGACCCTACTTCGGCCGTGGTCGATTCCACGTCGTTGCCGGGGGTGCAGAGCAGGTTCAGGCCGGGCTTGGTCACGGGCTCCGGGTAGTCGAGCACGGCCACCACAGGCGACGAGCCACCTTTGCGGGCCGCGCCGGCCGATTTCATGGCGTCCGTAATCAAGCCGTCGCGAATGTTGCCGGGCGAGGGGTTCATATCGAAGCCCGAGCCCACGGCCACGGCGCTGTCGCCATAAGCCTTCATCAGGCTGCTGAAACGCTCGGCAATGGCGGGCTCCACGCTGCGGTCCACCAGTTCCTGCTCAACGCCGCACAGCTCCGGGAATTCGGCCAGGATGACCGAACCGCCAAGGGCGACGAGCATATCCGAAACGTGGCCCAGAGCCGGGTTGGCCGAGATGCCGGAGAAGCCGTCGGAGCCGCCGCATTCCAAGCCAATGTTCAGGGCCTTGAGGGGGGCGGGCTCGCGACGGGCGCGGTTGGCCAGCATCAGGCCGGCGAAGGTCTGGCGCAGGGCATCGCTGATAAGCGCCTCTTCGGTACCCAGCTTCTGCTGGTCGAGGATGAAGAGCGGCTTGTTGAAGTTGGGGTCGCGCTTGGCGATTTCCTCCTGCAGCATGCTGGCCTGCGCGTTCTGGCAGCCGAGGCTGAGCACGGTGGCGCCAGCCACGTTGGGGTGCGTGATGTAGCCGGCCAGCAGCCCGCACAGCGTCTGGGCGTCCTGGCGGATGCCGCCGCAGCCGCCTTCGTGCGAGAGAAAACGGATGCCGTCGACGTTGGGGAAGGGACGCTGGCTGCGGGCCGTGTCTTCGCCGGCATCGAGGTCGGCGCTCAGGATTTCCTCCACCGAGCGGCCGGCTTGCATCAGTTCCAGCAGCTTGCGGGTTTCGGGCTGGTAGTTTTTGCGGCGGGCATAGCCGAGGTCGGTAATCAGCGCATCCTGCAGCACCTGGATGTTGCGGTTCTCGCAGAACACCAGCGGAATCACCAGCCAGTAGTTGGCGGTGCCCACGCGGCCGTCGGCGCGGTGGTAGCCCATGAAGGTGCGGTTCTGCCAGTTCGATACGTCGGGCGCTTGCCAGGCGGGGCGCTGGTGGCCTTGTTCCTCGTAGCTGTTGGTGGCGTGCTGCATGTTGGCCGTGGTGAGGCGGCCGCCGGGCCGAATGTCGGCCTTGGCTTTGCCCACCAGCACGCCGTACATCGTCACGGGCTGGCCCACGCTCAGGCCCAGGGGCGCGAGCTTGTGCTTGGCCGGAATGGCTTCGGTGGTGGTGACGTAGCCGTTTTCCCAGGGCACTTCGGTGCCGATGGGCAGGTCGACGAGGGCCACAAGCACGTTATCGGCGGGGTGAATGCGAGCAACTTGGTGTTTCATAGTAGCTAAACAGAAAAGGCCTAAACTAGCTGGCCAAAGCTGTTTTTTTAGTGAAAAAAGCAGCCAGCGTGGCCGACGGGCCTTCTTCCAGCAGCTGGTGGATGTACTGGGTCACCTTCTCGGCGAAGCCCGGCAGGCGGGTGAGGTCGTGGCCCCAGAGGGCGGTGTTGCGCAAGGCAGCGCCGGTCAGCTCCTCGGGCGAAAGCTTGGCCCACAGGTCAGCAAAATAGCCGGCCCGGTCGTCCTGAATGTTGTAGGGCTCGCCGTTGGCTTCGCCCTGGCCGGTACCGGTGCCGGTGGCCGTGTTGCGCATGAACAGCAGGTAGGCCGCAAAGCCCAGCGCCATGTAATGCGGCACGGCGTTGTGCGTCTGGTAGTAGTGCAGCAGCGTGGGCACGTTGCGCATCTGCATCTTGGCGGTGCCTTGCATGGCAATGGCCAGCCAGCGGTGCTCCAGGAAGGGGTTGCGGAAGCGGTCGAGCACCTGCATGCCGAAGCGCTGGCCCACTTTCTCATCCACCTGGTACGGGATGCCGGGCAGCAAGTCGGCCAGCATCAGGTTGTGGATGAAGCGGGCCAAATCTTCGTTTTCGAGGGCCTCGCGCACCGTGGTGCAGCCTGCCAGATGGGCCAGCGCGTAGCTGAGGGTGTGCGTGCCGTTCAGCAGGCGCAGCTTCAGCTCGCGGAAAAGCGTGATGTCGGGGCGGATAACCACGCCCTTGGCCACGGAGTGGAAGGACAGCACCTCGCGCACCTTTTCGTCGCCTTCGATGGCCCACAAGGCGTAGGCCTCGCTCATGGTCAGCAGCTCGTCGCGGTAGCCAAGCTCTTCCTGCAGCTGCGCGTAAAGCGCGGGCTCAGGCTTGCCCGGCACGATGCGGTCCACGAGGGTGTTGCAAAATGAGTTGGCCGATTCGAGCCAGTCGATGAAGGCGCTGCCCAGGTCGTTGCGGTGGGCCAGCTCCAGCACAATGGCTTCGAGCTTGCGGCCGTTGTCGGGAATGAGCTCGGTGGGCACAATCACCAGGCCGCGGTTTACGTCGCCCTTGAAAGCTTCAAAGCGCGCGTGGAGCACGGCCAGCAGCTTGCCCGGGAATGAGGAAGGGGGCGTGAGGTGAATGTCCTCGTTTACCAGCTGAATGCCCACTTCGGTGGTGTTCGAAATGACTACCTGCAGGTCGGGGCTCTTGGCGAATTCGAGCACTTCGGCCCATTGGCTTTTAGCCGAGAGCACGCGGCTGATGCTGCTGCACACCACGTTTTCTTCCACCGGCTGGCCGTCTTCCACGCCGCGAATGCACACGGTGTAAAGGCCATTCTGGCGTTCGAAGGCGGTGGCGTCGCCGCCGTCGGTGCTTTTCACCACCACCACGCGGCCGTTGAACACGCCTTGGCGGTTGGCCTCGTCAATCATAAAATCGGGCAGGCCGCGCAGCAGCACGCCGGTGCCAAACTGCAGCACCTTCTCGGGCAAAGCGAAGAGCGCCGGGGTAGGCCAGGCCACCGCAGCAGCGGCGCTGGGGGCGGACAAGGCCAATTCTTGATTTAAAGTGTCCATTACGACGAAATAGTAGGATTGCGAAACGAAGCTATAAAGTGGAGTTAACCCCTCCCTCCCGTACTCACCCGCTTTTGCCAGGCGGGGTAGTCTTTGGTGAGAAGTTTTTCGGGCCAGGTGCCCAGGTACAGATAGCCGGCGCGGCGCTCGTTCTCGATTTCACTGAGCTGGTAGTGCACCTGGCTGTCGCGGCCCACGTAGATGGGGCGGTCGGTATCAAGCTCATAGAAACGGGCCCAGACAGCGGCGCCGGCTTCGGGCACCATCACCCGGTCGCGGCCCGATTTCTCCTGCGGTGCCGCAATTTCTTTCACCGTGTAGCCGCTGATTTTTACTTTCTCGAACCAGACCACGGCGCTTTCGATGGCCTTTTTCACCTCCGCAGAAGGGTTGTCGATGCCCATCAGAAACCGCACAATCTCCACCGACTCATCCCCGCTCAGCGAGGCCAGCTCGAAGGCCCGCGCCTTGGCCGGCCGCAGGGTCTTCTCGTCGTACTGAGCGCACCAGGCCGTGGGCACGCCCTGGCGCACATACTGCGTTTTCAGGATGCAGTCGGTGCCTTTCTCGACGGCCGTTTGGGCTTGCGCCGGCAGGTCGGCCGCGAGGCCCACAAACGGGGCCTTTTGCCGGGCCACGCTGCGCAGCAGCTCCAGCACGCGCACCATGGCGTTGTCGTTGTAGGTAATCTGGTGGCGGTAGTTGCTGAAATCGGGGTAGTACTGCGGGAACCCTCCGTTGGCGTACTGCATTTTCAGCAGGAAGCGGATTCCGGCTTCGGCGCCCTGGCGGTAGGTGGGGTTGTTGGTTTTCTGGTAGGCCTGGGCCAGGTAAAGGATTTCGCGGCTGGTGGCGTTGTTGTCGATGGTGGCGTCGTTGCGCCCCTTGTCGGCCAGCGTGCGGGTGCGGTCGGCAGCGGTCAGGGGGTGTTTGTAGTCCACCTTCTCATTGCCCACGGCTTTGGGCCAGCCGCCGATGGTACGCTGAAACACCAGCATCTTCTCGGCGGTGCTGTCCTGCAGGGGAGCCTGCGGGCTGGCGGTGCTGGCCGCAGCCGCCGCTCCCGGTTTGGCGGCCATGGTGTTTGCGGCTTCACCCGACAGGGTTTGCCGGGCGCAGGAAGTGCCTAGCGCTACAGCCGCCAGCGCACCGGTTAGGAGCAGTGAACGAAACATGAGGATGCAGTAAGAGAAGGGAATAACCAGGGCTCGGCTTGGGCCGAGCCCTAGCTGCTTAGTAGCCGAAGTTTTGCTTCAGGGCCGGGTCGGCGTTGATAGTGGCTTGCGGGATGGGCAGCAATTCCTTGCCGCGGCCGGGCACGTACTGCGCCGCCAGGCCGGAGCCTACGCTCGTTTGCGGAGTAGTGGCGCCGGGCAGGGTGTACACCGTGCCAGCCGGCTTGGTGTTGGCCACGTAGGCCGCGTTGATGCTCTGGCGCCAGTTCACGAGGTTGTAGCCAGCCGGCAACGGAGTGGCAGGCGTAGTGGGCAGCAACGCCGTGGGCGTAGGCTTGTAAAACGAGCGGAGCCACTGCACGGGCTGCACGGCCAGCGAAGGGCCCGTGGGCGTGCGGTAGAACTGGTACAGCGGCACTTTGTCGTAGGGCGCTTGGCCCAGGGCCATTTTTTCGATGTTGGCCTTCGCTTCGTTTATTTTGGTTTCGAACAGGTTCCAGCGCAGCAGGTCGTACTTGCGAATGCCCTCGCCGCCAAATTCCAGGTACCGCTCGTTCACCAGCGCCTCGAAGAAGCTGGCCTTGGAACCCAGGCTGAAGCCGGCACGCGTCAGCGCGGCGGTGGCCAGGGCCCGGTTGCCGCCGAAGCCGCGGGAGCGCACTTCCATCAGGGCATCTTGCGCCAGCTGGGTGGGACCGTTGAGTTCGTTCTCGGTTTCGGCAAACATCAGCAGCACGTCGGCGTAGCGGATGATGGGCCAGTTGTAGTCCAGGTAATTCACCGTGCCGGTCACGGGCGGGTTGTGCCAGTCGCGGCGCCACTTGCCGTCGGCGGCGGAGGTCAGGGCCACGCCAATCTGCACAGTGCCGGAAGTCGCCATGCCGTAGGTGGTAATGGTCACGTCGCGGCGCGTATCGGTCGAGTCGAAGGCGTAGAAATACGTCGGCACAATGGTGACACCACCCTGCGAAGAGCCGTAGATGCTCGACTGGTTTTGCAGGCGCGGGCCGTTGTAGTAGCCCAGCTTGCTGCCCGATGCCCCCGTAGCCGTGGCCATACCCACTTGGAAGATGAGCTCATTAGCCGCTTCGGGCCGAAGCTCGTTCATGCTTTTGAAGGTTTCCAGGAAGCTGGGGTTCAGGTTGTGCTCCCGCCGGGCGTCCACGGTCATCAGGTCGGCGCACTCCTGGCGGGCAATGCGGTAGTAGTTCAGGTAGTCGTTGGCGCGCACCATCTGGCCGTTCTGCGACGAGTAGCCGCCGCGGTACAGCGCAATGCGCGCCCGCAGGGCTTTGGCCGCGCCTTTGGTGATGCGCTCGTTGGCGGGGCCGGCCTGCGAGCGCCACGGCAGCAGGTCCTGGGCCTGCAACAGGTCGGCCACGAGGCGCTCAAGGGTGGTATTGCTGTCGGAATTGGGCAGGTTAAAATTCTGACCCGACACGGCCGGCGTGAATTGCACGGGCACGTTGCCCCAGTTGCGCACCAGCTCAAACAGGTACTGGGCGCGCAGGGTGAGGGCTTCGCCGTGCAGGCGCCTGAGAGCCGCAATGTCGGTAGCGGTGCCGCTCGTGTACAGCGCCATCTTCGGAATCTGGTCGATGCAGATGTTGGCGCGCTCCACGCCCTGGTAGAGCTGGTTCCAAGAGCGCACCACGTCGTCGTTGTTGGTCTGCACGGCGTAGCGGGCAATCTGGCGGCGCGGGTCGGCCGGGGCGCCGGCTGAGCCAATCAGCTCGTCCGAGTCCAGCGGAAAGTACAGGCTCACGCGTTGGCCGTAGCCGTAGTCACCCGACAGCGGGTCGTAGGCGCCGATGATGGCAGCCGTGGCACCGCTCACGGTGCTGAAGGTGTATTCGGTGGTGTTGAGCGCAACGGGCTCCACTTCCAGGTAGTCTTTGCAAGAAGACACCAACCCGGCGGTCCCGGCCAGTGCCGCAGCGGCCAGCACTGCCCGGCCGATAGCGTGAAACGATTTCATATACTAAGTCGAAATACGGGTGGGAATTAAAGCGACAGGTTCACGCCGAAGAGCAGGGCGCGGCTGCGGGGGTAGGCCGCGTAGTCCACACCCGGCGTGAGCGGGGTGCCGCGGCGGGTGTTCACTTCCGGGTCGTAGCCGGTGTACTTCGTGAAGGTGTACAAGTTGTTGGCCGTCACGTAGAAGCGCAGGCTCTGCATCTTGGCACGGCTCGTGAGGGCCTTGGGCAGGGTGTAGCCCAGGGTCAGGTTGTTGATGCGCAGGAACGAGCCGTTCTCCACGGCCCAGGAGTGGAACACCAGGCCGCGGGTGGGCGTCCAGATGTTGGCGTTTTTGTTTACCTCGTTCAGGCGCTCTAGCGAAGTGATGGGCGCGCCGTTGGCTTCGACAATGCGGTAACGGTCGCCCATGATGCCCAGCAGGTTATTGTTCACCGTGTTGGGGGTGTTGGTGGTGAACTCCAGCTTGTTGGCGTTGTACACGTCGTTGCCCAGCACGAAGTTCAGGAACAAGCTGGCGTCAAAACCTTTGAAGGTGAACTGCTGGTTCAGGCCGCCCACCATTTTGGGGTTGGCGTTGCCAATCACCGTTTGGTCGAAAGCGTCAATCTTGCCATCGGGCACGCCGTTGGGGCCGCTGAGGTCTTTGAACTTGATGAGACCCGGACGGTACGCCGTTTCGCCGATGAGGCCCAGGTTGTCAACAAACTTCACGTCGGCGCGGGGCGTCCAGGTGTTGGCAATGCTGCTGGTGCTGCTGGCCGGGGCCGAGTAGCCCGAGAACTCGGCGGCGGTGAGATAGCCGTCGGTCACGTAGCCGTACATCTCGCCCACGGGCCGGCCCACGCGGGCCAGGTAATCTTGGGTGAGAGCGGTGCCGCCCCAGCCCGAGGTGATGCCCAGAATTTCCTGCTGGTCGCCGCCCAGGCTCTCAATGCGCCCGCGGTTGAACGAGGCGTTGGCCGTAGCCGTCCAGGTGAAGTTTTCGTTGCGAATCACCGTGCCGGTCAGCTGCAGCTCCAGGCCGCGGTTCGAGGTGGAGCCCACGTTCTGCTGCTGCGTAGTGTAGCCAATGAACGCCGGTACCGGCTTGTCGAGCAGCAGGTCGCTGGTCGTGTTGTAGTAAGCGTCGGCCGTGAATTGCACGCGGTTGTCGAACAAAGCCACGTCCAGGCCCAGGTTACGCGTGGTGGTCGATTCCCAGATGAGGTCAGGGTTAGCCAGGCTGGTTGCCGAGGAGCCCAGCACCAGCGTATGGTTGAGGGCATAAGGGGCGCTGCCAGCCTGGAACAACTGGCTGTAGAGGAAGTCCCGGATGCGGTTGTTGCCCGCTTTTCCGTAGCTCAGGCGCAGCTTCAGGTCCGAAATAGCGGGTACGCCCTTAAAAAATTCTTCCTGCGAAATGCGCCAGGCCGCCGAAGCGCCGGGGAAGAATCCCCACTGATTGCCCGTGAGGAACTTAGATGAACCATCGGCGCGGAAGGTACCCGTGAACAAATATTTGTCGGCGTAGGAATAGGTCAATCGACCAAAGCCCGACAATTGGTGGAAGTCGACCGGAATGCTGGTGCCCGGCAGGATGGGCTGCGCCGTTTGGCCGGCCGGAATTACGCCTTGGTTGATGTTGGCCAACGCCCGCTCGGCCGTGATTTCCAACGGCAGGAAGTTGGTTTGGATATACATCTGCTCGGCGCGCTGCTGGTAGATTTCCTCGCCCAACAGGATACCGACCGAATGATTACCTTTCTTGAAGCTGTAATCGAGCACGTTCGAGTTGTTGAGCGTGGTTTGCTTCGTGGCCGTGATGGTGGCAAACGGCAGGTTGGAATAGCCGCCCGATGCCGAGCGCAGCGTGGGCGAATACCGCCCGTTGAACGTGCCGAGGTTGATGTCGGTGATGTCGAAGCCGGCCGTGGTGCGGAAGGTCAGGCCTTTGATGATTTCATAAGAAGCATTGGCGCCGATGTTGATGGTGCGGCGCTTGTCTTTGCGGTACTCGTTGTCAATGGTTACCAGGGGGTTGACCAGGCCACCGGAGTTGTCGGCAAAATCGGAGTCGAAGCTGTCAACGTCGGGCACCAAGCCGTTGATTTTGGGCACCAGCAGCGGCTGGTACTGCACCGAGTTGCGCAGGCGAGAGGTGGTGCTGGAGCCGGTGTTCACGGTTTGGCCCGTGGAGGAGGTGCCCAGTGCCGCGCCGGTGCCGGCGCCCAGGGTGCCCTGGTCGTTGAAGCGGGTGTTGAGGCCGATGCGGAACTTGTCGCTCACCTTGGTGTCGAAGCGGAAGTTGACCAGGTTGCGGCTGTAGTCCGAGCCGCGCTGAATGCCCTGCTCGTCGTTGTGCGTGAGGCTCAGCGAATAAGTGGTGCCTTTGGCCCCGCCGGCCACCGACACGTTGTGCGTCTGCTGGAAGGCGGTGCGCCCAAACACCTCGTCCTGCCAGTTCACAAACGGCGCCGTGCGGGCCCGCTGCAAGGTGTCACTGTTGAAGTTGGTGCTGCCGTACAGGCTCTTAAAGGTTGAGAGCGAGCCAGTGCCCGTCGCGCCCACCAGGCGCGAACGCTCGTACTGGTAGTTCAGGAAGTCTTCCGGCCCCAGCACACTCAGGGTTTTGGCAATTTTGCGCACGCCCGCAAAGCCGTTGTAGCTCACAGTCGTACGGCCCTCCGACCCTTTTTTGGTGGTGATGATGATAACGCCGTTGGCGCCGCGCGCGCCGTAGATGGCCGTAGCCGAGGCGTCCTTCAGCACGTCCACCGAGGCAATGTCCTGCGGCGCAAGCACGCTCAGCGCGTTTTCAATCTGGATGCCATCCACCACGTACAGCGGCGAGTTGTCCTGCGTGATGGAGCCGCCGCCGCGCACGCGCACCTGCACGTCGGGATTGCCGGGCGAGCCCTCCGAGGAAGTGAGCTGCACGCCAGCCAAACGGCCCGTGAGCGCCTCCGCGGCCGAGTTCACCGGAATGTCCTTAATCTGCTGGGCGCTGACGGACGACACCGAGCCGGTTACGTCGCGGCGCTGCACCTCCTGGTAGCCAATCACCACCACGTCTTCCAGCTGCTTGCTGTCCGAGGCCAGCGTCACGTTGATGGTTGACCGGTCGCCCACGGTTTCTTCCTTCGACACGTAGCCCACGAAGCTGAAGCGCAGCTTAGCGCCTGCCACTTGGGCCGGAGTCAGCGTAATGGTGTACTCACCGTTGACGCCCGTGGAGGCGCCGTTGGTGGTGCCTTCAACAAGCACCGTCACGCCCGGCAGGGTCTCGCCATCCGCGGCTTTGACGACGCCCTGCACCTGGCGGCTCTGCGCCAGGGCCAGCCCCATGCTCCCGAAAAACAGGAGCCAGACCAGGAGAAAATGTTTTTTCATGAGTGATATAATTGGGTGGGAGTTTTTAAAATCGGGTTAGCGCAGCGCGTCGAGCGGCACGGCGTCCATGTCGGTGTACTCGCGGTTTTCGCCGGCCATGCCCCAGATGAAGGCGTAGTTGCTGGAGCCGCAGCCCGTGTGGATGGACCACGGCGGTGAGAGAATGGCCTGCTCGTTGCTCACCCACAGGGGGCGCGTTTCGGTGGGCTCGCCCAGCAGGTGCAGCACGCGCTGGCCCTGGGGCAGGTTAAAATAGAGGTAGGCCTCCATGCGGCGGTCGTGGGTGTGGCTCGGCATGGTATTCCACACATTGCCGGGCTTGAGCTGCGTGAGACCCATCACCAACTGGCAGCTCTGGATGCCTTCCTGGTAGATGTATTTGTAGATGGTGCGCTCGTTGGCCGTTTCCATGGCGCCCATTTCCACGGGCGTGGCCTCGGCCTGGGTGCGGCGGGTGGTGGGGTGCACCGCGTGCGCCGGCGCCGACAGCAGGTAAAACTTGGCGGGATTAGCTGCGTCCACACTAGCAAAAGCCACTTCCTTGCTGCCCATGCCCACGTACAGGCAGTCCTGGTTGCCCAGCTCGTAGACCGTGCCATCCACGGTGATAGTTCCCGCGCCGCCCACGTTCAGGACGCCCAGTTCGCGGCGCTCCAGAAAGAAGTTGGCTTTCAGCGACTCCGGGCAGGGCAGCTGCAGGGCCGCGCCGGTGGGCTGGGCCCCGCCCACAACCATGCGGTCGTAGTGCGTGTAAGTCAGCTCGATTTCGCCGGGCGTGAAGATGTTTTCAATCAGGAAATGCTCCCGAATGCCGCTCGTGTTGAGCGTGGCGGTTTCGCGGGGGCCGATGGCAAAGCGCTGGGTCAAGGGAGTGTTAAATTTTAAGTGTTGAGTTTCGAGGGTTGAATGTTGAGTTGTTCGAGGTTGTCCTCCTTAGGGTCGTGGCTGAATTTTCATTCAACATTCAACCCTCAAAACTCAACACTTCAATTACCGTCCCATCCAGCCGCCGTCGACGGTGAGGATGGTGCCGTGCACATAGTCCGAAGCGGCCGAAGCCAGGAACACGGCCGGGCCGGCGTAGTCAGAGGGCAGGGCCCAGCGGCCGGCCGGGATGCGCGAGAGGATGGCGGCGCTGCGCTCCTCGTCCTGGCGCAGGGCGGCGGTGTTGTCGGTGGCCACATAGCCGGGCGCGATGGCGTTCACGTTCACGCCACGGCCGGCCCATTCGTTGGCCAGCGCCTTCACCAGGCTGCCCACGCCGCCCTTGCTGGCCGCGTAGCTGGGCACGTTGATGCCGCCCTGGAAGGTGAGCAGCGAAGCCGTGAAGATGATTTTGCCGGAGCCGTTTTGCAGCATCTGGCCGCCAATGGCGCGGGCCAGGCGGAAGGGCGCGTCGAGGTTGATGCTGAGCACGGCGTCCCAGTCTTCGTCGGAGTGCTCGGCAGCCGGGGCGCGGCGGATGATGCCGGCGTTGTTGAACAGGATGTCGATGACCGGAAAGTCGGCCTGTACCTGCTTGATGAAGCCCTGCAACTCTTCCAATTGGCCAAAGTCGGCTTGGTAGCCTTTGTATTCGCGGCCCAGGGCCTGCACGGCCAGCTCGGTTTCGCCGCCCTTGGGCATGTGGATGGACACGCCGATGATGTCGGCGCCCGCCTCGGCCAGGCCGAGGGCAATGGCTTGCCCGATACCCCGGTCGCAACCCGTAACGAGGGCGCGCTTGCCAGCCAAACTAAATGCGGAAGAGAAAGCAGTCATACGAAAGGACAATGCGAAGGAGAAAGAGTAGTTGAAATCCGCAAAACTACCTACTTGAAGGTGGCTTTGCTTTATAAAGATTTCACCAGCCCCTGCCAAAAGCAAGAGTTGGACAATCTATTTTCGCGCAATCGTTGCCGGGAACGATGCCATAGGCCAAATCTCCGGGCCTCATCATATCTAAAACGGCTTTGCAAGGTCGAAAACCGCTAAAATCCATCTTTTACCCAGCATCGAAGCGGCGCTGCCTCAAATTGAATTTTTCTAACAAACAGGGCTTTGAAAAATCTTGCCTGCGTTGCCTTATTATAAATAGTTGGGCCGGCAGCCGAACCCCGAGGGAACAGCTGCCGGCCCAAATGCTTGCTGGCGGTGTCCGGCCGGCTTACTCCACGCTGGCGTTGGGGTCCCAGTTGCCCAGCACGCTCTCGCGGGTGTAGAAGGCGGCCTGCTGCGGCGTGAGCTGGCGTGACCACAGGATGCGCGCCTTGGGCGCGGCACCCGGCCCAATGGACTTGTACTCGGCGAAAAAGGCGTCTTGTTTGTTGCTTTCCTTGCCCCAGTGGTCCCAGCCCTTGGGCTTGATGATGTTGGCGAGCTCGCAGCTCAGCAGCACGGTTTTGCCGGTGGGCTTCCAAGGGCGGGCAATGAAGTAGGACTCGGGCGGGGCTTCGCCGCCAATCTTGCAGCGCTGCATCACGATGCCGTAGCGAATGCTGTCGGGCGTGGAAGCGGCGATGATGACGGTGCCGCCGGTTTTGCAAAACAAGGTGCAGTCCTCAAGCCAAGCCGTGGCCGAGCCCAAAATGTAATCGGTGGTGCCCTCGATGTAGCAGTCTTTGTAGTACTGCCGGCTGCCGTAGCCGTACACGTATAGCGTGTCGCGGAAGCCCAGGAAGCGGCAGCCCACAAAGCGGGCGCGGTCGCCGTACACCCACATGGCGGGCCCCTGCCCTACCGTACCGGCCGTGTTCTCGAAGGTGATGTTTTCGGCCGAGAAGTCGGCGCCAAATACCCGGAACGTGGAGGCCTCGGAAGTGCCCAGGGGCTCGCCGTTGGCGGGGGTGCGGCCGTTGTAGTCGTCGAAGGTGAGGATGGTGGTGTTCACGTCCTCGCCCTTGAGGCGCACAAAGTTCTTCTTTTTGGCCAGGTTCAACTTCTCCTTGTAAATGCCTTTGCGGATGAAGATGACCGTGGGCGTGCGGTTGTTCAGGGGAACGGCATCGAGGGCGGCCTGTACGGTGCGGTAGTTGCCGGAGCCGTCCTGGGCCACCACCACGTTTTTGGTTTGGGCAAAGCCGGTGAGGCTGACGAGCAGCAAGACAAACAGTAGAAGCTTAGACATAGCTAATGGGTGGGATTGGGAAAAAGAAATAAGCCACGAGGGACTAAATTGGGTAGGCGAATTTAAGAAGTTATTCCCAACCAGTCCTAATTTATATTCGCCAGACCTACGATTTTGCCAGTTTCACTAAAGAATAAGCCTATTTCAATTATAAAAATAACCTTCCTGCCCAACTAATGCGCACAGCCTTCGGCAATGGCCTAGACGCAGGTGTGGCCCGCCGGCTTTCGCCAACGGGCCACACGGATGATGAGTGCCTAAAAGAGCAATCTGGCTGCCTACCAATAGATGGTATAGAGCGTGGTGAGAATGACCACAATGGCCGCCGTACCAATCACAAAGCTGGGTTGTGGCTTGAACATGCTGCTGTCCACTTCCAGGCCCTTGGGCTTCACGCCGCGGGCGTTGTCAATCAGGCTGATGATAATCATCATGATGATGCAGATGACGAACACGAAGCCCATGCGGTCGAGAAAGGGAATTTCGTAGACGTTGGAGCCGGCGGGCTTCACGGCGAAACCGAACGGCGCTAGGAACGACAAATCCGTGTAGGTGGGTAGGAACTTGAACAGCACCGACAGCAGGAAGCCGCCGATGGTGGCAAAAAGCGCGGCCGTAGAGGTTGTTTTCTTCCAGAAGAAGCCCAGGATGAACATGGCGAAGATGCCCGGCGACACGAAGCCGGTGTATTCCTGGATGTACTGGAAACCGCCTTTCTTGTCGATGCCCAGGTGCGGCGCAATGAGCACGCCCAGAATCATGGCCACCACCACGGCGATTTTGCCGGTGGCTACCAGCTGCTTCTCCGTGGCGTCGGTTTTGAACACCTTGTGGTACACGTCGAGCGTGAAGATGGTGGCAATGGAATTGGCTTTGCCAGCCAGTGAGGCCACCACGGCGGCCGTGAGGGCGGCGAAGGACAGGCCTTTCAGACCAACCGGCAGGATGTTGAGCAGCACCGGGTAGGCGCGGTCGGGGTTGAGGTCGGCGCCGGAGCCAAATTCGGCGGCGCCAAATACGTCCTGCTTGTAGAGCACGTAGGCCGCAATGCCAGGCAACACCACAATCACGGGCATGAGCAGTTTGAGGAAGGCGGCAAACAAAATGCCCGAGCGGGCCGTGGGAAGGTCGGCGCCCAGGGCGCGCTGGGTGATGTACTGGTTGCAGCCCCAGTAGTTGAGGTTCACAATCCACATGCCGCCGAGCAGCACGGTGAGGCCCGGCAGGTCGAGGTAGTGCTCGTTGTCGCGCTTGAAAATCATCTGGAAGTGGTCGGAGGCGTGCTCGGTCATCAGGTTGAAGCCGCTGATGGCGCCGCTGGTGCCGTAGTGCTCGGCCACCAGATTCAGGGCCAGGTAGGTGGTGGCCAGGCCGCCCAGAATCAGGAAGAACACCTGAATCACGTCGGTGAAGCCAATCACCTTCATGCCGCCCAGCGTGATGATGACGGCGAAGCCCGCCAGCATGTACATGCAGAAGGTCAGGTTGAGGCCCGCGATGCTGCTGATGGCGATGGCGCCGAGGTAGAGAATCGAGGTCAGGTTCACCACTACGTAGAGGGCCAGCCAGAACAGGGCCATAATCATGGCCACCGTGCCGTTGTAGCGCTGGCTGAGAAACTGCGGCATGGTGGCGATGTTATTCTTCAGGTACACCGGAATGAAGAACACGGCCACGATGACCAGCGTAATGGCCGCCATCCACTCGTAGGTGGCAATGGCCAAGCCCATGGCGAAGCCCGAGCCCGACATGCCCACGAACTGCTCGGCCGAGATGTTGGAGGCGATGAGTGAGGACCCAATGGCCCACCACGTCAGGGAGCCTTCGGCGAGGAAATAGTCTTTGGAATTGCCCTCCAGGGTGCCGTCGTGGCCGGTTTTGCGCCGGTATACCCAGATGCCGTAGCCGGAGACGATGATGAAGTAGACGAAGAATACGATGTAGTCAATCGTACCGAGGGTGTGTTGGTTCATTGAAAGAAGAGTGGGAATTAAGGCGTTGGTTTGTTGCCACACGCCGCCGGACGCAGGGTTGACGAAGCTATGGGAAAGTAATGTTCCGGTAAAAAAACGGCTTCTGAAAGGTTTTTTTCAAATCGAGCCGATTCAACCAGCACATTTTTTCGCAAACGGTTGCGACGCGCAGCTATCGGTTTCGATTGCATAGCATCTTGAGGGTAAACATTTTACGCATGAGGCCAATAAAAAAAGCCGGGCAAGCCCGGCTTTTTCGCTGACGTCCAATGAGTAAGCACTCGCTACTTGCCCAGCAGCCAGGTGGCGAGGTCCTTCCCGGCCTGAAAATTTTCAAAACTTGCCGGAATCTTGCGACCGTCCACATACTCGTTGTACAGCCACGGGTCGCCGAGGATGAAGACTTTGCCCTTGCCCAGCCGGGCCGTGGCCATGATGACTTTGCCATTGTTCGTCACCAGCGGCTGGGCCGGCGCGGCCACCGACAGCACCGACAGCTCCTTCACATAAGCTGTGCCGGCGTTCTTGAATACGGCTTTGCCGGAAGTCAAATCGACCTTGCCTTGCTCGAACTGCGCGCCCTGCACCATGTTCACACTTTGGGCGGTGAACTGCACGCCGAAGTTTTTGGCCAGTTCGTTGAAGCGCTTGGTTTCGCAGTTGGCCGTGTCGTTGGCCAGCAGCACGAGGGTGCCACCGCCCTTCACCCACTCGGTGATAACCTTGCTGTCGGCGGGCTGCACGTAGTTGGGCTTGGGCGACTCCTTGCGTGAGTCTGGGTCCACGATGATGTACACGCTCAATGGCTTGAGGCTGGCGGCCGTAGGCGCAGCGGGCACGGCTACGGTGCGGGCGCCCAGCTCGCGGAACTGCGCGCCCCACAGCCAGAAACCGCCGTGCTGACGCTCTTCCCAGGTGTAGTGCCACTGCTCCTGCTCGCCGGTGAGCGGGCTTTTGCGCATCTCGTGGTTGAAGAAGTAGTCCAGGCCCACGGTTTTGCCTTGGCCGATGCCAGCCTCGGCCGCAATTTCCATCTCGGTGCTGGCCAGGATGAAGGGGCCCACACCTTTCAAATCGTTCTTGCGCAGTGGCTCGGTGAGGTAGTAGTCGAAGGTGCCGTCGCGGTAAGGCTTGCCACCCAGGCCGCCCACGCTCACGGTGCCGTTGTAGGCCAGCGCGCCATTGGCCTCGGTGGCCACGAAGGTTTTCAGGATGCCCTCGTAGCCCTTTTTGGCCACAGCCGCGTATTTCTTATCGAGGTAGCCCAGGCGCACGCCCTTGGCCAGCGCGTATACGAACATGCTGCTGCCGGAGGCTTCGGCGTAGTTGCCCTTGCGGCCTTCTTGGCCCATCACCAGGCTCCAGGTGCCGGTTTTGGCGTCCTGGTACTTGGCCAGCACGGGCGCCAGGCGCTGCAGGGCTTTCACGAGGGCAGGCCGTTGCGGATGGTTGGCGGGGAAATAGTCGAGCACGTCGACCAGGGCCATGCCGTACCAGCCCACGGCGCGGTCCCAGAAGCTGGGGCTCTGGCCGGTGGTTTTGTTGGCCCAAGGCTGCTCGCGGCTTTCGTCGTAGCCGTGGTAGAGCAGGCCGGTTTTGGGGTCGACGAGGTGCTGCTCAATCAGCGCAAACTGCTTGGCCACGTCATCGAGCCCGGCGGGCTGGTTGAACACGCGGCTGTACTCGGCATAGAACGGCGCGGCCATGTACAGGCCGTCGAGCCACATCTGGTTGGGGTAAATTTTCTTGTGCCAGAAGCCGCCCTCCTTGGTGCGGGGCTGGGCGTCGAGCTGCTTGCGCAGCAGCTGTGCGGCTTTGATGTACTTGTCCTGCTCGGGCACCGCCGACAGCTGGCTCAGCAGCAGCAGCCCGCGGCCGGGCGTCACGTTGTCGAGTTGGAACTCCTCGGCCTTGTAGGTGCGGATGCTGCCGTCCTTCTGCACAAAGCGGTTGAGGTCTTTCTGAATGTAGGTGTAATAGCAGGCGTCGCCGGTCCGCTCCCACACGCGCTCCAGGGCCGTGTACATCAGGCCCTGCTCGTAGTTCCAGCGGCTGACTTTCGCATTGCCCACCACGATGGAATCAGGATTCCAGGAGATAAACGCATCGGCCATGCGCTGCGAGTACGGCTTGGTGGCCGTTTGGGCAGCGGTGGTTTCGCTGAGCAGCGCCAGCCCCAGGAACGGCAGCAGGAAGCGGGAAGGGTGTTTCATAAATGGTTATCTAAGCAGGACGTCATGCAGAGCGCAGCGCTCTGCATGACGTTCTTTTTCGTTCTGTTTCGTTCGGTTGATACTTTACCGCTGGGCCACGCTTACCGTTTTCTTGGCCAGCTTGTCGCCCAGTTGCACGTCTTTTTTGGCCTTCTTGGTGTCGGTGTTGGTCAGGCGAATGTCCTTGCTGCGGTCGCCGGTCACACGCAGCAGCAGCTCGGCGCCGTTGGCGTAGCGGATGCCGTCGAAGGCGAGGTTTCGGCTGTTTTGCACCTCCATCACTGGCGCGGTATCGGCCGAGAGCAGGGTCACGTTTTTCAGGCGAATGTTCTCGGCTTCCTGGCACACAAGGCCTTTTTTGCTTTCGAGCACTGCGTTTTCGATGCTGATGTCCTTGATGCTCATTTCGGGCAGGCCGCGCACCAGGATGCCGGTGTTGGCGCCCTTGCAGGTCACGTTTTTGATGCGGAAGGTTTTGAACTGCGGCGTGCCCTCATTCAACGGCATCGCCGCGATGACGGGCGGCGCCGAGCTCTCACCAGCCATAGGCACGGGGTCTTTGGCCGCATAGTACATGTCGAACAGAATGGCTTCGCCGGCAATATTGGTCATATCGACGCCATCCACAAAGATGTTCTCGACCACGCCCCCGCGGCCCCGGGCCGTTTTGAAACGCAGCCCCACGTCGGTACCGATGAACGTGCAGTTGCTCACGTAGAGGTTGCGCGCGCCGCCCGACATCTCCGAGCCAATCACGAAGCCGCCGTGGGCGTGGTACACCTTCGTGTCGCGGATGATGAAGTTTTCGGTGGGCACACCACGCTTACGGCCCTGCTCGTCGCGGCCCGATTTGATGCAGATGCCGTCGTCGCCCACATCAAACGTGCAGCCCTCTACGATGCCGTTGCGGCACGATTCCAGGTCCAGCGCGTCGGTGTTTTGGCCGTACCAGGGGTTGCGGGCCGTCACGTTGCGCAGGGTAATGTTTTCGCAGAGCAGCGGATGAATGGTCCAGGCCGGTGAGTTCTGAATTACGAAGCCTTCGAGCAAAATCTGCTTGCAGCGCGTGAGGCTGAGCATGTTGGGCCGCAGGTAGTCGCGGATGTCATCAAATTCAGCCGCGTTGAGGCTGCTGCGCTTCTGGCCCGAAGCGGCCATCAGGTTGCCCTTGAGCGAGCTGGCCGAGGGGTACCAATAGTCCTTTTTATCATTGAGCACGCCGCCCGATTCCAGCAGGCTTTTCCACTGCGTCTCGTTGAGCTTGCTCTTCTTCACGGGCCGCCAGGCATCGCCGGCGCCGTCGAAGGTGCCGTTGCCGGTGATGGCAATGTTGGTCAGGTCCACGCCCGAAATGGGGGCCTGGCTGCGGATGGCGTCCTCCCCTTCCCAAGTGGTTTTCACGAGTGGGTACTGGCTGCGGTCGGCGGTGAACTGCACCAGGGCGCCGGTGGCCAGGTGCAGGTTCACGTTGTTTTTCAGCACAATGGGGCCGGTCAGCCACAGGCCTCGCGGTACCAGCACGGTGCCGCCTCCCACAGCGCAGGCATCGATGGCCTTGCGGAAGACTTCGGTGTTCAGGGTCTGGCCGTCGGCCACGGCGCCGTACTTGGCCAGGTTGAAGGTGTCCTTTTTGAACGAAGGTGCCAGTACCACCGGCAGGTCGGCCAGCAGCTTGCCCTCGAAGGGCGTGCGGCTGAGGTGGCTGGCCAGCCCCAGGTGCTGGGCCTGCACGTCTTCGGCCACCAGCTGGGCCACGCGGGCGGCGCCGTACTGCGAGAAGTGGGTGTTGTCGTTCTTGGCCGGCGGCACGGGGTTGGGCTGGTAGTAGCCGTTTTGGTAGCTCCAGAACAGCGGCCGGGTGCCGGCCTCGCCCAGCTGCGAATACATCTTCCAGCTTTGCTCGTGCAAGTCAATCAGCGGCACCTTCTGCGCTTTGGCTACCTCGCGCACCACGCCGGGGTATTCGCCGTGGTCGTCTTTGCGCTGGCCTTTGTCGTCGAAGTAGCGGCGGCCCACCGGCGTGAGCAGCACGGGGTTGGCGCCTTTGGCCTTGGCCTCCTGCACAAATTTGGTGAGAAACTGCCGGTACGTGGTCTGGGCCGGGGCGGCGCGCACGCTGTCATCCAGCTTTGAGTCGTTGTGGCCGAACTGGATAAACACCCAGTCGCCGGGCTTCAGGCCTTCGAGCACCTTGGCCCAGCGGCCTTCGCGGTAAAAGCTTTTGGTGCTGCGCCCGTTTTGGGCCGTGTTGCGGATGACGACACTATTGTCGAAGTACTGGCCGAACTCCATGCCCCAGCCACGCTCGGGCTTGGTCAGGTCGGCCTTCTCAGCCATGGTCGAGTCGCCCACCAGAAACACCTGGGTTTGGGGCGCAGCCGCCGGTTGGAAAGCTACCGAAAGGGAAGCCGCCAGCCCGGCCAGCAGCATCATCGAAGTTGATTTCATGGGAATTGAAGAAGGGGCTAAATCCGATGATTTTGCCCGTGCGATTAGAAGCAAGGGCAGAGTTGCCCTAACAATATTAGGCCCGTTCGCAGGTCTTCGGCCCCTCATTTCGGCGGGCCATGCGCCTTTTTTTGCGCAATCGTTGCCGGGAACGATGTCAGATGCAGCCTCAATCAGAACCGATGCCGACGTTTTGGACTCGCCACGCGGTTTCCCAACTTATTCAGACGGGAGACGGCCTGCCCACCTGTTTCCGAAACCGTTCCCGGCAACGATTGCGCAATTAAAAGAAACCCAAAGCTTGCGTTATGCGCTAGAGAGTGGACAGCTTGCACAAGCAACGACTCCCCATGCCCTGAAGTCAGCGACTTCTTGTACTTCTCATATTCTCGCTTTCATTTTCACTTAACACACAGATTACAATGAAAAATCATCTACTTTCTGCCCTATTACTAGTAGCGGGCTTGGGCCTGGCAGAAACAGCCGCTGCCCAAACGCAGGTTTTTGTGCAGTGGCCCTTAAAGCGCAACGCTTCGGATAGCGCGGCGGTGCGCTCGACGGGCGTGACGCCCGGTACGCCAATGCTGCGGCGCTATTTTATTTCGAACGGACAGGTTCCGACCGGGGCAGCAGCGTTTGCGCCCTATTCCAGCGTTGGCCAAGCTTTCGGCGTGAATGCTGACGGCAGCGGGTGGAGCTCCACGGCTCCTTCCATGGGTCCGGGCGGCTCGCCCCGTCGCGGCTTCTCTGAGCAGTTCTCGTTTACGGCCACCTCGGCGGTACAGGTCGACTCGATTCTGTTCAGCGCTGCGGTGGTGAGTTCGGCCAACGGCAAGGTGGCGGTGGCGTACTCGCGCAGCAATTTCGTTTCCGATTCCACCGACATCACCGGCGGCAAAGGCCCCACGGGCGTGCTCCCGAGCACCGGCAATGCAACGTTCGGCCTGAGCTCCACCGGCGGCACGGTGAACACGGCCGTGAACGGGGCTGTGGTACCGCAGTACGTAGCCGGGGCTCCAAGCTCGGCCACTACCTTCCGCCTGGCCCTGAACGGTGCCACCGGCCTGGCAGTGCCTTCGGGCCAAACGTTGAGCGTACGCCTCTACTTCGGCGTCGCCAGCACCGGCGTTGGCCGCTACGTATTGCTGCGCAACGTGACCCTGAAAAGCCGTCAGGTTGCCCTGGCCGCCCGCTCGGCCGTGCAAACCAATCTGGCCGTGTACCCCAACCCGGCGCAAAACCAGCTCAACGTGCCCCACACCGCTGCCAGCCGCGACGCCCGCGTGACCGTGTTCAGCACCACCGGCTCTAAAGTGGCCGCTTTCGTGGCCCAAGCCGGCAGCACCGAAACGGCGGTTGACCTGAGCGCCCTGCCCAAAGGCCTCTACCTGGTAGAGTACGCCGACGGCACGCAGCGCAGCAGCGCCCGCATCGTGAAAGAATAGCTTTTTTGCTACGCTTGCTTCTGGAAAGCGCCCCCGGCTCGGCTGGGGGCGCTTTTTTGCGTTTAGCCCCAGCGAATGAATTCACCACCAGCCGTGGCGATGGTGTGATGAATCAGGCCACATGCAGGCACGTGTACCAGCAGCAGCCGGCTTATTAGCTAAAAAGCCCCGCTGTGGCGCACAGCGGGGCTTTTTGTAAAGTGATAATCGGCTGCGCGGCTGGCCTATTTTCCGCGCACCGTAAAGTTGCTGGAACTGCCTAGCGCGGGCTGACCGTCGGTGCTTACGCCCTCGGCAACGGCTTGGAAGGTGCCGCTGCCATCGGCGGTGAAGAAATGGAGCTCGGCCTGGCCATTGGCATTGGTGCGCACCAGGGGGTTCCAGTAGAGGGTGCTGGTGCGCGGGTCGGCCGGCGGGTTGGTGAGCAGGGCGTTGTAGCGGGGCTGGTAGAACTCGCGGGTGGCGTAGAAGCCGGGCAGCTTCACGGTGGCGATGCCGGGCGCGGGCGGCAGGTCCTTGCCCTTGTAGTTGGGGTCGGCGCGCTTGGTGTAGACGGCAATGGCCCCGCCGCTGCCGCCGAAAAGTGCGGCCTCGGCGCCCTTGAACACCTCCACCGCTTGCACATCCGACGAACTCAGGTTGCTGATGGCGTCGATGTCTACCTTCATGCCGTCCAGGATGAACTGCGGGCTGCCGCTGCCCCGAATCTGGACGTTGACGTTGGGCGGATTGCCGGTGATGGTCAGGCCCGCCACCCGGCCCTGCAGCAGCAGCAAAATGTTCATGCCCGACTGTGCGGCCGGCATGTCGGCAAAGTCGATGACAGTGCCGCCGACGGCGCCGTAGAGGCGGCGCGGGTCGTCGCGCGGCACGGGTTCGCGCTTGGCCGTCACGGCCACGTTGCCGAGGTTGATGTTGCGAATCGCCTTTTCGGGGTGCAGGTCCAGCTCCGCGGCCTGGGCCTGGCGGCTGCGCTTCACGAATGTGGACACGGCGGCCGGCGCGGCCGAGAGCTGGGGCAGCAGCGGCAGCGGCCCCCCCGTGGGGTCGGGCCCGAAATCTGGCTTGATGAGAACGTTGGCACCGCCCTGGGAGCGCCGCGCCTGCAGCGTGATAACGGCCGTATCGGCCACGGGCACGCCGGCAAAGCTGAAACGGCCGTTGGCGTCGGTGGCACCGGTGGTTATCACCTTGCTGGGGCGCATCTGCAGGTAGGTGAGCTGGCTGTTGGGGACGGGGCGGTTGCCGTTGGCACTCACTATCTGGCCCACTAGGCTGATGTCGCGCTCCGGGGTGAAGTGCTGGGGCGGGCCCTGGCCGGCCAGCACTTCCTTCCACACAAAGCGGCGCCAGCCCTGGGTGAGCAGCAAATCATCGAGGGCCTGGGCGGTGGCCGCCGAGGGCTCGCGGAAGTAGTAGCCGGGGCTTTCGACGTAGCCCACCAGGTCCGACGTGAGCAGCAGGTTGGTGGCAATGGTTTCGGCCTGCGGGTCGAGGGCCGTCAGGCCAGCATCGCTCACGCCCAATGAGAAATTGGTGGCCACGGGCTTGCCAGCCGCGTCGGTCACGCGCACGTTGAGCTGCACCGGGGCGTGGGGCCCGTAGCTTGCCTGGTCGGGCGTCACGCTGATGCGCAGCGGGCCGGCACCGTTCTGCACGAAAGCCAGGCGCTCGCACTGCGGCGCCCCCTGCCCGTCGAACAGCGTGAAGTGGACAATACCGCTGGGGTAGTTTTTCTTGGGCATGCGCCAGCTGGCGGGCGCGTCGGCGGTGAGGTTGCGGGGGCCGGGGTAGGCCACCACGCCGCGCACCTCGGTCATGAGCACCACGGCGCCGGGCGTGCCGGTGCCCCGGTAGCGGGCCTCCACCAGAAAGTCGTCGGGGCTTTCCACCACGTGCAGGGTGTAGCCGGTGGGCTGTACGGCCGGCAGCGGGTAGTCGGCGGCTGTGCCGTCGGGCAGGGTGAAGCGGGCGTGGTAGCGCTGCCCGGCGCCGGGCACGAAGGAAAAACGGCCCATACCGGCGTGGCGGGTGCTGTAGGCCGGCGCCACCACGGCGTTCTGAGCGTTCAGAATCTGGCCTTTCACGGCCAGGCCGCGGCCGGTGGCGTCGGTTGCTTTCACGGCCACCACGGCGGGCAGGCCTTCCACGAGGTAGCCCCCTTCGGGAAAGAACTGGATGTCGGGCTGGCCGGGCTTGGCCACGCGGCGCACGTTGCTGCCCGCGCCGGCGGGGGTGCTGGTGGGTACGTCGGGCGGGCTCAGGGGCGAGGCAGGCCACACGTTGAGGCGGCGGCTGTAAATAAAGTTTTCGCCAGCATTGCGCATCCAGTTGGTGTAGGCGCGCAGCACGTAGGTGCCGGCCGCGAGCGAGTCGGCAATGTCGATATCGCCGGCGGCGCGGCCGCCCTGCAGGCGAATGGTGCGGCGGGCCACCACCTTGCGCTGGGGCGAGAGCAAATCGACGTGCAGCACCGAGCTGAGCGAATCGAGCTGGTGGCGCGAGGCATCCACCACGTAGGCGCTGAACCAGATGGTTTCGCCGGTGGCGTACACCGGGCGGTCGAGGTGCAGGTAGGTTTTTTCCTGGCGGGCGGTGGTGTAGTATTCGCCCAGCTGGCGCGCGATGCGCTGAATCAGCGTTTCGTCGGTGGGCCGGGGGCGAAACGCGGAAAGGGCCGCGCCACCAGCCAACAGGGCAGCAAAAAGTGCTTTGGGCAAGCGCATGAGCAGAAGGGAATCGGTGGAAGCGGAAAAGGTAGGCCGGCGGGCCGGAACTACCCGCGAGATTAGACCACAAAGATGGCGACGCCGTGAAGCCCACGGCGCCACCGCAGGCGATGAAATGGCGGGTTTGGTCGACTCTGCGAACCCAACGCCACGCGACTTAGCGAGAATTTCGTTACTCTTGTACCCGGATTGGCCCGATGAAGCCCTTTTGAAGGAGTGCGCGGCGGCCCCCGGCCATGGCGAAGCCGGGCGGTAGGCAACGCCTTTTTTGCCGAATGAAACTATTCGGGCCGTCCAGCCGCTAGCTTTAAGTGAGCGGCCCCGAATGCTGCCGTTTTTCTTACTTCCTTTCTCAACGCGCTTGGACCCCGTCACCATCAAGGATATCGCGCACGCCCTCAACCTGTCGACCTCGACAGTATCCCGGGCCCTGCGCGACAGCTACGAAATCAGCCCCGAAACCAAGCGGCTGGTGATGGAGTACGCCGAACGGCTCAACTACCGCCCCAACCCCATTGCCCTCAGCCTGAAGGGCAGCAGCAGCAAGGCCCTGGCCGTCATCGTGCCGCAGATTGCGAACAACTTCTTTTCGCAGGCCATCAACGGCATCGAGGCCATTGCCTACAACCGCGGCTACCACGTCATCATCTTCCAGACGCACGAAAGCTACGAGCGCGAAGTGGCCAACGTGCAACAAGCCGTGTCGCGCCGCGTGGACGGCCTGCTCCTGTCGCTTTCCAGCGAAACCTCGGACGTGAAGCACCTGCAAACCCTCATCGACCAGGGCATGCCGCTGGTGCTGTTCGACCGGGTGGCCGGCGAGCTGGACGTGACGCAGGTGGTGGCCGACAACTTTGGCGGGGCCTACGCCGCCACTTCCCACCTGCTGCAGACTGGGCGGCGACGCATTGCCCACCTCACCATTCCGCCCTACCTCAGCATTACGCAGGAGCGCCTGGCCGGCTACCGCGCCGCCCTGGAGCAGTACGGCGTGCCCTACGACGAAAACCTGGTGCGCTACGGCACCTTCGGCCCCGACGAGGCCCAGCCGCTCGTGGACGAGCTGCTGGCCCTCTCCCCGCCCCCGGATGCGTTTTTCACGGCCTCCGACCGGCTGGCGCTGGGCTGCCTGGGCGCTCTGCAAAAGCGCGGCATCGGCGTGCCCGACCAAGTGGCCCTGCTCAGCTTCACCAACTCGCAGTCGGCCCATCTGCTGAACCCGCCCCTGAGCACCGTGACGCAACCGGCCCAGGAAATCGGCCAGCTCGCCGCCGAGCGCCTCATTGAGCTCATCGAGCGCAAGCGCAAAAGCACCGGGCCGAATACCATGAAGCTTCCCACCACGCTGGTGGTGCGCGAGTCGTCGCGCCCGGTGGCGAAGGTGGCAAGCCGATAGAATTAGCGACAGCCAATTGAAAAGGCCCGACCGGATTACCAGTCGGGCCTTTTCAATTGGCTGTCGCTAATTCTAATCTACTCCTTGGTGCACTTGGCCGTCAGGCTTACGTCAGCATTGGTGAAGACCACGAGGTAATTGCCCTTGGCCAGATTGGCCAGGCTCACTGGCGTGGCGGTGCCGCCGGCGCTGGGCGCGAACGTGGCCACGCGCTGGCCAACGAAGTTGTAGACGGTGAGCGTGGCGGCGGCCGTGGCGCGGGGGTGCGTCACGGTCAACCGTTCGCTGGCGGGGTTGGGGTAGAGCTGCAGCGGCGTGAGGGTGGCGCCGGTGGGCTTGCTGGCCGTGATGATGGTCACGAGGCCGTTGAGGTAGTTCTCGAGATTGGTGTAGCCGTTGGCGGCAATGGCTTGGCGGTCGGCGGCGTTGTTGGGGTTGAGGCCATTAGCCGCTTCGTAGGCATCGGTCATGCCGTCGTGGTCCGAATCGGCCGGAGCAGTGCCGCAGTTCAGCACCGGCCAGGCCACCTGCGAAACGCTGAAGAGCGTTTTGGCCGGAAAGCCGCCCTGCACGTCGATGATGGCTCCGGTGCGGTTCTGCACGTCGCTGATGATGCGCTGGTCCACGGCGTCGCGCATGGGCAGCACGCAACCCACCCCTTGCAGCACCGAGTTGTAGGCATCGGTGGCCGACTGAACGGTGAGCGGCGCCACGTTGAACGGTGTGTTAACTTTCGACTGCACGGTATCGGCCAGCGTGCCGCCCTGCATGCTGGCCCCCAGCCAGTTGCGACGGGTATTGGCCGCCGAGCCATCCACGTAGTTGCCGGTCATGTAAATCTGGGCATAGGGCAGCACGGGCGCGGTGGTTTGCTTGTAGGGGTTCACCGTGCGGGTGCGGTTGCTGGTGGTGGAAGGCCCCGGCTTGTAGTAGTTGTTGACGATGTTGTAGTTGCCGCCCTCGCCGCCGTACACGTTGTTGTTGCCCCAGTTGTAGATGACGTTGTTGGTGAAGTCGCAGTTCTCGGAGCCGATGGCCGCGCCGTAGCGGGTGCCGTTCCAGCGCGGGGTGCGGCTCAGGCAGTGGGCAAACAGGTTGTGGTGAAACGAGGCCCGCCGGCCGCCCCAGATGCCGCCGTAGCCGTGGCGCTCGTAGTCGGTGTCACCGGTTTCGAAGTGGTAGGAGTAGTTCAGCGGCTCCGAAATCAGGTTCCACTGCAGGGTCATCGAGTCGGTGGCCGCGCCGTAGAAAGTGAAGGCCTCGTCCATGCTCCAGCTCATGGTGCAGTGGTCCACCACAATGTTCTTGCGCTCGGTGCTGCTCAGGGCGTCCTCGTCGCCGTTGCCGTTCACCATGCCGATGCCGGTTTGCTGCGGGTACCGGTCGCCGGTACGGAAGCGCACAAAGCGGATAATTACGTTGTTGCCGTTCACCTGCACCTGCCGGTCGGCCAGGCAGATGCCGTCGCCCGGCGCGGTTTGGCCGGCAATGGTGGTGTTGGCCGGAATGTTCAGCCGGTTGGTGAGGCGGATGGTGCCGCACACCCGAAACACGATGGTGCGAAACGGAGCCGCCGTGGCCGACTGGCTGCAGGCGTAGCGCAGTGTGCCCGGCGTATTGGTATCGGCCAAGCTGGTTACCTCAAACACCGTGGTGGGCTGGGCCGCGCGGCCGCGGCCGCCCGTCACGAAGCGGCCGGCGCCTTCCGCGCCCGGGAAAGCCAGCTGCTGGGCCTGGGCCGGCGCCGTGGCGGCCAAGCCGCTCACCGTGGCCAGCAGCCCCAGCCCACGGCGCATCCGAAGCGAAGAAAAGAAGCGAGGGAAAAAAGAAATCATGGCGAAATAATTGGGAGTCGAATAGCAAAAATTACCGGGCCTTACCGTCGCAACACGACCGCACCGCCCGGTAATTCCCCTATAAATATGACGCCCCAACCTCCCGGCCTGTGCTGCCAGGTGGGGTTTTATTCGCGCAATCGATGCCGGGAACGATGCCATTCCCGGCCCTTCACCTTACCCTCACGCTACTCCTTCTCGAAAATGGCCGACACCCAGCTGCGCAGGGTGCGGTGGCGCTGGTAGCGCAGGCCGTGCTTGCCGGCCTCGGCCTGAATTTTCGGCAGGTCTTCCTCGTAGAAGCCGCTGAACAGGATGGGCCGGCCGCTGGGCAGCAGGCGCGCATACTCGTGCATGTCCTCCAGCAGCACGTTGCGGTTGATGTTGGCCAGAATCAGGTCGAAGGGCTCCTCGTTGACCAGCGTTTCCACGCCTCCCAGGCGGCACTCGATGTTGTGGCACTGGTTCTCGGCGGCGTTGTCGCGGGCGTTTTCCACGGTCCAGGGCTCGGTATCCACGGCCAGCACCTGGCGCGCGCCCAGCATCTCGGCCATGATGGCCAGAATGCCGGTGCCGGTGCCCATGTCGAGCACGCGCAGGCCTTTGTGGTCGATGTCCAGCTGGTTTTCAATCATCAGGGCCGTGGTTTCGTGGTGGCCCGTGCCGAAGGACATGCGCGGCATAATCACGATGTCGTAGTCGACGCCCGCCGGCTCCGGGTGGAATGGCGCCCGCACCGACACCCGCTCGGCAATGATGAGAGGCTGGAAGTTCTTCTCCCACTCGGCGTTCCAGTTCTGGCGGGTGATGACGCGGTGCGAGTGGTTGAGGTCGCCAATGCCCGAGTAGCGGGCGATGATTTCCTCCACCGCATCGGGGTTGAAGATGTCTTCGGTGGTGTAGGCCCGGAAGCCCTCGTCGGTGTCTTCAAAAGTGTCGAAGCCTACTTCGGCCAGCTCGGCCACCAAAATGTCGGCCAGCTCGCGCGGAGCCTCCACAGTCAGTTCAATGAAATCCATCTTGCTTGAATCTAGAATAAGAGCCCGCAAAGGTCGCCAAAAAATCAGGCGCCGATGCCACGCCACAGGCGGCGGCGCAAGCTACCCTCGTTGCGCAGCACGGCCCGCGCGGGCCAGTAGGCCGATGCCGTGATGACGGCCGCCAGCGCTATGCGCACCCACCACCACGGCAGGAAGTACAGCGCCGCCGACGTGCCCAGGGTGGCAAAGCTCATGAGCGTGCTCGCGTTGCGGTTGTTGCCAAACTGCATCACCTTCACCACGTGCTTGGCCTGGTAGAGGCTGCCCCACAGCCCCAGGCTGGTGAGGGCCGCCGCGCCCAGCGGTAGCAGCCCCAGGTAAGGCCAGAATGCCTTTGGGTAAAGCCCCAGCAGCAGCGCCGCCGTGAGCAGGCAGTCGACGAGCACCACCGGCAGCACCAGCCGCAGGTATAGATGCAGCACTCGCTTAGTTAGGCCCAGGCGCTGGATTTCGTTGGCTACCAGCGTACGCACGAAGCCGAACAGGTTGTTATTGGCGTAGGTGAAGCCCACCAGCGGCATCAGCCCCAGGTAGAAAAACGACTGGCCTTTTAGCTGCTCGTCGTCGCCCAAGCCGGCGCGCGTGATGCCCAGCAAGGCTATTTTTATGACCAGGCCTATCAGCAGCAACGACCATACGCGGGCGAAGTAGGCGCGATGCTCGGGCGAGAGGCGTGCCAGCAGCGAGCCCGAAGCCGTGGGCGCCGCGGCCGGTGCCGCCTCATCGGGCAGGTAGCGGGCGCTGAAGTAGGGCCCCAGCATGTACAGCTGCCCCGCGCCCAGCAGCCACGGCAGCACGGCCATGCCCACGCCCAGCGGCGGGTTGTAGGAAGCCTCGGGGTGCGCCAGCCACCACAGCATCAGGCCCAGGCTGGCCAAGTGGGCCAGCATGAGCGGGTGCCGCCAGCGCCGCAGTGCCACCAGCAGCCGCAGGTTGAAGCTGAACACCGTGGCGCCCAGCACCAGCAGCAGGCTAAAGCCCGGCACCGCCGCGTGGCGCCAGGCCACGGCCAGTGCCGTGAGCAGCGTGGCCACCACCAGCAGGCGGCGCAGCGTTATCAAATCGAGCAGAAAAGCAGCCACCACGTTCCAGCGAGCCGATACGGGGTAGTGCTCGGGCAACACGCGCGCCACCGGCCGCAACGCCGGCAGAAAATCGACCAGCAGCGCCGACACCAGCCAGGCCGCGTTCAGGCCCACCAGCATGGTGGGCACGAAATCGGGCGACTCATCCAACGCATCGGCGTGGTTGAGCAGCGTGCCGAAACCGGCGCCATAGGCCATCATAAGGGCCAGCAGAAGCAGGGCCGTGGCGCGCTCGCCGCCGTCGGCGGGCCAGAGCACGGCGCGCAGGCGGCGGCGCAGCAGGTAGGGCAGGAAATGGCCGAGTCGGCCGCCGGAGCTGCCGGTTGGCGCTAGCGCTGCGAGGTCAGCCATGTCAGGTCCTGGGCTTGGTTGGTGGCAGGGTGCAGCAGCTGCAGCAGGGCGTCGCCGAGGTCGGCGCGCTCGCCCTGGGCAAACTCGGCCATGGTGCCCCAGAATTTCACTTCGCTCTCGTCGATAATGAGCAAGTGCGTGGCCAACTGCTCGATGTGGCCCAGGTTGTGCGACGACACGAACGTGAGGGCCTGCGGCTGGTAGCTGCGCAAGAGGCTCAGCACGCGGTCGGCCGCAAACACGTCGAGGCCGTTGAAGGGCTCGTCCAGAATAAGCAGCTCGGGGCGGTGCAGCAGGCAGGAGGCAATGGCCACGCGCTGCTTCATGCCCGTCGAAAATGTGCTTAGGCGCTTGCGGCGCACGGTTTCGTAGTCCTCCAGCAGGTGGGCCAACAGGCTGGCGATGCGCGCCTGCCCATCGGGCAGCTCGTAGATGCGGGCCACAAACTGCAGGTATTCCTCGGCCGTCAGCTCCTCCACCAGGTAGCCCTGGTTTACGAGCGCGCCCATGCGGCGCTTCACCGCCACGGGGAAGGTTTCGCCCTGCGCCTTCCCGTCGATAATAATCTGGCCGCTGCTGGGCAGCAGCACGTTGGTGAGCAGGTTGAAGAGCGTGCTTTTACCGGCGCCGTTGCGGCCCAGTACCCCCACGCACATGCCGGGGCCGGCCGTCAGGCTCAGGTCGCGCAGCACGGTTTTTGGCCCGAAGCTTTTGGTCAGGTTTTGTAAGGTTAAGTCCATGCAGGGGTAGAAATTAAAACATCGTGCCGAGTGCAGCCGAGGCCTCTGGCAAGCCGCAGCGACTCAATCGTTCCCACGACCAAATCATTACTGCGGCCTGCCAGAGGCCTCGGCTGCACTCGGCACGACGTTCTTTTGGCCTTCGTTTAGTTGTTCGATTTGCAGCCCGCAAACGAGCGCACCGTGGTGTAGTGAATGCTGAAATCGGCGCGGCTGCGGTCCTTCACCACCAGCAGCACGTAATCGGCAAAATCGCGGGCGGGGGCGTCAGCCCAGAGGCCGGGCTTGTCGGCAAACAGCTTGTTGTTCTCCCTGAAAACCAGTACGTCGGCAAAGGCTTCCTCGGGTTCTACGTACACCGTGCCGTAGCAGTAGCTGCGCCGGGCGGGGTCGGTTTCGAGGTACACCGAGCCGAAGATTTTGCACGGCTCCAGCGGGCCAGCCACGTGCGTTACTTTGGCGGCCGGAGCCGCAACAGGCGGCGCCGGGGCAGTGGCCAACAGGGCCGTGAGCAACAGGGAAAAGAACATCGGGATAGTGTTGATTTTTAAATACTGAGGGCTGAATGGCAAATGCGGTGCCGCGTTGCGCTTTTCAACCCAACCCTCGACCCTAAAAATTCAACATTGCTAAAACGACTGGATGATGGTCGTGAAATCGGCCGCTTTCAGCGAGGCGCCGCCGATGAGGCCGCCGTCCACGTCGGGCTGCGAGAAAAGCTCCCGCGCGTTCTGCGCGTTGGCCGAGCCGCCGTAGAGAATGGTGGTATCGAGGGCGGCCTGGGCGTCGTAGGCGCGGGCTATCTGCTCGCGGATGAAGGCGTGCACTTCCTGCGCCTGCGCGCTGGTGGCGGTGCGGCCCGTGCCGATGGCCCAGATGGGCTCGTAGGCAACGACCACCTGCGCGAATTCCTCATTGCTGAGGTGGAACAAGCCGTTGGCCAACTGCTGGCCGATGAAGTCAAACGTCTCGTCGGCCTCGCGGGTGTCCAGCGACTCGCCCACGCAGAAAATGGGTTTGAGCCCGGCGGCCAGGGCGGCTTTTAGCTTCTGACTAAGCAGGTCATCGTCCTCACCAAAATACTGGCGGCGCTCCGAGTGGCCCAGAATCACGTACTCGCAGCCCACCGAAGCCAGCATCTTCGCCGATACCTCGCCGGTGAAGGCCCCGCTTTCTTTCTGGTGGCAATTCTGGGCGCCGAGGTGCAGCTTGCCGCCTTGAGGCAGGGCCTGACCCACGCCCGCCAGGAACGGAAACGGCGGGCACAGCACCACCTCGGGGCCGGTGCCGTTGGCTTCGTTCAGTCGAACAATTTCTTCTACCAGGGCCAGGCCTTCCTGGTAGGTCAGGTTCATTTTCCAGTTGCCGGCAACGAGGTTTTGGCGCATACTAAGCGGGGCGAATTAGGGTTGAGAGTTCGCCGCAAAGCTACGGGGCAAACCGCCGGCCGGGGCCACGCCGCTTTAGTGGTTCTGCCGGGCGGCGTTGCGGGCGGCAATCTCGGCTTCAATGGCTTTGGCGGCTTCGTCGCGCAGCTGCCAGGGCGTTTTGCGGCCTCCCACGCGCGCGAGCTTGATGCCGAGCACCAGGCACAGCACCGCGCCGGCCAGGGCAACCCAGCCCAGCTCGGGCACCTCGTGCACGCGCGCCACCCACAGCCACGCCAGCGCCCAGGCCACCACCAACGGAAACACCAAATCCCGGAATGCCCGGCTCATGATTAGGGCCAAGGCCACAATGACCAGAATCAGCAGCAGCGCGAGCGTCACCGACACGCCTTCCGCCGTTTGCCAGCCCAGGTGCCGCAGGCCCAGGGTGATGTTGACCACCGTGGCCACCGAAATCCAGCCCAGAAAAAGTGAAAACGGCACGCCCACCCACACCGGCGCGGCCTCAGCAAAAATGCGGCGACGCACGCGCCCGTAGGCCACGGCCAGGCTGGCGAGGATTAGCAACATCACGCCCACGCCGGGCATAATCAGCTCGTAGGCAAACAGCACCACCCAGGCGCTGGCCCCCAAAGCCGCCAGCGTGAGCGGCTTGGCCACGGCATCGGGCAGCGAGAGCTTCCGTTGCGCGGGCAGCAGCTGCCATACCGAATACACCACCAAGCCCAGAAATATCAGTCCCCAGATGCTGAACGCGTAGCCCGCCGGCGTGAGCAGCGTGGGGTACGCGGCCGACACCTGCCCCATGGTTTGGCCATTGAAGGGGTGGACGTTGGCGTAGTAATTAATGAAAATAGTGCCCCAAATGGACAAGGCCGTGAGCCAGCGCCAGGCGTAGCCGGTAGCCGTGGCATTGGGAGCAGCGTATTGGTCGGGGGCGGTGGTGGCGGTGGACATTATGCAGAAGGGTGGGTGGTATTACCTACGTGCCCGTGAAGCGGTTGGATGGGGCACGGGGCTCCCCAGTCTGCATGCCGCGAGCATTTCAACTTCCAATTGGCTTGGAAGCGCCTGCCGTCCCTTTGCTCGTGGCGCTGCGCTTGGGGCTACAACGTTACATTTTCTTCCTCAATTATTCGCATCCGGGCGTTTGCTATCAGCAACGGTGCCCGCAGCGCAGGTTATTCGCTAACCTGAAACCGCTGGGTAAGCGTGGCGGCGGCTCCTTTGGCCACCAGCACATACAACCCCGGGGCCAGGCCCCGCAGCTGCACCTCCGGCCCGGCCGTGGTCTGCACGCTGGGGTACACCCGTTGGCCCAGCGTTGTGTACACGGCCAACTGCGCCCCGCTCAGCGCGGGTGCCAGGCGCACCGTCACGTTTCCGCCCGGGGCCGGATTGGGGTATACCTGCACCTGAGCCCCCGCCGGCCGGCCGGCCACGGCGGCCAGGGCCAGCGTGTGCAGGGCCTGGGCTTCGGCGGCGGTGAGGACGCGGTTGTAGAAGCGGGCCTCGTCGAGGCCGCCGTTGAAGTTCAGGCCGAAGCGGTTGGCATCGGTCAGGAAACCGGTGCGGCTGGTGCTGTAGCCGGGGTTCAGGTCGATGAACATGCTGGCCGTGGCGTTGAGCTGGAACACCGTGCCGCTCACGGTACCGTAGTCGGGGCGCGACGACACGTAGGTGAGCGGCTGGGCCACGCCATCCACGTACAGCACCACTTGGCGGGTGCCGCGGTTCACGGTGGCAGTGGCCGTGTGCCAGAGGCCGTCGTTGAACGAGGCTTGGGTGGCTAGGCCCAGATTGCCGTTGTAAGAGCTGGCGGCCACTAAATTGAAGAAAACCTTGCCTACCTGGACGTTATCAAAGCCCAGGCTCCAGCCGCGGGCGCCGCTGCCGGTGCTGCCGCTGGCCGAGTAGTAGCCCTGGTTGCTGAAAAACGCCTGGGTAGCCGACGACAGCGTCCGGAAGGCTACCGAGAAACTGAAGTCGCCGGTGGTGCCGAAGCTAAGCAGGCCGTTGGGCGTAATCCACACCTCGCCGCCGCCGCCCAGCTGCAGCGCCGCGTTGGGCTGGCTGCGCCGGTCGGAGCCGTAGGCTACGTTGGTGGCGCTGTTGGTGCTCATATTGCCGGTCGCGTCGGTGGTGTTGCCGTCGAACGGAAAGCGGCACAATAGGCCGCTATTTAGGTTTTGGGCCGCTGCGCCGTGGCCCAGCAGGCAGCCGAAAAACACGTAGAGTAGCTTTTTCTTCATCTAAAATATTTACTGTGCGGCAGTTGGCCTGCGTAGTTCAAACTGTTGGGGCGCAACGCTCAGGCTGGTTTTAGCCTAACCGTTGCGCCCCAAACAATTTCAAAATTACACCTTTTCTGCCAGGAAACGGGCGGTGTGGTTGGTGTCTTTCAGCTTCACCATGTCTTCGGGCGTGCCCTCAAAGAGCAGGTGCCCGCCGTTGAGGCCGCCCTCGGGGCCGAGGTCGATAATCCAGTCGGCGCACTTGATAATGTCGATGTTGTGCTCGATGATGAGCACCGAGTTGCCTTGCTCGATGAGGGCGTTGAGGGCGCCCACCAGCTTGGCGATGTCGTGGAAATGCAGGCCTGTGCTGGGCTCATCGAAGATGAACAGAATCTTATCCTGCTGAAGCGTAGCACCTTTGGTGAGGAACGAAGCCAACTTCACGCGCTGGGCCTCGCCGCCGCTCAGCGTGTTGGCCGACTGCCCGAGGCGGATGTAGCCCAGCCCCACGTCTTCGAGCGGCTTGAGGCGCTCGGCTACCTTGGGCTGCCCCTGGAAGAACTGCACGGCGTCGGACACCGTCATTTCCAGCACCTCGTCAATGCCTTTGTCCTGGAATTTGATTTCCAGAATGTCCTGCTTGAACTTGTGGCCGCCGCAGCCCTCGCAGGTCAAATAAATGTCGGCCATGAACTGCATCTCGATTTTCACCTGGCCTTCGCCCTGGCACACCTCGCAGCGCCCGCCGTCCACGTTGAAGCTAAAGTGCGAGGGCTTGAGGCCGCGCGCCTTGGCCAGCGGCTGCTCCGAAAACAGCGTCCGGATCTGGTCGTAGGCCTTTACGTAGGTGACGGGGTTGGAGCGCGACGATTTGCCGATGGGATTCTGGTCCACGAACTCGACGTGCGTCACCTGCCCGTTCACGCCGGTGAGGCGGTCGAACTTGCCGGTGCTTTCGCCTGCGCCGCCGCCCAGCATCTTCATCAGGGCCGGCGCCAGAATGCGCTTGATGAGCGTGCTCTTGCCCGAGCCCGACACGCCCGTCACCACCGTCATTACGCCCAGGGGCAGCTTCACACTCACATTTTTGAGGTTGTTTTCGCGGGCGCCGGTCAGCTCCAGCGCGTTGCGCCAGGGGCGGCGCACCTTGGGCACGGGCACTTCCAGACGGCCGCTCAGGTACTGGCCGGTGTAGGTGCTGGTGTCCTGCAGCAGCGCCTCCATGGTGCCCTGGAACATGAGGTTGCCACCGCCGCTGCCGGCCTCAGGGCCGATGTCAATAATCTGGTCGGCGGCTTCCATCATCTTCTCTTCGTGCTCCACCACCACCACCGTGTTGCCGAGCTGCTGCAACGAGCGCAACACGCCGATGAGTTGCTCGGCATCCTTAGGGTGCAGGCCAATGCTCGGCTCATCGAGCACATACATGGAGCCCACCAAGGCCGAGCCCAGCGAGGTGGCCAGCGAAATGCGCTGGCTTTCGCCGCCGCTCAGCGTGTTGCTCAGGCGGTTCAGGGTGAGGTAGCCCAGGCCTACGCGGTTGAGGTAGCCGAGACGGTTGGTGATTTCCGTCACGAGGCGCTCGGCCACTTTGGCGTCGTGCTCGCTCAGGCTCATGTTTTCGAAGAACTTCAGCCCTTCGGAGATGGGCAGCAGCACGATGTCGGCAATGCTGCGGCCGTCGATTTTCACGTACTGCGCGTCTTTGCGCAGGCGGGTGCCGCGGCAGTCGGGGCAGGTGGTGCGGCCCCGGTAGCGGCTCTGCAGCACGCGGTACTGAATTTTATGGGTTTGCTCGCTCACCCACTTGAAGTAGGAATCGAGGCCCTGGAAGTGCTTGTTGCCGGTCCAGAGCAGGCGCTGCTCCGCCTCACTCAGCTCATTGTAGGGCCGGTGGATGGGGAAGTCGAAGCGGATGCCGTTTTTCAGCAGCGGCTTCAGCCATTCGCCCTGCTTCTCGGTGCGCCACGGCGCAATCGCCCCTTCGTACACCGTCAGGCTCTTGTCCGGAATCACCAGGTCCTCGTCGATGCCCAGCACCGAGCCGAAGCCCTCGCAGGTCTGGCAGGCGCCGTAGGGGTTGTTGAAGGAGAAGAAATTGACGCTGGGCTCTTCAAACGTGATGCCGTCGAGCTCGAATTTGTCGGAGAACGTGCGGGTTTCCGGCTCACGTTCGGCGCCGGACATTTGCACCAGGCAAGTGCCGTGGCCTTCAAAAAACGCGGTTTGCACCGAGTCGGACAGGCGGAAAAGCAAGTCCTCGTCATCAGGGCGCAGCACGGCGCGGTCAATCATGATGAACACGTCGCCCTTCACTTCGGGCCGCCCCTCCCCTAGCAAGTCCTCGATTTGCGAGGTTTCGCCGTTCACCACCACGCGGCTGTAGCCTTTTTGCAGCAGCAAATCCAGTTCCTTGCTCATGGGGCGGCTGGGGTCGGGGCGGTGCAGCGGGGCCAGTATCATGGCGCGGGTGCCTTCAGGCTGCGCGGCCAGGAAATCGACCACGTCGGCCACGTTATCCTTGCGCACCTGCTCGCCGCTCTCGGGCGAGAACGTTTTGCCCACCCGCGCAAACAGCAGCTTGAGGTAGTCGTAAATCTCGGTGCTGGTGCCCACCGTCGAGCGGTTGTTCTTGATGCTGACCTTTTGCTCGATGGCGATGGCCGGCGAAATCCCGCGGATGTAGTCCACGTCGGGCTTGTCCATGCGGCCCAGAAACTGGCGGGCGTAGCTGCTCAAGCTCTCCACGTACATGCGCTGTCCCTCAGCATACAGGGTATCGAAGGCGAGGCTCGACTTGCCCGAGCCGCTCAGGCCCGTGACGACGATGAACTGGTTGCGCGGCAGGGCCACGCTGAGGTTTTTGAGGTTGTGAACCCGGGCGTTTTTGATGAGGATGAATTCGCGCGGGTCGAGGGCATCAATGGCGTTGTCGGATGGGGCCGACACCTGCAAAGCGTCTTTTTTGGGCATAAACGAGCTAACAGCAAAACCGGCCCCGAAGGTTTCGGCCGCGGGCATTTGCTGGAGGCGCGAAGGTACGGCGGGGGTGGAGGCCATAAGCAGGGCTTTACTGCATTCGCGCAAGATGTGCTCAATAATGCCGGGCTTTACTTAACATTACGCCTTACTTCGCGTCGCTTCCCGCCCATGACATCTGCAAGTCCACTTGTTTCTATCTATCAGGTTATTCAACAGATTCGCTCAAACGCGGCTGCCAACCCCGGAATTTTTCAGAAAAACGAAGCAGCAACTCGAGCAGCACTAATCGACCCAATTTTGCGCAGCTTGGGCTGGGACACGACCAATGTGCGCATGGTTGAGCCAGAACGAACGGTCGAAAATAAACAGTCGCTGGACTATGTGTTGAAAGATGCTGTCGGCAATATCCGTGCGGTTATCGAAGCTAAAAAGCTTGGCGAAAGCCTCGATAAGCTCGGTCACGTTGGAGCACTCATTGGCTACGCTTTTTCCCTGAAGCCTCAGACGTTTTTCATTACCGATGGCCTGAACTGGCATTGCTATTCGCCAGCTCACTCGCATTACCAACCTATCGAAACCTTGAATCTGCGGGATGAGGAGCCCGTTGCCGCGGCCCTGCAATTGATTCGGTGGCTTGATGCAGCATTGAGCGGCCACGGCATTCACCTCCCGGTCGCTGAAAGCACGATTCCATCACCGGCCCCCACGGCCGATTTCGCTCCGAAGAGTAAACCTGTTACCACTAAGCAACCCAAGCATTCCGCAAAGCAAGAGGCCGAAGAAACCGCTTTTACGGATGTAAGTCAGTTGCATCAACTGAATCTACCGCAAGGCCAGAAGCCTAAGCAGCTTCGGTTGCCTAATGGAACAGTCAAACCCATTTCTACTTGGAAGGATATTCTCTTGGAAGTGTGCGGACTATTATTAAAAACCAATACTCAATTACCAATTCCTTTTCCAGATAAAGCAGGGAAAAAGTCTTTCTTATTCTCGCTAACAAAGCCAGCAAAAGGCTCTAGTGCATTAACGATGTACAAGAACCAGCCGTTGTTCATTTATACCAATTATAGTGCAGAAGCGTGTATTTCCAATGCGCTATATGCCGCTAAGCATCTTCCACATAGTCAGCAAGTAGCAAGCCTTGCGGTCAGTTTCTAGTCTGAATAACACAGCAGGATGGCAAATCAGTCTCTCAATAATTAGAAATTTGTCTAATTATCTCCTTACCATTGCATCGTCATCCAACCAGCTCTTTCCCATGCCCACTTTTACCCGCCTTTTCCTTACCGCCGCCGCGCTGCTGGGCTTCACCAGCGCCCAGGCCCAAACGGCCCGCCCCAGCCTCACCGGCGACTGGACCGGCACCATTGGCCCCATAGGTTTCACCATTCACCTCACCGACCCGGCTGCCGGGCCGCGCATGGCCAGCCTCGATATTCCGGCCCAGCAGGCGAAGGGCCTGCCCCTGCAGTTTACGGCCCCCGGCGACAGCGTGTACCTGCGCTTGGGCCAGCCGGCGGCGCGCTTTGTGGGCCGCCGCTCCGCCGACAGCCAGCAGCTGATAGGCGAATGGCAGCAGGGGCCGCGCACGTTTCCGCTCACGCTCAGTCGGGGCACTGGCGTGGCTAAGCGCCCGCAAACACCTAAGGCGCCTTTTCCCTACCGGGCTACCGACGTCACCTTCCGCAACGAGAAGGCCGGTGTCACGCTGGCCGGCACCTACACCGTGCCCGCCGGCAAAGGCCCGTTTCCGGCCGTGGCGCTGCTCACCGGCTCGGGGCCCGAAGACCGCAACGAATCGGCCTTTGGCCACCAGCCCTTTGCGGTGCTGGCCGACTACCTCAGCCGCCACGGCGTGGCCGTGCTGCGCTTCGACGACCGGGGCGTGGGCCAGAGCGGCGGCACGTTGCAAGGCGCCACCAGCGCCGACTACACCACCGACGCCCAAGCGGCGCTGGCCTGGCTGCGCGCCCAGCCCGCCGTGCAGAAAAACCACGCGGGGCTGCTGGGGCACAGCCAGGGCGGCACGGCGGCCATTGGTGCGGCCGGCCAGGCGAGCGGGCCCGATTTTCTGGTGCTGCTAGCCGCCCCGGCCCTGCCCGGCAACGAACTGATTGTGCAACAGTCGCTGGCCCTGGCCCGCCTGCAAACCTCCGACGCCGCCCAACTGGCCGCCACCGAGAAGATGCAACGCGCCATGACGGAAATCATTCAGCAAACGCCCGACGACGCGCAGGCCAAAACCAAGCTGCGAGCTTATTACACCGCTATCAGCCCGCAGTTGGCCGCACAGGTGGAGCCGCAGTTGCCCCTGCTCACCTCGCCCGACTACCGCCACCTGCTGGCCGACCGCCCCGCCCAAACACTGCCCAAGGTGCACTGCCCGGTGCTGGCCCTCGGCGGCAGTAAGGATGTGCAGGTGCCCGCCGCGCTCAACCTTGCCGCCACGGCCGCGGGCCTGAAAGCCGGCAACAACCGCGACGTAACCATCAAAGAACTGCCCGGCCTAAACCACCTTTTCCAGACGGCCGCCACCGGCGCAGTAGAAGAATATGGCACTATCGAAGAGACTTTTTCGCCGGCAGCGCTCCAGCTTATCGGCGACTGGATAGCGCAACATTCCCGGAAATAGCCAGAAGTAAAGCTTCATATTCACCATTTAAGGCCGCTCTAGTCAGAGCGGCCTTTTTTATTCAACAATTGGGTATTTCAAAGCCAACCGACTGAAAATTTTAAAAACATTTGTTGTACTTTTCAGTATAACTTTGCCTCAACAAGCTATTCTAAGACCGATTTATTGTCTGATTTCATGACAAGATTTATACAGGCTGCATTATTTTTTCTGGCTTCAATTATCCAATTCTCAGTGGTGCTTGCCGCGCCGCTGGCTCCCGCACCGCTTAATGGCCAGTGGCGTGGCCCTTTGAAGCTGCTTGGCGGCGAAATCACCATTGTCATCACCATCGTGCCGCTCACCAACGGCACCTACTACGCCGCCCTCGATGCGCCCCAGCAACGCATCAGCCGCATGCCGGTCGATGTGGAAGTGAAGGACGATGACCTGACCCTGCGCATCGAGCAGGCGGGCAGCAGCTTCGTGGGCAAGATTCAGGAAGACGGCGCCACGCTTACCGGCACTTGGAAGCAGCCCGGCGTGACAGCCCCCATGGTGCTGAAGCGCGCGATGGCCTCGACGCAGGCGGCCACCAAATTCAAGGCCACGCCGCCCTACCGCCAAAGCGACGTCACCTTCACCAATCCCAGCACCAAGCAGCGCCTGGCCGGCACGCTCACGGTGCCCGCCGGCGAAGGGCCGTTTGCGGGCGTGGTGCTGCTGTCCGACTCGGGCCCGCAGAGCCGCGAGGTGGAAGTGCCGGGCTACCGCATGTTTGGCCAGCTGGCCGACTACCTCACCCGCCACGGCGTGGCCGTGCTGCGCTTCGACGACCGGGGCGTGGGCAAATCGGGGGGCACCTACGCCAACGCCACCACCGCCGACCTGGTGACCGACGCCCAGGCGGCCCTGGCGTACCTGCGCAACAGCCCGCTGGTGTCGGCGCACCGCGTGGGTTTGCTGGGCCACGGCGAAGGAGCCAACGTGGCGTTGCTGGCGGCCGCCGGGGCCGGCCGGGCGCCGGCGTTTGTGGTGTCGTTGGCCGGCTACGGGCAAACGGGCTACGACGTGCTGCTGCGCCAGCAGGGCGAAATCATGCGCCTCATTGGGGCCGACCCGGCCCAGGTGAAGGCCGCGCAGGACGTGTACCAGCGCACGGTGGGCATCATCCGCCAAACGCCGGACAATGCCGCGGCCCGCACCAAAGTAGCCGCCCTGCTGGCCGGCGCCAACATGGGCCTCGACGGCAGTATGGCCCGCGCCCGGGCCGTGCAGCTCACCTCGCCCTGGGCCCGCTATTTCTTCGACTTCGACCCGCAGGCCAAGCTCGACAAGGTGCAGTGCTCGGTGCTGCTGCTCAACGGCACAGCCGACCTGCAGGTATCGGCCCGGCGCAACATGACGCCGCTCTACAAGGCCCTGCGCCGTGCCAACCGCACCGCCACGAATTACAAGCTCACCGGCGTAAACCACCTGTTTCAGGCCCCGCCGGCCCAGTGGCCGCTGGTGAATGCGGCTCCGCAAGCCGTATTCTCCCCCGAGGCGCTCAAGCTGGTGCACAGCTGGATAGCCCAGGAAACCAAGCTGCCCGGCGGCCCCCTGCCCGTGACGGTGAAACGGCCCGGCCCCACCCGCAAGGTGAACCGCACGCCCAGCACCAACCGCACGCGCAGCTAGGTGCGGGGCTGGGTGCCTCGCCTGGGTAGCAGAAGTGATAGATTTATTCCTATCATTGCACAGTAGCTGGCCTAATGGGCTGGCCTTCTGTACTCCCTTCTACCCACTTGGGCCGCTGGCCGGCCGCTCCTGCTTATGGCCCCTCCTCCCCTGCCCCGCCCGCCACGGTCCTGGGAAAACTCCGCTCCCATGCGCTGGGTGCGGCGCTCCTTTGGCTACTCGCGCAGCGAGGCCCGGGGCCTGGCGGGGCTGCTGCTGCTCATGCTGCTCACCATTGTGGCGCCCTTGCTGCTGCGGCCAGAGCTGCCGACTTACCTACCGGCGGCCGACCAAAAGGGCCTCGATGCATTGGCTGCCCAGCTGAAAGAGCATCGGACGGTGGAGCGCGGCTTTGCATCACGTTATCCAAAACGCGAATACAAGAAATTTGAGCGCCGTGAGCCGCGCTACCCGGCCGTATCACAGGTGCGCCTTGGCCCCTTCGACCCCAACGCCCTCACCGCCGAGGGCTGGGAGGCGCGCGGCGTGCCGCACTTTGTGGCCGCGCGCATCGTGAAATACCGCGAGGCAGCGGGCGGCTTCAAGGCCAAAGCGCAGGTGAAAAAGATGTACGGGCTGGAAGACTCGGTATACCAGCGGCTGGCCCCGTTCATGCAGTTGCCCGACGAGGCGCCCAAGCGCGACTACGCCACCAACCGCCCCGGCCCCGATGGCAAGTTCCCGCCCTTCGCCGCTGGCGAAGCGGCCCCTACCAAGTTTCCCCGCAAACCCCGCAACCTGCAGCCCTTCGACCTGAACCTGGCCGACACCACGCAGCTGATGCAGATTCGCGGCATCGGCGCGGGCCGAGCCAAGTGGGTGGTGAAGTACCGCAACCAGCTGGGCGGCTACGTGCGCGAAGACCAACTGGACGAGGTTTTCGTGCTGCGCGACGCGCCCGACCTGCGCGACAGCCTCAAGAAATACACCTTTGTAGCGCCTGGCTTCGCGCCTAAGGCCGTGAACCTGAACACCGCCACGTTCGATGAGCTGTACTTGCAGCCCTACATCGGCAAGCCGCGGGCGCGGCTTATTGTGGCTTACCGGCAGCAGCACGGCCCTTTCAAATCGGTGGAGGATTTGAAGCAGATTCCGATTTTAAAGCCGGCCGATATCGAAAAGATGCGGCCTTATGTGCGCTTGGAGTAGAAATTGAGCGATGGATGTAAGAGCGTGGCACGGTCTGCCTGTCATCGAACGCAACCGTTGCGACGGCGTGGATTCGGCGCGTACGGCCGGACGGGGCAAGCCCAACTCCTACCTCGTTCTTGTTTAAAGCAACTCCGGACACCCCGCTGAATATCGCAGCTCCACCATAATGCACTATTTAAGCTGCTCTTTATCCGGTCAATAAGGCGGGGCCATTCGCCAACAATTCCGATGTAAATCAAGTATTAGTAGCCCGCCCAAATACTCGCGCGCTATGACCGACGATTTTACCCCCGCCCCCTCCGGTTCCGACGAGCTGCCGTCTGATGACGGCCGCCGCACTTTCATGAAGCAGGCCTCGGGGCTGCTGGGGCTGGCCCTGGCCCCGCCGCTGGTGGGCCAGGCCGAGCGCCTGACGGCCATGGCCAAAAAGGTGGAGGGCGTGAGCGAGATGCGCTTGAAAGTGAACGGCACCGTGCGCAGCTTTAAAGCCGAGCCGCGGGTGAGCCTGCTCGACGCGCTGCGCGAAAAGCTCGACCTCACCGGCTCGAAAAAAGGCTGCGACCACGGGCAGTGCGGCGCCTGCACCGTGCTGGTCGATGGCAAACGCGTCAACTCCTGCCTCACCCTGGCCGTGATGAATCAGGGCAAGGAAATCACCACCGTGGAGGGCCTGGCCAAGGGCGAAGATTTGCACCCGCTGCAACAGGCTTTCCTCGACCACGACGGTTTCCAGTGCGGCTACTGCACGCCGGGCCAGCTCATGTCCGGCGTGGCTTGCATTAAAGAGGGCCATGCCAAAACCGACGGCGACGTGCGCGAGTGGATGAGCGGCAACCTCTGCCGCTGCGGGGCCTACCCCAATATCGTGGCGGCCATCCGCGAGGTAGAGAAGAGTGGGTTTAAGGGGTAGCAACGTGGTGCATTGGCCCGTCATGTCGAGCGCAGCCGAGACATCTCGCGCGCTATAGTAAATCAATCGTCAGACGATGCGAGCGAGATGTCTCAGCTGCGCTCGACATGACGTTCTTTCTGTAATCAGAAGCGAGTTATGAACAACTTCTCCTACCTCCAAGCTAATCAGGCCAAAGAAGCCACGGCCGCTGTGACGGGCACCAAGGGCGCGGCCTTCATCGCCGGCGGCACCACGGTGCTTGACTTGATGAAGCTGAACGTGGAAAACCACAGCCAGCTGGTCGACATCAACATGGTGCCTTTCAAAGGCGTTGAGCAGACGGCCGACGGCCTGCGCATTGGCGCGCTGGAACGCATGAGCGACGTGGGCGAGCACCCGCTGGTGGTGCAGAACTACCCCGCGATTTCGCAGTCGCTGCTGCTGGCCGCATCGCCGCAATTGCGCAACATGGCCAGCATCGGCGGCAACCTGCTGCAGCGCACGCGCTGCGGCTACTTCCGCGACGTGGCGTTTCCGTGCAACAAGCGCAACCCCGGCTCGGGCTGCCCGGCGCAGGAGGGCGAGAACCGCAACCTGGCCATCCTGGGCGGCAGCAAGGCCTGCATTGCCACCCACCCCGGCGACCTCGGCGTGGCCCTGGCGGCCCTCGATGCCGTGCTGCTGCTCGAAAACGCCAAGGGCAAGCAACGCCGCGTGCCGCTGGTCGATTTCCACGTGACGCCCGGCAACACGCCCCAGCGCGAAACCGTGCTGGAGCCCGGCGAACTCATTGTGTCGGTGACGGTGCCGGCCGCCACGCACGCCCGCAAGTCGATGTACCTGAAGGTGCGAGACCGGGCCTCTTATGCCTTTGCGCTGGCCTCGGCTGCCGTGGGGCTCGATGTGCAGGGCGGGCAGATTCGCTCGGCGCGGGTGGCGCTGGGCGGCGTGGGCACCAAACCCTGGCGCTCAGTGGCAGCTGAGAAAATCCTGACCGGGGCGCCGGCCACCGAAGCTACCTTCCGGGCCGCCGCCGCTGCCGCCGTGCGCGATGCGCAGCCGCGGGAGCAGAACCGCTTCAAGGTGGAGCTGGCACAGAACACGCTGGTGCGGGCGCTGCTGGAATTGTCGGCGGCGTAGAGACGCGTATTCGCGTCTCGTCGTTGAACGATGCAACCGGAACGTTCAGACAAATAATTAAACAACCTCAGCACGCGACGAGACGCGAATACGCGTCTCTACATCGTTTGAATTTTCGCCTTTCCATGGAAAACGAACCCGCTTTCTTCGAAACTTCCCCCACGCCCGGCGTCGTTGGCAAGCCGCTCAATCGCGTGGATGGCCGCGACAAGGTGATGGGCAAGGCCAAATACTCGGCCGAATACCCGCTGCCGGGCCTGGTGTACGGCGTACTCAAAACCAGCGCCATCGCCAAGGGTCGCGTGCAGAGCATCGATACTAGCCTGGCGATGAAAGAGCCCGGCGTGCTGCAGATTCTCACGCACCTCAACCTGCCCAAGCTGGCCAAAACGCCCAACGACCCCGAGGGCAAAAAAGCCATTGGCGCGCCCATGGGCTTCCTGCCGCTGACGTCGGACGTCATTCACTACGCCGGCCAGCCCGTGGCCCTGGTGGTGGCCGATACCTTTGAGCGCGCCACTCAGGCCGCCGCGCTCATTCGCGTGAACTACGCGGCCGAAGCGCCCATTGCCGCCTACACCGACAAGCGCGCCCAGCTCTTCAACCCCGAGAAAATTCAGGACGGCAAGCAGGACGGCTACACCCGCCGCGGCGATGCCCGGGCCGCCCTAGCCAACGCGCCCATCAAAATGACGGCCGTGTACACGCACGCCATCAACCACCACAATCCCATGGAGCCGGGCGCCACCACGGCCATTTGGGAAGCCCCCGACCGACTCACGGTGTACGAATCGACCCAGGGCGTGACGCGCACCCAAAAAGCGTTGGCTGCCTACCTGGGGTTGCCGCAGGACCAAGTGCGCGTCATCACCAAGTATTTGGGCGGCGGGTTTGGCTGCAAGGGTTCGTGCTGGCCGCACACGGTGCTCACGGTGCAGGCCGCCAAGGCGGTGGGCCGGCCGGTGAAGCTGGTGCTCAGCCGCCCGCAGCAGTTCACGAGCATGGGCCACCGCGAAGACCAGACTCAGACCCTCACGCTGGGCGCGAGCAAGGAAGGCAAGCTGCTGGCACTTATCCATGAGAAAACCTCCACCACCTCGCCCTGGGACAACTACGCCGAGGCCAACAGCAAAATCATCAACCTGCTCTACGACTGCCCCACTTTCGAGTCGCACTATGAGCTGGGCCGGGCCAATGTGATGACGTCGACCTTCACCCGGGCTCCCGGCGAGGCGCCGGGCTCATTTGCCATTGAGTGTTCGATGGATGATTTGGCCTACCAGTTGGGCCTCGACCCCATCGAAATCCGCCTGCGCAACTACGCCGAGAAAGACCCCAGCACCGGCCAGCCCTGGAGCAGCAAAAGCCTGCGCCAGTGCTACGCCCGCGGCGCCGAACTGTTCGGCTGGAGCAAGCGCAACCCCAAGGCCGGCGCCACCCGCAACGGCCGCTTGCTGGTGGGCTACGGCATGGCCACGGCCAGCTACCCGGTGCACAACTCGCAGGGCACCGCCCGCGTGCGCCTCTACGCCGACGGCCACGCCGTGGTGCAGGCCGGCGCCACCGACCTCGGCACCGGCACCTACACCGTGATGACGCAGGTAGCCGCCGACTCACTGGGCCTAGCGCCCGACAAAATCCGCTTCGAGCTAGGCGACACCAAGCTGCCCACCGCGCCCAACTCGGGCGGCTCGGTGGCAGCAGGCACGGTGTCGTCGTCGGTGTACATGGCGGCGCAGGACGTGTGGGAACGCCTCACCAAAGTCGCCATCAAAGACCCCAAATCCCCGCTTTTTCAGGCCAAAGCGGAAGACGTAACCACCGAAAATGGCCGCTTGCAACTGAAAAAAGACGCCGCTAAAGGCGAAAATTTCATGGCCCTGATGAAGCGCGCGGGCTTAGACGACATCGAAGGCACCGGCCAAGGCAAGTACGGGGCGGGCTACGAAACCGGTCGCCCCAGCAACCCCGCCGGGCCCCAAAACAACACCGAATCGGAAGCCAAGCATTCCATGCACTCCTTCGGCGCGCACTTCTGCGAGGTGCAGGTCGACCCCGATTTGGGCACCGTGCGCGTCACGCGCTGGGTGAGCGTGCACGGTGCCGGCCGCATCCTCAACGCCAAAACGGCCCGCAGCCAGATTATCGGCGGCAGCATCTTCGGCATCGGCGCGGCGCTAATGGAGGCCACCGCCCGCGACCCGCACTACGCCCGCTACACCAACGCCGACCTCGGCGACTACCACATTCCCGTGAACGCCGACATTCCGGACATGACCGTGGAGTTCATCGACGAGCACGACCCCTACATCAACGCCATGGGCGTGAAGGGCATCGGCGAGATTTCGATGGTTGGCGTATCGGCCGCCGTGGCCAACGCCGTGTTCCACGCCACCGGCAAGCGCGTACGCGACCTGCCCATCACACCGGAGAAGGTTCTGGGCACGAAATCAGTGTAGTCCAAAGCAAACAGAACGTGTATCCCGAAGCTCTGCTTCGGCCCGCGCGCAAGTCGTTCAACGAGCCGAAGCAGGAGCTTCGGGATACACGTTCTGCCAACGCTTTCCTGCCTTAATGCTTCCCACTCCTCCTGCCCTCATCCTCCTGGCTGCCGGCGCCTCCGCCCGCATGGGCCAGCCCAAGCAACTCCTGGCCTACCGCGGCCGGACCCTGCTTCGTCACGCCGCCGAAACGGCCGTGGCCAGCGGCTGCGCGCCCATTGTGCTAGTGACAGGGGCCTTAAACCAAGCTTTAGCCGCCCAAGTGGCCGGCCTGCCTATTCAGGCCGTACACAATGTGGAATGGGAAACGGGCATGGCATCCTCCATTCGCACAGGCTTGGCCGCTGTGCTGCCCGCGCAGCCGCGCGCCGTGCTCATCATGCTCACCGACCAGCCGCACGTGACGCCGGAGTTACTGAGGCAACTAGCGCAACGACAGCAGGACACGCAGACTCCCATTGTGGCCGCTGCGTATGGCGACACGCTGGGCGTGCCCGCCGTTTTCGCCAAAAGCGTGTTTCCTGAGTTATTGCGGCTGCAAGGGCAGGCCGGGGCGGGCCGTCTCATTGCAGGCTATGGGTCGGCGGTGGAACGCGTGGATTTTCCGGCCGGCTTGCTCGATGTGGATACGCCGGAGCAATACGCCGCTTTATTGGACGGCGCCGTTTGATTTTTCTATTGTCTGTTGATGAACCCTGATTTTGATTTTCTGGGCATCGCCCAACGCCTGCAAGCCATTGCCCAGGCCGGCCTGGCCTACGAGCCCAACGCCTACGACCAGGAACGCTACCAGGAAGTGCACGACCTGAGCCTGCGCCTGATGGCCCTGCTCACCGGCGAGCCCGTAGCCCAGCTCAACGCCCTATTTGCAAACGAAACCAACTACCCCACGCCCAAAGTCGATGTGCGGGCCGTACTGTTTCGCGGGATTGACGAGCTGCTGATGGTGCAGGAAAAATCAGACGGCAACCGATGGACGCTGCCCGGCGGCTGGGCCGACATCGGCTACACACCTTTCGAAGTAGCCGTGAAGGAAACCTGGGAAGAAACCGGGCTCGAAGCCGAGGCCGTGCGCCTGCTGGCCCTGCTCGATAAGAAGCGCCACGCCCATCCGCCGCAGCCCTGGTATGTGTACAAGGCCTTCGTGCTGTGCCGGGCCACGGGCGGCGCCCTGCAAGCCGAAACGTCCGAAACCGCGCAGGCCCGCTGGGTGCATCGTTCTGAGCTGCCCGTCCTGCCCCTATCCAACGACCGGGCCACGCTGGCCCAGCTTGAGATGATGTTTCAATATGCTGCCAACCCCGCCCTGCCCACGCTCTGCGACTAAGCTGCGCCAACGCACAGTTTTTTATTTGGTACCCGATTCCAGCCTGCGCAGCTTGTCGGCCCGCCAAGTGGTGATGGCCACCACCAGCAGCGTCATCAGCCCGCCGAATACCACCGAACGCACCGTGCCCAGCAGCCGCGCTGCCGTACCGCTCTCGAACGCCCCAATCTCGTTGCTGGAACCGATGAAGATGTTGTTCACCGCCGACACCCGGCCTTTCATGTACTCCGGCGTGTAGACGTGGATGAGCGTGGAGCGCACTATCACCGACACCGAGTCGAACACGCCCGTCATAAAAAGCAGGAAAAGCGACAGGTAGAAGTTTTTCGACAGCGCGAAGCAGATGGTAGCCACCCCAAAGCCTGCCACCGCGCCCAGCAGCTTCAGCCCCGCCTTGCGCTTCAGCGGGTAATACGTCAGGAAAACGGCCATCAGCACCGAGCCAATGGCCGGCGCCGCCTCCAGCTGCCCAAAGCCGCGCGCGCCCACTTTCAGAATGTCGGAAGCAAACACCGGCAGCAGCGCCACCGCCCCGCCAAACAGCACCGCGAACATATCCAGCGACAGCGCCGCCAGCACCAGCTGGTTGCCGAAAATGAAGCGCAGGCCGCTGAGCACGCTGTCTTTCAGGTTCAGGCGCTCGCCTTCCATGGGCGGCAGCGGCCGGTCGGCAATGCGTACGAACTGCAGCAAGCCCAGTACCAGCAGCCCCAGCCCCACCGCGTAGGACCAGGCCACGCCCAGTGGCTCAATCAGAAAGCCGCCCAGCGCCGGCCCCAGCACCGCCGAGGCCTGATAAGTGGTGCTGTTCCAGGTAATGGCGTTGGGCAGCAGGGCGCGGTCGGGCAGCAGCTGCGGCATAAACGAAAACAGCGCCGGCCCCATGAAGCCCCGCGCCAGCCCGCTCACAAAAATCACCGCGTACAGCGGAAACGTATAAAGAGAACCCTTGGCCAGCAGCCCGATGCCGTAGGGGCTGGCCAGCGCGGCCAGGGCCGCCGCGCACAGCACCAGCACCGCCAGCGCCAACACCACAATGCGCTTGCGGCGCACGGTATCGGCCACGTAGCCGGCGTACAGCGACACCACAATGCTCGGAATGGCCTCCGACAGCCCAATGAGGCCCAGCGCCAACGGGTCGCCGGTGAGGTGATAAATCTGCCAGCTTACCACCAGCCCCTGAATGCGCGTGGCCACCGTGAGCAGCGTGCGGGTCGAAACCAGGCGGCGAAAATCGGGCACGCGCAGGGCCGCGTACGGGTCGTGGGCCGGAGCCGAATCAGCAGAAGGCAGCATGAGTAACGTAGAAAGGCAGCTTTACGGCGCAGGCCGGCAAAGGTAACCCCCACCGCTCCTGCCTTTGGGCACAGCCCCACCTTGCCCTTACCTTGTGAATTGACTCTCAACGCCTGCCCGGTTCATGCCCAATTTTGGCCTCGAAATCACCCCGCGCCCCGACCTGCCGGCCATCGTGGCCCGCTGGCAGCGCGAAATCACCGCTGCCGAGCTACAGGCCGGCTACCTCGCTATCCTCGCCGCCGCCGATGCCCTCGGCTGCCCGCGCTGGCTGCTCGACCTGCGCCGCCGCAACGAAGTCGTCTCGGCCGAAGTCAACCAATGGGTCGAAACCGATTTCTTCCCGCAATTGCCGGGCCGCTACGCTGCGCCGGTGCGCATCGCCTTCCTCATCTCGCCCCTGCGCGCCGCCCGGCAGCCGGAGCCCAGCTCGGTGGCCGCCATCAGTGCCGCCACCCGGCCTGAGCACGGCTACCACACCAAATTATTCACCGAAGAAGCCGCTGCCTATCAGTGGTTAGGCGCCTGAATTCGGCCTTTCAAAAAATAAAAAAATATTTTTGAAACTTTTTTCAGATTTTTTATTCCCAAAAAATGCGCTAGCACGTTGTAGATGAAGATTTGCGGAAGGTTGCTCCATTTTACCTACAGAATTTTGTCATTTTTTATATTTGGGGTATTGCGCAAATGCTTTTCGTCGCTCTACATTTGGAACGATTCTAGCGGGTAAAAATCCCGACTACCGGTCGCTCCCAAAATTTTTCTCGGTAACTGCATACTATGGCCTAAAGCTCTACGTTCCCTTATTCCGTAGCCCTTTATGGACCTCTTGCAACCGAGCGACTCCGCGCTCATTTCGCTCTACCTGGCTGGCCAGGAATCCGCCTTCGCTATCCTGCTGGAGCGGCACCGCAGTCGTGTGTTCACGACCATCCTCCTCATCGTGCGCGATGAGGACGTGGCCGAGGACCTGTTGCAGGACACCTTCATTAAAGCCATTCACACCCTGAAAGGCGGGCGCTACAACGAAGAGGGCAAGTTTGCCCCCTGGATTTGCCGCATTGCCCACAACCTGGCCATCGACTCGTTCCGCCGCGGCAAGCGCACGCCCCACGTGAGCCTCAGCGACAACGACCGACTGAGCAACACCCTCACCCTCGCCGACGACGGCCCGGACGACATCTTGGCCCGCGAGGAAACCCATACCCGCCTCCGGGCGTTAATTCAGGAACTGCCCGCCGCCCAAAAGGAGGTGCTGCTGATGCGCCACTACGGCGACATGAGCTTCCAGGAAATTGCCGACGCAACCGGCGTCAGCATCAACACGGCCCTGGGCCGGATGCGCTATGCGCTGATAAACCTGCGGAAGAAGATGACCGCAAATTCTCTCGATTATGATTCAAACCTTACCCCATTCGACACTGCTCCAGTATGTGTACAAAGAATTGCCTCCTGAAAGGCAGCGCGAGGTAGAGGAGTCGTTGCAGCACGACCCGGAACTGGCAGCCACGTGCGCCGACCTCCTTTTGGCCCAGCGGGCCCTCGACGGCGTTCGCCGCGAGCCGCGGGCCCGAACCTCCGAGGCCATTTTGCGCTACTCGCGTACTTTTTTAGCCAAATCCTAAGTCCGTTCAATTTTCTCTGGCACCCACTGCAGCCCTTGCAGCGAAGCCGGAAGCAGCGGGGTTAGCAAACCTTATAAGCACCCAAAATCGGTCATGCTGAGCGCAGCCGAAGCATCTCGCGTGCAAGCGTAAATCCGGCCCCTTGGATTTCGACTCACGCCAGAGGCTTCGGCTGCGCCCGGCATGACCGTTTACTTTTGTGGGGCACCCACTACAACGCCATGCGCCGCGCCGACCGATTTCAATATTTCATCGATTATTTCACTACCAATTTTCCAGAGCCCAAAACCGAGCTGGCTTACGGCAACCCGTATGAGCTGATAGTGGCCGTGGTGCTGAGCGCGCAGTGCACCGACAAACGCGTGAACATGGTGATGCCGCCCTTGCTGCAGCAGTTTCCGACGGCCGCGCACCTCGGCGCCGCGTCGGCCGAGGAAATCCTGCCCTTCATCAGCAGCATCTCCTACCCCAACAACAAAGCGAAGCACCTGGCCGGCCTGGGCCGCATGCTGACACAGGACTTCGGCGGCGAAGTGCCCAGCCAGCTCGACGAGTTGCAGCGCCTGCCCGGGGTGGGGCGCAAAACCGCCAACGTGGTGGCATCTGTTATATACAACCAGCCCACCATGGCGGTCGATACGCACGTATTTCGGGTGTCGCACCGCATCGGACTGGTGCCTAAAACGGCCACTACGCCGCTGGCCGTGGAGAAAGGACTGGTGAAGTACATCCCCGAAGACGTCATTCCCAAAGCCCACCACTGGCTGATTTTGCACGGCCGCTACATCTGCGTGGCGCGCTCTCCCAAGTGCAACATCTGCCCGCTGGCGCCCAGCTGCGCCTATTCTGAGAAGCATTTTGGCAAAGCTGCGGCTTACGTACCGCTGCCAGATAAGCCGTGAACGTCTCTCCTATTTGCCCAAAACTGCGGTTTTTAGCACACAAAGTTCAATTGCGAGTACATGGCGGCACAAAACGCGATGCCCCTAGTACAACAACGTGCGGGCTGCTCTCTCTAAAAGCTGTTGCACTTCTGCGGCCAATTGGTGGCGGTCAAATTCCCGAGTAGCCAATTGTCGTCCCCGGTTTCCAGCTTCCAGCAGCATGTCGGGCTGTGCTAGCAGCTGGCGTAGCTGTGCGGCCAACGCCTCAGCATCGCCAGCGGGCACGTACCAGCCGCAGCCGTGCTGCTCAACCAAGGCTTTGGTCCACCCCCGGTTTGTGACGATGACAGGCGTGCCCACGGCCAACGAGTCGTAAAGCTTGGCAGGCGAATTGGTGTCCAGCACCGGCATATCCAGAAACGACACCATCGACACCGCCGCCAGCGCAAACCAGCTAAACACCTCGTGCCGCGCTTGGCCACCTACCAGCCGGATGCGCCCCGGCCAGCGCGCCGCCGCCGCCGCAATCAGCGGCTCGTGAAAGCCATGGCCCAGAAAAAGCCACACCGCGTCCGGCTCGGTGGCAGCCATAGCTTCAGCGGCAGCCACCAGCGTTGGGATATCGTTGGCGCGGCCGAAGGTACCGGCGTAGAGAATGACTTTTTTACCCGCCAGGCCCTGCTCCTGCCGCAGGCGCTCCACCGCTTCGGGGGTAGCGCGGGCGGCTAGCTCCAGGTCTGTTCCATTCAGCACGGTCGTGACCTTTCCGGGCGCAATGCCCAAATTCGTCACGTAGCGCGTCATGTCGGGCGAGAGCGGCAGCACGTGCCGTGCGCTTTGGTACAGGCGTTTCTCCAGCCGAAACAGTTGCTGCCGGGCCAGCGCCGTGGGCACCGCTCCCATGGCAATGGGAAACGACGGCCATAAATCCTGCACCTCGAATACCCACGGCACCCGCCGCCAGCGCGCCACCTGCGCCGCCGCCCAGGCCGCCGTGAGCGGTGTACTAATGCCCCAAATCACGTCGGGACGGTCAATGCGCAAGCCCTCGCGCACTGCCCAGCCCGCGTACTGCGCAAACGCCAAGGCCCGCCGGGCCGGCCCCATCTTGTTGTCGTAAGGAATGTTCGCCTCTCGAATTTCCACCCCGGCTGGTACCCACGGAAACTCATGCGTCAGCTGCTGGCTACGCCAGGCGGGCGTGGTCAGCAGCGTCACCCGGTGCGTGCGGGCAATGTGCGCCAGCAACGTGTAGTGCCGGCTGGTAGCCGGGCAGTCGGGGCTGGTGTGGTACTGGCTAAAAACGGCAATGTGCATGGGTCAGTGAAAACCTTTCATCCTGATTATGCCGCCGCAATCGCAGAACGCTCACGATGTGAGCCCTGCATTCCTCATTTCGATTCATTCATGGGCCGGTAGTGCGACTCGTTGAGGATGCGCTGGGCGTTCTTCTCGGCCATCAGGCGGCCCAGCGACACGCCGGGGTGTTGCGCCATGTACTTGCGCACGATTTGCAGTCCCACCCACTGTCCCACCCGTCCGGGACAGGTTTTATCGATTTCGGGCACGTTGGGGCGCTCGCCCACGTACTTCTGCAGCAAGAAGGGCGTGGTCGAATACAGCAGGTTCTTCTCCAGGAAGTGCCCCCACACGCGGGGCTCGTTGGCCTCCAGGCCCACCATTTCGCGCCGGGTATAACCCATGAGCAGCGAGTCGGGGGCGCAGGGTAGCATCTGGCTGGCGAAGTATAGAGCCTTGCCCTCATGCACCATCGCATCCAGCATCGTATTGGCGGTCAACTCGTGGCGGTTGTATTTGCTCGACACGTTGTGCGCCAGCAGTGGCATCAAGCCGGCGGGCGTGTAGCGACGTAGCATGTACTGCGGCAGGTCGGGCCGCTTGCTGGCCTTGGGGCCCACAAACCAGTCCAAGCTCATCACCAACAGGCTGTCGTTCACGTAAATGTCCTTGGCCAGAAAGCCACTCACGTAGGTATTGGCCGGCGGCACCCGAAAATCGGGGAAATAGTGGTGCACCCGCCGGAATAGCTCGCCCAAATCGTGCCGCAAGGCCGCACTATCGGGGAAGGCCGCCGCCGTTTCGCGGCCCAACTGCTGCAGCGCTGCGTTGGTGGCCAGTTGCGTCAGGCCATTCTCCAACTCCTTTTCTGCGGCCGGCTGGCGCTGCAAGTAGTAGCGCGCAAAGACCGGGTTGGCGTCCATAAAACGCTGGGCATCGGATGACGTCTTAATGGCAAAAAAGGGCTGCTCCAGACGCTTCAGCCGCACGGACACAGCGGCGGCGTCAGCCGCGGCATCTTCACGGCAGCCTTCGGCCGGGCCTTTGTTGCAAGCCGCCAGGCCGAGGCTTCCTACTAAAAACAGGGGCAGCCAACGCCGCCAGGCGAAATTATTCGTATTCACGCTCGTTACTTTGGCGTAAAAATAGCCAAATCCTGCCGGCAGTCGGTGGGTTCCATCCGCAGTAGCCATATCCCGTACGCATGAAAAAACTATTCCTCGCCGCGCTAGCCTCTGCTGCTACCATTGGCACCGCCTCGGCCCAGGTCGAAATTGGCCTTAAAGTTTCTCCCGCCATCACCAGCCTGCGGGCCGAATCGGCTTCCAAAAATGCCTTCGCCAGCGACGGCAGCCAGCTAGGTTTCAGCGGCGGCTTGGTGGTCGATTATTTCTTCGGCGAAAACTACGCGTTCAGCACCGGCCTAGAGTTGGCCGGAAAAGGGGGCAGCATTCGCTACACCGACTTCTACAACAACGGCAACGGCGTGGGCAATGCGTTTCAGAACTCGTATAAAATGACCACGCAATACTTGCAGTTGCCTCTCACGGTCAAGCTGTTCACGAATGAGATTGCGACGGCCACTCGTCTCTACTTCCAAGTGGGCGGTTCGCTGAACGTGCCCATTGGCACCCGCATCAACAGCAGCAAGTTCTACACCGACCCCGCCACCGGTACCGAAAACAAAGCCGGCGACTACATGTATTTCTTCGACGCCGATGCCCTCGTGGGCGCTGGTGTCGAGTACGCGCTGGGCAGTAGCACCAAGCTTTTCGCCGGCATCGGCTACCACCGCGGCCTGGTCGACATCGACCACTACTTTGAAAGCAAACGCGACTTCACCGACGTGACCATCAAAAACAGTTCGTTTGGCCTTGACTTGGGTATTAAATTCTAAACCCTTACGGTCAGCAAAAAGCCCCAGCTTCTCACGAGGCTGGGGCTTTTTCGTTGTTGCAAACAACAATAAACCGCGAGACGCTAATCCTCGATTTGCACTTCGCGGTCCTGCAGGCGGCTCATGGCAGCAGACTGGCTGCGCAGCTGAATTTCCTCACCGCGTTCGTCTTCGATGCGGTAGTCGGTCAGGCCCAGGCTGCTGTCCTTAACCACTTTCACCCACTTGTAGTACTTGAGGTACCACTTCATCTGGCGCGAAACCAACCCTTTGGTGTAGTACGCGTGCAGGAACGGGTGCACCGACAGCGTGATGCCCGACTGGTTCTGGTTCACCAGCAGGTCGTCGATGCTGTTATCGATGTCGTCCGTTACTTGGATGGAGGCCGAAATCTTGCCCGTGCCGCCGCAGGTGGGGCATACCTCGCCGGTCACGATGTTCTCGGCCGGGCGCACCCGCTGCCGGGTAATCTGCAGCAGGCCAAACTTGGTGATGGGCAGCACCGTGAACTTGGCTTTGTCGTGCTTCATCACGTCGCGCACGGCATCTTCCACCTTTTTGCGACTTTCAGCCGAGCGCATGTCGATGAAGTCGACCACAATGATGCCGCCCATGTCGCGCAGGCGCAGCTGTCGGGCCACTTCTTTGGCCGCCAGCATGTTAATCATGAGGGCAGTAGCCTCTTGGTCGTTTTCCTGGTTGCTCTTGCTGCCCGAGTTCACGTCGATGACGTGCAGGGCTTCGGTATGCTCGATGACGAGATAGCCGCCGCCGGGCACGGTCACGGTCTTGCCAAACAGCGTTTTGAGCTGCTTCTCGATGCCGGTTTGCTCGAAAATCTTGATTTTCGAGTTGTGCAGCTTCAGCAAACCAAGCTTGTCGGGCGCGATTTTCTGGATGTAGTCGCGCATCTCCTCGTACATCGTCGGCGCGTCGACCATGATGCTGTCGAAGGACTCGTTTAGCATGTCGCGGAGCATGGAGGAGGTGCGGCCGAGTTCGCCCAGCACCTTGTCGTTGGGCTTGGCGGTGCGGAGCGTGCTGTAGAGCTGCTCCCACTTGGCCACCATGTCCTGCATGTCCTTGTCCAGTTCGGCCACTTCGCGGCCTTCGGCCACGGTGCGGATGATGACGCCGAAGTTGTCGGGCTTGATGCTGGCAATGAGCCGCTTGAGCCGGTCGCGCTCCGCTTTGCTCACTATCTTTTTGCTCACACTGATGGTGTTCGAAAATGGCATCAGCACGAGGTAGCGGCCGGCCATCGAAATGTCGGTGCTCACGCGGGGGCCCTTCGTTGAGATGGGCTCCTTAATAATCTGAACTACAATTTGCTGGCCCTTCTTAAACACGTTCTCGGCCTTGCCCACTTTGTCGAGCGGGGGTTCAAACGTGAATTTTTCGAGGCCAGCGCTGGTGGCGCGGCCGCTTTGCACGGTGCGCGCCCACTTCGTGAACGAGTTGTACTGCTCGCCGAGGTCGCCGTAATGCAAAAACGCGTCTTTTTCGTAGCCAATGTCCACGAAAGCTGCGTTCAGGCCGGGCATCACCTTTTTCACGGTGCCCAGGAAGATGTCGCCAACCGAGTAGTTGGTGTCGTTGCGGTCGAAATGGTATTCAATCAGCCGCTTGTCTTGCAGCAACGCAATCCGCTCGCCTTCCTGAGTAGAATTAATGACTAATTCATTACTCAAAGCCTTGATTTAGTTAAAGTAACCTGCACCTGCGCGTCGCCGCAGCACTACCCCGAAACCGGCAAAGGGAAGCCAGAACCCTAAGTTCTGGCTTCCCTCGCGAGCCACGGGAAAAGCGCCCAACGCGGCCACACCCAGGAGGCTACGTGAGAGATAGGCAGCTGGCTCCCTTCCCGTTAGGAAAACTGCCGGCCGCCGCTACGCCCCGTGAGGCTTACTTCTTCTTGTGGCGGTTCTTGCGCAGGCGCTTCTTGCGCTTGTGGGTGGCAATCTTATGACGCTTTCTTTTTTTACCGCAGGGCATGATGCTTGGGGGTTAAGTTGGTGGTTGTTTGAGTCTTTGTTATTTCAGTTTGGCAATTTCCTCTTCTACCGAGGCCGCCAGCGCCGGGTCGTTGCTGAGGGTTTTGGCGGTGAGGAATGCCTGCTTGGCTTCGGCTTTGGCGCCGGTGCGGGCCAAAGTTACGCCAAGGTAAAATTGGCCGTTCACGTTTTTCGGGTTGATTTTCACCAAATCCTTGAAACGCTGCACGGCTTTGTCGTACTGGTTGCTTTGCACCGCCAGGATGCCCATGTTGTACAGGGCCTTCTCGTTGCGGGGGTCTGCCTCCAGCACTTCGCGCAGGTAGGAAATGCCCTGCACAGGGTTGTCGGAGGCCATGTAGGCCATGCCGAGGTTGGTTTTGGCGTCGAGGTTGCCGGGCTCTTTCTCCAGCACCTTGGCGTACAGCTCACGCGTTTTGCCGCCGAGCAATTTAACACGCTCATCGGTGGCGGCAAAGCTAAACGCCTGGTAGTAAGCATCGGCGGCCTGCTGCCAGTTGGCGGCAGTAGGCTTGGCCAGGGCCACTTGTTCCAGGTAATAGCCGGCGCTGTCGAACCGTTCCACGCCGTTGTAGCGGCGGGCCAGGGTGGTAGCCACCGTGGCTTTGGCTGCGGCGTTGGGGGCGGCGGCGTATTCCTTCAGCAGGCGGTTGAGTTCCTGGCGCTGGGCAGCGGTGGCGGCGGTGTGCGGCGCAGCAGCGGTGCCCGTGGCGCTATGGTCGTGCCCGTCATCGTCGGAGTGCGCGCCACCGTTATCGGTGGCCGTGGCCGGTACCGGGCCTGAAGAAGCCTCCGTTTTGGAGCCGTTGGTCTTGGAGCCGCCGCCGTCGCGGTTGGCCGTGGCGGCCGCATCCTTGCTCAGTTCCGAACGGCTTTCCTTGGGCTTCATGATGCCTTTCGGCAACACAAAAAGCCCTCCCACCAGCGCGAGCGCGGCAGCGAGGACAACCAGTTGGTGCGAAGCAGAGCGGGAGGTAGTGGCCATGGCTGAAAAAAACCGGCCGCCGGGCTTTCCCTGGCGGGAAAGACACCGGCGGCGCGGCCGGCAGTTTTTCAGTGGTTAGTGCTTAGTGGTTAATGGTCAGTTTTGCTAATCATTAACCATTAACCACTAACCACTAAATAATTAGGCTTTAGCAGCAGTCGATTTTACTTTCTTGCTGTTTTTGATTTTAGCTACGAAGGTTTTCGAAGGCTTGAAGCTCGGGATGTAGTGCTCTTCGATGATGAGCGACGTGTTTTTCGAAATGTTGCGGGCCACTTTCCGGGCGCGCTTTTTGTTGACAAATGAGCCGAAGCCACGAACATAGATGTTGTTGCCTTCAGTCATGGAATCTTTCACGACTTTGAAGAAAGCCTCAACAGTCATCAATACGTCTGCTTTCTCGATGCCGGTCTTGGTGGAGATTTCGGCGATTACCTCAGCTTTAGTCACGTTGGTATGGTACTTAGGTGGTTGAAAAAATTACGTTTTTAGGCAAAAAAATCCCGAATTCCAGCGTAAGCCTTTGCCTGGTAGGCGGTTCGCCCTCGAATTGGGGCCACAAAGGTAACCCCATTTTTTCGTTTTACCAATGTACCCTCCTAAACAAAGGCTGGGCCCAAATTATTCTCTTTCAAAATTTTGGCAAAAACCCTTTCCCATCCTTCCTTTCTGGCGTCGGCCCTGTTGGCCTGGTATCCGCGCCACCACCGCGACCTGCCCTGGCGCCATACCCGCGACCCGTACGCCATCTGGCTGTCGGAGGTAATTCTCCAACAAACCCGTGTGGCTCAGGGCCTCCCCTACTATGAAACCTTTCTGGCAGCCTACCCTACGGTGCAGGACTTAGCGGCCGCGCCCGAGGCTGAGGTGCTGCGCTACTGGCAGGGCCTGGGCTACTACTCGCGGGCCCGCAACATGCACCGCACTGCCCAGCAAGTAGTGGCCGAATACGGCGGCAAATTTCCTGACTCGTACGCGGAGTTGCTGAAGCTGCGCGGCATTGGCCCCTACACGGCCGCGGCCATTGCCTCCTTTGCATTTGATGAGGCCGTGGCCGTGCTCGACGGCAACGTGTACCGGGTGCTGGCTCGCATTTTTGGGCTGCACTCCGACATTGCGGCGCCTAGCTCGCGGAAGGAGTTTCAGGCCGTGGCCGACCAGCACATCCCCGCTACCGCACCGGCCGATTTCAACCAGGCCATAATGGAGTTTGGGGCCATTCAGTGCACGCCCGCTAAGCCCGACTGCCTGTTTTGCCCCCTGCAAAGCACTTGCTGGGCGTTTCAGCACGGGCAAGTTTCGCTGCTACCGGTAAAAAGCAAAGCTAAAGCTGCACGCACGCGCTACTTCCACTATTTCGTGCTGCGCCACGGCGAGCAAACCTACCTGCGCGAGCGGCGCGAAAAGGACATCTGGCAGGGCCTCTACGATTTTGCCTTGGCCGAAACTACTGAGCCGGAGTTGCCGGCAGCGGAGCTGAGCCGCCACCTCGACGCTCTTGGCGCTGCGCTGGACACGAGCCAGGCAGCCGAGCCCACTGCGGCCTACCGCCATGTGCTGAGCCACCAGAAACTAGAGGTGCGCTTTCACCCTATGGCTTTAGCAGAAGCGCTGCCCGAAGCTACCGTGCGGGACCTAGGCCTCCGTGCTTATTCGGTGACCGAAATTGAGGCGCTGCCGAAACCGCAGCTTATTGCTAACTATGTGGAGCAGAATATTAGGACCACACGCTAACCAATATTTTTAGATTTTTCAGCAAAAATTATTAGCAAATAATATTGCTTTTATGATTTAAGCTGTTATATTTGAGACAAGAACAAGCCGGGTGGCTTGCTCGATTCTGTATTTCCTAACGTGCAATAATATGGCCGGAGTGAACAAGGTGATTTTGGTAGGCAACCTGGGGAAAGACCCCGAAGTGCGCCATTTGGAAGGCGGTGTGAGCGTGGCTCACTTCACCCTCGCCACCAACGACTATTATAAGGACAAGCAAGGCAACCGCGTGGAACGCACCGAGTGGCACAACATCTCGGCGTGGCGCGGCTTGGCCGACATGGCTGATAAATACCTCAAGAAGGGCCAGCAGGTGTACATCGAGGGCAAGTTGCGCACCCGCCAGTACCAGGATAAAGACCAGCAGACGCGCTACATCACCGAAATCATCGCCGACGAGATTTCGATGCTGGGCGGCCGTCCGCAGGGCGCCGGCGCGGCCGCTGAGTCCAACGGCGCGGCCCCCGCCGAAGCGCAGCAGACCTTCCGGCAGGAGCCGGAGCTGGACCAGCTGCCGTTCTGAATACCGGGTGTTGGACTGACGGGCCTGTGGCTGCAGTTATCCAAATCGATTATTAGTAAGGAGCCCTGGCACTGTGCCGGGGCTTTTTTCGTTGCCGGACTGGTTACCTTTGAAGTTAGGAAGGCTGGGCTATTTCAGGCTGAAGCCGCTTTTTGCATGAGATATTTTTCAACCGTGGTGTTGCTGATGGGGCTGGGGCTGCTGGCGGGCTGTTCATCGGCGCCGGATTTCACGCCTAAGCCCAAGGGCTACAACCGCATCGACCTGCCGGCGCACCGCTACCAGATGTTGGGGGGCGGGCACCCATACGAGTTTGAATACTCGACGGAAGCGGTAATAAAGCGCGATTCTTCGTACATGGCCCAGCCGCATTGGCTGAACGTGTACTATCCCAAGCTGCACGCCAACGTGCAGATTACATACATGGACGTGCAGCGCGACCGCCGCCTCTACAACAAGATGATGGAGGACGCGCGCAAGCTCACCGGCAAGCATGAAATTAAGGCCACGGCCATTGATGAGCGGATTTTGCGGACGCCGAGTGGCATGAAGGCGTCGGTGTTTGAGTTGCAGGGCGAGGTGCCGAGCCAGTTTCAGTTCTACACCACCGACAGCACCAAGCACTTCCTGCGCGGCGCGCTCTATTTCCGCACGGCCACGGCCAATGACTCGCTGGCCCCGGTGATTGAATACGTGAAGGCAGACATGGTGCAGATGCTGAACACCCTTAAGTATAAGTAGTCATTTAACATTTATCAATTGACATTTAACAGCTTGGCTGGGCAAACCTGTGTATAGACCGTTGATTGATAAATGGTTATTAAATGATAAACGTCAATTGTTAAATGAGTTTTTTCAACACCCGTCTGGAGTTTTTGCGCTCGGTGGGCAGCCTGCAGCGGGCGCAGTTGCTGGGCAAGGAGCTAAACCTGTTCACCTACGGCGACCTGATTCAGCGCTACCCGTTTCGCTACCTCGACCGGACGCAGGTGTACAAGGTGGCCGACCTCCACGATGACCTCTCTTATGTGCAGGTGCGCGGCATGCTGCGCGGCAAGGAGCTGGTTGGCGAAGGCCCCAAGCAGCGCCTGACGGCCAAAGTGGGCGACGGCACCGGCGAGCTGGAACTGGTGTGGTTCAAGGGCATCAAGTGGGTGCAGCAGGTGGCCAAGAACAACCAGGAGTACATTGTTTTTGGCAAGCCGACGATGTTCAACGGCCGGCCGCAGATGGCGCACCCGGAACTGGAGGAGGTGAGCGAGAACAAGCCCGGCCAGAGCTTTCTGCAGCCGGTGTACAACACTTCGGAGAAGCTCAAAAACTACCACCGCGTGGACAGCAAGGCCATTATGCGGATGGTGGCCGAGTTGCTGAAGCTGGCCCAGCCCCACATTCGGGAGTCGTTGTCGCCGGCTTTGGTTCAGCAGTACGGGCTGATGCCCAAGGCGCAGGCCATGCAGCAGATTCACTTCCCACAGAGCCCGGAGCTGCTGGCGGCGGCCAAGTTCCGGCTGAAGTTTGAGGAGCTGTTTTTTGTGCAGCTCAAGCTGCTGCGGCAGCGCGACCAGCGCAAGGTGACGCTGGCCGGGCAGATTTTCAAGGAAGTGCCTACGCTGGTGGACTTCTACAAAAACCACCTCACCTTTGACCTGACTGGGGCGCAAAAACGCGTTATCCACGACATTTACAAGGACTTCTGCGCCGGCAAGCAGATGAACCGGCTGCTGCAGGGCGACGTAGGCTCGGGCAAAACCATTGTGGCCTTCATTTCGATGCTGATGGCAGCCGACAACGGCGCGCAAAGCTGCCTGATGGCGCCCACCGAGATTCTGGCCGACCAGCACTACGTGGGCCTGAAGGTATACGCTGATGCGTTGGGCATCAAGATTGGCAAGCTCACGGGCAGCACCCGGACCAGTGAGCGGCGCGTGCTGCACGAGGAGCTGCGCAACGGCACCATGCACATGCTGGTGGGCACCCACGCGCTACTCGAAGATGTGGTGCAGTTCCGCAACCTGGGCCTGACCATCATGGACGAGCAGCACCGCTTCGGGGTGGCGCAGCGCTCGAAGCTGTGGCAGAAAAACCCGCACGTCATCCCGCACGTGCTGGTGATGACGGCCACGCCCATCCCGCGCACGCTGGCCATGACCTTGTACGGCGACCTCGACGTGAGCGTGATTGATGAGTTGCCGGCCGGCCGCAAGCCCATCGTGACGGTGCACCGCTTTGACGCCAACCGCCTGAAGGTGTTTGAGTTTATTCGGGACCAGGTGAAGATTGGACGGCAGGTATACATCGTGTACCCGCTGATTGAGGAGTCGGAAACGATGGACTACAAGGACCTGACCGACGGCTACGAGAGCGTGGCGCGGGCCTTCCCGGAGATGCAAATCAGCATCGTGCACGGGCGCATGAAAGCCGAGGAGAAGGATTACGAGATGCAGCGCTTCATCAAGCGCGAAACGCAGATAATGGTGGCCACCACCGTGATTGAGGTGGGCGTGAACGTGCCCAACGCCTCGGTGATGGTGATAGAATCGGCCGAACGGTTTGGGCTGTCGCAGCTGCACCAGCTGCGCGGCCGTGTGGGCCGCGGCGCCGACCAAAGCTACTGCATCCTGATGACGGGCTTCAAGCTGAGCAAGGACGCCCGCACCCGCCTCGAAACGATGGTGCGGACCAACAACGGCTTCGAAATTGCCGACATCGACCTGAAACTGCGCGGCCCCGGCGACCTGATGGGCACCCAGCAAAGCGGCGTGCTCGACCTGCTGATTGCCGATTTGGCCAAAGACGGGCGCATTTTGAGCGAAAGCCGGGCCGCCGCCCAGGCCCTGCTGGCCGATGACCCCAACCTTGCGCATCCTGAGAATGCTAACATCCGGCACCACATCGAGAGCTTGCCGGCTACGGCCGTGAATTGGAGCCGAATTAGCTAGCACATCGCTCAGCTAATCTGGTACGGGCAAAAAAAAACGACTTGGTGAAAGTCGTTGGGAGGTTCCGGTTAGAACAGCTCTGTTATCAGGCCACTGCCACTCTGCTGCTGCGACGGGGCTGGGTGTTGGGCAGGCTTTACGGGTTCGGAAGTGAGCACTTGGTGCACCAGTACAACGGAAGAATCGGGGCGGCCCTGAAAAGTATTGGGCTGCGCCGCAGTAGCAGGTATTGTCGTTTTAGCAAACCTACCGCCAATGATGAGGGCCGATAAGAGCGAGAACTTCAAAAGTGATTTCATAATACTTATATATAGCAGCCGGATTCAAAGATAGCGAGGCGCGCTGTTTTTAAACAAAGCAGTGCCTCAAAACTTTACAAGCCAACTGGTGGGAAGCAAGAAGCGAAAATGGGCGGTAGAAAAGCGCTGGAGAAAGGGCCTCGATTAAGCCTCGTTGACCACCGCAAAGTAAACGGGTTCCCTGTACGGGGGAGGGGTAAATAGTGTTATGGTTCGGCTAACATTTTTTTATCAACGCCCTCGCTGCCAACAGGCAGGTAGCGAAAACAAGGCCAAAAACCGGCGCAATAGCTACTTTTGAAGAGGCAGTGAAGCTAGATTATTAATTTATGACTCAATCACACGCAAAAATACTACTGCGGCGGGCTTGCTTGCTGGGCTCGATGGGATGGGCGCTGGCCGCGGCGCCGGCCTGGGCACAAAAAGTGAAGTTAACCCCGTTTAGCTACCTGCCCGAGCAGGGCCCCGACCGCTACGACATGCGGGTGCCGCGCAAAACCCTGCCCCTGGCCGACGGCTCGGGCTTTGTGATACTGGCCCACCAAAGCGCCGGCGGCTACGCCGTGGAGCGCTACGACGCCGACTTGAAAAAGCAGTGGAGCGCAACCATTCCGGTGGCCCCCGACGAAACCCTCGAAGCCTTCGGGCGGGGCGACAAGCAGGCGCTGGTGGTGCTGCACCATAAGGACGACGCCGGCCAGAACCTGGCCGTGGTAGCCGTGAACCTGCAAAGCGGCCAGCGCAGCCCCGCTAAGGTGGTGATGAGCGCGAGCCCGCGCGACCGGCGCCCCGGCGTGTCCATCTCGCCCGACGGCAGCCGGCTGCTGGCTTTCCGCTACTTCGCCACGGGGCAGCAGGTGAAGAGCATCGCGGCCACACTCTTTGACCAGAACGTGCTGCAGCTGGAGGAAAAAACGTATGACTTCCGCGACATCGGCGACTTTTTTTCGCCGGCCGTGCACGTGGCCAACGATGGCACCCAGTACGTGACGCTGGTGAGCGACGGCATGAAGAAGCTGACCGTGCGCCGCTACCTGCCCGGCGCCAAAACCGATGTGAAAGTGCTGGGCGTGCCGGTGGGCGGGGTGTTTGGCGGGCGCGCCGTGACGGTGCGCGACGCCAAGTTCACGGTGCTGAACGACGGCAGCCTGTACGCCGCCGCCCTCTGCGCCGACTATGAAACCGGCGAGTACTACAGCCTGAAGGTGGTGAAGTATGACTTCAGCGGCAACGGCGACATGAAGTTTTCGCCCGAGTTTCGGTTTACGCCCGCCTACCTGGCCGAGGTAAGCAAGGCCAGCGGCCTCGACGTGAAGCGGCTGGACGACTTGTATCTGAGCGACTTGCTGCTCACGGCTGATAAGCAGCTGGTGGTAGCAGCCGAAAAGCATTTCGAGGAAGGCGGCAGCGAGGCGCCGGTGCACGCCCGCGAACTGCATTTGTTCGGCTACAATGAGTTTGGGTCGCCCACCTGGCACAGCTTGGTGGCCAAAGACCAGGTGGCCCCGGCCGTGGACGCTTACACGGGCATCGGCTTCCGGGCGGCGGTGTTTGGCAACACGGTGCAGTTGCTCACGCTGGAAACGCGGGACAAAAAATCGGACCTGTACCTACGCCGGGTAAATGCCCAAACCGGCGTGGTGGGCTCGCCCGAACGCCTCAAGCTGAACGTGGCCGACGACCAGCAGCTGGCCTATGTGAAAGACTTCACCGCCTGGCTGGGCGAGAAAACCATTGTGGGCGTGAGCCGGCCGAGTAAAAAATCAGCAGCGCTGCAATTGGAGAAAATTGTGGTCAAGTAGCACGATTAATTATTTGATGGTCAATCGAGTCAGTTGAATAGAGCTGAGTCCGAGCCACAGTGCGTATCCGGCAACGTTCCCGACATCGATTGCGGAAATAAAGTTGAAGCAAAATATAGAACTGAGGGTGTGATTTCAGGACCTTGCCGGAACGTCTCCGTGCCAGGAGACCTGTAATCCCACCCTCTTTTTCTATTTCATGGCTTCAATTTTACATTTAGTAATGCCCCTGGACCGGCTTCGGCGGCTGGCTCTGTTTCTTATCGGCTTGGCTTTGCCACTGGCCGGACAGGCCCAAAGCGTTATCCTGGAACAATGGCCCCTCACGGCCGACAATGTGGCCACGACAGCGGCCGCGGGCGTGACGGCGAGCACGCCCACCTTCGCCGGCCTGGCTCTGTCTGATGGCTCTTCAACCAGCGGTAGCATACCCGGCTATTCCACAGCGCGAGGCCAGGCATTTTCGCCCAACGGCAACAACGGCGGCGGTTGGACCAGCGGCACCTTGAGCCGGACGATATACGAGGAGTTTACCATCGTAGCCGCCAGCGGTTACAACCTGCGCGTCGACTCTCTCATCTTTTCCTCGGCCTTTAACAACAGCGCAAATGGCCGGGTTGGCGTTTCCTATTCCACGAACGGCTTCACTACCCTAAGCGAAGTGACCGGGGGCACGCTGCCGGCCGGGGGGTCAGCCTCCTCGCCCACCGCGCAGCCTGCCACGGCTACCGGCGCCTTCACCACGGTGGCAACTGATGCGACGCTGGTACCCAATCGGACGAGCGGGCCGGTGGTGAACGCGACCACCTACCGCCTGGCTTTGAACGGCGCCACGGGTGTGGCCGTGCCCGCCGGGCAAACACTCAGCATCCGGCTCTATTATGCTCTTGGTTCAACCACGGCTATTCGCCAAGCCCAACTGCGAGCGGTAACGGCAAAAGGCGTCAGTGCTGCGGTGGTGGCCACGCCGTGTGCGGCGGCCAGCAATTTAACGGCAGGAAGCATTGCCGCCACTTCGGCACAGCTTACGTTCACGGCCCCCGGCACCAACACCAGCTACACCATCAGCACCACCCCTGCTTCGAGCACGCAAACGGTTGCGGCGGGGCCGGTGACCTTGGGCGGCTTGACACCAAACACCACCTACACCGTGAGCGTGACCAGCAATTGCGCGGGCGGCGCCGGCACCACGGCTACTACAACGCTTACCACGGCGGCCGCTGCCGCACTCAGTTCCTCGGTGCTTCAGCGCTGGCTGCTAACGGCTGACAACAACGACGAAGCCGCCACCCGCTCGCCCAACGTGACGGCCAGTGCGCCCACCTTCGCCAACATGGCCGCCGCCGATGGAACCACCGTGACCGGCTACACCGCTAACTCCGTGGCTTACGGCCAGGCCACCGCGCCCAATGCCGACGGCACCGGCTGGAACGGTACCATTCGGCCCGCTTATTATGAAGAGTTTACCACGACGGCGACGAACGGCCAGTTGCGGCTCGATTCGCTGATATTGTCGTCGGCTTTCTACAACACGGCCAACGGCAAGCTGGCTATAGCCTATTCCACCGATGGCTTTGCAACCAGCACCTATATCCTGGGTTCGGCTGCCGCGCCGGTGGCAGTAAATAACCAGAACACTTCGTTCTCGCAGTTCCGCCTGCCCCTGACGGCGGGTGCGGGCGTCAGTCTCACCAACGGGCAAAGCATTGCCTTTCGGCTCTATTTCGCGCTGGGCACTACCAGCAGCCGCTACGCGCTGCTCAAAACCGTGGCCGTGAAAGGCGAGGCCACGCCTACCTGTGCCAACCCCGCCAACCTGGCCGTGGGCAGCATTACCAGCAATTCGGCCAGCGTCAGCTTCACGCCCGCGGCGGGCAGCACCACCTACGTGCTGACGTACCAGCCCGCCGGTGGCGCGGTCACGACTGTGACGCCTGCGCCCACGGCCTCGCCGGTGGCTTTGAGTGGCCTGGCTTCGGCTACCACCTACACCGTGACGCTGCAAAGCACCTGCGCGGCCGGCCAGAGCGGAGTGCTCAGCACTACGTTCACCACGCGCCTGTTGTCGGCCGCGTTGCAGCAATGGCCCTTGCAAGCCGATATGCAGGACCAAGCGGCCACGCGCTCGGCGGCGGTGGCCGCCAGCACGGCCAGCCTGCGCCGGCTGCAACTGGCCGATGGCTCGGTGAGCAGCGTGCCGGCCTATTCCGGCGCCAATGGCCAGGGCCTGGGCCCTACGGCGGCCGGCACCTGGAACACGACTTCCAGCCCCGCCACGCCCGACAACGTGCAAACCGTCAACCGCAAATACTACGAGCAGTTTGTTGTGACGGCCGCCAGCGGCTATACCATCCGGCTCGATTCGCTCATTCTGAGCGCGGCCGGCTACGGCTCGGCCAACGGCCGTCTGGCGGTGGTGTATTCGCGCAGCAACTTCATTTCCGACTCGACCGACGTGGCGGCGGGCGGCAAAGCAGTGCCCGGCGGCCCGTTGCCCGCCGCCAATTACGGAGCCTTCAACAACGTTATCAACCTGCCCAACCAGACTAGCGGCTTGTCGACCACCTACCGCTTGCCCCTGGCGGCTACCAGCGCCGGCATTGCCCTCACGCCCGGTCAAAGGCTGACCGTGCGGGTGTACTTCGGCATCGGCAGCAGCAGCGCCGGCCGCTACGCCCTGCTGCGCGACGTGCAACTGCTGGGCCAGGTAACGGCATCGCCGCTGCCGGTTACGCTCACGCGCTTTGAGGCGGTGCGCCAGGGCAATCAAGCCCTTCTCAGCTGGGCCACGGCCAGCGAGCACAACAGCAAAGGGTTCAGCATAGAAGCTTCGGCCGATGGCTACGAATTCCGGGCGGTGGGCTTCGTGCCAAGCGTGAGTGCCACCAGCACCACCGCGCAGGCTTACCGCTTTGTCGATGCGCCGGAACTGGCTGCTGGCACGCGCTACTACCGCCTGAAACAACTTGACTTGGATGGCACCAGCACCTACACGCCGGCGCGGGCCGTGGCGTTTGGCAGCGCGGTTGTGGCAGCCGTGGCCGGCCCCAACCCCTTCAAGGAGGTGCTTTACTTGCGCACGCAAGCTGCTCAGGCCGTCCGCACCACGGTAGTTTTCACCGATGCCAGCGGCCGTCCGGTGCTCAGGCAGGAATTGGAGGTGCCGGCAGGTGCTGCTCAACTGACGGTACACGGACTGGGCCAGCTGCCCCGCGGGTTTTATGTGCTGCACTTCGCACTTGAGGGCAAGACCCAACGCGTGAAACTGGTAAAGGAATAAGCCACTCCATCAGCAACATTCACAAAAAAGGCCGCTCCTGCATCAGGAGCGGCCTTTTTTACTTGGAATGGCCGCCTACTATTCCACTGCCAGGCGCTGGCTGGCCGTTTGGCCGCCCGCCGCCACGCGCAAGGTGTAGAGGCCCGGCGCCACGCCCGACAAGTTGAGCGCAGCCCGCGTTTCCGTGGCCGACAGCGGCAAGGTAAGTTCGCGCACTTGCTGGCCCAGAGCGTTCAGCAGCGTAACCCGGGCTTGCGCAGCGCCGGTCACGGCCGGCAGCACTAGGCTGACAGTGTGGTGGGCGGGGTTGGGGAATACTTCCAGCGTGCCGGTGCCCAGCACCGTCCGGGCACTCAGCGCACTGCGGAACGAATAGGTGATGGGGGCTCCGGCCGTGTACATAACGGTGGCTCCGGTGCCGCAGGTGCTCCGCACCTGAATGGTGTAGGTGCGGCCGGGCACCAGGCCGGTGATGGTGACAGGCGAAGCGTTCGATATCACCCAGCGCGCCGAGTCGTTGGGCATGTAATACGTCACGGTGAAGCTGGTATTGTTGACACCGGGCGTGAAGCTGACCGTGGCTGTGGAGGCGCTGGTGGCCGTTACCACCACATTCGTGACGGCACCGCAGGGCGCGGGCACCGCAAGGGTGCGCAGCGTCACCAGCCTCGGACCCGAAGTGCTGGTGCTGGTGCAGTTGGTATAGATGCGCACCACATAGTTCGTGTTGGGTAGCAAGGCGCTCAGCGTGAGGGGCGAGCCGGAAGTGTAAATTGTCTGCGTGTTAATGCTGTCGCCCGCCGCATAGTACCGAACAGTGTAGCTCTGTGCGCCCGAAACCGGAGCAAAATTTAACGTGGCCGTGCTGGTGGTGACAGAGGTGCTGACGTTGCCAACCGTGCCGCAGGGAGCAGTCGGGGCGTTGGTGCGCACCGTGGTGCTGACCGGCGCCGACTGGCTCCCGGCACCACAGATGCTGATGACGCGGATTCCGTACTGCGTGTTTGGCTGCAAGCCGGTCAGCGCCACCGGCGAAGTCAGGGTGTTAACGGTCGTCGTCAGGGCCGTGCCCAGCGGGTAGTATTGCACCTGGTAGCCGATGGCCCCGGACACCGACGGAAAACCAACCGAAGCCGACGTGGCGCCAGTCGCCACGGCCGACACGCTGGTGGGCGCAGCACAGGAAACCGGCCCCGTGCCCCCTACCTGCACCACCTGCGTGGTGCCCCCCGAAGTGCCGCCCCCGGCGCAGTTGCTGCTGATGGTCACTACATAGTACCTCCCAACCTGCAGCCCGGCGATGAATACGGGCGACGTTGTCGTGGTTATCGTCCGGATGCCGGTGGCGGTACTGTCACCGGTCCAGAAGTAGCGCACGGTGTAGCTCACTGCATTGGGAGAGGGCGTGAATGTTATCAGTACCGTCGAATCGGAGTTGCTGGTCATGCTGACATTGGTGGGCGCCGCGCAGATTTGTGCCTGGGCAGTGGGTGCCAGCCAACCCAGCGCCGCCACCAGCATGGCTAGGAAAAGAGTAAAGGGTTTCATAAACACAGAAAGAAAAAGAGTGATAAATGCCTGAAGCAAGGCGGCCGCGCCGTGCTTTTCTTCCAGACCAGCTCTTGCCGTAAAAGGCTTCTCCATATCTTAATTTTTCAAAAAATAATTTTTCCTATATACACCCAATGCTCCACACGCAACAATAAAAAAGGCCGCTCCTGAACCCAGGAGCGGCCTTTTTTTATCAGCTACAGAATCGAAGTTCTGTGCCAATCCGTGTTCTAGAACGCGTACTCGTTCGCCTCAATCAGCTTGGCGGCGATGCGGCGGCGCGACTCCTTCACGTTGATGAGTTCGGTTTTGGTGAAGCGCTTCAGGCCCATGAGCAGCAGGCGCTGCTCGTCGCCCTCGGCCATGCTGCCGATGGCGTCTTTGCCGGCTTTCTCCACAATGTCCACGGCGTCGGCCAGGTACACGCGGGCAATGTCGGCTTGCAGGGCCAGGGCTTCTTCGCCTTTGGCGGCAGCTTCTTTCTCCACGCGGAGCAAGGTGCTCTCGGCGATGTAGGTTTTGATGGCCATGTCGGCGATGTTCATCAGCAGTTCCTGCTCTTTGGCCAGGGTGGCGGTGAACTTCTGCACAGCCGAGCCGGCCACCATCAGGACCGCCTTTTTCAGGTTGGCAATGGTCTTGTATTCCTTGCTGAACAGGCCGGTTTCCTCGTCCTGGCTCAGGCTTGGAATGCTCATCAGCTCCTGCTGCACGGCCTGGGCCGGGCCCATCAGGTCGATTTCGCCCTTCAGGCCCTTCTTCAAAATCATGTCAACGGCCAGCAGGCGGTTGATTTCGTTGGTGCCCTCAAAAATGCGGTTGATGCGCGAGTCGCGGTAGGCACGGTCCATCGGGTAGTCGGCCGAGAAGCCGTAGCCGCCGTAAATCTGCACGCCCTCGTCGGTCACATAGTCGAGCACTTCCGAGCCCTCCACTTTCAGGATGGCGCACTCCACGGCAAACTCGCGGGCGGCGCCCAGCAGGGCTTCGTTCGAGCCCTTGCCTTCGGCCATGAGCTGCTGCTCCATGCGGTAGATGTCGGCCCCAGCGCGGTAGATGCCCGATTCCACGGCGTAGATGCGGATGGCCTGCTCGGCCAGCTTGTGCCGAATGGCGCCAAACTTCGAAATCGGCAGCTTGAACTGCACCCGCTCATTGGCATACTTCACGCTCAGCGTAGAAGCCATTTTGGTAGCACCTAAGCAGGCGGCGGCCAGCTTGATGCGGCCGATGTTCAATACGTTAAAGGCGATGAGGTGGCCTTTGCCAATCTCACCCAGCACGTTTTCCTTGGGCACTTGCGCGTCGCTTAGGAACACTTGGCGGGTCGAAGAACCTTTGATGCCCATCTTATGCTCCTCGTTGCCGAGGCTCAGGCCGGGCGTGTTTTTCTCCACGATGAAGCCGGTGAACTTGTCGCCGTCAATCTGGGCAAACACGATAAACACGTCGGCAAAGCCGGCGTTGGTAATCCACATTTTCTGACCGTTCAGCACGTAGTGCGTGCCTTCGGCATTGAGCACGGCCTTGGTCTTCGCACCCAGCGCGTCGGAGCCGGAGCCGGGCTCGGTGAGGCAGTATGCACCCATCAGCTCGCCGCTGGTGAGGCCAGGCAGGTACTTGGCCTTCTGCTCGTCGTTGCCGAAGTAGAGGATGGGCAGCATGGCGATGCCCGTGTGCGCCGCAAACGCCACCGGGAACGAGTGGCCGCCGCCCACGCCCTCAGTCACGCGCAGGGCCGTGGTGAAGTCCATATCGAGCCCGCCGTACTGTTCGGGAATGCTCACACCGAACAGGCCCAGCTGACCGGCTTTCTCCATCAGGCCGCGCATGAGGCCTTCCTCGTGATTGTCGAGGCGCTCGAGCAAAGGCTGCACCTCAGCCTGCACGAAGTCGAGGCAGGTTTGGTGCATGTAGTTCTGCTCCTCGGTGAAGTCGGCCGGCGTGAACACGCTCTGGGCATCGGTCGGCTTGATGATGAATTCGCCGCCCTTGAGGCTGGCATGCTGCGTGGTTTCCATGTCGGTGGGGGTGGGTGTGAAGTTAAAAAGTGTTAGGCTAGCCTACTATTTTAAGAAACAACGGGCCGGCGATTTTAGTGTTGCAAGATAAGAAAAAATGTTAGGCACGCCTACTAGTTTTTCTAAAGAAAACCCCAGCGTGGTCATTTAATATCAATAAAGTCTAAATACTAATTTGAAGGAATATTGCTGGTATAAAACGAATAGCCATATAGGTAGAATAAAGCTCCCAATGAGCTCAATGCCCCTAAAACGGTGTATGTTCTTTTTAAATCAAGATTTTCGGCGTTTGCTGCATAATATCTACCAAGTAAGCAGATGAAAATCAGAATAAGATTCCATTGCAGAAGAATGTGGCATATAAGTGCTCCGTCAAAATAACCCGAGGGTAACATGAGCCTATCCGCTAATGGCTGCCCAAGAAATTGTAAGCTCATCACGAAAATGAACCACCGCTTAGCCAAGATAGATGCCATATAAGTTAGATATTGAAGGCAGTTAGCAAATCATATGCAAATGCATAAGCGGTTGAAGCAAGCGTATCTTCGCCACGTTCGCGTTGGGGTTATACCCCGCGACCTACAACCGGCTTTCGTTAGAAAGACGAAAGCCCAGCCGTTGGAGCGGCCGGGCTTTCAGAAGTGCGGGGTTAATGGCAACCCTCTACTTCAGACGAAAAATGGAGAGGAACGCGAAAAAATTGCTGCAAGCCCTGGCGGTTGGCTTTGCAAGTGGCACCGGGAAAGCTGTTGGAGCAGCTCTGGCGGCTTACTTGCTGGCCCAGCTCGCTAGCTGGCTGATGCGGTAGTTATTGGGGTGGTTCGGCCGGGTGCCGGGCCACCTCATTTTTTATGCTGACAAATATACTGCTGCTATTTGAAAATAGTTCTCAGCAGGTTGCAAGATCGTCATGCTGAGCAGAATCGAAGCATCTCGCGTACTTCGTTAGGCTCCCCTCTCCTGCGGAGAGGGGCCGGGGGTGAGGTTTCCCCGTCAGGCGAAGCGGTAGAGATGCTTCGCCTTCGCTCAGCCTAACGTTCTATTTCTTACTGACAGAAAGCTACTTCAGCAGTTCGTAGATGCCGGCGACGCCCTGGCCGCCGCCCACGCAGGCCGTAACCATCCCGTACTTCTTGCCGCGCTCGCGCAGCTCGTCGAAGAGCTGGATGCTGAGCTTGGCGCCGGAGCAGCCCAGCGGGTGGCCGAGGGCGATGGCGCCGCCGTTCACGTTCAGCTTCTCGGGGTCGATACCGAGCTCGCGCACCACGGCGATGGACTGCGAGGCGAAGGCTTCGTTGAGCTCAATCAGGTCGATGTCGTCGAGCTTGAGGCCGGCTTGCTTGAGCACTTTCGGCACGGCCTTGATGGGGCCCATGCCCATGATGCGCGGGTCCACGCCTTCGGAGGCGTAGTTCACTAGGCGGGCGATGGGCTCGAGGTTCAGCTCTTTCACCATGCGCTCCGACATCACGAGCACGAAGGCGGCACCGTCGGATGTTTGGGAGGAGTTGCCGGCGGTCACGGTGCCGTTGGCGGCGAACACGGGGCGCAGCCGGGCGAGGGCCTCTACCGAGGTGTCGGCACGGGGGCCTTCGTCAGTATCCACCACGTAGGAGCGGTTTTTCTTCTTGCCGGTGGCCGGGTCGAGGTAGGTTTCCTCTACTGTAATGGGCACGATTTGCTTCTTGAACTTGCCGCCTTCGATGGCCTTGATGGCCTTCTGGTGCGAGTTGTAGGAGAATTCGTCCTGGTCCTGGCGGCTGATTTTGTAGTCGTTGGCCACGGCTTCGGCGGTGAGGCCCATGCCCATGTAGTAGTCGGGGTGCTGCATGGCCAGCTTGTAGTTGGGCACGGTTTTCCAGCCCACGGTGGGCACCATGCTCATGCTCTCGGTGCCGCCCGCGATGATGCAGTCGGCCATGCCGGCCGAGATTTTGCCCACGGCCATGGCAATGGTTTCGACGCCGGAGCCGCAGTAGCGGTTCACGATGAGGCCGGGCACATTGATGGGCAGGGCCAGCAGCGAAATCAGGCGGCCCATTTGCAGGCCCTGCTCCGCTTCCGGCACGGCGTTGCCGACGATAACGTCGTCGATGCGCGTGGGGTCGAGGGCGGGCACTTCGGCCACGAGGTGTTTAATGACGGCCGCGGCGAGGTCGTCGGGCCGGGTGAAGCGGAAGCCGCCACGCGGGGCTTTGCCCACGGCCGTGCGGTAGCCGGCTACGATATATGCTTGTTGAGACATGAGACTATGAGATGTGAGACATGAGACCGTTGGCTCATGCTTCAATGATTAATGTTTTGCGAAACGTGTACATCATGCGTTGCCATTGGTCAATCTTCTCGCTCACAAATCGCAGTTGTTCTGCGGTGATGTAATTGAACTTGGCAGCCAGAATAAACTGTGTTTCCAGTTCATAGGACGAGCCTTTGGCAATGGCTAGAAAGCGTGCGAAATCTTTTTGGCTATCACGCCCGGCACCTTCGGCAATGTTCGAAGGCATCGAAACCGCAGCCCGACGCATCTGCGAAATCAGGCCAAACTTCTCGGCATCCGGAAAGCCCGCGCACCACTCATAAGTCAATCCAGCAATTTCAATTGCAGCCTGCCAGATTTTCAACTCTTTGAATCGGTGCGTCATTTTGGAGATGGTGAGAGGTAAGACGATGAGAAGCGAGACAGTGAGATATGGATAAAGCTTTTGAAAAAATTCTCATATCTCACTTCTCACCGTCTCACCTCTCAACTTAGTTGCGCAACGGCTTACCGGTGGTCAAAATGCTCTGAATCCGCTCCAACGTCTTCCGCTCGCCGCAGAGCGACAGGAAAGCCTCGCGCTCCAAATCCAGCAGGTACTGCTCGCTCACTTCCGTGGGCGATGACAGGTCGCCGCCGCACATTACGTAGGCCAGCTTATCGGCAATGAGTTGGTCGTGGGTCGAGATGTAGTTGCCCTGCTGCATGGCGTACACGCCCGTTTTGAACATGGCCAGCGCGCCTTTGCCGTGCACCTTGATGTTGGTTTTCTGGGTGGGCTGGGTGTAGCCGGCGTCGGCTAGCTCCAGCGCGGCGGCTTTGGCCTGGGCAATGACGCGGTTCGAGTTCACCACGACTTCATCGCCCCGGCGCAGGAAGCCCAGGTCCATAGCTTCGGCGGCCGAGGTCGAGACTTTAGCCGTGCTGATGGTCATGTAAGTGTTGCGCAGCAGGTTGAATTCCGGCTCGCCTTCTTCGTACTTGGCTGCGGTGCGCAGGGTCATTTCCTTGGTGCCGCCGCCGCCAGGAATCAGACCTACGCCGAACTCCACGAGGCCGATGTAGGATTCGGCGGCTGCTACCACGCGGTCGCAGTGCAGGTTCAGCTCGCAGCCGCCGCCCAGCGTGAGGCCGTGCGGGGTGCCCACCACCGGGATGCTGCTGTAGCGCATCCGCATCATGGCCTGCTGGAACTGCTGAATCATCAGGTTCAGCTCGTCAAACTCCTGCTCCAGCGCCTGCATGTACACAAGGCCCAGGTTGGCGCCGGCTGAGAAGTTGGGCGCGTCGTTGCCCACCACGAGGCCACGGTAGCCGGCTTCGGCCATCTCCACGCCCTTCAGCAAACCTTGGATAACGTCGGTGCCCAGCGAGTTCATCTTGGAGTGGAATTCCACGTTCAGGATGCCATCGCCGAGGTCGATAACCGAAGCGCCCGCGTTTTTCCATAGCACCTTGCCGCTGGCCCGCAGGTTGTCGAGAAGAATGAAATTCTCCACGCCCGGAATGGCCTGATAGGTCTTGCTGGCCTGGTCGTAGAATTTGCGCACACCATCCTCCACCTTGTAAAAGGTCGAGTTGCCGGCAGCCAGTATTTCCTCCACCCACGGGGCCACCGTGCGGCCGGCCGCTTTGGCGAGGTCCACACCAGCTTGCACGCCCAGCGCGTCCCAGGTTTCGAACGGGCCCAGTTCCCAGCCGAAGCCGGCACGCAGGGCGTCGTCAATCTTATAAAGCTGGTCGGAGATTTCCGGCACGCGGTTGCTCACGTAGGCAAACAGCCCGCCGAAACTTAGGCGGTAGAACTCGCCGGCCTTGTCCTTGCCGCCCACCAGCACCTTGAACCGGTCGGCCAGCTTCTCGATGGACTTGGTCATTTCCAGTGTGGCAAACTTCACCTTCTGGCTGGGCTTGTATTCCAAGGTATTCAGGTCCAGCGCGTGGATTTCCGACTTGCCGCCCTCACCCTTCACCTTCTTGTAGAATCCCTGGCCGGTTTTGTCGCCCAGCCACTTGCTCTCGCCCATTTTCTTTACGAAGTCGGGCAGCACGAATACGTCTTTGGCCTCGTCATTCGGCAGGCCCTGGGCCAAACCGTTGGCCACGTTGATGGTCGTGTCCAAACCCACCACATCCGAAGTGCGCAGCGTGGCCGACTTCGCGTGGCCAATCACCGGGCCGGTCAGCTTGTCGGTTTCTTCCACGGTCAAACCCAACTTCTGCATGGTCTGCATGGCGTCGAGCAGCGCCCACACGCCCACGCGGTTGGCAATGAAGCCGGGCGTGTCCTTAGCCAGCACCACGGTTTTGCCCAGGTACAGGTCGCCGTAGTGCTGCAGGAAGTCCAGCACATCCGGCTTGGTGTCCGGCGTCGGGATGATTTCCAGCAGCTTCAGATAGCGCGGCGGGTTGAAGAAGTGCGTGCCTGCGAAGTGCTGCTTGAAATCCTCGGAGCGGCCCTCGGCCAGCAGGTGAATCGGGATGCCGCTGGTGTTGCTGGTGATGAGCGTGCCCTTCTTACGGAACTGCTCTACCCGCTCGTACAGGCTTTTCTTGATATCGAGCCGCTCAATCACTACCTCAATCGTCCAGTCGCAGCCGGCAATGTCCTTGAGGTTATCATCGAAGTTGCCAGTCTTGATTTTGGCCGCGTCGGCCTTGCGGTAGAGCGGCGAGGGGTTGGCAACGATTGTGGCCTGCAACGCGGCATTCACAATGCGGTTGCGTACGGCCGGGGCCTCCAGCTTCAAGCCTTTTTTCTCTTCGTCGGGCGTTAGCTCCTTGGGCGCGATGTCGAGCAGCAGCACCTGCACGCCGATGTTGGCGAAGTGGCAGGCAATGCGCGAGCCCATGACGCCGGAGCCGAGCACGGCCACTTTCTTGATGGTTCTATTCATCCTCTTTCTCTTTTTGGGGTGGTGAGGTGGGTTGGTAAAGTGGTTGTTATGAAGAGCATTATGCTTCGCTACGCGCTGCATGACGTTCCAAATTAGACAGTTAAGAAGCCGCCGGCTCCGTCCGCAAGGGCTTGAGCACGAATTCTTCAAACAAGGTCTTGCCTTCAATCATGCCCGTAATCTGGGCCGCTACTTTGAAGAAAACATCCAGTTGACTCTGCGGGATTTTCTCGCGAATTTTCAAATTAAAGTGCCGCACCGTCTGGCGCGAAACCTCCTTTTTCTCTAGGCCCAGCGGCGTTAGAAAAATGCGCACCGAGCGTTTGTCTACCGAGTCAGCCTGCTTGTAGATGAGGCCCTTCTCTTCCATGCTGCGCAGGATGCGGGTGAGGCTGCGGGTTTCGAGGCCCAGTAGCGGCGCAATTTTGGTGGCCGGGGTGCCCTTCTCCTGGTCGATGTTCAGCAGCACGAAGCCGATGCTCGTGGTGATGTCGTTCTGCGCCGCCTGCGTGTTATACATCCGCGAGATGGCGTGCCAGGCTACTTTGATGTTATAATCGACGGTTTCTTCGGGTTTCATGGGCGGGGTGTAAGTGCGGTAAACTTACGAAAAATATATTCGGCTTGCATAACAGTTCGTAAAAAAGCAGCGCGGGCTTTTAGTTCACGAGTGAACTATGCACTCGCACTCCAAAAGCCCGCGCTACGATGCTGCCTAGTGCGCCGCGCGCTCGTGCGGCTCCTTCTCGGCCCGCTCGTAGATGTCGGCAATTACGTCTTTGTTATTCTCCGAAATGACCTTGCGCTTCACCTTCATGGTGGGCGTCATCTCGCCACTTTCCACCGTCCAGAGGGTGGGTAGCAGCACGTGCCGCTTCACCTGCTCCCACTGCGCAAAGCCCTTGTTATACTTCTCAATCAGCTCTTTGTAGAGCTTCACCACCCGCTCGTTTTTAATCAGCTCCTCGTTCGGCGCGTCGGGCACGCCGTTGCGCTTGCACCAGCCTTTGAGGTCGGGGAAGGACGGGATGACCAGCGCGGACGGAAACTTTTGGTCGGCGCCCACCACCATGGCCTGCTCGATGAGCGGGTCTTCCTTCAGCTTGCCTTCGATGACCTGAGGGGCAATGTATTTGCCGCCCGAGGTCTTGAACATTTCCTTCTTGCGGTCGGTGATTTTCAGGAACCGGCCGTTCACCAGCTCGCCGATGTCGCCGGTGTGGAACCAGCCTTGCTCATCGATTTCTTTGGCGGTAAGGTCAGGCTTGTTGTAGTAGCCTTTCATTACGGAGGCCGACTTGGTCAGAATCTCGCCGTCTTCGGCAATTTTCACCTGCACGTTGTCAATGAGCGGGCCCACCGTGCCAATCATGTTATTTTCCGGCTCGAAGCCGCCCACGGCAATTACCGGCGAGGTTTCGGTCAGGCCGTAGCCTTCCATCACCCGAATGCCGGCTGCCCAGAACACCCGGGCCAGGCGCGGCTGAAGGGCGCCGCCGCCGCTCACGATGCAACGCAGGTTGCCGCCCAGCGCCTCGCGCCATTTATTGAAAATGATTTTGTTGGCCAGCGCCAGCTGCGTGTTGTACAGAAAGCCTTGGTCTTTCTGAGTGTCGAATTTCAAGCCCAGGTCCAACGCCCAGAAGAACAGGCTTTTCTTGATGCCTTCCTGCTCGTGGCCCTTCGCCACAATCTTGTCGTACACCTTTTCCAGCAGGCGCGGCACGGTGGTGAAAATCTGGGGCTTCACCTCGCGCAGGTTGTCGGCTATGACGTCCATGTTTTCGGCGTAGTAGATGCTCACGCTGTTTATCATGTACAGGTAAGTCACCATGCGCTCGAAAATGTGGCAGAGCGGCAGGAAGCTCAACGCCTTATCGTCTTTCGTGACGGGCACGAAGCGCTGCGAGCCGCGGCAGTTGCTCAGGATGTTGTCGTGCGTGAGCATCACGCCCTTGGGGCTGCCGGTGGTGCCGCTGGTGTAGATGAGCGTGAGCAGGTCGTCGGGCTCCACGGCCGCTTTCAGCGGGTCGAGGTCGGCGGCGTTGCCTTTTTTGCCGAGCTCCAGCAGCTCGCTGAAGTGGCGGGCACCTTCGACCTTGTCGAAGCTGAAGATGTTTTCAGCGGGAATATCGAGGCCCTGCGTGGCTTCCTTTACCTTATCAAACAGCTTATTATCGGCCACGAACACGGCGCGCACGCCGGCGTCGGTGAAGATGTACTTATAGTCTTCGACGGTGATGCTGGGGTACATCGGCACGCTGGTGGCGCCGATTTGCGAGATGCCGAAGTCGGCCATCATCCACTCGGGGCGGTTCATGCTGATGATGGCCACTTTGTCGCCGCGCTTGAGGCCGAGCGACACGAGGCCGAGCGAAACCAGATTGGCCTGGTCGAGCAGCTGCTGGCTGCTGATGGGCACCCACTGGCCGTCTATTTTGGAAGCCAGCGCATCGGGCTTGGGCGCGGTGGCAATTTGGTGCGGAAGGATATCGAAGGCGCGACGAACGTCCATTGGGTGGGGTTGGGTAAGGCGTTGCGGGTGAATTTCAGCTTAAATAAAGAGCTTTTTTCCGGGCCAAGCTACGGGCAGGGAGCCCGTCTGTAGCCTTGCACATACGGGTAAAAACCAAACGGGCCGCAAAAACGGTCAAAAAACCGCGCAAACGGCCTTTTCCTGTGTAATTTTGGGCCAATTGCATTTCCGCCCCCAATGAACCTGGCCCTGTTTTTTGACCCGCTGCCGGAAACGCTGACCGCTGCTGCGCCCGCCCCTACCACGCTGGCCGCCTACGCCACCCGCTTCACCGAAACGTTTCCGGACTGGCGCGCGGCCGACCTGGCCCTCATCGGGCTGGACGAGTGGCGCGGCAGCACCATCGGCCACCCCAGCCGCCACGGCGCCAACGAGGTGCGCCAACGCTTCTACAGCCTGCAGAAAGGCAGCGGCGCCGTGCGCCTCGTCGACCTGGGCAACCTGCGCCCTGGCCTCACGCTGGAAGACACCTACCAGCGCCTGCGCGAGATAGTGGCCGCCCTGATTGAGGAAAACACGGTGCCCATCCTGCTCGGCGGCAGCCACGACCTCGACTACGGCCAGTTCCTGGCCTACGAAACCCAGAACCGCGCCATCAGCTTCGCCCTGGTCGACTCGCGGCCCGACATGGCCGAGCCCGGCCCCGGCACCGCGCCAGAAGACAGCCACCTGCGCCGCATGCTGGTGCACGAGCCCAACTTCGTGTTCAGCCTGGCCCACTTGGCCCACCAGCAGTACCTCACGCCGCCCGAAGTGCTGGTGGCGCTGGAGAAAATGCACTTCGAAACCATGAGTGTGGGCGAGGTGCGGGCCGACCGTCGCATGGCCGAGCCGCTGGTACGTCAGGCCGATTTTATGAGCGTTGACATCGCCGCCATCCGTTGGCAGGACGCGCCCGGCTACTACCCCGCCTACCCTTTCGGGCTCGGCAACGAGGAAGCCACGCAGCTGTGCTGGTACGCCGGCCACAACGAGCAGCTGAGCTCCTTCGGCCTCTACGGCTACCGCACCGACCAGGACGTGAACGGTTTAGCAGCGGCCACGCTGGCCACCATGCTCTGGTATTTCGTGGAAGGCTTCTACCACCGCCGGCCCGAAACGGGCTTTGGCACCTTCCGCTTCCTTACTTACACCGTGGTGCTGCCCGGCAACCCCGACAAGCTGGTGTTCTACAAATCGCGCCGCGCCGAGAAGTGGTGGATGGAAGTGGAACGCCTCGGCGACAACGCCACCAAGCGTGTGGTGCCCTGCACCTACGAAGACTACTTGAACGCCTCGCAAGGCGACCTGCCGCAACGTTGGATTCGGCTGCAGGCGCTGCTGAGCTGATAGCTGATTAGCTGCTAAAAACATAAAAAAAGAATGTCATGCTGAGCGCAGTCGAAGCAGCTCTACCGCAACAGTAATCAACGCCAAATCAACGAAGCGATGGAGCTGCTTCGACTGCGCTCAGCATGACCGTTCCAGAAAGCCCAACTAATCTGCCCACCTACACCGCCCGCCAGCTCGCCCTGCGCAATGGGCAGGACCGCGACGAAATTTGGGTAGCTTACCAAGGGCAGATTTACGACGTGAGCCGCTCGCGGCTGTGGCAGCGTGGCAAGCACTATGAGCACTGGGCCGGCCAGGACCTCACGGCTGAGCTTGACAAAGACGCGCCGCATACGGCCAACGTATTCGACAATTTCCCTGTTGTGGGCCAACTCGTGTAGAACAGGCTCTCCCTTGTTCTATGTTTGAACTCTATTTCCCCGAACAAGCCCAAGCCCGTTCCACGCGCTATGATGACCACCGAAGCTCCCTCCGAATTCAACCACCTCGAAACCCTCTCCACCCCCGAGTTGCTGGCCGGCATGAACCGCCTCGACCACACGGTACCAGACACTGTGGCCAAAGCCCTGCCGCAGATTGAGGCACTGGTGGACGCCACTGTGGCGCGATTGGCCGCCGGCGGGCGCTTGTTTTACATCGGGGCCGGCACCAGCGGGCGGCTGGGCGTGGTGGATGCCTCGGAGTGTCCGCCCACGTTTGGCGTGCCGGCGGGCCTGGTGGTGGGCATCATGGCCGGCGGCGACGGCGCCATTCGCCAAGCCGTGGAAGGCGCCGAGGACGACGCCGAACAAGCTTGGATTGACCTGCAAAAGCACGATATCAACTCCAAAGACGTGCTGGTGGGCATTGCCGCTTCGGGCCGCACGCCCTACGTCATCGGCGGGCTGAACAAGGCGCGGGCCGCCGGCTTGGCCACCGGCTGCGTGGTGTGCAACGCTGGCTCGGCCGTAGCCGCCGCCGCCGAGTTTCCGGTGGAAGTGGTGACGGGGCCGGAGTTCCTGACGGGCAGCACCCGCCTCAAGGCTGGCACGGCGCAGAAGCTGGTGCTCAACATGCTCACCACCGCCACATTCATCCGCCTGGGCCGCGTGAAGGGCAACAAGATGGTGGACATGCAGCTTTCGAATGAAAAGCTGGTGCACCGCGGCGAAAAGATGCTGATGGACGAACTGGGAATTGCCGAAGCCGAGGCCGTGCAACTACTGAAGCAACACGGCAGCGTACGGGCCGCTCTGGAAGCCACGAAGCAGTAGCATTTGGTTCGGCTTGTGCCTCACGGGCTTGCTTATTTCGGCGAACGATTCGGGCTTTTTGTCGTTTCTAGGTACGCACAGGCCATAGCGTGTGCCACTCCCTATGCACACCATCGAGCCCCATTACAACTGGATTGAGCAGTACTCCGCCTCGGAGGACCCCCGCTCGCCCCTTTTCGAAGCTGAAAACAGTCTGGAGTCCTACACGAACACCATTTACGGGTACTACATCCACCCGCAGTGGGACAGCCTGGGCTCCGACACGCTGTTCTTCAAAATTCTGTTTGCTGATTACGAAGACGGTGTGGCCGTGCTCGAATTCATTGGCGAGTGGAACGACGCCATCGAAAACGACATCATGGAGCTCAAGCGGAATATCATCGATATTCTGACGCATGAAGGCATCCGCAAGTTTATCCTCATCGGCGAGAATGTATTCAACTTCCACGGCTCCGACGACAGCTATTACGAGGAATGGTATGAGGACGTGGAAGACGGCTGGATTGCGGGCGTGAACTTCCAGGAGCACGTGCGACGCGAAATGCACCAGTACAACGTGGACAACTACGTCAACTTCGGCGGGCAGCTCGACGACCTGCCCTGGCGCACCTACGAGCCGCGCCGTCTGTTCGAGGTGGTCGACAACGTGCTCAACCGCCGCCTCGGCGCTCCCGAGACCGAAATAGAAGGCTAATAAAAAAGCCCCTCCGCATGCGGAGAGGCTTTTTTGTGCCCGAAGGCGAAGAATTACTTCTTCACTTCTTCAGCGGGGGTTTCGGTAGCAGGAGCCATCTTGTCGGCAGCATCCTCCATTTTGTCAGCCTTAGCGTCGGCCGAGTCACGTACGGCGTCAGCTTTGTCTTCCATAGCGTCAGCTTTGGCTTCGCCCGAAGCTTCTACGTTGTCAGCTTGCTGCTCAACAGCCTCTTCTTTCTTGCTTTCGCAAGCGGTGAACGAGAACGAGGCAGCAGCCAGGGCGAGGAACAATACTTTTTTCATCTTGAGGTTTAGTTAGGGGGTGAGATTTCAGGCAACTTCTGAAGTTCTGGACAGGCCAAAATTTCAAATTCGAGGCTTTATACCTGCACACGGTAGAGGTAACCCGCCTCGAATAAAAAATTTGTGAAGTTTTTATAAACTCAACCCTAACAACTTCATTGCTTACTTCTTCCGGAATACAATCCCAATCGGCACGCCCTTGAAATCGAAGTTTTCGCGCATGCGGTTTTCCAGGTAGCGCGTGTAGCTGGCCGTCACGTACTGCGGCAGGTTGCAGAAGAAGGCAAACACCGGGTTGTGCGTGGGCAGCTGCGTCACGTACTTGATGCGCACCAGCTTGCCCTTGATGGCCGGCGGGCCATACTTCTCAATCTCCTTCAGCATCACGTCATTGAGCTGCGAGGTCGGAATTTTACGGCGCTTGTTCTGGTACACCTCAATGGCCGTTTCGATGGCCTTGTGCACGCGCTGCTTATTCAGCACCGACACGAAAATGACGGGCGGATACGCAATGGGCGCCAGCTTCTCCATGATTTTCGCCTCGAACTCCTTGGCGGTGTTCGTCTGCTTGTCCTCCACCAAGTCCCACTTGTTCACGAGGATGACGATGCCCTTGCGGTTCTTGTCGGCCAAGGTGATGATGTTCACATCCTGGGCCTCGATGCCGCGGGTGGCGTCCAGCATCACGATGCACACGTCGGATTCCTCCAAGGCGCGCAGGCTGCGCATGTTGGCGTAGAACTCGATGTCCTCGCTCACCTTGGCCTTGCGGCGCAAACCGGCCGTATCCACCAGAATAAACTCGTTGCCGAAGGCATTGTAGCGGGCCGAGATGGAGTCGCGGGTGGTGCCGGCAATGTCGGTCACGATGCTACGGTCTTCGCCCAGTAGCAGGTTCACGAGGCTGGACTTGCCCACGTTGGGGCGGCCCACCACGGCAATGCGCGGAATTTCCGACTCCGGCTCTTCCACGCCGGGCTCTTCGAAGTGGCTCACCACCTGGTCGAGCAGTTCGCCGGTGCCGTGGCCGTTCTGGCTGCTGATGGCGAAGATTTCATCGACGGCCAGGCCCAGCGAGTAGAACTCGCCCACGCCGTTGGCGCGCAGGTTGGTGTCGGCCTTGTTGGCCACGATGTAAATGGGCTTCTGGCCCTGGTAGCGGCGCAGCACGTTGGCAAACTCCTCGTCGAGGCCGTGCACGCCGGCGTCGGCATCCACCATGAAGAGCACCACGTCGGCCTCTTCAATGGCCAGCTTCACTTGCTTGTTGATTTCGCCCTCGAAAATATCTTCCGAATTGTGCACGTAGCCGCCCGTGTCAATCACGGTGAAGTTCTTACCAATCCAGTCGCCGTAGCCGTAGTGGCGGTCGCGGGTAACGCCGCTCTCGTTGTCCATAATGGCCTTGCGCTGGCCTACGAGGCGGTTAAATAGCGTGGATTTGCCCACGTTGGGCCGCCCCACGATGGCGATGGTGTTCTGCTTAGACATGTTGTGTGGCCCCAGCCGCCGACCCGACCTAGATTCGGCAGTGCCCGGGGTTATTTAGTTGTAAATGGTCGGAAAGATTGTAGCGTGGACTCTGCGAGTCCGCGCCCGTTTGGTTTCGTTCCTTAAAGCGCGGACTCGCAGAGTCCACGCTACATTATTGGTACCCGAAGCGTGAAAGTGCTTTTGCGTCCGTACGCCAGTTCTCGTTCACTTTCACGTGCAATTCTAGGAATACCTTTTTTAGGAAAAACTTCTCCATTTCCTCGCGCGCCCAAGTGCCTACTTTTTTCAGCGCCTCGCCGCCCTGCCCGATGACGATGCCCTTTTGGCTGCTGCGCTCGACGTAGATGATGCCGCGAATGCGAATGATGGCGTCTTCCTCTTTAAACTCTTCAATAACAACCTCGCAGCTGTAGGGAATCTCCTTTTTGTAGAGCTTGAAGATTTTCTCGCGCACCATCTCGGCGGCGAAAAAACGCTCGGGCTTGTCGGTTAGTTCGTCTTTTGGATAATACGGCGGATGTACCGGCAGACGTTCCAGCACCATTTGCAGCACGCGCTCGGTGCCGAAGGCATTGAGCGCCGAGATGGGCAGCACCTCGGCGGCGTTGGGCAGCAGCTCTTTCCAGTAGACCAGCTTGGCTTCCACGTCGGCCTGCTCGGCCTGGTCTATTTTGTTGACCAGCAGGATGATGGGCGTATCCACCATCTTGCGCAGGCGCTCCACCACGGGCTCTTCGTCGTGCTTTTCGTAGATGTCTGTCACGAACAGCACCACGTCGGCATCTTCCAGCGACGAGTACACGAAGCTCATCATGGCGTTGTGCAGCTCGTACTTGGGCTGAATGATGCCGGGCGTGTCGGAATAAATCAGCTGGAAGTCATCGCCATTCAGGATGCCCAGGATGCGGTGGCGCGTGGTCTGGGCCTTGCTCGTGACGATGCTGAGCCGCTCGCCCACCAGCGCGTTCATCAGCGTCGACTTGCCCACGTTGGGCTTGCCAATGATGCTCACAAAGCCGGCGCGGTGGGGTTTGGTTTCGGGGTTCACGAGGGATGGGTTTGATAATCAGGGCCGCAAAGGTACGGCTTTCGGAGCGCAAAAGCTAGGTGGCCCTCAAGGCGAGGTCGGAGCGAAGTAGAAAGCTGGGCCAAACCCATGACGGCCGACAGCTGTTTGCCTAATGCGCCGCATGTTTCCATCTGCGCATTGCTTCGGACCTTTGCTCTAATGAATTCCCCCGCCACTCCCACTCGCCGCATCGGCGTACTTCTTGTCAACCTCGGCACGCCCGACTCGCCCAGCACGCCCGACGTGCGCCGCTACCTCAACGAATTCCTCACCGACGGCCGCGTGATTGACATGCCGGCCGCCGTGCGCTACCCGCTGTTTCAGGGCCTCGTGGTGCCGTTGCGGGCGCCAAAATCAGCCAAAATCTACCAGCAGCTTTGGGATGATGAACGGGGCTCGCCCCTACTCTTCCACGGCCTCGACCTGCAGGCCAGGCTGAAGGAAGTGCTGGGCAAGGAGTACGTGGTAGCCTTCGGGATGCGCTACCAGAAACCCAGCATCGAGAAGGCGCTGGAGGAGCTGCGCGACGCCGCTGTGGACCGCATCATCGTGCTGCCGCTGTTTCCGCAGTATGCCTCGGCCAGCACCGGCTCGGTGCAGGAAAAGGTGATGGACATCGTGAAAGACTGGTGGATAGTGCCGAACATCAGCTTCATCAGCACTTTTGCCGACGACCCGGGCTTCATCAGCAGCTTCGCGGCGCGGGGCAAGGCCGAAATGGCCCGGCATGACTACGACCATGTCGTTTTCAGCTACCACGGTATCCCGGAGCGGCACGTGCTCAAGGGCAGCTTCAAGGGCTACTGCAAGCTGGGCACCTGCTGCGCCAGCTACAACAAAAACAACCGCTACTGCTACCGGGCACAGTGCTTTGCCACCTCGCGCCTGCTGGCCAAAGAGCTGGGCCTGCGCGACGACCAGTACACCGTTACGTTCCAGAGCCGCCTGCAAAGCCGCCTGCGCGACCCCTGGCTGCAGCCCTACACCGACGAAGTCATCAAGGAATTCCCGGCCAAAGGCATCAACAACGTGCTGGCCTTCTCCCCCGCCTTTGTGGCCGACTGCCTGGAAACGACCATCGAAGTAGGCGAGGAATTCAAGGAGATGTTCGAAGAGGCCGGCGGCAAGCACTGGCAGTTGGTGCCCTCACTGAACTCGGAGCCCTACTGGGTAGAGGCCGTGGCCGATATGATTCGGCAGAATTGAGTAAGAACGAGTACCCCGAAGCTCCGCTTCGGCTCGCGTTGAACGACTGACGTTCTCACGGGCCGAAGCGGAGCTTCGGGGTACTCGCACCATTGCCACTCTCTACGAAGCCCGACGGCGGCTGTAGAAGCTGTCGGCATCGAACGACTCCTGCTCGTAGAAGCGTGGGTTGCTGGCGCCTGACTCTTGGCCCAGCGCCCGCAGCATAGCTTCTTCGTACTCGCGGGTGATTTGGATTTCGACGTAGGGCGGGTAATTCAACACCGACTCGGCCGTGAGGGCGGGCACGAAAACGTTGTCGTCATCGGTATCGAGGGCGGCCACACCGATGGGCAGCAGGATGTGGTTTTCGTGCTCATTGATGTGGAAACGGCCATCGAGCTCAATGTCGAGGTAGCGCACCTTCATGGCCTCGGGCTCCACAATCAATTCGTATACGGTGCCGAGGGCCTGGCCGTCGCCGCCACGCACGGTCCAGCCGCGCACGTCGGGGTTGCCGTCGGCCACTTCAAAATCGGTTAGGTCGCGCAAGCGGCGCAGGATGGAGGTTTCCATAGCGAATTAGTTTAAGGAATTGCGGGCAGGCTCACTGAGCGCGCGCACAACTTCGGCCGCCTTGGTCAAAAATTGCTTGTTCTGCTGTTGGTCGGCGGCCGTAGCGCTACGGCCCGACAACTGGCCTGCCAGACGCGTCAGTTCATTCACTTCGTTTTCCAGATTAGGATACGCTTTTTGCTGCATGGCCCGCACCAAATTGGCGGCGGCCACAAAGCCGGGCCGCAGGCTGGCGCCGGGTTCGCCCACGCGGTCGGTGGCACTGGTCAGGTTGTCGCGCAGCTCCGTGATGGTGGCGTCGCGCAGGTCGTCGCGGTCGGTGAAGGCCACCAGCACGGTGGTCAGTTTTTGCAGGCCGTTGAGGGCGTAATCGGGCGCGGCCGGGTTTGTCGCGGCTTGGGCGGCCAACGATTCGGCCGTATCCTGATTGCCGGCCGCAGAGGTGGTGTCGGCCTGCGGAATAGCATCGATGGCGGCGCGGCGGGTGGCCTGGTCCACGGCGGCGGCGGCGGCCAACGTATCGGGCGTGGTGGCGGGGGCAGTGGCCTCCGGGGTGGCGGCCGGCGGGGCGGGCTCATCAGCGGGGTCGGGGCGCAGGAAAAAGTAAGCAGCCAGCCCCAGCACCACGGCGGCCAGCAGCACCAGCAGCCATGGGCTCGGCGAGACCTTTTTGCGTTGAATATTGATGTCAGCCATGCGGAAATTCGTTTTCGCTGGGTGTTTACGAAGGAAGCCGAAAAGTAGCTATTCCCGCCTGACTTCGGCCATTCTACCGCTCATTCCACCGTGTCGTGCATGTTGGCCAGGCTTTAAAGCTCGGTCATTTGTAGGCGACTGCCCGTAAGATAGGCATCCGTTCGTCTTCAGCCACGGCAGCACGGGGCCGCCAAGCCACGCCGTTTATTCTCTTATGCATCGCACCTTCACGCTCACCATCCCTGCGGCGGCCACCGAACCCCTCTGCCAACAGCTCGAAAAATTGCCCGAAGTCATCGGCCTGAGCGTGCAGCCGGGCGGCTCGCGCAAGCCGGCAGGCGATGTGCTCACGCTGCAAGTCCTTAACCGGGGCGCCGACGAAGTGCTCCGCCTGGCCCGCGCTGCCGTGCCGAACGACGACCAGTTGTCGATAGCCACGGCCGAAATTGCCAGCATCATTTCCCCCGCCGACCACTCCCAGATAAAGGCCGACCAAGACGAAGCCATTTGGGAAGAAATGATTGCCGGCCTCTGCTACAGCGCCCGCATCAACGCCAATTACCTTTCCCTCATGGCCTTGGGCGGGCTGCTGGCGGCCATCGGCCTCGTGTCCGACCCCGTGCCGCAAACCATCGCCTTCATCTCTTCCAGCATCATCGCCCCGGGCTTTGAGCCGCTGGCCAAGATGCCGCTGGGCCTGGTGCTGCGCAACTGGAACCTCGCGGGCCGGGGCGTGGCCTCCACTGCGGTGGGCTACGCCGTGTTTGTGCTGGCCGCGTTCCTGACCATGCACGCGCTGCTGGCCACCGGCGCCGCCACCGTGGCCGACCTTGTGGGCAATGCCGAGGTAGAAAGCCTGCGCCACCCCGGCGTGAAGGAGCTGAGCGTGGCCGGCGCCGGGGCCCTGGCGGGCATCCTCATATTGGCGGCTTACCGGCGCAGCATCATCGCTGGTCCGCTCATTGCCTTGGCGCTCATGCCGGCCGCGGCCCTCATTGGCAGCGGCCTGGCCATCGGCCAGCTTGGCTTGGCTGGCGAAGGCCTGGAACGCACCCTAGCCGATGCCGGCTTTATTCTGGTGGCGGGCCTGCTGGTGTTTGGGCTGAAGCAGCTGCTGCAGCACCAGCGCCAACCGATTGAATAAAGCCGGCCGCTCTCCTACTCGATTTATCCGGCCGGTGGCGTACTTGCGGCTGTGCCCGCCGCCCCAAGCCGGTGCGCGCTTGCCTTATGTCCGCACCGCCCTCTGCCCGCTACCTAGCCGACTTGCAGCGGCGCAACCTGCTCCCCCCGGAGCAGGCCGCCTCCATTGCCGCCGCCGAAAGCACCCAACCCTTTTCGCTGCACTACGAGTTGCGGGCCCTGCTGTACCTCGGCATCACGCTGCTGGCCGGGGGCCTGGGTGTGCTGATTTACCAGAACATTGACACCATCAGCCACGGCGTCATCATCGCCGTCATTGCCGCCCTCATGGCGGCGTGCTTCGGCTACGCGGCACGGCATCGGGCGCCTTTCACTTGGGGCATGATTCCCAAAACCTCGGTTGGGGCCGACTACCTGCTGCTACTGGGCTGCCTGCTGTTTGTGGTGCTGGAGGGCTATGTGCAATACCAGTACGGCCTGTTTGGCAGTCGCTACGGATTAGCAACGGCGGTGCCGGCGCTGGTTTTCCTGCCGCTGGCCTATTGGTTCGACCACCGCGGCGTGCTGGCCATGGGCCTAACCGCGCTGGCGTCGTGGGTGGGCCTCACGGTAGCGCCTTTGGCCGTGCTCACCGAAAACGAATTCTGGAACGAGCACATTCGCGGAGCTGCCATTGTGCTGGGTGTCTTACTAATGGCGGCGGGCTTCTATTCTGAGCACCAGGGCCGCAAGGCGCATTTTGCCTTTACCTACCTCTTGCTGGGCAGCAACCTGGCCCTGGCTGCGCTGGCTACTTCGTTGGTTGGTACCAGCCTCTACGAGCCGCTGGGGCTAAGCTATGTGGTGGTGATGTTGGCGCTGTGCGCGGGGCTGTATTGGTACGCCCGGCGTACGCAGTCGTACTGGTTTTTGGTGTTGGCGGCCGGCTACGCCTATTTCGCCACAGGCTACGTGCTGGTAGAGCTATTGCTGCTGCTGCCTTCGGATGCTGTTTTTATGGCGGCCTTTTTCCTGCTCCCAACGTCGGCCGTGCTGGTAGTGCTTTTCTTCATCAACATCCGGAAAATCATGCACGGGCCTGCCGATGCTCCCAAGCCGCCCTTTTCCTCCCCGCAAGCATGAAAATACGGGCTTACAATCCAGACTGGGCGTTCAACTCGGCGCTACGAAAACGGGCGGCGCGCTGGCAGCGGCAGCAGTTGGCAAACTCCGAGCAGCTGGCAGCCATCGAAGCCCTTTACCCGTTGGAATACTACAGGCCTGTTTGGCCCTTGCGCGTGGGGCTGTTCATTTTCTCTTGCCTCGGGGTAGCGCTGGGAGGCAGCTTTTTACTGTTGATGACCGGTAGCCACACGCCGTTTGCATCGGGGCTGGTTTTTTGCGTGGCTTGTTTTGCGCTGCTGGAATTGCTAATCAAAGAGCAACGCTGCTACCACGCGGGGGTCGACAATGCCCTGCTATATGCAGGGCTGAGCAGTGCCAGCGGCCTCATCTACTACGCTTTTTCGGAATACCTGTGGCCCCAGCGCGGCGGCTACCACCTCGATTTGGGAGCTACCTACCTCGTGGTTTTGCTGGTGCTGGCCTTGCTGGTGGCCGCCACCCTGCGCTACGCCGATGCCGTTGTGACGGCAGCGGCCGTGGCCGCCGCGCTGCTGCTAGTGGCACTATTTGGCCTGAATAGCCCAAAGGGCCAAATGCTTTTGCCCTTCCTCTTGATGGGTGCTGCCGGAGGCTTGCTGCTGTTGTATCGTAAGCTGGCTCAGCACGCGGCTAACCTGTACTTGACCGACTACTACGCCAACTGCTTGCTCACACTCAAGGTGCTGAGCCTGGCGGTGCTGTACCTAGCCGGCAACTACCTCGTGGTGCGCGAAGGCAGCGCGGAGCTGCATCACGAATTTACTTCCACTCAAATTCCCTTTGCGCCGGTATTCTATGCCCTCACGGCTGGTGTTCCGCTGCTCTATATCGTGCTGGGGTTGCGCCGGGCCGACCGGCCGTTGCTGCTGCTGGGCCTGCTGGCGCTGGCGTTTTCGCTGTTCACCCTGCGGCACTACCGCTCGCTACTGCCACCCGAAGTAGCGGCCGTGGCCGCGGGCACCCTGCTCACGGTGCTGGCTGGCGCGCTCCTCCGCTTCTTACGCCCCGCCCGCGGCGGCCTCACCTCCATGCCCGACGACGAGCCGCGCCACTTCAACCTCGAAAACCTGATTCAGGCCCAAACCGCCCACGCGCCCGATGCGCCCGCTACCGGCGGCTTCGAATTCGGCGGCGGCCATTCAGGTGGTGGCGGGGCCACCGGACAGTTTTAAGAAAGTGTTAAGTTTTGAGGGCTGAGTGCTGGGCAAAAAGCAGGTTTTAATCCAACTTTCAGCTCCCAAAATTGACCTTCCCTAGACGGCTACTGGCCGATAGAGCTTGGCCAGCGCCGCCACAGCGTAATCCACCTCGGCGGCGGTGTTCATCTTGCTCATCGAAAAGCGCACCGTGGCGCGCTCAGGGTCACAGCCCAGGGCTTCGAGCACGTGCGAGCCGGCCTGCGCCCCGCTGGTACAGGCCGAGCCGCCCGACGCGGCCACTTTGCTGATGTCGAGGTTGAAAAGCAGCATCTCGCTGATGGCCGAGGCCGGTAAGCTCACGCTCAGCACCGTGTAGAGGCTGCGGTCGGCATACTCGGAGAGGCCGTTGAACTGCACGTCGTCAATTTCGGCCCGCAGCTTTTCCACGAAGCGGGTTTTGAGCCCCTGCACGTGGGCCTGGTGGGCAGCCAGGTCGCGCACCGCAACTTCCAGAGCCTTGGCCAGGCCCACAATGCCGTACACATTCTCCGTGCCCGAGCGCACATTGCGCTCCTGCGAGCCGCCGTGGATGAGCGGGCTCACCTGCAGCCCGCTACGGGTGTAGATAAAGCCTACCCCCTTCGGCCCGTGGAACTTGTGGGCCGAACCCACCAGAAAGTGATTTTTCAGCTGCTGCACGTCGTGGCGGTAGTGGCCCATGGTCTGCACGGTATCCGTATGGAACACGGCATCGTAGCGAGCACAGATTTCGCCAATGGCCTCAATGTCATTGAGGTTACCAATCTCGTTGTTGGCGTGCATCAAGCTCACGAAAGTGCGCGACTGCGCGGCCAGCATTTCTTCCAAATGCCCCAAATCCAGCTTGCCCTGCGCGTCGTGCTTCACGTAGTGCAATTCCAACTCGCCCGTTTTGGCCAACGCCTGCAGGGGGTGAAGTACCGCGTGGTGCTCTAGCTTGGAGGTGATGGCGTGCTTCAGGCCGAGCGTGCGCACACTACCGAAGGCAGCGTAGTTGTCGGCCTCGGTGCCGCCGCTGGTGAAAATGATTTCGGCCGGGGCCGCATTCAGCAGGTGGGCCACCGTCTTGCGGGCGTTTTCGATGGCGGAGCGCACCTGCCGGCCGGGGCCGTGCAGGCTGCTGGGGTTGCCGTAGTGGAGCTGCATAAACGGCAGCATGGCGTCCAGCACTTCCGGGTCGAGGGGCGTGGTGGCGGCGTTATCGAAGTAGGCGTAGGCGGGAGCGGTGGAGGTGGTGAGGGCCATAAGATGAAAAAGGTACCAATCCAGTGGACGTGGGTGCATCCAATGGATGAGGCTATGAAGATACAAACGTCGGACTTTTAACCGAAACCATACCGCCCGCTGTTCGCTGCCCTCGAAGCAAGCAGGGCCCGGAACCTAGTCCCGGGCCCTGTCGCCTATGCCTTCACGGCAATGATTTCCTTGATGTCGCCGATGATTTTCTGGGCCAGATAGTCGGCCGTCGAATTGGAATCGGACTCAGCGTAGATGCGGATGATGGGCTCGGTGTTGGACTTGCGCAGGTGCACCCATTCCTTGTCGAACTCAATCTTCACGCCGTCGATGGTGTTCACCGGCTGCTTGGCGTAGCGCTTCTGCATCTGCACCAGCACGTTGTCGGTGTCGATTTCCGGCGTCAGCTCAATCTTGTTTTTCGAGATGAAGTAGCTCGGGTACGAGTTGCGCAGCCGGCTCACCGTGAGGCCCGACTTGGCCAGGTGCGTCAGGAACAGCGCGATGCCCACCAAGGCGTCGCGGCCGTAGTGCAGTTCCGGGTAGATGATGCCGCCGTTGCCTTCGCCGCCAATCACGGCGTTGGTTTCCTTCATTTTGGTCACCACGTTCACTTCGCCCACGGCGGCAGCGGCGTAGCTGCCCCCAGCCTTCTCCGTCACGTCGCGCAGGGCGCGGGTGCTGCTCAGGTTGCTCACGGTGTTGCCGCCGCCCAGGGCCTTCAGCACGTATTCGGCCACGGCCACCAGCGTGTACTCCTCGCCGAACATCTCGCCATTTTCGCTCACCAGGGCCAAGCGGTCCACGTCGGGGTCCACCACAATGCCGAGGTCGAAGCCGCCGCGCTCCAGCACTTTGGCAATGTCGCGCAGGTGCTCGGGCAGCGGCTCGGGGTTGTGGGCAAAGTCGCCGGTGGGCTCGCAGTGCAGCTTTTCGATGGTCGTTACGCCCAATGCCTCCAGCAGTTGCGGCACCGCAAAGCCGCCCGAGGAGTTCACGGCATCTACCACTACCCGGAAGTTGCGGGCCCGAATGGCCTCCACGTCCACCAGCGGCAGCGCCAGGATGGCTTCTATGTGCGTGGTCAGGAAATTATCGTCCGTGGTGTATTCGCCCAGTTTGGTCACCGGTGCGAAATCAAAGTCCTCGCTTTCGGCCGAAGCCAGCACCTGCTGCCCTTCGGTGTCGGAAATGAATTCGCCCTTGGCGTTGAGCAGCTTCAGCGCGTTCCACTGCTTGGGGTTGTGCGAGGCGGTGAGAATGATGCCACCGGCCGCGTTTTTGGCGGGTACGGCCATTTCCACGGTGGGCGTGGTGCTCAGGCCCAGGTCGCACACGTCGAGGCCGAGGCCTTGCAGCGTGGCGGCCACCAGCCGGCTCACCATGTCGCCCGAGAGGCGGGCGTCGCGCCCAATCACGATGAGCTTGCTGGCCGTGGCCTGGGTTTTCACCCACGAGCCGTAAGCAGCGGCATATTTCACGACGTCGAGGGGCGTCAGGCCCTGCCCAACCGGCCCGCCGATGGTGCCGCGAATGCCGGAGATTGATTTAATAAGAGTCACGCAGTAGATTTTTTGAAAGACCAAAATTAGGCATGAATGCCCGGTTGACGGCGCCGGATTTATCTTTGGAACAATGGAAAATTCCTCCCCCGACCCTACCGCCCTGCTTACCAGCGCCCGGCGCCCGGCCCAGCTCGAAGCCTTTGGACGCCTGCTCGACGTGCTTGACCGCCTGCGCACTGAGTGCCCCTGGGACAAAAAGCAAACCCTGCAAAGCCTGCGCCACCTCACCATTGAGGAAACCTACGAAATCAGCGACGCCATTCTGCGCGACGACCTGCCCGACCTTAAAAAGGAACTGGGCGACGTCATGCTGCACCTGATTTTCTACGCCCGCATTGCCGCCGAGCAAGGCGCTTTCGACATCGCCGACGTGCTCAACGCCCAGTGCGAAAAGCTCATTTCGCGCCACCCGCACATCTACAGCGACGTGCAGGCCGACGACGAAGACGCCGTGAAGCGCAACTGGGAGCAGCTCAAACTGAAGGAAAAAGGCAATAAGGGCGTGCTGAGCGGCGTGCCCACCTCCCTTCCGGCCCTGGTGAAGGCCATGCGCATCCAGGAAAAAGCCCGCGGCGCCGGCTTCGATTGGGAAGAGCCCACGCAGGTGTGGCAGAAAGTGCAAGAAGAATTGCGCGAGTTTGGCCAGGAATACGGCCACGGCCAAGCAGACCAAATGAACGCTGAGCGCGCTGCCGACGAGTTCGGCGACCTGCTATTTTCCCTGGTGAACTTTGCGCGCTTTGCCGGCATCAACCCCGAAGAAGCATTGGAGCGCACCAACCGCAAGTTTATCAGCCGCTTTCAGTACCTGGAAAGCGCTGCTTCGGCCAGCGGCCAGCAGCTAGCCGACCTCACGCTGGCCCAGATGGATGTGTATTGGGAGCAGGCCAAACAGCACCTTGCCCAACCCAAGGGCTCGAATTAGCGTTGGCAGATTTCTTTCGCCCTTATATCCCGATTAGGTAAGCCCCGGTCAGTTTTTCTTTGGTCGGGCGGCTGTTTTTGGTTAGGTTTGCCCAGCTAAGACGGCACTGAGACATTTTGACCTTAGGTAAGTGCTATTTTAATCCTATTCATTGCGGGATTTTCAAAGCGCCCCTGCCGTTGCAGCGTTTCTAACCAACTTTTTTTGCTTTTTCTTTACCCACTCAATTCAACTACTTCAAACAACCAACCCCAAACACTCCGGAACAATGGAACAGAAAAATGCCATGAATACGAGCCCCCGGCCCGCCGCTACGGCCGCTAAAGCCGAAGCCCAAAGCAGCGGTGGAGCCTCGCTGTTCTCCGTCCTGGTTATCATCCTTGCCTTTATCGTCAGCGTTGTAGTCTATAAGTTCGTGCTCGGCGACGGCAGCCACTTCCAAGGCGGCGACAACAAAAACAACCCCATGGCTGGCGACTACCTGGGTATAGTTTACAAGGGTGGTGTTATCGTACCCATCCTGATGACCATGCTGCTCTGCGTTATCACCTTCTCCATTGAGCGGGCCCTCACCATCAGCAAAGCCAAAGGCAGCAAGAGCATCGAGTCCTTCGTGCGCAGCGTACGTCAGAAGCTGAACGCCAACGACATCAACGGCGCTCTCGCCGTGTGCGACCAGCAGAAAGGCTCGGTAGCCAACGTGGTGAAAGCCGGCCTGTTGAAGTACAACGAAATGTCGCGTGAAACCTCGATGGGCACCGACCAGCGCGTACTGGCTATCCAGAAAGAAATCGAGGAAAGCACTGCTCTGGAGCTGCCGATGCTCGAAAAGAACCTGGTTATCATCTCGACGCTGGCTTCTATCGCCACCCTGACCGGTCTGCTCGGTACGGTATTCGGCATGATTAACGCCTTCGCCGCTCTGGCCCAAGCCGGTAGCCCCGACGCCGTAGCTCTGGCAAACGGTATCTCGGAAGCTCTTATCAACACGGCTCTCGGTATCGGTACATCGGCTCTTGCCATCGTAGCCTACAACTACTTCACCAGCAAAATTGACGAGCTGACCTACAGCATCGACGAAGCCGGTTTCAGCATTATCCAAACGTTTGCCGGCCAGCACGGCAACAACGCGGGCCAGCCGGTTCGGACGGTTTAATTTCCGTCTTTCACCGATGCACTAAAATGCGGGGTGATTCGTTCAGCTAATCCAGAACGAATTGCCCCCTTTTAATCCCACCTCGCAATGCCTAAAGTAAAACCGCACCGTACCTCGCCGTCGCTCGACATGACGCCGATGGTGGACCTGGCCTTCTTGCTGGTGACGTTCTTCATGCTCACCACCAAGTTCGCCCCTGAAGAGACGGTGGTAGTGGACACGCCATCTTCCATCTCGGAGATTAAGCTCCCCGAGAGCAACGTGATTACGCTGACCATCGACAACAAGAAGCGCGTGTTTTTTGGGGTTGATGACGCAAAAACCAAAACGCAGATTCTGCAAAAGGTTGCTGCCAAGTACGGCGTCAACTTTACGGCGGCTCAAGCCAAGGAATTCAGCAATCTGCCCAACTTCGGCCTTCCCATCAACCAGTTGGGTTCCTATCTCAATGTAGAGAAGGAAGAACGCAAGTCGCTTAACTCGCAACAGCCGGGTATTCCGATTGACTCGCTCAATAATCAGCTTATTGATTGGGTAATGGAAGCCCGCCGGGCCAACCTGGCGCTTTTCAAAAAGCAAACGTTTATCGCCATCAAAGGCGACGGCAACGCCGACGTGCCCACGGTGCAGCAGGTGATTAAGCTGTTGCAGGAACGCGACATCAACCGCTTCAACCTCATTACCGACCTGGAAAACGCGCCCGTTGCTGCTAAGTAATTTCGACTTAGCCACGCAAGCCTTTTATTTTCCGGTTCATTCACTTTTGTAAATCCCATGGCAGAAATTCAAGGAAAAGCCGATTCCGGTGGGAAAGGTGGGAAAAAGCGGGCCAAGAAAATGTCGACCAAAATCGACATGACCCCGATGGTTGACTTGGCCTTCCTCCTGCTCACCTTCTTCATGCTGACGACTACCTTCGCCAAGCCCAACGTGATGCAGCTCACGATGCCGGTGAAGAAAACCGACGACGTGGAGGACACCAAAATCAAGGCCTCGCAGGCCATGACCATCCTGCTCGGCAAGGATAACAAAGCGTATTACTACTTCGGCCTGAACACGCCCAACGACAAAACCGTACCGAAGCCCGAGCTGAAAGTGACCAATTATTCGGCCGATGGCATCCGCAAAGTTCTGTTGGACCGCCAGCGCCAGAGCCCCGAGCCCATCATCCTCATCAAGCCGACGGAGGACGCCAAGTACAAGAACATGGTGGACATTCTGGATGAGATGAATATCACGAACCAGAAGAAATACGCGCTGGTGAAGGTGTTCAAAGACGACTTAGACCTTATTAAAGAATCTGGCTTATGATGGACAATGCGCAAATCGCCAAGGCCAGCTTAAACGATATCGTTTTTGAGGGCCGCAATAAGGCGTACGGAGCCTACGTGCTTCGTCGGTTGTACCAGCGCCACGTAACCCGGGCGTTGATTATTGCCACGGCTTTTTTCCTGCTGCTGATTGCCTTCCCGCTCATTTCGCAGTATCTGAAAGATAAGATGCCGAAAGAGCCGAAGAAAAACCTGCAGGAGAACGTGCTGATGGACGCTCCTCCGCTGGACGAAACCAAGCCCCCACCCCCGCCGCCTCCCCCCGAGGCACCGCCACCCCCGCCCCCCAAACTCACCACCATCAAATTCACCCCGCCGGTGGTGAAGAAGGATGAGGAAGTGAAAAAGGAAGAGGTGCCGGACCAGGAAGAACTGAAGGACAAAGCTGTGTCGACGGTGACCGTGAAAGGCAACACCGATGCCGCTCCTCCAGACCTTACGGAACTTTCGGGCGAAGGCGACAAAGTGGTGGAAGAGGTAGTAGAAAACAAAGTCTACACCTACGTGGAGCAGATGCCCCAGCTGCCCGGCGGCGGCGGCAACGGTGCCATCGTAGCAGCCATCCAGAAAGCCACTAAGTATCCGCCCCTGGCACTCCGCAACCAAGTCGAAGGCCGCATTTTCGTGAGCTTCACGGTGAATGCCCAAGGCGACGTTTCGGATGTGAAGGTGGTGAAAGGCCTGGGTTCGGGCTTGGACGAGGAAACGATTCGGGCGGTGAAAACCCTGCCCAAGTTCATCCCCGGCAAGCAGAACGGCCGCGCAGTAAGCGTATCGTTTACGGTGCCGATTACCTTCAAAATCCAGTAAGGAACAGTACTGGTCTTAATGCCAGCACCAAGAAAACCCCGAACAAAGCCTCGCGGCTGGGTTCGGGGTTTTTCGTTTTTCAAATTGCTAAAGAAAAAAGTATGCTTGCATACTATACCAACTATATCCAACGTTGAGGGTGGGCAAGCCAGTGGCGGAGGGCCCCCGCGCAGATGGCTTGGGTTTGATTATTCATTTCAATCCATTGCCATGTCCACGTCCATCATGCTTACTGGCTCGCTCGATGACATCGTTTTCGACGGCCGCAACCAGGCTTACGGCGCTTATCAACTGCGCCGGTCCTACCAGCGCCACTTGGGGTCGGCACTGGTCATTTCGCTCACCGCCTGCTCGCTCCTTTTTCTAGCTGTGATGACAGCTAAAAAGCTGTTCGCTGATAAAACGATATCAGACCCCATGCTGCCTCATGTGACGGAGTCGCGTCCACAGATTTACGAACTCCCCAAAATTAAGCCCACTCCCCCACCCGCCGCCGTGCACCCGGCCGTGACCGTGGTTCCACATGCAGCCATTAAGACGCAGGTAGCCCCCGATAAGGAAGTGAAGCCGGAGGCCGACTCGAAGCTTCTCCCCGATGTGGGCCCAACCGGCCCGGCTAAAACCGGCGTGGCGGATGCCGATGGCGCCACGGGCAGTACTGGCCTGAGCACGGGCCCACGCTCTGACTCGGCCCGGCCGGCCGCGGTGCCCGCCCCCGCCCCGGTGCTGTATGCCGAAGTGATGCCCGATTTTGTGGGTGGACGCGCGGCTTTACAACGCTATCTGCAAAAGCACTTGCGGTTTCCGGCCGCAGCGCTGGCCGCTCAGGTATCGGGCAAGGTGTTTGTATCGTTTGTGGTGCAAACGGACGGTAGCATCGGCGAGGTGACGGTGCTTAAAGGCTTGGGCTACGGCACTGAAGAAGCGGCAGCACACGTGGTTCGTGAGATGCCGGCCTGGACGCCGGGCCTGCAAAACCGCCGTGCCGTGCCGGTACGCTTCACGTTGCCTATCACGTTTCAGTTTGAATAGCGGCCATCCCTAGCCATTGGAAGGTGCCTGCCTAAAAGCCGAAAATTGTCCGCAACTATGAAAAGCGGCTAATTTTCGGCTTTTTTGTGCGCTGATTCCGGGCTGACTTCGAGCCATCCGAACCTTTAACCGGCGTTTTACGGTTTATCCATCTCCATTCCTGCGCTTATCGCCTCATGCTCAATATCCCAACAACGGAGGAACGACTCGGGAAGTCGCCTCAACGCCTGGTTCGCTACTTTGCTTTGATAATGGCCCTGGTTTACGTGGGCCTGGGCGCTTGGCTGTGGTGGACGGCCGATGTACCTGCCGCCGGCAGCATTATCACATTGGGGCCAATTGCGCGCCGCATTTTGGGCTCGGTGTTCGTTCTTTACGGACTGTTGCGCTTTTACCGCATTTACCAAGCCCAGTTTCGCAAAAACACTCCTTCAAATGACCATGACTAAGCGCACGCAATTTTTGACGACCAGCGCGGCGGCTGTGCTGGCCACCGCCATGGCAGTGGCCTCCTGCAACGGCCCGGGCACGCCCGGCGCGCAGGATACGCCCACCAGCGGCACCGTAGCCGTGGGCGTTGACGAAACCTTTGCCCCTATTCTGCAGGCGGAGATTGATACGTTTGGAAAGCTCTACCCCAACGCCCATTTGAAGACGTCTTTTCAGCCGGAGGAGAAGGTGATGGTGGATTTGGTGAACGACAAGATTAAGCTGGCGGTGGTGTCGCGGGAGTTGAACGCCGAGGAGAAGGCGGACTTTGAGAAGCAGAAAATCACCACGCGCACCACCCACATTGGCATTGATGGCTTGGCCATTGTCCTGAACCGCGCCAACCCCGATTCGCTGCTCACAGTAGCGCAGCTGGCCGACATTTTCACCGGCAAAACCGCTAACTGGAGTCAAATTAGTGGGAAGAAGGGCTTGGCGGCCATCAATGTGGTGTTTGATGCCAACCGCAGCAGCACGGCACGTTTCGTGCGCGACTCCGTGACGCGCGGTGCCGCGCTGACACCCCGCGTATTTGCCGCAACATCGAACCCCACATTACTGGATTATGTTGCGACGCACCCGAACGCCATTGGCGTGGTGGGCGTGAACTGGATTTCGGACCGCGACGACCCAGCCGCCATGAAATTTGCCAACAAAGTGCGCGTCGCCAGCATCACTGCCCGGCCCAACCCCACACCCAACGACTACATCCAACCCTACCAGGTATACCTGGCTGAAAAAACCCCGCAACAGCTCGCTGAGCACCGCGAGTTGCAGAATTACCCGCTCCGGCGCAACCTTTACATCATCAGTCGGGAGGCGCGGGCCGGATTAGGCACAGGGTTTGCATCCTTTGTAGCAGGCAAGAGTGGCCAGCTGATTTTTCAGAAGTCGGGCTTGCTGCCGGCCCAGATGCAGGCCCGCATCGTGACCACGCCTAAACTGTAAGCGCTAGTTGCGCGTACCCATTTTCACTTACGCTTTTCATCTTTTCATCATCCTATGAGTTTCAAGCCCTGGAAACAGCCGCTGCTCGCCGCCCTCTTTGTGGCAGCAGGCACTACGGCGGCCACCGCCCAAGACGTACAAAAAGCCCAGCGCGCCATTGAGCTAGGCCGCTACAATGAGGCCCGCGCTATGCTGCGCCCCGGCTCTTCGCCCGAAACGGCTTTTGAGTTGGGCCGTTTGTACCAGATGCGCGACATGCCGGACTCGGCCGCTTATTATTTCAACAAGGCCGCCGGCTCGACGCCGTTTGGCCAGGTAGCTGCTGGCCGTGCTCTGCTCGCCAAAGGCCAGCTGGGTCCGGCCGAAGCACAGTTTGACGCCGCCGCCAAAGCCACTAAGAACAAAGACACCAAGGTCCTGACCATGATTGCGCAGGCCTACGGTGAAGCGGATATCAAGGAAGCCGGCAAGTCGCAGACCTATCTGACGGCTGCCCAAACGGCTTTCAAGAAAGACGACCCGGCCCTGATGGTGGCTCGTGGTGACATCTATCTGCACTCGGAAACCGGAGGAGGCGAAGCTATGACCAGCTTTGACCGCGCCATTGCCGCCAACCCGAGCTACGCCCAGGCTTATTACAAGAAAGGCGTGCTCGACGTGCGGGCCCGTAACTACAATGCGGCCCGCGAAGCCTTGAACAAGGCCGTAGAACTGGACCCCAGCTACGCGCCGGCTTACCGGGAGCTAGCCGACATGTACTACTATGCCGGTCAGTACGACCTGGCGCTGCAGAACATCAAGAAGTACACAGACCTGGCTGAGCGCTCGCCTGCTACGGATGCCCAATACGCCTCGTTCCTGTATCTGAGCAAGAAGTACCCGGAGGCTCTGACGGAGGTAAACAAGGTGTTGGCTGCTGACCCCAACAACCTCACCATGAATCGCCTGAAGGCTTACTCGCTGTACGAAACCGGCGACTTTACGGGCGCGCTAGCGGCGATGGACAATTACATGAAAATAGCTCCTGCTGAGAAAATCATCCCAGAGGACTACTCGTACTTGGGCCGCATCCAGGCTCGCGCAGGCAAGCCGGCCGAAGGCATCGCGACCATCAACAAGGCCATTGCCAGCACGACTGACCCCGCTAAAAAAGCTGACCTCCAGAACGACCTGGCAACAGCTTACATGACCAACAAGGACTACGCCAAGGCAATTGGCGTGTACCGGCAAAAGCTGGCCAATGGCGGCGACCTGACCGACCAGTTCCGCTTGGCCGTGGCGTATGGCAACAACAAGCAGTACGCCCAGGCCGATAGCGTGTATGGCATCATCAACGTAGCAAAGCCCACTTACGCACCGGCCGTGCTGGCCCGCGCCAAGGTGAATGCCGTACGTGATGCCGATGGCAAGCAAGGCCTGGCGAAGCCTCACTACGAGAAATACATTGAACTCTCGAAGGCCGAAGGTGCTGACCAGTCCAAGTTCAAAGAAGGCCTTGTGGCTGCTTATGGTTACCTGGGTGTTTACAACTACCAGAAAGGCGACAAGGCAACTGCACAGTCTAATTTCGAGCAAGTACTCGCTTTGGACCCCACCAACGAAGGTGCCAAAAACAACATTGATGTGTTGAAAGCCAAGCCCAAAGCTCCGGCCAAAACCACCACCGTGAAGAAGACCACCACGACTACCAAGAAAAAGTAGCCGCTGATGGTAGATAAAAAAAGCCCCGCTGTTTCACGGCGGGGCTTTTTTTATGGGTGTATTTCAGGCGCGCTGCGACGCCCATTCGCGCCACTTCTCCAGCACCGCCGCAAAGTCCTCCGGCAATTCGGCTTCGAAGAACAGCTGCTCGCCCGACACAGGATGCACGAAGCCGAGAGAACGTGCATGCAGCGCTTGGCGGGGCATTAGCTGAAAGGCACTTTCCACAAAATCACGGTATGCCCCGGTGTTCTGCCCCACACGTATCCGGTCGCCGCCGTAGGTAGCATCGGAGAAAAGCGGGTGGCCGAGGTACTGCATGTGCACCCTGATTTGGTGGGTGCGGCCGGTTTCGAGCACACAACGAATGAGCGTGACGGGGCCGAAGCTTTCCAGTACTTCGTAATGCGTTACCGCGGCTTTTCCCTGGTCTCCCTCCGGGTACACGGCTTGCACCTTGCGGTCGCGCACGCTGCGGCCAATGTGGCCCCGAATGGTGCCCGTGGGCCCGGGCGGCATGCCCCACACCAGCGCCAGATAGCTGCGCTGAATGGTGTGGTGAAAAAACTGGTTGGACAAGTGCGTCATGGCGTACTCCGTTTTGCCAATGACCAGCAGGCCCGAGGTATCCTTGTCGATGCGGTGCACCAGCCCGGGCCGGATTTCGCCGTTGCGCCCCGTGGGCAGGTTGGCCAGGTGGAAGGCCAGACCGTTGACCAACGTACCCTGCCAGTGCCCAAAAGCGGGGTGCACCACCAGCCCCGCCGGCTTGTTCACAATGAGCAGCTCCGGGTCCTCGTAGCGAATGTCCAGCGGCATTTCCTCTGGCAGTACGCGTACGTCGCGCGGTGGCTCGGGCAGGGTAATGGTAATGGTATCGTGCGGCTTGATGCGGTAGTTGGGCTTCACGGCCGTACCGTTCACTTCCACCGCCGAGGCGCGAATAGCTTCCTGAATCTTGTTGCGCGAAGTGTTGCGCAGGCGGTTCTGCAGGAATTTATCGATGCGCAACAGCTCCTGCCCGCGGTCGACGACGATGCGGTGGTGCTCATACAGCTCATCGCCCTCTTCGTCAGGACCTGCGCCCAGCAAATCCCCATCTAGCGTGTCTTCCATCATTTTCTAGCCTGTGTGGCACAAAAAAAGCCGAAGCGGATGCTCCGGCTTTTTCTGGTCGCCGTAGCGGCCATTTAAGCGTTACTTGGTTTTGATTTTGGTCTTGCTCGGCGTCGTCTTGTTCGCGGCTGGAGTAGGAGCAGGAGCGTTAGTGGGCTGGCGCACCACGGGAGCATTGGCACCCGGCGTGATGCCCATTTTCTTCAGCACCATGTCCGAGATGTCGCCATCTTTGGGAGCGTGCAGCAGCAGCGGGCTGCCACCACCGTCGGAGTTGAACACGTAAGTGATGCCGTTTTCGTCGGCTACCAGGTCAATGTTCTTCTGCAGCTTGTCGAGGGCCGGCTTCAGCAGTGTCTGCTGCTTCTGCTGCAACGACTGCTGAGCGCTCTGCTGAAACTCCTGAATGGACTGCTGCAGATTCTGGAGCTCTTTCTGCTTGTCGGCTTTCACCACATCGGTCATCGTGGCTTCGCCGGCTTGGTAAGCTTTGTATTTCGTTTCCAGTTCGGAAGATTTGCTCTTGAGCTGGTTTTCCAGCTGCGAATTGTAGGTTTTCAGTTCCGATTCGATTTGCTTGCTTTCGGGCATCTGTGACAGCACGTACTGCACGTCGGTGTACCCAATTTTCAGGGGAGCCTGGGCCTGCGCCGAAGTGGCGGCCAGGGTTCCGGCGGTCAGCAGAGCGGCGGCGAGCGTCAGACGAAAGATTTTCACGAGATTCATCAAAAAGAAAAAGGGTCAGAAAAATGTTGGAACAAAGGTAATTACTTCGCGGGCTTCTTCACAGGCCGCGTCGTTTTCGTCGGCGTCTTGCTCGCCGGGGCCATTTCCGACGCACCTGAGTCAGACTCGAAGTTGGGGTCAACGGGCGTTTTGGGCGGGGCCACGGTCTTCACGGCGCCTTTCGGGCCGGGCTGGTTCCGGTCCTCAGCACCCAGCCCCAGTTCCTCTAACACAAATTCGGTGTAATCGTGCGCCGGATTGGTGTAAAGCATGGTCAAGTCGCCGGATTTGTCGAACAGTACCGCCAATTGTTTCTTTTTGGCTACTTTTTCACAAGCCTCAAACACCTTGTCCTGCACCGGCTTGTTCAGCTCCTGTCGCTTCTTAAACAACTGACCCTCGTAGCCAAACTGCTTGTTCTGGTAGGCTTTAATGTCTTGCTCTTTTTTCAGGATTTCGTCCTGCCGCTTCTTTTTCATTGCCTCAGTGAGCACCACTTCTTCGGCTTGGTACGTGCGGTAAAGCTTATCGAGGTCTTTTTTCTGGGCCTCTATTTCCTTCTGCCACGTATCCGACAGGGCATCAAGCTCGGCTTTGGCCTTGGCATATTCCGGCATTTTGCTCGTAATAAACTCCGAGTCGACCCAACCAAACTTCTGCGCCCGCGCGCCCGGCACCACCAACAGCAACAACAAGGCCAGCCACAGGCCACTTAAGTTCTTCATAGGAGAGGAAACGTGAAATGTTGCCCGCTAGTGCCCTGCTAGCGAATTTGCTGGCCGATGATGAAGTGGAAGTGGTTGGGGTCGCGGGTACCGGCATTGGGCACGCTGGGTATCACCGAGTCGAAGCCGTGGCCGTAGTCAAACCCAAGCAGGCCGAAAGCCGACATGAAGATGCGGGCGCCCACCCCAGCCGAACGGTACAGCTTGTAGGGGTTGTAGTTGGTGTAAGCGTCCACCGAGTTGCCGGCTTCCGCGAAGGCCAGCACGTACACCGTCGCGGCTGGGTTCAGGCTCACGGGGTAGCGCATTTCCAGCACGTACTTGTTGAAAGCAATACCGCCCGCCTGGTTGGCCTGCGCCGTGGGAATGGCAAACGTCTGGCCGGGGTCGTCGTAGCCGCGCAGGCCAATGTAGTCGGCCCCCACCAGGAAGTTGCCGCCACCGTTGTAGCCCAGGCCCGCACCGCCCATCTTAAACCGTTCGAACGGCCCTACGGCCCGGTTGGAGTTGTAAGTACTCAGGTAGCCGAAGTGGGCGCGGGTGTTCAGCACCAGCTTGCCCACAATGGGCGTAAACCACGACGCATCAAACATCCACTTGTGAAACTCAATCCACTCGTTGCTGGTGTGGTTATTATTCAGCAGCGAATACGGGGGCGTCAGGTTCAGGCTCAGGCTCAGCGAGGAGCCGCGGCGCGTATAAGTCGGGTTGTCGATGCTGTTGCGGACCAGGGTGGTGTTCAGGGTGATGTTGTTGAACGTACCCGTAGTAGCACCGGCAATGGCAATGTAATTCTGCGTCTGGTACTGGCTGTACGACAGCGAGTTGCTGAGCGTGAAATAGTCGTCCGGCACCCGCAGCTGGCGGCCCAGGCCCACCGTGGCGCTGTTCACCTTGATGAACTGGTCCGAAGCGGCATCCAGCGCTGCACCGGCCCGCTGCACGCTGTGGTTGAGGCTAAAGGAGAACGAGTTCGGCCGACGGCCGCCCAGCCAGGGCTCCGTAAACGACAGCGAATACGCCTGGTACTGCACGCCGTTGGCTTGCACGTTCAGGGCCACGCGCTGGCCGTCGCCCGCGGGCACCGGCGTCCAGTTGCGGAAATTGCCGGCCTTGCGCAGCGAAAAGTTGTTGAACACCAAGCCCACCGTGCCGATGAAACCGGCATAGCCGCCCCAGCCGCCCGACAGCGTCACCTGGTCCGAAGGCTTTTCCACCACTGTGTAGTTGATGTCCACGGTGCCGTCGGCCTGGTTCGGGATGGGGTTGATGCCAATTTTCTCGGGGTCGAAATAGCCCAGAGTTGCAATTTCGCGCTGCGAACGAATCAGCAGTTCGCGGTTGAACTTGTCACCGGGCAGCGTGCGCAGGGTGCGCCGCAGCACGTGGTCGCTGGTCTTGGTATTGCCCGAGATGTTGATGTCTTTGATGTGCGCCTGCACGCCCTCGCTGATGCGCATCTCAATGTCGATGGAATCGCCGTCTACTTTCGTTTCCACCGGGTCGATGGTGAAAAACAAGTAGCCGTCGTTTAGGTACAGCGACGAAATATCCTGCCCCGTAGGGTTATAATTCATGCGCTTGTCCAATACTTCCTTGCTATACGGGCTGCCCGGCTTGATGCCCAGCACGTTGGCCAGCGTCTTGTCGTCGTAGAGGTAGTTGCCCGTCCAAGTGATGTGGCGGAAGAAGTATTTCGGTCCTTCGTCCACCTTGATACGTAACGCCAGCCCTTGGTCGTCGCGTATCAGCGTATCGCTCACAATGGCGGCGTCGCGGTAGCCCTCCGCATTGTAGAACTCAATCAGCTTTTTCTTGTCTTCTTCGTACTCGCTGCGCTGGAACTTGCCCGCCGTCAATATCTTATACGGTTTGCGTTCCTTGGTCTTCTTCAGTTTGCCTTTCAGCTTGCGGTCCGAGAAAGCCTTATTGCCCTCAATGGCAATGTCGTGAATGCGCACTTTTGAGCCCTTATCGACGTCAATGCGCAGCGCCACGCTGTTGGCCAAAGACGAATCGGCTACCTGCACCACGTTTACTTTGGCATCCAGGTAGCCTTTGTTCACGAAGAACTTGCGCACTTGCGTGCGGGTGTTGTTCAGCAGCGCATCGGTCACCACCTTGCCCCGAATCAGGGCAATTTTCTTGGTGAGGTCTTCCGTTTGGCCCTTGCGAATGCCCGAGAATGTGAATTTCGACAAGCGCGGGCGCTCCTTCACGTTGTAGTCGAGGTAAATTTTATTGCCCTCGATGCGGGCGATGGTCACGCTCACGTCGCCCAGCAGGCCTTGGCCCCACAGCTTGCGAATCGATTTTCCAATCTCTTCGCCCGGAATATTGATATCGTCGCCGACCCGCAGCCCGGAAAGGCTAATGAGCGTATTGGGGTCCAAGTTGCGCGCCCCGCTCACGGTGATGCCGCCCAACTGGTACTTTTTAGGTTCGTCGCCCACGGCCTGCTGTGCCCGCACCGGCTGGCTCATCGCGCCGCCCAGCAGGCCCAGGGCCAGCATTAATCTTACAACTAAATTACGCACAGTATAAATTACAAGAATTTAAGAGACAGTCACTTGCTCGCTCGTTTTACCAAAGCGCCGCTCCCGGCCCTGGTAGGCCCGAATGGCCTCCTGAAAATGCTCCTTCCGGAAATCCGGCCACAGCAAATCCGTGATGTATAGTTCCGTATAAGCGAGTTGCCACAGCAAGAAATTGCTGATGCGCTGCTCGCCGCTAGTGCGGATGAGCAATTCCGGGTCCGGCATCTTAGCCGTTACCAAGTAGCTCGCCACCGTGCTTTCGCTTACCTGAGCGGGCTGAAGCCGGCCGCTGGCCACATCCTCGGCCATGCGCCGCGCGGCCTGGGTCAGGTCCCAGCGCCCACTATAGCTCAGGGCCAGCACCAGCGTCATGCGGCGGCCGCCCTTGGTCAGCTCCATAGCTTCGGCCAACTCGCGCTGGCAGCTGCCCGGCAACGTGCTCAAATCGCCGATGGCCTCCAGACGAATGCTGTTTTTGAGCAACGTGGCTGTTTCCTGCCGAATGGTGTGCACCAGCAGTTGCATCAAGGCCATTACCTCGAGAGCCGGACGGTTCCAATTTTCGGTAGAGAAGGCGTACAGCGTCAGGTAGCGCACCCCCAGTTGGGCAGCTTCCTCCACGGTTTCGCGCACGGCCGTGATGGCACTCTGGTGCCCGAACACCCGCAGGCCACCCCGCTTCTTGGCCCAACGCCCATTGCCGTCCATGATGACGGCCACATGAGCAGGGATGTTTTGAGTATCTATTTCGGCCTTGCCGGTCATCTTTGCGGTTTCGCTAAAAGAGCCCGCAAGTTACGGAAATGGTTGCATTCAGCGGCGTTACTTGTACTGATGCAGCGGTAATAACCCGGGCAAAGCCCTTTGTTTTTCAGCCTCTTCGCCCCTCGCAGCAGCTATTTGAGCAGCTTTTTATTCTTTTTGTATTGGCTGGGGCAGGGTATTTTATAAAAAGTATAGGACAGACTTAAGCCGCTATAGTAATACCAATCCTGGTCGTGCGGGTTCACCAGCAGCGGGTCTTGGTCGCCCAAATGGTCAAGTTGGTCGGTGAAAGCCTTGCGCACTCCCACTTCCAGTCCCAGATTGAGGTGCTCCGACAACGCATATTTCAAGCCAGCTCCCGCCGGGATAGAGAAGCCCAGCATACTTCCGTCCCGGTTGAGGTCATTGCCGAGGCGGGAATTGTTGGTGACGGTGCTGGTATTGGCGTAGAAAGCTGCTAGGCCCGCAAACAGATACGGCGTAAAATGTATCTTATCGGTACGGTAGTGGTAGTCCAAGAAGTTATACTCCACCACTGCCGATGCTTCCAGAATGCTTCCCTTGGTGTTGGCCTGCCGATAGCCTAGCAAGGGCGGCACCCCACCGTTGGAGCCGCTCACGTTGCCGTCATCGGCCCGTAGCAACCCGGCGGTGAGGCCCCCCCGCAGGGTGATGGGCACCGATACGTCTTTGCGATAGAACACGGTGAAGGCAGGGCGGCTATTCTGCAGCTGGTACTCCGGTGAAATTTCGCCGCGGTAGTTGGTAGCGCCGATGCCTATGCCCAGTTCGCTGGTGTTTTGTGCATGAGCCGATGCACAAAAAAACGCACTCCCCGCTTGCACAAGGCAAACGAGGAGTGCGGTGTTGAAAATCGAATTTGTCATTTAAACAATCTACTGGCTAGGAAAGGGCCTCAACCAGCGGCCGCTGGTTAGCGGAATTTGGGGTTCTTGATGCGGGGCGTCAAGATGTAGTTCAACGTAACGCCGGTAACGATGTACCAGTCGGTTTTATTGCCGACGTCACCACGTTGCGCGGTGGGATTCGTAAAGCCAGGGAAAGTACCAGCGTTAAAGTTACCATCTGGCATAGAAATACTACGGGTAATATTACGACCGAAATACTGCTGAGCCGGTGTAACCAGTTTGGCGGGGTCAGCAAACTTACCTCCCACGTCATCAAGATAATCGGTAAACGTTTTACGCCAGCCGATTTCGAGGCTTGCATCGAAATTCCGGTTGATGCGGTAACGGATACCACCACCAAAGGGAATAGAGAATTGGGTCTGTCCGTATTTGCTGGCTTGGCCTTCAGTTTGCACGTCAGCTAGGGCAACATATTCGCCCTCGGTCAGTCCACCACCAGCATTAGGCCCTACCAAGCCTTTCGGGTTGTGATAGAAACCAGCAACACCCGCGAATACATAAGGCACAAAGTCCGGGCGCTTCAAATAGTTGTTGCGGTTTTCAATCAGGTCGATGATGGCAACAGCCGAAGCTTCGAGAATGTCGTTCCGGAAAGAGAAGTTCCGATTATAGCGAAAACGAGCGTTGGGGTCGTCCTGGTTGGCAGCCAGAGCATCATCACCCGAGATACGGCCGTAGGAAACGCCAAAACGACCAGACACACGCGGATAAAAGCGGCGGGTAATGGATACGCCAGCCCCTACGCGGGTAGCACCGAGGCGCAAGCTGGTGAAGTTAGTAACCGGCGTAACATCACCGAAATAGTTCATGGCGTTCAGGCTGAAGCCAATCGAGTTGTATTGCTTGCGCTTGCTGAACTGCTGAGCATCTGCATCCGGTGTGGCCACCAAGGCCAGCCCAAGCGCAATTGCCGAGGAATAAGTGAAAATATTTTTCATAAGGCAACGAAAATGATGATTCGAGTTTCGAGGTGTGAGGGCAGTGCAGTGAATGCGCAGTTTCAGACGGTGACAAAAGTAGGCCTAATCGGGAACTAAAAAAAGTTTCCCCCATTTTTTCCTAAAAAAACTGACCGTTAGACTTGTATGCCAACTGGGTTTCGGCGGTCCAAACCCCAGTTGAGTTTGCTGCGCAAGGTACTTAGGAAGTTTACGTGGTTGAGTTTTACTAGGCGGGCATTGAATGTTTCTCGGCGAACGGCAATCTGAACGGAGGCTTCGACGGGAAGGGAGCGGGAGTCGAGCGCCAGCATATAGCTGGTGCTACGGCCTTCGATTTCGAAGGAAATCACGCTCTGGTCCGACACCACCAAGGGGCGCACATTCAGATTGTGGGGGCATACGGGAGCAATAATGAAATTGTTTGTTTGGGGCAGCATCACGGGGCCGCCGCAGCTCAGGGAATAGCCGGTAGAGCCCGTGGGAGTGGCCACCACCAGGCCGTCGGCCCAGTAGGAGTTCAGGTACTCGCCGTCGATATACGTATGCACCACAATCATGGACGACGTGTCACGCTTGAGGACACTGAACTCGTTGAGCCCGAAATTGAGGCTACCGAATACGTCGGGGTCGGTGTCGACGCGAATCAAGCTGCGCTCTTCGAGGGTGAAATGGCCTTTATAGAGGGCGTCGATGGCTTGGGCAATGCGGTCGGGGGTGATGGTAGCCAAGAAGCCTAAACGGCCGGTGTGAATGCCCAGGATGGGGATTTGCAGGCTGCCGACGTAGGTGACGGTGTCGAGCAGGGTGCCGTCGCCGCCGATGCTGAGGACGAACTGCACCCCGCGCAACGAGTCGCCGCGCCGGAACTCGGTGGTGCCGGGAGGCAGACGCAGGCGGTTGTCGAGGAAGGTGCGGAAGGATTCGCCGATGCGGACTTCGGCCCGGCGCGCGGCCAGGTCGTCGAGCAGGGCTTGGATGGCGGGGGCGGCTTCGTCGTTGAAGGGCTTGCCGAGGATGGCGATTTTCATGCGGAAGGGGCGAACGCGCTTATGCCAGCAGCAAGCGCGGGTCCGCCGGAAGATTCACAACAAATTAATAACCTGGAGCCCGGGCGCAAAACCATTTAGATGGGGAATTCGGCTCTGAAAAAGTAGCCTGTCTGGCCGAGGCCGTTCAGGGTATACTCGACGGTAAAGACCCGGTCGTAGTACGTGACCAGGTGCAGGCCGAGGCCAACGGAGCTTAATAACTGATTCGGCAAACGGTTTTGGGGCGGTACAACCGGCGCGACCACATAGCCGGCGTCGGTAAAGATATTGAGGTAGACGGCGAGCGGGATGGTGTTGATTTTGGGATTGTCGATGCTACCCAGGCGAATGGCGCGGGGCTTTAACAAAGCATACGACACCCCCTGCTGCACCAGGCCGTAGTGCCGGCCGTCGATAACGTACTCGTCGTAGCCCCGCACCAGGTCGGCGTAGCCCAGGGCGCGGGAGTCGGCGTAGGCCAGGTGCCGGGCGAGGCGCGTTTGTCCGCTCAGGCCGATGCTGTAGTAGAAATTGTGCCCCAACGCCAGATAGCGCGAGTAGCTGAGGTGCAGCGTGGTGATGCCGGGCGCGACACCCCCCAGAAAGACGCGGTGTGAAAGCGAGACCTGCGCGTATTGGCCGGTGAGCGGGTAGGCAAAGGTTTTGCGCTGGTTACGGGTGCTGGTGAGCGTCAGGTCGAGGTATTCGCGCTGGGTACGGCCCAGGTAATACACGGGGTTGTAAAAGTTGATGGAATCGGTAATTCGCTCACGGTGGTAGGAAACATCGAACGCGGTGAGGAACTGCACCGTGTGGCGCAGCCGCAGCCCCGCCGTGGCGTAGAAGCGCTGAATGGGAAAGCTCTCATCGGCCCGAAACGGCACGAGGCGGTCGGCTAGAGTGATGTAGTCGAGGGTGTGACTTTGGTAGTAAGACACACCCGCGCCGAGGCCCAGGCGGCGGTAGTGCCCCAGGCCAGGTGCTTCGTAGAACAACTCGTACTTGCGGTTGAACCCAAGTTGCAGGTTGGCACTGACTTGCTCGTTGCGGCCGCGGAAGTTGGTGCGCACCAAGTGCACACCGTAATCGAGCCGGCGCCAGCGGTCGGAGCGGTCGAGCCAGGAGCGCAGGTTGCGGTCGGCCAGCGAGAAGATGGGCACCGGGAAGGTGTAGAGTCGTTCCTGCAGGCCGAATACGATAAGCCACTTCCCGCCGCTGCAGCTGGCCTGCACCACCACCGCATGAAACAGCTGCAAATTGAACAAGCGGCTGCGGTTGGCTTCGAGGCGGCCGGCTATGTCGGCCACGGCCAGCGTATCGCTTTCGCGAAAGTCGAGCTCAACCCGCAGGATGCGCTCCTTGGTGACGGCATTGCCCAAAAACAGGATGGAGCCCACAGGCGCGCGGTCTACTCCCTGGCAGGGGAGCACGCGCACCAGCGTATCGGCGGGCGCTACCACAGGTTTCAGCGGGCGGGGCAGCGTGTCGGCGGGCGCCTGGCTAATGGCCGGGCTGGCCAACAGCATCCGCAGCAATAGTAAGAAGACTCCGAGCACCCGCTTATCAAACGCTCAGGTACCGCAGCAGGGCATCGTAGCGGTCCTGCTCGTCCTCATTGGGGGCAGCGGTGCCGCTGAACTGCGCCGTGACCACGTAGCCAAACCGCTCCAGCGTGGCGGTGATGCGGGTCAGGTTGTCGGTGTTTAGTTTGAGGGTGAGGCGGATGCGGGCGGGGTCGACTTCGTCCTGCGCTACCAGGGCGCTGAGCACCTTGGCATTATTCTCCTCTACGTAGCGGCTGATTTGGGTGAGCGAGTAGTCGCGCTCCTCCATGGTGAGGACGATGATGCCGCCTTGACCTCCGCCGGCCGGCTGCTGACCGAAGGCAGCCAAGGCATCGGCAATGGTGACCACGCCCGCGTACTCCTGGTGCTCATCGACGACGGGCACGAGCTGGATTTTATTTTCGATGGCCAGCTCCATCACGCGGTAAAAGTGCTGGTCGGGGCGCACGTACGTATCGGCGTAGCCGAGCGAAAGTTCGGAAAGCAGGGTTTCGGGGTCGTCGAAATCGGCCAGGTCAGACTCGGTCACGAGGCCGCGGTAGTGGCGGTTGTCGAGCACCGGCAGTTGGGCCACGTGAAACTCATCGAGCCAGCGCGCTGCTTTGCCCGCCGAATCGGTGCCTTTCAGGGGCGGAATCATTTCGTTGAGTAAGTCCTCGGCGAGCAGGGCAGGCATATTATTCAGGCTAATAATGAGGTAAACGGCAAATAAGGACGATATGGGTGGAAAGGATAAATAAAACAGTGCCCGGGGGCGTGATGGTTTAACGAACAACAATCGAGCCGCCGAAAAGATACCCGCCGTTTAGGCAGCGGCGGCGGGCGCCGTGGCAGTAGTACGCAAAAAGTGGCGCAGGTAGGCGTTGAAGCCGGCGGGACGCTCCATCATGGGGGCGTGGCCGCAGTGGTCGAGGAAGCGCAGCTCGGCCTGGGGCAGCAGGCGGGCAAACTCGTGGGCCACCGGCGGGGGCGTGATGGTATCGTTCAGCCCCCACACCAGCAGCGTGGGCACCGCTACTTTCGTCAGCTCCTTGCTCAGGTTGTGGCGCTGAGCCGAGCGGGCAATGGCAATGATGCGCAGACACTTGGCATTGGAGTTGGTGACGTTGAAGATTTCGTCAACCAGTTCCTGGGTGGCAATGGCAGGGTCGTAAAAAGTGTAGCCCACCCGCTCCTGCACATAGGCGTAATTGCCGCGCTTGGGGAAGGAGCCGCCCATGCTGTCTTCAAACAAACCGCTGCTGCCGGTGAGCACGAGGCGGCTCACGCGGGCCGGGTTGCTCAGGGCATACACCAAGGCAATGTGCCCACCCAGCGAGTTGCCGAGCACCGTGAACGACGGCGGCAGCGCCAGAGCTTTCACGAAGCCTTCGACATAAGCCACCAGGCCCGGCACGCCGGCCTGGGTGAGGGGCATGTCGTAGATGGGCAACAGGGGGATGATGACGCGGTGGTCGGACGCAAACTCCTCCACTACGTCCTGCCAGTTGCTGAGCGCGCCGAACAGGCCGTGCAGCAGCAGCAGCACGGGGCCCTGGCCTTCGTCCACGTACTCGTACCCGTGTTGGTGCTGGCGGCGCAATTCCATCTCGTTTCTCGTCAATTCCCGGCGGTTTCGGCAATGATACAACAACGGAGCCAATTGCCCAAAATTGCCAGCCCGTGCGGCGTGAGCAGGGCTTCGGGATGGAACTGGACGCCGTAGAGCGGCAGCGTGCGGTGGCGCAGGGCCATGAGTTCGGGTACCGGGCCGGTGGTGCGGGCCAGCGGCACCAGGGCGGCGGGCAACGGCTCGCGCACCAGCAGCGAGTGGTAGCGCGTGACCGGCTGAATAGCAGGCAGCCCCGCAAACAGCGGCTCGTGGGGGGCGCACTGCATATCTGAGACTTTGCCGTGCACCGGGCGCGCCGCCCGCACCACTTCGCCGCCAAAAAACTCGCCCAGCGCCTGGTGGCCCAGGCATACGCCCAGCATGGGCACCCGCTGGTGGTAATGCTGAATAACGGCGGGCATCACGCCGGCGTCGGCCGGCGTGCCGGGGCCCGGCGAGAGAACGATGGCATCAAAAACCAGTTGCTGCAGCTCCGATAATGCCACGTCGTTGCGCCGCACGATGACTTCGGTTCCCAGCTGGCGCAGGTAGTCGGCCAACGTGAAGGTGAAGGAATCGAAGTTGTCGAGCAGCAGCAGGCGCATTCTTTGAAGGGTTGAGTGTTGAGGGTTGAATGTTGAATTGAAGGAAGGATTTGGGGGCATGTGCAACTCAACATTCAACCCTCAACACTCAACCCTTCACAAACGCTGCCCGCATCCGAACCAGCAGGTCCTGGGCGATGGGCAGCACGTAGCCGGTGATTTGCAGGGCTAGCGGGGTGGCCTGCCGCACAATGGGCAGCACCTGCGAGCCAGCCACGAGGTTGGCTGAAAGCAGAGGCAGGCCTGCCAGCGCCGTGCCATGCAGCAACAGGCTCAGGCCGAGTAGCCATTTCAGCACGCCGGCCGCGCCGCCCAGCAGGTTGTCGAGCACGCCCAGCGGGGTGAGGTGCACGGCGGTTTTGAGCAGGCCGCCCAGCAGGTGCACGCCCCACATAATGCCCACAAACACCAGCGCAAACGACAGCAGCGGCAGCATCCCGAAAGCATCGCCCACGTACTGCCGCACCAGTGGCACCGCCGCCGAGAGCAGGCTGAGCCCGCCTACTGCCGCCAGCACGAAGGCCAGCAGCGACACCACCTCCAGCACCAGCCCGCGCCGGTAGCCCTTCACGGCTCCGATGCCGATGGGCAGCAACAGCAGGATGTCGAGGGCAGTCATGTTGAAAAGGTTGAGTTTTGAGGGTTGAATGTTGAGTTGCGCTTTTGCTGGAATCCCCAATAGCTGCTCATTAAACACTTAAAACTCAACCCTCAAAATTTCATTACAGGTTCGTGTTGTTCAGCAGGTGGCCCAGCACGTCGGAGATGCGCTTGCCGTCGGCCTGACCCGAGAGCTCGCGGGCGGCCACGCCCATCACCTTGCCCAGGTCGGAGGGGCCGGTGGCGCCCACGCGCTGGATGATGTGCACGAGGCGCTCCACGAGGTCGGCTTCGGTGAGCTGGGCGGGCAGGAATTCTTCGATGATGGCCAGCTCGGCCAGCTCGTTGGCCTCTAGTTCGGAACGGAACTGCTCCTTATAAATGGTGGCGGCGTCGCGGCGTTGCTTGGCAGCTTTGTTGAGGAGCTTGAGCTCGGCCTCAGGCGTGAGGCCGGCGGCGCTGGCGCCCTCGGCCGTTTCGGCCAGCATAATCTGCGATTTGATGCTGCGCAGGGCGGTGAGGCGCACTTTGTCTTTGGCCAGCATGGCTTGCTTGATGGCGGCGTCGATGTCGTTTTTGAGCATGATGAGGTGGAGTGGTGAGGCAATTGGACAAACAGAACGACGCAAAGAACGTCATGCAGAGCGCAGCGAAGCATCTTGCCCGCAGCAAGTAATCCAATCGAATGAATTGGGCTGCGCGAGCAAGATGCTTCGCTGCGCTCTGCATGACGTTCTTTTGCTTTTTCAAATTCCTCCTGCCCTCCTACCCCCGCACCCTCTTGCCCTGAAAAACATGACCAAGCTCAGCGTCAACATCAACAAACTGGCCACCCTGCGCAACGCCCGGGGCCACAACCGCCCCGACATTCTGCAGGCCGCCCGCGACATTGAGCGGTTTGGAGCCGAGGGCATCACGGTGCACCCGCGGCCCGACGAGCGCCACATCCGCTACCAGGACGTGCGCGACCTGAAGCACATCGTCAGCACCGAGCTGAACGTGGAGGGCAACCCCACGCCCGACTTCCTGGCCCTGTGCCGCGAGGTGCGTCCTGAGCAGGTGACGCTGGTGCCCGACGCCCCCGACGCCATTACCTCCAACGCGGGCTGGGACACCATCACGCACCAGCAGTTTCTGCGCGAGGTGGTGGCCGAGCTGAAATCATTCGGCGCCCGCGTCAGCATCTTCCTCGACCCCGACCTGCGCCTGCTGGAAGCGGCCCAGAGCACCGGTACCGACCGCATTGAGCTCTACACCGAAGCCTATGCCGTGCAGTACTCCGCCGACCGCGAAGCCGCCGTGGCCCCCTACCGCGCCACCGCCGCCCGCGCCGGCCAGCTGGGCCTGGGCGTGAACGCCGGCCACGACCTCGACCTCGACAACCTGGCGTTCCTGCACCAGCAGCTGCCCGAACTGGCCGAGGTGAGCATCGGCCACGCGCTGATTTGCGACGCCATTTACCTGGGCCTCGAAAACACGGTGCAGCTGTATAAGCAGCAGCTGCGGTAGGCCGGGCCGCGCTGCCGGGCCTATCCGGACAGTTCCAGAAGCACCGGGCAGCGCTGCCGGGCCTGTCCAGATGCCCCCGGAAGCACCCGCCACCGCTGCCGGGCCTATCCAGACGGCCCCGGAGGCGCCCGCCACCGGTGGTGGGTGCCTCCGGGGTGCCTTGGACGCACCAGACGCGCGCGTCCGACTGTTTTCTTTTTACGTCCGTACACCGCCCACCATGCCCCGCCACCCCCTTGCCGAGTTCGAAGCCCTGCCCTACCCCATCCTCGACGTGCGGGCGCCCATTGAGTTTGCCCAGGGCCACGTGCCGGGCGCCCTCAGCCTGCCGCTGTTCACCGACGAGGAACGGGCCCGCATTGGCACGGCCTACAAGCAGATAAGCCAGGAGAAGGCCGTGCACCTGGGCCTCGAATTCTTTGGGCCGAAGATGTCGGCGATGGTGAAACAGGCCAAAAAGCTGGCCCCCGGCAAGGAAGTGCGCCTGCACTGCTGGCGCGGCGGCATGCGCAGCGGCGCCGTGCTGTGGCTGCTGGAACTGGCCGGCTTCAAAGTGCATTTGCTCGACAAAGGCTACAAGGACTACCGCCGGGCGGTGCTGGCCGCGTTTGCCGAGCCGCGGCCGTGGCGCGTGCTGGGTGGCCTCACCGGCAGCGGCAAAACCGACGTGCTGCACGCGCTGGCCGCCGAGCACGGGCAGCCGGTGCTCGACCTCGAAGGGCTGGCCCACCACAAGGGCTCGGCCTTTGGGGCCATTGGGCAGCCCGTCCAGCCGACGCAGGAGCAGTTCGAAAACAACCTGGCCGCCGCCCTGCTGCAGTTGCCCCCTAATGTGCCGGTGTGGGTGGAAGACGAAAGCCGGCAGATTGGGCGCCTCACCATCCCGGTGGCCTTATTTGAGCAAATGCGTCAGGCCCCGCGCTACGTGCTGCAAGTGCCCCGCGAAGCCCGCGTGACCAAGCTGGCCGCCGAATACGGCGCCGAAAGCCCCGCCGAGCTGGCGGCGGCCATCGAGCGGCTGCACAAGCGCCTGGGGGGACTGGCCACCCAGCAGGCGCTGGCGGCCGTCGAGGCCGGCGACTTCGAGCGCATGGTGGAGCTGGTGCTCGATTACTATGACAAGACCTATACCCACGGCCTGGCCCTGCGCCCGGGCGAGCCGGCGCGCACCTTTATGCCCGTGGCGGGATGCAACCCTTCCGGCAATGCCGTGACTTTAATGCAAGCCGTATCGGCGGCGGGCACTTAGGGCCCTGCACATGGCCAGCCTGGCTCTTTTATCGAACGCTTTGCTCGTTGCGGCCGTAACTTGGGCGCAGCTTACGCCTGAGCACCCCCAGTAGCTGGCTGTTGAGCTTTTTTTTGTTTCGTTTTTTCCCCTCTTCATATTCACCACCTTTTCCCTTTTTCATGTTCTCATCCCTACAAACGCAGCTGAAGCGAGCTAGTCGGCTGCTGCCCGTTGCCTTGCTGCCCGTATTGGCGCACGCGCAAACCTTCAACTACACGCCCACGAACGCGCAAAACGTGGCCGGTACCTATACCGACCTGGGCACCACGGGCGCGGCCATTGCCACGGCCAACACCGACGACGACAACTCGGCGGCGCAAAACATTGGCTTCACGTTCAACTACAACGGCGCGGCCTTCACGCAGTTCGTACTGAACACGAACGGCTTTATCCGGCTGGGGGCCGCGGCGCCTTCGGCAGCCGCCCTATTTCTGCAGGAAAGCACCACCCCTACCATTCCCGACCCTATCTCCAGCACGAACCCGGCCAACGTAAACATCATTGCGCCCTTCAACATGGACCTGGCAGCGGGTACCGCCGCCGGCGGCACCGAGTACCGGGTGGCTACCACGGGCACGGCCCCCAACCGGGTGTGCACCATTCAGTGGAAGAACGTGAGCGACAAAACGGCGCTCTACGACCTGCAATACAGTTCGATAAGCTTCCAGGTGAAGCTGTACGAAACCACCAACAACGTGGAGTTTGTGTACAACACCGCCACGCAGGGCCCCAACGCCGACGACTACCGCTTTGCCGTAGTGGGCCTGAAAGGTTCGAGCTCGGCCAACGGCCAAACCGTTTTGGTGAACAAAACCGGCCCCGGCACCACGCTTTGGAGCGCGGCCACTTTCATCACCGGCTTCTACACCAACGCCACCGGCGCCTTCAACTACAGCGGCAACGTACGCCCGGATGCCGGCCGCACTTACCGCTTCACTCCTACTGTAGTGTATGCCAACGACTTGAGCGTGCAAACCATCTACACGCTGGGCACCGTTTCGAGCTACGCATCGCCGGTGGTTGTGAGTGCCGTTATTAAGAACGTAGGTAGTGCCGCCAGCACCGCCCGCAACGCCACCCTGACGGTGAGCGGGGCTACCACGTACACCACTACGCAGGCTATCCCGGCTATTGCCGCTAATGCCAGCACCACCATCACGTTCACGGCTTATCCCGTTACGGCTGCTACCGGCACCAATACCGTGACTGTGGCCGTGCCCGCCGACGATGCCGCCGGCAACAACACGGCCAGCACGCAACAAACTCTTTCGGCCGGCACCCTTTCCTACACCAATCCTGCGGTGACGACCTTCGCGGGCGGTTTCGGCTCCAACTCCACCACCGTTAACACGGCCACTTTCTACTCAAAATACACCACCAACGCCGCGTCATCGTCTGTATCGGCGGTTACGCCCACGTTCATTGGCACCGCCACTGCTTCGAACAATTATCAAGTTCTCATCCTGTCGGCAGCTTCCAACGGCAACCCGGGTACCGTACTGTACACCTCGCCGGCACGGGTGCGTCCGCTGGCTGGCGGCGATGACGTGGTATCTATCCCCAACATTGCCGTTTCGGGCACTTTCTTCGTTGCCGTGCGGCAGCTCAGCACTTCCAACTTCGGTCTCGCCTACCAAGACGAGACGCCGTTGCGTGTCGGCACTTTCTTCGCCTCCAACGATGGCATCGCCTTCACTGACTTAAGCGTAGCTGGCACTTCGTTCCGTCCTGCCCTGAGTGTTACGCTGAGCACGCTGTCAGGCACCCGCAATGACGCGCTGGCTGCCACGATGAATCTGTACCCGAACCCCGCGCACCAGAGCTTCCAGCTCACGGTACCTGCGGGTTTGCATGCCGCCACCGCTACGCTCAGCAACGCGCTGGGCCAAGTGGTGCTCACGCGCCAATTGAGCCTGCCCACCGCCGGCGGCACCACCGAATTCAACGTAAGCAGCTTTGCCCCCGGCATCTACACTCTGACGCTGAAAACCGGCAACGACCTCGTGGTTAAACGCGTGGTAGTAGAATAAACTTCTGCTACATGGCATAAAAAAGGCTGACCGCACGGTCAGCCTTTTTTTGTGCGAATAAAATAGAGCAGCAAAGTAGCGTGAAGGCAAAACCTTTTCCTGATTCTTACTAGCTAATGGGCACCTTGCGCAGAATGGCCTCAATCAGGTCCTGGGTGCGGATGCCGTCGGCTTCGGCCTCGTAGGTGAGCAGGATGCGGTGGTTGAGCACGTCGGCCGCCACTTCCTTGATGTCTTCGGGCAGCACGTAGTCGCGGCCCTCCAGATAAGCCACGGCCTTGGAGGCGCGGTGCAGGGCAATGCTGGCCCGCGGGCTGGCCCCGAATTGCACGGCCTGGGCAAACTCCGGCAGCTCGTAATCGGCCGGGCGGCGGGTGGCAAACACCAGCTCAATGAGGTACTTCTCCAGCGTGTCGGAAATCTGCACCTGGTTGATTTGCTGGCGAATGCCGAAGATATCGGCTTGCGTGAGCACCGGCTGCACATCTTCTACGAAGCTGAGGTTGGCCATGCGGCGCATCACCTCCAGCTCGTCGGCTTTCTTGAGATAGTCGACGTGCACCTTCAGCATGAAGCGGTCGACCTGGGCCTCGGGTAGTGGGTAGGTGCCTTCCTGCTCCACGGGGTTTTGGGTGGCCAGCACCAAAAAGGGCAGGTCGAGCGGATAGGTGGTGTCGCCGATGGTAACCTGTTTTTCCTGCATGGCTTCGAGCAGGGCGCTCTGCACCTTGGCCGGTGAGCGGTTGATTTCGTCGGCCAGCACGAGGTTGGCGAAAATCGGCCCCTTCTTCACCTCGAAGATGGATTGGTTCTGGTTGTAAATCATGGTGCCCACCAGGTCGGAGGGCAGCAGGTCGGGGGTGAACTGCACGCGCTGAAAGTGCAGGTGCAGCACCTTGGCCAGCGTGGAGATGGTGAGCGTTTTGGCTAGGCCGGGCACGCCCTCCAGCAGAATATGGCCGCCCGTGAACAGGCCAATGAGCAGGCGGCTGAGCAGCGGCTGCTGGCCCACCACCACTTTGCCCATCTCGGCAAATACCTGGCGGATGAGGGGATGGTAATCGATGGGAGCGTCTGCCGGAAGAGACGTATTGGAAGCAGGAAGCATAGCGGAACAGCAAGCCAAAATGAGAGCCGCAAGGTAGGCATTGTGCCCGGCTGCCACCAGAAACCGAGCCGCACCCGCGCAGGCCGTGGGCCACCGCCCATCCCCCCTTATTGGGCTGATTGCTGCAAAAACGCAACAACAGTACTTAACCAAGAGCCGTTAAGCTGAAGGGTAGCCACAGTAATCTAAGCCGTTTATATTGTAGAAGACAGATTTTAATTATGTCATCAAAATAGTACGCCGCCGCACTTTACAAAGCCGCTTATCTCTTGGGGAAAACCGCATCTAATTCGCTTGGGTCGTACCTTAACACTTATAAGTTCAAAAAAAGCTTCCTAAAACCCAGTGCCAAATCACCTTTACTTTTCGCTTATGAGAAACTTTTTACAAGCAAGGCGGCCCGCCCGGCCGCGGCCTGTATCATTCCGCACCGGCCGGCTATTGGTACTGGCCTTGCTGGTGCTGCTATTGTGCAGCACCGGCGCCCGGGCCCAGGTGTTCACCATTGGGACCAACGCGACGACTTGTTCCGGTACCATCTACGATTCGGGCGGTGCCAGCGGCAACTACCAGAATAACGAGAGCCTGACCAGCGTACTGACGCCGGCCACGGCGGGCTCGCGGGTGCAGCTGGTGTTCTCTTCCTTCAGCACGGAAGGCGCGGTTGACTTTCTGCGCATCTACGACGGGCCGACGACCTCAGCTCCTCTTATCGGGTCCCACTCTAGCACCAACAGCCCCGGCACGGTCACCGCTACCAATTCGACGGGCCAGCTCACCTTGGTGTTCTCCTCGAACGCTAGCATCGTCAGCACGGGGTTTGCGGCTTCCATTGCCTGCGTAGCCCCGCCGGCCTGTGCGGCCCCTACCTTGACGGCAGTGAGCGCGATTACAACCACCAGCGCCAACGTAGAATTCACGGGTGGCAACGGCAATACGAGCTACACCGTGAACTACACGCCCACCGGCGGCACGGCCCAAATGACCACCGGCGCGGCCTCGCCCATTGCCCTCACCGGCCTGACGCCCGGCACCCAGTACAGCGTGACGGTGACCGGCAACTGCAGCGGTGGCCTGACGGCAACTTCCCCCCTGGTCGGCTCCTTCCAGACGCTCCCCAGCGTGCCGGCCAACGACGAATGCGCGGGGGCTGTTTCGCTCGCTTCCAACGTCGCCTGTTCCCGAACTACGGGTAGCACGCTCGGGGCTACGGCCTCGACGGCGGCTGGCTCCTGCGGTGGCACGGCCGATGACGATGTGTGGTACTCATTCGTGGCCACCAACACCACGCACACCGTGACGGTGACGGGCAACATGACCTTCGACGCCGTGCTCGACCTGCGCGACGGCGCCTGCCCCGGCACCACCGTTGCCTGCGCCGATGCCACCCCCCGCGGCGGGGTTGAAACCATCACAGCCACGGGCCTGAGCGTGGGCGCGACTTACTACGTGCGCGTTTACAGCTTCTCCAGTTTTCCCCCGACGTCCAGCTCTAACGGGGGCTTCACCATCTGCGTGACGAACCCACCGGTTTGCCCAGCGCCCGCCGCCCTCTCGACCAACAGCGTCACCAACACGTCGGCCAACGTGACCTTTTCGGCCAGCGCGGCGAGCTATACCGTGACTTACACGCCCACCGGCGGCACGGCCACCACCGTCACGCCCGCCCCCACCGCCTCGCCCGTGGCCCTCACCGGCCTGACGCCCAGCACCACCTACACGGTTTCGGTGGTGGCCAACTGCACGGGCGGCCTTACGTCCACAGCCGCCACCACCACCTTCACCACCCTCGCGATGGCCAATGACGTGTGCAGCGGCGCCGTTGCCCTGAGTTGCGGGCAGAGCGTGACGGGCACCACCGTCGGGGCCACCACCGCCGGCGACCCCACCGGCACCTGCGGCGGCGCCTTTGCGAACCGGGCCGGCGTGTTCTACTCGTTTGTAGGCACAGGCGACATCGTCACGGTGAACGCCTGCACGACCCTCCAGGCCTTCACGGGCAACACGAAGGTCTTTGTGTACAGCGGCACTTGCGGGGCCCTCACCTGCGTGGACGGCAACGACGACCAGCTCACCTGCTTAACAAATGGCGTCGCTTCGCAGGTAACTTTCCCGAGCGTGGCTGGCACCAACTACTTCATCTTCGTGCAGGGCGTCAGCGGCAGCCCTAGGTTCACCCTTACTCTTACCTGCACCTCGCCCGTTTGCAACGCGCCCACAGCTTTGACCATCAATAACCTGACCCAGAACTCAGCCAATGTGAGCTTCACGGCGGGCACGGGCAACACCAGCTTCACGGCCACACTCACGCCCCAAGGCGGAACGGGCACGACGGCCCCGGTTTCCTCGCCCTTCTCCCTAATGGGCCTGGCCCCGAACACGACCTACACCCTGAGCCTGCAGGCAGCGTGCGCCGGCAGCGGCACCACGGCGGCCGTAACCACCACCTTCACCACGCCGGCCGCCCCGCTCACGGACCTGACCGTGGCCAACGGCCAGAACCTGACGGCCAGCGGCCCCTACAACAACATCACCGTGCAGAACGGTGGCACGCTCACGTTCACCGGGCCTACGTCGGCCGCCGGCGCGGTGCAGGTGCAAACCGGGGGCGTGCTCATCACCAACTGCCAGCCCCTGACGGGCAGCGGCAGCTTCGCGCTCCAAACCGGCGCGGAGCTGCGCATCTGCGACGCGACCGGCATCACCACGGCCGGGGCTACGGGCGCCATCCAGCTCACCGGCACCCGCAGCTATGCGTCGGATGCTTCCTATACCTACAACGGCACGGCGGCGCAGGTAACGGGCGCGGGCCTGCCCGCCGCCGTGCGCAACCTGACGGTGAACAACCCGGCCGGCCTCACCCTGAGCCAGGGCGTGAGCATTGCCCAGGTGGCCCGCCTCCAAAGCGGCAACCTGGCCACCAGCGGCCAGGCCTTCACGCTGCTCTCTTCGGTCAATGGCACTGCTCTTATTGATAACTCGGGCGGCGTGGTAACCGGCACCGGCACCATGCAGCGCTACCTCGACAACCGGAATGCGATTAGCTACCGCCACTACTCGGCTCCGGTGAGCAACACCACGCTGGGCGACCTGACCACGAGCAGCTTCACGCCGCAGTTCAACACCACCTACAACACCAGCGCCGCCCCCAGCCTGGTGACGCCCTTCCCCACCGTGTTTGGCTACGACCAAAACCGCGTGAGCACGGTGACATCCACCTACGTTGGCTTCGACAAAGGCTGGTTCTCGCCTGCTGGCCCCGGCGACGCCATGCAGCCCACGCGCGGCTACACAGTGAACGCGCCAAGCAGTGCACTAATTGATTTTGTGGGCTCGTTCAATACCGGCACCCAAAATTCGGGAACCCTGGCCCGCGGCACCGATGCTAGAGCCGGCTGGCAACTGCTAGGTAACCCCTACCCGAGCCCGCTGGACTGGAGCACCGTGGCCCCGGCCCAACGCCCCGGCATGGACGCCGCCGTGTACTTGTTCCAGAGCAGCGGCCAGTACAGCGGCACTTATCGCAGCTACACCAACGGCATCGGCTCCGGCTCGCCCATCATCCCGGCCGGCTCTGGCTACTTTGTGCGCGTGACCACGCCGGGCACCAGCGGCGAGGTGAACCTCACCAACTCCAACCGGGTCACCACCTATGGCTCGCAACCCCCCTTTGGTCGGAGTATGGCCGATACGCGCCCCCAGCTGCAGCTGCGCCTAGCCGGCGCCGGCCTCGCTGATGAAACCTTCCTCTACCTGGAAGCCGGCGCCACGGCCAACGTAGACGCGCAGTACGACGCCACCAAGCTGGCCAACCCGGCCGGCCTCGACTTGGCTTCGCTCGCTGGCACCACGCAGCTGGCCATCAACGGCCTGGCCCCGCTCAGCACTACCGACGTGGTGGTGCCGCTGGCCCTGCGTGTGCCGCAAGCCGGCAGCTTCAGCTTTGAGGTGGCCGATTTGGCCAACTTCGGCACGGCCACGGTGTATCTGCGCGATGCCCTGACGGGCACCCAGCAACTGCTCACGACGGGCACCCGCTACACATTTGCCCTGGTCACGGCGGGCACGGGTCGCTTCAGCGTGGTGTTCCGCGCCGCTGGGGTGTTGGCCACCACGGCTCCGCTCAATGCCGCCGCCGTTAGCCTGTACCCCAACCCCGCCCATGCCAACTTCACGGTGCTGCTGCCGCCGCTGCCCGGCCAGCGCGAGGTGCATGCCACCCTGCTCAACGCCCTGGGCCAAGTGGTGGCCAGCCGGAGCATTGGCCTGACAGCCGCCGGTGCCACCGCCACCTTCGACACCCGACTGCTGGCCACCGGCGTATACATGCTCCGGCTGCAAGCCGGCCAGCACGTTTTGGTCAAGCGCGTGGCAATTGAATAACACCATGAAATAATTGAAATGCAAACCCCTTCTGCAGTTGCTGATTGGGTTTGCATTCCAAATTATTGTTTTACATTTACTCTCACTCCATCAGGCCCGTCTCCTCCATTTTTTAGCTCCTCCACATGAAATCACTTCTCCTAACTCGTTTACTACCAACACTTACGCTGACCTTAGCCTTCGTGGGGGCCCTGTCGGCCCAGCCCGGCAGCGGGGGCCCCGGCCCTGGCACGCCCATTACCCCCACGCCTACCGATGTGCCCCTCGACGGCGGTGCCTCGCTGCTGCTGGCCGGTGGCGTGGCCTACGGCCTCAAGCGCCTGCGCGAACGTCGCAAAAAAGCTTAGTCCGCGCCATTTGGCGTATCTATTGAATACCGACGGCCTCCCTTGACTGGTGGGCCGTCGTTTTTTTTGCAGCTTTGCACACCCATTCATTCCAGCCCATGCAATCCACAGCTCCTGCCACCGCTCCGCCCGATAACCGGCTGCTGTTTCGCTTTTTGCTCGTCGCCGGGGCGCTGTACCTGGCGTGGTTTTTTGTTTACCAGCGGTGGTTGGAGCCCGATGGGCGGCTGGACGCCGCGCTCTGCGGGCAGATTGCCAGCAGCAGCGCGAGTTTGCTGCGCATCATCGGCTTCGGTGCCGCGGTAGCTCCCGCCGACGCTCAGCTCCTGCTTATGAACGGGGAGCCTTCCGTTATCGTATACCCTCCCTGCAACGGTCTGGTGTTGTACACTTTATTTGCGGGTTTTGTTCTGGCCTTCCCCGGCCCCGGGCGGCGCAAAGCGTGGTTTATTCCGGCTGGCATTGCCCTGCTTTGGCTGCTGAACGTACTGCGGGTGGCGGCCCTGGCGCTCAATCACCACTACGCACGCCAAACCGTCGACTTCAACCACCACTACACTTTTGCCATAGTGGTGTACGGCTGCATTTTTGGCCTGTGGATGCTGTGGGCCCGGCGCTTGGCCCCGGCGCCCCATGCCCCCGCAAACTAATATGCAGTCATCTTCTTTCGAGCCCGGGCGTGGACGCTGGGTGCTGGCGGCGCTGTTGCTAGCCGCATTGCTGTTACTGGGGTTTTATAAAGAGCAAATTGCCGTTTTTCTGACCGTCTGCTGGGAGCGCATGCTGGCAGCGATGGACCTGCTGCAGCGGGCCACTGCCTTGCAGCAAGGCATCGACGGCAACGTGGTGAAACGCTTGCTGCCCGCGGTGGCCACGTATGCAGCGATGTATCTGGCCGTGAGTCTGCTTCTCCTGAAGGTGTTGGTGCCGCGGCAATGGTGGCTGGTGTGGCGGTCTTATGCGGCCGGCCTGATGGTTTATGCGGCGCTGGTGCTGCTAGGCAAGTTGGGCGGCGACCTGGTGTGGGCCTACCGCCTCAGCCGGCAGCTGCTCGATTTTATCATGTGTCCCTTGCCGGTGGGGGCGCTGTACGTGCTATTGCAGTCGGGCCTGGTTGCCCCGCGCCGCGCAGATAGAACAGCGGAGCAGGGGTTGTAGCAAAACAAACACTCGTTAGCTTTTTGGGTTATAATGACTACTTTTGGAAACGCATCATTGCCCGGCTGATGTTCTTGCTCCGCATCGGAGTCAAGGCGGTTAGCCTGCAGTAAGGCGGTTGCTTCCACAGCTCATTCCCTTCCCACCCATGAGCCGGTTTCACCCACTGAAAATCAAGAATATCCGCCGCGAAACGCCCGACTGTGTGTCGGTTGCGTTTGACGTGCCGGCCGAGCTGCGCGAAGCTTTCCGTTACACGCCCGGGCAGTATCTCACGCTGCGCCGCGAGCATCAGGGCGAAGAGTTGCGCCGGTCCTACTCCATTTGCAGCAGCCCGCTGGACGATGAATGGCGCGTAGCCATCAAAAAAGTGCCCGAAGGCCGCTTCTCGACCCTGGCCGTGGACACCCTGCACGTGGGCGACACCCTGGACGTGATGCCGCCGCAGGGCCGCTTCTCGCCCACCCTGCACCCCGCCCAGGCCAAGCGCTACGCGCTGTTTGCGGCCGGCAGCGGTATCACCCCCATCCTAAGCATCGCCAAAACCGTGCTGCTGACTGAGCCCGACAGCCACGTCTACCTCGTGTATGGCAACCGGGGGCGCAACTCCATCATTTTCAAAGAAGCCATTGAGGGGCTGAAGAATAAGTTTCTGCACCGGTTGAGCGTGTACCACGTGCTTAGCCGCGAGCAGGGCGACAGCGACCTGTTTTTCGGTCGGCTGGATTATGCCAAGACGGCCGATATTTTGCAAAAGATGGTGCCCGCCGCACGGCTTGATGAGGCCTACATCTGCGGGCCCGAGGAGATGATACACGGCGTGCGTCAGGCCCTGGCCGAAGCCGGCGTGGCGCCGGATAAAATTCATTTTGAGCTGTTTGCCACCAGCAATAGCCCCGTCAATGCCCGCGCCACCGCGCCACGCCCGGTGGGCGAAGACGACCAGAAAAGCCAGGTGACGGTGCGCCTCGACGGTCGCGCCTACCCGCTGGCCATGTCGTATTACGGCGACACTGTGCTCGACGCCTTGTTGGCGGTGGGCGTGGATGCGCCGTACTCGTGCAAAAACGGCATGTGCAGCACCTGCCGCGCCCGCGTGACAGCCGGCAGCACGGAGATGGACGTAAACTACTCGCTGTCGGAGACCGAAGTGGCCAAAGGGTACGTACTTACCTGCCAGGCACGGCCAACAACGCCGGAAGTCACAGTTGATTTTGACCAATAGAACGTCATTGATGAATCTTATGCTGCGCTGCATGAGGTTCGATGTTCTACCTTTCCTTTCCAACCAACATCATCCCACCCAGTCTTATGGAAACCCTCGAACAAGTCCTCACTCCGGAAGAACAGTTTCAGGCCCGCATCGACGCCGACGTGCGCATCGAGCCCAAGGACTGGATGCCGGACGCGTACCGCAAAACCCTGATTCGCCAGATTTCGCAGCACGCGCATTCTGAACTGGTGGGCATGCTGCCCGAAGGCAACTGGATTACCCGGGCGCCTTCGCTTAAGCGCAAGTCCATTTTGCTGGCCAAGGTGCAGGACGAAGCCGGCCACGGCCTTTACCTGTATAGCGCCGCCGAAACCCTGGGCACCACCCGTGACCAGATGCTGGCCGACCTGCACTCGGGCAAGGCTAAGTACAGCAGCATCTTCAACTACCCCACCCTAAGCTGGGCCGACATGGGCTGCGTGGGCTGGCTTGTGGACGGCGCGGCCATTCTGAACCAAGTGCCGCTGTGCCGCACCAGCTACGGGCCCTACGCCCGCGCCATGGTGCGCGTGTGCAAGGAGGAAAGCTTCCACCAGCGCCAGGGCTTTGAGGTGATGCAGACGCTGTGCGAAGGCGCGCCGGAGCAAAAAGCCATGGCCCAGGAAGCCCTCAACCGCTGGTGGTGGCCCACGCTGATGATGTTCGGGCCCAAAGACGCCGACTCGCCCAACACCGAGCAAAGCATGAAGTGGCGCATCAAGCGCTTCACCAACGACGAGCTGCGCCAGAAATTTGTGGACATGATGGTGCCCCAGGCCGAGTTTCTGGGCCTGACTGTGCCGGATGAAAAGGTGCAGTGGAACGAAGAGCGCCAGGCCTACGACTTCGGCGAAGTGAACTGGGACGAGTTCTGGGCCGTGGTGAAGGGCAACGGCCTCTGCAATCACGAGCGCCTGCAAGCCCGCGTGGACGCCCACGAGGAAGGCGCCTGGGTGCGCGAGGCGGCCAATGCCCACGCGGCCAAGCGCGCCGCACGGGCTGCGGTGGCGGCTTAGTTGCAACGTCTGTCATCCTGAGCGCAGCGAAGGACCTTGTCACGTCTGCGCAAGTTGGGATGGCTACAAACTGCCAAGGCGTAATAAGGTCCTTCGCTATGCTCAGGATGACACGAAATCAATCAAAATGAATCAATCCGAATGGCCTCTGTGGGAGGTTTTTATCCGCAGCAAGCAGGGGCTTGACCACAAGCACGTGGGTAGCCTGCACGCGGCCGACGCCACCATGGCCGTCCAAAATGCCCGCGACGTGTACACGCGCCGCCTTGAGGGCGTGAGCATCTGGGTGGTGGAGTCGAAGTACATCCACGCCTCGAACCCCGACGACTCGGAGGCGTTCTTCGACCCGGCGGCCGACAAAGTATACCGGCACCCCACCTTTTACGAAGTGCCGGATTCCATCAAACACATGTAAACCTGCCTGCTATGTCTGCTACCTTGCCCGAAACCACGGCCGCGGCCGTACCCGCCAGCGCCCCGCGCCCGCTGTTTCCCTTTGTGCTGCAACTGGCCGACACCAGCCTGATTCTGGCGCACCGCCTGTCGGAGTGGTGCGGGCACGGGCCGGTGTTGGAGCAAGACTTGGCGCTGGCCAACATTGCGCTGGACCTGCTGGGCGAGGCGCGTAGCTACTACCAGTACGCCGCCGAACTGGAAGGCCAGGACCGCACCGAAGACGACCTCGCCTACCTGCGCAGCGCCGTGGAATACCGCAACCCGCTGCTGGTGGAGCAGCCCAACGGCGACTTCGCGCACACCATCGTGCGGCAGTTTTTGTTCGACAATTTCCACTACCACTTGCTGCGGGAACTGAAAGACGGCCCCGACGCGCAGCTGGCGGCCATTGCCGAAAAATCGGTGAAGGAAGCGGCTTACCATTTGAAATGGAGCTCAGAATGGGTCATTCGCCTTGGCGATGGCACCGAGGAAAGCCGTAAGCGCCTCGACAAGGCCATTGCCACACTGTGGCGGTTTGGGGGCGAATTGACGACGCCTACTGATACAGAAAAAGGCTTGCAGGCCGCGGGCCTGGTGCCCGACTACGCGGCCCTGCTGCCGGCCATGCAGGCGCACGCCGAGCACGTGTTTGCCGAAGCTACCGTGCCGCTGCCCACGGCCGTTTTTGCGCAGCTGGGTGGCAAAACCGGTCGTCACTCCGAGCATTTGGGTTACCTGCTGTCGGAGCTGCAGTACATGCAGCGCGCATATCCCGGCCTGAAATGGTGATTTTAATTTAGCTGTTAGCCTCTAGCTGCTGGCTATTAGCTCTCTACGAAAACAAGACCGTTATGGAAAAGCTAGTAGCTAATAACCAGGAGCTAACCGCCAAAGTGTGGCGGCTGCTGGCCGATGTAAGCGACCCCGAAGTGCCGGTGCTCAGTATTCTGGACCTGGGCATTGTGCGCGGGGTGAAGGTGACGGGCGAGGAAATCCACGTCACCATAACGCCCACCTACTCGGGCTGCCCGGCCATGAACGTCATTGCCACCGAAATCCGGCTGCGGCTGCTGGCCGAAGGGTTTTCCAACGTGCTGATTCATAACCAGCTCAGTCCGGCTTGGACCACCGACTGGATGAGCCAGGCCGGCCGCACCAAGCTGGAAGCCTACGGCATTGCCCCGCCCGTGGACGGCACCGCTACGGGCCATATGCTCAACCTCTTCGGCAAGGACACGGCCGTGCGCTGCCCCGTCTGCAAGTCGACGCATACGCACATGGTCAGCCAGTTTGGTTCCACCGCCTGCAAGGCGCACTACCAGTGCGACGACTGCCTGGAGCCGTTCGACTATTTCAAATGCCACAACTAAGGTGAGTTGGTGAAATGGCGAAGTGTGAGTTTGACGTTCTGTCTGCGCCACATGCGCCACTTGAAAATCAAACTCACCATCTCGCCATTTCACCAACTCACCTCACATGACCATCGGAATTATCGGCAGCGGCGCCATGGGCGCGGGCATTGCGCAAGTAGTGGCCGTGGCCGGTCACGACGTGTACCTGCTCGACCAAAGCACTACCGCGCTGGAGAAAGCCACCGCCGGCATCGCCAGCACCCTGCGCAAGCTGGCCGAAAAAGGCAAGATGACGGCCGAAGCGGCGCAGGCCGCCACCGCCCGCCTGCACCCCACCACCGACATACAGGACTTTTCGAACTGCGGGCTGGTGATGGAGGCCATTGTGGAGGAGTTGGGCGTGAAGCAGCAGCTCTTCCGGCAGGTGGAGATGGTGGTGCCGGCCGACTGCGTGCTGGCCAGCAACACCTCGTCGCTGTCCATTGCTTCCATTGCCAGCGCCTGTCAGCGGCCGGAGCGGTTCATTGGCATTCATTTCTTCAACCCGGCGCCGCTGATGGCGCTGGTCGAAATCATTCCGGCGGTGCAGACGCGCGAAGGGCTGGCCGAGGAAATGCGGGCGCTGGTGCAAAGCTGGGGCAAGCTGCCGGTGCTGTGCAAAGACACGCCCGGCTTCATCGTGAACCGCGTGGCGCGGCCCTTCTACGGCGAGGCCATCCGGCTGTTGGAGGAAGGCGTGGCCGACATGGCCACCATCGACTGGGCCCTCACCGAGCTGGGCGGCTTCCGCATGGGCCCGTTTGCGCTCATGGATTTCATCGGCCACGACGTGAACTACCGCGTCACGGAATCGGTGTTCACGTCCTTTTTCTTCGACCCGCGCTTCAAGCCTTCTTTCACCCAGAAGCGCCTGTTCGAGGCCGGCTACTACGGCCGCAAATCAGGCCGCGGCTTTTATAACTATGCGGAAGGTGCTGCCATGCCCGAGCCCACCCGCGACGAAGCCCTGGGCCAGCAGATTCTGACGCGCGTGCTGGCCATGCTCATCAACGAAGCCGTGGACGCGCTGGCGCTCAACGTGGCGTTGAAAGAAGACCTGGAACTGGCCATGACCAAGGGCGTGAATTATCCCAAGGGCCTGCTGGCCTGGGCCGACGAGCGGGGCCTCCCGCAGGTACTGGCCACCCTCGACGCGCTGTATGATGAGTACCACGAGGACCGGTACCGCGCCAGCCCGCTGCTGCGCCGCCTGGTGCGCGCCGGCCAAACATTTGCTGGCCAGTAGCCGTTTTGCGGGGCTGTTTGGCCGCTTTTTTAGCTAGAGTGGATGCCGACCAGCCCTTTCAATACCGCTTTCCTTATTACCGATACCAACTGGATAACTTAATTGCCGGGCGCGGCCGCTTTAAAGGTTTCGCCACGTAGCCAGGTCGCGCCCGGAGTCCACGTCGTGCAGCACGGGCAGCTGTGCCACCCGGAGGCCTAGGCGGGTGGTGTCGGCCAGGGTATCGGGCAGCACGGAGGCGGTGCTCCAGTTTTTGTTGGCGAACAAGGCAGGCTGTAGCTCGCGCAGCCCCAACAGGTAATACCCGCCGTCGTCGGCCGGGCCTACCACCACCTCGTGGTGCTGCAGGGCCTCGAAGGCGGCGTGCAGCAGCTCCGGCGTCAGGCCGGGGCAGTCGGTTCCGATGATGACCACGCGGGCGGCACCCGCGGCAAAAGCCTCGGCGAAGGCGTGTTGCATGCGTTCGCCGAGGGATTCGGCGACGGGCTGCACGCGCCAGGGCAGGCCGGGCCATTCGGGCCGGGGCTGGGTAGCCTGCGCGGCAGATGCCGGGGCCTCGGCCAGCCACACGGTGGCGGGCACCTGGGCGGCGGCCACGGCGGCGGCGGTCAGGCCCAGCAATTCGCGGTACACGGCCAGCGCAGCTTCGGGGCCAATGTCGGCCGCGAGGCGGGTTTTGACGCGGCCCAGCACGGGCTCGCGGGCGAAAATGAGAAGATGGTTGAGGGAAAAATCAACAGGAGTCGGCATGGGGGCGTCTGCTAAGCGGGTAGCAAGCTAACGCCCGCGGCCAACTCGGCTCAATTAAAAAGTTGGGCTTTAAAAATTTTCAGCCTTTATGGAACCAAAATTGCTAACCTAAAAAAACACAAGGCCATACGCTTAATGTGCTTTTTGCTTCATCAATTGAGCTGTTTTTACGGCTTACGCAGCAAGCAGCGGGCCTGTGATTCCTGAGATGCCTATATAAATCATTCACTTCTTCCTTTTCACCTATGAAAAATCATTTACTCCTGATTTTTTCATTCCTTTTGGCGGGGCTGTTGGGCAACGCGCCAAGGGCGCAGGCCTCGCACCTGCTGGGCGGCGACCTCACCTACGAGTCGTTGGGCAACAACCAGTACCGCGTGAGCTTTCGCCTCTATCGGGACTGCTCAGGCATCGTGCCCAGCGCGTTCGTTTTGAGCTGCAAAAACGGGGGCTGCAGCTCTCCTGCCACTATAACGACTCCGTTGGTGCAGCAGGGAGCGGTGCAGGCCGGCAATCCGTTTTGCGCGGCGGTGTCAGCGGGGCCGTGCCAGGGGCCGGCGGGCCTGCCCAACTACGACATATCTACCTACACAGCTACGGTAACGCTGGCGCCCGGGCAGTGGATTCTGAGCACTGACCAGAACGCCCGTCCGGCCATGGCCAACATCGTGGCCGGCGACCTGTACGTGGAGGCCACCCTCGACAACCGCAGCCAGGGCGGCACGGCGGTAGCCAACAATTCGCCGCAGTTCGACCCGCAGGACATTCCCGTGCAGTACGTGTGCTGGAAGCAGCGGACCACCCTGGCTTTCTCCTCGACCGAGGCCGACGGCGACTCCCTGGTGTACTCGCTGGCGGCGCCGCTGCAAGCCTGCGGCACTCCGGTTCTATATAACACGTACCCGAACATTCAGCCCGTCATCCTTCCCATTGGCACCAACCCGCCGTGCTTTTTCTCTTACGCCGGCTCGCCCAGCACGACTTACACCCTTAGTTACCCTATTCGCCTGGGCCTCGACACGGTTGGTTCCTGCCCGCTGAGAACCGGCGTAGCGCAGCCGTTCCTCTTCAACCAGCAAGCCCGCACGGTGACCTTCACGCCCGGTTATTTTTTCCCCCAGGTTGGTTCGGCCGGCGGTGATAACCGATACCAGGTAGCGGTGCTCATCACCGAATACCGCCGCATCAACGGCGTGCGGCGCGTCATCGGCACGGTGCGCCGCGAGGCCACGATAATGGTCATTGACTGCGGCGCGAACACCATACCAAGCACGGTGCGCCCCACGGCCGTGACGGCCAACTCGAACACCACCACCGTGAACACCGTGGACACGACGCGCATCGACGTGCGCAGCTGCAACTACTCGCGCGTGGAGCTCAACTTCACCGACCCCGACAACCTGCGCACGCCCAGCGCCAACCAGCGCCTGACCGTGAGCATGCCCGCCAACATCAACACCGACCCGCGGCTGCTTGACGCGGGCGACGTGGGCACGTTCAGCCTGAGCGGCAACGGCACCGCCAACCCCAAAGGCGTGTTCTTCTTCCAGCCCTCGCCCACCACCGTGGGCCGCACCATTTTGGTGGGCTTCCGGGTGGAGGACGATGCCTGCCCCATCAAGGGCGTGCAAAACCGGGTGGTGGTCATCCGGGTGCTGCGCGGCAATTTTGCGCAGGCCGTGAGTGTGTCCGGCATTGGCAACTTCACGACGCCGGCCTCTATATGCCCGGGCGGCGCGCTCACGCTCCAGGGCAACGTGCTGCGTTCGGACTCCATTCGCCGCATTGCCAACAGCACCACCGTGCTCCAGCCCTACTCTTTCCAGTGGAGCGTAGCTGCGGGCGGCAACGGCCTACCGGCCGTGACCAACACGCGCAACATCACCGTGAACCCCACCGTGACCACCCGCTACCTGCTGCGCATTACGCCGCAGCTGGGTTTTGCCCAAGGCGCCTGTAGCGACACCACCTCGGTGCTGGTGCGTGTCGTGCCCCCGCCCGTTGTGACAGTCACGCCTTCGCTGGCGGCGGTGTGCGCCGGTGCGCCGGTGGCGCTGACGGCAGTCGCGAGTCGCCCCCCCGGCCTGGGCAGCAACCTGCCCGACACGTATACCTACAGCTGGACCGGCCCCGGCGTGCCGGCCAACACCACGGGCTCGACCCTGACGGTGCGTCCCACCGCATTGGGGTTGAACACCTACGCCGTAACGGCTAACGGGGCTTCGCCCTATGGCTGCACAGCTACCAACGTGGTGCAGGTACGCGTGGTGCCCCGGCCCACGGTGCGCATTACCACGAGCAATGACTATGTCTGTGCCGGTAGCCCGGCTACCCTGATGGCTTCGGCCACGCCTCCTGCGGGCTTCACCGATGCCTACACTTACCGCTTTTCCTCGGCCAATGGCTTAGCCACCGCCGACCTGACCAATGCCAACCCGACGGTGAGACCGACGGTTACAACCCGCTACTTGGTGACGGCATTTGGTAATTCGCAAAGAGGCTGCGCCGATACGGCTTCGGTTGTAGTGCGTGTTCTGCCAGCCGTAACCCCACCTGTTATTACGCGCAGCGGCAACGCACTCACCAGCAGCGCGCTGACCGGCAACCAATGGTACCGCGACAACGTGCTGCTGCCCGGCGCCACCAATCCTACCTTCACCGTGACCACCAACGGTGCTTACGCCGCTACGGCCACCGTGATAACGGGCACCACCAGTTGCACCTCGCCCCTGTCGACCGCCCTCACAGTGCTCTCGGCGGTGCGGCCCCTGGCGGGCAGCAGCCTGCGCGTGGTACCCAACCCCACGCCCGACGGCCGCCTGCAAGTCACGCTCACCGGCTACGCGCAGCCCGTGGCGCTCACCGTGCTCGACGCCCTGGGCCGCCGGGTGGCCGACGCCGCGGTGCCCGCGCCCAACCCGCAGGGCACCACTCAGGAACTTAACCTGGGCCGCTACGAGGCCGGCCTCTACCTGCTGCAGGTACGCACCGCAACTAGCTTGGAAATCCGCCGCATCGTGCGTCAGTAGTCTTCTCACGGCCGTGCGGGAGTTGGTCAGCTGTTGGTTGGCTGGCCAACTCCCGTACGGCCGGTATGGGCCCGTTCCGGCCACTCAACCCTATTCCATTTTTCTTTTCTTTCCCCTTGAGCATGAAAAATTATTTATCGTTACTCCTTTTTCTGCTGGTGTTGAGCGGATGGCTGCCCGGCGGCGTCCGGCAGGCCCGCGCTACCCAATTTGTTGGCGGCGACCTGACCTATGTGTCGTTGGGCAATAGCCAGTACCGCGTCACGCTGCATTACTACCAGGACTGCTCGGGGGTGATGCCCGCGCCCTTCACCCTGACGTGCCGCAACGGCGGCTGCGGCGCCGCGGCTACGCTTTCGGCGCCCTTGGTGCAGCAAGGGCCCGTTGAGGCCGGCAATCCGTTCTGCGCGGCTCTTTCAACCACTCCCTGCCAGGGTCCGACGGGCTTGCCCAACTACCAGCTCTTCACCTACGCCGCCACCGTGACGCTGCCCGCCGGCCAGTGGCAGCTGAGCACCGTGTATAGCGCCCGCCCGCTGATGACCAGCACAGCAGCCGGCGACCTGTACGTGGAGGCCACCCTCGACAACCGCAACTCCAGCACGGGCGCGGCCGTGGCCAACAACTCGCCCCAGTTCGACCCGCAGGAAGCGCCGGTGCAGTACGTGTGCTGGCGGCAGCGTACTACGCTCTCCCTGCCTACCACCGAAGCCGATGGCGACTCGCTGGCGTATGAACTGGCCGCGCCGCTGCAGGCCTGCGGGACGCCGGTGACGTATAATTCCTTTGTGCTTCCGTCGGTGCTGACACCCATTTCCAGCGCCAGCGGGTCGTGCTTTTTCAGTTACCCCGGCACGCCTTCCAACTTCTACAGCCCGACCCGTCCCATTTGGCTGGGGATGGATACCGTTGGCTTCTGCCCAACGCGGACGGGCGTCCTGCGTCAGCTGTCTTTCAACGCGCAGGCCCACACCATCACTTTTACCCCCGGCGTCTACAATGCGCCAACCGGCAACACCAGCAACAACCGCTATCAATTGGCCATGCTGGTAACCGAGTACCGCCGCATCAACGGCACCCTGCGCGTGGTGGGCACGGTGCGTCGGGAAATGACCTTGCTGGTGACCGATTGCAGCGGCAACTCCGTGCCCAATCCGCCAATGACCAACAACGGCCTCAACCTGCAGGACACGACGCGCATTACGGTGCGCACCTGCAGCTACACGCGCGTGGAGCTCAACTTCACCGACCCCGACAATCTGCGCACGCCCAGCGCCAACCAACGCCTGACCGTGACGCTGCCGCCCAACATCAACACCGACCCCAGCCTGTTTGGCGCCACCGATGTGGGCACGTTCCGCCTCACGGGCAACGGCAGCACAAACCCCAAAGCGGTGTTTCTCTTCCAGCCCTCACCCACCGCCGGCGGGCGCACCATTCGCTTCACGTTGAAACTTGAGGACGATGCCTGCCCCGTCAAGGGTGTGCAAACCCGGGTGATTGACATTCGGATAGTTCGGGGCAATTACGCCGTCATCATGCCCTTCTCGCCGCCTCCGCTGTGCCAGGGCGCCAGCATGACGCTGCAAGGCCTGATACTGCGCGCCGACTCGGTTCGGAACTTCACCTCCAACACCTCGCAGCTGCAGCCATACGCCTACCAATGGAGCACCACCGCGGGCGGCAATGGCCTGCCAGCCGTGACAAACACGCGCGACATCGCGGTAAACCCCACCGTGACGAAGCGCTACATCCTACGCGTGACTCCCACCCTGGGCTACACCGCGGGGTGCGGCGACACGGTGTCGGTGGTGGTGCGCGTGCGGCCGGGCGTGGCCACGCCCGTCATCACGCGCAACGGCCAGACCCTGACCAGCAGCTACGCCACCGGTAATCAGTGGTACCTCAACGGCCAGCCCATTCCTGGCGCCACCGGCCAAAGCTTTACCATTACCGCCAGCGGCAGCTACACGGTGCAAACCGTGGTGGCGGGCGCATCGGGCAGCTGCACCTCGCCCGCTTCGGCGGCCCTCACGGTGCTGTCGGCGGTGCAGCCCCTGCCCGGCAGCAGCCTGCGCGTGGTGCCCAACCCCACGCCCGACGGCCGCCTGCAGCTCACCCTCACCGGCTACACCCAGCCGGTTTCGCTCAGCGTGCTCGATGCCCTGGGCCGCCGGGTGGCCGACGCCACGGTGCCCGCCCCCAACCCGCAGGGCAGCACGCAGGAAGTGGACTTGAGCCGCTGCGAGGCCGGCCTCTACCTGCTGCAGGTGCGCACCGCCACCAGCCTTGAAATCCGCCGCATCGTGCGCCAGTAGTCGCGCGGGCGCCGCGGGGCTAATCCACTTTTAGCTGATTCTTTTCACTAAGCAGAATTCAACCTTTGGCTGTACCTCGTATGAAAGCCTTCCTACTCCTTGTTCTCAGAACTATCGTGGCCTGGGCGCTGCTGGGCGGCCTGCCCACCGCGCAAGCCTCGCACATGCTCGGCGGCGAAATGACTTATCGCTCGCTGGGCAACAACCAGTACCGGGTCAGGTTCCGGCTTTACCAGGACTGTTCGGGCGCCCCCACCACGGCCCTTACGCTGGAATGCCGCAACGGCGGCGGGTGCAACACCGCCGCCACCCTCACGGCGCCGCTGCTGCAGCAAGGCATAGCCTTCGAGCCCGCGGCCCTGTGCGTCAGCGTGCCTACTTCGTGCCAGAATCCTGCATCGGCTTATGCCGCATTTCGCTTCGTGAATTACGAAGCGACCGTGACGCTGGCCCCCGGCCAATGGACGCTGAGCACTTACCAGAACTCTCGTCCTCCGCTGGTCAACGTCGTAGCTGGCGACTTATATGCCGAGGCGTACCTTGACAACCGCGGCAGCGGCGTAGCGAATAACTCGCCCCAGTTTGACGCCGATGACATCCCAGTGCAATACATCAACTGGCGGCAGCGCACCACTTTCAGCTTCTCAGCCCTGGAGGCCGATGGAGACTCTGTGGTGTATTCGCTGGCGGCACCGATGCAGGCCTGCAACACTCCGGTTGTCTATAATTCCACCCCTTCACAGTACGTGATTGCGTGCTTTCCCACCGGCCTACCGTGTTTTATCAATCAATCGGTCGTGCCCCCGAGTGTTTTCTCCCCTGCTAACCCCATGCTCCTGGGTTGCGACACGGTGGGCACCTGCCCCACCAAAACGCTGGTACTGCGCACACAGCATTTTAACCATGAGGCGCGTACCATCACGGTTCAGCCCGGCTATTATAATGCCAGCACGTCGCCAAGTAGTGGCAACAACAAATACCTGCAAGCCGTGCGAATCGACGAATACCGCTACGTGAACGGCGTGCGCCGACTGATTGGCCGCGTATATCATGAAATGGTGCTGATTGTGACAGACGGCGGCGGCAACACGGTGCCAAACCCTGTGCAGGTGGCCAACCAGACCACCAATTCCGGGGCCCGCATCATCAACGCGCTGGACACTACCCGCGTGGAAGTGGAAGCCTGCAGCTACTCGCGCCTGGCGCTGGACTTCACCGACCCCGATAACCTGCGCATGCCTAGCGTAGGCCAACTGCTCACCGTCACCGTTCCAGCCGACCTCAACACCAATCCCCTGCTACTGGACGCGGGCGACGTGGGCACGTTCAGCCTCAGCGGCAACGGCACGGCCCGTCCGCGGGGCACGCTCTACTTGCAGCCTTCGGCCTCGGCCGCCGGGCGCACCATCCGCATCAACGTGCGCGTGGAAGACAATGCCTGCCCCGTCAAAGGCCGGCAAAACCGGGTGATTGTGATTAAAATACGCAAGAGCCTACGGGCCGCCATTGCCCTGGCCGGCACTTTGGCGCCAGTGAGAACCTACAGCCTGCCCATTGGCAGCACGCTGGATTTGAGAGGCCTGGCCATGCGGCCGGACTCGTTGCGGCGGTTTGCCTCCGGCACCACGGTCGCCCAGACTTACAACTACCAGTGGCAGGTGCGCGGCAATGGCCTCAACCCGGCGCAGGCCACCAGCGGCAGCATCACGGTGGCGCCTACTGTTCCCAGCCGCTACCTGCTGGCCGTGACGCCCGCCGGGGGCTTCAGTGGGGGCTGCGGCGACACCACCTCGGTGCTGGTAACCCTGATGATGCCGCTGGCACCCGTCGTCACGGCCAGTGGCACCGTGCTACGCAGCAGCTACGCCACCGGCAATCAGTGGTACCTCAACGGCCAGCTGATTCCCGGGGCCACGGGCCAGACCATTACGGCCACCGGTGGGGGAACCTACACCGTGATGGTCACGATAGTAGCAGGCGGCGTGACGTATACCTCTCCCATGTCGTCTCCGCTTACGTTGCTCTCGGCAGCGCGGCCCCTGCCCGGCAGCAGCCTGAGTGTGGCGCCCAACCCCACGCCCGACGGCCGCCTGCAGCTCACCCTCACCGGCTACACCCAGCCGGTTTCGCTCAGCGTGCTCGACGCCCTGGGCCGCCGGGTGGCCGACGCCACGGTGCCCGCGCCCAACCCGCAGGGCAGCACGCAGGAACTGGACTTGAGCCGCTGCGAGGCCGGCCTCTACCTGCTGCAGGTGCGCACCGCCACCAGCCTTGAAATCCGACGCATCGTGCGCCAGTAGTCGCGCGGGCGCCGAGCCTTCGGTTCAGGCACAAAAAAGCCGACTGCTTGCTAAGCAGCCGGCTTTTTGCTGTTCTGCCAATTTTACTTCAACCCCACTTTCAGCTGCAAAGTACCGGTCTGCAGGCCCGCGCCTGTCACTTTCAACTGCACATCGCCGGCTTTATCCGCGGCCTGCACAATGGCCACCAGCTGCCCGTGGAAGGCATGCATTTGGGGCTTATGAAACAGCTCCAGGCTGGTAGGGTCGCCGTTGCCCACGGCGCGGAAGCTACCAGCACCGCTCACTGCTACCTGCAGCTGGTCGGCGGCGTCGGGGCAGAGGTTGCCCTGGGCATCTTCCACGCGCACGGTCACGTAGGCCTGGTCCTGGCCATCGGCGGCCAGCTTGCTGCGGTCGGCTACCAGTTTGAGGTGGTGCGGCTTGCCAGCCGTGCGCACGGTTTCTTCGGCCACGGCCTTGCCCTGGGCGTTGTAGGCCACCACTTTGATGGCGCCGGGCGCGTATTTCACGTCGTTCCACATCAGGCGGTAGCGCGTCTGGGGTTGGTCCGACTTCGCTTTGGTTTGGCGGCCCTGGCTCACGCCGTTCACAAACAGCTCGGCCGAGGGGTAATTGGTGTAGCAGAACACGGGCGTGGTCTGGCCTTCGCGGCCGGGCCAGGTCCAGTGCGGCAGCAGGTGCAGGGTGGGCTGGCTGGCATTCCAGCGGGCGCGGTAGAGGTAGAACCGGTCTTTAGGCATCCCTGCCAAATCCAGAATGCCAAACATGGAGCTGTGCGAGGGCCACTTTTCGTCGTAGGGCGTGGGCTCGCCCAAATAGTCGAATCCCGTCCACACAAACTCGCCCAGCACATTGGCCATATCGTCCTGCTGCACAAACTCCTCGTCCGGGGTCTGCGACCAGACACAGGCCTCCAGGTCGTACGAAGAGCATTGGTTATCGTCGTACTGCTTCTGTTTGGCCCGCACCACCGGAAACTTGTACACGCCCCGCGAGCTGATGGTGGAGGCCGTTTCGGAGCCCAGCAGGAATCCCTGCGGCAGCTTGGCCAGCGCCTCGGCGTAGCGGTGCGGCTTGTAGTTGAAACCCGGAATATCGACCACCGGCGCCATGCCGTACTTGAAGTCGTCGTCGAACCGGTCCATGCCCGCCGCCACGGGGCGCGTGGGGTCTTCGCGGTGCACAATGTCCTGCAGGCGCTTGGCAATGACGGGGCCGTTGGCGTTGCTCTGGTCGGGCACCTCGTTGCCAATGCTCCACATAATCACCGACGGGCTATTCCGGTCGCGGTGCACCATGTTCACCAGGTCCTTCTCCGACCACTGGTCGAAATACTGGCTGTAGCCGTTTTTCACCTTCGGCGCCTTCCATTCGTCAAAGGCCTCCACCATCATCATAAAGCCCATCTCATCGCACAGCTGCACCAGCTCCGGGGCCGGCATGTTGTGCGAGGTACGGATGGCGTCGCAGCCCATGTCCTTCAGCAAAGCCAGCTGCCGGCGCAAAGCTGCCGTGTTGATGGCCGCACCCAACGGCCCCAAATCGTGGTGGTTGCACACGCCCTTGAACTTGCGCGGCTGCCCGTTCAGCGAGAAGCCCTTATCCTTCTCGAACTTAAACGAGCGAATACCAAAACGCGTGGTGTAGGTATCCTTCAGCGTCTGACCCGAATACAGCTTCGACGAAGCCGTGTACAGCACCGGCGTCTCCGGCGACCACAGTTTCGGCTGCGGCACCTGCAAGGTTTGGTCGAATTCTGCAGCGCCCGCAGCCGCCAAGTTGCTGGTAGAGGTGGCCACCACCTTGCCTGCCACGTCTTTGATTTCAGTCACAAGGCGCAGGGCCGGCCGCGCGCCGCTTGCCGCCACTTGGGTGCGCAGCTTCACCGTCGCAGACTGAGCGGTGATGTCGGGCGTGGTGAGGTAGGTGCCCCACACCGGAATGTGCACGTCGTCGGTTACAATGAGGTGCACGTTGCGGTAGAGGCCGGCGCCGGGGTACCAGCGCGATGCCTCCGGCTGGTTGCGCAGGCGCACGGCCAGCGTGTTGTCGCCGCTGGCTTTCAGATACGGGGTAATATCGAAGGAAAACGAATTGTAGCCGTAGGGCCAGCTGCCCACCTCCTTGCCGTTCACAAACACGTGGGCGTCGCTCATGGCCCCATCAAACAGCAGCACCGCGCGCTGCCCGGCCTTGAAGCCCGGCACCACCAGCCGCCGCCGGTACCAGCCCGTGCCGATGAAGGGCAACCCGCCCGTGCGCCCGGCCTTTTGGGTGGCCTTCTGCTCCTGATTCTGCTCAATCTTCACCGTTTGCAGGTCGTTGTTGCCGTCGAAAGGCCCGTAGATGGCCCAGTCGTGCGGCACGCGCACCGTCTGCCACCCGGCGTCCTTAAAATCAGGCTTGGCCGCGTCAGTCTGCTCGCCTTTGGCGAATTTCCAGTCCGTGGTCAGCAAGTATTCCTGCCGCGTTTGGCCTGCTGCAAGCAGGGCCGTTGAGGATAAGACAACGGTGGCCAGCCCGCCCAAAGCCCAGCGGCTCAATAATGCACTCATGCGATTTTAATAAAGTAAAGCTGGTTAAAATGCTTGTTCAGCCAGTCCGGCAAAGGTCCTTTTCCAGAGCGGAAGCAACAAGATAATCGTTTGCGCAATTGGTGACATTGCCCACGCCGTGCGCTGGAATTGCGCCAAATAAAAAGCCCTTCACCGCATGATGAAGGGCTTTTTATTTGTACCAGAGACGGGACTCGAACCCGTACTTCCTTACGGAAACGACAGTTTAAGTGTCGCGTGGCTACCAATTACACCACTCTGGCATAGGCAGTTATGCCTTTTTTCTGCTCTGATTCTTGCCCCGATAATTTTCCGTTAGCGCGTGGCAATTAGGACAAAGCAACTGCAAGTTAGCAAGTCGATGGTCATTATTGATGCCATTGGCGTGATGAAGCTCCAATGGGATAGGCTCCTGTTGCCATTCGGTCAACCCGCATTTTTCGCACCGGTGTCCTTTTATTCCATGCTCAATCAGGCGATTTCGTAGCCGATACGTGGACGTATAGGCTGAATTCTCAACCAACACGTTTTCCCACGAAAACGCAGGTCCCAGCGTGCGATACCGCGCCCCCTGGTTCCAGGCGGCACCCGTGAAATGGCTGGTGTCCAACCCCAGCTTGGCGATGCGGGTGTGCACGGTTTTGTAGTTGCCACCGGCCGGCACCAGCCCAATGCGGCCCAGCACTTGGGCCACCGAGAGGCTTTCGGCCACGGCCAGCCTAAATTCATCGTCGGTGCTCAGGCATTTGCGGGTAGCGGCCATTTTCAGACTTGGCAGAAAACAAAAACGCCGCCCGAAGGCGGCGTTTTTTTGAGCGGGAGACGAGGTTCGAACTCGCGACCTCGACCTTGGCAAGGTCGCGCTCTACCAACTGAGCTACTCTCGCAGGAGGTTCAGAACAAGTTTCGTTGTGCTGAATGGTGCGACAAAGGTAGGGGCATTTTTTGGAGAAGCAAGTACCTAGTGTGGAAATTTTCACCCCAGGGCCCTTTCTGCTTCATTTTCAGCCCGAAAAATTTAACCTTTCTCTAACGTCAGCTTCAGTTCGTTCAGCTTCATCAGCGCTTCGATGGGCGTAAGCGTGTTCACATCGAGGTGCTGCAGCAGCTCGCGGATGCGCTCCAGAGCCGGGTCGGAAGGCTCGAAGATGCTGAGCTGGGCCCGCGGCGCGGTGGCCACCGCTGCCGTGGCACGGGGCTGGGGCGTGGCGGGCTGCCGAGGCGGTGGCACCGCAATGCCCACCCGGCCGTTACCGGACTCGATGCCGGCCAAGACGTCGTCAAACTCCGTAGCTGCATTATCATCGGCGCCCGCACTGGTACGCTCCACTTCCAGATGGTGCATGATTTCGTTGGCCCGCAACACCACTGAGGTAGGCATGCCGGCCAGCCGCGCCACGTGGATGCCGAAGCTGTGCTCGGAGCCGCCGGGCTGCAGCTTGCGCAAGAACAGGATGCGACCGTCGGCCTCCTTCACAGCCACGTTGTAGTTGCGCACGCGGGCACAGTCGTCGGCCAGCTGGTTGAGCTCGTGGTAGTGAGTAGCAAAAAGGGTTTTGGCCTTGGCTTTGGGGTTGTTGTGCAGGTGCTCCACAATGGCCCAGGCAATGCTGATGCCGTCGTAAGTGCTGGTGCCGCGCCCGATTTCATCCATGAGCACCAAACTTCTATCCGAGAGGTTGTTGAGAATAGAAGCGGTTTCGGTCATCTCCACCATGAAGGTACTTTCGCCCTTGCTCAGGTTGTCGGAAGCACCCACGCGGGTAAAAATCTTGTCGATAATGCCTACGGTGGCGGCATCGGCGGGCACGAAGGAGCCAATCTGGGCCAGCAGCACGATGAGGGCCGTCTGGCGCAGCAGGGCCGATTTACCGGCCATGTTGGGGCCGGTTATCACCACAATCTGTTGCTCGTCCTGGTCGAGGCAGATGTCGTTGGGAATGTAGCTTTCGCCGGGTGGCAACTGCCGCTCGATGACGGGGTGACGGCCGGCCTTGATGTCGAGCACGGTGCCGTCGTTCACCACGGGCTGCACGTAGCGCTGCTGCCGCGCCGTGAGGGCGAAGCTGGCCAGGCAGTCGGTCACGCCAATGGCACGGGCGTTTTGCTGAATCTGGGGCACAAAATCGAGCGCCGCCAGCACGAGGTCGTTGTAGATTTTCTGCTCAATGACGAATAGCTTTTCCTCGGCGTTGAGGATTTTCTCCTCGTAGGTTTTCAGCTCTTCGGTCACGTAGCGCTCGGCATTCACCAGCGTCTGCTTGCGAATCCACTCGGCCGGCACCTTGTCTTTGTGGGCGTTGGTCACTTCGAGGTAGTAACCAAACACCTTGTTGTAAGCCACTTTCAGCGACGAGATGCCCGTATTGCGCTGCTCCCGTTGTTGCAACTGCAACAGGAAGTCCTTGCCCGAAAAAGCCAGTGCCCGCAACTCATCCAGCTCGGCATCGACGCCCGTGTTCAGCACGCCGCCCTGGTTGGTGAGGATGGGCGCGTCGGGCTTGATTTTGGTGAGGATTTCCTGGCGCAGGGTGGCGCAGGGGTTGAGCTGGTCGGCCAGCTTCACCAACGCCTTCACGCCGGAGGCGGCCAGCCGCTCGCGCATGGGCGCCACGGCTTCGAGGGCACGGGCCAGCTGCAACAGCTCGCGCGGGTTCACACGGCGCACGGCCACTTTGGATATCAGGCGCTCCAGGTCGTTTATCTGGCGCAGGTGCTGGGTGAGGTCGCCGAGCAATTCCTCGTCGGCTACTAGGGCAGCCACGGTATCGAGACGCCGCTGAATTTGGCTTACTTCTTTCAGGGGCAACACTATCCACTTGCGCAGCAGGCGGGCGCCCATGGGTGTCAGGGTTTGGTCGAGCACGTCGATGAGGGGCACGCCGCCGGGGTGCTGGGCCTGCACCAGCTCCAGGTTGCGCACCGTGAAGCGGTCGAGCCAGACGTACTTGTCCTCCTCAAGCCGGCCGAGGCTGGCGATGTGCTGGATGTCGGTGTGCTTGGTTTCGGCGAGGTAGTGCAGAATGCAGCCGGCTGCGATGACGCCTTCCTTCAAATTATCCACCCCGAAGCCCTTGAGCGAAGTGGTGCGGAAGTGGCGCGTGAGGGTATCGTGGGCGTAGTCAGCCCCGAAAACCCAGTCATCCAGCACGTAGGTGCAATAATCAGGGCCGAAGTGTAACTCAAAATCTGAGCGGCTTTTCTTGCAGAACAGCACCTCGGCAGGGCTGAAATTCTGCATCAGCTTGCCCAGGTAATCGAGGGTGCCCTGGGCAGCCAGGAACTCGCCGGTGCTTATATCAAGGAAGGAAATGCCGGCCTCCTGCTTGCCGAAGTGGATGGCGGCGAGGTAGTTGTTCGAGCGGCGTTCGAGCACGTTGTCGTGCATGCTCACGCCGGGCGTCACCAGTTCAGTGATGCCGCGCTTGACGAGTCCCTTGGCTTCTTTGGGGTTTTCGAGCTGGTCGCAGATGGCCACGCGCTGGCCAGCGCGCACTAGCTTGGGCAGGTAGTTGTCGAGGGAGTGGTGCGGGAAGCCCGCCAGCGCCACTTCGCTGCTGCTGCCGGCGCCGCGCTTGGTGAGCGTGATGTCGAGAATGCGGGCGGCCGTGACGGCGTCCTCCCCGAAGGTTTCGTAAAAATCGCCCACCCGAAACAGCAGCACCGCGCCCGGGTGCTGCTGCTTGAGCTGGTAATACTGCTTCATCAGCGGCGTTTCGCTCACGGCCGGGATGGGCACGGTGAAGTGGTCGGGGCCGACGGATTTGATGACGAATTCTTTTTTGGGTGCAGGCAAGGCAACGGCGCGCGACCTTTGCAGGGCGCAGCATTTTGATGTGAACGAGAAAAGAGCGGCCGCTTCCGCAGCGACGAACGCGGCCTGATGAAACACATCAAACCAGCGGGCCACCCTATTTTAAACCGACAAAGCGAACCGCAAAGTTCGCGCTATTTCCATGCGAAAACTCACAATGGCCGAGCTGAACCGGGCCTCGGTGGATGATTTCAAAAGTACGCCCAAAAGCCCCGTGGTTTTAGTGCTCGACAACGTGCGCAGCATGCACAACGTGGGCGCCATTTTCCGCACGGCCGACGCCTTCGCGCTCGAAAAAATCTACCTCTGCGGCTACACGCCGCGCCCGCCGCACCGCGAAATCACCAAAACGGCCCTGGGCAGCGAGGAATCCATGGCCTGGGAATACGCGGCCGAAACCGCGACGGCCGTGGCTGCCCTCAAAGCCGCCGGCTACCAAGTGGCGGCCGTGGAGCAAACCACGGGCAGCGTCCTGCTGCCGCAGTTTCGGCCCGAAGTTGGCCGGCCGCTGGCATTGGTGCTGGGCAACGAGGTTTTTGGCGTGGAAGACGCGGTGCTGGCTTTGTGCGACATGGCCGTGGAAATCCCGCAATTCGGCACCAAGCATTCGCTGAACGTGGGCGTGGCGGCCGGCGTGGTGCTCTGGGATGCGCTGGTGAAGCTGGGCGTGGTGTAGGCGCGGCCAAAACCATTGGGGCACGGCCTCGTTTTCCGGTTATGCTCCCTTCTCCCCCATCCGCGCGCCCCAACGACGCCTTGCTGGCCCTGCGCCCCCTCGTGCCCACCGAAACCACCGACGCCGACGGCACCGTAGGCGCTTTTCTGCACGCCACGCTCCGCCCGGTGCTCAAGCTGCAAAACGACCTGCTCCTGGCCGTGGTGGCCGATTTTGTGCGCGACCACCACATTGCCCTACGGCCCACCGACCAGCACCACCAGCTCACCGAATTGCTCACCCGCAACACCAAGCTGCGCTACACCGTGGTGGGGCTGACTTCCGGTCAGTTCACCACCGAAGAATACGCTTTCTACCGCCAGCACCGCTCCGAGCTGAACCGCCGCTTGCTGGAAATGGCCCTGCGCCGCGTGCTCGACCAGGCAGACAGTGTGGTGGTTTTGGCGGGCTAACGGTTTTCACCGCAGAGGGCGCAGAAGAAAGACGCAGAGGGCCGCAGAACGTTCTGCGGCCCTCTGCGTCTTTCTTCTGCGCCCTCTGCGGTGAAATCCTCTAGTCGTACTGCGAGTCGCGCAGCTGCACGGGCTTGGCTTTCTTGCGCAGGCGCAGGTTCAGCAACTCCACAATCAGCGAAAAGGCCATGGCGAAATAGAGGTAGCCTTTTTCGATTTCTTTGTGGGCAGCTTCCATCACCAGCATGAAGCCAATCATGATGAGGAACGACAGCGCCAGCATCTTGATGGTGGGGTTGTTGTTCACGAAGTTGGCCACGGCACCGCTGAACGTGAGCATGATGCCCATGGCGCAAATCACGGCCGCAATCATCACCAGCACATTGTCCACGAGGCCCACGGCGGTCAGGATGGAGTCGAAGCTGAACACAATGTCGATGACGATAATCTGCAGAATCACATTCAGCATCGACGTCTGGCCTTTGCCGCCGGTTTCGTCGTCCTCCTCGCCTTGCAGCTTGGTGTGAATCTCGGTGGTGCTCTTGTACATCAGGAACAAGCCGCCGGCCAGCAGAATCAGGTCGCGCCCGGTCACACCGAAGGGCTGGTTGAGCCACGGAAAATCGGGCAGGTTGAACAGCGGATTGCGCAAGCTCACAATCCAGGAAATGCTCAGCAGCAGGCCAATGCGAAACAGCAGCGCCAGCAGCAGGCCAATGGTGCGGCCCCGCGCCTGCTGCTCTTTGGGCAGCCGGTTGACGACAATGGAAATGAAAATGATGTTGTCGATGCCCAACACGATTTCCATGAACGTGAGGGTCAGCAGACTAACCCAGGTGGCAGCGTGGGCAAAGGCTCCGAAGTCGTACACTTTTTTTGAATGAGGAATGAAGAATAAACCGAACGGCTGTCATCCTGAGCGCAACGAAGGACCTTATCGCGCCTGCGCCAATTGTATTACGTTGGCTTCGTTCTATGCTGATAAGGTCCTTCGCTGTGCTCAGAATGACAGTTCGTTAACCTACCTACGATTTCATGTTCACGAACTGCAGCGGCAACCCGATGTCGGCCTTGCGCAGCACGGCGATGGCGGCCTGCAAATCGTCGATTTTCTTCGATGTCACGCGCACCTGGTCGTCCTGCATCTGGGCTTCTACCTTCACCTTGGCGTCCTTGATGGCCTTGATGATTTTGCGGCCGTACTCCTTATCGACCCCAGCACGCACCTTGATTGTTTTCTTGATGAGCTGGCCGCTGGGCTGCTCGTCGGCCGTGAAATCGAGGCTGGTGCCGTCGATGCCCTGCTTCACCACGCGGCCCAGCAGAATGTCCTCCAAGGCCTTGATGCGCATGGAGTTTTCGGACGACAGGAGAATGGTGTTTTCCTTTTTGTTGAGCTCGATGCCGCCCTTGGTGTCGCGCAGGTCGTAGCGGGTCTGGAGTTCTTTTTGGGCTGTGTTCACCGCGTTTTCGAGGGTTTGCGGGTCCACTTTGCTCACGATGTCGAAGGAAGCCATGGCGGGAAGAGAAGTAGTTTTGGGAAGAGAAACCGGCCGCAGCCGGGGCGTAAAGGTAACGCCCGGTTCCGGCCGGGGTTGCGCTCGTCTTCATTCTTTCCTCATGACTTCCGCCCCCATCGTTCGTCCGCCGCGCACCCCCGCCGAGTGGGCCGCCTACTACCACCTGCGCTACGCCGTGCTGCGCCAGCCCTGGCAGCAGCCCCCCGGCTCCGAGCGCGTGCCCGCCGACGACGAGCCCGGCACCATGCACGCCCTGCTGCTGGCCGACGAGGCCGCCGAAACGCCGGTGGCCTTAGCGGTGGGAATGCTCCAACCTACCGGCCCCGCGCAGGGCCAGATTCGCTTCATGGCCGTGGCGCCAGAGGCCGCGGGCCGCGGCCTGGGGCGTGAGGTGGTGGCCTACCTAGAAGCGCAGGCCCGCACGGCCGGGCTCACGGAAGTGGTGTTGCATTCGCGGGAGGCGGCCGTGGGCTTTTATGAAAGGCTGGGCTACGCGGTGATGGAGCCGTCGCACCTATTATTTGGCCTCATCCCGCACTTTCTGATGCAGAAGCATTTGTAAGGCACCAGTACCCCAAAATTTTATATCAGGACGTGTGGGCAACTACCGCAGGTTTGTTTCGGCATCCGAAATGAAATTCCGGAGCACTCGTACCATACTGCCTCAAGCTTCGTCATTCCATTCCAAGTCCGCATGTCCGAAACAACCTCGCCCCGTCCCGTGCCCGAATTAGCCGCCATGGTAGCCGCCTACGACCAGATGAACCACTACGGCCGCACCAATGGCATGACCCTGACCGTGCCCGAGCCCGGCCACGCCGAATACCGCATGACCGTGCGCGAGGAGCACCTCTCCTCCCCTGGCACCTGCCACGGCGGCGTGCTGGCCGGCCTCATGGACGCCGCATTGGGCGCTGCCGCCCTCACCCTGGCCTTCACCAAACTCGAATTTGTTTCGACGGTCGAATTCAAGATGAACTACCTCCACGCCGTGCATCTGCACGACACACTGGTAGCCCGCGGTGACGTCGACCACGCCGGCAACTCGTTGGTGGTGAGCAGCTGCGTCATCTATCGCGTGCAGGAAGGCCAGGAGAACGTAGCCGTAGCGCGTGGCATGGGCACGTTCAACCGCTACCCGGCCAACAAGCGTGAATTTGCCAAGCTGCTGATGTGATTCTGGTTTGTCATTGCGAGTGGAGCGCAGCGCAACGCGGCAATCTGTCCTCCCAATGCGATTAGCTTTGAGTTGCGACAAAGCCTTTATCAGCACAAAAGCCCCGATACTTTGCAGCATCGGGGCTTTCTGGTAAAAGAGAATGTCTGGCGTTTAGAGGACGGATTGCCGCGTTGCGGTGCGCTCCATTCGCAATGACAAACGGACCGATTCTTACAATTCCGCCGAGGCGTGCATGCTCACGGGCTCGTACTCGTCGTCGCCGTCGGCCATTTGGGGGGCGGGCACTTTGCGCACGTTGCGGGCGCAGTCCTCGTCGCGGTGGTTGCGGCCCACGGTAAACTCCACCCAGTCGCCTTCGCGCAGGTCGTTGAAGTCGCCCTCCGTCAGGTCGGCGTAGCTGAAAAACAGGTTGTTCGGCGGCATTACCACGAAGCCGAAGCCGTTTTTCAGGTTTTTGATGGTGCTCATGCCCAGCGTGCCCACGGGGCCGGCGGCGGTGGGGCCGGTGGGGCGCAGGGGCTTGGGCGCGGCGGCCGTGCTGGGAGCGAAAGCGGCGGGCTCGGTTTGGTTCACAAACAGGGCTTCCACCACTTCGTCCTGCTGCTGCAGGCCGCGGTCAATGACGTCGTGCATGGCCACGGGGTACGTCACCTGCTCCAGCAGCTGCTGCGAGGCGCGCGTCACGCGGGTTTCGCCCTTGAAGTCTTCGTATTTGAAGTCCCAGTTCAGCAGCATCACGCGGGTGCCCACGGTGTTGAGCTTGCGGATGAGGGGCACGTAGTCGGAGTCGCCGGCGATGAGCACCACCACGTCGAGGGTTTTGTGCAGGGCCAGCTCGAGGGCTTCGAGGCTCAGCCACACGTCGATGCCTTTTTCCTGCAGGCGGCCGTCGCGGGTTTTGAGGGCCATGTAGTGCGTCTGCACGCCTAGGTTCATTAGGATGTCGTCGAGCAGGCGGTCGTGGAACAGGCGGTCCTTGTCGCGGGCTTCGGTGGCCGAGAGGCGGCCGCGGAAGAAATGCGCGTCGGTGATTTGCGCCAGGCGCACGTCCACGTCTTCTTCTTCGGCAACCTGGTGGCGAATGTATTCGTGCAGTCCTTCAAGGCTAATGCGGGCCTTGCGCTCGTGCTGGAAATAATAATAGTCGCTGATTTTTAAGAAATAGTTGCCGTCATAAAAGACACCAACCCGAATCAAGGGGCTGTTCATCTGGTTCATGCGTAATGGAATGGGGTAAAGTTAGAAAAAGCGTTGTGAGTGGGACAAGGTGTTAGGAATGAGGCAGAACGGCTAATCATACCACTGCACCGAAGTGCCGTCGTATGCTGTGTCAGCCAAGGATAGGTAGTTGTGGGGAGCGGGCCGGAAGATAGGATAATGGCCGGCGGCCGGAGGGGTTAAGGTTAGGGTAGCGGTAAAGGGATGCGACGTGGACGCAAGGCTCGAAAACGCTGGATAATAGCACGCCCTCGGCTCAATACGACCGTAATATGTCGGTATATCTGCTGCGAAGCTAATGGTCTGAGCCGACTTATGCAACAGTAAGTTAATTAGGACGAAACCGCGCGGCAGCGTAGTGTGCGCTAAATGCCGGACTACTCAACAGTTGGCGCGCGCTTAGAACCCCATGCGGCCCACCACCAGGCCCAGCACCAGCAGCCCGTAGCCGGTGCAAATGGCCACCTCCAGCATGTTGCCCGAAGCCGAGCCCGTGCTGATGAGCGGAATCTTAAACGAGTAGTCCCAAAGGGGCAAAAACCACCGCACGCCCGCTTTGGTGAGGCTATCGGCTATCAGGTGGGAGGCGTAGCCGCCGCCGGCAAACAGGGCCACGCCGTGCCAGCCCAGGTGCTGGTTGGCCAAGTGGCCGATGTAAGTCCAGAGGGCGGTGGCCCAGATGGTGTGCGTCCAGGAGCGGTGTGAAGTGAAGGGCGCCAGCGCCACAAACGTTCCCAGCAAGCTCAGCCACAATTGCTCGGTGTAGAGGCCGGCCACCACCGTGGCCAGCCCGGTGAAGAGCAGCGCCAGCCGCCGCGCCGAGCCGCCCTGCATGCCCACCCCAATCAGCCCGAACGCCAGCGCCACGGTGTAGTAGAGCCGCTGCTCCGACCCGACCCTTAACTGGAAGTAAGCATAGGCCGCAATGGCCAGCGCGCCGGCGGCGAAGGCCCAGCGCACGTAATTCTGGGTGAAGCCGAGGCGCTTGCTGAGGCGGCTCTCGGGGTGGTCGAGGTCGGGGGCGAGGCTGGAAAAGCCGGCCAGGGCAATGCCGGGCACCGAAAACGGCAGGCCCGGCACCAGCCCCGCAATGGCCACGCCGGTGATGAGGCCGATGGCCAAGTGGGAAGAACCGCGCATTTTATTTGGTTGTCAGTTATTCGTTGTCAGTTGTTAGGTGCTTTGCACGTCGCTACTGGCCTGACAACCGGCAACGAACTACTGACAACCCAAAACCGGTTGCGAAGCTACAACGGGCCGTCTCAGTCCTTGTGCGGGCGCGGCGTGTGGTGGTCGTGGCGGGGAAATACCTTGCGGATGGCCCGGCCCACGGGCCGGAAGGGGTGAAAGCGCCGAAGTTTCAGCCGTGCCTTGCGCAAAGGATGCCACTGTTTGAACGTGCGGCGCAGGGCCTTACCGGGATGGTCGCCAAATGGGCTCTCATAGTTATGACTCGTGAGGTGGCCCGCCTCATCCCATTTGCGGGAGAAAATGCCCAGCCAGCCTGCGGTGAGTTGCTCTTTTCGGGTGCCGTTGGGATAATATTCCTTGTCAACGGCCCCAATTAGCGGGCGACGCCGCGAAAAATCCTGCAGCTGGCCCGTGGCAAAATAGGTGCGCGTGGTGTACCGGGTTTCCACCAGGCGGCGGCCATCGGCCAGCGTGGCGGTGCGTTGCCGGGCGGGCCGCGGGCTGGCGCCCGTGGTATCGGCAGCACCTAAATGCCAGCGGCCGGGGTGGCGCACGACTTCCAGCCCCACGGGCTGGCGGTAGCGGCTGAGGGGTGGGTAGCGGCGCAGCACCGAGCCGTCGGTGAGGGCTACGGTTTGGAGCGGGGGCCGGCCATGCGTCCGGTACTGCGCTTGCAAACCGCTGCAGAAAAGGTCTGATTGAGGGGAAATGGGCTTGATGAAAGCCGCGGCTACCTGGGGTGGCAGCGGTGCGGGGCTGCTGCCCCCTCTCAAAGTGCCTATTACGTCGCTAGTGAAAACGCCTCGGGGCGTTGTGTGGTAATTGTGGTGGTGCCGATTCCATTTAAATTCGAGCGGCACCACTCTATAAAGCTTATCCTCTGACTGGCCGGCGATTGAGCCATAGCTGTAGCTCCAATGCCGCTGCAACAGGTAAGGGTGCGGTCCCACGGCCTGCCATTGGATGAAAGGCTGGCTGTGCACCACGCTATCGGCCGGCAGCGGCTGTTCTTCTTTTGCCTCACTGCGCAGCCACGCCGCCGGGTAATAGACGGTCGTGAGGCGGTATTGGCCCTGGTCGGTGTAGGAAAGCCGCACGCGCGGCTCACCGTCGGGGTCGTATTCGGTGTAAGCGCCCACCAGCCGGCCGGCCGCGAGCTGGCCCTGCCAGTAGCGGGCCGGGTCGCGCCGTGGGTAGTCATTTCTTTCGCTTGCGCCATCGCCCCAGAAATTAATTTTTGGAAGAAAGGCAGCTGTATACTGCCCGCCCCACTGCCGGAAGCTGCCCCGCAGCCCGGGCGCCCGGCTGCTGTCGAAACGGGCCAGCAGGCGCGAGCGGCCGGTTCTGCCAGTGGTCACCAATGAATCGACCAGCTGCCCGCGGCGGAAGGTGCCGCGCTGGGCCACCCGGCCGTCGGGGTGGAACACGACGAAGGGGCCACTGGGCTGGCCGGCGCGCATGGGCAGGCGGCGCGCCACGGCGGGCGCCCGGCCGGGTTTGGCCGGGTAGTAGCGGGTCCAGATGCTGTCGGCCTGGCCCAGGGTGAAGTGGCCCAGCTCCTGCAAGCTGCCATCGCGCCCAAAGCGCCGAAACGGGCCATGGGCCACGGTGTCGGGGCGCGGGCCGGTGAGCTGAGCACCGTAGACGGCCCGGCGCTGGGTGCGCGCCGAGTCGTAGAAAGTGACGATGCGTAGCGGGCGGCTGGTTTGGGCCCGGGTATTGGTGGCAAGAAGAAGAAGCGGCAGCATGGCCGCGCAGGAGTAGAATCGGAGCATGTACTTTGCGCAGCGGTTGAGGTAGCGGCTTGGGATGCCAAGCTGCTAAGCTACAGCCGGGCCGGCGGCCCGGAAACCTTCGCCGCCGCAACCGTGTATTTAGCCCACAGCCCGACCGGATTCTCATCTGGCCGGGCTAGTTCATTTGCCCCTCTAGCCTGAAAATTTGTGCAAGTAACTGACTTTCTTCGCCTCTATCGCCTTTCGCCCGAGCTGCAGGTGCTGGCCGCCCGCCTGCGCGGCGCCGCCAAGCCCGACCCCAGCGGCGTGCGCCTGCACCTGCGCGGCCTGGTGGGCAGCCAGGATGCCGTGGTGGCCGCCGCCGTGGCCCACGGCCAGCACCCGCACGTGTTCGTGCTCCACGACAAGGACGAGGCAGCTTACTTCCTCTCCGACCTGCAGCACCTGCTGCCCGAGGGGCCCGAGGTGCTGCTGTTTCCGAGTTCCTACAAGCGGGCTTACCAGTTCGACGAGACGGAAAACGCCAACGTGCTGATGCGCGCCGAGGTGTTGAACCGCGTGAACACGACGCGGGCGGCCAGCAGCGGCAATAGCGTGTTCATCGTGACGTACCCGGAGGCGCTGACGGAGAAGGTAATCAACCGGCAGAGCCTGGTGAAAAACACCTTCAACGCGAAAGTAGGCGATAAGCTGGACGTGAATTTTCTGGGCGAGCTGCTGGGCGAGTACGACTTCGAGAAGACGGATTTTGTGTATGAAGCGGGGCAGTACGCGGTGCGGGGCGGCATCGTGGACGTGTTCAGCTACGCGAACGAGCTGCCGTTCCGGCTGGAGCTGTTCGGGGATGAGATTGAGAGCATCCGCACGTTCAATCCCGAGACGCAGCTGTCGGTGGAGCCGCGGCCCAGTATCAGCATTATTCCGAACGTGCAGACGAAGATGCTGACCGAGACGCGGGAGGCTTTTTTTGATTTTCTGCCCCGCACGGCCTGCATCTGGCTGAAAGACGTGCGGCAGACGCTGGACGTGGTGAGCGAGCTATTTGAGAAGGCGGAGGCCAATTTTCAGCAGATGCTGAGTGAGGCCGGCGGCATGCAGATTGTGAGCAAGCCGGCTGATTTGTTTGAGAGCGGCAAGAATTTCAAGAAGCTGCTTGATGAGTTTGCGGTGGTGGAATTTGGCAAGCGCTTCCACTTCAAAAATGCAGAGACCTTCCAGTTCAGCGCCAAGCCGCAGCCCAGCTTCAACAAGGAATTTGAGCGCATGGCCAAGAACCTGCGCGAGAACCAGCAGCGCAACTTCACCACCATTATTGCTTCTGACACGGTACGGCAGGCCGACCGGCTGCGCACGATTTTCGACGAGCTGGACAACAACGTGCAGTTTCAGCACCTGCTGCTGGCCCTGCGCGAGGGCTACGTGGACGAGCAGCTGGAGCTGGCCGTGTACACCGACCACCAGCTGTTTGAGCGCTACTACCGGGCGCAGGAAACCAAGAAGTTTTCCAAGAAAAAGGCGCTGACCCTGCGCGAGCTGAAAACCCTGCAGCCCGGCGACTACGTGACCCACCAGGACTACGGGATTGCGCGGTTTGCGGGGCTGACGCAGGTGGACATCAACGGGCAGGTTCAGGAGGCTATTCGCCTGATTTACCGCGACGACGACGTGCTGACGGTGAGCATTCACGCCCTGCACAAGATTGCCAAGTACAGCGGCGCCGAGGGCGCGCCGCCCACCATGAGCAAGCTGGGCTCGCCGGAGTGGGAGAACAAGAAGAAGGCGGTGAAGAAGAAGGTGAAGGACATTGCGGCCGACCTCATTCGCCTGTATGCCAAGCGCAAAACCGCGCCCGGCTTCGCCTTCTCGCCCGATGGCTTTATGCAGGCCGAGCTGGAGTCGAGCTTCATTTACGAGGACACGCCCGACCAGGCCAAGGCCACCGAGGATGTGAAAAACGACATGCAGCAGCCCCACCCCATGGACCGGCTGGTGTGCGGCGACGTGGGCTTTGGCAAGACCGAAGTGGCCATTCGGGCGGCCTTCAAAGCCGTGGCCGATGGCAAGCAGGCGGCCGTGCTGGTGCCCACCACCATCCTGGCCATGCAGCACTACAAGACCTTCCGCGACCGGCTGGCCACGCTGCCCGTGACGGTGGAGTACATCAACCGCTTCAAAACCACCAAGCAGATTAAGGAAACCCTGCAGCGCGTGGCCGAGGGCAAAACCGACATCCTCATCGGCACGCACCGACTGACCAACAAGGACATCAAGTTCAAGGACCTGGGCTTGCTGGTGATTGACGAGGAGCAGAAGTTCGGCGTAAAAACCAAGGACAAGCTCAAGGAGCTGAAGGTTAACGTGGACACGCTCACGCTCTCGGCCACGCCCATTCCGCGCACGCTACACTTCTCGCTGATGGGCGCGCGCGACCTGAGCGTGATTGCCACGCCGCCGCCCAACCGCCAGCCGGTGAACACCGAGTTGCACGTATTTGACGAGATTCTGATTCGCGACGCGGTAGCGCGGGAGCTGAAGCGCGGCGGGCAGGTATTCTTCGTGCACAACCGCGTGAAGGACCTTGATGAGCAGGCCGCCATGATACTGCGCATGGTGCCCGATGCCCGCATCACCACCATTCACGGGCAGATGGAGGGCGACCAGCTGGAAAAGCGCATGATGAAGTTTGTGGAGGGCGAGTACGACGTGCTGGTGAGCACCAACCTGATTGAGTCGGGCCTCGACATTCCCAACGCCAACACCATCATCATCAACCGCGCCCACCTGCACGGCCTGAGCGACCTGCACCAGATGCGCGGCCGCGTGGGCCGCTCCAACCGCAAGGCGTACTGCTACTTGCTCACGCCCCCGGTGGCCAACCTGCCGAGCGACGCCCGCAAGCGCCTGAGCACGCTGGAGGAGTTTTCGGACCTGGGCGCGGGCTTCAACGTGGCTATGCGCGACCTGGACATTCGCGGCGCCGGCAACCTGCTGGGCGGCGAGCAGTCGGGCTTCATCAACGACCTGGGCTACGAAACCTACCACCAGATTCTGGACGAGGCCGTGACGGAGCTCAAGGAAACCGAATTCCGCGACCTGTTCCTAGGCGACTCGAACCAGCGCCTGCAGGCGGCGGCCGGCGCGGGCCGTGCCCACGAGTGCAACGTGGAGACGGACCAGCAGGTGCTCATCCCGGAGAAGTACGTGAGCAACGTGTCGGAGCGCCTGCAGCTCTACGCCAAGCTCGACCGCGCCCAGAAGCCCGAGGAACTGCAGAAGCTGCTCACCAGCATGACTGACCGATTCGGGCCCCTGCCACCCGAAGTGGAGCAGCTGGCCGACATTGTGCGGCTGCGCTGGCAGGCCTGCCAGGTGGGCTTCCACAAAATCACGCTCAAGCGCGACACGCTGAAAGGCTACTTGCCCGCCGACGACGACCACAAGGCCTATTTCCAGGGCGAGCAGTTCGGCACCATCCTTAATTACGTGCAGACGCACCCGCGCACGGCCAAGCTGAAGGAGCACAAGGAGCAACTCATTGTGACGTTTGACGAGGTGCGCTCCATTCAGCAGGCCAAGCGCGTGCTCAGCGAGCTGGGCAGTGCGGAGGCCGTGGCGGTGTAACCTCACCCCCTGACCCCATGAAACTGCTTTTCTTGCTCCTACCCCTGCTCCCCCAGCTGGCCGCCGCCCAGACGCCCCAAAACCCGCGCCTGAAGCACGAGCTGGACAGCATCTACGCCGTGGACCAGAAGTGGCGCAGCCTGCTTTTCGACCCGCGCCAGCGTTTCCGGCCCGACTCGGTGGCCCGGGCCCTGGGGGTGACGCGCGAAAGCCTGCCCACCTACATTCCCCAGCAGATGATGCGCTCCGACTCGGCCAACCAGGTGCGGGTGAAGCAGCTTATCAAGCAGTACGGCTACCCCGGCAAGTCGCTGGTGGGTGAGCCGACGAATGAGGCCGCGTGGTACGTCATCCAGCATTCGGATGACATCAAGCAATACCTGCCGCTCATCAAAAAGGCCGCCAGCAAAGGCGAATTGCCCTTTTACCTTTACGCCCAGATGCTGGACCGCCAACTCATGCGCCAGGGCAAAGAGCAGCTCTACGGCACCCAGGCCATGGGCTACAACGTAACGAACCCGGCCACCGGCCGGCGCGAAGGACAGCGGCCCTTTGTGTGGCCCATCCGGGATGCGGCCGACGTGAATGCCCGCCGCCAAAAAGCTGGCTTTAAGAATACGGTGGAGCAGAATGCCGCCCTAATGGGCATTTCGTACCGGGTGGTGACCCTGGAAGAAGTTGCCAAAATGCCTAAACAATAAGCTTTCACGATGACTATCCGCTGGCACTGCATCGCCTTCGATTCCTTCCCGCCCCTCATCCTCTACGACGTGTTGCGCCTGCGTTCCGAGGTCTTTGTAGTGGAGCAAAATTGTGTTTACCAAGACATTGACCGGCAGGACCCCGATGCCTACCACCTGCTGGGCTACAACGAAGCCGGCGAACTGGCCGCCTACGCCCGCCTCTTCGACGCGGGCAAGTGCTACACCGAGGCCAGCATTGGGCGCGTCATTGTGGCTCCTGCGTTCCGGCAGTACGGCCTGGGCCGCGAGCTGATGCGCCAGGCCCTGCTGCATTCCGACACGCTGTTTGGCCCGCAGCCCAACAAAATCGGCGCACAGCAGCACCTGGAGGCATTTTACAACGGCTTTGGCTACGAGCAGTGCGGGCCGATGTACGTGGAAGACGGCATTCCGCACATTCCGATGCGGCGGGCGTAGCCAAATGGTTGGGAATTGCGTATTTCGCATTCCTTTACCGCCGGTCTTACTTCTGCTCTTATGCCCGCCCCTGCTTCGGACCTGTTGTCCGTTTTTAGCGCCCTGCCCAGCGCCTGTGTGCTGCTTTCGCCTGATTTTGTGATTGAAGCGGCCAGCGACAGCTTCGTAGCCGTGACGGGCACACCGCGCGCCAACATGCTGGGCCGCCACCGGTCCGACGTCTTTCCCGATAACCCCAACGACCCGACGGCCCATTCCGTGGCCGATGTACAGGCGGCGTTGGAGCGCGTTCTGGCCACAGGCCAGCCCAACGAGCTGCCCGCCCAGCGCTACGCCCTGCCCGACCCCGAGCATCCCGGCCAGTTTGTGGAGCACTACTGGCAGGCGCGCAACACGCCCGTGCTCGACGAGCAAGGCCGCGTCACGCACCTTATTCAGACGGTGGTCAACATCACGGCCGAAACCGAGGCCGCCGCGCGGCTGCACGATGCGCAAGTGCGCGAGCAGGCCGCCCGCGAAGCCGCCGACTGGCAGCGCAGCGAACTGAGCCGCATTTTCGAGCAGGCCCCGGTGGCCATTGCTACTTACCGCGGCTCAAGCTACACCATCGAGTTTGCCAACCCGCTGGTTTGCGAGCTGTGGGGCCGCAACCAAGCCGATATTATCGGCAAAGGCCTCTTTGAGGCATTGCCCGAGGTCGCCGGCATGGGCTACGAGGAGTTGCTCGATGGAGTGATGGCCACGGGTGAGCCCTACGTGGCCCACGGCATGGAAGCCCAGCACGACCGCAACGGCCAGCGCGAAACCGTGTACTGGGACTTCGTGTATGTGCCTCTCTACGAAGACAATGGCAGCATTTACGGCGCCATGGTCGTGGCCACGGAGGTAACGGAGCAGGTTCAGGCCCGCCAAAAAATCCAGGAACTGAACACCCAGCTCGCCGCCGTAAACCAGGCCTTGCAGGAAAGCAACGCCGAGCTGCTGACCAACCAGGAAGAAGTGCTGAAAGTGCAGCAGTTGCTGGAAGGCAATGTGGCTGAGCGCACCAAGCAGCTGCAAAGCGCCCTGGCCGAGGCCGAGCAGCACCGCATCAACGCCGCTCAGCAGCAACTCTTGCTGAGCCAGATTCTGGGGCAAACGCCGGCCGGCATTGCCACCCTTACCGGGCCCGAACACCGGTTTTCGTTTATGAATGAGCATTACCAAGACCTGTCGGGCAATCGGGCGCGGGTGGGCCTTACGGCCGCCGAGGTTTTCCCAGAGGCCTTGGAACAAGGCTTCATCAAGCTGCTCGACCAGGTGTATGCCACCGGCGAGCCCTTCCAGGGCCGCGACATGCCCGTTCAGCTCACCCACCCCACCACCGGCCAGCAATCCAGCCACTACATCGACTTCAGCTACCAGCCCCTTCGCAACGAACAAGGCCAGACGCTTGGCATCCTGGCTTTTATCGTGGAAGTGACCGATAGAACCCTGACCCGGCAGCAAGCCGAAACGCAGCAAGGGCAACCGCGCGACGGGCAAGACGCCGCCTAGCTGCAGATTATGAACACTAAAAAGCCGGTCGTGCCATGGCACGACCGGCTTTTTTACGGGGTTTTTCGGGCTTTACACCGCGCAGCCGTCCGGCCCGCAGGCGTCGCCGTCGCCCAGCGAAACCAGGGCGGGTTTGGCGGGCTTGAACTCCTCGTACACCTTTTCCAGCACCTCGGCAAACAGCTCGCTGGGCTGCGCGCCCGACACGGCGTACTTGTCCTCAAACACGAAGAAGGGCACGCCGCGCACGTTGATTTGCTGAGCGTGGTACTCGTCGATGCGCACGGCTTCGGCGTAGGTGCCGGCCGTGAGGGCTTCACGGATTTCGGTGGCATCGAGGCCTACTTCAGTGCCAAGCTTCACCAGCGTGTCAAGGTCGTTGAGGTCCTGGCCTTCGGTGTAGTAGGCGGCAAACAGGCGCTCTTTAGTGGCGTCCTGCCGGCCGTGGTGGGCACCGAGGTGAATGAGCTGGTGCGCCAGGAAGGTATTGGCCGGAATGGCCTTGTCAAAGTCGTAGTCCAGGTCCACTTCTTTGGCCACGCCGGTCATGTAGTCGTTCATGCGGCGGCCCTCGGCGGGCGACACGCCTTTCTTTTGGGCAAGGTGGTCGTGAATGCTCAGGCCGGGAACGGGCTCGAATTCCGGGTTCAGCTCGAAGCTGTGCCACACCACTTCTACTTCGTCGCGGTGCGCGAAGCCTTTAAGCGCATTCTCAAACTTGCGCTTGCCGATGTAGCAGAACGGGCAAACCACGTCGGACCAGATTTCAACTTTCATATCAATGAGATTTTTGAAGCTATGGAAGTGGCTACAAGAAACGGAGGCGGGGAAAAGTTTCGGATTACGGGCTTGCGGCCACAGCAGCATGTCATTGTCGGGCGCAGCCGAGACATCTCGTGTGCGGAAGTAATCAACGGCATCACAACGAAGCGAACGAGATGCCTCGGCGGCGCGCGGCATGGCGTTCAAATTAATCCATTACCACAACCTTCGCCCCCAAAGCTCGGTTAAAAACCCCGGCCCCAACGCGGCCACTTCCCATTCACCCGACCAATCAACCTCATGGAATTTCAAAAACTAGGCAACTCCGGCGTCACCGTTTCGCGCATCACCTTTGGCAGCTGGGCCGCTGGCGGCTGGATGTGGGGCGGCACCGAGCAGAACGACGCCGTGGGCGCCATCCGGGCCAGCTACGACCTGGGCGTGACCAGCATCGACACGGCGCCGGTGTACGGCATGGGCTTCAGCGAGGAAATCGTGGGCGAGGCCATCAAGGGCCTGCCACGCGACAAGGTGCAGATTCTGACCAAATTCGGCATGCGCTGGGACTTGGCCAAGGGCGACTTCGCCATGAAAACCAAGGACAACAACGGCCACGACCTCGACGTGTACAAGTACGCCGGCCGCGACAGCATTATCAAGGAATGCGAAGACAGCCTGCGCCGCCTCGGCACCGACTACATCGACCTTTACCAGCAGCACTGGCCCGACGTGACCACCCCGATTGACGAAACCATGGAGGCCCTGGGCCGCCTCGTGGAGCAGGGCAAGGTGCGCGCGGGCGGCGTGAGCAACTACTCGGTGGCCCAGATGCAGGAAGCCGAAAAAACCATCAACCTCGCCTCCAACCAAGTGCCTTACAGCATGGTGCGGCGCGATATTGAGGCCGATGTGGTGCCGTATTGCATTGAAAATAACAAGGCCATTCTGGTGTATAGCCCGCTGCAGCTGGGCCTGCTCACCGGCAAGATGAAGCCCGGCCAGGAGTTTGGCGAAGGCGACCTGCGCCGGGGCCACCGCCTGTTCACGCCCGAGAACGTGCAGCGCGTGAATGCCATGCTGAATAAGATTCGCCCGCTGGCCGAAACCAAAAACGCCACCCTGGGCCAGCTCGTGCTGCGCTGGACGCTGGCGCAGCCCGGCATCACGGTAGCGCTGGTGGGCGCCCGCAACCCTGAGCAGGCCGTACAAAACGCCCGGGCCATGGATTTCCAGCTCACGTTCGAGGAGGTGGACTTCATTAACAAGCAGCTGCGCGAGCTGGCGGCCTAGCTAAAGGGGCCGTAGCTCAGCAGCACGTAGAGGTACCAGCCGGCGGCCACAGCCAGCGCCGCCGGCTGGGCGTAGCACCGGGGCCAGCGCGGCAGCAGGGCCACCAGTAGGCACAGCACCAATGGCAGCAGGGTGAAAGCCAGGCGCTCGGGGTAGTAGCCCAGCAGGGCGAAGAATGCGACAAAGCAGCCCGACACCCACGCCAGCGCGGCCCCAGCCATGGCGGGCAGCACCTGGGCCGCCTGCGCCCGGGTGCGCCACCGGGTGGCGGCATACAAGCCCGCGCTGCCCAGCAGCCAGAATCCCATGAGCTGAATGCTGGCCAGATACTCCAATAGCTTGCTGCCCACCAGGCTGGCCGCGTCAGCCAGCGGCAGGTGACGCGCATCCAACAGCCACACCAGTTGGTGAAATCGTTCGGCTTCGTGGTTATAATAAGTGGTTCCAACCAATTTCAGCAGCAGAATCCACCCTAGCGTGGGCAGGCCGAAAAGCAGCGCGCTGAGTGCGAGCCTGCCAAATCGGTTTGCCCAGCTCGGAGGAGTGGCATCGCCAAACCTCAGCATGCCAAACGCCAGCGCCGGCCACACCAGCACAAAGCTCCCGTACACCAGCGGCAGCACACCCAACCCCAGGGCCAGCTCGCTCAAGCCGGCCCACGGCAGTACCCGCCCTTGCCGCAGTCGGATGGCCAGCCACAGGCAGAACAGGGGCACCAGAAACGCAAACATCTGCTGGTGCGCCGTCCAGAAAAAAGCCTTCGTAATAGGGTTGGCCACGAGTACCCAGGCCAGCGCATAAAATTCGGCTTTGCTGCCCTGGCCTGCCGTGAAAACATCGAATAGCTGCCGGAATAGCCACAAAGCCAGCAACAGCACTAAGCCGTTGAGCATTACAAACCCGCTGTAAAAACCATAAAAAGCGACGTCTTCGGGCGGCCACGGCGGGGCCAGCCCAACGCGGCTGGCCAGCCCCAGCAAAGCTGCAAGCGGGTAGCCCACGGCTGCGCCCAGTAGTGCATACAGCGGGCGCGACTGCCGCACCTCCTGCGGCAGCAGCAGCTTGCCGGGCTCCTGCGCTACGGCCAGGTAGCCGTAGCTGTCGTGGTTCACCACAAACCCCAGCCCCGGCCCTACCTGGGCGTAATGTCCCCAGTACTCCACCTCGGGCTCGCCCTGCGGCGCCGGGGCCAGCCAGAACGACAGGCAGGTGGCCAGCATCAGCACAACCAGCGCGGCTATTGATATTTTCTTACCAGAAGCAGGGGCCATAATCAAGGTCAAATGTAGGCGCCTGCATCCGATGGGCCCGGGCACGACGCAGGCCTGCGGAGTAAATGATTTCGCCCCTCTTCGCCATGCTTCGTCTTCTTCCGGGTATTCCGCTGGTAAAACAGCTTTACTTTTAAAAGCGAAAATCCACGCCTGCTTGGCCCTTTGCATGTAGCCCAATGCCCAGTTCCGCACCTATCCTTTTTCGCGCCCAACTGGAGCCCGGCGGCCCCAGCTTCATGCCCACCCAAACCATTGTGGTGCCGGCCGACGTGCTGACCGCGCTGGGCGGCAAGGCAGCCAAACGAGTCATTGTTACCATCAGAGGGCAGGAGCTGCGGCTGGGGCTGCTGCCGCTGGAAGGCGGCGGGCGCTACCTCATGCTGAACAAGGACGTGTGCCGGGCCGTGGGCATCGAGCTGGGCCAGTGGCTGGACGTGACCATCGCGCCCGACCCCAACCCCGACCACGTGGACTTGCCCGACGAGCTGGCCGAAGCCCTGGCCGCCTGGCCCGAGGCCGAAGCCGCCTTCCTCCGCTACAGCGGCGCCCACCGCCGCGCCATGGCCCGCCTGGTGGCCGAGGCCAAACAAACAGAAACCCGCGCCCGCCGCGCCGTGACACTCACGGAACGACTGGCGCGGGGCCTGCACCCGTTTCGGGGCGACTGATTAAGAATTATTTCTTTTCGATGCGCTGCACCGAGCTGCCCGTGGCGGTGCGCACTTGCAGCAGGTAGAGGCCAGCAGGCAGCCCCGCGAGCGACACTTCCTGCAAGCTGCCCCCGGTCAGGGCTTCGGTGCGTACCACCTGGCCGGCCGGGGTGAGTACCCGCACGGCGCAAGCCTCGGCCGAAGCGGCGGTCAGGTCAAGCACCAGACGGTCGGTGGTGGGGTTGGGGTAAGCCAGCACGGGTTGCGCGCCCAGGGCGAAGCTCACTTTGGCCACCGGCGAGTAAGCCACGGCGCCATCGCGGTCTACCTGGCGCAGGCGGTAGTAGCTGGTGCCGGGCAGCGGCTTGGCGTCGGCGGCGGCGTAGGCCGTCACAACCATCGAATTGCCCTGCGCGCTCACCTCCCGCACAGCATTGAAGCTCTTGCCATCGGCGCTGCGCTCTACCACGAACACGGCGCTGTTTTGCTCCGTGGCCGTGCTCCAGCGCACCAGCACCCGGTCCTTCACCGCCTCGGCCGTGAAAGCGGCCAGCTCCACCGGCAGGGGCCGGAGCGCACAAAAAGTGATGCCCGAGCCCACAGTGCCCGACTGCAGGTCGAAGCCCGCGCTGTTGCCGGCGTCGCAGAAATCGAGGCGACCCGTGGTGCCAAACGCGCCGGCATTCACCGAGTAGCCACTGGCCGTGATGCTGCCGCGCAGTGGAGCGGCCGGGCCGCTCATCACGCCCCCGCCTTCGTTGCGGAAATCGCCGGAGACGGCCACGGTGCCCGCGTTGCTTACCGTGCCGAAGTTCACGAGCTGGCCCACCACCCGGAAGGTAGCTCCACGCTGGTTGTTGAGGCTGGAATTGGCGCTGATGTTGCCCATGCCGTTGCTCACCGTCATGGCGCCGCTATTGGTGATGGTGGTGGCCGAACCCATGCCCAGGTAACGGTTGAAAGTGGCCGTGCCGGTGTTCACAAAGCTGTTGGGGCCAGTGCCGGGGAAGTTGAAGCCCTGGGTCCAGGTAGCGCCGTTGGTGATGCGCAGCGAGCCGCTGCTGCCGTTGGGCAGGCCATTCCAGGTGCCAGCAGTGTGCACGATGGTAAGCGCGCCGCTGTAGTCAATTTGGCTGTTCCAGGTGCCGCTGTTGGTCACCGACGTGGCGACGCTGTTGGCCGTTACGCTGCCCGACCACGTGCCGCTGTTCACGAACGTGAAGGTAGGCGCGCCCGAGCCGGCCGGCTGAATCTGCGAGCTCCAGGTGCCTTCGTTGGTGATGCTGAGCGGGGCACTCACGGTCATGTAAGCGTTCCAGGTGGCGCCGGCTTTGTTGCTGATGGTGCCGCCGGGCAGGGGCTGCATCTGCGCCGTCCAGCTACCGAAGTTATTGATGGTAGGCGCGGCCGCGAACCGGCCGCCCACGTAGCCCGTCCAGCTCACCCCGGCCGAAGCCGAAGCGCTGCCGTTGTTAATAGTGGTGGGCGCGTTCAGGTACACCTGCTGCGAAGGGACCGAACCCAGGTTGTTGATAACCGTGCCGATGGCGCCGCTGGCTACCATGAGCGTGCCGTTGAATACGCCAAAATTGGTAATCCCCGTGTTCACTACGTTATTAACCGCGATGACGCTGCCGTTGATAAGGTCGCCGTTAACGGTGATGGTCACGTTGCTCCCGTTGACGTTGATGATACCTTCGAAGTTGACGTTGCTGCTAATGGTCAGGTCGTCGTTGTTCTCAAGATTGAAGGTCTTCTTCTTATCGGGGTTATCAACCACGTAAGAAGTAGCCCAGGACGTCCCGCTTACGCTTAAAAAGCTTAGCAGCAACAGCACGGGCAAGTAGAAGCCGCGGCGCTTGGGCGCTATTGCGACGTACGGAAATGAAGCAGAAGTAAAGGTTTGGCTCATAGTTACTAGCAAGAAGTTAAGTCGGGTAACATCGGTGCAAAATTATTACACTCACACGGTTATATTCAATAAATTCGGCTTTTAACACAGTATTTGTTTGACAAATGATAAAAACTTAAAAGCATTTATTGGAAGTAAAATATCATTTTTTAGATGCGATACACAACAAAAAAGCCTCCCACATTTCTGTGCAGGAGGCTTTTACTATAAGCAAGCTTTGGCTTTAGAGGAGCCAAATGCGTTTTAGTTTTTCAATACGATGCTCACCACTTTGCCGGGCCCATCCACCGTGAATTTGCACTCATCAAAACCGGGCGCGGCCACCGTGGGCCGCACATTGTTAGAAAAAGCATACGGCTCGGTGGGAATGCCGAGGAAATTTTTGTCGATTTTATCGTTATTATTCAAATCCTGGGTGATGGCCACCGCCCAATCGCCCCGCGGCAGCTCCACCGGCAGCGTGAATTCGCTCTTGCCGCCGGGTTTCACCGATTTGGAAAACGCCCACTTGCCGCTTTTCAAAAAACCTTCCCGGGTGTTGTAAAAATACAGCCTGACGGCTGCCGTGGTTGATACCAGCGAGGTGACCGTGACCGTTACGGCCTGGGGCTCGTTGGGTGCGGGAGCCGCCGACAGCAGCGTGGCAATTAACAGCGAGGCGATGGGCAGCAAGGTCATAAGCAAATGGGGAGCGGGTGGAAGTAGACCGGCAACAGGGCTGCTTACGGAAAGAGTTCGGTAACAACTGGTTTTGGTTAGCATTCTTTATAAAAAGTTGGCCGGGTGGCTGTCATTTTGCTATCATTTTGCTGATATTGCGTATCAGCCTTGCACTTTATTTCCCGTGCTTTTATGATGTTTCGTCGCCTCCTGCCGTTGGCCATACTTGTTTCCATTTCCCTCGGCAGCTGCGAGAAAAACGAAGCGGCCGAGCCCGCAGCGGCTACCCTGCTTGAGGCCCGCTGGATGCTGACCAGCATTGATGAGTTTCCGGTAATGGCGTCGAGCTATTCGGGCGCGGCACGGTCCTACATCGAATTCGCTGCCTTGGGCAATAGCATTGTGGGCCTGGGACCGTGCAACAATTTCAGTGGGCGCTTCAGCCTCGGCAGCGGGCAGCAGCTCCAGTTGTCGACGCCCATCCCGACCCAGACGCCCTGCCCCGTGCAAACGCTCGAAACCCGCTACCTCGCCAATCTGGCCCAGACCACGCGCTACGAAATCAGCGGCGACGACTTGCGGCTGTATGATGGCTCGATGGCCACGCCGCGGCTGGTGTTTCGGCGGGTGGCGCCGTAGCGGCTTTGCCAGGCTTCCGGTTGAGTTTGACAACCCCACCCGCCCAAATCCGGTAAAGTCCCCGTTGTGGCCGCCATCCGGCCGCATCCTTAGTGCATGGAAGGGTTAACGAAGATTGACGACCTCGGCAAGCCGCGCGTCGTGATTGTGGGCGGCGGCTTCGGCGGGCTGGAACTGGCCAAGGCATTGGCCCACGCGCCGGTGCAGGTGGTGCTCATTGATAAGCAGAACTACCACACCTTTCAGCCGCTGCTCTACCAGGTGGCGTCGGCGGGCCTGGACGAGGGCGACATCGTGTCGCCGTTCCGTAAAATTCTCAGCGAGCAGGACAATTTTTACTTCCGGCTGGCCGAGGTACAGTCCGTGGACCCCGCGGCCCAGATTGTGGAAACCAGCATCGGCTGCGTGCGCTACGACTACCTGGTGCTGGCCACCGGCGCCACCACCAACTATTTTGGCGACGAGCTGATGGCTAAAAATGCCGTTGCCATCAAGAGCGTGGAAGATGCCATCGAGCTGCGCAACACGGTGCTATCGAACTTCGAGCAGGCCCTGCAGCTCGGCGACATGGAGCAGCTCAACAGCCTGCTCGATTTCGTGATAGTGGGCGGCGGCCCCACCGGCGTGGAAATTGCCGGGGCGCTGAGCGAGCTGCGCACCCACGTATTTCCGAAAGACTACCGCGAAATTGACTTCAAGGAAATGGACATTCACCTGGTGCAGAGCGGGCCGGTGCTGCTCAAGGGCATGTCGGCCAATGCCTCGGCGCGGGCGCTGGAGTCGCTGGAAAAGTTTGGGGTGCAGGTGTGGCTCGATGCGCGGGTGAAGTCGTACGACGGCTACACGGCCACGCTTAGCACCGGCCAGAAGCTGGTGGCACGCACCTTAATATGGGCGGCCGGCGTGACGGGCGCGCCCGTGCAGGGGCTCGACGCCAGTTGCCTGCTGGCCGGCAACCGCTACGCTGTGGACCACTACAACCGCGTGCAGGGCTACGAAAACGTCTTCGCCATCGGCGACATCGCCCTGATGAAAACCGACGATTACCCCGACGGCCACCCCATGGTGGCGCAGCCCGCTTTGCAGCAGGGCCGCCGCTTGGGCGAAAACCTGCACCGCGTCCTCACCCACCGGCTCATGGAGCCTTTTCATTACGACGACAAGGGCGCCATGGCCACCATCGGCCGCAACCACGCCGTGGCCGACATCAAGCTTTTCGGCAAGGAATACCACCTCGACGGCTTCATTGCCTGGCTGGCCTGGAGCGTGGTGCACGTGGTGTCGCTCATCGGCTTCCGCAACCGCCTGATGGTGCTGCTGCAATGGACCTGGAGCTACTTCAGCTACGACAAGGGCCTGCGCTACATCATCGGCAAAACCAAGGCCCCGCTGGTGGAAGCGGACATGGAAGAGGGCAAGGCGATAGTATAGACTAAACAAAAAGGCCCGGCTGATGAAGCCGGGCCTTTTTGTTGAATGACAAACGAAGGCTCAGGAGCCCGCTTTCCCCTTCGGAAACTTCTCCAGAATGTCTTTGGCGGCTTCCGAGAATTGCTTGCCCAGGCGGGCGGGGTCGGCCATAGAGCCGCGCCACACCAGGTTGTTGGTTTTGGCGTCGATGAAATCGTTTACCCGCGCTGTTCGGCAAAAGTCACGGCCTAGCTTTTTCAGGAACGGCGAATAGACCCCTAGTCACCGGACGACCATCAGCAAGCCCGCCCGCTACCACCCAGCCATATCGCGTCATTGAATAATCATAAAATACCGCCAATATAATACCAAGCTTTGCCCGGCATTAAAAATTTTTAATGCCTGATTACTTGATATAATAATACCCAATCAGACTATTTTTGTAGCTACTTGTCAGTCTATCTTTCATTAAATCAATCCATTTTTTAACCTTTGTCGTAGGTTTCACTTTACAATAAATTTCCTTTAACCAAGAACTGCTATTTATGCATCCTTCCGCTACTTCTGTTCTGGAGCGCAGCCACGTCACCATCTCCGGCGCCACCGGCCCCAATAAGCCCACCATTGTCTTCCTGCACGGCCTCGGCGGCGACCAGAGCGACTGGCGCCTCGTGGCCCCGCACTTCGAAGACCAGTACCAGGTAGTGCTGATGGACCTAATTGGCGCCGGCCAATCGGACCAGAGCGCCTACCAACCCACCGCCAAGCACGGCTCCCTGGCCGGCCACGCCGACGACCTGCTGCAGGTGCTCAGCGCCCTGGCCCTGCACGATGTGGTGTTTGTGGGCCATTCGGTGGCGTCGATGATAGGCGTGATTGCGGCCGTGCGCGAGCCCGAGCGGTTTTCTAAAATGGTGCTGGTGTCGCCCTCGCCGCGCTTTATCAACGAAAACGGCTACGCCGGGGGCTTCGAGCAAAAGGACATCAACGAGCTGCTGGCCGCCATGGAAGGCGACTACAACGGCTGGTCGCACGGCTTCGCGCCGGTGATGATGGGCCAGAACGAAAGCCCCGAGCTGGTGATGGGCCTCACCAACAGCTTTGTGCGCACCAACCCCGAGATTGCCAAGCACTTCGCCCGCGTCACGTTTTTCTCCGACACCCGCGCCGAGCTGGGCTTCCTCACCATCCCCACACTTATTGTGCAGTCGGCCCACGACATCATCGCCCCGCTGGCCGTGGGCACCTACATCAACGAGCAGCTGGCCGACAGCCGCCTGAAGGTGATTGAAACCGGTGGCCACTGCCCCCACCTCAGCGCCCCCCAGCAAACCCTCTCGGCCATGGACCACTTCCTGCACCACGAAACGGTGCTGTAGCGTGGACTCTGCGAGTCCGCGCATGCCAGAATCGTTTGATTATATCGTTCGATTAGGCGCGGACTCGCAGAGTCCACGCTACAAACTGGCAGAACCAGTACCATCTCTTTAGGACTTGCCTTCTCCTGCAAGCCCCCGCCCTACCGGCGGGGTTTTTTTTGTGCCCGCCGCCGGGAACGATTGCGCAAATCTTTCCGACCCGGCATGGTGCTTTTCAGCGGAAAGACCGGCAAATTCACGGGCTAACTTTTCCCACTCAACCTTCGGCGGCTTATGAAACGACGCACTTTTGCCCAGCTCACCGGCAGCGCCCTGGCAGGCTCGTTGCTTACTAATAATGCGCTGGCTTCGGCCCTGGCGCCAGCTAAGAAAACCCGCGTGGCCATGGTGGGCACCGGCCACCGCGGCCTGGGCATGTGGGGCGTGGACGTGCTGAAGGAGCACGGCGACAAAATGGAGTTCGTGGGCCTCTGCGACATCAACCCCGGCCGCGTAGAAACCGGCCGGAAGATGCTGGGCGTGAACTGCCCCACCTTCACCGACTTCGATAAGATGATGAAGCAGGTGAAGCCCGACGTGCTCATCGTGACCACCGTGGACGCCACGCACAACGAGTTCATCGTGAAAGGCATGGAATACGGGGCCGACATCGTGACCGAAAAGCCGATGACGACCGACGAGAAGAAGTGCCAGCAAATCATCGACGCCGAAAAGCGCACCGGCAAGAAGGTGAAGGTGACCTTCAACTACCGCTACTCGCCGCATCGCCAGAAGCTGTTTGAGCTGTTGCGCGCGGGCGTCATCGGCAACATCACCTCGGCCGATTTCCACTGGTACCTCGACGTGCACCACGGGGCCGACTATTTCCGCCGCTGGCACCGCCTGCGCCAGAACAGCGGCTCGCTGCTGGTGCACAAGGCCACCCACCACTTCGACCTGCTGAACTGGTGGCTCGACTCGGACCCCGAAGAAGTGTACGCCAACGGCCAGCTAAATTTCTACGGCAAAAACAACTCGTTCCGCCACACCCACTGCCGCCCCTGCCCGCACAAGGACAAGTGCCAGTTCTACTGGGACGTGACCAAGGACGCGCGCCTGACCAAGATTTACGTGGATAACGAGAAGTACGACGGCTACCTGCGCGACGGCTGCGTGTGGAAGGAAGACATCGACATCTTCGATAAGATGGCCGTGCAAATTAAGTACGCCAACCAGGTGCAGGTGAGCTACTCACTCACCACTTACTCGCCCTACGAGGGCTACCGCATTGCCTTCAACGGCACCAAGGGCCGCCTCGAAGCCTGGATTAAGGAACGCCAAACCTGGGATGAGGAAGCTTTCGACGAAATCCAGCTCACGCCCAACTTCGGCAAGCGCGAAATCATCCGCATTCCCAACAACGAGGAAGGCCACGGCGGCGGCGATGTACGCCTGCGCAAGCAAATTTTCCAGCCCGGCGCCGACCCCTACCGCCAGTCGGCCGGCACCCGCGACGGGGCCATGTCCTGCCTGGTGGGCATAGCAGCCCGCCACAGCATCGACACGGGCAAGCCGGTGAAGATTGGGGAGCTAACGACGCTCAAGCCGCAGGTTATTCGGGCGTAAAACGCCTTTGGGTTAATGAAGAATATTACGTCTGTCATCCTGAGCGCAGCGAAGGACCTTCTCACGCCTGCGCCGATTGAATTGCTGCAAGCCGTTCAGTCGTGAGAAGGTCCTTCGCTGCGCTCAGGATGACAAGCGTCCCCAATTCCTCGTTCCTCATTAGGAGGAAGCCACAGGCGTCACAACCGAATGTCAAACGCAAGCGGCTGCACCAGCCACTGCCGTAGCTGCGAGCTGTACACCACCCGCACGCCGGCCTCGATGGGCGTGCGCAGGCGCAGCACGTTGAAGAGCACCAGCGCGTCGACGCCCACGTTCTGGTAGTTCACCTGGTAATCGAGGCCCCGGATGGCGTCGCCCTGCGCCACATCGCCGAACACAGTGGCCCGCAGGCGCTGGATGTAGAGCCAGCGGCCCAGCTCCCAGTGCGTGAAAGCCAGCGGCAGGTAGTAGTCGAAGCTGCCCACGCGCAGGCGGTCGAAGCTGGTGTAGCCTTCGCCGCGCGGAAACGACACGGCGGGCGCAAACTGGTAGAGCCGCGCGCCGGCCGACTGGTCCTGCCACTGGTAGCCGCCGCGCAGCCGGATGGCGTGGTTGCGGGCCAGGCCGGGCAGAAACACGCTGGCCTGAGCGGCCCACTGCGTGGCTTCGAGCCCCCGGCCGAAGGGCGTGGTGCGCCAGGTACCAAGGAAGGTGCCGCCGCTTTTGGGCGCCACGCTGCGCAGGCTGCGCTTGAGCTGCGTGACGTAGCTAAGGGTGGTTTGCACGGCGTTGAGGGCGGCAGTGGGCGACGGTTCGGTGGCCCGGCGGGTGGGCAGCTGGTAGTCGTACACTTCCTCGTGCAGGAAGTAGGTGCCCACCGACAACGCCTGCAGGTACTTGGAATGCGTGAGGTTAAGCGGCAGGCGCACCCCGGCCGAGAGGCGCGTGTACTGCCACTGGTCGCGGTAGCTGCGGCCCTGCGAGATGATGGCGGCGTCGCGCCCGCCGTAGGTCACGTCGGCGTCGAATACCGGGTAGCGGCCCTGGTAGCTCAGGGCCCCTGTCACGTTGAAGGTGCGCTCCACCTGGTCGTAGCCCAGGCCGGCGAATACCTGCGTGGTATTCAGCAAGTCCTGCGAGCGCAGGCCCACGGCTACCGCGTTGCCGCTCGGGCTTTGCACCACACCGTAGCTGAACAGGTTGAAGGCGTGTGCCAGCGGCGAGTAGCGCCGCACTCCGTAGTTCTCCCGGGGCAAACCAACCTTAGCTTTGTTTGCGTATGGCCATTTAAGGAGAGCGGCCATCTGTGCCCCGGCCGGTTCTAGGGCCGTAAGCGTATCGGCGTAGGGCCCTGGCACTTCTTTAAGTGCTCTAGAAACCGGAGTCCAGGTGGTTGAATCGAGCGGTATTTCTACCACCCGTGCGCCGGTGGCCCGGTAATCATGGAAGGCCAGCGTGCGGCCGTCGGGCGCCACAGCGGCATGGTATGCCCCGAACGGGCGCGAGGTGACGCGGAATGTGCGGCCGGTGTGGGCGCTCATGGCGTAAAGATTGTCAATGCCGCTTTGCGAGGAGTTGTAGAGCACGAACCCGCGCCAGGGCTGCGGGTTGGCTAGGTTCACATTGGCTATGGGCAGTAGATAAGTTGTTGTACTGGCGGCGGGGTCGATGACAACGATGGATTTACCGGATGCCTCCAACAACACGGCCACAAGGCGGCGGCCGTCTGGGTGCCAGCGAGGCTGGACGTAAATATGATTACGCGGATTGGGCAGCACTTGTAGCTCGGCGCCGGTTTGCGCATCTAGGACCACCAGTTCGTGATGATACTCGGGGGTTTCGTGCACGGCCACCAGGCGCCGGCCGTCGGGCGAGAGAGCGGCGGCCGTGTAGCGCTGGCCGCGCCCGAGGCGGGTGAGCCGGCCGGTTTTCAAGTCCAGCACCTTCAGCTCGGAGGCAATGCGCTGGCCCCAGCGCGCGTTTTGCTGGAACTCCGGCCACACGGCCTTGCCGCCGTTCACCGACAGCATTTCGGGGATGTTGAGCTGGCCGGGCGTGAACAACTTTTCTTCCTTCCCGCTCCGGCTCAGGCGCACGAAATGCGGAATGTCGTTGAAGCCGGTTTTTAGGGCCAGCACCGTGCTGTCGGTCAGGTACTGCGGGTATTGGTACTGGGTGAAAACGGGACTCAGGTCTTCCTGGCGCAGCGGCTTCACCGCCATGAATTGGGGCTCGGTGGGGCTGGCGGCGGCCGTGTGCTGCCGCATCCACAGCGAGTCGACCTCCGTCATGCTGCGCTCGTAGACCTCTTCCACCCGCAGGCCGGTGGTGCGCTTGATGGCGTTGGAGAACGAGAACGGGTAGAAGGGAAACCGGTAGTACCGGTCCAGCACCCGCGACCACACGTCGGCGCCGTGGTGGGCCTTCAGGTAGGAGGTCATGAAGTAACCCAGCACGTACCAGTCGGGCACGTTGTCGCGCAGGGAGCCATTCACGGCCTTCTGGTAGCTGTAGCGGCGGCCCGAGAGCAGGTTGGCCCGCAGGCCCACGTTGAAGCTGGGGATGCGCCCGCGCCCGCTGCGCGTGAGGGCCGTTTCGGTGCCCACGGCGTCGCCCTCGAAAAACCACTGCGGCACGCCCACGGCGGCCACGCCCAGCGCGCCATCGCCCAGCAGCGGGCCCAGCACGCGGCCCACCCCCTGCCGGGCCTTCTCAAACTGCCCCACGTGCCGGAACTCGTGCACCACCAGCCCGTCGAGCCAGTCGACGGTGCCCAGCCCGAAGCCCTGCTGCGGCGTGGTGAAAAACTCGGCGTGGCGCGGCAGAAACGTCACGAAGCCGTTGGGCACCGTGGTTTGGTTTTGCAGCACCACCGAGATGGGCCGTGGGCTCACGCCCAGCGTGGCCGAGGTGGGCCCGTGCAGCTGCTCCAGGCGGGCGGCCGTGCGCTGCGCCGCCGTGTCGATGCCGCCCGCGTAGAGCACCCGGAAGTGGGGAGTGCGCACCTCGCGCCAGCGCAAGGCCGGCGGGTTTTGGGAAAGAACAGGCAGGCTTTGGGAATAGGCAGGACCGGCCGCCAACAGGCCCAGCAGCAACAAACGACGCATGAGAAATCCGGATTCAGAAACGAAGCCTAAAGAACGGCATGCCATTCGTTCTGGCGGGCGCCTCACCCCCCGGCCCCCTCTCCGAAAAAGGAGAGGGGGAGCCTGACGACGCAAGAAGCAAGACCGGTGCCCCCGAAGAATGCTTTGTCGCATTCCCTTTTCGGAGAGGGGGGTCAGGGGGTGAGGCGCTACGTTCGCGCCATATGCCTCGGCTGCGCCCGGCCTGGCGATGATGCGCCAACTGCTGCTCTTATACAGAACGTTAGGGCGGCGCTACCTGCTGTATATTACTTATTAAAATATTCCGTTACCTTGCCAGTGGCCCGACTCGACGGCCGGGCGTTTCTCTACCCAAAACCCCCAACACTTTTATGGCAAAGGTTAAGAACAACATCGTCACGCAGGGACTGAGCGGCACGCTGGGCGGGCAGCTGGTGTTCCGGCAAACCAGCCGCGGCACCGTGGTGAGCGTGGCCCCGCAGGCCCCCAGCGGGCCGCCCACGGCCGGGCAGACGGCCCAGCGCGAGCGGTTTCAGCAGGCTGTGATTTACGCCAAGGGCCAGAGCCAGGACCCGGCCGTGCAGGCCGAGTACGCCGACGAGGCCCGGGCGCAGGACATCAGCGTGTATAACGTGCTGCTGCGCGACTTCATGCAGGCGCCCAGCATCGGCGACGTGGACCTGAGCCAGTACACGGGCAAGGTGGGCGACCTCATCGCCATCACGGCCACCGACGACCACGCCGTGCAAAGCGTGCACGTGAAGATTGAGAACAGCGACGGCAGCCTGGTGGAAGAGGGCGACGCCCAGCAGCAGGCCGACCCCAACCAGTGGCTGTACACGGCTACGGCCCGCAATGCCTCGCTGGCCGGCGACAAAATCACGGTGTCGGCCACCGACAACCCCGGCCACAGCGTGAGCAAAACCCGCACCCTGTAAATAGTGCAACTCCGGCGCCCGCCGGCCCGGCTGCCGCCCGAACGAACGAGGAACGAAGGCAGAACGAACAAACTGCCTTCTCAGGGGCGGCCCCAGGGCTGGCGGCGAACTTGGAGAAGTTCTATTTTCCTTGTGCGACGCCCCGCCCCCACTGGCAGGAGGCAGAAGCAAAAGAAGCCCCGGCTGCGTGTGCGGCCGGGGCTTCTTGGATTTTACCATCTATCTAGTAATCCAGTCTCCATATTTTTACAGCTGTTTTTGCAAGTGATTCTGAACGTTCAATGATGCTTTTATTAGACCAATAAAGCTGGCTTTTAATACTATCATTGATACTAAGAACAGACTTATTGAATGCCTTTACTTTTTTTACTTCAAAAGTACTATTACCTATTTCTCTATTTTTAGCACCATCAAGAAGAGTCAAATTACCTATGAGGTACACTAATTCATCGGATTTCATACCTCCCAAATACTTTTTCCAGTCTGAGTTTGGGTTCTTAGGCAATATGTGCTCCACAGTGATTTTAGCACTAGCAGCCGATTCACTGCCAGACAATGAATCGTTTATCTCCTTCAATATATAACGTGCTATACTGTCCTTATTAAAAAATCTTTGCGCAAAATCAGCTTCAAATTTAGAATCATCTACATAGACAGATTTCAATAGGTCGAATACACCTTTAGGGCGTATTTTTCGATTAGCAGTTATAGCAAGCGCAGCGCTTGGGTATACTCGCTCCAGACTTCCAGTGTTTAGCCCTGAAATAACTGTATACCTGAAAGATATAACCATTATTACTTTCAATACCTTTGTTAAATCCACTGGATTCATAAAATCCATAGCAGCAAACATTATTGGCTTATACTGACTGAACTTGAATAGATTGAGCGCATTTAGGTATTGTTTATATTCATTTGAAAATTCTGACCAATATGGATGTTCAGGATTTGAAAGAGCATCGTTGTAAACAGCAACAGTCCTCAACTTATCAATCATAGATTTAGCAGAAGACGTCTCTTTTATTGTCTCTTTGATGTTTTTATACAATTCCTTTTCTCTAGCAACATCGTAATAAGCATTCCAGAAATATCGGATAAATTGAGTCAGACCCTCGCTTCCGATAATTAATAATATTTCATTCCATGTTTTCTTAAACTTATCAATATTAGAGCCGGCCTTCGAGAATAAAAAATTTTTGACAAGGTCTGATGTAGCCAATTCGATACCTCGTCCATTGAGAGTTTCGAATGTTACGTATGCATCCGACTCGTCTCCCGTTTCGATAAGAATAGCATAAATACTCTCCGATATAAACTCTTCCAGAATTATAAGATTTTCTTTAAACGACTCTGGATTTTTAGCTATCCACTCCTCAAGAAGAAATTTAATTCGTCCGTAACCTGCAAGAATTAACTTGTTAGAAGATATAAGAGCCTTCTTATCCTTATCCTCAACTATTTCTCCTCCAATCACGCATGCTTGATAGAAAGTATCATTATTTTCATTGAGAGTGAGTTTAGGCGTTATCGTCAATGTTCTTCTATCGACATCTCCAAGAAATTCATTCTTCACAAGAGATTCGCGTGATTGGTCGCTACGCATCTTCCATGCATCAGCAATAGCAGCAAAAATCATGGATAAGGCAGCAAGCCTCTGTTGCCCATCAACTATATCTCTCTTTTTAGGCTCCTCTGTTCTACTTGTTACTATTGCGCCAATGAAATACTCTTTTTTTTCATCGTCTATACCTCTCATTATATCGTTCCATAGAGTATCAATTTCGTCAACTGACCAAGCGAAATCACGTTGATACGTTGGCACGCGATATTGTACTCCTTTCTTCAATATCTCTCCAATAGAGTACGCTTTACCATCAATTTTTTTAGTAGTAGCCATATAAGCACTTTTTTTTGCGATTGAACATTCTGTCTTGGATAGCAGCTATGCAGACCATCATAAAGACAACGTAAGAAACGACACAGAAAGCATACATGCCAAGCGGTTCCAGCGCTTAGCAAAATCAATCGAAATGTAACTAATCTTTAGAAACCCAGGTCCGTCAAATTCGACCCATGTATTCGTTAGGTCAAACGAATTTTAATCTCAGACAGAACAGTCACTCAATAACGGACCGATAATACTCAAGGACTAACACCTATCCGCTGCTTCGCCAAATTCTCCCGCCCCGGCCACCACTCCGGCCGCTGGGGCAGCCGCAGTTCCTGGCCCTCGAAGCGGCGCACGCCGTAGTCGCCGCCGCTGAGTTCGCCGAAGTCGTCGGCCAGGCGCACGCGGTAGTCGGCGTCAATCCAGAACAGGTGGCGGTCGAAGGCACGGTGCAGGTTGGGGCACAGGGCCACGCCGTTCGAGATGGTGTCGTCGTGGCTCACGGCCCAGGGCACGATGTGGCAGGCGTCGAGCAGCGGCACGGGGCTGCTGCGGGTGCTGAGCAGCTTGAGGCCCGACACGGCGCAGGTGTAGTCGTAGGCGTCGAGCACCACGCGCTTGAACAGGCCGCTGCGCACGGTGAGGTCGAGCTCGTCGGCGGGCGCCACGTGGCGGCGGTAGCGGGCGGCGGGCTATTCCAGCATCTGGCGGCGGATGTCGGCCAGGGCCTGCTCGCCGGCGCGGGCGCGGTAGCGGCCCTGCGTTTGCGGAAAGTAGCGCGTGAGCAGGGCCTGCGTGAGGGCGGCCCGGTGGGCGGGCACTTGCAGCAACTGCCAGAGGTCGGCGTCGAGGGCGGCGTAGGCCACCACGTCGCGCAGGTGGCCGAAGCTGCGGATGGAGCCCGAGCGGGTGAGCAGGATGTCGAGGCCGGGCCAGGGGTGCAGGTGCCAGAAGCCGTCGGAGCGCAGGTGGTAGAAGGGCAGCGCAAAGTTGGCCGCCGGGAACAGCGCCGAGGTACCCAAATCGGTGCAGATGGCTTTGAAGGCGGCGATGAGCTCGGGCGTGATGGCGATGCGGTTGCCGGTGATGGAGCCGTCGGCGATGCCTTCGAGCACGGCCAGCAGCAGGGCCGGTTTGTAGGGCGCTTCGCCGTGCTGGCGGCTGCGGGCCACGCGGAGCTGCTGGAAGCGGCGGAGGTAGGTGGGGAGCATGGGCAAGCAATATGGCACGAGTACCCCGAAGCTCCTGCTTCGGCCCGTTAGAGCGTCGTTGTTCTGGCGGGCCGAAGCAGGAGCTTCGGGGTACTCGTGCTTGCGGCGCTGGTGTTGCCGTTCTGGTGGGCCGAAGCAGGAGCTTCGGGGTACTTGGGCCATACGGCTCGGCGGATAACCTTTTCCTAATGGTGGCGGTAAGCCAAACGCCGTTAGCTTCGCCCCATGAAAACCCTCTATCTCCTTCGCCACGCCAAATCCAGCTGGAGCTTCGACGAGCTCAGCGACCAGGAGCGCCCGCTCAACGACCGGGGGCGCGACGATGCGCCCGCCATGGGCAAGGCCCTGGCCAAGCGCCGCATCTGCCCCGATTTGGTGGTGAGCTCGCCCGCCGTGCGCGCCATGAGCACAGCAGTGCTGGTGGCCCGCGAGATGCAGTACCCGCACGATAAAATTGCGGTGGAGCCCGGCATCTACGGCGCCGACGTGGACGGCCTGCTGGCCATCATCCACGAGCTGCCCGACACGGCCGAGTCGGTGCTGCTGGTGGGCCACAACCCTACCATCACCGAAACGGCCAATGCGCTGTCGCCCACCTCGTTCAACGAGCTGCCCACGGCGGCCGTGGTGTGCCTGCACTTCGCCACCGACAAGTGGGAAGAAGCCAGCAAGCAAAACGCCGAGTTTTATTTCTACGACTACCCGAAGAACGTGGAATAGAGAATAACGCCTGTCATTGCGAGTGAAGCGCAGCGGAACGCGGCAATCCGTCCTGTCAATGCCAGACACCCTCTTCCGCGACCAGCCTTTTTATAAACGCAGCCGTAAAGGCGGGTGGCCAATAAGATGAGTTGGTCGCAAAAGAAAGTGTCTGGTTTTAAGAGGACGGATTGCCGCGTTCCGCTGCGCTCCACTCGCAATGACAACGATTCCCTATGAAAGCCCTTTCCCGCGACCTGAGCTGGCTGCGTTTCAACGCCCGCGTGCTGCAGGAAGCCCAGAGCGACAACGTGCCGCTGCTGGAGCGCCTCAAGTTCCTGGCCATCTTCAGCAGCAACCTCGACGAGTTTTTCAAGGTGCGCGTGGCCACGCTGCGGCGCCTGGCCAAGCTCAAGAAGAAAACCCGCGCCAAGCTGGGCGAAAGCCCGCGCCGCGTGCTGAAGGAGGTGCTGGCCGAAGTGGGCCGCCAGCAGGAAGAATTTGGCGCTACGTTTCGGGAGCAACTACTGCCGGCGCTCAACGCCCAGCACATCCACCTGCTGAGCGAGGCCGAGCTGACCGATAAGCAACGCGAGTGGACGTTGCGCTACTTCCGCGAGAAGGTGCGCGACCTGCTCTCGCCCGTGGTGCTCGACGACACCCTGCACCACCTGTTTTTGAAGGACCAGGCCGTGTACCTCACCTTCTTCCTGCGCCAGCCGCACGACCGCAAGGCCAAGCTGGAAGCCGAGCGGGTGCTCACCATGGAGCTGCCCACCAAGCGCCACGGCGGCCGCTTCGTGCGCCTGCCCGACGAAGGCGAGGAAAAGTACGTGCTGTTTCTGGACGACGTGATTCGCGTGGGGGCGGCCGAGCTGTTTCCGGCCTATGAGCAGGTGACGGTGAATGCCATCAAGCTTTCGCGCGATGCCGAGCTGGACATCGAAGAAGAAGTATCGGGCGACCTGATGGAGAAAATTCGCAGCAGCCTGGCCAAGCGCACCACCGGCTTCCCGGCCCGCCTGCTCTACGACCCCGAGATGCCCGCCGAGGCCCTGCGCGCCATCAAGCAGAAAACCGGCATCACCGACGAGGAGCTGGTGGAGGGCAGCCGCTACCACAACTTCCGCGACTTCTTCGGCTTTCCTGATTTCGACGAGCCGGCCTTTCACTACCCCGAGTGGCCGGCCCTGCCCCACCCCACCCTGCCGCGCACCGGCAGCCTGCTCGCCGCCATCGGGCAGCGCGACCACCTGCTGCACCCCCCCTACCAAAGCTTCGACTACGTGACACGCCTGCTGCGCGAAGCCGCCGACGACCCCGCCGTGTCGGCCATCAGCATCACGCTCTACCGCGTGGCCAGCAAAAGCGCCGTGGTGAAGGCCCTCCTCAAAGCCGCCAAGCGCGGCAAGCAGGTGACGGCCGTGGTGGAGCTAAAAGCGCGGTTTGACGAGGAATCGAACCTGTTTTGGGCCGACAAGCTGAAACGCGCCGGCGCCAACGTCGTCTTCACCCCGCCCGAGCTCAAGTGCCACAGCAAATTGCTGCTCATTGCGCGCCGCGAAGCCGACGAAACCACGCGCCGCTACGCCTACTTCAGCACCGGCAACTTCAACGAAAGCACCGCCGGCCTCTACACCGACCACGGCCTGTTCACGGCCGATGAGCGCCTCACGCGCGAGTCGGCCGCCGTGTTTGAGTATTTGCACAACCAAAGCGTAGTGCCCGAGCTACACTACCTGCTGGTGGCGCCCTTCGGCCTGCGCACGGGGCTGAACGAGTTGATTGACTACGAAATCAAACAAGCCAAAAAGGGCAAGGACGCCTACATCATCCTCAAGGTGAATGCCGTGGAAGACGCGGCCATGATTGGCAAGCTTTACGAAGCCAGCAAGGCCGGCGTGCGCATCGAGCTGCTGGTGCGCGGCATCGGCCGCCTGGTGCCGGGCCTGCCCGAGTGCAGCGCCAACATCCAGCAGCGCGGCCTCGTGGACCGCTACCTGGAGCACAGCCGCGTGTACGTGTTCGGCCACGGCGGCGAGGAAAAAGTGTACGTGTCCTCGGCCGACTGGATGACCCGCAACCTCGACCGCCGCGTGGAGGTGGCCTTCCCCATCCTGGATGAAGGATTACGCGCCGAGGTGCGCCAGCTGCTCGATTTCCAGCGCCACGACAACGTGAAGGCGCGGGACTTTGACAACAAGTTCATTGCGGCGGCAGAGGGCGAAAAACCGTTGCGGGCGCAGGAAGCAACTTATGCATGGCTGAAGGGTCTGAAGCGACGCCTAGCCCGCGTACCCCGAAGCTCCGCTTCGGCCCGCTAGAACGATGACGCCAGCGCGAGTGCCCCGAAGCTCCTGCTTCGGCCCGTGAGAACGATACGGGCCTGCGCCGCCAGCGCGAGTACCCCGAAGCTCCTGCTTCGGCCCGTTAGAACATTCTGACGGGCCGAAGCAGGAGCTTCGGGGTACACGTTGTTACGACTCGTGCAGGAACGTGTAGGGCCACTGCTGCCACTCGGCCACCAAACCGGCCTTCACCGGGTTATTCACCACGTAAGCCAGCACGTTCTGGAGTTCCCGACTACTGCGGATGCGGTGGTCATAGCTCTCCGGCTGCCACACCCGTCCATTGCTGCAATGCGCTTCGTTGATATGCCGCGCCGTAAAGCTTTTGATGCGTTGCAGCGTGCGGGCGAGTAGCGGCGCTTCTTCGGGCAAGCGTACAACCAGATGCACATGGTTTGGCATGATGCAATACGCCAACAACACATAGGCGCCCCGCTCGTGGTAAAACTGCAATGTCTGCGCCACGGTAAGCCCAATGGCCGGCTGGTTTAAATAGGCCGGGCCGGCAGTGGCAGCATCGAGCGAGGCGTCGAAATGGCCAAACCACCTCTTTTGGCGGTCGTAAGGCTTATCGGGATGGCCGGCGGCCCGGTGAGCCGCCGCCTCGCGTTCCAGTAAAATGTGCTCTTCGCGCAAACGCGCCAGCACTTCCAGCGGCAGCGAGCCCGCCAGCCGGAACGTGATGAAGTACGACTGCCCCACACCCAGCTGGTGCGGCAGGTAGCGCTGATAATACGTGAGGTCCACCGTGCTAAAATAGAACGAGTACCCCGAAGCTCCTGCTTCGGCCCGCCAGAACAACGACGCTCTAGCGGGCCGAAGCAGGAGCTTCGGGTACTCGGGCCAGGCGGCGCAGGCCCGTATCGTTCTCACGGGCCGAAGCAGGAGCTTCGGGGTACTCGTGCTATCGGCGCACGCCAGACTTTTCCAGCAGCTTGCGCGGCGGGGTGATGAACAACTCCAGGCTGGCGTAAGGGGCGCCGTTGAGCTGCGAGTCGATGATTTTTTCGCGGTCGCCGTTGATGCGGTCAAAGGCGTCGAAGGCGTAGTTGTAGCGGTAGCCGGCCTCGGCGCCCATCCACAGGAAGCTGAGCAGCTCACGCTCCCAGCGCAGGCGGAATTTCACTTCCGTTTCGCGTAGCTCCAGGGAGTTGAGGACGGATTTACTCAGGTCGGGGCTGCCGTCGGCGTTTTTACGAACGAGCGGGGCCCGGTTCAGCTTCACGATGTAGTTGTAGCCGTCCACGGTGTAGCCGGCGTAGAAAATGGAGCTTTCGTTGGCGTTGTAGCGCAGCGTGATGCGGGCCGGCGCCAGCGCCTCAATGCCCCAGCGGCTGTTGAAGGTGCGGTTGTATATCACGGCCGGGTAGATGCTCAGGCGCCCGAAGGTGTAGCCGTACTGAAAGCCCACGCCCCACGAGAAGTTCGGGCTGCGCTTCCAACCATAAATGGCCTCGGCCGAGAAGCGCGAATAGTCCGATTTGGTGAGCTGGTCGGAGGTGTAGTCGCCGCTTAGCTCGCCCTTCACGCGGGCCAGGTACCAGTGCACGTCATCGACCGGCCGAATGACGGCCACCTGCACGGCCGTGCTTTTCAGGCCCTTGTTTTCGATGTTGTCGTAGAGCTCGTAGGTGGTCGGTAGCTTTTCAAACTGAAACTCCTCCCGCTCGTAGCTCAGGCCCACGATGACCTTGAGGTGGGGCCGGTTCCAGGCCGGAATGTAGCCTTTGATGGACAGCCGCGCGTTTTTGGTGGCTTCCGTATTGAAGTCGCTGAGCCCCTGCACCTGCGCCGACGACGACACCCCGAACCGGGGCATCCGCTCGTAGCGCACTATCAGGCCCTTGCTCGGGCCCATGCCCAATACCGAGGGGTTGGCAAACGTCTGGCGGTCGGCGGTGCTGTCGGCCCCCACGGGCGCGGCCGGCGGGTACACCCGCTCCTGTACCTGCGCCCGCGCCGCACCCGCGCCGCTCACCAACGCGGCCGAGAGCAGCCCAATCCGAAGCATAAAAGAAGAAGACATAAGGCAAACCGGGCATGTCCGGCCCGGTTCGCTCCCTTACGCGAAAACCTCCGCTTCGGCCAACGGTCAAGGTTATCAGACGAAGAAAAAATGAGGCCTGGCCCGCGCAGCCAGAAAACGAACCAGAAAACAAAAAGGCCCGCTTGCTGACAAACGGGCCTTTCTCAAAAAGATTTATCAAAGGCAGAGCCGCGCTTACTCCTGCCCGTAGCCGGCGCTCTGGTAAGGGTAGCGCTGCTGGTGCAGGGCGGCCACGCGCTTGGCCACCAGCTCGCGCAGCTCTTCCAGGTTGGTGCGCTCCTGGGCCGAGACGAACACCACCGGGTCGTGCAGCTTGGCCATGTAGGTGGCTTGCAGCTGCGCCAGCGGTGGGCGCGGGGCGGCGGTTTCTTCGGCCTCGGCCTCCTGCAATTCGCCGAAGGGGTCGTGCTGGGCGTCGTCGGGCTTGTACTGGTCTATTTTGTTGAATACCAGCAGCGCCGGCTTGTCGGCCGCGCCGATGTCGGCCAGCGTGTCGTTCACCACCTGAATCTGCTCCTCGAAGCCGGGGTGCGAGATGTCGACCACGTGCAACAGCAGGTCGGCCTCCCGAATCTCATCGAGCGTGCTCTTAAAGCTCTCAATGAGCTTGGTGGGCAGCTTGCGGATGAACCCAACGGTGTCAGACAGCAAAAAGGGCTGGTTGTCGAGCACCACCTTGCGGGTGGTGGCGTCCACGGTGGCAAACAGCTTGTTTTCGGCAAATACTTCGGCCTTGCCCAGCACGTTCATTAGCGTGCTCTTGCCCACGTTGGTGTAGCCCACCAGGGCCACGCGCACCAGGCCCCCGCGGCTTTTGCGCTGGGTGTGGCTTTGCTTGTCGAGGTCTTCGAGCTTCTCCTTGAGGAAGGCAATGCGGTCGCGCACGATGCGGCGGTCGGTTTCAATCTCGGTTTCGCCCGGGCCTTTCATGCCCACGCCGCCGCGCTGCTTGTCCAAGTGCGTCCAGAGGCCCGTCAGGCGGGGCAGCAGGTATTGGTACTGGGCCAGCTCCACCTGCGTACGCGAGGTGGCTGACTTGGCCCGCAGGGCAAAAATATCGAGAATGAGCAGCGAGCGGTCCACGATTTTGACCAGCAGCTCGGCTTCGAGGTTGCGCAGCTGCGAGGGCGACAGGTCGTCGTCGAACACGACCATGCTGCTGCCCTCGTGCTGCACGTAGGCCTTGATTTCGGCCAGCTTGCCCTCGCCCACGTAGGTGCGGATGTCGGGCTTTTCGAGGCGCTGCACAAAGCGCTTGGTGGCGGTGGCGCCGGCGGTTTCAATCAGAAACGCCAGCTCGTCGAGGTATTCGGTGGTTTGGGCTTCCGACTGCCGGCGCGGGGGCACGCTCACGAGCACGGCGGTTTCCTGCTCTTTGGCGGTTTCGTAGGTGCCGTTGTCGGCGGATTTGGCCAGGATGCGGCCGGCGCGGCCTTTCACGTTATCGGTGGCACCGATGTGGCGGGTGCTGTTGGTGTGCTTGCGGCCGCCGGATTGGGAAGTTGCCATAGTTGGTGCTTGGTGTTGGGTGGATGGCTGAGAGTGTAAACGCAAATTCAGCCAAAAAGAACGTCATGCTGAATGGAGCCGGGACATCTCGCGGGTTTCGTTCTGGCGGGCGCCTCACCCCCCGGCCCCCTCTCCAAAGGCAGAGGGGGAGCCTGAAGAGGCACGAGAGCCGCGGTTACTTCAGCGTCAGCGAATAGGCCACCACCTGCTGCACCTGGGCGGGCGTGAGCACCTTTTCGAAGGAAGGCATCTTGCCCATGCCTTTCGTAACCATGTAGGTACGGCCGAAGGCGTTGAGGTTGCTTTTGGTGAGGTCGTGGGCGCCGTTGAGGCCCAGCTTGCCGTTGGCCCCGTGGCAGCGGGCGCAGTTTTTTTGGTAAATAGCTTGGCCGGGCAGCGTGGGCGGGCCGGCCTGGGCCAGCAGCGGCAGCCACGAAAGAAGCAGAGGGAAACGAAACATCATAACGGGCCTAACACAAAATCGGGCCACAAAGTACCGGAGGAATGGTGGATTGGCGGGGTAGTGGATTGGTGGATTGTTCCGACGCCGCACCTGAAACAGGAACATAGCCCCGACCTTTGCGTTGAGAAGGCCCAAAACACCGGCCCTACTCCACCAATTCACCAACCCACTACCCCACCACCTTGCGCGTCGCCCTTGTCATCAACACCAGCTGGAATATTTGGAATTTTCGGGCCAGCCTCGTGCGCGCTCTGCAGGCGGCCGGCCACGAAGTACTGGCCATTGCCCCGCCCGACGACTATTCCAAGCGCCTCGAAACCGAACTGGGCTGCCGCTACGTGTCCATCCTGATGGAAAACAAGGGCACCAACCCGGTGAAAGACGCCGCCCTCACGCGCCGCTTCTACCAGATTTACAAGCGGGAAAAACCCGACGTGGTGCTGCACTACACCATCAAGCCCAACATCTACGGCAGCATCGCTGCCAAGCTGGCCGGCATCCCCAGCATCAACAACGTGAGCGGGCTGGGCACGGTGTTCATCATCAAGAACTTCGTGAGCAAGGTGGCGCTGGGTCTGTACCGCTTCGCCTTCCGCTTCCCGGCCAAAATCTTCTTCCAGAACGGCGACGACAGGCAGCTGTTCCTCGACAATGGCCTGGTGCGCCCGGCAATCACCGACCTGCTGCCCGGCTCCGGCATCGACACCAACAAGTTCCGGCCCGCTGCCGAGTTTCGGCGCAACCAGCCGTTCGTGTTCTTGATGGTGGCGCGGGTACTCTATGAGAAGGGCGTGGTGGAGTATTTTGAAGCTGCCAAAATCATTCGGGAAGCCGTGCCGGGCACCCGCACTCAGCTGCTGGGTGGGCTCGACGAGGCCGGCGGCGTGGGCGTGCCCCGCGCCACGTTTGAGGAGTGGCTGAAAAGCGGCGACATCGAATACCTGGGCCGCTCCGACGACGTGGCCGCCCACCTGCACCAGGCCGACTGCGTGGTGCTGCCCAGCTACCGCGAAGGCACCCCGAAAACCCTGCTCGAAGCAGCTGCCTGCGGCAAGCCCGTGGTGACCACCGACGTGCCCGGCTGCCGCGAAACCGTGGTGGATGGCCGCAACGGCTACCTCTGCCAGGTGCGCAGCGGCGAAGACCTGGCCGCCAAAATGCTGCAGGTGCTGCGCCTGAGCGACGCCGACCTGCGCGGCATGGGCCAGAACAGCCGCTACCTGGCCGAAACCAAGTTTGACGAGCAAATTGTGCTCAACAAGTACCTCGCGGCCGTGGCCGCCGTGAAAAAATAACGCCTGCCGGGCCCGGCTCCGGCCAAACCAACCGCCTACCTTTGCACCGATGCAAGCAAAATCCCACGCCCTGCCGGGCCTCATCGAATTCCAGCCCCGTCTGTTTGGCGACCCGCGCGGGGTGTTCTACGAAACCTACAGCGCCCGCCTGATGCAGGAGCTGGGCCTGCCCGCCGACCTGCCGTGGGTGCAAGACAACCAATCCAAGTCGCAGCCGGGCGTGGTACGCGGCCTGCATTTCCAGCGCCCGCCCCACGCGCAGGCCAAGCTAGTGCGCGTGGCCCAAGGCAGCGCCCTCGACGTGGTGGTCGACATCCGCCGCGCCTCGCCCACCTACGGCCAGCACGCCACCGTGGAGCTAAGCGCCGCCCAAGGCAACATCCTGTTTGTGCCCGCCGGCTTCGCCCACGGCTTCGTGGCGCTGGAAGAAGACACGCTGTTTCTCTACAAGTGCTCCGACTACTACGCCCCCAGCTCCGAAGGCGGCCTGCTCTGGAACGACCCGGCCCTGGGCATCGAATGGGGCGTGCACGAGCCCATCATCTCGCCCAAAGACGCCGTGCTGCCCACCCTGGCAGAACTGGACAGCCCGTTTTAGTGGTATAAAGAATAACCGGAACGTGATGCAGAGCGCCAGCGAAGCATCACGTTCTTATTCGTGCTTGTCCCGTCTGCCGTTATAGAAGTGGCAATAGTGTCTCCAAGCCCATGCCACGGCTGCCTTTGAGCAGGATTTGGCGGTTGGTTAGCGGTTGGGTTTTGAGCCAGTCGGTGGCAGCTTCTTTGGTTTGGAAGTGCAACGTGGTAGCCACGTTACTCCGGTTCCAGGCCTGGGCCATTTCCGGGCCAATGACGATAGACGTGCCAAAGCTTAGCTCTGCCAGCAGCTTGCCTAGCGCGCTGTGCTCCGAGGCGCTGGCCTCGCCCAACTCGAACATATCGCCCAGTATCACCACCTTGTCGGCCAGGGCGCCGGGGCGGCCCGCGAAGCTGCGCAGGGCGGCGGCCATGCTGCTGGGGTTGGCGTTGTAGGCGTCGAGCACGAGGTCGTTGTTGCGGCCGGTGCGCATCAGTTGCGAGCGGTTGTTTTGGGGGTTGTACTGGGCCAGGGCGGTGGCTACTTTGGCTGGGGCTATGCCAAAGTGCAGGCCCACGGCGGCCGCGGCGGCCAGATTAGGAAAATTGTAGTTGCCGGTGAGCTGGGCCGCCACGTCGGTGCCATCGGCCAGGCGCAGGGCCACGGCGGGGTCGGCGGCGAGCAGGGTGGCGGGGTAGCTGTCGGCCGGGCCGGGGTAGCTCAGGCGGGTGGGCACGGCGGCGGCCAGGCCGGGCAGGCGCGCGTCCAGCGTGTTCACGAAGGCCGTGCCGCCGGTGCGGACCAGGTAGTCGAACAGCTCGCCCTTGCCCTTGGCCACGCCCTCGGGGCCGCCAAAGCCTTCGAGGTGGGCCAGGCCGATGTTGGTGATGAGGCCGTGGGTGGGCTGGGCCCATTGGCAGTACGCCGCGATTTCGCCCTGATGATTGGCGCCCATCTCAATTACAGCAAAGTCGTGCTCGCCGGCCCGCAGGCGCAACAGCGTGAGCGGCACGCCGATGTGGTTGTTGAGGTTGCCAATGGTGGCCAGCACGCGGAACTGCTGCGCCAGCACGGCCGTGAGCAGCTCCTTGGTGGTGGTTTTGCCGTTGGAGCCCGTCACGGCCAGCACCGGAATCCGAAACTGCTCGCGGTGTTCGCGGGCCAGTTCCTGCAGGGCCAGCAGCGGGTCGGGGGCGAAGGTATAGCGGGCGGGGTCGGCGGCGGCTAGGTCCGGGTCGTCGACCACGGCGTGGCTGGCACCCTTGTCCAGCGCCTGCGGGGCAAACGCCGCGCCGCGGAAGCTGGGGCCGTTGAGGGCGAAGAACAGGGTGCCGGGCTGGGCCTGGCGCGAGTCGGTGCTGACGAGGCCGTGTGCGGCCAGATACTGGGAATAAAGCGGCGTGGGCATGAACGGAAACGGATGACCGGGTGTAACTTGCTGCAAAGGTGGGCGCGATTTTTGTACCGCACGGGGCGGTCTTTCTTTTCAATCCATTTCACCTGCTGCTTATGCTTCGTTCTTACACTTTTCTGCTGGCGCTGCTGGCACTTTCTTTCGCGGCTCAGGCCCAGTCGCGCTTCGGTTTTGAATACCGGGCGGTGGCCAAGGTGGTGGAAGGCGCCGACACCCTGGCCAATGCCTGGGCCGGCGGCCTGAACACCCCCCAGTTCAGCCACATCGACCTCGACAACGACGGCCAGCAGGACCTGTTCGCCTTCGACCACGAAAGCAGCCGTGTCTACACCTTTCTGAACGTGGCCGCGCCGGGCGCCGCCGCCGGCCGCCGCTGGCAGTACGCCCCGCAGTACGAATCCATTTTCCCCGATAGCCTGCGCAACTGGGTGCTGCTGCGCGACTACGACTGCGACGGCCGCCCCGACATTTTTACCTATACCAACGGCAGCAACATTGCCGTGCTGCGCAACGTGCTGGTGAATGGACGGCCCAGCTTCCAACTCGCCACCCGCCAGCTGCGCTTCTCGGGCAATTTCACGGGCACGGCCAACCTCAACATCGGGGGTTACAACCTGCCGGCCATTCAGGACGTGAACGGCGACGGCAAGCTCGACATCATGAGCTACGACTTTGTGGCGTCCGTCGTCATCGAGCAATACATCAACACCAGCCCCGGCACCTGCGGCAGCGCCCTCACCTTCACCCGCACCGCCACCCAGTGGGGCGACTTGCGGGCCTGCGGCAGCTGTGCTGAGTTCGGCATCGGCACCGCCACCTGCTTCACGGCTAGCAAAACCACGCACACCGGCGGCCACAGCCTGCTGCTGGTAGACCTGGACGGCGACGGCGACCAGGACCTGCTCGACGGCCGCGACAATTGCCCCGAACTGGCCCGCTTGCTCAACCAAGGCACCGCGGCCGCGCCGTTGCTTACGCAGGCGGGCATCTCGGCCAGCTTTCCGTCGGCGGCCACGCCGGCGCGGGTGCCGGTGTTTCCGGCCGGCTACCTGCTCGACGCCAACTTCGACGGCACCCCGGACCTGGTGGTGGCGCCCAACATGCTGACCAATCAGGCCGACCAGGTGAGCATGCGCAACAACGTGCAGCTGTTCACCAACTCGGCGGCCACCGGTGCGCCCGCCTACACCAACCAGGCTGGCGGCTTTCTGCAAAACACCATGATTGACGTGAGCGAAGGCGCCGCGCCCACCCTGGGCGACATCGACGGCGACGGCCTGCCCGACCTGCTCATCGGCAACCACGCCGACCGCGTGAACAACGTGTACCGCGCCGCCCTGGCTTACTACCGCAACGTGGGCACCCGCGCCCGGCCGGTGTTTCAGCTCGTGAGCCGCGACTACCTGGGCCTGTCGGCCCGAAACCTGCAGGGCCTCAAGCCCATGCTGGTGGACCTGAACCGCGACGGTGCCCTCGACCTGGCCTATGCTGCCTGGGGCCAGAGTACCAACCTGGTATACTACATTCTGAACACGGCCCGGGCCGGCCAGCCCGCCGTGTACGACCCGGCCACCGCCCAGTACTTCAAGGCGCAGGGGAATACCACCACCACGCCGCCCACCAATCCCTCGCTCACCGACGGCATCCTGCCCTACCGCCAGGGCGACGTGCCCTATTTCACCGATGTAGACAACGACGGCTACGTCGACCTGCTCATGGGCACCAACGAGATACGCGAGCCCGGCATGGCCCTGCGCTACTTCCGCAACCGGGGCCGCGGGCCGCTCGACAGCGCCTTTGTGCTGGTGAACAATGACTTTGGCCGAATTCGGGACGCCAGCGGGGCCCGTCCCCTCAACCTGGCCCCTGCTGTGGCCGACTTCGACGGCGACGGCTTGCCCGACCTCGTAACGGCCGACGCCTCGGGCTACCTGCGCTTGTTCTCGAACTACCGCGCCCAGAGCCCCACCCTTTTCACGGAGCGCACCGATTTGGTTTACAACCCGCTCAAAGCCACCTACGAACCCACCCGGCTGGGGCTCGACTCATACGCGCACTACGGCCTAGCCGCCGCCGACCTGAACGGCGACGGCGCCCCTGAGCTGCTGGTGGGCACGCAGGCCGGGGGCCTGCTCGGCTTCGGCACCATCAACCGCACCACCACGGCCACCCGCGCCGAAGCTGCCGCGGCCCTGGCCCTGAGCATCTACCCCAACCCGGCCACCGCCACGGCCACCGTCGAAACGGCCCAGCCCACCCGCCTCGCCGTGTTCGACCTCAGCGGCCGCGCGGTGCAGACCCTCGCCACCGCCCAGCGCCGCCATGTGCTAAACCTGAGCGGCCTCGCCCCTGGCGTGTACCTGGTGCGCGCCGTGGGTGCCGACGGTGCTGCCGCCGTGCAGCGCCTGGCCGTGCAGTAAGATAACTGTCATTGCGAGGGCGCAGCCCGTGGCAATCCGTCCTGTTCTCAGCGACCAGCCCGATAATGTGACAAGCTCACTAAAAAGCCCTGGTACCACTGCGGTGCCGGGGCTTTCTGGTAAAAGAGCGTGTCTGGTTTTGACAGGACGGATTGCCACGGGCTGCGCCCTCGCAATGACAGTCGGCGTCAACTCACCCCAGCAGCTCAAACGCATCTCCGTCCTGCAAGGCGGTGAACTTGTTGCGGAAGTCATCCAACTCGGCCCGGCTGAGGGTGTGGGTGAAGAGGCCGTTCTGGCTGTGCGCTTCCACCAAGTAAGTGCCCTTGGCATCGAGGAGGGCGGAGTCGCCGCTGTATTCGTGGCCGGAGCCGTCGTGGCCGGTGCGGTTCACGCCGAGGGCACAGGCCACGTTCTCGATGGCCCGGGCGCGCAGCAGGGTGCGCCAGGCGGTGCGGCGCACGGCGGGCCAGTTGGCCACATACAGCAGCAGGTCGTAGGGCGCGGCGGGCAGGTTGCGGCTCCACACGGGAAAGCGCAGGTCGTAGCACACCAGCGGGCAGATGCGCCAGCCGCGCCATTCTTCCACCAGCCGTGCCTGGCCGGGTGTGTAGGTGTGCTGCTCGCCGGCCAGCGTGAAGAGGTGGCGCTTGTTGTAGTAGCTCAGGCTGCCGTCGGGCCGCACCCACAGCAGGCGGTTGTAGTAAGCCCCGTCTTCCTCAATGATGACGCTGCCGGTGATGACGGCATTGTGGGCGGCGGCGCGCTCCCGCAGCCAGGCCACGGTGGGGCCGGCCATGGTTTCGGCCTGTGCACGGGCTTCCATACTGAAGCCCGTGGTGAACGTTTCAGGCAGCACAATCAGGTCAGTAGCTCGGGCGAGGCCGGCCAATTGCTGGGCTATGGCTGCGCGGTTGGCGGCGGCATCGTGCCAGTGCAGCTCAGTTTGCAGAAAGGAGACGGTGAGGTCGGACATGGGGAAATGCGGAGCGTAACCGCGGATACTATAAACGACGCATCACTGGTACTGCGCCCGATAAAATAGGTGTTTGCTGTCGAGTTGCAGAGGATGGCCCTCAAACCATCCGAGAAAGCCGTTCCATTTCTCCGGATTAGCTTTTTTCCACTGGGAAAATCCCGTTTCGTCGCCCGCCAGCAGCAGCCAGTGGTTGTAGGCTTCAAGGTGCCCGGCTTGCTTGATTTGGCGCTGGTAATCGAACAATGCGTTGGGGGCGTCTTTGCTTGCCGGCAGGCGGTAGTAATTCTCTACAAACTTGGTTCGAATGCGGTCCAGCGCGTCCAAGTTCACGCTTTTTTCTCCAATAGTTGACATCAGCATCACCGGCTCGTACACCATGCTCCCGTACGGCAGCTTCAGCTTTTCCCCCTTCGCCGGCACAATCATGCTGTTCTTGCTGAAACTCACTTTCACCGTGTCGGCCCCGGCGAATTTAATCTCGCTTTTGTAGGTGTCGTACAGCAGTTGGCTAATTTCGAAGGTGCGTTTGCTGTCGGGCTCTAAATTGATAAACAGCTCGCCGTAAATCATGCCCCACACCTCCTCCGACGAGCTGCAGAAGAGCTTGGAGGCCCAGTAGTAATTAGAGGAAAATTGAGGCGCTACCCGGATGCCGCTCTCGAAATAGCCGATGGCTTTGTCGTAGTCTTTTTGCCCCATATACACAATTCCCAGCTCCAACGGCAGCCGCCCCGAAGCTGGGAATTTGCGCATTCCGGCTTCGTAGGCTTCAATGGCTTTTTGGGGGTTGCCATTGTCGTCGTAAGCATTGCCGAGCAGCTCAAACGTGCGGTCGCTGGCATCGGGCCGCTTTATCAGCGGTGCGAGCATCTCCAGTGCCTGAGGATATTTCTTCTGCTGATAGTAGGCGTAGCCCAGCTCATAGGCGTAGTCGGAGCGGGCCGGGTCGAGCTTTTGCGCCTGCTGAAGCAGGCTGATGGCTTCATCGAGCTTGCCCTCATCCATGAGCCGAATGGCATTCACGCCCTTGACTTCCGCATCCTGTTTCGGGGTTTGGGCAAAGGCGGCTAGGCTGGTACCAAGGGCCAGCACCAGGCTGGCCAAGCGTAAGCGTTTCGACATAAGGAAGGAAAATGAGTGCGCCAAAGTACAGCGCCGCAGCCTTCAGCCACCTACTTTCTGTTGAAGCTGTTCTGAAATGAGCTACCGTTAGAAAAACGCTGCGTGGTAAAGATGCTTCGCCGCTGTCTTGTGCACAGCGTGGCTAAACCACACCTTAACCCTTCTTGTCTACCGCAGCCGGGCCGCGGCCGCTTCCAGCGTAGCCGCCTCCTTCGCGAAGCAAAACCGAACGAGCCCTTCGTCGAAACCATCGTGGTAGAAGGCCGACACTGGCACCACAGCCACGCCCTTCTCGCGGGCCAGGTACTGGGCAAAGGCCAGGTCGCCGGCGGGCGAGAAGGCGTCGTAGCGGGCCAGCTGGAAGTAGCCACCGGGCACGGGCAGCAGGTTCCAGCCGCCGTCGAGCAACAGGCTGCGGAACAGGTCGCGCTTTTCCTGATAGAAGCCCGCCAGGCCGCGGGCGTGCGCGTCGGTGGGGTCGGCTTCGAGGGCGTCGGCCAGGGCGTGCTGGGTGGGCGTGCTCACCGAGAACGTGAGAAACTGGTGCACCCGCCGCACCTCGGTGCTGAGGGCCGGCGGGGCAATGCAGTAGCCCACCTTCCAGCCGGTGGCATGGTAGGTTTTGCCGAAGGACGAGAGCACGAAGCTGCGCTCGCGCAGGGCCGGGTGCTGGCGGGCGCTCAAGCGCGGGGCGCCGTCGAATACCAGGTGCTCGTACACTTCGTCGCTCAGTACGAGGGCGTTGGTGCCGTCGAGCAATTTGGCCAGGGCGTCCCAGTCCTCGGCCGTGAACACGGAGCCGCTGGGGTTGTGGGGCGTGTTCACCATCACCAGCCGGGTGCGGGCCGACACCACCCGGCGCACGGCGTCCCAGTCGGGCCGGAAGTGCGGGGCGGGCAGGCGCACGTAGCGCGGCACCCCGCCCTGCAGCCGGATGGCCGGCCCGTACAAATCATACGCCGGCTCGAACACCAGCACCTCGTCGCCGGGGCGCACCACGGCCGCCAGCACGGCGTACAGCGCCTCGGTGGCGCCGGCCGTGATGGTGATTTCAGTGGCCGCGTCGGGCGCGGGCGCGTCGGGCTGCAGGCGGGCTACTTGGGCGGCAATGGCTTCGCGCAGGCGCGGCAGGCCGGGCATGGGCGCGTACTGGTGGTAGCCAGGCGTGCGGGCGTGGCGGGCCAGGGCCTCCAGCAGCGCCTGCGGCGGGTCGTAGTCGGGGAAACCCTGGGCCAGGTTGATGGCGCCGGTTTCCTGGGCCAGTGCCGTCATCTGGGAGAAGATGCTGACGCCGACATCGGGCAGCTTGGATTGCAGGGCCACGGTTGCGATTGGGGAAGCGTTGGTCATGGGCGCGGGAAGACGGGTGGGGTTTGGCAAAGAAAGCACCGGTGGCCGTTCGCCGGAGAACCCGACGGTTTAGCTGAAAGTGAAAGCAGAAGCAACGCGCTGTGTTTTCTGGACATTAGCTGTTAACAATCCATTACCTACCTGCTTCATCAGCAAGAAAGCAGGCAGGTAATGGATTGAATTTTGCTACTTCGAACTCAACAAATTACCACCACTTTTCTCTGTCTCTATGGAACATGCTATTACTCAAAACGACCTGCTCAGCGGCCGGGTGGTGCTGGAGAAAACGTTGTCGGCTGATAGGAAGGGCCGTTATCAGTCTAATATCAATGTACTAGCCTTGCAGCCTGGGCAGTACGTCGCCACGCTGCTAGTCGATGGCGTACCCGCCACCACGCGCAAGGTTCTGATTAACCGTTAAGGCAAGAAACCCCGGCTTCTCGTTTAATGCAAGAAGTAGGGTTTGAACTACATCATTATGCGACAATTGCTATTTTGTGTCCTGCTGTTAGTGGCAGCGGTGACGCCGTGTTTGGTCCACGGACAAGGAGCCGGAAGCTGGGAGCGGACCGACCTCTACGGAAACCCCAACTCACTCAACGTGAGCAGCCAGTACGTCAATTTCCTAGTTCAGAACGAAACAATAACCGTTGGCGCATACGGCTCGGTAACAGGGTATTGGGCGAAGTACACTTCGCAGGGCCAATTGCTCTGGCAACGTGGCTTCAACAACGCAGCAGGAGGACGAGTAGGTTTTCCTTGGCGTAGCGGCTTTTTTTCCTACGGGGCCCAAACCGCTAATAATCGGATTGGCTACACTGGACTCTACAGTTGGGCAACCGGTAACGGCGACACGGTTCGCACGCGCAAGAGCCCACGGGCGCGCGTGGACCAACTGCCAACGAGTGCCGCCACACGGGACGGGCGCTACTACATTGCCGGACTCGGCGACAACAGCGGCACGGGACAGCCGCTCGTCGTGCTGCACTACTCGCTGGCGTGCCTCGACACGGCCGGCAACCTGCGCTGGCAGCGCAATTACCCGAACCCCGTCATCCGCATCGGGGCCCAGTTTCCCGCCACCACCGGCTACGCCTACCTGCGGCGCATCGTGGAGGCGCCGCGCCGGGGCTGGTGGCTGCTGGGCGACGCCCAGCGCGACTCGGCCAACTTCCAGCTCTACGCCATCGAGGTCGACTCCGGCGGCCGGTTCCGCCGCGCCCGCTGGGTCGAGCCCTTCGGCCGCGCTGCCGACACGAAGATGTTCGGCTCGGCCGGCGCCTTGCGCCTGCGCGACGGCAGCGGCTACGCCGTTTCCGGGCAGGTGCTGCTCGACTCGCTGGGCCGGGCCCGCACCCACGGCTTCGTGGCCCGGCTCGACACGGCCCTGAACGTGGTCTGGCGCACGCTCATCGAAACCCCGGCCCCGACCGGCCCCGTGCTCGCCCCCGTCCGCTACACCAGTGCCGTGCAGGAAGCGGCCGACGGCAGCCTGCGCGTGCTCACCTACCTGGTCGACCCGCCCCGCCCGGCGCCCAACGAGTTCGAGGTGCTGCACCTAAGCGCTCAAGGCCGCCTCACCCGCCGCGACACCTACTGCTCGCAGGTGCTGACCCAAGCCTTTCCCCGGACCTGGCAGCTGCTGCCCGGCGACAGCACCATTCTAGTTGCTGGCCAAGGAGCGCAGCGCGACGGGAGCGGGCGACTACTGGCCCAACCGGCCTGGCTGGCCTACTTCGAGCGGCCCTGCCGCAGCCAGGTCATCCCCGTCGTCGCGGCCGCCCGCGCCGGCGCGGGCGCGGGGCCCGCGCTGGCGCTCTACCCGCAGCCGGCAACGCCGGGTAGCGCGGTGCGGCTGGTGCCGGCCGGGCCTGCCCGTGGCACGGCACCGGTGCAGCTGCTCGACGCGCTGGGCCGCCCGGTGGCCGCACTGGCCGCCAGCGCCGCCGGGGGCGAGTGGCAGTTCACCCTGCCAGCGGGGCTGCCGCCCGGGCTTTACGCGGTGCGCGTGCAGGCGCCCGGCCAGCCCGCGGCCACGGCCCGCCTGCTGGTGCAGGGGCCGTAGGCGGCCGCAACCGACTATTAAAAAAGGCCGCCCGGCATTGCGGGGCGGCCTTTTGATTGGCGCATACTCATCATCCTAAGCGCAACGAAGGACCTTGTTACTTCAGAACCTTCAGGCGTGATAAGGTCCTTCGCTGCGCTCAGGATGACAGACCCATTAGGCCCGCCCCGGTGCCTACAAATGAATGCGGAACGTGGTGCCCTCCCCCACCGCGCTGCTCACCTCCAGCCGGCCGCCGTGGATTTGCACGATGCGGTTCACCAGGTACAGGCCCATGCCCGTGCCCTCCACGTGGGTGTGGAAGCGACGGAAGAGCTGAAACAACTGGTCGCCGTAGCGCTCCATGTCGATGCCCAGGCCGTTGTCGGCCACGGTGAGGATGGGGCGGCCGCTCACGGCATCGGGGGTGCAGCTGAGGCGGATGACGGGCGCCCGCTCGGGGTCGGCGTACTTCAGGGAGTTGCTGATGAGGTTGTAGAGCAGGCTTTGCAGGTTGGGCCGCACGAAGGTGATGGAGGGGCAGGTGTCGAAGTCGAGCTCGAAGGTGGCGCCGAGCTGCGTCACCTGGTCTTGGAGACTGTTGATGATTTCGGCGGCCAGCGGGGCCAGGGCCACGGCTTCGGCGGGCACCTCCTGCTGCTGGCGCTGCCCGCGCACAATGGCGGTCAGGTCGTCGATGGTGCCAAAAATCTGGCCCAGCGCCCGCTCGAAATAGCTGATGAGCTTGATGGCATCGGGGTCGCGGAAGTAGGCCGTACGGGTGAGCTCCTCGAAGATGCCCGCCATGTTGTTGATGGGCTGCTTGAGGTCGTGCGAGGCAGTGTACACGAAGTTGTCGAGGTCCTCGTTGGTGCGCAGCAGGCGGGCATTCTGCTCCTCCAGCTGGTGCTGTATCTGCTTGAACTCGTGCACGTCGGTGTTGGCGCCCACCCACACGGCAATGGCCCCCGACTGGTCGCGGATGGGCTCAGCCCGGGCCAGAAACCAGCGGTACACGCCCTGCAGGTCGCGCCAGCGGTGCTCGGCCTCGAAAGGCTCACCGGTGCTGAGGCTGTGCTGCCAGCGGCGCAGGGTGCCGGGCAGGTCGTCGGGGTGAATGAACCGCTCCCAGCCCCAGTCCTGCAGCTCATCAAAGGTGCCGCCCGTGAAGTCGTACCAGCGCTTGTTGTAGTAGCTCACGCTGCCGTCGGGGCGCGAGGTCCAGGCCATCTGGGGCAGGGTTTCGAGCAGCTGCTGGAAGCGCGTCTGGCTGGCCAGCACCTGCTCCTGCAGCAGGCGCAGCTGGTGCACGTCGGTGTTGGTGCCGTACCACTTCAGCAGCTGGCCGCCGGGCGCGCGGCGGGCCTGCGCCTGCCCCAGAAACCAGCGGTACTCGCCATCGTAGCGGCGCAGGCGAAACTCGGCCTCGTAGTAGCGCTGGCTGGCAATGGCCTGCGCCCAGCGCTGCTGCATGAGGGCGCGGTCATCGGGGTGCACAAACTCCAGCCAGTGTGCCGCGCCGTCTTTCTCCATCGACTGGCCCACGTAAGCCGCGGTGCGGTGGTTGTAAAAGTCTACCGTGCCGTCGGGCCGGGCCGTCCACACCTGCTGCGGAATGCTCTCGGCCTGAATGCGCAGTTCCTCTTCACTGTCGCTGAGGCGGGTTTGCAGGCCGCGCAGCTCGGTCACGTCGGTGTTGGTGCCAAACCAGCGCACCACCGCACCGGTAGCTTCGTCGCGGATGGGCCGCGCCCGGCTCAGGAACCAGCGCATCTCGCCGTCGTGCCGCCGCAGCGGGAAGGTGTCTTCCCAGGGCTGGCCCGATGCCACGGCGGCCTCGTAGCGGGCCTTGATGCCGTCTACCAGCGCCGGGTCGTGCACCTGCTGCCAGCCCCAGCCCTGCATGGCCGCAAAGTCGGAGCCCGTGTAGTCGTACCACTGCTGGTTGTACCAGAAGATGTAGCCCGTGGCGTCGGCCATCCAGGCCAGCTGGGCCATGTTGTCGGCCAGGGTGGCAAAATCGGTGCGGCTGCGGGCCAGCTGCTCGGTGCGTTCCTGCAGCTCGTGCACCTCTACCGTGGCGGCGCTGAAGCCCGCCAGCTGCCCGTCGGCATCGACGTAAGGCTGGGCCTTGGTCTGGAACCAGCGGGGCTCCCCGTCGCGCCGCCGCACCCGGAAGGTGGCCTGCCAGGGCTGGCCCTGGGCCATGGCGGCCTGGGCCAGCGCCCCCACCCGGGCCCGGTCGGGGGCGGGCAGTACCTGCCAGGCATCGTTGGGCGGGGTGGCCGGGTCCAGGCCGGTGTATTCGTAGAAGTAGGGGTTGGTGTAGGTGATGCCGCCCTGCGGGTCGAAATTGAAGATAAAGACGGGCACGGCCGCCGTGAGGGCGCGCACCTGCTCGTCGCGCCGCTGCATTTCGGCGGTCAATAGCTCGGCCTGCTGGCGGGCCTGCACGCGCACCGTTACGTCTTTCGAAAAACTCAGCACACTTTCTACCTCGCCGTACTCGTTGCGCAGGGCCAGGTAAGTCAGGTCGACATAGATGACGGTTTCGGGCTGGCCGGGGTTGCGCAGGCGCAAGGGCAACTCCTGGCGCACCTGGGTTTCGCCGGTTTGGTACACGTGGTCCAACAGCTTGGCCAGGCCTTGCTCCGCCAGGTCGGGCAGCAGCTCGGCCACGGGCTGGCCCAGACGGGCGCGCTGGCCCACCAGCCGGGCGTAGGCCGGGTTGAAGAACGAGTAGCGGTGCTCGGGCCCGGCCAGCGTGGCCACAAAAGCCGGCAGCTGCTCCAGAATCTGGCTGAGCTGCTGGTCCTTGGCTTCCAGCCGCTCTTGGGTTTCGTGCAGCTCGTGAATGTCGAGGTCGGAGCCGAACCACTGGCGCAGGCGGCCAGCGGCCTGGGCTTCTTCCAGCGGCTCGGGCACGCCTTGGCTCACAAACCAGCGGTACTGCCCGTCGTGGCGGCGCAGGCGCAGCTCGTAGCGCCAGGGCGTGCCGGCCGCCAGCGCCGCCGCGTATTCCGCGGCCACACGCGCTTGGTCGGCGGGGTGCAGGCAGGCCTGCCAGGCGCGGTCCAAGTCGTCGTCGGCGGTGGTGCCGGTGTAGGCGTACCACTGCGGGCTGAGGTAGAGCACCTGCCCTTCCTGGTCGCTGATAAAGGTGATGGAGGGCAGGCTTTCGGTCACGCGGCGCAGGCGCTGGTCGGCGGCCCGGGCGTCGGCCTGCAGGGCCTGGCTTCGCTGGCGGGCCAGCACCTGCTCGGTCACGTCGATGCCGTAAGCCAGCACGCTGGTGCCGCCGTCCTCGTCGCGCAGCGGCACGTAGCCGTAGTCGTTGTAGTGCGTTTGCGGCACGCCGGTGGCCGGGTCGAGCAGTTCGGTGGGTTCTTCGAAGCCGAAGTGGGGCTGGCCGCTTTCGCGCACCTGGTTCAGCAGCTGCACGTAGCCCTGGGCGGCCACTTCGGGCAGGCTGTCGGCCACGCTGCGGCCCACTCCGGCGCGCGTGCCCATGCTTTCTTTGGCCTTGGCCGAGAGAAAGCTGAAGGTCAGCTCCGGCCCCGACATGGTGCTGATGGTGAGCGGCAAATGGTCGAGAATGCGCTGCATGTGGGCCTGCTGCTGCTCCACCTGCGATTGGGCGCGGTGCCGGGCGTCCACGTCGGTGCAGGCCCCAAACCAGCGCCGCACCTGCCCGTGGGCCCCAAACTGCGCCATGACGTGCGATAGAAACCAACGGTACTTGCCGTCGGTCCCGCGCAGCCGGAACTCGATGTCGAACGGCTCGCCGGAGGCCAGGGCTTCGCCCCAGCGCGCGTACATGCTGGGCAAGTCCTCGGGGTGAATGATTTCATCCCATAAGGCCGTGCGCCCCGCATCGTCCAGCAGCAGCACATCCTGGCCCGTGTAGTCGATGAAGCGCTGGTTGGTGTACTCCACTTCCCCGTTGCCGGAAGTAATCCACACCAACTGCGGCAGGTTTTCGGCCAGAAACCGGAATTGCTCGTGCTCCGACCCCGCGGCCTGCTGGCCGCGCACCTGGTCCGTCACATCAAGCAGGCGCAAGAGCAGGTAGCGCGGCTCGCCGCTGGCCGGCACGGGCTGCAGCACGGCTTCCCAGTACCCACCGGCAGCGGCGGGCAGCGTGGCAGGCGGCAGCGTTTGGAGCGCGCCGGCCCGGGCGGCCGCCAGACCGGCCTCCCACGCCGGGGCAGCGGCCAGCACCGCGCCGGTGGCTTCAGCGGCAGTGCGCAGGGCCGCCAGGGGCTGGCCGGGCAGCGCCGCGGCGGCTTCAGGTGGCAGCAGATGGGCCAAGGCCGTGTTCAAGCCCAGCACCGTGCCGTCGGGGGCCAGCACGGCTTGCGGGGCAGGCAGCGCGGCAAACAGCAGCTCAAAATCCAGGGCGGGCAGAACAGCGGGGGAGGACATAAGAAGGCGAAACTCGGCATACGAAGCCGGTATATGCCGCTTCCACCTTCAAAGATAAGGCCCCGGAGGCCCATCCCGCTGCCCACCAAAAAGCCCCGGCCAAAGAAAGCCGGGGCGTGAGGCAAAAACCAGAAAACAGGTAGCGCCAACGGCTACAGCGGGCTTTTCAAATCCTTGCGGAAAGCCCGTTGCACGTGCTCCACCTTGGCCGCCGACACGTGGGTGATGTAGGGGTTTTCGGGGTGCAGGCGGTAGTAGCCCTGGTGGTAGTCCTCGGCGGGCCAGAACTTTTGGAACGGCACCACTTCGGTCACGATTTTGCCGGAATACTCCTTCGAGGCGTTGACGCGGGCAATGGTGGCTTCCAGAATTTTCTTTTCCTCCGGCGTGCGGTAGAAAGCGGCCGAGCGGTACTCCGGGCCCACGTCGTTGCCCTGGCGGTTGAGCTGGGTGGGGTCGTGCGAGGCGGTGAAGAAGATGTCGGCCAGCTTCTGGTAGCCGATGACTTTGGGGTCGTAATAAATCTGCACCGTTTCGGTGTGGCCGGTGGTTTTGTCGGCCACTTCCTCGTAGGTGGGGTTGGCCTTGGTGCCGCCGGCGTAGCCGCTCACCACTTGCTTCACGCCCTTAATCTGCTCAAATGCCTCTTCCTGGGCCCAGAAACAGCCGCCGGCGAAGGTGGCCACGGCCAAGCCCGTGAGGTTGGTGGGCGCATAGCCGGCCGTGGAGCGCGGCGGGTTCTGGGCATCGGCCGGCTGCGGCGTGCCACAGGCCGCGGCAAAAGCCAGCAAACTGACGCTGGCGAAAGATTTCAGTCGGTTGTTCATGGCAATGAATAAACTCAATAAGGTCGGAGCGACGGGTTTCGGCCGGGTAGACGCCCGAGCGGCCTCGTCCTTACACCGGGCTGCCGCTCGGCTTCAGGCTATACGAAATGGAGCTGTCGGCGGCTTTTGAGCGCGCCTGAAATAAGCTAAACCGAAAGTTAAAAAGGGTGGCTGGAAAGCAGCGAATTTCAGTTGGCCCTGAGCAGCAGCCGGCGGCGGGCTGCGTATTTATTCCGGCCTACGGCCGCAAGTGAAAGCGTTTGGTAGGCAACCCCTGGGAAGCCCATGCGCCTAAATTCGCGCTTAGTTGGCATCCTTTACTACGTATTTACCGTAGCAGGCGGCACTGCCCTCCTGTTTCCGCTATGTCTTTGCAAACGTTACTTGAACTCCCTCATATCAGCATTAGTTACGACCATCTGGAAGAGTGGCTGTTTGCCGACTGGAACGGCGACCAGGACCTGGCCAGCGTGCAGCACGGCGCCACCGAAATGCTGCGCCTGATGAGCCAGCAGCGCTGCCACAAAGTACTGAACGACAACACGCGAGTGACGAGCATGTGGAGCGAGGCCGCCGAATGGGGCGGCAAGGTGTGGTTTCCGGCCATGGCGGCGGCGGGGCTGCAGCACTTCGCCTGGGTGTATTCGCCCAATGTGTACAGCCGCCTCTCCACCGACCTCACGCTGCAATTCACCGGTGCCTACCCGGTCGTTTCGACCTTCGACGACCTCGAAACCGCCAAGGTCTGGCTGCGGCAGATGTAAGTGCCGCGCCGCGTACGGAGCGGAACCTATTTGGCGTATTTTTGTCGATAGGCCCAAGCGCGGCAGCCTTCCGCCGCGCCCGTTTGCCCTGCTCCTATGGTTTCCGCTCCCACTGCTTTCACCCTCGTCACGGCCACCGAGCCGCACCGCGTGCGCACCCGCCAAATCATCAAGGCCCACCCCGAGGTGAAGCAGCTGATGACGCGCAACCCCGTCACCTTCCTCATCGGCCTGGGCTGCGTGCTGGCGCAGGTGGGCCTGGCGTATTTCCTGCGCGACAAAGCGTGGTACTGGACCCTTCCGGTGGCCTACCTGGTGGGCGCGTTTTTCTCGCACACGCTGTTTGTGGTCATTCACGAGGCGGCTCATAATCTGGTGTTCAAAGGGCTGTGGAAGAACGTGGCCACGGGCATTCTGGCCAATTTCCCGTCGGTGTTTCCCACGGCCATCAGCTTCAAGAATTTCCACATCAAGCACCACGTCTTTCAGGGCGTACACGAGCTCGACGCCGACCTGCCCGACTGGTACGAGGCCAAGCTGATTCGCAACTACAGCGTCGGCAAGGCCATCTGGCTGTTTTTCTTCCCCGTGTTTCAGGTCATCCGCACGGCGCGCTGCCGCGAGGTGGCCACCATCGACAAGTACGTGGCGGCCAACATCGTGGCCCAAATTGCTTTTGACGTGGCCATTGTGTATTTCTTCGGCTGGACGGCCCTGCTGTACTTGTTTCTGAGCTTCTGGTTTTCGGTGGGCCTGCACCCCTTGGGCGCCCGCTGGATTCAGGAGCACTACCTCACCCTCAGCCCCGAGCAGGAAACCTACTCCTACTACGGCCGCCTGAACGGCATCAACATGAACGTGGGTTACCACAACGAGCACCACGACATGCCCAGCATTCCGTGGAACAACCTGCCCAAGCTCAAAAGCGTGGCTCCCGAATTTTACGAGCCGCTGCTGGCCCACACCAGCTACACCAGGCTCTTCTTCCGCTTCCTCTTCGACCAGGAAATCAGCCTCTACTCGCGCATCATGCGCAAGGAGCGCGGCACCGCCACCCTCAAAGACCAGAGCGTGCCCGATAAGGAGTTGCTCTCGGCCTAGCCCCTTTTCTCAACGAAAAAGGCGCCCCCAGCGGGGCGCCTTTTTCGTTTTGTGCCCGATGCCAGAGCGCGGCCGCCTAACGATTGGGAATATCGCAGGGCACGCCGTAAACGCTGGTCAGCACTATGTGCGGAATGGGAAAGGGGGCACCGATGGCGGGGCAAAAGCGCGGAATGGGCTGGTCGGCGGCGTTGGGGTCACTGGTGAAGTACACGCGCTGGCCCCGCTTGAGCAGGGTGCCGAAGCTGGCGGGGTTGGTGGCGGCAATGACGTTGGTATTGCCCAGGCTGTCCGGGGCCGTGAACGACTGAATGGACTTGCCAATCGGAAACCGGCCGTCGACCTGAATCAGGACGCCGTCCCAGCACCGGTCGCCCAGCACCACCCCCGAAAAGCAGGTGGGCATGGGCGGCACCTCGTCTTCCGCGCTGTTTTTGCAACCGGTAAATGAACAGGCCAGCAGCGCCGCCAAGCCGAGCGCGGAAGAAAGTCGAAACATGAGAAATATTGTTAAAGAGGACAACTCGGAATCATGGCCCTGACCGCCAGCTGCCGCCCGGCGTTGCACGGCCCACAAAAAAAGCGGCGGCCTCCGAGGAAGCCGCCGCTTTATTATGCGCTAGTAAGCTGCAATTACGCCTGCTTGGCAAACTGCACGTTGGCAATCAGCTTCACGTCGTCGCCCAGCACAATGGCGCCGGCTTCGGTGATGCCGCCCCAAGTGAGGCCAAACTCCTTGCGGTTGATTTTGCCGGTCACTTCAAAGCCGGCCTTGGTGTTGCCGTAAAAGTCCACGGCCGAGCCGCCGTATTCGGCTTCCAGGGTCACGGGCTTGGTCACGTCCTTCATGGTGAGGTTGCCGGTCAGCTTGTAGCCGTCGCCGTCTTTCACCATCGAGGTCGACACAAATTTGATGGTCGGGAATTTGGCTGCGTCGAAGAACTCCTCGCCTTTCAGGTGGCCGTCGCGCATCTCCTGGTTGGTGTCGATGCTGTCCACGTCGAGCGAAAACTCTACCTGGGCATTCTCAAAGTTGTTTTCGCCGGCCGATTCCATGGTGCCCTGGAAGGACTTGAACGAACCCGTGACGGTGGAAATAACCAAGTGTTTGATTTTGAACTGCACTTCGGAGTGCGTGGGGTCCAGCGTCCATTTGGTGGCGGTGGCAGTGGCGGCGGGAGCGGTGATTTCAGACATGGCGTTTGGGGTTTTTAAGTTGGGGTTGATGCTACAAAGATAATGAATGTTTGTACATAAAATGTATGTACATCAATTATCTTTTTTCCCCAACGCTTTTCCTTGCTTTAAGTTCAAAGGCCGTCGATACTCTTTTCGCTATTCGGCACAAAAAAGCCCCGACCAACTGGTCGGGGATTTCTGTAACTGTGCTGGGCAAACGGCTATTGCAGCACCACCTTACGGGTCAGCACTTCGGTACCGGCTTGCACACGGAGCGTGTAGAGGCCAGTGGCCAGGCCGCGGGTCAGTACTTGCTGCTCGGCGGTGCCGGCCAGCGGCTGGCGCTTCACTACCTGGCCCAGGGCGTTCAGCAGCTCCACAGTGCCGGTGCCGGCCGTGCCGGCGGCCAGGCGCAGCGTGAGCTGGCCGGTAGCGCTGGGGTTAGGATACACCGAGAGAGCCGTGCTGAGCGAAGCGCGGGTGCTCGTCAGTACGGAAGACGTGATGGTGAACGTGCCCGGCGTATCGGAGGAGCCGAAGCCGCTCACGGCCACGTAGTAGGCTTGGCCCACCGTCAGGCCCGTGACGGCCACGGCACCCACGCTGGTGTTGGCGGTGCCGCTGCCCTGGCACTGCACCAGGTTGAACGGCCCGGCCGAGCAGCTCGGGCTGCTGTATACGCGCACCGTGCCGGCGGGGGCACCGGTGAGCGTGAGCGTCATGTTCGTGGCAGTGGGCGTGAACGTAAACCACACGTCGCGGGGCAGCTGGCCGCCGCCGCAGTTCGGGAAGTTGATGCCGTTCTGGGCGCTGGTGCTGGCTCCGGTATTGCTCGACGTGGTGGTGACACCGTTGGTGAGGACCACGGCGTTGCAGGGCTCGTCGTTGAGCGGCGTGGGCTGGTCGAAGGTGATGGTGAGGGTGTTGTTGGTAGCGTTGCCGTCGGGGTTGCCGTTGGGCAGGCTGGCCGTCACGGTCAGGGTATTGGTGCCCTGCTGGGGCACGCTCAGGCCCGGCGTGAAGCTGAGCTGCTGGGTGGCGTTGAGCCCCAGCGTGAGGCCCGTGAATGTTTGCGACACCGGCGTGCCGCCGTTCAGCGAGTAGGTGAGCACCACCGAGGTGAGCGGGGTGGCGCCGTTGTTGCGGATGGTTACCTGCAGCGGGTTCACGCCGGGCACGGCCGTGGTGTTGGGCGAGTCGATGCTGACCAGGGCCACGTCGTCGGAGATGGGAACAAACTCGTAGGCACCCAGGTCGGGCGGGCTGGTGCGCAGCACGCCGGCAAAGTCGCGCGGCACGCGGGCCAGCGGCGTGCCGGCGCCGTCGAGCGGGGCCGTGCTGGGGCGGTAGTTGCCCTGCGCGGGGTTCACGAAGCGGGGCTCGGCGGCCACGCTGTTCTGGTCGTAGGCCCCGCCGTTGGCCAGGCGCCAGTCGCTGAGGGTGGCGTAGTTGATGGTACCGTAGCGGCCGGTGAAGTAAGAGCCGGTCGCGCCCACGTACAGGTCATTGTAGTTGGAGGTGATAGTCGAGGTCGTCGTCACGAAGTACAGCGCGTACTTGCTGCCCGAGCCACCGGTGCGCGTCACGCTCACGATGTTGTTGCGGAAATCAATGCCCGTGGCCAGCGTCGTCTGGTAGAAACCATACGTGGTCTGGGTGGAACCGCCCGAGGCGTTGTCCAGCGAAATCGTGTTGTGGTAGTAGCGGGCGAAGTCCGAGCTGCTGTTGTAGATGCCGTACTGCGTGCCCGAGCCCGTGAAGTTGTAGAGCAGGTTGTTCACCGCATCGTTCTCGGTGCCGGCCGCGCCGTCCGATGCCGTGTAGTACAGGCCGTAGGCCGTGCCCGTATCGGTGGGGTCGCCCGTGAAGGGGTCGTGAATGCGGTTGCGCTCGATAGCCGCGCCCACCACGCTGTTCAGGTAGATGCCGTAGAAGGTGCTCACCACGGCGCGGGTGGTGCGGTGCACGTCGTTGCCCAGAATCTGGGGGCCAGCCTGATTTTCCACATCCATGCCGTAGAGGTAGAAGTCGCGCACTTCATTGCCCGTCACGCGCAGGCCGGTGTTGCGGGCCGTGGCGCTGGTGCCCGTCAAGATGAGGCAGTAGTAGCCGCCGCTGAGCACGTTGTTTTCAATGCGCAGGTTGTTGGCATCACCGGCGGTCGAAGCCGAAGTGACGCTGCCGCTGGCCGTAATGGCCGCGTTGGCCGTGCTGGAGGTGGCCGTGCCCGAAGCCATTACCACGCAGTTGGCCACGCGGTTGTTGTTGGCCTGGCCCACCAGGTGCACGCCGATACCGTAGGTGGCGCCCGCCGAGGCGTCAATGGTCAAGTTCTGCAAGGTCACGTAGTCCGTGCCGTTGAGCAGCACGGCCGCCGGCTGGGCCACCACGCCGGTATAGCGCAGGGTTTGCTTGGCCGCGCCGCCGTCCACCACAATGGTATCCGTGGCGCTTACGCCGGTTACCTGGCCCAGCGAGAACTGCTCGGTGTAGGGCCCATTCAGCACGTTGAAGCGCACCGAAGCGGTGATGCCGGAGCTATTCAGCGCGGTGGCGGCTTCCGTGAAGCTGGCGAAGTTGGTGCCGCCCGTGGCCGCGTTCTTGTTGATGGTGTAGGTACCGGCCAGTGCCGTGTACAGAGTCACGGTCTGGGTGTCGTTGGTGGCGTTGCCGTCGGCGCCGCCGTTGGGCAGGCTGGCCGTCACCGAAATCTGGTTGGCGCCGCTCACCAGCGTCGCCTGAGTGGTGAACGACAGGCTGCGGGTGGCCCCGGCGGCCAGGGCCGGCGTCAGGGTGAAGGTTTGGGTGACGGGCGTGCCGCCGTTCAGCGTGAACGCCAAGCGTACGGAGTTCAGCGCCACCTGGCCGTTGTTGCGGATGGTCACCGTCACGGTGCGGGCGCCGACCGTGGCCGGGGCAGCGGGCGAGGTGATGGTTTCCACGGCCACGTCGTTGGTAGCCGGGGTAAATTCGTAGGCGCCCATATCGGGAGCCGTGGCGCTGCGCAGGGCGTTGGTAAAGTCGCGCGGCACGCGGGCCAGCGGCGTGGCCGCGCCGTTGAGGGAGCTGGCCGTGGGCTGCAGGTTGCTGGCGGGGTTCAGGAACTGCGGGTCGGCCTGCACGCTGTTCTGGTCGTAGGCATTGCCGTTGGCGGTTTGCCAGTTGGCCAGCGTGGCGTAGTCGGTGGTACCGTAGCGACCGGTGAAGTAAAGCGCACCGGTACCCACGTACAGGTCGTTGTAGTTAGAAGTAATGGTGGAGGTGGCGGTGACATAGTACAGCGCGTACTTGCTGCCCGTGCCGCCGGTACGCGTCACGCTCACGATGTTGTTGCGGAAATCAATGCCCGTGGCCAGCGTCGTCTGGTAGAAGCCGTAGGTGGTCTGGGTAGTGCCCGTGGCGGCTTGGTTGTCCAGCGAAATCGTGTTGTAGTAGTAGCGGGCATAGTCTGAGCCCACGTTATAAATGCCGTACTCGGTGCCCGAGCCGTTGAAGTTGTAGACCAGGTTGTTCACCATGTCATTCTCCGCCCCGGCCGTGCCGTCGGCCGAAATGTACAGGCCGTAGCCCGTGGAGGTGCTGGCCGTGTTGCCCGTAAAGGAATCGTGGATGCGGTTGCGCTCCACGGCCGTGCCCGTCACGCCCACCAGGTACACCCCGTAGAAGGTACTCACCCCGGCGCGGGTGGTGCGGTGGATGTTGTTGTTGATGATTTGTGCCCCGCTGTGGTTTTCCACGTCCACTCCATACACGTAGAAGTCACGCATTTCATTGCCGGTCACGCGCAGACCGGTGTTGCGGGCCGTGGCGCTGGAGCCGGTCACCACCACAGAGTAGTAGCCGCCGCTGAGCACGTTGTTCTCGATGCGCAGGTTGTTGGCATCACCGGCGGTCGAAGCCGAAGTGACGCTGCCGCTGGCGGCAATGGCCGCGTTGGCGGTACTGGAAGTGGCCGCGCTGGACCCCATCACCACGCAGTTGGCCACGCGGTTGTTGTTGGCCTGGCCCACCAGCAGCACGCCCACGCCGTAGGTGGCGCCCGCCGAGGCGTCAATGGTCAGGTTTTGCAGCGTCACGTAGTCCGTGCCGTTGAGCAGCACGGCCGCCGGCTGGGCCACCACGCCGGTATAGCTCAGGGTTTGTTTGCTGGCGCCGCCGTCCACCACAATGGTGTCGGTGGCGTTCACGCCGGCCACCTGGCCCAGCGAAAACTGCTCATTGTAGGGCCCGTTGAGTACGTTGAAGCGCACACTGGCCGATATGCCGCCCGCGTTCAGCACCGTTGCCGCCTCTGCAAAGCTGGCGAAGTTGGTGCCGGCCGTGGCCGCGTTCTTGTTGATGGTGTAGGTGCCCGCCAGCGCCGGGTAAAAAGTCACCGTCTGGGTGTTGTTGCCGGGGTTGGCGTCGGCGCTGCCGTTGGGCAGGCTGGCCGTCACGGTCAGCGTGTTGGAGCCAGCCACCACGGCGCCCTGCGTCGTGAACGACAGGGCGCGGGTAGCGCCGGCGGCCAGGGCCGGCGTCAGGGTGAAGGTTTGAGCCACGGGCGTGCCGCCGTTCAGGGTGTATTCCAGGCGCACGGTATTCAGCGCCACCTGGCCGTTGTTGCGGATGGTCACCGTCACGGTGCGGGCCCCAACAGCCACCGGCGCGGCTGGCGAGTCGATGCTCTCCAGCGCTACATCGTTGCTGGCGGGGGTGAATTCGTAGGCGCCCATATCGGGAACCGTGGCGCTGCGCAGGGCATTGGTGAAGTCGCGCGGCACGCGGGCCAGCGGCGTGGCCGTGCCGTTGAGGGGGCTGGCCGAGGGCACCAGCGTGGTGCCCACAAACTCGGGGTTCACCTGCACGCTGTTCTGGTCGAAAGCGCCACTGTTAGCCGTGCGCCAGTTGGCCAGCGTGGCGTAATCGGTGGTGCCGTAGCGACCGGTGAAATTGAGCGCGTTCGTGCCCACGTACAGGTCGTTGTAATTCGAGGTGATGGTGGAACCGGTCGTGATGAAGCCCAGCGCATACTTGCTGCCCGTGCCGCCGGTGCGCGTCACGCTTATCACGTTGTTGCGCAAGTCAATGCCCGTAGCGGCCGTGGTCTGGTAGAAGCCGTAGGTGGTCTGGGTGGCACCGGTGCCCGCCTGGTTGTCCAGCGAAACGGTGTTGTAGTAATAGCGGGCAAAGTCCGAGCTGCTATTATAGAAGCCGTACTCAGTGCCCGCGCCGTTGAAACTGTACACCAGGTTGTTTACCACGTCGTTTTCCGCACCGGCCGTACCGTCCGAGGCCGTGAAATAGATGCCGTAGGCTATCGAGCTGCTGGCCGGGTTGCCCGTGAAGCTGTCGTGGATGCGGCTGCGTTCCACGGCCGTGCCCGCGCAGCCATTCAGGTACACGCCGTAGAAGGCGCCCACCGCAGTGCGGCTCTGCCGGTGAATGTTGTTGTTGATAAGCTGCGCGCCAGCCTGGTTTTCCACGTCCAGGCCATACACATAGAAGTCGCGGAGTTCGTTGCCCGTCACGCGCAGGCCCGTGTTGCGGGCCGTGGCACTGGCCCCGTTCACAATCACGCAGTAATAGCCACCGCTGAGCAAGTTGTTTTCGATGCGCAGGTTGTTGGCATTGCCCACCGAAGTAGCCGAGGTTACCCCGCCGCTGGCCGCGATGGCCGCGTTGGCGGTGGTCGACGTGGACGTGGCCGGGCCCATCACCACGCAGTTGGCCACGCGGTTGTTATCGGCCTGGCCCACCAGCAGCACGCCCACCCCATAGGTAGCGCCGGCCGAGGCGTCAATGGTTAGGTTTTGCAGCGTCACGCGGTCGGTGCCGTTGAGCAACACCGCCCCGGGCTGGGCCGAGGTACCGGTGTAGCTCAAGGTTTGCTTGGCGGCCCCGCCGTCCACCACGATGGTGTCGGTGGCGCTCACGCCGGCCACTTGGCCCAGCGAAAACTGCTCGGTGTAAGGGCCATTCAGCACGTTGAAGCGCACGCTACCCGATATGCCCGAAGTGTTTAGCGCGGCGGCAGCTTCCGTGAAGCTGGCGAAGTTGGTGCCGCCCGTGGCCGCGTTCCTGTTGATGGTGTAGGTGCCGGAGAGCTGGGCGAAAGCGGCCGGGGCGAGCAGCAACAGCAGCAACAATAAGGTCAGGCATCTCCCTGCAAATCCGGCCGTTCGCGGGTGCGCCACGGGGTCTGCCGTCGACAGTAAAGTATTTGTGTTCATAAATTGTGAGAGTAGGTGAAAAGAAATGCCGCTGATAAAACCGCAATACAACGTTTTGCAATTTCCATAAATCGACACATCATAGTTACTAAAAATTTATCAAAAGCGTAATTTATTGTCCTTTTAACTCCATTTTAATAACAATAGTCTCATTCTGTTATCTGGCAAATTTTCCATAAAGGGGGGTTATGATTAAAAAAATGATGAATATTTGATGAATCAGCAGCTCGATTTTCAATTCCTACAACTTTGTGGCATCAGCAAAAAAGGGTCGCTAAAAGCCTTAGACCGTATTCGCCCCTCGTCCAAATTCTTCTTGCCTCCGCGGGGTGCTATTTAGGCGCTTGAGCTCCCGCCGCTATTCAAAGGGGCTAAAGCTCAGCATTAGGGCAAGGGCTTCTAAGGCATTTTCTGGTATAGCCAACGATACCAAGTAGCAGCGGCTACACATGGTGCTGCTGCGTGGCGCTGCCTACTTTTCTGATGGTGGTGTAGCCCCTGCTCAGCCCCAACATGCTCAACCCGCTAGTATTCCTTTTACCAAAAAAACCTTAAAAACAAAACGCCCTGCCGGTTGGGCAGGGCGTTGAGCTTGGGGCTTAATTAAAAACCAGGCTGTCTACTCCTTCTCGAAGCGCTGGCGCGAGGTGTTCGCGCCGTCGCTGATGCTGATGTAGTAGAGGCCTTTGGGCAGGGCTTCCGTTTGCAGCTGGCCCTGGCCGTCGTAACGGGCCTGGCGCATCTCGTGGCCGCTCATGTCGTACACGCGCACCGAGTACCGGGCGGCGTCGGCGTTGGCCGGCAAGGTCAGGCTCACGGCTTCGCGGCCGGGGTTCGGGAATACGGAGATGGTCGAAGCCGTGGCGGTCTGGCGCAGCGCGCCGCTGGCCGTGGCGAAGCTGGAACGGGCCCCGCCGGCATCAAACACGGCCGTCATGCGGTCGGCCTGGCCTTTCGAGAACATGAACATGCACCGGTCGTCGGTGTAGTCCATGTAGTTCATGAACATGTCGCCGCCCGTCGAGGCATTGGTGCACGAGGACTTGCCGGCGGCCGGGCAGCCGTAGTTCTCGCCGCCCTGGTTGGGGGTATCGCCCACTTGGTCAGAGCCGGTGCAGGCGCCGCCGTCGTCGCCCCAGATGTGGCGCAGGTTCATCCAGTGGCCCACCTCGTGGGTGGCGGTGCGGCCCAGGTCGTAGGGGCTGCTGTAGGTACCGGTGGGCCATTTGGCACGGCTGCCGAAGGCCGAGTACAGCATCACCACGCCGTCGGTGGCGGGGGCGCCACCGGGGAACTGGGCGTAGCCGAGCAGGCCATTGCCCAGGTTGCACGACCACAGGTTGAGGTACTTGGTGGCATCCCAGGCGTCGTCGCCGCCGCGCTTGGAGTTCTTCACCGCATCGTTGGTGCTCCACGAACGGGTTTTGCTGGCTTTGCGCACAACGCTGGCCAACGTAAACCGCACGGGCGCCGCCGCGGCCAGGCCCGAGTAGGGGTAAGGATTGCTGCGGTCGGCGTTCAGCTTCTGGAAGTCCTCGTTCAGCACGTCAATCTGTGACTGAATCTGGCCGTCGCTGATGTTTTCGGCCGCCGTGTTGTACACCACGTGCACCACCACCGGGATGGTGACCGTGCCGCTGAGCAGCGCCGTGGTGCCGCCCGTAGAGCCGCCGGGGGTATTGCCCCCGCGCAGCTGGGCCGCAGCCCGTGCTGCTACGAAACGTTGCGTCTGGGCTTCGATGGCATCCATGCGCCTGGCCAGGCCGGGGTCGGCGGCCAGCTGGGCCTGAAGCACGTCCTGAGCGGCGCAGGAGCGGCGCAGGATGACGGGGGTGACATCGTCTTTAACCGAGGGGGCCACGCGGTTGGCCACGCCCTGGGCCATCAGGGAACCAGCGCTGCCCAACAGGACAAGCGCGGAGAGGTAAGTTTTTTTCATGTAGCTGTGGGAAATAGATTAGGGAAAGGAGTGAAAAATGTGGGGTTCTGAGCGGCCAAACTAGCCAAAGATTTTGATTAAGCAAATTTATTTCTATTGCAAATCCTTGGGTTATGTAGCCTTTTGTGTGTATATTATTGTAAAAAATCGAATTAATTATTACACTTGTCGAAATTCAGAATGGCCGCACGCATTGTGAAGCCACATTCATCCTGAAAAACGAAAGGCCAAAATTTCGCACACCGGTTTATCAAAAAAAAGCGCCCATCGCCGGCGGCTGCAACGGGCAGCTACCGGCGATGGGCGCTTTTGCGGCGCACCGCTTCGGGGTTAGAACAGGAAGTCGAAACCCACGAAAACCAGCTTCTCCTCCCCTACCGAGTAAGTGGCGTTGATGACGGCTTGCTTGAGAATGTCGATGTAGATGCCACCGCCGAAGCCGCTGTGGAAGGCGTTGAGGCCCTTGTAGGTGCCGGTGTCGTTGTCGGAATACACGCGGCCCACGTCGGCCAGGCCCATGATGCCGAACTTGCCGGGGAAGAGGTAGGCGTTGAAGGAAAACAGCTCCAGGCGCGGCTCGAAGTTGGCGTACACGGCCGTGCGGCCGGCAAAGCGCGTGCGGCGGTAGCCGCGCAGGTTGGTGGTGCCGCCCAGGGTGTTGGCCTGGTAGAAGCGGTAGTCGCCGAAGTTGTGCTGGTAGCCGATGCGGCCGGCGTAAGTGAGGTGGAAGGGGAAGTTGGGCGTGAGGTAGGCCCGGAATTCGGTGCTGACGCGGCCGAAGCTCAGGCTCTCGCTGTTGAGCTGCCAGTTGTACTGGAACTCGTTGTACCAGCGCAGGCCGATGCGTGGGTTCTTGGCCGAGGAGCTGGCGTCGAGGTTGAGGTACATCAGCCCGCCGAGGTACTGGTTGGTCTGGAAATCGGAGGCGCGGATGCCAAAGCGGCGGTTCTCGTAGGTCAGGTCGCCGTTGCGGTTGGTCAGGCTGTCCTTGATAACCGAGCCGATGGGGTCTTGCTCGACACGGAACTGGTCGTACTGCGGGCCGATGCCGAACTTGAGGAAGGTAAACAGCTTGCGCTCAAAGGTGGGCGCGATGGTGAGGCGCTGGAAGCGCACGCGGTAGGCACCGTTCACCGAGCGCACCGTCACGCGCCCTCTGCGCTCGTCTTCACTGGCCAAATTGGCCGTGTTGTTGCCAATGCCGAAGAAGTTGTAGAGCAGCTGCGGGCCGTAGTACTGGGCCGCAATGTGCAGGTCGGTCTTCTTGAAAATGCGTGTAAACTGACCGGTGTAGCGAATGTTATAGGCCGAGCGGGCCGGCGCGAAGTTGGCAGCAATGGTCTGCTCCCAGGAGTAGGGCTCGCGGCGGAAGCCGTAGTGGCGGTACGTCACGCCGCCGCCCACCAGCACGCCGTCGTCGATGTTGTAGCCAAAGTACAGGGCCGGACCCACGTAGTCGAGGCGGTAGTCCTTGAGGTCGAAGCGGTGCGGGTAGTCGTAGCGGCTCACTTCGTAGCCGGGCTCGAGGCGCAGGCGGGCTTCGGAGCTGGCATTGATGACATTGCCGGTGTCAGCGTCGTAAATCTGGGTTTTGTGGAGCAGGCCGCCCACGCGGTCGGCCGTGCGGATGCTGTCGCGGCCCTTGCCGGCAATAATGCGCAGCTTCAGGCCGTCCTTCACGTCGCCACGCACGTCGTACACATCCTTGCCGTCGATGCCGTAGAGGCGCACCTCGTCAGTCACCTTATCATCAAAGGTGCGGTCGTAGAGCACCTTGGTCAGCTTGCCCTCTTTGTTGATTTTGCGCATCACCACGTGGGTTTTGTTGCCGGGCAGGCGCTCCACGGTGAACTTCTCGCGCTTTTTCGAGCCGCGCACTTCCACTATTTCGGCCAGCACGTCGGCGTAGTCGCCGGCCAGCTTGGGCAGCAGGTCGCGGCGGCTTTTCAGCTTGGCAATAATTTCCTTGCCGTGCAGGTCGAAAATCTGTTGGGGCCACTTCTCGCGGAAGGCTTTTTCAATCACCTCATCGGTGAGGTGGCTCTTCATGTACTCGGCCTGGGCTATCCACTGCTCGCGCGTCACGGCGCTCATGAACACCCGGTCGTTGCTCATGCCGGTCTGGTTCAGGCCGCGGAAGTCGGCGTAGTCGTAGCCGAAGTTCTGGAAGTTGCGCACCGCAAACTTGCGCGAAATCAGGTAGGGCAGCACGCCATCGCCCTTGAAAAAGGCAATGTCCCGGTCTTCGGGCACGGCCACGAAGCGGCGGTCGCCGTCCTTGTCCTTGCTTTCGCTCCAGCGCCACTGGTCCTCGTGCCGGTCCCAGTCGCCTATCCACATATCGAAGAGGCGCGAGCGGGCGAAGGCCACTTGGTCTACCTGGTTGTCGTTGTCGTCGATGAGGCGGGAGAGCATCTTGTCGGTGCTCACCAGGTTTTTGGCGAAGCCCAGGCTGGCCACGTTGTCCTGGCTGTCCTTGGCGTCTTCTTCCAGCGCGGCGGGCAGGTTGGCAAACTGGGCGTAGTACTGTCCCAGCAGCGGGTCCTGCGGGATGTAGACGGGCTCGGGGTTGGTGTGCAGAATGCCGGCCGCGGTGCCCAGCGGCGGCAGCACAAACGAGGCGTAGGGGTGCTGGGCCGAAATCTGGTCCTGCAGCACGGCCTTGGCCAGGCCGGTGCGCAGCTGCTCGGGCAGCACGGCGGCGGGGTCTTTGTCGATGCCGCGCAGGGTGTAGAGGTAGCCGGCCTCGTTGCGCACTTTCAGCGAAGCGGTTTGCTTGCCGCCGCCGGTTTTGTAAGGCATCAGGCCACCTTTGTCGTTGGCCAGGTCCAGGGTCCGGAACTTCACGGGCGTGGCCCACTCCTTGCGGTAGTGCTCGCCCAGCAGCCAGTTGTGGAAGCGGCCGTGCCGGTCGTATTCGGGCTTGATGGCCACGGTCACGCTGCTGTCGCGGTAGTCGGGCCGCCGGGTGGGGATGGGCGCTTTGGCAATGACTTCGGCCTCCTTTTCCTTCTTCTTCTCTTTGTCCTTTTCGTTTTCTTTGATTTCGTCCTTGGTCTGGGGCAATTCCTTGCCGCCGGCCACGCCGTTGGTGGTCGTCAGCGCGGTTTCCGACACGGGCTGCGCCGGGTTGGTGGCAATGGCGCCGGTGGTTTTGGCGTACATGGGCGTGCGGAACACGCGGCGGGCCGTGGTGCCGCTGCCCTGCGGAATGAAGTACTCGGTCCACACCTGGCCGTCGTCGTAGTAGTTCACCTGGGCCCAGCCCTTCTCTTTGTCCGAGAAAATGGCTCCGCCGCCGTCTCCGGGCTTCACGTGCTGGGTTTTGCAACCCGAGCCGCTCACGATGAAGTGCGAGCTGCCTTCCTTGTAGTACTGCAGGTTGTGCTCGTGCCCGGCGGCGTACACCACGTTGGGGTGGCGGCCGAAAATCTCCAGCAGATTCTTGCGGTAAGCCTGGTAGGCGGGGTGCGGAATATCCTGGTTGATGCCGCCGTACTTGCGCGCAAACGGGTAAATGGAGCCAATGACGGGCAGCGGAATGAAGGCGTATTTGAAGACAATGCTGAGCGGGAAGATGTGGTCGGCCAGCGTGAAATAGCCGCCGTGAATGCCGTCGCTGAACAACGGGTGGTGGGCAAACACCATGATGTGCTTGTCCTTGTTGCGGGTAATCACCTCTTCGAGCGCCGCGTACACGTCGTCCTCGTTTTCGGCGCCACAGCCGCCGTCGCGGCCCGAGGGGCGGTTGGCGGGCGCCGTCACAAACCACTGCGAGTTCAGGGCAATGAGCACCAGGTCGTCCTGCACGCGTACCTCGAAGGGGCCGGGGCAGCCGTCGCGGGGCACGAAGAAGTCGCCGGTGTAGCTGAACGCCGTCGAATCCTTCATCATGTAGTTTTCCACAAAAGCTTGCTCGCGGTTCACCTGCTCCAGGCCACCGGGGTTGCCCTGAATCCAGTCGTGGTTGCCGGGCGTCATGTACTTCTCGCCGGGGTAGCCGCGAAAGATGTCGAGCTGCGCGGTGAGGCGCTTTTCGGCCACCTTGCGGTCGTAGGCGCCCTCCTCGGGCATGCCGTAGTTGTAGATGTTGTCGCCCAGGAAAATGGTTGTGGAATTTTTACCGGCCTTCATAATCTGCTGGCGCAGGTAGTTGAGGCTGGGCTCGCCACCTTTCTCAGGCAGAATGGGGTTGCCCACGTCGCCGATGAGGAACACGCGGTAGCGGATACGGCTCGAATCGGGTGGGGTGTTGCGCTCCCAGTTCACACCGGTTTTGCGGTAGTTGGGGCGGCTATTGTGCGGGTTCTGGTCCGACTCACCGGGCGAGGGAATCTCCTTTTGGGTTTCCTTGGGCGGCTTGGGTTCCTTGACGGTCTTGGACTTAGCTGGCTGAGCCGGTTGAGCATATGCCCCCAACGGCAGGCAGCAGGCAAGCAGAAAAAGAAGGCGGCGAAATGAGGTCATGTAAGGGGGTACTGAAAGCGGAATAGCGGCGCGAAAGCCTGGGGCAGTCGCCTCCGGTAGGGCCCGTTACGCAAAGCGCCGCAGTGCGGTTAAGGCCGGGTTTCAACTTCCGGCCGCCGCTTCGCGTTGAAAGCCCGAAAGCCGGCTTACCGAACCGCCCGTCGCTTCCCTCCTTATGAAAGACATTGCCCCCGAAGCCGTCGAGGCCATCCCCACTCCGGCCGCCGCCGGCGCCTCCCCCGCCACCCTGGGCGCGCCCGCGCCACCCGCCGCCGCGACGCCCGCCGACGCCAAGCCGCCCAAAGCCAAGGCCTCGCCCCTGGTGAAAGAAGCCGAAGCCTTTATCACCGACCTTTTCGGCCGTGAGCTGCCGCCCAAACTCACCTACCACTCCCTTGGCCACACCGAAATGGTGGTGAAGGAAGCCCGCGCCCTGGCCCCGGCCGCGGACCTCAGCCCCGACGACACCGAGCTGCTGCTGCTGGCCGCCTGGTTTCACGATGCCGGCTACCTCGACGTGTACGACGGCCACGAGTTCCGCAGCATGGAGCGCGCCGGCGCCTGGCTGACTGAGCAAGGTGTGCCCGCCGGCCGCGTGCAGCAGGTGCAGGACATGATAAAGGCCACGCACCGCGACGAAAAGCCCGAAACCGAGCTGCAAAAGCTGTTGGTGGATGCCGATATGAGCAATCTGGCCCAGGACGACTTCCGCTCCCGCGCCGAGCTGCTGCGCACCGAGTGGGAGCTGGTACTGGGCAAAACCTACTCCAACCCTGAGTGGGCCGAGTTGCAGCTCAACTTCATGCTGGCCCACAAGTACCACTCCGATGCCGGCAAGGACCGTTACAAAAAGGCCTTCAAAGACAACATCGAAGACCAGCGCGACGAGCTCAAAAAGCGCGAGAAGAAAGAGAAGAAAAAGAACAAGGAAAAAACCGACACCTTTGCCGAGCCCAAGCGGGGCATTGAAACCATGTTCCGCACCATGTACTCGAACCACATGAAGCTGAGCGACATGGCCGACAAAAAGGCCAGCATGATGATACAACTCAACGCCGTGCTCATGTCGGTCATCATCACCTACCTGGGCGCCAAAATGGGCAAGGCCGGCGCCCTGGGCCCCATGATGAGCGGCAACCCGGTGCTGGGCATTCCCATCAGCATTCTGCTGGTAACGGCCCTGGGTTCGGTCATCACGGCTATTCTCTCGGCTCAGCCCGACGTAACAAGCTTTGCCTGGCTAAAGAAAAGCCCCGAAATCGCCACCAACCGCCGCGTTAACTTGCTGTTTTTCGGCCAGTTCACCAAGCTCAACCTCGACAATTTCCAGGGCGGCATGCGCGAGCTGATGCGCACGAAAGACATGCTTTACACCAATATGGTGACGGACATCTACTACCTCGGCGAGGTGCTCACCCGCAAGTACCGCCTGCTGCGCACGAGCTACACCATCTTCATGGTGGGGCTCATTCTGACGGCGCTGTCATTCGGCATCGCGCTGCTGTATAAGATGTAGGGCTCGGGCGTCTGTTCTTATCTTTGCGCTACGGCTGCGTAGTTCAACGGATAGAATAGGCGTTACTGTATACTGTCACTCTTTGATGCTTTGATTGTCAGTTGTTTAAGTGTGTTAACAAAGCAATGTTAACATATGCGTTAACGAGTGTAATTTTGGGTTCCGAACGTTAGCAAACGTCGTCAATATTCAAGATTGACAATACTCTGAGGGGTGTAGATGCTTCGCTTGGCTGACCGTATCCGACACGAGAACGGGACAAACTGAGTAAAACCGGGACAGAAACCGGGACAGAGCCACCGTAAAATATTGCATAATGCACGTGGGCGCGGTTTCTGCGCTCCCTCATGGGAGCGAAGGCGGTCTTTGGTTAACGGCGGCGGTTTTACAACGGCAATACACGACCTTGCTTCGTACCTTTCGTGTTCACCCAAACTCACACAAATGCCTTTCCTCAGATTCATTCATCAAGACCCGCCTATACTGATTAACATCGCCCATGTAGTTGGGATGCAGCCCACCGTTGGACAGCATGACACGCAAAACGGTATGGAAACGACGGTCAAAATCTTTACCTCACGTCCCGAACTTGACCAAACTTTCCTGTTCAGTTCGGAAGATGAAGCAAAGGAATTTATGCAGGATATAGCAGCATATGTCTTTGAACCCGACACGGACACCTTTGAAATACTTGCTGAAATAGTGGAGACAGACGAGTAGTCCGCTATACCACAACATTAAAGCCGTAACTATCAAGTGACGGTTTTTTTGTGCCCAATGGTTTCGGTCTTGCCTGTCTTCACTTCCATCTTGCTCGTTTTCGTTTCGCATGACTTCCAATCCACTTCCATTACACTTCATTTCGTTTCCGCGTTACCGTAGATATAAGGACTGATAAGTAAATCTTATCGGTCTTTGTTATTGTTCACAGTATTTGCTTGGTTGGGTGCCTGCTTTTTTCAAACATGCAGCCTTCCAAGAGGCAATTACTTGATATTTAACGAAGTACAAGGAAGTCAATCGTAATAGGCTATTCGTCACGCGTTTATTGTGTGCTTGCGGTGTTACGCTCTCTGTCCCTTGTATCACTTGTTGCGGCTCGTTACGCCCGCCGCTGCCTACCGGCGCGGGCTTACTCCATGCCATTCATTGAGTTTTACAATTATAGTTCAGTGACAGAGGCAGTTGAACACTTAAACCAATATTCAACATTATATAATCAGTTGACTATCAGAAGTATTTGCATCATATTGTTGTAATCTATTGATAATAAGACTGTTCACCAACCCTCTTAAAAACGCAGTTGATTGGTTGGTTTTCTGAGTTAATGACGTGGTATTGTCGCACGTTCCCACAAAAAGAAACCGACCGAAACCACCCGCACTGTGCCCCCGCAGCAGTACAAAAATGGAATCAGCCGGAATCGTATAAGTCGTTGTAAGCAAGATGATTTAAAGGCTTACAGTGAATTTTTGGCGTCGGTTGTTATAGTGCCAAATTCATGCGGTGCTGTATAGTGGTGTTGTCAAAGTATCCAACGGGCAAGTGAGCGGTCACCACGTCGCCGATGTTATACAGCTTGATAAGGTGTGCAAGGTGGGACTGCAAACGATACTCAGCAGCATAAGCAGCAGCAGCTTCCAATAGCACAGGGTTTGCCGTTCGCTTGAACAGGTCTATTTGGGTTTCAAGGCTCTGCTTTTGGATACGGAAGTTGTTCGTCATACTATCTTTATATTCAATCTTTTGCATAATGGTTTCTTTTTGGTATCTATTAAAATCAATGAAGGCAAAACGAGTGCAACGGCTGATGTGCCGGTTGTCTTTGTGCCTGAAATCCAAATTGGTAAAGAGTGCAAACAGTGACGAGAGGTAAGCCGGGTTGGTAAACTTGGTGTAGTCCAATGCTGTGCCGAGGAAGGCAGTAACAGGTTGATACGTTGACACTGCCATGTCTTCAAGTGTCTGACGCTTCATCAAGTGATTGCTGAGAGCTTCACCGTCTTCATTGACAAAGAGGCGTCTATAGTCCTTCAAAACATCGTTGCTGAGCTTCAATTCTATCCGGTAAACATCGGCACCGCCAAGACCGTTTGCGACGTGGTGAGCCGTGATATAGTGCTTGTCGGATTCGTCAGCTATCTCTTTGGTCTTGTTGTAAATGACTGTCTGCTTGGCTGATTTGGCTGAGCCGATATAAAGACCGTCTTCACGTTGCCCACCGGCTTGTCGGGTTCCTGCGGTCTTCACCTTGTCGGACAACTGCCGACCGTGATTCATTACAAAGGCGGGGCTGTCTTGAAGTTTATAAAACTGATTAACAGCGTTTTGATTCGTATCCAAGGCAATATGTACCTGCGCAAACGTGCTGATGGTAAGCTCAAAAGCTGCCATGAAATTGGTCAACGTCGGCACCCATTCCGTGTACAACGTGCTGTTATACAGATGGAACGGGATAAGATGCTGCTGATTGCCGAAAGGTGACTTGCGGTCAAGGTATAGGGTACCGAATGCGTTGCCGTTGACCTTGGCAGTGTACACCAAATGAAAATGTTGGTTTCGTTGCTCAACCCGTTCCAATGAGTATCCATCGGAATGGTATAAGGCTTCTGCGTTGTGCCGATTAACTGACAGTAAATCAGTTGGGTTATGAGACGTTAACACGAACGCATTTGGCGCAAGGTCTTTGGTTAAGTTTAAATGTAACGTATCAATGACGGGTACATAGTTTTTGATGGGTTGCGGGGGCATATCATAAGATTATTTTTATATGGCATGAATTTTTAACGTCCATGTCCTATAAGTATCTATCAGATTTTTCCCCTTTGTTTTTGGCTTCTACATTACCAAATTGTTAACATTATGATATACAGTAATAATGATTTTTCAGACAAAAAGAAACCCCTGACACCGTAGCGTCAAGGGTTGCCATTGATTCGGTTAATTCAGATTATCTACCGATACGGTCAGTTATTCCAACAATGTTAACCGCTTGGCAATGGCTTCATTAATCTTGCCGACGTGAGATTTTGAGAAAGAGCCGATATAACTCTCTGTCACTTTGAGGCTGCTGTGACCAAGTGCCCGGCTGATGTCATAAACATCGTATCCGTCCTTGTCTGTCAGCAGTAGGTTGGTGTAGGCGTGTCGGGCGGCATGACTTGTTATCTGAAACTCAATCTTTGCAAGAGCTTGAATTTCTTTCAAGTGTCTGTTGTATACAATCTTGGCGCTGTGCATTTTCTTATATTGGCTTTCTTCGATATTAATAGAGGTGACGTGGGTTGGGAAGTCAGATGTTTGCAGGAACGAAAACACGAACTCGTTGGCGTGTTTGGTTTTGGCTATGTCCAACATAGCAATACGCTGATTAATTCGCAGTGTATCAAGCGTTAACAAATAATTCTCCACTTCGGGAACGTTCTTAAAGTCTCGCATGTTAAGAGCGTTTTTGCCGATGAAGTCAGCATCATAGCTCAGCTTAATGGCATTGATAGCGGCGGTGTATTCGTGGGCAAGCTCTTTGGTAAGCTTCTGTAAGTACCGATGTTGCTTGAATACCGGCAATGTTTCTGCCTGTTTGACCAATAAGGCAACGAGAATGTCATTTAAATGGACATTCATTTCCTTGCCGGTCTTAAACATCGTGTAGTTAATACCGTCCGTCGTGATATCTGACCACCGCAGTAGCAATAGGTCAGATACGCGCATTCCCTGTGCCAACAATTGCACGATAAACGCCCGCTGTGCCCGTTGTAGGCGGTCGGGTAGGGTTACCATACGAAAAGCCTTTATATCACGCTCTGACAGCGTTTTCCGGTTCTTTTGGGCGTTGGTGTAGTCAATGGACACAAACGGGTTGACATCGTAGTTGTACTTACGCTCTTTGACTGCTGACTTAAGGAAACGGTTGAACACCTTCATGTAGTTGTTGGCTACGTTTCGTGTCACTTGCTTCAATAGGTACTGCTGCAATTGGCGTATCAATTCGGGGTTGACATCGGCAAAGGGCAAGCTTTGTTCGTTTCGTGACCGTAGAAACCCGCGCAGCTTGTTCAGGATAGTCGTGTACTTGTTGCGAGTGCCAAGGCTGCTGAGCGACGAAATGAAGCTTTCGCAGTAGCTCAGAAAGTCCCCCGTCGCATTGGCTACATCTTTGGTTTCGTTGCCCACCGCTGCGAGTTCAGCCAACTTGCGCGTGATAGTGGCGTTGTACTCGTCGGCATCGGCGTTGCTTGCACGTACTCGTTGCGTCCGCTCGTTCCAATCCGCTTCCGGTATCGTGATGGATAGGGATTTGTAGCTACGTGCCTTGCCTTTCGTGACACGTAGGCTTACCGTACCTTTGCTGTCAGATTTGCTGCGTTTCCAAAGAACGACATCGGAAGATAGTAAAGTTGCCATGTTTAACGATTTTGAGCTTGTTGGGGTGCCCACCAAAGTTAACATGTTAACGCTTACCCTTCATTCTGTTAACAATAGTTTAAGAATAAAACGTTGTAAGTTGTTGAAATACAGTAATTTATAATGGCTGCGTAGTTCAACGGATAGAATAGGCGTTTCCTAAACGCTTGATATGAGTTCGATTCTCGTCGCGGCTACATTGGTTGAAAACCCGCTTTGCAGTGCGCAGAGCGGGTTTTTCATTGCTCATGCCCCATGCTTCCAACCTCTGCAGAGGTCAGAACAGTGACAGATAACAGGCCGTGGTCAAACTCCCAGTGATGGTTGGGGCACAGCGCCACGAGGTTGTTCAGTCTGTTCACATCGGCGACAAAGTCAGTAGGCATAAACTCGTTTATGGGCTTAATGTGGCAAACCTCGTAGTGAGTGTCGTAGCCACACACCGCACATGCTTTGGGGCGGCTTGATTTGCGGTAGGCTACCCGCGCTAAGCTGCGAATTTGAGCCGCGTACTGCTGCAATGCCTTTGCCTTGAGTTGCTGTAGAGGCACCTGTTGCCAATCAACGAAGCTGGGATTACAACTGTCGCAGGTGGTGCGGCGGGTTTACAGTGCCGCGCCACAATGCTTACAACTGCGGGCGATGGGCCGACGGCTGGGAAATAGATGTCCATTTACGCGGTTGGCGCACGAGCGGGAGCAGTACTTCGCGTTGGCCGTGCTATTGCCACAGTGCAGGCAGTTATTCATGCCTGAAATTACCGGATATTGCTCTCCCATCCGCGCCCTGCATGAAGAAGCCGAAGAAACTCCTGCCCCTGTTGCTCCTCGCCGCAACTTCTAACGCCCAAAAGGCTCCCGCCACCCCCGAAAACCTCGTCCAGTATGCCCATCCCATGGTGGGTACGCAGAAGATGGGTCATACCTACCCCGGCGCCACCGTGCCCTTTGGCATGGTGCAGCTCTCGCCCGATACCGATACGCTCAGCTACGAGCAGAACGGCAAGTACAACCCCGACATCTACAAGTACTGCGCGGGCTACAACTACGACGATAAAACCATCGTCGGCTTCAGCCACACGCACTTCAGCGGCACGGGGCACTCCGATTTGGGTGACTTCCTCATTATGCCCACGACCGGCCCGCTGCAGCTCAACCCCGGCACCGCCGACCGGCCCCAGAGCGGCTACCGCTCCGGCTTCTCCCACCAGAACGAGGTGGCCGAGCCGGCTTACTACAAGGTGAAGCTAGACGACCACAACATCCTGGCTGAGCTTACGGCCACCACCCGCGTGGGCTTCCACCAGTACACGTTTCCGGGCACCGAGCCGGCGCACATCATCCTCGATATGATGGCCGGCATCTATAACTACCCCGACAAGAACGTGTGGAGCTACGTGCGCATCGAAAACGACTCGCTCGTGACCGGCTACCGCCAAACTACCGGCTGGGGCCGCACCCGCACCGAGTACTTCGCCATGCAGTTCTCGAAGCCCTTCAAAAGCTACGGCGCCCGCAAGTACGACGCCAAGGAAACCTACCGCGGCTTCTGGGGCCGCTTCGACCAAAGCAGGAACTGGCCCGAGCAGGCCGGCCGCCAGCTGCGCCTCTACTTCGATTTCAACACCGTGGCGGGCGAAAAAATCAAGGTCAAGTTTGCCCTCTCACCCGTGAGCATGGCTAAGGCCGTCTACAACCTTAATAATGAAATCTGGGGCTGGAATTTTGACCAAATACGTCGCGAGTCGCAAGAGCTATGGCAGGAAGAATTGAGCCGCATCACCATCCAAACGCCTAATCGGACCGATAAAGAGAATTTCTACACGGCTCTTTATCATTCCTTTCTGGGCCCTACTGTTTACGAGGATGTAGATGGCGAATACCAGGGTGTCGACCAGAACACGCACCGCCCTACGCCCAATGCGCCCTTATCAAAAATAAAAAAAGAGAAGAGTGTAAACTACACCACCTTCTCGCTCTGGGACACCTTCCGGGCCCTGCACCCGCTCTTCAACCTCATCCAGCCCAAGCGCAACGCCGACATGGTGCAGTCCATGCTGGCCCACTACGACCAGAGCCCCGAGCACATGCTGCCCGTGTGGAGCCACCACGCCAACGAAAACTGGTGCATGAGCGGCTACCACAGCGTATCCGTCGTGGCCGATGCCGTCCTCAACGGCGCCGTGCCGCCCGCCCTGGCCGAGCGCGCCCTGGCCGCCTGCGTGGCCACCGCCCGCCACCGCTGGTACGACGGCCTGGGCGAGTACCTCGACCTGGGCTACGTGCCCAACGAGCGCAGCGGCACTTCCGTCTCCAACACCCTCGAATTTGCCTACGACGACTGGTGTATTGCCCAACTGGCCCGCAAGCTCGGCCACGCCGACCTGGAAAAGGAGTTCAGCAAGCGGGCTGGCTTCTGGGAAAATGTGTTCGATGCGCGCCACAACTTCATGCGCCCGCGCCTGGCCAACGGCAATTTCCGCGAGAAATTCGACGTGCTCAGCACCAACGGCCAGGGCTTCATCGAGGGCAACTCCTGGAACTACAGCCTCGCCGTGCCCCACGACCCCAAGGCCCTCATCGCCCTCATGGGCGGCAACCGCGTCTTCGTACCCCACCTCGATTCGCTCTTCACCATGCACCTGCCCGACTCGTTCTTCGCCGAAACCGAGGACATCACCCGCGAGGGCATCATCGGGGGCTACGTGCACGGCAACGAGCCCGCCCACCACGCCGCCTACCTCTACAACTATACCGACCAGCCCTGGAAAACCCAGGCCCAGGTCCGCAACATCCTCGCCCGCCAGTACCACCCCACCCCCGACGGCCTCGGCGGCAACGACGACTGCGGCCAGATGAGCGCCTGGTACCTCTTCTCGGCCCTCGGCTTCTACCCCGTCGCCCCCGGTTCGGGTCAGTACGCCCTCGGCAGCCCCCTCGTGCACGGGGCCGTGCTGCACCTCGAAAACGGCCAGTCCTTCACCATCCAGGTCAAAAACCAAAGCGCCAAAAACGTTTACGTGCAATCGGTCACCCTCAACGGGCAAAAGCTCACGCAGCCATTTCTGGCGCAGCAGGACGTGGCGAAAGGCGGCACGTTGGTGTTTACGATGGGGGCAAAAGCGCTGAGAAAATAAGTTCTGAGCTTTTACGATATGATTAACAAACTGCTTTTGACCGCATTCCTGGCAACAACAACATTGCTACTGTTGGATGAGCTGACACCGTTGGAACTAAACAGCTTACAGTTGAGTGCCTGGTTTTGCGTTGCTGTTGCCGCTTGTGGTATCACCTATTTTGGCCGCGCTTTTCTTCGTTGGAGCAATAGAAAATCAGTTGTCGCTTTTGTGGCATTAGCTACAATAAGCACGCTCCTACGCTACGGCCTAGTTTGGGGCGGCGACTGGGCGACGGATACTATTATGTATCAAAACCGTCAATCTGCGAACAGAACCATCGAGTCTCAACTGCAAAATCCTGGCCCAGGCAGTTACAATAGACGCATTATTGACAAGTTCAAATTGATGCCGGGCATCAGCTGGGTAAAAGTGCTTGGCAAATACCCATTAGATATTTCGAAAAGCACCATTGATGCTTCAGATTGGAAGCAGGTCGATATTGAAGTAAATGAGCTTGGTTTAAAATACCCTTGATGTCTTACTGTAAGCAGTTGACGCGGCCGTTTCTGGCGCAGCAGGGGTTGCTGGGGCGGCTTGCAATAGGGTATGGCTAGCTCAAAGCAGCTTATCGCCTGACCTCAAGCCAGCCCTTTCTCATTTGGCCGGTGGTATTTGCCAAAACGTAGTAATAAAGGCCCGCTCCCATCCCCTCGGCTTGCCAGTCCTGCTGGTAATTCGGCGTGTCAAAAACCTGCATTCCCCAGCGGTTGTACACCGAAAGACGCCACGTGCCTGCTGCCAATCCCAGAGTTTTAAACTGGTCATTTTGGCCATCGCCGTTGGGCGTGATGATGTTGGGAATACGCACCTCAGCCGTTGGCGTCCCCATTCCAGCGCCTGGGGCACCCGTTTCACCACCGGAAGAAGTGACAGGCAAGTTGCTTTTTAGCTTTGCAATCAAGCTTTCTAAGTGACCAGAAGAAGGCCCTCCGGAAACGGTCATTGTGAGACTTCCCAGCCGCGCAGCATTCCACACATCAGCAATGACGTACACGTCGCCATTTCGGTTCGCAGCCAGGCCCCAGGGCGCTAGGTCGCCAGCGCCCTGTTGCGTAATGGCCCACAGGGCTTGGCCTTGCGGGTCATATTTCACCAAGGCCAAGTTGTTGTATTGCGACGCGACGCCGTTGAGAGTGACGTTGCTGAAGGCTGCCAATCCACTGTAGAAAGTGCCCAGCAAATACGCATTCCCCACTTCATCCACCGCTATGCCCACTCCCCTATCGAGTCGTGCGCTGCCCTCCTGGTGCCCCCAAACCACTTGCCCTCGCGCATCATATTTCACTACATAGGTGTCCCAATTCCCATGGGCCGCTAGCACCAAGCTGCCAAAAACCATTCCCCCCGACATGGTATACCCAGTAATGAAAGCATTGCCGGCGCTATCCACCGCTAGCCCTGCATTGTAAGAGGTTTCACCGGGTGAATACCCTGTGCGAACCCAATCGAGAGTGCCAGCGGTGGTGTAGCGAGCCAGAAAAACGGCCTTATTGGCTATCCCTGTATTTAACAACCCTGCATTCGACAAAGGCGAGCTTCCCGAAGCCCCGACGTCAATGCTTGCGCCATACACATAACTACTATGCAAATAGACTTCATGGTAAGGCCCCACCCTAACATGCACTCCCCCACCCCCGCCATAATTTATTAATCCCCCGTTACGCACTCCGCGGGTCCATAGCATGTTTCCCTGCTCATCAATTTTTGAAACGGCAGCTATCGGGCTGCCCAATGCGTCTGTATGGGCCACGTATAACGAGCCATCCGTATCGGTTGCTACACCTCCCGGCGTGCCCGCGTCGTACGATTTGGCCCATAATACAGTGCCTTGTGAGGAGTACTTTGCCAAAAACATTCGCACTCTTCCGTCATTGACAGGGATGATTTCTATATTATCCAACAAGGTGCGTCCTTTGCAGTCGCCCACTACGTACGCATTGCCTTGGGAGTCCACAGCAATGCCCCAAGGGGTATTCGTTGGCCCAAACTGAACGGGATTCGGCACTGTTGCTCCTATCTGCCGCACCCATAAACACGTGCCGCGGGAATCGTATTTCGCCACAAATGCGTCGCTCCATCCCCGATTAGTTAGCGTAGCTATTCCAAAAACGGCTTGTCCACCGAATGTGCCTGCAACATAAGAGTTGCCCACGGCATCAATAGCTATATTGCGGCTCCTAATACCATCACCTCGAAGTGGCGTGAGCCAGTCCCAGGTGGGAGCCGGTTGCCCAGCGGCCGTTAGGCCCACAAGCATCAGTACCAGCAAAGAGGCCGCCTTCTGGCACAACTGCATAAAAAAACACATAGGGAAGCCGAATACTGGAATGAGCAGTTAGGCAGTAGCTCAAATTTCATGCCTCGCCCGCTCCCCAACCGGAAGCGGGCGGCTTCATTTCCAACCCGGCCGAAACTTAGGCCGCGGCCGGTTTCTCCTTGCCGCTCCCGCCGCCGGAGTTGAGAACCTTGCGGGCCTGGATATGGCCGTCGTACAACCAGTAGCTCCGTTTCCACAGCGTCAGCCATTCCTTTCCAGGTAATCCTTCAGGTTGCTGCCCAGAATCTGGGCCCAGCCGTCCTCGAACCTCCGCCGCGCAAAGTGCGGGTCCTGCGGGAAGCTTTCCAGGCCGGTGTGCGTGAGCGTGAGCGTGGTTTTGTCGCCTTGCTCGGCTAAGGCAAAGGTAACTTCTGAACTGCCGGGGTAATTCTTATAAGCCCAGGTGTGCGCCAGTTTTCGCCCGGCTACCGCGTCCGTTACTACCCAGGCTTTACCGTAGGGTGAGCCATCATCGGCAAACTCAAACCGGAACCCAACCACCGGCTCAAAGCGCTGCACTTGCGGAAAATACCACTGCTGTAGCTGCTTAGTATCAGTCAGGGCCTGCCAAACTTTTTCAATCGGAGCCTCATACACGTGCTCAGTCACCAAGGGAATGCTCATTACCGGTTTGTCAAGGTTGTCGAATTCATTGCTTTATAAAGCAATTCCTAAACAGCTTTCCGCGCCCAACAGTTGAATGGCCCTAACCCCTCCGCGCCCGCTATGCTCATCGCCACCCTCCAAACCCTCTTCGCCCGCGACCTGAACAAGCTAAAACAGGAAATCGAAGCGTATCACCGCGAAGAAACCCTGTGGCGCACGGCGCCGGGCATCAGCAACCCGGCCGGCAACCTCTGCCTGCACCTAGTGGGCAACCTCAACACCTACATCGGGGCCGAGTTGGGCCACACCGGCTACGTGCGGCACCGCGACCTGGAGTTTTCCCTGCGCGACGTTCCCCGGGCCGAGCTGCTCCAGAAGCTAGCCGAAACCATCGGCGTGGTCGATTCCGTGCTGGCGCGCCTGTCCGATGCCCAGCTGGAGGCTGAATACCCCATCCAGGTACTGGAAGCCAAAACCTCTACCGGCTATTTCCTGGTGCACCTAGCCACCCACCTGGCCTACCACCTCGGCCAGATTAATTACCACCGCCGGCTACTGGACGCGGCCGACTGAAACCATAGTTTGCTGGCAGCAGGCAGCGTCTCAAATTTCCGTTTGGCACCACCGGCCGGCTCCGCGTTTGCGGTACTTTTAGCGCCCGTATGACCACCTACACCATCCCCCACGACCTGCTGCCGGCGGGCAGCCCCGCCCCCACCGGCGTCCTCATCCGCAGCTACGTGTCGCGGCAGCCCACCGTCAAGAACAAGATTGTGCTGAGCTGGAACATGCTCAACCTGCTCATCGACGGCCGCAAAACCATCATCCAGGCCGCCGACACCGTCACGGTGTATCAGGATGAAATCCTGCTCATGGCCGCCGGCAACATCCTCACCAGCGAGCTGCTCTCCGACCAGGGCCAGTTTCGCAGCATCCTGCTCTACTTCAGCAACCAGGTGCTCGACGACTTCTACCTGCGCCACGCCGCCCGCCTGCCGCGCCCCGGGGCTTCCGGCGCGCCCCTGGTCACCTTCGGCAAAGACGACTTCATCCGCAACTACCTCGAATCGCTGCGCCTGCTGCTGGCCGCTCCCACGCCCCTCAGCCCCGAAATCAGCCAGCTTAAGCTCGAAGAACTGCTGCTCTACCTGCTGCACACCACCCCCGAGGGCCTGCACACCTTCCTGCGTCACCCGCGCACCCGCCCGCCTGAGCTCACCCTGCGCCAGGTAGTCGAAACTCACCTCACCCGGCCCATTACCGTGGAGGAGCTGGCCTTCCTCTGCCACATGAGCGTGTCCACGTTTCAGCGCCGGTTTGCCGCCCTCTACGGCCAACCGCCCCAAAAATGGCTGTTGCAGCAGCGCATGCAGCGCGCCGCCGCCCTGCTGCACCAACAGCACCAGTCCCCCAGCGACGTCTACCAGCAAGTGGGCTACGAAAGCCACTCCAGCTTCTCCGAAGCTTTCAAAAAAACCTTCGGCGTCTCGCCCCGGGAGTTCAAGCAGCAAGGGCTGGTGGCTTTTTCACCTCTGTCATCCTGAGCGCAGCGAAGGACCTTACCACGTCTGTGCCTAATGAACAACTGCAGTTCGTTCCGGCGTGATAAGGTCCTTCGCTACGCTCAGGATGACAGATAACCAAATAGACCGTCCTATTACATTGACCGCCCCGCCACACCTTTTGACCGAAACGCCCTAACCCGCCCCTTCCCCCACCGCCCAATTTTGCAGCATTCTTTTTCACCCCTAAAAAAGCTGCTGCCATGAGCATCACCCCCGAAGAAAACAAAGCCATTATCCGCCGCTTCAACCACGAAGGCATCGCCCAGGGCAACGTCGCCACCCTGAACGAGCTGCTGGCCCCCGACTTCCTCAACCACAGCGCCCCCGCCGGCATGGACGCCGGCCCCGGCGGCATGCACTACTTCTTCCTGCACATTCTGCAGCCCGCCTTGAGCAACCTGCAAGTCGAAATCCACGACCAGGTGGCCGAGGGCGACAAAGTGACTACCCGCAAAGCCATAAAAGGCCTGCACACCGGCGAGCTGCTGGGCCTGGCTCCCACCCAACAGCCCGTCAGCATCGACGTCATCGACATCTACCAGTTGCGCGAAGGCAAGCTCATCGGCCACTGGGGCCTCACCACCCTTGCCGATGTGATGTCCCAACTGGCCGCCCACTAGCCCCGCCTACTCCCTCAACCGCCGCCCGCCTCCCACCCGAGGCGGGCGGCTCTGTTCTCAACCTGATTTAGCATTAAAAGAACTTTTTCTTGCAGTACCTTTGGCACCTTAGCAACAGAATGCCCTGGTAGCTTAGAATTGCTGCGACTAGCGCTGCGCTTTCTTACAAATGGGAAGGCGGCCAGTTCGCCCCCTCCAAGTTCCGACTTCTTTGAAAGCGCCGCGTATGAAAATAAACCGCTACTCTCTACCCTTATTTCTACTGCTGGGACTGCTGCTGGGAGCCGTGCCGTGCGCCCAGGCCCAACGCACCCAAGTCCGGGGCTTTGTGGATGCGCTGGCCTATTACCAGAACGGCAAAGTCAATTTTGGTCTCGGCGAGCAGGACTTGTTCATCACCTCCGCGATAACCGAGCGCCTGTCGTTTCTGGGCGAAACCGTGGCCAAGTTCTCGCCCGACTCGCCCACCGATTTCAACGTCAGCATCGAGCGCGTCATTCTCAAGTATAACTACGCTGGCAACCACAGCGCGCTGCTGGGCAAGCACCACACGCCCATCAACTACTGGAACGACACCTACCACCACGGCCGGGTGTTCTTCCCCACCATCGACCGGCCGCTGCTCTTTGCCGCGGGCATTATCCCGCTCCACACCACCGGCGTGAGCCTGCAGGGCCAGAACCTGGGCGCCCTGCGCTTCGGCTACGACGCCATGGTGGGCAACGGCATCGGCTCGGGCGACGTGGCCGACAACAACCCCGTGAAGTCGCTCACGCTGGCCGTGCACGTGAAGCCCCGCGACGGCATGCGCCTGGGCGCCTCGTACTACCACGACGCCATCTCGAAGGGCAGCACCGCCCACAACCACGGCGGCAACGGCCTGACGCCGGTGGCCCTCACCCGCGTCAACCAGGATATTCTCACGGGCTCCATCGCCTACAACGACTCCGTTTTCTCCAAAAAATTTGAGCTGCTGGCCGAAACCAGCATGGTGAATAACCGCTCCGACAGCCTGGGCACGCAGCGGGCCATGGCCACCTACGCCTACGTGGGCCTGCGCGTCACCGACAAAATCATTCCCTACGTGCGCGTCGACGACATCCGGTACACCAACAACCGCGAGGTGTACTTCATGGACAACAAAACCCAGTCCTTCGTGGGGGGCCTGCGCTACGAAATGAGCTACCTGGCCGTGCTGAAGCTGGAGTACCAGCGCACCAAAAGCCACATGTACCCGACCGCCGACAAGGTGACCTTTCAAATTGCCGTTGGCTTTTAATTCGTGATGCAGATGGCCCGGATTTATCGACTGACGTTGTTCCTGCTTTTCCTCGTTGTGGTAGGCCGCACCCCGGCCCATGCGCAGGACCAGAACCTCGTCATTATTGGCAACGGCAAGGGGGTGCCCAATGACATGAAGCTGGCCCAGCTGCGGGCCACCATGCGCGGCGAAAAGCTGCGCTGGCCCGACGGCAGCAAGGTGGTGATTGCCCTGTTGAAAACCACCACACCCATCGGCCAGAGCACCAGCAAAAAAATCTACAACATGAGCGCCAACGAGCTGAACAAGTACTGGCTGGCGCTGGTGTTTCAGGGCAAAGCTGACGCGCCCAACTTCTTCAACTCCGAAGCGGAGCTGGCCGAGTTTGTGGCCCAAACCGCCGGGGCCATCGGCGTGGTCAACCAGCCCGTGCCCAACAGCAAAACCATCACCGTTGAGGGAAAAAAGTTCTTGTAAGGGCTGCCCGCCTCCATCCGCTTACGTCAGCACCTGCCTGGTATGGCAAAGAGCCTCCGTCACCCGTCCATCCTGCGCGTCATCAGCCACTTGCGCCTCACGGTCAAGACCAAAATCTGGCTGGCCGTGACGAGCATCGTGCTGCTGTTTTCCTTCTTTGTGCTGTTCTACCTGCCCGTTATTCAAGAGCGCAGCCTGCTGGCCAACTTCAACAAGGACGTGCAAAACCACGCCAACACCGTGGCGCTAGGCGTGAAAATCGCCATGACCGAGCAGAACTTCCAGGGCGTGCAAACGGCCATGGACTTTGTGAAGAAAGACCCGCTGCTGCAGTTTGTGAGCCTGCTTCAGACCGACACTACCTGGAACGCCGCCCACACCCGGTACCGCATCACGCGCACGGTGTTTAAAACCTACCCCGAAGCGAAAAAGGTCGACGTCAACGCCACGTCCAACGACTCAACGGTGGTGAAGCGCACCGCCTTCCGCACACCCATGATGAGCGGCGAAATCATGTTGGCTTTCTCGACCCGCGAAATCGTGCAAAGCAAGCGGCAGATTCGCGTCACCTCGCTGTTTTTCAGCTTTGTGGTGTTCAGCATTGGCATTGGCATCGGCTTCGTGCTGGCCAAAAACATTTCGGTGCCGGTGCTCAAGCTGCGCGACGCCGCCACCAAAGTGGGCCGCGGCGACCTCACCCAGCGCGTGGACAGCAACTCGCGCGACGAGATTGGCGAGCTGGGCACGGCCTTCAACAAAATGGTGACCGACCTGGAAACCACGCGCCAGCAGCTCGAAGCCCGCACCAGCGAACTAATAGTTGAGAAACGAAAAACGGAGGACCTGCTCGAAGGCCTCAAACGCACCCTGGCCGACCTGCGCGACACCCAGGAGCAGCTCATCCGGCAGGAGAAGCTGGCGTCCATCGGCCAGCTCACCAAGGGCCTGGTCGACCGCTTGCTGAACCCGCTGAGCTACGTCAACAATTTCTCGGACGTGTCGACCGAGCTGCTGGCCGAATGCCAGGAGCTGCTCGCCGCCGCGCCCTACGCCACCGATGAGCACCTGCAGGACGAAGCGGTGCCCCTGCTGGAACTGGTGGAAAGCAACATCGGCAAAATCAAGCAGCACGGCACCAGCCTCACGCGCATCGTGCGCAGCATGGACAAGCTGCTGCAAGTCAAGTCGACTGATTTCGTGGAAGTCGACCCCAACGCGTTTGTCGCGGAGCAGCTGGAAGCGTACCGGCAGGAGCTGGACGAGGCGTACCGGCAAGTGCCGCTGGAACTGGTGCCAGGCGAGAATCCGGAAAACGTGACCGTCCGGCTGGTGCCCACGGAGATGGCTGCGGTTCTGTCCAGCCTGCTCAACAACGCCCTGTACGCCGTGCACGAGAAGGCCTTGCGCAACCCGGACTTTCGGCCCGTGCTCACCGTGGCCACCGTTTTTCAGGAAGAAGGCGTCGAAATTCAGGTGCGCGATAACGGCACGGGCATTTCGGCCGCCGAGCAAGAGCAGCTGTTTTCGCCCTTTTTCACCACCAAGCCCACCTCCAAAGGCACCGGCCTGGGCCTGTTCATCAGCCAGGATATTGTGAAGACGCACAAGGGCCACATCACCGTCAAATCCAAGCCGGACGTGAGCACCACGTTCACCATCAACCTGCCGGCCGCCACCGTGTCGGTGAGTTGAGGCCCCGGCGGCAGCAGAGCGGCACACCGTGGGTAAGTATCTGAGGGCTTAAGTTTGGCGAAAACTCTGCGCCATGAAACTACGCTTCTGCCTGCTGCCCCTGAGCTTTTTCCGCTGCTTTGTTGCCTTCGCCCAGCAGCCTGCCCCAAAGCCCCAGGTCTTTTTCTCCGACCTCGACAACTTCTGGGTGGCCTACGACAGCATCCGTACCACCACCGACAGCCTCCGGCAGCTGCACTACCTCAACCGGCTCTACCTCGCCAAGGCCACGCCCGGCCTCAAAGCCTTTCAGGAAGTGAAAGGCTACGCCCCCGCCGATTGGGTGAGCGCCATCCGTCGCTACCCCCGGTTCTGGAACTCCATCCGGCCCAATACCCTGCAAGTCAAAACCAAGGCCCAGGCCCTTGGGCCCTACCTCCAAAAGTTCGCCGCCCTCTACCCCGCCCTGCGCCCGGCCGCCATCTACTACACCATCGGCGCGCTGCAATCGGGCGGCACCACCCAGGGCCGCCTGGTGCTCATCGGCACCGAGCTGGCCGTGGGCGACCCGGCCACCGACATTTCCGAGTTTCCGGCCAACGTGCGCGCCTCCCGCGCCAGCTATTTCCAGAGCCACCCCCTCGACAACCTCGTGGTGCTCAACGTGCACGAATACGTGCACACCCAGGAGAAAGGCCCGCCCGAAAACAACCTCCTCGGCCAGGCCCTCTACGAAGGCACCTGCGACTTCGTGGCCGAGCTCGTGACCGGCCGGCTGCCGCAGCTGCCCTACGTGGCCCAGGGCCCCCGGCGCGAGCCCGCCCTCAAAGCGCAGTTCCAGGCCGACATGTTTGCGCCCTACCTCGGCAACTGGTTCTACAACCAGGTGTCCGACGACCCCGCCCACGTGCCCGACCTGGGCTACTACATGGGCTACGCCATCTGCAAAGCCTACTACCAGCGCGCCCCCAATAAGAAGCAAGCCGTCAAAGACCTGCTGGAGCTGGACTACACCAACGCCGACGCCGTGGAGGCCCTCCTGCGCCGGTCGGGCTACTACCCCCACCTGCCCCCCAAAGCCCAGCTGCTGCAAGCCTACGAAGCCAGCCGCCCCGTCGTGGTCGGCCTCACCCCCGCCCCCGGCCCCGACGGCCTGCTCGACGCCGCCACCACCGAAATCCGCGTCGACTTTTCCGCTCCCATGGCCCGCTTCACCGGCACCGACTACGGCCCCGGCGGCGCAGCCCAATGGCCCATGGCGGGGCGCGGCGCCTTCTCCGCCGACAAGAAATCTTACACCTACAAAGTAGCCCTGAAACCCGGCCACACCTACGGCTTCGTCATCAACGGCGGCGGCTTCCGCTCCGCCGATGGCCGCCCCCTCAAAACCTACGAGGTAAAATTCACCACCAAGCCCTAGCGTTTCCACCACCCCGCGGCCGGTTCAACGGGCAGCGGCTGGCGCTGGGGTTTCTTGGGTGGCGGAGGCGGGTAGACGTTGTTATTTATAAAGAGAACGAGACCAGTATAGGATTAGAATAGCTGCTTACTACTTTAAATCACTTTAAACCAAACAATTTTTATGGGAACATGGAATACAGCCATTGATGGCAACGACACATTTCTTGACATTTATCAAGACTTCTTCGACCTGTATAATCAAGGGAAAGACCCAATTGAAGTTTCTAAACAGATTGTTAAGGACTATAAAGAATCTTTTGATGACTATGACGACAGAAACAATTCCCTATTCGGGCTAGCATTAGCCCAGTGGGAGACCAAATCACTTGACCCAATACTTTATAAGCAAGTAAAAGAAATCATTGAAGCTGGCAGCGACTTAGAAGCATGGGAAGGAAGTGATATAAAGTATTTGGAGAAGCGGAAAGCTGCTCTTGATAAGTTTTTAATTAAAATCTCAACAGAAAAGGAGAAACCAAAGCGCAGGGCAAAACCCAAGTTTGATTTTACTACTCTGGAGCTTGTTAAGCTTGCTGCACCCGACCATAAAAAGTCATTTGAGGCAAGTGAGCACTACATCAATGGGGCGTACAGTCAGACAGGTTCTGCTATCTACTGGGGGCCAGGAAATGGTGGCTCAATATTCTATTTTGAGGGGCGGGGCAAGTTCATATCCGCCCGTTGGATTGACAGTCAAACATTAGAAATAACTTACGACAGAGACATTATTTTCACGAAGAAAGATGACACGTTTTTCTACAATGGCGACCAAGGGAAAATAATCTATTTACCAAAATAAGAACCGCCCGCTCCCCAACCGGAAGCGGGCGGCTGCATTTCCAAAGCTACTGAAAGCTACGCCGGCTTCTCCGGCTTCCCGCCGCCGCCGGAGTTGAGAATCTTGCGCGCCTGCAAGTAGCCCTCGTACAGCTCCCGGTTCAGCAGCTTGAAGGCCTTCATGTCCTCGTCGAGGGTGTGCACCTCCGCCAGCAGCTCGGCCAGCAGGTCTTCCAGGGCCGCGCCTACGCGCACCCGCTCGTCGATGCTCTTGCGCGTGGCCGGTTGCGCCGTCCGAAACGCCTTCAGCGCCGTACCCAGCGGCGCCAGCGCCTTCGCCGTCAGGCCCTGCTTGGCCAGCTCCGGCGCCACGTCGGCCCGGGCCGCGCTGTTGAGCACCGCCCCCACCACCCCGATGAACGCCAATGGCCGCAGCTTGCGCAGCTGCTTGTTGCTCAGCGTCACGGCTGCTTGCAGGTGGGCGTCGTTGAGGCGCGCGGCTACCCGGCCCAGCGGGCCCAGCAGCGCCGGCAACAGGTCCAGCAATTCCTTTTTGGCCGTGTCCGCCGCCTCGGTCAGGCTTTTGGTGCGTTGGGCGGTGCCGCCCCGCGCCCCGGCCACCTGGCCGTAGAGCGTCGCCACCTCGGCCGCTTGCTCGGCCGCCACCTCGCTGGCGGCAATGTCGGCTTCGTGTTCGGTCACGTAGTCGGCCACGCGGCCGCACATCACCAGTTGGTCTTCTTTGTCCTGCTTCATCTGATTAGGGTAGATAATCGACAGAAACCGCTCTGCCCGCGTCGTAAGCCCCAGCTTACGGCCGCCAATGCACAGGTAGTTAAGCACAACGCAAAGTTACGGTTTCACCCGCTCCCCCGTGCCGAAACACCCGCTCCCCTTTCCAAACACCCCCGCCCCTCCGCCAACACCCTCCCCGCAATCCCAAACACCCTCCGCCCTTTCCAAAACACCTTCAGCCTCCATTCAAACACCCGCTCCCCTTCCTCAAACACCTCCCGCGCTTGTCAAAACACCTTCCTCCCCTTTCAAAACACCCTCGCCGCTTCTTAAAACACCCTCCACTATTGCCAAAACACCCGCCCCCTTCAGCAAAATACCTTTGCCCACTGCCCAAACACCTTTGACCATTCAGAAATACCCCCGCCCCCGCGCAATATGGCACTTTAACGTCCCCTTGCTTTTCCTGCGACTCCCTTCACTCACTAAAACACTTACTTTTTGTACATCACCCCCTGTTTTTTAAGCCCAACCGTGAAGCAAACCACTTGCACATTCTTTGCAAAGTGTAATTCTTGCCAACTTATACACCATAGAAAAAGGCAGCTTAGCCCAAAATCTGCTTACGTACTTCCCAACCACGCCGTCGGCAGTATATAGCCCTTTGCAATTACTAGGCGCAGTTTACAGGGGTCAGAACCCCGTATAAATCCGTAAATTTTTCGCCTGGCGAAACGATTCATTCGCCGATTATTTTAGGGGGCTCGTCCCAAAAAGTTATACTTCGGCAGTGGTTTTCAAATCAAACCTATACCTTTCTAACCTGGAAAGCCATTTGCCATTTCGTCGGCTTTCTTTTCTATCCTCTTTGCACCCTCCCACCGTGTCCATCGAACTAGAATTCACCGCCCCGCTGGCCCCCGTTTCCCTGGGCACTGCCCCCCAAACGTTTCCGGCCCGCACCTCCTACGACCACGTCGTGCTGCCCGGCGACTTCCCCGACCCCACCGTCACCAAAATCGGCGACACCTACTGGGCCAGCGCCACCACCGCCGAGTGGGGCGCCATCTTCCCCATCTTCTCCTCGAAAAACCTGCTCGACTGGGAGCTGGTCGGCCACGTCTTTCCCGACAAGCAGCCCGACTGGGCCAGCTCCAACTTCTGGGCGCCCGAGTTCTACCAGGAAAACGGCCGCACCTATCTGTACTACACCGCCCGCAGCAAGCAGGGCGGCATGCTGTGCGTTGCCGTGGCCAGCGCCGACCACCCGGCCGGCCCCTACCGCGACCACGGCCCCCTCGTGGGCCAGGAAGCCGGCTCCATCGATGGCTTTGCCATGCCCGATGAAAACGGCGACCTCTACCTCGTCTGGAAAGAAGACGGCAACTCCTGCCAGCAGGAAACCCCCATCTGGGCCCAGCGCCTGAACGCCGACCGCACCGCCCTCATCGGCGAAGCCACCGAGCTGTTCACCAACGACGTGAAGTGGGAGGGCCCCCTCGTGGAGGGCTCGGCCCTGGTGCGGCACAACGGCTGGTTCTACCACTTCTTCGCCGGCAATTCCTGCTGCGGCAAGGGCTGCAACTACGCCACCGGCGTGGCCCGCTCGCGCACCCTGCTCGGCCCCTGGGAAAAGCACCAGCAAAACCCCATCCTCGACCGCAACGACGTGTGGAAATGCCCCGGCCACGGCACCGTGACCGAAATGGACGGCCGCTGGTTCCTGCTCCACCACGCCTACGCCGCCGAAAGCCACGAGTTCGTAGGCCGCCAGGGCCTCCTCTCCGAGTTCACCTGGAACGCCCAGGAGTGGCCCGAGTTTGTGAACCGCAGCCCCCAGGCCCCCGCCCTCACCGACATGTCGCGCTTCAACATCGCCGACGAGTTTGAAGGCGACGCCCTCGGCCTGGAGTGGCAGTGGCCCATCTCGGCGCCCAAGCCCGCCGCCACCGTGCGCGACGGCCAGCTGCACCTCGCGGCCAGCGCCTCGCGCCTGGGCACCATCGTGGGCCGCCGCACCCACGCCGCCACCTACAAAGCCGCCACCACCCTCGACTTCGCCAACCTGCCCGTCGACACCTACGCCGGCCTGGCCGCCGTGGGCGACCCCTACAACGCCCTGGCCCTGATGGCCGGCAACGGCCAGGTGCAAATCTGGCACGTGAAGAGCGGCAAGCAGCAGTGCCTAGCCCAGGTGTACATCGAGCCCTGCGACACGCTCACGCTGCGCCTCGAAGTGTGGGGCGGCCAGCGCTACCGCTTCGCCTACAGCACCGACGGCGCCACCTGGCAGCCCCTGCCCACCGAAAGCTTCTCCCTCAACGGCACCTACCTCCCCCCCTGGGACCGCGGCGTGCGCGTAGCCCTCGTCGCCCAAGGCGCCGAGGATACCACGGCCGTGTTCAACAACTTCATCGTGCGCAACAAGCGGTAAGTCGATTCCATCATTTAAGGCAAAAAGCCCAGCCATTCGAATGGCTGGGCTTTTTGTTTGATTGCCCTGCTGCTCCCCAGTTCACACCCGGGCGGTGAGGAACCGGACGACTTGTAGCGTGGACTCTGTGAGTCCGCGCAGGAGCGAGGGGCTGACATCCCAACAATGCGCGGACTCGCAGAGTCCACGCTACAGCTTGCGCCTCTTTTGATACGACAACGCCCGACACAGGTGTGTCGGGCGTTGCTGTTTGATTCAATCCGGAAACGACTAGCGGCGGTGCTTCTTCGATTTGCTTTTCGATTTCGAAGGCGTGCTCTTCTTCGAGGAAGACTTGTGCGAGGAGCTTTTCTTAGCGCTACTCTTCTTGGAGGAAGACTTGCTTTTGCTGCTCTTCGCCTTCGATTTGCTGGACTTCGAATGCGACTCCGATTTGGATTTGGATTTCGACTTGCTCGATTTGCTCTTGCTGTGCGAAGAAGATTTGTGCGACTTCGACTTGCTGGACTTGCTGCTGTGCGAAGAAGACTTGTGTGATTTCGACTTGCTGTGGCGGGCGGCGCGGCGGGCTTCGGCGCGGGCCTCGGCCCGGGCTTCGGCGCGAGCTTCTTCGCGGCGGGCGGCGGCCCGGCGAGAGGCGGCGCGGGCTTCGGCGTGGCTGGCCTCGTAGCTGCGGGCGGTGCGGGCTGTGACGGTGGCCGATTCGTCGGTGGCTTCGGAGTAGTGGGCGGTGGCGTCGGTTTCGGGTGCGGCGGTATTGTTGTCGTCGGTGGCTTTGGAGGCCTCGGTTACGATTTTCTTGCGGCGCACCGGCATCAGAAAATCACGCTCGGCGCGCTCGCGGAGGCTCAGGTTTTCCTCGCCGGGGAGCTTCGTAACGGGGATTTGCTTCTCGTTTTGGGCTTGGGCACTGCTCCACGTAAGCAGGGCTAAAAGGACGACTAACAGATGCTTCATGTACGAATAATATAGAGTCAACGGAAAGCAAATTTACACCCCACCTTGTGGCGACGCAAGCCAAAACCGGTTTTACACGCTGTAGGAGCCGTTTCGGCATCTCAGGGCAACATTTTGCCCCTCAAGCGACTACCGCGCCACCCGCAGCCGCCCCCCGGCCGCGTGGGCCCCAAACTCCGGCGCGTACAGGCACTGCACCTGGCTCAGCCCCCCCGAAAAGTCGCCCGCTTGGCTGGCCCGCAGCCGGTACTCGAACACGTGAGTGCCGCGGGGCACTTCACTCAAAAAGAAGTTCGTGGCCGCGTCGCGGGGCGACTCGTAGTAGCCCAGGCCGTTCTGGTAGCGGTAGCCGCTGGTCTGGCTGATGGGCTCCAGGCCGGCGGCGCGCTGGTCTTTGAGGTGCACGTATTCGAGGGCGCGGTCGGTGCGCAGCACGAGGCGCACCACCAGCGCATCGCCGATTTTCAGCGGTGAAGTCGAGGTGAGCTTTTCCAGCACCGGGCCACTAGCCGTGCGGGTTTCGCGGTACAGCTCGCGCTCCAGGCTGAGCGGCGTGGCGGCGGGCGTCACTTTGTCCATATCCTCGAAATACTGCCAGTAGAGCGCGCCCCAGGCCACGCCTGCGTCGGGCTTGCTCACCGTCACTTTGCCCTGCGCTGGCTGCACCTCAGCAGCCGGCCAGCTGGTTTTGAAGTAGCCGGTGCCGGCCTGCGCCGCCTCGGGCTTCACGGCCTGGCCGCCCACCGTGACTTGCAGCGGCTGGGTGGGCGCCAGCCAGTCGGAGCCGCGCAGCAGCAGGGCGTAGCAGGCGTCGGCAGTGGCGCGGGTGCTTTCCCAGCTGTGCGTCTGCTTCTGCTTGAGCAGCCAGAGCTTCATCCCGTCAACGGCCTTCTGGTCGTTGCGCACTTCATCGAAGGCTTCGATGAGGGTGGCCTGGGTTTCGGTGGGGGCCTCGCGCCAGTAGTAGCCGCCGCGCACTTCTTTCCAGTACATGCCCAGTTCGGGCGAATGCAGGGCGTTCTCACTCAGGGCGCGCAGAATCTCAGCGGCCGCCGCGGCTTTCGCGTCGTGGCGGAACAGGGCCAGCGCCGTTTGGGCTTGCAGGTAGCGCGTTTGGGCGGGCCAGTACTTAGCGGCTTGTTCGCGGTAGTAAGCGAAGGCGGTTTTGGCCGTGGCGGCCTCGCGCTGTTGGGGCCAGAAGCTGCGGGCATACAGGGCTTGGATTTGCTCGTCGGCGAGGTGGTTGTCGGCCAGCTTCACGTTTTTGATTTTGCGCAGGCGAGCATAGTCGTCGGCCAGCCCGGCATCTAGGTAGCGCAGGGCATTTTGGAGGATGCCACGGGCCACGTCGTCCTGACTGGCATCGAAGGCGCCCAGCTTTTTCAGCTTGCCAAAGCCGGCCACGATGAGCTGGGTGATGTACCGGTCCTCGGGCATTTTCTCAAACCACGGAAAAGCCCCGCCGGGCAGCTGCATGCGCTGCAGCTTGAGCAGGGCGCGGCTGGTTTCGCCCTTGAGGCGGGCTTCGTCGAACAGCTCGGTGAGGCGGGCCAGGCGAGCGGTTTCGCCTTGGGCATCGCGCACCCAGGGCGTTTCCTGCAGCAGCAAATTTTTCAGCTCCTGGTTTTGGGCCAGCTTGCTTTCGAGGGCATTTTTCTGAGCCGCGGTGCCGCTCTGGGCTTGCCGCGTCCACTCGGCCAGCACGGTTTTGAAACGCGGGTTGGCCTTCAGAATTTGAGCTGCCAGCAGGTTGGCGTAGAGGCGGCTGAAGGTTTGCTCGGAGCACTCATAGGGGTACTCCATCAGGTAGGGCAGGCTCTGCACAGCGTACCAGGCGGGGTTGGCCGTCATTTCCAGCGTGAGGCTGTAGTTGCGCCGCGTGGGGCTGCTGGTGCTGGTGAGCTTGCTCAGCTCGAAGGTGCGGCTGCCGGGGCCCACAATGGGCAGCGGCAGGCTCTCGGTGAGCAGAATGCGGTTGGGCAGTACGGGCAGGGTGTTTTCCTCGCCATCGGAGAAATTGGTGCTTGGTGCCTGGTTGTTGGTGCCTGGCTTTTTGCTTCTGCGCTTGGCTTTTTTGTTCCCATCCGACTCAGTGCCTGCCACCAGGCCTTGCGCACTGGCCACCACCCGGTAGGTTACCGCAGCCGGCGCAAAGTCAGCGGGCAGGCTGATTTCCCAACCCAGCGCGGCGCTCTGGTGCGCGGCGGCCGACACGGCCTGCTGCGCCGGACCCTTGAGTAGCTGGCCGGTAATGTCTTGGCCGGTGGCCGCATCGAGCAGGAACAGTTGGGCAGTGCCGCTGGTGGCGTGGTCGGTCAGGTTCGAGAATTTGACGGGGAAGGTGAAGGTGTCGCCCTGCCGCAGGAAGCGCGGCGCGTTGGGCGTTATCTGGATTTCCTTTTGGGTGACGAGCTGCCGGGCCAGCTGGCCGCTGTGCAGCTCCTTATCGTGGGCCAGGGCCAGCAGCTGCCAGCGCGTCACGGCCTCGGGCATCTGGAATTCGAGCACCACGTCGCCGTTCTTATCCGTGCGCAGGGCCGACTGCCACAGGGCCGTTTCGCGGAAGTCGGAACGGGTAGGCACGGCGGAGAGGTCGGGCGCGGCGCCCGCGGCTGCTGGGGGCGGTGGAGCAACTTCATAAGTGCGGCCTGCCAAAACCTGCACTTCCCCGTCTGCCCTATTAGCCATTGCTGCTGAGACCATTGGAGCAGGAGCGGCAGCAGCCTTTGCCTGCATACGCATTCTTGGGGCAGCGCCACCTGGTGCGCCTCCAGCAGACCATCCATCGTCCGAACGGAATTCCTCATCTCTATCCACGCTGCCCATTCCCTCCCACGTATGCAAAAATGGGTAGCTCACCGATGGCAAATCAATAGCGTCCCCCATACCGAGTAGCACATCCGACCTCATTTCCCCAAACTGCCCCTGCCAGCCAAACCGCGCCGGATAATATCCCTGCCCAAATTCCAGCCCCATGAGGCGGTGCGGCCGGAAAACATCTAGGCTTTGGTCATAAAGCGTGGTCAGCAGCTCGGCATTGGCGGGCTGGCCGTTGGCTTGGCGGATGCTGACGCGCCAGGTTTCCCGCTGGCCGGGCTGCAGCTTGTCGCGGAAAGTGGCGATGCTGAGCCTCAGCGGCTGGGGCTTCTCTGCTACCTGCACGGTGGCATCGTGGCGGTAGAGGCGGTTGTCGCGCACCTGGATGGTGTGAATGTAGAGCGGGCCCAGGGCCGTGGCCGGGCCACTCTCGATGCTCAGGCGGCGCTGCTCGTTAGCGCGTAGCGTCAGCCACTCGGAGCGCAGCAATTGGCCCTCGCGCTCCACTTCGAGCAAGATGCGGGCGTCGGCTTCGCTGCTGCCCAGCAACAGGGTAGCGGGCTGACCAGGCGCCACAGTATCGGCCAGGGCCACAAACCAATCGGGGGTGGCAAAGGGCACAGTGGCCGCCTGCGAGTCGTAGAGCACGAAATCGTGCTTGGCGCGGGCGGCCGTGTCGGCCCCGGCAGCCTGGGCTTCGAGGCGGTAGCGGCCGGTGGGCAGACTGGCCAGCGTGGCACTTAGGTCGAGCACAGCACTGGCTTTGGTATCAAAAGGCAGCGTTTTTACCAGCTCTGGCTTGGCTTCATTTTCCTCCGTTTCAGGGGTAGGGCCGGGCACGCCGGGCGGGTTGGGGCGGTAGCGGCGGGCCAGCAGGCGCAAGGTGCCGGCAGCGGGCAGGGGCTCGCCGGTGGCATTAGTGCTCAGCAGCGTGAAGACGCCCAGATGCTGCTTATCGGTTTGTTCGGGCCCGGTGAGGCGCAGGTTGAGCGGATTGTGGCCAATGGATACCGTGCGGGTGCCGGTACGGGTTTCACCGGCGGCATCGGTCACGTCGGCAGTGATTTCAAACAGATACCCAGGCTCCCAGCGGCGGCCGGTGGGCCTGGCCGCCAGCGGCGGTGTGAACGTGATGCTGAAGCGGCCTTCGGCGTCGGTGTTGGTGGTGCCGTGGGCAATTTCCTGGCTTTCGCGGCCCCGGCCGGGTACATAGCGCCCACCGTAGCCATAGTCGAACAGCGGCCACAGCTCGCGGCGCGTGACGCGGTAGCTGACCGTGGCGCCGTCGGTGGCCTGCCCGGCGTAGGCGCGGGCGCGGCCGTTGAGGGCGAGCGGCTGGCCCAGCTGCGGCCGGCCAGGTACGGAGTCGAGCGTGACCAGAAAGGTGGGGCGCTTGTATTCTTCTACCGCAAAGCTGAGGCTGCCGTGGTCGGTCTGCAGCTGCATCTCGCCGTTTAGCAAGCCCGTGGGCAGCACCAGCGAGCCATTGAACGAACCGAAATCCGAGGTAGTAAAATCCAGCGTCTGCACGGTCTGGCCGTTCACGTCAATCAGCCGCACACTCACCGACTCGTTGGTAACGAGGCTGGTTTTAGCCCGCAGCGTTTCGGTCAGCATGCCCTTGAAATACAGCGTCTGGCCCGGCCGGTAAATGGCGCGGTCAGAAAACAGAAAGGCGCGGCGCTGGGCTTGTTCCCCAGCGCCAGCCCCCCCGTAGCCCGCTCGCAATTGAGAAACGCTGAGGGTGTCTTTGCCTTGCCACACCTTGGCGGCCGTTAGGTATTCGGCATTGAATTCGCCGTCCTGGTCCGGAGCGGCCAGGGTCACTTCACCCGCCGCGTTCGTGGTCAGAATCCCGCCCTTCCGCATTTTGGCCTCGGAAGCCCGCTCGTAGCCGTAGCGGCGGTAGGTGGCCTGCGCCCGCGCGCCGGCCACGGGCGCGCCGCGCTGCCGGTGCAGCACCAGCAGCTGCGCTGCTTTGCTGCCCGCCTCCCCCCGATGCACCACGCTCAGCGCGCTGGCCCCCACAAAGCCGTAGCCCGTCACCGCCCCGGGCCGCTGCTCGGTTGGCTTCGCAGCCTCGTTGCTGATGATGACCAGGTAATATCCGAGGGGCAGCGCCGCGCCGGCCGCCGCAAAGTGCTGCACCTTGTAGTCCTGCGGATGCGTGGGCACGGCCACCGTCCAGGCAGCGGCTGGGGCAGCCCGCAGGGCGCGGGCGTAGCGCTGGGCCACGGTGCGGTGTTGGGGGTCGTACCCATTCCGCTGATTTTCCCATTCTTTCAGCGAAATGCGGTAGGCCCAGGCGTGCAGGCTGGTCACGTTCCGGGCCGTCACGTCGAGGCGCCAGGGCTGGCCGGGCAGCACGATGTCGCTTGCCGAAAAAGATACCTCCCGCTTCTCAATCTCTTCCCGCAGCTGCCGGGCCCGCGCCGCGCCGCGCGACTTCGGGAAACTGGCTTCGGCACCTTTGGCCATTTTCAACGCCACCACAGCGGCATTAACCGCCCCCTTCTCCTGGCTGAGGTCCCAGGAGAATTCTGCCAGCCGCGCCGTAAATTCCGTGCTGATGGGCAGGGCCTTGTACGTTTCCGCCATCCGGGCCAGGGCCCGCGCGTACTGGTCGTCGAGGTCGGTATGAAGGGTGAGGCGGTGGAGGTAGTTGAGGCGCTGCAGGTCCACATCGGCCAGCGCGGCCGCATTCGGCGGCGCCAGCTGCTGGCGCGAAGCCGTGAGGCGCTGCAGCACCTGCAGCGCATGAAACGGGCCGTTCAACGAGTCGCCCGCAGGCGCCGTCAGCTGCAGCGCCGCGAATTCGGCGGCACTGCCAAACAGCCTGGGGTCGGTGGGCTGAAACTGCTGCTCGGGCTGCGTCACGTACAGCTCCTGGTTTTGCAGGCCCTCAATGGCGCGCTGGGCCAGCAGGTCGTAGAGCGTGGAGCGTAGGGCCCGGCCTTCGGCGTCGCCGCCAGCGGCCAGCTCGCCCAGCTGCGCGAGGGTGGTTTTGAGTTGGCGCTGGGGCTCGTCTTCCACCGACTGGTGGTAGTGCCGCACAATGGCCGCGCCCAGCCGGCCCACGTCCCAGGTGGCGAGGGCGGTGCCGCCGTCGGCCGCTTTCTGGCCGTCGGCGGTAGGCGTGGCGCCGGCCGTGCGCTGGTAGAGGCGGTAGCGGTTCTGGTTGAGGTACTGCGTGTATAGCTCGGCCAGCAGCGAGTGCAGGATGGGCCGGGCCGGGAAGGTGGCCGTCTGCACGTCGCGCTCCAGCAGAGCAATGCCTTGCTCGTCGGCGTCTTCCTCCTTGGCTTGCAGAAGGCGAATTTTGTAGAGCAGCGCCCGCACGTAGGCGGGGCTGTTGCCTTCTTTCCGGGCTTGCTGGTAGATGGCTTCCACCAGCGGCGCGGCCGTGGCGGTCTGGCTTTTGGCCAGCAGGGCGTCAATTTTTTTCCAGCGCGCGGCGTAGGGGCCGGGCGGCGGGGTCGAGGCAGAGTCGGCGCTGAAAGTCATAACCAGGAGCAGGCAGGCAAAAAGCAGAAAACGCATAGGCTGGCACAAACGCGGGGGAAGGTTGAGGCCATAAAGATGCCCGGTCAGGCTTTATTGCACACGCTTCAGACGATTTCCGGACCTGGGTTCGTTGGTGCATCCTGACCGGCGGCGGCAGTACATTTGTCCTTCGTGTACCGGCCACAAGGCCGGCTTTTTCTATTTTTTTACCCTTTCCAATTTTTCTCACTCCATGAAAAACCTTTTCTCTGCAATGCTGCTGGCAGGCCTGGCGGGCGCGGCTACCACCGCCCAAGCGCAAGCCACCATCGAGTTCGGCCCCCGGCTCGGGCTCAACCTTTCAACGTTCTCCTACAAGTACAGCAACATCCCGCCCGCTCTCTCCAACGAAGCCAACTCCCTGGCGGGGCTGCAGGTGGGCGGCACGCTCAACATGCGTTTTGGCAAGCTCGCCTTCCAGCCTTCGCTGCTTTTCAGCCAGAAAGGCGCCGAGCTGAAGCTTTCGGGCGTTGACAACACAAACGTTCCCTACGTTACCACCCTCACCTACACCGCCAAGCCCAAATTCAACTACCTGGAAATCCCGCTCAACCTGGTCTACACTTCTGACACCGACCACGGCTTCCAGCTATTTGCCGGGCCGTACGTGGCGTTTGGGGTGGGGGGCAGCGGCTCCAGCACCCTGGTTATCACCAGCAACGACCCCGATGTGCTGCAAGCCGGCGCGGCCAATTCATTCCCCATTGGGCTGGAAGTAGAATACGGCGACCGGCAGAACGACAACCAAAAGGCGCAGAATTCCTTGGGCAACGGGCTGGCCAGTACCCCCACGGTCATTGCCACCTTCCGCCGCTTCGATGCCGGCCTCAACGCCGGCGTGGGCTACCGCGTCGGGCCCTTTCAGGCCCAGCTCGGCTACGGCCTGGGCCTGGTGAACATCCTCCCCAACGACCCGAATGGCAAAGACACCGGCGGCAAAATCAACAACCGCAGCTTCCAGCTATCGGCCAATTACTTTCTGGGCAGCAAGTAAGCTTACCCCAATGCCTGTTTTCCCAGAATAGCGAAGGACCTTATCGCGGCAGCAACAGCCAACGCGATAAGGTCCTTCGTTTTCGCTTTCGATAAATGCGCAGGAGAGCAACAGGCAGGGCTTGTTTTAGGCCGCACTGGCGCTCTTGGCCACGCCATTGCCAACCAGCACGGCCTCGGCCTGGGCCACGTGCCGCTGAATGTGCACCACCATGAATTCGAGTTGGTCGGTGAGGCGGAACATGAGCAGCGGGAAAATAGCGTTCGGAATCCGGATGGCATTGGCATTTACCTGACGGGCCAGCAGCACCAAGCGCAGCAGCTCGTCAATCTGGCGGCTGAACACCTCGGCCACCGTGCGCGGCAGGCGGGTGCCGGTGGGCGCGTAGCGCTGCGGCGACTCGTAGGTTTTCACGCTGGCCGGCGCACGCATGGCCTCGATAAACCGACGGCCAAAGTAGCCCGATTTCACCACGGGCGCGGGCTTGGAGCCGCGGGCCTGGGCCTTGGCAATGCGGGCCGCAATGCTGGGCAAGTAGTAGCCGCCCACGATGTTGAGGTGCTCCAGGCACTGGCCGGCGCTCCAGCGGCTGGGGCTGGGACGGCGGTTGAGCTCCTCGGCGCTCAACGGGCGGAAACGCTGCTGCGCCACGACACGCAGCACCAGCAGGTCGTTGGTCAATTGGTCAAAGAAATCAGCGGTGGCGCGGACGGCAGCAGGCATGGGCGCAGGGACTAACGAGCCGTAAACATACAATTTAGCAACCGATTCCGCCTATGGCCGCCGCAATACCTCCGCTTTGGCGGCGGGCAATTGGCGAGCATCCGGTATCTTGGCTGCATGGGAAAACACCGTTTCTTTCTTCAGAGTGCCGTGGTGGCGCTGCTGGCAGCCCCGGCAGGTGGGGCCGCGGCCCAGGCCGTGCCCAATCCCGGTGAGCGGGTGGAGAGCCTCGTCACCTTCGGCGCCCAATCGGACAAGCAGTGGGGCGACGACGATTTCAGCCAAACGTTCTTTTTCCTGGTGCCCGAAAACCAGCGCACGCCCGTCTACATTCGGGTGTGGGACCCCGACTGCGGCGGCAAAAACGACGACCTGAAGGGCCCGGCCAACACCACCACGTCGTTCAGCCTGTACGGGGGCCCCGGCACCTTCAGCGGCCCGCAGGCCCGCGACCCGCGCCCCACCGCCCCCACGCCCCCCGGCCGCCTGCTCAAAAGCCAGACCTTCGGGGCCGACGCCAAGTACGACGGCAAGTGGTACACCTTCGGCCCGCTCAACCCGTTGGAGGGTGAGCAGGTGGACGAGTTCAAAGGGCGCGTGTTCAAGCTGGTGGCCCGCGGCCTGAGCGGCAACGACGGCAACCTGTACCGCTATTTCTTCAGCACCAGCCCCACGGCCAATGTGTCGGTAGAGGGCGGCAACGCGTTTACTTACGAGTACTGCTTCCGCCTACCAGCCACGGCCAGCAAAACCACAGTGCACCTCTACCCTTTCGTGAACGACAAGGTGGTGAGCATCAAGCAAAGCAACTTCGACGTGGACAACGCTGCTACGCTGCACGTGTTCAGCATTGCCAAAAATGGCCAACCCGGCACCATGAGCGGCGACGGCGTGTGGGCCAGCAGCACCCTGCCCATTGCCGACAAAGAGCACGGCCTCAGCCTCGACTTCCGCCTCACGTCCACCAAACCCGCCCCCAACGACATGGTGATGTACGTGACCGACCAGTACGACACCGCCCTTCCCTTCTTCGCCATCCCGCTAGGCGGCCCGCCCCGCTATCAATACGATATCAAGGTGAAGGTGCATCGGTAAGAGGGAGAGAAGGGAAGAAGGAAGAAAGGGATTCTGCTTACATCAAAAGCAAAGCTTCTCCTTACTCCCTTACTCCCTTCTTCCCTACTCGTCCTTTTCGCCGTCGCGGCCAGCGTTGCGGCGGGGCGAGCCGTGGTCGGCGTCGTTGGCATCGCCGGTGCGGTTTTCCTGCCGGGCTTCCTGGCCGTAATTCTGGGCGCGGTCTTCGCTGCGCTGCTCGCCCTGAGCCGGCGAGCCGGCTTTGCTGCCGGGCTGGCTGTCGTCGTAGGCGTCGTTGTAAGAACCACCGCGCGAGCCAATACCCTGGCCGGAGTCGCCTTTGTTGGCTTCCGGGTTTTGGGCGTAGCCGTTGCGCGCGTCGCCGGTAGCAAAATCGGGTGTTTCGCGCAGGTGCTCACTGCCCCGGTCGCCGTACCCTTGGCTGCTAATGGGCCGCTGGCCGCTGATTTCTGGGTCGGTGGGTGCATTGCCGGCCGGAGGGGCTACCTGCTGCTTGTCGGCCGGCGCGCCGGGCGTGGGCATGTAGTTCTCGGTTTGGTTGCGCTGGTCGGGCTGCACGGTAGCGCCTGCTTGCGGCGCGGCGGTAACCGTGCCTTGTCCGCGGAGCGACGTAGTGCCGTAGTTATCGGCGTAAGCGCTGTCGGTGCCTTGCGGCGAGCCGTTATCGTTAGGCAAAGCACGGCCGGCACCAAAATTCTGGTCCATTGAAGTACCCGCTTCGAAGCCGTATTGGGTACGCGGGTCGGGCCGTTCGTCGCGGCCGTCGTAGCTGCGGTAGGCGTTGTCCTGCGGGCCGGGGGCACCGGGGCCACCGTAATACTGGTCTTCGGCCGAGTTGTAGGGCTCGTAGTCGGCCAGCCGGTTTTGGTTGCCGAAGCCGCCGTGGGTGGTGCCGCCCAAGTTTTGCGCGCCAAACTCGCCGCGGCTGGCGTCGCTGTCCTGGTTGTCGCGGCGGGCCTGGTCGTGGTAGCTGCCCTGGGTGCTGTTGCTGAAGTTGCCGCCATAGGCGCCTTCCGGGGCCAGGTCTTCAGGGTTGGCTTCTTTGTTTTCCTGCGGCTGCGGGTCGGCTTCCACAGCGCCCTGGCCCACGCTGGTTTCGGAAGCGGCCAACGACTCGCTCGACGCCGGCGCGGCGGGGCTGCTCACGTCGGGGGTAGCGCCGGGCGCCGGCTGGGGCTTGGGCGGCCCGCCGGGCTGGCCCACCCCGGCGCCGGGGGCGGTGTGGTGCGCAGCGGTGTTGCCCACCGGCCCGTCGATGCGGTTGCCGGCGATGTCGTTGGGCTCGGTGTTCAGGTTCAATTGTTCGTTGTCCATAAGAAGCGGGGCGGGAATCGGTGAGGAATAAACTGCTCGTCTATACGCGCCGGGCACTTGGTTGTTTTCGAGGGCCAATGGCCGCGCGGGCCCTTCATCAGGCCACGCCGCTTCGGCCCGATGCCCTCCCCTTTTTATCTTTGCCTGGCCTAGGCCCCAGCCCAGCGTCGGGCCCTGAGCCCTTCTCTTCATTTTCAACACCCCACGCACATGCTCACCGGCACCGTTAAGTTTTTCAACGACACCAAAGGCTTCGGCTTCATCATCGCCGACGATTCCCAGGAAGAAATCTTCGTCCACCAAACCGGCCTCATCCACGAAATCCAGGAGGGCGACCGGGTGCAGTTCAACCTCAAAGACGGCAAGAAAGGCCCCAATGCCGTGGACGTTACGCGCATCGCATAAGTAGAACAAACACGAAACCAGCTTCGCCAGTCTGTCGGGCGCAGCTGAAACCTTAGGTTGCGCCAGCTTCCTGGCAGTCATAAAAAAAGCCGGCCTCGCACTTTGCGAGGCCGGCTTTTTGGTTTGCTCTTTCAGGACTACTTCTTCTCCACGTGCTTGTTCACGCGCACGCCCATAGCCATGAGGCCGGGCAGCTGGTCCTGGCGCATGTACTGCTCTAGGGTCAGCGTATACTGGCCGGTTTTGGGAAAATGCCGCTTGGGCAGGGCCAGAAACTGGATGTCGTAAATATCGCCGGTGCCGCTGCCTTTGGGCTCGCCGGTTTTGGGGTCCATCAGCAGCATCTGGTGCAGGCCGGGCTGCCCTACGGGGCCGGTAGGGCCGGTCAGGGAGTGCTTCACGTAGAGGTTGTAATACCCGTAAACCGAGGCATAGCGCACGTTAAAATGCACGTCGTAGACGGCCGTTGTGTCCTCAATATTGAAGGTAAATGACGGCTTCTGCTGCACGTCCCAGGAGTTGTTTGCGAAGTCGATATTCTTTTCAAACACCCGGTTGGGGTCGCAGGCTGAAAGCACGCAGAGCGACACGGCCACAAAGGCCGCATGGAGGGCAAAACGCTGGTTCATGCGGATATTTTGCATTCAATAACGGGATGGCGGCGGGCTAAGAACCGGCCGGCGTGGGTGCCGCCGGAGCAGGGGCGCCGCCTTCGCCTGCGGGGCCCCGGCCGCCGCGGCGGTTGCGGCCCCCGCGGCCTTCGCGGCGCTCGCCACTGCCCTCGGCGCGCGGCTCGGAGCCTTCGCGGCGGGGCCGGGGCTCGCCGCCTTCAGCGTTGGGCCGGCGGTTGCGGCCGCCTTCGGGGCGGGGCTCAGCGTTAGGCGAGGCACCACCGTCCTTGTTGTCGGCACGCGGCGAGTCGGCCCGCCCGCGGCCGCCGCGGCGGTTGAGCGGGCGGGCGGCGGCCCCACGGCGGCCGCGCTGCTCGGGCACGTCGCCCAGGGCGGGCACGGGATTGTCAGCGTCGCCGGGGCCAGGGCTGGTCATTTGCTCGGGCGGGCGCGGACCGCCGGGTGCGGCACCGGTCGGGCGTCGACCATCGCGGCCGGGGCGGCCTTCCCGGCCCTCGCGGGGCGGACGGCCCTCACGCGGCTCGCGGGCTTCGCGCGGCTGTTCGGCGCCGGGCTCCTGGGCGGCGCGTGGCTCGCGCTCGGGGCGAGGCGCCCGCGGCTCGCGGGGCTCGCGCCCTTCGCGGGGGGCGCGGGCTTCGGAGGCTTCGCTGGAGGCGGCTCCTTCTTTTTCGCCCTTGCCTTTTTTGCGCTTGCTGCGCTTGCTGCTCGATTTGATTTTGTCGTCGAGGCGGTCGAGCGAGCCTTCCACAATGGCCGATACTTCGGGCTCGGGCGCTTCTTCGCGCGGGGGCAGCAGGCTTTCGATTACCTCCCCGCGTTTGTTCATGTCCAGCAGCTCGCGCACGCGAGCCGTGTCCAGCATCACCCAGTTGTTGTCGCCCTTAAAGGCAAACCACATGCGGCGACGGAAAATGTCGGTTTTCTGCAGGAAAGCCTCGCCCTTGCTGGTTTTCAGGGGGCGCTGCACCTGTGGAATATCCTTGAGCGCATCGAGGTAGGCGTCGAGCTCGTAGTTGAGGCAGCACTTGAGGCGGCCGCACTGGCCAGCCAGCTTCTGGGGGTTGAGGCTGAGGTTTTGGTACCGCGCGGCGGTGGTACTCACCGTTTTAAAGTCGGTGAGCCAGGTGGAGCAGCACAGCTCGCGCCCGCAGATGCCGAGGCCGCCGATGCGGCCCGCCTCTTGGCGCAGCGAAATCTGGCGCATCTCCACGCGCACCCGGAACTCGTCGGCCAAGCGGCGGATGAGCTCGCGAAAGTCGACCCGGTCTTCGGCTGAGTAGTAGAACAGGGCGCGGGTACGGTCGGCCTGATACTCAACGTCGCTGAGCTTCATGCGCAAGCGCAGCTCGCTCACCACGGCGCGGGCCCGGAACATGGTGCCGGTTTCGAGGTCTCGCACGGCCTGCCACCGCTCCTCGTCGTCGGGCGTGGCAATGCGCAGGATGCTGCGGATTTCCTTTGAATCCGTGGGCACTTTCTTTTTGCGCATCTGCAGGCGCACCAGCTCGCCCTTGAGCGAGACGTGGCCCAGGTGCCAGCCCGAGCCGGCGGCATCCACCACCACGGCGTCGCCCGTCACGAGGGGCAGGCGCAAGTCGTTGCGCATAAACTCCTTGCGGCCGCCTTTAAATCGCACCTCGACAATATCAAACCCGGCAAACGAGTCGGGCACCTCCACGTCTTGGAGCCAATCAAACACATTGAGGCGGGTGCAGCCGGAGCTACAGCCCCCCTTGGAGCCGCAGCCGCCTACTTTGGTGGTGCCGCAGCCCCCACCGGTGGAACAAGTTGAACAAGCCATCTGGCTGAGAATATATAGTTGAGGGAAAACGGCGTCAGCGCCCGGTTTTCCACGAAAATTCGGTTACTAGCAAAGATACACAATTAGTACAGGGCTCTTCCGGCGAGTACTGGATGGTGGGCAAACCAGTCCCGCCGGGCACCGCGCGCCTTCAATAACAACCGCGCGAACATAACGCGTATGATTATTACAATAGTTTATTACACTGACACTTACAAAATTTTGTCATTTTATTCAATAAAAGCATCGAATAAATGCCTCTATTCATCATAAATAGCCTTTTACTTAAATTATTTGTAAGCGCAACTGTAATATATAATACAATTCGTAATTGGCGCCCTATATATTCGCCCATCCTTCACCAAATCTTCACACCACAAAAATCCTATGAACAAGTTCAAACTTCTCCCCCTCATTGCGCTGACCGGCGCGGCTCTATCCGTCGCATCGTGCAGCAAAAAAGAAGAAGCGGCCGTGGCTACCCCCGAAGCCGTTTCGCAAGAAGTGAAAGCACAAATCCAGGCCCTGGGCTTTGGCACCCAAGACGTGAAAGCCGTGGACGGCGGCTACGTGGTGGAGGGCGACATGCTCCTGACCAAGGAGCTGTTGGCCAGCGCCCCCGGCTACGCCACCCTGCGCGTGGGCGACGTGGAACAGTACCGCACCACCAACCTGGTAACGGGCCTGCCGCGCGTGCTCACCGTGAGCATCAGCAGCTCGTTTCCGGCGGCCTATGTGTCGGCCATCGACGAGGCCATCCGGCGCTACAACGCCGCCAATCTGCGGGTGACCTTCCGCCGCGTTTCCTCGGGCGCCCAGATGCCGGTGAAGTACTCCTCCAACCTGGGCCCGGGCGTGCTGGGCCAGTCGGGCGGTTTCCCCAGCGGCGGCAACCCCGCACCGGGCTTCACGCTGGTGCCCAATGTCATCAACAGCTCGAACATTAACTACATTGCCACCATCATGGCGCACGAGATGGGCCACTGCATCGGCATGCGCCACACCGACTACTACAACCGCGCCTACAGCTGCGGCGGCAGCGCTTCCAACGAGGGCGCCAGCACGGTGGGTGCGGTGCTCATCCCCGGCACGCCCTCCACGGCTGAGCCGAACTCCTGGATGCTGGCTTGCGTGGGCAACGGCGTGAACCGCCCCTTCACCGCCAACGACCTCACGGCCCTCAACTACATCTACTAGCTCTGGCTGGTAGTACCATCCTTGAAAGGGGCTTGACCAGTACGCGTCAAGCCCCTTTTAATTACCACAGCATTTCATGGCAATTGATGATATTTTCACAAATATTTTTGTATATTGTCATTGAATTTTCACAATACCCACATTCTTCTTACCATTCTTATGATGACAAAAAATCTGTTTGCTGCTGGCCTTTGCCTCGCTTCGGCACTTGTTTTTTCCTCTTGCTCGAAAGAAAAAGAGTCCGTTTCTAAGGCTGAAGACCTCTCGACGGAGGTGCTGGGCCAGATTAAAGCCCTGGGCTTCGGCACCGACGACGTGCGCGCCGTGGACGGCGGCTTCGTGGTGGAAGGCGACATGTTGCTAACCAAAGAAATGCTGGCCAGCGCCCCCGGCTACGGCACCCTGCGCGTGGGCGACGAGGAGCAGTACCGCACCACCAACCTGGTGACGGGCCTGCCGCGCACCCTGACGGTGAGTCTGTCGAGCCAATTTCCGGCGGCCTATGTAGCGGCCATCGACGAGGCCATTCTTCGCTACAACAACGCCAACCTGCAGCTGCACTTCACCCGCATCACCACCGGCACCGCCGACCTGCCCGTGAAGTACTCGGCCGACCTGGGCCCGGGCGTGCTCGGGCAGTCGGGCGGCTTCCCCAGCGGCGGCAACCCCGCGCCGGGTTTCACGCTGGTGCCCAGCGTGATTAACAGCACCAACACCAACTACATCGCCACCATCATGGCGCACGAGATGGGCCACTGCATCGGTATGCGCCACACCGACTACTACAACCGCCAGTACAGCTGCGGCGGGCGCAAGGCCAACGAAGGCGCCAGCACAGTGGGCGCCGTGCTCATCCCCGGCACGCCCTCCACGGCCGAGCCCAACTCTTGGATGCTGGCCTGCGTGGGCAACGGCGTGAACCGCCCTTTCACCGCCAACGACCTGACGGCCCTCAACTACATCTACTAACCGCGGTTAGTAGCGCCAAGCTAAAGCCCCGGCTCGTATGAGCCGGGGCTTTTTGCTTTGGAAGTTTTTATGTAACAGCTGCTTCAGGGACAGCGCCGGCAGCACGCCCCCGGCCAACCAGCCGGGGAGCCCCTACTGCACCACCACCCGAATGATTTGCGTGGCCTGGCTCGCCGTCTGCACACGCAGCAGGTAGAGGCCGGGACGCAAGCCATCGGTTTCAAGCATATTAACCTGTCCCTCAACCGTGGCTTCCCGCTGGAAGCGGCCCAGCGAATCGTAGAACCGAACCGTGACCGCGCCGGCCGCGTTGGAAACCAACTGCAGCGGCTGGCCAGCGGCCACGGGGTTGGGGTAAGCCTGCACACGCCCGGCTTGCAGCAGGAAGGCTTCCTCTACGTTGCTGTAGAACTGCTGACCGGCCAGGTTGTCGAGGCGCACGCGGTAGCGGTAACGGGCAGCGGTCGGCGGCTGGTCGGTGAAGGCGAAGCTGGGACGGATGACCGGGCTGATGGCTTGCACGGCCTCAAAGCTACCATCGGGCCGCTGACGCTCCAGCGTGGCCGTTTTCAACCCGTACACCGTGCCGAGCACCACATCGAAGCGAATGGTTTCATCGACCAGCTGCCGGGCCAGGAACGAGCGGAAATAACAGGCGGTGCCCTGTGTGGTGTAGTTGATGGTAGGGCCCGGCTGGCCCACGCGCCCGCCCACAATGGGCGCCACGGCGAAGTACAGCGCCGACAGCTGCGCGCGGCCGAGCACCACGGCCGTATCGGCCGTTTGCAGCAGCGGCTCCAGATACGCCGAGCCTAGCTGGTACACCTGGTAGCGGGCCACGCCCGGGAGGCGCGGCCACTGCAACAGCGCCTCCTCGGGGCAGGCGTAGCCCACCTGCAGGGCCGGGGAGCGGGCAATGGTGAAGGTATCCGACACGAACTCGCTGCCGCCGCTCACCAGCCGCAACTGGGCCAGGGTGGCGGTGTCGGGCACTGCCCAAGTGGTGCTGAGCGAGTTCAGGGCTACCGATGAAGCCAGCACGCGCCAGCCAGGCCGGCCCACGGGGCGGTACTCGAGGCGGGCGGTGGTGCCGACGGGTCCGCTCCATTGCCAGCGCAGCGCAGCGGAGCCGGGGCGCAGGTTGTCGGGCCGCACGGGCCGCGTCCAGACGAGGCTGGGGGCACTGAACTCATAGGCCAAGCTAAAAGCCTGTGGGCCTTGCGGCACGGCGTAGCCACGCACGTGGAGCTCGTAGGAGCCCGCGGCGGGCAGGCTGAGGGTGATTTGCTCAGCGTTGTTGCGGTGGTCGGGGCGGCGGCGGGCGGAACGCGCCAGCGAGTCGGCCCGGGGAAAGGCGCTGAGCGTCCAGGGCAGCCAGCGCTGGCCAGTGCCCACGGCCACCAGCTCTAGGTCGAGGTCGTTGACGAGGGCCGTGGCGGCATTGGCGGCGCCAGCGGGGTCGCTCCACACCAGTGTCGCCTTTAGCTGCTGCTGGCCGGCAGGCACCACAAGGCGGAACACCTGGTCGGCGCCCTGAGCGGCGCTGCCGCTGAAGAAGCGGCCGGCGCGCATGGTTTCCACCGCCCCCAGCGCATCGAGCTGGCCGAAGCCGCTGGCGTAGTCAACTTCGGTCGCGCCCAGGTCATCGGCGCTATTCAGGAGGACGGCCTTTACGAGGGCGGCGGGCGGCAGGGCGCCGGCGTGCTGGTCGCGGTACTGCTGCTGCAGCAGGATGCTGGTGCCCGACACCAGCGCGGCCGCTTCGGAAGAGCCGCCTTCGCCGTAGGCCACCAGCTCGGGCTTGAGGCGGCCATCGTAGGCCGGGCCGCGCGAACTGAGGGCGGCCACCTGCCCGCTGGGGTCGGTGGCGCCCACGGTCAGGGTGTTCTTCGACATCTTGAACTGCCCGCTGAGGTTGGCGAAACCAGCCAAGCCCTGGTAGGGGCCGCTGGCGCTGGCCGCGGTGCCCACGTTGCCCGACGAAAACACGTGCAACAGCCCGGGCAGCTGCTGGGTTTGTTGGTCGTAGGCTTGAGCTTCAAGCCCGTAGTAGTTTTCGATGCCCACGCCATAGGAATGGTTTTGCACCGATATGCCCGCTTGGGTGAGCTGGGTGGCATCGTCGGGCAACAGGCGGGCGAAGTCGGAAGTGGCCAAGCGCACGCCCCGGGCCGCACCCCGGCCCAGCGCGTCGGAGTTGCCAGCTCCGCCCAGCAGCGTGGCCATGGCCGTGGCATGGTCGGAGGCAGGCTTGGCAAAGGTGCTGGGGTTCACGGCGCGGCCTTTCAGGTCAATGTCGTCGGGGTCGAAGGCGCCTTCCTTCACCGAAGCGGTGAGGCCCTGCCCAGTAAGGCCAGGAAAACGGGCGTGCACCGCCGAAATCGCATTCACCGATATATCGGAGTTGCTGAGGCGGCGCTCCTCGTGAGCGCGGCGGTCGGCCACGTCCACGAATTCCACACCGGGCGCGGCGGCCAGTTGGGCCGCCGTAAGGCCGACCACGGTAAGCGTGCTGCCGTCAGGGCCCAGCTGGTTTAGCCGGGCAGCGGGCTGGTGCTGGTGCGCCCATTGCCGGAAGGCCGGCCCGTTGGTCACGCGCACGCGCAGGGGGCGCGGTACATCGGGAGCCGTTTGCAGGTTGGGGGCAAGTTTAGCCAAGGGCAAGGACCGATTTATCGGGCTCGGGGTTTGGGCCGTGAGTAGCTGCGGCAAAAGCAGCAGTGCTAATGTCCAGCAGCTTGGCGGCAGTCCAACAACCTTCCGGCAGGCAACAAAATTGTCCTTTTTTGGCCTCATGCGGTAAACGAAATGGGACAGAAAAACAGCTTCAAATGCTTAAACTCAAAGATAACCAGCAAACACCTCGCATACTTCCCATCTTCTGCCGTTGACTGAGCCCGGGAAGTGATGGAAACCCATCGTAGCAGTGTCGGCGCTAATGGATGATGCGGGTACAGCGGTTGCCATGTCGGTATCGTAAAAGGCACCATCGGGGCCGACGGCTACGCCGGTTAGGCCATTCAACGGCAGTTCCAGCATATCGTCGGAGTTAATAAGGAAAACGGCCCGAGTGCCGGCCTGCATGGCGACCCGCCCGCTCAGCGTGACGCGGCAGATGCAGCCGCTGCCGGGCTCGCTCACACATACCATGCCCGTGGCGCCAGTGGCTGCCACCACCAGGCCCGCCGGGTCGAAGAAAGCGACTGGCAGGGCGGCGCTATCTTATACAATTGGTTACTGGGTAAGCTTTTGACCAACAGCACGTCGCCTGACCCTAAGGCAATAGCCGCCGGTCATGGGTCCATGGGCCATCGGTCGCCGTCGTTGGGTGGGCCGCCCTGACTAAACCACAGCGACTGCGCCCGGCTTCAACCGCGACGTGAGCGGCGAGCTGGTGCTGCCGGGCTTCCGGCCAAATCTGCGGCCGCTGCGGCAAGCGGGCTAATTACAAGAAGGCTGAATGCCAGAACCGCGCCGCACCCTTGCCCACGAAAACGCAACAACCAAACCGGCCGGGATTTTTTTAGGGCCCATAGCCACCAGGCTTTGACGGAACAAGCTCCGCGAGCGCGGCAAAGGCCGCCCCTATTTTATCATGCGCACGCTGTGGTTGCTCCCGTCGGTCACGTAAAAGGTACCGCGGCTGTCCACGGTCATTCCGTTCACATAGCCAAAGGTGGCCGCGGCCCCGATGCCGTCGGCATTGCCTTCGGTTTTGCTGCCCACAAACATATCCATGTACCGGGCGGCCAGCGCGATTTTTATCACGCCCCTGAACGCAGCAAAATAGACGTCGCCGTTTGCATCTACGGCGATGGGGCCGTGGGGCAGCACTTCGGGCATCGGGTTAAAGTCGTCGTAACGGTCGCGGCCGGCCAGGGTGCTCACCTCGGCCGTGGCGAGCACGATTTTACGAATCCGCTCGGTCTCCGCCACGTACAAATTGCCCTGCCCGTCCAGCGCCAGGCCATTGGGTTTATCGAAAGTGGCGTCGGCGCCAATGCCGTCGTGGTGCCGGCTCTCGTGCGAGCCGCGGCCCGCCAGGGTGGTTACCTCGCCGGTGGCCACCACCACCTTGCGGATGGCATTGGCTTCGGCATCGGCCACGTAGAGGGTCCCGTTGTTATCCAAAGCCAAGGCGCTGGGCTTGTAAAAGTTGGCGCGCCGGCCGCGGCCGTTTATCTGCTCGCCGTGGGCTTCCTTGTTGCCGCCCGCCAGGGTGGTCACGGCCCCGGTGGCCACCACCACTTTGCGAATAAGGCCGTTTTCCTCGTCGGCCACGTAAAGGTTGCCCTGCCGGTCCAGGACCATACCCGTTAAACTACCGAAGCGGGCGGCTGTGCCTACGCCGTCGGCGTCGCCAAATGCGTCTTTGCCGCCGGCTAGCGTACTCACCTCGCCTGTGGCCACCGTCACCTTGCGAATGCGGCGATAGTCGGCCACGTAGAGGGTACCGCGCCCATCCGACGCCAAGCCTTTGAGTACGCGAAACTCGGCCGCGCCGCCGCGCCCGTCGCTGAAGCCGCCGTAGTAAGGCGAACCGTCGGTGTTCTTGTGCGTGCCACCGGCCAGGGTGGTCACCACACCTCCATTGGCCGGGGCCAGCGGCACCGGCGGCGCCATTATAAACGAGGTGGCCGGGGCGCCAAACAGCCCCGCAGCCAAGACAGAAGAAACAAAGGAAAAACGACGCAACGCAACAAGAATAATTGGCTGCAACGGAGCAGCAGAGACGAATATAAGGTCTTGAACTGCTCCACAAACCGGCGCTATCGCCCACAAAAACGCCCCGGCCGTCTTGGCCGGGGCGTTTCTAATACTTAACCCAATTAAACCAACGGGTCTACATTCCCGGCTTCAGCACCACTTTGGTGCAGTTGTCTTTTTTGTGGCGGAAGATGTCGTAGCCGTGGGGCGCCTGCGAAAGCGGCAGGCGGTGCGAAATAATGTCGTCGAGGCGCACGTCGCCGTCCGACACGTGCTTGAGCAGGCGGTCGATGTGCTTGTGGGCCGGGGCCTGACCGGCCTGGATGATGATGCCTTTGTCGAAAATCTGGTGGATGGGGAAGTTGTCGTAGGGCGAGGAATACACGCCCAGAATCGACACGAAACCGCCCCGGCGCACGGCGCTGAAACAAGCCAGCATCACCTTGTCGGAGCCTTTCTCAATGTTGATGACGGCCTTGGCGCGGTCGGCCAGGTTGCGGTCGGGCTCAAAGCCCACGGCTTCCACCACCACGTCGGCACCGTAGCCACGGGTTTTGCTCCGAATTTCGTCCACCACCTGGTCGTGGCTTTCCCACAGGATGCCTTCGGCGCGCGCAGCCTTGGCCGCCAGGTTGAGGCGGTATTGTTGGGTGTCCACAATCATCACGCGCGAGGCGCCGCGCAGCCAGGCCGATTTGGCAGCCATGATGCCCACCGGGCCGGCCCCGAAAATGGCCACCGTTTCGCCGCCCTTCACGTTGGCCCAGTCGATGCCGGAGTAGCCCGTGGGGAAGATGTCGGTGAGGAAAAGCACCTGCTCGTCGGTCAGGTTGTCGGGCACTTTGCGGGGGCCGTAGTCGGCGTAGGGCACGCGGGCGTACTCGGCCTGGCCGCCGTCGTAGCCTCCGTAGAGGTCGGTGTAGCCGAAGAGGGCACCGCCTTTCTCGGTCATCAGGCCGCCTTCGGGACCGTAGTGCTCGGGGTTGGAGTTTTCGCAGTGGCCGGGCAGGTCGTGGTCGCAAAACAAGCAGTGGCCGCAGGCAATGGGAAACGGCACCACCACCCGGTCGCCGCGCTTCAGGTTTTTCACGCCCTTGCCCACTTCCTCCACAATGCCCATAAACTCGTGGCCCAGCGTCATGGGCCGGGGCTGCGGAATGCTGCCGTTGTAGATGTGCAGGTCGGACCCGCAGATGGCCGTGCTGGTGACGCGGATGATGGCGTCGCGCGAGTCCTGAATTTCGGGGTCGTCAACGTTGTCGACCCGCACGTCGCGGGCACCGTGAATGCGTAGAGCTTTCATGAAAAGGAGGTTGGAAGTGGAAAGGAAGAACTTCCTTCCCTAACGGCCCCACTTTCCCAGGGGTTACCGCTGCCTGCCACCTTCCTCAAATAATCTCAGCCTTATGCTCAGGTATTATAGCTGATAGACAGCTACACCGGCGGCCGTGAAAATATACCCGTACGTTTCGCCCACCAGCACCTGCCGCACCCCCGCCGGGTCGAGGCCGGCGGGCAGCGGCACGCGGCGTTCGGTCAGGTTGTAGAGGTGGAAGAAGTGCAACGCCCCGGCATCGAGGTAGTACAGCTCATCGCCCCGGAAGCCAATGAAGCTGAGCCCGGTGAAAGGGAGCTTTTTCTTGTAATTGCCGAGGTTGTCGAATACGTAGATGCCCGTGCTGCGGTCCACCAGGTAAATGTTGTTCTGGTACTGGCGCAGGAAGCGGAAGTCGGGCCGGGAGCGGCCTATCAGCAAGTCGAGCGGGGTGTTCTGCACCATTCGCAACGCGTTGGGGTCGAAGGCGCGCAGCACAAGGTTGCTTTCATCGAGCAGCCAGATGCGGTTGTCGGGCGCGAGCGTGGCTGCCCGCACGGTGCCCTCGAGGTAGTCGGCCAGCCGCACCTCGCCGATGAGCGCCAGAAACCTATCGAGCAGCACGAGCTGCTGCCGGTCGTCGTTGAATACCAGCGTGGTGGTCACGTTCCAGGCTTCTACCTGGGCGGCGTGGCCGGGCTGGGTGGGCGCGTAGGTGTTCAGGGGCAGGCCCTCGGGGCCGTACTGGCGCAGGTTGTTGTCGGCATCGGCCACGTACAGCGCCCCACGCCGGTCCAGCGAGGCAGCGCCCGGGTTGCGCAGCTTGATGTCGCGCAGCAGCTTCCAGGGCGCAGCGGTAGCGGCGGGGCTAGCGTCGGCCGGAGGTATTGGCGCCGGCGTTATGGGCGAGACTACTTGCTGCGAAGCAGGAGCCGTGGAAGCGGCGGAAGGAACGGTGACCTGGGCGTGAGCAGTGGCGGCAAACAGTAAAGCCAATACGAAGTAAAGGCGCAATATTTTGCGCCTCTTCGTTGAACGGTGACGTGTGAGCGGTGACGCCACAACGATACCGAAACGGCGCGAACGACGAGGCGCAACATGTTGCGCCTCTACCTCACTGTTCAAAATGCCGCAAAGCCAGCTTGTTGCCATCATATACACCATAGCTGCAATAATTGACCCATTCGCCGAGGTTGATGTAGCGGCTGCCGGGCCCCACCTCCACGTCGAGCGGCAGGTGGCGGTGGCCAAACACGTAGTAGTCGTGGTGAGAACGGGTTTCGACCTCGCGGCAGTATTGCAGCAGCCATTCTTCATCGCCGAAATACTTGGTGTCGTCCTTGCCGGCCTGCATGCGGCTGCGGCGGCTCCACTTATTGGCTAGGCCGATGCCCAAATTGGGGTGCAGCCGCGCAAACAACCACTGCGCAATGCTGGAGGTGAACACCTGCTTCAGAGCCTTGTAGCTATAGTCCTTAGGCCCCAGCCCGTCGCCGTGCCCGATGTGGAACAGCTGGTTGCCAATGCGCTGCGACACTTCCCGGCGCAGTACCGGGATGCCCATTTCCTGCGTGAAGTAGCCAAACATCCACATGTCGTGGTTGCCGGTGAAAATAGTGATGGGCATGCCCGCATCCGTCAGCTCGGCCAGCTTGCCCTGCAGCCGGATAAAGCCCCGCGGCACGGCGTGCTTGTATTCAAACCAAAAGTCGAACAAGTCGCCCAACAGGTAAATGGCCGCCGCGTCCTGCGCCACCTCATCCAGCCAGCGCACAATGCGCCGCTCCCGCGCCAGCGATGCCGCCGCATCGGGGGCACCCAGGTGAAAATCGGAGGCGAAGTACACCTTTTTGCCGGGCGGCAGCGCAAGGTCGGGCAGGGTATGGGGTTGCTTCATGTAATGGTAACTGTCATTGCGAGCGCAGCGAAGCAATCCGTCCTGTTCTCAGCGACCAGCCCTAAAATGTGATAAAGTTTTGCAACAAAATAAGCTTGTTACAAAAGAAAGTATCTGCCTCAGACAGGACGGCTTGCTTTGCTCCGCCTCGCAATGGCAGACTACTCTGCTTCCTCTTCCAGCAAAAACAGCGCAATGCGGCGCGGGCCGTGTGCTCCCAACACCAGCGTTTTTTCGATATCGGCCGTGCGGCTGGGGCCGGTGGTGAGCGATACCATAGAGGGCAGCTGCGCACCGTAGCGGCGCTGCATCAACTGCAGCGCGTCGCCGATTTCGGCCACTACCTGGCTGGGCCGGGCCAGCACCAAGTGTTGGTCGGGGTAGATGCTCAGGCGGCGCCCGCTGGCCGTGGCGGCCGACACCAGCACGCTGCCCGTGCGCGCCACCAGCGCCTCGCAGGAAGTCAGGCCCAGGTCGGCTTTCTCAATAAACTCGGTTTCATCGGCCCGAAACGCCACCCCGGCTTTGTAAAGCAGCGCCTGCATTTCCGGCTCCCACACGTAGGGCACGCCCACCTGCTGCCGCTGTTGGAAGCCTGCCACCTGCGCCGCCAGGTGCGGCAGCGACTCGCAGTAGTAAAACTCCCCTCCTACCCGCTGGAAGCTTTCGGCAAAGGCCACCACCGGGTCGAGGTTGTTCAGCGGCGGGTGCACGGGCGTGGTGAAGTCGGGCCGGGGCGGCAACGGCGCCGGCCCCGCTGCCAGGCCCTGGCGGATGCGGGCCAACACGGCATCGCGGGAAGATTCAGACATGCAGCAAAAGTACCGGAGGGGAAAATAAAAAAGCCAGCCCCGCAAAAGGGCTGGCTTTTCTTCTCAAAACCAATCGGAGCAGTTAACCCGCTACGGCGCTGCCGCTGGCGGCGGGGGCTTCGTTGCTGCGGTTGTCGTCGATGCCCGGCAGCTTCAGCTCGGGCAGGTCGTTGAGCAAGCCGCCGGCGGCGTGCTCGCCTTTCACCTCGCTGGCGGTTTCGCTGCGGTCGGTGCCCAACATGTGGGCCTGGTAGGTCGTCTGCGACTCAAAGGGACGTTTGCCCACCAGACGCTCCAGGTCGTCTTGCAGCAGCACTTCCTTCTCCAGCAGCTCTTTGGCCACCACTTCCAGCTCGTGCCGACGCTCGGTCAGCAACTCCTTGGTGCGGATGTAAGCCTGCTCGATGATGTGGCGGATTTCCTCATCAATAATTTGGGCCGTGGCTTCGGAATAAGGTTTCGAGAAACCGTACTCGTTTTGCCCTTTCGAGTCATAGTAAGAAATGTTGCCCAGCTTGGAGTTCATGCCATATATGGCCACCATCGACTGCGCCGTTTTGGTGATGCGCTCCAAGTCGCTCAGCGCGCCGGTCGAAATCTTGCCAAACACGATTTCTTCAGCGGCACGGCCGCCCAGCGTCATGCACATCTCGTCGGTCATCTGCTCCACGTTGTAGAGGAACTGCTCCTTGGGCAGGTACTGCGCGTAGCCCAGGGCGGCCACACCGCGCGGCACAATGCTCACCTTCACCAGCGGGTCGGCGTGCTCCAGGAACCAGCCTGCAATGGCGTGGCCGGCTTCGTGGTAGGCCACAATTTTCTTTTCCTCGGGGCTGATAATCTTGTTCTTCTTTTCCAGGCCACCAATCACGCGGTCGATGGCGTCGGTGAAGTCCTGATTGGTGATGAACTTCTTGTCGCGGCGGGCCGCAATGAGGGCGGCCTCGTTGCAGACGTTGGCAATTTCGGCGCCGGCAAAGCCCGGCGTCTGGGCCGAGAGGCGCTTGGCGTCCACATCGGGGCCCAGCGTGAGCGGCTTGAGGTGCACCTGGAAAATCTGGGTGCGGCCGTTGATGTCGGGCGTGTCGATGCTAATCTGGCGGTCGAAACGACCCGGACGCAGCAGGGCAGAGTCCAGGGTATCGGGGCGGTTGGTGGCGGCGAGGATGATGACACCGGAATCAGTGCCAAAACCGTCCATTTCCACCAGCAGCGAGTTCAGGGTGTTCTCACGCTCGTCGTTGCCGCCGGGCACCGAACCGCGCGAACGGCTCCGACCCACGGCGTCAATCTCGTCGATGAAGATGATGCAGGGCGCCTTGGCTTTGGCTTGCTTGAACAAGTCGCGCACGCGGGCCGCGCCTACCCCTACGAACATTTCCACGAAGTCGGAGCCCGACAGGGAGAAGAAGGGCACGTCGGCCTCACCGGCTACGGCTTTAGCCAGCAGGGTTTTGCCGGTGCCGGGAGGGCCCACCAGCAGTGCGCCTTTCGGAATCTTGCCGCCGAGGATGGTGAACTTGCTGGGGTTCTTCAAGAACTCCACAATCTCCTGCACTTCCTCCTTGGCTTCTTCGAGGCCGGCTACGTCTTTGAAGGTGACTTTCACCTTGTCGCCGCCCTCAAACAGCGCGGCTTTGCTTTTGCCGATGTTGAAAATCTGGCCACCGGGTCCGCCGGCGCTGCCCATGCGGCGCATCAGGAACCAGAAGCCCAGAATCATCAACACAATAAAGCCGCCGTTCCAGAAGTATTCGGCTGGGTTAGAGCGGGAGTCGATGTTGAGCGGCAGGCGCTGAGCGGGCGCCAGGTTGGACTGCAGCTTGTCCAGGTTTTCCTGAAACAGCTTGGCGTCGACGATGGGAAAGAAGTATTGAGCGCCCGTGCCGGCCGCGGCAAACGGCGTGCGGCGCGTGAGCTCCTGGCGATACTCCGGCTTGGCCAGTGCTTCGGGCTTGAGGGTCACCTCCACCACTTTTTCGTTGACGATGGTGATGTCCTTCACCTCGCCGGCCGCAAGCATGGTTTCGAAGCGCTGCTGGTTGATTTTGGCCGGCGCATTCAGGCTGTTCATCACGAACACCCCGAACACAAACACCAGCAAGCCGGCCAGCACCCACAGCTGCAACCCTGGGCGCGGGTTGGGCGCCGGGGTCAGGGGCTTCTTTTTCTTGCTGTTATTGGGATTTTTATCCGACATGAAAATAGCTAATTAGAATCAGGTTTAACTACTGGCCTAACACCGCCTCAGAAGCAAATGTTCGGCCAGGCAGAAGACGTAGCAGCGGCGGTTTTATTTTAGGCAGGAGGATTTTTAACGCCTGTCATCCTCATCTGGCGTCCGCGCAGCGAAGGACCTTATCACGTTGAAACGATTTGTTGTAACGTGATAAAGTCCTTCGCTGCGCGGACGCCAGATGAGGATGACAGGCGTTTTCCTTACGCCGGCTCGGCCTCCACGTAGCGGATGTCGGCGTCGCCCCACAGCTCTTCGAGGGCGTAGAACTGGCGGCGGTCGCGCAGAAACACGTGCACCACCACGTCCACGTAGTCGAGCAGCACCCACTCGCGGTTGGTGCGGCCTTCGGTTTGCCAGGGGCTTTCGCCGGTTACCTTTTCAATCTCCTCCTCCACCGAGCGCGCCACGGCTTCGATTTGGGTATCGGAATTGGCCGAGCAGATGATGAAATAATCAGCAACGGCGTTTTTTAATTCTTTCAGATTCAGCACCACGATGTCGGATGCTTTTTTGTCTTGCATCCCGCGGATGACCAAATCTGCCAATGTGTCCGAATCCTGCCGGACCAACGTGCTTTTCATATTGTGGTATTAGGTATGAGCTTTGCAGCCGAAAGTCTACGAAGTTACGAAACGCGAAAGAAGGCCGTGGTTGTCACCCCGCAAACCCTGTTCACGGGCCAGCAACTGGTTTGGTTGCCGGCCTGCCCCTCCACCAATTCGGAGGCGCAAGCCATGATAGTCCAAAACCGGGCCAGTGAGGGCTGTACCGTCGTTACGGACTTTCAGTCGGCCGGCCGGGGCCAGCGCGGCAACCAGTGGGAAGGCGCCCCCGCCGAAAACCTGATGCTCTCGGTGGTGTGGCAGCCTACGTTTCTGGCGGCCGCGCAGCAATTTCAACTCAGCCAGGCCGTGGCACTGGGGGTGCACGACTGGGCCGCTACCCTGCTGGGCCCCGACCCGAAACTGAAGCTGAAATGGCCGAACGACCTGTACTACGGCGACCAGAAATTCGGCGGTATCTTGATTGAAAACACCCTCAGCGGCCCAAAGATTCAATATAGCATCATTGGAATTGGCTTGAATGTCAACCAACAAGCCTTTGCCGTGCCCACGGCTACCTCGCTGAGCCAGATTACCGGCCGCGTCTACGACCGCGCCGCCGTGACGGCCCGCCTGCTCGAATGCCTGGAGCGGCGCTACCTGCAGTTGCGGGCCGGCCAGGTGGGCGCCGTGCGGCAGGCCTACCTGCAGGCGCTGTACCGGTACCAGGAAACGCATTTGTTTCTGGTAGAAGAGCGGGAAGTGCAGGGCCAAATTGTGGGCGTGGAGGAAGATGGACGGCTGGCCGTGGCTATTGGCAACGAGCTGCGCCGGTTTGGCTTGCAGGAAATTCGGCACGTGTAGCAACCCCGGCGGCCGTTTTGGTATCGGGTGGGTATATTCAAATTTATTGATAAATAATTTTGAATGGAGGCAACCGGCCTGCCTTTTTTGCCGAGTTGTTTTTGCCGACGCAAGCAACTTTGGGCTTTTTCGGAAGTCTCTCAGACCGAAACGACTGGCCCGGCGTTGGTTGCCAAACCCGGCACGGTGCTTGTCTTCTGGTTTTTGACTCGTATCTTACGCTTCACCTTACTCTTTTTCTGCTTCTCTGATGAAACTCTTTACTCGTGTTTTAGCCGTTGCCGCCATTTTGGCTATGCCGCTGGCGCCGGTGCTGGCCGCCAACATCACCATTGTGGTGGGCGACAACTGGTACCGCGGCCCGGGCAACACCAACGGTGACTCAGACATCCGCACCATCACCCAGGGCGATGTGGTGACGTTCACGTACGCGGGCCAGTCCAGCCACCCCACCATGTCGGACAACGGCGCCTGGGCTACCTTCCAGATGAATGCTACCAGCCGCTCGGTCACGCTCCCGGCCTTCAACACAGTAGGTATTTATCCCTACCACTGCACGTCCCACGGCGCCCCCGGCCAGGGCCAGTACGGCGTCCTGACGGTGGTGGCCCGTACCACTACGGCCACCCTCGACCCCGCCGCGGCCGGCATCGGCCTGAGCGTGTACCCCAACCCCAGCCGCGGCCTCGTGACGGTGAAGCTGGACCAGAAGCCCGGCGCTGACTACAAGCTGCGCCTGAGCAACATCATCGGCCAGGAAATCCGCACCGTGGCCCTCAAGCCCGACCTGACCGCCGCCGGCCTGCCCCTCGACCTGAGCGACCTGCACGCCGGACTGTATGTATACAGCTTGCTCGTGGACGGCAAAGTGGTGAGCACGAAACGACTCGTCTTGCAGAACTAGCGGTTTCCTTGCTGAAATCGAGAACCGAAAAGCAGCCAATGGCTGCTTTTTGTGTTTCTGGGCTGAATCGGTTCCCGGATTCGTGCCAAGTGCAACCTCGTGTTGCCTACTTTTGCCCTTTAAGTGAATACCCTAGAACGTCATGCGGAGCGCAGCGCAGCATCTTTACTGCGCAAGCAATTCTGCTGATTGGATGGTGACTGCGGGCAAGATGCTTCGCTGCGCTCTGCATGACGTGCTGCTCCATATTAAATCCCTACCCTTTTTCCGGTCGTGGCTTGCTGCCGACGGCCGGCGTTGCGTGCCTCATTCGATTGTATGCGTTCTTTTAAAAGCCTGAATAACCTCGTGGGCTGGCTGGTTTTTGCCATTGCCGCCGTCACCTACCTGCTCACCCTGGAGCCCACGGCCTCGTTCTGGGACTGCGGCGAGTTCATTGCCTGCTCCTTCAAGCTGCTGGTGCCGCACCCTCCGGGGGCGCCCACGTTCCTGCTGCTGGGTCGCTTGTTCTCGCTGTTCTCGTTTGGAGACGTGACCAAGGTGGCCGTGCTCATCAACGCCCTGTCGGGGTTGAGCAGCGCCTTTACCGTGCTGTTTTTGTTCTGGATTATCACCCGCATGGCCCGCAAGCTGGTGCTGCGCGAGGCCGTGGGCAACAGCAACCTCAAGGCCGAAAGCATTGAGCCCAGCCAAGGCCAGAGCTTCCTCATTCTGAGCGCGGGCGTGGTGGGCGCGCTGGCCTTTGCCTTCTCCGATTCGTTCTGGTTCAACGCGGTGGAAGGGGAAGTTTACGCCATGTCGGCGCTGTGCACGGCGGCCGTGGTGTGGCTGATGCTGAAGTGGGAAGGCCACGCCGACGAGCCCGATTCCGACAAGTGGATTGTGCTCATTGCCTACGTCATCGGCCTCAGCATCGGCGTTCACTTGCTGAACCTGCTGACGCTGCCCGCGCTGGGCTTCATCTACTACTACCGCCGCACGGCCAACCCGTCGTTCACGGGCGGCATCATCGTGATGGTGGTGAGCATGATTATCGTGGGGTCCATTCTGGTGGGCATTATCCCGGGCCTGCCCACGCTGGCGGGCAGCTTCGAGGTGTTCTTCGTGAACACCATCGGCCTGCCCTTCAACTCGGGTTTGTTCATCTTCCTGATTGTGTTTATCGGGCTGATTTGGTTTGGCTTCCGCCTCTCCTACCAGCGCCGCAGCCAGCTGCTGAACACGTCGATGCTCTGCTTCGTGTTCATTCTGATTGGGTACTCGTCCTACCTGATTGTGCCGATTCGCAGCTCGTTTAAGCCCACTATCAACGAAAACGACCCCGAGGATGTGCTCTCCTTCGTGAGCTACCTCAAGCGGGAGCAGTACGGCTCGCGCCCGCTGCTCTACGGCCCGCAGTTCAACGCCCAGCCCAACGGCTCGGAGCCGGGCGCGCCCCGCTACGCCCGTGACGCCAAGACCGGCAAGTACAAGGAGCTGCCCCCGCAGCCCGAGTACACCTACGCCGACGAGGACAAGATGCTGATTCCGCGCCTCTACAGCTACGAGCCCGACCAGATTGCCCACTACAAGAAGTGGGTGGATATCCAGGACGGCGTGAAGCCCACCATGGGCCAGAACCTGGGCTTCCTGTTCCGTTACCAGATGGGGCACATGTTCTGGCGCTACTTCATGTGGAACTTCGTGGGCCGCGAGTCCGACATTCAGCAGGCGGGCGTGGTCACGCCGTTTAGCCCGGGCAAGGGCACACTGCCAGCTCGCATCGGCGAGAGCCCGGCGCACAACAACTTCCTGGCGCTGCCGCTCATCCTGGGCCTCATCGGGCTGTTTTTCCAGAGCCGCCGCGACAGCAAGGACGCCTGGGTGACGGGCCTGCTCTTCATCATGACCGGCCTGGCCATCGTGTTCTACCTCAACCAGCCGCCGCGCGAGCCGCGCGAGCGGGACTACACCTTCACGGGGGCCACGTTTGCCTTCTGCATTTGGATAGGCCTCGGGGTGCTGGGGCTGGCCGAGCTGTTTGGCAAGGTGGTAAAAAACGACGGGCTGCGCGCCGGTCTGGCCCTGGCGGCGGGCCTGCTCATTCCGGGCATCATGGCGGCGCAGGGCTGGGACGACCACGACCGTTCCGACCGCTACAACTCGGTGGATTCGGCCAAGAACCTGCTGAACTCCTGCGCCCCGAACGCCATCCTGTTCACCAACGGCGACAACGATACCTTCCCGCTGTGGTACGCCCAGGAGGTGGAGGGCGTGCGCACCGACGTGCGCGTGGCCGTGCTCTCGTACCTGAACACCGACTGGTACATTGCCCAGATGAAGCGCCGCGCCTACAAGTCGCAGCCCTTCCCCATCAGCATGGGGCCGGAGGCCTACGCCCAGGGCACCAACGACATGCTGCCCTACGCCGCCAACCCGGCCGTGCAGAGCGTGAACCTGAAGCAGTTTCTGCAGCTCATCGCCTCCAACAACCCGCTGCTGCAGGTGCAGTACCAGGAGGGCGGCCCGAGCATGAACTCGTTCCCCACTCCCAACTTCTTCCTGCCCATCGATACGGCGGCGGTGAAACGCCTGGGCATCATCCCCAAAGACCGGGAGAAGCAGCTGGTGGGCCAAATGGAATGGAGCATGGGCAAGCGCGCCATCGAGAAGAAGAACCTGGTGATTCTCGACATGATTGCCACCAACAACTGGCAGCGGCCCATCTACTTCAGCAGCACCGTGGCCCCGCAGGACTACATGAACCTGCAGCCCTACTTTCAGCTGGAGGGCATGGCCTACCGCCTGCTGCCGCTGAAAGACCCGAACTACGACCCGCGCGGCGCCGATGAGGGCTACGTGGAGAAAGACCTGACCTACGACCGCCTGATGAAGCAGTTCAGCTACCGCGGCCTGACCGACGCCAGCATCTTCTACGACGAGAACAACCTGCGCTTCCCGGCCAACTACCGCGACAAATTCGCCCGCCTGGCCAACGCATACCTGGCCGATGGCAACACCGCCAAAGCCAAGGAGGTAGCCGACAAGTGCCTGGCCCTGATGCCCGACGCGGCCATTCCCTACGACTACTACTCGCCGCAGCTGGTGCCCGCCCTGGTAGCCGGCGGCGAGAAGAAGAAGGCCGACGACCTGCTCGACACCATGACGCGCCGCTCGGAGCAAATGTTGGCCTACTACAGCACCAAGCCCGACGGCAGCCTCTTCGAAGACGACATGCGCGGCTACCTGCTGGGCCTGCAAAGCGTGTACCGCGCCGCCGACGCGGCCGGCGACAAGGCCCGCGCCGAGAAGGCCTACACGCTTATGAGCCAGTACTACCCGCGGTAGGCGGTGAATGAGTGAATGAGTAAAGGCCGGTTCGCGCAGTGCGGGCCGGCCTTTTTCGTGGTACGTAGTAGCGCGAACTTTGTAGTTCGTGTGCCCCGCGCCGTTCGCATATCGTTCGCTTATAGTTCAGCCACGCGAACCACAAAGTTCGCGCTACTACCGCGCTACTACCGTGCTACTCTTCGGGCCAGTACGTGTAGGGCCACTGCTCCCAACTCTCGACCAGGCCCGCTTTCACCGGGTTGTTTACCACGTAGGCAATGACGCGGGCCATTTCTTCTGAACTGCGAATGATGTGGTCGTAGGTTTCGCGCTGCCAGAACTGGCCGGTGCGGCCCAGTAGCCGGTTGGCGTGCAGGGCAGTGTATCCTTTCAGGCGTTGCAGGGTTTCGGCCAGGGGTACGGCTTCATCGAGCAGCAAAACCACCGCGTGGACGTGGTTCGGCATGAGGCAATGGCATACCAGTTGGTACGCCTTGCCGTGGCAGTAGCGCAGGGAGGCCCCCACCAGCTCCGCCACCAAGGGCTGCCGCAGCCACGTGGGGCCCTGAACGGCTTGGTCCAGCAGCGCGTCAAACCGGCCAAAATAGCGGCGCTGCTGGGCATAGCTGCTTTCGGCGCTCTCGGTTTCTTTCGCGCTGAATTGCATCTGCAAGCGTGTCAGCACCTAGCCGGGCAGCGAGTCGGCCAAGCGAAACGTGAGGAATACGGCGGCCCCCGGCGGAAGGCGATGCGGCAGGTTGCGCTCGTAGTAAGCCGGGTTTTTCATGGCGGTAGTAGCGTGCTAGCAGCACGGTAGTAGCGCGAACTTTGTAGTTCGCGTGGCTGAACGATAATCGAACGATATGCGAACGGCGCGGGGCACGCGAACTACAAAGTTCGCGCTACTACCGTGCTACGGCAGCGCTGCCGGGTGCGCGCCGGCAGGCCGCCCAGTACCCTGCAGCGCTGCCATACTCATTCCGGCTATTCGCCAAGCACCCGGCAGCGCTGCCTTACTCATTTCGGCTACCCGACACGCACCGGGCAGCACTGCCGGGCCTATTCCGGAAGTCCGCTAAGCACCGGGCAGCACTGCCGGGCCTATTGTGGGCAACTCAGGCCGTTTTGGCAGCGGCGGTTTGCTTTTTGGGATACACCCGGTTGGGCAGGCTGGCGTAGTCGAAGTACTTGCGGGCTGTGAGGGGCTGGCGGCGGTGGGCGTAGAGGGCGGCGAGGTGCACGTCCCACAGGGCCTCGGCCACCGCCACAGCGGCGGGGCCCAGCTCGTCGAGGGTGCCTTGCAGGGCGGTGCGGGCCTGGGTTTTGGCGGTGCTGGCTTTCTCGTACTTTTTGAGCAGGGCGCGGGCCGGGGTGCCCTGGGCCTTCACGGCGGCGTCGGGGCTGGCTTCGAGGGCCTCGGTGTAGGCCGTGAGGCGGGTGAGGCGCTCCTTCACGGGGCATCGGTGAGGCCGCCCAGGCCGTCGGGGTAGTAGGTGCTGCGCTCGGCGGGGTGGTCGTAGTGGTAGCCGGCCAGCACCTTCTTGTCGGTGGCCTGCACGAAGGTTTTGAACGCGGCGTAGGCCGTGCCCTCGGCCCCGGTGCTGGTTTGGCTGCCGCCGCCCTGGCCCTTGCGCGTCACCAGTTCGGTGCGCAGGCCGGCCACGGCGGTGGTCAGGGCCGCGCCGTGGCCGGCAATGAGGGCATCGGTGCCCGGCGCGGCCACGGCCGTGGCCGTGAAATCGGCGAACTTCACCAGGCCCTCGTGGCTCACCTTCAGGTGGAGGAAAAAGTTCTCGTACTTGTCGGTCTGGTAGTCTTTCATGGGGTAAACAATGAAATGAGTAAGGAAATGATTTTCAGCCGGCACGCGCCGGCCAATGCCGGGGCAAAGTAGCGGGAAAAGTTGGGCTTACAAGGGGCGGGTTGGGGTGCTTTGCCGACAGCGTGAATTGCGCATAAAAGAGCCGCCCCAACGCACGTCGGGCGGCTGCGGCTAAAGGTCATTCTGGCTACTGCTTGCGGTCGAAGCGGCCTTTGGTGACGGTGACGGTTTTGCTCGGGTCGAAGGTGCTGGCCGCTGTGAAATCGAAAGTGCCGGCCGAGATACCTGCTTGATAATCCATTCTAGTCAGTACAACTTGGCCTGTGTGTTGGGCGCTAGTACCGTATGTTTCGCCGCTTGAGCCAGCAGTCGTGAGTGTCGCGTGATTCAACACTTGCGATGAAACTGCCTGAGGGAAATAAGGTGTATTTTGATTGAACTGGTAAGTGCCAGTTATACGACGCCTTAGAAAGAGCATCAAGGTAGCCCGTTGCCCTTGGTACATCCCTTTCAGTGTAACATAGTAGACGCTGTCAAACGCAAAGCCACCTCCTAAAGGAGGAATGGGGTTGGTCAGGATATTACCCGGCGTTTCGGTGGCGATGAACCGCTCGCCGTTGACGAAGCAGCCGCCTGTGTTCTTGCCCTCCTGCGTGGCCGGGGGCAAGCCATCGTTGGGGTCGTCTTTTTTGCAGCCTACGGCCAGCAAGAAGGCAGGCAGGGCAAGGAGTAAGCATTGTTTTTTCATGGCTGGGGAAGGTTAGAATCCGGGGTACCGCAGGTGCCAAGTGGGCACTGCTCAAACGTAAGCGGGTCGTTGGGGATAAGCAAATAAACATTCATACAAATCAGACATTTAGAATCACTGCAAAGCTGATTTTAGCAGTGGTGCTTGATGATTTACTCGGTTGTTACGGCGCATTCGCACGGCGCAGAAAAGGACTTTCCGGCCGCAACAATGGCTGCCCGGCGGCGTTTGCCCGCTAGATTGGCTACCTTCATCGGGCCTTCCTTCCCCCTCATGACTTTAAAACGCATTTCCGGCCTCAACCTCCTGGGTTTGCTGCTCTGGGTCACGCTGGCGGCCACGGTGGCCCGCCGCCCCCAGGCCCCGCGCCCCGACTTCGCCGGCCTCTACCGCGACGTGGCCCGCCTCGACGTGGACACCCGCCGCGAGGGCGACAGCCTGCGCCTCTACCTGCGCCTGCCCCCGCCTGCCCGCCTGGGCCCCGGCCACGCCCTGCGCCTCGTGGCCTGGCCCGGCTACGAAGCCCGCGCGCCCCTGTGGCAGGACAGCGTGCCGCGCCGCCGCCAGCACCCCATCCCCTTCCCCGACGGCGTGCGCCTGAGCTTCTGCGTGGCCGCGGCGCGCCTGCCCGCGGGCACCGTGCTGCAGCTTAGCACCGCCCCGCCCGATGCCAAGGAAGACTACCAGGAGCCCACCACCACAGCCTGGCTACGCCTCACCGAGGCCGTGCTGGCCCGCCCCTTCGTTCTCGTCGATTCGGTGGGCCAGCCCCTGCTGCGGCGCTACGTGCAGGCCGGCGAGTCGTTTGGGGTCGACTGCTTCGGCCTCTACCAGCCCGTGCGCTGGAAGCGCTACGCCGTGACGCCCACCCCCGCCCTGCCGCCCATGACCAACCCGGCCGCCATGCCCGCCGGCCCGCGCACCCTGCCCGTGCTCGACTCGGCTGCCTTCCGCCCCGGCCAGCCCCTGCGCTTCCCGGAACCCGGCCTGTACGCCCTGCGCGTGGGCCCGCTTAGCACCCGGCCGCCCGTGCTGGCCGTGCTGGTGGCCCCCAACCTCTACCCCGAGCTCACCACCGCCGCCGAGCTCATCGAGACCCTGCGCTACCTCACCACCAGCCAGGAGCGCCAGAAGCTGACTGACGCGCCCAACCCCAAGCGCGCCGTCGATAAGTTCTGGCTCGACATCGCGCGGGGCGACCAGCAGCTTGGCAAAGACCTCATCCGCCGCTACTACGGCCGTGTGATGGCGGCCAACGAACTATTTGCCGCTCATAAGGCCGGCTGGCTCACCGATAGAGGCCTGCTGTACGTGGTGCTGGGGCCGCCGCCCAGCGTGCGCCGCCTGCCCGACGGCGAAGAACGGTGGTACTATCCCGACGGCAACATCGACGGCGGCTCCATAACTTACAGCTTCCGGTCCCGGCCGAGTACCTTTGCCCCTGATTACTACGAATTGGTGCGCCGACCCGAGTACGAACTGCCCTGGTATGCCGCCGTTGAAAAATGGAGAACCCCACCGACCGCCCTGACCGGCCCGAACGCCCCCAACGCCCTGCCCGCCCGGTAGCCGGCCGCCGCTTCTACGACGGCGCCAACCGCCCCGTGACGCCCAAGCAGTTCCGCCCCGACCGCCGGGCCGACGAGTTTGACGACCGCCCCGCCCGCCCCCGCGGCCGCGGCGGCTCCGACAACCGCGACGATTTCGGCGCCGACCGCCCCGCCCCGCGCTCCGACCGGGGCGACAGCCGCCCGCCCTTCCGCGAGCGCAGCGAAGGCGGCCCGCGCGGCGGCCAGGACCGGCCCCGCTACGAAAGCCGCCCAGCCCAGGCGTCCAGCATCGACATGCTGTTTGGCCTGCGCCCCATTCTGGAAGCGCTGAGCGCCGGCCGCACGCTGGAGAAAATCTTCCTGCTGCGCGGCACCAAAAACAGCCTCGTGACGGACATCTCCACCGCCGCCCGCGAGGCCGGCATCCAGGTGCAGATGGTGCCCGTGGAGAAGCTCGACAACCTGACGCGCAAAAACCACCAGGGCGCCGTGGCCTTCGTGTCGCCCATCGACTACGCCCCGCTCGACAACATCGTGTCCGGCCTGTTTGAGGAAGGCAAAGTGCCCTTCCTGCTGCTGCTCGACCGCATCACCGACGTGCGCAACTTTGGCGCCATTGCCCGCACCGCCGAATGTCTGGGCGTCCAAGCCATCGTGGTGCCCAGCCGCGGCGCCGCCCAAATAAACGGCGACGCCCTCAAGACGTCAGCCGGCGCGCTCAATATCCTGCCCGTGTGCCGCGAGGTAAGCCTGCACGAAACCATCCGCTTCCTCCAGCAGTCGGGCATCACCGTGGTGGCCTGTACCGAGAAAGCCGAAGAGGCCGTGGGTTCCACCGACGTCGATTTCAGCGGCCCGGTGGCCGTGCTCATGGGCTCGGAAGAAGACGGCATCTCGCCCGACCTGCTGAACCTGGCCGACGTGAAGCTGAAAGTACCCATGACCGGGCAAATTCAAAGCCTGAATGTGGGCGTGGCCGCCGGCATCATGCTGTTTGAAGTGGCCCGGCAACGGGTGGCGCAGGCGTAGCTGTCATTCGCAGGGGCGCGGCACCGTCTGTCATTGCGAGCGAAACGCAGTGGAGCGCGGCAATCCGTCTTCTCAACCGCGACCAACCCCGAATTGTGATAAAGCCAACAGAAAGCCCCGGCACCATTGCGGTACCGGGGCTTTCTGGTAAAAGAGCGTGTCTGGTTTTGACAGGACGGATTGCCACGGCCTGCGGCCTCGCAATAACAGCCGGGGACCAGACGAACTTAGTTATACCCCGCGCCCTTCTTCGCCTTCACGTCGGCCACGAACTCTTTGACGCGTTGCTCCTCGGTGCGCTTGCAGATGAGCAGCACGTTGTCGTATTCGGCCACGATGAAGTCTTCTAGGCCCTGCACCACCACCAATCGTTCCGAGGGCGTTTTGATGACGCAGCCGGTGGTGTCGTAGAGCAGCACGTCGCCGCTCACCATGTTGTTGTTCTCGTCGCGTTCGCCGATGCGGTGCAGCGAATCCCAGGTGCCCACGTCGCTCCAGCCGAAGTCAGCGGGCAGCACGTACACGTTGTCGGCCTTTTCCATCACCCCGTAGTCGATGCTGATGTTGCGGCAGCGCGAGTAGGCTTCGCTGATGAAATTTTCTTCTTCAGCGGTGCCCAACTGAGCAGCGCCTTCCTCAAATACTTCGGAGATATCGCTCAGGTACTGGTGGAAGGCGTTGATGATGACATCAGCCCGCCACACAAACAGGCCCGAATTCCAGAGGAAATCGCCGCTTTCGACGAACATCTTCGCAATTTCCAGATTCGGCTTCTCGGTGAAAGTTTTCACCTTGTGTAGCTCGCCGCCGGGCAGGCTCTGCTCGTCCATGTACTGGATGTAGCCGTAGCCGGTGTCGGGACGCGAGGGCTGAATGCCGAGCGTGATGAGCACGTCGCTGGCGCGGGCCGCGTCCACGGCCTTGCGGATGAGGCGGCGAAACTCGTCTTCGCGCAGCACGGCGTGGTCGGCGGGCGTCACGATGATGGTGGCTTTGGGGTCGCGCTGGGCAATGCGGTAGCTGGCGTAGGCAATGCACGGGGCCGTGTTGCGGCCAATGGGCTCGCCCAGAATCTGGTCGGCGGGCAGGTCGGGCAGGTGCTCCTGCACCAGCTGCGTGTAGTCGCGGTTGGTCACGACGAACACGTTTTCGCGCGGGCACACGCCCGCAAACCGGTCCACAGTAAGCTGGAGCATGGACTTGCCCACGCCCAGGACGTCGTGGAACTGCTTGGGGTGGTGGGTGCGGCTAAAAGGCCAGAAGCGGCTGCCGATGCCGCCAGCCATTACGACGAGGTAGGTGGAATTCATTAAGACAAAGATAAGGCCGGAGCCGAACGTGTACCACGAAGCTCCTGCTTCGCCTCGCGTTGAACTCGCGTTGAACGAGTACCGCGAAGCTCCTGCTTCGCCTCGCGCCTACGATTCCTGACGATTCCAACGCGAGGCGAAGCAGGAGCTTCGCGGTACACGTTCTTATACCAGCCCTTCGCGCAGCAAGTCGTGCAGGTGAATGAAGCCGGCAAACGTGCCCACTTCCGTCACCACCAGCTGCGTGATGTTGCGCTGCTGCATGCGGGCCAGGGCTTCGGCGGCGAAGTCTTCGATGTCAATCGTGGCAGGGCGGGGCGTGAGAATGTCGCGGGCCCGCAGGTTTTCCAGGTCGGAGAAGCTGCCCAGCATGCGGCGCAGGTCGCCGTCGGTGATGATGCCGGCCAGCGCGCCCTCGGCATTCAGCACAGCGGTGGCACCCAGGCGCTTGCCCGAGATTTCGAGCAGCACCTCCTTCAGCGGCGCGTCTTCGCGCACCTGGGGGCGCTGGTTCTGGCGGCTAAGGTCGCCTACTTTCAGGTAGAGGCGCTTGCCGAGGGTGCCGCCGGGGTGCAGGCGAGCAAAATCGGCGGCGGTGAACTGCCGGCTTTCGAGCAGGCACACGGCCAGGGCATCGCCCAGGGCCAGGGCAGCGGTGGTGCTGGTGGTGGGCGCCAGGTTGTTAGGGCAGGCCTCTTTGGCCACCGGGGCGTGCAGAATGTAGGTAGCCTGCTGGCCCAGGTACGACTCGGCGTTGCTCACCAGCGCGGCCAGCGGCACGCCCTTGCGGCGCAGCAGCGGCACCAGTACCTTGATTTCGGGCGTGTCGCCGCTCTTGCTGATGGCGATGACAAAGTCTTCGGGCTGAATCATGCCCAGGTCACCGTGGATGGCGTCGGCGGCGTGCATGAACAGGGCCGGCGTGCCGGTGCTGTTGAGCGTGGCCACCATTTTGCCGGCCACGTGGGCGCTTTTGCCGATGCCCGTGACCACCACGCGGCCCTTCAGCTGCAGAATGGCCTGCACGCAGCGCTCGAAATCGGGCGTGGCGGCAATGGCGTTGGCCACGTCGTGCAGGGCAGCGGCTTCCTCGTGTAGCACGTGGCGCGCAATGCGCAGCACATCGGCCGGGGGTGTGGTTTCGGCGGGAGCTGATGAGTGGAGGGGTTCGGAAGACACGGACATAAGCAAACCAGTGGATGAGGCCGCAAAATTCGGGCATAGAACCTTAGCCGTGGGGGTAGGCCCCGAGCAAAGTTGTTTCGTGTCCTCGCCGAACGACGTAGGGGCGGGACCTGCCCCCGCCCATCGTTAAACGAAATCATTGAGACGGCGCGGCCGCCCGGGCGGGGGCAGGCCCCGCCCCTACGTCGTTCTAATTTGCACTGATGCCGAAACGGCGCTGATTCGTATGCTACCCTGAATTAACTGTTGTTCTGGCATTTGCTTTTTTTGCTTGTAGGGCGTGGCATTTCGTGTTGCGAAATTGTTGGCCGCAATTCAAGAAAAACACCATTTTTCACGATAAAAACCAATCGGCTTGCTTATCTTCGTTAAGAACCGTGCTTTCAAGCACCTCTCATCTGAGTTTACAAGCTATGTCAACAGCTGCCCTCCAGGAATCCCCGGTCCTGACGACCGATTTGAAACACACACTGAAGAAAGTATTTGGCTACGGCCAGTTTCGAGGGACACAGGAAGCTGTTATTCAAAACATTCTGGCGGGGCGCAACACCTTCGTCATCATGCCCACCGGCGCTGGCAAGAGCCTGTGCTACCAACTGCCGGCGCTGGTGTTGCCGGGCACGGCCATCGTCATTTCGCCGCTCATCGCCCTGATGAAAAACCAGGTCGACCAGCTCGGCGCCTTTGGGGTAAATGCGCAAGTGTACAATTCGACCCTGACCAAAACCGAGATGAAGCGGGTGCAAAAGGACGTGATGAGCGGCGAGGTGCGCCTGCTCTACGTGGCCCCGGAAAGCCTCACCAAAGACGATACCATTGAGTTTCTGCTGAAAAGCACCATCAGTTTCGTGGCCATCGACGAGGCCCATTGCATCTCGGAGTGGGGCCACGATTTCCGGCCTGAGTACCGCAAGATTCGCGGCATCATCGACAACCTGGGCGGCAACGTGCCCATCATCGCCCTCACGGCCACGGCCACGCCCAAAGTGCAGCTGGACATCCAGAAAAACTTGCACATGGACGATGCCTCGGTGTTCAAAACCAGCTTCAACCGCACCAACCTCTACTACGAGGTGCGCGCCAAGCACAACACCAAAAAGCAGCTGATTCAGTACGTGAAGCAGCACAAGGGCAAGGCCGGCATCATTTACTGCCTGAGCCGCAAGAAGGTGGAGGAAATTGCCGAGCTGTTGCGCGTGAACGACGTGCGCGCCCGCCCCTACCACGCCGGCCTCGACCAGCAAACCCGCATCGACAACCAGGACGCTTTCCTCAACGAGGAGTGTGACGTGATTGTGGCCACCATCGCCTTCGGCATGGGCATCGACAAGCCCGATGTGCGCTTCGTGGTGCACTATGATGCGCCGAAGTCCATCGAGGGCTACTACCAGGAAACCGGCCGCGGCGGCCGCGACGGCCTGGAAGGCGACTGCCTGATGTTCTACTCCTACGACGACATCCTGAAGCTGGAGAAATTCAGCAAGGACAAGCCGGTGACCGAGCGCGACAACGCCCACCAGCTGCTGCAGGAAATGACCAACTACGCCGAGAGCTCAGTGTGCAGGCGGCGGCAGCTGCTGCACTATTTCGGCGAGGTGCTGGAGAAAGACTGCGGCTTCTGCGACAACTGCAAGCACCCCAAGGAGCGGTTTGAGGGCGAAGCAGCCGTGGGCTTGGCGTTGCGCGCCGTGGTGCAAACGGAGGCCCGGTTCAACCTCAACCACATCGGCCAGGTGCTGCTGGGGCTGATGAACCCGCACATTGAGAGCTACGGGCACAACGCCCTGCCGATTTACGGGACGGGCAAGGAGCTGGGCGACGCGCAGTTCTGGCATTCGGTGCTGCGCCAGTGCCTGCTGAACAGCTTCCTGGAGAAGGACATCGACAGCCTGGGCTTGGTGCGCATCACCGACAAGGGCATGGATTTCATCGAGAACCCGTACTCCATCACGCTTACCCGCGACCACAACTTCGACGAGGAGCAGAAGGCCGACGAGGAAAAGGAAGAAGTACAGCACGCCGCCGGCCACGACGAAGCCCTGTTCACGCAGCTGAAGGAGCTGCGCAAGCAGGTAGCCAAGCAGAAAAACCTGCCGCCCTACGTGCTGTTCCAGGACCCGAGCCTGAAGGAAATGGCCACCACCTACCCCACCACCCTGCACGACCTCACGCACGTGTCGGGCGTGGGCCAGGGCAAGGCGCAGAAGTTTGGGGCGCCCTTTGTGGCCGCCATCAAGAAGTATGTGGAAGACAACGACATCGAAACCGCCGAAGACGTGGTGGTGAAGTCGGCCGTGAACCGTTCCAAAATCAAAATCTACGTCATCCAGCAGATTGACAAGAAAATGATGCTGGAAGACATTGCTTCCTCGAAAGGCATTTCGATGGTGGAGCTGATGGAGGAAATCGAGCACATCTGCTATTCCGGCACCCGCCTCAACATCGACTATTACCTGGAGGAAATGGTGGAAGAAGAAGTGCGCGACGAGATTTACGACTACTTCATGACGGCCAGCACCGACAACATCGCCGTGGCGATGAAGGAGTTGGGCGACGATTTCACGGAGGAAGAGCTGCGCCTGGTGCGCGTGAAATTCCTGAGCGAAGTAGCCAACTAAATCTGGCGCCTACAGGCTGCAGAAGCCCCAACGGAGCAACCTCTTGCCGGAGGCTGTTTCGTTGGGGCTTCTGCTTGATACAGGGCTGTTAACTTGCCAGGCTTTTCAACTTTTCTGCTTTAAAGTATGACTTCTTATTTCTCTCGCCGGGCATTATTGCGCGGTACGTTGCTTCTGCTCTCGGTGGGCACATTAGAAGCCCGCGCGGGCGGCCCACCCACGGCTCCTAAGGCGCCTGCCAACCCGCTGCTGCCGGCTTACAACCAGCCCATTGCTTTCAGCAAGGCCACCAAGGCCGATGTGCAACAGGCCACCAGCGCCGCCATTACCAACACCAAAACGGCTTTGACGGCCATTTATAATGTGCCGGCGGCCAAACGCACGTTTGCCAACACCATGCTGCTGCTCGATGCGCTGAACGACCAGTTTGGCGGCGCGTACGGGCCCATCAGCATCCTGTTCAATGCTAGTCCCGACTCGGCGGTGCGCAACCAGGCCGAGCGCAGCATTGCGCTGCTCAGCAAGTACAGCAACGAATTGGAGCTGGACGAGAAGCTCTACCGGGCCGTGAAGGACTACTCGAAAACCAAGGAAGCCCAGACCCTGACCGGCCCGCACAAGAAGTTCCTGACCGAAACGGTGGAGGAGTACGAGCGCAACGGCTTCGCGCTGAGCCCGGAGAAGCGCCAGGAGCTGCAGAAGCTGAACGACAAAATTGCGGACCTGAGCCTGGCCTTCGGGGCCAACATTGCCAAGGACAAGAGCTTTATGTTGGTGAGCGAAGCCGATTTGAAGGGCCTGCCTGACGACTACATTAAGAGCCGCCCGCGCGAGGGCACGGCCTACCGCATCAACGTGGACGGCCCGTCCTACGGCACGTTCATGAAGTACGCGGAGTCGGAGCCGCTGCGCAAGAAGTTGTACGTGTTGTATAACAACCGTGCGGCCGAGGCCAACCTGCCCGTGCTCAAGCAGTTGCTCATTGAGCGCCAGAAAAAAGCCCAACTGCTGGGCTACAAAACTTACGCGGCCTACCAGACCAGCAGCCGCATGGTGAAAAACCCCGAAACCGTGTGGGCTTTCGAAACCAAGTTGGTGGACCGCGTGAAACAGAAAAGTCAGCAGGACCTCGACGAGCTGCTGGCCGTGAAGCGCACCTACCTGAAGGACCCGAGCGTGAAAACGATGGCGCCCTGGGAAACCAGCTTCTACAACAACCTGATGATGCAGAGCAAGTACCAGCTCGACGGCGAGAAGGTGAAGGAGTACTTCGAGGTGAACCACGTGGTGGACGGCCTGTTCCAGACTACACAGCAGCTGTTCGGGTTGAAATTCAACGAGGTGAAGGGGGCGTCGGTATGGCACCAGGACGCGCGCATGTTTGAGGTGCAGCGGGACGGCAAGCTCATTGGGCGCTTTTACATCGACCTGTTTCCGCGCGAGAACAAGTACACCCACGCCGCCTGCTTCGGCATTCAGTCGGGCCGGGCCACGGCGCAAGGCTACCAGCTGCCCACGGCCGCGCTGCTTTGCAACTTCAATGCGCCCACGCCCGGCAAGCCGGCCCTGATGAACCACGGCCAGGTGGTGACTTTCTTCCACGAGTTTGGCCACGTGATGCATAACCTGCTGACCACGGCCGAGCTGTCGAGTCAGTCGGGTACCAGCGTGAAGCGCGACTTCGTGGAAGCGCCCTCACAGATTCTCGAAAACTGGGCTTGGAACTACGACGCCCTCAAGACCTTCGCCAAGCACTACCAGACCGGCGAGGTGCTGCCCAAGCCGCTGTACGACAAGATGTGGGCCGCCCGCAACGTGGGTTCGGGCCTAGCCGCGTCGCAGCAGATTCTGTACGGCACGCTGGACATGACCCTGCACGACCGGTTCGACCCGAACGGCACCGAGACGACCACCGACGTGCTCAAGAAGCTGCAAAACCAGATTACGCCTTTTGCTTACCTCGACGGCACCAACATGCAGGCTGCTTTCGGCCACCTCACTGGCTATGGCGCGGGCTACTACGGCTACATGTGGTCGAAGGTGTATGCGGAGGACATGTTCTCAGTGTTCGAGAAAAACGGCATCATGGACAGCAAAACCGGCCTGCGCTACCGCGACTACATCCTAGCCAAAGGCGGCACCGACGAGGAATACAACTTGGTGAAAAACTTCTTGGGCCGCGAGCCTAACCAGGAAGCCTTCTTCAAATCGCTGGGGCTTTAGAAAACGCTTTCGTTGCCGGTTTTCTGACCGGTTCAGCCCGCATTAGCGCCTATTCGAAAAATGCCGTCCCTGTGGGCGGCATTTTTTGTGACCGGCCGGGGTTGCATCAAACCCGGGCCCATGCGCCGCGTACTGCCAAGCGCACGTGGCTCGCCGGTTAGAGTTCGGAGCCCAGCTTATGTGGATAGTCTTTGCCTTATTGGCGGCCGTGGTGTCGGCTACCGTCGTCACGCTGTCGAAAGCGGGAATCAAAAACGTGCCGCCCAGTCTGGCGTTTGCCATTCAGGCGGTGCTGATAATTGTGGTGTCGTGGGGCACGGTGGTATGGGAAGGCCTGCTGCCCGAAATCACGAAAATTGACCGTAAAAGCTGGGCGTTTCTCATTACGGCCGGCATCCTCACAGCTACGTCATCGCTGCTGTCTTTCCGGGCATTATCTCTTGGCGATGCTTCGCGGGTATCGCCGCTCACCAATGTGGCGCTGGTGTTTTCGGTGCTGCTGGCGGCGCTGTTTCTGAAGGAGAAGCTGACGTGGCAGGTGCTACTGGGCGCCGGCTTTATGGTAGCCGGCGTGTTGCTCATTGCCACGGCCAAACCATCCGATAAGGCGGACGATAAAGAAAGCAGCAAAAAAAATGGCCGCCCCGAAACCGGGACGACCATCTACGAATCCAAGCCAGTGGCTTAGAGCGCCAAGGACGGAAGGCTATAGCCCATTCTACACAACATGCCCCCGCCGGTACTACCGACAGGGGCCGTTGGAAGGGTAGCAAGCCCAGTTTATTCAATACGCAGCTGACGGGCTACCGCACCGGTAGCCGTAATGGCTCGCACCGTGTAGACGCCCGCGGCCAGCCCGGTGAGGGGCAAACTCACCGGTTCGGCGCTGATAGCGACCACAGTCTGGCGCAGCACTACTTGGCCCAGGGTGTTGAGTACCTCTACCTGGCTGGCGGCCGCGCCGCGCAGGGACTGGGGCAGCAGCAGCGTGGCAGAACCGTGGGCAGGATTGGGGTAGAGGCTAACCAGAGCGGCCAAGGCAGCTGGGGCATTGGCCAGCGGCTGCAACGCGCTGAAAACCACCGTAAATCGGCCAACGGCAGCATCGACAGGAAACAGGGACACGCGCATGCTGGGAGTGGTAGCCAGGTCGGTATAGGTATTGGTACGGCCGTCGCGCAGGTAGGCATGGTAGCCGGCCGGCAGGTTAACCAGCTCATCCACCGTCAGCGTGTATAAGCCCGCAACTCCTGCGTGCAGGCGCAGGGGCACCGATACGGCTGCCCCGACTAACTCGGGTAGGCCATTGATGCTGAATGCTTCGGGCGCGACGTCGCTGGCCAGGTCCAGGCCGTGCGAAGGCGGCAGGTAGTAGCCATCTTGGCCGTTGTCGTAGCCACTGCTGGCCCCGCGCTCGAAGTAGATGCGCGTCTGGTTGGCCGCGTTGTTGCCGCTCAGGGTGAGGGCCAGTGCCGGAACCGTGCTGGCGCTGCGCTGGAAAACGGCGGTTTCGGGGGCATTGGTGCGGGCCGCATTGGTGAAGGCGACCTGGCCGCCGCCAGGCTGCGCCCGCACGAAAAAGCCTTGCGCCAGCGGTACATTGTCGCTGCCGCCGTTTACGCTCTGGCCGTTGCTGATGTAGGTGGAGTAGCTGCCTATGTACCGCCCGCTGCTCCGGAATATATACAACCCGTCCTGCATGCCCGACGAAGCACCGTACAACGTGGTGTAGCTAATGGCTCCTGGATACGGATTGCCCAGCAAGTGGTAGCCGGCGTTGGTTTGTGCGCCCCGCGCCAAGAAGCCGGTTGAGTAGCTGCCGGTGCGCAGCTTGCCCTGAAAATCGACCAGCTCGGTACCCGGAATATTGACCGTGTAGCCGCGGCCGGGCGAGAGAGTATCGGTGAGGGCGGCAGGCGAGACGAACCCGTTGTCGAAATCTCCCACCGCGTACGACGCATTGCTGGTAGCTAGGCGCGATTGGTCGTAGAAAAAAACCGTTGGGTAAACCGTCTCCAGCCGCGGCGCGGACGACGTGTTGTAAGCCGTGCTTACCACCGGCGTGAAGCCGCTGGTGGCGAAGTCGGCCACCGTGCTGCTGGTGGCGCTGCCGCTGGCTTTCGACACGGGTGAGCCATAGTGGCGGTAGCCTGCGCCGGGATTGGTGGGGGTGGTGTAGCGCTGCACCGTGGCCAGGCCCGAAACGCTGCCTCCGGCGTTGTTCACCACATAAGCCGTGCCGCTGGCGCTGCTCAGCAGCGTAAACGATTGGCCCGAACCGATGGCCAACGTGCCGCTTACCTGCACGCTGCGCCGGACAGAAACGGCCGCGCTGGTGGTAGCGCCATTGGCGCCCACGCCCAAGTTCCAGAAGCTGGTAGCGGTGCTGCCGCTGATGTCTTGCTGGGCGGTGCCGACTAGGGCGATGGTGCCGGTGCCGGTGCCCGCCACCACACCGCCGTTGTTGATGAAGTTGCCGGCCAGGCTCAGCAGGCCGCCGTTGTTGGTGGCCAGCAGTGCGTTGTTGTCAAGCGTTACCGTGTGGGCCACTGAGGTAGTGGCCGTGATGATAGGCTGCGTGGTCACGGTGAGGCCGGGGGCTACCAGCGTGCCGGTGCCGGCAATGAAGACGTCATCAGCAGAGGTGGGCACCCGATTGGGCTGCCAATTGCCGGCGTTCTGCCAATCGGCACCGGCCTGCCCGGTCCACACCAGTGTTGAGCCGCTCGTAGCAGCGATGTTGGAGATGAACACCGGAACACTCCCAAAAATATTGCGGCCCACAGCCTGCCCAGTTTGCAGGTTAAACGCCCACAGGTAGGAACTGAATTGGTTGCCGGTGCCACCGTTGTTGATATTAGAATTGTTCGGGTCCGAGTAGCGAGCCTCCACCAGATAGGCCAAGTTGCTGCTGCTGCTGCGGTCGTAAAAGATATCCAGGTCCAGCCCGATGGTAGGAGACGTCAGCGGAAAGGCATTCGGGTTGTTGAGGGTTCGAAAGGTAACGGGTGCTACCCGGTTGAGAATGCCGTCGTCGGGCGGGTTCTGAATCGAGAGCAGGGCGTTGGTGTTGGTCACGTCGATATCATAGAGCGTAGTGCCGGCCACGGTCGTGGCCGAGTTGGTATAAGCCACCGTGCCGATGTAGGGTGCGTGGGCCACGTTGCTGCCGGCCGCGTAAGTCAGGTTGGTATCGGTGCCGGCCAGCGCGCCGGTATTGGGGTTGAGGCGGTAGTTGACGCCGTTGGGCGCCACCACCCGGAGGCGGTCGGCGCGCGGGTCAAAGTCGAATCCTACGTTGGTAATCAGCCCGCGGGTGTTGGCCCCCGTGCCGGTCAGGCTGGCGTTGGGGTCTTGCAGGTTGAGGGTGATGGGCGTGGCGTTGATAGGCGTGGCCGTGACCGTGGTAGTCGAGCCGGTGGGTATGCTGAGCAGGTAGAGTTAGGTGGTTCCGGTGCTGCGGTTGTAGCCCAGTCCGTAGAGTTGGCCGGTGCTGGGCCGGACATCGATGCCCACCAGTTGCTGACCGGCCGTGACGCCGGCAATAATCTGGCTCGTCCCGAAGAGCTGCGCAGTACCGGAAAGGTTGGCCGGGTAGAGCGGCACCAGAACCTGCTGGCCCGCCGCGACGCCGCCAAAGTTCTGGGTAGCCGTGCCTAGGCCGTAAATGACCGATGGGCTGGTTTGGGCTCAGGCAGCCGGGGCGGTTAGCAGGCTCAGAGCCAGCGCGGCTGGCTTCAGCCAGCGCGGCACCACCCAAGACGAGGAAAAGTTTTCCATATGTAAGCAGAAATAAAATGAGTGAAAAAGAATGAAATGAGTGACCAGTACCCGGGTCTGAGCCAAGGCGCAACAAGGTACGTGTGCCGGCCCCAAACGGTACTCAATCAAGAATATGATACACAAGCCGCCGCTCCGCGCGGCGCATGCCTTTGGCAGGGCCAGGTGCTGGCCCTGGGCTTACACTTGAGCCCTTAAGGCAGAAAACGAAAAAGCCGCTCCCGTGACGGAAGCGGCTTTTTGAGCTCAAAACCTAGTGCGAAATCGACGTCAACCGCTGATACTGGAATTAGCAATACTCCTCGAAGGCGCCTTGCAGGTTGTTCACGATGCGCATGGCATCGGAGCCCTCGATGTGGTAGCGCTCAATCATGTGCACCAACTCGCCGTCTTTGAACAGGGCGATGCAGGGCGAGGAAGGAGGATAAGGGAGCAGGTGCTCGCGCATTTTGGCCACGGCGTCGGTTTCCATGCCGGCGAAAACGGTCACGAGTTTGCCGGGCTTTTTGTCGGCGCTGGCGAGGGCCATTTTCAGGGCCGGGCGGGCCTTGGCGGCGGCGCAGCCGCACACCGAGTTCACGGCCACCAGCACGGTGCCTTCCTTATCGGCCAAAGCCGATTCTACGGCTTCGGGGGTCATCAGCTGCTCAAAACCAACCTCGGTGAGGTCTTGGCGGATGGGCGCCACCATGTATTCGGGATAAACTGCCATTGTCGTAGTGTTTTATAAAAAAGCGGCACGGCCGCATGAGGATGCAAAAATACGAATACTTAAAGCAATGAGGCCGGCGGAAAGTTTCGGAGGAGTTTGTTCAACTAAAAGAACGTCATGCCGAGCGCAACCGAGGCATCTCGCGTGCCAGAGTAAATCCTGTCGAATGGATTACTACTGCACGCGAGATGCCTCGGCTGCGCTCGGCATGACGTTCTGCGTTTCTTTTCGGCGACGCCCTACGGCACTATCGTCTCGATGCTGCCATCGGCCCGGCGCTTCAGCTCCGTCACTTTAATGTTGCGCAGCCAGGTTTTGCCGCTCAGTTGGGTGTCGTGGTAGAAGATGTACCACTTGCCATCTTTTTCGATGATGGAGTGGTGGGTAGTCCAGCCCTCCACGGGCTGCATGATGACGCCTTTGTAGGTGAACGGGCCGGTGGGCTTGTCGCTCACGGCATACACCAGCAGGTGGGTGTCGCCGGTTGAATAGGAGAAGTAGTACTTGCCGTTGTACTTGTGCAGCCAGCCACCCTCGAAGAAGCGCCGCTTGGTGTCGCTGGCCAGCAGGGGCTTGCCGGCTTCATCCAGAATTTTCACTTCCTGCACCGGACCGTCGAAGTGCTTCATGTCGGCCGCGAGTTTGCCCACGCGGGCGTTGAGAGCCGGCACGTCGCCGTTGGGCTCCTTTTCGGGGGCGTTGGCGTCGTAGGTGCCTTTTTGCCAGCGCTGCAGCTGGCCGCCCCACAGGCCGCCGAAGTACATGTAGGCTTTGCCGTCGGTGTCTTGGAACACGGCCGGGTCGATGCTGAAGCTGCCGGCCATGGGCGTGGCCTCGGCTTTGAAAGGGCCTGCCGGCGTTTTGCTGGTAGCCACGCCGATGCGGAAGACGTCCTGCTTGTCTTTCACGGGGAAGTAGAGGTAGTAGGTGCCGTTTTTGAAGGCGGCATCGGGTGCCCAGAGCTGGCGGCCGGCCCAGGGAATGTCCTTGGTGTCGAGGGCCACGCCGTGGTCCGTCAGTTTTCCACCAATGCTGTCCATCGACAGGATGTGGTAGTCGCGCATGGCAAAATGGTCGCCCTTGTCGTTTTCGGGCATCCCCGTTTCAATGTCGTGCGAGGGGTAGATGTAAATTTTGCCGTCGAAGACGTGCGCCGAGGGGTCGGCGGTGTAGATGTTGCTGATGAGGGGTTGCGACAGATACTTGGGCGCCGCGGCCGAGTCCGCTTTGGGAGCTTCGCTGGGCGCGGTTGTGGCGGTGGTTTCCTGTTTGGTTTCGGTGGATTGGCAGGCGGCCAGCAGAGCCAGCGAGGCGGCCAGGGCAGCGGCAGGAGCTTTCAGATTCAAGGGGTTGCGCATGGGAATTTTAGGGATTGAAAACGCGGGAAACCAGCTACGCCACCACTCAATTTGACTGAAAAATCAAACGGCTTTGGCTGGGAATGAGCGCAAATATAGAGGGCCCTTCCACCCACACAACCGTTTGATTTTTAACCGATTTTAGCCGCAATCTACCGCAATCGATGCCGATAGTCCGCCGGCAAACGGGCCACGGCCGCCCCATTCGAGCCGCCTACCGCTGGCCGTAGCGCACCCCGAAAAAGTCGCCCTTGTTCCAGGTGGGGCGCGCGGGGTCCTGGGCTACCTGGTAGCCGATGAGGAAGCAGAGCTGCACGTACTTGCGGCCGGCTTCGAAGTCGAACCGGCCGTTGATGTCGTCCTGCGGCTTGTGGTAGGTGACGGCGCGCCACTTCTGCACCTCCTCGCTGAGGTTGTTGCGGCCGTCGGCGGTTTTGTTACCGTACTTGAGGTGCAGGGCCGGGATGCCGGCCGTCACGAAGCTGTACTGGTCGCTGCGAATGAAGCGGTTTTGCTCGGGCTCGGGGTCGTTTTCGAGGTCGATGGCCATGTAGGCGGCGGCGCGCTTCACGGGCTCGATGAGGGTGGAGTGCGGGGCGCCCAGGGCCACCACGCTCAGCAACGGGGCAATGAGCGTGGGCATGTCCATGTTGATGTCGGCCACGATGCTGGCCTTGGGCACGGTGGGATTGGTAGCAAAAGCGGTGGAGCCCAGCAGGCCCAGTTCCTCGCCGGTCATGAACACGAAGAGCATCGTGCGCTTGGGCTTTTCCTTGAGCTTGGAATAGATTTTGGCGATTTCGAGCACGCAGGACACGCCCGAGGCGTTGTCGTGGGCGCCGTTGTTGATGGAGTCGCCCTTCACCGGGGCCGTGACGCCGAGGTGGTCGAGGTGGGCCGAATGCACCACGTACTCGCTTTTCAGCTTGGCATCGGAGCCAGGGAATTTGCCTACCACGTTGTAGCTCTCAATGTCCTGATACCGGGACTGCGCGCTAGCCGTGAGCGTGGTTTTGAGCACCGCCGAAGCTGGCTTGCCGCTCTTGATGGCCGCGAAAACCTGGGTGGTATCGAGCGCCGCGGTCTGCAGAAACCGCTGAAGCGCCACGGCATTCACCGTGCCGTAGAACTGCTGCTGGCTGCCGGGCGCAAACGTGCGCGAAGCCGCCACTTTGCCGTTGGCGCCCAGCACGCTGTAGGTGCCGGCCTTGATGCTGGCCGGCGGGGTGGCGTGGGTGGACGCCACGAGCAAGCCCACCGCGCCGCGGCTGACGGCCGTTTTGAGCAGCACGGCCAAATCCTGACTGGCCGAAGCCACCGTGGACACGAAGGTGCGAGGCGCGCCGCGCACTATCATTACCACTTTGCCCTTCACGTCGAGGCCGGCGTAGTCGTCGTAGCCCAGGTCGGGGGCGCTGATGCCGTAGCCGGCAAAGGCCAGCGGCGCATTCTTGATGCTGGTGGCCGGCAGCTCAGGGCTGGGGTACAGCACGAAGTCCTGGCCGGCGGTGAGGGGCAGCGCGGCGCCCTGCGCATCGCGAGCCTCGAAGGTGGCGCCGGGCTGCAGGAAGGCGCGGCGCAGGCGCACTTTCTGGATGTAGGTGCCGCCTTCGCCGGCGGGCTGCACGCCCAGGGTTTTCAGCTGTTGGGTGACGTAGTCGACGGCCATCTGATAGCCGGGGGTGCCGGCTTTGCGGCCCTGCAGGCGGTCGTCGGCTAGGTAGGCGATGTGGGCTTTGATGTCGGCGGGGCGCACCTGCTCCAGGGCGGCCGTCACGGGCTTGGGCACGGTGAGCGGGGCCTGCGCGCGGGCGGCGGGGCCCAGTAAAAGGCTGAAAATGGCAACGGCTGGGAGAAGGATTTTCATGAACAGCATGCAAAGTGAGACTTCAAAGAAAGGCATGCCGAGGGTGGCTTCGTTAATTTTTTGGGCCGCCTGACCACCGGTATTCTGGCTTGCACTGCTCTTAGCGCCGAGCTTATCCAGAAGCTAAAAGCTCGTGATGCGCGTCGTTCAATCGATTGTGTGAGGCTGTGGCCCGGTCCGACCTGGGCATACTCCTCCCCGAGACGCGCCTTGCTTTGCACCGGAACCATGCTGATTTCCTTATCGTTAAAACAGCTTGGCCTTGATTTTTTATTTAACTTGAGAAAACAAGCCTTCATCCCCGGAGCCTAAGCCCTGCCCCACTGCCGCCCACCACGGACGCCCCGCCGGCCGCTCCCTAACGCACCTTTCCCATGACTTCGAACCTCACTTTCCCCGAAGCTTTTGTTCCGCAGTTTCACACCCCCAACCCCTCGCAGCGCCAGACCCACGAGCTCAAAATCTGGCCGTCGTGCTTTGCGGCCGTAAAGGCTGGCACCAAGCCCTTCGACGTGCGCGAAAACGACCGGGGCTTCCAGGTGGGCGACCAACTGTTGCTGCGCGAATTCGACCCCGAAACCGGGCAGTACACCGGCCAAAGCCTCACCCGCTGGGTGAGCTACGTGCTGCAAGGCGGTGCCTTCGGCGTGCAAGCCAACTGGTGTGTGCTGGGCTTTAGCGAATTGGCACCCATCCCCACGGGCATGACGGATATTCGACTGTGGTGATGTAGAACGGCGCCGTCTGTTATCCTGCCTTATCACGTTGTAACGGCCAGTCCTTACGTGATAAGGTCCTTCGCTGCGCTCAGGATGACAGCATAGCGCTGGTATTCCGGTTCGGCTTACCTTGCCGCGTGTCCGCTCCTCCCCCACCGCCTGCCATCCGCGTTGCCAACCTCCGCAAAAGCTACGGCGCCCACGCCGTGGTGCAGGACGTGTCCTTTGAATTGGCCGCCGGCGAAACGCTGGTGCTGCTGGGCCCCAGCGGCTGCGGCAAAACCACGCTGCTCAAAATGCTCAACCGCCTGATAGAGCCCGACGGCGGCACCGTCGAAATCAACGGGCGCGACGTGCGCCAGCAGCCGGCCGAAGCGCTGCGGCGCGGCATGGGCTACGTCATTCAGCAAGTGGGCCTGCTGCCGCACTACACCGTGGCCGAAAACATTGCCGTGGTGCCCAAGCTGCTGGGCCTCGCCCCGGCGGCCATTGCGGCGCGCACCGAAGCCCTGCTCACGCGCCTGCACCTGCCGCCCGCGCGCTACGCCCACGCGCTGCCGCAGCAGCTCTCGGGCGGGCAGCAACAGCGCGTGGGCCTGGCCCGCGCCCTGGCCGCAGACCCGCCCATTGTGCTAATGGATGAGCCGTTTGGCGCCCTCGACCCCATCACGCGGGCCGGCATCCGGCGCGAGTTTCGGGAGTTGGAGGAGTTGCGCAGCAAAACCGTGGTGCTCGTGACACACGATGTGGCCGAAGCCTTCGAGCTGGCTGACCGCATTTTATTGCTTGATGCCGGGCGGGTGCAACAGCTGGGCACGCCACGCGAGCTGCTATTTCAACCGGCCAATAACTTTGTGCGCCGCTTTTTTGCGGCCGAGCGGCTGGCGCTGCAGCTGCGCACGCTCACGCTGGGCGATGTGCTCAGCAAGGAGTTTTTGGATGACAATAACCGGCACATCACCGTGCACGAGGCGCTGGAAACCCTGACGAATGCCGCCGCCACCAACAGTGGTTTCACGGTGGCCCAGCTCATGGCCGCTTTCGGCGCGGCCCTGCAACGGGAGGAGGACGCATGGAAACCCTAAGGGCCTTATTCACTTTCTGGCACGAACAGGCCGGCAAGCTGGGCGAGCAAACCTTGCAGCACATCGGCCTCACGGCGGCTTCGCTGCTGCTGGCGGTGCTGGTGGGCGTGCCCCTGGGGCTGGGGCTGGCGCGCCGGCCGCGCTGGGCCCCGGCGGTGCTGGGCGGGGCCGGCGTGCTCCAAACGGTACCCAGCATTGCCCTGCTTGGCTTTCTGATTCCGCTGCTGGGCATTGGGGCGGTACCGGCCATTTGCGCGCTGTTTTTGTATGCGCTGCTGCCCATTATTCGCAACACGTTTGAGGGCGTTCGGGGCGTGCCGCCGGCCGTGGTAGAAGCCGCCCGCGGCCTGGGCATGAGCCGTGGACAAGTGCTGCGGCAGGTGGAGCTGCCGCTGGCGCTGCCGGTGCTCATGGCCGGCATCCGCACGGCGGCGGTAATAAATGTAGGCGTGGCTACGCTGGCGGCCTACGTGGCGGCCGGCGGGTTGGGCGAATTCATCTTCGGCGGCATCAACCTCAACAACCCCGTGATGATACTGGCCGGGGCCCTGCCGGCCGCCGGACTGGCGCTGGCACTGGATGCGCTGCTGGGCGGTGTGCAGAAGCTCAGCGCCCAGCGGCTGCGGCAAGCCGGCGCGGCGCTGCTGGTGGCACTGCCGCTGCTGGCCGGCGGCTACCTGCTGCCCCGGGCCACGGGCAAGCTCCTGGCTGGCTTCAGCCCCGAGTTTGTGGGCCGCGCCGACGGCTTGCCCGGCCTCACCAAAGCCTACGGCCTCACGCGCCTGCCCAGCGTGGTGCTGGCCCCCGCGCTGGTGTACGAGGCAGCTCACAACGCCCACGTCGACGTCATCGACGGCTACAGCACCGACGGGCGCATCCGCGCCTATGGCCTGCGCGTGCTGCGCGACGACCGCCGCGTCTTTCCGCCTTACTACGCCGTGCCGGTGGTGCGCCCCGCCCTGCTGCGCGCCCACCCCGAACTGGGCGCTGTGCTGGCCCAGCTCGACGGGCAGATTTCTGATTCGGTGATGACCGAGCTGAACTACCGGGCCGACTACCTGCACCAAGCCCCCAAGGCCATTGCCGAAGCCTTCCTGCGGCGGCGTGGGCTGTGGCGCCCCGCCCGCCCGGCCGTGCCCGGCGCGCCCGTGGTGCGCCTGGGCTCCAAGATTTTTGCCGAGCAATACATCCTCATTGAAATGTACGCGGCCCTCATCCGGGGCCAGACCGACCTGGCGGTGGAAACCAAAACCGGCCTGGGCGCCACCACCATCTGCTTCGAAGCCCTGCGCAGCGGCGCCATCGACCTTTATCCCGAGTACGCGGGCACCGGCTTGCTGGTGTTGCTACAGCCCAAGCCGGCGGTGGTCGATTCGCTGGGTGGGCAGCCGGCGGCGGTGCTCAACTACGTGCGCCAGGAATTCCGGCGTCGCTACGGGCTGGAGTGGCTGGCGCCGCTGGGCTTCAACAACACCTATGCCCTGCTCATGCGCGGGCAACAGGCGCAGCAGTTGGGCATTACCAGCGTGTCGGACCTGAGCGGGTACTTGCGTCGATAAGCGCATTTCGCCTCCCTGCAGAAACCCTTCAAAACGCAAAAAACTTCCGCAGCCGAGGCCACGGAAGTTTTTTACCTGCGCTGCCCGCTGGTTAATGGGCGATGGTCAGGCGCAGCATTTCGGCTTTGCCGTTGAGCACCAGGCGGCACACATACAGGCCGGTGGTCAGGCCCTGGCTGTCGAGGGTGCGCGAGTACAGTTGCCCGCCTTCCACTTGGCCGTCGTAGATGGTGGCTACGCGCTGGCCCATCTCGTTGTACACCTCCATCAGCGCCTGGCCGCTGAGCGGGGCCCGGAACGACAGAGTGGCCTGGCCATTGGCCGGGTTCGGATAGGCGGCCAGTTCGGCGAGGCCCTCGCCGGGAGCTGCGCCGCGCAAGGCCACGCCGCCGGTGCAGGCACCCAGCTTATCGCCGGGGTGGCCGGTAAGGTGGGCGTTCACGGCGCTGGCGGCCACGCACAATTCCTTGCCGCCGTGGCATACAATCACCTTGTTCTTATCGCAGTAGGCGTTGATGACCGTCAGCGTGACTCTAGCCGTGTTGGTGCAGCCGTATTCGTTGGTGGCCGTCACGGTGTAGGTGTACTGGCCGGGGGTGCTGGCCGTAAATACCGGGTTGGCCGCGGTGGTGCTGCTCAGGCCGGCCGCCGGGCTCCAGGCGTAGCTCACGCCGCCCGTGGCGCTCAGGGTGGCGCTCTGCGGCCCGTAGCCGAGGTAGAGGTTGGTGGGCACGCCGCCCGTATACACGCTGCTCGAGGGCATCACGGCAATGGCGGGCATGGGAATGCTGCCCACTACCGTCACGCTGACGGGGATGCTGGTTTGGTTGCCGCGCGTGTCGGTGGCGGTCAGGGTTACGGCCACGGGGCTGCCGGCCAGGTCGGCGCAGGTGAAGGTGCTGCGGCTCAGCACGAGGCTGGCCACGCCGCAGGCATCGGTGGCGCTGCCGGCATCAGCAGCGCTCAGGGTGGCCGTGCCGTTCACCAGGGTCACGGTTACGCCGCTGTTGGCTACCACGGCGGGCGGCGTCACGTCGTTCACGGTCACGAGGAAGGTTTTGCTGTCGGAGCCGCAGGCGTTGCTGGCGGTGGCCGTCACGGTGGTGGTGCCCACCGGGAACACGTGCGGCGAGGTGATGGGCGTGCCGTTGATGCTATAAGTGAAGGTGGGCGCCGTGCCCGTGGCCGTGGCCTGGAAGCTCACCGAGGCGCCGCACACCCCGGCATCGGTGGTGGTGGTGCTGGCGCCGGGCGCGCTGATGACCGGGGCCACGTTCACGCTGATGTTGTTGCCGTTGTCGGCGCCCACCACTGCCGGCGCGGAGCTAACCACCCGGATGCGGTAGCCCGTGCCGGCCGGCGTGCCGGCGGGGATGGTCGCGTTGATGGTCGAAGCCGTACCGGTGGCCGAGCCAATGGCCACGGGTGCCGCAAAGCTGCCCGCCGCATCGGAAAGCTGAGCGGTGAAGGTATTGCCGGCGCCGAAGGTGCCGGACTGCGTGAACGGCACTGCCAGCGCGCTGCCCGCGCACGCAACGGCCCCCAGGCTTCCGGTCGTGATAGACTGCGTTTCAACGAATTGCAGCGTGAGAAGCTGCGGACTTGACAATGAGTAACCAAATATGTACTCATTGGTAAGCGCCGACAACGTGCCGCCAATGGCAAAATCATTTCCAGCATGGGCTACGATGTCGGCCAGAGCAGCCGCATTGAGCGTGAGCACCCGGTAGCCACCGCTGGTAGCGGCTGCAATCGGTGAAGAACCATATAGCCGGCCGGTGCCCAAATCAGCGTAAGTACTGGCCGTCACGGGGTCGCTGGCGGCATGGCTTGCCATCAACGCACTGCGGGAGGTGCTCACATCATATAAGTTATACAATGTGGTGCTGTTGGGGTTGACCACGCTGGCCGGAAAACCAAATGCATCTGTTTTGATGGAAAGGGTAGCGCCGACCAGCTGCCTGCCCGCGAGATTTAAGCCAGCAAGCGAGAAAGTGAAGAAGTTGCGATAGTTTACCTGACCATCCGAATAAAAGCCAACGATATAGTTGGTATTAGCAGCATCGTGGCCTACCTGGGGAGAGAACCATCCCTGGCCGTTGCTGGAAACCGTTACCGTGGTGGTGGCGGTAAGCTGTTGGCTGACTGCGCTGGAAACAACGGTTCGGGTTGTCTTGAGTTGCGACTTCGGCGAAGCGCCCGTGGTGCGGTAGCTCGCAGGAGCAGCCGCTGCTGGGTTGCCCTGGGCCAGGCTTTCCTGCGCGGTGAACAGCGCAGCCAGCACCAGGGCCCAACCAGCTACGCGTGAGCCCAGCCCCCAAGTGAGTTGTGCTGCCTGTTGGCCAACCGGCGTGTCCTTAGCCGATATTAGCGTTTGGCGGGAAAAGAGACAGTAGGTGTTTTCCATGCGCATTTAGGTGAAAGAAGGGTGTTAGGAGATGAGAACATATTATTTGTCGCATGCCAACAATTTTTATAATTATTGACAGGCAACAAACTTAAAGCGAGCAATTAACTATCACAATATTTTTTATAAATAATTTACAGGAATAGTTCGCCCGAAAGTAGGACCACCTCCTATTCCAGGCAGGGTTGATAATTTTGCTGTAGCATGCTCTTATAATGATTCTCGCCACCGCCACCACCACCGACGTCCCTCGCCTCACCCGCCTCGTGAACCGCGCCTACCGCGGCGACGCCTCCCGCCAAGGCTGGACCACCGAGGCGCACCTGCTCGACGGGCAGCGCATCGACGAGGAAGGGCTGCGCGAGATGCTGGCGGTGCCCGGCGCTGCCATCCTTATGTGCCTGGACGAGAGCAACGAGCTACTAGGCAGCTTCTATGCCCAGCCTACCGGCCCGAAGGTGTACCTCGGCATGCTGGCCGTCGACCCGGAAAAGCAGGCGCACGGCGTAGGCAAGTTCCTCCTGAAAGCGGCCGAAGACTACGGCCGGCAGCACGGCTGCACCACCAGCAAGATGACGGTCATCTCGGTGCGGTCGGAGCTCATTGCTTATTACGAGCGCCAGGGCTACCGCCAAACCGGCGGCACCGAGCCCTTTCCCACCGACCCGCGCTTCGGCATCCCCCGGCAGCCCCTCACGCTGCTGGTGCTGGAGAAAGGGCTGTAATGCTGCGCGGTCTGCTTCAGCCCAGCTCCAGTGTGGCGTCGCCGCCCACGGGATAGCCGGTGCAGGTGAGCACGAGGCCCCGGGCCAGCTCGCGGTCGGTGAGGACTTCGTTAGCCTTCATCCAGACCTGGCCCTGGGTGCAGCGGGCGGCGCAATTGCCGCATTGGCCCACCTCGCAGCTGTAGGGCAGCTTGAGGCCGGCTTGTTTGGCCGCCTGGAGGATGGTGTGCGGGTATTGCACCAGGAGGCGGTGTGCCTGGCCGCGGAGCAGCAGTGTGACGGTGTGCGCGGCCGTGTCGGGTGGTACGAGGGGGGCCGGCGCGGGCTGGCCAGTCTGGAACAGCTCGCGCCGGATATGGGCCAGCGGCAGGCCGGCTTCGTGCAGGCCGTAGGTGCCCATGCGCATAAAATCGAGGGGGCCGCAGAGGTAGGCCAGGGTGCGCGCGGGCGGCGCGGGGGCGTGCCGGGCCACTAGCTGGACCAGCAGCTCGCGGTGCAGGTGGGCGCGGTAGAGCGCGGGGTCGTGGCTGAAAAACAGCTCCAGGTGCAGCTGCCCGGCAAACTGCTGTGCCAGCGCCTGCAGTTCCGCCAGAAACAGCGCGTCGGCCGGCGTGCGGTTGCTGTAGCAGAGCAGCACCGATAACTGCGTGTGCTGGTGCAAGGCCGCTTTGAGCAGGGAGAAAATGGGGGTGATGCCGCTGCCGGCGGCCAGCAAAACGAGCTGCTGGTATTCCTCAACATCAGGGGGTAAGGTGAAAAAGCCGCCCGTGCCGCTGGTGCGCAGCACGTCGCCCACGCGCACATCATCCACCAGCCAGCGCGAAAACAGGCCGTTGTCGACGCGCTTCACGGTGATGGCCGGCACCTCGCCCAAGCCCGGCGCCGAGCTGAACGAGTACGACCGGCGCATTTCGCGGCCGTGCACCTGGCGCACCAGCGTGAGATACTGGCCGGCTGCGTAGGGCAGCGCCTGGCCGGGCGTGGGGTGCAGCACCAGCGTGCGCGCGTTGGCGCTGTGCTGCCGGATGGCCTCGATGGTGAGCAGTTGGTAGGCGTCGGGCATGGGTTTGCTTACGTCTGTGGCGGACTATTTCGGCGGCGTTGCCGCGACCGTTGCCAAGCGGCGCAGGGGGCTGTTGGGCAACAGGTAGGGCTGGATTTCAGCGAAGGAAAAGGGCGCCGCGAAGGCATTGGTGTACATCTTGGAGACGAAGCTGTTCATGTATTCGTATTCGATGGGAAAGTCAAAGCGCACGGAATCGTTGAGCAGGTAGCTGCCGTAGTAGGCGTCGAAGGTGGCGCGGGTGTACTGCTGCTGACGCAGCCCGGCCACGTCTTCCTCCTGCAAAATGCCGCCTTCGCCTTCCTCCGCCTTGTTGTCGTTGATGAAGCGCTGCAGCTGGGCCTGCAGGCGGCGGTTGGCTTCGGCTACCAGTGCCGGCACTTTTTTAGGGTCAATTTCTGATTCTATCGAAATGCCCTCGCCGGTGCGCAGGTCATACACGCTGTGGCTGATGCCCGGCGTCACGTTGGCGCCCACCATTTCGCTGTGCAGCATAATGCTTAGCAGGCAGTTGTCGGCGTATTCGGCGGTCAGCATCTGGGTGCCGGGGTCGCCGCTGTCTTCGGCCACGAGGCGGCGCAGCTGCACGCGCAGCAACTGGGTCACGGCCGCGTCGGGCACCGTGATGGTGGGGTCGCCGTCCTCGGCGTTGGTGATGCGCACGCGGCAGTCGGCCCCGGGCGGCGGGGCGTAGGGGCGCAACGTCACGGCAAGCTGCCGCGGCCGGGCAGGTGGCAGCGTGCGCCAGGTGCCGGCCAGCGAGCCGTCGGGCGCAGCCGTCACCAGGAGGAATTCTGCCGTGGGCCGGTCGGGGTGCTTCTTGTTGGTAAACTCACGCAACCGTAGCCGACCGCCAGGCTCATGCTGGCCGAGTAGGGCAATACCCGCGCCTCGCGGCTCGTAGTAATAGTCGCCAGCCACCACGGTATCGGCGGGCAGCAGGCACAGGCGCACGGCCAGCTTGCCGCCCAGCGTGCCGGCGTAGAAGGTTTGCAAATCTTTTTTCGTTGGCGCGGGAGCCGGGGCGGCCGGCGCAGCTGCGGCCACTTCGGCTTCCGCCTTAGCCGGCGCTTTCTCGGACGTGCCGGGCCCGGAGCAGGCCGCCAGCAGCGCCCACCCACCCAATACATCGAACCCACTCAGCCGAAACAGGCGCTGTGGCAGGTGCCGCAGCCCGGCCATCTTTTTCTGAAATCTGATGCTCATGCGGAATGAAGTGGAACACGAAATACCCGGGCTTTCAGCGCACGAGCTTCTCGGCTCGGAACAGGTCGTCGGCAGCTTGCAGGAGCTTGGCGCGCAGCTGGGGGTTGTAGTTGGGGTGAGCGGCCAAAAAGGCCCGCACGGTAGCGGCGGCCGTGGGCGACTGGTAGCTGCCGAGCGTGGCCTGCAGCCACGAATACGGAAAGAAGATGTCGCCCGTGAGCTGGATTTCTTCCAGTAAATCGAGGCTGGCGGGCAGGTATTTTTCCGACGTGGCCTGGCGCAGCGGGTGGTGCAGGTAGCCGAGCGCCGAGGTCACCCAGGCTTCTTTCTCGCGGCCTTTCTCGTCTTTCAAGGTGGCGAAAAAGGCGTCGCGCGTGGCCCCGTCGGGCGAGAGGGCCGGCATCAGAAATTCCAGCCGCTGGCGGCGGTCCACGTTTTTGATGCGCGCCAGCTGCTGGGGCAGGATGGACTCGGCGGCCGGGTAGTCGCGCACGGCCAGCGCCAGGGCCAGGGCGGTGTAGTCGTCTTCGGTCAGCTTCACGCCCGCGGGCGCTTGCTGCGCCTGCCAGATTTGGTAGAGGCGAGCCTGCGCTGCTTTGGTCAGGGCCACCGACTGGTAGGTTTTGAACAGTTGCTTTTTCGAGTTCGCGGCCGGGTTTTTCTGCAGGGCGGCCCACAAATCGGCTTCCAGCCCCGGGCCCACCGCCTGTCGCTGCGCGGGGCTGAGAAACTGCCAGAAAATGGCGCTGGCCTGGCCCGTGAGCAGCTTCAGGTTCAGCTCCTCAGGTTCGCGGGTGAGGGCCTGGCGATAGGCCCCGAGCAGCTGCAGCGGCGCAGTGGCCTCGCCGCGCAGCATGTTTTCGTAGAGGTTGATGTAGGTGGCGGCCCGGGCTACGGGGCTCTTGAGCTGCGTCACACCAGCAAGCAGCTCCGGTGCGGCCGGGAACACGCCGTAGCCCACACCCGTGGAGTTGAACACGATAAGCTTCGGCAGAAACGGGATGCGGGTGCCCTTCTCCTGGCCATCCATCTTCACGGTCACCTGTTGCTGCTCGCCACTGGCCGACTCAATCAGGACCTCAAATTCCTGGGGCCAGATACGGTCGGAGCCGTCCTCGGCGGTTTGGGTCATATATATGCCGTAGCGCTGGTCGTGGCCGCCGCTGATGCGGTAGCTGAACACGGGCCGGCCGGGCTGGTTCACCCACACCTGGTTCCAGGCCTGCAGGTCGGCGGGGGTGCGGGCGTCGAGGATGTCGATGAGGTCGGGCCAGGTGGCGTTGCCGTGGGCGTATTTTTTCAAATACTCCTGCAAGCCGGACTGGAAGGCTTCGGGCCCCATCAGGCGCTCCAGCTGCCGCATCATAATGGGCGCCTTGTGGTAGATGATGTTGCCGTAGAGCGAGCCCGCGTCCTGCAAATTGGCCAGCGGCTGCCGGATGGGGTTGGCCCCGGCGGTACGGTCGATGCCGTAGGCCGCCGGGTAGTGGTCGATGACGAATTTGAGGTCGTAGTTCGAGTTTTTAACCGCCACCTGCGTGATTTTGTCGGCCATGAAATTGGCAAATACCTCCTTCATCCACACGTCGTTGAACCAGCGCATGGTCACCAAGTCGCCAAACCACATGTGCGCGGTTTCGTGGGCCACTAGGTTAGAGCGGGCCAGTACTTGGTCTTGCGTGGCACCCTCGTCCAGAAACAGCGTGGAGGCCTTGTAGTCGATGGCGCCCACGTGCTCCATGCCGCCGTACTGGAAATCGGGAATGGCCGTAAAATCGAACTTCTGAAACGGATACGCCAAGCCCGTGTACTGCTCCATAAACGCCAGCGCATCGGCGTGCAGCTGGAAGATGGGGCCGAGGCTCAGGCGCAGCTTGGCCGGGTCGGTTTCGCGGTGCAGCAGCGTCAAGGCCCGCTTGTCTAGCGTGCGGCTCAGGCGCGAGAATTTGCCCGCCGCGAAGGAAAACAGGTAGGTGCTAATGCTGTCGGAGGTAACAAAGTGGCAGAACTTTCGTCCCGGCAATAAGCCGTCGGCGGTTACAACTGAATCAACCAGCGGCGCATTGGCTACTGCTTGCCACTGTCTCGGCACAGTGAGGGTCAGCTCAAACGTGGCCTTTAAATCAGGCTGGTCGAACACCGGCGCCACGGTGCGGGCGCGGTCGGGTACCAGCAGGGTGTAGAGGTAGTCGGCGTTGCGGTTGAGCGACTGCTCGCCTGCCGTGAGACTGATTTCGACCACGTTGCGGCCGATTTTCAGCGCCGAGGCGGGCAGCACGAGGTGTTCGCCGCGGTGGTCGATGGTAACAGGCTGGCCGTTCACCTTAAGACCGTGCAGGTTGGCAGTGGGCGCTTTGAAATCGAGCTGCACCGGGTCGGCGGCATCGCGCAGGGTAAACGTCACGGTTTCCTCGGCCGCAATGGGTTTGGCTTTTTCGGCCGGAATATTCAGGTCGAGGCCATAGGCCACCCGGCTGATGCGCTGCTTACGGGCCACGGCCAGCACCTCCGACACGCCTTTCTCGATGGGCGGCAGCGGGCGGATGGGCGCGGCAGGCGCGCTGGCAGCGGCGGGCAGCTTGGTTTGGGCAACGGGCGGGCGCTGGCAGGCCCCGGCCACCAGGGCGAGCAGCAAGCCGCCGGCCCTGCCATATTTACGGACGCTATAATTCATCGGCACAAGCGCAAAAGCAAAGAGCCCAAAAGTAACCGCCAGCCCGTGAGCCCCGCGCCCAACCATCTGCCAGTGCCGACGCCCGCAGCCGACGTGCGCCTGTTTCCACTGGGCGACGCGGCCGTGGTGCTGGAATTTGGCCACGCCATCGGCCCCGAAACGCACCGCGCCATCCAGGCCGTGCGCCATTACCTCACGCAGCACCCCTTTGCGGGCCTGCGCGAGTTGGTGCCCGCCTTCACCACCCTCACGGTGTACTATGACCCGTGGCTGCTGAATGGGCAAGGGCACCGCCTGCCGTACGAGCAGATAACCGAAGTGCTGCGGCAGTTGCTGCCCGCCGCGCTGGCCACGCCGGTGGCTTCCGAGGGCGCTGTGGTAGAAATCCCGGTCTGCTACGGCGACGAGTTCGGGCCTGACCTGGAGGCGGTAGCCCAGCACGCCGGCTTGAGCAGGGAAGAAGTAGTGGCGCGGCATTCGGCGCCCGACTACCTGGTGTACATGATAGGTTTCGCGCCCGGCTTCCCCTACCTGGGCGGGCTCGATGCGCGGCTGGCCACCCCGCGCCGGGCCCGGCCGCGCCTGCAGGTGCCGGCCGGCACGGTAGGCATCGCGGGCGCCCAAACCGGCATTTATTCGCTGCCCACGCCGGGCGGCTGGCAGCTCATCGGCCGCACGCCGTTGCGGCTGTTCGACCCCACTCGGGCCCAGCCCAGCCGCCTGCAGGCGGGCCAGCGCCTGCGCTTCGTGCCCATTGGCCGGGCGGAATTTGAGCAGCTTCAGCGGAATGAGCCTTAACATCCTTCGTCCCGGCCTGCTCACCACCGTGCAGGACCTTGGCCGCCACGGCTACCAGGCCGACGGCGTGGTGGTGAGCGGCGCCATGGACGCCGTGGCCCTGCGCGTGGGCAACCTACTGGTGGGCAATGCCGAAGATGCCGCCGGCCTCGAAATCACGGTGCTGGGCCCGCGCATCCGCTTCGAGGCCGACCACCTCATTGCCCTCACGGGCGCCCACCTCTCCCCCACCCTCAACGGCCGGTCGGTGGGAATGAACCGGCCCGTGTGGGTGGCGGCCGGCACCGAGCTGGCCTTCGGCGCGGCGGCGGCCGGCTGCAGGGCCTACCTGGCGGTGGCGGGCGGCGTGGCCGTGCCGCTGGTGCTGGGCAGCCGGTCTACTTATCTGCGGGCTGGGCTGGGCGGGCTGCACGGCCGGGCGTTGCGGGCCGGCGACGTGCTGCCAACGGCGCCTCCAACGCCGCTGGGCCAGAAACTCATGGCAATGCTAGCCGCCCTTGCTTCGCCCAAAACATGGGCCCAGGCATCTTATACACCCGGCCCGCGGCTGTGTGGCACGCCGTTGCCAGCAACCACGGTGCGGGCTATAGCAGGGCCGGAGCACGAGCAGTTTAGCCCGGCCAGCCAGCGCGCCTTTTGGCAGCAGCCGTTCAGGGTAAGCCCGGAAGCCGACCGCATGGGCTACCGCCTGCAGGGGCCGGAGTTGAACCGCCAGACGAATGCCGAACTGCTGTCAGGTGCCGTCACTTTCGGCACGGTGCAGGTGCCAGCAAGCGGGCAGCCCATAGCGCTCATGGCCGACCACCAAACCACCGGCGGCTACCCGCGCCTGGCCCAGGTTATTACGGCCGATTTCCCGGTGTTGGCGCAGTTGCGGCCGGGTCAGCAGCTATGGTTTCAGCGAGTAACGCTGGCGGAGGCGCAGGCGCTGTACCTTGCGCAGGAACGGCAGCTGCGGGCGTTGCGGCGGGGCATTGCGCTGCGTGTCAACCTCACCCCCTGACCCCCTCTCCTCAGGGAGAGGGAGCACCGGTTCGTGAGGACGATTTCCAAACGAACTTCGTCAGCAGCGAGTCCGGTGCCCCCTCTCCCTGAGGAGAGGGGTCAGGGGGTGAGGTTCTACGTCTGCGCCGTTTTTTCGCTTTTTAAACTCAACGCGTATGCCCCCAATTCCTACCGTCGACTTGAACTGCGACATGGGCGAAAGCTTCGGCGCCTGGACGCTGGGCAACGACGAGGCTCTATTGCCCTTCATCACCTCGGCCAACATTGCCTGCGGCTTCCACGCCGGCGACCCGGGCGTGATGAAGCGCACTGTGCGCGCTGCCCTGCGGCACGGCGTGGCCCTCGGCGCCCACCCCGGCCTGCCCGACCTGGTGGGCTTCGGCCGGCGCAACCTGGATATTTCGGCCGAAGAAGCGTTTGACATGACGGTATACCAGCTCGGCGCCCTGCACGCCGTGGCCCAGGCCGAGGGCGGCCGCCTGCACCACCTCAAGCCACACGGCGCCCTCTACAACATGGCCGCTACCAACGCCGCCCTGGCCCAGGCCATTGCCGAGGCCGTGTACAAGGTACAGCCCGAGCTGGTGCTTTACGGCCTGGCCAACTCGGAGCTGACCCGGGCCGGCGAGCAGCTGGGCCTGCGCACGGCCCACGAGGTATTTGCCGACCGCACCTACCAGGCCAACGGCATCCTCACCCCGCGCCGCCAGCCCGATGCCCTCATCACCGACGCCGACCAGGCCATTGCCCAGGTGCTGCAAATGGTGCAAACCGGTACGGTGCGCAGCCAGCAGGGCACCGAGGTGGCGCTGCGGGCCGATACCGTGTGTTTGCACGGCGACGGCGCCCACGCCCTGGAGTTTGCCCGGCGCCTGCACCAGGAGCTGCGCGCCGCCGGGGTGCAGCTGCAAGCGGCCGGCCCGGCCGTGGCCCCATGAGGCCCCAGCCACGGGCGCGCTGGTGGGGCGGCGCCACGCTTGGGGCGGCCTTTTTGATGGCGAATTCATCCATCGGGCCGGGCTTCCTTACCCAGACTACGGTGTTTACCCAGCAGTTGCTCACCAGCTTTGGGTTCGTCATTTTGCTCTCGGTGCTGCTCGACATCGGCGCGCAGCTCAACACCTGGCGCATCCTCACCGTGAGCGAGCTGCGGGCGCAGGATTTGGCCAACCGGCTGCTGCCGGGCCTGGGGTATTTTCTGGCCGCGATGGTGATTTTGGGCGGCTTTGCCTTCAACATCGGCAACATTGCCGGCTGCGGGCTGGGGCTGAATGTGCTCACCGGCCTGAGCTTCGAGCAGGGCGCCATGATAAGCTGCGCGGTGGCCCTGCTGCTGTTCTGGGTGCAGGAAGTTGGGAAGATGCTCGACGGCTTTACCAAGGTGCTGGGTACGGTCAAGATTCTGCTCACGATGGGCATTGCCGTCAGCGCCCGGCCGCCGCTGCTGCAGGCGCTGCACCACACGGTGATGCCGACGCAGATTAGCGCGGCGGCTATTGTTACCATCGTGGGCGGCACGGTGGGCGGCTACATCACGTTTTCGGGCGCGCATCGGCTGCTCGATGCGGGCATCAAGGGCCCGGGCAACCAGGTGGAGGTGACGCGCAGCGCCCTCAGCGGCATCGTCATTTCCACCGTTATGCGGTTTGTGCTGTTTCTGGCCATTGTGGGCGTGCTGGTGCACGGGGCGGTGCTCGATAAGGACAACCCTGCCGCGGGCGTGTTTCGCGCGGCGGCCGGCGAGGCGGGCTTTCGGGTGTTTGGGGTGATTTTGTGGAGCGCGGCCATCTCGTCGGTGGTGGGCGCGGCCTACACGTCGGTGTCGTTTTTCAAGACCTTTCACCCGGTGTTTGCGCGCCACGAGCGGCTGTGCATCTCCGTGTTCATCGTGCTTTCCACCAGCGTGTTTGTGCTGGTGGGCAAGCCGGCGCAGCTGTTGGTAGTGGCCGGCGCGGTGAATGGCCTGATTCTGCCCATCGCCCTGAGCATTGTGCTGGTAGCCGCCACCAGCCGCCGCCTGATGGGCTCCTACCGCCACCCGCGCTGGATGCTGGCCGCCGGCTGGCTGGTGGTGCTGGTGATGGGCGCCCTGAGCGTGCCGGTATTGGTGGAGCAGCTGGCCGGGCTGCTGCGGTGAGGGATGAGCAGTGAAGCAAGGTCATACTGAGTAAGTCGCAGTATCTCTACTGCGCAAGTAATTATTTACTATTGCGGTAGAGATGCTTCGACTGTGCTCAGCATGACGTTCCATTTAGTTTGACTCACCCATGGATACCGCTACTGCCACCCATACTCCCGACGCCGGCCTCACCAGCCCCGACCTGGCCCCTGTGGCGCCCGCCGAGCGCACCTGGGGCACCGGCAACTACGCCGCGCTCTGGGTGAGCATGAGCTTGTGCATCCCGACTTACATGCTGGCCAGCTCGCTCATCGAGGGCGGCATGAACTGGTGGCAGGCCCTGCTCACCATCTTCCTGGGCAACACCATTGTGCTGGTGCCCATGCTGCTGAACGGCCGGGCGGGCGCGCAGTACGGCATCCCGTTCCCGGTGTTTGCGCGGGCCAGCTTTGGGGTGCGCGGGGCCAATGTGCCGGCCCTGCTGCGGGCCATCATCGCCTGCGGCTGGTTCGGCATTCAAACTTGGATTGGCGGCTACGCGCTGTATCAGATGGCGGTGCTCTGGGTGCCGGGGCTGGCCACGCTGCCGGCCGTGTTTCCGGCTAGCTGGGGCCTGACCACCGGGCCGGCGCTGCTGTTTTTCCTGTTTTGGCTCCTGAATATGTACGTCGTGCACAAGGGGGTCGACAGCATCCGCAAGCTCTTGGTGTTCAAGGCATTTTTCCTGCCAGTGGCGGCACTGGCGTTGCTGTGGTGGGCCATTGCGGCGGGCAAGGGCTTGGGGCCGATATTGGCGCAGCCCAGCAAGTTCACCGATAGCGCGCAGTTCTGGGCGTTCTTCTTTCCGTCGCTCACGGGCATGGTGGGCTTCTGGGCCACGCTCTCGCTCAACATCCCCGACTTCACGCGCTACGCCACCAGCCAGCGCGCTCAGCAGCTGGGCCAGGCCATTGGGCTGCCCACGTCGATGACCATGTTTTCGTTTGTGGGCGTGGTCGTGACTTCGGCCACGTTCGTCATCTACGGTAAAACCATCTGGGACCCGGTGGTGCTGGCCGGCAAGTTCGACAGCAAGCTGCTGGTGAGCTTTGCCATGCTGGCCGTGGCCCTGAGCACGCTGGCCACCAACATCGCGGCCAACATCGTGAGCCCGGCCAACGACTTCGCCAACCTCTCGCCCGAGCGCATCAGCTTCAAAACCGGCGGCTACATCACCGGCGTCATTGGCCTGCTCACCTTCCCCTGGAAGCTCATTGCCGACCCCACGGGCTTCATTTTCACCTGGCTGGTGGGCTACTCGGGCCTGCTCGGCCCCATCGGCGGCATCATGATTGTGGACTACTACTTGCTGCGCCGCCAGCGCCTCGACCTGGCCGGCCTCTACCAGTACCGCGGCCCCTACGCCTACCGCAACGGCGTGAACCGGGCCGCCATCTGGGCCCTGGTGCTGGGGGTGTTGCCCAACATCCCGGGCTTCCTGGTGGCGGTGGGGGCGCTGGGCAAGGACGCAGTTTGGCCGGCGCTGGTGAGCCTCTACAATTACTCGTGGTTTGTGGGCTTCCTGGTGTCGGGCGGCGTATACTTGCTGCTGATGCGCACCCAAACAGCCGGCCAGTCGGCGCCGAATGCCGCGGGCGCGGCGGCCGTGCCGAGTGCCGCCCCTTCCCTCGTTCCCTAAGCTTTCGGCCATGGTTGAAGTCACTGTCCATCACGACACGGTTGTGTTCACTGTTCGCGGCCTGCACAAGGTGCTGGCTTTCAAAAGCGAGCTGACCGTGCCCCGCTCCCACATCATTGGCGTGCGGCACGACCCCACGGCGGCGCAACGCCTCGAAGGCCTGCGCGCGGGCGGCACCTCGGTGCCCGGCCTGGTCAAAGCCGGCACCTTTTACCTCGACCACCAGGCCAGCCACAAGCCCATGTTCGTCGACGTGGGCAACGCGGCCAACCTCCTGGTCATCGACCTGCGCGACGAAGAGTACCAGCAGCTCATCATCGAAGTGGAAGACCCCGTGGCGGCAGAGGCCCTGCTGGCCACCAGTGGTTGAGTGCCCTGAACGTCAGGCCCCGATGCTGCGCTGGAAGGACATCATCACCTACGCCAAATACGGCAACCCCGAGCCGCCCCGGCGCGTGGAGCTTTCGGACGCCGAATGGGCCGCGCGGCTGCCGCCCGGGCGGTTTGCCGTGCTGCGGCAGCAGGCCACCGAGCCGCCCTACCGCAACGCCTACTGCCGCGCCTACGAGCCCGGCCGCTACGCCTGCGCCGGCTGCGGCACGGTGCTGTTCGAGGCCGACGAGAAGTACCACGCCATTTCGGGCTGGCCCAGCTTCCGGCAGCCGGCGGCGCGCAATGCCATTGCGTATTTCTTCGATGAGAGTTTCAACATGCAGCGCATGGAGGCGCGCTGCAACGTGTGCGGCGGGCACCTCGGGCACGTATTCGCCGACGGGCCGGAACCAAGCGGCCTGCGCTACTGCATGAACTCGGCCAGCCTGCTGAAACGGGAGTAGCTCAGGGGCGCATCGGCAGGGCGGCCCACCCGACACGCCGCCCCCAACGTCAAAACCCATTTCTCCCGCCATGAAGCAACGACTGCGCGAATGGCTGCGGCGCTACCTGCCCGCCGAGCTGCTCTCGGCAGTGGCCACGCTGGTAGCAGCCGGCCTGGTGATGCGGGCCACGCGCAGCGGGGCGCGGACGGCCCTTGCGGCTACCTGGGCGGGCAATGTGGCTTACTTCGGCCTGCTGCTGGCGCTGGACGTGCGCCAGACCCAGCAGGCAAGGCGGCGACGGGGCTACGCCTACACCTGGCGCACTCTGGGCCAAAACCTGCGGGCCCTGGCCGTGGAATTCGGCCCGGCCGAAGTGCTCGATAGTCTCGTCATTCGCCCCGACCTGCTCTACTACCTGCCGCGCTGGCTGGGCCACTTTGCGGTGGGCATTCTGCTGGCCAAGCTGCTGGCGGACGTCACGTTCTACATCCCGGCCATTCTGAGCTATAAGCTCAGCAAGAAGCGTCTGCGCCGTTTCGAAAACGAGCCGTAAGCGCCGGCGCGGGTTTGCCCGCTTTGGGCGGCTGCCGGGGCAGCGGCGCCTACTTGCGGAGCTTGTCGAGCTCGTCCAGCTCGGCCGAGCCCTGGCGGGGCGACATCCACTGCCAGGCGGGTCCGTTCCGGGAGGCGTCTATTTTTAAGTAGCTGAGCTGCGCGGCATTGGGCACCAGCAGCTGGCAGGGGTTGGACACGGGCACGCCGTTCAGGCACAGCCGCATGGGCTTGCCGAAGCGCGTCCAAGGCACCTCCAGGTACTGGCCGGGGCGTAGCGCGCCCATCTCGCGGCCATCCACAAACACGCCCACCGGCGGGGCGTCGGCCGCCTGGGCGGGCCGGTAGAGGTACACGTAGGCGGTATCGGTCCGAACGGGGGTGCCCAGGGCGGGAAACGGGCCCAGCGCGCCGGTCGTCATGTCGAGGCCATAGGTCATGGGCTCGGCAGTGTGGTCGGGCATGTTGGTGCGGGCCACGGCGGCCCCTACCAAGCCCGCCAGCATGGCCGCCCGGCTCTGGCTTTGGGCCAAGGCCTCGGCGTGCAGCTGGTCGAGCGGGGCTTCGGCCACGAAGGTGAAGAAGCTGCCCTGGCGCGTGAGCGGGTAAAACAGCTTGTTGTATTTCACAAACACTTGCTGCCCGTCGCAAAAGCCCCACAGGTCCTCGCCGAGGGTTGCGTCGGGGTTGGCTCCGAAGCGCACCTTGGGGCGCACGCGCGCCACGCCCAGCCACTGCGCCGTGGCAATGGGGCTGGGGTAGCGCCGCGCCCGCGCCGTGTCGAGGGCGAAGGTCAGGGTAGTGTCGGGCCGGTTCTGCAAAAACTCCTCGAAGCGGAAGTACAGGCCCCGGCGCGGTGTCTCGCGCAGGATGGCCGCCCGGCGCCCGGCTGCCGGCGCATCGGTGGGCAGGGCCGTGAGGAGACGGGCGGGGCGGGCGGCCCCGGCAGCCCAGTCGGCCGTGTTCAGCTGGCCGAGGCACTGGGCCAGCATCTGGGCCAGGTGCACGGCGTGCCAGTACGTCACCTCGCGGCCCTGGGTGCTGGCGTGGGCCGCCACGGCCTGCACGAAGTGGTAGCCGTCGGGCAGGTGCTCGTACACGTCGGCGGTGAGGTCGGCGGTGGCCTGCTCGCGGGGGCCGCCCAGGGTTTCGCCCAGGTGCAGGCTGCGCAGGCACAGCACCACGGGGTGGTCGGTGGGGCGGGCGGGCAGCTGGCGGAGCGCGAAAGCGGTGAGGGCCGGTCCTACCCCCTGCCGAAATTCGATGGCGGCGGCCCGGCCGGCGCGGTAAGCAATGCCGATGGGCGGCGTGCCGGCGCGGCCGTCGAGCACCTGCTCCACGTGTACCACGCGGCCGGGCACGTCCAGCGTCTGCAGGTCGAGGTCGGGGTAGAAGGTTTGGGCGCGGGCGGCCAAACTCGCCCCAGCCATCAAGAGTGTCAGTAGAAAAGTTTTCATGGCCCGTTGCAGGTTGCGAAGATGGGCACTATTTGGCAGAAGCGCACACTCTTGCAGCAGGCAGCTTCGAGACTTCCATGGCTGGGCAGAAACTTAAGCTCAACTGTTTTAGCCAGTGAACAGGCTTTTTTAACCCGCCGCCAGAACCCGCCGTCGTTGGTACAGCGCACCACTTTTCAAGGCAGGCTGCGCGATGCGCGAACCCTGCACGCCAACGGTGCGGGTTAATCCAGCACCTCGTAGGCTATGGGCTTGAAAGCGTAGTTGTTCGACATCTCGGCCGAGCAGGCGGTCATGCCTACCACGAGGTCCATTTTAGCTTCCAGTATCACGTAGTCGCCGGCGCGGCTTTTGGGCGGTAGCACGCCTACTTTGCCGGTTTCGCCGTCCACAGTCACATGCATGAAAATGTTGAAGCAAATCGGAATCTGGTCGGGCGTGATGCCGTGCGGAGCCAGGGCCTCGCTGAGGTTGCCGAAGCAGCCGCGGTGTGGGTGCTCGTGCCCGTAGATAATGCGGAAGGTGTCGGCCGAGCAGGGCGTGAGCAGGAAGTCGTGCCGGCCCACGGTGTCTTCCACCAGCTCAAACATGACGTTGCTCCGGTTGGAGTAGAACGGGTGGCCGGCGGTGAGGAAGATGGTTTCAGCGTAGTCGATGGTGCGGCCCGACGACAGGTACTCGGCCGTGTCGTGCAGGTTGAAGCACACGAAATCGGACACCTGCTCGCCCTGCGGGTCGGTTACTTTCAGGCGTTGGCCCTGGCGCAGGACGAAGGCCGTGCCGCTACGCGGCGGAATTAAGTGGGGGGTGCTGGGCATGGGGGCTGAGGAAAGGGCATTTCCAGGCATCGTCGTAGACTTTGCCGGTGTATTGGTACACTTCGGAGGCTTCGCCGAAGTTTTGCAGCATGGGGTTCACGGAGCCGGAATAGGCCACGTCGCGCTTGCGGATGGTGTCGCGCAGGCCATCGTAGCGGCCGTTGGCGCGGATTTGCTCGAACTGCGCGTGGGCGTTGAACACCAGCGTAGGGTGGCCAAACTGCCGCGCCGCGCGGGAGCTACCCGGGTGCAGGCCCACCACAAAAAACGCTTCTTCCTTGAGGCTAAAGCTGAAGTCAGATGAAGCCGGGTCGGCCACCACGCGGGGGTCGTAGCCGTAGCGTTGCGCATCGAGGTTGGCCAGGGACTGCAGCCGCTGCCAGAACAACTCCTCAAACATGGCTTCGCTGGGCGCCGTGGGTCCGCGGAAAATGATGGCCGCGCTGTGGTACAGCTTTTCCGATTGCCGGTAGGTGTCCACAAACTCGTAGAGAAAATCCAGAATGGCTGCGTCGTCTTTCGGACAAGCCATGTGGTCGACGACCAGGCAGTGGAGCTGCTGCCAGGTCAGGGCGGTTTTGGCGGCTACGCAGGGAAACTCCCGCTTATTAATGAAGTCGCAGTACTCCTACACTTCCGCATGTTGTTTTGAATCAGACATATACCCATTATTTATAACGCCAATTAATGCGAGAACCAAAAAATATGTTGTGCTTGAGTTACGACCCTATTCTTGTTTTTGTTTAATTTTTATACACACAATCCTAAACAAAATCCTACACACGCTTCCCCGAATGCCTTCGATTTAAGAGCCTTGATAGCCGTACCGTTCACGTTTGTTTTTTCTGGACTGGCGCTGTCTGCTGCCCGCGTTTGCCGGGCCGGCCATTAACCTCGGGGGGGAGCTTCGCGTTAGCCGGCCATGCCTGCTTCCCCGCCCCCCTCTCCTGCCGATGCCCGCGCTGACGGCTTCGTTCGCGTCCGCGGCGCCCGCGAACACAACCTCAAAAACGTCGACGTTGACATTCCGCGCGATGCCCTGGTGGTGTTCACCGGCGTGTCGGGCTCGGGCAAAAGCAGCTTAGCCTTTGGCACGCTCTACGCCGAGGCCCAGCGCCGCTACCTGGAGTCGGTGTCGCCCTACGCGCGGCGGCTGTTCCACCAAATGGCGGTGCCCGAGGTGACGGCCATTGAGGGGCTGCCGCCGGCGGTGGCGTTGCAGCAGCAGCGCGGCGCACCCAGCACCCGCTCGTCGGTGGGCTCGGTCACCACGCTGTCCAACCTGCTGCGCATGCTGTACTCGCGGGCCGGCGACTACCCGGCCGGCCAGGGCATCATCTACGCCGAAGCCTTCTCGCCCAACACCGCCGAGGGCGCCTGCCCCACCTGCCACGGCCTGGGCCGCGTGTATGAGGTGACCGAGCAAAGCATGGTGCCCGACCCCACGCTCACCATTCGGGAGCGCGCCATTGCGGCTTGGCCCCAGGCCTGGGGCGGCCAGAACCAGCGCGACATTCTGGTGAGCATGGGCTACGACGTGGATACACCCTGGCAGGACCTGCCCCAAAAGGACCGGGACTGGATACTCTTCACCGAGGAGCAGCCCGTGCTACCGGTGTATCCCGGCTACTCGCCCGAGCAGACGCAGCGCGCCATCAAGCGGCGCGAGCCGCCGAACTACATGGGCACCTTCACGGGCGTGAAGAAGTACGTGCTGCACACCTTCGCCACCACCCAAAGCGCGCTGATGAAGAAGCGCGTGGCGCAGTACATGCTGGGTTCCGACTGCCCCACCTGCCACGGCAAGCGCCTGCGGGTGGAGTCGCTGAGCGTGAAATTTGCCGGGCTGGACATTGCCGACATGTCGCGGCTGCCGCTGAAGCGGCTGGCGGCGCTGTTGCAGCCTTTTGCAGCGGGCAAAACGGCCGGCCACCTGGCGCACCCGGAGCAGGCCATCGTGGCCCGGCGCATTGCCGAGGATTTGGCGGCGCGGCTGGCGGTGCTGCTTGATTTGGGGCTGGGCTACTTGTCGCTGGAGCGCGGCACGCCCACGCTTTCGCCCGGCGAGCTGCAGCGCTTGAGGCTGGCCACCCAGCTGTATTCCAACCTGTTCGGGGTGGTGTACGTGCTCGACGAGCCCAGCGCCGGCCTGCATCCAGCCGATACTGAGGCGCTGTTGCACGCGCTGGCGGGCCTCAAAGGCGCGGGCAACTCGCTGTTCGTGGTGGAGCACGATTTGGACGTCATCCGCCAAGCCGACTGGCTCGTGGATGTGGGCCCCGCGGCCGGCGAAAAAGGTGGCGAAATCCTCTACAGCGGCCCGCCCGAGGGCTTGAAAGGTATCGAAGCTTCGCAGACGCGCCAGTTTCTGTTCGATACTTCCGCGCTGCCCGACGTGCCGCCCCGCACGCCCACCGGCTGGCTGAAGCTGGCGGGTGTGACGCGCAACAACCTGGAAAACCTCTCTGTAGAATTTCCGCTGGGCGTGTTCACGACGGTTACGGGCGTGTCGGGCTCGGGCAAGTCCAGCCTCGTGAGCCAGGTGCTGGTGGAACTGGTGGCCGAAAGCCTGGGCCAGACCATTGAGGCCGAGGAAGAGGAAGCCGACCCGCTGGCAGCGCCCGCGCCCGCCACACTGGGCGGGCAGATTACGGCGGGTCTGGATAAAATCAAGCGCTTAGTTCGCGTCGACCAGAAGCCCATAGGCCGCACGCCGCGCTCCAACATGGCCACCTATACCGGCTTGTTCGACCACGTGCGCAAGCTGTTCGCGGCCACGCCCGAGGCCCGCAAGCGCCGCTACGACGCGGGCCGCTTCAGCTTCAACGTGGCCAAAGGGCGCTGCGAAAACTGCTCGGGCGAAGGCTTCGTGATGGTGGAGCTGCTGTTTTTGCCCAGCGTGTACGCGCCCTGCCCGGTGTGCCACGGCGCCCGCTACAACGCCAAAACACTGGAGGTGCAGTACCAGGGTCGCAACATTGCCGAGGTGCTGGGTTTGACCGTGGACGACGCCTGGGAGTTCTTCGCCGACGAGCCCGCCATCCACCGCGCCCTCACCGTGCTGCGCGAAGTGGGCCTGGGCTACCTGCGCCTGGGCCAGCCCGCCACCGAGCTTTCGGGCGGCGAGGCCCAGCGCATCAAGCTGGCCACCGAGCTGCAGCGCATCGGCCGCGGCAACACGCTCTACGTGCTCGACGAGCCCACCACCGGCCTCCACCCTTCCGACACCGAGAAGCTGATGCTGCAACTCGAAGGCCTGGTAGAGGCCGGCAACACCGTCATTGTGGTGGAGCACGAGATGCGCGTGGTGGCGGGTTCCGATTGGGTTATCGACATCGGACCCGGCGCGGGCGAGGACGGCGGGCGCGTGGTGGCTGCCGGCCCGCCGCGCGCGGTGGCCAAGGTGCGCGAGAGCCGAACGGCACCGTATCTGCGGGAGTTTTTAGCTCCGCAGTCGGCTGGCGTTCCTCGGAAATAGCGCCTACCTTTAGTTGCCAGCTCATACGTCGGCGTTGTCCCTTTCCAATCGGTTTTCCTGAGACCTTCCGCTATGAAACACCCTTCCCTTCTGCTCGCCGCCGGGCTACTCGCGGTGGCCTGCCAAAAAAAAGACCCTGAAGCAACGCCCCGCGAAACCGAAGACCCGGATTGGATAAAGCTGGAAATAAAGACTGTTTTTGATGGCGATGAAGCTTATTCCATTTGGGGCGACATCGATAAAACCCTGCTGGTTTCGACAAAGGCACACATTTACGCCACTTCCGACCAAGGCAAAACTTGGCAGGAGCGGAAGAACTTTGCGAGTGCTACCTACGGCTTTGTGTCGCGCAATGACACGATTTTTGCCTTAAGCAACTACCTCACCGATGCCCAAGGCCAGAAAACGGCCTCCTTTGTCGATTACTTCACCACCGACCTCGGTAAAACGTGGGTGCATGTGAACACCGTGCCCCGGGGCCGCGAGAAGTACTACCGCTTGACCCAGCCCTTTGGCCGGGTAGAAGCCGCTGGCAACACGTACCGCACCCAGGAAAACACCCAGCCCATCGCCAACTCCACCAGCCGCTTGGTGGTCGCCTCCGACCTGCTGCGAACGGACGGCACCACGCAAACCAAGATGCGTCTGCCCACCGGTCATTACCTTAAGGGACTGTACCTCGATGGGCAGCAGCGGCTGTACGTGGCAGCCTCCGGCCTGCGCTTCGATACCAGTACCGGCGAGGCCATCGACCCCACCGTGGGCCGCCCGGCGGTGGTGTACGTTTCGCGGCGGCCGCTTCCGTAAAGCGGCCCTAGGCGGCCGCTCCTACCCGAAGCCGTCAGTTGCGTACTACGGATTCATGACTCCCGACGACGCCCTTCCCGCCAACCTCTTCCGTCGCCAGGACGAAACGCCCGACGCGGAATTCTACCACCACCCGCGCTTTGTGACGCACATTGACGACCGCGCCATTGCGGCCGTCACGCAGCTCTACCGCGAGTATTTCGCGCCGGACTCCGCGCTGCTCGATTTGATGAGCAGTTGGGTGAGCCACCTGCCGCCCGAGGTGCCCTACCGCCGCGTGGTGGGCCTGGGCATGAACAAAGCCGAGCTCAAAGCCAACCCGCGCCTCGAATCCTTCGTGGTGCAAGACCTCAACCAGCAGCCCGTCCTGCCTTTCGCCGACGACGAGTTCAACGGGGCTGCCATCTGCGTGTCCATCGACTACCTGACGCAGCCGGTGACGGTGCTGCGCGAATTGGCCCGCGTGCTGCGGCCCGAGGCGCCGCTGGTTGTCACCTTTTCCAACCGCTGCTTTCCCAGCAAGGCCGTTGCCGCCTGGCACGCCCTCGACGACCGTGGCCACTTGGCCTTGGTGCGCCAGTACCTGACTACCGCCGACGGCTGGCACGCCATCGAACTGCTCGACCGCAGCCCCCAGCCGCCCGGCCGCTCCGACCCACTCTTCGCCGTGGTGGCGCGGGTGGCGCCCCGCTAAAGTTGGAGCTTTGCCGCGAGCCGCCCTGCTTGGCAAGCAACGCTAAGGCATGAGGCTCTTTTACTGACCGTTTGGGCGCGACGACTGCTCCCTGACACGCAAAAAGGCCCGGCCAACGCCGGGCCTTTTTGCGTGTGGCGGTATGCATTCCGCCGCGGGCCTGCATCGGATGGGAAACGTCTTCCTGCCTGCTTATGCGCCCTCTGCTACTCTTCGCCGCTCTGTTTCTGCTGTTTTTCCAACCTGCCTACGCCCAGCAGCCGGTGGCGCAGGCCCGCCAGACCAGCTACCTCACCAAGGTGTTCCGCATCAGCGACGAGCAAGCCCGCCAGCTGTATGAGCGCGGCTTGGAGGCGGCCCGGCCCGAGTTTTTCAACCAGCCCGTCGATTCGTTTCCCACCGACAAACCCCGGCCCCTGGCGCTGCCGCTGGGCTACTACCTCGTGGCCCACACCGAAGGCCCGCAGCTGGTGTACCAGCTCTGCACCGAGGCCGACCGCGAAGTGCTGGTGGTAGACAATCAGGTGGACTTGAGCCTGGTGGTGCGCGACTCGCTGGGCCGGCTGCTGCCCGATGCGCAGGTGGCCCTGCGCGGCAAGCCGCTGGCCTTTGACGCCGCGACCCAGACGTTCCGGTGGGCAGGTGGCGGCCGGGCCGGCCTGCTGGCCGTGACGGCCGGCGGGCGCACCACCTACCACGCCCTCGAACAGGTCTTGCCCGGCGGTGGCCGGCTAACTGGCCGACCGTCGACTACCCCCTGGCTGCGGCGGGCCTACTGGCGCGGGCTTTATGGCTTCCCGCTGGGCTACCTGAGCCGACCGGTACGGCAGCTGGTGCAGGAGCTGCGCCACGCAAGCGGGGTATCAACCGGCCCCATCGGCCTGCTGCGCTCCATCTTCAACGAAGACGTGCGCGACGAGCGTCAAAGCCGCCGCGAATACAGCCGGGACGAGGATGAGGATGAGGACGAGGAGCGAGGCCGCTGGGCCAACTACGTGGCCACCAGCCAGCCCCGCTACCGCCCCACCGGCGACACCCTGCGCCTGAAAGCCCGCGTGCTACGCCGGAAAAACGGACGGCCCTACCGCCGTCCCCTCACTCTCTGGCTGGGCAGCAATGGCTACGACAGCGAGAACGGCAAGCGCATTGCCCTGCTGCGCCCCAGCCGGCCCGGCAGCTACCACTACACTCTGCCGTTGAGCGACTCGCTGGGTTTGCGTCCCGATACCTACGTGGGCTTCCGGCTGAAAGACCGGCGCGGGCGGGTGCTGGCCAGCGGGTCGTTTCGGCTCGAAGACTACGAACTCAAAAACAGCCACTACACGCTGCGCGTGTCCGAAAAAACCCAGCGCCAGGGCCAGCCGCAGGCCATATTCGTGCGCGGCACCGATGCCAACGACCTCAACCTGCTCGACGCCCGCCTGCGGCTGAGCGTGACGCCAACCGGCGCGCCGGGCGCGCTGCCGGGCCGGCAGTTGTTTATGCCCGACACGCTCTGGACGAAAAGCCGGGCGCTGGACGCGCTGGGCGAAACCCGCCTCGACCTGCCCGCTAACGCACTGCCCGACGTGGACTTTCGCTACAACGTGCAGGCCACGCTGCTGACCTCCGACAACGAGCGCCGCACCCAGAGCGCCGCCGTGGACTTCCGCCACGACCCCGGCGAGCTGCACGCCGAGCTGCGCGGCGACTCGGTGCACCTGGAGTACCGGCACCTGGGCCGAAGCCAGCCGCACGCGGCCACGCTCCGCATCTCGACGGCCAACGAGCTGGGCAGCGGCTGGCTGTTTCGGGGGCCGGTGCAGCTGCCGCGGGCGCTGAAAGTGGACGCCCACGCCGATTCCTACGAGCTGCGCGATGAGCAAGGCCGCCGCGCCAGCCTCGACCTCGACGCCGACAATGCCGACCTCACGCTGCTGTCGGACCGCCGGGCCGACTCGCTGGTGCTGGCCGTGCGCAACCCACACCGGCTGCATTTCTGGTACTACCTCTACCAGGGCAACCGCCTGCGCTACCGCGGCTACGCCGATACGCTCCGCCTGGCCCTGCCGCACCCCGGCCCCGAGCCGTGGTCTGCCTCGTTGCACTACTGGTGGGGCGACTCGCTGCGCGCAGCCGAGTTCACGATGGCGCGGCCCGGCCCGCAGCTCGTCGTCAGTGCCGAGCAGCCGGCCGTGGCCTACCCGGGCCAGCGCATCAGCCTGCGCTACGCCGTTACCGACGAGCGGGGCCGCCCCGTGCCCCACGCCGACCTGACGAGCTACGCCTACACCAGCAAGTTTGAGCAAAGCGCCGCCCCCGAGTTGCCGCAGCTGCGCGTGGCGCGGCCGGTGCAGGGCCGGCAGTCGTTGCGCCGTTTCCAGCTGGCCGAAAGCTTCGACGGCAAGTCGGCGCAAAAGCTGCTGCCCTGGGCGCGCTGGCGCCACGTGCTGGCCCTCGATTCACTGACGTTTTACCAGTTTCTGTACCCGGAAACGGGCACTTTCCACGAGTACCGGCCGGCGCCGGGCGGGCTGGCGCAGGTGGCGGTTTTTCTGGTTGACTCCGGCCGGGTGCAGCCGCCGGTGGCCGTGTACGTGGACGGGCAGCCCGGCTACATCTACGACGTGAACCGCAACGACCCTTATACCATGCTGGCCGACAGCGGCTTCCACACAATCAGCGTGCGCACAGCCACGCGATTCGTGACGCTGCGTGAGGTGTATTTGCGGCCCCTGCACAAGCTCACGCTCAGCATCGACGTGAACCACCCCTGCGCCGAGCTGAGTGTAGAAAAGCGCCAGCCGACGCTGGCGCCCAGCGAGTTGCTGGGCCTGCAACGCTCGCTGGTGGTGCTGGATGGCACGGGGCTGGCAGCCACCACGCTGCGGCAGGGGCCGGCGCTGCGCCCGCCCACGCGCCTGCATTATCGCGATGCCATGGTCAGCGGCCCCTTCCGACCCGACTCGGTGCTGCTGCGCGATGCCGACGGCCTGCGGCGCAAGTTTCTGTTTGAGCCGCTGTATAAGTATTCGTTCGGGGCCACCCTGCTGAAAATGCAGTGCCTGGATGCCGGAATTTTGGGCCCGCTCAACGGCCATGCCTACTCCAGTTGGCTGCCGCTGAAGGGCTTTGCCTACACCGAAGCCGATTTTAAACGCCGCCCAGGATGGTCAGCCATTACGGCCTTCGATTACCTCGACACCCGGCTCGAGGTGCCCTACCATACGCCGCCAGGCCTGGGCCGGCTGGAGCTGCGCCTGCCGCCGCGCCCCTCCGATGCCGGGCCGAATTATAAGGAGCTGGCCGCGCCGCGCTATGTGCTGCTCACCCGCCCTGGCCAGCCCAGGTTTCTGCGCCTGGAGCGCGGCTACGGCCTCATTCATGCGCTGGCACCGGGCCGCTACCGCGTGGCCGTGCTGCTGGCCGACAGCTCCTGCCTGGCGCCGGCCGAGGACGTCCTCATTCAGCCCAACGGCCAGACCTATTTCCAGCTGCGCCGCGCCGACCAGGTGCCCGCCGGCCGCCTGAGCCGCCGCATCAACCAGCAACTGTGGCAGCGGCGCGCCTTCAAAGGCACCGTCACGCTAGCCGACAGCGTGCCCGCCCGGCGCGAAGTTCAGGTAAAAATGCCCGCCACGCCTCAGCCCGGCTGGCGCACCCTCCGCGGCCAAGTGCTCGACCAAGCCAGCGAAGAAGGGCTGCCCGGCGTGACGGTACTCATCAAAGGCACTACCATGGGCGTTTCGACCAACGCCGACGGCAGCTTCGCGCTGCAAGTGCCGCCCGACGGACGCTGCACGCTTCGGATTAGCAGCATAGGCTATGCGACGCGCGAAATGGTGGTGGGCGAAATCAGCACTTTGGTGGTGAAGCTGGCGCCCGACGTGAAGCAGCTGAGCGAGGTGGTGGTGACGGGCTTAGGTGTGCAACGGGCTACCAAGCAAATGGCCTATTCGGTGGCCTCCGTCACGCCCATGTCTTTGCAAGGCAAAGTAGCTGGCGTACAAATCATCAGCGCCGCGCCGGGCTCTGGCACGAACATCACCATCCGCGGCTCCCTTTCTATCAGCGTCAGCAACAAGCCCTTCATCCTGCTAAATGGCTTGCCCTTCAATGGGCTGCAGGCAGACATCGACCCGGCTTCCATCACCAGCATCCGGGTGATAAAGGGGACGGAGGCGGCCAGCCTCTACGGCGCCCAGGCAGCCAATGGCGCTCTCATTATCAGCACCAAAGGCAGTGCCGACGACGTGGCCAGCGGCGCCGACCCGCGCCTGGCCCTGCGCCGCCACTTCCGCGACTACGCCTGGTGGCATCCGCTGCTCGAAACCGACGCCCGCGGCCTAGCCCGCGCCGAGGTGGTGCTGCCCGACGACGTGACCAGCTGGGACAGCTTCGTGCTGGCCTCCGACAACCATGGCCGCCTGGGCCAAGCCACCGGCCGTCTCAAATCGTTCAAGCAGCTGCGGGCCGAACTGGCCACGCCCCGCTTCCTGGTGGCCGGCGACCGCACCCAGCTGCTGGGAAAAGCCTGAACTACGGCTTCGACACGGCGCAGGTGACAACCACCTTCCGGGCCGGCGCGCAGGTGCTGCGCACCCAAAACCGGCTGGTGAGCCCGATGGCGCTCGACACGCTCACCTTTGCCGCGCCCGCCACCACGGTGCCCGATTCGGTCATGCTCAGCTTTGCCCTGGCCCAGCCCAACGGCTACCAGGACGGCGAGCAGCGCAGCCTGCCCCTGCTGCCCGCCGGCACCCTGGAGCGGGTGGGCACCTTCGCCACCCTTACCGCCGCCGATACCACCCTACAGCTGCCCATCAACCCGGCGCTGGGCGACGTGACGGTGCACCTGGAAAGCGACGCCCTGCCGCTGCTGCTCTCCGAAATTGAGCACCTGCAGCGCTACGCCTACCTCTGCAACGAGCAGGCCGCTTCCAAGCTGAAGGCGCTGCTGCTGGAGCGCCGCATCCGGGAGGTGCAGCGCCTGCCGTTTCGGGGCGACCGGGCGGTGAAATTCCTCATCAAGAAGCTGCTGGCCGGCCAGCACAAGCCCGAGCACCTGTGGGGCACCTGGCCCACGTCGGCGGTGAGCCCGTGGGCCACCACGCACGTGCTGGAAGCCTTGCTGGAAGCCGAGAAGGCCGGCTATAAAGTGGTGTTCGACCGCGCGGCCACCCAGCGGTATTTGCTGGGCGAGCTCGACGACCACCTGAGCGAGGCCGCCACCGTGGCCCGGCTACGCGGCCGCCCGCTGCCCAGCTACTACCGCTACTACCGCGCCCCCGACGACCTCATCCGCCTGCTGGCCCTGCTGCACCGCCTGGGCGCGCCGGCCGACTACAAAACCTACCTGGCCCGCTTCGACCGCCTGCAAACCGGCCGCCAGCCCCTTGACCGCTACCTGGCTCTCGTCACGCTCCGCCAGCAGCTGGGCCTGCCTTACCAGCTCGACACGCTGCGGCGCTACCGGCTGCGCACCCAGCTCGGCGGCGTGTTTTACGGCGATACGCTGCATGCTTCTTCCTACTTCGGCTACCTGCTGCGCGACCGGGTGGGCACCACCCTGCTGGCCTACCGGGCCCTACGCGCCGTTGGCGGGCACGAGGCCGAGCTGGCCCGCCTGCGCGTGGGCCTGCTCAACCTGCGCGTGGGCGGCCACTGGACCAGCACCTACGAAGCCGCCCAGATTCTCGAAACCATCGGCCCCGACCTGTTTGCGGCGGGCCGCCCGGCCACCTTCGCCCGCGCCCAGCTCAGCGGCGGGCTTACTGAAACCCTGACCAAGTTTCCCTTCACCGCGAAGCTGGCGGCCAGCAGCGGGCCGCTCACGCTGCGCAAGGAGGGTCTGCTGCCCATCTACGCCACCGCTTACCAAAGCCACTGGAACCCCACGCCGGCGCCCGTGGCGGCGGCCTTCGCGGTGCGCACGGAGCTGGCAGGCCAGGCCGGCACCCGCGTGACATTGCGCGCGGGCCAGCCCGCCGAGCTGCTCGTGACCGTGGACGTGAAAGCCGAGGCCCGCTACGCGCTGCTGGAAGTGCCCATCCCGGCCGGCTGCTCCTACGCCGACCCGGCCACGCCCAACAGCCTCGAAACCCACCGCGAGTACCTGCGCCACCAAACCGGCATCTTCCTCGACCGCCTGCCCATTGGCCGGCACCAGTTCCGCATTGCCCTGCAGCCGCGCTTCAAGGGCACCTACACCGTCAACCCGGCCAAGGCCGAGCTGGTGTACTTCCCCACTAAGTTCGGCCGCTCGGCCAGCAAGCAGGCGGTGGTAAAGTAGAGGGCCGTGGGGCTGAATTATCAGGCGCTTTCGATGCCCGTTGCGGCCGGCGCGGCCGCTCGTGCCGGGAGCGGGCGGGCCCTCAGCCACTTTTGCAAAGGGCGCTCCACGGCCTGATACAGCCCGATGCTGAGCAGGGTGTAAGCCAGCAGGCAGACGAGGCTATTATTTGATACATACACCCGAAACAGGTAATCGACCGTGCCGAGATGCAGCAGGTACAGGGCGTAGGAGGCTTTGCCCAAGAGGGTCAGCAGCCGCGTTTCCAGCAGCCAGCGCAGCCACGTTTGCTCGCTTATCAGGCCCCAAAACAGGCTGCAGATAAACACGGGCAGCAGCGTGCTGCTGGCCAGCGTTTCGACGAGGTACCAATCAACCCCGGTGCGGTCGAAGCAGGTGGGGCAGTAGTGGCCCAGCAGGGCCGTTGCCGCCATGTAGAGCATGATGCCACTGGCTCCCAGCAGCGTGTAGCGGCCGCGACGGGCCAGCAGCCGGCGCTGCCGGGCCACCCACAGCGCCAGCGCCATGCCCCAGAAAAATTCGGCGGCGCGGCCGAAAAACGTCATACCCAGCATGAAGCGGACGTCCTGCATCAGGCCATAATAAGGCAGAATGCGCGCGCAGAACGCCACCAACGCCAGCCCCAGGGCCAACAGCGCCACGGGGTAGAGCACCACCCGGCGGAGGTTGCGCCGCAGGCCCAGCAGCAGCAGCGGCGCGCACAGGTAGAAGGTCTCCTCCACGGTGAGCGACCAGGCCGTGGGCAGCCCCAGCACGGCAAACTGGTTGAAATAGCCTCGCAGCAGCGTGGTGTTCAGCAGCACGGCGGCCAGCTTTTCCGGCCCGGTCGCATCGGCGGCCCACTCCCACCAGCCGTGGGTGGGCCGCAGCAGCATCACGCCGAACGTGAAGGCCGTGAGCAGGAAATAGATGGGGTAGATGCGGGCAAAGCGGTTTTGGAGGTAGCGCCGGAACCAGACGCCGCGTAGCTCGATGCCCTCGGCGTAGCGGGTGGTGATGAGAAAGCCGCTCAGCACGAAGAAAATGACGACCCCGATGCCGAACTGCCGCATGTATTCCACTACCCACATCTTGAAAAACGGCAAGCTCGCCGCCGACTCCAGCGAGGTGAGGTGCACCAGCACCACCATATAAGCCGCCACGGCCCGCACGCCCGTCAGGGCCGGAAAATACGTTTTCAAGAACCCTTCGTGGTTTGATGGACACGGCAAAGGTACCCGCGCCGCCGGTGCGGCTAGCCCGGCAGTTGGCCGGCCCTAAAGCAGGGGCCGGCCTTTTCCACTCGTGGCGCTTTCGGTGGTGAATAGCGGCCGCGGACCGGGGTTTTCGAAGCGGACGAACGATGTAGGGGCGGGGCCTGCCCCCCGCCTGGCCGTTCGCGCCGTGCCAACGATTTCGTTCTAACGATGGGCGGGGGCAGGCCCCGCCCCTACATCGTTCAGCTACTTCGCCCCGCCTGCCTATCTTCCCGCTCCTATTTTCTGCCAAAAAATGACCTACCCCGACTTCGCCGCCCGCTGGCGCAACTCCGGCGGCGCCGAGCGCGCCAACTACGGCCTTTTTCTGCAAGACCTCTGCGACTTACTACAGGTCCCGAAACCCGACCCCACCACCGACAACCCCGCCCAGGACCAGTACGTGCTGGAGCGCGCTGTCACCTTCAACGACGGCGCCAGGAAGAGCACCGGCCGCATCGACCTCTACAAGCGCGGCTGCTTTATATTGGAAACAAAACAGGGCGTTGGTAATTTTGTCGATTCATCTTTTGACGGAAGCACGGAAGCACGGAAGCACGGAAGCACGGAAGCACGGAAGCACGGAAGCACGGAACGGCGTGAACTAGGCCTAAGCCCCGAAAAACGACGTTTCGGGCACGCCATTCGAGGAACAGTGAAGTGGGAGCAGATGATGCAGGCTGCCCGCCAGCAGGCCCTGGGCTACGTGCGCGCCCTGCCGCCCGAGGAGCCCCGCCCCCTGTTTGTGCTGGTGGTGGACGTGGGCTACTGCATCGACGTGTACTCGAACTTCGCCGGCGTGGGCGATTCCTTCGTGCCCTTCCCCGACCAGGCCCGGTTCCGGCTGCCGCTCTCGGCGCTGGCCGACGAAGGCACCCGCGCGCTGCTGCGCCAGGTGTGGGAGGCGCCCCGCGAGCTGGACCCCAGCCGCCGCGCCGCCCGCGTCACGCGGGAGCTGGCCGGCTACCTGGCCGGCGTGAGCGCCCAGCTGGAGCGGGCCGGGCACGCGCCCGAGGTGGTGGCCCAATTCCTGATGCGCTGCCTGTTCACGATGTTCTCGGAAGACGTGGGGCTGATTCCCAAGGCCAGCTTCACGGGCATGCTGCGCACCTACTCCACGCCCGAGCTGCGCGAGTTCTTACCGGATGCCCTGCGCGGCTTGTGGGCCACGATGGACACCGGCGGCTTCTCGCCCGACCTCAAGGCCCGCCTGCGGCGCTTCAACGGCAAGCTCTTCCACGACGCCACCGCCCTGCCCCTCACCCCCGACCAGATGGCCCTGCTGCTCAAAGCCGCCGAAGCCGACTGGACCGAGGTGGAGCCCGCCATCTTCGGCACCCTGCTCGAACGCGCCCTCGACCCCAAGGAGCGCCACAGCCTGGGCGCCCACTACACCCCGCGCCGCTACGTGGAGCGCCTGGTGCTGCCCACCGTGCTCGAACCCCTGCGCCGGGAGTGGACCGCCGCCCAGGCCGCCAGCGCCCGCCGCCTCGAAGAAGGCAACGCCAAGGACGCCCGCCAGGAGCTGGTGCGCTTCCTCACGCGCCTCACCTCGCTGCGCATCCTCGACCCCGCTTGCGGCTCCGGCAACTTCCTCTACGTGACGCTGGAGCACCTCAAGCGGCTGGAGGGCGAGGTGCTGGCCGCCATCAACGCCTTCGGGCAAACCGGCCTGCTCGACCTCGGCGGGGGCACCACCGTGTCGCCCCGGCAGCTGCTGGGCCTGGAGCTGAACCCGCGCGCCGCCGCCATTGCCGACGTGGTGCTGCGCATCGGCTACCTGCAGTGGCACCTGCGCACCCACGGCATCACCCAGCTGGCCGAGCCCCTGCTCGACGAGTACCAGAACATCCGCCAGCAGGACGCCGCCCTGCGCCACGACGCGCCCACGCCCCGCCTCGACGCCCACGGCCAGCCCGTGACCCGCTGGGACGGCACCACCCGCCCCCACCCCGCGACAGGCCAGCCCGTGCCCGACGAAACCGCCCGCACGCCCGTGCTCGACTACCCCAACCCCCAGCCCGCCGAGTGGCCCGAAGCCGATTTCATCGTGGGCAACCCGCCGTTTGTGGGGCCGGCCCGCATGCGCGACGCCCTCGGCGACGGCTACACCGAGGCCCTGCGCAAAGCCTACAAAGGCCGCGTGCCCGACTCCGCCGACTTGGTGATGTATTGGTGGTACAACGCCGCGGCCGCCGTTCAGCGCGGCCCCGCCGAGCGGTTCGGCTTCATCACCACCAACAGCCTCAAGCAAACCTTCAACCGCCGCGTGATGCAGCCCTTCCTGGAAGGCGACCCGGCCCCGCTCACCCTCACCTTCGCCATTCCCGACCACCCCTGGGTCGATGCCGCCGAAGGAGCCGCCGTGCGCATCGCCATGACGGTAGCCGAACGGACCCCAACCGTAGCCGCGCCCGGCCAGCTCTGGAACCTGAAAACGGAATCCGTAGCCGAAGGCGACGAAGCGGCTGAAGTGACTTTTGAGGAACAGCAGGGGCGCATTCTGCCTGATTTATCGATTGGTGCTGATTTAGACTCTGCGGGAGTTTTGAAATCAAATGTTGATTTGTCAAACCGCGGTGTTCAGCCAATCGGAACAGGATTCATCATTAATGCGGACAAAGCTGCCGCTTTGGGATTGGGTCAACTTGCAGGGCTTGAAAATCACATTCGTCCTTACAGAAATGGACGTGATATGACAGATAGGCCTCGTGGCGTCTTTGCTGTCGATTTTTTCGGTTACAAAGACGGTGAAATTCTTGCGCAATTTCCCACGGCTTATGCACACTTACTTGAAACTGTAAAACCGGAGCGAGACCAAAATAACCGAGCTGGCAGGCGCGATAAATGGTGGATTTTCGGAGAGCCTAATCCGAAGCTCCGCAAGATGCTTAATGGTTTGTCACGCTATGTTGCTACCGTAAGAACTGCGAAACATCAGCTTTTTCAATTCGTTGACGCCTCTGTGCTCCCAGATTATAACCTGGTTGTTATAGCAACAGAAGATGCCTTTACACTCGGCGTTTTGTCAAGTCGTTTTCATACTGTGTGGGCTTCGGCAGCAGGAGGCAGAATGGGCGTAGGCAATGATTTTATTTACAATAACTCCCGCTGCTTCGACCCATTCCCCTTCCCCGCCGCCACGCCCGCGCAGCAGGCCCGCATCCGCGAGTTGGCCGAACAGCTCGACGCCCACCGCAAGCGCCAGCAGGCCCAGCACCCCAGCCTCACCCTCACCGACCTCTACAACGTGGTGGAGAAGCTGCGCGCCGCCCAACCCCTGTCGGCCAAAGACCAGGCCGTGAACCAGCAGGGCCTGGCCTCCGTGGTCCTCAGCCTGCACCAGCAGCTCGACGCCGCCGTGGCCGAGGCCTACGCCTGGCCCCCCGCCCTGCCCGAGGCCGAGATTCTCACGCGCCTCGTGCGCCTCAACCACGAGCGCGCCCGCGAGGAAGCCGGCGGCCACGTGCGCTACCTGCGCCCCGCCTACCAGGCCCCCGGCCAGCAGCAAGCCGCCCTGGCCCTGCCCGCCGAAGCCGCCGCGGCCACCGCAGCCGCTACCGCCGCCACCGGCCCGCAAGCCTGGCCCGCCGAGCTGGCCCAGCAGATGCAGGCCCTGCGCGATGCCCTGCAGCAAGCCGCCCAGCCCCTCAGCGCCGCGCAGGTAGCCGCTGGCTTCCGGCGCGTGAAAGCCGACAAGGTGGAGCCATTGCTGGCTACGCTGGCGGCGTTAAGTTTGGTGCGGCACACGCCGGAAGGTTATGCTGCATAGGCACTTCCTCGCCCTCGTGCCCTTCACTTATTATTTCCGTAGCCCATGCAAACTTCTACCTCTTTCTTCTATGGTGCCTCGCTGGCAGTGCTGGCGGCTTTGAGCAGTGCTGGGCTGGCGCAGGCCCAAACCGCCCCTCCGGCCTGGAGCTGGGCCAACGCCGTGACCAGCGCCAGCGCCACTTTCCTGAGCGGCATGACCACCGATGCCGCCGGCAACACCTACATCGCCGGCAGCCTGCAATCGGACCCCGTCACGGTGGCGCCCGGCACCGTGCTCACCAGCCTGGCCGCCTCCGATGCCTACGTGGCCAAGTACAGTGCCAGCGGCAGCCTGCTGTGGACGCGGCAGTTGACGGGCAGCGGCAACGAAAAAATTGAACGGTGCGTGACCGACGCGGCCGGCAACGTGTACCTCACCGGCTGGTTCAGCGGCAGCATCCAGCTGGGTGGCCTGAGCTTGACCCCTGGCACGGGCGTGACGGTGACCTTCATGGCCAGCCTCGACGCCCAGGGCCAGCCGCGCTGGCTCCGGGAGGTGAGCCGCAACGGGCCCAGTGTGCAAGACGTGGGCGTGGACGCCGCCGGCAACCTGTACCTCAGCGGCACATTTGCGGGGAGCAACCCCAACGTGGCCGTGGGCGGCATCCCGCTGAGCGCGCCCGGCACTATCAGCATCTTTCTCGCCAAATTCAACTCGCAGGGCGTGGTGCAGTGGGCCCAGCACGGCGGCGGTATACCATTCACGGGCAGCACCATCAGCTATTTTGGGCACACGCTAACCGTGAGCCCAGCCGGCGACGCCTACCTGAGCTGGACCATCCCGGCCACGGCCGGCGGGTTTGGCACGGTGCCCCCCGCGGCCGGCTATGGCGACGACGATGTGACCCTGGTACGCTACAACACGCAAGGGGTGGCGCAGTGGCAAAAGCGCTACGGCAGCGCTTCCTTCGACAACGCCGGCACTCCGGCCCTCGATGGCAACGGGCACCTGCTGGTGCCGATGACCTTTTCCAGTGGCGGCCCCGCCACCGTCGACGCCCAAACCCTGACCGGCACCGGCCAGCGCTACGGCGCCCTGCTCCAGCTCGATGCGGGCACGGGCAACCTGCAGTGGGTGCAGCGGCTGGAATCAAGCACCAGCGTCCATTTCCGGGCCGTCGCGGCCGACGCGGCTGGCAACAGCTACGTGGCCGGCCACTTCGTGGGCACGGCGCAGACCGGCAGCCAGCCGCTCAGCAGCTCCGGCGGCAGCTCCGATGTGCTGGTGGCCAGCTACTCGGCCCAGGGCACGCCCCGATGGTTCCAAAAGTCGAATAGTGCGCAGCTAGAGGCCGCCACCTTTATTGCCCTGAGTGCCAGCAACGAGCTTTCTGTGGGCGGCACCTTCACCCAGCAAAGCCAGTTTGGCAATACGACGCTCACGAGCGGGGGAGCGGCTGCTACTTCCAACGCCTTCGTTGCCCACCTGTCCGCACTGCCCACCGCTACCCAGGCGGCTCGGCCGCTGGCCCTGGGTTTCTTCCCCAACCCTGCCACCCACCTGGTCAGGGTGCCGTCGCTGCCCGCCGGCACGCCTGTGCAGCTACTAGACGCCCTGGGCCGCGTGGCCCGCGAAACCAGGGTTTCGGCTGCATCAGAAGTATCGGTGCTGGGCCTGGCGCCGGGCCTCTACACCCTGCACGCCACCGATAAGCAAGGCCAGCAGTATGCGGCCCGCGTGGCCGTGGAATAGCCCGGCCCTGCCCGAGGCCGAGATTCTGACGCACCTCGTGCGCCTCAACCACGAGCGCGCCCGCGAGAAAGCCAATGGCCACGTGCGCTACCTGCGCCCTGCCTACCAGGCCCCCGACACCGAGCAGACCAAACTTTCTTTGCCCGCCGCAGCAGCCTTTTCCGACGCTGGCCGGTCAGCATTCCCAACGGAGGGAATCGCCCCCCAGGCCTGGCCCGCCGAGCTGGCCCAGCAGATGCAGGCCCTGCGCGACGCCCTGCAGCAAGCCGTCCAACCCTTGACCGTCGCGCAGGTAGCCGCCGGCTTCCGGCGCGTAAGAGCCGACAAAATAGAACCGCTGCTTCATAGTTGGTGGTCTTGTCTTTACTCCGTCAGACGCCTGAGGGCGCCTACGCGCTTTAATTTTTCACCCTAGCCCCAGCCGTTTGTATGAAAACACTTATCCTTCGTTGTGCCCAGCTGGCCGCGGTGGTCTTGAGCAGCCTCGCCGTTGGCTCCCGCGCCGCCGCTCAAACGGCTCCCGCCTGGACCAGTGCCCGCAGCACCGGGGCCTACCTGTCGCCTCAAACGCGCCGGGTGACGGATGCCCAGGGCAATATATACGAAACCGCCACCTTCAACCCCCAGACCGGGGTGGGGCAGACCCTCCTGACCAGCCGCGGTTCTTACGATGGGTACCTGGCCAAATACACGCCGCAGGGCGCCCTGGCCTGGATACGGCAGTTCGGTTCGACCGGCGCCGACGGGACCGACGACGTGGCGCTGGATGCCGCGGGCAATGCCTACGTGGTGGGCCATTTCCAGGGCACCCTCGACATGGGCAACGGCCAGAGCCTGAGCGCCGGCACCTACCTGGGCACGAAAGCCTTCGTGGCCCGCTACGATGCACAGGGAAACCTGGCCTGGGCCAAGCAGAGCGACGATGTAGCGTTCGACCCGGCCTTTCCGGCTTGCATCCCGGTGGTGCTGGCCACGGCCGTAGCCGTTGATGGTGCCGGCAATGTGTTCGTGAGCGGCGGCCACGTTTTCAGCAGCGGCGTCAGCTTCGGTGGCCAGCTGGTGGCACCCTCCACCACGTTGGCTACCCCCTACACCACCTACCTGGCCCGCTTTTCGGCAGCTACGGGAGATATTCAAAGCATTAAAAATATTTTCTACTCCGACCGCAGCACCGGGGCCGGGGTTATTTATCCGATACGGCTGGTGAGCGCGCCGGGCGGCGGGATTTACGTGGCCAGCAACTTCTACATGGCGGCGGAGTTTCCCACGGGCCTCACGTTTCCCAGCCCCGGCAGCGTCAACCTGATGGCGATGAAGTACAGCGCGGCCGGCAACTTGGAATGGGCGCGCACGTTTGGCGGACCCGATTTTGACGACATTACCGGCGCCGCCGCCGATGCCTCCGGCAACTTCTACCTCACGGGCACCTTCCGGCAATCGTTCTCCTTCGCCGGCAGCACCTTCGCCGGCTCCACCGCCACCGCCAGCAACGAAGACGGTTTCCTCGTCCGGTTCTCGGCCCAGGGCGCCGAGCAGTGGGCGCAAACGTTGGTCAGCGCAAGCTCCGATTTTCTGACCAACGTGTGCGTGGATGGCGGCGGCAACACTTACGTCACGGGCAGCTTCGGCAACCAGGCCCGGCTGGGCACGCTTGCGCTCACCTCGGCGGGCCGGGGCGACGCGCTGGTGGCCTCGTATTCGCCGCAGGGCCAGCTGCGCTGGGCGCAGCAGGCCGGCGGCCCCGACGACGAACGGGCCCTTGGCCTGGGGTTCCTGGCGCAGGGCGCCCTGCAGGTACACGGCTACGCCTGCTACGGCGTCAGATTTGGCTCCATTGCCCTGCCGGGCCAGGGGTCTTACCTGGGCTTCATCGCCCAGCTGGACGCTTCGGCTACCACGTTGGCGGCCGCCACGGCCTTGCCATTGCCCCAAGGCCTGTTTCCCAACCCGGCTTCCGATGCCCTGCACCTGCCCGGCCTGGCGCCGGGCACCCTCGTGCAGGTAATAGATGCAACGGGCCGCGTGGTGCGTGAAGCCACGGTTTCGGCTGTGGCGGCCGTATCGGTGCGGGGCCTGGCGCCCGGTTTCTACGTGGTGCAGGCCACCGATGCGCAGGGCCGCCGCTACGCATCCCGCGTGGCGGTGGAGTAGGCAGCTCAGACAAGCGGCACAACTGCTTCCACAAACCAACTCACTTGGCCAGGAAAAAGAAAAGGCCGTTTCCCGATAGGAAACGGCCTTTTCACTAGGTAGCGGGGACTGGACTCGAACCAGTGACCTTTGGGTTATGAGCCCAACGAGCTACCAACTGCTCCACCCCGCACTGTTTGGTTCTGCAAAAGTACGGGGTTTTTCCGGGTTGGCAATTATTTGCTTCATAATAATTGCTTAACAAAGCTAACCTGTTAGCAAACAGCCAATAATTTTTCCGACGCTTCGGCGCTACGCCCGGTCGCCGGTCGCTTTTACCAGGTTGATGCCGGCAAAGAAGAAGATGAGGCCCACGACGAAGGGAACGATGGAGTTCATCTTGCTGAGGCCGATACCTCCAACGCCCAGGAAAGCCAGCGCGCCGATGATGATGCCGACAATGCCTAAAACGGTGAGAATGGTGCCAAACGTGCGTTTCTGATTCATGGCAATAAGTCAAATAGAAGGTGGTCAGGGAGAAAAACCGGCCGGGCCGGACTAGCGCCTCATACGCCAACGAGCCGCAAATGGATAGCCGCACCGGTCGGCGCCGGCCAAATCTGCCATCTTTGCTATCTACTTTAGCCTCCCGCTATGGCATCGCAACGCTCCCCGGCCCTTGGGTTCATCTTCATCACGCTGCTGATTGACGTCAGCGGGCTCGGCATCATCATTCCGGTGGTGCCCACGCTTATCCGGCAGCTCACGGGCGAGGGGCTGAGCCAGGCAGCGGTGTATTCGGGCTGGCTCACGTTTGCTTACGCCGGGGCACAGTTCTGTTTTGCGCCTATTATGGGCGGGCTCAGCGACAAGTGGGGGCGGCGGCCGGTGCTGCTGGCGGCGTTGCTGGGGCTGGGGCTCGACTACATCTTCCTGAGCTTTGCCCCCACCCTGGCCTGGCTGTTTGTGGGGCGCGTGGTGGCGGGCATCACGGGGGCCAGCTTCACCACGGCCACGGCCTACATTGCCGACATCAGCACGCCCGAGAACCGGGCCCAGAACTTTGGCATGGTGGGCGTGGCATTTGGGCTGGGCTTCATCATCGGGCCGGCGGTGGGCGGGCTGCTGGCGGATTTTGGCGCGCGGGTGCCGTTTATGGTGGCGGCGGGGCTGAGCTTGTGCAACTTCTTCTACGGCCTGTTGGTGCTGCCCGAGTCGCTGGCGCCCGACAAGCGCCGGGCCTTTGCCTGGACGCGGGCCAACCCCGTGGCCTCGCTGCTGCGGCTGAAAATGTACCCGGCGGTGCTGGGCCTGGTGGCCTCGCTGGTGCTCATCTACCTGGCAGGTTCTTCTACTCAATCGGTCTGGACGTTTTACACCGAGCTCAAGTTTGGCTGGGGCGAGAAGATGGTGGGCATTTCGCTGGGCGTTATCGGACTGTTTTCGGCGCTGGTGCAGGGCGGGCTGGTGCGCGTGGCCATCCCCAGGCTGGGCGCGGCGCGGGCCATAGTGGTGGGGCTGCTGTGCTACACGGTGGGCTTCGTGCTGTTTGCCTTTGCCTGGCGGGGCTGGCTGATGCTAGCGTTTCTGGCGCCCTACTGCCTGGGCGGCATCGCGGGACCGGCGCTGCAAAGCACCATTTCGGGCCAGGTGCCGGCCAACGAGCAGGGCGAGCTGCAGGGCGCCCTCACCAGCCTGATGAGCGTGACCGGCGTGGTGGGCCCGCTGCTGATGACGGGCCTGTTCCGCTACTTCACCCGCGACAACGCGCCGGTGCATTTCCCAGGCGCCCCATTTTTGCTGGGGGCGGTGATGGCGCTGGCCAGCGCGGCACTGGCGCTGCGCTCGTTTCGCCGGCACCCGCCGGTGGAAAGCAGCACCGTGCCCGCCGCCGTGCCCGCGCATTGAGGCCAGCAGAGGCCAGCGGGCAACCAGATGAGGCCGCCAACGCGTAATTTGCTACCTCCTGCCTCCTGCCTGTCCCTATGAATTCCGACATTCCTGCGCCGCTCATCGACTTTTCGTACCGCGCCGACCTCGACATCCTAGTGAGCCGCTGGGCCTACCAGCCCGACCCGCACGAGCTTCCCGCCGTGTACCAGCAGATGTGCGAGGCCGCCGTCGACAAGCAGGCCCGCTTCTGGCTGCAGGACATTCGCCGCCGCACCCTCAACGACCCGGGCACCACCGAGTGGCTGCTCAACAAGTTTTTTCCGGAGATGGCGCGCCGGCTGGGCGGCCGCCTCTACATTGCCTACCTGGTGGGCCCGGCCCTGCACGAAGCCATTGTGAGCCGGCCCGGCTACGTGTCGGCCGAAGCCTACGACGACAAGCCGTTTGCCATCTCGTTTTTCAACGACGAAGGCGCGGCCATCCGCTGGCTGCAGATTCAGCAGACGGACAAGGTGCGGACGTAAAAGTCAAAATGAGCCATTGAACAATGTAGGGGCGGGGCTTGCCCCCGCCCGGCCGTTCGCGCCAAACCAACGGTTCCGCCCAACGACAGGCGGGGGCAAGCCCCGCCCCTACGTCGGACGCCCCGCGCGCCTCTGCTCCCACCTAGACCTGCGCCCTTTACTCTTTATCAAAAAGCCCATTTCAGCCCCTGAGATGGGCTTTTCTTTTTCACTACAACTTATTTCCGCCCAACCCGTTTCACAATTACGAAATTTTCGTAGATTTACGACATCATCGTAACAAGCCAGCAAAGCCGCCCATGGAACGCCTCACCCAACCTGAAGAAGATGCCCTGCGCGTGCTGTGGCCGCTGCCCGCCGGCGGCTTCGTGAAAGACGTGCTCGACCAGCTGCCCGAGCCGCGGCCGCCCTACACCACGCTGGCCAGCACCCTGCGCAACCTGGAGCGCAAGGGCTACGTGCGCGCCGAAAAGCTGGGCAACTCCTACCGCTTCGTGCCCGTGGTGTCGGCCGATGACTACCAGCGCCGCTCCCTGGGCACGCTGGTGAAGCAGCACTTCCAGAACTCTTATAAGGAGCTGGTGTCGTTTTTCGCGCAGGACAACAAAATCAGCGCCGAAGAGCTGCAGGAAATTATCAAGCTCATCGAAAGCAAGAAGGAGGACTAGCCATGCTCTCGCCCACGCTGCTGTATTTGCTGAAGGCCAACGGGGCGCTGCTGCTCTTTGCGCTGGCTTATTTTGGGCTGCTGCGCCGGCTCACGTTTTTCACGCTGAACCGGTTTTACCTGCTGTTTGCGCTGCTGTTTTCGGCGGTATACCCGCTGCTGCCGGTGCCGGCGCTGCTGCCGCCGGAGGCCGCTGCGCCCGTGGCCGTGGTGCTCATGGAAACGGCCAGCTTGCCCACGACCGCGGCCGCCAGTCCCGCCCCTGCCCCCACCGATTGGAACGCCGTCGCGCTGGCCGTGTACGGCGCCGGCATGGCCCTGGGGCTGCTGCGGCTGCTGGTGCAACTGCTGTCGCTGGCGCGGCTGCGGCGCCTGTCGCGACCCGCGGTGGTGCAAGGCGTAGCGGTGCGGGCGCTGCCCGGCGACGTCAGCCCGTTTTCCTTCGGCGCCACCATTTACCTGAACCCCGGGCAGCACCCGACGCCCGAGCTGGCGGCCGTGCTGCGCCACGAGCAGGTGCATGTGCGGCAAGGGCACACGCTGGATGTGCTGCTGGCCCAGGTGGCGCAGGCCGCGGCCTGGTGCAACCCCGCGGCCTGGCTGTTGCGCCGCGCCCTGCTCGACAATTTGGAGTATCTGGCCGACCACGCCGCCCTGCAAACCGGCCTCGACCGGCGCGCCTACCAATACAGCCTGCTGCGCCTGAGTCAGGGGCTGCCGGGCCCCGCCCTTGTTTCGCATTTCACCTTCCCCACCCTCAAAAACCGCGTTGCCATGATGAACACACCGCTTTCTTCGACCGGGCAGCTGGCCCGCTATTTTGTGGCCGGGCCGCTGGTGCTGGCTGCTACCCTGGGCTTTTCGGGCGCGCGGGCGCAGGGCGCCGGGCCGGCGGTGCCAGCGGCGAAGGAAGCCCGCCCCGCCACCGAGAGCTTCGGCAGTATTGCCCGCGCTACCCTGACGGACCGGCCTGATGCCCTGCCTCCGGTGTTTTACGTGGATGGCCGCAGGCAAGCCGGTGACATTAGCCACATCAACAACGACAACATTGCCAGCATGACCATTCTCAAAGGCCCCTCGGCGCAACTGCTGCTGGGCGGGGAAGCAGGTCGCGGTGTAGCGGTGGTCACCACCAAAGCCAATCAGAATCGGCCCGATGTGGTGGCATTCAATAAAAAGTTTACCATTGAAAATAAGCGCATGGTGCCGGTGCAGGCCACCACATCCGTGAACCCGGCCGACCACCAGCTGCCCGATGGCATCAAGGCCTACATTGCCAAGACATATCCCGGGAGCAAGCTGGGTGGCTGGTTTATCAGCGAGAAGGCGTCGGAGAAAGCGCCGCACATTAAATACTACGCCAGCGTGATGGCCAGCAATGGCGAGAAGCACAAGCTGTTTTTTAATGCAGCGGAGCAGCTGGTGGCGGCCCCGGCCACGGTTCGCACGGCGGCGCCAGCCGCTGGGGGGACGTTGGCAGGGAAAACCCCGGCTATTTACAGCAAGAAGCTAGCACCTGTTGTGTACCTGGATGGCCGGCGTTATGCCGGCGATATAAAGGATATTGGCGCTGACAACATAGCCAACATCAGCGTATTTAAAGACAACGAGCAGGCCCGCCAATTTTTCGGAGCTGAAGCCGACAATGGCATATTGGTGGTGACCACCAAAGCCAATGAGAATAGCGCCGAGGTAGTGGCTTTCAATAACAGGCTGAACAATGCACCCACAGCTCCCGCCGCGCCGGCCCAGGCGACTAGCGTGCCCTACCTGGCCGCCCCGGCGCTGGCCTACATTACGCAGCACTACCCCGCCGCCCGCCTGCTGGGCGTGACAGAGCTGAAGGACGCCAACGGCGGCCCCTCGCGCTACCAGGCCGAGATTGTGATTGGCCGCCGGCCCGCTTACCTCACCTTCGACGGCGCGGGCAAGTTCCTTTCCGAGTCGTTCACTCGCTAGCTCACCCTTTTCTGCAATGAAGTACCCCTCCTGCCTGCTGGGGGCGGCGCTGGCCGTTGCCCCTGGCTTGGTGTGTGCCCAAAAAACCGCGTTGCCGGCCGCGCCGGTTGTTATTACCGGCCAGTTTGCCGGCGTGCCGGATTCTACCACGGTGACCATCTTCGAGCCCCTGCCGGGTGTGCCGCTGAACTACTTTTTCACCGACGGACCCAACGAAGCGATGGTGCGGGGCGGGCGCTTCCGCTACCAGCTGCGGCACAGCCAAACGGGCTTTGTGCGCTACGATGGCAAGTATGCCCCGCGCAGCCTCGCCTTCGTGGAGCCGGGCGCGCGCCTTGGCTTCACGCTGACGCCGGGCGTGGGCAATGCGCCGCCTACGGTGGCTTACGCGGGCACCAACGCGGCCGGCAACAACTTACTGGAGCAAGGCAAGCTGCTGAACGGCGGCCCCACCGACGGCCAGCGCCTCACCAAAGCCCTGGCCGCTGCCCCCACTGCCGCGGCCGGGCTGGCGGCTCTGCAGGCCGAGGCCGCCACACCCCAGGCCCTGCTCACGGCTGCGCTGCGAACCAGAGGCATCAGCCAGCGCTGCCACGACGTGCTGGCGGCCGAGGTGGAGCAGCGCCTGCTGTTCTGGGTGGGTAATGCGCTGGCGGTGCACTTCCAGGATTCGGCCAAGGCCAACCTGCACCTGAAGATGCCCGCCGCCGAGGTTCGCCGGCTGGCCGTGGCTCTGTGTGCCCGCTACGACCCTGCCCTGCCCCGCTACCGCTACTCGGCCCTCGGCAACCTGGGCACCGTGGCAGAACTGCGCCAGCGGGGCGTGCTGCCCGGCCCCGCACCCACGGCCCGCACCTGGGCCGGCTACGAAACGCAGTTTGCGCCGGTGTATGGGGGCATGGGCCGCTTCGACTATCTGCCCCGCGCGGCGCAGGGCGAAGGCGTAGGTACCATCTTTCTCACGGCGCTGTCCTTCAACGCCATGAGCCCGGCCGATTTTGTCCGGGCGTTTGCCGATTACAAGCGGATGTTTCCAACGAGTCCGTACGTGCCCATTATCGCCCGGGCCCTGCCCAAAGCGCCGGCCGCCCCGGCGGTGGCGGGCCAGAACCTCACCTTCGGCACCCTTGCCCCCGGCGCCAACGCCCTGGCCTTCGCTCCTGCGCCGGGCTTGGATACGGTACGGACACTGGCCGGACTCGTGCGCCAGCAGTTTGCGGGCCAGCCGGTATTTGTCGATTTCTGGGCTTCGTGGTGCGGGCCGTGCATTGCCGAGTTTCGGCACGAGCCGGGCCTGCACGAGTTTGCCAGCAAAAACGGCATCGAGGTGCTCTATATCTCTGTCGACAAGCCCGGCTTCCGGGACAAGTGGGCGGCGCTGGCGGCTAAAAGCAACCTGCGCGGCGCCCACTACCTGGCTTCGGAGGCCGTGCAGAAGTCGCTGGAGAAGGTGATTCCCTACCTACCGACCTACATGATTTTCGACAAAAACGGGAAACTGGTGGAGGCCAGTGCCTACCACCCCAGCGACGGCGAAAAGCTGTACCAGCAGTTGCGCGAGCGGCTGGGGCTGCGGTAGGAGGCGGTGTACTGTTTTGAAACGGCTGTCATCCTGAGCGCAGCGAAGGACCTTCTCACGCCTGCATCAGTAAACAATTACTGCAAGCCGTTCTTCGGTGATAAGGTCCTTCGCTGCGCTCAGGATGACAGATGTCTTATCGATACTCCCATGCAATTTTGGGCCGCTGTCAGGGTCTTTGGCGCTACTTTGCTTCCGAAACGCTGACTCGCTGCTTATGAAAAACCGCTCCTCCCGCCCCTGGCTGGCGACCGCGCTGCTGCTGGCCAGCTGCGCCGGCACCAGGCCCGCCCCCGTGGCCACCACAGCGCCGGCTACGCCTGCCCCCACCGAAACCTACCCCAAAGGCGTCGGCCTCGACATGGCCGACCTCGACCGCACGGTGAACCCCTGCGACGACTTCTTTCAGTTTTCGGGCGGCAACTGGCTGCGCAACAACCCCGTGCCGAGCTACGCCAGCAGCTGGGGGCCGCGCAACCTGCTCGGCAACCGCACGCAGGCCCTGCTGCGCCAGATTCTGGAAGACGCGGCGGCTAACCGCACCGCCGCGCCCGGCTCGAACCTGCAGAAGGTGGGCGACTTCTACGCCGCGGCCATGGACACGGCGGCCATCGACCGGGCCGGCCTGGCGCCGCTGCGGCCGGAGCTGGAACGCCTGGCTGCCGTGCGCGACGCGGCCGCCCTGCACCGCGAAATCATCCGTTTGCAGGACCTGGGCGTCGGCGTGTTTTTCCAGGTGGGCGTGGGCGTGGACGAGAAGATGAGCTCCCAGTACGCTGTGCAGATGGGCCAGGGCGGCCTCACGCTGCCCAACCGCGAGTTCTACTTTAAAACCGACGCCCGCTCTGAGAAGGTGAAGGCCGCTTACCGCGCCTACATGCAGCAGGTGCTGGAGCTGGCGGGCGCCCCGCCCGCGCTGGCCCAGCTCGACGCGGCCACCGTGGAGCGCATCGAAACGCGCCTGGCCAAGGCCTCGCGCACGCCCGTGGAGCTGCGCGACCCCCAAACGAACTACAACAAGATGACCGTGGCCGCCGCCCAGAAGCGCTACCCCGCCCTCGACCCGAAAGGGCTGCTGGCGGGCCTACAGATGGGCAAGGCCCAGGAAATCATCGTGGGCCAGCCAGCCTTTCTGGATGAGGTGAATGCGGTGCTGAAAACCGAGAACATTCCGGACCTGAAGGCCTACCTGCGCTGGCACCTGCTGCGCAGCACGGCCGCGGCTCTGCCCACGCCCTTTGCCGACGCGGCCTTCCGCTTCAGCCAGGCCCAGACCGGAGCCAAGCAACAGGCCGCGCGCTGGAAGCGCATGCAGGCCGCCACCGACAGCTACCTCGGCGAAGCCTTCGGGCAGCTCTACGTGGACCAGGCCTTCCCGCCCGCGGCCAAGGCCAAGGCCCTGGAAATGGTGAACAACGTGAAGGCCAGCATGGCCGAGCACATCCAAACCAACACCTGGATGAGCGCGCCCACCAAGGCCGAGGCCCTGAAAAAGCTGGCCGCCCTGCGCGTAAAAATCGGCTACCCCGACGTGTGGAAGGATTACTCAAGCCTGAAAATCACGCGCGAGAGCTACCTCAAAAACCTGCTGGCCGCCCGCCAGTGGGAAAACCGCCGCGAGGCCGCCCACCTGGGCCAGCCCATCGACCGCACCGAGTGGGGCATGACGCCGCCCACCATCAACGCCTACTACGACCCGACGCTGAACGAGATGGTGTTTCCGGCCGGCTACCTGCAGCCGCCCTTCTTCGACCCCCAGGCCGACGACGCGGTGAACTACGGCGCCATTGGCGGGGTGATGGGCCACGAAATGACCCACGGCTTCGACGACCAGGGCCGGCAGTACGACGCCCAGGGCAACCTGCGCGACTGGTGGACGCCCGCCGACGCGGCCGAGTTTACGAAGCGGGCTGCCGTGGTGGGCCGCCAGTACGACGCCTTCTCGCCCCTCGACTCGGTGCACGTGAACGGCCAGCTGACCATGGGCGAAAACCTGGCCGACTTTGCCGGCCTCACGGTGGTATACGGCGCCCTGCAGAAGCAGCTGCAGCAGCGCTACGGCAACGGCCCGCGCCCGAAGTTCGACGGCTTCACGCCCGAGCAGCGCTACTTCCTGAGCTGGGCCCAGCTGCGCCGCACCAACATCCGGCCCGAGGCCTTGCGCCAGCAAATTGCCACCGACCCGCACTCGCCCGGCCAGTACCGCACCATCGGCCCGCTGATGAACATGCCGCAGTTTCAGGCGGCGTTTGGCTGCCAAGAGGGCGACAAGATGATTCGCAAGCCGGCCGATAGGGCGGTGATTTGGTAGTGTTGCTATTGCCTTAGTGGTTTGGTTTTTGCACGAAGCGGCTCCGATGCTCCACATCGGGGCCGCTTTCATTTTCTCCTTTCCCTAAAGCCTGCATGAAACACTTTTTTACGCTCGCCTGCGGCAGCCCCTTAGCCTGCTTGTTGTTGCTGCTCCTCGTCGGCCCGGCGGCCTTTGCCCAAGCCCCGGCCTGGCAAATGGCTTTGACCATTAACCAGAGCGGCTCCCAATTCGGCGTCCCTCCTCAAGTCAGCGCTACGGCCACCGATGCCAGCGGTAACGTTTACATCACGGGGACTTATTCCGGAACGGCCAGCTTCGGCTCCATCACGCTTACCAGCGTGACGCCCTATTTGACTGTTGGCAATACATCCTTCAATGAAACAGATGCGTTCGTGGCCAAATGGAGCCCGGTTAGCAACAGCTTTGTATGGGCCCAGAGTGCCGGGGGCGGGGGCTACGACGGTGCATCTGCTATTGCAGTAGTGGGCACCAGCGTGTACATCACGGGGGCCTTTACGGGGCCTACCGCTGCCTTCGGCAGTACCACGCTGGCCAATACCAACAATACCGGCACCTCGCCCGGCTCCTACAATGGCACGGATGTATTCGTAGCCAAGCTTATCGACTTGGGTGCCTCAGCCAGCTTTGCCTGGGCCCAACGGGCCAGTGGCACCAGCAACGAAGGTGCCACTGGTATAGCGGTGGACGGCAGCAATGTGTATGTGGCCGGCTGGTTTAGCGCAAGCACAGTCGTCTTTGGTGCAACCACGCTGACCAACGCCAGTGTGGCCGGTTCGACCTTCGTAGCCAAGCTGGCAGACAATGGAGCCACGGCCAACTTTGTCTGGGCCCAACAGAGCAGTGGCTTGGGGGGCAATGTTGCAGTTGCCCTAGCCGTGAGTGGCTCCAGCGTTTACGTGACCGGGGGGTTTAATGGGCCTACAGCAACGTTTGGCCCTTTCACTTTAACGAATGCCAACCCCGCCACAGGAATTTACGGTAACAGGACCGATATTTTTGTGGCGAAGCTCACCGATGCAGGCCCTACTTCCAGCTTTACCTGGGCCCAGCAGGCCGGAGGTATTGGCTTTGACGTCCCGAAGGCGCTGGCGGTTAATGGGGCCAACGTGTACATAGCGGGGTATTATGGCAGCACGCGCTATAGCGTAGGCGGCCCTCTCGGCAACACTCCCTCCACTTTTGGCAACACGAGCCTCCCCAGCATTGGCGACTATGACGCCTTTGTAGCCAAGCTCACCGATGCGGGTGCTACGGCCAGCTTTGCCTGGGCCCAACGGGCCGGAGGCGCGGACATGGATTCGGCCACGGCCATTACCGTGCAGGGCAGCAATGTGTATGTGGCGGGCACCTTCAGAAGCAGCCAAATCAGCTTCGGCGCCACCACGCTTACCAGGCCCAGCGCGAATGGCAGCTACCCTCGGGATGTATTCGTAGCGAAACTGGTTGATGCTGGCAGTTCCAGCCGTTTCGACTGGGCGCAGCAAGCCGGTGGCTCCGCTGATGACTTTGCTACTTCTGTGCGTGTGGCCCGGGGCAGCGTATACGTAGGAGGAACCGTTGGGCCAATAGCCAGCTTTGGTAGTCAAACCATTAATACCTCTACCAGCTCCGCCTGCTTCCTGGCCTCCCTCACCGACCCCACCCTCACCGCCACGGCGGCCGCCCGGGGCAACCTGAGCTTCTCCCTCTCCCCCAACCCGGCCCGCAGCACCGCCACGGTGCAGCTGCCCGCCGTGCCCGGTGCTACCAGCGCCATCTTGACACTGACCGATGCCTTGGGCCGCACCTTGCGTACCGAAACGTTAAGCTTATCTACCAGCCAGCGCCACGAGTTGAACCTGCGCGGCCTCGCGCCGGGCCTTTACGCCCTGCGCGTGAGCGCCGGCCCGGCCACCGCCACGCGCTGGCTGACGGTGGAATAGCCGTATATAGGATGTTCCGGGAAGCAGCCCCGCCGTCCATGCGTCGGGGCTGCTTTGTGCGGCTATATTTACTCGGGCATCCTACCACCGGCATGCCGTTAACCGCTTTCTATGACCTACATCTCCTCTTTGCTGCGCCGTGGCTTCTTTACCGGACTGCTGCTGATGCTGTGGCTGGCGGGGCCGGCGGCGCGGGCCCAGTCCTTGCAAATGACAGCCGCAATGGTGCCCACCCCGAACAGCTCCTTGCAGCAAGGCCCCATGACCACCGATGCCGCCGGCAACGTGTTCGTCGCCGGGTATTTTTTTGGCACGGTCAGTTTTGGCGCTATTACGCTTACCAGCCAGGGCTACTTCGATATGTTCATCGCAAAGTGGAGCCCCGCGGCCCGCGCTTTTGTGTGGGCGAAACAGGTCCGCGGCACCACTTACGTGCAGCCGGACCGGCTCGTGAGCAGCGGGGGCAGTCTCTACGTAGCGGGCCGGTTTTATTACACGGCTACATTCGACAACACCAGCCTGACAGCCGCCGGCACCAACGGGGCCAATGCCGACGTGTTCGTGGCCAAGCTCCTGGACGGGGGCGGAACAGCCAGTTGGGCGTGGGCCGTGCGGGCTGGCGGCAGCGGGAATGACATCGCCACGGGCCTGGCTGTAAACGGCCCGAACGTGTACGCAACGGGCTCGTTTGCCGGCACGGCGGCGTTTGGGGCAACCGCCCTCACCAGCGCGGGTGACACCGACGGGTTCGTGGCCAAGCTCTTGGATGCGGGCACTGCCGCCAGCTTTGGGTGGGTGCTTTCCATCGGCAGCACCGGCAGCGACTTTAGCAACGCGCTGGCGGTGAGCGGCACGGCCCTGTACCTGGCGGGCGGATTTTCCGGCGCCGTGGGCTTCGGCAGCACGGTGCTGACCAGTACCAATTTCGACATGTTCGTAGCGAAGCTTACGGACGCCGGGAGCGCCGCCAGCTTTAATTGGGCGCTGGCGGTCGGTGGGGCCAGCAGCTTGGTTAATCCGAGTGACTTGGCCGTCGGCGGGGGAAACGTATACGTCACGGGGCGTTTCCAGGGCCAATGCACTTTCGGCACCGCCCAGTTGTCGTCAACCTTAGACCCCTACTTTCCATCCAACGACATATTCGTAACCAAAGTCACCGACGGCAACGGCAGCGCTGCCTTTGCCTGGGCCCGCCGCGCGGGCGGGATAGGCGATGATGCTGCGCTGGGCCTCATCGCCCGGGGCAGCAACCTCTACATAACCGGCTATTTTGGGGGAGTGGCAGACTTCGGCACGACCACCGTGACCAGTACCGGCGATGCCGATGTTTACGTGGCCAAGCTAACCGATACAGGCCCCGGCGGCAGCTTCGGCTGGGTGCAGCAGGCCGGCGGCAGCCGTGCAGATATTGCCTACAGCATTGCGGCGGCCGGCTCCACGGTCTACGCGCACGGGTTTGTCAATACGCCGGCCACCTTCAGCGGCACTCCCCTGCCAGGAAGTATTCCCACCAATACGCGTCTGGGCTTCCTGGCCTCCCTCGCCGACCCTACCCTCACGGCCACCATGGCGGCTAAAGACAACTTAGGTTTCAGCATAGCCCCCAACCCGGCCCGCAGCACCGCCACCGTGCAGCTGCCCGCCGTGCCCGGCGCCACCAGCGCCGTCCTCACCCTAACCGATGCAATGGGCCGCTCTGTGCGCACCGAAACGCTCAGTTGGGCCTCCGCCGGCCGCCCCCACACACTGGACCTGCGCGGCCTGCCCCCCGGCCTCTACGCCGTGCAGGTGCAGGCCGGCAGCACCCGCGGCACTCAGCGTTTGGTAGTGGAATAAGCCGTTAAGGCTATACACATGAGCTTATAAAAAGGGGCCCCACGGTAGTGGGAGCCCCTTTTTGCGTGCGCAAGGAAAATGGAGGCTGCGGGCAGGCAATAAAATTTTGTGCTAGCCCGGCTATCACAAACGGTTGTGTAACTATCACAATCGTTACCGCTAAAAAAAGTGGCTTATCGGCAGAAAAACAGGCATTTATTCCATGAGGAAGGGACATACTTTTAAATCGGGTGCCGGCGCCGGACGCGGCCGAAGCAGCCGATTTTCTCATCTACAATTCCCACCAATTCCCTTCCTTCCTATGAAGAAACTTCAACGCGTTTTTCTTACGCTGGCGGCTGCCTTGAGCGGCCACCTCACCCTTTCGGCGCAGAACGCGCCCGTGCCCTTCCAAGCCGAAAGCGGCACCTCGGCGGGCGGGGCCATCACGGGCGCGGCGCAGGGCGACTGGGCTTTCCGCATCACGGGCACCCCCGCCGTGACGTACGCCACCTCGCTCACCGATGTGGCGTCCATTCCCGGCGGCGGCGGCTTTCCGGGCAACGCTAACCGGGTGCTGAGCTACACCGTGACCTTCCCCGGGGCGGGCACTTACGATTTGTACGCCCGCATCCGGGTGGGGGCCAACGGCGCCAACGACGACAGCTTTTTTTACGGCAACAGCTTCGGGGCCAAGGGCGTGACCACCAGCTCGGATTGGGTGAACTGCAACAACGTTTACAACATCGGCTACACCGGCGCCACCCAGGTGGTGGACGGCGCCGGGGCGGCGGGCAACAGCGTGTGGAAATGGGTCAACCTGTCGAAGTACAGCTTCGGCGGCGCACCGCTGGTAACGTTCACCGTGCCGGCCGGCGCCCTCACCCAAACCTTCCAGATTGGCGCCCGCGAAGACGGGCTCGATTTTGACAAGTTTGTGTTTGGCGAAACCGGGCGCTACTTCACGGTGGCCAACCTCGACGCCGGGGCGCAGGGCTCTAGCACCCCGCCGGTCACCTTCACGCCCACCGGCGTGCCTTTCGCTACGGGTAAGCCCAAGTACCTGGGCAGCGCCTACAGCTCGGCCCAGGCGCCCTTCTTCGGCAACTACTGGGACTCGGTGACGCCCGAAAACGGCGGCAAGTGGGGCGTGGCCGAAAGCACCCGCGGCAACTACAACTGGGCCGAGGCCGACGCCGCCTACGCGCAGGCCGTGGCCACGGGCGGCCCGTTCCGCTTCCACACGCTCATTTGGGGCACCCAGCAGCCCACCTGGCTGGTGGGTCTCTCGCAAGCCGACCAGCTGGCGGCCATCAACCAGTGGTTTGCGGCCGTGCGCGACCATTTCGCGGGCAAGCGCATCGACTTCATTGATGTGGTGAACGAGCCCACGCACCAGCCCCCGGTGGTGCGGGCCGGCGTGGCCGACTGCGGCGGCTACATCGACGCGCTGGGCGGCAGCGGCACCACCGGCTGGGATTGGGTGATTACCTCCTTCCAGCTGGCCCGCCAGTACTTCCCGAACTCCAAGCTGATGCTGAACGAGTACAGCGTGGAAAACGAGCCCAACCGGGCCGCCACCTACGTCACCATCGCCAACCTGCTCAAGGCCCGCGGGCTGATTGACGCCATCGGCATTCAGGGGCACTCGTTCTCGCTGGCGTCTACGTCCACGGCGTCCATTCAGGCTAATATGGCCACGCTGGCGGCCACCAACCTGCCGCTTTACGTCACCGAGTTCGACCTCGACGGCCTGGCCGATGCCGACCAGCTGGCCAACTACCAGCGCGTGTTCCCGCTGTTTTGGGAAAATCCGGCCGTGCGGGGCATCACCCTGTGGGGCTACCGCGTGGGCCACTGGCGCACCGCCCAGGGCGCCAACCTGGCCAACGCCGACAATACCGAGCGCCCGGCCCTGGTGTGGCTGCGCAACTACGTGGCCAGCACCTACACCGGCCCCATGTGGACCGGCAACACCAGCAGCGCCTGGAGCACCGCCAGCAACTGGATAACCAACAACGGCGCCCCCGCCAACGCCCTGGTCTCATCAACCTCGGCCTACACCCTGCCCCTGGCTACGGATGACGCCTTCTTCCCCGGCTACGCCGCCAACCAGCCCACCGTGAGCGGGGCCCAGGCCATTCGCAGCGTCACGCTGTCGGGCAGCAGTTCCACCCTCACCACCCCCGCCGGCAGCACCCTCACCCTGACCGGCAACCTGACCAACAACGGCGGCGCGCTGGCTGGCAGCGGCAACGGCACCATTGCGCTGGCCGGCACCGCCGCCCAAACCATCGGCGGCACCAGCGTTTCCAATTTCCAGAACCTGACCGTGGGCTCGGCGGGGGCCAGCCTGGCCGCCGCCGCCGGCGTGCGCCAGCTGTTGAGCCTGACCGGCAACCTCACCACCAACGGGCGCGCGTTCACGCTGCTTTCCAATGCCACCGGCACGGCCATGGTCGTGAACGCCAGCGGCACCGTGGTGGGCAATGCCACCGTGCAGCGTTACATCGACCCGGCCAACCCCGGCCAGGGCTACCGCCACTACGCGCCGCCGGTGAGCGGCAGCACCGTGGCCGATTTAGCCACCAGCGGCTTCACGCCGGTGGTGAATCCGGCTTACAACACGCAGGGCAATACCGTGCCTTCCTTCCCCACGGTGTTTGCCTACAACCCGTCGCGTCTGTTCGCCTCGGCCAACCCCGCTACCAGCGCGTTCGACTACGGATGGGAATCGCCCACGGCGCTGAGCGACGCCCTGAATCCCGGCCAGGGCTACACCGTGAACATTCCGGGCAGCCAGACCGTGGACTTTGTGGGCGCGCTGAACAACGGCGCCATAAGCCGTAGCGGCCTCACGCGCACCGCCCTGCCGGAGTCGGGCTGGCAGCTGCTGGGCAACCCTTACCCCGCCCCGATTGACTGGGAAGCCGTGAGCACCACCGGGCTCGATGCGGCCGTGTACGTGTTCCGTTCCAGTGGCCAGTACGCCGGTACTTATTCCAGCTACGTACGCGGCGGTGCCAGCACCAACGGCGGCACCAACCTGCTGCCCGTGGCGCAGGGCTTCTTTGTGCGCACCACCTCGGCGGCCACGCCGGGCGCCATCAATTTCGCCAACACGGCCCGCGCCACCACCTACGCCAGCCCCGTCTTCCAGCGCAGCACCACCACCGACCCGCTCGTGCGCCTGGACCTGCGCGCCGCCACCGGCCCGGGCGATGAAACCGTCGTCAGCTTCGCCAGCGGCGCCAGTTCCGGCTTCGATGCCACGGCCGACGCCTACAAGCTGACCGCCAGCGGGACGCCCGTGCTGGCCAGCGAAGTAAGTGCCACCGAGCTGCTGTCCATCAACACGCTGCCGGCGCTGGGCACCGCCGACGTGAGCGTGGCCCTGCGCGTGGCCGCGCCGCAAGCCGGCACCTACACCCTGCGCGCCACCGAGCTGCTGAACCTGCCCGCCGGCCGCTACGCCTACCTGCGCGACGCCCAAACCGGCACCATGTTCGACCTGAGCCAGCCCACCGGCTACACCGTGAGCCTGGCAGCCGGCCCGGCCGCCACCGGCCGCTTCGCGCTGCTCATCACCCAAAACCGGGTGCTGGCCACGGCGCCGGCCGCCCTCAGCCAGCAAGCGGCCCTCTACCCCAACCCGGCCCACGGCAGCGTTTCGCTCAGCCTCCCCGCCGCGCTGGGCACGCAGGCCCTGGAAGTGTCACTGCTGAACGCCCTGGGCCAAACCGTGCTGCACCAAACCCTGCCCGCCAGCGCCAGCCTGCTCCGCCCGCTGTCGCTGCCCGGCCTGGCCCCGGGCATCTACACCGTGCGCCTGCAAACGGCCGCCGGCACCATCAACAAGCGACTGACGATTAACTAGCTACGCACGCACCGAGCCCCCGGTCGCCTTGGATGGCCGGGGGCCTCTACCGCGCTGGCGGTGGGCATTCTCCTCATCTTTTGCAATCTTATTGATATGAAAAACCTCAACACCTGGCGCCTGGCGCTAACAGCCGCCGCGCTGTGGCTGGCCACGGGAGCTGCATCGGAGGCACTGGCGCAGCCCGGCAGCGGCGGCCCCGGCCCGGGCACGCCCACCACTCCTAATCCCACCGATGTGCCCCTCGATGGCGGTGCTTCGCTGCTGCTGGCGGCCGGCGCCGCCTATGGGCTGAAGCGCCTGCGCGAACGCGGCAAAGTTTAATTACCCATCGAAACAGCGAAGCTGTTTCGAAAGTCAGCCGCACCGGTCACACCGCTCTAGGCGGTCCGACCGGTCGTCGTCTGGACGCGTCAGGTGAGCTCTGCTATTACTTCCCACGACAACCGGTCGGACCGCGAAAAGCGGTCGGACCAATCCAAGCGACTTTCTAAACAGCTTCAGCATAAAAAAGCCGCCTTGCAGTAGCTAAGGCGGCTTTTTTATATACTACAAGTATAAAATCCGTACAAAACGCCTTTTATCGACTGACGTGTTGGCAAAGCAGTCTCAGGCATTCGCAATTTTAGCTTTCCATCACCTTGTTCTGGCGGTTGATGGATTCCAAATGTACTGCGGCCAGGTATTGCGCCACAAATTCTTGTGTGAGGCCCACAGACGCCCCTTGACGCTGGGCGCGTTCCAGCACCTCGTTCCAGCGGTTGGTTTGGAGGATGGTGAGGTCGTTTTCCTTCTTGTAGCGGCCAATTTGCTCCGCCACGGCCATGCGGCGGCCCAGCAGTTGCATCATTTCGGCGTCGAGTTGGTTGATTTGCTCGCGCAGGCCGGCGAGGGCCGAGCGAAACTCCTGCTCGTGAGTGGGTTCGTGGCGCCACACCAGGTCTTGGATGAGGGCACGCAGCACTTCCGGGGTGATTTGCTGCCGGGCGTCGCTCCAGGCATTATCCGGGTCAATGTGGCTTTCCAGCATGTTGCCGTCGAAGCCCAGGTTGAGGGCCTGCTGGGCCACGGCGGCCAGCGTGTCGCGCCGGCCGCAAATGTGGCTGGGGTCGCAGAGCAGCGGCAAGTCGGGCAGCCGGCGCTTCATTTCAATGGGCAGGTGCCACATCGGCGCATTGCGGAAATCGGTGTTGCCGTAGCTGGAAAAGCCGCGGTGCACGAGGCCCACGTGCGTGAGGCCGGCTTTTTGCAGGCGCTCCACGGCGCCCACCCACAGCTCCAGTTCGGGGTGAATGGGGTTTTTCACCAGCACGGGCACGTCGACGCCGCGCAGGGCGCTGGCAATTTCCTGCACCGAAAACGGGTTGCCGGTGGTGCGCGCGCCCACCCACAGGATGTCGATGCCGAAGGCCAGGCAATCTTCCACGTGCTTGGCGGTGGCCACTTCCACGGCCGTGGGCAGGCCGGTTAGCTCGCTGGCGCGCTTGAGCCAGGGCAGGCCCCGGGTGCCCACGCCCTCGAAGCCGCTAGGCTTGGTGCGGGGCTTCCAGATGCCGGCGCGCAGGGCCTGTACCTTGCCAGTGGCGGCCAGGCGCTCGCAGGTTTCGAGCACCTGCTCCTCGGTTTCGGCCGAGCAGGGCCCGGCAATAAGGAAAGGCTTGTCGTCGGGCTGGCGGTTGAATAAGGCGGATTTCATGGCGGGGATGGTGATTTGATTCATTAGGATGTTGGTTGTTGGATTAGTTATTGGCTGCGCTCGGCATGACGGCCGACTTTGCACTTCATTCATCACGGCAGCATTTTGCGGATGCGGTTGGCTTGCCCAATCTGCTCGGCTAGCCCGTCGTAATCTTCCTGCGTCAGCAGCCCGCGCAGCACTTGAAGCTGATGCAGGTGCTCGTCGAGCACATCGAGCACGTTCAGCCGGTTTTGGCGGAAGATGGGCACCCAGGTGGCCGGCGCGCTCTTGGCCAGCCGCACCGTCGACTGAAACCCGCCGCCGGCCAAATCGAAGATGCGCTGCTCCTCCTTCTCTTTTTCCAGCACCGTGAGCGCCAGCGCAAACGAGCTGAGGTGCGAGATGTGCGACACGTAGGCCGTGTGCAGGTCGTGGGCCGCCGCATCCAAGTGCAGCAGCCGCATGCGCAGCGCCTGAAACAGCTTTTCGACTAGTTGCACGGCGTCGGGGTCGCTGTGCTCGGTGTCGCATAGCACCACATTTTTGCCTTCGAACAGGCCCGCCACCGCCGCATCGGGCCCCGAATACTCGGTGCCGGCCATGGGGTGCGCGGCCACGAAGCGCCCCCGGCGCGGGTGCCCGACCACGGCCGCCAGCAGCGCGCCTTTGGTCGAGCCCACATCGATGACGACGTGCTGCGGCCCGACGGCGTCGAGCACGGCGGGCAGCACCGCGAGCATGGCGTCCATGGGCACGGCCACCACCACTAGGTCGGCGCGGCGCACGGCCGTGGGTAGGTCGGTTTCGATAGCATCTACCAAGCCCAGCTCTTGGGCGCGGCGCGCGTGGGCCGGGCTTGCTTCTACCCCGATGAGGTGCTGCGCCAGCCCATACTGCCGCAAGCTGAGGGCCAAAGAGCCGCCGATGAGGCCGAGGCCGATGATGGTGACAGTCATTTGGTGGAGTTGTGGGTCAGTGAAGTGTTGAATTATCAGGCCGTCATGCCGAGCGTAGCCGAGGCATGACTGGCGTTTCGCCATTTCCGCACCCGCGCCAGCGCTTCGCACAGCACGCTTTCTGGCTGGCACAGGCTGGCCCGCACGTAGCTCCGGCCATTGCTACCGAAAATGCCGCCTGGCGTCAGAAACACCCGCGCTCCGGCCAGCACGGCGTCGCTCAGGGCGTAGCCGTCGGCGTATTCGGCCGGCACGGCGGCCCACACGAACAGGCCCACCTGGCCAGCGGCCGGTTCGCAGCCCAGCGCGCGCAGCAGCGCCAGCACCAGCGCGCGGCGGAAGCGGTAGGTGGCGTTCAGTTCCCAAAACCATTGCTCGCCCAGCGCCAGGGCGGCCACCGCCGCCTGCTGCACCGGCAGAAACATGCCCGAATCCATGTTGCTCTTGAAGCGCAGCACGGTGGCCACGAGGTCGGCGCGGCCGCACAACATGCCCACGCGCCAGCCGGCCAGGTTGTGGCTCTTGCTGAGCGAGTTCAGTTCCATCGCTACCTCGCGGGCGCCGGGCACGGCCAGCAGGCTCAGGGGCGGCGTTTCATTCAGAATGAAGCCGTAGGGGTTGTCGTGCACCAGCAGAATGCCGTGGGCTTGGGCAAAGGCCACCAGCCGCGTCAGGAAGGCCACGTCGGCCGCAGTGCCGGTGGGCATGTGCGGGTAGTTCACCAGCATGAGCTTCACCCGCGAGAGGTCGGACGCGGCCAGGGCATCCAGGTCGGGCAGCCAGCCGGTAGCGGCCGTGAGGTCGTATTCGCGCACTTCGGCCCCGCTGATTTCGGCCACGGCGCGGTAGGTGGGGTAGCCAGGGTTGGGGATGAGCACCGCGTCGCCGGCTTCCAGAAAGGTCATGGCCACGTGCATCAGGCCTTCTTTGGAGCCCAGCAGGGGCAGGATTTCGCTGGCCGGGTCGAGCGCCACGCCGTAGTGCCGCTGGTAAAACTCGGCCATGGCGCCGCGCAGGGCCGGCGTGCCCTGGTAGCCCTGGTAGCCGTGGGCGTGGGGCTGGGCAGCGCTGGCAGCGAGGGCGGCCGTCACGCTCGGGTGCGGCGGCAAATCGGGGCTGCCAATACCGAGGTTGATGATGTTGGCGCCGGCCGCATTCAAAGCTGTCAGCTCGCGCAGCTTACGCGAGAAGTAGTATTCGCCGGTGTGGGCTAGGCGGCTGGCAACGGGAACTTGCATGGTGAATTCGAAAAATCGAGCGTGAGGTTTGGACAATAAAAAAGGGCCTCCGTGTGGGGCCCTGGTGGTGTTGACAGCGAGCGGTTAGCTCGGGCAACAGCGGGCCGGCTTCTTCGGGAAGAAGTAGTGATAGCCGTAATAAGAAGCGACCTGTGGCGTGGAAAACATGACGGAATTGGGCATTAAAAAAGCGCCGGCCCGATGAACGAGCGGCGCTGGAAAAGTCTGAGGGTTAGCTACAAACGGCGGCACGCTCTACGCGGTGGCGTAGAGGTAATAATAGCTGAGCTGGATGCGCGAATGGAGCATAACAGGAGTGGTTTGCGGTTGCAAGGTAGGCACGCCGGGCAGAAATGCAAATGAAGATGCGCTTGCCGGGTGCGGAGGGAAAGTCCGCGCTACAGCGTGATACGCTCCACCAGCAGCTCGCGGGTGGCCGTATTTAAGCCTTTGAACTCGATGTACTTGACATTCGGCACCCAGAACGTGCCGCCCTCGATGCGCAGAAACACCCGCTCCAGTTGCAGCTGCTTGCCGGCCAGGGTGGTATACACGTGGAAGTTCTTATCGACGGGCGAGCGCAGCAGGAAAAACCGCACCTTGCTGTAGGCCGCAAACTTCAGCTCGTACTTCTCGGCCGCCAGCTTTTCGGCCGTGAGGCCGTAGGCAAACTTGCGTTGAATGAAGTTCAGGTCCTTGCGCTCGCCGTGCTCGTCGTAGCGAATCCAGAACACGTTCACGGGCTCGTCCTCGACCAGGCGGCCGGCGCGGTCCAAGTTCAGCTGGTAGATAACCGTGTTGGTGTTGGGGTCGCGCTGCAGGTAGAACAGCTGGTTGGGCACCCCGCTGGGCACCGGAAACGTGGTAACGGGCTTCTGCAGCGGTAGCAGGGTGCAAAGCAGGTTGAAGAACAGTAGAAAAGCCGGAGCCGACATTTTTTATAATAACGCAATGAGGCCGCAAAAATACCGCTTACCCAACTGCCGAGGTGTCTCAGCCATAACCCCACGAGCCGCAAACCGGTTAAGGAGGCTTGGCTTCTGACTTTACATTTCGCCTTCTATGATTAAGCTATTTGAACCCCTGGCCCTGCGCGGCATCACCCTGAAAAACCGCATTGTGGTGTCGCCCATGTGCCAGTACAGCGCCCAGGACGGCTTTGCCAACGACTGGCACCTTGTGCACCTGGGCAGCCGGGCCGTGGGCGGCGCGGCCCTCATCATCCAAGAAGCCACGGCCGTGTCGCCGGAGGGCCGCATCAGCCCCGAAGACCTGGGCATCTGGAAAGACGAGCAGGTGCCCATGCTGCGCCGCATCAACGACTTCATTGTGGCGCAGGGCAGCGTGCCGGGCGTGCAGCTGGCCCACGCCGGCCGCAAAGCCAGCACCTTCGCCCCCTGGCGCGGCGAGGGCGCCGTGCCCGAAACCAAAGGGGGCTGGCCCGTGGTGGGCCCCGGCGACGAAGCTTTTGCACCCAACTACCCGCAGCCGCAGGCCCTCGACGTAGCCGGCATTCAGAAAGTCATTGCCGACTTCCGCGCTGCCGCCCAGCGCTGCCTTGATGCCGGTTTCCAGGTAATTGAGCTGCACGGCGCCCACGGCTACCTGCTGCACCAGTTTCTATCGCCGCTGAGCAACCACCGCACCGACGAGTACGGCGGCAGCTTCGAAAACCGCATCCGTCTGCTGCTGGACGTGGTGGCCGCCACCCGCGAGGTGTGGCCCGAAAACCTGCCGCTCATCGTGCGTATCTCGGCCACCGACTGGACCGAAGGCGGCTGGAACGCCAGCGAGGCCGTGCAGCTGTCGGCCATACTAAAAACGCGCGGCGTCGACCTGATTGACTGCTCCACCGGCGGCAACGTGCCCAAGGCGCCCATCCCCGTGGGCCCCGGCTACCAGGTGCAGTTTGCTGAGCGCATCAAGGCCGAAGCGGGTATTCGCACCGGCGCAGTGGGCCTCATCACCAGCCCCGTGGAGGCCGAAGCCATCCTCGCCAACGGTCAGGCCGACTTGGTGCTGCTGGCCCGCGAGTTTCTGCGCGAGCCCTACTTCCCGCTCTTCGCCGCGCACGACCTGGGCGTGGAGGTGCCCTGGCCGCCGCAGTACGAGCGCGCCAAACCCCGCGTGCACAAGGAGGCGGCCGCGGGCCCGCGGTAAAGCCAACGGGAAAAAAGGCCGTCATGCCTTGGCTGCGCTCGACATGACGGCCTTTTCCTACTTATTCCGCACCCACTGGGCCGTCACCAGCAATTGGCCCAGGTGGCGGGTGGTGTGCTCGGCCGCATGAAAAAGCAGCCCCAGGTGCGTAGAAGGCACCTGCGCCCGGCCCACGCCACGCACTTCGGTGAGGGTAGCCTCGTCGGTGGCTTTAAGCTGCGTCATGGCTTTATCCACCGTGTTGCTGAAATCCTGCACCAGTTTTTCAACAGTATCCTTAGCAACAACCAACGGCGGGACTTCGGCATTGAAAGCGGCGAACTGCTGCGCTGTGAGGGTTTCCTGCCGGGCGTAGGTAAGCAGGCGGTCGAGCACACCGGCCAGGTGCTGCAGGTGGAAGCCCACGGAAGCCACACCGGCCGGCCGCTCGTTCACGAGCTCAGGTGGGAAATTCTGCATGGCGGCGGTTAGCTCGTCGCGGGCTTGCAGCAGAGCGTGGGCCACGGGTTGCAGCAGCGGCGGCACGCCGGCAACGGGGCCGCGCAGCCAGACTTCGAGGGGTGTGGAAGTAGACATAAAGAGGAATTGAGGGAATTATGCACATGAATTGCACGTCATGCAGGGCGCAGCAAAGCATCTTGCCCGCAATAGTAAATAATTACGCTGCGTAGGCAAGATGCTTCGCTGCGCTCTGCATGACGAATGGCTTCGCTGCTACAAGCCGTACTTTTGTGATTATGTCTGATGTGAACGAGGCGCTGCGCGCCGCCGCCGACCAGTTCGGCACCCCGCTATACGTTTATAACGCGGCTACCATTACGCGCCAATACCGGAAGCTAACCACGGCTTTTGCGGGGCACAAAACGCGCTTTTTCTACGCCTGCAAGGCACTGAGCAACGTAGCCGTGCTGCGCCACGTCCTCGGCCTGGGCTCGGGGCTCGACTGCGTGAGCATCAACGAGGTGCGGCTGGGCCTGCACGTGGGGTTTGCGCCCGACGAGATTTTGTTTACGCCCAACAGCGTGACGTTTGAAGAGCTGGTGGAAGCCAAGAACCTGGGCGTCAACCTCAACATCGACAATATTTCGCTGCTGGAGCGGTTCGGGGCCACGTTTGGCGGCTCGTACCCGGTGTGCGTGCGCCTGAACCCCCACATCGAAGCCGGCGGCAACTACAAGATTCAAACCGGCCACATCGACTCCAAATTCGGCATCAGCATCCACCAGATGCGCCACCTGGAGCGCGTGGTGAAGGGCACCGGCCTGCACGTGCGCGGCCTGCACATGCACACGGGCTCCGAAATCAAGGACGTGGGCGTGTTCATGCGCGCCTTGGAAATCCTGTTCGATGCGGCCACGCGCTTCCCGGAGCTGGAGTTTCTGGATTTGGGCTCGGGCTTCAAAGTGCCCTACAAGCCCGGCGACCCCGAAACCGACGTCCGCGCGCTGGGCGAGCAGGTGGCCGCGGCCTTCAAATCCTTCGAGAAAGAATACGGCCGCGAGCTGGAATGCTGGTTTGAGCCGGGCAAGTACCTGGTGAGCGAAAGCGGCTTCCTGCTGGTGAGTGTGGCGGTGGTGAAGCAGACCACGGCCACCGTATTCGCGGGCGTGAATTCGGGCTTCAACCACCTGATTCGGCCCATGTTCTACGACAGCTACCACCACATCAGCAACCTGACCAACCCCAAGGGCGCCGAGCGGCTCTACACCGTGGTGGGCAACATCTGCGAAACCGACACCTTTGCCTGGGACCGGCTGCTGCCCGAAATCCACGAAAACGACCTGCTGGCCTTCCACAACGCCGGCGCCTACGGCTTCGAGATGAGCAGCAGCTTCAACTCGCGCACCCGGCCGGCCGAAGTGCTGCTGGACGAAAGCGGCGAACTGCGCCTGATTCGCAAGCGCCAGACGTTTGAGGACCTGCTGGCCGGGCAGGTGGACACTGTAGCCGAGGAAAAGGTCGGCTAAGCGGCGCGCTATTTGGCGCGCCGCAGCAGGTAGCCGGTTTGGTTGTTGTACGGGATGGAATTTATACCGACGCACTCCCAGCCCAAGCTACTCAAGTAATTGAGTGCCGCGGCAGCTGACCGCAACTTCCGCACCATCTGGTCGGCTTGTAGCATGGCTACATCTGTGGAGCCGCCTTTGAAATGCTGCCCAAATTCGAGCCGCGCTTGGTCATAATCTTGTCCCGTGACGGCGAGCATGCAATGCTCATACTGAACGGCCGCGGCGCGGGCCGGCGCGGGCGTCGTTTGGGCTACCGATGAAAAAGATGCCGCCAGTAACAGCATCGAGAGAACAATGATTTTGCGCATAACGGCGAGGGAAAAACCGGCTCAAAGCTAAATGTCCGCCGCCAAAACCAACTTCTCCTGCCGATTACGTTTTCAGTGCTAATTGCTGGGCGCGGCCAACCATGCCACCGCTTCGGCTTCGGCCTCAAAGGTGCGGTAGGTGTGCGGCAGGCCGCGCGAGGCCATCACAAATTGATTCATGGCCAGGCGGGCAAACACGTTGTGGGCCACGAGCACGGCGCCGCGGCGGTAGCCGTGCTCCTGCACGGCGCGGGGCAGCCACTCGCTGGTCATCCAGTCCTGCTCGGCGGGGCTGAAGGGCGCCATGTTGCGCTGGTCGACCAGCATACCGCTCCAGCGACGGCGGCTCATGGCCTGGGCGGCGTGCGTGAGCAGGGCCCGAAACTGCACGGTTTCGCGCGGGCCGGCGTGGTATTCCAGCCGCACGTAGCCGGCCGGCTCCTCCCAGATGCGCCCGTGGCTGTTTTCGAAATAAAGGGAACGGGTAGCAGCGGCCATCAACACCAGCGAAGCAAACAAAAAACAGCCGCCCACGCCTCGACGTGAGCGGCTGCTGGCTTCAACCGGGAAACCCTGGTTGAGGTTATTCGTCGGCGCATCTTTTCTACCAATCAGCCGTTCCAGACGCCGAAATCGCCGCGCTGGTAATCGCGGTAAGCCTGCTGAATCTCGGCCTCGGTGTTCATCACAAACGGTCCGTACGACACCATGGGCTCGTTGAAGGGCGCGGCGTGGCCCAGCAGCAGCACGGCGTCGGCGGTGGCTTCTAGGTGCAGCTCATCGCCGTCGTGGTTGAATTCGAGCAGCTCCCGGGCGCGGGTGTCGGTGCCGTTCACGCGCAGGGCGCCGCGCACGGTGTAGAAGAACACCGTGCGCGGCGCGGCCACGGGCAGCGTCAACTGGCTGTCGGCCGGCAGGTCCAGCCAAGCCAGGGCCACATCGGCCAGTGGCTGCACGGCGCCAGCGGTGCCCAGCCACTGGCCCGATACGGCGTGCACCACCACGCCGCCCGGCAGCGTCAGGACCGGAATCTCGTCGCGCTGCAGGCCGATGTAGCGCGGCTCCACCAGCTTGTCTTTGGCCGGCAGGTTCACCCAGAGCTGCAGGATTTCGAGCGGCCCACCGGTTTGCTTGAACGCCTCCGACGACACCTCGGCGTGAATCAGCCCGCGCCCGGCCGTCATCCACTGAATGCCGCCGGCGGTAATTACGCTTTCGTGCCCGCCGGTGTCTTTGTGCAAAATGTCCCCTTCGAGGATAAATGTGACGGTTTCGAAGCCCCGGTGCGGGTGCGGGCCGAAGGGTAGCCCGCGGTTGCGCGGTGGGTACACCTGCGGCCCGTGGTGGTTGAGAAACAGAAACGGGTCGAGGTACTCGACCGAGGCCGTGGGCAGCGCCCGGTAAGTCACGAGGTCGGCGATGGGCGCATTGATGGCCCGGTGCCGCTGCTTGATGGTGCGCATGGGTGGTGGGAATTTTGGTGAAAAGGAAGAATAAAACCGTCTGTCATCCTGAGCGCAGCGAAGGACATTATCACGTTTCAACGACCTTGTTCTAAAGTGATAAGGTCCTTCGCTGCGCTCAGGATGACAGACGCTTGTTAAACCCGTCTATGCCTCCTCGTCCTTCGGTGCCTCGCCCCGGAAGGCATCGACCTTGCTCACCGCAGGCAATTTCACCGGTTTATTTTCCTTGGCCGACTGGTAGATGGCTTCCATGATGCGCTGGTCCTGCAGGCCCTCTTCGCCGGGCGTGTAGGGGGTTTTGTTTTGGCGCACGCACTCGGCCATGTGGTCCATTTCGAGGGCAAACTGGTCTTTCATGGGGTCGTTGGGCGTTTCCTTTAGTTGCTTGCCTTTAGGGGCGTGCACGCGCTCCTGGTGCAGGCCCTGGTAGGTGAAGGCCGGGTCCATTTTGATGGTGCCTTCTTCGCAGTGCACCATGTAGCTCTTGTTGTTAAACGTGCCGTAGCCCGTCATGCACTGCGAGATGACGCCGCTCGGGAATCGCATGGTAAACGTCACGTTCTCTTCCACTTCCTTGAACCGGTCGTCGCCCGGCGTGCTGTAAATCTGGGCCGACACTTCGGTGGGCTCCTCGCCCAGCAGGAAGCGCGTGGTGTTGAGGCAGTACAGGCCAATGTCGGGCAGGGCGCCGCCGCCGGCCAGGGCCTTTTTGTGGCGCCACTGCTGGTCGTGGGCCTGGTTCTGGTTGTTCACCATCTGGATGAGCTTGGGCTTGCCGTAAGTTTTGTCGCGCACGGCCTTCTGGGCCATGCGGTTCAGGGGCTCGTACTGAATGCGGTAGGCAATCATGAGCTTTTTGCCGGCTTTTTTGCAGGCCGCAATCATTTCCTCGCACTCCTTCGCGCTGTTGGCCATGGGCTTTTCGCAGAGGATGTGCTTGCCGGCCTTGGCCCCGCGCAGGGTGAATTCGTGGTGCATGGAGTTGGGCAGCACGATGTAAATCACCTCCACCTCGGGGTTGTCCTTAAGCTGGTCGTAGGTCTGGTAGGAGTAGCAGCTGCTGGGCTTGATGCCGTACTGCTGGGCCACTTTGCGCATTTTTTCCGGGTCGCCGCTCACCAGGGCCACCGCCTTGGCGTGCTTGCACTGCCCGAATGCGGGCAATATTTCATTGAGGGTGAGGTGGCCCAGGCCCACCACGGCGTAGCCCACGCGCCGCTCGGGCGCGTCGGGGTTGAAGGGCTCGGCGCCCTTGGGGTCGGTGGGCGCTTCGAGAGGCGGCAGCTTGATGTCGAGCGGACCCGTGGCGGGCGGCAGGGCTATGTCAGAAGCGTTGGCGGCTTCGGCCGCAGCGGCGGGCAGGGCGCCGGCCACGCCCACGGCCAGCAGGCCGAGGCCGGCGTGGTTGATGAACTGCCGACGCGAGGTGTCGCAGCCGGTATCGGCCGGAGTGGTTTCGGCCACGTCGGGCGCGTAAGGGTTTTCCTGAAGCATGCTAAACGGATTGGAAAAGTGGAACTAAGGAGAGAACGGCTTTGCTTACGTGCCCAGACTGCCTGCAAGTTGCCGGCCGCCCCGCTGCGGTCGAGCTTAGGCACAGCTGCCGCGGGCTCCCTTTCCACATTCCGGCCCCAACCGTCAAATCCACAGTACATTTACAGCCCCGCATTGGGATTTTTTGATTTTTGATTATATGACGAAGGTTTTCGCTCGCTCTTTCCTCCTTGGTTTCGGCACGCTGCTGGCGGCCGCCACCGTTCAGGCCCAAACGGTGACGCCCATTGGCACCATCCAAACCAGCGGCGCGCTGGCCACCCCGGGCACCTACACCATCGAGGCGGTGGTGACGGGCGTGTACCCCGGCCTGAGCCCGGCCGGCTTCTACGTGCAGAACGACGCCGCCGGCGCCGACGGCAACCCCGCCACGTCAGATGCCCTGTATGTGGTGCAAACCAACCCTTCGGTGGCCGTGGGCAGCAAGCTACGCGTCACGGGCACGGTGCAGGAAACAGCTAGCACACCATCCAATGGCCAAGCGGTGCTCACCAGCCCCAGCATCACGCTGCTGGCGGCCAGCAGTCCGCTCCCGGCCTTCACGCAACTGGACAACGCCACGTTTTCCAGCCTCGACGCCGAGCGATACGAGGGCATGCGGGTGCAGTTTTCGGCCCCGGTCACGGTGTCGGATTTGTCCACGCTGAAGTCGCGCGGCGAGTTGGATATCTCGGTGCGCGGACTGGTGTATCAGCCCACCCAGATGGTGGACCCCAACGACGACCCGGCCAGCGGCACCAGCAGCACCGGCACCAGCAACGTGCCCGCCGTGAACGCCTACCAGGTGGCCAACGTGGCCAAGTCCTTGCTGCTCGACGACGGCCGCGCCGCCGTGAATCCGCAGCCTACCCCCTACCTCGACGCCACCCTCGGCACGGTGCGCGTGGGCAGCACCATTGCCAGCTTGCGCGGCATCATGGGCTACGGCAGCAGCGCCTGGCGCATTCAGCCGCTGGCCGGGGCCGACGCGCCGCAGGTAATCACGGTGCGGCCGCCGGTGCCCACTTTCAGCAACATCGACGTGAAGCTGGCCAGCATGAACGTGCTCAACTTCTTCAACGGCGATGGCGCGGGCGGCGGCTTCCCTACCTCGCGCGGGGCCGCCACGCTGGCCGATTTTCAGCGCCAGCGCAGCAAAATTCTGGCCGCCCTCACCCAGATGAACGCCGACGTATTGGGCCTGATGGAGATTGAGAACGACGGCACCCGCCCGATTTCGGCCATTCAGGACTTGGTGGACGGCCTGAACCAGGCCCTGGGCGCGGGCACCTACGCCTTCATCGACGACGGCGGCCTCTACACCCAGCCCAACAACTCGGACCTGATTCGCTGCGCCATTCTCTACAAGCCCGCGGCCGTGACGCCCTACGGCAACTTTCTGCTGAGCACCGTGACGGGCGTGTTTGAGCGTCCGCCCATTGCCCAGCTCTTCACCACCAACCGCTCCACGGCCGCCCGCGACACGTTCGCCATCGTGGTGAACCACTTCAAGAGCAAGGCCAGCGGCAGCGGCCTCAACGCCGACCAGGGCGACGGCCAGGGCGGCTCCAACCTGCGCCGCAAAGGCCAGGCCACGGCCCTGGTGCAGTTCATCAACAATGTGGTAAAGCCCGCCGGCACCCGCTACGTGGTGAGCGTGGGCGACTACAACGCCAACTACGAGGAAGACCCCATGGACATTCTGCGGGCCGCGGGCTTTGTGCTGGGCAGCCCGGCCACCAGCGCGTCTTACCTCTTCAACGGCCTCAGCGGCGCCCTCGACCACGCCGTGCTCACGCCCAACCTGGTGGGCCACGCCGCCGTGGAAAAATGGCACCTCAACGCCGCCGAGCCCGAATTTCTGGAGTACGACGTGGCCGGCGCAGCCACCGACATCACCAGCCCTTTTCGCTCCTCCGACCACGACCCCGTGCTCGTGGGGCTGAACTTCCGCAGCACCGTGACGGCCGCCACGGCTTCAAAAGCCGCCACCGCACGCCTGCAAATCTTCCCCAACCCCGCCCCCGGCGCCTTCAACATCCGCATCGCCAACCCCGATGCGCGGCCGCTGACGCTTGAGGTGCTATCAGCCCTGGGCCAGCCGGTATTGGCCTTGCGCGGCACGGCCGCCGAGGTGCAGGCCGAGTTGGCGCAGCGCACGGCGGCGCTGGCGCCGGGTGCTTACTTGGTGCGGCTGCGCGGCGAGGGGCTGAGCGAGGTGCAACGAGTAGTGAAGGAGTAGCGCCTAACGTGGGGCCTCCCCCAACCCCTCTCTTAAGGGAGAGGGGAGCCTGATGATTCCAAACGAAGCAATACCGGCTTCCCCTCTCCCTTGGGAGAGGGGAAGCCGGTGAGGCCCTACGCCTGAACGAGATGATGACGTTCTTTGCGGCGCACTTCACGCCCATCCATGCCGCCCCGCCGCAAGCCCGCCTCCACCCTGCGCAAGCCCGACCGATTTCCGGAAGAAAACGTAGCTACGGGCTGGGACGCCCGCCACTTGCTGGGCCACACCGAGTTCGAGGAATACCACTTCATCAATTGCGACTTCGGCGGGGCCGACTTGAGCCGGCTCCGCTTCAGCGAGTGCTTGTTTGAGCGCTGCAACCTGGCCGCGGCCAAGCTGGCGGGCACGGCGCTGCAAAACGTGGCCTTCGCCGATTGCAAGCTGCTGGGCCTGCAGTTCACGGCCTGCCGCGACATGCTCTTTGGCGTGCACTTCGACCAGTGCCAGCTGCGCTACGCCTCGTTTGCGGGCCGCACCATGCCGGGCACCCGCTTCGTGGGCTGCCACCTCGAAGATGCCGATTTTGCCGACGCCGACCTGGCCAATGCCGTGTTCCAAGAATGTGCGCTGGCCGGCGCGGTTTTTCAGAACACCCGCCTGCCAGGCGTCGACTTCACCACCGCCACCGGCTTCATTATCGACCCCGAAACCAACCCGCTGCAGGGAGCCAAGTTCACGCTGCACGGCCTGCTGGGCGTGGTGGCCAAGTTTGGGTTGGTGGTGGAGTAGCGCGGTGAAGCGGCGCCAAGCCGGGGCCAAAATGCGCGGGGCAATTTCCGGTTTCGTTTGCGGCTAGTAGATTGCGACTGAATTCCCATCTATGCCCGAAAGCGGTGGCCCTACAACCGGGTTGCCGGGCAGCTTTCGGTAAATTGTCAGCACCACGCGTAGGCCCGTCCGGGGCCGGGCGCTGGGGCCCGCGAACGTTGGTGCAGCAACCACGGCGCGGGTATTTTTTCACCTCGCTACAACTCACAGATGGCCCATCGCCGCGCCTCTATCACTGACCTGGCCAAAGTGCTGGGGCTTTCTCCTTCTACTATTTCGCGGGCCCTGAGCGACCACGACGACGTGAGCGAAGCCACCAAGGCCCGCGTGCGCCAGCTGGCCGAGGAAATGCACTACCAGCCCAACCAGCTGGCCGCCGCCCTGCGCCGCGGCCGCAGCAACACGCTGGGCGTGCTGGTGCCCCACATCACGGGCCATTTTTTCCCGCAGGTGGTGCACGGCATTGCCACCGAAGCCGCCAAGCTGGGCTACAACGTGATGATTTGCCAGAGCAACGAAGACGCTCGCCAGGAGCAGAAAAACATCGACCTGCTGATGAACTCGCAGGTGGAAGGCATCCTCGTGTCGCTGGCCAACACCACGCAGAGCTTCGGCCACTTCGAGGCCGTGCGCCAGCAGAACATTCCGCTGGTGTTTTTCGACCGCGTGGTGGAGGATTTCAGCGGCAGCAACGTGAGCGCCGTGATGATTGACGACTACCAGGGCGCCTATCAGGTGGTGACGCACCTCATCGAGCAGGGCTGCACGCGCATTGCCCATTTCAGCGGCCCGCTGCACCTCAACATCCACAAAAACCGTCACCAGGGCTACCGCGACGCCCTCACCGCCCACGGCCTGCCCGTGGAAGAGGAGCTGATAATGTTCTGCGAGATGAGCCAGAAGGGCGGCACCCAGGCGATGCGCCAGTTGCTGAGGCTGCCCAAGCGGCCCGACGCCGTGTTTTCGAGCAACGACCTGGCGGCCATCGGCGCTATTCAGGCCGTGAAAAGCGCCCGCCTGCGCGTGCCGCGCGATGTGGCCGTGGTGGGCTTCAGCAACGAGATGTTCACGCTGCTCACCGAGCCCATGCTCAGCAGCGTAGACCAGCGCTGCGAGCAAATGGGAAAAACGGCGGTGCAGCTGCTGCAAAAAATGCTGAAAGGCGGCCCCAACCGCCAGACGCCGCCCAAGCCCATCGTGCTCAAGCCCAAGCTGCTGGTGCGCGAGTCGTCGCAGAAGAGGTAAGTAAAAGGGCTGTAGCGTGGACTCTGCGAGTCCGCGCCCGTCAGCACAGTAACCGCGCCCGGGCGCGGACTCGCAGAGTCCACGCTACAACCTCCCACCGCCTCAAAGCCGTAGGTAGCCATTCTGCCCGCCTGCCTGTTATACCAGGCAGATTCCTACTGCTTTTCGATGACGCCCACCACCGCTGCCCCCGCCGCCAAAGCCACGCTGCTTACGCCGTTCACCATCGCCATTTTCCGGGCCATCTGGATTGCCGGGCTGGTGAGCAACGTGGGCACCTGGATGCAGAACGTGGCCGGCGTGTGGCTCGTCACCACCCTCACCACCTCGGCCCTGCTCGTGGCCATGATGCAGGCGGCCACCAGCTTGCCGGCCTTTTTGCTGAGCATGCCGGCCGGGGCGATGGCCGATTTGGTGGACCGCCGCCGGCTGCTGCTGTTCACGCAGGGCTTCATGGCCGTGGTGGCGGCCGTGCTGGGCGCGCTCACGCTGGCCGGGCAGGTGTCGGCGCTGGGCGTGCTGGGGTTCACCTTCCTGCTGGGCATGGGCGCGGCCCTGAATGCGCCCATCTGGCAGGCCGTAACCAACGAGTTGGTGCCCCGGCCCGTGCTGCCGTTTGCCATCACCCTCAACGGGGTGAGCAACAACATTGCGCGGGCCATTGGCCCGGCCATTGGCGGGGTCATCATTGCTTATTACTCGGCCGGCTGGGTGTTCGTGCTGAACGGGGTGTCGTTTCTGGGCACCTGGGCGGTGGTGTATTTCTGGAAGCGGGAGCCGGAAACCGTCAGCGGGCCGGCCGAGAACTTTGTGGGCGCGCTGCGGGCCGGGCTGCGCTACGTGCAGTACTCGCCGGCCATCTACGGGGTGCTGGTGCGCACGTTCGCTTTTTCGTTTGGGGCCACGGCCATGTGGGCGCTGGTGTCGGTGGTCATTGCCCGGCGGCTGCACCTGAGCTCGGGGCACTACGGCGTGATGCTGTCGTGGCTGGGCGCGGGTGCCGTCACGGGCGCGTTTCTGATGGGCCGGGCGGGCTCGCGGCTGAGCTTTAACCAGCGGGTGCTACTGGGCGTGCTCATGTTTGTGGGCACCAACGCGGCCCTGGCGCTCATCGCCAACATCTACCTGTTGTATGCCGTGATGTTCCTCTCCGGCATTGCCTGGCTGATGGTGATGACCAGCTTTAGCACCACCGTGCAGCTGAACGTGCCGCGCTGGGTGCAGGCGCGCGTGATTAGCGTGTACATGCTGGTGTTTCAGGCCGGAATGTCGCTGGGTGCCCTGGCCTGGGGCGAGCTGGCCGACCGCCTCAGCCTGGAAACCTCGCTGCTCATTGCCGCCGGCTGGATGCTGGCGAGCACCGTGCTGGCCCTGCCCTTCCCCATGCGTCCGGCCGAGGGCCTCGACCTGGCGCCTGCCGAGCACTGGCCCGACCCCAAAACCGAAGGCGACGTCGACCCCGACGACGGACCCGTGGTGATTATGATTGAGTACCACGTGGAGCCCGCCAAGTGGACGGCCTTCCGCGCGGCGGCCGAGCAACTCAAGCGCCTGCGCCTGCGCGACGGCGCCCTGCGCGCCGGCATGTTTGCCGACGTGGCCCACCCCACGCGCCTCACCGAGTTCTACTACGTGGCCACCTGGGGCGAACACCAGCGCCAGCACCACCGCTTCACCAAGGAAGACCAAGTGGTAGAAGCGCAGCTGCTGAGCCTCCACAGCGGGCCGGAGCCGCCACGTGTCACGCACTTCCTGGCCTTCCCCAATGCCTCCAATGTGGAAATGGCCACGCCCATGCAAACGCAGGAAAGCCAGCGGTGACTTGTAGCGCGGACTCTGCGAGTCCGCGCCTGGGCGTGTGGTTATATGCTCTGACGGGCGCGGACTCGCAGAGTCCACGCCACAACCCATGCCAAACCGGGTCCCCGTCCCCGCCCTACTCCCCTGCCTTCCCGCGCCGCTTCTCGTCGAGCCAGGCATTGGCGGCGCCTTCGTCAATGAAGCGGGCGTACTGGAAAGGGGCCGAGGCGCCGGGCGACTTTTCGGGCATGTTGGGGTCGGCTTCGATTTCGGCCAAGTGGTTGGGCAGCACCAGAAAGGCCACGTACAACCTGCCGCCCATTTCCTGCTGCACCCGGGGCAAAAAGCTGGTGACGACCCACTCGGGGCCGTTGAGGCGGCGGTCGGTGCGGCGGCGGGCATCCATGAGCCAGTGGCGGCAGTCGTGTTCCTGCGCGGCCAGGCGCATGGTTTCGTAACCTTCGCGCAGCTGCTCGTCGGTGATGGAGCACAGCCAGCGGCCGATGAGCAGGCACGAATCGGGCCGGTAGGCAACTTGCAGAAAAGACGTGGACGCGAGTTCCTGGTACATGGCAGGGGGCATACGGGCGCCCGCTGGGGCAGCCGGCTTAGCACCCAAATCTACGCACCGATTTCAGCTTGGCAGCGGCTCATTTTTGGAGCGTTTGCGGCCGCAGTTGTTGTGGCTGCGCCGGTGCAGTGCCCGCTTCGGCCGGCACCGGGCTACGCTCCCAGAGCTGCTTCAGAAACTCCTGCTCGGCCAGCCACTGGCTTTGCCGGTTCAGTATCCACTCCTCCGAGTTTTCGTCTTCGGGGCCCGGCGCGGAGCGGTCGAGGGGCTTGAGGCGTTCGGCGGCGAAGAGCAGGCAGGCCCGCAGGTCTTCGGTTTCCAGCTCGGGGTGCCGGGCCAGGATTTCACACTCCGTGGTGCCCGCGGCCAGCCATTCCAACACCTGCCACACGGGGTAGCGCAGGCCGCGCACAGTGGGCTGCCCGTTGCAAATAGACGGGTGAACGGTAATGCGGGAAAATGCCGGAAACTTCATTCCGTCAAAACTACGCATTTGCGACACGGTCTGCAAAAGGCCGCGCAGCCCCGACGCCGTTTTTTTAAAGCACCCGCCGCAGGTCGGCGGGCTGCTGAATGCGCACGGGCGCTTCGGCTTCGCTCACCTGCCCAAAGCCGTAGGTGGCGAAGATGAACGGCACGCCCGCGCCCTGGCTGGCGGCGAGGTCGCCGGGCGTGTCGCCCACGTACACGGGCGCCCGCAAGCCGTATTGAGTCACCACTTCGCGGATGTTGTCGGCCTTGGGCAGCAGCTTGGTTCCGAAACACTGGTGCCCTTCAAAGAAATGTCCCAGCCCGCTGTGCTTGAAAAAGGCTTCCACGTAGCCCAGCTGGCAGTTGCTGACGATGAACAGCCGGTACCCCTTCTCGCGCAGGTAGCGCAGCGCGTCTTCGAGGCCGGGGTAGGGCGCGCCGCCGTGCTCCTCGGCCGCCGTGAGCTCGTGCCGGGCGCAGAGGGCGCGGTATTCGTCGAGCTTGTCGGCCGGCAGCTTCGGAAACAGCCGCTCATACACCACGGTGTAGGGCTGGCCTGTCACGGCCTGCACCTGGGCCAGGGTCACGTCGTTCTCGATGTAGTCGACGCTGTTTTTGGCCGCCTGGAACGCCCGGGCAATGGCCTCAGAAGCATCCCATAGGGTGCCGTCGAGGTCAAAAATCACACTATCGAATTGGGTGGTCATGAAATCAGTTAAACAGTGAATAGGTAGCAATAAACAGTGGATACTGCTTGGTGTTAATTATTCACCGCTAACTCTTCCTGAATCTACTCATACAAATCCTGCGGGTCGGCGGCAGCCAGCTCCACCAAAAACTGCGCAATGTTGGTGGTGCAAGCTTCCAGAAAAGCAGCGCCTTTTTCGGCCGTGGCGGCGGCGGGGTTGCCCACGCCGGTATCGGCCGAAACCTGGCTCCACTCGCGTTGGGCCCAGGCCCAGCCCTGGCGCAGGGCCGCAATGCGAAACTGCTTGGCGGCCCCGTCGCCAGCTTCGCTGAGGGGGCTCACCAAATTGGGCGCGATGTGCAGCATGGCGCTGGTTTCCAGCTCGTCGGCGTGGTCGCCGGGCGCGGAGAAATACTGGTTGCGGTCGGCGGCCCGAAACCAGTTGAGCGTGCTCAAGAATACCGTCGGAAACTCGGCCTGTAGCTCACGCAAAATCTGGCGGAAGTCGTTGCCGCCGTGCCCGTTCAGGATGACGAGCTTGGGGATGCCCTGCCGGGCCAGCACCTGCACCACGTCGCGCAGCAGCGCCAGCTGCGTGCTCGGGCTCATGTTGATGTCGAGCGTAATGTCGAGCTGGCCGGTATTCACGCCGAAGGGGATGCAAGGCAGCACCACCACTTTGGCGCCCTGCTCCCAGGCCTTGCGCGCCGCCTCGGCCGCCACGTAGTCGGCCTGCAGGTTGTCGGTGGCGTAGGGCAGGTGGTAATTGTGGGCCTCGGTGGCGCCCCAGGGCAGCACCACTACCTGATAGGCATTGGCCTGTACGGTTTTCCAGGTGGTTTCGGCGAGGATGTAGGGGCGGGGAGGCATGGGGTGGGAGTTAAGAGTTAAGTCAATTTGATGAGGCAGGCCGGAGTTCAACTTTCAACTCTTACCTCACTGCGCCGGCCGTTCCAGCAACACAATGGGGGCGCCATGGTACGTGGTCTGCGCATATTCCTGGAAACCAAACCTCGCCGCCACACGCAGCGAGGGCACATTCTCGGGGTGCATGATGCACACCATGCGCACCGGGCCGAAGTGGCTGGCGGCCCATTCCAGAGCCGCCGTCACGCCCTCAGTGGCGTAGCCCCGGCCGTGAATGCCGGGGTCGAGGACCCAGCCCATTTCGGGCGCGTCGCCCAGGGGCGGGTCGATGTCGCGCTTGAGGTTGAGGAAGCCGATGCCGCCCACGAAGCGGCCGCTGGCCTTTTCCTCCACCGCCCAGAAGCCGTAGCCCATCACGGCCCAGTGGCCGGCGCTGCGCAGCAGCAGCTTCCACACCTCCTCGGCCGGCATGGGCTCGGGGGTGAAGTAGCGGTGATAATCAATGTTGCGGCTGATGGCAAACCAGGTATCGAAGTCATCGGCACGGAAGCCGCGCAGGCGCAACCGCTCGGTTTCGAGCACGGGCACGGCCGAGGACACTGCGTTATTAGGGTTTGTATTCATTAGAAGAAATGATTTTGAGCGTTATGCTCCGCGGCGCGTGGCATGACGCTTTTTGGCTTTTCACCTAAGCAGGCAGGGCAAAATGGGGGTTCTGAATGACGCCCAGCAGGTTGCCAAACGGGTCGAGCACGGCGCCGACCAGGATGCCGCTGCCCACGTCCTGCACCTCTTCGCTGGGCTGGGCGCCCAGCTCCAGGAGGCGGGCGTAGGCCGCGGACGCATCGGGCACGCCCCAGTAGGCGGTGGGGCCGGCCTGGCCGGCGGCGGTGTTTTGCGGTATCAGGCCCAGCTCGTAGCCGCCCACGTTGAACCCGACATAAAACGCTTCTTCGAAGTAGGGCGCTTGCTCCAGAGCGGCGCTGTACCAAGCCGTGGCTTTCGCCAAATCTCCCACCGGATATACCACGGTGCGCAGTCCTTGCAACATAGCTTGTTGAATTAGCAATGAAGTGAGGCCGAAAGATAGGGCGTTTCATCGCAGGCGAGGGACGAGTTTCCGCGTTTTCGGCCCTGGCTAAAAGCACAACGGGCCCCGACGCACAATGCATCGGAGCCCGTTTCAACGATAGTGTCGGTGCAGTCCCGTACGTCAGGCCATCACCAGGAGCCACTGTTGTCGTCGCCGCTGTCGAAGCCCCCGCCGCCCGTGTCGCCGGAAGAGCTGTCGTCGTAAGACGAGTTGTCGTCGGAGGAAAAGTAGTCCGACGAGTTATCCGAAGCCGTGTTGGCATCGGAGAAATAATCGGTACCACCGCTGTCGGCGGTGCCACCGTCACGGCCCGAGAAGTAGTCGCTGGCCGCGCCCGTGCCCGCACCGGCGGCCCCGGCCATGCCGGCCGCGCCGGCTCCGGTGTTAAAGTTGCTGTTGCTGTTGTCACCGTCGCCAGCGTAGTGGTTACCCGAGGTGTCGTGGCCCGAGGACATGCGATTGCCGATATAGGCGCCGGCGGCCGCGGCGGCGCCGGTGGCGAGAATACTGCCCATACCCATGCCGCCACCCGATGCGGGGGCCTGCCCGTAGCCCGGGCCGTAGTTGCCGGGGGCCTGGCCGTAGCCACCGGGGCCATTGGCGCCGGGCCGGTTGGGCAGAAAGTTGGGCGTATTGCCCCCCGACGGGTTATTATACCCACCATTCGCTGGCGCTTGGTTGTTGGCCGCGTTGCGGTTGCGGAACATCTTTATTACAAACCACAGAATGCCGCCAATCACTAAAGCGCCAATCAGCAACGTACCCATGCCGGGGCCCGAGGGAGCCGGCTCGGCCGGTGGGGCCATGATGGGTTCGTTGCTGGTGGAAGTGGTGGTCGGCTGGTCCAGGCTCGACGAGGAAGGCTCGGTAGCAGCGGTGCTGGCGGCCGCGCCCGCACCGGTGGCCGTGCTGCCGGCCTGCTGGCTCTGGACCGGGTTGGGGTCGGCGGCAGCCATCAGCGTGTTGAGGCCGGTGCGGAGGCCGGCAAAATAGTTGCCCTGCTTGAAGCTGGGGCCCATCTGGGCCATTACCTGCCGGGTTACTTCGGGCGTGATGCTGCTTTGCAGGCCGCTGCCGGGCTGGATGCTAAGCTTGCGGTCCTGGGCGCTCACGAGCACCACCACACCGTTGTTTTTGTCTTTCTGCCCCACGCCCCAGGCGGTGCCAATGGCCTTGCCGTAGGCGGCCACGTCGCGCCCGCCCAGCGAGGGCACGGTCACGACCACAATCTGGGTGCCGTTGTTGTCGGCGTAGCGGCGCAGGCCGTTGTCGAGCTTTTTGGCATCGGCGGGGGCCATCAGGTTGGCCTCGTCGTTCACGAAGCGGAACGGCTTGGGCCGGGGCGGCACGTCGGAAGTGCCAGTTTGCGCGGCCGCGGGCAAGCTCAGCCCGGCCGACACAAACAGGAAAACGAGAAACAGGAGTTTAGACATAGCGCAGGGGAAGTGAAGTGGAAGAAGGGTTTCTTCGGCCTTCTACGTCCCCGGTGCCGGTTTGGCTGTCAAAGCGCTATGAGCGCAATTGCCCGCGAAAGGTGTAGGGGCGGGGCTTGCCCCCGCCCGCCGTTAGCTTCGCTGACCTTCGGTTGCCCGGAATTGTGGTGATGGCGCACGCGTCCGGGCGGGGGCAAGCCCCGCCCCTACGTCGCTGGCCAGAAACCGCTCTGCTACTGCGCCACGCGCACCTTCACCACCACTTTCTTGTCCTTGTCGAAACCTGGCGCTTTGATATTGGGCCGGTGCACGTCCTGCGGGAAAAAGATGTAGATGGTGCCGGGCCTGGCTTCGTATTGCGGGCCTTCGGCGCTGTAGTTGGCCACGTCGCGAGCTTCGTCGTAGGGCTTCGTGACGGTGGCCGAAGCCATGGGCACCTGCCCCATTTTCTCGGCGCCCCGCACCACGTACTGCATGTCGATGTACTTGCGGTGCGACTCCCATTTAGTGTCGGCGTACTCCTTGGTGGGGTTGTCGGTCACGGCCGCCGTTACGTTGTCACCGTCGATGGGGTATTTGCCCACGGGCAGCTCCTCCAGGTTGGTGTCGCGGAAGTAGGCAAAGGCTTTGTCCCAGGCGGCTTTGTTGGCGGTGTACTGCTTGGCAAACTCCACCTTATCTACCGATTCCTGCACGTTCAGCTTCAGCCCATTGGCCCACACGCGGCTCCGAAACCACTGGTCGGCTTTCTTCGGCGTCCAGGCGTCGGCCGTGGTGGCCTGCGTGGCGGCGGGGCCACTGGTTTTGCAGCCCAGCGCGGTCAATAGGAGGGCAAAAGAACCGTATTTCAGCAGCGCGTTTTTCATGGACTAACCGGGCATGAGGGAGGAATACGGCAAATGTAGGCCACGCCCAAGCCTCCCCACCCCTTTCAAATAGCTTATTTCGCCGCCGGCTCCACAGCCCGTTCGAAGCGCAGGCGGCCGTCGTCGGCGGAGCCGGCCGGCTCGAAGCCGTTGCGCCGCAGCAGTTCCTGCGAGCCGGGGTTGTCGGCATCAGTATAAGCCACCAGGCGGCGCACCATGCCGGTGTCGGCGGCGTGGGCCACCAGGCCGGCCACCAGTTCGGTGCCCAGGCCCTGCCGGCGCCAGTCAGCTGCGATGGAGTAGCCGATTTCGGCGGTGCCCGTCGCGTCGGGCGGGCCCATGAAGCCGGCGTGGCCCACTAGGGTGCGGGGCGTGTCGCCTTCGGCTTTGCGCAGGGCGTACCAGCCGTACCAGCCGGCGGCGTCGCGGCCGCCTTCGGTGAGCTTGTCAAGAAAGAATTCGGCGGCGGCCCGGTCGTACTCGCCGGGGGGCCAGTCGGTGGGCAGGGCGGCGCCCAGCAGCACCGGGAAGTAGTGGGGCTTGTGCAGCTCGGCCGTGAGCAGCGCGCGGCTGGCGGCCAGAATGGTGAGGCGAGGCGTTTGGGTTATCAGCGGAATCATAGGCCGCAGTATACGGTTTTTGGGGCGGGTACGGCGGTAAAAGGCGCCACCATTGGCAAAAGCCAGCAGCCAAAAGCAACGGCCCGGCGGTACCTTTGGGCCAATGAATCAGCCCGCGCGCCAATTGCTTTTTGAGAACACTGCGGGAATTTCGGAGGCTGACCCGGCTGGCTTTCTGCGCACTACCTGGGGCAGCCACCGCCGCAGCCTGGCCGACACGCAGGGCTTGTTCAACGCCATGCTGCGGGGCTTGCAGCAGCAGCGCTGGGGCCGCATTCTAATCAACCAGGCGCAGATGGCGCCCTTCACGCCCGACGAGCAACAATGGGTGGCCGCCAACTGGTTGCCCCGGGCCGTGGCCGAGGGCGGCTACCGCTTCGGCGCCGTGGTGGTGTCGCCCAATGTGCTGGTGCGGCTGGCCACCGCTTACGTGACCACCAACGTGCAGGGCCTGCCGCTCACATACCGCACCTTCGACACCGATGCCCAGGCCACGCGGTGGCTGGCGCATCAGCCGGGGTAGTGCGCTGGCGCTGTCAAGTGATGTAGAGGCGGGGCTTGCCCCCGCCCGGCCGTATGGCAGGCCTTGGGGTTTCGTTCAACGTCCGGGCGGGGGCAAGCCCCGCCCCTACATCGTTTTTTATCAATTGACTGCCTGCCGGCCTATCTTTAGCGCCCCGTCAATCCTATTCTATCTTGTTTAATGCTTAGTAAGCTCGTCCTTTCTACTGGTTTTCTTTTAGGTGCCGGCGCGGCCGTTGCTACGCCTATTGGCGCCATTCAAGGCAGTGGCGCGGCCGCCAAGCCCGGTACTTACACCATCGAGGCGGTGGTGACGGGGGTGTACGCGGGCCTGAACCCGGCCGGCTTCTACGTGCAGGACGAAACGGCCACGGCCGACGGCAACCCGGCTACTTCCGATGCCCTGTTTGTGGTGGCGTCCAGCCCCACGGTGCAAATCGGCGACCGGGTGCGCATCAGCGGCGTGGTGCGCGAGGACGCGGGCGCGCCTTCGTTCAACCAGGCCATTCTCACCGAGCCCACCATCACGGTGCTGTCGTCGGGCAATGCGCTGCCGGCCTTTGTCACGATTGATAATACCACGTTTTCAGCTGCAAATGCGGAGCGGTACGAGGGCATGCGGGTGCAGTTTGCGGCGCCCATGACCGTGACCGACAACTACAGCCTCAAGCAGCGCGGCGAGCTCACGCTTTCGGCCCAGGGCCTCACCTACCAGCCCACGCAGTTCATCGACCCCAACGACGAGCCCGCCACCGGCACCCACAGCAGCGGCAGCGGCAACGTAGCCGCCGTGAACGCCTACCAGAAAGCCAACGAAGACAAGTCGCTGGTGCTCGACGACGGCAGCTCGGCCAGCAACCCCTCCCCCACCCCCTACCTCGACCCCAAGACCGGCACGGTGCGGATAGGCAGCACGCTGCTGGGCTTGCGCGGCATCCTGGGCTTTGGGTATGGCAAGTGGCGCATCCAACCGCTGCCGGGCGAGGCGGCGCCTGTGGTGCGCACCTCCCGGCCCAAGGGCCCGCCCGTGTTCAGCAAGCTCGATTTGAAGCTGGCCAGCTTCAACGTGCTCAACTACTTTAACGGCGACGGGCAGGGCGGCAGCTTCCCTACGCCGCGTGGCGCCAAAACGCCGGAGGATTTTGCCCGGCAGCGGGCCAAAATCATTCTCGCCATCAGCCAGATGGATGCCGACGTGGTGGGCCTGACCGAGATTGAAAACGACGGCAACGGCTCGACCTCGGCCATTCAGGACCTGGTGGACGGGCTGAACAAGGTGATGGGCGCGGGCACCTACATCTTCGTGAACGACGGCGACGCCAACCACCAACCCAACAACACCGACCTGATTCACTGCGCTATCCTTTACAAGCCGGCTGCGGTGGCGCCACTGGGGCCGCCGCTGCTGTTCACCACCCCCGGCGTGTTTGAGCGGCCGCCGCTGGGGCAGGTGTTCATCACCAAGCGCAAGGAGCGGCCCGATACGCTGGGCTTCGTCATTAACCACTTCAAAAGCAAGGGCAGCGGCAAGGGCGCCGACGCCGACCAGAACGACGGCCAGGGCGGCTCCAACGCCCGCCGCAAGCTGCAGGCCGCCGCGCTGGTGCAGTTCATCAACAAAACCGTGATTCCGGCCGGGGCGGCCCGCGTGGTGAGCGCCGGCGACTACAACGCCAACTACGAGGAAGACCCCATCGACATCATGCGGGCCGGGGGGCTGGTGCCAGCCACGCCGCCCACCAGCGCGTCCTACGTGTTCAAGGGCCTCACGGGCTCGCTCGACCACGCCGTGATTACCAACAACCTGGTGGGCTTTATCGACGTGCAGAAGTGGCACATCAACTCCGGCGAGCCCAGCGTGCTGGAGTACTCCAACGCCGGCGCGGCCACCGACATCAACACCCCGTTTCGCTCGTCCGACCACGACCCGGTGCTCATTGGAGTCAATTTCGCGGGCATGACCTACGCAAACACCTCGCGGCCCACCTCGCGGCTGTTCGTGTACCCCAACCCACCGGCCGGGGAGGTGCCTTTCACGCTGGCCGACGTGCCCGCCAGCGCCGGCCGCCTGTCGCTCGACTTCTCCCTGCCGCAGGGCCCGCGCCTGCTCTCGCTGCAAGGCAGCCCCGAGGCCCTGCAAAATCAGCTGCGCGAGTACACGGCCCACCTCGCGCCGGGCATTTACGTGCTGAAGCTGCGCGGCACCAACTTCCAGCAAACGCGCCGCGTGATGAAGGAGTAGAGATGTTCGGAGAGGGGGCCTCACCCCCCGACCCCCTCTCCGAAGGGAGAGGGGGAGCCTGACGTTTGCGCATGGCCGGTGTCCCCTCTCCTTTTCGGAGAGGGGGTCAGGGGGTGAGGCGCACCGCCAGAACGTCAAGCTTCCCGCCGGCTTTTCCCGTGCAGCGTGACCACACGGGCCAGAAAGGTGGCCAGGAAGAGCTGCCCCGACACGGCTTCCAGGTTGGCCATGCTGCGGGCCAGGGGGTGCACGGGCAGCAGGTCGCCGTAGCCGGTGGAGGTGAGCGTGGTGATGCTGAAATACAGCAGCTCGCCCGGCTTCAGGGGCTGGTGGGTGAAGGTTTCGAAAGCCGATGGCACGGCGTGCCGAATGGCCGAAAAGATGCCCATGAACAGCAGGGCCAGGTTCAGGTACACCACCACGGCGCCCAGCAGCTGGTGCGTGGTCACGGTCTCGGCCCGAAACACGGCCCGCGCCACCAGAATGGTGATGGCCACCGTGACGAACAGGCGCAGCAGCAGCCCGGCAAATACCCCGTTTTCAATCAGCTCCAGCGCCAGAATGGGGCCGGCGGTGAGCAGGATGAGGGGCCGAACCTTGCTGCGGCGGGGCAGCACCACAAAGGAAACCAGCGGCATCAGCAACTGGAAAAACTCCAGCAGCCAGCGCGGTAGCGCTTCGGTGTTCACCAGCGGCTCAATCAGAAAGATGAACACCACCTGCACGCCTAGCAGCACGCTCAGGGCGGGGTCGCGGGCGGCATCCTGCCACTCGGCCAGGCGCGTGCGCCACGTGGGGCCTGCTCCCAACGAAGGAGTTGCCGGGGGCATTGCTTCTTTGTCCTTCCAATCCATTACCGGGTTCATCCTGGGGGCGGAAAACAAAACTAACCATCTGGCTTGCCACTTGCAGCGGGCACGCTCCTGCTTTCCTGAACGCGCCCGCGAGCCGATGAGGTGCCCGGGCCGGGCCGTACTTCGATGGGAAGGGCGCTGCTGTCGCCCACTGCGGGCGTTTCGTCGTTGAGCAGAAACGAGCCCCGCCCCTACTCCGCCGGGGTTTCGGCCAGTTCGGCCGCGGTCTGGCGGCCGTGGCGGCGGTCGAGCCAGTTCATAACCGGCGTGGCCAGCACGCCGTGGAGCGTGATGGACAGCAGCATGGTGAAAGCCAGCACCGCCCAAATCTCGCGGGCCTGTGGGAAGTCGGCCTCGCCCAGGGCATAGGCCACGTAGAACACCGAGCCAATGCCGCGGATGCCGAAAAACGAAATCACGGCCCGCTCGGCCAGGTTCACCCGCGACGACCTCATCAGCGTGAGCATGCCGCCCAGCGGGCGCAGCACCAGCACCAGCAGCACGCCCAGCGCCGCGCCCGGCCACGTGAGCGCGCGCAGCAGCCCATCGGCAATGGCGGCCCCCAGCAGCAGCAAAATCACCACAATGAACAGCCGCTCCATCTGGTCGGTGAAGGCGTGCATGAGGCGGTGGTACTCGTGCCTGCGCTCGCGGCTGCGCAACGTGATGGCGGCAATGAACACGGCCAGAAACCCGTAGCCGTGCAGCAGCTCCGTGACGGCGTAGGACGTGAGCGTGACGGACAGCGCCACAAACCCGTAGCCTTCGGTTTTGATGCTGACGCGCTTGGGCAGGTTGAAAATCAAATACGCCAGCACCACGCCCGAGAGCCAGCCCAGCAGCACGCCCATCCCGATGCGGTAGCCCACGTCCATCCACAGCCAGTGCAGCAGCCGCCCGCTCAGCGGCGCGGCGGCGGGCAGCAGCGCCAGGGCCAGGTACACGAAGGGAAACGCCAGGCCGTCGTTCAGCCCCGCCTCGCCGGTGAGGGCGAAGCGCACGTTGTCTTCGCGGCCCTCGCCGGGGTCGCCCACCTGCACGTCGCCGGCCAGCACGGGGTCGGTGGGGGCCAGGGCGGCGGCCAGCAGCAGGGCCGAGGCCGGCGCCAACCCCAGCAGCCAGTGCCCCGCCAGCGCCAGCCCCGCAATGGTGAGCACCATGAGCACGAGCACCAGCAGCAGCGGCGAACGCCAGGTGCGAAAGGAAAACGGCCGGTCAATCTTCAGCCCCGTGCCCGTGAGGGCCACAATGACGCACAGCTCGGAGAGGTGCGTCACGAAGACGGGATGCGCCTGCGGGTCGGCCGGGGGCAGGCCCAGCGGCAGGCTGCACACGCCCAGCCCCAGCACAATGTAGACAATGGGGTACGACAGCGGGTACTTCTCCAGCAGCGAGGGCAGCCAGGCCACGCCCAGAATGGCAATCCCGAGCAGCAGCAGCGCAATGGTGTAATAAGGCATGAACGGGGGCACCCACGGCCGCCTTTAATGGCAAGGCAACGGCGGCGGGCGATGGTGGTGCCTCGTGCATACGGCGTTAACGGCTGCGGGGCCGGGCCGCGGCTACTTGGGCGAAGCCGCCGGAGCTGCGGCCGCCTTGGCTTTGTCGGCGGCTTTTTTGGCGTTCACGCCGTCCACGTAGGTTTTGAACAGCTCGCGCCAGTTGCGGCCGTGGGTGTTCAGGTAGGCCTCGTTTTTGTCTTTGTAGATTTCGAACACGGCGGAAATCTCCTTCATGTTCTTGAAGTCCACGGCCTGCTCGCGGGCCTGTTTCAGGTTGGCCACAATCACGGCTTCCTCGGTGGGCGTCAGGTCGGGCACGATGGATTTGTAGCCGTTCAGCGTGAAAGCCACCTTGCCAATGGTGTACTTATCGAGCACGGCCTCCACCTGCTCGGGCGTGAGCTGCTGGCGCAGGCCGGCCATCAGGTTGTCGTGAATGCTCTTGGGCATGGCCGATACGGTGATGAGCGTCCGGTCCATGGTGCTCAGCGGCTGGCCGGTGCCGGGGTTGAGGCCGGCCGGCGTTTCGGTGTAGGGGTGGGCGTTGTGGTACTCCCGAATGGCTGCCAGGTGCGTGGCAATCACCTGCTGCACAGCGGCCGCCTTTTTGGCGTCTTTCAGCTGGAGCGCGGCCGTCCACTCGGCCGCTTTCTTGGCGGCTTCCGGGTCGGGTGCAGCTTGGGTAGCGCTGGTCGCGGCTTGCCCGTGGGCCGGGGAAACCACCCACGCTCCCAGGCTTAGCACTAGGACGGCGGTTTTGAAAAGTCTGTTCATAGCAAGGCTGAAAGGGCCGTTGAGAGCGATTTTTGAAGGCGTGAATTACGCAGCAACGCCGCCGCTAGCGGCCCAGGTAGCGCGCCGAGGCCACCACCCGATACGCCGGGTCGTCGGCCAGAATGCCCTGCAGCGAGGCCACGTGCCGCGCCCCAATTATCAGCAGCTGCCGGTGCTGCCGGGTTTGCAGCTGGGTGGTCACGATGTTGGAGTACACCTTCAGGTCGCGGTTGTAGAACACCGAGATGAACTCCGCGCCCACGTAGTGCGGGCTGATGAAGGCTGCGTCCACCATGGGGTCAGGCTTGAGGGCGCCGTCGGTGACGCGGGCCGGGGTGCGGTACACCAGCCGGTGCAGCTGGCGCAGGGTGGCCGGCTCGTTGATGGCGCGCAGAAACTGCCCAATGGTGCTGGCGCCGGTCGCCAGCCGCTGGCCAATGGGGTCGGAAAACGCGTGCCAGTCGGCATCGGCCTGCTTGTATAGCTCGATGTTCTTGCCCTCGTGCAGAATGCTTTGCGAGGTGCCACCCGGCGCGTTCACGCAGTAGATGCGGGCCAGCCCCAGCCGCTTGCCCAGCGCAAACCCCAGTTGGTACACCTCGCTGCGGCCGCCGGGCATGGTGTTCAAGTCGAGCTGGCCCTGGCGGTAACGCTGGTACAGGCTGTCGAGGCGGGGCTGGTTTTCGGGCAGTTCCTCCACGAGGATGCCATCGGGCTGGTAGCGCTGCAGCCCGTCGAGCACGGCACTTAGCTCGGCCTGACGCTTGGGCGTCAGCACGTCGGAACTGGGGTTGCCGGCTTTGTAGAGCTGAGACAAATGGCTGCAACCCAGCAGCAGGATGTCGGTGGTAGCTGCCGTGGGTTCGGCGGCGGAGCGGTTTTTGGTACCGGCGCAGGCGGCCAGGCCCAGCAAGGCGCCCAGCAGCCCCGGGAAGAAGTAGCGGTTACGTCGAAGTAGCGGCATGTTGCAGAAAGGAGTGGCCCCAAAGATGGCAGCTCCTGCCGAAACGTTGCGCCTCTCCGCCGCCCGCCCCTACGGCAGCTTCATCTTGAACAGCCGGAAAGGGTACTGCACCCGGTCCTGGCCGTTGTTCCACTTGGGCGTGCGGTTGATTTGGGCACAGGTGAGGTAGAGATAGCCGTCGGGGCCCACCGCAAAGGTATCGGGCCAGCTGAAGCGGCCGTCCTGGGCCAGGGTTTCGAGGCGGCCGGTGGGCGTCACGTAGCGCACGGCTTGGTTGGGCGAGTCGGTGAGGTACACGTTGCCCTTGGCATCGGCTATCATGCCGTGGCTCACGCCGGTTTCGCCCACTTCCTCCACGCGGGCCGCCAGCGCGCCAGCCGGCAGGGCGGCATCGCGCAGGGCCTCGGTGGCAATGCGGTAGAGCTTGGTCTGGTTGATGGCCCGGTAGTAGAGGTAGTTAAAATCGGGGCTGATGGCAATGCCGTTGACGTTGCTGCTGAACGGCTTGCCGGCTTTGTCCTTCACCTCCTTGCCGTCGATGCGCAGCACGAAGCCCGGCGCGGCGGCCGTCGATTTGTCGCCCTGCAGTACTACCCGGGTTTTGCCGGTGCGCAGGTCCAGCACCACAATGCCAGCCAGCTTGGGGTCGGATAGGTAGGCCACCTGCCGGCCGGGGTCCACGCGCACGTCGTTGAGGCCGGTGCGTTCGCGGGGCAGGTCTTCGAAACGGTAGATGCGCTCGACCTTGTTGGTTTTCAGGTCGATTTTCAGCAGCTTGATGCCGGCCACGAGCGGGGCCTCGTCGTCGGGGTTGGCGGGGTCGAGCACCCAGAGGTTGTCGGCGGCATCCACCACGGCGGCTTGCACATTCACGAAGCGGGTGGGGGCCTGCAGCGAATCCCAGCGGTTCCACTCGGCGTTGGGGTAGGGCAAGCGCTGGCCGTTCACGATTTCGGCCAGGCCGAAATCGTAGTCCTTTTTCTTCTTCGGGAAGGTGACGAAAATGCGGCCCTGCTTCGACACGCCCACCCCAATGGGCTGGTGGCGGCCGAAGTCAGCCACTTCGAGCACGGGCGTTTTGGAGGACTGGGCTTGCACGGCGGGCAACAGGAAAGCGAAAAAGGAAAGCAGCAGGAACAGGTTTTTCATCAGAAGCCAAAGGAGGAGCTTTCCCAGAACGGCGGGTTCCAAGGCAAGGTTGGTGTAGGGGCGAGGCTTGCCTCCGCCCGGACGCCCACGCCGGCTTCTGGTGTCGTTCAGCCAACGCCAACTAGGCCAACAACCGGGCGGGGGCAAGCCCCGCCCCTACCTCGCCCGGCAATTTCCTTCAAACAGCCCAGCCGGCGGGCGGGTCAGGCCCCGCCCCTACACCCTACCCCCGCCGCAACCTTCCCGCCCCCGGCCGGGTACGCAGAGCCTCCCCTTTGCATCTGCTTATGCGCTTTTTACTTCCGTCTCTCCTGCTGCTGAGTTTCAGCGCCGCCATTCCGGCCGCCACTGCCCAGCCGGCCCGCTTCACCACCACGGGCCGCGTGCTGCGCCACGCCCCGGCCCTCGACCAGCTGCTGGCCCCCGATGCGCAGATTGAAATCGTGGCCGCCGGCTTCAGCCACCTCGAAGGGCCGGTGTGGGTGCCCGACAGCAGCATGCTGCTTTTCAACGATACCAAAACCCGCACCCTCTACCGCTGGACGGCCGCCCGGGGCCTGAGCAAATTCCTGGAAAACAGCGGCTACACCGGCCGCCTGCCTTACGGTGACGAGCCCGGCAGTAACGGCCTCGCCCTCGACGACCACGGCAACCTGCTGGTCTGCGAGCACGGCGACCGCCGCCTGGCCCGCCTGCCCCTGGCCGAGAAAAGCGGCAAAATCAGCCTCACCGACCATTACAAGGGTCAGCGCTACAACAGCCCCAACGACGTGCTGGCCCACCCCACCAACGGCAGCCTCTACTTCACCGACCCGCCCTACGGCCTGCCCGGCAAGGAAAACGACCCGCGCCGCCAAACGGCCGGCGTGTACCGCCTCGACGCCAAAGGCACCGTGACCCGCGAAATCAGCGACCTGACCCGCCCCAACGGCCTTGCCCACAGCCCCGACGGCCGCACGCTCTACGTGAGCGTGTCCGATTCGCTGCGGCCCGTACTCCTCGCTTACCCCATCGGCGTGAAGGGCCAGCTGGGCAAAAGCCGCGTGTTTTTTGACATGGCGACGCTGCCCAAAGTACGCTTCAAGGAAGTGCCCGACGGCCTGAAAACCGACCGCGCTGGCAACGTGTGGGCCAGCGGCCCGGGCGGCATCTCCATCATCTCGCCCACCGGCCAGCTGCTCGGCACCATCGACACGGGCGAAGTGGCCGCCAACTGCGCCTGGGGCGACGACGGCCGCACGCTTTACATCGCCTCGGGCCCCTGGCTCTGCCGCATCCGCACCAAAGCCGAGGGGATATTGAGCGGCCGGTAGCTTGGGAGTGAGCCGCCGCGCTCAGGGCAGCAGCGGGAAGCTGGTAGGCTCTCAAGAAAGGCCGTGCGAGCCACCCAAACGCAAACCAGCCGCTCCCGAAACGGCAGCGGCTGGCAAATAAACCGAGCAGGCGCCGCTAGGCCGTAGCCGGCTCGGCAAAGCCGGTGGCCACGGTTACGTGCTTCCACTGCGCCATATCGTCTTGCAGGGCCTTGATTTTCACGTTGGCCATGTCGTAGGCATCCTGGCCCAGCAGCAGGTGCAGGGGCGGTTTGGGGGCGGCGGCCACGGCGATGATGGCGGCCACGGCCTTCACCGGGTCGCCGGGCTGGTTGCCTTTGATTTGCTCCTGGTGCAGCGCCTCCGACTCCCGCACCAGCGTGTATTCATCGAGCTGGTTTTCGGCCGTGCGCAGCGAGCCCGACTCCAGAAAATTGGTGCGGAAGTAGCCCGGCTCCACCAGGGTCACCTTCACGCCGAACGGCGCTACCTCGGCCGCCAGCGACTCCGACAGCCCTTCCACGGCAAACTTGGTGGCGCAGTAGATGCCCCAGCCGGGAAAGCTGCCGAAGAGGCCGGCGATGGACGAGAAATTGAGGATGTGCCCGCTCTGCTGCCGGCGCAGCTGCGGCAGGGCCTGCCGCACCACGTTGAGCGTGCCAAACACGTTGACCTCAAAATTGGCCCGGGCTTCGGCATCGGACAGTTCTTCGAGGCTGCCGAGCTGGCCGTAGCCCGCGTTGTTGGCCACCACATCGAGGCGCCCGAACTGCGCCACGGTGGCCGCAAGGGCCTCACTCACACTAGCCTCGCTGGCCAGGTCCACGACCAGGGGCAGGAAATCGGCGGCCTCGGGGCCGGCGGCCTGGCGCAGCTCGGCCAGGTTGCGGGAGGTGGCGGCCACCAGGTGGCCCTGCTGCCGCAGCTGCTTCACCAGTTCGAGCCCGAAGCCTTTGGAGGCGCCGGTAATAAACCACACTTGTTGCTTTTCCATTGGGTTGTTGTTGGGTTGCTGATTGACCCTGCAAAGGTCCGGCAGCCCCACAGGCAGGCGCTTACCAAATTCAAGCCGATGCTTACCAAATTCAAACCAGCCGGAAAGCCGAGGGCGTTTGCCCGGTTTGCTTCTTGAAAAAGTAGTTGAAGTGAGCCGGCTCGTCGAAGCCCAGGCTGTAGCCCACCTCGGCAATGTTCCAGTCGGTGTGGCGCAGCAGGGCGCGGGCCTCGGCGGCGAGGCGGTCGGCGATGTGGGCGGTGGTGGTTTTGCCGGTGGTGTCGCGCACGCAGCGGTTGAGGTGGTTGACGTGCACGGCCAGCTGCCGGGCAAAGTCGCTGGCCGAGCGCAGCCCCAGCCGCCGGGCCGGCGACTCGATGGGAAACTGCCGCTCCAGCAGCTCGCTGAACACGGCCGCGAGGCGCGACTTGGCGTCGGGGTGCTGGTAGCGGGTGTCGGAGGGGCGCAGCTTCAGGGCGTAGTGCACCAGCTCGGCCGCGTAGTTGCGCAGCAGGTCGTATTTCAGCGCATAATCCGACCCTATCTCGGCCAGCATCTTCTCAAACAGCGCGCTCACTTCCTGGTCCTGGGCCGCGGTGAGGGCGTAGGCGGGGTCGCCGCCGGGCCGGAACAGCGGCAGGTCGAGCAGGCCCTGGCCGCCGGGCGCATTCAGAAACTCTTCGCGGAAGATGCAGAAAAACCCCGTGGTGTCGTCGGCCAGCGGCTGCCAGGTGTAGGGCACCTGGGGATTGAAAAACATGAGCGTCGGCCCCGTTATCTGCAGGCTTTTGTCGGCGTAGTGGTAGGCGTTGTGGCCCCGGATGAGGGTAATCTTGTAGTAGTCGCGGCGGCTGTACTGCTTGGGCTGCGCGCCGGGCGCCAGCGAGTCTTCCAGCCGAAACACGTTGGCCTGGCCCGCCTCAGGCTGCAGGCTGACGGGCAGCTCCTTGAAGTAGTACTGGTAAAACTCGGGGATGCTCTCGGCTTTCGACATGGTGCGAAGTTACCAAATTCAAGCCGGCACGAGAAGTTGACTGCCCGCGTCCCCGTAGCGGCCGCCGCTGGCCACGGCTAGCTACACCTTCTTGCCCTTGATGAGGCCCTCGGGGCCGGCGGGCGTGTAACGGAACGTGATGCCCACCCGCGTGAGGTGGCCGAGCCACGACTTGCGCGAGGAGGGAATGCTGCTTCGCGCAGCAGTGGGGCAGGCGGGGCATGAAGCGCCGGATAAGCAGTCCATTGGCTACAGTGGAGCTACCTTTGAGGTTCACTTATCCTTGTTGATTTTTATGCGTAATCTTTTCTCCCCACTGCTGTACTCCCTGCTCGTGGGAGCCTCGCTAACGGCCACTTCCTGCGGCGACAAGAAAAATGACCCCGTAGTTCAGCCGCCGGCCCCTGCCACGGCCACCCTCAGCGGGCAGGTATCGCCGGCCGGCTCCATCACCACCGTCACGGTGTCCAACGCCAGCGGGCCGGTGGCCACGGCCACCCCCACCAGCACCGGCGCCTATTCCTTCCCCGGCCTCACGCTGGGCGCCTACACGCTGGCCTATACCCCCGCCCCGGGCTACACGGCGCCGGCCACGGCCGCCGTGACCCTGGCGGCGGGTGGTACCGCGGTGCCCACCACCACGGTGGCCCTGGCGCCCACCACGGCCACGCTCAGCGGCCAAATCAACCCGGCCGGGGCGGTGGCTTCGGTGCGGGCCACCAACGACGCCAGTGGCACGGTGTATACCGTCACGCCCAGCAGCACGGGCGCTTATGCATTCCCTAACCTGCCGTTTGGCCGCTACACGGTGCAGCTCGTTGCCGCTTCTGGCTTCAACCAGACGATTTCGGCCTTCAGCGCCACGGTGGTGGCCGGCGGCACCACGGTGCCCGTGTTCACCGTGTCCCGGTTGCCCACCGAGGCCCTGTACACGCTCAGCACCGGCAACGTTGTCCCCGTCTACATTTCGCCCCAGGTACTGGGCAGCGACCGGTTCATCACCTTCGAAAACAGCACCAACCAGCGCCTGACCCTGTTTTTGCAGGGCCTGACGCCGACCGTGGGCACCGTTTCGCTCACCACGGCCGCCAACTACGCCCAGTACAACGGGCCTGATTTTGTGAACTACCGCTCCAACTACGGCAGCGCTGCCTCGGGCACGCTCACGATTACGGGCGTCAATACCATCTCCCGCCTCTATTCCGGCAATTTCAGCTTCGTGGGCGGGGCGGTGAACCCCAACGTGGGCTCTCCCAGCACCCGCACCATCACCAACGGTTCCTTCGTCAACATCAGCTACTAAGCGGACCAGCTGCCCCCGCGGCGCAACCCGTTAGCCTCTTTCCCAAACAACCCCGCCCTACCAAACGGTAGCGGCGGGGTTGTTTTTTGGGTGTTCCATCCCCACTGCCACTACCACTGCCGCCGCCGCAGCGGCTGAAGTGCCAAAACCAAACCAGCCGCCCCCGGAACCGGAAGCGGCTGGCTGCGACGGCCCCAGGCGGGCGCTAGTACACTTCTTTCTGGAAGCCGAAGGCCCGCAGCACGCCGCGCTGGGTGTCCTCGTCGGGGTAGTTGGCCTTGATGCTGAGCACCAACGAGCTCAGCACCCGACGCAGCGGGGCTTCGAGGGCGTTTTTCCGGCCTACGGCGGCCGAAGCGGCACCGCGCGCTTCGTCGCTGCCTTTGGCCAGTTCGGCGTACTCGGTGGCGATGGGCTGCCAGAAGGCGGTGCCGAATTTCTTCTTATCGTACTTATGGGCCGCGAGGGCGGCCACCAGCTTGCCCAGGGCGCCGGCGCGGGCCGTGCGGGCGGTGGGCAGGCGGAAGTTCTTGCCCTCGCGAGCTATGCCGAACTCGGCGTAGTAGCTCTCGCCGCCGTCCTGGTCGTGGTCTTCGGCCAGGTAGCCTTTCACGAAGCCCAGGTTTTTGGCGATGAGCTTGTCGAGCGTCTTGAGGCGGTTGGCCTGGGGGCTGGCGCCGTCGTCGGCGGCATCGGCGGTGCCCAGGCTGGCGGCGTAGGAAATGGCCTGGGCGCTGAAGGCGGCCTTGCTCACGAAGAGCAGCGCGGGCAGCTCGGAGGCCAGCCAGGCCTTGGCGGCGGCCAGGGCTAGCGTGGACAGCGCCAGCTGGCTGGTGGGCAATAGCTCTTTCTTGTTGCGCTTGGCTGGGGCAGTGGGGGTAGCAGCCGAAGCGCCGGATGTGGTGGGCGACATGGGAATTTTGGTAAAAGGGTTGAAAGTGAAACGTATTGAGCCGTTAATGTATAGCTAATCCCACTCATTTCCTACCCGCGCCCGCCCCGCTGGCCCGTCGGGCGCCCGAACGCCCGCTGGGGCCGCCCCAAACGCCTCCCGGGCGCCCGACTGCCCGTTGGGGCGGCCCCAATCGGCATTCGGGCACCCAACCGGCCTGTGGGGCCGCCCCAACGCCCATTCCGCTGCCCGAATGCCCGTTGGGGCGGCCCCACGGCCCACCCCGCCGCCGCGGGGCCAAGGCGGCTGAACGATGCGTCAGTTACTTTCCTATCGTAGCTTCTAAGATGCGGCCGTCGCGCTTGCTTATCTCCACGTAGCTTCCGCCCTTGGTGTAGCGCCCGCTGTGCACGACCCACACCGAGTCACTTCTAAGCTCCGCTCGAAAAGGCCGCTCCCGACGAATCGCCTTGCTACCGTACAAGGGCAGTAAAACGGCCTCGGCTATGCTGACGGCGGTGCTGGCATTGGGCACATAGCCAGCTTTGGGCACTTGCCCGTCAGGCGCTGTTTGAGCTGATGCTTTGGTAACGATAGCCACCAGCGCTGCTAGCAAGAAGGATTTCATATTGCAAGCTACTGCCCCACTGCCACCCACCCGCCCCCGGTCCCACAGCGGCTGAAAGACGCTTATGTGTTTCTCGCCATTCCGCGCGCTACCCCAAAATATACCCAGCCGCTCCCGGGACGGTAGCGGCTGGGCGATATTAAAGGTCTTGCGAGAAAACGTACACTATCCAACTCAGGCCGAGTAACAGAAATAATAGCCCGAATAAAGTATGGATACGCCCCTTATAAGATATCAGGATACCGCCTGTTACTAGCAGCAGCAACGGGCTGCCTATCAATCGGAATATTATCCATTCTGCTGCCCATTCTCCACGGTGGCCGTTATAGCCGCTGGCGTAGAACAGAATCGGCAGCGCGGCTGCGATTGCTAGTGCGTAGATTAGGGCACGGACTAGCCGGTAGTAAGTAGTAGGCGAAGCTTCCTCGTGTACCATGAGGCCAATGTAATCAGAATACCACCCACCCCAGCCGCCCCCGGCGCCCCAGCGGCTGAACGATGCTTAGTGTTTCTTGCAATGCTGCACGCGCTTCCCCCAAAACCAAACTAGCCGCTCCCGGGGCGGCAGCGGCTGAACCATGCTTCGTGTTTCTACCTAACGGCGCGCTTCCTCAAAACCAAGCCAGCCGCCCCCGGCGCGCAGCGGCTGAATGAAACACTAGTATCTTCACCACATGGAATCCTTGCAGCATCGCATCACCACCAACCCGCGTCAGTGCGGCGGCCGCCCCTGCATTCGCGGCATGCGCATCCGCGTGGCCGACGTGCTCCAGCTCTTCGCCGCCGGCCTCACCGCCGAGCAGATTCTGGGCGAGATGCCCGACCTCGAAGCCCTCGACCTGCAAGCCGCCCTGCAATACGCCGCCCGCCAGATTGACCACCCGCGCCTGGCCGCATGACCATCTGGATTGACGCGCACCTCTCGCCGCTCATCGCGGCCTGGATAAAGTGGAAGTTCCCCGTGGAGGCCGTTGCCCTCCGCACGCTGGGCCTGCGCGATGCCGAAGACGAAGAAATATTCCGGGCTGCCAAAGCCGCTGGGGCCGTCGTGCTCACCAAAGACGCCGACTTCCGGCAATTACTCGACCGTTTCGGCCCGCCGCCGCAGATTATCTGGCTCACCTGTGGCAACACGTCCAACGAGCGGCTGCAAGAAGTGCTGCTGGCTACCCTGCCCGCCGCGATAGAATTACTGGAAGCTGGGGAGCCCTTTGTGGAAATCGGCAACGTGCTGCCTTAGCGGCCCCACGCCCCCACCCGCCCCCGGCGCCGCAGCGGCTGAATGATGCGTCAGTTATTTCCCATGAGTAACCTCCAGAATCCGGCCGTCGCGCTTGCTGATTTCGATGTACGCCACGCCGCCGTCCATGTCTTTGGGCAAGGAGCCTTCCACTACCCACACGCCTTTGCTGTTTAGCGTAGCCTGATACGGTTTTTCACTCAGGACTTTCTTGCCGTAGATGGGCAGCCAGACGGCTTCGGCGATGCGCTTGGCAGTAGCCGCATTGGGCACGAACCCGCCACTCGGCATGAAACTCGGCGATGATGCGAGCTCTTGCGGCTCTGCTTTTGGGGTTTGAGCCTTGGCGCTGCTGGCTAATGACAGCAAGCCCACAACGAGCGAAAGAAAAACCTGATGCTTCATATTGCAAGCTACGCCCCCCACCCGCCCCCGGCGCCGCAGCGGCTGAACGATGCTTAGCGTTTCTCGCCATTCCGCGTGAGCGTCCCCAACACCACCCCACCCGCCCCCGGCGCCGCAGCGGCTGGGGGAAGCTCCCTAATGTCAGGGCTTGACAAAGATGTAGCTCACCTTTTCGTATTGAGAACTTGCCGACTCGCTCACGGCCGTACTCTGCAACGCAAACCCCTCGCCGTACAGACTAGTCAGCACAGCATGAAACCGCTCCGCGTTAGCTTGGCTATTTTTTGGGGTGTCTTTTAAGAGTTCAATGGTTTCCGTTTTGCCTGCACCTCGCGTAACGGTGATAGAGGCATCGAAACGATGATATTCTACCAACACTACACTCGGCGGGGCGGCAAAGGCCGTCAATGAAACAACCACCGTAAAAACGGCACTCAGCAGAAACGTACGCATCGGGAAGGGGCTAAAAGGTGCAAAACCCAAAGATACCCACGCCCCCACCCGCCCCCGGCGCGCCAGCGGCTGGGCGATGCTTAGTGTCTCTACCTAACGGCGCATGAGTTCCCCCAAAACCACCCCAGCCGCCCCCAGCGCCCCAGCGGCTGAACGATGCTTCGTGTTTCTCGCAACGCCGCGCGAGCTACCCCAAAACCAACCCAGCCGCTCCCGGGACGGAAGCGGCTTCGCGATACTAGCTAACGTCTATATAACCGCCATATACTTGTTCCGCTATTACCTATTAAAACTAGGCTGTCACGCGTCAGCTTTTTGATGCGATAAACATCAGGACCATCTTGTGCAAAGATGGTTAGTTTGGTCGGCGTAAAAGTGTATTTGAGCCAAGTATCTAGAAACTCACCATACATAAGGCGATTCCCTTTGACCCACATTGCCGCATTGTCCTCCTTTTTCTGTGCCCATATGCCTTGCAGCAACACTGCCGCAGATGCTGGCTTGCGGTGCTTTGGCGCTTGAGCCATGCAACTGCTAATACATACCCAAATCAGTAAAATCGTCAGCATTCGTTTCATAGAGGAAAATTACAACCGCTTCCCCTACCCCAGCCGCCCCCGGCGCCCCCGCGGCTGAACGATGCTTAGTGTTTCTCGCAATGCCGCGCGAGCTTCCCCAAACCCAAACCAGCCGCTCCCGGGGCGCAGCGGCTTAGTGATACTACTCCGGTATCTCCTGTATGCGCGCCCGCTGATTCGAGCAAATGACCTCAATAGCTTCGGCACCGCTGTTGCCGATGAGGCATAAGAAGTCATCAAAGCCGCCGTACACGCGGCCCGCCTCGTCCATGAACAGCAGCATGTGGTTGCTGTAAGCTTGGCCAATGGCACAGAACTTCGTCTGGCCGATTCGGCGGGTATAATCTTCCGTCACCCAACGCGAATCAAATCCAGAACTGGCGTTACACGCATCTAGGTCGATGGTATCGGGGCCACCGTCTTCCCGCTTAAATCTTATCAGGAGGTCGCCGAACTCAGCCAGAAAATCAGCTACTGCGGGAAACCACTCATAGCCCTCACCGCTCAGAAAAGCGCGATACTTGACGGTCCATACCTTTCGCTCAACCTTCCAGCCGGCTTGGGTCAGATATGCAAGCGTGGAAGGTGAGAAGTTATACATACCCGAAACTTACGAATGGCTAACACCACCCCGCCCGCCCCCGGCGCCCCAGCGGCCGAACGATGCTTAGTGTTTCTACCTAACGGCGCGTGGGTTTCCCCAAAACCAACCCAGCCGCTCCCGGGGCGGCAGCGGCGGAGTGATGCTACAGTTACTTCCCGTGAATCACTTTTAAGATTCGACCGTCCCGTTTATTGATTTCTATGTAAGCGGTTCCACCGAGGGCATACTGCTTGGGCAAGGAGCCCTGTACAACCCATACTTCGTTGTTCGTTAGCACAGCGCGGAACGGTTTCTCTTCCTCAATGTGCTCTTGCCCATAGATGGGCGCCCATACCGCTTCGGCTATCTTTTTTGCCACATCAGCGGTGGGCACGAATCCAGCATTGGGGTCATAGGCAGGTTTCGACGCTTGATTCTCTTCCCGTGGTCCTGCGTTACAGCCGGCTATCAGTAAAGCCGACACAAGTTGCCACCCAGCCACCTTGCGAATATTCGTGAACAAATCCATACCGCAAGCTACCCAAAAACAAACCAGCCGCTTCTGGAATAGAAGCGGCTGGAGAAACTTAGTTGCTTGTGCTATTCAAAGAGGTTTCGTGATGAGCCTGTATCAAATAGCTTGCGAATGTGCCAGCTAAGTTGACTGCTAACTCAGCATGTCTAACCAGTGGCTTGTAACCGCCTCCTGGCTTGCCATGAGCATCTCCTAAAGCATTTCGGAGAGTAGCGAATCCATGAATTGCGCTCTGCAAACCGCCAAGAATCTGCTTAAAAATAGCCTCGTCGTGCTGCTCAGCACTCATGTTTAAGCATTGGGCAGTTAGTTTAAAGAGTTTCGGAAGCGACAATTCATCTTCAAAAGCAACATTTCTCTCGGTGAGAATTTGCTTACAAACTGATTCGGCTAAAGACCGAGCAGCAGTTATAGCACCATCAGGGTCTGCCTCTCGACGCTCCAAAGCTTTTTCCCAGAAATGAAGCACCGAGTCACAATCAAACTTGGTTACAGCATCTCCAATTATGTCGTCATGGAAGTAGGCACGTTCCCCTTCCAAGTACCTCATTAGCGGCTCAAATTCCTGACGGATATAATCACGTCTGTCAGCGTAAGTTTTGAACTTACACTTGATATAAGGCCAAAAATCGGCCAGCAGTCGACAAGATATTACGCACTCAGGGAGAAGCTTTCTTGTGAAAATATCACCCCAAAATTCACTTCTTAACTCAAGGTAAACTTCAGGGTCTTTGTCGATATTTTCTCCGGTTGCGTAACGCGTAAGGACCAAGCGAAGGTCTGTTGCCTTCTGAATCATTTGCTCTTGCATAATGATGCTTTTATTAAAAAGGCCGCTCTATTGAGCGGCCTTTTTAAATTCCTTACGACCCACACGCCTCGCAGGCGTCCGGGTTATCCAGGGAACAGGCCATGTCGGACTGGTTTTGCTCCACCAGGGCCAGGGGCTCCAGGGTTTCGGCGGCTTGCTTTTCCACCGTGAACTTGATGGCGTCGGCGGCGGCTTTGGTGCGCAGGTAGTACATGCCGGTTTTCAGGCCGCGCTTCCAGGCGTGGAAGTGCATGCTGGTGAGCTTGCCGAAGTTCACGTTTTGCACATGCAGGTTCAGGCTCTGGCTCTGGCAGATGTAGGCCCCGCGGTCGGCGGCCTGGTCGATGATGCGGCGCTGCGAAATCTCCCATACCGTCTTGTACAGGTCCTTGATGTGCTGCGGAATGCGGGCAATGCCCTGTACCGAGCCGTTGGCCGCGATGATTTCCTGCTTCATGGCGTCGTTCCACAGGCCCAGGGCCACCAGGTCCTTCAGCAGGTGCTTGTTCACCACCATAAACTCGCCGCTGAGCACGCGGCGCACGTAAATGTTGCTCGTGTAGGGCTCAAACGACTCGTTGTTGCCCAGAATCTGGGCGGTGCTGGCCGTGGGCATGGGCGCCACCAGCAACGAGTTGCGGGCCCCGTGCTTCACCACTTCGGCGCGCAGGCTCTCCCAGTCCCAGCGGCCCGAGTCGGGCGTCACGCCCCACAGGTCGAACTGGAACTTGCCCTCGCTCAGGGGCGAGCCGGGGAAGGTTTCGTAGTGCCCGTCCTTGATGGCGAGGTCCTTCGAGGCCGTCATGGCCGCGAAGTAGATGGTTTCGAAGATGTCCTTGTTCAGGCCCGAGGCTTCGTCGCTCTCGAAGGGCATGCGCAGGGCAATGAACGTATCGGCCAGGCCCTGCACGCCCAGCCCGATGGGCCGGTGGCGGAAGTTCGACTTCTGCGTTTCAGGCACCGGGTAGTAGTTCACGTCAATCACCTTGTTCAGGTTCAGGGTGGCCTGGTAGGTCACCTCGTACAGCTTCTGGTGGTCGAAGGTGGTGTTGCCCTGCGCGTCGGTCACCAGGTAGCGGGGCAGCGCCAGCGAGGCCAAGTTGCACACGGCAATTTCGTCGGCGTCGGTGTACTCAATAATCTCGGTGCACAGGTTCGAGCTCTTAATCGTGCCCAGGTTCTGCTGGTTCGATTTGCCGTTGGCCGCGTCCTTAAACAGCATGTAGGGCGTGCCCGTCTCCGTCTGGCTTTCCAGGATGGCAAACCACAGCTCCTGCGCCTTGATGGTGCGGCGGCCGCGGCCCTCGCGCTCGTACTTCATGTAGAGCTTCTCGAACTCCGGGCCCCAGGAGTTTTCCAGGCCGGGGCACTCGTGGGGGCACATCAGCGTCCAGTCGCCGTTTTCCTCCACGCGCTTCATGAACAAATCGGGCGTCCACAGCGCGTAAAACAAGTCGCGGGCGCGCATTTCCTCCTTGCCGTGGTTCTTCTTCAGGTCGAGGAACTCGAACACATCCGCGTGCCAGGGCTCCAGGTAAATGGCGAAGGCGCCCTTGCGCTTGCCGCCGCCCTGGTCCACGTAGCGGGCCGTGTCGTTGAACACCTTCAGCATGGGCACCAGCCCGTTCGAGTTGCCATTGGTCCCCTTGATGTAGGAGCCCGTGGCCCGCACATTGCTCACCGAAAGGCCGATGCCGCCGGCGCTCTGCGAAATCAGCGCGCAGTTCTTCAGCGTGTCGTAAATGCCGTCGATGGAGTCGTCCTTCATCGTCAGCAGGAAGCAGCTCGACATCTGCGGCTTCGGCGTACCCGCGTTGAACAGCGTGGGCGTGGCGTGCGTAAACCACCGCTCGCTCAGCAAGTTGTAGGTCTTGATAACCGAGTCAATGTCGTCCTTGTGGATGCCCACCGACACGCGCATCAGCATGTGCTGGGGCCGCTCCACCACCTTGCCCTCCAGGCGCAGCAGGTAGCTCCGCTCCAGCGTCTTAAAGCCGAAGAAGTCGTAGTTGTAGTCCCGGTCATAGATAATGGCCGAGTCCAGCGTAGCGGCATTCTTATGAATCACCTCCCACACGTCGGTGGCCAGCAGCGAAGCATTGTCGCCGTTCTTGGGGTCTTCATACGTATACAACCGCTTCATCGTGCTACTGAAGGACTTGGAAGTCACCTTGTGCAGGTTGCTCACCGCAATGCGGGCCGCCAGAATGGCGTAGTCGGGGTGGCGGGTGGTGAGCGAGGCGGCCGTCTCGGCGGCCAGGTTGTCCAGTTCCACGGTGCTCACGCCATCGTAGATGCCGTCAATCACCTTTTTGGCCACCTCGATGGGCGAGATGAAATCCTGATTCAAGCCGTAGCAAAGCTTCTCGATACGGGCCGTGACTTTGTCAAACTTCACGGATTCGCGGCGACCGTCGCGTTTAATTACTAGCATACCAGTGGTGTTTGGTTGGGGATTTTTGCTTATATACTGAAGGAGCCGACGCGGCACAGTACCGGCGGCAAGTCGTTGAGGCAGTTGTGAAAGAGCAGAACCGAAGGCTGGGGTAGCAGCGGTAGGTTCGATATTCAATCCCGGAAATTACCTCCTGTGTTTTCCAAGGACAAGGAAAAGTTCCGGAAGTTTTCCACACACCGCTTAAACGGCCGTGCCCGGCCACTTTTCAGTAGGCCCCTACTCATTCCGACAAGGAGGCTTAGGGTACCGCGGTTCAGGTCGCCCATTTCCGCGGCTGTCTTTACCCTGAACGAGTGGCTACACCTACTCTAATCGAGCAGTACTGTCTACTTCCGGAAAGTGAGTGCTGAATGTTCCCTTCGACTTTATCATCAGCTCCTGTTTTGCCAGTTCCTCCTGCACCCGGCGGCTCGCTTCCGGGTTGTTCCACTGCGGCTCCCAGAAGAAGTATCCTTCCCCGTTATAGGTTTGGTTGCAGGCGCAGTCGGCCTTGATGGATTGCCTCGGAAACAGCAGGTGGTAGAGTAGGGCCTGCTGCTTCAAGGAGCCCCGCAACGAGTCCTTCTCGACATTCAAATGAAATACGCTGAGTGGATTGCCCGCTAAGTTTTGGGCGTGATGAGCCCATAAGCAAAGGTTGACCAAAGGGTCGTGCAATGGTGGCCGCCAGCCATCAAGGATGAATTCGGGAAAGTTGTGGTATTTAAAATACGCCCCTGCCAAGCGTTCAGCTATGTAGTTACGCGGCACCACCCGGGCTAATGCAGCCGCTCGGCGCCGCTGGCTTGCCGGTAGGCTCGCTATGGCTGCTTCTACCTCCCGGTATTGCAACTCTGCCCAGAGTTGGATGGGCAACAAGGTCAACACGCCCACGCCGAAAACGACCTTGGCCCTGGGCAGCCGGCTCACTAGGGTTCGGTTCAAAGCCTGCACCGCAAACACCGCTGGCACCCACAGCAAAAGCGGAAACACCAGGAACGAGAACAGCAGCATACCTATCATCTGCACCGGGTCGATGAACAGCGCGCAATACACGCACACCGTGAAATGCACGCCCATCAGAAATAGCAGCAGATAGTTCAGCCCTGGCACGCGCTTCGCGAAAGGCCATAGCAGAAAAGCCGCCGTGCTGATTACCAATACCCACGCTGCCCATTCCACTGGCTGACAGAAGCCCTGGAACCAATACTCATTGGCCCAGTAGGCCGCCCCGGCCAGCACCATGTTGCAGTAAGGCATCAGCGGCCGCAGCCAATCCAAGAAGCGTCGAAACTTCGTCATAGCTCCCGCAACGGCGCGCCGCTTGCATTTCGTGTTCCCGCCGCTTACCAGCCCGTCGCTGCTGAAGCAGAAAAGTGCGTCTTGAAAGCATTTGCAAAATCTACTGACCCATCTTTTTTATATTGATAAACAATATCTTGCAGTAAATATCCCTAATTCATAAAGTCTCAAAAACATAAAAATGAGTTCGGTATTCGATGCGTGGCCCGCGTATTTCGCCTCAGCTTCCCAGCAAGCTCATTCGCAACCGCTGGTGCATTCGTTCACTTCACCGACCCTACTCATGCCTACTGCCTCCGCTTCCCGCCTGCCGCTTTGGCTCAAACTCGTGGTTACCGCTTTTGTCGGCGTGCTGGTGCCGGTGTACTACGTCAACTACGGCCCTACCAACTTCCTGTACTTCTGCGACGTGGCCCTGCTGCTCTGCCTCATCAGCCTCTGGACCGAGCACGCCCGGCCCGCATCAATGGCCGCCGTGGGCATCCTGCTGCCCCAGGTGCTGTGGTGCGCTGATTTTCTGGGCGAACTGTTCGGCGTGCACCTGGTGGGGCTCACGTCCTACATGTTCGACCCCAACCGCTCGTTGTTTCTGCGCGGGCTCTCTTTCTTCCACGGCTGGCTGCCCTTCCTGCTGCTGTTCCTGCTCCAGCGCCTGGGCTACGACCGCCGCGCCCTCTGGTCGTGGACGGCCCTGGGCTGGGGGCTGTGCCTAGTGGCCTTCTTCCTACTGCCCCCGGCCGGCGCCATCATGCCCGACCCCAAAATTCCCGTCAACATCAACTACGTGTTCGGTTTCGACGACGCTAAGGCCCAAACCTGGCTGCCCGCCCCGCTCTACCTACTGGGCTGGATGGCCACGCTGCTGCTCGTGGTGTACATGCCTACGCATCTGCTGCTGCGCAAGGTATTTGCGCCTGCCTTGGCAGTTCCAGCCGCACCGGCAGCTCCCGCCGCTGTTGCTACTCCGGCTCATACCCCGGCTTACCATTAGCCTGCAGCCGCTGGCCAGTGGCTATTCACCAGAAAGCCCGCCACTGCTAACGCAGGGCGGGCTTTTCTGTGCCGCGCAGTGCGGCGCTACTTGGCAATGCTGGCCGTGGCGGCCGTGGTGGGCTGGCAGGTCATTATCAAGCTTACATCGATGCTCTTGGCAATGTTGTTGCGCACCAAGGCGGGGATTTTAATCTTGTAGTCGGCCGGGGCCACGGCAAATTTTGAGGTCACTACCAGGTCGTTGTCGCGCAGGTGCAGGGTACCCGGCACCCGCACCTTGCGCTTCACCCCATGAATGGTGAGCACGCCTTGCACGTACACCGGCTGCGGGCCGCTGCGCAACGTCGCCTCGTCGGGCATGGTCACCAGCGCGCCCGTGAAGCGCGCCCGCGGGTACTTCTCGCTCTCGGCGTAGTTCTCGTTGAAGTGCTCCTGCATCAGCGTGTTCTTAAACTGGAAGTCGCGCATCAGCATGGAGAAAGCCAGCTGCCCGGTCGCCATCTCAAAAACGCCCGCCACCTTGGAGTTCAGCGCCTCAATGTCTTCGAGCGGCGCCGAGGAAAAGAATGTGATAATCCCGGTAGCCGAAGTGTAGCGCGGCAGCTTGGCCGCGGCGGACGCCGAGGGCACAGCAGCAGCCGGAGCCGTCTGGGCGTGAGCAGCAGGAACTGCCGCCAAAAGACTCGCTAAAAGAAGTAACCTGTATTTCATATTGGAAGAGAATAAGCAGCGAAGTTATTGACGAACTGCGCTCGAGCCAGCGGCTCGGTATCCTCCCAACTCGCTTTTTTTCGACATGTGGTTGCCTTAGCCCAACGGTTTTTTGCAGCAGGCAGCATCTGGCGGCACTAGTTTGCTCTCAGCTGGTAGTCGAGGCTGTATCATTTGGCGAAATTGGACAGTGGCCCTATCCAACTGGCATTGCGAATGCCTGCATTTAGCTACTGCCGACCTTGCCACCTTAAAAATGAAAAACCCCACGGCGTGAGCCGTAGGGTTTCTGCTAAGTCAGTACAAAAAGCTAGTGCCTCCTAGAAATCCTCGTCCAGCGAGAACACGTTGTCGTTGCGCTCGCTCATCACGCCGGCTTTCTGGTACTCGGCCACGCGCTTCTCGAAGAAGTTGGTTTTGCCCTGCACCGAAATCATCTCCATGAAATCGAAGGGGTTGGTGGCGTTGTAAATCTTGCCGCAGCCTAGGGCTACCAGCAGGCGGTCGGCCACAAACTCGATGTACTGCGACATCGACTTGGCGTTCATGCCGATGAGGCTCACTGGCAGCGCGTCGGTCACGAACTCCTGCTCAATGGTCACCGCGTCGCGGATGATGCCCTGTACCCGGGCCGGGTCGAGTTTGTTTTGCAGGTAGCTGTAGAGCAGGCAGGCGAAGTCGCAGTGCAGGCCTTCGTCGCGCGAAATCAGCTCGTTGGAGAACGTCAGGCCCGGCATCAGGCCGCGCTTCTTCAGCCAAAAGATGCTGCAGAACGAACCCGAGAAGAAGATGCCTTCTACGGCCGCGAAGGCGATGAGGCGCTCGGCAAAGTTCTCGGAGTTAATCCATTTCAGCGCCCACTCGCCCTTTTTCTGCACGGCGGGCACCGTTTCGAGGGCATTGAAGAGGTAGTCCTTTTCCTTGGGGTCTTTGATGTAGGTGTCAATCAGCAGCGAATACGTCTCGCTGTGAATGTTTTCCATCATAATCTGGAAGCCGTAGAAGCAGCGCGCCTCGGGCATCTGCACTTCCTGCATGAAGTTCACGGCCAGGTTCTCGTTCACAATGCCGTCGGAGGCCGCAAAGAAGGCCAGCACGTGCTTGATGAAGTGTTTCTCGTTGTCGTTGAGATTGTTCCAGTCTTTCTGGTCCTGCGAGAGGTCGATTTCTTCAGCGGTCCAGAACGAAGCCTGCGACTTCTTGTAGTACTGCCACACCTCATCGTTCTGGATGGGGAAGAGCACGAAGCGGTTGGGGTTTTCGGCAAGGAGCGGCTCCATAGTTTCTCGGGTCTTTGATGGCGGAATTCGGCGGGGAAAGTGGCAACTCAACCGTAGTTCTCGGGCAGATGTTTGGCTGAAGCGCGGGAAATGCGGTCGACCTTCCTGGTTCAAATATAGGCCCGCCCCCGAGGGGAACGGGCGCCCAACCCGGCTTTTTTCTTCGTTAATTTTTTGCTAAGTCCGGACTTTTTCCAAGCCGAGGCATTGCGGTTTTCCACAAGCTGGCCGCACCGTTCCTTCTCAAATTACCCTCAAAATCAGCCACTTTTTCCGGGGTTTTCCACATTTCGACTGTGGATAAGTGCACTTGTCCCCAAAACTGCTTATTGTACGTACGTACCCGTGCGTTTTTCTTCCAGCTGCTGTAACCCGGCTTGCGGGTACTTCAGTGGCCTTTTGCGGGCGCGGGCAGGGGCCAGCCAATGACGATTAACAACTTAGGTTTGGAATTGCCAAATCAAAGCCGTACTTTTGCCTTCCCATTTTAGAAAAAACCCGCGAAAGCTGATGTACGCAATTGTTAACATAGCTGGCCAGCAGACCAAGGTTGAGGCCAACAAATTCGTTTACGCTCACAAACTGGCCGGCAATGTTGGCGACACCGTAACGCTGGGCAACGCCCTGCTGACCGATGACAACGGCACCATCACCGTGGGCGCCCCCGAGTTGAACGTGGCCGTTACCGGCACCATCCTCGCCCACGTGAAGGGTGACAAAGTTCTCGTCTTCAAGAAGAAGCGCCGCAAGGGCTACCAGAAGATGAATGGCCACCGCCAGTCGTTCACCAAAGTAATGATTAACAGCATCGGTTAATTTCGACCGGTTGTTTGTTATCTAATTCTCTATTAAACCAGCCGCTGCCGGCCATTTGCCGGCAGCATTAGCTTCAATACCATGGCTCACAAGAAAGGTGTCGGCTCGTCCAACAACGGCCGCGAATCGCATTCCAAACGTCTCGGCATCAAGATTTTCGGGGGCCAGGCCCTCGTTGCCGGCAACATCATCGTGCGTCAGCGCGGCACCAAGCACCACGCCGGCGAGAACGTAGGCATGGGCAAGGACCACACGCTGTTCGCTCTCGTTGACGGCGAAGTGTCGTTCAAGAAAGGTCGCAAGGACCGTTCGTTCGTAACGGTTATCCCCCGCGAAGTCGTTTCGGTACCGGCTTAATTGCCAGCACGCTAGCATAGCAAAGGGCTGCTCCTACCGGGCAGCCCTTTCCGCGTTTTGCCTGGCTCAGAAGCCAACCGGCTTTGGTAGCCGCTGGTGGTTGACCAAGTACACCCGCAGGTTGACTGCGCGGCCACGCTCCAAGGTGGCGACATTTTGGCGTCGGTGGCGTAAGCGGGCGGCATCACGATGCCGAGGCCGGCATTGAGGTCGTAAAGCAGATGTCGGCCCGGGCCGCGGTGCTGGGTGCCACACAGTGCGAAGAGTGCCGGTGTGACGCGGCCGACGGTCAGATTGCGGCCGCGACGCCCGCCCCGGCCAGTTTGAGCTAGCTCGGCGTTGCTTTCCAACGCTAAGTAATTGCCCCAGGGCTCGGGGTGGCTCGGGGAATTGCCCGCAACGGGCTGGTTGAAATAATAGCGCGCCCCAAGCGCAAGGTCGGTGGAAGTGGTGGGCAGCTGGGTGCGGCGGCGACGGCCGCGGGGGCCACGCCCGGCCGACAGGTCGGACTCTAGCTGCGTGTAGAGCGCGAAGCGGGGGCTGAGGCGATACTCCAAGCCCACCGACGAGGGTAGCACCAGCTGCCAGCTTTGCTGGTCGGGCAGGTAGAAAAGGTGGTTAAGGCGCAAGCCACCCTTAAATAACAGACGCGGTGCGTGGGTCGGTGCCGACGGTGACACTTCCTGCGCCGGCTACGCGGCTGCGGTGGCCGCCAGACCGATGCCGAGCGTGAAAATCTTTAGCGTGCGGGCAGCCAACATAACAGCGAGGAACGAGCGAAGCTAAACAGTTGAAATGCAACAGTCAGCGCATGGCTTTCCATGTTACTTCCAACGAATAAGCAATCTAGCAAGCGGTTCCCGGAAAAGCTCGAACTGCCGGTTCAATAGCTGCGTGGGCCAAGTCGAACGCTCGAAAAACCCGCTAAATCAAAGCCAGAGCTGCTGTCAGGAAGCTGTAATGCCTATCAGTGCATAAAGCACGGGTTTGCTGGGGCTGGCGTCCAGTTCCAGGCTGGTAATCTGTAGGTTGAGCAGGTAGAGGCCGTCGGCCACCGCGTCGGGCACGAAAATCAGCTCGGTGATGGTAGCGGAGTAGCGCGGCTGTGCGGGGTACTGCCAGAAGGCGTGGTGGGCCAGCAGCTGGCCCGCGTCCTCCTCGCGGTCGACACTGGGCAGGTCGAGCAGGAAATGCTGGACGTTGTGCTCCACCAGCCACTCGGCCAGGGCGGGCTCGATGTAGGTAGGGTTGGTGCCGGAATACTGGCGGGTGCGCTTGGCCGGGTCGTTGGGCAGGGTGCGGAGCACGAGGGCTTCGGGAATGGCGCGGTCGGGTTGGTTGGCCAGAGCGGCTTGCAGGTCGGCCAGCATTACCACTAGGTCGCCGTTGGGCTGGGGGCGCGGGGCCACGCTCACCAGCCGGGCCACCCACAGGAAGCGGCGCAGGCACTGGTTGAGCGTCACGTCCGGGTCGGGCGAGATGTGGCCGTAGCACTCGGTGTGGGTGCCGTTGCCGTGGGGTGTGAGGTGCACACGCTGGTAGTTGGTGCTGCCGCCCTGCGCCACGCTGCCCACGAAGCTTCCCACCCGAATGGTATCAAACTGCACCGGCTCGGCCCAGAAGCAGTTCACCTGGCCCGGGCCGGGCGCCAGCGGCAGGGAAATGTCAATGGGCGCCGCGGGGTCGAAGCTGTAGGTGCGGCCGGCGTAGGGGTAATTGGGAAGCATAGTTGCGAAGTTGTTACCAGAAGACCATCACGCCGAGTGTAGCGAAGCATCTTTCCCGCTACGCTCGGCATGACGACCGTTTAAATTTTCAGCCAACTCATTCAAAATATGGCTGATTTCCGCAGCTTGGTTAATGATAATGAGGTGGCCACCGGGCAAGGCATGCTGGCTGAGCGCGGCCCCGGCGGGCAGCAACCGGTCGGTGGTGCCGTGGATGCGGACGATGGGAAGCCACGGTCGGCCCGGCCACTGCAGGAGCTGCGCAATGGCCCAGCGGGTGAAAGCGGGGTCCGTATCGCGCAGGATTTGCCGAAGCAGGCGGTATTCGCCGCCATTGCGGGCCCCAAAGAACCACTGCGCCACGCGGGGCAGCAGCGGCAGCAGCTGGGCAGGCACCAGCCGATGAAGGCCGGTGGTGCGGGCCAGCCGACCAACCCACGGCAATTCACGCGGGCTTACGAAGCTGGAAATGAGCACCACCCGGGCCAGGGGCCGCAAAGCCGCTACCTCCTGCGCCAGCACGCCGCCAAACGACACGCCCACTAGCCAGCAAGGCTGCCCCGTGGGCACGGCCGCCGCCAGCCGGGCCGCGTAGTGCGGCAACGGCTCGGCGGGCGTTTGAGGCGCCAGCCAGCGCAGCACGTGCACTTCGCCGCACAGCTGCAGAAACTGAAACACCCGCTCGTCGGCGCCGAGGCCGGGGATGAGGTAGAAGACGGGCGGCGCGGCCAGCATGGCTTAGGTATCGAGGCGCACGAACACGCCTTCGAGGTAGAAGATGTTGTGCGGCTGCGGGTCGTCGTCGTCCAGTTCGCCGTCCTCGGTAGCGGGGTAGGTTACCGACAGCTTGAGGGCCACGCTGGGCAGCGGCACGGGCGGTCGGTCGTCGGCATTGTATTCGAGCAGGGCGGGCCAGTCTTGGGCGGCCAGGGCATCGGCCACTTCCTCCTGCAGGGCGTCGGCGCGGTCGTGGGCCAGGGTCAGGAGCGTGTCGAGGGCCTTGAAAGGCAGGGCGAGGTGGAAGAAGTGGGTGTCGTTGTCGAATAACGTGGTGGCCCACACGGTCACATCGTCGGTATTATCGAACACGATGGCCACGATGTGAATCTGCTCCACGAAAAAGTCGGCGTCGTCGGCAATGCTGTCGCTCAGAAGTTTCATTCGGCTACGGCGGGGGGTTGAAACAGCTCCAGCGTGATGTGGTCGGCCAGGAGCTTGCCCGCGTCGGTCAAAGTAAGCACTTCGTTTCGGATGCGCGCCCAGCCGTTGGCCTGCAGCTCGGCCAGGTAGGCGGCGTGGGCGGCCTGCACATCGAAGCCGAGGTGGGTGCGCAGGTGGGCCAGGTCGCAGCCGCGGGCGGTGCGCAGGGTGGTGAGCAGGTACTCGTTGGCCCGGTCGGTGGCCGTGAGCCGGTCCAGCGTCACGGGCACTTCGCCGCGCTCCAGCACAGCCGCCACGTACTGCGGGTTGTTGGCGAGGGTGAACTGGCGGTTTTGGCCGTCGTAGCTGTGGGCGCTGGGCCCCAGGCCGAGGTAGGGCACCCCACGCCAGTAGTTGCCGTTGTGGCGGCTTTCGCGGCCGGGCTGGCAGAAGTTGCTGATTTCGTATTGCTCGTAGCCGTGGGCGCGCATGGCCGCCAGCAGCATTTCGAACTGCGTGGCCACGAACTCATCGGGCGCGGCCTTGAAGGTGCCCTTCTGCAGCCGGTGGCCGAAGGCGGTGCCCGGCTCCACCGTCAGGGCGTAGGCCGACACGTGCGGCACACCCAGCGCAAAGGCGTTGGCCAAATCAGCGTCCCAGATGTGGTGGCCCGGCGCGGGCACACCGTAAATCAGGTCGATGGAAATGTTCTCAAAGCCTGCGTCCTGGGCGCGGCGCACGGCCGTGGTCGACTCCTCGGCGGTGTGGGCGCGGTTCATCAGTCGCAGGTGCGGCTCGTAGAAGCTTTGCAGGCCAATGCTGAGCCGGTTGACGCCGGCCGCGGCCATTTCCTGCAGCTTGGCGGCGCTGAGGTCGTCGGGGTTGGCTTCGAGGGTAATCTCGGCCTGCGGAGCCACAGCGAATTGTCGGTAGATGGCCGTGAAAATCTGATCTAGCTCTTCGGCCGTGAGCAGGGAGGGAGTGCCGCCACCGAAGTAAATGGTTTCCAGCGTTGCCTGCGAGCCCAGGTAGTCGCGGCGCAGCTCCAGCTCCCGCACAATGGCTTCCACGAGGCGGCTTTTCAGCCCCAGCGAAGTGCTGAAGTGAAAGTCGCAGTAGTGGCAAGCTTGCTTGCAGAAGGGAATGTGAAGGTAGAGGCCGGCCATGGAGGTGCAAACGCAGGAAGGTGGCGCGCATGCGAAACCGCAGAACAAGCCCCCGGCGCCGGACGTGCCACCCGGCGCTGCAAAGATGGTAGGCAGGCCGCCAACGCCCGCCCGCGACATCTATGCGGCGTGTTGCAAAGACTGCGCAGAGGGGTTAAAACAGATAACTTAAGCAGCCCAGCCGTCGGCACTTGTCTGCGGCAATAGCAGCCGCTGTTGCATGCTGAAAATCACGGGTTTTTGTTGGTTATTTGTGCAATAAATTCGGCATCTATACTGCTGCCGTTTTCTAGCTAATTCCACCTCCAATCTACTCCTGCTTGGCTTCATACGCTACTCTCGTACCCTATTCCGGGCTTTGTTTTTCATTTTTTCGCTTTGGTCGTCGGTTGCGGCGGGCTGGACTGCTGGCTTTTGCCGGCCTGACCCTGGGTCATGCGGCGCAGGCCCAGGTAGGGGTAACCAGCCTACAGCCGGCGCGGCACGCGGTGGCCGCCCCTCGCAATAGCGCCGTGACGGTGGGCTTTTCGCAGGCCATCTCGGCCGCTTCGGCTTCCAATCTGCGGGTGTATAGCGCGCGGCTGCGGGGCAAGGTGCCGGGCTCCGTGACTGGGGGCGGCACGGCCACACTCGCCCTCACGCCCGCCCAGAATTTTGCGGCCGGCGACGTGGTGAGCGTGAGCCTGCCGGCCACCATGAGCAGCACGGGCGGCACGGCCCTCGCGCGGCATGTGTACCAGTTCACCACGGCCACGGGCGGCACGGGGCGGGGCTACTTCATGGATACCACCATTGTGGCCAATACCACCAACCGCGACCAGTTGCTGGGCGACCTCGACAACGACGGCGACCTGGACCTGGTGACAACCGGCGCGCTCTACGGCTGCCGCATTTTTCTCAACAACGGCAGCGGGCGCTACACCTTCAAAACCGGCCTGGTGGCGGGCCAAACCCCCAGCGGCACCGCCCTGGCCGACGTGGACCAGGACGGCGACCTCGACCTGCTGGTGGGCGACGCCGACAACAACAGCGTGGCCGTGTGCATCAACGACGGCCTGGCCAACTTCATTGGCTCGGTGACGGGTGCCCAGAACTCGCCGGTGGGCGTCCGGCCCGTGAGCATCGCGGTGGGCGACGTGGACGGCGACGGCGACCTGGACTTTGCCACGGCCAACGGCGGCGCCAGCTCCGTGAGCGTGCGTCTCAACAACGGCGCCCTGCCGCTGCTCTACACCGGCCTGGTGACGGTAGCCGTGGGCGTAAACCCCACTTCAGTGGCCCTGGGCGACGTGGACAACGACGGCGACCTCGACCTACTCACCACCAACGCCGGCACGGCCGCCAGCCCGCTGAGCACCGTGAGCGTGAGCCGCAACTCCGGCACGGGCTCGTTCGGCGCAGCCACGACCTTCACCGTGGGCGCGCAGCCTTCAGAGCTGGTGCTGGCCGACGTGGACGGCGACGGCGACCAGGACCTGCTAACCGCTAATGCCGGTGACGCCACCGTGAGCGTGCGCCTCAACAACGGCACGGCCACGTTTTCTGGCAGCACCACATTGGCCCTGCCTGCGGGCAGCACCCCAACGGGCCTGCGCGCGGGCGACGTGGACGCCGACGGCGACCTTGACCTGGTGGTGGCCCAGGGCGTGGGCGGCCGGGTATTCACGTTTCTGAACGCGGCGGGCACCTTCACGGTGCAGGCGCGGGCCCTGCGCCTGAGCCGCAGCCCCTCGCCTACTGCCACTTCCGTGGGCGTGACGCTGGGCGACGTGGACGCCGACGGCGACCTCGACGTGGTGACCTCGGACACCAATGGGCAGGTGATGCTGAGTTTGAACAGCGGCCCGCCCCCGCCCCTGCCCAGCCCCACCATTGCAGCCCTGACGCCTAACATAGGCCCGGTGGGCACGTCCGTTGTCATCACGGGCACGAACCTGACCGACGTGACGGCCGTGCGTTTTAATGGCACCACCGCACCGGGCTATGTGCTTAACGGCACGGGCACCAGCATCAGCGTGGCGGTACCGGCCGGCGCAGCCACTGGCGTGGTGACTGTGGCCACGGAGGACGCGGGCACGGCCACCTCAGCTGCGCCATTCACCGTGACGCTGCCTGTGCCGGTGCTGCTCACGGCCACCTCGCCGGCCCGCCACGCGGTAAGCGCGCCGCGCGGGGCCAACGTGTCGGCTACATTTTCGGTGGCCATCACGACGGCCACGGCGGGCAACCTGCGGGTGTTTGGCAACCAGCGGCGCGGCAACCGGCCCGGCGTGCTGACCGGGGGCGGCACCCCCACCCTCACCTTCGACCCCACCCAGGACTTTATGCCCGGCGAGGCCGTGAGCGTGAGCTTGCCCGCCAGCCTGCGCGCCGCCGACGGCAACCCTGCTGCCAGGCAGGTGCTACGGTTCACGGCCGCTGCTGGCGGCACCGGCCAGATGAATTTCGGCACGGCCACCGCCCTGGCCGCCACCAACCCCGGCGAGCCCGTGCTGGGCGACCTCGACAACGACGGCGACCTGGACTTGCTGCTTCCAAACCGTAACTCCGGCACCGTGACCCAACGCCTGAATAACGGCGCGGGCACCTTCACCGCCGGGCCGGACATTGCCACCGGCCTCTCCGGCGTGGCGAGCCTGACCCTGGCCGACCTCGACGCCGATGGCGACCTGGACGTGGTGGCCCTGCCCCGGGGGGCCGAAGACGTGCCACTGCTTTTCAACAACGGCAGCGGCACTTTCAGCAGGAGCACGGGCCCGAGCCTGGGCCAGGCCCTTGCGCAGATGGTGGCGGGCGACGTGGACGCCGACGGCGACCTGGATTTGATTTTTATGCCGGCGGCGAATCAGTCGACCTATGTGTACCTGAACAATGGCGTGGGCAGCTTTGCCTTTGGCTCTGCGCTTTATTTCAGCACGGGCTCGCGCTCCCTCACGCCCACCGGCCTGGCCCTGGGCGACCTGGATGCCGATGGCGACCTCGACCTGGTGGTGGGCGGCTACGTGCCCTATTACGGCATTTACACCGTTAACACGCACCTCAACGACGGGGCCGGGCAGTTCACGGCAGCGCAGCAGGTCAATGTTGTGGATGTGCCTTCGAGGCTCTCGCTGAATGACCTCGACAACGACGGCGACCTTGACCTCACGTATCAGACCACGCTGAATTACATTACCAAAACCAGCACCCAGCTCAACAACGGAACGGGCACGCTGGCCAGCGGCGGCGACGTGCTGCTGGGCGGCGTGGGCCAGCCCGTGCTGGCCGATGCCGACGCTGACGGCGACCTCGACCTGCTGAGCTACGACGGCATTGGCGTGAACAACGGAGCCGGGGGCTTCGCCGCCATTGTGCCCATTCCCACCACCTCCGTTTCGCCGGCCGGCATTGCCGTGGGCGATGTGGACGGCGACGGCGACCTCGACCTGGTGACCTCGCAGGAAAACAACGTGGTGAGCGTGCGGCTGAACCTGCCCCTGCCCGCCCCCACCGTGGTGGCTTTCTCGCCGGGCAGCGGAGCGGTGGGCACCAGCGTCATCATCACCGGCACCAACCTTATCGGGACCCGCGCGGTGGCCTTCAACGGGGTGGCCGCTACCGGCTTTGCCGTGAACTCGCGCACCGAACTGGTGGCGACCGTGCCCGCAGGCGCTACCACCGGCCCCGTGAGTGTGACCACGCCGGCCGGCACGGCCGCCTCGGCCACGTCCTTCACCGTGACGCAGCCCGTGGCCGTGCTCAGCGTGAGCCCGGTCCGCAACGCGGCCAGCGCGCCGCGCGCCACGGCAGTGGCCGTCACGTTTGCGCAGCCCATCAGCACGAGCAGCGCGGGCAACCTGCGGGTGTTCGGGGCCCGGGTGCGGGGCCAGCGGGCGGGCACGCTCACGGGCGGCGGCACCAGCACGCTCACCTTCGCGCCCACCCAGCCGTTTGCGCCGGGCGAGCTGGTGAGCGTGAGCCTGCCCAGCACGTTGGTGGGCCCCACCAGCACCCAGGTGGTGCGGCCCCACGTGTTTCAGTTCACGGCCGCGGCTGGGGGCACGGGCACGGGCGTGTTCAACACCACCGGAACGGCCAACATTCCAATCAATAGCCGCGCATCGGGCCTGACGATGGGCGACCTGAACAACGACGGCGCCATCGACGTGGTGGCTTCCGACGGCAGCATCCGCCTCAACGACGGCAGTGGGGCCTTCTCCGGCGGTTTGGCGGGGAGCCTGTACCTGCGCAACTACCCCTATGCCGTGGCGTTGGCCGATTTGGACGGCAACGGCACCCTCGACCTGGTGTCGGCACCGGGGGAAGTGCTGCTCAACGATGGAACCGCCACCTTCACGGCGGCCAACAACTTCGCCAACCTAGGGCCGGATACGCGCGACGTGGCCACCGGCGACTTCGACGGCGACGGCGACCTCGACGTGGTGGTGCCCAAGTACACGGCCGACAGCCTGCTTATTCGCTTCAACAACGGCAGCGCCGGCTTTCCCACCGTGCAGCGCGTGGGCGTGGGCGCCCGCCCCAAGGGCCTGGCCGTGGGCGATGTGGACAACGACGGTGACCTTGACCTGCTGGTGGCCTGCGAAGGCAACGGCAGTGGCACCAGTGTGGTGAGCATCTGCTTCAACAACGGCGGCGGGCTTTTCACCCGCGTGGTGGCGCTGCCAGCCAACGGGGCCACGGCAAACGTCACCAGCACCCGCCTCGCGCTGGGCGACCTCGACGGCGACGGTGCCCTTGACTTGGTGACCAACGCGGGCATTGTGCGCCTCAACAACGGCACCGGCACTTTCTCGGGCACCCAAGCCACTGCCACGGGCGCCAACCTCACGCTGGGCGACGTGGACGCCGATGGCGACCTCGACCTGCTCACCAGCAACGGCATCAGCGGCGCGGTGCTGTGCGTCAACAATGGCCAGGGGGTGCTCACCGCTACGCCCAGCGCCATCAGCGAGCCCAATAGCTGGGGCGGCGTGGCCCTGGCCGACATCGACGGCGACGGCGACTTGGACGCGCTGACCAACGCCTTTGGCGCCTACGTAGTGTACGTGCGCCTCAACCACCGGGTGGCCCCGCCGGTCATCAGCGGCTTTGCGCCGGGCATCGGCCTGCCGGGCGCCACGGTGGTACTCACGGGGGCCGATTTTATTGGCACCACCGCCGTTGCTTTCAACGGCACCGCCGCGCCCGGCTTTGTGGTGAATACTGCCGGCCAGCTCACCGTGAGCGTACCGGCCGGCGCTACTTCGGGCGTCATCACGGCTACCACGCCGGCGGGCACGGGCACGTCGGCCACCGCTTTCACGGTGCTGCGGCCCGTAGCGGTGACCAGCGTGAGCCCCGCCCGCAACGCGGTGGTGGGGCTGAGCACGCCCGTCAGCGCCACTTTCAGCCAAGCCATTCCGACCAACACGGCCGCCAACCTGACGGTGTTCAGCGCGCAGCGCGGCGGCCGGCGGGCGGGCACGCGCGCCGGCGCGGGCACCAGCACGCTCACCTTCACGCCCACGCAGGCCTTCGAGCCGGGCGAGCTGGTGAGCGTGAGCATCCCGGCCTATACCGACGCCAACCAGACGCGGGTGGTGAAGCAGGCCTACCAGTTCCGGGCGGCCGTGGGCGGCACCGGGCGCGGCTTCCTCGCGGCGCCCATTAACACCACGCTGAGCACCGCGGTGAGCACGCCGGCGAACGACCTTACGATGGGCGACGTGGACGGCGATGGTGCCCAGGACATGCTGGTGCACGACGGCAGCGCGGTGCAGGTGCAACGCAACACCGGCGCGGGCACTTTCACGGCGGCTGGCTCGGTGGCGGTGGCCGGCACCAGCGGCTCGCAGTTGGTGCTGGGCGATGTGGACGGCGACGGCGACCTCGACCTGGCTGCCATGAGCAGCCGCAGCAGCGTGGTGAGCATCCGGCTGAACAATGGCAGCGGGGTTTTCGGCGGCACGCAGGACGTGTCCGTGGGCGACGCCCCCCGCGCCGTGGCCCTAGCCGATATGGACGCCGACGGCGACCTCGACCTGGTGACTGGCAATCAGGGCTCCAGTTCCTGCACCACCAGCGTACGCTTCAACGACGGCAGCGGCAACTTTAGCGGCACCACCAACGAGCTTTTCAGCAACGGCACCAACACCAGCTTTTCCAACCTGCAAATTGGCGACGTAGACGCCGACGGCGACCTGGACCTGCTGGTGGGCAACGGCGGCGGGGTATTCATTTGCCTCAACAACGGCCAGGGCGGCCTGGCGGCCACGACGGCCGGCGTACCGCTCTCTAATGGGAGCGGCAATATCTTCCTGGGCGACCTGGACGCCGATGGCGACCTTGACCTGCTGGCCTCGACCCCCAGCAACGTGCAGGGCACGCCCTCCCGCGTGAAAGTGGCCCTGAACGACGGCCGCGGCAATTTTGCGGGCAATGAGTTTGCTCTGCCCAGCATCGGCGGCCTGATGCGCGTGGGCGACGTGGACGCCGACGGCGACTTCGACATCATCATGACCTACGTCACCGACCCCAGCGAGCTGTGGGTGAACAACGGCCGCGCCACCTTCACCCGCCAGATGGAATTGAGCCTAGGCTACGTCCCCGCCCAGATGGCGCTGAGCGACGTGGACGGCGACGGAGACCTCGACGTGGTGAGCTCCAACTATTACACCCCCACCGTGTACAGCGTGCGGCTGAACGGGCCGCCCTCGGCGCCAGTTATCAGCAGCTTCGCGCCCCCCGCCGGCCCCGAGGGCACGGCCGTGGTCATCACGGGTACGGGCTTTTTTGGCGCCACCGCCGTGCGCTTCAATGGCACCAACGCGCCGGGCTTCGTGGTAAACTCAACCACGCGGATTTCGGTGAATGTGCCGGTGGGCGCCACCACGGGCACCCTTTCCGTCACGACGCCGGTGGGCACGGCCACCTCCGTGGCCACCTTCACAGTGATTCCGCTGGCGGGCCCCACGGCGTATGTGCCGGCCCGCAACGCCCTGGCGGTGGCCCGCAACGCCACCGTGGGCCTTACGTTCCCGGCGGCCATGGGCACGGGCACGGCGGGCAACCTGCGCGTGTTTGGCAACCAGCTGCGGGGCCGGCGGCCGGGCGTGCTCACGGGCGGCGGCACCGCTTCGCTTAGTTTCGACCCTGACCAGGACTTTGCACCCGGCGAGCAAATCAGCGTGAGCTTGCCGGCCACCATGCAAACCACCACGGGCGGCATCGTGCGGAAGCAAGTGTACCAGTTCACGGCTGCCACGGGCGGGCCGGGCGGCGGCGCCTACCGGGCGGGCACCGATGTGCTGCTGGGTCAGTTTGCCACCGCCGTGGCCGTGGGCGACCTGGACAACGACGGCGACCTGGATATAATAACAGCGCCTTATAGCAGCGGGGCCAGCCTGACGGTGCAGCTCAACAACGGGCAGGCGCGCTTCAGCCAGGGCGTCGTTCTGCCGCCCTACGGGGCCACAGTGTCGGAAATAGTTCTGGCCGACGTGGACGGCGACGGCGACCTTGATATCCTGGCCTGCTACAGCTTCAACCTGGTGGTGTGCCTCAACAACGGCAACGCCACCTTCGCTCCGGCCGTGTTCACGACCGTGTCCGGCCAGCGGTTTGCCATGGGCGACATGGACGCCGACGGCGACCTGGACTTTGTCTCGACTACCTACCAAAGCAACGCGCTGTCCGTAGCGCTCAACGACGGCACGGGCCGCTTCACCACCCTGCCCTATCAAACCACGACCACGCCCCTGAACCTAGCGCTGGGCGACGTGGATGGCGACGGTGACCTCGACGTGGTGACGGCCAACGACACCAACGGGGCGCAGCTGTTTCTCAACAACGGCGCTGGCGTGCTGGCCAGTGGCCTCCCGTACGCCTTTACCGGCGAAACCCGCAGCGTGGCGCTGGCCGATGTGGACGCCAACGGCGACCTCGACCTGGCCGTGGGCTACAACGATACCAGCGGCAGCAACAGCAGCGGCTGGCTCGCGGTGCTGGCCAACAACGGCAGCGGCGTCTTCACGGCATCGGGCCAGCGCATGGCCTCGGGCGGCCGCTTCAGCCATTTGAAGCTGGGCGACGTAGACCACGACGGCGACCTCGACCTGCTGACGGCCAACGGCCTCACCGACAACGTCAGCATCCGGCTCAACAACGGCCAGGGCGGCTTTTCGGGCAACTTCAGCGTGGCCGTGCCCACCAACCCCTCGCAGCTGGTCCTGGGCGACCTCGACGGCGATGGCGACCTGGATTTTACCACCACCCAGTCCGTGAGCGGCACCAACTACGCCGCCATCCGCCTCAACGACGGCCAGTTGCTGGCCAGCCGGCCCGGGGCCGGCGCGGCCGGCCGCGCCACGCTCTACCCCAACCCGGCGCACGGCCAGTTCCGGGTGCTGGTGCCGGTGAAGCTGCGGGCCGGCGCCGGCACCGCACCGGCGCGCCTCTACAACGCGCTGGGCCAGGCGGTGCTGGAGCAGCCGTTCCGGCTTTCGGCAGCCGGCGAGCTGACGGTATCGGTAGCCCATTTGCCGGCGGGCATCTACACGCTGCACTTGCCGCTGACCGGCGAGGCGGGCATTTATAAAATTGTGCTTGAATAAGCCGGGAGCCGAAAGGCTTGGGTGTATTCGTTAAGAGAAGGAATGGCGGTGCTGCGCCTGGCACCGCTATTCCTTCTTTCTGTTTTCTCCCTTTATCGGAACCACTTCTGCTGTTTCAGCGCTTGGCCGGCTGGCCATTGCCCGGCATTTAACTTTCGGGAAATTAAACGCCCGCTTTCGCGTTATGCCTACCGAATGAACACCCGGTACTTGCTGCTGTGCTTTGGGATAATGCTGTGGCTGTTGGCCGGCCCGTGTGCCCGTGCCCAAACGCCCGGCCTCAACCCCAACGCTCCCAACCAGCCGGGCCTGGCCTCCCCGCCCCTGCCGCCAGCCGCCCCGCCCCCAACGACGCCGGCCCAGCGGCGCGCCCTGGCCCACCCGCGCGTGCTGCAAATCGATGCCGAAGCCGCCGACCGCGCCCTTGTGCGGCGCTACAAGCTGCCGACTACCGTGCCCGATTCGCTGACGGCCCTGCGCGAGGTGCGCGAGCTGGTGCTGGCCCTGCAGGCCGACGCCTACCTCACGGCCTCGGCCGACGAGATGCGCTGGGGCCGCGACACGGTGCGCGTGCGCCTCTACGTGGGCGAGGCTTTCAACTGGGCCTACCTGCGCAACGGCAACCTCGGCGACGGCCTGCTGACCCGCGCCGGCTACCGCGAAAAGCTGTTTCGCCAAACGCCCTTCCGGCCCGACGACTGGGCCCGGTTGCAGGAGCGCATCCTCACCGAAGCCGAAAATCAGGGCTTCCCCTTTGCCACCGTGGGGCTCGATTCGCTGCAGCTTGACGGGCACGCCATTGCCGGCCGCGTGGTGCTAAAGCGCGGCCCGGCCGTGGTGTTCGACTCGCTGCAGATTGTGGGCAACACCAAGACCAAGAAGCGCTTTCTGACCAAGTACCTGCAGATTTTCCCGGAGCAGCCTTTCAGCCAGCAGCGCGTGGCCGCCGCGGCCCAGCTGCTGCGCCAGCTGCCCTACCTGCGCCTGCGGGCCGAGCCGGAAGTGCGGTTTGCCCGGGGCCGGGCCCGCGTGTATTTACTGCTCGATGACCGACCCAGCAACCAGTTCGACGCCATTGTGGGCATCCTGCCGAACGCCAACGCTAATCAAACGGGCGTGCAGTTCACCGGCGACGTCACCATCAACCTGCGCAACATCAAAGGCGGCGGCAAGCAGGTCGGTCTGCAGTGGCGCAAAACCGACGCCCTTTCGCAGCTGCTCGATGCGCAGTACGTGCACCCGAACTTCTTCGGCACCCCGCTGGAAGTGTCCGGCACATTCAACCTCTACAAGCAAACCGACGCTTTCACCACCGTGCAGCCGCGCCTGCAGGTGACCTACCCCACGGTGCGGGCGGGCCGCATCAGCTTTTTTGCCGAGCAGCGGACTTCCTCGCTCGACTCGTTGCGCGACATCACGCGGCTGCCCGCCAACCTCGACACACGCTACAACTCCTACGGCCTGGCCTACGCCTGGACCAGCCTCGACGACTTGTTTTTCCCGCACCGCGGCTACCTGCTGAACACACAGGCCGCGGTGGGCACCAAAACCATCCGCCAGAACGCGCAGCTGCGGGCCGAGCTCTACGACGGCATTCCACTGCAATCGACGCAGTACACCTTTGCCGTGCGCGCCGAGCGCTACTTCCCCGTGAAGCGGGCCGGCGTGCTGCTGGTGCGCCTGCGCACCGAGGGCCTGCTCAACCCGCGCCTTTCCACCAACGACCTGCTGCGCCTGGGCGGGCTGAACTCGTTGCGCGGCTTCAATGAAAACCAATTCTACACCAGCTCGTTTGCGCTGGCCACGGCCGAATTTCGCCAGTTTATCGGGGCCGATTCCTACGTGTTTCTGTTTGCCGACCAGGCGTATTTGCGCCACGACGCCGTGGACGAGAAGTTCAGCGACCAACCCACCGGGCTCGGGGCCGGACTGAGCTTTCGCACGGGCGCGGGCCTGTTCCAGTTCGTGTACTCGGTGGGCCAGTCCAATTACATTGGGCAGACTTTTGCGCTCAACGCCTCGAAAATTCACTTTGGGCTGACGAGCCGTTTTTAAGGCAGTTGTAGCGTCGAAAAACCGCCATTTCGTCGGCTTTTCAAGCCTCGAATATGGGTTATATGCCAGCGTGGCCGAACCGGGAAATTCTCGACTGATTTTTCGGCCAATACGACTGATTTTCAGACATGATAAGTCCTGATTCAGATTGGTACATCATTTGTAATAGCAGGTACGAAGCCGACGCCTAAACCCGGCTCCCTGCCATGAAACTCATCAGCCCGAAATTTATCCGTTCCATTGCCCCGCAGCTCGATTTGCTCAACACCATCGGCGGCGGCGTGGCCCAGCCCCAGCTGCGCGTCGACCAGCGCCCCAAAGGCGTGATTCTGCGCGTGGCCATGCCCACCGTGTCGGCCGACAGCTTCCGCGTAGTGCTCAATAAGCAACAGCTCAGTGTCTTTGGTGAGTATCGCCACCAGCCCGACGACCAGCTGGCCGCTCCGCTCTTTGTGCAAACGCTCAACTTGCCCAACAACCTCGACCTGGCCCACATCGACGCCTCCCACGAAGGCAACGAGCTGCAGGTGCGCATCCCCTTCATCAACCCCTCCGACCAGCAGCGCGAAATCGACATCCGCCACAATTAATTCCGGCATTCATCCCGAATTAATTCCACTGACAATCTGTTTATTAAATATCCATAACGCCGGGACCGACCGGCACCGCAGTCCATCGATAACGCCGGGTCCGACCGGTTACTTGTTAAGTTTCCTGGTTTTCACCATTGAGCCACCGCCCGCAGCGGTGGTTTTGTTTTTTATCCAAACAGCGGTATCAGCAGCACGAAGCTCATCAGCAGGGCCAGGTAGAACCAGCCCATAATCTGGCCCCGGTAGTGGCGCGGCAGCTTGTTGCTGAGCACCAACATGGCCGCGATGACCAGCACGAGGTGCAACACGAAGAACACCATCGTTTTCAGCCAATTGCTCACAATGGTGTTTTCTGGCTGCATCTGGTTGGCTTCGCCCAGGCCCGAGGTGAGGTACTGCAGGCCATAGAAAGCCATGGTTTCGAAGGCCACGAAGAGCAGCAGGCCCGCGAACAACGACGCAGCTGATGATTTTTGCGAGACGTCGGCCATGGCAGTTAGGGGCGCGGGCGGCCCTGCACTTCGGCCGAGCGGGCTTTGATGTAGAGGGCTTCCACTTTGGCGCGGGCCCAGGGCGTGCGCCGCAGAAACGTGAGGCTGGACTTGATGCTGGGGTTGTCGGCGAAGCAGTTCATGCGCAGGCGCGCATCGAGCTCGGCCCAGCCGTAGGCGGCCACGAGGTATTCGAGAATGGCGGCCAGCGTGACGCCGTGCAGTTCGCTGATGAGGTGGCCGGATTCGTCGCGGGCGTCGGCGGCGCGGAGGAAAGACATGGCAATGGCGGATGGTGGCAACTGCAAAGTTGGCGAAAAGCCGCCGGCCCGGGCACGCCGGGGCCGGGCGCGTCGTTATTTTTGAGCCGCGCCGCCCATGCCCAACCCTCCCGCCACCCGTCGCCCCGCTCCGCCTGCCCCGCCCCGCGCCCCGCGCCGGGCCTGGCGCAGCGTGCTGCTGGCGGGGCTGCTGGCCCTGCTCACTTTGGGCACGGTGTATTACCTGCGCCACCAGGTGCAGCTCAACCGCTACGCCCGCCGGGCCTGGGCCACGCTCACCAAAGGCGGCCTCACGGGGCGTGAGAAAACGCCGCTGCTGGCCGGCTATTCGGTGCACGGCATCGACGTGTCGGCCTACCAGGGCCGCATCGACTGGCCCGAGGTGGCCCGCCACAACGTGCGCTTCGCCTTCATCAAGGCCAGCGAGGGCGCCACCATGCGCGACGCGCGCTTCGCCCGCAACTGGCGCGAGGCCCGCAAGGCCGGCGTGCTGTGTGGCGCCTACCACTACTTCCAGCCCAACCGCGACGGCCAGATTCAGGCCGACCTCTTTGCCCGCACCGTGCCCCTGGCCCCCGGCGACCTACCGCCCGTGCTCGACGTAGAGGCGCCTAACTTTCACGACGTGGCCGTGCTGCGCCGCGAGGTGGCCCGCTGGCTGCGGCTCATTGAGGCGCATTACGGTGTGCGGCCTATCCTCTACTCCAACCACAGCTTTTACAAGCGCCACCTGGCCGGGCACTTCGACGACTACCCGCTCTGGCTGGCCCACTACGAGGTGGAGCGCCCCGCCATGCCCCGCAGCAAGTGGATAATCTGGCAGCACTCCGACGAGGCCTACGTGCCCGGCATCCGCGGCGTGGTCGATTTCAACGTATTCCAAGGCAATTTCGAAGCCCTGAAGGCCTTACGCGTGCCGCCCGCTCCAGCGCCGAAAAAAGCCCCGGCGCCTAAGCCCGCGCGCCGCTGAGCCCGCAAAAAGTCGCCCGGCCTGCCGCCTCCACAGAGGCGCGCAAACCGGGCGGCTGCTTGTTTGGGCGGGCGGTTGGCCTACATTTTGTCTTTGGTCATCATCTTGCCCTCTTTCTTCATGGCCTTGCCTTCTTTCTTGGCCATTTTATCGTTTGTTCCCATTTTGGCTTCCTTCTTCACCATCTTGCCATCGGCTTTGGCATCTTTTTTCATCATCTTGTCGTCGCCCTGCTGTGCGTGAGCGGCCAGGAAGGTGCACGAGAGAGCTACGGCCGAAGCCAGTTTCAACAGGTTTTTCATGGTTTTGAATTGGTTGATAAAAGTGGGGGTTGGTGAGAAACTCGGCCGAAAGGTTGCCGCAAATCATTAAGTTTAGATGAAGCAAAATCACGAGGTCAACATTCTATACCGCATACGCTTGCAGTGCCTACTGTGGCTCTTGCCGGGCCTGCTGTTGCTGGCCTCGTGCGGCGGCAGCCGCAGCGCCAACAACGGCAGCACCAAAGCCCCGCGCGGCGCCTACACCCAAACCGGCCTGGGCTCCTACTACGCCGCCAAATTCAACGGCCGGGCCACGGCCAGCGGCTCCACTTACCGCCCGGGCCAGATGACAGCCGCCCACAACACGCTGCCCTTCGGCACCCTCATCCGGGTCACCAATACGCGCAACGGCCGCTCCGTCGACGTGACCGTGACCGACCGGGGCCCGCATACCAAAGGCTACATCGTGGACGTGTCGCGCCGCGCGGCCGAGCAGCTCGACATCGTGTCGGCCGGCGTGGTGCCGGTGCGCGTCACCGTCATCAAGGCTGCTCCGTAATACTCCCTTTGCCCTCCGAAACCTCCGCCCCGTTATGAACATCCGCAAAAAAGTCCGCTGGACGCTGCCGCCCAATACCAACCGCTACGCTGCCCTCGACCTCTGGGTGCCCGCCGCCGAAGACGAAGGCTGGTCAGAAGCCGAGGTGCAGTACGTTATCAACGAAGTAGTAGAGGCTGAAACCGACGCCGCCGGCCTGGAAGTATTAGCGTGGTACACGGCTAGTTAGGTCCTTTGATTTTTCCATTCTGCCTCTTGGGCTCTGCTGTTCATGCCAGGGCCTAAGGGGCTTTTTCATGCCTATAGAGCAAACAACTGCTGCAGGTGATTTTCAAAGCCAAATATGGCGATAAGCTTGCTTTAAAATTTTACCCCTAATTATTTTGATTCATCTAAGGTATTGTTATTTCATAAAGCAAGAATTTATTGTACTTTTGAAACCAACTCTGTTACAATAGCCCCTATTTAGGTGGCTGAGACATAGGAAGCGGGGTTGTTCTGCCATGAAGACTCTTCGCTACTCACTAATCGTCAGCGCCTTAATTTCACTTTCAAGCCAACTCAGCCTGTTTGCACATGCTGAAAGGGCCACCAAGGCTTCGTTGGCCGGCCAATGGACAGGGCAACTCGAGACACCAGGCGGTATCCAACGAGTTTCCATCACCATTGCGGAGCAGCGCGATGGCAACACCCTGGCCTTGCTGAACGTGGCGGCGGCGCCCCAAAACACCCCACTACGGGTAGTAAACAGCCCCGACAGCGTGGCCTTCTACGCCGATAAAGCGGGCTACCGCTTCATGGCTCAGGCAGTGGGCGCAGGCAAGCGCCTGCGCGGGCAATGGCAGCAGCCGGGTTTTCGCACCACGCTGGTGCTCGACCGCCTGCCGGCTGCTCCCACCCTAGCCGCTTCCGGGCTGAAAGGCAAGACGCTGGCTTACAAAACAGAAGAGGTGCGCGTGAGCAGCCCCAGCGCCGAGCTTGGCCTGGGCGGCAGTCTCAGCATGCCCTTGGGCACCGGTCCTTTCCCGGCCGTGGTGCTACTGGCCGACGGCTCGCAGGCTACGGGCGTGACGGGCACCTACAACCTGCTCGAGGAGCTGGCCGATTACCTCACGCGGCAGGGCATGGCGGTGCTGCGGCTCGATGGCCGCAGCGCGGGCCGCTCGGCGGCCATTCCGGCAGCCACTTCCCGGCATGAGCTGGTAGCGGATGCGCAGTCGGCTCTTACTTTTCTGCGTTCTCATTCGGGCGTCGACCCGCTGCGGGTGGGCCTGTTGGGGCACGGCCAGGGCGCCAACCTGGCCCTGCAGGTGGCCGCCCTGGCCCCTACCCCGGCTTTTTTGGTATCGCTGGGCGCGGCGGGCGTGAATGGCCAGGAGCTGCTGGCCCGCCAAACCGGGCTGGTGAATCAGCCCGGTGAACCCGATACCGCCCAGCTGGCCTGGGACCGCAAAGAGCTACAGCTGATGACCCTGGCACGCCGTGAGGCCAGGAAACAGCTGGCCGCTGGCGTGCCCGCGCAGCAGGTGCAAGTGCGCGTGGCCCAGGAGCAATTGCGCCTCAACGCCGAAGCCCAGAAACGCAGCGACGCTTTATACAAACGGCAATATGCCATGCTGGAAATTATCCGGCAAACGAGCGATAACGCGCAGGCCCAGGCCATTGTGGCCAACATGCTGAAGCAGTTCTACCCCAGCCTGCCGTCGGCCACTGCTCAGCAACGGGCCGCTCAGCTCACCAGCCCCTGGTGCCGGTCGTTGCTGGCCTACAACCCGCAGGCCGACCTTGGCAAGGTGAGCTGCCCCACGCTGCTGCTGCACGGCACCGCCGATTCGCAGGTACTCCCGGCCGCCAACCTGCCGCTGCTCGAAAAAGGCCTCAAAGCCAATAAGCGCGTCAGCAGCCAGACGCTGGAGGGCCTGAACCACGACTTCCTGGCCCCAGCCAGCGCGCAAGCACTGGCGGCCGGCACCGAGCAACGCCCGCCTGCCTCGGCCGATGCCTTGGACGCTGTTCGAGAGTGGGTGGTGCAGCAGGTGAAGCCGTAAGCGGCAGCCAAGGGCCTTAGCGGGCCAGTGCTCTATGCTGGAAAGCCTGGCGCAGCCATGCGCCAGCCAAGGCGGCCAGCCCACCGGCCAGCCCGGCTACTAGCCCCGCCACCAGCACCAGCGCTGCCACCGAGCCGCCCAGGGGCAGCAGCTGCGCCATGCGGTGCGCCAGCAGCCCTTCGTTTTGGTAAGCCAGCCAGGCGGCGGGCAACACCCAGCTAAGCGCCGCCCCCGCAAAGCCCGTCCAGAAGGCGACCCGGCCCGTGGGCGCAATGGCCAGTCCCACCACGAAGGTCACCACGGCCAGGCTCCACCACGGCAGGTCCAGCTGCACAGCCGCCGCCAGCACGAGAATGAGAATCGGTAAAAGCCAGGGGTTGCGCCAGTTCATGCGGGCAAGATAGCACCATGAGGAATAAGGCCCTGTCGTTGCGAGCGTAGCGAAGCAATCCGTTCTGTCAAGACCAGCAACTCCCTTTCACCAGAAAGCCCCGGTACCAATCGGTGCCGGGGCTTTTTTAGAGCGTGTCAAATTAGAAGATTGGTCGCTGAGAACAGGAAGGATTAGCTACGCTGAACTCCGTTTGCCACGGGCTGCGCCCTCGCAATGACAGTATTCGGTGTCAGCTTAAGCTGCTGCCAGCACCTCCGGGTCATTATTGGCCGGGGAGTTCACGCGCTTGCTGATGACGTACTCCCGCATGGCGGCGGCATCATAAGGCAGCAGCAGGTCCTGGTGCGCCTTCAGGCCGAGGTCGTCGTCGAGCCAGGCTTGCTCGGCGGCGCGCGTGGGCAGAATGACTGGCATGCGGTTGTGAATGTTGGCCATCAGGCTATTAGGCTCAGTGGTGATGATGGTGAAGGTGGGGTGCAGCTCGCCGGTGGCGCGGTCCACCCATTCGTCCCACAGCCCGGCGAAGGCAAAGGGCTGCTCGTTGCTGAGCAAAATGCGGTGCGGCACCTTGCCGGCCGGCGTAGCCTGCCACTCAAAAAAGCTGTCGGCCAGCACCAGGCAGCGCTTACGGCCCAGCAGCTGTCGGAAGCTAGGCTTCTCGGCCAGCGTTTCGGCCCGGGCGTTGATGGGCTTGGGGCCGGCGGCGGGGTCTTTGCTCCAGCCGGGCACGAGCCCCCAACTCAGCAGCTGAATCTGGCCGGGCGCGGCATTGGTGATGATGGGCAGACGTTGCGAGGGCGCGGCGTTATAGGTAGTAGGCGCGGCCTCGCTGAACGTGGCGTCGAAACGCTGCTCAACGGTGGGCGCGGGGGCGATGAAGGTGTAACGGCCACACATAGTATAGGGATGGGGTAGGAGGGTATGGGGGCAGGAGGTCAGCAGTTAACGACAAATAACGCGTCACGTTATTGCTGACCTTTTTCCTCCTACCCTCCTGCCCCCATACCCTCCTACCCTACTTTGTACAGGAGCTCGTAGTATTCGCGAGCCATGCGGCCGCTTTCAAATTCGGGCTCCACGTCCTTCATAGCGGTTTTCACCACTTTCAGGAAATTTTTGGGCTGGTCGTAGTACAGCGGCAGCACGGTGTTTTCCAGCACGTCGAGCAGGGTGGTGGCTTCCTGGTCGTCTTTCACGTTTTCGGGCAGGTTTTCGTCGGCGTGCGCGATAATGAAGCTATTCTCGCCGTCTTTGGCGAACTCCGGAATCCAGCCGTCGGCGATGCTCAGGTTCACGCTGGCGTTCATGGCGGCGGTCATGCCGCTGGTGCCGCTGGCCTCGCGCGGGAAGCGCGGCGTATTCAGCCAGATGTCGGAGCCCTTTTTGAGGGCGGCCGACAGGCCCAACTCGTAGCCCGTGAGCACGGCGCAGTTTTTCAGATTAGCCGTGCGCTTGATGATGTCGTTGAACAACGCCACCGCGCCGAAATCTTTCGGGTAAGGCTTGCCGGCCCAAATCATCTGGATGGGGCGTTGGGTGTTGCTTGCCAGCTCCACGAAGCGGTCGAAGTGGCGCATAATCAGGTCGGCGCGCTTGTAGCCGGCAAAGCGGCGGGCCCACACGATGGTGATGACGCTGGGGTCGAAGACATTGCCGGTCTGGTCAGCCACAATCTTGAACAGCTCCTTTTTCAACTCTTGCTTGCGGGCCAGCAGGGCCGCGTCGTCCTTGGCCTTGAGGGCGGCAGCCAGCTGCGGGTCGCGCCAGTAGGTGCCGTTCTGGCTGTTGGTGATGGGGATGATGGGGCAGATGCCCTCGTAGTGGCCCCACATTTCGTTGGCCACCCGGCCGTGCACCTTGCTCACGGCGTTGGCTTTGCGCGAAAAGCGTAGGGCGGTGAGGGTGTAGTTCAGCGCGTCGCCTTCACCAATGCGGGCTTCGCGGCGTACGTCTTCCTCCGTCATCGTACCGAAGAAGGTCATGTCGAGCAGCAGCTTCATGGGGCGCTCCTCATTGCCGGCCAGCTCGGGCGTGTGGGTGGTGAACACCAGGCGCTTCTGCACCTCGGCCAGGTCGCGGCCGTGCTTTTCGTAGAGGTAGAAGGCCAGCGGCAGGCCGTGGCCCTCGTTGAGGTGGTACACGTCGGTTTTGCGGCCTAACTCATCGAGCAGCTTGCCGCCACCCACGCCCAGCAGGATGCTCTGGGCCACGCGGGCCGCCGCGTCCGGGTCGTAGAGGTGGTGCGAGATGGTGCGCGAGATGTAGTCGTTTTCCGGGATGTCGGTGGTGAGGAAGAACATGGGCACCGTGCCGAATACCTCCGGGGCCAGATACAGGGCCTTCACTTTCACGTCGGCGCCGTGGATGGTGATGGGGAACACAATGCCCGTGTCCTGCAGAAACGAGTAGTGCTTCTGGCGGAACTCGGCGCGCATGGTCTGGTCTTCGGCGCGGCCCTGGTCGTAGTAGCCGAAGCTCCACAGGATGCTGATGCCCACCAGGTTTTGCTTTAGCTCGAAGCCTGAGCGCATGTGCGAGCCGGCCAGGAAGCCCAGGCCACCGGAGTAGGTTTTCAGGGCCTGGTCGACGGCGAACTCCATCGAAAAGTAAGCCGCGGCTGTCTTGTACTTGGCCGCGGGCGCGTAAGGTTTGAAGGTAAAAGCCATAGAGAAGTAAGGGGCCGGCCGGGGCTGGCAGTTAGGAGAATGCGGGTTGGAAAAAGAAGGCTACAAACCAGGCCGTAGCGAAACGAAGCCGCAATGTGCAAACGATTCGACAAACAACGTAGAAACTCAATATTAAGCTTGCTGTACGGGCGCACCATGGCGCGGCTCAGGAATTTTTCCCAAGTCGCGCCGTAGTGCGCCCATATAGCGGGCCGGGCCTAGCCCACGCTGGCGGTGCCTTTCATTTGTTGCAGCTTGCGCAGGGTTTCCTGCGAGGCCTGGTGCTGGCGCTCCACGGCCTGGCGGGCCGGGCCGGTCAGCTCTTCCGAAGCCAGCGCTTCGACATAGGCTTTAATGGCCCATTCTTCGCCGTAGATGTTGGAATCGAGGATGCTGGCTTCGCTGCGGTTCGTGACGAGGGCCTTGGCGTCCATGAAGCCGCGGTAGAACTTGCCCTTGAGCGTGGTGCTGCTTTCGGCGTCGCCGCCGGCGGCTTTGGCAAAGCCGTTGAGCTGGCTCACAAACTGTTCGCTTTGCTGCATCAACTGCTCGTAGTAGGCTTTGTTTTGGGTGTCCTTAGTTTCGTGGGCGGCGGTTTTATAGCCCTCAATGCGGTCGTTGACGAACAGGGTCAGCTCGTTGAGCGTGTCAGCTAGTTTGGAGTTTTCAGTCATAGCAAGAAGTCGGGTTGGGTGGAGGAAGGGCCCTGAGTGGCTTTCAGCCAAGTCAGTTTTGCTTCTTAACGCAGGCCGTCAGCATCGCGTTGGGATTAATTGGCTCATCGTCCGATAAATACTACATTTGACGAAGCAAACGATTGCACAGCCTGGCCTCAGTGCTGGCCCGAGTGCAATCGGGCTTCGAATTATCTGGTGGGCTTAGTGCAGCAATTGACTCTTTTTTGCGATTGCCTACTTCGCCCAAGGCACACTTTTCAGCTGGCACTGCCCTCATTCTCTCCCTTCCCATGAAACTTTCCCTTTTACTGTTAGCCGCGTCAACGTCGCTGCTGGCGCTTCCCGTTTCGGCGTCAGTCAAGCTGAGCCCCCCGGCGGCCACGGCCAAGGCCGCGCCCAGCGTCCGCATCGACCCGACTTATTGGTGGGTGGGTATGAAAAACCCCAAGCTGCAGCTGCTGGTAAACGCACCGGGCATCGGGAGTAGCACGGCCACGCTGGCTGCTTACCCCGGCGTGACGCTGGAGAGCGTGCAAAAAATGGAGAGCCCCAATTACCTGGTGGTAAACCTCAACATCGGTCCCGACGCCAAGCCGGGTCAGCTTCGGCTCGACTTCAAAGGAAGCCAAAAGCTCACTTACAGCTACGAGCTACGCGCCCGCAACGCCGACCCGCAGCGCACGCAGGGCCTCAGCCAGGCCGACTTCATTTACATGCTGATGCCCGACCGTTTCTCGAACGGCGACCCGAAGAACGATGTGGTGAAGGGCACCCGTGCCCCCCGCGTGGCCCGAGACTCGATGTACGCCCGCCACGGCGGCGATATCAAAGGCATTCAGAACCATTTTGCCTATTTCAAGCAGTTGGGGGCCACGGCCATTTGGCCCACACCGCTGATTGAGAACGACATGCCCAAGGCCAGCTACCACGGCTACGCGGTGACGGACTGCTACAAGATTGACCCGCGCTACGGCACCAACGCCGAGTACCAGCAATTGGTGAAAGCCGCCCACGCCGACGGCCTTAAAGTGGTGCAGGACATCGTGCTCAACCACTGGGGCAGCTACCACCACCTGTTCCTCGACAAGCCGGCCGCCGACTGGTTCCACGCCTTCCCCAAGTTCACGCGCTCCAACTACAACGCCTACGCCCTCAACGACCCCTACGGCTCGAAGCGCGACTATCAGTTGTTCAACGACGGCTGGTTCGACACCTCCATGCCCGACGTGAACCAGGGCAACCCGCTGGTAGCTACCTACCTGATTCAGAACTTTCTGTGGTGGGTGGAGTCGACGGGCATCGATGGCTACCGCATCGACACTTACCCGTATTCGGAGCCGAAATTTCTGATGCAGTGGGGCCAGGCCATTCAGGAAGAGTACCCCAAGCTGACGCTGTTTGGCGAAGCCTGGGAGGGCACCGAGGCTGAGCAGGCCTTTTTCGCTCAGAACATTTTCCCGCCCGTCAACGGCTTCAAATCAAACCTGCCGGGCGTGCTTGATTTTCAGGTCTGCTTTGCGGTGCTGGATGCTTTGAAAACCGAAAACGGCGACCTGAGCAAGCTCTACCACGCCCTGCAGGGCGACTGGCTGTACGTGGACGCCACGCGCAACGTGCCCTTCCTCGACAACCACGACATGAGCCGCTTCTATTCAGTGATTGGCGAAGACTTCAACAAATTCAAGACCGGCATGGCCTGGCTGCTCACCCTGCGCGGCACGCCCCAACTCTACTACGGCACCGAGGTGCTGATGAAGAACTTCTCGAATCCCGACGGCAAGGTGCGCGAAGACTTCCCCGGCGGCTGGGCTGGCGACAAGACCAACTACTTCGTGTCGCGCCCCGGCCAGGCGGGCGAGGCGTTCGACTACATCAGCAAGCTGGCCAACTACCGCAAAAATCACCCCGTGCTGAGCAGCGGCAAGCTGATGCAGTTTATCCCGCAGGATGGCGTGTACACCTATTTCCGTTACAACGACGCGGGCGAGTGCGTGATGATTATTGCCAATAACACCAAGGAAACTAAGAAGGTAGACGGCAACCGCTTTGCCGAGCGCACCGACGGATTTTCGTCGGGCGTGGAGGTGGTGAGCGGCGCCACGGTTTCGGACCTAAAGACCCTGAACGTGCCGGCCCACACGGCCTGGGTGCTGGAGTTGCGGAAGTAGTGAGGTATCTTGTTCGGGAAGTTACCGCTGAGGTACGCTGAGTTTTAACGCAGAGGCACGCAGAGCGCTATGCATGAGAATGATATTTCCTTTCTAATTCGAAAGGCTGCTTTTGAAGTGCATACCGAGTTGGGACCGGGCTTGTTGGAATCGGTATATGAAACTGCTCTTGTGTATAAGCTACGAGCTATTGGACTCGACGTGAAAACCCAGGTGCCCTTGCCCATGACCTACAAAGGCGTGGGTATGGATGTTGGCTTTCGTATGGATGTGCTGGTGGAAAACCGCGTTGTAGTGGAGATAAAATCCATCGATGCCATTCTGGAAGTGCATCACATGCAACTGCTGACTTACCTGAAACTGTCGGGACACAAGTTGGGCTTGCTCATCAACTTCAACGTTCCAAGAGTGAAAGAAGGCATCATCCGCAAAGTCAATGGCCTAGAAGAACCTCAGCGTACCTCCGCGTAATCTCCGCGTACCTCAGCGGTAACTTCCTGAACGAACCCGAACACCCCGCCACCATGACCGACCTCACTAACCAAGTAGCCATTGTATCCGGCGCGAGCCGCGGCATCGGGCGGGCCATTGCGCTGCTGCTGGCCCTGCAGGGCGCCAAAGTGGTGGCCGTGGCCCGCAGCGAGGGCGAGCTGGAAGAACTCACCCAGAAAACCCAGGGCCTGTGCATTGCCGCCGACGTCTCCATTGAGGAAGACGCCCAGTACGTGGTAGAGGAAGCCCTGCGCCACTACGGCCGCCTCGATATTCTGGTCTGCAACGCCGGCGTGGGCTCCTTCAACGAGCTGGAGCACTTCGAAGCCGCCGAATGGGACCGGATTTTCGACACCAACGTGAAGGGCACCTTTCTGCTCTGCAAGGCCGCCGTGCCGCACTTTAAAGCTCAGAAACGCGGCCACATCGTGGGCATCACCTCCGACGTGGCCAAGCGCACCTTCGCCCACGGCACGGCCTACGGCGCCAGCAAGTTTGCGCAGGATGCCGTGCTGGCCAGCCTGCGCAAGGAAGTGCGCCCGCACGGCGTGAAGGTGAGCACCATCTACCCTGGCTTGGTCGATACTTACTTCAACGACACCACGCCCGGCAGCCCCGAAGCCGAAAAGACCCACCTGCGCCCCGCCGACGTGGCTCAGGCCGTGCGCTACGTGCTCGAAGCCCCCGCCCACGTGTTGGTGGACGAGTTGATGCTGCACCCGCTCACGCAGGAGTGGTAGCGCGTTGAAGTGTTGAGTGTTAAGGGTTGAATGTTGAGTTGACGCTTTTTCTACTGCCCACCATTCACTTAACATTCAACCCTCAACACGCAAACCTCCCTTATCTTGCCGCATCATGAAACAACTGTTGCTGGCTGGCAGCCTCCTCTCGTTGGCTGCATTCGCTTTGCCCAACCCGCCCGTGGACAAAAAACGCCCCGCCGCCCAGGACCCCAACACCACTGCGGAGGTACCCCAGGACCATAAGCTCGTCATTTACCAAGTGATGACGCGCTTGTTTGGCAATAAAGTGGCCCTGAACAAGCCCTATGGCACCATCACCGAGAACGGCTGCGGCAAGTTCAACGACATCACCGACAAGGCGCTGGAGGAAATCAAGAAGCTGGGTGTTAGCCACGTGTGGTACACCGGCGTGATTGAGCACGCTACCATGACGGACTACACGGCGTCCGGCATTCCGGCCGACGACGCCGACGTGGTGAAGGGCCGCGCCGGCTCGCCCTACGCCATCAAGGACTACTACGATGTGGCCCCAGACTTGGCCGTGGTGGTGAAAAACCGCATGCCCGAGTACGAGGCCCTCATCAAGCGCACCCACGACCACGGCCTGAAAGTCATCATGGACTTCATCCCGAACCACGTGGCCCGCTCTTACAAGTCAGACGCCAAGCCGCAAAGCGTGGTCGATTTGGGCGCGGCCGATGACAAAACCAAGGCTTTTGCGGCCAACAACAACTTCTATTACCTTCCCGGCAAGGCCTTCGTGGTGCCGGCCAACTACAACCCGCTCGGCCCGCTGAAAGGCCCGCGCGAGGACGGCAAGTACTCCGAAATGCCCGCCAAGGCCACCGGCAACGACGTTTTCTCGGAAGCTCCCAGTGTGAACGACTGGTTCGAAACCGTGAAACTGAACTACGGCGTGGACTACCAGAACGGGCGCAAAGGGTACTTCACGCCCGTGCCCGACACCTGGAAGAAGATGCGCGACATCCTCCTGTTCTGGGCCGGCAAAAACGTGGACGGCTTCCGCTGCGACATGGCCGAGATGGTACCCGTGGAGTTCTGGGCCTGGGTGATTCCGGAGGTGAAGAAGGCGAAGCCCGGCATCATTTTCATGGGCGAAGCCTACAACGCCAAGGAGTACAAGACCTACCTCGACAAGGGCAAATTTGACTATCTGTACGACAAGGTGGGCCTCTACGACGGCCTACGCCGCCTGATGACGGGCGGCGGCACCACCGAGGACATCACCAAGGTGTGGAAAGAGGAAAGCAACGGCTTCTCGTCGCGCATGCTACGCTTTCTGGAAAACCACGACGAGCAACGCATTGCTTCCAAGGACTTTGCCACCGACCCCAAGCGCGCCATTCCGGCCATGACCGTGACGGCCACCCTGGCCAGCGGCCCGGTGATGCTCTACTTCGGGCAGGAAGTGGGCGAGCCGGCGCACGGCGCCGAAGGCTTCAGCAGCGAAGACGGCCGCACCAGCATCTTCGACTACTGGGGCGTGCCCGAACACCAAAAGTGGATGAACCAAGGCAAGTTTGACGGCGCCAAGCTCAGCCCCGAGCAGAAAAGCCTGCGCGAGTTCTACGGCCGCCTGCTCACGGTGACCAGCCAGAACGAGGCCCTGCGCAAGGGCCGCTTTTACGAGCTGCAGGACGCCAACAACCTGGGCAAGGAGTATGACCAGCGCCGCATCTATTCCTACCTGCGCTACACCGACAAGCAGCAGGTATTGGTGGTAGTCAACTTCTCGGCCGACAAAACCTACCGGCCCACCATCACCATTCCGGCCGAGGCCATGAAAGCCATGGGCCTTAGCACCAGCAAATTCTACACCTACACCGACCTGCTCGACACCGACGAGCCCCGCAACGGCCTCAGTCTCACGCTGGCCCCGCTGTCGGCTTATATTTTCGAGATAAAGCCGCGCTAACGTTTGCGCATAGTAGCGTAAATTCTTAAATTTGAAGGCTGTGGTGCCCCGGATTCGGGCGCGTCGCAGCCTTTATCCTTTCCACCGACGCATCCCACCCCGTCCTATGGCATCAGCCGCTGCGCCTCCGGCCTCCGCAAGCACCCGCAAGAAGCCCCGCCTGAGCTTCTGGCAAATCTGGAACATGAGCTTTGGCTTCATGGGCATTCAGTTCGGCTTCGCGCTGCAGAATGCCAACACCAGCCGCATTTTCTCCAACCTGGGCGCCAACGCCGACGACATTCCGATTCTGTGGGTGGCCGCGCCCCTCACAGGCCTCATCGTGCAGCCCATCATCGGCTACCTCTCCGACCGCACCTGGAGCCCGCGCTGGGGCCGGCGACGGCCGTTTTTTCTGGTTGGGGCCATCCTGGCGTCTATCGCCATGCTCATCATGCCCAACTCGCCCACGCTGTGGATTGCCGGCGGCATGCTCTGGATTATGGACGCCAGCATCAACATCAGCATGGAGCCGTTCCGGGCTTTTGTGGGCGACAAGCTGCCGGGCGAACAGCACACCACCGGATTTGCCACGCAGTCGTTTTTCATCGGCATCGGAGCCGTGGTGGCGTCGTTGCTGCCTAGCATTCTCACGCGTTTTGGCGTGGCCAATGAAGCCGCCAACGGCATTGTACCCAACTCGGTGAAGTTTTCCTACTACATCGGGGCGGCGGCGTTTTTCCTGTGCGTGCTCTACACCGTCCTCACCACCACCGAATACCCGCCGGAGGACATAGAAGCCTTCGAGCGCGAGAAAAACAGCACGACGCTGGCGCAGGGCATCAAGGAAACGTTCACTGGGGTGGCGCACATGCCCAAGGTGATGAAGCAATTGGCCTCGGTGCAGTTTTTTACCTGGTTCGGCCTGTTTTGCATGTGGATTTTCACCACGCTGGCTGTTACCAAGCACCTGTACCACACCACCGACAATAAATCGGCGGCCTTCAACGAGGGCGCCAACTTTGTGGGCGAAGCTTTTGCGGTCTACAACGGCGTTTCGGCCGCTTTCAGCCTGCTGCTGCCCGTCATTGCCCGCAAGTTTAGCCGCAAGCTCACCCACATGCTTTGCCTCACGGCCGGTGGCCTGGGCCTGTTGTCGATTGCCTTCATCACCGAGCCGTGGATGCTGTACGTCTCGATGATAGGCGTGGGCATTGCCTGGACCAGCATCCTGTCGGTGCCCTACGCCATGCTGGCGGGCGCCATTCCGGCCAACAAGATGGGCCACTACATGGGTGTGTTCAATGCCTTCATCGTCACGCCTCAGGTATGCGCCTCGCTGGGCCTGCCCTTCATCATGAAGCAGTTTCCCTCGCTCGACCCGCTGAACGTGGTGGTGCTGGGCGGTGTGCTCATGATTATCGGCGGCCTGCTCACGCTGCGCGTTTCCGACGACGAGAAAATTCGCATGCCCATCGAAGGCGAGCAGGGCCTTGCCCCCGCCTACGAAAGTCCGGCCACGCCCAACCCCGCCGTATAGCCTTCGGGTCAATGCATAAAAAAGGCTGCCTGTGACGGGCAGCCTTTTTTATTGAGTAATTTCTAGCCTTTGATAAGGGCCTCTGCCACCTCCCGCCCGGTGGCCAGCGCCGCGTTCAGCGACGGGTAGGCCGTCCAATCGCCGCAGCGGTACAGATTGGGCGCCAGCTTCAGGGGCTGCCGGGGCGGCTGGCCGGCCAGGTACACCGGTAGCGCCTTGGTGATGCGGTAGCTGCGCAGGTACTCCCACTGCCGCGCCGCGGGCCCAAACCACGCGGCCAGCTCTTCGCGCACGCCGACGGCAATTTCCTCTTCGCTCAGGCCCCGCTCGCCGTGCGTGCTCACTGAAATAAGCGCCCGACCGGCCGGCGCATAGGCCCCACTCACATCGGCCGGAAAGGCTACATTGTGCACGAGGGCATTGGTGGCAGCGTTTAGGCGGAGCAATTTATCGTTGCGGCCGGGCGAGTGGCCGCCGGTGGCGAAGTAGGTGCAGGTGGTGAGGCGAGCCGCGGTGGGGTAGCTGGCGGCTTCGAGGTTTACGGCGTCGTCGGGCTTGCCGCTGCGGCCGGCCAGCAGGCGCGCAGCCGTCAGGCCGTCGGTGGCCAGCACAATGGCCTGGGCTTCGAGCACTTTACCCGTCGTGAGCCGCACCTGCGAGCCGTCGACGATGGCGGCGACGGGCGCATTCAGCTGCACGGTACCCGTGGGCAGGCGGGCCGCGAGCTGCTCGGGCAGCTGCTGAATACCGAGGGCGGGAATGGCGGCGTCGCCGGTCACGAATTGCTGAAAGACGAACTCGAAGAAGTTGCTGGCCGTGGTCAGGTCGCGGTCCAGATAGACGCCCCCGAAAAACGGCTCGAAAAACGTGCTGATGATTTGCTCACTGTAGCCGTAGCGACGCAGGAAGCTTCGGGTGTCGGTGGCCGGGCGGTTCAGCAATTCTTCCGGCGTGTATTTGAGCACGTGCCGCACCAGGCTGAGGATGCGCAGTTTGTCGGCCGCCGTGCCGATGGGCGAGGTGAGGGCCGAAACCGCCGCCAACGGGCGCTGCAACGGATTTTCGAGCGTGGTTTCGCGCCCGTCGGCCAGCCGGATGACGGCGCCGGAGCGGAAAGCCTTCAGGTTCAGGGCGCCGTAGTCGAAAATGCGCCGGGCCTCGGGGTAGTTGGTTTGCAGCACCTGAAAGCCACGGTCGAGCCGGAAGCCCTCGGGCGTGAGGTCGGTGCGCACGCGGCCGCCCACGGCGTCGGCCGCTTCGAGCAGCAGCACGGGTCGGCCGGCGCGGTGCAGCCAGGTGGCGCAGGCCAGCCCGGCCATGCCCGCGCCGATGATGATGATGGGAAGCTCGGGTTGCATGAAGGGCAATTGGTTAAAAAGGGTTATTTGGACGCAGGCCGCAAAGCATCCGGGGGCAGCGGGAAAGCCACGTTGGCGCCAAGGCTGCTTTGCAGCTGCGTGCTGAACATCCGCAACGTAATACGCAACTTGCCCGGCACCGGCCGACCATTCACCGACCCCGGACGCCAAGTGCCCAAATCGGCAAGAATGGTGGTGAAGGCCGACGCCAGCGTGCCCGACTCCGACACGACATGGCTGATTTGGCCTTTGTCGTCAATGTCGGCGGTAATCAGGGTCGACTGCCCGTCGGTCTGGGGCATCCATTGGGTCAGGTTGTTAAAATCGTGCAAGCGCTGCAACAACTGTTGCTGGTAAGTGCCGGGGTCGCGGGGCGGCCGAGGGTTTACGAGTACCGTCGAGGCTATCAACTGGCGGCTGGCCGCTTCCGACGCCGCCAGGGCGGCCTGCTCCTCACAGCTTTTGCCCAGGTGAAAAGGCTCGATAACGGCCGACGCATCCACGGCCTGGGGCCCGAGCAACGACCGGTCCTGGTACTTTTTGGGCTTGCCCACCGTGGCCATGTACTGCCGGCCTTCCAGCAAACGCCCCGCGCGGTAGTCTTCGGCCGTCAGCACCAGCTTGTCGAGGCGGCTGCGGCGCTCCCAGGTGCCCTCCATCAGGCCGGCCACCACCCGGCCGCTGACGTGGGTGGGCATGGTGCCGTCGGTGTTTTCTTCCCAGGTGCCGGCGCCGTCGGTCACGCGCTGCCGCCCGGTGGAGTCCCAATACGCCACGATGCGCATGGGGCCGCCGCTGCCCAGCTCCAGGGTTTGCCAGGGCTGCCCGCTGGCGTACCAGTATTTCCAGGTGCCTGTGGGCTGGCCTTTCACAAACCGGCCGGTGGTGGCCAGCTGGTGGTTGGCGTAGTGCTGCTCGTAGTCGCCCTCGCGCACCCCGTTCGCGTAGCGCACTTTGGTTAATAAACTGTTGTCGGCCACCAGGTAATCCCGCACTTCGCCCTGGAAGCTGCCGGTTGCGGCATCCATCCGGCTTTCGCGGCGAATGGTGGCGCAGGCCGGGGGTACCAGCGCGTAGCGGGCGTCAAAAAACAGCTGTGCGCTGTCGGCGCGCATCAGTTTCACGCAGTCGGCCAGCTTTAGGTCCTGGGCGCTGGCCGCCAGGCCGGGCCAGCCCAATGCAATACTAAGCGCAGCAGCCCACCGGCAAGCGTAACATTTACTCTTCAAAGCAGGCATTTTTGTGTGAAGCTACAAAGCAGTTGAAAAAACAGGTAGATGCCGCCCCTGTACGCAACTGTGCCCTTAATGCCCCACCGGTCGGGGGCCACCGACATCCGAACCGCTTCCCTCAGAATAGCTTGGGCATCTTGTGCTCCTTCCACTTCTTGCGCGTTTTCATGGTCCAGAACTCGGCCACGCCGTCGCGCCGCAGGCTGAGCTGCCAGGCGGCCATGGGCTGGCCCAGGCGGAAGCCGGTGGCCTGGCCCTGCGGGAATTGCTTTTGCAGAAGGGCGTAGTCGGCGGGGGCAATGTCCTTGCCTACTTCGCCGTGGCAGCGCAGGCACAGCGAGTTGTTGAGCACAATGGGGCGTTGGTAGAAAAACACCTCCTGCGACTCCCGTTTCACGATGCGCAGGGTATCCGAGGCCACTTCGGCCGCTGCCAGCGTGCCTTTATTGGCCGGGTTGCGCGGCCGCGCGCTCACGCGCCGGGCCGTAGCCTTGAGCACGCGCGCCAGCGAATCGACGGCGCCGTAGGTTTCGGGGCGGCAGAAGGCGGCGGCCCGGGCCACGCCGCCCGCGGCCAGCTCGCGGGCCAGGGTGCGGCGCAACAGCGTGTCGGCCGTGGCCGTGAGCGAGTCGCCGGCCCAGCGGGTGGCGCGCAGCAAGTCGTTGGGCATGATGCGCTTCACCTCCCAGTTGGCCGTTTCCTGGCCAATGCGCTTGCTGTCCTTCAAGTGTTCGACTTGGTCGGGCCGGCAGGCGGCAAAGCCAAACACCAGAGCGGACAACGCAATTTTATAGAACAGGCTTTTCACAAAAGCGGGCATGAGGGTGAAATTCTGAGCAAAGGTCAGCCTGCTCGCCCCAACGGCCCAAGCGGGGCGTCAGGCTAGAGCAGACAGGCCTTCAGCGCTTCGTAATCAACCGCCAGCGGCACACTTCGTTTAGCGCGCCCCTGCAGGGCCTGCACCACTTCAGGCAATTCAATGGCCCGGCCCAGCACGGGCTCCACCACGTTGGGAAATTTCACCGGGTGGGCCGTGGCCAGTATCATGCCGGCCGCCTCGGGGTGCTGGGCCTGGTAGCGCCGCAGCGCGGCGTAGGCCACTGCGCCGTGCGGGTCGAGCAGGTAGCCGTGCTCGTTCCACACCCGCTGGATGGTGGCCACGGTATCGGCGTCGCTCACCGTATCGGCACCGAGAGCGGCGCGCATCTTGGCCAGGTCGTTGTCGAACAGCTCCAGAATGCGCGCGAAGTTGCTGGGGTTGCCCACGTCCATGGCGTTGGAGAAAGTGGGCACCGCCGGTCGGGGCGTGAAGGTGCCCGTGCGCAGGTAAGCCGGCACGGGCTCGTTGGCGTTGCAAGCCGCAATGAAGTGCCCCAACGGCAGCCCCGAGGCCCGCGCCAGCAGCCCGGCGCAGATGTTGCCGAAGTTGCCGCTCGGCACCGACACCACCGGCGGCGTGGCCCCCTCCGGCCACTGTTGCAGGGCAAAGCAGTAGTACAGTTGCTGCGGCAGCCAGCGCGCCACGTTGATACTGTTGGCCGACGTGAGGAAGCGCTTCTCCGCCAGCTCCTGGTCCTGAAACGCCTGCTTCACCAGCGCCTGGCAGTCGTCGAAGGTGCCCTGCACTTCCAGCGCGGTGATATTCTGGCCCAGCGTGGTAAGCTGCTGCTCCTGCACCGGGCTCACCTTGCCGGAGGGGTAGAGAAGGACCACCTCCACGCCCGGCACGCCCAGAAAGCCGCTGGCCACGGCCCCGCCGGTATCGCCGGAGGTAGCCACCAGCACGGTCACGGGCGGCGTGTCGCCGCGCTGCGCGAAGTAGCCCAGGCAGCGGCTCATAAACCGCGCGCCCACGTCCTTGAACGCCAGCGTAGGCCCGTGGAACAGTTCCAGCGAAGCCACCTTCTCCCCCACCGGCACTAGCGGAAAGGCAAAATCCACCGCCTCGGCACAGATGCGCCGCAAATCATCTTCGCCGATGGTTGTGCCCACGTAAGGCCGCATCACGTTGAACGCCACCGTGGCCTTGCTCAGGCCGCGCAGCTCGCGCAGAAAGCCCGGCAGGAATTTCGGAATGGTTTCAGGAAAATACAGGCCACCGTCCGGCGCCTGTCCGGTGATGGTGGCCGTGCGAAAATCAACCAAGGGCGACTGATGGCGAAGGCTGTAGTATTTCATTCGATTCTGGTCTTTTTGGCCCGTCATGCAGAGCGCAGCGGAGCATCTCGCGTGCTTTCACTAATCCTTTGAATTGCGTTGTGCACGCGAGATGCCATGACATTCTTATTGCTCTTCCGAAACCACATACGCCCCCTGCGTTCCCACCGGCCCGACGTACACGTTGAACGCAATGCCCAACTCAGCAAACACGCCGCCCAGCGCCGCGCCCACGGACTGTGCCGTCGCCTCGTCGCGGTTCAGCATGAAAATAGACGGGCCCGAGCCGGAAATTCCCCCACCGATGGCGCCCGCCGCCATTGCCCGCGCCTTCGCCTCCGCCAGGCCGGGAATGAGCGGCAGCCGCGCCGGCTCCACGATGTAATCGTCGAGCGAGCGGCCAATCAACTCGTAATCAGCCGTGAGGAAACCGGAAACCAGGCCCGCCACGTTGGCCCATTGCCGCACGGCCAAGCCCAAAGCCACCTCTTTAGGCAGCACCTTGCGCGAGTCGCTGGTTTTCAGCTCAATCTGTGGGTGCGCCACGGCCACCCACAGCGGCGGGGCCGGAAGGGCAATTATATCAATGGCCGGCTGCAAAGCGCGAACCACCGTGAAGCCACCGTAGATGGCCGGCGCGATGTTGTCGGCATGGCGCGCGCCCGAGGCGACTGCTTCCCCTTCCATGGCAAAATCCACCAGCTGCATCTTGCTGAAGCGGTTGCCCAATAAGGCATTAGCGGCCACCACGGCTCCGGCCGCACTGGCGGCGCTGCTGCCCACGCCGCTGCCGGGCTTGATGCCTTTGGTGATTTCCACGTCGAAGCCAATGGTTTCGGGCACCTCTTTCAGCAGGGCTTGCAGGGCCACGCCCGCTACGTTTTGCTGCGGGTCGGTGGGCAGGTTATAGGGGTCGAGGTGCTGAATGCGGATGCCCGGCGTGCTGCTGCGCGTGATGCGCACGGTGTCGTAAGGCGCGGCGAGGGCGAGGCCGAATACATCGAAGCCGCAACCGAGGTTGGAAAGCGTGGCGGGAGAATGAACGAGAACAGAATCAGGCATGAACTGTAGCGTGGACTCTGCGAGTCCGCGCATGGATGGTGAAGAATGATTATAAGCCAGGGTATGCGCGGACTCGCAGAGTCCACGCTACAACCTCGCGGCCCGGATAATATCGGCAAATACACCCGAAGCCGTGACCTCCGCCCCGGCCCCGGCACCCTTCACCACCAACGGCTGGTCTACGTAGCGGTCGGTGTAGAAGAGCACCACGTTGTCTTTGCCGCGCAGGTCGTAGAGGTCGTGGCCGGGCGCCACTTGCTGCAGCCCCACGGCGGCGCGCCCCTCGGCGTAGCGAGCCACGAATTTCAGGCGCTTTCCCGCCACAGTGGCATCCTCATACAGGGCCTTGAAATGGGATTCGTGCGCGGCCATCTGCGTGTAGAAGGCTTCCACGTTGCCCTCCAGACAGGCTGGAGGCAGAAAACTTTCGATTTCGATATCACTCATTTCCATCACTTGGCCGGCTTCGCGGGCGAGGATGAGGATTTTGCGGGCCACGTCGGTGCCGCTCAGGTCGAGGCGCGGGTCGGGCTCGGTGTAGCCTTCGGCCTGGGCCTGGCGCACTATCTCGGCAAAGGGGCGGGAGCCGTCGTAGTGGTTGAACACGAAGTTGAGCGTGCCCGAAAGCACGGCTTCCATGCGCCGCACCACGTCGCCGCTGCGCGTGAGGTCGTTGAGCGTGCCGATGACGGGCAGGGCCGCCCCCACGTTGGTTTCAAACAAGTAACTGGCGTTAAACTCTTTCGACAAGCTTTTGAGTTGGGCATAGTGCGCGTAGTCCGATGAGGCCGCCACTTTGTTGCAGGCCACGATGGCCACGCTTTTGGCCAGCAAATCGGCGTAGATGCCCGCCGCGGCCGGGTTGGCCGTCACATCCACAAAGATGGAGTTACGCAGGTTGCGACTGATAATTAGCTCCTTAAACTCCTCCAGGGTTTGGGCCGGAGCCTGCGCCAGCTCTTCCGGCCAGGCGGTGAGGTCGAGGCCATTTTCGTCCACCAGGCAGTGGCGGCTGTTGGCAATGGCCACCACGCGCACCTGCAAACCCAGCTTTTCGAGCAAATGCGGCTGCTGCCGCGCCAACTGTTCTAGCAGCTTGCTGCCCACATTGCCGGGGCCGAGGATGAACAAGTTCACCTGCTTCTTAGTGGCCTCGAAAAAGGCCTCGTGCAGCACGTTGATGGCCTTGCGCACGTCCTGCGCCCGAATGACGGTCGAGATGTTTTTCTCCGATGCGCCCTGCGCAATGGCCCGGATATTAACCCCGTTTTGCCCCAGCGCGCCAAACAGCTTGCCACTGATGCCGGGGTGGTCCTTCATATTCTCACCCACCAGCGCCACAATGGCCAAATCCTTCTCCGGCCGCAGCGGCTCGATGCGACCGGCGGCAATTTCCGTGGCAAACTCCTCGTCCACGGCTACCTGGGCGGGCGCGGCGTCCTGCGCGTTCACCCCCACGCAGATGGAATGTTCGGATGAGCTTTGCGTGATGAGAATCACGTTGATGCGCTCGCGGGCCAAGGCCTCAAACAGCCGCTTCGAGAAGCCGGGGATGCCCACCATGCCGCTGCCTTCCAGGTTGAGCAGCGTGAGGTTGCCGATGCTGGAGATGCCCTGCACCACCGTGGCGGCGCGCGGCGGCGCCACTTCCACCAGGGTGCCATAGTCATCGGGCGCGAAGGTATTTTTTATCCAGAGCGGAATGCCGCGCTGCATCACCGGCTGAATGGTGGGCGGGTACAGCACCTTGGCGCCGAAGTGCGACAGCTCCATGGCTTCCTGGTAGCTGATGCGGGCAATGGGCCGAGCACTGCGCACGAGGCGCGGGTCGGCCGTCATCATGCCGCTCACGTCGGTCCAGATTTCCAGCTTCTCCGCATCTAGCGCGGCGGCCAGCAGGGCGGCAGTATAGTCGGAGCCGCCGCGGCCGAGGGTGGTGGTAGCGCCGTGGGCATCGGCGGCGATGAAGCCGGGCACGACCCAGACCTTTTGCGGGTGGTGTTCCTTAAATATGGTTGTCTTCTTCTTAGTCGTGGCGATGTCCACCTCGGCGGCACCAAAGCGGGAATTAGTGCAAATCAATTTTCTAGCATCAACCCATATGGCTTCCATCTCATAATACCCAGCCACTGTAGCTACTATCAGCGACGAAGCCAGTTCACCGCAGCTCATAAGCTTATCCAGCGTGCGGGTAGACAACTCCCTCAGTGCAAAAACGCCGTCGCATAAAGCAGCGGCGTTATCGAACTGCATAGCGAGTTCAGCCTGATGCACCTCAGCATGGAATTCGCTAGCTGGTTCTAGCTCCTGTAACGCCACGCGGTGGCGCTCGGCAAGCTGACTTAGTGTTTCGCGGTAGGAAGCATCGCCTTTAGCCGCGGCGCGTCCGACGCCAATCAACGCATCCGTCGTACCACCTAACGCCGACACCACCATAACCACCGGACCTTGCGCCGCCGCTTGGGCCACGATGGCCAGCGACTTGCGGATATTTTCGGCGGAGGCCACCGAGGTGCCTCCGAATTTCAACACTTGCATAAACTCCGGCCGCGGGGCCGCTGTTGGGTGAAGATGCTGAATGAACCCCTCGCCTACATAGCGGTGTTTAGATTCAGTATCTTTGCAAACTACTGACTAATTCCCGAACACCGATGCTTGATAAATTAGAAGCCATCAACCAACGTTACGAGAACGTAAACGAGGAGCTGATGCAGCCCGACGTGATGTCGGACTTAAAGCGCTATAAGGCACTAAACAAAGAATACAAGGAACTGGGCAAGATTGTGGCCGAGTACCGCAACTACCAGGGCGTGCTCAGCAACATCGACAACGCCCGCGAAGTCATCGCCACCGAGAAAGACCAGGACTTCCGCGAGATGGCCAAGGCCGAGCTCGACGAGCTGCTGCCCGAGCAGGAGCGCCTCGAAGAAGTCATCAAGGACCTGCTGCTGCCCAAAGACCCCAACGACTCCAAGGACGTCATCGTGGAAATCCGGGCCGGCGCGGGCGGCGACGAAGCCGCCATTTTTGCCGGCGACCTGCAGCGCATGTACATGCGCTTCGCCGAAAAGCAGGGCTGGAAAATGGAGTTGATTGACGCCATGGAAGGCACCGCCGGCGGTTACAAGGAAATCATCGTGGCCGTGCGCGGCGAGGACGTGTACGGCAAGCTCAAGTTTGAGAGCGGCGTGCACCGCGTGCAACGCGTGCCGGCCACCGAAACCCAGGGCCGCATCCACACCAGCGTGGCCTCGGTGGTGGTGATTCCCGAAGCCGAGGAATTCGACATCGAGCTCAACATGGGCGACATCCGCAAGGACTACTTCTGCTCCAGCGGCCCCGGTGGCCAGTCTGTGAACACCACCTATTCGGCCGTGCGTCTTACCCACTTGCCCACCGGCCTCGTGGCCCAGTGCCAGGACCAGAAGTCGCAGCTCAAAAACTTTGACAAAGCCCTGGCCGTGCTGCGCTCGCGCGTGTACGAGATGGAGCTGGCCAAGAAAAATGAGGCCGACGGCGCCGTGCGCAAAAGCATGATTGGCGGCGGCGACCGCTCGGACAAAATCCGCACCTACAACTACCCGCAGGGCCGCGTGACCGACCACCGCATCGGCTATACGGTGTACAACCTGGCCAGCGTGATGGAAGGCAACGTGGACGACTTCGTGGAGCAGCTCCGCATCGCCGACAGCGCCGAGCGCCTGCAGGAGGGCGTGACGAAGTAAGCAGAACGACAACTCCCCTCCTCAGTCGAGGAGGGGAGTTTTTGCGAAGCAAAAACGGGGGTGGCCGCGTCGTTGAACGATATTCGAACGACTTCTGCTGCCTTTGCCAGCGTCCACACTATTTGCTGCCTACGGTCGTTCAACGACTTTACCACCCCAGCTCGCGCTTCGCGCAAGCATCCCCTCCTTAAAAAAGGAGGGGAGTTGTCCGCCTCACGTGCCTCTATGCGCTACCTCTTCCCGCTGTTCCTGCTCTTCAGCTGCTGCCTCACCTTCCTGCCCGGTTGCGAGCCGAAGGAAGACCTGGTGCAAACATCGGGCAAGCTGGAGTTCGACCGCGACTCTGTGAAATTTGACACGGTATTCACCACCATCCGCACGGTGACGAAGCGGCTGTGGGTGTACAACCGCAACAGCGGCGCGGTGAAAACCGACGTGAGCCTGGCGGGCCAACAGGGCACGACGTATTCGCTAATTATTAATGGCGATGCCGGTAGCTCTGCCAGCGGCGTCACCATCCGGGGCAACGACAGCCTGCTGGTGCTGGTGCGCGCCGTGCTCGGCGACAACAGCACGACGAAACCGTTTCTGCTGGAAGACCTGATTAACTTCCGCACCAACGGCAATGAGCAGAGCGTGAAGCTGTTGGCCTACGGGCAAAATGCCTACTTCCATCGAGGCGATGATGTTACAGGTAATACAACCCGGGTTTGGCGCAACGACAAACCGCACGTCGTCATCAATGCGCCTTATAGAGGTATCGACGTCGGTATGTATGTAGGGCCAGGTTCAACGCTGCGAATTGAGCCGGGTGCACGCATCTACTGCCATGCCGGGGCCACCATCCAAGTGGATGGCACGCTAAAAATCAACGACACGCCTCCCGTCACTGGCGATACCACAGCGGCCAAACGCGCCATGGTGCTTTTTCGGGGTGACCGGCTGGAGTCGTTCTACAATGAGATTCCCGGCCAGTGGGGCGGCATTTTCTTCACCGCTACCAGCCGCAACAACGACATCCGCTACACCGAAATCAAGAACGCCAACTTCGGCGTTTCTTTGCTCAACACCGTCGTTGGGGGCGCCAACACGCCTGACTTGCGGCTGGACAATGTAGTTATCCGCAACATCTCAGGTTCCAATCCCAGCTACGTGGGCACCGGCCTGCCGCCCGGCGGCATCATTGGCGTGCGCAGCACCATCACAGCCACTAACTGCTTACTCACCAACTGCGGCGAGTACGCTGTGCGTGGGTTTGGCGGCACGTTCAACCTGAACTTTTGCACCATTGCCAACTACACGCCTGCGTTCCAGCGGCAGACCTCGTCGGTTTCTTTCTCCAATGAATTGAGCGACGACAAAGGCAAACCGTTGTATTTCCCCTTGGTCGTTAACCTGACCAACAGCATCATCTGGGGCAATTACGAAAATGAGCTCGAACTCGTGAATAGCGACGATTACCTCGCCACGCTCAACATCCGCAACACGCTGCTGCGCACCAAGGATTTCCAGGCCACTACCAACGCCCCCAAGAAGCCGGGCCTCGGCGCCGCGGGCTTGGCTAACCTGGTAACGGTGACGGACCCGTTGTTTGTCCGCACCACGCTCACCAGCAGCCGCCCCGATTACCGGCTGCAGGACACTTCGCCCGCTAAAGGGCGCCCGCCCGTACCCTCGCCCGCAGGCACAACTGTGCCCAACCCTCTCAATGATTTGCGAAACGCGCGGCGCCCCACTCCTCCCGCTGCCAATCCCAATTTAGGGGCCTACGAATAGCCGCTCGCTGGCTTACTCGACCCGCGCCGCCGCCGCGTAGCGCAGCGTATCAAACAGCACCAGCTTCTGGGTGCCCTCCACTTTGTAGGCCCGTAGCTGCCCGCTGCTCAGCTGCAGCTGCAACTGTTTCCGGGTTGAGAACAAGGGGTTGTCCTGGTCGATGGTAGCGGCCACGTCTACGGCCGCGCCGTTTTGCTGCACCACCGCGAGGCGGGCCACCGGGGCATTGGGCTGGCCGGGCCGGCGCGTGTAGGTGCGGCGCAGCAGCCCGCCCGGCAGCGCCACCGAATCGACGACGTAGGCCCCGCGCAGGGCGGCTTTGTTGATGTCGGCCTGAAAGAAAATCTGCAGTTCATCGGCCCACTTCACGCCCGGCACCCGCGCAATTTCGGTGGCTTCGTCGCGCAGGCTTACCCGCTTGGTCACGGCCGCTTTCCGCTGAGTTAGCTGCGCTACCTGCTTATCGAGCAGGCCTTTCACATCAAAGTACAGAGGCCGGCGCGCGGCCGGCGCACTGGGACCCGCGTCGCCGCAGGCCGAAAGCCAGCCCAGCCCGGTCAGCACCACGGCCAGCCGGGCAACCACCCGCTTACGCATTCGGCAGGGCCGGACGGAGGATGCTCTGGCCCGTCATTTCCAGCGGCCGGGGCACGCCCATCAGCTCCAAAATAGTGGGCGCGAGGTCACCGAGCTTGCCGTCGGCCAGTGTGCCGAGGTAGTTGTCATCCACCAGAATGCAGGGCACCAGGTTGGTGGTGTGGGCCGTGTTGGGCGAGCCGTCGGCGTTGCGCATGAACTCGGCGTTGCCGTGGTCGGCAATGATGATGCTGGCGTAGCCGGCGGCGCGGGCGGTTTCTACCACAGCGCGGGCGCAGGCGTCGGTGGTTTCCACGGCTTTCACCACGGCTTCAAACACGCCGGTGTGGCCCACCATGTCGGGGTTGGCAAAGTTGAGGACCACGAAGTCGGCCGAGCGGGCCTGCAGCTCCGGCACCAAGGCGTCGCGCAGGTCGGCAGCGCTCATTTCGGGCTGCAGGTCGTAGGTAGCCACTTTGGGCGAGGGGCGCAGGATGCGCTTTTCGCCCGCAAATTCGTTTTCGCGGCCGCCCGAGAAGAAGAACGTCACGTGCGGGTACTTCTCGGTTTCGGCAATGCGAATCTGGGTTTTGCCATTGGCGGCCAGCACTTCGCCCAGCGTATTATTCAGGTTGTCCTTCTCAAAAATCGGCGTCACGCCCACGAACGTGTCGTCGTAGTTGGTCAGCGTGAGGTAGTGCAGGTTGAGGCGGTGCATCTGGAAGGCGTTCATGTCCTGCTGCGTGAGCACCTCCGTGATTTCGCGGCCGCGGTCGGTGCGGAAGTTGAAGCACAGCACCACGTCGCCCTCCTGAATGGTGGCCAGCGGCTGCCCATCGGCGCCCGTTTTCACGATGGGCTTCAGGAACTCGTCGGTCACGCCGTCCTTGTACTGTTCCTGCACGCTCTGAATCAGGTTTTGCGAGGGCGTGCCCACGCCGTTCACCAGCAGGTCATAGGCCACCTTCACCCGTTCCCAGCGGCGGTCGCGGTCCATGGCGTAGTAGCGGCCCACCACCGAAGCGATTTTGGCGCCGTTGCGCTCGTTGTGCTGCTCCAGGTCGTTGATGAAGCGCACGCCGCTCTTGGGGTCGGTGTCGCGCCCGTCCGTAAAGGCGTGCACAAACACGCGGCGCACGCCGGCCTCATGGGCAATGGTGCAGAGGGCTTTCACATGGTCGATGTGCGAGTGCACGCCGCCATCGCTCAGCAAGCCAATGAGATGCAGGGGCTTGTCGTTGGCCACGGCGTACTCAAATGCCTTCGTCAGCGCGGGCATCTGGCCCAGCTTGCGCTCGCGAATGCTCTTGCCAATGCGCACCAGCTCCTGGTCGACCACGCGGCCGGCCCCGATGTTCATGTGGCCCACTTCGGAGTTGCCCATCTGGCCTTCGGGCAGGCCCACGGCCTCGCCTGAGGCCTGCAATTTGCTGTGCGGGTAGCGCTGCAACAGCTCGTGATAGAACGGCGTATTAGCGGCGTCCACCGCCGACACGGCCGTATTGGGGGCAATGCCCCACCCATCCAAAATCACCAACAAAACCTGCTTATTCATGCCGCGAAGATACGGCCAGCCCGCCTATGGGTTGAAACTATCTAACTTTGCGGCCGCTTGGCCTTCTCTTTCTTATCATTAAGTTTAGTGCTGCCTTTTTTGCATTAGTTTGCCGTCTGCTTCACTTCTTGGCACCATTTTCGCTCCGACTTTTCTGCGTATGACGCACTTACTACCCTTATAATGAAACGCTATTTCGTTAGGACGCTATTTTTAGGATGGCTCTTTCTACTCGTTGCGAGCGCGGCGCATGCGCAGACCGATGTTCTCGGCGCCGTTCGCGCCGCCCTGCGCAACGGCTCTTCCCGCGAGTTGTCGCAGTACTTTGCCCCCACCGTGGAAATTGGCTTCGACGGTGACAAGCAGAACTACAACGCCACGCAGGCCGAGATTGTAATGAAAGACATCTTCGCCAAGAATGCGCCCAGCACGTTCGAGTTCATCCACCAAGGCCAGAGCCAGGGCGGCATTCAATACGCCATCGGGCGCTACACGGGCCGCAGCGGCACCTACCGCATCTATGTGAAGCTCAAGCCCTCACGTGGCACTCCGCTGATTGATACGCTGGAATTTACCAAAGAATGACCGAAGCCCCGTCCTAATCAGGCCGGGGCTTTTTTGTGGCCGATGGCCGTTATCTATGCGCCGTCTGTCATCCTGAGCGCAGCGAAGGACCTTCTCACGTCAGAATCTTTTAGCGTGAGAAGGTCCTTCGCTGCGCTCAGGATGACAGACGGCGTTCAGGAAGCCAGTTGGTTTCCGTCTGGTTTTCCCAGCCGCCGCAAGGGCCGTACCTTTGCCCTGTGCAAACTCCTCCCGCCCCTTACCTCACGCCCGAAGCTCTTACCACCTTCATCCGCACGGCCCTGGCCGAGGATGTGGGCGACGGCGACCATTCGGCCCTGGCCGCCATTCCGGCCGATGCCCGCAACCGGGCCCACCTGCTTGTGAAGGGCGAAGGCGTTCTGGCCGGCATGGCGCTGGCGCCACTCATCTTCCAGGAAGTCGACGCTAGGCTGAAGATGACGCCCTTGCTGGCCGACGGCACTCGCGTGAAGCACGGCGACATCGCCTTCACGGTGGAAGGCCCGGCGGGCAGCATTCTCACGGCCGAGCGGCTGGTGCTCAACTGCATGCAGCGCATGAGCGGCATTGCTACCCACACCGCGCACCTCAACAGCCTGATTGCCAGCACCAACGCCAAGCTGCTCGACACGCGCAAAACCACGCCCAACTTCCGCCTCTGCGAGAAGTGGGCCGTGCTCATTGGCGGCGGGGTGAACCACCGCTACGGGCTGTTCGACATGATTATTCTAAAGGACAACCACGTGGACTACGCCGGCAGCATTGGCGCGGCCATTGCCGCCACGCATGCCTACCTGAAGGAGAAAGGCCTGCAGCTGCCCATTGAAATTGAAACCCGCTCGCTGGACGAGGTGCAGCAGGCGCTGGACGCCGGCGGCATCACGCGCATCATGCTCGACAACATGAAGCCGGACCAGCTGCGCGAGGCCGTGGCCCTGGTGGCCGGCCGCTTCCCCACCGAGGCCAGCGGCGGCATCACGGAGCAAACCATTGCCGAGGTGGCCCAAACGGGCGTGGACTATATTTCCGTTGGGGCGCTCACGCACTCCATTAAAAGCCTCGATTTAAGCCTGAAAGCATATTAATTCAGTGCTTGGATGTTGGTGCTTGGCGAAGACAACGGGCTGTTTGCCCTTCTGGACTTGCCCCCAATTGCCAAGCACCGAGCACCAACATCCAAGCACCAATAAGTAAATGAACCAACCCAACCAACGGGGCGGAAGCGGCGGTTTCCGCCAGGCGCAGCAGGCTTCGCCGCTGGCCATTCGCACCAAGAAAACGCAGCTGACCACCGACGCCTACACCAAGATGGTGATGGGCGAGGTGTGGAAAAAAGACTGGCCCTACGCCCTGATTCCGTTTGTGCTGGGGCTGCTGCCGGCCCTGTTCCTGCCCTCGTGGTGGTGGATAGCGCTGGCCGTGGTGCTCACCATTCTGTTTGTGCTGTTTCGCTCGGCGCAGGTAACGGGCATCACGCAAATGGAGCAGAGCAAGCCGCTGTTTGAGCGCATGGCGTTCGAAATGGATAACAAGCAACTCCTGCTGCGCGTAGGCCCCGAGAAGGAAGGCAAGGCCATGCAGCTGACCTGGGACCTGATAGACCGGGCCCGCCGCGACCCGGACGCCTACCTGCTGTACCTGAAGCCCGGCACCCCGCCGGCCGGGCTGGCGGCGTGGCGCCTGTGGCTGGCGCGCACGTTTGATGTGCCGGTGTTTTTACATTTGCCTTTCAAAATCTTCAACGCCGACAACGACCGCAAGCTGTTTGAGGCGCTGTTGCGCCGCAAAAACCTGCTGCCGGCCGAGGCCGGTGCGGCTACCGTTTAAATTTCAACCTCTGCTTATTTTACTTCGATGAAATTGACCTCCACCCTGTTGCTGGCCGTTGCCACTGCTACGCTGGCCCTGACTTCCTGCAGCAGCGAACCCTCCGACTGGCGCCCGGATGAGAAAGTGTCGCTGGACCAGGTGGCCCCCGGCACCCGCAACAGCGAGAACTTCGACCACTCGGTGCCTAATGGCTCCATCGAGAACACGCACTCGCCCCTGATGGAGGCGGCCCAAGGCGGCAACCAAGACCCCGCCACGGCCACCACGCAGGTGACGCCGCAGTCGGCCACCTCGGCCAATGCCGAGGAAGGCATGATTAAGCGCGGCCAAATGCACGACGCCGGCAAATCGACCCAGGCCGATACGGCCGAGAATGGTCACCAAATGCAGCGTTAACCTTCGCGGCGTCGTTCGGTTATTATCGTTTGGGTGGCAGCTTTGCCCGCCGGCTGGCGGTAGCAAGGCTGCCGCTTTGCGTCATTATTGGAATGAAGAATGAGGAATGAAGAATGAGAAACTGATGCGTGCGTCGGTGCTTTCTTATTCTTCGTTCCTTATTTTTTATTCCTCATTCTTTCTGTATGGGGTTTGCTATTTTCTTGTTGCTGCTCACGGTGTTGGGGGCCGGGGCAGCGGCCGCGTGGGTACCGGGCAAGTATGGCAACCGCTGGCTGAAGCCGCTTCTGGCTTTTAGCGGCGCCTATTTATTTACGCTCACGGTCACGCACATTCTGCCCGAGGCGCTGCAGCTGCTGCCTGAACATTCGGAGCGGGTGGGCTATTGGGTGCTGGCGGGCTTCTTTGGGCAGTTGCTGCTGGAGGTGCTGTCGCAGGGCGTGGAGCACGGGCACGTGCACCACGAGGCCGCGCACGGACACGACGCGCCGGGCCGGGTGCCATTTCTGCTGCTGGGGGCGCTGGTGGTGCACTCGTTTCTGGAGGGCAGCATCCTGGTGAAAGAGCCGGCGGTGGGCGACATCAGCCAGAATTTCTACGCCATTGTGGTGGGCGTGGCGCTGCACCACATGCCGGCGGCCTTTGCGCTGGCCACGCTGCTGCGCCTGCGGCTGGGCAGCTTCCGGCGGGTGTGGCCGGGCCTGCTCATTTTCGCATTGGCTTCGCCGGTGGGCATCATTTTCAGCAACTACGTGGTGCTGAGCAAGCTGCTGAGCAGCGGGCTCTATGCGGGCCTGCTGGGCCTGGTGGCCGGCAATTTCCTGCACGTGTCCACCACCATTCTCTTCGAAACCAGCCCCGAGCACCGGCTCAACTGGCCCAAGCTGGCGGCTACGCTGGCGGGGCTGTTGCTGGCGTTGGCCGTGGCGTAGGCCCGCAGATGAAGCGACCTTATCATTGTGCTATGAAACAGCTGGTTATTTATCTGCTGGCGTTGAGCTGGTGCTCTTCGCTGGCCCCCCGGGCCATGGCTCAAAACCGCCGGAAGGGTTCTTCGGAGGCTGCTATATTCCGGTTTGGCCAGCCGCTGGCGGCGGGAACGTATTCGTTTGAGCCGACGGGGCTGTTCTGGTTTCCGCAGCCGTCCGAAACACAGATAAAGCCGGAGGCATTCCAGCCCGATGCGTACTTCGACCAGAAAGCCAAGCCAGTGAAGCTGAAAGCCGGTGCCGTGCGCTACGGCGCTTACCTGCTCACCAATGGCCAGGAATACCTGTATGCGCTGGTGAACGGTGAAGCGGGCTGGCTGCGGGCGGCCGTGCCCGTGCCCGCGCCGCTAAAGGCCCAGTACCGCACCCTGCTGACCCAGCAGCGCCTGCGCAGCTCCGAAACCGGCTTGCAGCTGGGCCCCGAATACGGCTACGTGCAGATTACGCCTTTCAACGACACGAACTATGTGTTGATTCGCAACGGGTTTGACAACGACTTCGTCCTCCATGTGCCCACCCTGCGCGTTACCTGGCGGTCGGGCGGGCGCTACGAGGGGGCCGAAATCGACTTCGCCACCGACCAGCTCGAATGCCACGGCGACCTGATGGGCGGGCGGTTCCGGTTTACGCGGCAGGGGCAGCCGGTGCCCGACAAGCCCACGCCCGCCGCGAAAATGAGTGCGGAAGAACGCCTCCTGGCGCGCATGATGTCGTCGCCCCAGGCCCACCAGCACATCCTCGACAGCCTGCGGCGCAATTACAAGCCCAGCGCGGATGTGGTGATGGGCAATGCCCTGGAAGCAGGCAAAATCAGCCGGGTTGACTCGCTGCTGAAGCGGGGCTTCAAAATTGATTCGGCCGTGTACATCAAGGGCACGAAGCTGACGCCGCTCAGCCACGCCGTGCGCCTCGACAACCTGCCGCTGATGGAGCTGCTGCTGAAAAAGGGTGCCTCGGCTGCCAGGGTGAACCGCTACGACATTGACCGGCGCCCGCCCATCTGCTTCGCCAAGTCGCCGGCCGCGCTGGAACTGTTGCTTGCGCACGGCGCCAACCTGCAGCTCCTTAAGTACGTCGACTACTACAAGCGGCGGCGGTACCCGACGGAGTATCTTGGCGACAAGGCCGAGCTGCGGCCGATTTTGCTGCGCCACGCGCCTGATTCGCTGTTTAAGCAGTTCGATTTCTATGACACCATGCTGTACCGCTACATCTGGGAAGGCGACACGGTGGGCATCCAAAAGCTGCTCGACCGCGGGGCCAGCCTGGTGAAGCCGTTGCGAGTGGGCCTGAAGCCCCCTTTCGACGATGCCGACCAACGCCCGCCGCTTTACCAGGCAGCCGGCCGCGTGAGCATGGCCATGTTCCTGCTCCGCCACGGGGCCCGGCTCGACAACCCGTTCCACATGCCCCTCGACCCGGAAGCCTACGTGCTGCGCTTCGAAAGCCTGCCTTTTTTGAGCTATGCTGAGAAGCGCCTGGGGATGAAGCTAACCACGCCCAATAACCCCACCTTCGCCGTGCTGCAGGACACCGTGATGATGCAGGCGCTGATGAAGCGCGGCGTGTCCATCAACTCGGTAGATAGCTACGGCAACACGGCGCTCATTTACGCTAAGCAGTGGAACCAGAACGTGCCGGTGGAGAAATTCCTGCTACGCCACGGCGCCGACAAGGCCATTGTCAATAAGCGCGGCGGCAGCTACCTCATCGGCCGCGAACGGCCATACACTCGTTGATGCCTGACCACAACTAAGGCCTAAGCCGCCATGCCGAGCGCAGTAGCTAAATATCCCGACGACTGGGTTATTGCTGCACGCGAGATGCCTCGGCTGCGCTCGTCATGACTTTCTGGTGATTTTTAGCCAATACTTACCCAAAATCCTCCACCGCGCCGCTGCCGCGCAGGAAGTTTTCTAATTGGCGGGCGCGGGCCGTTTCGTTGGCCAGTAAGGCCTGGAGGTGTACCAGCCGCTGGCGCATGGCCAGAATGACATCGAGGGCCTCGGGGGCCAAGCCCAACTCGTGGTGGAGGCGGGCCAAGCGCGGCAGGTCATCGGGCTCGTCGACGATGACGGTATCGGGCGTGGGGGCCGAGCGGAGCAGGCCGGCCCGCAAAAAGTCCTGCAAGGCCAAAGCATCCAGCCCATAGCGGGCCGAGCATTCCTGAAACGTGAGGGTGAGAACGTGCATTTCCATGGGGCGCGGAACTACGGGTTAAGCCTCCGGCCGCAGGGCGGCCAGCTGCTGAAACAATTCTTTTTCCTGGTCGGTGAGCTGCTGCGGCAGCGTCAGGTTCAGGCGCAGGTACAAGTCGCCGAACTGGCCTTCTTTGCGGTACACGGGGAAGCCTTTGCCGCGCAGGCGCAGGCGGGTGCCGTTCGGGGTTTCGGGCTTGAGCTTGATTTTGACGGGGCCGCTGAGCGTGTCGACGGTTTGCTCGCCGCCGAGCAGGGCCTTGTAGATGCTCACGGGCACGTCCTGGGTGAGGTCGTCGCCGGTGCGGGCGTAGCGGGCATCGGGCTGGATGCGGAAGGTGATGAGCAAGGAGCCGTTGGGCCCGCCGTTGCGGCCGGGGCCACCCTGGTCGCGCAGCCGGATGGTTTGGCCGTCGGCCAAGCCGGGCTGAATGGTGAGGCGCAGGTTTTTGCCGTTCACCGTGATGGTGCGCGGGCCGCCGTGATAGGCTTCTTCCAGGCTCAGCTCCAGTTCGGCCTGGTAGTCCTGGCCGGCGCCGGGGCGGCTGCTCCGGCCGCCCCCACCGCCCATGTTGCCGAAGAGCGAGCCGAAGAAGTCGGAAAAGTCTTCGCCCTCGCCAAACCCACCGCCAAAGCCGCCCCCGCCGCCTTGGGTGTACTGGCTCCAGTCGAAGCCGCCGCCGGGCTGGCCGCCGCGGCCGGCCCCGCCGCCGGGTTGCTGCTGGTAGCGCTGCCAGTCGGCCCCAAACTGGTCGTACTTCTTGCGCTTCTCGGGGTCGCTGAGGACTTCGTTGGCTTCGTTGATTTCCTTGAATTTCTGCTCGGCGCTTTTGTCGTTGGGGTTCACATCGGGGTGATGCTGGCGGGCGAGCTTGCGGTAGGCCTTCTTGATTTGCTCGGCGGTGGCCGTTTTGTCGAGGCCCAGCGTCTTGTAATAGTCTTTGTAATCCATTGCCGGAGAAAGTTGAAGATGGCCGGGACGCGGCCGGGCAGCAAGTTATTCGGTATTCGTGCATTCGGGGCATCTGGTTGCAACAGGGCGCCAGCGCACGCCGCCGCACCGTTTAAACGGCTTCATTATTTGGGTCGAATGTTCAAAAGCGGCCCTAAATCCCAGTCGCGCCAAACGCCGTACGACTAGACGGCGGCAAATAGGCATCAAAATTGAATGGTCTCCTGCTGAGCGAGTATTTATTGGACAAAATCCAGTTAGCGCTTAGCTCGTAAACCTTTTCTCGTTTTGCATTCGTACATTAAGGCAAGATGAATTCGAATGCAATAAAATGCATAACTTGCGTTCTGTTAACGGTTCACTCGATGCTTAACTTATTCTATTTTTAACTTTTCCATGAAATACCCACCCATTTTCTGGAGCATTATTACCCTGCTGTTTTTTACGGGCTCGGTAGCTCAAGCACAAACCAAGCTGCCGCCCCGTCGCCCGGGAGGCGCCGTACCGGCCCGCGCCAAGCTGGCCGCTAACGGCGAAGGCCGCAAAGACGGCCTGACCATGGCCAGCGGCCGCGTCATCCTCACCGAACTGGGCGTATCGAACCCGCTCACGGCTGAGAAGAAACTAATTAACGGCACGACCATCAGCACCACGGGCCTGGTGACGGCCACCAACGGCACCACCACCCAAATCAACGAGGGCGACCACGTGTCGCTGAGCGGGCGCGTGACCACCCGTCGGGAAATCGTAGTGGCCGACAGCTTAGCGAGAATCAAGTCCTTCGACGCTCTGCACCCGGGCAAGCGCGAAAAGATGGAAAAAGAGCGCAAGAAAAAGGAAGAGGCCAAAGCCAAACTGGCCGAGCAGCGCATCAAAAACAAGGAGAAGGTCGCTGAACGGGCCGCTCGCCGCAAAAAATAAATCCTGACCTTATAGGTCGGCTTCGCGCCGCCTCGCCTTTGGGTGGGGCGGCGCTTGTGTTTGGGCCCCGCCACGTTTTGTGTTGCAGATGCATGGTTTTGTGTAGCTCGCATCTTAAGCGCCGGCCGGAGCTTTGTGATGCTGAAAGGCATTCACTTACAACCTCAACAACATGAGCGACATCAAACGAGTGGCCCTGGGCAGCCAGGGCCTGAAAGTACCGGTAGAAGGCCTGGGCTGCATGGGCATGACCGCCGGCGTGAACGGCATGAGCGTGTACGGCGAGGCCGACGAAACGGAAAGCGTCGCCACCATTCACCGCGCCCTGGAGCTGGGCGTGAACCTGCTCGACACGGCCGACCTCTACGGCCCCATGCTGAACGAGCGGCTGGTGGGCCGGGCCATTGCCGGGCGTCGTCAGGAGGTAATTCTGGCCACCAAATTTGGTTTCGAAGTCGATGACGCCGAAACCTGGACCGGCGGCTACAACGGCCGCCCGGAGTACGTGCGCAAGAGCATTGAACGCTCGTTGCGCAACCTGGGCACCGACTACGTGGACCTCTACTACCTGCACCGCATCGACCCGGCCACGCCGCTGGAAGACACCGTGGGCGCCATGAGCCGGCTGGTGGAAGAAGGCAAGGTACGCTTCCTGGGCTTGAGCGAAGTGACGGCCGACGAGTTGCGCAGGGGGCACGCCGTACACCCCATCACGGCCCTGCAAACCGAGTATTCGCTCTTCGACCGGGGCGTGGAGGCCGACGGTGTGCTGCAAGCCACGCGCGAGTTGGGCATTGGCTTCGTGGGCTATTCGCCGCTGGGCCGGGGCTTTTTATCGGGCGAAATCAAGACGCCGGACGACTTCGAGCCCAACGACTCGCGCCGGTTTTTCCCGCGCTACCAGGGCGAGAATTTCTACAAGAACCTGGCGTTGGTAGAGAAGCTGCAGGCACTGGCGCAGGCCAAGGACGTGACGGCCGCGCAGCTGGCGCTGGCCTGGGTGCTGGCGCAGGGTGTGGTGGCCATTCCGGGCACCAAGCGGCGCAAGTACCTGGAGGCCAACGTAGCCGCTGCCAGCCTCGTGCTCAGCCCGGCCGAGCTGGCCGAGTTGGAAGCCGTTATGCCCATCGGGAGCCAATCGGGCGCGGCCTACCCGGAAGGGTTTTAGGGCGGAGTTGCACAACGCAACGGCGTGGCGAACTTGCTGGCGCACCACCCCGAAAGTTGTCGTTATTAAGGAAGGTCATGCTCCTCCAGGCATGGCCTTCCATCTTATCCGGCTGTAAGCCAAATTCTTATGAAACAGGTTATCAAAGACTTTCGCGTGCTTCATACCGTGACGGACTACACCCGATTTTGCGGGAAGCCGGCCCCGGCGCACCCCCTGCTCACCATCATCGACCTGGAGGAGTCGCGCGGGCAGGCCCCGCCCAAAGGCCTCACGCCAGTGGTGCCGCAGCTCTACAGCATTTGGCTGAAAAAGGGGCTGAAGGGCAACATCCACTACGGCCGGCAGTCCTACGATTTCGGCGAGGGAGTGCTCGGGTTTCAGGCGCCGGGACAGGTGTTTGCCATTGATGAAACGCTGGACTTGTCGGAAATCAGCGGCTGGATGCTGGTGTTCCACCCCGACTTGCTGACCAAGTACCCGCTGGCCAAGAAGATTCTGAGCTACAGCTTCTTCTCCTACGACGTGCACGAGGCGCTGCACCTCTCGGCCAAGGAAGAAGCGGTGCTCGACGGCCTGCTGCGCAACATGAAGGCCGAGTACGAACAGCCCATCGACGCCTTTAGCCAGGACGTGCTCATTTCGCAGCTCGAAGTGCTGCTCAGCTACGCCAACCGCTTCTACCACCGCCAGTTCCTGACGCGGCGCACGCCCGAACACGACCTGCTCAGTCGCTTCGAAGCCTTGCTGACCAGCTACTTTGCCCAGGAGGGCCCGCAGCCGTTGCCCACCGTGCAGCACTTCGCCGATGCCCTGCACGTGTCGCCGGCCTACCTCAGCGACATGCTCCGCACCCTCACCGGCCAAACCACCCAGCAGCACCTGCACCACGCCCTCATCGAGCAAGCCAAGCACCTCTTGCTCAGCACCTCACTCACGGTGAACGAGGCGGCGTTTCGGCTGGGGTTTGAGTACCCGCAGTATTTTACGCGGCTCTTCAAGAGCAAGACCGGGCTGACGCCGGCGGCCTTCCGGTTTTCGGCGCAGTAGGGCGCCGGGCAGCGGCAAAGGGAATGCGGAGCTTACGGCTACCTTCGCAGGCCTTACGTATTCCCGCTCATGCTTTTCTATACCGTAATGAAGCCACTGGTGCAGGTGGCGCTGCGCGTGTTTTTCCGGCGCATGGAAGTGCGGCACCGCGAGCGGCTGAACCTGCCCGGTCCGCTGCTCTTCGCCGGCAACCACCCCAACACCCTCATGGACCCGCTGCTCACGGCCATCCATACCCGGCAGCCGGTAGCGTTTCTGGCCAAAAGCACGTTTTTCGTCAATCCCATTGTGCGGGCCATCATGCAGTCGGGCAATTCCATTCCCATCTACCGGCGGCAAGACGCCGAAGTGGGCGGCGCGCCCGCTACGCCCGAGCAGGTAGCGGCCCAGAACGAGGCCGTTTTCGGCCGCTGCTATGACTACTTAGACAAGGGCGGCACCATCATGATTTTCCCCGAAGGCACCAGCGTGAGCGAGCGCCGCCTGCGTCCGCTCAAAACCGGCGCCGCCCGCATTGCGCTGGGCGCCGAGGCCCGGCACAATTTCAAGCTGGGCCTGAAGGTGGTGCCCATTGCCACCAATTACTTCGACCCCAGCCGCTTTCGGTCCGACGTGCTGCTGAATGTGGCCCCGCCCATTGTGGTGGCCAACTACGCCGATGCCTACGCCCGGGACCCCGAAGCCGCCGCCGACCAGCTCACCGACGCCATTCGGGAGGCGCTGGAGCGGCGTCTCGTCATCACGCGCGACGCGGCCGAGGACGCCTTTGTGCAGCAGGTGGAGCGCACCTTCGGCAGCCACCTCAACCCCGACGACGACCCCAACACGCTCTACGACAACTTCCAGCTCAGCCAGACGCTGCTGCAGGCCCTGGCCTGGTTCGAGCAGCACGCCCCCACCCGCCTGGTGGCCATGCGCCTGCAGTTCCAAACCTATCTGGAAGACCTGCGTCGTCACCGCCTCACCGACGAGGCCGTGGAAGGCCAGCGCCGCGGCACCTTCGCCGGCTTGCTCAACCTGTTTCTGGGGGTACCGGTGTGGATTTACGGCGTGTTGAACAACTATTTGCCCTACATCCTGCCCTCCGTAATAGCCAAGCGGGCCACCAAGGAAGTGGAATTTGTGGCGCCCATCATGCTGGTGGTGGGCATGCTTACCTTTCCGCTAGCCTACACCCTGCAGGCGGCTGCCGTGCACCACTGGCTCACGCACGACTGGCGCCTCACGGCCCTTTACGTGCTCAGCCTGCCCCTCACCGGCTTCTACGCCCTTAGCTACTGGACCACCCTTAGTGCCCGCTTGGAGCGGCTGCGGGTACTGCGTTTCTTCCGCGCCACGCCTACGCTGGGCGAGGAGTTGCTGCAACGGCGCGCGGCCCTGGTGCGGCAGTTGGAGGAGGCCCGCAGAGAGTATCTGACGGGGCGGACGAAGGGATAAGACTTGTCATTGCGAGTGAAGCGTAGCGAAACGCGGCAATCCGTTCTGTCAACACCAAACACTTTCTTTTATCAGAAAGCCCCGGTACCACAATGGCACCGGGGCTTTTTAATTGGGCGTATCACGTTAGCAGGCTGGTCGCTGAGAATAGGACGGATTGCTTCGGCTTCGCCTCGCAATGACAGGCGCCCCACTCGGCCTCCCCTCTTACCCCAGCACCGCGCCCGCCAGCAATGCCACGGCCACGATGGCCACACTCGGCACCTTCTCCCACAGCAGCAGCAGAAACGTGGTGCCCACCAGCAGCGGGTTCAGAGGCAGCGAGTCAATCGGCCCGAGGTGGAAGGGCAAATCCAGCAGCCGGTAGGGCAGCGGGTGGTAGAGCAGGAAAGTGGCCGCGCACACCAGCCCGGCACTCACGGCGTTGATGCCTTCGAGCGAAGCTTTCACCACGCGGTACTGCCGCAGCCGGTCCCAGAAGCGGATGACGAAAAAGATGAGGAAGGTACCCGGCAGAAAAATGCCCGTCACGCCCACCAAGGCCCCGAGTAGTTGCATGTGCGTGCCGCCGGTGGGCCGCATGGCCAGCGCCCCGATATAGGCCGCAATTGAAAAGTTGGGCCCCGGCATGGCCTGCACCAGTCCCAGGCCCGACAGGAACTCCGGCCCCGTGAGGTAGTGCTTAAACTCCACAAATTCAGCGTAGAGCAGCGGGGCCAGCACCTGCCCGCCGCCAAACACCAATGAGCCGTTGCGGTAGAAGTTCTCGAACAGGCGCACCGGCAGCAGGCGCGTGTAGTGCCCCAGCAAGGCCGCCCCCGCCAACGTGCCGAACCACAGAAAAAAGTTGGCCCACTCAATGCGCAGCGGCTTTTTCTCCTGCTCAATGGCATGTTTGCGGTATCGCACCGTCGTCACTGCACCGCCGGCCAGCAGCAGCAGCGGCAGCATCCAGGGCAACTGGAAAAAGTAAGCCAGCATGGCGGCGGCCACCATCAGGCCCACCGCGGTTTTGGTATGGATGACTTTCTCGGAAATCTTGTAGGCCGAAAACGCCACGAAGCCCACAGCCACCGGCTGCACAAACTGCACCAGCGCCGCCACCCGGGCGGGGTCGAGGTAGCTGAGGGTGAGGGCCGCCAGCGTCATGAGCACCACGGCGGGCGTGGCCCACACCACCAGCGTGAGATACGCTAAGTTGGGCCCGCCCAGCCGGAAGCCGATGACAGTAATGGTTTGCGTAGAAGTAGGCCCTGGTAGCAGCGCGCACAGGGCCTGCAGCTCCAGCAGCTCGGCGGCATTTATGTAGCGCCGCTTTTCCACCAGCAGCCGGAAAAACATGGCCAGGTGTGCCTGCGGCCCCCCAAAGGCCGTGCAGGCCAGCAGGGCCACGTCCTTCAGAAAAATAATGCCCCGCACCCGGCGCGTGCGCTGGCCCGAGCGCCGCGGGGGCGGCGTGAGCGAGACTTCGGCGGGGGGCGCAGGGCTGGCAGGCTGCATGGCAGTGGGCAATTGACTTGCCCGAAGATAGGAACCGCACGCGCAAGGCCGACAAGGCCCGGCAGGCATTCCGGCCTTGCCCGGCTCTTTCATTACCAGTACCGCAGTTTCTTGCCAGGCAGCGCGGCCGTGGCCAGCCGGCTCCGGTAAAATAGTGTGCCCGCCCCCGGACCAGGCGCCCGGAATGCTTCCCACACCACCATCACCAGCCGTTGGCTACCGGCGGCTACGTCCAGCGACAGGATGCGCACGCGTGGCGGCCCGGATTCGGCCTTGCCCCGCGGCCGGCCAGTGGCCACGTTGAGCACGGCCAAGTTCCGTTCAGAATCGCGCCACAACAGTTGCTTGCCATTTTTGAGCCAATGCACACTGGCAGCTTTTGGGTAGTGTCGCTCCGAGGCTTGGCGCACCGTCCGGATTTTGCCGGTGGCCAGCTCCAGTTCGTAAATGCTGGGCATGTAGTACTGATGCTCTTTTTCGGGCCGGCCGAGAAAGGCCAGCTTGCGGCCATCGGGCGACCACGTAGGCGGCCCGAACAAGCCTATTCCTGGCGTTGGCAGCACCCGCACCCGGCGGCCGGCCGGCGAGAGCAGCGTGAGCGCCCAGGTACCGGTGTCGAGGCTGTCAGGTTGCCAGCAGGCCAGCAGGCGGCCATCGGGGCTCCAGGCTGGGTACAGGGCGCCGCTGGCGGCAGGCGCCAGGCGGGCCAGGCTGTCGCCGTTGGCCTTCACCCGCCACAACTGGCTGCCACGCTCCAGCACCAGCCAGCCGGTGCGGCCCCAGGCCAGCTGGCAGCCCACGTCGCGCACCAGCCGCTTCTGCGTATGCGTCTTCAGGTTCAGCAGGTAGAGGTGGCGCCGCACCACGCCGGTACTGTCTATTTCGCTGCGCAACGCGGCCACCTGGTTATCATCGGCGGGGTTGAAGCGCGCAGCGCCCCACGCCGGGTACTCAAACCCACCCGTACCGTCCAAGCTGCTGATGACAATCTGCTCGCAAAAACCGGCATTGGGCTGGCTGCGCGAAACTTGCGCCCGCGCCGGCACGGCCAACAGGCAAAGTACTGACAAGGTACCGAGCAGGGCACGCCCCCGCGGCAACCAATAGAAGAATCGCATGGGCTTCGGTTTTTAAGCGCGGGTCAATGCCGGGCCCGGCCGGAAAAAACAATTCCCCGCCGGCCAGCGGGCCAACGGGGAATGTCGAGGATGTATTCAAAAAGCAGCTTATTTCTTCTTCAGGCCCAGCTCAATCAGGCGCTCGTTCAGGAACTCGCCGGCCGTGATGTCGGCTTCCTTCTTGGGGTTGTCGGGCGTCACGCAGTGGTCGAGGGCGGCCAGGCTCATTTCGGAGCGCGGGTGCATGAAGAACGGAATGCTGTAGCGTGAGGTGTTCATTTTCTCGCGGGCGGGGTTCACCACGCGGTGGATGGTGGACTTCAGCACGCCGTTGGTGAGGCGCTGGAGCATGTCGCCCACGTTCACCACAATCTGGTCGGGCAGGGCCGTGATGGGAATCCACTTGTCGTCGCGGCGCTTCACCTGCAGCCCATCGGCGCTGGCGCCCATTAGCAAAGTAATCAGGTTGATGTCGCCGTGTTCGGCGGCGCGCACAGCGTCGGCTGGCACCGCGTCCGGGTCTTCGATGGGGAAGTAGTGAATGGGGCGCAGGATGCTGTTGCCGTGCTTCACCTTGTCGTCGAAGTAGTTTTCGGGCAGGTGCAGGTACAGCGCAATGGCGCGCAGCACGTCCTGGCCGGCGCTTTCGAGCGTGCGGTAGGCGCGGAAAGTGCTTTCCTTAAAGGAGGGCACTTCCTCGGGCCAGATGTTGGCCGGGTACTCGTTCTTGATGGGGTCCTCGGTTTCTACTTCCTGGCCCACGTGGTAGAACTCCTTCAGGTCGCCGGTGTTGCGGCCCTTGGCGTGCTCCTTGCCCTTGCTGATGTAGCCGCGCTGGCCGGCCAGCTCGGGGTTTTCGTAGCGCTGCTTGGCGGCGTCGGGCAGTTGGAAAAATGCCTGCACGTCGGCGTACAATTGTTTGGTTTGTTCGTCGTTGAGGCCGTGGTTTTTCAGGGCCACGAAACCAATGTTTTGGTAGGCCTCGCCGAGCTGCTGCACGAAGCGGGCCTTGCGCTCGGGGTCGCCGGAGCGGAAATCGGCGAGGTCGAGCGAGGGAATTTGGTCAAGAAGTTGGTCTTGCATGGGAAATTTAGGTTTACTTTGAGCCGTCAAGCCTTCCAGAGGCCGGGAGGCAAGGCCGCAAGATAAGAAAAACCCTGAACCGGCTGCCCTGCGTAAGCGGGTGCGGCTTCGGGTCTACCCCCTAAAATTACTGCCAAACTTTTTTTGAGCTTCTTTTACACCATGAAAACTTCCCATTGGCTGCTGTGCAGCACCCTGACGCTGGCCGCCCTTGCCGGTTGCGAGACGAGCAAGCCGGCCACCGACGTGAGCGCCTCCGCTGGCACGGCCGGTACCCCCAACCGCACCAGCACCTCGGGAGAAAGCATGGAGTCGAACGGCATCCGCCTGACGCCCTTCAACGACTCGCCCAAATTCCCGGAAGCGCAGATGCAGCTGCGGCAGCCCATTGGCAATTCCACTGTGCCCAGCGGCGAGGTCTCGTTTAACTACCAGATTACCAATTTCCAGCTCACGAAAATGAGCGGCGGCCCGCATATGGGCGAGATGGCCAACTCGATGAAAGGCCAGCACATCCACAACATCGTGGACAACGAGCCCTACACCGCCCACTACGAAACCACCTTCACCAAGGCCATTCCCGATGGCCAGCACGTGGTGCTGTCCTTCCTGTCGCGCTCCTACCACGAGAGCCTCAAACACCGCGGCGCCTACGACCTGCGCGTTATCAACGTGGGCAACGGCACGCCGCCCGCCACGCCCATCATCAACGTGAACGGCCCCAACCTGTTCTACAGCCGCCCCAAAGACACCTACTCCGGCGCCGATGCCAAGCGCATCATGCTGGACTTTTACCTCGTAAACACCACCCTGGAGGCCGGCGGAAACCGCGTGCGCGCCACCATCAACGGCACCGAGTTCATGCTCGACCGCTGGATGCCTTACATGATGGAAGGCCTGCCCGCCGGCGAAAACACCGTGAAATTGGAACTGGTGGACAGCAGCGGCACGCTCATCCCCGGCCCGTACAACTCCGTGACGCGGAAGTTTACGGTGGCTCCGTAAGCAGCAACCCGTTATTTTTTTGTTATTGAATTGAAAAAGTCTCTTGGCTCGGCCGGGAGACTTTTTCAATTCCTGCCGTTTCGTATTCCGGTTCTACCTTGCCCGCCATGCCGTCCGATTCGCTCAACGCTGCCAGCACGCTCGCCTCCCTGCTCACCCGCGAGCACGTGCTGCGCGCCCTGCGCCAGATAGCGCGCGAAGGCCGGCCGCTGCCGCCCAGCACCGTGTACGAACTGGTGTACCGGGGCCGCCGATACCCGCCCCGCGCCGTGGCCGAGCTGGCCTACCGCCTGGCCACCGGCAACCCCGCCGCCCACTGGCCCCGCGCCGCCGGCGCGCCCACCAATGCCCTGCTCGAAGGCCTCGACTTCACCATCAGCACCAAGCGGCCGGTGCTCACCTCCGGCTCAGGCCCCGACGGCGAAGAAGTGGCCCGCCAGCAGGCCGAGGACTTGTACACCGGCCTGCCCAAAGACACGCCCGAAGCCCCGCTGCCCAGCGCTGCCGCCGAGCCGGGCGCCCCCTACGCGCCCCCGGCTTATTCCCGCACCCAGGCACTGGCCGAATTATTTATTGACGAAACTGCCCTCGATGCGGCCCTGGCCGGCCTGCAGCGCCGCCGCAACCTGCTGCTGCAAGGCCCGCCCGGCACGGGCAAGACCTTTCTGGCCCGGCGCCTGGCTTGGCTGCTGCTCGGTGCCCAGGACGAGCGCCGCGTGGAGCTGGTCCAGTTTCACCCCAGCTACGGCTACGAGGACTTCATGCTGGGCTTCCGGCCCGATGCGGAGGGGCAGTTCCACCTGGTACCGGGCGTGCTGCCGCTGCTGTGCCAGCGCGCCGCGGCCGACCCCGGCCGGCCCTATTTTCTGCTGATTGACGAAGTGAACCGCGGCAACGTGCCCCGCATATTCGGTGAGCTGCTGCTGCTGCTCGAAGCCGACAAGCGCGGCCCGGCCCACGCCCTGCGCCTGCCCTACGCTCCGCCCGATGCGCCCCGGTTTTTCGTGCCCGAGAATTTGTACGTCATCGGCACGCTCAACCTGGCCGACCGGTCGCTCAGCCCGCTCGACTATGCGCTGCGCCGCCGCTTCGCCTTCGTGGCGCTGGCACCGCAGTTTGGTGCGCCGCTCCGGCAGTACCTGACGGCGCGCCAGGTGCCCGAGGCCGTAATTGAACAGCTGTGCACCCGCATGGCCGCGCTCAATCAGGCTATTGCCGACGACCCCGAGCTGGGCCCTGACTTCGAAATCGGCCACAGCTACTTCTGCCAGCCGCCCGCGGAGCCGGCCCAGGCCACCGCGTGGCTGCGGCTGATTATTGAGCAGGAAATCGGCCCGCTGCTGGCCGACTACTGGCGCGAACAGCCCGCCACGGCCGCGGCGCAGCTACGTAAGCTGCTGGCGTAAGAGCGCACCGAACGGGTAAAGTAGTAGTTGCAAAAGCAGTACTTTTGGGGCATATTATTTCATCGCCGGCCGGCGACGGCTTCGGCCCAGCCTCCTCCGTCCCTATGTCCGCGCCGCTGCTTTCCTCCAAGAAATGTGCTGCCTGCCAACAATGGTCGGTGTGGCAGCAAAACCCCGACGACCGGTGCGAGCATTGCGGCGAACTGCTCGACCCCCAGGCGGCGCAAAACGCCTGGCAGCGCGAAGAAGTGGAAAACCAACCGGCCGCGCCCGGGCTGCAGCTCATCGAAATTCATCCGGACGATGGCGCTTTCACCCGGTTTATCAAACGCATGATTCGCGGGGGGCAGTTGGCGTTTGCGGCCATTCTGGCTTTTATCGTTTGGTTTGTCACGCTGGCCGCCGGGTAGCATGAAGCGCTGGCCTGAATTCACCCGGCCGCTGTTTGTGGGCGCGCTGCTGCTGTACGGCTTGCGCCAAGCCAACCGCCATTGGCTGCAGGGGCCGCTGCCGCCGCTGCTTACCTCGTATCTGAGCGACCTGGCCGCCATGCCGGTCATGCTCACGCTGGCCGTGGCCGCTTATCGGCGCATGGTGGCTCGGTCGCAGGCCTTCGTGCTGCCGGATGCCTGGCTGGGGTGGAGCTGGGTGGCGGTTTCGATGTGGTTTGAGGGCATCCTGCCGCTTTTCGATGCCCAGGCCGTGGCCGACCCGCTCGATGCGCTGGCGTATGCGGCAGGCACGCTGGCGTTTCGCCGCTGGCTCAACCGGCCGGCTTAGTCGTATTTGCAGACATCCTCCTCCGCTGCACTGCGAAGCGTCCGGCACCTAAAGGCTCAGCCTGTTTTGCATCGCAGCTTCCATTTCCATGATTCCGCTCGCCACGCTCTACTACTTCCTGTGCTACGCCTGGAACCGGCTGCCCGAGCCGGCCGTGCTCCAAGCCAGCGAGGCCACGCCGTTTCACCGGCCACTGGGGCTGCTGGCGCAGGTGCTGCTGCACGCCACGCGCCGCCTGCTGCGCGCCGGCCTGCCGCGCACGTTCGCCCCCCACACCGCTGAGCTTACCAGCCTGCGCGGGCGCGTGGAGCTGGCGCCCAGCCTCGGGCGGGGCCTGCTGGCGCAGGGCCGCGCCGTGTGCTCGTTCGATGAATTGACGGCGGATTCGCCGCTGCACCGGCTGCTGGCGCAAACGCTGGACGCGCTGGCGCGCGCCCCGGACCTGCCGGTGGCATTGCGACGCGAGCTGGGCCACGTGCGCCGCCGCCTGCCCGTAGCCTCCACTAATACCCCCCTACCCGCTGCCACCGCCGCTACGTTCCGCGAACTGCGGCGGCAGCGTCCGAGCAGCCAGGATGCCTTTTTGCTGCACGTATGCGAACTGGTGTGGCTCACGGCCCTGCCCGAGCCGGCTGCGAACGGCCGGCGCCGCTTCGCCGACTTCCGGCGCGACGAGGTACTGATGGCGCGGTTGTTTGAGCAATTCACGCGCAATTTTTTCCGCCGCGAGCAGCGCCACTACCGTGTGTACGCCGAAACCATTGCCTGGCAGGCCGATGCCCCGCAGCCCGACGACCTGGCCCTGCTGCCCACCATGCTCACCGACACAACCCTGGAGGCGTCCGACCGCAAAATCATCCTCGACACCAAGTATTACGCCGCAGCTCTGCGCCCGCGCTACGACCGGCAGCGCCTCATCTCGCCGCACCTCTACCAGCTCTACGCCTACCTCCAAAACCAGCGCCCCGCCTCCGGTCAGGCCCTCGAAGGCATTCTGCTTTACCCCACCGCCACCCAAGCCGTGGACGTGCGCTACACCCTGGGCGGCCACCCGGTGCGCGTCATCACCCTCAACCTGCAGCAGCCCTGGGCTGGCATAGCGGCCGATTTATTGGCCTTAATTGCTTAAGAAGCGGACATTACAACCAGCTTCGTAGATGTCGCCAAACGCAAAAAAGCCCGGACTTTCCTGCTGGAAAATCTGGGCTTTTCTTAACTACAGATGCTTAAGCATTGCGCCGGCCAAAACCGGCCGACAACTACTTAGGAGCTTCGGTGGTCGTGGTGGTGGTGGTAGTACCAGCGGTGGTAGCGCCTTCGGTGGTAGCGCCAGCAGCGGGAGCAGCAGCACCTTCGGTGGTAGCCGGAGCAGCCGTAGCGTCAGCAGCCGGAGCAGCCATAGCGGTGCTGTCGGTGGTGGTGGTGGTGGTCGTCTCGGTGCCAGCAGCCGGGGTCTCGATGGTGGTCTCTTCGGTCTTCTTCGACTCGCACGAGGTCAGACCAGCGGTCAGGGCGAGGCCCAGGGCAGCAACTTTGAACAGGTTGTTCATTTTGGGGGTAATTTTGAAAATGGGTTAACTTAAAAACGCCCTTTATTCGGCCCTTTTGAAAAGGTAACCCGGCCCAGAAAAATATTTTTTCGGCGGGTTACTTGGCGCCCACATTCGTATTAACTCCCAAAGTGAATGAGCAGGGGCAATCCAACTTCCTCTTCTTTGACTCCTACCGACGATGCGCTGATTGCCGCCATTCGCTCCGGCGATGAGCGGGCGCTGGCCCACCTCTACCGGCTGCACTGGCCCATGGTGTCGCACTTCGTGCTGCAAAACAGCGGCTCCGAAGACGACGCCCAGGACGTGTACCAGGAGGGCGTGATGGTGTTTTATGAAAAGGTGCGCGACAACTCCCTGGAGCTGAGCTGCCAGATTAAAACCTACCTCTACGCCGTGTGCCGCCGCCTGTGGCTGAAGCGCCTCACGAGCAAAAGCCGCTTTGGCGTGCGCCTGCTCGACGACGAGGAGCACGGCCCCTACCTCAACACGGGGGCCGAGGAAGACGTGCTGGCCGCCGAGGAACAGGACCGCCGCTTCACCACCATGAGCGAGGCCCTGAACCACCTGGGGGAGCCTTGTCGTTCGCTTTTGGAAGGCTTCTACCTGCACGACAAGTCGATGCAGGACCTCACGGCAGAATTCGGCTACACCAACGCCGACAATGCCAAAAACCAGAAATACAAGTGCCTCGTGCGCCTCAAAAAACTATTCTTTGCCCATTATAAAGAAGAGCCTATTTAGCAGTTAGTAATAAGTATTGAGTAGTGAGATGTTGTTAGGACTGATTAGCACTCCCAACTCGTCATGCGTCTCACTACTTAATACTTATCACTAACTACTCCTCCGCTTACCGCTGCCGCTCCCACCGGCAGGCTTACCCCATGATGACTGAAGCAGACTATTACGCCTTATTTGAAGCTTACTCGCACGGCGAGCTGGCCGGGCCCGCCCGCACCAGCCTCGAAGCGCGCCTGGCGGCCGACCCGGACTTTGCCCTGCGCTACGCCGACTTCAAGGAGCTGACCGGCACGCTGCGCGGCTACCGCCAGCGCCAGCAGACGCGTGAGCAGCTGCGCGGCATTCACGCCGCCATGCTGACCGCCGAGGCCCCGACCGAAGCGCCCGTGGCCGAAAAAGCCAGCCCCTTCACCCACACCGTGAACCCGATGCTGCGCATCTCGCGCACCGAGCGCAAGCTGCGCGAGTTTTGGAGCGGGCACCGCGCCACGGTGGGCGTGGCCGCCTCGGTGGCCGTGATGGCCGTGTTTGCCACGCTCCTGGGCCTGGACATCTGGCGCAGTTCGAAGGTGCAGGCGCCGGCTTCCATTCAGTGGATGCGCCGCGAAATCAACAACCTTAAACAAAACCAGCGGGCCCTCAACCGCACCATTGAGCGCATCGACGGCAAAACGGTGTTGCCGCCGCCTTTTAAGGACGGCAAGTTTGGCGGCACGGGCTTCGCTCTGACGGCGGAAGGCTATCTAGTAACGAGCTACCACGTTATCAAAGGAGCCGATTCACTGCAGGTGGAGGGACGCGACCGGCAGCGCTACCGCGTCGAGCCGGTGTATTCTGACAAAGCCCACGACCTGGCCATTCTGCGCATCACCGACAAGCGCTTCACCGGCTTCGGCCGCCTGCCCTACACCTTCAAAGCTGGCCAGGCCGACCTGGGCGAGCGGGTGTTTACGCTGGGCTACCCGCGTGAAGACGTGGTGTACGGCGAAGGCTCCCTGAGCGCGCGCTCGGGCTTCGAAGGCGACACGGCGGCTTACCAAATCAGCATTCCGGTGAACCCCGGCAACTCGGGCGGGCCGCTGCTCGACGCGCAGGGCAATCTGATTGGGGTTATCAATGCCCGGCAGAATGACTTGGAAGGCACTTCCTTCGCCACCAAGTCGTCGTACCTGGTGCGGCTCGTGGATTCGCTGCGCAACACCCAGCCCGCAACGCCCTACCGCCTGCCCAAATCGAACCAGCTGACCGGTGCCGCCCGTCCGCAGCAGCTGAAGAAGCTGCAGGACTACGTGTTCGTGGTGAAGGTATTTGAAAACTAATTCAATTCCCAACGCTTTCTGACCGCTGCAACGGCCCGTTTCTTTCCAGAAGCGGGCCGTTGTGCTGTAACGACATTTGGCTTGCTGCGATTATGCTCCGCCGCCCGCCGATTGAGTTGACTTTTTTACTGCTTAAGAGGCGTGTTACCGTACTCTTCACAACCTTAGCCCATCTACTGTAGTATTCAGGCCTTACAAAGGGGCCAGCCCGTCCTTCTCATTTTCTGCACTCTTAAATCCTGCACTCCGTGGCTCAAAATCAACAAACCCCGCCTTCCGGCAACGACGTGGCCGGCTCGGCCTTTTTTAAGAAATTTCTCAGCACCGCCGAGGGCTACATCAAGCAGCCCACGCGCATGAAAAAGCTGCTGACGGACGCCTACCAGAAAGCTAGCCAGAAGAACGAAGTAGGCACGCTGGCCCACGAAGCCTGGGAAACGCTCCAGACCATGTTCCGGCTCATCAAGGCGTCGATTTCGGGTGAGTACACCGGCGTGCCCGGCACTACGGTGGCGGCTGCGGTGGCCGTGCTCATCTATTTCCTGAGCCCAATTGACTTGATTCCGGACTTCATTCCGGTGCTGGGCCTGCTCGACGACGTGGCCCTGGTGGCCTGGTTCTCAACTACCCTCAAGCACGAGATGGACAGGTTTAACGAGTGGGAGCTGACGCGCCCGGTGGTAGCTGGCAATACCGATAAAGCTGCTGCCGAAAACGCCGCCGCGTCGATGGGCGGCCTGACGCCCATCAACTACGACGAGGACCGCGCCCAGCCCGCCCGCGAGTCGGCTAAAAATGCCGGCACCAGTGACAACCCAGCCACTGCAAATAAAGCCTCCGGCACTGACTCGAACCCTGATAACCAGCATCCTTCCACGCCCCAGCCCGCCGCTGAGTCAGCCAAGCAGCACGGCACCCACCCCGAGTCGCACACTAATTCTTCCAGCCAACAGTCGAACACCGACTCCGGCTTGGGCTCGCCCGAGAGTAGCAGCCCGGCCCCGGTGCACACGCAAGGCGATGATATGAAGCCTACCGGCGACACCAGCGGCGCCACGGTGCGCACCTGGGAAGGCAGCCGCAACGAAAGTGACGCCGGCCGCCTCGACTCGGGTGGCAACGTGCGCTAAACCGATTTTATCAAATGCAAAAAAGGCCCTGGAACCTAGTTCCGGGGCCTTTTTCAATGATAGCAACTAATAAGCAATAGCCTGGTAGCGGGCAGCCTTCCTTATTAAGCGGCGGCGGCGTGCTCGCGCACGTAGCGCACGAAATCGCCCACGGTGGTGAGGGGCACTTCGTCGGGGATGGTGATGCTGAAGTTGCGCTCCAGCTCGAGGATGATGTCGACCACGTCGACGGTGTCGAAGCGCAGGTCGCGGGCGAGGCTGGCGGTTTTGCGCACGCGGCTGGCCCGGATGGCCTTGCGCTTGCTGATGATGCGGAAAACCTGCTGCTCGATGGTGGGCGTGTGGTGAGCGGTGCTAGTGGATACGTACATAATAGTTGCGAAAAAAACGGTGAGGCTACTGAAGTGGGCACCCTGCGGTGAGGCGCCCGTCGGGGTGGGATAAAAGCGGTTAGTGCTGCAACAAAAACCGGCCGACGGGCGCCAAAACGCGGAAAATGCTAGGCTAGTACAGGCGGCCGTACCGCCTGTATTTCTTCAGAGTCCACCTCTTTGGAAATGGTTGCAACGTGGTCGGGATTTTTTCCCGAAATTTTTCCTTTGAGCGTTTCGCTCAGCAGATACATCACCGGCACCACCAGCAGGGTGATGGCCGTAGCGAACACCAGGCCGAAGATGATGGTCCAGGCCAGCGGGCCCCAGAACGTCACCGATTCGCCACCGATGAAGAAGTGGGCGTTGCCGGAGGCGAACAGCTCGTAGAAGTCGATGTTCAGGCCGATGGCCAGCGGGATGAGGCCCAGCGTGGCGGCCGTGGCCGTCAGAATCACGGGGTTGAGGCGGGTGCGGCCGGCCAGCACGATGGCCTCGCGCAGCGGCATGCCCTGGGCGCGCAGGATGTCGGTGAATTCGACCAGCAGAATCCCGTTTTTCACCACGATGCCGGCCAGGGCGATGATGCCCACGCCCGTCATCACGATGCTCACGTTCTGGCCCGTGATGGCCAGGCCCCAGAACACGCCCGCAATCGAGAACAGCACTTCAGAGAGGATGATAATCGGCTTACTGAACGAGTTGAACTGCGTGACGAGGATGAGGAAGATGAGGCCCAGCGCGCCGATGCCGGCCATGGGCAGGAAGTCGGTGGTTTCCTTCTGGTCTTCCTCGGCGCCGCCCATCCGCACGTTGTAGCCGTTGGGCACGGGGAAGGCTTTGAGGGCCTGCTTCACCTGGGCGGCCACGTCGGGGCCGGTGAAGCCGTTGAGCACGTTGGAGCTGATGGTGATGACGCGCTTGGTGTCTTTGCGCTTGATGCCGCCGTAGGTGCTGCCGTAGCTGACGGTGGCGATGGACGAGATGGGCACCTGGCGCACGGCGCCGGTGGCGTCGCGGAAGGTGAGCGGGGCGTTCACCACGGCGTCCACGTCGTTGCGGTAGGGCTTGGCGTAGCGCACCTGGATGGGGTATTCATCATCCGGCGTCTTGAATTTGCTGGCTTCCGAGCCGTAGATGGCGGTGCGGACTTCCAGGCCAATCTGGCCGGTGCTGATGCCCTCGCGGTTGGCGCGGGTGCGGTCGATGTTGACGGCGATTTCGGGGTTGCGGTCTTCCAGGTTGGAGCGCAGGTCCTCGATACCGCTGATGTGCAGGGAATCCACGTAGCGCTCCACTTTCTTGGAGAGCTTGGCCAGGGCCGGGTAGTCGTCGCCGCTCACTTCGATGGCGATGGGCTTCTGCTGGGGCGGGCCGCTGGCTTCCTGGTCCACCGATACCTCGGCGCCGGGGATGCCTTTCACCACCTCGCGGATTTTATCCATGTAGGTGCTGGTGGCGGGGCCTTTGCGGTCGCTCAGCTCCTTGAAGGCCACGCCCACCTTGCCCATGTGCGACTGCGACACGCCCGAAGCCGTGGCCTCGCTGGGGTCGCCGGCGCCGATGGCCACGTTGGTAATCACCGATTCCACGTCGGGGTTGTTGCGGCCGATGACGCCGTAGATGCGGTTTTCGAGCACTTTGGTCACCGAGTCCGTCACTTCCACGCGGGTGCCGACGGGCATGCGCAGGTAGGTGTAGATGAACTTGGGGTCGCCTTTGGGGAAGAAGTCCACCTTGGGCCCGCGGATGCCCACGGCCACGAACGAGCCGATGAAGACGATGACCACGCCCACCATGACAATGACCGGGTGGCTGATGGCCCAGCGCACCAGGCTGGCGTAGCCGTTCTGGAACTTGGGCAGGGCGCGGGTCTGGAACCAGGCAATCATCTTCACCAGCACGTATTTGTCGAGGATGATGAAGCCGGCCAGGGCCAGGCAAAGGTTGCCGAGGAAGTGGCCCAGCAGGCCGGACGTTTCGCCGTCGGGGCCGACTTCGGGCGTCTTGCCCAGGGCCAGCACGTTGAACAGGATGCCCAGCGCCACCAGCACGCCGATGGCGATGAGGAAGCCGCGCGTGGCTTTGGGCTTGCTGTGCAGGTCTTCTTCAAAATGCTCCTCGCGGGCCATGAAGCTCACGGCAAACACCGGGTTCATGATGAAAGCCACCACCAGCGACGACATGAGCGTGATGATGAGCGTGACCGGCAGGTAGTACATGAACGAGCCCACGATGCCGGGCCAGAACATGAGCGGCACAAACGGCGCCACCGTGGTGAGCGTGCCGGCCAGCACGGGCACGAATACCTCGCCGGCGGCGAATTTGGCGGCTTTTTCGGTGCTCAGATTGGGGTGCTCGTGCAGCAGGCGGTGGGTGTTTTCGATGACCACAATGGCATCGTCCACCACAATGCCCAGCGCCAGCAGGAAGGCGAAGAGCACAATCATGTTCAGCGAAAAATCGAAGCCCGGGATGATGAGGAAGGCCAGGAACATCGAAATCGGCACCGAGAGGCCCACGAACATGGCGTTGGTGGTGCCCATGAAGAACATGAGGATGGCCGTCACCAACAGGAAGCCGATGATGATGGTGTTGATGAGGTCGTGCAGCGTCACGCGGGTGTCGTTCGAAGAGTCGCCGGTGATGGTCACTTTCAGCTCCTTGGGCAGCGTCAGCTCGGCGTCCTTCACAATGGCCTTGATTTTGTCCGAAGCGTCAATCAGGTTTTCGCCCTGGCGCTTCACCACGTTCAGGGTGATGGCAGGCTTGCCGTCGAGGCGGGCGAAGCTTTCGCGGTCCTTGAAGCCGTCCACCACGGTGGCAATGTCGCCGAGGCGCACGGCCGCGCCGTTGAGGTTCTTCACCTGGATATCGGCAATGTCCTCGGCCCGGGCATACTGGCCGGCCACGCGCACGGCGCGCTTCTGATTGCCCACATCAATGGAGCCGCCCGACACGGTCAGGTTTTCGCCGCCAATGGCGCGGGTGATGTCCGAGAAGCCCAGGCGCGAGGCGCGCAGCTTGTTCAGGTCCACGTCCACGTTCACCTGCTGGTCCAAGGCACCGATAATGTCGACGCGGGTGATTTCGGGCAGGGCCTCAATCTTGTCCTGGAAGTCGTCGGCGTACTTTTTGAGCTGGGCGGCGGGCAGGTTGCCGCTCAGGTTGACGTACATGATGGGCTGCTCCGAGATGTTAATTTCCTTCACCGTGGGGGCGGTGGGCAGGTCGTTGGGCAGCTCGGTGGCGGCCTTGTCCACGGCGTCCTTGATGAGCTGCTTGGCGTACTGCACGTCCACGCCGGAGTTGAACTCCACGTCCACGATGCAATAGTCCTGGTTCGAGGTGGAGCTGATTTTCTTCACCCCGTTCACGCTTTTAATCTCCTTTTCGAGCTGGCGCGTCACCAGGTTCTCGATGTCGGCCGGCGAGGTGCCGGGGTACACCGTGGCCACGATGATGCGCGGAATCACGATGTCGGGGAATTTCTCCTTGCCCAGCTTGATGTAGGCAAAAATCCCCGCCACGCACAGTATCACCGTGATGATGTAGATGCTGGTTTTGTTGTTGATGGACCAACTGGTCGGCCCAAACTCTTTCTCTAAGTCTTGCATAGCTTTTCTAGCGTTCTAGTAAAAAGCGTGAGAAATCACAGCCCAAAGGCTGTGTTAGGCCTTGGCGACACTCACCACCTGGCCGTCATTCAAATTCTGGTAGCCGGCCGAAATCACCTGGTCGCCGTTTTGCAGGCCACTGGTCACTTCAATCTTGCCGTTGTAGGCGTTGCCCGTCTTGATGACGCGCTTCTTGGCCACGGCCTTGCCGGCTTCCTGGCCCACCACGTACACGTAGCTGTTCTGCTCGTCCTTCTGCACCAGGTCCACGGGGATGACGGTGGCGTTCTGGCGGTCGTAGTTCTGGATGCGGACCGTAGCCACCATGTTGGGGCGCAGGTCGGCGGCTTTGCTGCCCTTTAGGCGCAGCTCCACCGTGAAGGTGCGGCTGGTGGCGTTGATGCTGCGGCTTACCACGCGCACCGTGGCGGGAATTTCCTCGCCGCCCAGGTCCGGAATGGTCACAATGGCGTCGTCGCCGGCCTTAATGCTGTTGCCGTAGGCTTCCGACACGTCGGCCAGGATTTTACCGCCCGAGCCGCTGGTCAGACGCACCACCGGCGAGCCGGGGGCGGCAATTTCGCCCAACTTGGGCAGCACCTCATCCACGGTGCCGCTGAAGGGCGCCACCACATTATACAGGGAGCGTTGCTGGTTAAGGGTGGCCAGGTTGCGCTGCAGGGCCTCGTAGTTGTTCTTGGCTTGCAGGTACTGGATTTCAGTGCCAATCTGCTGCTTCCACAGGCCGGACTGCTTCTCGTACACCGTCTTGGCCAGCTCCATGCGGGTGCGCAGCTCGGCAATGTTGGCGTCGAGGACGCTGGCGTCGATGGTGGCCAGCACCTGGCCCTTGCTCACCCGGTCGCCGCGCTGCACGCGGATGCTGGTGAGCGAGCCGGCAGCGCGGGCGCCTACGGTGGCGTTCTGGTCGAAATCGACGCGGCCCTGCACTTCGAGGTAGCTCTTGAAGCTCTCGGGCTGCACGCTCAGCACCGATACCGGCGTGATGTTGGCAGCGGCCGCTTCGGCGCTGGCGCCGGTTTTGGTTTCCAGCTCGGCAATTTTGGCCTGCGTGGCGGCCTGCTCTTTTTTCAGCTTGGCCAGCTCGGCTTTGGGGTCTTTGCTCTCGCCGCCGCAGGAGGCCAGCAGCAGGGTGCCGGCGAGGAACAGCGCGGCGGGTTGGGTTGGGTTGAAACGCATGGGTAAGCGGGGTATTTCGGTGTTTTAAAAGGGAAGCGGGCCAGGCCCAGCGTTATTTTTTCACTTGGTTATACAGCTCGCCGGTGGCCTTGTCGCGGTCCACTTTGGCCACCAGCACGTCGTAAATGGCGCTGTAGTAGTTGGTTTGGGCCGAGCGCAAATCCGTTTCCGCCGTAATCACCTCCAGGTTGGAGCCCACGCCGGCGTTGAACTTGATGCGCGTCACGCGGGCCACGTCGGTGGCCAAGTCGAGGTTGGCTTTCTGGTTGTCGAGCACGTCCAGCGCGTTGATGAGCGTGGTGCGGCTCTGGGCGTCCTGCAGGTCGATGCTCTGCTTCAGCGTTTCGAAGCCCTTTTCAATGGTCTGCTGTTGTAGGCGGCTCTGCTGCACCAGGTACTTGCGGCGGAAACCGTCGAACACCGGCACCTGCAGGCTCAGGCCCACGTTGCCGAAGCCAAACCAGTTCTGGTTGGGGAAGCCGTTGCTGTTGCGCGAGTCCGGCCCGCGGAAGGCGAACAACTCGCCCAGCTGGTTCGAGGAGCCCAGGAAACCATAGGCGCCCGTGAGCACGAGGCGCGGGTAGGCACCGGCCTGGCGGTTGCGCAGGTCGAGGCCGGCCAGGGCCTGCTGCGTTTCCAGGGTCGAGAATTCGATGCGGTTGTTGTAGTTGATGGCGCCGCGGGCCTGCGAGCCCAACCCGCCGGAGAGGGCGTTTTGCTGGTCGAGGCGGTTCTGGGCGGCCGTATTATCGGCGCCCGGCGTGGCCGGCGCGGTGGGCACCGGGGCCTGGCCCAGGGCGCCACCGCCCGTATTTAAGCTGGCCACGCCCAAGGCCCGGCGCAAACTGCCGGCATCCACCACGGCCGCGCCCAGCGAGTCGGTCAAGCTGATGTTCTGGCTTTGCGGCAGGCCCATCTGGAACTTCAGCAGCCCCACGCTCAGCTCGGTGAGGCGCTGGGCTTTCTGCTGCTCCACCACCAGGTTGTTGCGCTGCACGCGCAGCCGGTCCACGTCCAGCTTCTCGGCAAAACCGGCCTTGAAGGTCTTGTCCGTTTGGTAGAGCACCGTATCGAGGCGCTGCACGTTGCGGGCCAGCAGCGAGAGGCGCGAACGCGCCACCAGCGTGCTGTAGTACGCCTTGCTCACCTGCTCGGCCACATCGATTTCGGCCTGCTGGGTCTGCTTCTTGGCCAGCTCGGTGTACACCTTAGCGGCCTTCAAACCAATCAGGTACGAGCCGTCGAACAGCAGCTGCGACACCGACACGCTGGAGTTACCGGCATACTGCAGGCCAAAGGCAATGGCCTGGGGCGGCAGCGCCACCCGCTCCACATTTACCTGGGAGAGGGTGGCGGTCTGGCCGCTCTGCGCCTTGGCAATGTCGGCGGCGGTGAGGGCCGGAGCGGTACCACCTCCGAAGGCGCCCACGTCCACCAGGCTTTTCTGCAGCTTGAAGTTATCGGAGAGCGTGGCGGCCACGTTCACCTGTGGCAGGCCGGCACTCTTGATTTCGCCCACGCGGGCGGCCGCCGTGGCCTCGCCCAGGCGGGTAGCCAGCAGGCTCGACTTGTTCTTAATGGCGTAGTCCACGGCCTGTTGCAGGCTCAGGGGCATGGTGCCCGTGGTGGGCGGGGCCGCCGGCATGGCACTTGGCGAGGTTTGGGCAAGCAGCGCCTGCGGCACGGCCACACCAAGGGCAGCCGCCAGCAGGAATCTGGTTCGAAACAGCATGTTCATAAACAGCTAAAAGAGAAACGGGTATGCGGGGGAAAATTATTCGGCCTCGGTGATGTGCCGGTACTCGTTGATGAGCTTGTGGCCCTTGAGGGTAGCCACACCAAGCAGAAAATGCTCGTCGAACACCCGGTTGACGCGCACCGGGCTGAACTGCGCGGACGGGTACAGCTCCGAGTCGAACGCCAGCTCAATCTGGGCCAGGTTGAGGCGGGCCAGCACCTCCACGTCGAGGTCGGGCCGGAACAGGCCCTCGGCCATGCCCCGGCGCAGGTTCTGCGCTATCTGGGCCAGAATGAAGGTGTTTTTATGGGCCCGAAATAGCTCCCAGGCCGCCGGATGGTACTTCTTCATGTCGTTGAAGATGCTGGGGTGCACGTCGGCAAACTGCTCGTCGGCCCACTTCGCCAGCATCAGCATTTCCTCCACGGCGTTGGCCGCTTTGCTGGCCACCCCCGCGCACTCGCCCTGCACACCGTTGAGGTGGTTGGTGATGCCGGCCATCACAATCTGGTCCTTGTTTTCGAACCATTTGTAAAGGGTCTTTTTCGACATGGCCATGTCGGCGGCGATGTCGTCCATGCTCACGCTTTTGATGCCGTTGCGCATGAAGAGCCGCTGGGCGTGGTTCAGGATTCGGTCTTTGATTTCCATAACTAACGCCACAAAGATACAACGGAAACTTTCAATGTACCCAAAGTTTCCATCGCGTTTTTACGGTCTGCAACCAGCGCAAGGCCTTTTCGCGCGTGACAAGACGCAACTGCCCCGCGTTTACTTTAGCTTGAACCGAAAAAAAGTAGGCGGCCGCACGCATCGACAACTAATTTTGTTGGCAACACAAAACTAATAAATTTAGCTTAATAGCATTGCGGAATCATATTATTTATTTGTAAACACGACCGTAGCAGGTGCCTCGGCGGAAGCCGCGCCGGCCGGTACTTTTGCGCCGGGCCGCGGTGGCCCGCTTGCATTCGCGCTTCTATGAAAATCCGGACCGGCTTCGGCTACGACGTTCACCAATTGAAGGAAGGACTGCCCTTCTGGCTCGGCGGCATTGAGGTGCCGCACACCCACGGCGCCCTCGGCCACTCCGACGCCGACGTGCTCATTCACGTTATTTGCGACGCGCTACTGGGCGCCGCCAACCTGCGCGATATCGGCTTTCATTTCCCCGACACCGACCCGCAGTACAAAGGCATCGACTCGAAAAAGCTGCTGGCCGGCGTGATGCGCCTGCTGCGCGAACGTGGCTACGAGGTGGGTAACGTGGACTCGACCATCTGCCTGGAGCGCCCCAAAATCAACCCCCACATCCCGGAAATGCAGCGCGTGCTGGCCGCCGTGATGGGCGTGGCCGAAGAAGATATTTCCATTAAAGCAACCACGACCGAAAAACTGGGTTTTGTGGGCCGGCAGGAAGGCGTGGCCGCCTACGCCAGCGTGCTGATTGTGAAATCGTAATTATCAAGCTTTGAATGATGTAGAGACGGATAATTGCGTCTCGCCGTTGAACGAAATCGTCCAAAGGACGTGCCGCAAGACGTTCAACGACGAGACGCAATTATGCGTCTCTACACCGTCCCAGAAATTTCCCACCAACCAAAAGCAATGAAACAAACCCCTCTCCTGCTGGCCTTTCTGGCCCTGGCCAGCGCTGCCCCGGCCCATGCGCAGGGCAAGGTCAAAGTGAAGACCAAAGGGGGCGTGACGGCGCCCGCCAAAACCAAAATCAAGGACGACAAAGCTGTTGCCGCCACCCAGCCCGTGGCTCCGGAAGACTTTAGCGTAAAATACGCCGACCTGGTATCGGCCGAGCGGCTGCGCACGCACCTGGCGGTGCTGGCCTCCGACGAGTACGAAGGTCGCGAAACGGGCATGAAGGGCCAGCACATGGCCGCCGCCTACGTGGCCGCCCAGTTTAAAAACGCCGGCCTGACCGGCCCCGTGACCACCGGCACCGACCCTTACCTGCAACAATTCAACGTGGAGCAGGTGAGTTGGGCCGACGGCGCCACCCTGAAAGTGGGCAAAACCAGCTACGCCTGGCTGACCGACTTCTATGGCACCGGCGACTCGCCTTTTGCTACCGAAACCACCGTGACGCCGGTGTTTGTGGGCTACGGCATCGAGCAGGCCGGCTACTCCGACTACGCCGGCCTCGACGTGGCGGGCAAAGACCTGCTCATCTTGCAAGGTGAGCCCACCGGCGACGGCGGCAAAGCCCTGCTGAGCCCCGACGGGGCGCCCTCGCAGTGGGGCACCGACCGCGCCAAGGTGCAGCTAGCCACTCAGAAAGGCGCCCGCTCGGTGTTCTTCGTGAACTTTAATCCCGCCAGCAACTTCGCTAAGCAGACGGCCCGCCTGGCGCCTTACATCAGCCGTCCTTCGGTGGTGATGCCCAGCGAAGGCCAAAAGCCGAGCCGCGTACCGACGTTCAATGTGTCGCCGGCCGTGGGGCTGGCGTTGCTGGGCACCAAGGATGCGGCCATGCAGGCCTACCTGGCCAAAACCAACAGCACCAAGCAGCCGGTGAAATCGACCTTTAAGGTGAAGCCGATGCAGATTCGGGCCGAGCGCAAGCGCACGCCGCTGGGCACGGAAAACGCGCTGGGCTTCATCGAAGGCACTGATAAGAAGGACGACATCATTGTGATTTCGGCCCACCACGACCACCTGGGCATTCAGAACGGCGTGGTGTTCAACGGGGCCGACGACGATGGCTCGGGCACCTCGGCCATTGTGTCGATGGCCGAGGCTTTCGCTAAGGCCAAGGCCGACGGGCACGGCCCGCGCCGCAGCCTGCTCTTCCTGAGCGTGACGGGCGAGGAAAAGGGCCTGTTTGGCTCGGAATACTACTCGAAGCACCCCATTTTCCCGCTGGCCCAGACGGAAGCCGACCTGAACGTGGATATGATAGGACGCACCGACGTGGAGCACGAGGGCAAGCCGGACTACGTGTACGTCATCGGTTCCGACAAGCTGGCCTCGGAGTTGAAAGTGATTCTGGAAGCCGAAAACAAGCAGTACAGCAACCTCGACCTGGATTACCGCTTCGATGACCCGGCCGACCCGAACCGCTTCTACTACCGCTCCGACCACTACAACTTCGCGGTGAACAAGGTGCCGGTGGCCTTTTTCTTCAACGGCGTGCATGCCGACTACCACAAGGAAACCGACGAAATCAGCAAAATCGAGTTTTCGAAGATGGAGAAGCGCGCCAAGCTGGTGTTTCACCTGGCCTGGGAGTTGGCCAACCGCGACGGCCGCATTGTGGTTGACTCGAACAAGCCGTAGTTAGCACATCATTAGTGTGACCGTTTAGAACGTCATGCTGAGCGCGGCCGAAATGCTTCGACTGCGTTCAGCATGACGTTCTCTGTTAATTTCAAGTACTGAACTATCCGGGTGAACCGCATTTCACCCGCCCCACCGCATGAAAGTGAAAGCCGACCAGTTCCAGCTCGACGCCGAGGCCAAGGCCTTCGACCGCGAGCACCGCCGCAAAATCCGCTTCAACATCGGCAAGTACGACGCGGCCGTGAGCGCCGGCATGAAGCTGTATGAACAGCACGAGCTGGCCCGCGACCGGGGCGCCTACCTCAAGGCCACCGTGCTGGAAAAGCTGGACGAATACCTGTTGCAGTTCGAAACCGCCTTCACGGCCCGTGGCGGGCGCGTGATTTGGGCGCGCGACGCCGCCGAGGCCCTGGCAGAAATCGGCAAGCTAACGGCGGCCCGCAACACCAAAACCGTGGTGAAAGCCAAGAGCATGACCACCGAGGAAATTCACCTGAATAAGTACCTCGCCACGCAGGGCATTGAGTCGGTGGAAACGGACCTGGGCGAGTACATCGTGCAGCTGAACGGCGAGCGGCCCTACCACATTGTGACGCCGGCCATGCACCTGAGCAAGGCCGACATCGCCGATATCTTCGTGAAGCACCTCGGCATTGAGCCCACCGACGACGCCCAGAAGCTGGTGCTCACGGCCCGGCACCTGCTGCGGAACAAATACACTACGGCCGAGGTGGGCGTGACCGGGGGCAACTTCCTCATTGCCAAGGAGGGCGCCATTGCCGTGACCGAGAACGAGGGCAACGCCCGCCTCTCGGCCTCGTTTCCGAAGCTGCACATTGCCATTGTGGGCATCGAGAAGGTGATTCCGCGGCTCACCGATTTGGAATTGTTCTGGCCGCTGCTCAGCACCAGCGGCACGGGGCAGCAGGTCACGGTGTACAACACCGTGTACTTCGGCCCGCGCCAAGCCAGCGAGGCCGACGGCCCCGAGGAAATGGTAGTCATCCTGCTCGACAACGGCCGCACCAACCTGCTGGCCCAGCCCGACAAGCGCGCCGCCCTGCGCTGCATCCGCTGCGGCGCCTGCCTCAACGTGTGCCCGGTGTACAAGAACATCGGCGGGCACACCTACGAAACCACTTATTCCGGGCCCATCGGCTCGGTCATCAGCCCGCACCTCAGCGGCCTGCCCGAGCACAAGCACCTAAGTTACGCCAGCAGCCTGTGCGGCGCCTGCACCACGGTGTGCCCGGTGCGCATTCCGCTGCACAACCTATTGCTGCTCAACCGAAAGCAGAGCGTAGAGGAAGGCCACGCGCCCACCGAGGAAAAGCTGGCCATCGGCCTGTGGAAGTGGAGCATGCAGCACCGCTGGGCGCTCGATATTCTGCCGGCCAAGGTGAAGGACTGGAGCCTGAGCCGCCTGCTGGGCCAGGTGGGCTGGAGCAAGCGCCGCGAGGCCTTGCACATCGGCGGGCCCTCGTTCCGGGAGCTGTGGAAGGCGCGGCAGGCCCCGCGCTAGCCCGGTTAATGGGCTGAACGGTCGGCGGTTTGTGGCAGATGCCCGTATCAGGGTTTTTGCTTCGGTATGTCGGACTTCCTGTTTGGGGCTTTGCGCGTGATGGCGGCGCTGGGCGGCGTGATGCTCGTTATCACCACGTTATCGGCGGCTATCCGCTCGTTTGTGCTGCCGCGCAACGAGGTAGTACGGCTGAACGTGTGGGTGTTCATGAGCATCCGGGTGGTGTTCGACCTGGCCGCCAAGCTGGCCAATTCCTACGAGCGGCGCGACAAAATCATGGCCCACTACGCGCCGGTGGCCTTGGTGGCGCTACCCGTGGTGTGGGAGGCCTTGGTTAGCCTGGGCTATACCGGCATGTACTGGGCGGTGGGCGAAGGCGACATCGTGCACTGCTACCAGCTAAGCGGCAGCTCGTTGCTCACGCTGGGCACCATCGACGAGTTCAGTTTCGTGGGCGGGGTGCTCACCTACTCCGAAGCCACGCTGGGGCTGCTGCTGCTCACGCTGTTGCTCTCCTACCTGCCCACCATTTACCAGGCCTTTGCCCGGCGCGAAACCACGGTGGCCCTGCTGGAACTGCGGGCGGGCACGCCGCCCACCGCCGCCTGCCTGCTGGGCTGGCTCAACCACGACGGCTCGGTGCAGAACGACGACCAGCAGTGGGCCGCCTGGGAGCAATGGTTTGTCGAGATTGAGGAAAGCCACACCTCGCTGCCCATCCTGTCGTTTTTCCGCTCGCCGCAGCCGGGGCGCTCCTGGGTGGCGGCCGGCGGGTTGATTCTGGACGCCGCGGCGTTGCTCTTCGCCGCCGTGGAAGGCCCCCGTCCCCGCCAGGTCGAAACCACTTTCAAGGCCGGCTGCCTGGCCCTGAACCGGGTGTACCGCTTCTTCGACAAAAAAGCCGGCGCCGAACCTTCCGGCCTGCTGCCCGCCGATGACGACGAAGCGCCCCAACGCGCCGACTTCGACGAAGCCTGCCGGCTGCTGGCCGACAACGGCCTGCGCCTGCGCGAAGACCGCGCCGCGGCTTGGGCGCACTACCGCGAGCTGCGCAGCCGCTACCAGCCGGCGCTGGAATTTCTGCGCCGCATCACCATGGCCCCGGCCCGTCAAATGACGGTTTGACCGGAGCAGGCAGCGGGGTGCGGCTAAGGCCCTCGGCAATGCTGAAATAGTGGGCGCAGGGGCATTGTTAAAGTTCGCCATATGTATGAACTTTGTTATCTCTCTGCCTCTACCCCGGGCAATTCAGGAGAGGTCGTTTTGGCTGCGTCGCTTCCGCGCGGCCGAAGCGGCCGAAGCGGCAAATAAGCCCCGTACCTCCCTCCTTTCCAGACTGCAATTGGCCTTTGGGCCGGTGTGCTGCGTCCGTTTGGGCTCAGTCGATGCCTTTCTCTTTGCTTTTTCCAACCCCAATTCCCACCTCGCTCTTATGCCGTTTTCTTTACCCGTTTGCTTTGCTGCCCACCCAATGCGCACCCGGTGCACCCTTCTCGGCCTGCTGTTCTTGCTGCTGAGCGCCCGGGTGCAGGCCAATACCGGTGTTTTTGAAGGCTACGTGTTTCTCAACATCAACAACGCCGGCACCAATACCTACGACCTCAACCCTTCTACCCAAACTACTTCTTACGATTTCGTGGGCCCCAGCCTGGGCACGGTGGTGCAGGGCCGGCCGCTGGTGTTTGTGGGCGGGCAGCTCAAAACGTTTAAAAACGGGGGCTGCAACGTGCTCAATGCCCACCTTTACTACCGCGTGTACCTGACCAGCGGCGGCACCCCCGGTGCTTTCACGCAAGTGAACCTGCCCTACGACCGGGAACTGACCAACCCCGGCGACCAGCAATGGAGCCAGTTCAACAACGCGGCCGACGTGGCCGCCGGCCTGGCCCCGGGCACCTATACCCTGGAAGTGTATGGCGATTCGGACTACAACCAGTGCGGTTTTGGCACCGAGTACTACTCCAACAATAACAACAACTACAAAGGCAGCTTCACGGTAGCGCCCGGCCCCCTTCCCGTGGAGCTGGCCAGTTTTGAAGCCGCGCGCCAGAGCGCCGATGCGGCCCTGAAGTGGGCCACGGCCTCGGAAAAGAACAACCAGGGCTTCGATGTGCAAGTGAGCACCAACGGGCAGGACTTCCGTTCGCTGGGTTTTGTGGCCGGTGCGGGCAGCAGCGTGGCCGCCCACCGCTATTTTTTCCTCGACGCTGAAAAAGGCAAAGCCGGCCGGCGCTACTACCGCCTGCGCCAGCAGGACGCCGACGGCACGGCCACCTACTCGCCCGTGCGCACGGTGGCATTCGGCGAAGCGGCGACCTTGAGTGCCGCGCCGCAGCCCTTTGCCACGGAACTCGCCATCACCTTGCGCGCGACGCAGGCGCAAACGGGCGCGCTGCTGTTGCTCACCGATGCCGCCGGCCGCCGGGTGCTGGCCCGGTCGCTCGACCTGACTGTCGGCATCAATCATTTGGTGCTTAGTGATTTGGACGCCGTCCCGGCGGGCCTGTACGTGCTGCAGGTGGCGCTGGCCGGGCAGCCGCTGCGGCTGCGGCTCGTCAAGCAGTAAGCCAGGAGCCCTCTTCGTTGCTTGAAGCCCCTGGGTGTTAGCGCGGGGGCTTCTTTTTTGGGCAGGCCGGGCGTTGCTTTAATTAAAACAGGAACACCTTGAAATAATGACTAATTTACGCCGCTATCGGCTTTTGTAAATTCGCAATCACCCATTTTTTAAGCTCACTTTTTTTCCAATTCACACTCACTCTCACCCTTTTCCAACTTTTATGCACATACCCTTACTTGCTAACCGGCTGAGCCGGTGGCTGGTCGTGATGCTTCTGGCGCTGCTGAGTACTTCGGCGGCCTGGGCGCAAAGCACGGCCAACTATGCCTTCACCACGAGCAGCACGGGCTCGCTGGTGGACATGTCGACGGGCACGACCAACGCATTGGCCACCGGCGCCTACCGCGACGACGATGCTTCGACCGTGCAGCCCATTGGCTTCACGTTTGTGTTCATGGGCACACCCTACACCCAGTTCAGCGTGAACTCCAACGGGCAGCTGCGGCTGGGGGCCACCGTCATTTCGGGCACCAACGCATCGCCGGCTTCGGGCGCGGCCATTCTGGGCGCATTCGGGGGCGACAATGCCACGCAGTCCACGGGCCGCGTGGCCTACAAGGTAGTGCCGGGCACCAACCGCACCCTGGTGGTGGAATGGACGGGCTTGCGCATTCCCTACGCGGGCGACCCGGCCGCGGGCACGCCCACGCAGGTGCAGGTGGTGCTCGAAGAAAACACCGGCAAGATTGAGTACCGCTACGGCGCGGCCTACAACAACGGCACCGGCGTTACGCGCGCCATCTTCATTTCGTCGGGCACCAGCGCCGGCCAGATTGGCGTGGTGAAAACCTTCAACACGACGCCGACCTACGACGCCACGGTGACTACGGCCACGACCACTTCGCTGGCCGACAACACCGCCATCGCGGTATTGAACTCGACGGCCGACGGCTCGCGCACGGTGTTTACGTTCACGCCCACCGTGGTGCCGGCCGTTCCCACGGTGGCCCTGACGGCTGTGACGCAAACCAGCCTGACGGTGAGCATCACCGACAACTCCACGAACGAGTACAGCTTTTCGGTGCTGCGCTCCACCGACAACGTCACCTTCACTTCGGTGGGCACGGTGGCCACGTCTTCTTCTTCCGGCACCGGCAGCACCGTGACGCTGGCGCAAGCCGGCCTGACCGCCAACACCACCTACTACTACAAGGTGGCCGCCAACGGCGAGGGCTACCAGTCCTTTACGGCCACGGCCACGGCCACCACGCTGGTGGCCGTTCCCATCTGCGGCACCAAGGCCGTGGGACCCGGCGCGGGCGCCGACTACGCTACGCTGACGGCCGCTTTCTCGGCCATCTTCAACAATGGCCTATGCGGCCCGGTGGTGCTGGAGCTGCAGAGCGGCTACCTGAGCACGGCCGAAACCTTCCCGCTGGTGTACAACTACGCCGGCGCCACGGCCACCAACACCGTGACGGTGCGGCCAGCAGCCGGCGCTAATGGCCTGAGCATTACGGGCACGGGCGCTACAGCGGTGATGAGCATCGCAGGGGGCAAGTACCTGATTATCGACGGCCGCCCCGGCGGCTCGGGCGCCACGGTGAGCGGCCCGGCCGCGGCCACCGACCTGACCATCAGCAGCACGAGCACCAGCGGCATTCCGCTGCAGTTCACCAGCGACGCCACCTTCAACACGGTGCAGCACGTGCAAATCAAGGGCGTGGGCACCAGCGACTCGGGCTCGCCCGACGTGAACTTCACCGGTACGGTGACCACCACCGGCAACAGCGACAACACGGTGCAGTACTGCAACATCGGCGACGGCGCCACCACGCCGGTGACGCTGATTTACGGCGGCAACGCGCTGAATGCCCGCAACAGCATTCTGAACAACAACCTGTTCAACAACTACGGCACGGGCAGCACCTACGGCGTCTACCTCAACCAAACCGGCGCAGGCTGGGTTATCAGCGGCAACAGCTTCTACCAAACGGCCAGCCGCGCCAGCGTGAGCGGCACGATGTACGGCATTTTCATCAATGCCAACAACGGCCACACGGTGTCGGGCAATTTCGTGGGCGGCTCGGCTCCGAGCCTGGGCGGCACGCCGCTCACCACTACCGGCACGTCGGCTTACCGCTACGCGGGCATCTACCTGGTTACCACCACCGGCACCGCTACTAACGTGCAGGGTAATAGCGTGGGCAACATCACCTGGGCGAGCAGCAGCGGCGCCAGCACCACCTACGGCATCGTGTCGGGCATTTACGTGAGCACCGGCGACGTGAACATTGGCACCACCGCGGGCAACACCATCGGCGGGGCCACGGCTCCCATTACGGTGACCAGCAGCACTACCGGCGGCTACGCCTTCGGCTTCTCGTCGGCTTCGTCGGGCGCCATCAACATTTCCGGCAACACCATCAGCAACATCAGCGGCGCGGGCGCTGCAGCGGTGGCCGTGAACGTGGCCGGCATTCTGTCGTCGACGGGCTCGCCCACCATCAGCCGCAACAAAATCTACAACCTGGCCGGCGGCAGCGCTGCGGCGGGCACCGTGGCCACCCTCAGCACGGGCATCTGGCTGACGGGCGGCACGACCACCACCGTCGCCAACAACCTGATTGGCGACCTGCGCGCGGCCACGTCGACCAGCCTGGTGGGCGTCACCGGCCTGCTGGTGAGCGGCGGTACCACCGTCAACGCCTATTACAACACCATCAACCTGGCTGCCACAAGCACGGGCGCCACGTTTGGCACCTCGGGCATTTACCTGAACTCGACCAGTGCCGTGCTGGACCTGCGCAACAACATTGTGGTGAACAAAAGCACGGCCGTGGGCACGGGCGGCTACACCGCGGCCCTGCGCCGCGTGAGCGGCACGGCGGGCACGGCTCCGGCCAACCTGGCTGCCGCCACCAACAACAACCTCTACTACGCCGGCACGCCTTCGGCCACGAACCTGCTGTACGTGGAAGGCACCACCACGGCCACCAACGCCACCCAGACCCTGGTGGCTTACAAGGCCCTGGTTGCTCCCCGCGAAAGCAACTCAGTGACCGAAGATGTGCCCTTCCTGAGCACGACGGGCACGGCCGCTACCTTCCTGCACATCAACCCAACCACGCCCACCCAGGTGGAAAGCAGCGGGCAGGCCGTGAGCGGCATCACCGTCGATTTTGACGGCGACGCGCGCAACGCCAGCACGCCCGATATCGGCGCCGACGAAGGCACCTTCACCCCGCTTGACCTGACCGGCCCGACCATCACGTTTGCGGCCCTCACCAGCACCGCCAGCACCGCCAACCGGACCCTGGCCGTGACCATCACCGATTTCAGCGGCGTTTCGACCACCACGCCGCCGCGCCTGCTCTACCGCAAAGGCACCACCGGCGCGTTCACGTCGGCCCTGGCCACGAGCGTGAGCGGCAGCACCTACACGTTCACCTTCGACTACGCCGCCCTGGGCGGGGTGGCCGCCGGCGACGTGATTCAGTACTACGTGGCCGCGCAGGACGTGCCCGGCAACGTTTCTACCAGCCCGCTGGGCGGCAGCTTCACCACCAACCCCGCCACGGTGAACCAATTCACCATCCTGAGCGCGCTGAGTGGCGTGTATTACGTGGGCACGAGCACCTCGCCCAACCCCGCCCGCACCTTCGCCACCCTCACGGCGGCGGCCAATGCGTATAGCAGCAGCGGCATGAGCGGCGCCGTAACCTTCCTGCTGCTCGACAACGCGTACTCGGCAACGACGGGTGAAACTTTCCCCGTCATTTTCTTCAACAACCCCGACGCCAGCGCCACCAACACGCTGCTCATCAAGCCCAACGCGGGGGCTACCCCGGTGGTGACGGCCGCGGGCAGCGTGCTGGCCCTGGCCAGCACCCGCTACGTGACCATTGACGGCTCGAACACGGCCAACGGCACCACGCGCGACCTGACGCTGACCAACACGACGCTCACGGCCAACACCTACGGGCTGGGCCTGCTTTCGCAAACCGGCCAGGCACAGGCCAACCTGTTTGCCACGGTTCGCAACGTGAACGTGGTGGGCGGCGGCGCCACGGCCAATGCCACTACCGGCATCGTGCTGGGCGGCGCCGACAACGACAACGCGACGCTGCAGAACAACAGCATTCAGGGCGTGACGACCGGCATTCAGGCCTTTGGCTCGGCCAACACCTCGGTAGGCGGCTTGGACAATCTCGTCATCACGGGCAACGTGATTGGGGCGGCCACGGCCGCTGCCGCCACCAACATCAACCAGTACGGCATTGTGGTGGCCAGCGCCCTGAGCCCGGTGGTGAGCCGCAACGAGGTGCAGAATATCGTGAACCCCACGGCCACGTTCTCCTCGAACATGACCGGCATCCTGCTGCAGGACGTGCAAACGGCTAGTGTGACCCGCAACTCGGTGCACAACCTGAGCTACACGGGCACGAGCACGGCCAAGCTCTACGGCATTTCGACGCAGACCTCGACCAGCACCTTCAACACGGCGGCCAACGCCTCGGCCAACCGCTTCGACAACAACCTGGTGTATGCCCTGAACTCGACGGCCACCAGCGCCTCGTGGAACACCAGCGGCATCAACAACAACGGCGGCTACGGCGACCGGTACTACTTCAACACGGTGTACCTGACCGGCCAGCTGAGCAACGGTTCGGCCGGCTCGGCGGCCTTCAGCAACGGCAACGGCATCAGCAGCACGGCCGCGACCAACATCGATGTGCGCAACAACATTTTCAGCATCATCGGCGGCACGGGCCTGGCGGCCACGCCCCTCTACGCGCACTATACCACGCTGGCCAACTACACGGGCAGCACTCTTAACTACAACGACCTGTACGTGACGGTGGGCGCCACGGGCGTGGCGCGCATCGGCCGCATCAACAGCGCCGATGCCACCACGCTGGCCGACTGGCGCACGGCCACCGGCCAGGAAGCCAACTCGTTGAGCCTCGACCCGCAGTTTGTGCAAACCACTGCGGTTCCCTACGACCTGACGCCCGCCAACGTGGCCCTCAACAACACCGGCACGCCCATCGCGGGCGTCACGGTGGACTACACCGGCGCCACCCGCGGCACCACGCCCGACATCGGCGCCTATGAATTCACGCCCCTCACCAACGACCTGGCCCCGGTGGCGCTGGTGGCTCCGGCCACGACCAGCACCTGCTACGGCACGGCCGAGCCGGTGAGCGTGACCATTCGCAACGCGGGCACGGCCTCGCTGAACTTCGCTACCAGCCCGGCCACCATCACCGTGGTGGTGACGCTGCCCGGCGGCGGCACCACCACGGTGACGGGCACAGTTAACACCGGCACACTGGCTGCCGGCGCTACCCAGACCGTGACGCTGCCCGGCACGCTCAACATGAGCACCGTAGGCACCTACTCGTTCGCCATTACGGCCACGGTGGCCGGCGATGGCAACACCTCGAACGACGTGCTGACGCCGGCGCCCACCCGCACGGTGTCGGCTCCGGTGGCTGGCACGCTGACGGCGTCCTCCCCGAACATCTGCGTGAGTGGCACGGCTACGCTTGCCCTGACGGGGGCCGCCAACGGCACCATCCAGTACCAGAGCAGCCTGGACAACGTGACGTTCACGGACATTGCCGGCGCTACCAGCGCCGCGTACACCACGCCGGTGCTCACCAGCACCACGTATTTCCGCGCCCAGGTGCGCTGCAATACCGGCACGGCCACTTCCAACGTGAGCACCATCACGGTGAGCAACCCGACGTTGGCTTCGACCAACACGCCGGTTAGCATTTGCGCGGGCAGCACGGCCACGCTCACGGCCACGGCTGCAGCCGGGGCTTCGGTGCGCTTCTTCAGCACCGCTACCGGCGGCACGCCCCTGGCCAGCACCACGGCGGGCAGCTACACCACGCCGGCCCTCACGGCCGATGCCACCTACTACGCCGAGGCCTTCACGGGCGGCACGGAACGGGTTGGTCCGGCCGACAATACCCTTAACACCGGCAGCGGCACCAACAACAACTACGCGTTGGTGTTCAACGTGACGGCACCCACAACCCTGACCGGCGTGTACGTGTACCCGACGGCAGCGGGCGTCACCAACATCCAGCTGCTCACCAGCACCGGCACGGTGCTGCAAACGTACGCGGCCACCTTCACGGCGGCCAACCTCAACGTGAAGACGTTTGTGCCGCTGAACTTCCCGCTACCGGTGGGTACCGGCCTCCAACTGGCCAACGCCTCCACTTCGACGGCCAGCCTCTACCGCAACACGGGCGGCGCCGTGTATCCGTACACTTCGCCCAGCGGCGCGGTGAGCATCACCGGCAACACCTTCACTTCGGGGCCGAACTACTACTACTACTTCTACGACTGGACGCTGGGCAGCGAATGCGTGGGCAGCACCGCTCGTACGGCCATTCAGGTGAACGTGACGCAGCCGGCCACGGCCAGCTTCCCGGCCGCCACGGCCAACACCTGCGGCACCTCGGCCTACACGCTGGGCGGCACCGTGGGCGGTTCGGTTACCACCGGCACCTACACCACCAGCGGCACGGGCACGTTCTCGCCCAACGCGACTACGCTAGGGGCCACCTACACGCCTTCGGCCGCTGACGTGGCTGCCGGCTCGGTGACCATCACGCTGACGTCGGCGGCTTCGGGCCCCTGCGCAGCCGCTACGGCTTCGCTGGTTCTGAGCATCAGCCCCGCTCCGGTGGCCAGCTTCAGCTACCCCACGGCCACGGCCTATTGCGCTGGCAGCACCGGCACCGTTTCGCCCACGCTGGCCACGGGCGCTACCGCTGGCACGTTCACTTCCACGGCGGGCCTGAGCATTGACCCGGTTAGCGGTGTTATCAGCCTGGCCAACTCGACGGCCGGCACCTACACCGTGACGAACACCATCGCGGCTTCGGGTGCTTGCGCCGCTGCTACGGCCACCGCCACGGTCACCATCACGCCGGCCACGTCGGCTGCGTTCTCTTATTCGGGCACGACGTTCTGCGTGACGGGTACCAACCCCGTAGCGACGGTGACGGGCACGGCCGGCGGCACGTTCAGCTCGGCCACGGGCCTGAGCCTGAACGCCACGACCGGCGCCATCAGCCTGAGCGCCTCCACGCCCGGCACCTACACCGTGTCTTACACGGTGGCCGGGGCCTGTGGCAGCAGCAGCACCCAGTCGGTGACCATTACCTCGGCGCCGCTGGCCACGTTCAGCTACGGCACCACGTCGACCTACTGCGTGAGCGGCACCACCAACCCGGCCCCCAGCTTCGGCGCAGGTGCCAGCGGCGGCGTGTTTAGCTCGGCCACGGGCCTGAGCCTGAACGCCACCACGGGCGCCATCAACCTGAGCGCTTCGACGCCCGGCACCTACACCGTGACCAACACCATCGCGGCCAATGGGGGCTGTGCGGCGGCTACGGCCACGACTCAGGTGACCATCACGGCCGCTCCGGTGGCTAGCTTCAGCTACGGCACCTCGACCACCTTCTGCGTGAGCGGTACCACGGCCCCGGCCGTTGTCCTTGGCACGGGTGCCACGGCCGGCACGTTCAGCTCGACTACCGGCCTGACGATTAACGCCACGACCGGCGCCATCACGCTCGCCAGCTCGACGCCGGGCACCTACACGGTAACCAACACGATTGCGGCCGCCAACGGCTGCGCCGCTGCCACGGCTACCTCGCAGGTAACCATCACGGCTGCGCCGCTGGCCACGTTCAGCTACGCCACTGCGACCGGCTGCGTGGGCAGCACCAGCGCCGTGACGCCTACGCTAGGCGCGGGCGCTTCGGCCGGCACGTTCAGCTCGGCCACGGGCCTGACGATTAACGCCACGACCGGTGCCATCAACCTGGCTACTTCGACAGCGGGCACTTACACCGTGACCAACACGGTGGCTGCCTCGGGCGGCTGTGCGGCGGCCACGGCCACCACGACCTTCACGGTGAACCCGCGCCCGGCCACGCCTACCATCTCGGTGGCTTACAACGGCTCGACCACCACGCTCACTTCGAGCGCGACCACGGGCAACCAATTCTACCTCAACGGCACGGCCGTGACCGGTGCCACCGGCCAGACCCTGGTGCTCACCGGCCTGCCGGCGCAACTGGGCTCCTACACCGTGACCACCACCAACGCCAACGGCTGCGTGTCGCTGCCCTCTAACCCGCTGGTGGTGACCTCGGCTAAGAACGGCATTGCCGGGGCCAGCTTGCGCCTCTATCCCAACCCCACGCCTAACGGCCAGGTGACCCTGGAGCTGACCGGCTACCGCCTGGCCACCCAGCTTACGGTACTGGACGCGCTGGGCCGCGTGGTGAGCCAGCAGCTGCTCCCGGCTGCCGCCGGTACCGCCACCCACGCCCTCGACCTGACGGGTGTGGCCACGGGCGTATACCTGCTGCGCCTGAGCAATGCCGACGGCGTGGAAACCCGCCGCCTGGTGCGCGAATAAGCGCCTGGGTTTGCAAAGTGAAAAGCCCCGCTGGCACTGCCGGCGGGGCTTTTTGCGTTTTGGCGCTCCATCTACCCAGGCCGTTGGCGGGCCCGGAGCAAGCCGGCAAAGCTCCCTTCGCGCTACGCAATGGTGCCGCCCGATTCAACCTGCTGATTTTTAAATATTAATTCAAAACGCACCGGCGATAAAAGCCAGACGGAGTGGGTTATGGTGCCTGGCCGGGCGCTGCTTGCTGCAAACCGAACCATTTGGGCAAAAAATCAGGCCTTAACTTTTTGATGTAGACAGAAATAATTTATATGGTATCATAATAATTCATAATTTACGCTCCATACGGGCCCGCAAGCCCATGCGCTGACTTCTACCGCTTTCAGTACCCTTTTCTCACCTCACTTTTTTCTTTTATGCACACACTTTTACATTCTTCCGGCGCTGGCCGGACCGGGTTCCGGCGCAACTGGGCCCGCGCGGTGTTGGCTTTGGCGTTGCCCCTGATGGGCACGCTGGGCGCCCAGGCGCAGAGCGTGGCCAATTACACGTTTGCGGCCAGTTCGGGCACGTTCACGCCGTTGAGCGGGGGCACGGTGGCCACGGCATCGTCGACCGATGACGGCGTGACGGCTGTGTTGCCCATTGGCTTCACCTTTATTTACAACGGTGTGGCTTACACCTCGTTTTCGGCCAGCACCAACGGGTTCTTGGGCTTGGGCGGCGCGGTGAGCAGCAATGCCACTAACAACCTAAGCACTGGCACCGGCGTGCGGCCCTTCATCGCCCCGCTCTGGGACGACTTGCAGCTGACCACCACCAGCGACATTTCCTACGCCACCACCGGCACGGCCGGCAGCCGGGTGCTGACCGTGGAATGGATTAACGAGAAGTGGAACTACCAGGCCACGGCGGCCGTGGTTTCGTTTCAGGCCAAGCTCTACGAGGCCGACGGGCGCATCGAGTTTGTGTACCGGCCGGAAGCCGGCACCTACAACGCCGGCTCTACGGGCGGTGCCTCGGTGGGTATCAGCGGCGTGGGCACAGGCTCCGGCAACTTTTTGTCGCTGAATGACTTGGTGGCGACCCCCACGGCCAGCTCTACTACCGAAACGACTGCCATCACCACCAAGCCGACGGCGGGCCTCACGTACACCTTTACCCCGGCCGGTGGAGCTGTGCTGGCGCCTTCGGGCCTCACCTTCAGTGCCATTACCACTACGGGTGGCACGGTCACGTTCACCGACAACTCGACCAACGAGTACGGATTTGCCGTGACCATCACGCCGACGGCGGGCGGCACGCCCACCACCACCATTGTGCCGTCGACGACGACCACCGGCTCGGGCACGATTTACACGGCCAACTTCAGCAATTTGTCGGCCAACACCGGCTACACCGTGCAGGTGGTGGCGCTGGGCCAGGGCCAGGGCAGCACCGCCGGCACGGGCACGTTCACGACGCAGGCTGGGGCCACGCTCAGCGGCACCTACTACGTGGGCACCAGCACGTCGCCCCAACCCACGCGCACCTACGCCACCCTAACCGCTGCGGCAGCCGCCTACAACACGGCCACGCTGGCGGGCGCGGTCACGTTTGTGCTGCTGGACAACTCCTACGGCACGGCCGAAACCTTCCCCATCCGCTTTGGGTCGGTGAGCACGGCTTCGGCCACCAACACGCTCACCATCAAGCCCAATACAGGCGTAACCACGTCCATCTCGGGCAGTGTGGCCACGGGCGCGGTGCTGATGCTGAACGGGGCCGACTACGTGACCATCGACGGCTCGAACAACGGCACCACCAGCCAAAACCTGACCATTGAGAACACCAGCGCTACGGGTTCGGGCAATGCGGTGCTGTGGGTGGCCGCAGCGGCGGCCGGCGACGGCGCCACGTTTAACAACGTGCGCAACACCATCATCCGGGGCAACTCGGGCACGGGCTTTCCGCAGTTCACGGTATTCCTGGGCGGCGGCGGCACAGGCGTGACTTCGCCCACCACCAGCACCCCGGCGTCCAACTCGAACAACACGTTCACCAACAACCTCATTGCGAAAGGCTACTACGGCGTATTCGTGTTTGGCGTGTCGGCCACAACGCTGGACCAGAACAACTCATTCATTGGCAACCAGATTGGCCAGAGCGGCACGGGCAATGGCTTTGGGCAGGAAGGCCTGCGGGCGGTGTACCAGCAGGGCCTGACGGTGCGCAGCAACGAAATTCAGAACCTGACCAGCGGCACCGCCACGTCCAACCTCTACGGCATTTTCCTGGCCGACAGCAAGGGCGCGGTTATTAGCCGCAACTCGGTGCACAACATTTCCTACACCGGTACGAGCACGACCAAGGTGTGGGCCATCAACACGAGCATTGGCGCTGCCCTGAGCACCGCTGCCAACGCCAGCGCCAACCGCCTCGACAACAACCTAGTGTACAACATCAACTCGACCGCTGCCAGCGCCACCTGGAACACGGTGGGCATCAACCTGGGCGGCGGCTACGGCGAGCAGATTGTGTACAACACGGTGTACCTGACCGGCCAGCTCAGCGCCGCTGGCGGCACAGCCGGCTCGGCTGCCTTTGCCAACGGCAACCCCAGCGTGACGGCCACGGCCACCAACATCGACGTGCGCAACAACATCTTCAGCATCATCGGCGGCACGGGCGGCACAGCTACCACGCCGCTGTACGCGCACTACGAGCAGGGTGCGAACGTGACCGGCAGCACCCTGAACTACAACGACCTGTACGTGACGGTGGGTGCCACCGGCGCCGCCCGCATCGGCCGTCTCAATGCGGTGGACGCCGCTACGCTGGCCGCCTGGCAAACCGCTACCGGCCAGGAAGCCAACTCGGTGAGCGTGGACCCGCAGTTTGTGCAAACCACCGCGGTGCCCTACAACCTGACGCCCACCAACGTGGCCCTCAACAACGTGGGCACGCCCATCACGGGCGTCACGGTAGACTACACCGGCGCCACGCGCGGCACCACGCCCGACATTGGCGCCTATGAATTCACGGTGGTGGCCGTCGACATTGCAGCCGCGGGCCTAGTGGCCCCGGCGGCGGCCGGCGCTTCGGGCGCCTGCTACGGCTCGGCTGAGGCCGTGACGGTGAGCATCCGCAACGCGGGCACGTCGGCGCTCAACTTCGCTACAACGCCCGCCACCATCACGGTGGTAGTGACCGGCCCCACCGGCGTGGCCACCCAAACGCTGACGTTCACGCTGAACACCGGCACGCTGGCCGGGGGCGCCACCCTGAACGTGCCGCTGACCGGCACGGGCACCACGGTAAACCTCTCGACGGTGGGCTCTTATTCGTTTGCCATCACAGCCAGCGTGGCCGGCGACGCCAACACCGCCAACAACACCCTGACGCCCAGCCCTACCATCACGGTTTCAGCCCCGGTGGCCGGCACGCTGACGGCCGCTTCGCCGTCGCTGTGCAACTCGGGCACCACGGCCCTCAGCCTGGCCGGCGCCCTCAACGGCGCCATCCAGCTGCAGAGCAGCACGAGCGCCACGGGTACTTTCACCAACATTGCGGGCGCTACGTCGGCCAGCTACACCACGCCGGTTATCAACAGCACCACCTACTACCGCGCCCAGGTGACCTGCGGCACCACGGTGGTGACCTCGAACGTGGTGGCCGTGACGGTGAGCAACCCGCAGCTGACGGGCACCCCGTCGCCGGTATCGGTGTGCGCCGGTAGCACGGCCACGCTCACGGCCAACGCCCCGGCCGGCACCACGGTGCAGTTCTTCACCGCGGCCACCGGCGGCACGGCCCTGACCGGCGCCACCACGACGGGCACGGCCACTTCGGTGGTAACCCCGGCCGTCACCACGAACACCACCTTCTACGCTGAGGCATCTACGGGCTCGTCGGAGATTGGCGGCCGCACGGCCCCCACCGTGACCAGCGGCTTCCTCGCCGTCGATACCGGCCTGATTTTCAGCACCACCACCGGCCTGACCATTCAGTCGGCCGTTATTTATCCCGTGGGCACGGGCACCATCACCTTCGCGTTGCGCGACGGCACTGGCACCGAAATCGCGGCCACGCCGGCTCTGAACATGACCGGCTCGGGTGCCAGTACCCCCGTCACGGTGCAGCTGAACCTGACCGTGCCCGGCGCCGGCACGGGCTACCAGCTGGTGGTGAAAGCCTACACCGGCCTTACCGACCTGTTGCGTGAGAACCCGCTGCCCACCGGTGTGTCGTTCCCCATCACCTCGCCCAGCGGCAATTTCAGCATCACGAACGGCATCAACAGCACCCCGCTGGCCGCTTACTACTACTTCTACAACATTTCGCTGAGCACGGCCTGCGTGGGCGCTACCCGCACCCCCATCCAGGTGACGGCAATTCCGCTCCCGGCTACGCCTACCGTCACGGTGAGCTACCCCACGCGTAGCACGGCACTGTTCACCAGCAGCGCGGCACCGGCCGGCACCACCTACCAGTGGTACCAGGGCAGCAACCCCATCGCCGGCGCCACCAGCCAGACCTACACCGCTACGGGCACCACCACGCCCACGGGCTACTCGGTGCGTTTCATCAGCACCACGGGCAATTGCCAGTCGGCCCCGTCCACGCCGGTGACCATCACGGCCACGACGCAGCCGCTGGCCGGCTCGGCCCTGCACCTGTTCCCGAACCCCACCGCTACCGGTATGCTCACGCTGCAGCTCCAGGGCTACTCCAAAGCCGTGCAGCTGAGCGTGTATGACGCCGTGGGCCGCGTGGTGCTCACCCAGCAGGTAGCCGCTGGTCAATCGCAAACGCAGCTGAACCTGTCGGCCGCGGCCGCGGGCGTGTACACGCTGCGCGTGACCACCGAAGGCGGCACCGACCTGCGCCGCATTGTGCGCGAATAGCTTTTTGCAGGCGCATCAAAAAGCCCCGCTGGCAGTGCCAGCGGGGCTTTTTTGTTAATAAGTATTGATTAAAGCTCGTTGCTGTCGGGCAGGATGTTGACGTCCTGCACCAGCACCATTTTCTCGATTTCCTTGCCGCGCTTGGTGGCGGCCAGGCCGCCGAGGGCCGTTTCTTTGTAGCGGGTTTCCATGGCCTGGCCCACTTCGCCGAGGGCCGCCACGCACTGGTCAACGGGAATGACCGGGTCGATGCCGGCGATGGCAATCTGGGCCGAGCTGAAGGCGATGGCCGCGGCCGAGGCGTTGCGCACCACGCAGGGCACTTCCACGAGGCCGGCCACGGGGTCGCACACCAGCCCGAGCATGCACTGAATGGTGACGGCTACGGCCGCAAACACCTGCTCGACGGGCCCGCCCAGGCAGTACACAATGGCCCCGCTGCCCATGGCCGCGGCCGAGCCGGTTTCGGCCTGGCAGCCGCCCACGGCGCCGGCCAGCGAAGCATTCTGCTCGATGATGAGGGCAATGCCGGCCGCCACCAGCAAGCCTTCCAGAATGCGCCGGTCTTCAAGCTTGTGCAAATCCTGCAGCGTGACCAGCACGCCGGGCAGGATGCCCGAAGCCCCGGCCGTGGGCGCGGCCACCACGCGGCCCATGCAGGAGTTCACCTCCTTCGCGCCCAGGGCGCGGGTAACGAGCTGCTTGAACTCGGGGGAAAGGACGGTGACGGGCGAGGCGGCAATTTTCTTGGCCCCGTTGTTTATCATGCCCGAGCGGGAAGTCATGTTGCCGGTGAGGCCCTCGTGCACGGCATCGCGCATCACGTCGTATGCCCGCTGCAGGCCGGCCCAGATTTCGTCTTCGGTGCGGCCCTTCTGCTCAATTTCATAGGTCAGAACGGGTTGGTAAAGTGGCTCGCCGGTTTCGGCGCAGTGGGCTTGCCAGGAAGCAAAATCGGTGAAGAGCAAAGACATAGTGGGTGGGATTGGAAGAAGCGAACAGATAGCTCCCCGGCTGAATACCTGCAACAACAGGTGGCAGCAGGTTCGTTTCGGAAACGGCGACCCTGCCAGCCGGCGGGGTGCAAAGGTGTACGTTTCCCGCCGCTAAATCGGCACCGCCAAGCACTCGCTGGGTCGAACAGCCCCGCTTTTTCACAGTTAAAGCACAAAAAAGCCGCTCCTGAAATACAGGAGCGGCTTTCCAACCGGGCAGTCGTTTGCTATTTCACCACCAGCTTCACGCTCTGGCTTTGCGTTCCGGCTGTGAGGCGTACGGTGTAGATGCCCGGCGCCTGGGGCAATTGCGCCAACTGCAGCGTGTGCTCGCCTGCAGTCTGCACACCAGCCGTTTGATTGAGCAACACCCGCCCCAGGCCATCGAACACGGTCACCGATATGGCTGCCGTAGCGGGCAGCGTGTAGTGTAGCCGCATCGGCTGGGCAGCGGGGCTGGGGTTGGGTGAGACGACCAGGCCGGCCTGCAGCGATTTGGCCGGGGTGGTGGCCAGCACGCGCTGGTAGGTGTACACGTAGCGGTAGTCGTTCGCGTAAGCGCCGTTGCTGTACACCTGGTACAGGTCAGTGGTCAGGTTGCCATCGGCATCGTACGTTTCGATGCCCTGCGAATAGGGCGCCCAGGCCGTGGCCCCGCTGGCCCGCTCCACAACGTAGCTGGCCAGTTGCGTGGCGGCGGGCACGCCAATGGGCGTAGCCGTATAGGTATTCGTGACGCGGTAGGCGTTGACGTACGTGCCGTTGGTGTACCCCTGCTGCGTGTCGGTCAGGCGCAGGCCAGCCGCGTTGTAAGTGAACAGGTTGCGCTGAAAGGGGCTAAAGTTGGTACCCGAAATATCGGCCAGTTGGAACTCGTCTACCGTCACCTGCCCCTGGGCGTTGTAGGTGAACAGTTCCTGGTCATCGGCCAGAAACGACGAGCCGAAGTACGACTCATCAAGAATGCGTATGTTCTGGCCCTGCGCGTTGTAAGTGTAGGTGGTGCGGCCGTAGGGGCGCCAGGTGCCGTTCAGTCGCAAGCTGTGTAGTTCCTGCAGCAGGTTGCCCTGGGCGTCGTAGGTATAGTTGTAGGCTTGGGTAGCGGTGGTGTTGAGCATGCCGTTGGTGTAGGCAAAGGTCGAGTCCGACGTGAGCTTACCGGCGGCGTTGTACTGGTAGCTTTCCTGGCGCAGGGCGCGCAGGGCCGCCCCGCGGGTTGGCGCGTTTTCGCGCAGCTCGCGCAGGGGCTTGTTCAGGGCCGTGAAGCGGGAATAGGTGTAGCGCAGGGTATCGAGCCAGGTGCCGCCGCGGTACTGCTGCTTGAGGGCCGTGAGCTGGCGAAAGTTGGTGTTAGACGCGAGGCGCTGGGCCGGGGCCGGCAGGGTAGCAGCCTGTGGCTCGCGGTGCTGGCGCAATTGCGCAGCCGCAGGCTGGGCTAATAGGCTCGTCAACAACAAAACAGGGAGTAATTCTTTCTTCATTAAAACAGAAAATGGTGGGAATAAGAAAGCCGAGCCCACTGCGTAAGCAGTGTGAGCTCGGCTTAAAATTACGCTATACTGAATTATAACTCAGCCAACAGCTATTGCGCTACGGCCGCGCCTTGGCCCTCCGTCACCAGCTTGATGCTGGCCGAGTTGATGCACAGGCGCAGGCCACTGGGCGCCGGGCCGTCGGGGAAGACGTGGCCCTGGTGGGCGTCGCACACGTTGCAGAGCACTTCCACGCGCACCATGCCGTAGCTGGTGTCTTTCTTGTAGCGGATGGCACTTTCATCGACGGGCTGCGTGAAGCTCGGCCAGCCGGTGCCCGACTCGAACTTGGTGCGCGAGTCGTAGAGCGGAGTGCCGCAGCACACGCAGGCGTAGAGGCCGGCTTCATGGGCCTCGCAGTATTCGCCGGTGAAGGCGCGCTCGGTGCCGTGCTCGCGGGTGACGTGGAACTGCTCGGGCGTGAGCTGGGCGCGCCACTCGGCGGGCGTTTTCTCCACGCGGCGCGGCGAAGGAATGGGGTGGTTGGCGAGGCGGATGACGTCGTTCCAGGTTTGCATATCAGCGAATTTGAGGTAGGAATATGGTAAACGCGGCCAGCTCCCGGAGGTTTTTGGCCGCCCCGGATAGACGCATCGCCGCGCTTTTCCTTACAGCCACTCCTGCAGCAACGCCAGCCCCGCCGGCCACGGCCCGTAGCCGCTGGCCGCGTTGATGTGGCCGGCCTCACCGATATCGACCAGCTCGCCGCCCCAGGCTTCGGCAAACTGGTGGGCGCGGGCGGGCGTCACCCACTCATCGTTCTGGCTGAACACGACCTTGCTCGGGAACGGCAGCCGGGCCAGCGGCATGGGCCCGAAGCCGGTGGTGGGAAAGGCGGCGTAATGGGCCGTGTCCACGTCGCTGGGCGCAACCAGCAGCGCGCCCTTGATGCGGTGGCCGTGCAGCCCGGCCCAGTGTGCGATGGTGACGCAGCCCAGGCTGTGGCCCACCAGCACCACCTGGCTCAGGTCTTCGCCGTCGAGGGTGTCTTCGAGGCGGGCCACCCACTCGGCGCGGTCGGGCACGTCCCACTCGCGCTGCTCAATGCGCGTACACTCGGGCAGCTCGCGCTCGAAGTAGGTTTGCCAATGCTCGGGGCCGGAGCTGCCGAGGCCGGGCACGATGAAGACGCGGGTGGTTTCTTGCATGCTCAAAAGTAGGTTTAAAGTAGCGCGAACTTTGTAGTTCGCGTACCCTGCGCCGTTGCAACCATTGCCGTTCTGCTACGCGAACTATAAAGTTCGCGCTACTGACCTCTCGTCTTCCCCATGAAAATCCTAACTGCCGCCCAAACCCGCGCCCTCGACCAAGCCACCATTCAGGAACAGGGCATCACTTCGGCCCAGCTGATGGAGCGCGCCGCCAGCGCTTTCGTCGAATGGCTTTCCCACCAGTTCGACTCCAACGAAGCCGGCGAAATCCTGCTGCTGTGCGGCCCCGGCAACAACGGCGGCGACGGCCTCGCAGCAGCCCGGCTGCTGCACCAGGCCGGCTATGCAGTGCGCGTGGCCCTGCTGCCCGCCGAAAAGCAGTCGGCCGACTGGCAGCACAACCGCCAGCAGCTGCCCGCCGCCGTGCCCGTGGCTGAAATGGAAGCGGAGAAGCTGCCGGAAATCGCGTCCGGCACGCTGGTCGTTGACGCGCTGTTTGGCACCGGCCTTAGCCGGCCGCTGGAAGGGCTGGCCGCTGCCGTTGTGCGGCACCTGAATAAGGCCCAAGCCCGCGTGGTGGCCATCGACCTGCCCAGTGGCCTCTTCGCCGAAGCTCCCCAGCCGGCTGATAGCGCGGTGGTACGAGCGCAGCACACCGTCAGCTTCGGCCTGCCCAAGCTGGCTTTTCTGCTGCCGCAGAATGCCGACTTTGTGGGCGCGTGGCACGTCGAGGACATCGGCCTGAGCAAGCGTTTTATCAATGAAACGGCCACGCCCTGGCACTATACCGATGCCGCTGCGGTGGCCGGCGCGCTCCCGCCGCGCCCCAAGTTCAGCCACAAAGGCACCTTTGGGCACGCGCTGCTGCTGGCTGGCAGCCGGGGCAAGATGGGCGCGGCCGTGCTGGCGGCCGGGGCCTGCCTGCGCGGCGGCGTGGGCTTGCTCACGGCACATGTGCCGGGCTGCGGCTACGACATCTTCCAAATCAGTCAGCCCGAAGCCATGTGCCTGCCCGACCCGCAGGTGGCCTACCTCAGCAAGCTGCCCAAGCTCGACGCCTACCAGGCCGTGGGCATTGGCCCCGGCCTGGGGCAGGCGGAAGCCACCTACACCGTGCTGCGCAAGCTGCTGAAAAACGCTGCCAAATCCACCGAAAAGCGCCCCACCCCGCTCCCCCTCGTCATCGACGCCGACGCACTGAACCTGCTCGGCAGCCACCGTGCGCTGCTCAAGCTGCTGCCCGAAAACACCATTTTAACGCCCCACCCCAAGGAATTTGAGCGCCTCACCGAGCCCGCCCGCGACGACTACCACCGCCTGGAGCTGCTGCGCGACTTTGCCACCGCACACCGCTGCTTGGTGGTGCTGAAGGGCGCCTACACATGCCTGGCCACGCCCACCGGCGAGCTGCACTTCAACAGCACCGGCAACGCCGGCATGGCCACCGGCGGCAGCGGCGACGTGCTCACGGGCGTGCTCCTGGCTTTGCGCGCCCACGCCCAACTGCCGGCCTTCGAAGCCGTGCGGCTAAGCGTGTACGCCCATGGCCGGGCCGGCGACCTGGCCGCCGTGCATACCGGGCAAGCTGGCTTGGTGGCTGGAGACATTGTGCGGCACATTGGCCCGGCGCTGGCGGAGGTGCAGGCGCAGATTTAGTTGGTGCATTGTTGCACGGCCCGCACAAGCTGAAACCGGCGCTACAACTCCGCAGCCGCCAGAAATGCGGCCACATCGCCTGTCAGCAGCGGAGCGAAGCGGGTAATCTTTTCCATGGGCCAGTCCCACCACGCCAAGGTTAGCAAGCGAGCCACCGTGTCCGCATCGAAGCGCATGCGGATGACGCGGGCCGGGTTGCCGCCGACAATGGCGTAGGGCGGCACGTCGCGTGTGACCACCGCACAGGCGCCGATGATGGCCCCGTGGCCGATGGTCACGCCCGGCATGATGGTGGCGCGGTAACCTATCCACACGTCGTTTCCTACCACAGTATCGCCCTTGCTGGGGTAAGCTTTGCCGGCCATTGCCCCCGCCCAGTCGCCGCCAAACACAGCAAAGGGATAGGCGCTGATGGCATCGGCCAAGTGGTTGGCCCCATTCATGATGAACTCGACGCCCGAGGCCAGCATGCAGAATTTACCGATGCGCAGATGGTCGCCGGTGAAATCGAACAGGTAGCGCACGCGCCGCTGAAAATTGGCAACGTCCTCGAAATCGTCGTAGTACGTGTATTCGCCCACGGTTATCTGCGGGTGGTCAACTACGTTTTTCAAGAAGCATAGCCGTTCATAGCCAGCCAGCGGAAACACAGTGGAAGGGTCGACAACGGGCATAAACAGTGAACAAGAAGTGAATAGGCCCGGAAATTAGCGGGCGGCCGCTACTCGGCTTTAACTTCCTACCAAATACAATACCGCCGGCACCAGCAGCACGCCATCGGCCCACAGGGCAAAGAAGTAGTCGCTCCGCCGCTCCTCGGCCAGCAGAATAACGGCCGCCGCGGCCAGTGCCGTGAGGCCCAGCCCCAGCGGTGGCACGCCCCGCTCGTAGCCCAGCGTCATGGCGGCGGCCAGGAAGGCCAGCGCGGCGGCTTTGGCGCCGGCCACGCCCAGCACCACCGGGAAGGTGCGGGTGCCGGCCGCCCGGTCGCGGGTCAGGTCGCGGATGTCGAACACAATAGTGAGGGCCAGCACCAGGGCGAAGCGTTGCGTGAGCAGGCCCAGCGCCTCGGCCAGCGGGCGGTGCAGGGCCAACGCGGGCAAGCCCACGGTGATGGCCGACCACACGCCCGCAATCAGAAAGCCTTTAAGCAAGGGTACCTCGCGCACGGCCCTGCGCTGGCCCTGCCAGCGTACCAAGGGCCACGAGTACACCAGCGCCAGCACCGTGAGGGGCAGCAGCGCCGGCAAGTAGTGCCACCAGCCATCGGCCAGAAAAAGGTATGCGGCGGCCAGGGCAGCTGCGCCAGCCAGCACCGCCAGCGCCCGGCGGTGTCGCTGCTGCCAGGCCTTGCGCCCCGAGCCCGCTGCCGGCTGCCGGTGCTTGAAGGGCAGCACGGCGTCGAGGTTGTACACGAGCAGCGTAGCGGCAAACACCAGCGCCACCACCCGGCCGTTTACGCCGCCCGCCGCCGTGGGCCAGCGGTGGAACGAAGCCGCCGTTTGGGCCGCCGCCGCGCCGGCCAGCCACACGCTGCTGAACAGCACGGCATCGAGCACCCGCCGCGCAATGCCGCGGCCGGCCCCGGGGGCGGCGAAGGAAGCTGGAGAATCCACGGAGCGAAGGTAAAACGGCGCCGGGGCAGGGCCGATGCGGGGCTGGTATTTGAAGCGCAGCAAGCGGCATTGCTGAAACACGATGCTTTGCCCGGCTTGCGTTATCAGCCCAAACTTGCTCTATTTTTACAGCAGCGATAGGCAGACCCACGCCATTGATTGTGATGCATTTATATATGAGCAACCTGTTGACTTGCCCCACTAATAACCCGATGAGAAAAACCAGGTATTTCCCGCTGCTTCATTTCTTGTTGGTGGGGCTGTTGAGTGTAATCGGCCACCTGGCCGCGGTTGGCCAGGCACGGCCGGCGGGACCGCCGATGCCCACGCTGCCCTTGCAGTGCCTGACGCCCGAAGCACCCGACCACTACGCGCCGGTTCGCAAGGCGCTGGGGGCGGTCCGCGTGGTCATGCTGGGCGAGCAGTCGCATTTCGATGGGGCAACGTTTGAGGCCAAAATCGACCTGATTCGCTACCTGCACGACTCGCTGGGCTTCAACACCCTGGCTTTTGAGAGCGACATGTACGCGCTGGACAAGGCGCGCCGCGAAATAGCGGCGGGCCAACCGGTGCTGCCCGTGCTGCAGAAGTCGGTGTACGAAGGCATCTGGTCGGGCACGGCGGAGTTTCAGGCGCTGGCGGCCTACCTGAGCACGCACCCCAAGCTGCGCCTGGCCGGGTTCGACTGCCAGCTCAGCGGCGAGTATTCGGCCGAGCAGCTGCTGCCGGAGTTGCGCGGCTTCGTGGCCCAGGACCGGCGCACGAAGTGGACGGAGGCGGATTTTTACCCCGCCCAGGAGCTGCTGGCCGAGCTGGCTGGTGGCGACTTCAAACAGCAGCTGCAGCACCCGGCCGACACCGTGCGGCTGGACCGCTGGTTTCGGCGGGTACGGCAGTCGCTCGGCTACATCGCGGCGCAGCAGCCCGCGCAGGCCCACCGGGCCGCCTTCTGGCAGCAGTGGCTGCACACCACGGCCCGCTACGCACAGGATGCCAAAAGCGAAGCCCGCGGCCGCAAGGAAGTGGTCCAAAACTCCCGCGACGCGCTGATGGCCGACAACCTGCTCTTCCTGGCCCGGCAGCCCGAGCACGCCAAAATCATCGTGTGGGCCGCCTCCTACCACGTTGCCAACCGCATCGAACGGCTGGAAACCGACGATGCCGTGACGGCGGCTTACGTGCAACAACTACGGCGGCAGCAACACGCGGCCGACGACGAGGCCATGTCGGCGCGCCAAATGCTGGCCGGGGCCGTGCCCATGGGCCGGCTGGTGAAGCAGGCCCTGGGCGCGCAAGCCTACGCGGTGGGCTTTGTGGCCTACGACGGTACCTACGGCCGGGCGGGCGACACCACCAGCCTGCACCCGGTGCCCGTGCCGCCGCCCGGCAGCATCGAGGCCGCGTTCGGCCAGCGCGGGTGCGCCCGGGGCTTCGTGAACCTGCAGAACGGCCCGCTGGACAGCTACTACGCCTCGCCCCTGGGCTACCTGCCCTTGCGCGGCCCCTGGGAAGCGGTGTTCGACGGGCTGTTTTTTACGCGCACCATGCATCCCACCACGCTGCTGGCGGTGACTAGCGCACCGGCCGCGCCGGTGGCGGGGCTACGGCTGCTGGGCCAGGTGCGCGACTCCAAGAGCGGAGCGGCCGTTTCGTTTGCCAGCGTGGGCATTCGGGGCACGGCGGTGGGCACGGTCACCAACCTGGAGGGCGACTTTGCGCTGTTTGTGCCCGCCGCGCACACCCGCGATACCGTGCAGGTATCTTGCCTGGGCTATGCCTCGGTGCGCCTGAGCCTGGCCCGGCACCCCGCGGGCGCCCCCCTGCGCCTGCAGCTGGTGCCGCAGGGGCAGCTGTTGGGCGAGGTGGTGGTGCGGGCCCCGCTGAGCGCAACGGCCATTCTGGCCAAAGCCCGCGAACACATCACCACCAATTACCCGCAGCAGGCGCACAGCATGCAGCTGTATTCGCGGGCCCAACACTGGCGCGACGACTCGCTGCGCGTGCAGCGGGAAGCCGCCCTCGATGGCTACGACCAGGAGGGCTACCGCCGGGGCAGCTGGGAGCACGCCCGCAAGCAACGCTTTCTGCAAGTGCGGCAGCAGCGCAAAACCGGCGATGCCCGCCTGCCGGAATACCAGGAGTCGCCCGATTTCTGGCTGCTGTGGAGCGACGACCCGGTGCTTACCACCCGCAACCCGCTGGAGGCCGCCACCGCCGACAAGTACACCTTCACGCTGAAAGGCGAAACCCAATACAACGGCCGAACGGTGTATGAAGTAGGATTCGTGTGCAACCGGCCCAGCGCATTTACGACGCCCTACGGCTACCCGGCCCCCGAGGCGTACACGGGTAGCGTGTTTGTGGACACCGAAAATTTTGCCGTCGTCAAGTACGAAGCCTTCACCACGCGCAGCCCCACCGAGCTCACGAAGCCCCGGGAGTACGGCCGCTACGGGTTTGCGCAGCCGGCCACCAGGTTCTGGCAGCACCACGACGTGTACCAGTACGAAGAAGCGAAAGGCACTTATTTCCGGCAGTACGCCCGGCGCGAAACCACCGCGCGCTTTGTGCTGCGCGACAGCACGCAGCACCGTCGGCAGGACGTGAAGGAACTCCTCACCAACAGCGTGGAGCTGGCCAAGCCGGTCGTGCTGCAAACCTCGCTGATGGAAGCCAACGCGAACGTGCCCTACCGGGAGGAGTTCTGGAACACCTATCAGGTCCTACTGCCCACGAGCGGGCCGAAACCCGGGGAGCCCGCCAAGCGGTGAGCATGCTCAAACGCGGCTACCCGCCGGTTTCGCTATAGGAAGCGTCAACGGGCTTGCTCTGGGGCGAGCCGTGCTGGCGCAAGAAGATGCTGAGCGCCACGATGCTCAGGATGCTGAGAAACTCGCTCTGCCAGTTCTGCAGCGACTCGAACCAGAAGCGCGAAGTGCCCATATACTCTGCCACGCCCACGGCCGGCTTGCCGTCGTGCACCTGCTCGATGCTGTAGACTTCGGCCCCGCCGCGGGCGTGCAGGTAGAACGACATGGCAAACAGCAGGAAAAACGCGATGCTCAGCGAATTTTTATAGAGCGTAAGAACGAGGCCGCCTTGTCGCACGGGCCAAGGCGCGTCCTTCTTGGACTGGTCGGGCTCGGCATCGACTTCCTCTTCCTCGTACAGCTTTTTCGACTCCGATGAGCCCCGCTGGCGCAGCCATATGGTAAGCACCACATAGAGCCCCATTTGCAGGAACTCGCTTTCCCAGTTTTCGAACGTAGCTTCGAGGAAATGGCCGGAATGGAAATACTGCCCGGCCGAGAGCTGGGCCAAGCCCATGTCCTTGAGCTCGTCGTTGTAATCATGCCAGCCCGTCACGAACTGGCCGCTCAGCGTGCCCAGCGTGAGCAGCAAAATGACGATAATGAGACTATTCTCGTATAAAAAACGCCAAAAAGGCGAAGCAGGACGGGTTATGGCCATGCTTCGCCTTTACGGACGACTTACAAAAAAGAAGGTCAACCGTAGCTATTTAGCTTCGCGGTTGCCAAACGTCTCTTCGTAGAGCTTGATGCTGTCGTTGATGATGCGGTAGGCGTCTTCCTTGCCCATGAAGCGCTCCACCACCACGTGCTTGTTGTGTTCTAGGGCCTTATAGTCCTCAAAGAAGCGCTGCATTTCGAGCAGCGTGTGGGGGGGCAAGTCCGAAATGTCGTTGTAGTGATTCACCGAAATGTCGTGGGCGGCCACGGCGATGATTTTGTCATCTTCCTCATCCTGGTCCACCATCTGCATCACGCCGATGACCTTGGCCTCCACGAGGCACATGGGCACGATATCAACCGAGCACAGCACCAGAATATCAAGCGGGTCTTTGTCGTCGCAATACGTCTGGGGGATGAAGCCGTAGGCGGCCGGGTAGTGCACGGCCGAGAAGAGCACGCGGTCGAGTTTCAGCAGGCCGCTTTCTTTGTCGAGCTCGTACTTGCCTTTGCTGCCTTTGGGGATTTCAATGATGGATTGCACGATGGTGGGCGTCTCGTCGCCGCGCGACACGTCGTGCCAGGGGTTGAAATGGGTCATATGAAGGGTAAACAACCGTCTACTTGGCGGTTGGGGTGGTCAAAATTACAAGCGGGAAAGGGAGTTTGGTTATAAAAAATGTAGCGTGGACTCTGCGAGTCCGCACGTGGGCGCAGCGAATAGGCAAGCCCAGGCCCGTTTGCTCGCTCCGCTCGCTCGCGGACTCGCAGAGTCCACGCTACAACCTACCGCCCCAGCACGTCACGCAGGGGCACACCCGAGCAGCCGCTGGGCTCCTGAATGTGCAGAAACTGCGCAATGGTGGGCGCAATGTCGGTGATGTGCACGGCGGCCGATGACGCCCCGTGCTTCACGCCCCAGCCCCAGAACAGCAGCGGCACGTGCGTATCGTAAGCACCGGCCGAGCCGTGGGTGGTGCCCTTCACCACGGGGTAGGCGTAGGCTTCGAGCCAGCCGGGGGCCAGCACGGTGAGCACATCACCCGAGCGCGGGGCGTAGAAGCCGTTCTCCTGGTACATGCCCAGGCCCTCGCTCCAGTGGGCGCGCTGCAAATCCAGGGCCGTGAGCGACTGCGTGACGCCGGGCAGTGTGAGCAGGGCGGCGGCCACGGCCGCCTGGGCCTTGCTGAGGTCGATATTCTTATTTTTCAGCAGCGGGCGGTTGAGGTACACCTGCTGGTTTTCGTAGCTGAGCACCCACTGGCCGGCGCCGTACTGGCGCGTGAGGGCGCGCTGCACTGAGTCGCGGATGACGCTGGGGCCCACGCCGCTTCCCGGCAGCCGGTGGGCGTTGTTGAAGCCCACGGCGTGGGCCGCGGCGTGGTCGGCTGTTAGGAAGACGAGGGCCTGGCCCTTCCCCACTTGCTTATCCAGCGCCGCAAACAGGCGGGCCAGTTCGCGGTCGAGGCGCAGGTAGGTGTCTTCGGCCTCGATGGAGTTGGGGCCGAACTGGTGGCCTACGTAGTCGGTGCTGCTGTAGCTCACAGCCAGGAAATCGGTGATGCCGCGCTGGCCCATCTGCTCCTGGCGCAGGGTTTCGAGGGCAAAATCGGTGGTGAGCGAGTTGCCGAAGGGCGTGCTGCGGATGAGGTCGAGGTTCTGGTTGGGCGTCTGGGGGTTCTTGGTGTCGCCTGAGTTCTTGAGGGCGGGCGCTACCGAGGCGGGCGCTCCGGCCGAAAGCACCGGCAAGTCGTGCGGAAACACGGGCTTGGTTTCGCCCTTGAAGGCGGCCTCCCAGGCCACATCGTCGGGCGAGCTTTCGGTGTAGTCGGCGATGGGCAGCAGCGTGTTCCAGGGCTTGTTCAGGTACTCGGCCGCGTGGCCCGACGCATTAAATTTCTGCACCCAATCGGGCAAAGCCGGCTGGTAGAAGGTGCTGCTGATGAAGGCGCCATTGGTGCCGTCGTACCAGTAGGCAGCGGTGGCGGCATGGCCGGCGGGCAGGATGCTGCCCCGGTCCTTCATGCTCACGCCAATGGTTTTGGCCTGGAAGTTCGTGGCCAGCCGCAGCTCGTCGGTGATAGTAGTGCTGAGCAGGTGGCGCGGCGACATCTGGCCCGCGGCTTCGGTGCCCCCAACGGCGTGCACGGTTTTATCTTCGGTCACGTAGGTGCCCTTGCCGGTTTCGCGCTCAAACCAGTTGTTGCCCACAATGCCGTGCACGGCCGGCGTGGTGCCCGTGTACACGCTGGCGTGGCCCGGACCGGTGTAGGTGGGCACGTAGTTGTAGTGGCAGCTCTCGTAGCTGAAACCCTCGCCCAGCAGGCGCCGGAAGCCGCCGGCCGGGTACTTGCTCCAGTAGCGGTAAATGTAGTCGTAGCGCATCTGGTCCACCACAATGCCCACCACCAGCTTGGGGCGCGGCACGGGTTTTTCGGGCTTGGCGGCTAGCGTTGGCAACGCCAACAAGGCCAGCAACATGGTCTTCTTCATGAAATAGCTAAAAGCAAAAGCTCGGCAAAGATACCGCCGCCCCTCCCCCATCATGCGTACGCAAGGTTACCAAACCCGTCCGGGCACCGTAGCGCGGGCTTCTAGTCCGCGAATATCTAGCTGACTGACTTGCGGCCTAAAAGCCCGCGCTACTTCCCTCCCCCTATGAAACCAGCCCTCATCTTCGACATGGACGGCGTCCTTGTCGACAACACGCCCGTGCAGGCCCGCGCCTTTCAGCTCCTCTTCCGCGACCTCGGCCTGACCACCAACGCCCGCCAGCTCCTCAAGCGCCTCAACGGCATGCCGGCCGGCGAAATTATCCAAAGCGTTTTCCGCCATCCCATTGCCGAAGAGCAGCTCGAAATCTACGCTGAGCAGCGCGAGTTCCTCTACCGCACGCTGTACTGGAGCAAGCGCCGCGCCCTGCCCGGCCTGGTCGAATTTCTAAAAGCGGCCCGGGCCGAGGGCTTCAAAATCGGCCTTGGCACCGGTTCGGGCGGTCCCACCCTCAGCTACCTGCTCGACCACCTCGACCTGCGCCAGTACTTCGACGTCATCGTTGGCAAAGACGACGTGCCCAAGGGCAAGCCCCACCCCGATACCTACACCACCACTGCCGCTAAGCTGCACGTGAAGCCCGAAAACTGCATCGTGTTTGAAGATGCCGTATTGGGCGAGCAAGCCGCCTACCGCGCTGGCATGCGCTGTGTGGCCGTGGCCACCACCCTGCCGGCCAAAGCATTCCAAGCCCCCCTCGCTGTCATCAAGGACTTCACCGAAATAAGCCCGGCTCGCTTGCTGGAGTTACTCGCGACGCAGCCCGAAGCGCCCAAGCCACAAAAGCGGCGCAACTAACCCCGCACCGGCCGAAACGAAGAAGGCCCCGGCGCTCAGCGTCGGGGCCTTCTTCGTTTCGGGTTGTGGACTACTCCACCGTGAGGCGCAGGGCCACACCACCGGCGCGCATCACGTACACGCCCGTGGCCAGGCCGGTGGGCAGGACCAGCGCGGCCGTGCCCGCCGCGTTGGCTGTGGCCGAGGTCACCGAGCGGCCCAGCGCGTCATACACCGTCACCCGCGTGCCCGGCTGCGCACCCGTGAGGGTGGCCGCGCCGTGCGTGGGGTTGGGGAAGAGAGCCAAGCCGACCGCGGTGCGCCCGCCCGCCGTGGCCAGGGGGCCAGCGGCAGCCAGCTTCAGGTAAAAGCGGCCGGTGAGGAGTGTGGCCGCCTGGGCGGCCGTCACGCCAAAGGCGTAGCCGGCGGCGGGCAGCGCGGCCAGGTCGGTGCGGGTGTTCAGCTGGGTGTCGACCAGCACGGCAGCGGTACCGGTGGGCAGGTTCGCCAGCTCGCTCACTTGCAGGACGTAGGCGCCGGCGGCGGGCACGCCCACGGCCAGCGGCACGGTGGTGCCCGGCGCGAAGGCGGGCAGCGCATCAAGGGCTAGCGGGGTGGCCCCGGCCTGGGCCGAGAGGTTCAGGCCCGTGGGGTTGGGCAGCTTCAGGGCGTCCAGCGCGGCGTCGAAGCCCGGCGTGGCGGCCGGGTCGGCGTACACGGTCAGGGCGTCGGCCGGGCCGGCGGCCCCGCGCAGGGTGAGCGTGAGGCGGGCGCGCGGGTCGTTGCCGCGCCCGAAGGCGGGCTGGGCGCCGAAAGTCGTCACCCGGTTGGCATCGGCGAAGCGCACCGTACCGGGCGTGGCCAGCGAGGTGGTGTGCACGAAGAAGCCGCTGCCGGCCGGGATAAGCGGCGATGCGTTGCCGGGGGCGCCGGCTAGGTAGGTTCGGTAGCTGCCCACGTAGGGGCCGCTGCTCTGGTACACGTACACGGCGCCGTCCACGTTCTGCAGGTTGTCGGCGGCGGCGGTGCCCACGGTCATGGTGCTCCAGTCGAGGGGGCTGGGGAAGGGGTTGCCCAGCAGGTGCCAGCCGGTGGCCGGGTCGGTGCTGGCGCGCTGCAGGTTGGCGCGGCTCACGCTGCCCGACGTGAAGGTGCCGGTGAAGTCGACCAGCGCCGCGCCGGGGGCCTGCACCGCGTAGCCGCGCCCGGCCTGCGGCACCTCGGTGCCCACGGCGGCCTACCAGCCTTTGTCAAACGTGCCGTAGTCGCTGGTGAGGCCGGCAATGCGGTCCTGGTTGTACAGGTACACCGAGGGGAAAGGCGTCACCAGGCTGGGCGTGGCCGAGCTGTTGTAGGCGGCGGCCCCGCTGAAGTCGGGCGTGTAGCCGGCGGTGGCCAGCGTAGCCAGGGTTTCGGCGCCCGCGCCGGCCTGCATGGGGCTAGCGTAGTGGCGGTAGCCGCTGGCGGCGGTGTTCGTCTCGATGTGACGCTGCAGCGTGGCCGTGTTGCCCAGCACCAGGCCGCCCAAGTTGGCCACCAGGGCCGTGCCGTTGGCGTCGCTCAGCAAGGTCAGGGCCTGGCCCGCCAGGGTGAGGTTGCCGCTGCTCAGCAGCACGCGCTGGGTGAGCTGCACGGGCTGGCTCAGCGTGACGCCGGCGGCGTTGCTCAGAGCCAGCTCGCGCACGGTGCCAGGCAGGCCCGTGCCCGTGACCTGCGCCACGGTGCCGTTGTACAGATAAATAGCATCGGCCGCAAAGCTGCGAGTGGCCGTTTGCACGGCGCCGGTGGCGCCGGTGGCCGCGATGCCCGCCGGGTCGCAGATGCCGAGCGTACCGCCGGCCGCCAGCACGAAGCTGGTGCCCGCGCCGCCGGTCAGGGGCTGGCAGTTGGTGAGTAGCGCGCCGCCGGCCTGCACCGTCACGGTACCGGTCACGGTCACGGCCCCGCCCAGGGTGCCCACGCCCGCGCCGCCCGTGGTGGGGCCGGTCACGAGGATGTCGTGGTAGGTGCCGGCGGGCACGGTTTGCGCGTTGCTGATGGTCAGGTCGGCGGGGGCCACGGTCACCACCACGGCGTTGGAGGTGTAGGTGCAGCCGGTGGCCGGGGCGGTGGCGGTAGCGGTGTAGGTGCCGGCCGTGCTCACGGTGCGGGCGGAGCCGGCGGTGTTGCCGGGTGTGAAGACGAAGGTGGCCCCGGCCAGCGGCACGTCCGCGTCGTTGAGGCGGCCGTCGGCGTTGAGGCGCAGCAGATTGTCTGGGGCCGCGGCGTTGCCGTTGTAGGAAGTGAACTGCCCCCCGACCAGCACCTTGCCGTCGGGCTGCACCGCCAACTGGGTGACAGAGCCGCCGGAGATGCCGACGCTGGCGGGGTTAGGCCCGGACCCGCCGAGGTTGAAGCTGGTGTCCAAGGTACCGTCGGCGTTGAGGCGCAACACGAAGTCCGGAGCCGCAGCATTGCCGTTGTAGGTCGTAAAGTTGCCCCCGACCAGTACCTTGCCGTCGGGCTGCAGCGCCAGTGCTATTGCTGTGCCGTTGCTGACCCCTGCGCCGCTGGGGTTGAAGCTGGTGTCCAACGTGCCGTTGGCGTTGACACGCAACACTCCGTCCGGGGCGGCGGCAATGCCATTATACGACGTAAACTGCCCGCTAATGAGCACCCTGCCATCGGGCAGCAGCAGTACTTCATCCACTATGGCATTATTGGGCCCGGTTCCCCCGGGGTTGAAGCTGGTGTCGAGGGTGCCGTTGGCATTAAGACGCAGAAACAAACGCGGGGAGGCAGCGGCATTGTAGCTAAAGAAGTTGCCGCCGATTAGCACCTTGCCGTCGGGCTGCACAGCTATTGCCGACACGGAGCCGATGCCCACCCCGGCGCCGCCGAGGTTAAAGCTGGCGTCCAACGTGCCATCGGCGTTAAGGCGGAGCAGGCCATCCGGGGCAGCGGCGTTGCCGTTATAAGCCGTGAACTGCCCGCCTACCAGCACCTTGCCATCGGCCTGCACCGCCATTACACTCACATTGCCATTGACTCCACTGCCGGCCACGTTGAAGCCGGGCATGGTGGCCGTGGCCGTGAGCGTGGCGCTGCCGCCGGCCGGCAAGGCCAGCGGGCCGGCCGGGCTCAAGCTGACGGTGACGGCCGCTGGGGCGTTCACGCGCACCACGTTGCTGTAGCCGGTGCCGTTGGCGGTGGTGGTGGCCGTGGCCTGGTAGTCGCCCGGCTGGCTCACCGTGATGCTGGGGCCGGTGGCCCCGTTGCTCCAGGTGTAGGTCAGCCCGGCCGGCGCCGTAGCCGCGTTGTTGAGGCTGCCGTCGGGGTTGAGGCGCAACACCCGGTCCGGGGCGGCGGCGTTGCCGTTGTAGTCCGTGAAGCCCCCCCCCACCAGCACCTTGCCGTCGGCCTGCACCGCCAGCGCCTGCACGATGCCGTTGGCCCCGGCCCCGCCGTTGTTGAAGCTGTTGTCGAGCAAGCCGTCGGGGTTGAGGCGCAGCACGTAGTCCGGGGCGTTGGCGTTGCCGTTGTAGGCCGTGAAGTCGCCGCCCACCAGCACCTTGCCGTCGGCCTGCACCGCCAGCGCCTGCACGAGGCCGTTGAAGCCACTGCCGGCCACGTTGAAGCCGGGCACGTTGGCCGTGGCCGTCAGGGTCTGGGTGCTGCCGGCGCACAGGGTGAGGGGGCCGGCGGGCGTCACAGTCACTACGGGGGCTTGGGCGCGGGCGGCCAGTGGCAGCAGCCCGGCCAGCAGTAGCAACGTAAGCGCGTGGCCTGTCAGGGCGTGGCGCAGGACGTGGGCCATGTAATCGAAACAGCTCGTAAAAAGACGCATACACTCGGGAAAAAGGTGAACGGCAACAACCACCCCCTTCCCCTCCAGGACGACGGCCAACAAATTCATTGAAAAGTAATAATCTGGTAAAGCTACGCCCGAAACCCACGCGGCGCTATGACATGTTTATGTCATATTGGGCTCCTCTCGGCCCGGCCCCGCTCGAAACACCAAAGTCGCCGCCCCTCCCGGCGGAGGGGCGGCGGCCATCCGGTCCCGAAACGGCCTGACCGTCACCGGCCGAGCCTATTGCACGATGCGGAATACCGGCGCGCTCCATTGCAGGGGGCCGGTGTTGTTCCAGGCGGCGCACTCCACGCCGTAGGCCGTGCCGCTGTCGAGGGCATCGATGGTGGCCTTGGCCTCGCGGGTGAGGCAGAAGCGGTAGCAGTAGCCGCCGGCCAGTTCCTCAGCGGGCGTGTCGCGCGGGAAAATGCGCCAGTCGTAGGCGTACATGTCGGCCTGGGCATCCACGGTGGCCAGCAGGGTGCGGGGGCTGGCGCCGTCGGCTAGGGCGAGGTCGCTCACAAGCAGGCTGGTTTGGCGCGGGGCGGTTTCGGATTTGGTGAGGGGGAAGTTGGCCGCTGCCCACAGGTCGGGGCGGGCAGGGGTAGCGCCGGCGGCGTAGGCACTCAGGTCCTTGAAGGCCGCCTCGGCCTGGCCTGCCCGCTGCCTCCCATGAGCCGTTATGCACGGCCTCGAAGTGCGCAGTGCCAGGCAGGGAGCCCCGGCACGGGTACCCGGCGGGCTAGCGGCCGGCGGCTTGCAAAGCGGAGCGGGCCCCTGCGTAAGCCTCTTCCATTGTTGGGTAAAGCACCGTGTGCAGGGGCGCTTCCGCTTCCTGCTCGCTTTCGCGCATGTAGCGCTGGGTGGCAAGCTGGCCAAACACGTTGTTGGCCGGCACCACGCTCACCTCGCGCAGCCCGGCGGCGTAGGCGCGAGGGTTGAACTCGTGCACCAGCCACAGCTGGGCCTCGGTGGGGATGGCGCCCATCCGGCGCACATCGGCCACCATGCCCCAGGGCCGGGCAGGCGTGGCGTGGTCTTCGATGTAGCGCAGGGCGGTTTCCTGCAGGGCAATGAACTCGGTGCGGTTGGCAAACGCCAGCCATTGAATCACTACGCCCGGCACGGTTTCGTCGACCCAAACGCGGCCGTAGGACTCAGCGAAAATTTCGGTTTCGGTCATCGGTGCGGGTGGGATTGTGGCGCAAGGAGTACAGTATCAGGCTACCGCCCGAACCGGCCGGAAGCGCGCCCGCAATGTTCAAATAAACAGAAGTACGCGTCAGGTTTAGCATTGGTTATCAGAAGGCGGCTTCAAAGCTGCTATCGGGCGAGCAGCTTATGCGAGCGGCAGCTGCCACGGCCTCAAACCTAACCCTAGCCCCCTATTCTACTTTCAGCGGGCGGACTACACGCTGGTCGCTAGTTCGCACTTGCACCCTGTACAGGCCCGGCTGCCGCCCCAGCAGCGGCACCTCGGCCGTACCGCCTTCGCCCCTCAGCAGGCTCACCGGCTGCTCAAATACCACCGCGCCCTGCGCATCCAACAGCGTGACGGTGATTCGTGTGGCCCCAGGCACAGTCGGCACCAGCACTGTGGCCCGAATGTGGGCCGGGTTGGGGTAAACACTCACGCTGTCGAGCGAAGCCAAAGCTTGGCCCCGGGCCTCAGCGCACGTCAGAGAAAGAATGGGCAAACCCAATAGCAAGCCCACGCGGGGCGACAACACAGCCATTAGCATAGCAAATCGGGAAGAATAAGGTGGAATAGCAACGCATCGTATAGTTCTTCTCTATAGGCTCCACCGTACTTCATAGCCGAAGCACAGGTTGCCACAATAACATAGAAAAGGCCCGCTTCCAACGGAAGCGGGCCTCTCAAATTGTGCATTGCTTGCAGCATTTACCCCGCCGCCAGTGCCTCGGCACCGCCCACGATTTCGAGAATCTCGGTCGTGATGGCCGCCTGACGCGTCCGGTTGTAGGTCAGCTTAAGGGCCTTAAGGAGTTCACCGGCGTTGTCGGTGGCTTTGTCCATGGCCGTCATGCGGGCGCCGTGCTCCGAAGCGTTGCTTTCCAGCACTGCCTTGTAAAGCTGTATTTTGATGGACTGCGGAATCAGCGTCTGCACGATGTCCTCCTTCGAGGGCTCGAACAGGTAGTCCACGTTCGACTCTGGCGTAGCCGTAGCGGGCGCTTCTTCCTGCACCAGCGGCAGCAGCTGCTGGGTGCGGATAATCTGCGTGGCCACGTTGCGGAACTCGTTGTATACCATCACCACCTCGTCGTACTGCCCGTCGCGGAAGCCTTGCATGGCTACCTCGGCAGCCTCGCGCACGGTTTCGAACGACAGTTTAGCGAAGACGTGGGTATAGTCGCCCACGGTCTGGCCGCGGCGGCCGTAGTAGTCGTGCGCCTTCTTGCCAATGGCCATCATCGAGATGTTGGCCGCCGGCAGGTTGGCGTAGCGCGAAGCAATGGCCGCATTCACGCCCTTAAACACGTTGGTGTTGAAGGCACCCGCCAGACCACGGTCCGAGGTGATGGCAATGACCAGCACGCGGCGCACCTCGCGGGCCACGCCGTAGTCGCTCACGATGTCGGAGTCAGCCTTGCGGGTCAGGTTGCTCAGGATGGCATTCAGGCGCTGCGCGTAGGGACGCATCCGCACGATGTTGTCCTGGGCCCGGCGTAGCTTGGCAGCCGCCACCATTTTCATGGCTTTGGTAATCTGCTGCGTGCTGGTCACCGACTGAATGCGGTTGCGGACTTCTTTTAAGCTTGCCATTTAAACTTGATATCGGTTGTTGGTTGTCAGTCATCAGAAGGCCGTCAGTAATTAGCAGGAGCTAACAACTGACAACCCATTACTGACAACTTACTTGGCCGCGTAGTTCGCCGAAACGTCCTTGGCTACCTCGCGGATGGCCTTGGTGCCAGCGTCCTCCAGCTTGCCGGCTTTCAGGGCCTTCAGCACGTCGGGGTAACGCGAGTTCATCGTCTGGCCGAACTCCTTCTCGAACTCACGCACGCGGTTCACGGGCACGTTGTCGAGGAGACCGTTGGTGGCGGCGTAGATGATGGCCACCTGGTCCTCCACCTTCACAGGCGAGTACTGGGGCTGCTTCAGAATTTCGAGGTTGCGACGGCCGCGCTCGATGGTGAGCTTGGTCGAGGCGTCGAGGTCGGAGCCGAATTTGGCAAAGGCTTCCAGCTCGCGGAACTGGGCCTGGTCGAGCTTCAGCGTACCTGCCACTTTCTTCATCGACTTAATCTGCGCGTTACCACCCACGCGCGATACCGAGATACCTACGTTAATGGCCGGGCGAACACCCGAGTTGAACAGGTTGGTCTCGAGGAAAATCTGGCCGTCCGTAATCGAAATCACGTTGGTCGGGATGTAAGCCGATACGTCACCAGCCTGCGTCTCAATCAGGGGTAGAGCCGTCAGCGAACCGCCGCCTTTCACCAGGTGCTTGATGCTGTCGGGCAGGTCATTCATGTCGCGGGCGATTTCGTCCGAGGCATTGATTTTAGCGGCACGCTCCAACAGGCGGCTGTGCAGGTAGAATACGTCGCCGGGATAAGCCTCACGTCCGGGAGGACGACGGAGCAGCAGCGACACCTCGCGGTAAGCCACAGCCTGCTTCGACAAGTCGTCATACACCACGAGAGCCGGACGGCCCGTGTCGCGGAAGTACTCGCCGATAGCAGCCCCGGTGAAGGGAGCGTAGAACTGCAGCGGAGCCGGGTCCGAAGCCGAAGCCGACACCACCACCGTATAGTCCATGGCACCGCCCTTGGTCAGAGCGTTTACCACCTGGGCCACGGTCGAGGCCTTCTGGCCCACGGCCACGTAAATGCAGAACACCGGGTTGCCAGCTTCGAAGAACTCGCGCTGGTTGATGATAGTGTCGATGGCCACAGCCGACTTGCCGGTCTGGCGGTCACCGATAATCAGTTCGCGCTGGCCCCGGCCAATCGGAATCATGGCGTCAATCGACTTGATGCCGGTTTGCATGGGCTCCGTCACGGGCTGACGGTAGATTACACCGGGGGCTTTGCGCTCCAGCGGCATGTCGTATACCTGGCCGGCGATGGGGCCGCGGCCGTCGATGGGCTGGCCCAGCGTGTTCACCACGCGGCCCACAATGCCCTCACCCACCTTGATGGAGGCGATTTTGTTGGTGCGCTTCACCGTGGCGCCTTCCCGGATTTCCGAGTAGTCGCCGAGCATTACGGCACCCACGTTGTCTTCTTCCAGGTTGAGCACGAGGCCTTGCAGGCCGTTCTCGAATTCAATCAGTTCGCCGGCCTGGGCTTTGCTCAGACCGTAGATGCGGGCCACGCCGTCGCCGACCTGCAACACGGTGCCGACTTCTTCCAGCTCGGCTTCCGACTTGAAATTGGACAGTTGCTGCCGCAGGATTGCGGAGACTTCATCCGGACGTACTTCTGCCATTGTATGGGGAATTAAGTAGTAGTTAGTAGTAAGTAGCTAGTAGCAAGTAGTTGGTATCCAGAGGAAAGCGTAGCGCAAGCTAACTACTTATTACCTGATACTTAATACTTAAAACCCTACAGTTTGCTTTGATATGAATTTTCTTGCAGCGAAGTGCGCATCCGGCGGAGGCTGGTGCGCACAGAATCGTCAATCTGATTGTCGCCCACCCGCAGCACGAAGCCGCCGATGAGTTCGGGGTCCACCTTCTCGGTGAGTTGCACGTCGGTGAGGCCGGTTTGCTGGGTCACCAGCTTGCGGATTTCCAGACGGGCAACGGCCGTGAGCGGCGCGGCCGACGTCACTTCCGCCGACTGGATACCCTGCATGGCGTTGTACTGCGCCAGGAACTCGGGTCCGATGCCTTCGATGGCCGACTCGCGGTTTTTCTCGGTGAGGATGGTGAAGAAGCGCAGCGTCATGTCCGACACCTTGCCGCCGAAGATGGCGTTCAGGATGGCCAGCTTCTTGTCGTGCTTCACAATCGGGTTGCGCAGCAGCAAGCGCAGCTCGCGGCTTTCGGCCATGGTCTTGCTCAGCAGGTCCATGTCGTCTTTCACTGCGCTCAGGGTGCCCATCTCCTTGCCCAAGTCGAGGAGCGACTTGGCGTAGCGGGCCGCTACTCGTTGGTCAGCCATAATGGTTTGGTTGTCAGTTGTTGGTTGTTAGTTGTCAGGCCGGTTATCAGCCATTAGCTCAAACTAATAACCGACAACGAACAACAAGCAACTAGTTAAGCTTAACGTCTTTCAGGTAAGAATCGACCAGCTGCGTTTGAGCGGCGGGGTCGGTCAGTTCGCGGCGCAAGATGCGCTCGGCAATGTCGAGCGACAGCTTGGCGGCGGTGTTTTTTACTTCGGCCAGGGCTGCGTTTTTCTCCGTCTGGATGGCTTCGCGGGCTTGCTGGATGATGGTGTTGGCTTCGGCGGTGGCGCGGGCCTTTTCGGCTTCGCGGTGCTGGTTGGCCATTTGGGTGGCTTCCTGCATCATGCGGTCGCGCTCGAGGCGGGCGTCGCTCAGCAACTTTTCGTTGCCGGCTTTCAGCTGCTGCATTTCAAGCTTGGCCTGGTCGGCCATGCGCAGGGCACCTTCGATGCTGTCTTCGCGCTCTTTGAGGGCGAGCAGAATCGGCTTCCAGGCAAACTTCGCCAGCAGGAACAGTACCAGCAGGAAGATAACCAGTTGCCAGAAAATCAGGCCGAGTTCGGGGGATAAGAAAGCTGGCATAATGAGTATTGGAATGGGAAGCTGGCCTGTGAAAACCGGCCTCAACAATTACTGATAGTAGGAGCAGGTAAGCCCGCCGCGCCACCTGCATGTGCAGCAGCGGGCGGCGGGCTTCCTTACTACTTCCGAGCCCTCGCAGGCCCGGCCGACTGCCTTAAACGAGCTTGGTCCAGATGAGCACGCAGACTACGACTGCGAACAGGCCCAGGCCTTCAATCAGAGCGGCGGCGATAATCATAGCCGTCTGGATTTTGCCCGAAGCTTCCGGCTGACGGCCGATAGCATCCATGGCGCTGCCGCCGATGCGGCCAATGCCCAGGCCTACGCCCAGAGCCACCAGACCTGCACCGATACCGGCACCCATTACAGCCAAACCAGGACCGTAGTTAGCAGCCATAGCGGCCACTTGCAACAACAAAGAGAGCAACATAAAAAATGGAAAAAGGGGAAAAGAAAAAGTTCGTCAGTCCCGCAGCGGGGGGGGGGGATTGCCACGGTCTGGCCGAAACAGCCAGTTGGCGGGCGGCGGGCGCCCGACCGATTAAGTCAGATTAGTGGTGGGCGGCGTGCAGGGGCGTGCCGTCCTCGTTGTAGCCGATTTGCAGGTCGGCGTCGTGGTGCTCTTCTACTGCGCCACCGATGTACATCGAGGTGAGCAGCGTGAAGATGAAGGCCTGCAGCAAGGCCACCAGCAGTTCAAGCACGTTGATGAACAGGCCGAAAGCCAAGGTCACCGGTGCTACGGCCCACGATTTGAAGATAAACACCAGGCTGATGAAGCTCAGCACCACGATGTGGCCCGCCGTGATGTTGGCGAACAGACGAATCATGAGCGAGAAGGGCTTGGTGAAGATGCCAATTACTTCTACGATAATCATGATGGGCAACAAGGGCTTGGGCACGCCGGGGGTGGCGAAGATGTGGGCCCAGTAGTACTTGTTGCTCGAAGCCAGCGTGATAATCAGGGTGAGCACGGCCAGCACCATGGTCACGGCGATGTTGCCGCTCAGGTTGGCCGCGCCGGGCGTGAGGCCCAGCAGGTTGTTGAACCAGATGAAGAAAAACACCGTGAGCAGGTACGGCATGTAGCGCTCGTACTTCGGGCCGATGTTTTTCTTGGCTACTTCGTCGCGGATGAAGACGATGATGGGCTCGAAGAACGACTGGATGCCTTTGGGGGCGCGGCCGTGGTTCTTCTTATAGCCGCTGGCTACCAGAGTAAACACCACGAGCATCAGCACGGCGCTGCCGATGAGTGCGGCAATGTTCTTGGTAATAGAGAAGTCGTAGACTTTGCTGCCATCGGTGCTCACGAGGTGTTCGTGCTCCAGCTTCAGACCATCGTATTCTTTGGCGGCACCTTCGGCTTCGCTGTTCGAAATCTTCTCAGAGGAGAACACCGAAACGCCTTTATTGGGGCGGTAGGCGATGATGGGTAGGTAGGTGGTGAAATTGCCGTTGTCGGTAGCCAGCCAGTGCCACTCGTGCGAATCGCCGATGTGGTGCAAAATCATTTCGCCGGGATTGAAGCCTTCGGCCTTGGCGCCCTCGCTGGCGGGCTCGTTAGCAAAAACGGACAGGGAAACGAAACAAAGAAGAATCGACAGTAAACGCTTCATCCAAAGTTAATTAATGACAAATTTCAGGCTAACGCATTATCATTGCGTGACTTGCTTTTCTGAAATCGGCCGCAAGTTACTCAAAGTAGCCCAGATTTCAAACCCGGCCCACGAAAAGTACAGGATGAAGAAGGCTCCGAGGAAGGTCCAAACCCCTCTTGGTTCGCGGGCAATTCCGCCCGCTAGCAGCCACGTCACGAGGCCCAGCGAGACCAACAAACGCACCGTCATGCCAATGAGGTAGCCCATGGCTAAGCTGTTCGGGTCGCGGGCTACAAGGCGTGCGGTGAGGCTATAGGCGAAGTAAGTGAGCGCCGCCATCACCACAAAAAGGAGTCCCGTGCGCGGGTGCACCACGGCCGTCCCGTACACGCGGTGCAGCACGTAGATGGGCAGGCCCAGCGCGGCGGCGAAGACAAGGAACTGACGCAGGAATCGGGACATGGATTGATTATAGACGCTAATAGAACGTCATGCCGAGCGCAGCCAAGGCAGCTCGCCCTAACGTGGGGCCTCACCCCCAGCCCCTCTCCCACAGGAGAGGGGAGCCAGTCGATGCATGATGGTGATTTTGTATTCGCAGATTTATAGCGACTCTTTGGTCAAACTGCGGATGACCTGGAACACGGCCGCGAACACGCCCAGCAGGAGTAACACGATAGTGAGCCAGGGCCCGGTATTGAATTTGCCATCGAGCCAGTAGCCGAGCCAGGCGCTGCCGCCGATGATGGCCAGCATTTGGAAAGCGAGGCCGGAGTATTTCATCACGGCCTGCAGGCGGCTGTTGCCGGCGGGCTGGGGGTCTGATGGCGTGGGCATGGGCGGGAATGGAAAGGCGGTGAACAAAGTTACGGCGCAGGCCGGGCCGCGTTTGCCCGCGGAAAAACGTAATTTTACCCGTGCGGCTTCGTTAACGTGCGGAGTTATCGAACATTTCCGGGAGCTTTACGCGTTTTGGCGGCTCTGGCTCGTCCCTTCCACTGCTTTGATTTTGACACATAATTCGCTGACATACCGCTGGGCGGCGCTTTTGGTCTTCCTGATTGGGGTGACCGTGGCGGGCTGCGCGTCGGATAAAAACCTGGTGGCCCACGCCTTCAACAACGTGGCGGCGCGGGACAACGCCTATTTTCTGGCCCGCCAGAAGCTGTTGCTCACCGAGGACAAGCTCTACGCCGGTCGCATCAACGACTACAACCAGACGCTGCCGCTGTTCCCCAGCCTCGACAGTGGCACGGTGCGCGCCAGCCGGGCCGACTTGAACGATGTTATCAAGAAAGCCTCAATGCCCATTCAGAACCGGCCGGGTTCGGACTGGACCGACGATGCCTACATCGTGGTGGGCTGGGCCCGCTTCTATCAGATGCAGTTTGATGACGCGGCGCTGACGTTTAAGTATGTCAACTCGACCAGCAAGGATGCCAACGCCAAGCACGAGGCCCTGATTGGGCTGATGCGCACTTTCGTGGCGCAGGGCGAGATGGAAAGCGCCAAGGCGGTGTCGGATTTGCTCGATAAGGAGCAGGGCTTGCCGCAGGATGCCCGCCAACTGTTCCTGACGCGGGCCGACTATTACATCCGCACCGAGGAGCCGGCCAAGGCCATTCCGCAGTTGGAGAAAGCCATTCCGCTAATTGAATTCAAGAACGAACAGTCGCGCACGCGCTATATCCTGGCGCAGCTCTACCAGGAGCAGGGCGAGAACAAGAAGGCCTACGACCAGCTCGACCAGATTTTGAGCCGGAACCCGCCTTATGAGCTGGATTTTCAGGCCAAGCTGCTGCTGGCGCAGGTTTCGGACCTGAGTGCGCAGGACCGGGAGCGGCTGAATAAGAACTTTGCGGGCCTGCTGAAAGACCCCAAGAACAAAGACTACCGCGACAAGATTTATTACGAGATGGCGCGGCTCAACTACCGCGAAAAGAACTACCCCGAGGCGCTGAAGCTGCTGCGGCAGTCCATTGCGGCGACGACCACCAACAAGACCCAGAAAAGCTACACCTACCTGCTGGCGGGCCGCATTTACTACGAGAACCTGCAGAAGTATCGGCTGGCCGCGGCTTACTACGACAGCACGGTGCAAAACCTGAACAAGGAAGCCAAGACCTACGCCGCCATCAAGGAGCGCAGCGACATTCTGCGGGATTTTGCCAAGCAATACACCATCATCGAAACGCAGGACAGCCTGCAGGCTTTGGCCAAGCTCTCGCCCGAGGCGCTGGGCCAGCAGCTGAATCAGTACGCTGATGCTGAAATCACAGAAAAAAGGAAGGAGGAAGCCCGCCTTGCCGCCAAACAGAAGGCCGACGCCAAAGCAGCCGAATTCGCCAGCCGCCAGCAAAGCGGTAGTAGCGGCATTGGTTCCGGCCTGGCGCCGAGCAGTATTCCGGGCGCACCTGGCGCTACTGCAGCGGACCCGATGTCATTCGACCCCACAGCGGTGGCCGGAGGGGCAAAGTGGTATTTCGACAACCCGGCGGCGCTGGGCACAGCACGGGCCGAGTTTGTGCGGAAGTGGCAGGGCCGCCAGCTGCAGGACAACTGGCGCACCGTGAGCCAGGCCAGCAGCTCGCCCAACAACGTGGCCAACGGCGGCGTGCCGCTGCCCATGACCGGCAACTCAACCACGGCCGTGAACAGCGCCCAGGCCGATTCGGCCACCAAAGCCGCCGCGGCCGACCCCAACGCAGAGAAGAATGCGCTGGTAGCCAAGTACCGCAGCGCGCTGCCCACCACGCCGGCCCAGTTGCAGGCATCTGACAAGCAAATTGAAGCGGCCATGTACGAACTGGGCGGCATTTATAAGGAACTGCTGAAAGAGCGGGAGAAAGGCTTTGAAACCTACGAAAAGCAGGTGACCCGCTATACTCGCGGCGAGCACGCGCCGGATGCCTACTATCTGCTTTACCTCTATTATAAAGACAAGCCCGACGCGGCCAAGACGGCGCAGTACGCGGCGGCGCTGCAAAAGGAATTCCCCACGTCCATCTACGCCAAGCTGATTGCCGACCCGCTGTACCGCGAGCACGAGCTGGCCTTGCACAATGCAGTGGCCAGCCGCGTTGATTCTGCTTTCACATACTACAAAAACCAGCAGTTTGCCAAGGCAAACACCGTGCTGGCCCGCACCGAGAAGCTATACCCCAAGAGCGACCTGAGCGACCGGGTGGCTTATCTGAAGACGCTGCTGGTGGTGCGCACCCAGGCCCCGCTTACGGCGCGCTCATCGGTGGAGAAGTTTTACAAGGATTACCCCGATAGTCCGCTTGTTCCCCAAGCCCGGGCGCTGGCCGAAGCTTACAAAAAGCAAGGCAGCGGCCAGTTGGCCGGGGCATTGGCTTCGACAGAAAAGCCGGTGGTGTCGCTGTTCCGCCCCGGTGAAGTGGACAACCGAATGCGCATTTTCTTCGGTGAAAATGAGACGCCCGCTAAGGCCCTGAATCCTAGCGGAGCCGCGCCGGAAGCGCCTAAGACGCTTGAGCCCGCGACGCCGAAGCCGGACCTCAAGCCTGCCGTTACGGCCCCCAGCGGTTCGGCCGGCCCCGCGCCAGTAGCCAGCCCTGATAAGACTGCGCCGGCTAAGGCGGCTGATAAAGACCTTGTAGAAAAAGCAGAAGCTGAAAAAGCCACTTCCCCGAAGTCGCCAATCGCAAAGACCCGCAACGGCAAAGCAACTCCCGTCACGAAGGCAGCGGCTACCTCAGCCGCTGCTCCCACGCCAACCCCGCCCGCTACGTCTACTCCTGCGCCGGTTCCTGCCGCCTCGGGCGCTGCTCCGGCCACTGCTACCACCCCGGCGCCCGCCGACGCCCCTGCCGCTCCCGCTACGGCCTACACCACCCAGCTCAGCGGCGCGCACGCGGTGGTACTGGTGTTCCCAAAAGCCACGCCGCCAGCAGCCGACTTAGCGACGCAGCTGGGTGCCTATAACGGCCGCTTTTTCAAGGCTAACAACCTGACGGTGGAAACGCCCGCCCTCGGCGCCGACCAAATGCTGGTAGTGGTGCGGACCTTGCCCGGCGCCAAAGTGGCCCAGAGCTACGCCACCAAGCTGCGCGGGCCGCAGTCGCCGCTGGGCCGCCTGCGCGGCCAGGGGTACCAAACGTTGGTTATCAGCCTAGAGAATTTGGCGCTGCTTCAAGCCTCGGGCGACCTGGCCGGATACCAAACCTTCTTCCAGCGCGTGTACAAATAACCCGGCGAGGTCAGTTGTTGCGCGTGCATGGGTGACCAATGCCCCTGAACCGTATAAAGCCTCCGCCCACCATCGGAGGCTTTATTTTTGCCTGCTTATTCCCGTTTTGTTTCTTATGCCCACTTCCCCTCCTACCCGCCGCGCCAAGCCCCAGCCGCTGAAACCCGCGCGCCCCGGCCGCTTCACGGCCTTCATCCGGACCATGTGGGTGCTGTTTGGCGCGGGCGTGGTGGGCCTGGGCCTGTTTGTGCTGGCCGTGAGCGGCAACTTCCTGAACCTGTTCGGACGCATGCCCAACCTGAAAACGCTGGAAAACCCGCGCTCCGAGCTGGCTTCCGAGATTTACTCGGCTGATGGGGTGCTGCTGGGCAAATACTTCCGCGAAAACCGCACGCCCGTTGAGTTCAAAGACTTGCCGCAGAACCTGATTGACGCCCTCATTGCCACGGAGGACGTGCGCTTTGAGCAGCACTCGGGCATTGATGCCAAGAGCGTGTTGCGGGCCGTGACCGGCGTGCTCACCTTCTCGCACAATGGCGGCGGCTCCACGCTCACCCAGCAGGTGGCCAAGGTGCTGTTCAAAACCCGGCAGGACCTGAATGATGGCGCCCTCAATGGCAGTGGCAAAATCGGAATGCTCATCACCAAAACCAAGGAGTGGATTCTGGCCATCCGGCTGGAGCGCAACTACACCAAGCGCGAAATCATCCGCATGTACCTCAACACGGTGGAGTACGGCTCGAACTCTTTCGGCATCAACACGGCAGCCAAGACCTTCTTCAACAAGTCGCCCAAAAACCTGACCACGCCCGAGGCCGCCACGCTGGTGGGCATCGTGAACGCGCCCGGCCGCTTTAGCCCCGTGGTGCACCCCGACCGTTCGCGCAAGCGCCGCAACTGGGTGCTGCGCCAGATGGCCAAGTCGCACTACATCACCGACGCCGAACTGGCGCAGGATACGGCCAAGGCCATTGTGCTGCACTACTCCGTGGAAAATCCCAGCAAGGGCCTGGCCCCCTATTTCCGGGCCGAGGTGGTGAAGTCGCTCATTGCCTGGGCCAAGGAAACCGACCACGACCTCTACGCCGACGGCCTGAAAATCTACACCACCATCGACTCGCGGATGCAGGAGTACGCCGAGAAGTCCTTGGCCGAGCACCTGGCCCTGCAGCAGAAGTGGTTTAGTGCGCAATGGAAAGGCCAGCTGCCCTGGCGCGACGAGAACGGCAAGGTCATCCCCGACTTTCTCAACATTGCCATGCGCCGCACCCAGCGCTACAAGTCGCTGATGAACCAGTTTGAGGGCAACCGCGACTCGGTGAACTACTACCTGCGCAAGAAGTACAAGATGCCGGTATTCACCTGGCAGGGCGAGAAAGAAATGTTGATGTCGCCGCTCGACTCGCTGGCGTACTACAAGCGCTACCTGCGCGCCGGCTTCATGGCCATGAACCCGCTCAACGGCCAGGTGAAAGCCTGGGTGGGTGGCCCCAATTACAAGTTTTTCAAGTTTGACCACGTGCGGCAGGGCAAGCGCCAGCCCGGCTCCACGTTCAAACCCATCGTATACACAGCCGCCATCGAGCAAGGCTATTCGCCCTGCTTCCCCCGCCCCGATGTGGCCACCACCTTCCCCGCCGTGGCGGGCCGCGCACCCTACACGCCCAAAAACTTCGAGGGAAACTTCTCGGGTCGCACGTTCACGCTACGGCAGGCCCTGGCCCGCTCCATGAACTCCATCACGGCTTGGCTGGTGATGAAGCTAGGCCCCGAAACCATTGCTGAATACGCCAAAAAGCTGGGCATTACCTCGCCGGTCGATGCGGTGCCATCGATGGGTTTTGGCACTTCCGATTGTAGCATTTACGAGTTGTGCGGGGTGTACGCCACCTTCGTAAACAAGGGCGTCTGGACCTCGCCCATCATGGTGACGCGCATTGAGGACAAGAACGGCAACGTACTGCGTGAATTCGTGCCTCAGACCAAGGAGGTACTCAACGAAGAAACCGCCTACATCATGACCAACATGCTGCAGGCCAGCACTACCGAGCCCGGCGGCACCAGCACCATCCTGCATACGGGCTTCAAGTTCCCGTTTGAAATCGGGGCCAAAACCGGCACCACCTCCAACTATTCCGACGCCTGGTTCATGGGCATCACCCCGGACCTGGTGTGCGGCATGTGGGTGGGCGGCGAAGACCGCAGCATTCACTTCCGCAGCGGCGCCTATGGCCAGGGCGCCCGCGCGGCCCTGCCGCTTTACGGTCTCTTCATGCAGAAAGTGTACAAGGACAAGAACATTGGCTTGAACACGCAGCCCTTCCCCAAACCTGCCGCCCCGCTCAGCATTGAGATTGATTGCTCGAAGTACTACGGCGGCCAGCGCGATACCATTCCCTACGACCAAAAGATGCAAGCACCCGATGCTTCAGATTTGGATGATAAGGACATCTAGAACAACCCTTGCCGAGCACGCGAAAAGCTCCTAACGGATTTCTGCACCTTGCTCGAAACATTCACAATTTTGATATGGCTGGCGACTTTCGTCAGCCATATTTCGTTATAATTAATTCGATTACCTCTGCCCTCCCTATGGCCGCCAAACCTGAACTGCAAGCCCAAATCAATGCCCTGCCCCACAAGCCCGGCGTGTATAAGTACTTTGACGACGAGGGCATCATCTACGTGGGCAAGGCCATTGACCTGCGTAAGCGCGTGAGCAGCTACTTCACCAAGCAAGACCACAACAAGAAAACGCAGCAGCTGGTCCGCAACATCAAGCGGCTGGAGTTTACCATTGTGGATTCGGAATCCGATGCGTTTTTGCTTGAAAACAATCTCATCAAGCAGCACCAGCCCAAATACAACATCCTGCTCAAAGACGGTAAAACCTACCCCTACCTCTGCCTCACCAACGAGCGGTTCCCGCGCCTTATTCCCACGCGTAACAAGATTAACGACGGCTCGCGCTACTACGGTCCCTACGCCAACGGCACTGCCCTGAACGTGCTACTGGAGCTCATCCGGGCCCTGTACCCGTTGCGCACCTGCAACTACAACCTCACGCCCGAAAACGTGGCCGCCGGCAAGTTCAAGCCCTGCCTGGAGCTGCAAATCGGCAATTGCAACGCCCCCTGTGTGGCCAAAGAAGATGAGGCCATCTACAACGGCTATATCCAGCAAATCCGTCAGATTCTCAACGGCGACCTGCGCATTCCCAAGCAGTACTTCAAGGAGCGCATGACCGCCGCGGCGCAGGAAATGCAGTACGAGTTGGCGCACGCCTTCAAAGTCAAGCTCGACAAGCTCGAAGCTTTCCAGGCCAAGTCTACCATCGTGAACGCGTCGCTCACCAACATCGACGTTTTTGCCATTGCCAGCAACGAAAAGTCGGGTTTTATCACCTATCTCAAAGTGATGAACGGCAGCATCATCCTTACCCAGTCGCTCGAAGTCACGAAAAAGCTGGACGAGGAAGATGCCGAAATCCTGGCCCCGCTTGTCATGCAGATGCGCCAGGAGTTCGAAAGCGAGTCGAAGGAAATCCTGACCAACGTGCCTGTCGCGCTGCCTTTGCCCGGCATCACGCTCACGGTACCGCAAATCGGCGATAAGCGCAAGCTACTCGACCTGGCCCTGAAAAACGTGCTTTACGCCCGCAAGGAGAAGGAAAGCATGAACGAGCGCAGCAAGGACGTAAACGAAGTGCGCATCATGGAAACCATCAAAAAGGACCTGCGCCTCACCGAGCTACCCAAGCATATCGAGTGCTTCGACAACTCCAACTTTCAGGGCGACAACCCAGTGGCTGCCATGGTCTGCTTTCGCAACGCCAAACCCAGCAAAAAGGACTACCGCCACTACCACATTAAAACCGTCATTGGCCCAAACGACTTCGACAGCATGTACGAAGTCGTCACCCGCCGCTACCGCCGTCTAGTGGACGAAGGCGCCAGTCTCCCGCAGTTGGTCATCGTCGACGGCGGGAAAGGCCAGCTCAGCATGGCCGTCAAGGCCCTGAAAGACCTCAACCTCTGGGGTCAGATTCCGGTCATTGGCATAGCCAAGCGCCTCGAAGAAATCTACGTTCCCAACGACCCACTCCCCCTCTACATCGACAAGAAAAGCGAATCACTGCGCCTTTTCCAGCGCATGCGCGACGAAGTGCACCGCTTCGGCATCACCTTCCACCGCTCCCGCCGCGACGCCGCGACGCTCAAAACCGAGCTAACCGACGTTAAAGGCCTTGGCCCCATCACCGCCGAGAAACTTCTTAACAAATTCAAGTCCGTTAAGAAAATCCGGGAGCTCTCCGATGCCGAGCTAATTGCTGAAGTCGGCAAAGCCAAAGCCAAAGTCCTGCAGAACTACTTTGCCGAAAACGAAGCTCCATCCCACCCCGTGCCGCCCCAGCAGCTTCCAGCCAGCAACTAATACCCATCAAACAAAAAGGCCCTCGCATCGCTGCGAGGGCCTTTTTGTTTATCAAGCAAATTCAGAATCTGTCCAATCCGTTAAATCTGCATAATCTGCGGTCTAGAAGCTCCACAGGTTGTACTCGTATTCTACCAGGTCAGCGGCCGTCTGTTGAGCAGCCAGGATACCTTGCTGAGCACCACCGTAGATGTCATCCAGACGGCTGTCGCCGGCATTCGACACCTTGGTGATGTAGGAGTTGAACAACCACAGCTCGAAGGCATCAGCAAGGTTCTTGTGTTGCGCATCGTTCTCGGCATTGAACCAGATGGCGTTTTGCGGGTTGGCGCGGAACACCTTCACCAGGTCGCTGTACTTGAATGTGCCAATTGGCTTCTCGATACCCGAGATGTTGGTCGGCAGCGTGGAGGGAACCAGCAGCGTGATGGATTTGATGTCGTGATACATTCTCGACCGCTTCTTGTCGAAAATCATATCCTCTTTCACTTCCATCTCATACAAATCCTTCGGACGGTACTCGTTGCCCACCGGCGCGGGGGGAGGTGGCGGAGCTACGGCTACAGTCTCGTAAATGATTTTGCCTTTCTTATCCTTCAGCGGCTTGCCGTTGGCGCCCAGCTTGGGCTGACGCTTGGTAGTAGCCGTGCTGCCGCCGCCGCTTTTCTTCGGCGCGGGCGTGCCCCAGCCGTCATCAGAGCCACCGCCAAGGTCCTTCTCGCTAAAACCAGCTGCTTTTTCCTCGTCGCTCAGTTTTACTGCCTCGTCCACATAAGACGAGTTGGTGCGTACTTCCTGGGGCGTGAAGGTCGACGTCAGCGAGTCGTTCTTATAAGCCGTCAGTTCGCCGCGCTTCACGGCCTCGAGGATAACCCGGCTGATTTCCTTGCCTTCGGAAAACATCGGCTTGTTTTGCTTCTCGCGCAGGTCCACCTGCCGCCAGATGCTCTTGCGGAACATTTGGTCAGACGGGGGAATGGGCCGGTGCGAACCGGTGCTGCTCGCCGTAGTGGCTTGCTCCTGGGCCGAAGCCGTCAGCGACAGCGACAAGCCCGCCGCCACAGCGGCCAAGGTGTGAATGGATTTCATATCGGGCAAAAGCTAATTAATGGTAGGATAGTTCGCTAACGTGGCCAAGCCACCGGATATTACAGCAGGGGAATATTAAATTGTTTCTGAATGCTTACCGGCTCGGTGTTGCCTTGGAAGTTCATGCGCTGCACTTCCTTCACTTCCACGTACAGGCGGTCGCCGTCGCGGTAGGCATTCACCACATCGCTCAGGTCAGCCTGCGGGCCGCTAATGGTTTTGGGAGCCAAAGCGGGGCGACGGCCACGCACCAGCGTCACCTCGTAACGCGTCACACGGAACTTGGCGTCATCCGGCAGGAAGGTGGCGAAGCCAGCATCCGGCACAGCTTTCAGAGTCATCGAACGCACAGCCGTGCCAGGCGTACCTTGCTTCTCGTTGGCCTCACGGCCGCCTACGAAGCACTGAATGGTGGGCTTGGGAATCGGACGAACCTGGAAAGTCTGCGAGCCGATGGCGTTGCCACCGCTGCTCACGTTCAGAGTCACCTCTCTCGAGTTCGGAATCAGGGTCACGTCACCCACTTTGGCACCTTGGATGGCCGAAGCACCCGAAGCCGAGAAGCTGGGCTTGTACTGAGCGCCGAGGGCCGGCACCGATACGTTCAGCTTGTTGCCGCACTTGAAGTATAGCGCCTGCACCGAAGCCGACTGAATCTGCATCACCGGCTTGGTGATGTTGTACTCTACTTTCTTCACGAAAGTGGTGTCGCGGCCGTTCTGGTTGAAGCGAATCGTGCCCGTCCAAGAAGCCTTAGCTACACCTTCCGAGTTGAAAGCGCCCGGGCGAGCCGTGAACTCAACTTTGCCGTGGCCATCCGGACCTACCGAGATTGGCGAGCCGTTCAAGGTCATTTTCGGGCTGATGGTCGACGCCGAAGCGGTCAGGAACAGTCGGCTTTGTACTTGGTACCAGCAGCTACCGTATTGGACTCGGCGCTGGCGAAAGCACCAATCTTGTCAAACACAATCGTTTTGGCACCTACTTTCTGAGCCAGAGCCGACAGGGCATCAGCTTCGTACTTCAGCACTTCGGTTTCCTTCTGCGAGATGGTAGCCAGAGCAGCTACTACCGGCGTGTTCTCGAAGTTGAGCTCTTCGAAGTTTTTGGTCTTCTGGGCCTTTTCCGTCACGCGCGGGTCGTTCTTGGCGTCGATAGCCAACGGCTGCGCGCTCGGAACAAACCGCTGAATATAAGTCGAATACTCGTTCAGCTTAGGCTTTAGGCCAGTGTAAGCCAAACCGTTGCGCTTGCCACCCAACATCGTTATGGCCACTTTGTCTTCACCGCTGAGATTGGTCATTTCACCGTTTTTGTTCTCGGTGGCAACCATCAGCTTCTGACGCACGTCGCGCAGGTAAGACACCAGTTCTTTCGTCTTGGCACGAATTTCTTCGCTTTGCTTGAGCACGGCCAAGTCCTGAGGCTGGTTGTTGTTCTTCTGAACGGCAGCTTGGATACCTTTTACAGTACCGTCTGCCCCGAGCGAAGTCTTATCGTTGACACCTAAAAGGCTGTCATCGATGAACTTGAACTTCAGCAGAATTGCTGAGTTCACTTGGAGCGCCAGAAGAGCGGTTAGCACGAGATACATCATGCCAATCATCTTCTGCCGCGGGGTTTCATTACCGCCTGCCATTATCTGGTTCCGCTAAAAATTTGGTGGAAGGAATGGGAAGAAGCGCTTAGGCTTGAGCGCCGGCACGCATGGCGTTCAGCATGTTGCCGTACACGCGGTTGAGCGAGGTCAGGTTGCCGGTGAGGTCGGCTACTTGCTTCTGGAATTGCTCAGTGTCTTTGCCAGCCTGGGTCATGTTGTCCATAGCCTTGCTGAGCGTGCCGTAGAATTGGTTCATGGACTTGAGGTGCGTGTTGGCATCCTGCAGTTCCATCTCGTACACGGCGTTCAGTGCGCCCAGGTTCTTGGTCACGTTCTGCACCTGCATGTGGTACTCTTTGGCGTCCGAAGTAGCGTTCGACATGGCCGAAATAGCGTCCACGGTGTTGGAGTAAGCCACGTTGATTTTTTCGAGCGAGTCAGCAGCCGTGCGTACTTTCTTGGTGTACTCGTCGGTTACGTTGGTAGCTTCGCCCAGCTGCGACAGCTGCGAGGTGGTGGTGCTGAGGCGGTTCAGGCCTTGGCCCAGGTTCGAAATAGCTTCGGGGGTCACGTTGGCATTTTTCAGCATGTCGTCCAGCTTCATCGTCAAGCCTTTCGACGAGCTATCGGGTGCGTTGAGACGGTTGTCGCCGGTTGAGGGGTCGTAGCCTTCGCTCAGTTCGGGATACACCAGCGACCAGTCATGGCCTTTATCAACGGGTTGAAAGGCGCTCAGGAAGAAGATAACGGCTTCGGTACCCAGGCCTACGATGAGCATCAAGTCGGCACCTGCCCAGTGTTCAATTTTGAAAAGAGCACCAACAATTACAACTGCTGCACCGATGCCGTAGATTTTGGGCATCAGCTTGTCATAGAGGAAACTTTCTTTAGCTGCCATGAGGATTTAACTTGAAAGGGGGTTGAAGAAGGTGTAAGAAGGGGAGGGTGGTTAAAATAATGTCTTCCCGCTGGTTTGGGTTGTATTGAATATTAGTTGAGCGAGCTGTTGGTGCCCATGCCAATCTGAATCATCGAGCAACGGAAGCCGATGTAAGAGCGGGCCGAATCCTGGTATTCGAAGTTGCGCGTGCCGGTTTCGAGGAAGTAAGCAATATCTTTCCAAGAGCCACCGCGCACCACTTTGCGGGGTTCGTTATCATCCGGGTTGGTGGGGTTCAAGTCCCACACTACCGGTACCGAGGCTTCCATGTAAGCATCATCGCACCACTCCGACACGTTGCCGGCCATGTCGTACAGGCCGAAGTCGTTGGGGAAGAACGAGCCTACTTCCGAAGTGTAAGCAAAGCCATCCGAAGCGTAGTCGCCACGGCCGGGCTTGAAGTTGGCCAGCATGCAGCCCTTGGTGTTGCGCAGGTACGGGCCACCCCAAGGATACGTGGCGAGGTCGCGGCCGCCGCGGGCGGCGTATTCCCACTCAGCCTCGGAAGGCAGGCGGAAGTTGGGGTCGTTGGCGTAGCCCGATTCCTCGCGGGCAGCGTTGCGGAACTTGGTGCGCCAGTTGCAGAAATACTTGGCGGCAAACCAATCCACGCCCACTACCGGATAATCGTCGAAGGCGGGGTGAGTGTAGTAGTATTCGAGCAGGGGGTCGCCCATGTGGTAGGTGAAGTCGCGTACCCACACCGTGGTGTCGGGATACAGCTCCGTCATCACATATTCTTCGCCCAATACATCAAGCGAGTCCTGCTTGATGTTGTCCATAAACTGGCGGTACTCGTTGTTGGTAATCTCCGTTTCGTCCATGTAGAAGCCGGCGATGGTCACCTGCTTGTTCATGTTCACCATCGAGGCGGAGATGTCTTGGTCGGTCTGGCCCATGTGGAATGTACCGCCGGGGCAAGGTACCATGCCGTAAGGCACTTCCTGGGGGATAAAGAAGGGCCGGTCTTCGGAACCAACCAGGTCACCGGTCGGCCCTTTGCCAAAACACCCACCCAATAATGTACCGGAGATAGCAAAAAGGGATAATGCTAGAAACTTGTTCATGAGGGGTTAGAATTCTGTTAGTAATTGCTGATACCGCTAAAGTCCATTTAGATGGGCTGGCAAATCTACACTAAATTAGGATGCGGTGCAATACCTAGTATTCGCTGCACACGACCAAATTCGGGGTAAACACGCTGGATAGCGCAAATAACTCGGTTAATCCTTATTATATTTTGCGGAGCCGCCTAAAATTTATCCTAACTGGATTAGGATAATGCTCATTCAGGGTATCGAACGAGGAATAGGAAAATTAGAAGCTGTAACGGGGCGTGCGGATAGCCGGGCGGATATTGGGCGACGGCTTGGGCAAGCGGTAGGAGAGCATAATTTCGTGCGAGCTGAACGCACGGGCGTCTTGGTTGAAGGCAATGAAGTCGAAGGCATAGCCCAAGCGCACGGCATTGTCTTTGGCGAAGCTGATGCCTAACAGGCCCGAAACGGATTCCTCGGTCCGGTAGTTGGCACCAATCCAGTATTTGTCGTCGATAGTAGCGCGAACACCGCCCTCAAAGGAGTAGTTCTTAGAATTACTGAATTTGTTGCTGCTGGAGAAGTCACCCGGCAGAACGGATTTCACCAACACCGTTGGCGTCACTACAACGGACGACGAGGCATCGATATTGTAGCCGGCCGTGAAATAAGCATGGTTTTCGGCGATGTACTGCTGGGGAGTGCCCTCTATCTTACCGGTTTGCGGGTTTGCGATACCGGCGCTCTGAAACGTGTATTTCGAGCGGAGCAGGTTGTTCATGCTTAGACCCGCGTAGAATTTGGGCGACTCGTACCACAAGCCTACACCTGCGTCGAACTTGCTATCGGAAGCGCCGCTGGGCACGTTCACGTCGTATGGGTCGAGGGCGATGTAGGTGCCTTTGCTCAGGTAGGTGTAAATGCCTTGGATGCCGATGCCCAGTTTGCCCGAACCCATCTTGATGTGCTGCGAGTACGAAAGCGACGCATTGGTCATCTTCGACTGGCCTACCTGGTCGTAGTAAACCACGGCGCCCACACCACCGCCGGTGGCCAAGATGGGCAGCGAGGCCGAAATGAGGCCGGTGCGGGGCGAACCGTTGGCATCGCCGTAGTTACCATAGTTGAAATACTGGTAACGGCCGATGAGGTTCACCTCACCTTGTCCTTTGATGCCAGCGTAAGCCGGGTTCAAAGCCATGCCATTAAAACCGTAGTGGGTGAACTGGGGCTGCTGTTGGGCATACGCCGAACCGGCCGCGGCCGCGAAAAGCAGGGTCGCGAGTAACGTTCCTTTCATAGGACAGGTGTGGTGGTAACGGGTGAAGAAGAGAGGTGGGGGTGGTGGGTGGCTGCGATTGGAAGAATAGCTTCCAAATGTAAGGCAAAAACCGTCTCCAAAAAATTCAACCAAAAAAAACCGGGGCAAGGGCCTTGCTCCGGTTTTCAACCCCTTACCTGAATCAGGCGTCGGGTTTGGTATTTTTAGCGCTGGCCTTGCCCACGTCGGGCTGGGCATGGCGGCGAATGTAGGCCTCGATGGCCCCTGTCATGGACGGGGCATTGGGGTGTGGTGCCTCGATGTCGAGGATGAGGCCGGCATCGAGCACGGCTTTGGCCGTGGTGGGGCCAAAAGCGGCAATGCGGGTGCCATCCTGCACGAAATCGGGGAAGTTGATGAAGAGCGAACTGATGCCGGAGGGGCTGAAAAACGCAATGCAGTCGTACTTCACCTCGGCCAGGTCGGATAGGTCGCTGGCCACCGTGCGGTAGATAACGGCCTCCGTGAACTTGATGTTGTTGGCCCGCATGAACACCGGCAGGTCTTCCTTGCGAATGTCGGAGCAGGGGTATAAAAACTTCTCGCCTTTGTGCTTTTTGATGACGTCGAACAAATCGGCCGCCGTGCGCTCGCCCACAAACAGCTTGCGTTTGCGCAACACGATGTATTTCTGCAAGTAGTTGGCTGTCTGCTCGGAAATACAGAAATATTTCATTTCTGCGGGCATTTCCAGCTTGGCCTCCTGGCAGATGCGGAAGAAATGGTCGACGGCGTTGCGGCTCGTGAAGATGACGGCCGTGAATTCCAGAATATTGATTTTTTCGCGCCGGAAGTCTTTATAAGACACCGGCTGCACCTCGATAAACTCGCGGAAATCCACTTTGATGCCGTACTTCTCCGCAATGGCGAAATAGGGAGAAACGTCGTTGGTGGGTTTGGGCTGGGTAACCAGGATGCTGCTGATGCGCTTAGCATGCCGGCCGGTACCCGGCTGTTCTGCACTCTCGGCCATACAGGAAGAAAAAGAGTAGTACTAGGACAATAAGAGGAGAGAAATGTAAAAAGGGCAGACCGCAAGGCGGCGCCAATCAGTACGTAAAAACGATAAGTTTAAGTAAAACTAGTAAGGGCAGTACTTCAGTGGCACAAAGGTAGGCAAACAAATGTAGATTCATCAACGAAGCGTGCTGGTGCAGGGTGTGCCCCACCCGGATGACCGAGCCCACCAGAACCAAGGCGATGGCGGCGCTGGCCGCCCAGGCCACGGTGCGCGGATGCCCCGTGTTGAGGCCAAGGTACAGCAGCAGCACGAGCGGCAGCACCAAGCCTGCGAGCAGCGTGGTGCGCAGAAACTCGCGGTACTGCACATCGACCAAGGGCTGTAAGCCAAACGTGTAGCCCAGAATGCCGACGTAAACGTACTTGCCGAATACGAAGGCCGTGATGATGGCGGTGTAAAGCAGCACCCGCGCGACGATGGCGGTTTCGGGCACGTTGAAGAACTGCCGTAGCAGGGGCAGGTTTTGCAGGTCGGTGTGAATGGCGGTGAGCAGCAGTGCAAACGACAGCGCGAACAGCAGCACCAGCAGCAGGTTGAGCAGCGAAAAGGCCGGCTTGGCCAGGAAAGCCTGCTGGTCGCTGCCGTTGCCGAACAGCTCCTCTACCTGAAAAATGCGGGCCAGGCCCGGCTGGTAGGTGGTGCGCACAGCGCCGTAGCACAACCCCAGCACTAGCAGAAAGCTCAGGTACACGTTCTGGCCCTGGGGGCCGGGCAAGCGGGGCTGCGCCGCCTGCACAAGCTTCGAAGCGGCCGGGCCAGCGGCGGAGTTAGGGGTGCTGACGCCGGAAAAGGACGACAAGGCCGGGTAGCCGTCGGGCTGCCACACCGCGAGCAGGTGCGAGCCGGCCGGTAGCTGCGCAGGCAGGAGGTGCGCGAGGTCGAGCGAGTAGGTGGTGGCGGTGCGTGCCGTGAAAACAAGCTGGTTATCGATGAACAAGCTCAGGCCGGGCTGCGCGGCAAAGGACAGCGGGAACGACTGGCCGCGGCTGAGGCGCACCCACTGGTAGTAGGCGTGAGCGGGCTGGTGATAGCCCGGCAGGTAGAAGATGAGGCGGTTGCGCGCGGCGTCGTGAATCAGCCAATCGGTTGATAGCGACGTGGGCGAGGCGGGGGGCAATTGCTTGTATTCGCTGGCCCGGGCCGGGTGCCAGCTGCCGGGCAGCGCCAGCCAGAGGCTGCACAGTAGCAGCCAACCCCATTGAAGAGCACCGCGCGTGGCCATGCAGTGTTAGTTGCCGTTTTCGGCGGCTAAAAGCTGCCGGCGGGAAATTCGGCTTTGATAAACCCCAAAGAATATGCTGAGCAAGGCCGAGAACACGGCCAATGCCACAATGAGAACGGTGTTGCCGAGGTAGGCGAAGCGGATGACAAACAGAATCACCAAGATGTTGAGCAGGCCCAGCAGCAGCACGGTGCTGATTTGCTGGAAGCCCATGGCCAGGATGCGGTGGTGGATGTGGTTTTTGTCGGGCGAGAAGGGCGACTTGCCGGCTAGCATGCGCAACGAGAACACCCGCAGCGTATCGAATAAGGGCACGAACAAGATACCTACGGCTACCGAAGGTGCGGCCGAGCCGAAAGGTTGGCCCACGTGCAGGCCCATCTCAATAAACTGAATGGCCAGCACCGACACAATGAAGCCGCAAACCAAGGAACCGGTGTCGCCCATGAAGATGGGGGCGCGGTGAAAGTTGTAGCGCAAAAAGCCAAACAGGCCGCCCACCAGGCACACGGCCACGTACACATAGTTGCCGTAGCCGGAGCCGCCGTACGCGTAGAAGTAGTAGCCAAACGTGCAGCAGATGATGGACACGATGGTACCGGCCAGGCCATCGAGCCCGTCGATGAGGTTGATGGCGTTGGTGATGCCCACGATTACGAAGAAGGTGAAGGCGTAGCTGATGCCCACCGGCAGGGTGCCGATGCCCAGAATGCCCTGGAAGCTGGTCAGGCGCACATCGGCCATTATCATCACGATGCCGGTAGCCAGGAGCTGGCCCACGAACTTCTTGGACACCGACATGCCCACCAGGTCATCTTTCAGTCCCACAAAAAACAGGATGATGCAGCCGGCCAGCATTTCCTGCACCCCGTTGCGGAGCGGCGCGAAAATGGTGAGGGCCGACATAAACCCGGCAAACACGGCCACGCCCCCGAGCCGCGGGGTGAGCGACTGGTGCACGGTGCGCCCGTTGGGCGTGTCGAGCATGTTTTTGAGGTGGGCGATGTAGATGATGGAAGGCACCGCGAACAGTGACACCAGCAGCGCCCACATCCAGGACAAGCCCAGAGGAATATTAATTTGATTCATAGACAACGAATTAGGGCCGAAGCAAAGGCGGCGAATGCAACGCCGCGGTGCGAATGGCTAGCTGTGCAATACGCCCTGACGGTCGAGCAGGGCAATGTGGATGAGGTTGTCGGGCACGATGGAATCGGGCACGAAGACGAACTTCTTGTCGAAGATTTGCGCGCCGCGGTAGTAGCTCACCCAATACTGGTTGTTGAGGTGAAACACGGCCGGGTCGATGGACTCGACGGGCACGGCGGCGTGGGGCGGCACCTCCTCAAAAAGGTAGCGCAAGGTGGTGGTGCGCACCTTTTCGCCGTCGGGCTGCTGGCCGTAGCCGTTGGCGTTTATGATGACGTTCTCGAGCGAAAAGTCATTGTGATTGAGCAAGTAGACTTGCCAGAATGGTTGGCCTTCGGGCGTCAGGCTTTGCTCGCTGGGAATGACGGCTACCGAGACGCCTTCCACGGGGTCGAACTTGATATCTTGTTTCACGAGGGGGCGTTGGCGCTGGATGTAGGTGAATTTGGTGAGGCAGACGGTTCGGCCGCCGCCAATAGTTCCGTCAGGTGGCGCAGCAGGCGCTCCTGCACCTCGGCCACCGTAGGGGCGGGTGAGGTTCCTAACTCCTGGGCAAGAGACGTGACGGCTTTGTCGGTGATGCCGCAGGGCACGATGTGGCCGAAATACGACAAATCGGGGTTCACGTTCAGGGCCAAGCCGTGCAGCGTGACCCAGCGGCTGCACTTCACGCCCAGAGCGCAGATTTTGCGCGGGTTGGGCGCGCCCTCTTCCCAGTCGAGCCACACGCCGGTGAGGCCAGCAATGCGGCCGGCACGCAGGCCGTATTCGGCCAGGGTGCGGATGACGGCCTCCTCCAGCGTGCGCAGGTACCAGTGGATGTCGTTGCGGAAGTTGTCGAGGTCGAGGATGGGGTAGCCCACCAGCTGGCCGGGGCCGTGATAGGTGATGTCGCCGCCGCGGTTGATGCGGTGGAAGCTGGCGTGGTGCGCCGTCAGGGCTTCCTCGTCAAGCAGCAAATGCTCGGGCTTGCCGCTTTTGCCCAGCGTGTAGGTGTGCGGGTGCTCGCAGAGCACCAGGTGGTTGGGCGTGGGCAACGGGGCATCGCCGGTGGCTTCGGCCTGGCGGTTGTGGGTTTTAATGGCCAGCGTGGCCGCCATCAGCTCTTCCTGCAGCTCCCAAGTGGGCACGTACTCCACCAGGCCGAGGCGCTGGACTTGCAGCGTCCGGTTGGGACCAGGGCCAGCACCGGCGGGCAGGACGGCAGCGGACGGCAGCGCTGAAAGCGGTTCGACGGAAGAAGCCATGGGCGAGAGTTGATGAAACGGAGTGCAAAGGTACAAACCGCCGTAGGCTTTGGCTTGCGCGCTTCGGCGGTTAGCTTGCACGGTTTTGCGGCTGGCGCAGGCCTTGTCCCGTGCTTTCCCTCCCCTACTGTTGCTCATGGCCCACGCGCCCCACGAATTAGGACAAGCCGGCGAAGCCGCCGCCGCCGCGTATTTTGAAACCCGCGGCTACGAAGTGCTGGCACTCGGCTACCGTCATGGCCGTGCCGAAGTGGACCTAGTGCTGCGCCAGGGCCAGGCCCTGCTGGTTTTTGCGGAAGTGAAAACCCGCTCCTCGGGCCAGTACGGCACGCCGGAAACCTTTGTCTCGGCCCGCAAAAAAGAACTGTTTCGCCTCGCGGCCACGCATCTGCAGGAAGAGCTGGACTGGCGCGGCGACATTCGCTTCGACATCGTGGCTCTGACACAGCTCAGCCAGGGCTTCCGCATCGAGCACTTTGAAGACGCGTTTTATTAGTGGAGAAGAGGGAGAAGGGAAGATGAGAGACAGGCATATTTGCCTCCTGCCTATTTCCCCACCTTCCCTACTCCCCTGTATTCCCTCTACCGCCGCTTCGGCGCCACCTTAGGTGCGGCTTTGGGAACGGTGCGGGGGGTGTAGCCGGGGCGGCGGGCCGGGTTGGGGTCGGCCTGGGGCTCGTTGCGCGTGTCGAGGCTCTTTTCTTTGTCGAAGACGAGCTTGGCCTCGCGGCTGTACTCGCGGATGAGCTCGGGTTCGGCCACCTCGGGGTCGTAGCCCGACTCGCCGTACTGGTACTCGTAGCGGCGGCGGCTGCGGAAGCCCCAGTACTTGGTCCAGATGCCCACGCGCTTGCCGTTCTCGAACTGGCCGCGCCATTCGGGCTGGCCGTTCTGGAAGAACTTGGCGTAGTCGCCCTCAAGCTTGCCGTTCACATAGGGCACAATTTCGTTGATTTTGCTCCGGTCTTCGCCGTAGTAGCTCACGTTGGCGTCGCGCGGGAAGCCCATTTCGTAGTGCGTCTTGGTGAGCAGCACGCCGTTTTGGTTGAAGGTTTCCCAGCGCAGGTGCCGGGTGCCGAGGGCGTAGTAACCGGTTTCTAGCACCTTGTTGTTCTGCATTACCTTGTAGGGGCCGTGCATGATTTTGAGTTGCGCGGCGTCTTCCTCCACCGCCGCCAGCTTCAGAATCTTCCGCTTCTTGGTGTCGTAGTAGTAATAGGCCGGCGCGTAGGCATTAAGCGGTTTGGGGTACTTCAGGTAGTAGAAGATGGTGATTTTCTGATTGCGGCCTTTCGGGCCGGTCTTCACGAAGGCCTTCTTCATCTTCTCGCCCAGGAAGACGTTTTTCTTCTTCTTTTTCGACTTTCGCTGGGCGTCCTTCTCCGCGTCCTTGGCGGCCTTTTCTTGCTCCTTGGTGAGCACCGCCTTGCGGGCCGTGCTCAGCGAGGGCTTGCCGTTGAGCGTGTCACCGGTCGTGGTCAGCGTGTCCGACACCATTGCCAAGGGTTCGTCGGGCGTGCTTTTGAACGACACCGTTTTGCGGGTGCACGCCCACGGCAGCACCGTGAATAGCGCCAGCATCATTCCCCCCAAAAAACGCAGCGGCCGTGGCCCCAAACGAGAGATACCCATGAATTGAAAATAGCCAACAATAATACCGCGGCCCTAACGCAAATGTAGCGCGCTTTGGTGCCCGGGTTCTTATTCCAGGGCAGGAGGGTATGGGGGTAAGAGGGTAAGAGGTGCGCAAATACCTCCTACCCTCTTACCCCCATACCCTCCTGCCCTACTTCACCGCCCGCGTGGCCAAATCCAAGTGTTGGCCGGCCACCAGCAGGTGCAGCCGCAGGTTGTGGCCGCTGATGACCTCGTCCGCGGCCAGGGTGGGCAGGTTGTTGTGGGTCGCGTCGGCGGCATCCACCACCACCACGGCTTCCTCGCCAAATACCTCGGCGGGCTGGCCGGCGCGCACGATGAGGCCGGTTTCTTCGCTCAGGCCGATGCCGAGCAGCGCGGGCCGGGCCAGCACGGCGTGCATGAGGCGCGGGTAACGGCCGCGCTCGGCAAAGTGCTGGTCGAGCAGCACGCCCGGCAGCAAGCCCAGGCCGGGCTTCACCTCAATCTGGCCGCCGAGCAGGCTGCGCCAGCCGTGGCCGTGCACCAGCATCACCTCGGCCATGGCGCTGGCACCGGCGCTGGTGCCGGCCACAAAGAACTGACGCTCGGTTGCATACTTATGGCGGAGGATGTTCAGGAACTCGGTGCCCAGCAGAAATTCGGTGATGCGCTCCTGGTCGCCGCCGCTCATGAACACCAAGGCGGCGTCGCGCAGGCGCTGGAGCGTTTCGGGGGCGTCGGCGGGATAGTCTTCGCACACTTGCAGGTGGCGCACGTGGGGGCAGCCTTGCTGGTGCAGGGCGTGGGCGTAGGCAGCGGCGGTGCGGGCGGGCTGGCGGCGGCTGGCGGTGGTGAGGATTTCGATGGGGGCGTGGCGGTCGGGCAGCAGGCGGGCCAGCAGGGCCAGCATGGGGTCGTCGTCGCCGCCGCCCAGCATGACGAGAGTGCCGAGGGGCGCGGCGGCAGAAGTTTCAGTGGGCATAGCTTGGGAAGCGGTTGGGACGGCAAGTTGGGGCTTGAATGACACTCAGCGGACGGGGATGGAAAGGTGGTGCCACGCTTTATCAGCCGTCCGCGCCACGGAGGACCTTCTCGCGGCTGCACGCATTTGCAGTGCCTCTCTTACGGCGAAGACGGGAGAAGGTCCTTCGCGGAGCCTAGGATGACAGCCCAGCCACTTCTTTTCTCCTCACCCAACACCCATTTACCGCCCAGTTCGCCCTACTTTTGTGGGGCTTATTTTCTCCATCAACCCCGCTTGCCTAGCGAAGCATCTCCCCTCCTCTCTTTTTCATGCAGCCGCAGACCGTGGAAACCATCACGTCCCTGATTCAGGAGGGCGAATTTTTTAAGTTAAAGCAGCTGCTTCGCGATTTCCAGCCCTCGGAGCTGGTGGCGCTCATTGAGGCCGAAGAGGACCGGGAACAGCTCATCATCTTTCGGCTGCTGCCGCTCAAGCTGGCCACCGAGGTGTTCGAATACCTCGATTTGGAGGTGCAACGGCACTTCCTGGCCAACCTGGCCCAGGACAAGATGGCCGACATCCTCAACGAGATGTCGCCCGACGACCGCACGGCCCTGCTGGAGTTTCTGCCCGCCAACTTCGTGGCCGAGCTGGTGCAAAGCCTGAGCGAGGAAGAACGCAAGGTGACGCTGCAACTGCTGGGCTACCCCGAATACTCGGTGGGCCGGCTGATGACGCCCGACTACATCGCCATCCGCGAGAACTGGACGGTGCAGCAGGTGCTCGACTACATCCGCCAGCACGGCGGGCAGTCCGAAACGCTGAGCATGCTCTACGTGACCGATGCCCACGGCGTGCTCATCGACGACATCCGCATTCGGGAGTTTCTGCTCTCGGCGCCCGCCGCCCGGGTGCGCGACCTCATGGACCGCCGCTACGTGAGCCTGAACGCCGCCCAGGACCAGGAGGAAGCCATTGATATTTTCCGGCGCAACGACCGCATTGCCCTGCCCGTGGTGTCAGATTCGGGCATTCTGCTTGGCATCGTGACGCAGGACGACATCCTCAGCATTCGCGAGGAAGAAGACACCGAGGACATTCAGAAGCTGGGCGGCTCCGAGGCACTGGACGAGCCTTACCTCACCATGCCGCTCATGCGGCTGGTGCAGAAGCGGGCCGGCTGGCTGGTGGTGCTGTTTCTGGGCGAACTGCTCACGGCTTCGGCCATGCAGTTCTTCGAGGGCGAGCTGCAAAAGGCCATCGTGCTCATGCAGTTCGTGCCGCTCATCATCAGCTCCGGGGGCAACTCGGGCTCGCAGGCCACCTCGCTCATCATCCGGGCCATGGCGCTGGGCGAGTTCACGCTGGGCGAGTGGTGGCGGGTGCTGCGGCGCGAAATCATCACGGGCCTGGCCCTGGGTTTGATTCTGGGGCTGGTGGGCTTCGGGCGCATTGCCATCTGGCAAAGCATCACGCCCATCTACGGCGAGCATTGGGTGCTGGTGGCCCTCACGGTGGGCGTGGCGCTGGTGGGCATTGTGCTGTGGGGCTCGTTGGCGGGCTCCATGCTGCCGCTGCTGCTCAAGAAGCTGGGGCTGGACCCGGCCACTTCGTCGGCGCCCTTTGTAGCCACGCTGGTAGACGTAACGGGGCTGATTATCTATTTCACCGTGGCCCTGCTGCTTTTGCGCGGCACGCTGCTGTAACAGGATTTTCAGTAAGTTGAATGTCATGCAGAACGTCAGCAAAACCTCTTTACTGCAGCAGTAATTGATTGCGCTGCGCGGTAAAGATGCTTTGCTGTCGCTCTGCATGACGTTTTAAGAAACCTCAAATCCGCCCTCCATGCCCCGCTACCGCTCCTCCTTGCTGCTGCCCGCGGCCGCGCTGGCACTGGGCGGCTGCGCGGTGCTGGGCAACGTGACGCAGCTCGACGACGGCTACTACCGCGTGGTGCACCGCCCGGCGGGCGACACGCTGGCGGCGCTGGCCTCCAACCAGCCGCTTTATGTGCAGCAGCGGGCCGATACCCTGCTGCTGACGCCCGACGCGCCCGCCGGCCGGCCCCGCACCTACCGCTACGCCCTGCTGCCCACCCAGCGGCTGTGGCTGCTGCGCCGCCGGCTCGACCTCGACGTGTTCACCATTCCCTTCAAGGTGCGGCCGCCGCAGGGCGGGGTGCCGGTGCAGCTCAACACCAATTTCAACGCCGCCCTTTACGTGGGCCGGCGGCTCGATTTCTACTCCTTGCGCACCAAACGCACCACCCCGTTTGGGCCCACGCCGCACATCCGGGCCACAGGGCTGGGCTACGGGGCCTTCATTGGGGCAGGCTCCACCTTCATCACCGACGACGTGACGGCCGCCGCCCGCCCCACCGCCGCCGACTACGAGGGCGTGGTGTTGCACGGCGGCCTGGCCGCCATCTACGATGCCCGGGCTTTCAACATCGGCCTCGCCGCCGGCCTCGACCAGTTGCTGGGCCCCGACGCGGAGCATTGGGTGTACCAGCACAAGCCCTGGTTCGGCGTCCTGTTCGGCCTCGATTTGAATTAGCACGGGCTGGTTTCATTGCCCACAACCACCGCCACACGTGGCGGTCCATGTGGGCAGTGTGCCGAAGCCCACCGCCACGCGTGGCGGGCCATGCGGGAGGTGTGTTGATGCCTGCCGCCACATGTGGCGGGCTATGTAGCCAGTGTGCCAATGCCTATTGGCACTGGTGCCGGGCCATGTGGAAGGTGTGCCGAAGGGTACTGGCACCGGTGCCAGCAGGCATCAGCATACTTCCCATAGCCACCGGCACTAGTGCCGGGCCACCTACCTACTGTGCTTTCCCTTGTGGGCACGGGTGCCGGTGGTTGCGGGAAGTATGTCGCTGCTACTCCCGCTTGCGCCGGCCAGCCCCGGCCCAGTGCCGGGCCAGGGCGCGGCGCACGGCCGCCACGGTGGGCAGGTCGTCGAGGTAGAAACGTTCGGCCGTGTCGGGGCGGTAGCGCGGGCGACCGGCGCGGCTGGTGCCAGCCAAGAAGAAAACGTCGGTGGCGTAGCGCGGCTCGGAGCCGGAATAGGTGTAGCGGCCGTGGCGCGTGAGCAGGGTGCCGCGCAGGTCGCACCGCTTCAGGGCCAGCAATTCCTCGCGTCCGTCGCGGTTCACGTCGGCAAAGAAGAAGTCTTCCAGGGAAATACCATCATCCAGCTCCCGCACCGGCAATATGCTCAGGGCATACCGGTTAGGGCGATAGGGGTCGAGCACCAGCAGGTCGGTGCCGTGCGGGTTGTCACCCTGCCCGGGGCTGACACTGAGGAACAGTTGCCGGCCAAACGCGCCGGGCCGCCACGCGTGGGCTACCACGCGGCCGTAGCCACCCTCCGCCAGCGAGATGGGCAGCACCCGGCGCACAAACTGGTCGTCGGTTTCATCGGGGCGCCGGCGGGCCCAGCCCCGCTGCCGGGTCTGGTCTTCGAGGCGCTGGGCTTCGGAGTAACGCAGGGGCGCATGCGGCCCGGTGAGCTCGATGGGCACCCGCACGGCCACCCGCACGCGCCGGCCGTGCTGGCGGCCGGGCACCACCCGCTGCTCGCTGCCCAGGCCCGGAATCAAGGTTTCGGCAATATCCGACCGCAGTTCGTCTAGCCCCCGGCGGCTGGTCACGGTCCCGTCTTTCTCCACCACCCCGCCCAGCACCACACGGCCGTGCGGGGGCACGCGCACGGTATCGGGCAGCAGGAAATGGTTCAACACCTGCTCTCGCAGATACGGCACCAGCGGCCCGCCGCCCGGCCCGGTCGGCAGGCGGTCGGCGTGGGCGTATACCGGGGCCTCGCCGGGCTCGGCGGTAAGCAAGGTGCGCGGGGGGCCCTGCGCCGCCAGCCGGGGCTGCAGGGGCAGCAGCATGCGCACCGCCCGGCCGTGCAGCCGGCCGGGCGCCAGGCGCAGTTGCCGCAGCGTGTCCAGCATGGCCGAGTCGACGGCGGGCGCAATCTGCCCACCCAGCCGGACGTGCTCCACCGCCCCGCTTTGGCCCACCACCAGCTCCATCCGGTACGGCAAGGAGGCCAGGCCGATGCTATACCCGGCGGGCAGCACGAGGCGGGCCAGCATGGCGGCCTCTACCACGAGATGCACCGGCCCGCCCCCCACAGCCATGGGCAGTTGGTCAACTTCTTCGTAACACTCCTGGCCCGTGGGCGGGGCCAAAGTGGCCAGGGTAGCGCGCCGCGGCTGCCGGGGGTGGGCCCGCGTCACATCGCTCGGCACCAGCATGTCGAGTTGCCCGTCGTGGTTGATGTCAGCCAGGTGAAGCTCTTGGATGTGCGACGACGGCGCAGGCACTCGGTAGAGGGGTTCAAACGTGCCCCGGCCCTGGTTGAGGCGCACCCCTACCGTCCCATTACCGATAACCAAGTCGAGGTCGCCGTCGTGGTCTACGTCGCCCAGCGCCACCAGGCTTTGGCCGTCGTGCGCCAGCGTATCCGTTAGGTCCGGCCGGCCGAAATGCCCGCGGCCGTCGTTCAGAAACACGCCCAACTGGCCTTCGCCAATGTCGCCCAGTTCCATCACCAGGTCGGGCCGCGCGTCGCCGTTGAGGTCGCCAATAGCCACGCTGTAGCCGCTGCATTTCGGCAGAATTTGCTCGTGGCCAAAGTGGCCTTGGCCGTCGTTGAGGAGCATGTTGCCCCGCTCGCCGGGCGAGAGGATATCCAGGTCGTGGTCGCCGTCCACGTCGGCCAGGGCCACGCGCTTGTAAGGCTCGTTGTAGAAACCGTGCTTTTGGGCCACTTTCCGGAATTGCCAGCGGCCATGCCCGTCGTTCAGCCCCACCGCCAGCTGGGCGCCGGCGGCCAGCACCACGTCGGGGTCGCCGTCGCCGTCCACATCGCCCACGTTCAGGTCGTCCACATCGCCCCAATCGGGGAGTACAGGAACAGGCTGCGGCACCAGCCGGCCCCGGCCCTCGTTGCGCCACAGCAGCAAGGGGCCGCCCGCTTGCTGGTAGATGCTGCCGCCCGTCAGCAGGTCGGCGTCGCCGTCCGCGTCGGCGTCGAGGCCCGCCAGCACCACCACGTCCGCGTCGCGCAGCACCGGCCCGTGGCGCAGGCCCCCGCGGCCGTCGCCGTACCAGACGGTCACGGTGCCTTGCGGGTCGAAATTGAACTCGCCGTAGTTCTCGTTGGCATGGGCCAGGTCCAGGTGGCCGTCGCCGTTGAAGTCGGCCATGGCCACCATGTGCTCTTCCGAGCCGAGGGGCGAGCTCACGACGCCGGGCACGCGCGGAGTGGGTTTGGCGCGCACTGTCCTCCGGGCCGGAGCCGAAGTCGGCTGCGGGTCAGGTCCTTTGGTCAGCAAAAGCAGAATTCCTATCAGCCCGGCGCACACCGGCAGTAGCCACCAATAACGGCGGAAGTTGGTCGACCAAGGCATGAAGGCGGGTTGCGAAACGTGGCGCTTAGCAAAGAAACGCACAGAAGCGGCCAGTTAATACCCCACTCGCTCAGCAATCTGACTCAGCAGCCCGGCTTGCTTGGCATCCTATTCCAGCTTGCGCCGGCTGGCCTTCTTCTCACCCTGAATCTTTTTGCTATCCAAGCGTTTGCGCACGGCGGCTTTGCTGGGCTTGGTGGCCTTGCGGGGCTTGGGGCGGCGCAGGCTTTTCAGCAGCAGGGCGTGGAAGCGGGCCAGGGCAATTTCCTTGTTACGCAGCTGGCTGCGGTCGTCCTGCACGGCAATGAGCAGCAGGCCCTCAGCCGTGAGTTGGTTGCCCAACTTCTCCAGTATCAGCGTCTTCTGTTCCTCGGTCAGCACCTGCGATTCCCGCAACGGAAAGCGCAGCTCCACGCGCGATTCCACCTTGTTCACGTTCTGTCCGCCCGGCCCGCTGGCCCGGCTGGTTTGGAAGGTGATTTCGGGCAGGAAGGCGGTGGCGGGAGGCAGCATGGGGCGAAAGTAGCGTGGACTCTGCGAGTCCGCGTATTATCAGGTTGGCTCCGTCGGGCAGGCGCGGACTCGCAGAGTCCACGCTACGCTACTTATTTAAGAGCATCGCCCCATAGGAGTACCCACCACCGAACACCGTGATGATGACCTTGTCGCCGGCCTTCAGCGTGTCCCACACCTCGGCCAGGCCGATGGCGGCGCCGGCGCAGCCGGTGTTGCCCAGGCGCTGGATGTTGTTCACGGCGCGGGCCGGGTCGAGGCCAAGCTGCTTCACCACGTTGTTAGAGATGCGCAGGTTGGCCTGATGCGGAATGAGGTAGGTCAGCTCCTCGGTGGGAATGTGGTGCTTCGTGAGCAGTTGCTGCGTCACCTTGGCCATGTAGATGCAGGCTTGCTGAAACACGTCGCGGCCGAAGGGCATCACAATGCCTTTTTCTACCGGTTTCAGCGTCACCGACTCGTCGGCCTTGCTCACAGGCGCGGCCCCACCCGTGACGACTTCGCGGATGTGCAGGTCATCGTCGCTGAGGCGCTCTTTGCTGATGAGCAGGGCCGCCGCGCCGTCGCCCCACAGGTGGCCGGCCATGGTGTCTTCTTCGTTGTTGTAAGCGGTGTTATGCTCCGTGACAACGACCACGGCGCGACGGGCTTTGCCCATGGCGAAGTAGCCCTCCACAATCTCCACCGCGTTGAGCAGCGACGAGCAGGCCGACGAGATGCTCACCGTCGGAATTTCGTTCACGCCCAGGTCGCGCTGCACGGCGTGGGCCGCTGTGAAAATGGTGTCGTGCGGGGTGTAGGTGCCCACCACAATCAAATCAACACTTTCCGACGCAAAAGCCGGGGCGGCCTCAAACGCCGCACGGGTGGCGGCAATGGCCATGGTATTCGCATTTTCGCCGGGGCCCGCTTTGCGGCGCTCCTGAATGCCGGTTCGCTCAATTATCCACTCGTTGGCCAGGCCATTGAGGCGCGTGAAGTGAGCATTGGTAACGACGGCCTCCGGGAGGTAGGACGCCACATGGTGAAGGTACACGAGGTCGTATTGGGTGGAACGCAAAGCCGCGGTGCGGCGCGGCAAAGGTACGGCCCCGCCCCCGCGACGGTCGGCCCGCACCAGGCAGATGCCCGAATTTTACACCCAACAGCCCATGACGGCCCACAAAAAAGCCCCGGCGGCGCTTGGCGGCCAGGGCTTTTTGAGGATTATGAAATGATTATTCCTTCACCACCCGGCCGCTGCCGTGGGTGTTGCTGCTGAGCTGGGCTCCCCCGGCCACGTACATGCTGCCCGAGCCCGAGGTGGAGCCTTCGGCCGTGCGGCTGGCGTACACGTGGGCATCGCCCGAGCCGCTGATGCGGGCGCGGCTGGTTTCGGTTTTCAGGTCATGGGCCTTCACCTGGCCCGAGCCGCTGATGCGGATGTCGTTGCTGGTGGCGGTGCCGCCTACCATTATCGAGCCCGAACCCGACACGGCGGTTTCCAGCTTACTGGCCTGCAGCTGGGGCACCAGCAAGTCGCCCGAGCCGCTCAGGCTCAGCGTCATGCCATCGGCTTGCAGGGGGCCGCTCACTTCGAGCTTGCCCGAGCCGCCCACGCGCAGGGCCTTCAGGGTAGGCGCGGTCACGTACACCGTCACGGGGCCGTGTTTTTTATTGTTGAACTCCCGCCCCTCCTGGTTGCGGAACTTCAGGCGCAGCTGCCCGCCCTGCACTTCGGTTTCAAAATCAGCCAGGTCATCCTTGCTGCCTTCCACCGCCACGCTCTGGGGGCTGCCCTGCTTCACCACCACCCGCGACGAGCCGCCGAGGCTGACTTCGGTAAATGCGCCCACCGAACGGGTTTCGCGGTCGGGCAGCGCATGGCTAGCGGTGAAGGACGACAGCGCGCCCACGGCCAACAGCATCAGGCTGGCAGCTATCGAGGTAATCCGGAAATCTTTCATGCGAAAAAAGGAAAAGGGTGAGTGACTAACGCCGGTAACTGCCATGATGCGGCCGAGGTTACTGCGGTTGCCCGAAGGTATTTCTTTCTGCTTTTTTACCTACACCCCGCTAAAACTCCACATGCAAGCGCACGGCCACCACGTGCACCGGGCCGCTGCGGTCGCGGTTGTAAGCCGGGTTCAGAATGAACTGGTAATCGGGGCTGATGGCGGCGTGGTAGCGGTGCAGGTCGATGCTGTAGTACGCCTCGCCAATCTTTTCCAGCCCGTAGTTCAGTGCCCCATCGCCCACGATGAAGCCGTAGCCGCCGGCCGCTAGGTAGGCCTGGTGCTCGGCGCTGATGCCGTTGGCCACCACGGCCACGCCGAGGCGGTCGTCGGGCCGGCGCCAGCGGGCGCCGGTGCTCACCACGCCCAGGCTGGCACTGTGGTCGATTTCGGTGAAAGCCCAGGTTTCGTTGCGGCCGTCGTTGTAGCTCACGCGGGCAAACAGGCCTACATTCTTGCTGATTTCCTGCTCTGCGTTCAGGCCGAAGCCCACTTTGGTGTGGCCGTCGCGGCGCACCAGCTCCAGGTCGGGTTGCTGGCCGGTGGCCTGGCCCAGCGCCGTGGCCGTGCGGTAGGTGGCCATGGGCGCCACGTTGCGGAAGCCCAGCAGGCGCACCGTGCCCTGGTGGTGCGCCAAGTGGTAGGTATGCGTCAGTTCCAGGGTTTCGGCGTGCACCTGGCCGTAGCGGCCGTCCAGGGTGGGGCCGTTGGCATAGGTGGGCAGCTGCGCCGAGGCGAAGCGGGCGCTGAAGGTGGGCGTCACGTATTCGAGCACGCCGCCCACGGTGTAGCCGCGGGTGTTGGCGGCATAGTCCCAGGCGCCGGCGCTCATCAGACTCCAGTTCATGAACTGGGTGCGCGGGTCGTGCGAATAGCTATTTTGGTCGAAGAAATCGGCCAGGCACAGCTTGCCCACATTCACCGAAATGTAATGGCGGGGTGTGGGGCCGGCCACCTGGTTGAGGTCGTCCACGTCCTCGTCGGTTTCCGGGCTCAGGGCAAACACCTGGCGCACGTAGAGGCGGGCCAGGTACAGCACCGGGTCGGCCACGCCAATGCGAAAGGTTTCGCCATTGGGAAAGCCCGCAATGCCGCGGGCGCTGCTCAGGCCGCTGCCGCCGGCCACCTCGGGGTTGAAATACACCGCTGCGTTCTTCCACAGCCGCCGCCCAATGAAGAAGGTGCTGGTCATCGACAGCTTGGCCGATTCGCGGTCGGCCAAGCTGAAGTCGCCGGTGTAGGGCGTCGTCAAATCATTATGCCACTGGTCGATGAAGGTTTGCTGGAAGTGCAGGCTCCAGTTGTGCGCCTCTTCGGCCGGCCGGCGCAATGGCTCTTGAGCGGAAGCGGCATTGGGTGGCGTGGGCGGCGTGGTGGAGCCCGCCGGAGTAATCTGGGCCAGCGCGGGACCGGCGCCGAGCAGCAGCGCCCCGGCCAGCAGAGAGGAATAGGGTTTCAGAACTGAAAAGCTTAGAAGCGAATAAAATCAGCCCGAAAACTGCCGCCGCGCAGATGTTGAAACCGTGAAGCTTACCCCATTTTCACCGTTGAGGCGGGCCGGGCCGGCAGCCCGCAGCCGCCCGTGCGGTCAAGGTACTGTTTGCCCCAGCCCACCAGCTCACCGAACAGCGGCTGCACGCGCTGCCCCTGCTCGGTCAGGGCGTAGTCGACGCGCGGCGGCACGGTTTGGTGCACGGTGCGGGCCACGATGCCATCGAGTTCCAGCTCGCGCAGCTCCTGAATCAGCATCTTCTCCGTGATTTCGGGCATTAGCCGGCGCAGCTCGCCGTAGCGCCGGGGCTCGTCGAGCAGGTAAGACAGGATGAGCAGCTTCCACTTGCCGCCCAGTACGTTGAGGGTGGTGCGCACGGGGCACGTCAGGTTGCGCTCGGCATCGGCCGACGACCAGTAGGCTTCGGCCGTTTGCTGCTTGGTGAGTTTCGACATAAAATTATTAATTTGATTGTCAACGATTTTTACTTTTCAGTAAGTACCTTACTTTTTCGTAGGTACTTGCGAAAAGCGAAGTTACGCCTTCACCTTTGCATTGCCGCCGCGCAACGATGCCCCCGGCTTACGCTTTTGCCTCTATGTCTAAGAAAATCACCGTCCTCGGCGCCACCGGCAACATTGGTACCGCCCTCGTGCACACGCTGCTGCAACAAGGCCACCAGGTCACGGCTGTGTCGCGTGCCAGCGCCCGCCTCGACGCCCTGGCCCAGGCCGGCGCCACCACCAAAGCCGGCGACGCTCACGACGCGGCCTTCCTCACCGAGGCCCTGCGCGGGGCCGACGCCGCCTTCCTGATGATTCCGCCGAACGTGACCTCGCCCGACGTGCTGGGCTTTATGGACCAAATCGGCGAAGCCACCGCCCAGGCCGTGCAGGCCGCGGGCCTGAAGCAAGCCGTGCACCTGAGCAGCATCGGGGCCGACGAAGCCGCCGGCACCGGCCCCGTAGTGGGCCTGCATCGCCAGGAAGCCCGCCTGAACGCAGTTGAAAACCTGAGCGTAGTGCACCTGCGCCCGGCTTACTTCATGGAAAACCTGCTGGCTAACATTGGTATGATTCAGCACATGGGCATCACGGGCTCGGCCACGCGGCCCGACGCGGCCTTCCCGATGGTAGCCACCCGCGACATTGCCGCCAAGGCTGCCGAGCTGCTGGCCGGCCCGGCGCTGCCCCACCGCGCCGTGCAGTACCTGTTGGGCCCCCGCAACTACACCCTACCCGAAGCCACGGCTGCCATTGCCCAAGCCATTGGTCGGCCGGAGCTGCCCTACGTGCCCTTCTCCTACGAAGACGCCAAGAAAGGCATGGTGGGCGCCGGCCTCAGCGAGAACCAGGCCGACCTCTACGACGAGATGACGCGCAACATCAACGAAGGCCAGTCGATGGCCAATGGCCCGCGCGACGCCGCCAGCACCACGCCCACCACGCTCGAAGAATTTGCCCAAACGGTGTTTGCGCCGGCATTTAAGGCTGCGACGGCGTAAGGAGTATTGATTTTCAAAACGCACGTCCTGCCTCGGCTATGCCCGGCAGGACGTGCGTTTTGTGGGGTCGCCCCGCTTTCCCCACCCCGCGCCCTACTTTTGCGCCATGCCTTTGCTTCACCACCTCGACCAGGGCCAGGGGCGCCCGCTGGTCATCCTCCACGGCCTATTCGGCACCCTCGACAATTGGCAGAGCCTGGCTCGCCGCTGGGCCACCGAGGCCGGGATGCGCGTGGTCAGCGTCGATTTGCGCAACCACGGCCGCTCTTTTCACTCCAATGAGCACACCTACGACCTCATGGCGCAGGACGTGCTGGAGTTGTTCGACTACCTGCAGCTCGGCCCCGACACCGTACTGATGGGCCACAGCATGGGCGGCAAAGTGGCCATGCGCCTGGCGCTGGATAATCCCGAGCGGCTGGCCAAGCTGATTGTGGTCGACATCGCGCCGCGCTTCTCCAACATGGAGCACCAGGACGACATCGTGGCTGGCCTGCAGGCCGTCGATTTCAGCACCTGCACCAACCGGCAGGAGGCCGACGCCGCCCTGGCCAAGCACATCCGCAGCGTGGGCGTGCGGCAGTTTTTATTGAAAAATCTTTACCGTCGGGAAGACAACACTTTCGCTTGGCGCATCAACCTGCCCGTGCTGGCGGCCCAGTTGGCGGCCATTGGGGAGGAAACCATCAGCAAAGCGCCGTTTCTAAAGCCGGCGCTCTTTATTCGGGGCGGCAAGTCGGACTACATTACGGCGGAGGACAAACTGACCGGTATTCCGGCGCTGTTTCCGAACTCGCAGGTGGCCACTGTGGTCGACGCCGGCCATTGGGTACATGCTGAGAAGCCAGAGGAGGTTTTCGAATTGGTGAAGGCGTTTGCGCTGAGTTGATGAATACCCTCTTCCTCATTCCCACGCCGTTGGCCGACGACACGGCCCCGCAGGTGCTGCCGCCGCAAGTGGTAAGTGCCGTGACGGCCCTCCCCTATTTCCTGGTCGAAAACCTTCGCACGGCCCGCCGCTTCGTAAAAAGCGTGGCCCCGCACCGCGTGATTGAGGAAATCCGCTTCGTCGTCATCGACAAAGACAGCTCGGAAGCTGAAGTGCGCGCCGCCCTTGCGCCCTTGCAAAAAGAAGGTATCGATGCGGGCATTCTCAGCGAAGCCGGCTGCCCAGGCATTGCCGACCCAGGTGCGGCGCTGGCGCGCGAAGCTCACCGGCAGGGCGTGCGTGTAGTGCCGTTGGTGGGGCCGTCGTCGTTGCTGCTGGCGCTCATGGCCTCGGGGCTGAACGGGCAGCAGTTTGCCTTCCACGGGTATCTGCCCATCGAGAAAGCGCCGCGCGCCGCGGCCATCAAGGCTTTAGAAAAAGAGGCCCAACAGCGGCAACAGTCGCAGCTGTTTATCGAAACGCCTTACCGCAACGGCGCCTTGTTCGCTGATTTGTTGGCGCACCTGCAGCCCGGCACCCGTCTGTGCGTGGCGGCTGATGTGACGGGTGCGGGCGAGTTCATCAAAACCCTGACGGTGGCCGACTGGCGCAAGCGGCCGGCGCCGGAGCTGCACAGGATTCCGACGGTGTTTGTGCTGGGCGTATAGCACGAGTACCCCGAAGCTCCCGCTTCGGCCCGCCTTGAACGATTGGTTCTGACGCGAGCCGAAGCGGGAGCTTCGGGGTACTCGTGCTACGAGGCCCGAACCACAAACCGGGGCTCACTCACCGGCAGGTGCTCATCGGGGGCGGGCAGCACCGTTTCGCCGTGCTGGCTCAGGTCGAGGCCGTCGGCTTCGTGCAGTGCATTCACCCGGATGGGAATGAGCAGGTTGGTAAGCTTGTAGAGCAGGTAGGAGCCGCCGAAGGTGAAGACGGAGATGAAGGCCAGGGCACCGACGTGCTTCAGCAACAGCGTCCAGTCGCCGGTAGTAGCCAAGCCGCCGTCTTTGGCGAAAACGGCCGTCAGAATCATGCCCACAATGCCGCCCACGCCGTGGCAGGGGAATACATCGAGGGTATCGTCGAGCGTGGTTTTGTTCTTCAAATCGACCGCACCCGCGCTGATGGCCGCCGCTACCACCCCAATAAACAGGGCCGGTCCGTAGCTGATGTAGCCCGCCGCCGGGGTGATGGCCACCAGCCCCACCACCGCGCCGATGGCCGCGCCGGCCGCCGAGGGCCGCTGCCCGCGCACGGCTTCAATCATCATCCAGGTGAGCATGGCGGCGGCCGAGGCCAGGTGCGTAGTCATGAAGGCCTGCACCGCGGTGGCATTGGCCGCTAAAGCCGAACCCGCATTAAAGCCGAACCAGCCAAACCACAGCAAACCCGTGCCGATGAGGATGAACGGCACGTTGGGCGGCACGTGGGTGTGGCCTTCGAGGTGGGTGTGGCGGCGGCCCAGGGCCAGCGCGCCCGCCAGCGCCGCGAAGCCGGCCGAGATGTGCACCACCGTGCCGCCCGCAAAATCGAGCACACCCCATTTGAACAGGAAGCCGTCGGGATGCCAGGTCCAGTGCGCCAGCGGGCAGTAGATGAGCAGACTGAACAGGCACATGAACAGCAGGTAGCCCCAGAAGCGAATCCGCTCAGCAAAAGCGCCGCTGATGAGGGCCGGCGTGATGATGGCAAACTTCAGCTGGAACGCCGCGAAGAGCACCAGCGGCAGGTTGGTGGCCAGCCGGGCGTGGGGCGCGGTGCCCACGTTGTTGAACATGAAAAACGTGAGCGGATTGCCAATGACGCCGCCAATGCTGTCGCCAAACGCCAGCGAGAAGCCCACCACGTACCACAGCATCGATATCACACCCAGCGCGATGAAGCTCTGCAACATGGTCGAAATGACGTTGCGCTTGCTCACCATGCCGCCGTAGAAAAAGGCCAGGCCGGGCGTCATCAGCAGCACAAGGCCGGAAGCAGAAAGCATCCATGCCAGGTCGGCAGGATTGAACGCGTCGGGCCTGGCTTCGGGATGGTTCTGGGGCAGAAAAGCCGCAAGGCCAGCCGATAACAGGATAAGGCCCAGGCAAGCGGTAGCTAAGTATTGTTTACGGGTCATGATGGCTGTAAAATTAGGGCACCCCCGCTAAATTAATCTACTTTTTTCTAAATACCCTATTCACAGTTGGGGTATATCAGACAAAAGTGCATTACTCGAAAGGAAACCACCCTATTTTTTCAACCCCATTATTTTGTAAAATCTACTTTAAAAACCGTATGCCTTTCCGTAGTGGAAGCCAACTGAAATTGGAAGCCATGGGCCAGTAGCACGTCGCGCACCAGCGTGAGGCCAATGCCCTGCCCGTCGCGCTTAGTGCTGAAAAAGGGGGTGAATAACTTCTGACTGACTTCGGGCGTGAGGGGGGCACCGTCGTTCTCGATGCTGAGCGTGGGCGGCTGGCTGGTGGTGCGCACCCAAATGTTGCCGTCGTGCCCAATGGCTTCGAGGGCATTCTTGGCCACGTTCAGCAGGGCTTGCTCCAGTTGCTGGGCGTCAAGCTGCAGCACCAGCGGGGTGGGGTCTAGCTCCAGGTGCCATCTCACGCGGCGCTCCTCGCTCTGGGGCTGAAGCAGGCGGCAGATGCCGCGCAGCAGCGCGTGCAGGTCGGTGGGCTGGGGCGTGGGCGGTGGCAGGCGCACGAGGTGAGCGAAGTTGGCAATGAAGTTGGCCAACTGAGTATTGCGGGCAATGCTCACGTCGAGCGCCTGGGTGAAGTCGGGCTGGTCGTCGGCAGCCAGCTGGGGGGCGTAGTGCGCAAAGCTGTGCAAGATGGAGTTGATGGCGCCGATGGAATTGTTGATTTCGTGCGACATCATCCGAATCAGCTTGCCATAAGCCTGCTTTTCCTGCTGCATCAGCTCCTGGGTCAATTCTTCTAGCAGAATGAAGCGGCGCTGGAATCCCCGGTCGAGGAAGTGCGTGACCTGAGCGCGGTAGGTGGCCAGGCCCGAAAGACGCAGGGCCTGCGGCTGGTCTTCGGCCAGGTCGGCCAGGGCCGGGCCCCAGGCGCCGGGCAGCGCCGCCGGCTCGCGGCCCAGCAACTCGGCGCTTGGTTGGGCCAAGATGCGCTCGGCCGCCGGGTTGACGCCCTCGATGCGGCCGTCGAAGTCGAGAATGAGGATGCCAGCGGGCGAGGCCTGGATGAGGCGTTCGAGCAGAAAGCTTTTTTCGTGCTGGCTCACGCGCTCGCGGCGCAGGGCGTCAATCATGTCGTTGTACACGCCGATGAGCTGGTCCATCTCGCGCTGGCCCACGGGCACGAACTTCATGCTGAAATCCTTGGCCTGAATGGCGGCCGTGCCCGCCGCAATCAACTCAAACGGCCGCACAAAGTTCTGGTACAGCCGCGCCGCAAGCACGAGGCTGAGCAGCAGCGCCATCTCGGCTGCAAGGAAAAACGGGGGAGTAGTAACACGCAGCCGCCAAGCCAGCGCGATAAGCACGGCGTGAGTGAGGGTGGCGAACAGGAGGAATTGAACGCGGAGGGACATGGAGTGGAGAAGTCGACGATGATAAAAGAACGTCATGCTGAGCGAAGTCGACGCATCTCTACCGCAGTAGCAAACCTAATCGAATAGGTTACTTGCGCGGTTGAGATGCGTCGACTTCGCTCAGCATGACGTGCCTGGATTTGTTCTTACCGGGGGCCCTGCCCCTATTCGTCGTAGGGAATGCCGTGCTTCTCAAACCGTCGGTACAGGGCGCCCCGACTCAGCCCCAGGGCCTTGGCCACGCGGCTAATGTTGCCCTCGTAATGCGTCAGCGACTGTCGAATCATCTGGGCCTCCAGCTCATCCAGGGTCATGGTGCCGGGGGTGGGCAGCTCGCCGGGCTGGGGCTGGTGGGCGGGCAGGCGCTGGGCGTTGGCCTGGAAATCATCGGGCCCCAGCTCTTCCTTGCCGCTCACGAGCACGGCCCGTTCCACCAGGTTTTTCAGCTCGCGGATGTTGCCGGGCAGGGCTTGCTCGCGCAGCCAGTGCAGGGCGCGGGTGCTCACGTTCAGGGCCGGGCGCTGGTAGGTGGCGCGCAGCTTATCCACGAAGTGCTGGGTGAGGAGCGGAATGTCGGCCGCGCGCTCGCGCAGGGCGGGCAGACGCACCGAAATCAGGTTGATGCGGTAGAACAGGTCTTCGCGGAAGCGCCCCTGCTGCACCATCTCGGCCAGGTTACGGTTGGTGGCGGCAATGACGCGGATGTCGAGGCGGCGCGGCTTGGAGTCGCCCAGCACTTCGTAGGTGCGGTCTTGCAGCACGCGTAGCAGCTTCACCTGGCTGGCCAGCTCCAGCTCCCCTATTTCATCCAGAAAAATGGTGCCGCCGTTGGCCAGCTCGAAGCGGCCCACGCGGTCGGTTTTGGCGTCGGTGAAGGCGCCGCGGCGGTGGCCGAACATCTCGCTTTCAAACAACGACGACGAGATGCCACCCAGGTTCACCTTTACGAACGGCTGGTTGCGGCGCTGGCTGTTGCGGTGAATAGCTTCGGCGATGAGTTCTTTGCCGGTGCCGCTTTCGCCTTCGATGAGCACGGCGGCGTCGGTGGCGGCCACCTGGCCCACCTGGCGCAGCACGTGCAGCAGCTGCGCATCCTGGCCGATGATGTCGCGGAAGGCGAACTGCTGGTCGAGCTGGCGGCGCTGGCGGGCTGGGGCTTCGGCGAAGTCGCTTTCGGCGGCGCTTTCCTGCACGGCCAGCACCGTCCGGATGGTTTGGAGCAGGGCCTCGTTATGCCAGGGCTTGGTGATAAACTCGGCCGCGCCCGCCTTCATGCCCTCCACCGCTAACGCAATGCTGCCCCAGCCGGTGATGAGGATGACGGGCACCTGCGGAGCCAGCGCCTTCATCTGGCGCAGCAGGGCCAGGCCGTCGGCCCCGGTGGTATCGAGCGAGTAGTTCATGTCCATCAGCATGAGCCGGGGCGGCGTTTCGCGCACCGCGGCCAACGCCTCGGCCGGGCCCGCCACGGCCTGCGCGGGGTAGCCAGCCTGCTTCAGCAGCAGCTTGAGCGACGTGCGGATGGCCAGGTCGTCGTCGATAATAAGTATCATGTTTTGCAGAAAGGAGATAATTAACCCAAAGGATTTCGGTGTTGGGTGTTGGGTGTTCGGTGTTCGGTGTTCGGTGTTCGGTGTTCGGTGTTGGGTGTTGGGTGTTGGGTGTTCGGTGTTCGGTGTTCGGTGTTCGGTGTTCGGTGTTGAGAATGAATAATACCTGACACCAAATACCCAACACCCAACACCGAACACCGAACACCGAAACAAGCAAGGTGCTTTAGCGGCAGCCAATACGATATGAAGCCTAGCGGTTCTTCACGCTGCCGCCGCTGCTGGTGCGCTTGGTCACCTGCGGCGAGCCGCTGTAGCGCACGTCGCCACCGCTGCTGGCGTGGGCCACCAGCTTGTCTTGCACGGCCACGGCCACGGTGCCGCCGCTGCTAGCCGAGGCGTCGCAAGTGGCGGCTTGCACGTCCTGGCCCTTGAACACGGCGCCGCTGGAGGCGTGCACGTTCAGGTTTTGCACCTTGCCGCCGAGGGTGACCACGGCACCACTGCTCATCGTGGCCTGCACGCTGTTGGCGGTAAAAGCAGGAGCGGAGACGACGGCGCCCGACGAGGCTTGCAGGTTGAATTCGCCGGCGGCGTAGGCGTTTTTCACGTCCACGCGCGAGCCGCTGCTGGCCTCAATGCCCGTGAGCGGCGCCGCTACGATGCTCACGCGCAGGTTTTTCGGGCGGTTGTCCTTGCCCCAGGTTTCGCTCAGCTTGTGGTCGAAGCTCACGCGGAGCACGCCGTCGGTCACGTCAGTCTTGAGGCGGTTGAGAAATTCCGCGTTATCGGCGCTGGCTTCCACGCGCTGCGTGCTGCCCGAAACGAGCGTTACCTGTATGCCATCGGACACTTTGAGGGCGCGAAAGGCACCCACCATGCGCACTTCCGGCGCGGTTTGAGCCAGGGCGGGCGCGAAGGCCAGCACCCAGAGAAGGGCAGAGAAAAGAAAGTTTTTCATAACAAGTACAGAAAAAGGTGAGAAAAGCAACTGGGTTCGGTGGGTAGATGCGCCAGGGACGGCCGGGGTTGCCCGGAAGGTAGCACCAGTGCCCCGAAGCTCCGCTTCGGCCTGCGTTTGAATTGTTCAACGGGCCGAAGCAGGAGCTTCGGGGCACTCGTTCTGCTACTCCTCCCGCAGCGCCACCGCCGGCTGAATGGCCGCCGCCAGCCGGCTGGGCTGCCACGCGCACAGCGCCGTGATGAAGTACACCGCGCCGGCCGCTGCCGCAATGGCCAGCAGGTAGGGCTGGGCGGGCAGGTCGAAGGCGTGGAGCAGCGGAAACTGCGCCGCCAGCAGCCCGCCCAGCACCACGCCAAACGTCGTCACCACCATCATTTCGCCCAAAAACTGCGCACCGATGCCCGCGCCCGTGGCCCCCATGGCCCGCCGCAGCCCTATCTCGGCCCGGCGCTGGCTGATGTTGTACCACAGCACCCCAAACAAGCCCAGCGCCACGTTGATAATCAGGAACAAGCCCATGAGGCACAGCCCCACCACCGGCACCAGCGTAAACAGGCGGCGGTGCAGGCGGTCGTCTTCCATCACGCGCACCTCGGTGGTCCACTGCCGCGTGACGCCGGCCACGGTGCGGGCTATTTTCTCCTGCAGCGCGCCGCCCTGGCCGGGAGCCACGCGCACTAGCACGGCAGCCGTTTCCCAGTGGGTGGTGTCGTAGGGAACTAGGCGCTTCCACACCGAGGGAATGGCGGCCGAGAAGTCGCTTTCCATCCGCACGTTGTCGGCCACGCCCACCACTTGGAACTCGTCTTCGGGTTTGGTTTCTTTGCCGGCCCCGGCGTAAGTAAAGATTTTGCCCAGCGCTGGCTCGTCGCCGAACAGGAACTCGCGCAGGTCCTGGCTGATGACCACGGGACGGTGATGGGTGCCATCATCGACGGGCTGAAACCAGCGCCCCTCGCGCAGGTGCAGGCGCATGGCCTCACCGTAGCGGTCGTCGGCGTCGTAGGTGTTGGCGTAGAACGGCGTTTTCCGGCCCTTATAGACGAAATCCGAGTTGTTAGTATTGAAGGTGAAGGGCAGGTTGCCGCTCGTAAGGGCCACGGTTTGCACGCCGGGCAGGGCTTTCACCTGGCGCAACACGTCGTCGAGCTCGGCGCGGGGCATCTTTTGGTTCTGGCCGGCGCGCACCAGCAGCCGCCACACCTGCGTCGACTCGAAGCCGCGCGGGGCCAGGTAGTTTTTGCCCACGGTGATGAGCACCGCCCCCACCCCAAACAGCACCACAAACGAAAAAAAGACTTCGGAAATCAGCAGCAGATTGGCCCGCTTGCGGTTCCAGATGAGGGTAAAGAGATGGCGAAGCATGATTTTTAGTGATTAATGATTAGCGGTTAGTGGTTAGTGATGTTCTGCTGGCAATCGGTTGAAAAACTAACCACTTACCACTAAACACTAACCGTTAATTACTTCTGCTCTCCGCTGCCGCGCAGGGCAGCCACAGGGTTGAGGCGCGACATTTTCCAGGCCGGGTACACGCCGCTCATCAGGCCGAAAACCAACGTGAGCACCATGCCCCAGCCAAACACGCTCCAGCTCAGCGAAAAGTGAGCGTAAGCCACGGGGTGTGCCTCGTTCACAAGGGCCAGGGCGCCGGCGGCCAGGCCCAGGCCCAGCAGCCCGCCCACCAAAGCCAGCACCAGGTTCTCGACCAGAAACTGCCCCACCAGGTCGGAGCCGGCCGCACCGAAGGCCTTGCGCACCCCAATCTCGCCCGAGCGCTCCAGGATGCGCGTCACGTTCAGGTTCACCAGATTCAGCACCGGCAGCAGCATAAACAGCAGGGCCAGGCCACCCACCAGCGCGTAAAATTTGGTAAGGTTGTCGTTGTGCAGGCTGGGGTCGTTAGTGCTGAACACGGCTCGCGTGACACCCGGCACAATCGGGTCGGCGTAGGAATAAATGGCCTTCACCTCTTTGGGCTGCGGAATCGGTACCCGCTTCATCATCTGCTGGTATTCGGCACTCACGGCCGGCACGGCCGCCACGGAGGGCGCCAGCAGCACCACCAGAAATTCGCCATTCAGGCGGCTGTCTTTGGTGTACTGCGGGTTCAGCGTGTAGGGCACCCACACGTCGGCGTAGGCGTATATCTGGGCGGCCGACACGTTGCGCACCACGCCGGCCACGCGATAACGCTTCAGGTCGATTTCGATGGCGCGGCCCACCACGTCGGTGGTGCCGAAGTAGGCGCGGGCCGTGGCCTCGTTGATGACGCACACGTGCTGGGCCTGCGTCACTTCGGCCCCGGTGAATGCCCGCCCGCCCAGAAATTCATAGTCCATGATTTGCCAGAAGTCACCGTCGGTGTAAGCCAGGTCGAGCGGCAGCAGCTTGCTCTTGGTGAAAGCCGTGGCATTGGACGACACCGTGGTGACGCCCACCTTCTCGGGCGTTTTCATCTTGCGCACGTAGTCGTCCACGAAGTGCGCGCTCACGGGATTACTCATCCAGCCATGCCCGTCGGCCATCTGGTGGCGCATGGTGTTCACAAACAGCATCCGGTCCACGCGCTTCAACGGCGCGGCGGCCCCCACCGCGTGGTCGAAAATGGCCATCACTACCAGCAAAATCATCAGCGTGAAGCTCACGCCAAACAGGCTGATGAAGGTGAAGAACTTGCGGCGCATGAGCACCTTCCAGGCAATTTTCAGGTAAGAACGGAGCATGGTGAAGCAGGCGAAGGGTGGAATTGCAGAAAAAAGTAGGTAGGCCGGCCAGGCACGGCCCGCGGCCTAAGCGGCGCCGCCGGCCGGTGGGCCAGCACCGCGCCCAAAGCGGCCAGCACCAGGCCCCAGGTCCAGCGTTGTGTATTCATCAAATTCAAGGGGTTAGCTCACCTGACTGCCGTCGAAAAAGCGGATAACACGCTCGGTTTTCAGGGCCTGCTGTTCGTCGTGGGTCACCATCACCACGGTCACACCATCGCGGCGGTTCAGGTCCATCAGCAGCTCCATAATCTCCTCCCCCATCACCGAGTCGAGGTTGCCGGTGGGTTCGTCGGCCAAGATGATTTCCGGGCCACCGGCCAGGGCCCGCGCAATGGCCACCCGCTGCCGCTGCCCGCCCGAGAGCTGGCCGGGAAAGTGTGCCGTGCGGGCGCTCAGCCCTACTTTATCCAGCGCTTCTAGCGCGCGCTGGCGGCGCTCCTTGCCGCTCATGCCCTTGCGGTAGAGCAGCGGCACCTCCACGTTGTCCACCACCGAGAGGTCGTTTATTAGGTGGTAGCTCTGGAAAACGAAGCCGATTTTCAGGTTGCGTAGGCTGGCCAGCTCCTTGTCGGTGTATGCCGTCACGGGCCGGCCATCCACCTCAATGGTGCCGCTGCTGGGCTCATCGAGCAAGCCCATTAAGCTGAGCAAGGTCGATTTGCCGCAGCCGCTCGGCCCCATGATGGACACAAACTCCCCGCGGTTGATGGTCAGGTTCACCTGGTTCAGCGCCACCGTTTCGATGGTTTTGGTTTGGTACACCTTCTCAATGTTGGTGAGCTTCAGCACCGGCACGGCGCTGCTCGGCGGCGCCACGGGCGGCGTGCGGGTTTCGGGGGAGTTGGCGAGCAGGTTTTCCATGAGAAAAAAGGTGAGAAAAGCGTGTAGTGAAGCAACAGTTAGCGGTTGGCGACGAAAATGGGCGCCTGTTTTTCAAAGTCATACAGCGTCAGCGCCCGCAGGCGGTAGAAAGCCACCCAGCCGGCGCGCAGCGCGAAAATGTAGCCGCGCCGGGCGCCGTCCTTCGCCGCCGAGGCCAGGGTCAAATCCGTGAGGCTGATGCGTCCCAGCAGGTAGGTGGCGCGGGCAATGTCGTAGCGGCGCTGGGCCAGCGAATCGGCCCGGCCGGCCAGGCGTAGCTGCTCGCGCAGGGCCACCGCCTGGCTGGCCTGCGTCAGCACGGTTTGCTCGAAACTGCGCTCTTCCTGCGCCACGTTGTGCTGGGTCTGGTCGCGGGTCAGCTCCGCGGTTTTGATGATGGATTGGCGGCGGCCCCAGTCCACCAGCGGCAGGCTGAAGGCCAGGCGCACCTGCTGCTGGTTTTGCAGGTTGAGGTAGGTGTTGCCCAGCGTCGCCCCCTGGTTCACGTAGCCCAGGTTGGCCGTGAGCGCCGCCTGGAAGCCGGTGGTGCCGTGGGCTTGCGCCACGGTGCGCTCGGCCTCCAGCAGCCGGCGGCGGAAGGCCAGCGTGGTGCTGCGGTTTTGGCGGGCCTGCTCCAGGGCCAGCGCGGGCTGCACGGCCGGCTGCGGGGCCGGTGCGGGCACGGCCAGGGCGGGCGCCTCGGTGCCGGGCAGGCCGGTGTAGGCCTGCAAATCCACGGCGGCGTTCTGGGCGTCGAGTTGGGCCTGGGTCTGGGCCTGGCGAGCGTCGAGCACGTTCAGCTCCAGCTGCAGCAGGTCGCTTTGCGACAGCCGGCCCAGCCGGAACCGCTCCTGGCCGATGCGCAGCAGCTCGGCCGTGGCCTGGGCGTTTTGGCGGGCCACGGCGGCGTTCACCTGTTGCAGCAGCACGTCGAAATACAGCTCCGTGACGCGCTGGGCAATGGTTTCGCGCTCCTCCACGTATTGGCGCTGGCTTTCCTGGTAGCGTAGCGGCTCGATGGCTCGCGCCCACCGCAGGCCGTTGAACTGGCCCAGCGGCTGCGTTATGCCAATGGTAAACGGCTGGTTGTTGTAGCGCCGCAGCCCGCCGTTGAAGTCATCGAAGCGCTGCACCACCGAGCCCACGTACACCTGCCCACCGGTCAGGCCGATGTTCTGGCTCAGGGTCAATCCCAAATCCGAGTTGTTGATGCGCACCGACTCGAAGCTGGTGGTGCCGTCGGGCTGCACCACGGGCGTAATCACGCGGTTGAAGTTGGGCACCGTGCCGGTCAGGCCCAGCTGCGGGCGGTAGTTGGCCTGGTAGCCGCGCCAGGCCCAGTAGCTGGTTTCGCGGGTGGTCACGGCCTGCTGGCCGGTGGCGGAGTGGTTGATGGCCTGCGCAATCACCTCGTCCAGGGTGAGAGCCGGCGCCTGAGCGGCTACGCGCTGCCCCCACAGCAACAACGGCAACAACGAGAAGTAGCGGAGTTTCATCGTCGGGCTGCGTTAGTCGTGAAGGGTTAGCTCCGGCGTGTCGAGGTGGTCCTTCATGTCCGACACCACAATCTCCTCCCCTGCCCGCAGCCCGCCCACAATCTGCACGTAGTCGAAGTTGCTGTCGCCGAAGCGCACCGTGCGGCGCACCGCCTTTCCATCGACGAGCACAAACACCGGCTGCTCCTTGCCGCCCGCGTAGTAGGGGCCGTTTTTCACGCGCAGCACGCCGTGGTGGGCGCGCGTCACCACAAACACGTCGGCCCGCAGGTTGGGCCGTAGCGCCGGGTGGTGCGGGTTGTTCAACTGCGCATAAAAGGTCACTACGCCTTTTTCCACGGCCGGGCTGATGCTGCCCACCGTACCGCGCAGGTCGGTGTCGTTGATGCGCACCACCACCGAGTCGCCGGGGTGCAGCTGGTCGGCATACGAGTCCGAAATGGTGGCCCGGACGCGGAAGCTGCTCAGGTCGGCCACGCGGGCCAGGGCGTCGCCGGCCTGCACGGTGGTGCCCAGGTTGTCGTTCACCCAGGTCAGCACGCCCGGCTGCTGGCTGCTGATGTTGGCCTGCCGCAGCTTGGTGGCCAGCTCCGAAATGCTGCGCTGCTGCATCGACACCGTGTAGCCCAGCTCGCGCACGTCGGCCGCGTTGGAGCGCTGCTGCGTCTGAATCTGGCGGGCCAGGCGCTGGGCTTCCAGCTGGGCCACGGTGAGGTTCAGCTCGGCCTGGCGCACGTTTTCGGCGGTGCCGCCACCTATTTTCAAGAGCTGCTGCTCGTCGCGCAGGGCCGACTGCAGGCTGCGCACCTTCACGGCCTGCACCTGGGCCTGCACGCGCAGGTCGTTGAGGCTGCGCTCTAGGTTGAGCTGGAGCTGGGAGTTCTTGTTCTGGTTGCGCAGCTGCTCATCGTCGAGCTTGGCCAGGGCCGAATTGGCCAATTCCTTGTCCAGCTCCAGAATGGTTTCGCCGGGCTTCACCGGCGCGCCCACCGCCACCGCCACCCGCCGGATGGTGCTCTGAATGGGACTGGTAATCACCGCTTCCCGGCCCGGGATGATGGTGCCGGCGGCCGTGATCGCGGCTTCCACATTGCCGGTTTCTACGGTAGCCGTCAGCACGTCGCCGCGGCGCAGGCTGGGCTTCAGCACGGTGCGGAAGGCTAGTATTGCCCCCAAGCCCAGCACCAGCACGCCGGCTACCAGCAGCCAGCGGCGGCGTTTGCGTTGGGTTTGCGTAGAGGCGGCAATAGCTCTGTCCATTTTTGTGCAGAAATCAGGAGGGTTCCTGCACAGAAATTCAAGCCGCGTGCCATTTTTATTACGCACTGTTTTTCAGGCAATTATTAGCAAACACACAGGCAGGCGCATCAAAAAAGGTGTCCATTTCTGAACACCTTGTCTTTAAACGGACACTCGGCACAAGGCCAGACCTGGCCGGGCGAGGCATGGCCTGCCCCTACGTTGTTCAGCCGCACCAAAAGTTACCGAGCGCCCACCGTTACGCGGCTCTGCGGTTTCGGCTTCTTGTTCTTATGCCGGCGGCCCCACCACAGCACGGTGCCCGTTACGGGCAGGCTGGCCGCAATCAGGCTGGCCAGAAAGGCGACGATTTTGCCGCCTATGCCCAGAATCTGGCCGGTGTGCAGGTCGTAGTTCATCTCGGAGAGCTTGCCGCCGTTGCTCAGGCCGGCGTGCATTCGGGCCTGCAGCAGCTGTCCCGACTTCGGATGAAACGCGTACTCGTCGCGGTGGTAGTAGTGCAGAGCCTTCTGGTAAGCCCAGCACTGCGCGGGCGCTTTGCCATCGCCAATCGGCCCGATTATCATCATCTCCGCACCCGGCGAATGGCGACGCACGGCTTCATACACCACATCCGGCAGCTGCTGGGCGGCAGCCGTCACCGCCTGCAAAGTGTCGACTTTGGCCTCCGCTTTTTCTGCCGGATACGTCTGCCCACCGTTTGCCACCAGCATGGCCGAATCGAGCAGCACTGGGAAAACCATGAACAAGCCTGTGAGGGCCAGCAGCCCGGCCACGCTGGCCGCGTAGAAGCCCAGCACGTTGTGCAGGTCGTAGTTGACGCGCCGCCAGCGGGCGCCCCACTTGATGGTGAAGCGCTGCTTGCGTTCCTGCTTGCGCTTGGGCCACCACAGCACCAGCCCCGTGCCCAGCATCAGCAGGAAAATGACGACGCTGCCGCCCACCACCCACTTGGCTATGGCTTCCGGCAGCAGCAGAGTCATGTGAATAGCCTGCACGATGCTGAAAAAATGCCAGCGCAAGTCCTGCTCCTTTAGTACCTGGCCCGTGTGAGGGTTTAGGTACACCTGCGTGGGCACCCCGGCTGGATTGGTGAAAAACACCGTGGCCGAGCGTTCGGGGCCGAAGTAGGTTACCCACGTCGTCTCCCTCTTCACGCCCGGGTGCTTGGCCAGCGCGGCCGCCTGGAGTTGCGACGGCAGTAGTGGGGCAATGGCCGAGGCTTCCACTTTGCGCCAGGGCTCCGTCAAGTCCCGGATTTCGTCCTGAAACGTGAAAATGGCGCCCGTCAGGCTCACAATGAACACCACCAGCCCCGAGGCCAGCCCTAGCCAGAGGTGCACCTTGCCGATGGCTTGCTTGAGAGTCATGGAGTTGCGAGGAAACGTGATGATAAAGGAAGAACGTCGAGCCGAGCACAGTCTAAGCATTTCCGACGCTTCATTACCAAGCTCTCACCTAGCCTGATAACGAAGCCATACAACAGTCATTCGTTGCAGCGAATGGGTTCACTATTGCAAGCGAGATGCTTCGGCTGCGCTCAGCCCAACCTTTCTTTTGGCACTGACAACCAGCTAGAACTTATACGCCACCGAGCCCACGATGCTGCGCAGCTTCTGCGCATTCATGGTGGTGTAGCCGGTCCAGTACTTCTGATTGGTCAGGTTATCGACCTTCGCCGAGAGGCGGAATTTCGGCTGGTCATAGAACACGCTGGCGTTGAGCACCGTGTAGGCCGGCAGCGAGAACACGCCCTGCGACACGCTGTTCACAATTTTGTTGTCGCTGGCGTAGTTGCCACCGAAACCCGCGCCCAGGCCTTTTAGCGTGCCTTCGGGCTGGCGGTAGCTCACCCAGGCGTTGGCCAGGTAGGGCGAGGAGGCCGTGTTGGGCCGGCGGCCGTTCAAATCGGGGTTGGTGTCAATGAACTCCGAATGGTTGTAGGCGAAGCCGCCCACCACGTTCAGGCCGCGCACCGGGTTGGCCACCACATTCAGCTCCGCGCCCCGGCTCACCTGGTTGCCATCCTGGGCTTGGGTGGTGGCGGTGAGGGTACGCAGCAGGTTTTGCACCCGAATGTCGTAGTAGCTGGCCGTGAGGCTCACCCGGCCCCCGGCCGCGTCCAGCTTCACCCCGCCTTCCAGCTGGTTGGCGTGCTCGAGCTTGGTGGTGCGGGGTTGGTTGTCCGCATCGCGGTAGCTGGCATTCTGGTTCCGGAAGCTGTTCTGGTAGTTGGCAAACAGCGCCACCCGGTCCTTCACTGGCTGGTACACCAAGCCGAACTTCGGCGAAACCGCGGTTTGATTGTAGCCCTCCGTCGCGCTGTAATAAATGCCGCCGGAGTTGTGGTAGCGGTCTACCCGCACGGCGGCCAGCACGCTGAGCTGGTCGGTGAGGCTGAGCACGTCCGAAGCGAAAGCGCTGTAGGTGTTCACCTTGGTCGTCACCAGGTAGTGAGGCGGCGGCGTGGCGGCGTAAGCAGCGTCCACAGCCCGCCCATTGAACGTGCGGTAGTCGTAGCCCGGCACGTTCACGGGGATGGCATCAATGCGGCCACCCAGGAAGTCCAGCCCGGAGTCAATACGCAGGAAATCAAGCCCGAACACCACGCGGTTGCGCAGGCGGCCCAGCTGAAAGTCGCCGTTGAAGAGCTGCTGCGCCTCGTAGGTCTGGCTGTGGCTGTTCTGCGTCGACTGGTCGGCCCGATACAATGCCCCCACACCTGCGCGGCGCGCAAAGCCCGCAGGAGCTGCGAAAAGACCAAGGGAGTCCAACGCTACCACCGTGTTCGACACCAGGTAGAAGTACGGCCCTTTGCCCTGCGAGTAGCTGCGGCTGGAGGTGAGGTAGGTGGTGGAAGTGAAGCTGGGCGAAATGCGGTAGCGCACCTGCGCAAACAGGTTGGTGCTGCGCGAATCCTGCGTCAGACCCGGGCCCTGGTACGACTGCCGGTAATCGAGCGGCGCCTCGTCGGCCCGCGAAAAACCCAGGTACTTGGTATTTTCGCGGTAGTCGAAGTAGATGAGCTGCTTGCCCACGTTGCTGCCCCGGTACACTTCCGCGTCGAGGTTGATGGTCAGCCGCTCCGAAGGGCTGAACTGCAGGCTGGGGGCAATGGACAGGTTTTTCACGAAGCCCGCGTAGCCCGCGTTCTGGAAGTTGTCTTCGTAGTTGTAAGCAGTGTTCAGGCGGAAGGCCAGGGTTTTGGCCGCGTTGAGGGGCGTGTTCACGTCGGCGCTCACGCGGTGGAAGCCGTAGCTGCCGCCAGCCACCGCCACTTCGCCGCCAAACGTTTCGTAAGGCTTCTTGGTCACGCGGTTGATGAGGCCGCCGTACGAGGTGAGCGCGCTGCCGTAGAGCGTGGCCGACGGCCCTTTGATGACTTCCAGCTTCTCCAGGTTCACCGCGTCGATGTCGCTGGTCACGTTGCCGGCCACACCGTTGCGCAGCTGGCTGCTCACCACAAAGCCCCGCGAGGCATAGAAAGCGCCGCCGTCGCCGCCGCGGCCCGTGGCGTCCCACATTTTCTGCAGGCCCGGCACGTTGCGCGTCGCGTCGTCCACGGTGAATACCAGCTGCTCGGTCAGCAATTCCTTGCCCACGGTGGCGTACACCTGCGGGTTTTCCAGGTTCTTGAGGGGCATTTTGGCCACGTCCACGCTGCTGGTGCGGCTGAACTTGTTGGTGCGGGCGCCCTGCACTATCACCTCCTGCAGCTCGGCCGCGCTTTCGGCCAGCCGAAAATCGAGCGTGCTGCGCTGGCCGGCCGTCACGGTCACGGGCTGCTGCGCCGGTTTCAGCCCCACCGCCGACACGGCCACCGTGTAGCTGCCCACCGGCACGTTGCCAATGGTGAAATTGCCCTGGCTATCGGTGATGCTGCCGAAGGTTTGGCCTTGCACCCCAACCGAAACGGCTTCCACCGGCTCGCCGTCGGTCGTCGTGACCCGGCCGCGGATGCTGCCCGTAGCTTGCGCCTGCGCTGAGCCGTTTGCAAACGCAAACAGGCTCACTATTAAAAAGATAAAAGACCAAATGGGGGAAATCCGGGTAGTCGTCATGCTGCGTTGTTTGCAAATGGAAGTGCAAAGCAACGGCAGCAAACCGGCATTTCCTAGCTTATTTAGACAAATTCCAAATAAGCTTTCGCCTGTTTAGGACAACACTTGGTACACGACAAAAGCCGCCGCATAGGCCAGCCCCGTCATGTAGAGCAGCTGCGCCAGCGGCCAGCGCCAGTTCTTGGTTTCGCGGTACGTCACAGCCAGCGTGCTCATGCACTGCATGGCAAACACATAGAACACCAGCAGCGAAAAGCCCCGGGCCGGGTTGAAAAAAGGTTGCCCGTTGGCGTCGCGCTCGGCGCTCAGCTTTTCTTGCAGCGTGCCCATGTCGGCATCCTGCCCCACGCTGTAAATGGTTGAAATAGTGCCCACAAACACTTCCCGCGCCGCAAACGAGGTCAGCAGCGCAATGCCGATTTTCCAGTCGTAGCCCAGCGGACGAATGGCCGGCTCGATGAGGTGGCCGAACGTGCCGGCGTAAGAGTTTTCGAGGCGGGCCGACGCCACGCGGCGTGCGAGGTCCTCCTTGTACCCGGGGTGTTCCTGGTTGTAGTGCGCCATGGCTTGCGGCGAACTGAAGCCCATGTCTTGCCGCTTCATAATTTGCGCCACAGCCTCCTCCTGCCGGTTGCCGGGGCCGTAGCTGGCCAGCACCCACAGCAGCACCGAAATGGCCACAATTACCTTACCGGCCTGAAATACAAAGGCTCTTACCTTCTGGTAAATAGTGAGGCCCACGTTCTTCCAGCGCGGCCACTGGTACACCGGAAACTCCATGATAAAATAGCTCCGCTCCCGCGCCTTCAGCACCGTTTTCAGCACCCAGGCCGAGGCCAGGGCCGAAAACAAGCCCAGCAGATACAGCCCCATCAGGGCCACGCCGCGCAGGTTGAAGATGCCCCAGGCCGCCTGGTCGGGCACCACCAGCGCCACCAGTACTGTGTACACCGGGATGCGCGCCGAGCACGACATGAGCGGCGTCACGAAGATGGTTATCATCCGGTCTTTCCAGCTCTCGATGGTGCGCGCGCCCATGATGGCCGGCACCGCGCAGGCCAGCCCCGATATCAGGGGCACCACGCTCTTGCCACTCAACCCAAAGGGCCGCATCAGTTTGTCCATGAGGAAAGTGACGCGGGCCATGTAACCCGTTTCTTCCAGTACCGCCAGGAAGCCAAACAGCAAGGCAATCTGCGGAATGAAGATGAGTACGCCACCCAGGCCGGCCAGCACGCCCTCCGTCAGCAGCCGGATGAGCGGGCCGTGGAAGTTGTCCTGAACGGTGGCGCTCAGGGCCGAGATGCCCTGGTCTATCCAGTCCATAGGGTACTGCGCCCAAGCGAAAATGGCCTGAAACAGGAGGAACAGGATGCCCAGGAAAATGAGGTAGCCGCCCACCCGGTGCGTCAGCACCTTGTCGATGCGGTTGCTCACCGGCTCGCGGGTTTCGGTGCGCGTCACCGTCACTGTTTCGAGCAGGATTTCGTTGATGCGGGCGTAGCGGGCAATGGTTTCGGCCGCCTGCTGCGCCGTGGCGTCGAAGCCATATTTCTGCGTCAGCTCCTGAATGTGCGCTTTCTCGTCAGCACTCAAAAAACCAATCTGCCGGTACTGCTGGGCATAGTGCAGCGCCAGGTAGTCGTTGTGCAGGTTGAAGTAGTAGCGAATCTGGCGCACGAGCGGCAGCAGGGCGTCGTCGGGCTCCCAGCAGCGCACGGGCGGCGCATCCAGCCGCTGCGCCATCACAATTTTCAGGGCCGCCACGCCGATGCCCTTTCGCGCATTCATCGGGATGATGGGCACGCCCAGCTCGCGTTCTAGGGCCGGCAGGTCGATGTGCACGCCGTGGCGCTCGGCCACGTCCATCATGTTCAGGGCCAGCACGGCGGGCAGGCCCAGGTCGCCGAGCTGGGTGAACAGCAGCAGGCTGCGGCGCAGGTTGTTGGCGTCCACCGTCACCACCACAAAATCGGGGTAGTTGTCGGCGCCCTTGTCGTAAAGCAGGTCGGTTATTACCTTCTCGTCCAGGCTCTTGGGGTAGAGCGAATAGGTGCCCGGCAAATCAATAATTTCGGCCCGCTGGGTGGCGGTAAGTTGCGAAACCCCAGTTTTGCGGTCCACCGTCACGCCCGGGAAGTTGCCCACCTTCTGGTTGAGGCCGGTGAGCTGGTTGAAGAGCGACGTTTTGCCGCTGTTTGGGTTTCCGATGAGGGCAATGCGCACGGGCCGCGGGCCGGCCTGCGAAGCCGCGGCCTCCACCGCCATCGGTTTGCTCAGGGTTGCCGTCATCCGTTACCTCTATTCTTTCAGCATAATGGTGGCGGCCTCGCTGGCCCGCACCGACAAAGTGTATTCCTGGTCGCCGAGCACCAGCATCAGCGGGTCGCCGAGGGGCGCGCGGCCGCTCAGGCGCACCTTCACGCCCGGGATGCAGCCCATTTCCAGCAGCTTCAGCGCCATTTCGGGGTCTTCGAGGCAGCAGATGGTGCCGGTTTCACCCAGGCGCAGGTCTTGGGCCGTGCGTCGGGAAGAGACGGTAGCCGCAGGTTTGGGAGCAGAGCGACGAAAAAGGGCCACGGGTGAAAAGGCGTTAGGCTTATTTAGAAACAATACAAACAAAGGTACGACCGCAAAAGCTTCTCGCCTTGCAACAATTTTTCAACTAATAAATGACCTCGCTTTATTATCATTTCTAGGCCGTTCCTGCCTCAGCTTTCTGGCAATGGTTGTATGTGCTAATAATTTCTAATAACTTTCCGCCCTCTAATTTGTAATTTTGTTCGTTCTATCTAGCGCCTTATGTCTACACGCCTACTTTTATTAGCATTATTTATAGCTGCATTTACCACGTCCGGCTGGGCTCAACAGGTCCAAATCAAGGGGGTAATTGTAGACAAAGACACCAAAGAGCCCCTGCCTTTTTCTTCCATCGGCTTGAAAAATGAACAGATTGGCGCGCTCAGCAACGAGCACGGCATCTTCATCGTACCGGCTCCCACGCAAAACACGGCCGATTCGCTGGTGGTGGTGGCGCTGGGTTATGCCCGCCGGGCCGTACTGGTGAAGCGCGGGGTAGCACTCGAAAACCTCACCATTGAGGTGCCCAAGCGGGCCGTAGCACTCGGCAACGTGACGGTGAAAGGCGGCAAGGTGAAGAACCTGGGCCTTGGCGCCAAGTCCGACAACCCCGGCGAGGGCATGATTCAGGGCCTGCCGGGCAGCCAGTACGCCTTCTTCGTCAAGAATGACAAGAAAAAGAAGCTGGGCAACGTGCGGACGGTGTCGTTCTACATCGGCGAAAACGGCTTTCCGCGCGAGCCCTTCCGCGTGCGCCTCTACAAGGCCGACGGCAACTACAACGCCCCCAACACCGACCTGCTCACCGAAAACGTCGTCGTCTCGGCCCCCCAGGGCGGGCAGTGGTACACCGTCGACCTGACGCCCTACAACATCAGCGCGCCCGAAGAAGGATTCTTCGTGGCCATGGAGTGGGTGGTGAGCGGCGACAAGTTTTTCGCCACCAACTTCATGGACGACTACACGCCCTACGGCCAGATTATGCGCCCCACTTTCGAGTTCAAAGAAAGCCGCACCTGGAACTACTCCATCGGCAAGGGCTGGAGCCTCATCACGGCCTCCAACGGCCAGGGCCTACGCTACAACGCCATGATTAAGGCCGAAGTCGACATGATTAAGTAGTCCGAACCGCAGATTATGCGGATTGAACGGATTGCGCAGATTCATTGCCGCGCTGTTCTGCTGACTTTAGTTGTGTAAAAGGAGATACCAAAAAGGCCCTGCTCACGCAGGGCCTTTTTCTATTGTGCTAACTGCGCCGTTAGAATCCGTGCAATCCGTTCAATCTGCAGAATCTGCGGTCTATTTTTTCACGCCCAGGCCCACAATCCATTCGCGGATGGTTTCCAGGGCCATTGGCGAAAACAGGGGCATCATCTCGCCGTTCATCAAGGTCCACTCCGTTTTGGGGGGCTGAAACAGGTGGTTTACGCCGGGCAGGCGCTTGGTGGTGACGTTGCGGTTGACGCTTCTGAGTTCCTTTTCCAGGGCGGTGAGGTGCAGGTCGGCCGGAGCCTGCAGGTCGTTGGCGCCGTTGAGCAACAGCACCGGGCAGCTTACGCCATCCAACTCAGCAATGGGGTCAAACGACAAAAAATAGGTTCGCCAGGGCGTGAGCAGCTGGGCCGCCTGCGCCTGCGCGGCTTTGGCGTCGAGGCTGGGCTGGTCCTGGCGCATCATGTTGGCCACAATGGCCTGGGCCTGCGGGGTGCCGGTCTGGCGCATGATGTCGTACATGGTGCGCTGGCGTTCGTAGGCGGCCTGCACTTTCACGGGGTCGATTTTCTGCGCCTTTTGCTCGTCCACCAGCTGCTGCAACAACGTTTGCTCGCCGGTGAGGCCGTACCCGGCCAACGACACCACAAACGCCGGCGGCAGGGGCTTGCCAGCCGCGAGCAGGGCCACGTTGGCTCCTTCGCCGTGGCCGATTACCCCAATGCGGTTGATGTTGACGTCGAGCTGCGAGCGCAGGAAGTTGACGGCGGCCTGCACGTCGCTTACCAGCATGGCCGTGGTGGCCGTGGTGGTGTTGCCGCCCGATTTGCCCACGCCCCGGTCGTCGTAGCGCAGCACGGCAATGCCCCGGCGGGTAAGGTAGTCGGCCAGCGAGCCCATCATGTGGTAGTCGCCGGTGGTGCCCTCGCGGTCCTGCGCGCCCACGTCGCTCACCAGCACCACGGCCGGAAACGGCCCCTTGCCGGGCGGAATGGTGAAGGTGCCGGCCAAGTTCAGCCGGCCCACGGGGTTGTTGAAGGTGACTTCTTCTTCACGGTACGGCGGGGTGAGGCGGGTGCCCGGCCCCGTGGCGGTGGGCATGGGGAAGTAGTAAAGTCGCACCGCCGACTTTTCCCGGCCCTGCGTCCAGGTGCCGTTCAGCTCGCGCTTGCTGCGGTCGAAGCGGGCGGCGTAGCGGCTATCGGCGCCCGGCATGCGCATCAGCACCGAATCGCCGCGCACGGTCAGCTCCGTTTCCATGCGGCTCACTTTCTGCGCCGGTACATCGAGAGCAGCAAAAAACTTTCCGTTCGACAACGGTACTACGCTGACGGTCACCTCCAACTGCCCGCCCAGCAGCGGAAGCTTTCCTTTCCACAAGCCACCCAGGGGCAATGTTTCATCGGCAGGTACGCCAGTTGCCATGGCCCGCCCCGGCCCCATCAAGTTCAACAGCAAAAGAACCCCCAGTAAACAACTTTTCATCTCGTATTAATACAAATCCATTTGTGGCATCCGCAAGATACGAAACAACTGGGTGACGCCATAAAATTGAGCGTGTCGGCATTGCGCTAACAACGGTTCAGCAAGGGCGCAGCACTATTAACCTCCATCGTCAATCTACACAATTTGTTAATTATCATTATACTATATTCAATTTCGAAACCCAGCCCGACAGCCCAGCAAAAAGGCCCGGCCGTGTGCACGGCCGGGCCCAAACAGGCAGCAGATAAGGTGGCAACCGCCTACCGGGTGCGCACCGCAATTTCCACGCGGCGGTTTTCCTGCCGGCCGGCGGCCGTGGCGTTGGAGGCGGCGGGCATGGCCTCGCCCATGGGCTCCACGCTCACGCGGCCGGCATCGATGCTGCCGTTGCTGACGAGGTAATTCTTCACGGCTTCGGCGCGCTTCTCGCTCAGGTCTTTGTTGTAGTCCTTGTCGCCGCGCGAGTCGGCAAAGCCCATCACGCGCACCTGGCTGGTGCCGTAGCGCTGGCCAATGGAGCCTGTAATCTGCTTCAGCGCTTCGGCCGCGGTGGGCTTGATGTCCGACTTATCGGTATCAAACAACACCTTCTCGTCCACACTGTACACATTGTAGGTGCTGTCGCCGCGCACGCTCACGCCGGGCAGCGTGATTTCCTTGAACTTCACGTCGGCCAGCTTGGCCTTGGTCATGTCCCAGGCGTTGTCGGCCGACGCGGCAGCACCCGCGGCCATGTCGCCGGCGGTCTGGCCGGTGCGGGCCATCACGGCCGTATCCTGGCCAGCTTCGGCAAGTTGGTCTTTGGTTTCCGAGTGCTTGGTTTCACAGCTGGCCAGCAGCGCTGTGGCTGCGAATAGCGAAAGAATGGTTTTTTTCATGAGTGGGAACGATAAGGCAAAAATGAGAACGCATCCCGTTACGCAGCCGCTCTTACTATGTTATTTTTTTTAGAACGGGGACCAAAAATTCAGTTTTTTTTGCTGGTAGGAGAAAATCGTTCAACGCTTATTTTTGTAGTGATAAAAGCCATTTTCTGGCGCTAAGCGGCCTAATTCAATTTGCATTCAGCGGGCCGCTTATTGCGCTCAGCAGATGTTATTGATGATACTCTGGCTCAGAATTTGTAAATTTGCCAGTCGCCTTCCCGTTATCTTATTTTTGGCAATGATGAAACGCTTACCTCTTATCGCCTTTTGGGTTCTGCTACTATTGCCCGCCCTAAGCTGGGCGCAGGAAAACCGCATCACCGGCCGCGTCGTGGATGCCAAGACCAAGGACCCGGTGCCCTTCGCCTCCATTGGCCTGCGCGAAGAGGGCACCGGCGCTCTCACCAATGAATATGGCTATTTTCAGTTGGCTGGACTCGAAAAAACCAGCCAGGACTCCCTGATTGTGATGACGTTGGGCTACGAGCGCACCGCACTGTTTATCAAACGCGGCAGCACCGAAGACCTCATCATCGAGCTCAAAAAGCGTGAGGTACGGCTGGGCGAAGTGAAAGTAGTGGGCGGCAAGGTGAAGAACCTGGAGCTGGGGTCGAAATCAAATAATCCGGGCGAGGGCATGATTCAGGGCCTGCCGGGCAGCCAGTATGCTTTTTTCGTGAAAAACGATAAGCAGAAGAAGCTGGGCAACGTGCGGACGGTGTCGTTCTACATCGGCGAGAACGGCTTCCCGCGCGAGCCCTTCCGCGTGCGCCTCTACAAGGCCGACGGCAACTACAACGCCCCCAACACCGACCTGCTCACCGAAAACGTGGTAGTATCCGCCTCGCGCGGCGGCGAGTGGTACACCATCGACCTGAGCACTTATAACATCCCGGCGCCGGAAGAGGGCTTCTTCGTGGCCATGGAGTGGATTGTGGGCGGCGACAAGTTCTACACCACCAACTTCATGGACAACTACACGCCCTACGGCCAGATTATGCGCCCCACCTTCGAATACAAGGAGAGCCGTACCTGGAGCTACACCATCGGCAAGGGCTGGAACCTGCTGACGCTGGCCAACGGCCAGGGCCGCCGTTACAACGCCATGATTAAGGCCGAGGTCGACATGATTAAGTAAGACCGCAGATTAAGCAGATTGAACAGATTGCGCAGATTCTGACGGCGCGGCTGCTGCATAAAAGAAAAGGCCCTACACGAGTAGGGCCTTTTTCTTTTATGCCTTTCGCAAAGCGAGAATGACCTGAACAGCGCGGCAATGAATCTGTGAAATCCGTTCAATCCGCAGAATCTGCGGTCTATTTCTTTGCCTGGGCCATAATCCACTCACGGATGGTTTCCTGGGCCTCGGGCGAGAAGTTGGGCTGGGGCTGGCCGTTGATGACGGGCCATTTGGTGGCATCGGGCTGGAAGAGGTGGTTCACACCTTGCAGTTTCTTCACCGTCACGCCCTTGTTTTTGCTCAGGCCATTTTTCAGCGCATTCAGGTTGGCGTCGGCGTTGATGGTGAGGTCGGAGGTGCCGTTGAGGAGCAGTACCGGGCAAGCCACGGCCGACAGTTTTTCAACAGGATTGAACGCCAGGAAGTAGCGGTAGCGGGGCGAAGTCATTTCGGCGGCGCTCGACTGAGCGGTGGCGTTGTCGATGGCGGCGTTACTCTGTTTCAGCATGTTGGCCACGATGGCTTGGGCCTGGGCGTTGTCGGTGGTTTGCCGGATGATTTCGAGCATGGCCTGCTGGCGCTTGGTGGCCGCTTCAATCTGCGCGTTTTCGGTGCCGAGGGTGCGCAGCGTGGTGGCCTGCTGCTGCACCACAATGTCGCGGCCGGGCAGGCCGTAAGGGGCCAGGGCCACCACAAAAGCCGGCGGCAGGGGCTGCGCAGCGGCCAGCAGGGCCACGTTGCCGCCTTCGCCGTGGCCCACCAGGCCCAGGTGGGCCAGGTCGATTTCGGGGCGGGTGCGCAGGTAATTGAGGCCAGCCTGGGCGTCGCTCACCAGGTCGGCGGTGGTCACGGCAGGCGTGCCGCCCGACTTGCCCGTGCCCCGGTCGTCGAAGCGCAACACGGCCACGCCGCGGCGGGTGAGGTAGTCGGCCAGCAAGCCCAGCGGGGCAAAGTCGCCCACGGTGCCGTCGCGGTCCTGCGGGCCGGCATCAGACAGCAGCACCACGGCCGGGAACGGACCAGGCCCGGCCGGAATGGTGAGCATGCCCGAGAGGCGAGTGTTCACGGTGAGGTTGCTGAAGGTGGCTTCCTCCTCGCGGTAGGGCGGGGTGAGGCGTACCTTCTTGTCATTCATGGCCGGCAGCGGGCTGAAGGCCAGCGTCATGGGCACCTTGAAGCCGGGCTGCTGCCATTGGCCCACCATCTGCTTGCCATCGGCCGATACCTTGCCCACGAAGCGGCTGTTGGCTTCTTCGGCGAAGAGGCGCACGGTGTCGCCTTTCACTTCGGTTTTCACGGCCATGCGGCTCACCTTCTGCAGGGGCACGTCCATGGTGGCGAAGTATTCGCCGCCGGTGAGCTTCACGAAGCGGAAGATGACCTCGAGCTGGCCGCCGGGCACCTTTAGCTGGCCTTTCCAGAGGCCGTCGAGGGCGGGGGCATCGGCCACGGCGCGGGGCGCGGCGCCCGGGCGGGCCCAGCCGGGGGCAGCAAGGGTGAGGCAGAATAAGAATGCGCCCAGCAGGCGCAGTAAACGATAAGTATTGACGGTCATAGCTTAAAAGAAGGGCACCGGAAATGCCAATGGCCCCCAAAGTTATCAGTAGCAAAATAAATATCTTGCCAATCTTTCACAGCCGCATCGATTGCAAAAGGAAAGCCCCGCTTCGGGCCAGAAACGAGGGCTTTGTTGTCAACCAGTCGTTTGCCGCTTGCGAGCCCGACTACTGGCTACTCGCTCACAAACACGCGCTTCACCCGCTCGCTCACGTTGGTGAGCAGTTCGTAGGCAATAGTGCCGATGCGCCCGGCCAGCTCGGGCAACGGCAGGCCCTCGCCAAACACCACGGCCACGTCGCCGGCCCGGGCGTCGGGAATGCTCGTCACGTCCACCATGCACATATCCATGCACACCGAGCCGATGAGTGGCGCGCGCTGCCCCCGAATAAGGACCATGCCGGCCCCGTTGCCGAAGCGGCGGTCGTAGCCGTCGGCGTAGCCAATGGCCAGCGTGGCTATGCGCCGCGCCACGTCGGCGGCCACGCCGCGGCGTCCGTAGCCTACGGTGTGGCCGGCGGGCAGGGTTTTGATTTGGGAAATGGTGGTGCGCAGCTCGCTCACGGGGCGCAGGGCGTCCGTATCGCGGCCGCTGGCGTCTACGCCGTAGAGGCCGATGCCGAGGCGCACCATGTCGAAATGCGCGTCGGGGAAGCGCAGAATGCCGGCCGAGTTCAGCGCGTGCTTGATAACGGGGTGGCCCAGCGCCTCTTCCAGCGCGGCCGCCATGCGGCGGAAGGCGGCCAGCTGCGCTTGGGTAAAGTCGTCGTGGGCGGGGTCGTCGGCGGCGGCCAGGTGCGTCATGGCGCTGGCCACGGGCAGGTGGGCGGCGTGGGTGCGCAAGCGGGCCAATAGCGCGGGCAGGTCGGCTTCGTCAAAACCGAGGCGGCGCATGCCGGTGTCGAGCTTGAGGTGAATCCTGGGCGCGGGCGGGGCCGTCTCGTCCAGCGTGCGGAAGGTGGCCAGGTACTCGTCCAGCATTTCGAACGAGTAGATTTCCGGCTCCAGGCGGTAATGCCGCAGCAGGTCGAAGGAATCCGGCGCCGGGTTCATCACCATGATGGGCAGGCTGATGCCGGCTTCGCGCAGGGCGATGCCTTCGTCGGCGTAGGCCACGGCCAGGTAGTCGGCCCGCTGAAATTCGAGCAGGCTGGCCACTTCGTAGGAGCCCGCGCCGTAGGCAAAGGCCTTCACCATCACCATGAGCCTGGTGCCCGGCCGGAGCTGGCGGCGGTAGTGCTGCAGGTTGTGGCTGAGGGCGTCGAGGTTGACTTCCAGCACCGTGCCGTGCTGCTGGGCCTGCAGGGCGGCCACGATGCGCTCGAAACCAAAGCGGCGGGCGCCCTTGATGAGCACCACTTCGCGGGCAAAGTTGGCGGGGTTGAGCTGGGCCAGGAAGGCTTCGGTGGAGGGGAAAAATTGAGTTGAGAGCTGGGGCTCTGATTCAGCAGCTTCCAATGCGGCAACTCTTAGCCCTTCACTCTTAACTCCTAACTGACTTATCTCCTCCCCTATCCCGATGAGGCGCGTGATGCCGGCGGCTGGCAGCAGGGCCGCTACCTGGGCGTACAGCTCGGCGCTGCCGAGGCCCGATTCCAGTACGTCGCTCAGTATGAGGGTGCGGCGGCCGGGCCGAGGCTGCCGGGCCAGGGCGTTGAGGGCCAGCGACAGGCCGGCGAGGTCGTTGTTATAGGTATCGTCGAGCAGGTAGGAATCGTGGCGGCCCAGCTTCATTTCCAGGCGCATGGCCACGGGGTGCAGGCGCGTGAGGCGGCGCTGGAGTTCGGCGGGCTCCACGCCGCGGTGCAGCAGCACGGCCAGGCAGTGCAGGGCATTTTCTACCGAGGGCTCGTCGGCAAAGGGCAGGGTGAATTCGTGGGTGTCATTAGCCGTGCGGGCACGCCAGCGGGTGGGGCCGTCGGCACTGGTCACGGCGGCAAAGTACACGTCGGCCGGCTGGTCGGGCTGGCGCGTCCAGCTGAAACCGGGCAGTTGCAACTCTGCTACGGCGGCGCGCACCAGCGGCTGGTCGTAGCAGTAGAAGAGCCGCTGCAGCTGCGGGCCCTGAAACAGCTTTAGTTTCTCGCGCAGCTTCTGCTCATGGGAAGCAAAGCCGGCGTCGTGGGCCGTGCCCAAGTTGGTGAAAATACCTTCGGTGGGTTTGATAACCTCGGCCAGGCGCGCCATCTCCCCCACTTCCGAAATACCGGCTTCAAAAATGCCCAGCGTATGGCGGGCAGGATTCAACTCCCACACGCTCAGCGGCACGCCCACTTGCGAATTGTAGGAGCGTGGCGAGCGGCAGATGTCTTCGTCGGGGCTCAGCAGCTGGGCCAACCACTCTTTCACGATGGTTTTGCCGTTGGAACCGGTGATGGCCAGCACCGGGCCGGCAAAGGTGGCGCGGTGGGCAGCCGCCAGCGCCTGAAGGGCCGCCAACGAACTGGGCACGGCCATGATGCCGGCCCCCGGGTAGGCGCTCAGGCCGCCGGGGAGTTCGTGCGCGGCTTCGACAATAAACAGCCGCACGCCCTGGGCATAGAGCGCGGGCAGGTAGCGGTGGCCGTCGTGGCTGGGGCCGCGCAGAGCGAAAAACAGCGCGCCCGCCGGCAGGCCCACCCGGCGGCTGTCGAGCAGCAGGTGGCGGACTTCGGCGGCCGGGTCGGCGGGGGCTTGGAGGAGGTGGCCGGCCAACAGGCGCGGCAGCAAGGAGAAGGCGAACACGGCGCAAAGGTCGGACAGGCGGTGGAAAGAGCGACCAGTGGCCCAGGGCGATGGTTCGGCGGGGTTCCCTTTGTTTTCATAGGCACCTTCTCCTCTGCACTTTCTTAGGTGGAAAGGTGAATATAATGCAGTCAACTGGCCCTCATGGTTCGACTTTCGGTTTACCTGGCTTGCCCCTGATGACGGGAGTGGGCCACGTTTTCGGAACACAGTTAATTCATAACTAAACCAAATATTACAAAGCATTATATAACGCCAGCTTATCTTTGCGCTATGAACCTGCAGCAGCTCAGCTACGTGGTGTCCCTCGACACCCACCGCCAATTCGGCCTTGCCGCTGAGAAAAGCTGCGTGAGCCAGCCCGCCCTGAGCGTGCAGGTGCAGAAGCTGGAAGAGGAGTTGGGCGTGCTGCTTTTCGACCGCACCCAGCGCGGGGCCGAGCCCACGGCCATCGGCGCCAAGGTCATTGCCCAGGCCCGGTTGGTGCTGCGCGAGGCCCAATTGCTGCGCGAGCTGGTGCAGGTGGAAAAGGGCGAGGTAGTGGGCGAACTGCGGTTGGGTGTCATTCCCACACTGGCGCCCTACTTGGTGCCGCGCTTTCTGGTGGGCCTGACGGCGGCCTATCCCGATTTACGCGTGCGGGTGGAAGAGCTGCGCTCCGAGGAAATTATGCAGCAGCTCAAGGAGCACCGGCTCGACGTGGGCCTGCTCGTGACGCCGCTTGACGACCGGCAGCTGCACGAGCTGCCCTTGCTGAACGAGCCGTTTCTGCTGCTGGCTTCCGAAACCCATCCGCTGGCGGCGGCCGCCACCGTGCAGCCCACCGACCTGCGCCAGCCCGGCCTGTGGCTGATGCAGCAGGGCCACTGCTTCCGCAACCAAGTGCTGAACCTCTGCGGTCTGGCTTCGCCTACCGAGGCGGTGACGTACGAAAGCGGCTCCATTGAGACGCTGAAGGAGCTGGTGCGCCGGCACCACGGCTACACGCTGGTGCCGGAGCTGGCGGTGCTTGACGAAGTAGACCACAACCGGCTGCTCAAGCGCTTTGCCGAGCCGGCCCCCGTACGCGAGGTGAGCCTGGTAGTGCACCATGGCTTTGTGCGCACCACGCTGCTCACGGCCCTGCGCGACCTCATTCTGGCCAGCGTGCCGGCCCGGCTGCACGCCACCAACGCCGGGGCCAAAGTGCGCTGGCGCTGAGTTTCGGCTTCTAGCCTTGGCCGTTGATTGGTTTTGCGGCCGGCCTACCTTTGCCGCTGGCCGTTTGCCGCTTCCCGCATGCATTTCAACCGAGTTCTGTTTGGCCTGAGCCTGGCCGCTGTGCTGGCGGGCTGCGCCCGCCGCCCCACCAAGCTGCCGATTTACGACGTGGTTATCAACCACGTCACCATCATCGACGTGGCCACCGGCAAGCTGCAGCCCAACCAGGTAGTGGCCATTGCGAAGGGCAAGATTGTGGAGGTGCAAACTGCCGATAAGGACAGCTACGCCGCCAAGCAGTACGTGAACGGCAACGGCCGCTACCTCATTCCGGGCCTGTGGGACATGCACGTGCACTTCCGGGGCGGCGACAGCCTGGCCGCGGCCAACAAGAAGAGCCTCACGCTGTACCTGGCCCACGGCATCACGACGGTGCGCGACTGCGGCGGCGACCTGACGCCCAGCATCCGGCAGTGGCGGCAGGAAATGGAGGCCGGCCGCATCGCCGGCCCGCGCATCTTTACCTCGGGCCCCAAGATTGACGGGCCCGGCGCCTACTGGCCCGGCTCGCTGGAGGTGGAAACGCCGGCACAAGTTGGCAAGGCCCTGGACTCGCTGCAGCGGCTGAAGGTGGACTACGTGAAGCTCTACGACAGCAAGATTTCGGGCGAAGCCTACCTGAACACCATTGCGCAGGCCCAGCGGCGCGGCCTGAAAACCACCGGTCACATGCCCTACTCCGTGACGCTGGGCGCGGCCGTGAAGCGCGGCCTCGACGCCACCGAGCACCTGTACTACGTGTTCAAGGCCTGCTCCGGCAAGGAAGATAGCCTGACGGCGCTGGTGCGCGCCAGCCTGAAAACGCCCAAGCCGCTGGGGCTGTTTGCCGTGCTGCCGGCCGTGTACGACACCTACAGCCCAGCCGCGGCCAGCCGCATTTTCAAGCTGATGGCCAAGCGCCATACGGCCGTGGTGCCCACGCTCCACATCGGCAAAACCCTGGCCGAGCTGCCCGCCAACGACCACGCCCGCGACACCTTGCGCGCCTACATCGACCCGAAGATTCAGGCCACTTATGCGCGGCGGCTGGCCAGCGCCCGGCAGCAGCCGCTGGCCGCCCGCGAGTTCAGCCAAAAGCTCGAAACCAAGTTTATGAGCCTGGTGCCGCAGCTGCAGGCAGCCGGCGTCAGCATCCTGGCCGGGTCCGACAGCGGGCCGTTCAACTCCTTTATTTACCCGGGGGCTTCGTTGCAGGAAGAAGTTATTCTGCTGGTCAAGGCGGGCCTCACGCCCTTGCAGGCCCTGCAGGCTGCCACCATCAATGGCGCGAAGTTTATGGGCGTGGCGGAGCGCACGGCGGCCATTGCCGTAGGCCGCGATGCCGATTTGGTTCTATTGACGGCCAATCCGCTCGAAAACATTGCCAACATCCGGCAGATTGACGCGGTGGTGTCGCGCGGCAAGGCCTACCCGGCGGCGGCGCTCGCCAACATGATGCGTGCCATTCGGAGCCGCTGAACAGGAAAAGGAGGTGGAGCGTTCGGAGCCGGAATTAATTCGGGATTAAAACGATGTAATGGCGAATCCGAGAGTAAGAAGGCTGACGTAGGGAATCAGGCGGGCTGCTATATAGTCTGTCCGCCTGCCTTCCGTATCGTTCCATCCTTACTCCTTACCTCATGTCCAAACCCCTACTTTCACTGCCGGCAACGGGCCGGCAGTTTCGTCGTCTGCTGGGTACTGCGGCGGGCCTAGCACTGCTCTTGGGAGCAGCCGACGCGCAAGCCCAGACCGTATATGGCTTGGGCACCCTCACGGCCTCCGTAGGTCCGTTCGTGAACGGCCAGCAGGGGCTGGTGACCATCGACGCCGGCACCGGCTTTGCGCCCTTCATCAACACCCCCATCACGGGCGTGGCGGCGGGCCAGACGCTGGTGGGCATCGATTTCCGCCCCGCTACCGGGCAGCTGTACGCCTTGGGCTACAATGCCGCCACCACCGCGGTGCAGCTTTACACCCTCAATCCGGCCACCAGCATGGCCACGCCCGTGGCCGCCTCCTTTACGTTTAACCTGGGCACGGACACCGACCGCATCGGGTTTGACTTTAACCCGACCGTGGACCTCATCCGAGTGGTGAGCACCAACGAGGCGAATATTCGGGTAAGTCCCGCCACGGGTGTGCTCTCGAACACCGATGGTTCGCTGAACTATGCGGGCGGTAGCCCAACCAACCCCGGCGTGGGCACGGTGGCTTACACCAACTCTTTTGCCGGAGCTACCAGCACCACGCTCTACGACTACGACGAACTGAACCTCACCACGGGGGGCACCAATATTCTGTCCATTCAAAATCCGCCGAACAGCGGGACGCTGACGGCGCAGCTGCCCGTGACGTTCAATGGCTTCCCCACCAGCGTGGTGCGCGCCATCGACATGGACATTTACTACAACCCCGACACCCAGCAAAACCAGGCGTTTCTGACGGAAGTGAACAACTCCGGCGGCACCAACTTCTATTCGCTGGACCTGAGCACGGGCGCGGCCACGCGGCGCGGCAACACCGTGCCCGCCGGCACGCCGTTTGAAATCCGCGACATTGCCGCCGCGCCGGCCGGCGCCCTTACGGGCCAGCTGGCCTACGGCGTCACGGCGCAGGGCGTGTTCGTCAGCTTCGATACCAACAACCCGGCCATCATACGCAGCGCGGCCCCGGTGACGGGCCTGGCCGCGGGCCAGACGCTGGTAGGCACCGACTTCCGGCCCAACACCGGCCAGCTTTTTGGCTTGGGCTATGACTTTACGGCCGCCGCGGGCTCGCCCAGCGCCAACCTGTATACCATTGACCGGAACACGGGCGTGGCTACGCAGGTGCCGGGCAGCACCACCATTCCCCTGGACCTGGGCAACGCCACCAATAGCATCGGTTTTGACTTCAACCCCACGGTGGACCGCATCCGGGTGGTGAGCACCAATGACCGCAACTACCGCCTCAACCCCACCAACGGCGCCATTGCTGCCCCCGACGGCAACATTGCCTACGCGGCCAGCAACCCCAACGCCGGTGCCAACCCCACGGTGGGCACCGGTGCCTACGTCAACTCGTTTGCGGGTTCCACCACCACCTTCCTGTACACGCTGGACCACGCGCTGGGCCTCATCAACTACCAGAACCCACCCAACAACGGCACGCAGGAAGTTTCGCGCTCGCTGACCGGGGTGAACGGGTCAGGCGTGGGCGGAGCCATCGATGCGCAGAACGACTTTGACATTTATTTTGATGGCACGGCGAACGTCGGCTACCTGACCGCGGTGCCCAACGGGCAGGCTGCCAGCCGCCTGTACCGTCTGGCCCCTTTCAGCACCACGGCTACTACCGACCAGGCCGCTACTGACCTGGGCGCCATTGGCACGGGGCTGGTGTTACGCGACATTTCGGTGCTGCTTGCGCCAAATTCGACGCCCAACGCTACGGCGGCCCTCACGGGCCGGCTGCTGTACGGCGTAGCTGGCGGCAACCTGATTTCGTTTGACTCGGGCAGCCCAGGCGTCATCCGCACGGCCGTGAACTTTGGCGGCGGCATTACCACCGGCCAAACCGTGGTGGGCGTGGACTTCCGGCCAGCCGATGCGCAGTTGTACGCCCTGGGCTATGACCCGGCGCTGGCCAGCCCCACGAACAACGCCCAACTCTACACCGTGAACCTAACCACGGGCAACCTCACGGCCGTGGGCTCGGCCATTCGGCTGGATTTGGGCGCGGGCACCTCGCAGGTGGGTTTCGACTTCAACCCGACCGTGGACCGCATTCGAGTGGTGAGCACCAACAACGCAAACTACCGCCTCGACCCCAACACCGGCGCCGTGGCCAGCATGGACCCCAACCTGAACGGGACGGTCGGCACGTACTCGGCCACGGCCTACACCAACAACCAAAGCGGCACCAACACCACCGCGCAGTACGTGTTTGACTCGTCGAACGGCAGCTTCACGCAGGCCACCAACCCCAACGGCGGGGTGGTGAGCGGCCCGGCTTATTTCGTGACGGGAACCGGCACGACTACCGGGGGAGACTTCGACATCTACAACACGCCCGGCACCACCACCAACCAGGGCTTCATTGCCACGGCGGCCTCCTCAGCCAGCGCCAACGACAACCTATACATCGTGGGTGATTTTGGCAGCCCGTTCAACTTCACGGTGAGCAATGCCGGGCGCATTGGCCAGGGCACGAACCTGTCGGGTTTGTCGGCCTTCATTTCAGCTGCAACGCTGCTGACCTGGAACGGCTCGGTGAGCACCGACTGGGGCACGGCCGCTAACTGGACGCCCGCCCAGGTACCCACCGCCGCCAACAACGTAATCATTCCGGACGTGACCAACGACCCCGTGGTGACCGGCAACCAGCTGGCCAACGCCGTGACGCTGAACACGGGCGCCACCCTTACCCTGGCCGATGGCTCGGTGCTGAGCGTGAGCGGCAACATCGTGAACAACTCGGCCACCGTCACGTTCTCGGGCACCGGCACGGGCCGCGTGACGCTGGCCGGCACGGCGGCACAAAGCATCAGCGGCACGCTGACGACCTTCCCGAACCTGACCACCGGCGCGACGGCGGCCACCAACATTGGCGGCCCGGTGGCCATCCGGCGCGGCCTCACGGTGCGCAACTCGCTCGTGACCAGCGGCCAGACGCTGACGCTGCTTTCCAGCGCCGCAGGCACGGCCTACATCGTGTCGAGCGGCGGCACCGTCACCGGCAACGTGACCGTGCAGCGCTACATCGACCCCAGCCTGAACCAAGGCTTGGGCTACCGCCACTACTCGGCGCCGGTGAGCAATACCACCGTGGCCGACCTGCAAACCAGCGGCTTCACGCCGGTGGTGAACCCGCTGTACAACGCGCAGGGCAACACCGTGGCCACCTTCCCCAACGTGTTCGGCTACGACGAAACCCGCGTGAACACCAGCGGCAGCGCCGGCTCCATTGATTTTGATAAGGGCTACTTCTCGCCCAATGCGCTGAGCGACGTCATGCAGGTGAGCCGCGGCTACACGGTGAACATCGACGGTTCGCAGCTGGTCGATTTTGTGGGCACGCCCAACGACGGCGCCACGCCCATTGTGGCCAGCGGCCTCACCCGCGGCAGCCAGGCAGAAAGCGGCTACCACCTGCGCGGCAACCCCTTCCCCTCGGCCCTCGACTGGAACCTGATGGTACAGAACAGCCGCCTGAACGGCGTAAACAACGCGCTCTACGTATTCAAGAGCAGCGGCCAGTATACCGGCAGCTACGCCAGCTACGTGGGTGGCATTGGCACCAACGGCGGCACCAACGTGGTGCCCCTGGGCCAGGGCTTCTTCGTGCGGACCAGCGCGGCCGGCGCCACCGGCAGCCTCACCTTCACCAACGCCGAGCGCATCACCACCTTCGATGCCACGCCCTTCCAGCGCAACGCGGCCGACACCCGGCCCCAGCTCACGCTGGCCCTGGGCAACGCCTCGGCCCGCACCCAGGCCGTGGTGTACATGGAAGCCGGGGCCACCGCCGGTTTCGACCGTGCTTTTGACGCCAATTTCCTGCCCGGCTCCAATGGCCTGACCCTGGCCCTGGCGGCCGGCGCCGAAAGCCTTGCCATCAGTGGCTTGCCCGTGCTGACGGGGGCCGACGTAGTGGTTCCCCTCCACGTGGGCGCCACCACCAGCGGCACCTACATCCTGCAGGTAGACGACCTGGCCAACCTACCAACTGGCTACTCCGCTTACCTGCGCGACGGTCTCACCGGCACCTATACCCGCCTGACGCCCGGTGCTAGCCTCACGCTCACGCTGGCCGCCAACGCTGCGGCCGGGGGCCGATACGCGGTGGAATTCACCACGCAGGCCCGCGTGCTGGCCACGGCGCCCGCTGCGCTGGCCAAGCTGGCCTCGGTGCACCCCAACCCCGCCCACGGCGCGGCCACGCTGCTGCTGCCCGTGGCATTGCGCGGCCAGCAAGCCACCAGCGTGTCGGTGGTCGACAACCTGGGCCGCACCGTGCTGACCCGCACGCTGGCCGCCGGTGCCGCCGAAACGCTGGAGCTGCCCCTCACGGGCCTGGCCCCGGGCGTGTACTCGGTGCTGGCCCGCACGGCCGCCGGCCTGGTAGCCAAGCGCCTTGTGGTCGAATAATGGCTTAACCCACCCGGCCCCGGAGGTCTTTGTGCCTCCGGGGTTTGGTTGGGCCTGCGTTTCATTTCCAACGACTTTCAGCTCCTCACCATGAAAATGATTACCTCAACTCTTCGCCTTTTCGTTGCCGCGGCCGGCGTATGCTTGTTGGCAGGTGGCTTGACGCCGGTGCTGGCCCAGCCCGGCAGCGGCGGCCCGGGTCCGGGCACGCCCGTCACCCCCACCAATCCCACCGACGTTCCGCTCGATGGGGGCGCTTCGCTGCTGCTGGCCGCCGGCGCCGCCTACGGCCTCAAGCGCCTGCGTCAAAGCAAGCGCGCTGCCGCCCCCAGCCGGTAGACTGCTTGTTGATTTGCATTGAAAAGCCCCCGAAACTCGGTTTCGGGGGCTTTTCTCATTTCTCTGATTGCCGTGACGGGTACCTCTGGTGTAATGTAATGGCGAGGACGTACCCCTTGGCGGCCCTAGAAACCCATCCCAATCCGGAAGCCCGTGCCCAGCCTCTCGCCGCTTTGCAGGGCGGTGTAGAAATCAACCCGCAGCACTTTGATAATGTGCTCAATACCCACGCCCACTTCCACATAGTGTCCGGCCTGAGCGGTTTTCAGGTAGTTGAGGGACGCTACTTCCTGCCATTTCAGCTTGCGCAGCAGGGGCACGTAGTTGAGGAAGAAGCCGTTGAAATGGTGGTCGTAGTGGGCTTCGAGGTAGGAGTTGTTGGTGCTGAAGCGGTAGTAGTCGAGCAGCTGGAAGTAGCTGAAGTTGCCGGTGAGCAGGGTTTGGTTGCCAGAGAAGTGGCGGTAGTCGATGAACGTCATCCCCTGCTGCCGGCCCACGAAGCCGCCCACGTTCACGCGGAAGCTGCTGCTGCCCAGCAGGCCCAGCGAGAGGTTGTCGCGCACGCCGGCTTGCAGCAGCAGGTAGCGCACGTCAGAATCGAGCACGCCGGGCACGGCCAGGCGGCCTTGCACGTTGAAAGTAGGCCACTTCGAGCCGAGGTTGAACTTGCCGTCGGGCCGGTTGATGTAGCGGGTGCCCGGCCGATAGTCTACCGACAAACCCACTGTGAGAATCTGGCTGCGGCCGAAACCGGTATCGGGCAGTTCGTCGCTCATCGGGCGGTTGGAAGTGAAGGCGCGGCCGGGCACGTCGTGGATGAGCTTATCGGTGGTGTTGTAGAGCTCGTGGCGGTCGAAGTAGCCGGCGGTGGCGCGCAGGTTCAGGCCGTTCACCGGCTCGGTGAGGTAGGTGAACTCGGCGCCGTCGCGGCGGTAAAGCTTGGCGTAGTTGCGGTTGTCGAACAGCGTGTACGCCGAGTTGATGAAAGGTGTGAGCTGCGAGTTCTTGTCGAAGTTCTCAACGGTGCGGCCCGCCACCAGCCCCACCTGCTTAATCCGGACCGGGTGCAGCTGCCAGGTGGCGCTCAGGCTGGGGTTGAGCTGCTCGCTGCTGAAGCCATAGCGCAGCGTGGGCGTGATATTGAAAAACCGGCGGTCGTCGGTGTACTTGTTGAAAATGGCCTGGGCGTTGAGCACCACGCCTTCCACGGTGTTGTACTGAATAATCTGGGCCACCGGCAACACCCGCACCGACTGCTTTTTGAACGTGTTCTGGTGGGTGTAGCCGCCCATCAGCAGGCCGATGGGTTCGAACTCATTGCGCTTTTTGTCCAGCGAGTCCTGGTAAGGGCGCGAGTTGCGGATGACCTCTGTGCTGTCTTTCACGTGGTAGTCCTTCTTCTCCTCCAGCGTGAGCGGTACCGGACGCACGGCGTCCCAGTAGGCCGAATCCCGCTCGTTGGCGCCTTTCTCAATGCGCTGCACCTCGCCGCGTCCCATGCTGGCAAAGGGGTCATTTTTCACCGAGTCGCGTCGGGCCTGCTTCACCTGCTTGCGCACCTGGCGGTTGAGGCCGCCCAGGTCGGGCCTGCGCTTGCGGATTTGAGCGGCGGTTTCCTGGCCCACGGGCGCGTCCGGCTTGGCCTCGGCCACCACCGGCGGCGCGGCTTTGGGCTCGGGCGGGGCCGGGTAGGTGGGCACCACGGCCGCGTAGTTCGAGAGCACGGCGTTGATGTAGCCCGAGCCCTTGAAGCCCAGCCCCGACAAGCTGGCCCGCACCTGCTGCGACTGAATGAGCCACACGTTGGGGTTGCCGGGCGCGGGGGCGTATTGCTGGGCAATAGTCAGGTTGTCGACGTAGTCAATTTGGGCGTCCTTGTCCAGGTTCAAATCGACGGAGTGAATGCGCCACGAGCCGTCCACGATGTAGATGTAGCCCGAGAAAACCGGGTCGGTCCGGCGGCGCGGAATCACGCGGATTTTGTGCACCGTTTCGCCGCCCTGCGGGGTGCTACCCACCAGCTCGTATTTGTAGAACAGCATGGCGTTGCTGGCAATGGGCGACACAAACCCGCGCTCCGAAAACGCCGGCTTTATCAGGTTCTCATAGAAGCCCAGGTTGCGCCCGGCGCTGGCCCGGTTGAAGCTCAGCCCGCGCGAGTCGCCGCTCACCCGGCTCGATATCATGCGCTCCTTCACCACGTTGGGCTGGGTGAAGCTGATGTCGGACAGGCTTTCGGACAGGTAGAAGATGCCCTTCTTAATGTCGGGGCCCAGCTTGAACAGGCCCATGATTTTGGCGGGCGTGTCGTCGATGCGACCCAGGCTTTTGATGTAGATGCGGGCCCGGTAGGCGGCCACCTCGCGCCGGTGGTAGGCGCGCCACTGCTGCGCCTGCTGAATAATGGCATAGGCCGGGTCGCGGTCCGAAGATTTCACCAGCACCTCGCCCAGGTTGTAGGCCTCAGCCTGTAAAGTCACGTTCAGGGTCAGCACCGAGTCGCCGCCCGGCACGCGTAGCGGGCGCGTCTGCGGCCGGTAGCCCACGTATTGAAACACCAGCTCGACCGACCCCGCCGGCAGGCGCAGCTGGTACTGGCCTTGCTCATTCGCCCCGGTGCTGGTGGCCGAGCCGCGCACGGCCACGTTGGCAAACGCCAGCCCCTGCCCGCCCGTGCCGCTCACCGTGCCCTTAATGACGCCGGCATGGCTCAGGCCGGACATCCCACTCAGTAATAAAACAACGACCAGAAAACGGTAAGCAGACAAAGGCATAGGGTAGCGCGCAGAAAAAGAAGGCCAGCCAAGTTACGGCCTCCGGGAGCGCAGATACCAAAGGCGGCTCCCGAGTTGCCTGTCCGGTGGGCGCTGGCCGCACCGGCCCCAAGCGCCTACACCAGCCCCGACACGTCGAGCTTCGAGCCGACCGCCAGGAAGTTGTTGGCCACGGCCACCACGTCGGCAGGAAGCTTGCTGATTTCCAAACTAGTGGATGTTACCGACACCACGTCGCTACCCACAAAATTGCCTTCCTGCAACAAATCGCGCAGCAAAGCAGCGTGGCGCGCTTCTACCGATACAATTTTGCCGGCCAGGGCCAGATAAGCCGGAGACGTGAGGAAGCGGGCCGCTCCGTTGTAGGCCGCCACGCCCAGGTCCTCGAAAGTCTTGGCATTCGTCAGCACGCCGGCGCGGTTGTTAAAATCGATGACGGAAAAATCAGCCACCAGCCCATCGGTGATGCGGCCGGTAGTGATGGCGGCTTTGAAAAATTCGCGGTGTATGATTTCGTGGTAGTACAGGTCGTCGAGCATCTGCTTTTCGGCGCTGCCGGCGGCCAGGCTGGTGTAGTAGGCACCGGTGCGCACCCGCGTGTAGAAGGCCGCTTCGAGCTGCTCGAGGGCGTAGGCGTAGTTGAGCACGCCTACGTCGCCCGTCCCCACATTTACCAGGGCTACCAGCACCGTGAAGGATATGCTACTGGTAGCGGTGCCAGCAGGCGTGGTCACGACTAGCAGGCCGCTGGCGGCGCCAGCGGGCACAGTGAAGGTGATGGTGGTGGCATTTACCACCGTGAAGCCGGTAATGGCCACGTTGTTCAGCGTCACGGCCGTGGCGCCGCCCAAGTTGGTGCCGCTCACGGTGACCACGGTGCCGGGCGCCGCACTGCTGGGCGTAAAGCCGGTGATGGTGGCCGCCTGCGTGGCGGGCAGCACTGTGAAAGAGCTGCTGCTGGTGGCGGTGCCGCCTGGGGTGGTGACCACAATGGCGCCCGTTTGGGCCGTGGCCGGCACCAGCAGGTTGATGGTGGTGGGCCCTGCCACATTGAAGAAAGCCACCACGCCGCCCACCGTGACGGCGGTGGCGCCCGTGAAGTTGGTACCGGTGAGCGTGACGGCCGCGCCGGGTGCCCCGCTGCCAGGCGAAAAGCTAGCAATGGCAGGAGCCGGCGTGGTGGGCACCACAGGGTCTTCTTTTTTGCTGCATCCCGCCAGCCACAGGCTGCCGGCGGCCACGCCAGCACCGGTATATTGCAGGAAGGAACGCCGCGGCAGCGGCTGGCCGGCGGCCTGGGCTAGCGAATGTAGAGAGGACATAGGGCGACTGGATTAAGGGTCAGCACGCTGAACGGCCCTCGATGTAAAATGTTGGCGCGGGCCTGAAAGCCGGGCTGCACTACTCCAAATAAAAGCCCCGGCGGGGCAGCCTTCGGGGCGAAGGCTGCCCCGCCGGGGCGCTAATCAGTTCTTTTTAAGCAAAGCCCCAACCGGCCGGGGGCTTGTGCAGCCCCCGACCGGCTCTTGCTGCTTGCGCTAGTTGAACAGCGCAGTGGGGTTGGCCGCGAAGTTTTTGGCAATGGCTTTCACCGTAGCCGCATCCAGTGGCTCGTCGAAGGCCTCGGCGCCGGCCGTGGCCGAGCCGCCGGTGGGCACCAGCGTCTGCACGTTCACGGCCGGGTTGCCCTGGCTCGCGTTGCTTTCGGCGGGGAAATAAGAGGCCGGGGCCGTGCCCGTGGCGGGCGCACCGGCATTGTAGGGGCCAACGGCCGCCGGCGCACCGGCGACGCCGTTGTTGGGCAGCGGCGGCGTGGCGGGCGTTTCGGCAGGCGCAATCCAGCTTTTGGGCAGGCTGGTGCTCGCAATGCCGCCCCGCACCAGCGAGCGGATGCGCGAAGAATGGCGCGCTTCCACCGAGTGAATGTTGAGGGCAGCTTCCAGGATGTCTTTCGTGGTAGGGGTGTTCAGATTGGGGGCACCGCCTTTATAGGCGCGCACGCCGGTGTCGACGAACTGCTGCGCCACCATCAGGAATTCCGCCAGATTCGTGAAGTTGCCCGTGTTGGGGGTGGTAGCGTCGCCGAGCGAGGGGAATAGCTTGGCCCGGCGGTTGGTTTGCGAGCCCGTGTAGTCGAACCCGCTCCGGCCGGGGTCGGGGATGGCGTCGCTTTTCAGCACGCTGGTCAGGGTTTTGATGTGCAGGTTTTCATCATTGAGAATAATCTCAATGGCGCCCCGCTGTTCCGAGCCGGCCGGCAGAATGCTTGAAGCCAGCGCCGTTTGGTAGAAATACTTTTCGAGGTATTCCAGCTGCAGGGCCAGGTTCAGGGTGTCCCTCACGATTTGGGGCAGGCCGCTGCCGCCGGTGGTCTGGCCGTAGGCTTTGTTGAACAGGGCAGGCAGCGCCAGCGGCAGGGCAGCGGCCGTCACTTTTTTGCCAAAACCCAGGAAGTTGCGAAACGCCGCCCGACGCGAGTCGAACCGGTCGTACACCTCGGGGTCGACCTTGGCGATATCGTCAATGATTTGAAATAAGTCCATGTTGAAGCTGATTTAGAAAGGATAAGGGGATGGCGCCAACCGGATTATACAAAGCTGGTGGCGCTGAGCTTGGAGCCGTTGGCCAGGAAGGTGTTGGCAATGGCCAGCACGGCCTGCGGGCGCTTCGAGCGCTCCTGCCCGGTCCCAGTCGTGGGATTGATGTCCACCACGTCGTCGGCCACGAACGTGTTGGTGCCCAATAGCTCCCGAATGGCGGCCGCGTGCCGGGCTTCCACCGACACGATTTTGCCGGCTAGCACCAGGTTGTCGTTGCTGGTAATGAAACGCCCGGCGCCGTTGTAGGCGGCCACGCCCAAATCCTCGAACGCCTTAGCCGCGTTCAGCACGCCCATTTTGCCCGACGTTGTCGTCCGTTGCGTGAAGTCGATGTTGCTGAAATCGGGCGTCAGCGCCTTAATGGCCCCGCTCCCGAGCGCGGCCTTAAAAAATTCGCGGTGAATGACTTCATGGTCGCGCAAATCCTTCAGTATGGCTTGCTCGGCCGCCGTGGCCCCGGTGTAGAACGAGCTCACCACCTGCGTGTAGAAGGCAGCTTCGAGTTGCTCCAGCGCGTAAGCATAGTTCAGAATGCCTGGGTCGCCGCTCCCTACATCGATGAGCCCGGGGGTGGGGTCTACGTTGTCGCTGTCTTTAGAGCAGCCGGCCAGCCAGAGGCCACCGATGGCAAGGCCCGCGCCCGAATAGCGCAGGAAATCGCGCCGGGCCACGGCGCTGCTAGCGGCCTGGCCCGGGTCGGCGGCAGGTTCCGCAAAGTGGTTGTGGGAGTTGTACATAAAACGAAAAGGAAATGTGGAAAAGAAGGATAATAGCCTTACGCGCTTCGATTGGTTGTGCGCCTCGTCTGGCTTAAAAATGAGTAGAAAAGCGGACGGCTTTAGGTATTAATCGCGCACTTCAGGCAAAAGCGTTAACGTTCAGCTTACTACGATGCCCGGCCTCGATATGGCAGTTGTTGGCCCCACCGTGCTGCTGCCCAATAGCCGGAGCTAACCGGTGCGAACCCAACTTTTACCAGTGGCGTTGGGTAGTAGGCTACGGCCGCCGTGCCTGCTACCTTACCCACTGCATGTTCAAGAATCCCGACAAAGCGCCCAAGCAGTACACGCCCGGCGAAGCCCTGCAAAAAATTGCCGCCTTCTGCGCCTATCAGGAGCGCACCTTCAAGGAAGTGGAGCAGAAGCTGCGCTCCTATGGCCTCGACGAGGACGAAGCCGGCGAAATCATCATCCGCCTCAGCCGCGAGAAGCTGCTCGACGAGCAGCGGTTTGCCCAGGCGTTTGTGCGCGGCCACTACCGCCACAAGAAGTGGGGCCGGCGCCGCATTGTGCAGGAGCTCAAGCAGAAAGGCATCAGCGAGTTCTGCATCAAGGCGGGCCTGAAGGAAATTGACGGCGATGAGTACTACCAGAACCTGGTGGACGTGGCCGAGAAAAAAGACCGGCAGGAAAAAGAGAAAAACCCGCGCGTCCGCCGCCAGAAAATCGCGCAGTACCTCACGGGCAAAGGCTACGAGCAGGACCTGATTAAAATGGTGCTCGATGACCTGGGCAAGGTGCCGGAAGACGACGAGGAATAGGGTGTACTCTGTGAGTCTGCGCCGGGCCGAATGACCTTCTCAGTTCAGGCATGCGCGGACTCACAGAGTCCACGCTACTGCTTGGGGCCGGCTTTGGGCAGCGTCATTTGCTGGCCCAGTATCACGCGGCGGCCGGTGAGGGTGCGCAGCATGGGCACCAGAATCTGCTCGGCGTTGCGCTGGGTTTGGGCCAGTATGCCGGATTGCAGCGCGGCGTTGCGCACCTGGGCTTCGGCGTACTTGTAGCCTTCGTCCACCAGCTCAGCATCTTTGAAAAAGCCGTTTTCGGTGTTGAAAACGCGGCTTTGGTTGTGGTTAATCTGGAACGAGCACAGCTCGGGCGCTGGCAACGACACCCGGACAACGGAGTCGCCTTCGAGCACCACGTCCTGGGGCTTGAGCTTGCGCAAGTCGATGCAGCCCACCGCTTCGCCGCCCACCACCAGCGCCACCTTCGACTCGGGCAAAAAGCGGTAGGTGCGGCGCCGGTACTCCACCACGTCCTTGAAGCGGTAGCGCACCAGTTCCAGCCGGCCCAGGGCCTCCACCTGCGTGAGCACCGTGTTGTGCGTGACCGTGACGCGGGGCTCGGTGTCGGCCAGGGGGTTGAGGTCGTTTAGGGTAGGCCCCACTTTCTTCCAAAGAAACCAGCCCAGCCCGACTAGAAACAGCAGCGGCAACAGGCGGCGGATTAATCGAATAAGGTTCATATACGGTAGCGTACGGCCGTGGGCCCGGCGCGTTGGCCCGGCGCGCGGCCTAGCTTTGCGGGCCATGCGCGTGTTTTCGTTTTTTCGGTTGCTAAGCCAGCGGTTGGCGCCGCACTGCCCGGTGCTGCTGGCGGCGCTGTGGGTGCTGGTGCAGCTGGTGTACCTGCGCAAGTTTCACGGCCCGCACTTTGCCAACGACAGCGGGCGCTACCTGGCCTACGCCACCAACATTGCCGAGCGATTCTACTTCGAGCCCGGCCACAACCTGCGCTACGTGCTCTACCCGCTGTTCCAGAGCCTGTGGCTGCGGCTGGGCCTGGGCTGGTGGGGCATTGTAGCGGGCCAAATGGCCGTATCGGCCCTGGCTACACGGGCCATCTATCGGGGCACACGGCGCCTGGCCGGGGGCCTGGGCGGGGCCGCGGCGCTGACGACTTTCCTGTTCATCGCCTGGCCCGACATTCAGCCGTTCAACGTCTTCCTGCTGACCGAGTCGCTGTTCATCAGCCTGGTGGCTTTGTCGTTCGGTGCCTTCACCCGCTTGCGGATGGGCCGGCCGCGCCACTGGCTGGTGTTTCTGGTGTTGCTGCTGCTCACCGCCCTGGCCCGGCCCAACGGCTTTTTGGTGGCCCTGGCCGCCGGGTTGGCCGGCCTCGATTCCCTGCGCCGCGCCCCCAACCGCCGACCTTGGCGCGCGGCCCTGCTAAGCCTGCTGTTGCTCTCGCCACTACTGTGGGCGGCCCTCAACCACCAGCTCGCTACCTACTTCCTAATGGATACCTACCAGCGCGGCGAGCTCATTTTCCGCTCCCAGCTGTGGGCCGTGCACCAGGCCGCGCCGCTGCAAATGCCCCCGCCCGGCACCGGCCCAGCCCTTCGCGTGCTGTACTTCGCCGTGCACAACCCGGTGTATTTAGGCCGTCTGATGCTGGGCAAGCTGTTTGTGTTTGTCAGCTACCTCAAGCCGCACTACTCGCTGGCGCATCGGCTGCTGGGCGTGCTGGTGTTGTGGCCCGGCTACTGGCTGGCGGCCCGGGCCACCCGCCGGGCCGACATCTGGCGGCCGGCCCGCCTTTTTCTGGCCGCCATCTTCCTGCTGCAAACGGCCATCATCATGCTCACGGTCGACGACTGGGACGTGCGCTTTCTGGCACCGGTGCTGCCCGTGGTGTTTGTACTAGCCGCGCTGGAGCTGACGAGCCGCAGGCCCGCCTCCGCGTCGACTCAGCCGAAGCGCTGATGCCAGCCGGCCCAGGCCTGCTGCCCGCCGGTGTGAATGGCCACCACCGTGCTGCCGGGTGCGAAATGCCCTTGCCGAATTAAATCCAGCACGCCAAAAAGCATCTTGCCGGTATAAATGGGGTCGAGCAGCACCCCATGCCGCTGCTGAAACGCTTCGATAAAGGCCAATAGCTCCGCCGAATATCTCGCGTAACCGCCGAAGTGATAATCGGTTTGCAGCGAATAATCAGGAAACGTCTTACCAACCGCCTGCTGAGTCAGCTCATCAATTTCAGCGCGCAGGAAGCCGCCGTTTTTCAGCGCCGCTACGCCAAGGGCCTGCTCAAGGCCACACAGGCCCGTCAGCAAGCCCGCTAGTGTGCCGCCCGTGCCCACCGCTACGGCGAGTGCGTCAAACTCCACCTGTGCTCTGATTTCATCGACCAACTCGGCGCAACCTGGCAAGGCCAGGACGTTGGTGCCGCCTTCGGGCAACACGTAGGCCGGGCCGAATCGCGCCTGCACTTCGGCCAGAAATTCCGGCTCGGCCCGGCGGCGGTAGCTGCTGCGGTCGAGGTAGTGCAGGGCCATGCCATCGGCCGCGGCCTGAGTCAGCGTCGGGTTGAGCGCGGCACCGGCCGTGGGAGCGTCGCCGCGCACTAGGCCAATGGTGCGGAAGTCCAGCAGCCGGCCGGCCGTGGCCACTGCCGCCAAGTGGTTGGAATAGGCGCCGCCAAAGGTGAGCAGCGTGCGGTGGCCCTGCGCCCGGGCCGCTTGCAGGTTGTATTTGAGCTTGCGGGCCTTGTTGCCGGGCAAGTCGGGGTGGGCCAGGTCGTCGCGCCACAGCAGCAGCCGCACGCCACGGGCATTGGCCACGGGCTCCCTAATTTCCTGCAAAAGCTTGCTCATGATTCCGGTTATTGGCTCAAAAAGAAAGGCCGGGCTTTCCAGCCCAGCCTTTCCGGATATTTCGCAAACGAGAGGCCGCTAGGCAATGGGCGCTACATCGGTGCGGTCAGCCTGCGCCGTTTTGCGGCGGGCTACGTACACGCCCGCGCCCACCAGCACCAGCACCAGCACGATGCTGGAAGCCAGCGACACGGCATTGCCCACCGAGTACGACTTGGGCTCGAACTTAAAGTCGATGGTGTGGGCACCGGCCGGCACCTGCATGGCGCGCAGCACATAGTCGGCGCGGAAATGCGGGGCCGGCTTGCCGTCGATGTAGGCCTGCCAGCCATCGGCGTAGTACACTTCCGAGAACACCACCACCCCGGGGTGGAGGGCATTATAGCGGTACTTCAGCTCGTCGGGGCTGTAGTTGGTGAGGGCAATGGTGGAGCCGGCTGCCTCGAAGGAGGTGGCGTTCAGGTCGGGGAACTTGGTCACGTCCACCGCGGCTTCCACGCGCGGGTTTAGGGTGTTGAGAGCCGTCATCTCCTCGTCGGCCGTCTTCACCGGCCGGATGGTGCTCACAAACCAAGCATTGCCCAACGCGCCGGGGTTCAGAATGACTTGCTGCGGCTGCTTCTCCGAGGGCGGCGTGAGGAAATAGCGGGTGTTAAGCATGTTCAGCACCGGCGCTGCGTCGGGCTTGTTCTGGGCGAAAATCTGCTGCATCTGCGGCGAAATCTGGCGCTCAATCAGGTCCTGGTAGCGGCGCAGCTTGGCCCCGTGGTAGCCGCCGATGCTCTTGTGGAAGTACGAGGTTTGGGCTTCGTTGAATGGGTTTGCCAGGTTCAGCACGCGGTAGCTCAGGTCGTTGTCGCGCAGAATCTGCTGGTCGGCGGGCGAGGGCTGGAATTCCTCGGCGATGGTTTCGCGCTGGAATTTGTTCTCACCGAGGTAGCGCTTGTCCACGCCCCACAGGTCGAGCAGCGTCAGGGCCACCATCACCAGCGCGGCGGGCATCACCGCCAGCTTGCCTCGCAGGTAGAAATACAGCACGCCCAGCGCCGCCCCAATGAAGAGCAGCCCGCGCCACACGTCGTTGCGCAGCAGGTCGGCGCGGTCGGCGCGCAGGGCCTTTAGCAGCTCGGGCGTGAAGCCCTGCTTGGTCAGTTCCCCATCAATGGGCGCCGCAAAATCGAAGCTGAAGCTGCCCAGGTACGCCAGCAGGCAGATGCCCGCCGTGATGGCGCCGGCATACAGCAGCTGGGGCAGCAGGGCCGCCGCTTCGGGCGCCAGCGCCACCTTGGTACCGGGCAGCACCGGCACGGCCGGCACCACCACGGCGCGGGCCCGGAAGATGCGGCTGAGCGCCAGCGCGCCCAGAATGGGCATGGCCAGCTGCGCAATGACAAGGGCCATGCTCACGGCGCGGAACTTGTTGTAGCCGGGCAGCAGGTCGAAAATCAGGTAGTTAAAGGTTTCAAAGTTCTTGCCCCAGGCCAACAAAATGGAGAGAATGGTGCCCGCCAGCAGCCAGTAGCGCGTGCGCTTCTCCACCACAAACAAGCCCAGAATAAACAGGAAACACACCACCGCGCCCATGTACACCGGGCCGGCCGTGTAGGTCTGTTGCCCCCAGTAAGTCGGCATCGAGCCTAGGTAGTCGGCGGGCAGGCCGGCTTTGGCAAGGTTAGAATCGGTGCCGAGCGGCATCGAGCTGGCGCCACCGTAGAAGTTGGGAATCAGCAGGGTAATGGTTTCGCCCACGCCGTAGCTGTATTGGAAGGCGTAGTCGCGGTCCACGCCCGAGCCTTCATCGGCGGCTTTGGGTGCGGGTGCTTCGCCGGGGGCGGAAGGGGCCGCCGTCTTCAACTCGCTGGGGCCGCGGTTGCTGTACTTGCTGTACTCAGCCGTGGTGTAGAGGCGGCCGAAGCTCACGCCCACCGCCAGCGCGGCGCCCAGGCCCAGCAGGGCCGTGCGCTGCAGGAAGTCGGGCAGGCGCCCGCTCCGTGCGGCCGACACCAGCTCGATGACGGCGAAAATGGCTACCAGCAGCAGCAGGTAATAGGTGATTTGCAGGTGGTTGACGTGAATGTTCAGCGTAAGCGCCACGGCAAACAGCGCCGCGCCCAGCCACTTGTCGCGCCGGTAGGTGACAAGGATGCCGCCCAGCACCAGCGGCGCATAGGCCAGGGCCATGCTCTTGGTGTTGTGGCCGGCGGCCAGAATGGCGAGGTTGTAGCTCGAAAAGCCCAGCGCCACGGCGCCCGCCACCGCCACCAGCGGCCGCACGCCCAGCGCCACCAGCAGGATGTAGCCACACAGCAGCGCCAGAAACAGGTTGGCCACCACGGCAGGCAGCCCCAAGGTCAGCACCTTCTGCAGGTAGCCTGACCAGTCGCCCGGGAAGTGCAGGCTAATCAAGTAGGTGGGCATGCCCGAGAACATGGAATTCGTCCAGAGCGCCTCCTGGCCCATGGCTTTGGCGTATTGCTGCGCCTCGTGGGCCCCACCCTGAAACTGGGTGATGTCGTGCTGGGCCAAGGTCTTGCCATCGAACACGATGGGCGAGAAGTACACGCAGGCCAGCAGCGCAAAAAATAGCACCGCCAGCACGTGCGGTAAAGCCCGCTGCCACCACGGCGCGGACGAAACAGAAGAAGCGGAAACAGCAGCAGCCATCAGGGCAAATTTGAGGGAACACAAAAACGTGCCCGAAGGTACAGCGCGCAAGGTTGCGCAAGGTGAAAAGAGGTTTCGCAAGGTTTAGCCCAATGGCAACCCCGCAAAACCTCTTTTCGCCTTGCGCAACCTTGCGCGCCTACTTTACCTCCTCGAAATCAACATACTCGCCGCCTTTGAAGTCCTGCGGCGCGTTGGTGGCTTTCGCGGCGGGCGGCACATAATCGACGCGCACCTGGCCGGGGGCCGGCGGAGAGCCGGCCTGCGCCTGTGGCGGCACCACGAAGCCGCCGTTGCGCATCTGTTTGCGCACAAAGCTGCTCAGCACCAGCCGCAGCACAATGGGCAGCAGGTAGCGAACCGCGAAAAAAATCAGAATGAAAATGAGCCAGAATTTCATAGAGTCCATCAGGTGGGGGCTGCCCCAAAGGTACAGCCAGCGCGGGCTGACGTTTGAGCCGGGCCTATACTTCAGGCCAACACCCCGGCTGGGCCTAACGTTTCCGCAGCGCCCGAGCTACAGCACCGGCCACGAGGCCGCCGGCCGTATACCAGGCCACGGTCATGGCCTGGGTTTGGGGCGTGCGGTTGCTGGGGCCCTCGCCCAGGCCCAACGGGCCAGGCAGCACCACGCCGCCCACGCCGGCGGCCACGCCCAGCAGCAGCCCGCGCCGCACCGCGTGCTTACCGCTGCCCACCAAGCTGTAGTAGAGGCCATTGCTGAGCACATCGCCGGCCATGGTCAAATTGAAGAGAGTGTCATCGTCGGGCTGCGGGGCGTTGGCTTTGCCCAGCAGCTTGCGCAGGCCGCGCATGCCCAGCACGTCCATGCGCGGGGCGTCTTCGGGGCGCAGGCGGCGCACGGTTTCGTGAATAGCGGTGAGGGCGACGGCCCCGGCAAAGCCGGCGGCAAGGGAACGAAGAAGCTTCATGGGGTGGAAAGGAATGTTGCTCAATCAAACGCACGTCCGAAACCGGAGTTGCTAAATTTTTTCCGGCTCAGAGGTTGCGCGGCGTTTAGCGGCGTGCCTATCTTTGCGCTCCCTTCCAAAACCGTTGGCCGGGAACAAGCCGATTTAGCTCAGTTGGTAGAGCAGCTCATTCGTAATGAGCAGGTCGTTGGTTCGAGTCCAATAATCGGCTCTTCTTAAAGCCCCGGAAAAGCTTTTCACCCCGTGAAAGCATTTTCCGGGGCTTTTTGCTTTTAGCAGCTAATGCCGACCTGGCTCCTACTCCGGCAGTAGGCGGATGATGAAATTTTTGAGCGGGTTCTTTTTGATAATGGTCACCAGTTGGCCAGTGGCGTACCGGTATTCGTCCTCGCGCCCATCGCGCACGGCCTTCCAGGCGCCCGCACTGCCCCGGCTCAGGGCGAAGTAGTCGCCGAAGTATTCGGCAAAGGCACGGGCTTGGCCCGGCGGTGGTTCGCCCCAAAACAGGTTGGTTACTGCGTAGCGAATGGGCTGGGTTTCGGTGGCCTGGTAGTGGTGCTTGTACTGGTCGGCCACGATGTCGTAGTGGTCGCCCTTCCATTCGGCCCGGGAGGCAAAATCGCCCTGGTTGGTGTGCGCCGTCACCGTCGAAAGCAGCAGCTGGCCGTTGTGGAAGCGGTTGGTAACCTGATAGTAGATTTTGAGGTGATAGAACAGAAAATCAACTTTCACGTCGCTCACTAAGGTGTAGGTCGCATCGGCCCCGGGCGGGGCCTGCCTCGTTGCCGTCATCGTGCCTACCCGAATGCCGGCTACCTCAATGCCGTAGCGCCGCACCTCGGCCGCAACGGGCGGGCGCGCAGCACAAGGCCGCGCCAAGGCGCTGAGCAGCAGAAAAGAAGCAAGCGACATGAAAGGGCGCTGGGTAGAAAGGAAAAAGAAGGCCGTGCTGCCTCGCGGCAGGCACGGCCTTTTGATAAAACACTATTGTAAAACTAGTTAGCAGCACCCGCCGCCATCGTAGTGAAAGGTGGAAGGCGAGATGAAAATGTCGTCGCGCCCCAGAGCGGCCAGTGCCCCAGCCGTTTTGTCGCACACGGCCAGCGGCTGGTTTTGCAGCAGCACGTGGCCTTTGTGGTCGTCGAGGTACTCTTCGCCGCCGTAGTAAATGGCCGTGCGGCCCGTGAAGATGCAGGGCCCATCGGCTGGCATGGGGTCTTTGATGGCACACACTTCCACGCTTTCGATGAAAATAACCTCATCGGTAGCGTAGTGCTGGGGCGAGAGCACGCGGTAGGCGCGCCTGGCCCGCACCTCCACGGTGCCGAAGCCCACCTCGGTTATCATGTCGAGGTACTGCTGCAGGGGCAGCGAGCCGGTGAGGCAGAGGGCGCGCAGGCGCTCGTCGGCCCGCAGCTCGTCGCTCATGGGCTGTTCGCAGGTGGGGTCCGACATCACGAGGCGGCCGTGGGGCTTGAGCACGCGGTAGGTTTCCTGCAGGGCGCGCTTGAGGTCGTCGAGCTTGAAGATGTTGAACAGGCAGTTTTGGGCGGCCACGTCCACGCTCTCGTCGGCCACGGGCAGGTGCAGGGCGTCGCCGGCGCGCAGGTCGATGAACTCGCTGCGGAACCAGTCGTTCTGCTCCTCGGCCGTGCGCATGTTTTCGCGCGAGGCGTCGAGCATCTCGCTCACCACGTCCACGCCAATCACGGCCCCCGGCCGGCGGCTGAAGTAGGCAAATTGCAGCAGCTCCATGCCGCCGCCCACGCCCACGTAGAGCACGGTGGGCGAGTTGGTGAGGTCGCGCGGGTTCACGGTGCTGCCGCAGCCGTAGTTCATGCTCAGCATGCGCTGCGGAATGCTGAGGCCAGGCAGCTGCCACACGGGGTTGGTGGTGCAGCACAGGCCCACCTGGGGCTCCTGGGCCGCCTGACGGTACACGTCGGCGGTGGTTTCGAGGTAACTCATAAAGGGGAGGTTTAGGCTATTGCTGGTTAAGGCTCCAGTTGTAGTCGAGGTAGGAAATCTTGGTATTCTCGTCCATCTTGACGGAAGCGTAGCGGTTCACCCACTTCGCTACCGACTGGCCATTCTTCTGCCAATCACCTTTGTACCAGTCGAAATATTTCGAGAGCTGGGCTGCTGCCTTGCCGACTTTGTTTTTGGCCGGGTTGTTCAGGAAGTCGCGGCCCTGGTCGTCGAGCTGCTTTTCCAACTGGGCGGGCGTGTAAGCCTCGTTACGCAGGCGCGGGCACGACATGGAGGCGCATACCAGCGCAAAGTGAATGCGCGGGTCGTCGAACTTCTTGCGCAAGGTGCCGTGCTCGATGTTGTCGAGGCTCATTTTCTCGCCGCCGATGCTGAAGAACTTGGCGGCCCAGGGCGTGGTCACGAACGGAATCTTGATTTTGGAGCCAATGTCCTTGATGCTTTGCACCGGGTAGTGGTCCAGGATGAGGCGGATGGTGAAGGCATTGTAGGCATTAATCCAGTAGGCCATCTGCTCATTTTTGGGCGCGCTGGATGCCGGCGGATTTTTGCTGAGCATGGCCAGGTATTGGTTAAAAGCCGTCTCATCGGCTTTAAATCCCTTGTAATCAACGAGCCCCTTGGCCGAGACGTGCTTTTTCAGCAGCTTGTCGAAGGCGCTGTGGTCGACCGCGGCGCTGGCGGCGGCGTGGGCAGGATGCCACTCGGGGCGGTGGCCGGGCAGGCCGGGGACCCCGGCGGCGGGCATGCCGGCCGCCAGCAGCAGGGCGCCGAGGGCGGCAAGGTTCAAGCGTTTATTCATCGCGGCCATATACGAGAAAGCGGAGCGGTAAAGATTGTCAGGCCATCCTTCGGCCGCGGCCATTTCGTAAGCAATAACGGCTGCCGCTCTGATTTGTCAATTAATCCGGAAGTTGCGGGCCCTAAGCCCTTCCGCCCCCGATGCTCAGCGTTATCATTCCTACCTACAACGAAGCTGCCAATATTGGCCGCCTTGTGGCCGACCTGCGCCGCCATGCGCCACCGGGCACCGTCGAAATCCTGGTAGTCGATGCCAGCAGCCCCGATGGCACGGCCGCCGCCGCCCGCACGGCCGGTGCCACCGTGCTGGAGCACGCCCGGCCCGGCCGCGCCGCCCAGATGAACCTGGGGGCGCAACAGGCGCAGGGCGATATATTCTACTTCGTGCACGCCGATGTGGGCATTCACCCCGGCTACGTGGCCACCATTTGGGAGGCCGTGGCCCGGGGCCACGCCGCGGGCTGCTACCGCTTCCGCTTCGACTCGAAGCATCCGCTGCTGCGCATCAACAGCTACGGCACGCGCTTCAAGGGCATCATGAGCCGGGGCGGCGACCAGACCTTGTTCATCACGCGGGCGCTGTTTGAGCAGCTGGGCGGCTTCAACGAGCGGTTCGTCATCATGGAAGATTTTGAAATCATTGAGCGCATCCGGCGAGTGGCCAGCTTCTACATCGTGCCGCAGGACGTGGTGGTGTCGGCCCGCAAGTACGAAACCAACAGCTGGCTGCGCGTGCAGTTGGCCAACCTCACCGCCTTTTCGATGTACTTCCTCCGGCTGCCGCCCACCCGCATTGCCCGCACCTACAAGGCCCTGCTCAACTACCGCTGATGCTTCCCCGCGTGCTCGTGACCGGTGCCAATGGCTTTCTGGGCCGCCACCTCGTGGCGGAACTGCTGCGCCGTGGCTACCCGGTGCGCGCCCTGGTGCGGCCTGGCAGCCCGCCTAGCCCGGCCCTGCCGCCTTTGCACACGCTGCCGGTTGAAATATGCGAGCTGGACCTCAGCTGTGCCGTGCGCAAAGCGGAGCTGGTGGCCACGGCGTCCGGCTGCGGGGCCATCATCCACGCCGCCGCGCTGGCCCAGGTGAACCCAGCCCGCAGCCCAGCCGTGTGGGCCACCAACCTGCGGGGCACGGAACAGGTGCTGAGCCTGGCGCAGCAGGCTGGCGTGGCGCGCCTGGTGTATGTGGGCACGGCCAACGTCTTCGGTTTCGGCACTTTAAAGCAGCCCGGCGACGAAACCCGGCCCTACGCCGGCCAGCGCTACGGCCTCGACTACATGGACAGCAAGCGCGCCGCTACCGACCTGGTGCTGCGCGCCGCGGCCCAGGAGCAGCTGCCAGCCGTGCTGGTGCATCCAACCTTTATGCTGGGGCCCGGCGACGCCCGACCCACCTCTGGCGCGCTGCTGCTGGAGTTGCGCGCCGGCCGGCTTCCCGGTTACCCCATAGGCGGCAAAAACTACGTGCACGTGCACGACGTGGCCGTGGCTTGCGTGAATGCTCTCACGGAAGGCCGCGTGGGCGAGTCTTACATTCTGGGCAATGAAAATCTGAGCTACCGCGACGCCTTCAGACTGATGGCCGACGTGCTGGGCGTGGCCGCGCCGCGCTGGCCCCTGTTGCCGCCGCTGGCCAATTGCTACGGCGTGCTCAGCAGCTGGCACGCCAGCCTCACCGGTCGCCCCGCCCGCGTGAACCCGGCCATGATAGCCGTGGCCAACGACGGGCACTACTTCACTCCGCAGAAGGCCCGCGCCGAACTGGGGTTGCCCCAGACGCCGGTTCGTGAGGCCGTGGCCGAGGCTTTTGAATGGTTTAAAGCCCACAATTATGTCCAGTAACCCCACCGCCGGCCCGCTGGCGGGCCAGGTCGTTTTGATTACCGGCTCCGAGTCGGGCATTGGCCGCGAAACGGCCCGTGCCTTTGGCCGGCTGGGGGCCGCCGTGGTGCTCAACGGCCGCCAGGCCGAACGCCTGGAGCACACCCGCCAGGCCTTGGCGGCGGAGGGCTGCCGGGTGGCAGCCTGCGTGGCCGACGTGACCGACTACGCGGCCTGCGAGCGGCTGGTGGCTACGGCCATTGCCAGCTTCGGCCGGCTCGATGCACTGGTTACTAACGCCAGCATCTCGCAGCGCGCCTACTTTGCCGATATGCAGCCCGAGGTATTCAAGCAAGTGATGGATAGCAACGTGTACGGCTCGGTGTATCCGCTCAAGGCCGCTTTGCCGCACCTGATGGCCAGTCGGGGCAGCGTCACGTTTATTTCCTCCATTTCGGCCCTGAATGGCATGCCCAGCGGCTCGGCTTACTGCGCCGGCAAGGCGGCACTGGCCAACCTGGCCCATACCCTGCGCCTGGAGCTGGCCGAGGCGGGGGTGCATTTCGGGGTGGTGCACATCGGCTTTACCCAGAACGACCCCGACAAGCGTGTGCTCGACGCGGCAGGCCAGCCCGTGCCCATTGCGCACCGCCCGCCGCGCTGGCAAAAGTCGCAGGCCGAGGTGGCGGCCATCATTGTGAAGCACGTACAGCGGCGGCGACGGCGCACGGTTATTTCGGCGTTGGGCCGCCTCATTCTGGTGGTGCACTCGCTGCTGCCGCGCCTCGGCGACTGGGTGGTGCTAACTTCCCAGCGCCGGATGCGGAACTTCTACGAGTAGCCCGCGGCAATCTGCCCCCTTCCTTTTTCTCGTATTGTTTATAAACCCCACGCATGGAAACGTATTACAACCCCGCCGACCTCAAGAAATTCGGCAACATCGGCGAGTTTCAGAAAGAGTTTGCCGATAAATTTTTCTCCTACTACGGCGCTGTTTTTGCCGAGGGCGCCCTCACGGCCCGCGAGAAATCCCTGATTGCGCTGGCCGTTTCTCACGCTGTGCAGTGCCCCTACTGCATCGACGCGTACTCGGCCGACACGTTAGAAAAAGGCTGCTCCGAGGCCGAGATGATGGAGGCCGTACACGTGGCCGCCGCCATTCGCGGCGGGGCCACGCTGGTGCACGGCGTGCAGATGATGAACAAGGTAAAAGAGTTGTCGATGTAATTACGTGCCAATTGAATGGTCAGACGGCGCATGCTGTTTGATGCGCAGCAGTGCCGCCTGACGTTCTTTTTTGCTGCCTGGCCCGCCTACTACCCTTATCTCATGACAAAATCCCTTAAAGCCACCGGCAATCAGCTCGCCGACTCGGCTTTTCAGCTGACGGTGCTGCGCCAGGAAGTGGTAGATGTGCTGCACCTGCCGCCTTTTCATCAGAAAATGGCCGAGGTGGGGCTATTTCCGCTGCGGCCGGTAGCGCCAGCGGTGCTGCAAATCAACGTGGGCAAGATGTGCAACCAGGTGTGCAAGCACTGCCATGTGGACGCCGGCCCCGACCGCAAGGAAATCATGACCCGCGAGACCATGCAGCTCTGCCTCGACGCGCTGGCCCAAACCGACATTCCGACCGTAGACCTGACCGGCGGCGCGCCCGAGATGAACCCCGACTTCCGGTGGTTTGTGGCCGAAATCAGCAAGCTGGGCCGCAAAGTCTTAGTGCGCTGCAACCTCACCATCATCGTGGCCAACAAGAAATACCACGACCTGCCCGAGTTTTTTAAGGAGCACGGCGTGGAGGTGGTCAGCTCCCTGCCCTTCTACTCGGCCGACAAAACCGACCGGCAGCGCGGCGACGGCGTCTTTGCCGACTCCATCAAGGCCCTGCAAATGCTGAACGCCGTGGGCTATGGCCAGCCCGGCAGCGGCCTGGTGCTGAACCTGGTGTACAACCCGGCCGGGGCCTTCATGCCGGGGCCGCAGGCGGGGCTGGAGCAGCAGTTCAAGCGGGCTCTGCTCAAGGACTTCGGCATTGTGTTCAACAGCTTGTTTGCCATCACTAACATCCCGGTGAGCCGCTTTTTGGACTACCTCATCGAGTCGGGCAACTACGCGGGCTACATGGAGAAGCTGGTGACGGCCTTCAACCCCACGGCGGCAACGGGCGTGATGTGCCGCGACACCATCTCGGTGGGCTGGGACGGCGGCCTCTACGACTGCGACTTCAACCAGATGCTGGACCTGCACGTGGCCAGCACCAGCCAGCACATCCGCGACTTCGACGCCGCGGCCCTGGCCCAGCGCCCCATTGTGGTGAACCAGCACTGCTACGGCTGCACGGCCGGCGCGGGCTCCAGCTGTGGCGGCACGGTGGCGTAGGGGCCGTAGTCCAGGCGCATACCCCCCTTTTGTGTCATACCGCGGCGTGAACGGGGCCGCTACATTTGGCCCATGCAAAATCGCCTGCCCCTGGCCATCATCGAAGACCAGTCCGCCATTCGGGAAATGCTGCGCCAGTACCTGAGCGCGCAGCCCGAGTTTGAGTGCGTGCTCACGGCCAACTCCATCGAAGACTTTTTTCGGCAGTTGCCCGCGCTGGGCACCCGGCCGGCCCTGGTGCTCTCCGATATTGGCCTGCCCGGGCGCTCGGGCATCGAGGGGCTGCCCCTCATTCTCACGGAGCTGCCGGAGGCGCAGGTGCTCATGCTGAGCGTGTTCACCGATGCGGCCCGGGTGTTCGAGGCCATTTGCGCCGGGGCGGCGGGCTACCTGCTAAAAAACACGCCGTTGCCCGTCATCAAGGCGCAGCTGCTGGAAGTGGCGGCGGGCGGCTCGCCCATGTCGCCGGCCGTGGCGCGGCATGTGCTGCAGGCGTTTCGGCGGCAGCCGCCGGTGGCCGTGGCGGCCTCGGCCGAGGAGCGCCTCACGCCCCGCGAACAGGACATTGTGACGGCCGTGGAGGAAGGGCTGAGCTACAAGCTCATTGCCGATGCGCTGGGCATCACCCTCGACACGGTGAAAAACCACCTGCGGGCCGTGTACCGCAAGTTGCACATCAACTCCAAAGGCGAGCTACTGGCCTTGGCCCTGAAGCGGCGCGGCTAGGTTATTTTTATCCGAATAGTATAACACTTTCGTGTCATTGTGCTGCATGAGAGGAAGGACGTGCTTTGTGTCAACCGGGGGCTGTGGCCTTCGAGCGTCACACCTCACCCTTATCCCTTCACATCATGCAAATTTCTTTACCCCATTGGCTGACCCGCGCCGGACTGTGTCTGGTCGCGCTGCTGCCCCTGGCCGGCCACGCCCAAGCTCCCGCCAACGATGACCCCCTGGGTGCCATTGCCCTGCCCCTGGCCACCAGCTGCACGCCTACCAACGCCACCAACGCAGGAGCCACTACCACCACGCCCAACGGCTACGCTAACCCCGGCTGCGGCGTTGCCACCGCCCCGAAAGACGTGTGGTTTCGCTTCAGAACCCCCGCGGCCGGCAACCCCGGCAGCACGGCGGCGGCCATTGCCGTGACGGGTACCGCCGCGGGCCAGGTGCGGTTGTTTTCGACCACGGTGGGCGGGGCGGGCCCCTTCACGGCCATTGCCTGCGCGAACGGCGGCTCTAACAACGCGCAGGCCGCCCGGCTGGTGGCGGCGGGCCTCACGCCCGGCGCTACGTACTACGTGGCCGTATCGGGCTACGGCTCCACCGATACGCAGGGCGCCTTCACCATCTGCGCCACGGTGCCGGCAGCCAACGACGCGGCCGTGGAGTCGGTGCTCACGCTCACGCAGCTGCCCATTCCGGCGGGTGCGCCGCACGTGGTGCGGGCCGTGGTGAGCAACCAGGGCGCCACTGCCCAGACCAACCTGTCCGTGACCCTGACCGTGAGCGGAGCCAATGCCTTCACCGATACCCAGACCGTGGCCTCGCTGGCCGCGGGTGCCTCCATCAGGGTGACTTTCAACAGCTTTTCGCCTGCTAACCAGGGCACCAACACGCTGACCGTAACAACCCCCACCGACGACGACAATACCAACAACAGCCGCAACGTGGCGCAAGAGGTAAATGCTACCACCTATTCTCACGCCGCCCTGGGCGGTGCCACGGGTGCTTTTCAGCTTGGAATTGACCCGGCCGACCGGGCTTTTGCCTGCCACTACCGCATCAACAGCCCCGTCAGCGTGACGCAGATTCGCTCGTATGTTGTCAATTTCAGCGGGCTGGCGGCCGGCCAACCCGGGAGTAGCATTGGCGAATACTGGTTGACCAGGTCACCGGCGCGGTGCTGGCCCGCTCGAACGACTACGTGCTGACCGCGACCGACATCAATTCCTACGTAACCCTGCCCCTGAGAACCCAGGTGCCCCTGCCGGCGGGCACCGACGTGCTGGTGGGTATGGTGGCGGTGTACCCGGCCGGCCAGACGGTCAACTACGCGCCCTTCGGTGTTCAGGTGGACGAGCCGGGCCGGAAAGATGCTTTCTACGTCGTTACGGCCACTTCCTTGCCGCTTCCCGAACCCTTGAATAGCAACACCGGGGGCTACAAGCGGCTGATGATAGAGGCCGTGACGGCCCCAGCCGTTGCCTGCCCCGGGCCTGCCAGCCTGTCGGCTACCGCCCTCACGCCCAATGGCGCCACGCTCACGTTTACGCCGCCGGCCGGGGGCAGCAGCAGCTATTCCCTGACGTATTTTGGCAGCATGCAGCCTGCCACCACCTTGGCTGTCTCTGCTTCGTCGGTCACGCTCAGCGGCCTTGTGGCAGGCGCTACCTACACGGCGAGCGTGACGGCCAGCTGCGGCAGCGGCCAGAGCTCATTCCCGGTCTTTGTCACCTTCACCACCCCGCCGCCGGCCGCGGCTGCCTACGCCACCCTGCCCGTGAGCGAAGGCTTCGAGGGGCCGTGGCTGAGCATCGGGGCCGTGCGCGACGCTCCAAGCAGCAACTGGCGCAACACCCCCGCCAGCGGCAACCAGTCGTGGCGCCGCGAAGACGACGGCGCTTCCGCCAACTGGCTTACCAACCTGGGCGCCTACCCCGGGAGCGGCAGCCAGAGCCTGCATTCGGCCCGTTTCAACTCCTACGATGCCCCGCTGGGCACCACCGGGGCACTCGACCTGTACGTGAACCTAAGCGCGGCCGGCGCCAAAATACTGACGTTTAACTACATCAACCTGGGTGGCACCGACGTGCTGGACGTACTGGTGAGCACCGACGGCGGCGCCACGTTTGGCCCCGCGCCTGTGCTCACGGTTGGCGTCAGCCCCGCCATCACGCGCCAAACGGCCACCATTGCCAGCACCTCGGCCACTACGGTCATCCGCTTCCGCGCCACCAGCGACTACGGCCCCGCCACCTCCGACATCGGCCTTGATAATGTCCGGCTGGCCCTCGTCACGGCTACGCGCAGCGAAGCCCTGGCCGCCACCGTGGGCCTCTACCCCAACCCCGCCCACGGCACCTTCACGCTGGCCGTGCCCGCCGGCCCGCTGGGCGCGGCCTCGGTCACGCTGCTCAACGCGCTGGGCCAAGTGGTGCAGGCCCGGCCGCTGCGCCTGCCCGCCACCGGCGGCACCGCCGAGTTTGACGTGCGCGGTCTGGCGCCGGGCGTGTACTCGCTGCGGCTTCAAACCGGCGAAGCGCTGGTGGTGAAGCGCGTGGTGGTGGAATAAGGCAGGCGCTGCCGTGCAAGGACCTTCTTCCCTGTGCGACCAGCATTTTTCATTCTTTCAGCAATCCTTTTTTAGCACCATCACAACCATGCAAAAAAACTTCACCTCCACCCTGTTGTTGGCCGCTGTGGCGGTTTTGGCGGCCCACCGGCCGGTGCAGGCCCAGACCAAGCCTGCCCCAGCGGCCCGCTACGCGGACCTGGTGGGCGAGAACCCCACCACCGAGGCCGACATTTAGACCGTCACGAACTACCTCAACTTGCTGATAGCCGGCGATACGGACAAAGCCCGGCTACTGCTGACGGATACCTACCGGGGCTACGGCCCCGCCGCGACTGATTCGGCTAGCCGCGACCAACTGATGGCCAGCTGGCAGCAGCACTACAAAACGCAGCTCAACCGCAAGGTGCGGAAGGCCAGACGGCTTTTCGGGTGAAGTCTGGCCGGCTGATGGGCAACTGGGTGGCCACCTGGGGCGAATACACGTTCACCCAGGACGGCAAAACCCTGCGCGCTCCTTTTCAGATGACGGCCCACGTCACGAAAGGGAAAATAGACCTGGACCGTTTCTACTTCGACAACCTGAGCCTGACGCAGGCACTGGGCTACAAGCTGACGCCGCCCGCGACGACGGTAGCAGCAAAGTAGCCCCGGTGGCCCGGCAGGCCACGCGTAAGGTTAACGCAGCTTTATGGGGAATGCCCGCAACGCAGGTTGCGGGCATTCTTTTTTGTGCAAGCACGCCGCAACTGTACCGGTCTTGGGCGCTACTCGCTGGCCATGTTGCTCGCCAGCGCTAGTCAATAATTTTTGGCTAAGGGGCAAGGTCTGGGGAGTCTCGCTTTTTAGATATTCCGGAAGGAAGATGCGAGCGTTCAAAACGCTTGTGGAAGAGGCCAGAACCGGACAAAGCTTAAGGCTCGCGGCCGCTTTCATCTGCGGCGTTTATATCGTACTCTTGCATTATAATATCACATTTATTATTTTTTAGATGAAAATAACCTTTACTCTATTAGCAATTTTCTGGCGGCAAGTTGCTGGCCTATCCGGCCATCACTGTGCTTAAGCGAATAAAAATCACACACTGGCTGCTGGCCCTGGCCTGCCTGTTGCTGGCCGGACCAGTGGCCCGCGCCCAGCCCCTGGAGCAGCACACCGACCGTGTGCTGAGCACGGTGGGCGTCCGCGACATTGCCCGCGATGCCGCCGGCTTTGCCTGGGTAGCCGCCCGGCAGGGCCTGTTTCGCTACGACGGCCGGCAGCTGGTGCCTCTTGGCCAGCTGGTGCGGCAGGGCCCCCGCCCGCACGGCGAAGTCACCCGGGTAGTGGTGGACACGGCCGGCACCGTGTGGATAGGGATGCTGAGCGCGGTGTACGCTTTCGTGCCCGCCACCGGCGAGCTGCGCCAGGTACCGCTGCCACCCCGCGCCGACAACTGGCGCAGCCTCTTGCTGCTGCACCAGGGTGCGCTATGGGTGGTCCAGGGCGCCAACCCTTTTCGGCTGTTCCGATTGCCGCTGCGGCACCCCCGGCAGGTGCCGCGGCTGGTGTGGCAGCTGTCGCAGGGCGTAGTGATGGCCGTTGAGCCCGATTCGGTGGGGCAGCTGTTGCTGTTTGGGGAAAAGGTGTGCTGGCGGCTGGGGCCGGATGGGCGCGTGCGGCCCCTGGCCATGCCCGGCAACAGCCACCGCTACCGCGTGCAGCAGGCCAACGGCCGACGCTGGGCGCAGCCAGCCACCCACCCGCTGCGCCTGCCCCACGGCCCCTACGCCCTCCTCGACAGCACCCTGCTGGAGCAGCGGCCCGGGCAGCCGCCGCGCGTGCTGGCCCGCTGGAGGCGCAACCTCTCCTCCGCCGCCGTGCCGCACCTCAACGTGCTGGAGCTGGACAGCACCTGGTACTGGCTGGGGCAGGGAGAAGTACTGGCGATGTCGGTGCGGCGCCAGCGGCAGGCGCCGCGGGTGCAGCACCTGGCGCTGGCGCTGGCCGGGGGCTGGAACGGGTGGCTGTGCTACAACCGCGACCAGACCGGACTGTGGGCCTTTGCCGAAGGCATGCCGGGGGTGTTTGAGCTGCGGCCTCGGCGGGTGGCCGTGCAGGCACTGCCCGTGGCCGGCCGGCTGCAGCTGAGCACCCGCGCCATCAGCCGCCTGCCCGACGGCCGGCTGGTGGTGGGCAGTTACGCGGGCACCTTCACGCAGGCCGCCGACAGCCCGCAAGCCCCCCTGCGCCCCTGGCTGGGCCCGATACCGGGGCCGGTGTGGTTCTGCAGCCTGGGCCTGCCCGACGGGCGCCTGGTCATCGGGCTCGAGAACTACGGCATCGTGGTGCTGAGCGGGGGGCGGTTCGAGGAGATTGCATGGCCCGGCCCTCACCCCCCGCTGGTGGGCAAGTCCACCTTCTGCCTGCTACGCACCCGGGCGGGACAGCTGTGGGCGGGCGGGCAGGAGGGCTTGTTCCAACTCGACCTGCCGCACCGGCGGCGCACCCGCTACCGCGCCGCCGACCCCGCCTGGCCCCTGCACCACTGCGAGATTGAAGCCATGAGCGAAGGGGCCGGCGGCGAACTGTGGCTGGCCACCAACCAGGGCCTCTACTGCCTGCAGCCCGTCACCGGCGCCCTGCGTCACTACGGCCCCACCGAGCCCCCGCCCTACCGCCTGCCCACGGCCCTGACGCGCTGCGTGCTGCCCCTGCACCCCGACAGCGTATGGGTGGGCACCCTCGACGCCGGCCTGTTGCTGCTGCACCCCCGGCGCGGCGTGCAGCGGCAGCTCACGCTGAGCCAGGGCCTTCCTAGCGAGGCCGTGGCTTTTGTGGTGGCGCCGCCGCCGGGGCGGGTGCTGTGGGTGGGCACCCACAACGGCCTGGTGCGCTAAGAGCCCCGCACCGGCCGCCGCAGCAACCTGACCACCGCCCAGGGCCTGGCCACCAACGAACTAAACCGCCAGTCGGCCTGGTACGACACGGCCCGGCAGCGCCTGTACGTGGGCGGCGTGGGCGGGCTGAGCTTCCTCGCCCCCCAAGCCTTGGCCGCCGCCGAGCACCGCCCCCGGCTGCTGCTCACCGCCGTTACCCAGCACCACGCCCAGCCCGACACCATTCGCACCAACTACCTGGCCGGTACCCTGCCCCCGGGCCTGGAGCTTGCCCCCGGCGATGCCTTTGCCGACCTAGCCCTGAGTTTGAGCGATGACGTGAGCACCGCAGGGCGCTTCGCCTACCGCTTGCGGGGCAACGGGCCCGCGCCCTGGCAGGAGTTGGGCACCGGCAACCGCCTGCGCCTGCAAGGGCTGGAACCTGGCGACTATACCCTCGAAATCAGGGCCGAAACCGGCTTGGGCGTCCCCGCTCGCCACGTGTTGCGCGTGCCGGTGCGGGCTCGCACCCACTGGTGGCGGCGGCCCGGCGTGTGGGCTACCCTCACGGGCCTGCTGATGGCGGTGGCGGCGGGCGGGGTGTATGGGTGGCAGCAGCGCCGCGCCCGCCAGCGCGAGCAGCAGTGGCAGGCGGAACGCGCCCTGCGCAACCGCATTGCCGCCGACTTGCACGACGACGTGGGCAACCTGCTCACCCAAATCAGCATGCACAGCAGCCTCTTGCGCGAAACGCCTCACAGCCCGGCCCAGACCCTGGCCCGGCTCGATGCCATGGCCACTGCCTCTCGCCAGGCCGCGCAGCAAATGAGCGACGTGGTGTGGGGCCTCGACGCCCAGCACCTCAGCCTCAGCCAGCTGCTGGCCCGCATGCGCGACCACGCCCAGGAGGTGCTGCCCCCCGCCGGCCTCGACGTGCGCTTCCTCACCGCCGCCGACCTGCCCGACCCCGAGCTAGCCCCCGACCTCGGGCACAACCTCTACCTCATTTACAAAGAAGCTCTGCACAATGTGGTGAAGCACGCCCGCGCCACCACCGTCACGGTGCGGCTGGCCGCCACCGCCCTCGGCCTGGCCCTGACCGTGGCCGACGACGGCTGCGGCCACAACGGCCAGCCCCGCCCCGGCGGCCACGGCCTGGCCAATATGCAGGCCCGGGCCCAAGCCGTGGGCGGCTCCGTGCACTACGAGGCACAGCCATCGGGCTTTGCCGTGGTGGTGGCCCTGCCGCTGGGATAAAGAGAACGTGCTAGCCAAACCAGGCAAACGGCATTGCCTCCCGCTCGCCATAGCGCGGCACGGTCAGCGCTACCCATGCGAGGGTAAGCCTATCGGTCCTCAACTGTCGGAAATCCGCCGGGCGCTGGTGCGGACGTCTCAGCGGGCGGCGGAGGCACCTTCCGCCACGCCCGTTCTACTCCAAAGGGATATGAGCCCTGCACTTGCTGCACCACGCCCGTCAGCGTAACGGTGTTGAAGGTCACCCACCGAACCGTTTGCCACCATTCCTTCTGCTTGAAATCCGGCTCCCCAACACCATACTCGCGGCTTTCCCCAACCCCTATATCGCCGACATGCTTATCGAATAAAATGCCGCAGGCCTGGTACAGCGTAACCCGTGTACTGGTAATGCCACTCATCCATCCCGTGTGCGTGCTGACCTCAACGGTCACATGGGCATCCGAATACACCACGTCTTCCGTGCTGAAAACTGCCCAAAGGAATAGCACCGGCGTGAGAATGGGCGTCATTATCATTTGAGTTCGGGCAAAGGGCCGGGCCCACTCCGAAATCACCTCCAGCTTCGCGCGGAGGCCGCCCACCAGCCCACTACCCACCACCACCAAGGTAAACAGCATCGGGTAGCGGATGTGCAGGTTCCAGATGCCGCTCACCAGCACCGCTCCCGGTATCAGGATGGCACTCGCCCGGTGGGCCCACTGCAACGGGTGCCGCACCACTTCCGGGTACAGAAAGAGGGGCAGGATTCTAAGCAGTAGGAAATAGAGGCCGATAACAGCTCCCAAACCAAACAAAATCAGCATACTACTGCGAAGGTATTGCTGAATCGTTTGCCGTTACCGCTCCTGCACCACCTGGTTGAACGAGGCCACCACGCCGGCCACTTCGCCCAAAAACTCGGGATGGGCCTCGATGTGGTTGCCCACCACCACCACGTCGGCCCCGGCGGCCAGCGCGGCGTACACTTTCTTGCCGGTGTTGAGGCCGCCGCCCACGATGATGGGGGTTTCCACCGTGTCGCGCACAGCCCGAATGATGGCGGCCGACACTGGGTTCTGGGCGCCGCTGCCGCCGTCCAGGTACATCAGTTTCAGGCCCAGCTGTTCGCCGGCCAGGGCAGTGCAGGCAGCAATGCCGGGCTTATCGGCGGGCAGCGGCGTGGTACCGCTCATGTAGGAGGCCGTGGTTTGGCGGCCCGAGTCGACCAGCATGTAGCCCGTGGGCAGCAGCTGCAGGCCGCTGGCGCGTAGGCGCGGGGCGGCCACCACGTGCTGGCCAATCAGAAAATCGGGGTTGCGGCCCGAAATCAGCGAAAGCAGTAGGACGCCGTCGGCGGGGCCGTCGAGGTGCAGGCTGTGGCTGGGGAAGAGCAGCACCGGTACGCTGGAGTGCTCCTTAATCAACGCAATGAGGGCAGCCTGGTGCGAACTTAGCACCAGGCTGCCCCCCACGAAAAAGTAATCGACCGGATGGGCTGCGCTCAACCGCAGCAGTTGCAACAGGCTGTTTTCATCTAAGTTATCGGGGTCGAGCAGCACCGCCAACGCTTTGTGGCCGTGCTGCCGACGCAGCCGCAACGCATCATAAAGACTGGGAGTGGGTGGACGCATCCGGGGAATCTAGGGAGACAGACGAGGCGACGGGGGCAAACCCGGTTTCAACGGGCGCGTAGCCCGAGGAAGGTGCAAGGTCGGAATTAACGCCCGAATTGTCAGAAGCCGCATCCGAATTCTTATCGGCCGGAAAAAACTCGCTCACCTTTTTGGTCACCAGCGCCAGGGCTACGGCGGCCACCTGGCCCACCAGCACCTTGCCCGTGTCCGACTTCAAAAACGACTGCAACACCTCGCCCACAAAGCTGGGGCGCGCGGGACGGCTGCCGTCCACATGGTCGTGCTCTTCGTCAAAAGCGTGCGTATTCGGCAACCGGCGGCTGTCGTCGTAGGGCAAATCCTGGAAGGGGTCGTCCTCAAATTCCTCGGTGTCGTGGCCCGATGAATAGGCGGGTAGCCCGGCGCCCGCCAATTGGGCGCGGTTTTCGGCGTGCGAGGTGGCCGTGGCGAAGTCCGGCCGGTCGTCCTCGTTGCTTTGCTCCTGCCCGTAGTGGCCATGCTCGTTGTGCTCGTCGTGGGCAGCAAAGGCGCGGGCCGAATCGGCGGCCGACTTGCGGTAGAACTTGCTCTTGTAGCGCTTGCCGTTGCCGGCGGTGTAGTAGCCGGGGCCGGTTTCATCGTCCTCGTCGAAGGCTTCGCTGTCGCGGTCAAACTCGTGGGTATCGAACCCATCGTAATGGCCGTAGCTGCCCGCATCTTCGTGGTCGTAGTCGTGGTCTTCCTCCTCGACGTAGGGGTTGTGCTTCTTTTTCTTCTTGCCGCTGAAGGCTTTGGTGATGAGCCAGATGCTGCCGGCCAGGCCCACGCCCACGGCAGCCACTTTGCCCACCTTCACCGACTGGTCCTTGATGTGGTCTACGTCGCCGCGCAGGGCGCGCTCGTACTCCAGCTTTTTGCGTTCGAGAAATTCTTTTTCCTCGTCGAACAGGGGGTTTTGCAGGTCACTCATGGCAGGCGTTAGGCTTGGCGTTTGTCAGATTTATAGATAGTGTCCTTCATCATCTTGTTGACGATGCCCTGGAAGGCCGATTTGTCGACGCCCACCAGCACCAGCACCAGCAGCACCAGGTAGAAACCGGCCACGATGCCAAAGCCCCAGAACGGGCTGTCGAGGGCCGAATTAAGCGCCAGTCCGGCAAATACGCTCAGGAAAATGAGGAAGAACATGCCCAGCACTGCCAGCGTCACGCCGTGAATGGTGCCCACGAGGCCCGTGGAAATTTTTTGCTGGAGCTCAAGCCGCACCAAGTCGATGCGGGTGTCCAGGTAGCCGGTCAGATTGCCAATCAGGCTATCGTTGCGAGGGGTTTTGGAGGTGTCGTCGTCGGTGACCATACGGCGCGTGAAAGGAGTGGCACGAAAGAATAAAAGGCGGGAAAGCGCAACCATTGCCCCCGAAAGGGAGAATAGACTGCGCCGGTTCTACGGAATATTTCGGCGCGTGGCTGACTTTTGTGCGGTCGTTTGTGTTTGCCGCCTAGCGTGAGTCAGAATCATTATCAAGTTCTTGGAGTAGCCCCTTCGGCCGCCGCGGCCGACATCAAGCGCGCCTACCGGCAGCTCGTGGTGCGCTACCACCCCGATAAGCACGGCGGCGATGTGCGCTACGAAGAGGAGTTCAAGGCCGTGGCCCTGGCCTACCGCATCCTCGGCGACCCCGGCCGCCGCGCTACCTACGACTTCCAGCTGCAGCAGGCCACCCGCCGCGCCGAGGAAGCCCGCCGCCAGCAACAGCAGCGCCCTGTTAGCCAGCACGTGTACGGCGTACCCATGCCGCCGCCCGCGCCGCTGCGCACGCGCCCACCCGCCGGCAGCCGCGAGCGGCACTACCAGCGCATCCCGCAGCAGCGCGCCCGCTTCAACTCCCGCGACTGGGGCCTCACGCTGCTTTTTCTGCTGGGCATCGCGCTGTTTTCGCTGGCCGTGAAGGTGACGATGGACCGCGTTTCGGCCAACCGCAACTACGACGACGGCCTGCGCGCTTATGCCAACGGCAACTTTGCCGCCGCCTACGCTTTCCTGGAAGAGTCCCTGCACTTTCGGCCCGAATATGCCCCTGCCCTGCGCCGCCACGGCGAGCTGGAACGCCTGTTTGAGCACGACCCGGAGGCCGCCCGCGCCGATTTTCGGGCGGCGCTGCGCCATTCCCAGCCCCGCCGCGTCAAGGCCCAGGTACTCTACCACCTCGGCCGCTGCGAATCCGCCCTGGGCCGCCCCGCCGATGCCGACCTGAACTATTCCCACGCCCTGCGGCTGGACACCACGCTCAGCGCCGCTTACCTGTCGCGCGGCAAAGGCCGCCTGCTCGACCTGAACAACGCCGCCCTGGCCCTGACCGACCTCACCACCGGCCTGGCCCAACGCCGCCGCGCGGCGGCCCCCACGCCCTGGAGCTATGTGCAGGTGCGCGGCCTGGCCCTAACGGCCCTGGGCCGCTACAACGAAGCGCGCACCGATTACTTCAATACCCTGCAAGCCAACCCTAAGGATGGCCGCACGCATTTCCTGCTGGGCCGCCTCGCCGCCCACACTGGCGACTCCACGGCGGCCTGCGAGTTCTACCACCGGGCGGTGAACCTGGGCTACGAATACGCCCGCGCTGCGGAGGCGGAATGCAGGTGATTTCAGCAGCCGCGTAGAAGCACGCGTGCGAAGCGGAACCACCGGTCCGACCGCCCTAGGCGGTCCGACCGGTTGAAGCAATGACGTTCTGACTAATAACGACCACCGGTCGGACTGCCTAGGGCGGTCCGACCGGCAGCGGCGATTGAGCGAATACTCAGAGCAACAAAAAGCGCCGCTGGCACGAAGCCAGCGGCGCTTTCACAATCTGCAAAAAGCTGCAAACTAGTTAGGCATCAGCACCGTGTTCACTACGTGAATCACGCCGTTGCTCTGCATCACGTCGGCGATGGTCACCATTGACGTGCCGCCTTTTTCGTCCTTCAGCTCAATGCCTTTGCCTTTCATCATGGCCGTCAGGGTGCCGCCGCTCACGGTTTTGAGGGTGGCCTTGCCGCCACCGGCTTTGATGGCCTTCATCAGGTCGGCGGCCGTCATGCGGCCGGCTACTACGTGGTAGGTCAGGATTTTGGTGAGGGTGGCTTTGTTCTCGGGCTTCACCAGGGTTTCCACGGTGCCAGCGGGCAGCTTATTGAAGGCTTCGTTGGTGGGGGCGAACACGGTGAAGGGACCAGCGCTTTGCAGCGTTTCCACCAGGCCGGCGGCTTTCACAGCGGCCACCAGGGTGGTGTGGTCTTTCGAGTTAACGGCGTTTTCCACGATGTTTTTCGTGGGGTACATGGGGGCACCGCCCACCATCACGGTCTTGGCTTTTTGGGCCGAAGCGGTGTGGGTAGCACCAAAGCTGAACAGGGCAACGAAAGCGAGGGAAAACAGGGACTTTTTCATGGATATAGTCAGATGACTGAATGTTTTGAAAGATGCCTCACCTACGCCACGGCTTGCGTGAGCGGATTGCCTCGACGGTAAAATTTCTTTGAGACGGCCTAATGTGCCGTGCACAATCGGCTTTCATCAGTATGCGCAACCATCTGTCATCCTGAGCGCAGCGAAGGACCTTCTCACGTAAGAACATTTTTGCCCGAACGTGAGAAGGTCCTTCGCTGCGTTCAGGATACGTGAGAAGGTCCTTCGCTGCGTTCAGGATAACAGATAGGGATGGAATCCCGACGTCTGAACATTCTCCTTTCCGAATACTTACTGCCTTATGCGAATCCTTACCCTGCTGCTTTTCCTGCTCCTCTCCCTTATCAGCCACGCCCAAAACCCCGGCACGCTGACCGGCACCGTGCGCGACCGCGCCACCCAGGAAGCCCTGCCCGGCGTGAGCGTGACGCTGGAAGGCACCAGCTTCGGCACGGCCACCGATGCCGAGGGGCGCTACCGTCTCGCGGGCGTGCCGGCCGGGGCCTACAACCTGCGCGTCGGCTTCGTCGGCTACGATGCCCTGCTGCGCGCCGATGTGGCCGTGAGCAGCGGCAACGTGAACACCCTCAACCTCGAGCTCAACAAAAGCCCGCAGGCGCTGGGCGAAGTGACCGTGACGGCCAACCGCGCCATCCGGGTGGCCACCGCCGAAACGCCGCTCAGCGTGCAGCGCCTCACCACCGAGGAAATCAAGAGCAACCCGGGCGGCAACTTCGACATTTCGCGGGTGGTGCAGAGCCTGCCCGGCGTGGGCGGCGGGGGCTCGGGCGGCACGGCGGGCTTCCGCAACGACATCATCATCCGAGGCGGCGCACCGAACGAAAACGTGTATTACCTCGACGGCATCGAGGTGCCCGTCATCAACCATTTTCCCACCCAGGGCAGCGCGGGCGGCCCGGCGGGCATCCTCAACGTTAGCTTCATCGAGGATGTGACGCTGAGCTCGTCGGCCTTCCAGGCGCGCTATGATAATGCGCTGAGCGCCGTGCTGCAGTTCCGGCAGCGCGACGGTAATGCCGAGCGCATTCAGGGCAACCTGCGCACCTCGGGCACCGAGGTGGCGGCCACGCTGGAAGGCCCGCTCACCCAGAACACCACGTTTTTGGCCTCGGCCCGGCGCTCATACCTGCAAGTGTTGTTCAAGCTGATTGACTTGCCCATCCGGCCCGATTTCTACGATTTTCAGTTCAAAACCACCACCAAGCTGTCGGAGAAAACCACGCTCACCAGCCTGGGACTGGGCGCCATCGACCACTTCGAGATTGTGCCGCCCAAGAAAAGCTCGCCCAACAAGGAGTACGTGCTGCGCTCCAATCCCACCATCGACCAGTGGAATTACACCGTAGGCCTGAACCTGCGCCACCTGGTGCCCAACGGCTACCTGAACGTGGCCCTGAGCCGCACCCAGCAGCACAGCACCGCCGATGCCTTCGAGTACGGCTACGTGGGCGACGAAAGCCGCCGCAAGCTGGGCGCCCGCAGCGGCGAAACAGAAAACAAGCTGCGCGCCGACGTAAACAAGCGCGTGGGCCGCTGGCAGTACAGCTACGGCGTGGTGGGCCAGCTGGTGCACTACGACAACGACTTGTTCCAACGCCTGCGCGCCGAGGTGCGCGATGCCAGCGGCGCGCTCATCAGCCCGGCCGTAGCGGTGCGCTTCAGAACCGACCTCGACTTTCTGCGCTACGGGGCCTTTGTGCAGGCCACGCGCACCTACGGCGCCGAAAGCCGCCTCACCGTGTCGGCCGGCCTGCGCACCGACGGCACCACAGCCCTCACCGAAGGCGCCTACCGGCTCGACCGCACGCTCTCGCCGCGGGCCTCCCTGAGCTACGCGCTGCTGCCCACCCTGAACCTGAACGCCAGCCTGGGCCGCTACTTCAAGATTCCGCCCAGCACCATTCTGGGCTACCGTGCCCCCAACGGCGCCCGCGTGAACTCCGACAGCCGCTACATCCGCTCCGACCACGCCGTGGCGGGGCTGGAGTGGCTGCCCGGCGCCGCCACCCGCCTCACGCTGGAGGGCTTCTATAAAAAGTACGCCTACTACCCGGTGAGCGTGCGCGACGGCATCAGCCTGGCCAACCTGGGCGGCGACTTCAACGCCATCGGCAACGAGGCCGTCACCAGCACCGGCCAGGGCCGCGCCTACGGGGCCGAGGCGTTTTTCCAGCAGAAGCTCAGCGGCAAGCTCTTCGCCATCGTGTCGCTCACGGCCTTCCGCTCCGAGTTCAACGGCGCCGATGGCGTGTACCGCCCCACGGCCTGGGACACGCGCTTCTTGGGCTCGGCGCTGCTGGGCTACAAACTGGGCCGCGGTTGGGAGCTGGGGGCCAAATTCCGCCTGGGCGGCGGCGCGCCCTACACGCCCTACGACGCGGCCGCCAGCCGGGCCAGCTACCAGGCCGTGGGCCAGGGCGTCCTCGACTACCGCCAGCTGAACACCCAGCGCCTCAGCTCCTTCCAGCAGCTCGACCTGCGCCTCGACAAGAAAATCAGCCTGCGCCGCCTGAGCTTCGATTTCTACATCGACGTGCAGAACGCGCTGCTGGCCAAGCCGGTATCGGTGCCCACCTACACCTTCGAGCGCCTGCCCGACAACTCCGCCTACACCACCACCGACGGCCAGCCCCTGCGCCCCGATGGCAGCAACGCCGTCCCCATCCTCCTGCCCGACAGCGACGCGCTGGTGGTGCCGACGGTGGGGTTCATTGTGGAGTTTTGAGGGGTTGCCTTATGCGTGGTGGCTTGAGCACCGTGGAGCGCCTGGAGTAGCAGGTGTTTCATGGGGCAAGGTAGGGGTCGGGTATATAAAAAGCCCCGCTGATGAGCGAGGCTTTTGGTTCTTTAGAAAAGATAATGCCTTGACTGAGAGCAGCCAAGGCATTATGTATGAATAAGGACCGGTCTTATTCCCACCCGTAGGCTTCGACGCCGGCAGTCCGCCTTATTCGATAATATCCAATCAATACGTTAAAAGGTGTGCAAAGGTACGACTAAAAACTGGATATGCAAGAGGCTCGCAAAAAAAGTTAATGCAGCTTTGTTTTCCTACCTTGTGCAAAAAACCACTATACACCACACATGGCCAACAAGTTCACTTTTCGTCGTAACCTAGATGTAGGAAGTCTTGAGGCGGAAACAGACAGTTTCTTAATCGAAGCTTTTACTGATAAAGGGGACATATCGGTGTTGAAGGATACAGAAAATGTAAGGTCTATTGTAGTAGGCCGCACAGGCTCGGGCAAATCTGCGCTATTGACGTATCTGGAAACAGTGGAGGAGAATACGAAGCGAATAAACCCTGAAGCAATGTCATTGAAATATCTGAGCAACTCAGATATCATAAAATATCTTAAGGGCTTAGGGACAAACCTCGACTTATTCTACAAAGTATTGTGGAAACATGTATTCATTGTAGAATTTTTGAAGATGCAATTTGGGGATGATGTTAATAAAGAGAACGGAGCAATATCGTCCTTTATCCAAAGATTTTTGATGGGCAATAAGAAGCGTACACTATTAGAGTACTTACGCAAATACCATGACGATGGATTCTGGGAGAAGACCGACATTAGAGTTCGCACTATAGAAGACCAAGTCAAAAGGGGGCTAACAACAGAATTAAAACTTGCTCCCGAAGCGCTTCAAAAGCTATTCAATGGTACGCTCAAGTTTGAAATGGGTGATGTGTTAGTTGACAAAAAGGAAATTGCAAACAGAGCACAGAAGGTAATCAGTGAATTACAGGCCGATTCCATTTATCAAGTTTATGATATACTTAAGGAGGACATTTTCAATACTCGTCAAAAAAGATTTTATATTATTATTGATGATTTAGATAAAGATTGGGTAGATATTACTATAGTATATGATTTAATACGCGCTCTAGTAATAACCATAAATGAATTAAAAGGCATACCAGGAATAAAAGTGATTATTGCTTTGCGTGATAATCTATATGAAAAAGCTTTGCAGGAGACCGAAGCTCGACGTATGCAAAGAGAAAAATTCAGACAGCTTAACTTAAATCTAGAGTGGAATCATGCTTCTCTGAAAGAGCTTTTAAACAAAAGACTGGCCCTATTGATGCGCCGCCAGTACAGCCGTGAAACCCCTACGATAGATGACATCATGCCAAAGAGTGGCAGTGGCAAGCTTTCAGGCTTTGATTATATGATTCAACGAACACTCTTGCGGCCCAGAGACATCATTGCTTTTTTCAATAAATGTATTGAGAAAGCGAATGGCAACTCTATTATCACACGCGCCATTCTCAACCAAGCGGAACAAGAATATTCGCGTGAGCGATTGGAGGCAATTGATGATGAATGGGCCGAAAATTTTGGTTCTATTAAGCCACTCTGTGAATTCCTGAAAGGAGGGCCTCCTTCATTTAAAATCTCGGACTTAAGTGTAACCGACTTAGAACGCACATTACTAGCCGAAATTAGAGACAACACTTCCCAAGCATATAAAATAGCGAATGACTATGTGCTTGGAGTTAATTATACCTTTCAAGATGCGTTAAAATCCATTGTAACCATTTTATATAGAGTTGGTGTTCTTGGCGTCAAACTTAGTCCAAGTGACGCTACCATCTATACTCATACATCTAGCAAGTCGCTTGACCCTGCTGATATCACGGAGAATACCAAGTGTTATGTTCACTTGATGTTCCATGCTGCTCTCAAAATCGCGCTCAAAACAGAATAGGATTGCCCAATCCATTAGATAATTCTGTTGTTGATGCTTCGTACACTCGGCCCGACTAGCATTAGGCATGTTCAACATCCCTACCGCCACCGTGCCATCATCGCACTCATCGGCCTTGAACTGATAGCCTTGGCTGTAGCAGAAGCCGAAGTAACCGAAGTGGCTGTCGAGGCTGCTGAATTACTGGATTGGGGCAAATTCAAAAGTAGCCGGGGCCTTCTTAGCGCTCCTTCACACGCCAACAAACAAAAAGCCCCTCACGAAATCGTGAGGGGCTTTTTCTGTGGCAACAGTTGGAATCGAACCAACGACACCAGCATTTTCAGTGCTGTGCTCTACCAACTGAGCTATGTTGCCGTTTCCCCCGCGACGCCTTTTAGGTTGCTTTGGGGACCGCAAAGGTACGAACGCAAAACAATGACGCAAGAAATGCAGTAAAAAAAGTGTGGAAGCCAGCGGTTTTTTCTAAAAACTATTCGGCATGCCGAGTATCTTGCGGCCCCAAACGTTCCCGCCTTACCTTTACCGCATGTTGCAATCCATCCTCTTCCTGCTGCTCCTGGTGGCGGCATTCGGCTTGTTCGCCTGGCAGGTCCGGAAAATCCGCGCCAACATCCTCGTCGGGCGCGACCGTGACATGAGCGGCCACGCCGCCGAGCGATTCCGCAAAACCCTGCTGGTGGCCTTCGGGCAGCAGAAAATGTTCAAGCGCATGACGCCCGCCCTGCTCCACCTGGTGGTGTACGTGGGCTTTCTGGTCATCAACATCGAGGTGATTGAAATCGTCATCGACGGCCTGTTTGGCAACATCTTCGGCTTCCACCGCGCCCTCAGCTTCCTCGGACCGGTGTACGACGTGCTGATGGCCACCAACGAAATCCTGGCCGCGCTGGTGATTGTGGCCGTGGCCGCCTTCTGGTGGCGCCGCAACAGCAACCCGCCGCTCAAGCGCTTCAGCGGCCCCGAGCTGCGCCTGTGGCCCAAGCTCGATGCCAACATCATCCTTTACATCGAAGTAGCCCTGATGCTGGCCCTGTTCTTCATGAACACCGCCGACCTGAAGCTGCACCAGCTACGCGGCGAAGACCTGCCCGGCACCTTCCCCGTCAGCAACCTGCTGGTGGGCCTGTTGCCGAGCAGCGAGGGCACGCTGCACGTGCTGGAGCGCTTGGGCTGGTGGATTCACATCACGGGCATCTTCCTGTTTCTCAACTACCTGCCCAGCTCCAAGCACTTCCACATCATCATGGCGTTCCCGAACGTGTGGTACTCGCGCCTGGTGCCGCAGGGCCAGTTCTCGAACGTGGAAAGCATCACCAACGAGGTGAAGGCCATGATGGACCCGAGCTTCGTGGTGCCGCCTGCCCCGACCGCGCCCGATGGCTCGGCCCTGGCGCCCACGCCCTTCGGCGCCAAAGACGTGGAAGACCTGCCCTGGACCAACCTTCTGAACGCCTACTCCTGCACCGAGTGCGGCCGCTGCACCTCGGTGTGCCCCGCCAACCTGACAGGCAAGCTGCTCTCGCCGCGCAAAATCATCATGGACACGCGCGACCGGATGGAGGAGAAGTACGAGTCGCCCCTCATTTTCCGCCCCAACCAGTACGGCCCCGAAGCCAAGCACGAGCCCGTGACCGACCTGATGGAGGCCACCTTGCTCCGCGGCAAAGTGACGCCCGAGGAGCTCTGGGCCTGCACCACCTGCAACGCCTGCGTGGAAAGCTGCCCCGTGAACATCAACCCCCTGGAAAGCATCATCGAGATGCGCCGCTTCCTGGTGCTGGAAGAATCGGCCGCCCCGAACTCGCTGAACGTGATGTTCTCTAACATCGAAAACAACGGCGCCCCCTGGGCCTTCTCGCCGTCGGACCGCTTCAACTGGGCCGATGACTTATTTGCGGCGGAGAAACCTGGCGCCACCGCGGTAGCTTAAGGAAAACAAACCTAAAATCACGGTCATGCTGAGCGAAGCCGAAGCATCTCTACCGTGTAAGTAATCAAATTGAAATAAGATAGTTGCGCAGTAGAGTTGCTTCGGCTTCGCTCAGCATGACGTTCTTCTCCCCTATAGTTATGAATCCCGAAGCTCCCGCTAAAAAGCAAATCAACGTTCCCGTCATGGCCGATTTGGCAGCCCGCAACGAGTCGCCCGAAATCCTGTTTTGGGTGGGCTGTGCCGGCGCGTTTGATGACCGGTACAAGCGCGTGACCCGCGCCTTCGTGCGCATCCTCGACCACGTGGGCACCAAGTACGCCGTGCTGGGCCTGGAAGAAAGCTGCACCGGCGACCCCGCCAAGCGCGCCGGCAATGAGTTTCTGTTCCAGATGCAGGCCATGCAGAACATCACGACGATGAATGGCTATGGCATCAAGAAAATCGTGACGGCCTGCCCGCACTGCTTCAACACCATCAAGAACGAATACCCCGCCCTGGGCGGTGATTACGAGGTCATTCACCACAGCACCTACCTGCAGCAGCTCATCAACGAAGGCAAGGTGGGCGTGAGCGGCGGCGAAAGCTTCAAGGGCCGGCGCATCACTTTCCACGACAGCTGCTACCTGGGCCGCGCCAACGACATTTACGAAGCCCCGCGCGAAGTGCTGGCCGCCCTTGATGCTGACCTGGTGGAGATGAAGCGCAGCCGCGCCAACGGGCTGTGCTGCGGCGCCGGCGGCGCCCAGATGTGGAAAGAGCCCGAGCCCGGCAAAAAAGACATCAACATCGAACGCACCGAAGAAGCCCTGGCCACCCTGGCCGGCAGGGCCGACGCGCTGGCCAACCTGGGCGGCGTGGAAACCGAAACCGCCGCGCCCGGTGCCCACGACCTGCAGGGCAGCATCATTGCCGTGGGCTGCCCCTTCTGCATGACCATGATGAGCGACGGCGTGAAAAACAAAGAGCAGGAAAGTAAGGTGCAGGTGTTCGACCTGGCTGAACTGGTGGCTTCGGCCGAAGGCATCAACGCCTAGGTCTTTCAGCCGTCGTTTCCCACCAAGATTTAGGCAATAGACGCGGCCGGTATTCCGTTTGCCTAATACCTTTGGCCGCGCGGGGCCGCCACGTGGCGGCCCGCCAGCCTGCCGACTTATGCACGTAGCGTTTGACCAGCTTCCGGCCACGGCCCGGGTATGGATTTACCAGGCCGCCCGCCCGCTCACGGGGCCGGAGGTGGTGGCGGCCCTGCCGCACCTGGCCCGTTTTTCAGAGGAGTGGACTAGCCACGGCCGCAGCCTCTTAGCTTCGGCCGAAATACTACATCAGCAATTTTTGGTCATTGGCCTCGACGAGGGCGTGGCCGGAGCCAGCGGCTGCTCCATCGATGCGTCGGTGCGTTTTGTGGCCCAGCTTGAGCAGCAGTTTGGCGTGGCCTTGCTCGACAAGTCGCACTTAGCCTTCTTAATGGATGGGGTAGTGCACCTCCTGAAACACAACGAGATAAAGGCCGCTGTGGCCGCCGGCACCGTGGAACCAGATACGTTTTATTTTGATAACACGCTGGCTACCAAGGCCCAACTAGATACCCAGTGGCCCCGTCCGGCGGCAGAAACCTGGCTGGCCCGCTACTTTAGCTAGGAAGAAAAAAAAGAGCGCCTTGCGTGAATCCTACCTAAACGTAGTATTATTGCTAACCCAAAAATGCCTAGCCGGGAATATTTTTCGGCTCCTTCTCCCTCACCACCCCTCCACCACACCACCTATGAGGAAACTATTATTAATCTGCGCTGCGGCCAGTTCAACAGCGATGCTGAACAGCTGTGCCAGCAGCGGCGCCATGAGCAAGGCCGACAAAGAGTTTGCCCGGGGCCAGTACGAAACGGCGATTCCGCTGTATCAAGCTGACATTGCCAAGGGTAAAAACGCGTCGTTGAACAACTTCCGCATCGGTGAGGCCTACCGCCTTTCCAACCGTGTGGAGTTGGCCGAGCCGTTTTACAAAGCGGCCCTCGACGGTGGGGTGAAAAACGCCGATGCCGGCTTCCGCTACGCCGAGGCCCTAAAAGCCAACGGCAAGTACGACGAAGCCGCTGCGCAGTTCAGCACCTACGCCAGCAGCGGTGGCAACCGCACCCTGGCCGCCCGTGCCGAAACCGAAGCTAAAAACGTGAACGCCAGCAAAGCCATGGCGAGCATGAAGAGCAAATACGATGTGATGCCGGTGGACGCGCTGAACTCGGCGGGCTCCGACTTCGGTGGCACCATGATGGCCGGCCCGGGTTCCGACTTCGTGTTTGCCTCAAACCGCGAAGGCAAGAAATACCTCGGCAACGGCGAGAATTTCTACGACCTCTACGCCATCAAGTTTGACAACGCAGCTGCCATGAGCGGCGGCAGCGCCCGCAAGCTCGAAGGCCCATTCAACACCGAAGACCGCCACGAAGCCAGCGCCACCTACACCCCCGATGGCAAGACGATGGTGTTTGCCCGCTCGAACAGCGGCAAGAAAAACGACTACCGTCCCGAAGGCGGCGACAAAACCACGCTGCTGAGCGACGACCTCTGGATTTCGTACCTGCGCAACGGCGCCTGGACGGAGCCCGTGCTCGCCAACATCAACGACCGCACCGCCGACGACTTCTCGCCGGTATTTGCCCCGGACGGCACCACGCTGTACTTCTCCTCGGCCCGCAAAGGCGGCCAGGGCGGCAACGACCTCTACAAAGCCACGCTGGGCGCCAACGGCCGCTTCTCGCCGGCTGAAAACCTGGGCGAGAGCATCAACTCGGCCGGCAACGACAACTTCCCCGGCGTGGCCCCCGATGGCACGCTGTACTTCGCTTCGGACGGACGTCCCGGCCTCGGCAAGCTCGACTTGTTTATGGTGAAAGGCGGTCAGGCCGTGAACCTGGGCCCGGAAGTGAACAGTGTAGGCGACGACTTCGCCCCCGTGCCGATGGCCGGTGACATGGGCTTGTTCAGCTCGAACCGCGCTGGTGGCAAAGGCTCCGACGACTTTTACACGTTCAAGAAGAAGCCGCTGAAGCTGGTGACCTTCTACGCCGACGGCACCGTGCTGGAGCGCGACGACAAATCCAACACCTCTACGCCCGTGGGCGGCGCTACCGTGACCATCACGGGCCCCAACGGCCAGTCGCAGAAAGTGACCAGCGACGCCGCCGGTAAGTTCAACGTGAAGCTGGACTCGGTGAGCAACTACGCCTTCTTCGCCGAACGCGCTGGTGACTTCAGCTCGCGCACCACGCTGAGCACCGTGGGCCGCAAGCCCAGCCAGGATGCCCTGCCCAACCCGATGAACGACATTCAGCTGCCGGTGACCCTGACGCTGAACAAAATCATCCTGGCCAAGGCCATCGAGGTGAAGGACATTTTCTACGATTACAACAAGTACAACATCCGCCCGGATGCCGCCATCCGCCTCGACACCCTGGTGCAGACGCTGGTGGACAACCCCAAAATCAGCATCGAGCTGAGCTCGCACACCGACTCGCGCGGCAAAGACGCTTACAACATGAAGCTCTCGCAGCAGCGTGCTGAAGCGGCTGTGGCTTACATCGTGAGCAAGGGCATCAGCAAGAGCCGCATCACGGCCAAAGGCTACGGCGAAACCCGCCCGGTAGTGCCCAACGCTAAGACGGAAGCTGAGTACCAGCGCAACCGCCGCACCGAGTTCAAGGTGACGCGAATAGCGAAGTAACTTCAGCTTTTCGCTCGTTTGAGAAGCCCCCGCAGCCTCGGTTGCGGGGGCTTTTTTGCGTTAACGGGCGTAGAGGTGGGGCCTGTTTTGCCCGTTGCGACGCCAAGCCGTTCGGGCGGCGCAGGCATCCGGCAGGGGCAGGCTCCGCCTCTATACCATGCTGCTGTAAACGTGGCACACCTTTTGGAAATAGCGAAATACCCGCTGACCTCACCGCGGATTCTTTTCTGCAAACGCCATGAAAAAGGCCCTACTCTTCATCATTGCCAGCTTGTTTTCGGCGGTGGCCCCCGCCCTGGCCTCCCCCCCGCCGGCCGCTAATGTCAACTTCGTATCGGAGCGGGGCGTGCCGTTTGACCTCGTGCTGGATGGCCGCTTGGTGACGCGGGGCGGCGCCCGGCAGGTGCACGTCGACCAGCTGATGCCCGGCCAGCACTGGGCCGATTTCACCGTGCCTGCCGGCTATGGCCGGGTGGTGCGCTTCCGCAGCCAAGTGTGGCTGCAGCCCGGCGTTGAAACGTCGTATGAGCTCATTGCCCGGCCCGGCCGTCCGCTGGGCTTGCAGCAGGTGGGCGCGGTAGCGCTATACGGCCCCGCACGCGGCGGCTACGGCGGCTACTACAACAGCCCCGGCTACGGGGGCCAATACAAGAGCCCGCAGCCCTATGGCCAGGGCGGCTACGGCAGCCCGGCTCCCGGCTCGGCCTACCCCAGCGGCCCTAATGGCAATTATCCGAACAACGGTTATCCCAACTATCCGAACAACGGTTATCCCAACGCCAACCCAAACGGTGGCTACAACGCGCCGAACGGCAATGGCCCTTACGGCGGCAATAATGGTGGCTACGGCAACCCCAACGGAGGTTACAACAACGGCGCTAATGGCGGCTATAATAACGGCCCTGGCGGCGCCTACCCCGGCACCGCCACCAGCAGCTACCGCATGATGGCCCCTGCTGATGTGAATGCACTGGTGCAAACCATGCAGCAGCGCATTACGGAAGTGAGCAAGCTGAACGCGGCCAAGGACGGCCTGAACCAACGCGCCCTGCGGGCCGATGACTTGAACCGCCTGCTACGCGGCCTCAACTCGGAAGCCTGCCGGATTGACCTCGCCAAATTCGCCTACTCGCACGTGAACGACCCCGAAAACTTCGACCGCGTGTACGACGCCTTCGAAACCGAAGCCGGCGCGCAGGCCGTAGAGCAAGCCGTGCGCGAAGGCGGGCAGTAATGGCCGTAGCGCGAACTTTGTAGTTCGCGTGCCCCGCGCCGCTCGCACTGTTCGGGTATCGTTTAGGTACGCGAGCTACAGAGTTCGCGCTACAAACAAAAAGGCAGCCGTGGATACCACGGCTGCCTTTTTGTTGTTGTTAACTTTTGCTTAGCGCAGGCGGTCCATGCTACGCACCAGCTGCTCGTCGCGGCGAATGAAGCGGTTGGCCAGCAGGTTGAGGAGCAGGGCGAGCGTGGGCAAGTAGAAGCCGGGCAGGTACTGGCCTTCGAGCTTGATGTTGAGCAGTTGCTCGCCCTTGCTGGAGAAGTAGAACATGGCACCCAGCGTGGCCACGATGAGCAGCAGGTTGAGGGCACCGAGCATGAGCTGCCGGGCGCGGGTTTTAAACTGAAAAATCTCGAACGCAGCCACGGCGGCCGAGGCGGCGGCCAAGGCGCCAATCAGCCACACCGGGCCCTGGCCGGCCGGCAGTTGCCAGCCTTCGGCCTGGAAGCCGAAGGCCGTGAGGGTAAGCTCCTGGTGGGTGAGGCCGTCGACTTTGTGCCACAGCGGCAGGGCCAGCACGCTGAGCATGGCTAGGGCCAGCAGGAGCAGAAATACGCTTTGAATTCTTTGTATCATCTTTGTTGTAATAAAGAAAAAGGTCCGGGCGGGTGCCGGGGCCACAAATTTAGTCTCATCCGGCGCTTGCGCCGCTATTGTTACCCCTAATGCCAACTGCATATATCGTGGACGCGGTGCGTACCCCGATTGGAAAATTTGCCGGCGCGCTGAGCAGCGTCCGCCCCGATGATTTGGCCGCCCACGTTCTGCGTGAACTGATGCGCCGCAACCCATCCGTTGATAAAGCCGCTGTGGAGGACGTCATCATCGGCGCCGCCAACCAAGCCGGGGAAGACAACCGCAACGTGGCCCGCATGGCGGCGCTGCTGGCCGGCCTTCCGATAACAGTGCCCGGCAACACCGTGAACCGCCTTTGCGCCTCGGGCCTGCAAAGCATCATGGACGCGGCCCGGGCCGTGAAGTGCGGCGAGGGCGACGTGTACCTGGCCGGCGGCGCCGAAAGCATGACGCGCGCGCCCTTTGTGATGGCCAAGTCGGAGTCGGCCTTCGGGCGCGAGCTCACGGCCCACGACACCACCCTGGGCTGGCGCTTTGTGAACCCCAAGCTGAGCAAGCTGCACTACCCCTTTGCCATGGGCCAGACGGCCGAGAACGTGGCCAAGCAGTACGGCATCACCCGCGAGGAGCAGGACGCCTTCGCCTTCGAGAGCCAGCGCAAGTATGCGCGGGCGCTGGAAAAGGGCCGCTTCCGCAAGGAAATCGTGCCCGTGTTCATCCCGAACCCGAAGGGCGACACGGCTTTGTTTGACACCGACGAGCAGCCGCGCTTCTCGTCCATTGAGAAGCTGGCCACGCTCAAGCCCGCCTTCCAGCCCGAGGGCGGCACGGTGACGGCCGGCAACTCGGCCGGCATCAACGACGGCGCGGCGGCCGTGCTGGTGGTGAGCGAGGAAGCCCTGAAACGCTACGACCTCAAGCCCATGGCGCGGGTAGTGGCCTCGGCCGTGGCGGGCGTCGACCCGGCGGTGATGGGCCTGGGCCCCATTCCGGCAACCCATAAGGTGCTGCAGCGCGCCGGCCTCACGATGGCTGACATCGATTTGATTGAGCTCAACGAAGCCTTCGCGGCGCAGAGCATTGCTTGCGTGCGCGAGCTGGGCATGGACATGGCCAAGGTGAACGTGAACGGCGGCAGCATTGCCCTGGGCCACCCGCTGGGCAGCTCGGGTGCGCGCATCACGGCCACGCTGCTGCACGAGATGCACCGCCGCGGCGAGGGCATGCGCTACGGCCTGGCCACCATGTGCGTGGGCGTGGGCCAGGGCGCGGCCGTGGTTTACGAGAAGCTATAGTTTTCGCCAAATCCTTGAAAACAAAGCCCGTCCGGCTGCGCATTGCGTAGTTGGGCGGGCTTTGTTATGTCTTGAAACAGCGTATCTTTCGCTACCTCAACATTCCTTTTTCTTTTCCCAGCATGAAACACTTTTTTACTTCTACCGCGAATCGTTTCTTCAGCTACGCACGGCGCTGCTGCTGGCGCTGGGCGCGGCGGGGCCGGTGGCCTGGGGGCAAAGCTTTGCGCCCAAAATCGACTTTCCCACGGGGACAGCTCCTAACTGTGTAGCGCTGGGCGACGTCAATGGCGACGGACGGCTGGACATGGTGACGGGCAGCGGGACCACCGCTATGGCTTCTGTGTTGCCGGGTCAGGCAGGCGGAGGATTTGGTCCCAAAGCTGATTTCACAACCACCTCCGTTCCTCACCAGCTGGTGTTGGGCGACATCAATGGCGATGGAAGGCTCGATGTTGTCGTGGCTAATTTTAACGCGCGCCGTGTCGATACTGCCAGGGTTGCCAAGTGGCGGTTTCGGCCTTCAGGCCGATTATTTCACTGGAAAATCAGTAGCTGATGTCGCGCTGGACGACGTCGATGGCGATGGACGGCTCGATGTTATTGCGGTTAATGTCAGCGCCAACATTTACACCCCCGGCGATGTCTCGGTTTTGCTGAACCTTGGTGGCGGTAATCTTGCCCCTGCGGTTAATTATCCGATGGGGGAAAGACCCACCCGCGCAGCGCTGGGCGATATGAACGGCGACGGCCGACTTGACCTTATTACGGCGAACGCCGCCACCATATCGGTTTTGCCTAGGTTGGCTACCGGGGGCTTTGGCGCGGCTGCCGATTACCCAACAGGGTCCGAGCCCACGTGTCCGGCGCTGAGCGATGTGAATGGCGATGGCCGCCTGGATGTGGTCACGGCTAATCTGCAGGGACAATCCGTTTCCGTGTTGCTGGGCTCGTCGGGTGGGGGCTTCAGTCCCAAAGTCGATTATCCCACTGGGCCATATCCTTCTGGTTTGGCATTGGGAGACGTGAATGGTGACGGGCTTCTGGACATCGTTGCCAGCAGCACTTCCGCCGGTACTGCCTCAGTCCTGTTGGGCTTACCGGGTGGCATTTTCGGGCTTAAGACGGATTATTCCACCGGGGCCAATCCCCGCAGCCTGGCACTTCGCGACTTAAATGGCGATGGTCGCCTGGACATCGTCACGGCTAATACTAATTCCAACACTGTCTCCGTCCTCCTCAACACCGGCACCTACACCCCGCTGGCCACCGCCCGCCCCGCCTCCCCCTCTGACATCGCCCTCGCCCCCAACCCCGCCCACGAGGCCTTCGCCGTGACGCTGCCGGCCGGCAGGGCCGCCACCTCGGCCGAATTGCTCAACGCGCTGGGCCAGGTGGTGCGCCGCCCCGCCGTGGCCGGCCCCAGCTTCCAGGTTCTAACCAATGGGCTGGCGCCGGGCGTGTACTCGCTGCGCCTGACCACGAGTGCGGGCACCGTTACCAAGCGCGTGGTGGTGCAGTAGCAGCCCCTCGTACCTACAGCAAAAAGCCCCTATCGGACACCCGGTAGGGGCTTTTTCGTGCGGGCGACGACTGATAAGCTAGGCGTTGGCCTTGGCGTTCTTCTCGGTCTTAGTGGCTTTAGCTGGGGCTTTCAGTAGGCCCAGACGCAAGCAGTCGGCGTCGCGGGCCTCGTTGCGCGGGAATTGGGCGGCCACCAGCTTCACGGTATAGGTGAGGCACCAGGGTGAGGGCCCGGCGGTGACCCTGGGCCTGGGCGCGGGCTTGGGCATTTTTCTCGTCGCCCTAGCCGGTGCCGTCGCGGAAGGCGTCACGGAAGCCGGTGTGGCGGGTGGTGCCAAAGTCGGCGCCCAGGGTTTTGGCGTGGGTGGCGGCTTTGGCGGCGCGGGCCAGCAGCAGCTCAGCGGTGAGCAGGGTGGTCTGGGCGTACTCCTTGCGGCCGTTGGGAAAGAAATCATGGCGGATGGTGGGCATTTTCGTGGACTCGTAGTTGAGCAGTTCCTTGTCTTCGTCGAACTGGTGCTGCAGGTCGGCGAGGGGTTCCATATCTGCTGGGCGTGGGTGCGGAGCTGGCTGGTACCAACATCGGTGGCCTAGGCGCCAAACAAAGCGGTGTAGCGGGCCGTGAGCGCCGTGAACACGCCGCTGGGGTTGTCGAGGCCGAGGCGCTGGATGGCATCGACGGAGAAGTTATGCAGGCGCGGCAGGGTCACGTCCTTGGTGGCGAAAAAATAGGGGACGAAGAAGGAGGTCGGTTCGAATATGGGTAGATTGCGCGCCGGGAAATGGGACGGTGCATTGCAGGCACAAACGCCCCGCAAAGACACGATTGTTTATCAATATATGCGTCGGCTGCACCTGGAACGCCAGCAACTTAGCTGCCGCAAGGCCCGTGGTGTGGGAACCAAGGGGCCAGCTGCTCGGGGCAGGGCCGCCTTCGCTGCTACGGCAGGATGCTTTGCCGGAATCAGGAGCCCATTCGCCGAAGCAGCATGATGCCCTAATGCCGATAGAGCGCCTTTTGCCGAAGCGGCATGACAACACCCTACTAATGGCAAGGGCGTCTTCGCCGGCGCGGCATAATGCCCAAATAACGGTGGCTGCGCCCTTGCCGAGGCCGCGGGGTGTCCCACCCGCGCCGGGACAGCGATAAATAAACATGTTTCTTTCATTCAATACCTAATCTTTGCTGCCGACCTTTATCAGGCTGCGCGGATGCTCGGCATCAGATTAACTACTGTTTTACTTATTCCGCATGAAGCAATTATCCTCCTTTCGGTGCCTGCCCGCGCGGCTGGCAAGCCCTGTGGTAGCACTGGCGCTGGGACTGGCTACGGCCGGCGCGGTGCAGGCTCAGACGCCGGCCAGCTTTGCGCCCGCCGTGACGTACGGCATCGCAACCAACTTCCCCTCCAGTGGTATTGTAGCGGCCGACGTGAACAACGACGGCAAGCTGGACCTGATTATAGCCGATAATGGCAACAGCTCTGTTTCGGTCCTATTGGGCAATGGAAATGGGGCCTTCGGCGCCATTACTTCATTCAGCACAGGACCGAATAGTATTCTTGATGACTTGGGGGTGGCTGACCTAAATGGCGACGGCAATCTGGACGTAATTACAACTGATAAATACAACGGCTTCGTTTCGGTGCTATTGGGCAATGGCAATGGCACCTTCCAAGCAGTGGTCCAGTACTATCAGGGCAGTCCCGAACACTTGGCGGTGGCCGACGTGAACAACGATGGTAAGCTAGACGTGGTTATTACCAACTCGTATTATACGGTCAAGGTAATGCTGGGTACGGGCACGGGCCGCTTTAGCGGAGGAAATACTTTCGTTACAGGAGTAGTGCCAGGAGTAGGCAGTGTTCCTCAAGGGCTGGCTATAGCCGACGTAAACAACGATGGTCAGTTGGACGTGCTTACGGCTAACGTGGGCAATTCCACGGCCGGGGTGTTATTGGGTACGGGCACGGGCAGCTTTGGCCCCCCTGCTAATTTTGGTACGGGGAATTGCGTCTGTGCTTTCGGCATCACGGGAGATGGCCCCAAAAAAATTGTCGCGGCCGACGTAAATGGCGACAGCAATCTAGACCTGATTACAGCCAATTCAAACACCAATTCTGCCTCGGTGCTAGTGGGCAACGGCAATGGCACCTTCGGCGCCTTCAGTTTGTACAGCACAACAGGAGGGCCTATTAGCCCGGCGGGGCCAGTGCGGCATTGCGACGTTGCGGTGGCCGATGTGAATGGCGACGGCAAGCCGGACCTGCTTGCGGCAGGTACTAGTACGGTTGGGGTACTGCTGAACACCACGACCGTGCCCGCCGCACCCACCCTCGTTGGCATAAGCGCCGGCAGTGGGCCGGTGGGCGCGGGTGTGACGCTCACGGGCTCCAACTTGACGGGAGCCACTGGGGTGAGCTTTAACGGAACGGCGGCCGCCACCTTCGCCGTAGTAAATGCCACCACCGTGACGGCCACCGTGCCCATCGGCGCCAGCAGCGGCCTGGTAACGGTGACGACGAGCGGCGGCACTAGCAACGGGCTGGCCTTTAGCGTTGTGGCCGCGGCCACGACTTGGACGGGGGCGGTGAACAACGACTGGTATACGGCCGGCAACTGGACGGCAGGCGTGCCCGCCAGCACGCTGGATGTAACCATCCCCGCTTCGGTGCCGACTTTCCCGCTCATCACCAACGGCACGGCTGTCATGCGCAGCCTGACCATTGACGCAGGGGCCGCCCTCACCCAAACGGGCGGCACGATGGCCATCGCGGCTGACCTGACCAACAACGGCACGTTCCAGCCCACGGGCGGCACGGTGAGCCTGGGCGCCACGGCATTTAGTAGCATCGTGGGCAGCGGCACGGCCCGCTTCTGGAACCTGACGGTGGGCGCCAACGGCGCGCTGCTGGCCACCTCGGCCGGCGCGACGGTACAGCGCGTGCTCACGCTCGACGGCAACTTCACGACCAACGGTAACGCCTTCACCCTGCAGTCCAACGCCAGCGGCACGGCCATGGTGGTGAACAACGGCGGCAACGTGGTGAACGGCACCGTGACGGTGCAGCGCTACATCGACCCGAGCCTGAACCCCAACCTGGGCTACCGCCACGTCTCGGCGGCGGTGGGCAATGCCACGGTGGCCAGCCTGACGACGAGTGGCTTCACGCCCGTGGTGAACCCGGCCTACAACACCTCGGCCACGCCGCTGCTCGTGCAGTCCTTCCCCACCGTGTACGGCTACGACCAAAGCCGTTTGGCCACCACGAACAACAACCTGAACGCTTTCGACAAGGGCTGGTTCTCGCCCAACACCACCAGCGACCCGCTGGCCGTGGGTCGGGGCTACACCGTCCTCATCGGCGGCGGCCAGACCTGGAACTTCACCGGCGCGCTCAACAACGGCGACATGACCGTGAACGTAGCCCGCAATGCCGACGCCACGGCCCCCGACGCGGGCTACGCCCTGCTCGGCAACCCCTACCCCGCGCCTCTGGACTGGTCGCGGTTAGGAGACAACGACCACCCGAACGTGGGCAGCACGATGTACGTGTACAAGAGCAACGACCCGGCCAACCCCTACACCGGCGTCTACAGCTTCTACAACAACGGCATCGGCACCATCAGCCCCGTACTGCCCGTGGGCCAGGGCTTCTTCGTGCGCGTGGCCACCGGCCAGACCGCCGGCGCGGTGACCTTCCGCAACAGCCAGCGCCCGACCGCCTACACCCCCACCACCTACCAGCGCACGACCGAAACCCGCCCGCTGGTGGAGCTCAATCTGCAAGCCGCGGGCAGTGCGGTCAACGACGCGGCCTTTGTGTACTTCGAGCAGGGCGCGACGGACAACTTCGACGCCCGCTACGACGCCGAGAAGCTGCCAAACCCCTCGGGGCTAAACCTGAGCACGAGCCTGAGCGCCACCCAGCGCTTGTCCATCGACGGCCGCGCGCCGCTGGGCACCGCCCAGCGCGTGGTGCCGCTGGCCGTGGGCGTGCCCGCTGTCGGCGCCTACACGCTCAGCGCCGTCCAACTGTTGAACCTGGGCACCACGCCCGTGTACCTGCGCGACCTGCAAAGCGGCGCCGTGATTGACCTGCGCGCCCAGGCGAGCTACTCGTTCACGGTGAGCAACGCTTCGGCGCTGCTGACCAGCCGCTTCGAGCTGGTGTTTGCGCCCCAGGCCGTGCTGGCCACGGCCCCGGCCGCGCTGGCCGCCCAGGTAGGCCTCTACCCCAACCCCGCCACCGGCACCGCCTTCGTCGAGTTGCCTGCCGCCCTCGGCCGCACCGCCGTTACGGCGGAGCTGGTGGACGTACTGGGCCGCCCGGTGCGCACGCTGACCTTGCCCGCCCAAGGTACCACAGCGCACCGCCTGCCCTTGGCTGACCTTGCCACGGGCGTCTACACCCTGCACCTGAAAACCAGTGCCGGCGTCATCGCCAAGAAGCTGGTGGTGGAATAAATACTCGTCGCAACGGGGCCGCCTGCTTTGGGCGGCCCCTGGCGGCTCTTTCATTCTTTTAACTTCCGAACCCATGTATAAATCCTTCCTTTTGAGCGCGGCCCTCCTGCTGATGGCCGGCGCCGTGGCCCAGGCCCAGCCCGGCTCGGGCGGCCCGGGCCCGGGCACGCCCGTCACCCCCGTCACCCCCACCGACGTGCCCCTCGACGGCGGTGCCTCGCTGCTGCTGGCCTCGGGCGTGGCCCTGGGCCTGAAGAAGCTTCGGGAGCGCCGGCAAGTGGCCCGCTAGCCGGCCTCACCCGTAACCGAAGAAGCCCCCGTTGCCTTTGTGGCGGCGGGGGCTTTTTGTTGCCGGCTTGACTCGTTGGACCGAGCCGTACTTTTGCGCCCCATGCGCTACTTCCTGCACCTTGCCTACGACGGCACCCATTACCGCGGCTGGCAGATTCAGCCCGGCCAGCCCACCGTGCAGGCCGAGGTGGACCGCTGCCTGACCCAGATACTGCGCCGCCCCACTTACTGCGTGGGCAGCGGCCGCACCGACACCGGCGTGCACGCCAGCCACCAGGTGGCCCATTTTGATGCTGACCTGCCCGAAAGCCTGCCGCTCGACGTGCTGCTCTACCGCCTGCGCCGGGCCCTGCCGGCCGACATTGGCGCCCTGCGCCTGCACCCCGTGGCCAACGACGCGCACGCCCGCTTCTCGGCCGAGGAGCGCACCTACGACTATTTCGTGGCCACGCCCGCGCCCGACCCCTTCCGGCGCGACCACGCCCTGTACCTGGACCGCACGCCCGACGTAGCGGCCATGAACGAGGCCGCTGCTACCCTGATAGGGCAGTTCGATTTTACTTCTTTCTCGAAGGTGAAAGGCGGCGAAAACCACTACGTGTGCTACCTCTACGAAGCCGCCTGGCACCCCGCGCCGGGCGGCTTGGTGTTTCGCATCCGGGCCAACCGCTTCGTGCGCGGCATGGTGCGGCTGGTGGTGGGTACCCTGCTCGATGTGGGCCGCGGCCGGATGACGCCGCGCGCGTTTCAGGAGCTGCTGTGGGCGCGGCGGCGCGTGGAAGCCAGCGGCGCGGCCCCGGCGCGGGGCCTTTTTCTGAGCAAGGTGGCCTACGAGCCGGGCATTGTGCCGGAGCCGGAATAAGCAACCCGACCGCAAGCCGTTGGAAATAAAGGATAAAAAGTTGGCGCAAGCGCATGAGATTTGTGCGCTGTAGTCTAGCTTTACTTCTATCCTTCTTCCACGGATTTGCTTATGCGTCTACTTTTTACCTGGCTGTTTTTGGCGGGTGCGTTGCTGTCGTTGCCCATGCGGGCGCAGCAGGCCAAACCCGCGCTGGAATTCATTGAGAACAAAGGGCAATGGGACGCCCGGGCACGCTATGCCGCACAAGTGGCAACCGGCGCGCGCCTGTTTGTAGAGCCCACGGGCCTCACCTACGCCCTCACCGCCGGCCTGCCCGGCCACGGCCCACAGGCCGGCACCCCGCCCACGGGCTTGCCCGGCGGGCAGGTAAAAGCTCACGGCCTGCGGCTGGAATTTGTGGCCCCCTCCCCTGCCGCGAAGCTGCAGCCTGCGGCGGAGCAAGCGGCCCCCGGCCGGCGCCACTACCTGCGCGGCGCCGACGCCCGCCGCTGGGCCCACGACTTGCGTGCCTGGCGCGGCCTGCGCTACCACCAGCTCTGGCCCGGCATCGATATGGTGCTGAAAGAAAATACGGCGCAGCAATTTGAATACGACCTGCTGCTGGCCCCCGGCGCCGACCCGGCGCTGGCTCAGTGGAATTACCGCGGCGCCGACGCCCTGCGCCTCGACCCCGCCACCGGCCGCCTGGAGGTGCAAACCTCCACCGGCCTGCTGACCGAAGCGCGGCCCCGCGCCTGGCAAACCGACCCGGCCACCGGCCAGCCCCAGCCCGTGGCCTGCGCCTTCGAGCTGCGCGGCACCACGGTGAGCTTCCGGCTGGGCGCTTACGACCCGCAACGCCCGCTCACCATCGACCCAGCCGTGCAGTTTGCTTCCTACACGGGCTCGGCGGTGGAGAACTGGGGCTTCGCGGCTACCCACGACGCCCGTGGCAACCTCTACACGGCCGGGGTGGTGTTTGAGCCCGGCTACCCCGTGACGACGGGCGCCTACCAGACGGCCTTCAGCGGCAACATCGATATCGCCATCATGAAGTTCAATGCCGGGGCCACGGGCGCCACGGCGCGGGCCTGGGCCACTTATCTGGGCGGCAATAACTTCGAATTCCCGCACAGCCTGCTGGTGAACGCGCGCAACGAGCTGCTGCTGATGGGCACCACCTCGTCGACCGACTTTCCTACTACGACGTCGGCGCTGAGCCGTACCCTGCGGGGCGGGCCGGCCGTGGCGCCCTTTGGCCTCGCCTCGCCCTTCGTGCTCACCGGCGGCTCCGATTTGGTGCTGACCCGGCTGGGAGCCAGTGGGGGCAACCTGCGGGCCAGCACCTACCTGGGCGGCACCGGCACCGACGGCCTGCTCGACCCGGCCGCGGCCACGCCCCGCCTGCGCCACAACTACGGCGACGCTTTCCGCGGCGACCTGGCCCTCGACCCCCAAGGCAACGTGTACGTGGCCAGCGTGACGGGCTCGGCCGACTTTCCCGGACTGGCGGCCGGCGCCTACCGCGGCGGCAGCTCCGACGGCCTCGTCACCAGCCTCGACTCCAGCCTGAGCCGGGTGCGCTGGACCACGCCCGTAGGCGGCGCCGGGGCCGACGCCCTTTATTCGCTGCAGCGCGAGGACGTGGGCGGCGACCTGCTGGTAGCCGGCGGCACCACCAGCGCGACCTTGAGCGGTGCTACTAATGGCTACCGGGCCAGCCTGGCCGGCAACGTGGACGGACTAGTTGCCCGCGTGACCAGTGCCGGGGCCCTCACGCAGGCCTCCTACCTGGGCACCAGCGGCTACGACCAAGCCTTTTTTGTGCGCTCGGGGCCGGGCGGGCGGGTGTACGTGCTGGGCCAGACGCTGGGGCCGGACTGGCCGGGCCTCGACACCACGCGCTACCACGTGGCGCACGGGCAGCAGTTCATTCAGCAACTGCAGCCCGACCTGCGCACGGCGGGCTTTGCCACCGTATTTGGCAGCGGGCGCGCCACCACCGACATTTCGCCCACGGCTTTCGGGGTGGACTGCTACGGGCGGATGGCGCTGGCCGGCTGGGGCGGCGGCCTCGACCCCAACAACGGCAGTACCACCGGCCTGCCCACCACCCCCGATGCCCTGCAGCGCGCCACCGACGGCGTGGATTTTTACCTGATGCAGCTCTCGGACGGTGCCCGGGTGCTCGACTACGCCAGCTTCTTCGGCACCACGGCCGACGACCATGTGGACGGCGGCACCTCGCGCTTCGACAGTCAGAACGTGCTCTACCAGGCCGTGTGCGCCTGCGACCAGAGCGGCGGCACGGGCATTCCGGTGCCGCCCGGGGCGGGCACCTACACCAGCACCAACGGCTCGCCGCACTGCAACAATGCGGCGTTCAAGTTTGCTTTTCAAGCCAATACTTCGCCGGCCGGCACCGACACGCTCTCGGTGTGCGCGCGGGGCGGGGCGGTGGCGCTCAGCGGCTCGCCGGAGGGCGGCACCTGGACGGGGCCGGGCGTATCGGGCTCCGTTGCCAACGGTTTTTTCTTCTTGCCCTCAGCCGCGCTGCTGGGGCAGCAGGTGCTCACCTACACCAGCCCAGTGGCCGTGAACGGCTGTACGGGGGTTAGCACGCGGCGCATCACGGTGCTGCCCCAGGGTACGGCCACCCTCACGGCGCCCCAGCAAGTCTTTTGCCTACGGCCGGGCGCTACCGCGGCCCCAGTGCCGCTCACGGGCACACCGGCCGGGGGCACGTTCACGGGGCGGGGCGTGGTGCCGGGCACCACTACGTTCGACCCTCTGCTGGCCGGCATCGGGAGTCACAACATCGTGTACCAAGTAGTTGGCGGGCGTTGCCCCGTGACGGCCACGCTGACCATGGTGGTGAAGGTGGTGCCCGCCATCACCCCCAGCCCGCCGCGGCGCGTGTGCGCCAACGACCCGCCTTTTTCATTGGGCGGCAACCCGCCGGGCGGCATCTGGCGGGGGCCGGGAGTAGCCGGCTCTATCGGCACCTTTGTGTTCACGCCCAGTGTGGCGCTGATTGGCGGGCCGCACGTGCTGGTGTATTCGGTGCAGGGCGACCCCGACTGCGCCCCCGCCACTGATACCCTGCGCATCACGGTGCTGCCGACCGGGGGCACAGCCCGCGTACCGCGCGACACGTCGTATTGCATCTCCGCTGGGCCCATCCGGTTGCGGGGCGGCACCCCAGCCGGCGGCGAGTGGAGCGGACCGGGCGTGACGGGCTCGGTAGCCACGGGCTTTATATTTACGCCCTCGCCGCTGCTGATAGGGCCGCAGTCTTTGCTATACACCGGCCCGCCCGGCAACAACCCGCTCTGCCCCGGCCGGGCCCGCCGCGTCGTCAACGTGCGCAGCGCCGGCGAGGCCACCCTGAGCCTGCCCGATACCGTGATGTGCGCCGTGGCCGGCCCGCAGCCTCTGCGCGCCACGCCTACCGGCGGGGTGTGGAGTGGCCCAGGCGTGACGGGCTCCGTGGGTGCGGGCTTCGTGTTCACGCCCTCGGCGGCGCTCGCCGGTAATCAGACGCTTTCATATACCGGCCCCACGCCGGCTGATACCTCCTGCGCCTACGCGGGCCAGCTGCGGCTGCGGGTATTGCCCCTGCCGCTGGTCATCTTTGCGCCCGTGGGCGATGTCAGCATCTGCCTGGCGGCGCCGCCGCACGGGGTGGTGCTCTCGGCCTCACCGGCGGGCGGCACCTTTGGCGGGCCGGGCGTGGTGGGCAACCGCTTCAACCCCGGCGACGTGGGCCCCGGCCGCTACACCCTCACCTACACCTGGGACTTTCCGCAGGTGCGCTGCCCCATCGTGGTGTCGCAAACGGTGGTGGTGAGCGTGGTGCCCAACGTGCGCGTACCGGCCGACACCACGCTCTGCAACAGCCAGGCGCCGTTTCAGCTGCGCGCCTCGCCCCCGGGCGGCACCTGGAGCGGGCCGGGCGTGACGGCCGCCGGCGTCTTCACTCCCCCTACCACGCCGGGCACCGTGGCCCTGTACTACGAGCTGCCCGGGGGCTGCTCCACGGCGCCTTACCGCATCACCATTCCGGCCGCGCCCGGATTCACGGCCACCTGGACGGGGCTCGACTGCGCCGACAACCAAGTGGCGCCGCTTCACCTGCGTTTCACAGCCGCCGGCCCCACGGCCAGCCAGGTGCAGTGGGATTTCGGCGACGGCAGCCCCGCCGCCACCGGCGCTACCGTGGAGCATACCTACACAGCGGGCGGGCGGTTTGCCCCGCGGGCCACGCTGCCCGCCACCAACCCGCCGGGCCCCTGCCAGCGCCAGGTGGCATTGGCGCCGGTGGAAGTGCAGGCCGCCCTGCTGCCCAACATCATCACGCCCAACGGCGACGGGCAAAACGAAGTGTTTGCCCCGCGCCTGGGCGGCTGCCCGGGCCGGCTGCAGGTGTTTTCGCGCTGGGGGCAGCGGGTGTTCGACGTGCCTACCTACCAGAACAACTGGGACGGCGCGGGCCTGCCCGCCGGGCTCTACTACTACCTCTTCAGCCGGGCCGACGGCGGCGAGCGGGTGAAAGGCTGGGTGGAAATTGTGCGGTAGGGGCGAATCGGCTTCTGGAAGGGACGTCGTGCGTGGACTCCGCTCAACGTGACGTCCCTTTCTTGCTGGGGTAGCGGGCCTCCAACGCCCGGAGGTAGCGCATGGCCGCGTCGGAGAAAACCGGGGCGTGCTCCTTGTCCTTTTTCGCGGCCTTCTGGTAGAGGTAGAAGAAAGCAAAAAAGTCGTCGGCGCTTTCAATGAGAGGCTTGAGGTAGCCGTTGCGCTGGATGGTGCGCGCCATGAAGAAGCCGGGCACGTGGCCGTTCGAGCCGTTGGAGAGGCGGCGGTAGTAGCGGCCGGAGGCGGGGGCACCGCCCCGGGCCCGCGCCTGAACGGTGGAATCGAGCTTGTGCAGGAAGGCAGGCGCGGGGTCAAGGGCCCACTCGCGGATGCCGTGGCTGTCGCCGGGCAGGGCCAGGGTGGCGGGCTTGTCGATGAGGTCGGCCAGGCCCTCGCTCTGGGTGCTGGCCATGATTTCCAGCAGGCCCAGGTCGTCGTCGGCAATGGAACCAAAGTCCCGGCCGGTGCGCAGTTGGTGGTGCATTTCGTGGCCTTCGAGCAGGCCGGGCTGCACCTCACGGGCGTCGAAGGTGGCCCGCAGGCTGTAGAACAGGCCCTCTGGCTGCGAAGTGGCATCGTTGCCCAGGGCTTCATAGTAAATTTTCAGATTGGGCACCTTGGTGTGGTTGCGGGCGGGCAGGTACTCGTAGGCTTTGCGGTACATCAGGTCGATGGCCTCGGGGCTTTGGGCCACCTTGGCAATGAAGGCGCGGTGCTCGACCTCGCGTTCCTTGTAGTCGTTCACCAGCACGTAGTACCACGACTGTTTTTTGAGCCGTACCTGCCGAATGGAATCGTATCGGGGCATGTACACCACCTCCATGGCCCGGCGGTAGGCTACCAGGTCTTCGTCGGAGAAGATGCCCCGAGCGTACACCTTATTGCCCGGAATTTCCAGAAAGTCGCGCCACACCGCATCGGTAATGGGCCGGTTCTGCCGCAAGCCGTCGGTGATTTCCCAGTAGCGCGTCACGGCGTCCACGTTCACGGTTTGGGCCCGGCTAGGGCTCGTTAGTAGCAGGCTAAATGCAAGGAGGCAGCATTGAAGAACAAGTAGCGTCGAAAATCGCATGGTAGTGCAGCATGGTTGAGGTTATCAAAGATGGGAACAAGGCGCTCAATAATCCTGAAGGTGGGCAACAATTGAGCGGGCCCGTTCTTACCAATACCTGCCCGCCAACTCCCGCGCGCCAACCGCCGTTTCCTCCCGACCTTTGCCCCACTTATGGACCCCACCACTTCCGCCACCAAAACCGGCCAGGTCTTCGACTGGGCCGTGCTGCGCCGCCTGCTGGCTTACGTGCGCCCCTACCGGCGCGTGTTCCTCGGCCTCATCGGGCTCACCGTTGCCACGGCCGTGCTGGGCACGCTGCGCCCCTTCCTCATCCAGCGCATGGTCGATGTGAGCATCGAGCAGGGCGACATGAAGGGGCTGAACTTCATGTTTCTGCTGCTGCTGGTGCTGTTGGTGGCCCACGCCGGCGTGAGCTACCTGCAGACCTACTACGGCGGCTGGCTGGGCCAGTACATCGTGCGCGACATCCGCACCGACCTCTACCGTCACCTGCTCAGTCTCAAGCTCAAGTTCTTCGACCAGACGCCCATCGGCGTGCTCGTGACGCGCAACATCTCCGACGTCGAAACCTTGTCCGACGTGTTCAGCGAGGGGCTGGCCGCCATGGTGGGCGACATTTTGCAGCTGCTCTTCATCATGGCCTTCATGTTCTGGATAGACTGGCGGTTGACGCTGGTGAGCCTCTCTGTGATTCCGCCGCTGCTGTTCAGCACCTACGTGTTCAAAGAGAAAATCAAGGGCTCGTTTCAGGACGTGCGCACGGCTGTGGCCAAGCTCAACAGCTTCGTGCAGGAGCACCTCACGGGCATGAACGTGGTCCAGATTTTCAACAACGAAGAGCGGGAGTTTCGCAAGTTTGAAAAGATAAACCAGGAGCACACCGACGCCAACATCCGCTCGGTGCTCTACTACAGCATCTATTTTCCGGTGGCGGAGGTGCTGGCCGCCATCGGCGTGGGCTTGCTGGTGTGGTACGCCGCCCAGGGCCAGATTGAGGGCAGCATCTCGAAGGGCGCGCTCATCGCCTTCATCATGTACAACGCCCTGTTTTTCCGCCCCATCCGTCAGATTGCCGACCGGTTCAACACCCTGCAACTGGGTCTGGTGAGCACCGAGCGCCTGCTCAAGCTGCTGGACAACCAAGACCTGATTGCTCCCACCGGCACCTTCGCGCCGGCCGAAATTCGGGGCGACGTCGAGTTCAAGAACGTGCGCTTCGCTTACAACGAGCCCGACTGGGTGCTCAAGGACATCAGCTTCCACGTGCAGCCCGGCCAGACCATTGCCTTCGTGGGCGCCACCGGCGCCGGTAAAACCAGCATCATCAACCTGTTGAGCCGCTTCTACGACATCCAGGAAGGCAGCATCTGCATCGACGGCCGCGACCTGCGCGAGTACGACCTCGGCCTGCTGCGCCGCCAAATTGGGGTGGTGCTGCAGGATGTGTTCCTGTTTGCCGGCAGCATCCGCGACAACATCACCCTCGGCAACTCCGCCATCACCGACGCCCAAATCTGGGAAGCGGCCGACCTCGTGGGCGCCCGCCGCTTCATCGAGCGCCTGCCCGAAGGCCTGGGCTACCCCGTGATGGAGCGCGGCGCCACGCTCTCGGTGGGCCAGCGCCAGCTCATCAGCTTCGTGCGGGCCATGGTGTACCAGCCCCGCGTCATTGTGCTCGACGAGGCTACGTCCTCGGTCGATTCCGAAACCGAGGAACTCATCCAGTCGGCCATCGAGAAGCTGATGCAGGACCGCACTTCGCTCGTCATCGCTCACCGCCTGAGCACCATCCAGAAAGCCGACAAAATCATTGTGCTCGACAAGGGCGAAATCAAAGAAACCGGCACCCACGAGGAGCTGCTGCGCATCGAGGGCGGCTACTACGCCCAGCTCTACCGCATGCAGTACGTCGTTAGTGGTGAGTGATGAGTGGATAGTGGTGAGTGTCGAAGTGTAAACACGCATTTCGCGGCCTCCATTCACCACTAATTGCTCACCACTATCCACTCATCACTAAAAATATGCGCTACGTCTTCCTCGCCATCATCCTGCTCACGGTGCTCGCAGCGGGCTTCTATGCCTACCTCGGCGGCACCCGCACGCCCACCGTCACCCTCGAAACCACGGCCGCCCCGGTGTACCTGGCCGGGCAGGCCTTCCGCGGCCCGCCCAACAGCGAAGCCTTCGGCCAGCTGTTTCGCCAGGCCAAAGACGCTCAGGCCCGCCTCCGCGGCGACCTCGCCAACCTTTACCTCCGCAGCCCCGAAACGGCCCGCGACACCATCCAGGCCTTCATCGGCCTGGCCGTGGCCGATACCGCCCAGGCCCTGCCCGCTGGCTTTCGCTACCGCGTGGTGCCCGCCGGGCGGCGTGTGCTGGCGGCCCGCCTGCGCGGCGTGAGCTACCTGATGGCGCCCAACAAGCTCTACCCCGCCGCCTTCGACGCCATCAAAGAACAAAAACTCACCCCCACCGGCAATTTTTACCTCGAAAAGTTTGGGGCCGACGACGCCTCTGAAGTCTGGGTGGGGGTGAAATAGCCAGCCACTTCAGCGCTTCCGCGTGAGGTCAGGCACGCTCACGCCCACACTCAGCAGATAAGCCGAAAACTGCCCCGGCGTGCCGAAGGGCGCGCTGCCGTGCCACTGCCGGTGCCCACCGCGCAGAGTCAGCCACGGCCCGTCGGCCCGCTTCAGCTTATAAGTCGCTGCCAACCCCATTTCCGTCACGGGCGCCACGGCCGTGTCGAGGCGCTTAGCCGTGGTGCAGCCGCAGCCCTGCCCCTTTTGCTGCACCTGCTGGGCCTTGTCGTAGAGGCTGGCCCCGCCCAGGCCGGCGCCCACCTCGGCCGCCACCCGCCAGCGGGGGCTTTCGGCCAGCAGCAGTTGGTTGTGCCAAGTGGCGCTGAACAGCAGCAGGCGCGGCTGCGTGGCTCCGGCATACACCTCAGCCGGCGCGGCGGGAGCAGGCATCTGGCCCGTTACGCTGCTGCGCAGCCCCGCGCTCCAGCGCGACAGCAGCCAGTAGTGCGCTTCCAGCTCCGCCCCCAGGTAGCGGGCGCCGGCTTGGTCCGAAGCGCCCAGCAGCCCCATCGAGCCGCCAAGCCGAATGGGAACAAATGGCTTGCTGACCGCGCAGGAGTCGCGCTGCTGGTGGTGATGGGAGGCGTAGTAGGGAAAAAAGGCCGCGTGGCACTGCGCCAGCGCACGGGTGGGAACGGCAGCCCCGGCGGCCCCCAGCAGGGCCAGCAGCGTACGGGTTCTTTTCATCGCGCTCAATTGATTGAATGAATGCTGAATATACGCAGCTAATCTATTGAAGGCGTGAATAAAACAAAAAGCCCCGGCCGCTGCTGCAACCAAGGCTTTCTATTGGGTTGACGAGTCCGCCGTTATTTGCGCCCGAAGTAATAATTGGCGCCGAATTGCAGCTGGCTAATGCCAAACCCGGCATCAAGGGAGCTAGCCGTTTCGTCCGGAGCCTTGTTGCCCGGCTGGTCGTTTTTCACCGTGAGCCGGTTGTAAGCCAGCGTGCCCATTGTGGCGGTCAGGCCAAACTTAGGCACCGGAAAAAAGACGATGCCCGGCGTCAGGGCACCGTAAACCCCGGAGGCTTTCAAGGTCGAATAATAGGGAACTGGGTACCCGTTGATGTACTGCGGATACTGCTTCGATATCACATCCGACTCGTAGCCGCTGCCCACGGTGGCCGTCAGGCCGAATTGCTCGCTCAGCATTTTGTAGTACTGCACCATCGGGCCTACCCTCAGCAAGGAGGTCGTGGGCGGCCCAGAGCTTGTCGGATTAGAAGACGAGGAGTTTTTAAACGACCCGCCCGTCACTTCGTGGCTGACCTGCAAGGCCAGGGCCAGGTTGTCGGCCACGAATCCACCCACGGCCACGTCCAGCTTGAATGTGCTGAGTCGGACCGTGTTAGTCGAGTAAGTGCCGTTGATGCTTGGAACAGGATACTCATCAGTATCGACGTGGTAGCCCACGCTGCCGCTCAGCAGCCCCGTGCCTTTGCCAATAACGGATTGGGCCTGTGCGGCCGAAGCGGTGCCAACCAGTACCGTCAGTAGAAGTATTGATTTTTTCATGAGGAAGAAAGAGTGAATCGGGAACAAAGGTGTTGCCGCCCGTTGCACTTTCAATACGCTTCCCAAACTTTTTTCAAAGGTCACCCGCTTAAACAATGCCGCAAGCGGCACCTTGCGCTGCACTCGTACCTTTCTAAAGCACAACGCCCCCGCCGGGTGGGCGGGGGCGTTGAAGTAGTCGGGAAATGGTCGGGGTGGCAGGATTCGAACCTACGGCCTCGTCGTCCCGAACGACGCGCGCTACCGGGCTGCGCTACACCCCGAAAGCAGGCCGATGGGGCGGCCTGTTTTCTATTTCCAATTGAGCGGCCGAAAAAAGCCCCCGAACCCGAAAGTTCGGAGGCTATTCGAGCGGCTGCTCTTCCGTCGGAGTGGCAGGATTCGAACCTACGACCTCCAGCACCCCATGCTGGCGCGATACCAGGCTACGCTACACCCCGATTGGTATTGGAGCGACAAAGGTAGGGTTTTATTTGTTTCTAATGCAAGCCAAGGTCAAATAAAGTTTTGCAATACGGCAACAAAAAACACGTTCCGGCTTTGCGTCAGGCAACTGCCAAACCCAATCGGCCCTATAATTGCGTAGCTTTACAGTAGTCGTTTTACTTCATCCTGCTCCTATCCAACTTATGAAAAAGTTATTACTATTCGTGCTGGCCAGCACCTTGGTATCAGTGGCCGCTCAAGCTCAAACCCCAGCCGCTACCGGCGCCGCCAGCGCAGCCGCCCCGGTCAAAGAAGAAGCTATTTTGCCCAGCGGCGTTGTGGCTGCCCCGGCTCCGGCGGCTGCCCCTACCACCACGCCGGCTGGCACTGCCCTCATCGCCCCCGCCCCCGAAACGCCGGCTGCTAACCCCAACGCCATTAAGGTGAAGGCCGACGCCGTGGCTGGCAAGCTCACCGTGAAAACCGACAACCCCGGCCCCACCCGCGTGGAAGTGACCGACGTGGGCGGGCGCCCCGTCATTACCCACACCATGCTCAACGGCCAGATTGCCGCCGTGCTCAACGTGAGCCAGCTCCCGGCCGGCTCCTACATTGTGCACTGCACGGCGTATGAGAAAACCGGCATACGTCGCGTCATCATCGGGCAGTAGCGTTAAAAAATGCAGAAAAGGAAAGGCCGCCTTGCTAAGCAGGGCGGCCTTTTTTCGTACGCAGCCGGATTAACCCAACGGTTCCAGCAGGTCCCACTTGTTGCCGTACAAGTCTTCAAACACTGCCACGTGCCCGTAGCTCTCGCTGCGCGGCTCTTCCAGAAACTTCAGACCCCTGCCCTGCAGCGCCGGGTAGTCGCGCCAGAAGTCGTCGGTGTGTAGGAACAGCCAGACGCGGCTGGCACCTTGCTGGCCCACGGCGGCTTTTTCCTCCTCGGTTTTGGCTTCGGCCAGCAGCAGGCCGCTGCTGGCCTCTGTGCCGGGTGGCGTGACTATTACCCAGCGCTTGCCTTCGCCCATATCCAGGTCAGATTCCAGGTTGAAGCCCAGCACTTGGGTATAGAAGGCAATTGCCTCATCGTAATTTCGTACAATCAGGGTGACGAGGGCGAGGCGTTGGGGCATCTGGTGGATTGGTGGGTTTGCGGAGTGGTAGATTATTTGCAGAATGGCTTTAAATCGTGCGCGGTGAACTGTAAATCCACGAGCTCACTAATCCATCAATCCTCCATATTATGCCTCCTCGGTTTGCAGCTGCCGCTCATACAGCGCCCGGTACAGCCCGCCGGTTTCGGCCATCAGGGCATCGTGGGTGCCGTGCTGCACAATCACGCCGTCATCCAGCACCAGAATTTCATCGGCCAACTTCACCGAGCTCACGCGGTGCGAGATAATGAGGCTGGTGCGCGCCGCCATAATGCGCTGCAGGCTGCCCAGAATGGCATTCTCCGTCTTGGTATCGACGGCGGAAAGCGAGTCGTCGAGAATCAGAATCTTAGGTTCTTTCACCAAGGCGCGGGCCATGCTCACGCGCTGCTTCTGCCCGCCGGAAAGGGTGATGCCCCGCTCGCCTACTTTGGTATCGAAGCCTTCGGGAAAGGCCAGGATGTTTTCGTACACGTCAGCGTCTTTGGCGGCTTGCAGCATCCGGGTTTCATCGGGTTGGTCGAGGCCGAAGTTGATGTTGTTGCGGATGGTGTCAGAAAACAGAAAAACGTCCTGGGGCACGTAGCCAATCTGGCCGCGCAGGGCGCGCAGCGAATAGTCGCGCACGTCAGTGCCATCCACTTTGATATCGCCCGAAGTCACGTCGTAGAGGCGGCAGAGCAGCGCGGCCACCGTGCTTTTGCCGGAGCCCGTGTTGCCGATGACCGCCAGCGTCTGGCCCGGCCGCACGCGGAAGCTCACGTTTTTCAGGGCCTGAATGCCGGTATCGGGGTAGGTGAACGAGACGTTCTCGAACACGATGTCGCCGGCCAATTCGCGCTCAACGTTCTGACGGGAGATGATGTCAGTTTTCTGGTCCAGAAATTCGTTGATGCGGGCTTGCGAGGCCTCGGCGCGCTGCACCAGCGAGGACGTCCAGCCCAGCGCCGTGACCGGCCAGGTGAGCAAGTTCACATAAATCAGGAACTCGGCAATGGTCCCCGTGGTGATGGTGCCGCGAATCACCTCCTGTCCTCCCACCCACACGGTGATGAGCGTGCTTAGGCCAATGAGGAACAGGATGAGCGGGAAAAACAGTGAGTTGACGAAGTTCAGACTCAGCGACTTCTCCTTGTAGTCGTTGCTGGCCTTGGCGAATTGCTCGTGTGAGTCGGCCTCGCGCACGAAGGATTTCAGCACCCGAATACCTGAAAAAGCCTCCTGCACAAACGTCGTCATGCCCGACAGCGCCCGCTGGATTTCGTCGGACTTGCGCTCAATTAAATTATTGACGTAGAAGATGCTGACCGACAGAATGGGCAGCGGCAGCAGCGTGTAGAGCGTCAGCTTCACGTTCACCATGAGCATGAGCGGCACGATGAGCAAGAACAGCAGCACCAGTTGCAGGAAGTACATGATGGCCGGCCCGAGGTACATCCGCACGCGGCTCACGTCTTCCGAAATGCGCGACATCAAATCGCCGGTGCTGTGGCGGCGGTAGAAGCTGAGCGGCAGCGACTGGTAGTGCTGGTAAATCTGGTTCTTTTGGTCGTTCTCGATGTGGCGCGACATAACGATGAGCGTCTGCCGCATGAAGAACAAAAAGATGCCGCGCCCCAGCGCCAGCGCGATGATGAGCATGCCATAAAACAGCACATTGCGGCCAAACAACTGGTACACGCCCTTCTGGGCTTCGGTGCCGGCGTAGAGATGGTAGAGGTCGATGCCTTCGTTCACCAAATCGAAGGCGTAGCGCACCAGCTGGGCCGGAAAAATGGCCAGCAAGGTGCTCAAGGCCACAAACAGCACCCCGGCGAGGAAATGCCACTTGTAGCGGAAGATGAACGGGTTAACGGCGGAGAGGGCACGCAGGGGCATAGCTGGGGAAGGGCCGGTTCGGGAAAATAGCGGTACTTTTGCGGCCTGAAATGACGGCAGCTCCATCTGTCATCCTGAGCACAGCGAAGGACCTTGTCACGTTGAAACGACTGGCAGTAACCAATTAACGTACTGCCTAAAAGTGCGGACGTGACAAGGTCCTTCGCTGTGCTCAGGATGACAAACGACTACCGTCACCCAACAAAGTTACGCCGCACTGTTCCCAACCATCCATTCTCACAATTCCCACCAACCTTCAATTCACTCCCATGATTGAAACCCAAATTCTGGCGCCTGAATCCATTTTTGGTCAGATTGCCGAGCACCAGCACGAGCAAGTCGTGTTTTGCAACGACCACGAGACGGGCCTGAAGGCCATTATCGGCATCCACAACACCGTGCTCGGGCCGGCCCTCGGCGGCACCCGCATGTGGCACTACGCTTCCGACATGGAAGCGCTGAACGACGTGCTGCGCCTCTCACGCGGCATGACCTACAAGGCCGCCATTTCGGGCCTGAATTTGGGTGGCGGCAAGGCCGTCATCATCGGCGACGCCAAAACGCTGAAGACAGAAGCCCTGCTGCGCAAGTTCGGGCGCTTCGTGAAGAACCTGAACGGCAAGTACATCACGGCCGAGGACGTGAACATGACCACCAAGGACATGGAATACATCCGCATGGAAACCACCCACGTAGCCGGCCTGCCCGAAAGCATGGGCGGCAGCGGCGACCCCTCGCCGGTAACGGCCTACGGCGTGTACATGGGCATGAAAGCCGCCGCCAAAAAAGCCTTCGGCTCCGAAAGCCTCACCGGCAAGCGCATTGCCGTGCAGGGCGTGGGCCACGTGGGCACCTACCTGCTGGAGCACCTTCAGAAAGAGGGCGCCAAGCTCATCGTAACCGATTACTACGAAGACCGCGCCCTGGATGCCGCCAACCGCTTCGGCGCCAAAGCCGTAGGCCTGGAAGCCATCTACGACCAGGACGTGGACATCTACTCGCCCTGCGCCCTGGGTGCCACCCTCAACGACGACACCATTGCCCGCCTCAAGTGCCAGGTAGTGGCTGGCTGCGCCAACAACCAACTCAAGGTTGAAAACCAGCACGGCCCCGAGCTGGTGCGCCGCGGCATTGTGTACGCCCCCGACTTCCTCATCAACGCCGGCGGCCTCATCAACGTGTACTCCGAGGTGACCGGCGCCAGCCGCCAGGGCGCCCTCACGCAAACCGAAAAAATTTACGATTTCACCCTCCAGGTTTTGGCAAAAGCCGAAGAAGAAGGCACGCACCCGCAGGCCGCCGCCATCAAGCAGGCCAAGGAGCGCATCGCCAGCGTGGGCCGGGTGAAGTCGACCTACTAAAGGAGGGTTGAGTTTTGAATGTTGAGTGTTGAATTGGCAGACTTTCAATGGTTTGGTCGCCTGTCAAATTCGATACTCAACTTTCAACTCAGCACTCAACATTCAACACTCAACACTTCTAAGATGCTCAACCGCCGCCTCCTTCGTATCAAAGTCATGCAGTCGCTCTACTCCTACCACCAGGCGGTGGGAGCCGATTTCCTGCTGGCGCAGGACCGCATCGCGGCTGCTTTCGAGCCCGACCTGACGGCCAAAGAGGCCCCCGACCGCCGCAAGCTGGAAGGCCAGCGCAAGCTGGGCGACGCCCAGCTCCGCGACTGGTACCGCACCGGCAACGCCCCTGAGAAGACGGACGACAAAGCCGTGGACAAGGCCGTGGCCGACGCCATCAACTCCTTCCAGAACCAGGTGAAGAAGGACGCCGACCTTTACGCCGGCCAGCTGCTGGTGGGCGCCGAAAGCATTCACGACCAGTACCTGCACCTGCTCAACCTGCCCAAGGCCCTGCTGGGCGTGCTGGAGGAAGAGCAGAGCCGCGAGGAGCGCCGCCGCCTGGGCCCCAGCGAAAACGCGTTGGATACCAGCCGCCTGCACCAGAACAAGGCCATTGCCAAGCTGATGGCCAACGAGCAGCTGCAAAGCACCACCATCCGCCGCAAGCTGGCCTGGGAAGGCGCCGAGGAACTCGAAGCCCTCACGGCAGCCTGGCAGGAAATGAAGGCCGACGAAACCATCTTAGCCTACCTCAACGGCAAGGACACCGACGCGCCCGAGCTGGACTACAACACCGACCTCGAAATCCTGCGCCACATCTACAAGGACTTCGTCTTCAAAGGCGAAGCCCTGCCGCGCCAGCTCGAAGCAGCGGATTTGAACTGGGAGGAAAACCGGCCCATCGTGCGCAACTTGGTGCTGAAGACGCTGAAAATGCTGCCCTTCGAAGCCGACGAGAAGCAGGAACTGATGAACCTCTCGGCCAACTGGCAGGACGACCGCGAGTTTGCCGAAACGCTCTACAAGCAGACGCTCATCGAGGATGACAAGATGGAGAAGCTCATCGCCGGCTCGGTGCAGAACTGGGACGTGGAGCGTGTGGCCTTGCTCGACAAAATCATCCTGAAAATGGCCCTTACCGAGATGCAACTCTTCCGCGGCATTCCGGTGAAAGTGACCATCAACGAATACATTGAAATCAGCAAGCTCTACAGTACGCCCAAGAGCAAGCAGTTCGTGAACGGTATTCTTGACAAGCTGGCGACGGACCTGGCCGCCAGCGGCGACATCCGCAAATCGGGCCGCGGCCTGCTGGACAACCAGTAGCGGCCAGCGCGGCGGAGCAGCAACTTTATGGCCTATGCATGCCTGGCGGCTGAACATTGGGCCGATATAGCCACTTTTGCATCTACAGCCGCGTTTCTTCGTACGCAGCCCTGAAAACATTCTCACCTTACTCCCTCTCCGATAACCATGGCTAGCAAAACCACCACCGGCATCCTGTGCTTTGCAGGCGGCGCCCTCGCCGGCGCAGCCCTTGGCTTGCTCTATGCGCCCGAACCCGGCACCGAAACCCGCTCCTGGCTCAGCTACCAGCTGGAGAAGTACCGCTCCGTGCTGGCCGACCTCACCGACAGCTTGGTGACCAGCCGCGAAGGCGCAGGCCAGTCTTACGCCAAAAGCGAAGGCCAGCGCGTGATTTCCGACGCCAAATCCAAAGCCGAGCAACTGCTGGGCGACGTCGACCAGCTCATCAACCAAATCAATTCCCGCAAGGGCGCTTAATTTTTTCGGGTCGCTAAGTGCTTGACGGAATGGGTGAATGAGGGAACGACCGATAAATTTCAGTCTTCGCTCATTCATCCATTCCGTCCTTTGTGCTTACTCCCAATCACTCATTACCCAGTACGATGCACGTAGTAACCCTCATTCCCGGCGACGGCATAGGCCTCGAAATCACGAAAGCGGTAACCGATATTTTCGCTGCGGCGCAGGTGCCGGTACAATGGGAAGAGCAGAACGCGGGCCAGACCACGTTTGACCAATCGGGCGAGTTGATTCCGAACGCGCTGCTCAAATCACTGGAAAAGAATAAGGTGGCCCTCAAAGGCCCCATCACCACGCCGGTGGGCAAAGGCTTCCGCAGCATCAACGTGACGCTGCGCCAGAAGTACGACCTCTACCAGAACGTGCGCCCCAGCAAAACCACGTCCGGCATCCAGACCCGCTACGAGGGCATCGACCTCGTGCTCTTCCGCGAAAACACCGAAGGTCTGTACTCCGGCCTGGAGCTGTGGGATGAGCGCCTTGGCATTGCCGACGCCATTGCCCGCGTCACGGTGGAGGGCTCGCGCAAAATTTGCCGCGCCGCCTTCGCCTACGCCGCCAAGCACGGCCGCAAAAAGGTGACGCTGGCCCATAAAGCCAACATCATCAAGATGGCCGGCACGCTGATGATTAACGCCTGCAAAGAAGCCAGCCTGGAGTTCCCCGAGATTGTGTTCGAGGACAAAATCATCGACAACATGTGCATGCAGCTCGTGGGCAAGCCCGAGCAGTTCGACGTGATTGTAACCACCAACCTGTTCGGCGATTTGTTGTCGGACCTCTGCGCCGGCCTCGTGGGCGGCTTGGGTGTGGTGGCTGGCGCCAACATCGGCGACAACATGGCCATTTTTGAAGCCGTGCACGGCTCGGCGCCCGACATCGCCGGCCAGGGCAAAGCCAATCCCACCGCCCTGCTCCGCTCGGCCTTGATGATGCTGCATCACTTGGGCGAGCACGCCAAAGCCGAACAAATCGACAAAGCCCTGGAAGCCACTTTGCTGAACAAGGAAGAATGCACCGGCGACCTGGGCGGCAAAGCCAGCACCAGCCAGTTTGCTCAAAGCATTATCGCCAAGCTGTAGTTTTTTAAAGTAATCGGTATTGAGTAGTCAGTAATCGGATAAACTCTTGTCTGACTACTGACTACCCAATACCGATTATCAGTTACATCCTATGAAATACCAGATTCTCCTGGCGGCCACGCTTCTGCTGGGCGCCTGCAACCGCGACAAAACAGAGGCCGGTACCGAAGGCATGAACGCGGCCGCCAACGTGACTTCCGACGCTGCCAACCCCACCATCGACAACCCCAATGTGGTAAATGAAAGCGAGGCCGTCAACCCCAATGCGCCGGTGATGAAATTTGCCGAGCCTGAGTTTGACTTCGGTGACATTCAACCCGATAGCAAGGTCAATCATACGTTCACCTTCACCAACACCGGCAAGTCGCCGCTGCTGATAGAGGACGCCACTGCTTCCTGTGGCTGCACCACGCCCAGCTGGACCAAAGAGCCCATTGCCCCCGGCGCCGAGGGCAAGATTGAGGTACAGTTTGACAGCCGCGGCAAACAAGGCATCATCGGCAAGCAGGTGGCGGTACGGGCCAACACCCAGCCCACCATCACCACCATATTCATCAAAGGCAACGTGCTGACGGCCGGCGACAAAAAGCCACTTTAATCCGCATCTATTTATTTTAGCATCATGCTGTTGACTTTGCTCTTGCAAGCCGCCACTGGAATGGACGTTACCCAGCTCATCATTCCCATTGCCATTGGCTTGGTGTTTTACTTCTTTATGATTCGGCCCCAGCAGAAGCGCACGGCCGACGCCAAAGCCTTCCGCCAGTCGCTGGCAAAGGGCTCACGCGTTGTCACCATCGGCGGCCTGCACGGCTTGGTGGTCGACCTGACTGATGAAACCGTGGTGGTGGAGGTAGACCGCGGCGTGAAGCTGCGCTTCGACCGTTCGGCCATTGCCCGTGAGGTGGGTAGCAAAGCCACCGCTGCGGCCACCGAAACTCCTGCCGCTAGCTAGCCATGGCCGGGCCCCTCACCCGGGCCAGCCGGCTCGTGCGCTGGTTTGTGCGGCCCTTCGCGGGGCAGGAGCCCAGCTTTTACCGCGCCGTGACGGCCTGTTTGTTGGCCGCCGGCCTGTTCTGGCAGATGAATGCCCTGAACAAGACCTACACCACCCGCGTGAGCTGCCCGCTGGCCTGGCACTACGACTCGGCCCGCTACGTACCGCTACGGCCGCTGCCGACGGCGTTGCCGGTCACGGTCACGGGCCAGGGCTGGCGCTTGCTGCGGGCCAACATGGGCTGGGGCACCCACCCGGCCGACCTGCGCCCCGTGCCCTTGCCCGGCACCCGCTACCTACCGCCCGAGGCCTGGCGCCGTGGCCTGCAAATCGCCCTGGAAGGCGTGCAGGTGAACGAATGGGCCGGCGACACCCTGCGCCTCACCTTCGACCGCTACGCCACGCGCCGCCTGCCCCTGGTGTTGGTTTCGGATTCTGCCCAGGAAAAAGCCGCGCACCTGACTCCAGCCGTCGCGGCATTTCGCGGGCCAGCCACTTTGATTAACGCGCTGCCCAGCCCTTACCCCGTCGCCCTGCCGCCGGGCACGCCCGATACCGACGGTACGGAAGTGGCGCTTGTTGCTCCCGCGCAGGTGCGGCCGTCCGTCTCCAGCGTGCGCGTCATCCAACCGTCCGCTTCGGCCCAGCCGCGTGCCCCCAAAGCCCCCAAACCCTGACTATGTTGCGCATTGGCATCACCGGCGGCATCGGCTCGGGCAAGAGCATTGCCAGCCGCTTATTTCAGGCCCTCGGCGTGCCTACCTATGACGCCGACTCGCGCGCCCGCTGGCTGATGGAGAACGGCGCCGAACTGCGCCAACAGCTCAGCGCCGCCTTCGGCCCCGACACTTACGATGCCGCCGGCCGGCTCAACCGCCCGGCGCTGGCCGGTACGGTGTTCAACAACCCGGCGCTGCTGGCCCAGCTCAACGGGCTGGTACACCCGCACGTGGGCACCGACTTTGAGCAGTGGGCCGCCGCCCAGGCCGCCGCCGGCCACGCCTACGTGCTCAAGGAGGCCGCCCTGCTCTTCGAAGCCGGCTCCTACAAGCAGCTTGACCGCGTCATCATGGTGTATGCGCCGCTGGCCGTGCGGGAGGCGCGCGTGCTTCGGCGCGACCCGCACCGCTCCCTGGCCGAGGTGCGGGCCATCATGGCCAAGCAAATGAGCGAGGAAGAGAAAATGCAGCGGGCCGACCATGTGCTAACCAACGACGACGCACAGCCGCTGCTGCCACAGGTGCTGGCCCTGCATGCGGCGTTCAGCCAGCCGGCGGGGGCATAAAAAAGGCTGCTTCTTCCGAAACAGCCTCCTATACAAACTTGCTCTTTTGAGTTACAATCGGCCCGAATAATCTTCCAGGGTGTCAATTACTTTGAGCAGCTGCGGCACTGCCAGGGAGTAATAAATTTTGGTGCCCACCTTGCTTGATTTCAGCACGCCCCGGTCTTTGAGGGTGATGAGGTGCTGCGAGGCAATGGCCTGCGGCAGGTCGAGGGCTTGGTAGATATCGGTAACCGACATTTGGCTGTCCTTGCCCTTGGTTTTGCCCAGCAGGTCAACTATAGCCAGTCGTTTGGGATGCGAGAGAACCTTGAGCATAGCCGCGGCACGGTCCAACTGTTGCGCTTCAACACGCGAATGCAATGGTTTCATGAAGTCGATAAAAAGTGAACGGGAAAATGGAAGAGTAGGATAACTGAAATACAGTCGTGTTATCGAGGTAGTTCCGACACCACTACGCAAAAGAGGGGAAAACCGCTTTATTTCCCACTATAATACTTAAGTATTCGAAGGTTTTATTCTATTCGGAATGCAATTCGAATCCTCGGCGGGGGCAGCAATTGGCCCATACCTTTACAGCTGTGTTTTGAAAGATGCTTTTTTGACCTCAATCGATGCTTGACTTACTCACAAAATTTGAAAACAAGCGCCCCGAAATCGTCTTCGAGTGGCAAGACGCTGAAACCGAAGCCGAGGGTTGGGTCGTCATCAATTCCTTGCGCGGCGGGGCCGCCGGCGGCGGCACGCGCATGCGCAAGGGCCTCGACAAGCGCGAGGTGGAAAGCCTGGCAAAAACGATGGAGGTCAAGTTCACGGTATCAGGGCCGGCAATCGGTGGGGCAAAATCGGGTATCAATTTTGACCCGCAGGACCCGCGCAAGCGCGGCGTACTCGAACGCTGGTACCGGGCCGTGTTCCCACTGCTGAAAAACTATTACGGCACTGGTGGGGACCTTAACGTAGACGAGATACATGAGGTTATTCCTATTACTGAGGAATACGGTCTTTGGCATCCGCAGGAGGGCGTGGTGAACGGGCATTACCGCGCCACCGAACCCCAAAAAATCCAGAAGCTGGGCCAGCTTCGCCAGGGCGTCATCAAAGTGGTGGAAGACGCGGCTTTTTCGCCCGACCTGGCCCGCAAATACACCGTGGCCGACCTCATCACCGGCTACGGCGTGGCCGAGGCCGTGCGCCACTACTACCGCCTTTGGCCCGGCACCGACTTGCGCGGGCAGCGCGCCATCATCCAGGGCTGGGGCAACGTGGGCGCGGCGGCGGCCTACTACCTGGCCGGGCAGGGCGTGCGCATCGTGGGCATCATCGACCGGGCCGGCGGCTTGCTGAGCGCCGAGGGATTGGGCCTGGAAGAAATCCGGGCGCTGCTGCTGGCCCGCCAGGGCAACGCCCTCACGGCCGACCAGTTGCTGCCGTTTGCCGAAATCAACGAGAAAATCTGGTCGGTTGGGGCCGACATCTTTATTCCGGCCGCTGCGTCGCGCTTGGTAACGCGCGGGCAGGTGGAGCAACTGGTAGCCGGGGGCCTCAAGGTGATTAGCTGCGGCGCCAACGTGCCGTTTGCTGACCCCGAAATCTTCTTCGGCCCCACCGGCCTGTTCGCCGACGAGCGCACGGCCGTGGTGCCCGATTTCATTGCCAACTGCGGCATGGCCCGCGTGTTTGCCTACCTGATGGAAACCGGCGCCGAAATCACCGACCAAGCCATTTTCGCCGATACCTCGCGCATCATCGGGGCCGCCCTGGAGCGCACGCACGCCGAGAATGCGGCGCCTACCGGCATTGCGCAGCGCTCGTTTGAGATGGCGCTGCGGCAGCTGGTATAAGTTTTTGTCATTTGTAATCACCTGTCGCCCTGAGTGTGGCGAAGGACATTCCCACGTTCGCATAAATCGTTATGTCGTGAGAAGGTCCTTCGCTCTGCTCAGGATGACAGACAATTGTCACCGCCCCAACGGTAGCATTTTTATTTGCTAACAATTTGATAACTTTGACGCCCTACTTTTGGTCGCCCCGCTTCCGGGGCGATTTTGTTTTTGTAGGAATTCCCACCTCGACAATATGTCTACTCTGAAAAAACCCAAAACCAGCAAAACCAAAATTGCTGACGACATGCTGAACGCCGGCAGCGGCAAAACCATCAAGCAACCCAACGTCAACGACGACAAGCTAACTTCCATCACGGAAATGCGCCAGAGTGCCAACGGCGAAAGCGCCATGGCCCTGGAAGACGAGCAACGCCTGCGCAAAGCCTTCGTCGACAAGGACTGGAACGAGATTAAAATTGCCGACAGCTGGCAGATTTTCAAGGTGATGGCCGAGTTTGTGGAGGGCTTCGAGAAGATGTCCAAAATCGGCCCGTGCGTAAGCATCTTCGGCTCGGCTCGCACCAAGCCCGAGAATCCTTACTACCAAATGGCCGAGGAAATCGCGGCCAAGCTGGTGCGCCACGGCTACGGCGTCATCACGGGCGGCGGCCCCGGCATCATGGAAGCCGGCAACAAGGGCGCCCGCGCCGAAGGCGGCAAGTCGGTGGGCCTCAACATTGAGCTGCCTTTTGAGCAAACGCACAACATCTACATCGACCAGGACAAGTGCATCGACTTCGACTACTTCTTCGTGCGCAAGGTGATGTTTGTGAAGTACGCGCAGGCCTTCGTGGGCATGCCCGGCGGCTTTGGCACGCTCGACGAGCTATTTGAAGCCATGACGCTGATTCAAACCAAGAAAATCAGCCGCTTCCCCATCGTGCTGGTGGGCTCGGCCTACTGGAACGGCCTGTTTCAGTGGATTAAGGACGTGATGCTGCACGAAGAGCACAACATCTCGCCCGAGGACCTGAACCTGGTGCAGATTGTGGACGACGCCAGCGAAGCCGTGAAAATCATCGACGACTTCTACCACAAGTACCTGCTGTCGCCGAATTTCTAGACCACAGATTTGTCGGATTTCTCCCGAATTCCACGGGTTTTGTAGGCAACAGCCTTCCGCTTCGAAACCATTGACAGCAAAAGCCGTTTCTTCGGGAGCGGCTTTTTTTGTCGGTAGCTTGCGCCGCTTCCGTTGCCCTTTCACAATGCCTGCTCCTCCCCTCGCTTCTGATTCTGATTTTGACTACCTCATTGTGGGCGGCGGCGCAGCGGGCCTGAGTCTGGCGTTTCACATGGCGCAGGAGCCACGCTTGGCCACAAAAAAAGTATTGCTCATCGAACCCGAAGCCAAAGACCAAAATGACCGCACCTGGTCGTTCTGGACCGATGTGCCCACGGTTTTTGACGGTGTCGTAGCACATGAGTGGAGCCAGATTGCCTTCCGCAGTCCCGGCTTTGACAAGATTATTGACCTGGGGCGCTACCGCTACAAGACCATCAACGGGCTGGACTACTACCGTTTCGTGCGGCGCGCGCTGGCCGATAATCCGCAGTTCCGTTTCGAGCAGGGCCACGTGACGGCGCTGGAGAATACGGCTAGCGGCGTCCGGGCCACTACGGCCACCGGAGCGTTCACGGCCCGCTACGGCTTTGATAGCCGGCCGCCCGACCTGGCGAAGCTCCGGCAGCCGGAAAAGCACCGCTACCTGCTGCAGCACTTTGTGGGGTGGGAAGTGGAAACCGATGCGGATGTGTTCAACCCGACGACAATGGAGTTCATGGACTTCCGCGGCGAGCAGCAACACGAGGCACGGTTCATCTACGTGCTGCCCTACACGGCCCGCAAAGCACTGGTGGAGTACACCCTGTTCTCCGAAAACGTGCTGCTGAAAACGGAATACGAGGCCGCCATTCGAGACTATCTGACCAATACGCTGGGCCTAAAAGCCTACCGCATAACCGCCGAGGAAGTCGGTGCCATCCCGATGACGGACCACCCGCTACCGGCCCGCCACGGGCCGCACATTATCAACCTCGGCACGCGCGGCGGGCGCGCCAAGCCCAGCACCGGCTATGCCTTTAAACGCATTCAGCAGCACTCGGCGCGGCTGGTGGCGGCGCTGGCCGGCACCGGCCACCCGCCGGTGGATGCCACCGGCGATAAATGGCAATTTAAGCTGTTCGACACCTTACTGCTCGATATTATGAAGCGGCGCGGCGAGAGCACGCGCGACATTTTCCGGCAGTTGTTCGAGCGCAACCCCGTGGAGCGCATTTTCCGCTTTCTGGACGAGACGACTTCGTGGGCCGACAATTTCCGCATCATGAATTCGGTGTCGCCGGGGCCATTCATGCGTTCCATTGCGCACGTGCTGCGCGGGCGGCCGGGCCGGCGCGCCTAAGTGTGCCCGGATTCTTCCGCAGCTCATTCAGCGCAAAATGGGCGCTTGTTCCAGCCAGTGGCGGGCTTCCTGCACAGAAGCCGCGTTGATGGGCCGTAGCTGCGGCTGCGGTTCTGACAGGTTCAGCAAGAAACCGGTCAAATCAGACAGGTTGTCGAGGTCGTGCGTGCTGCAGAGCACCGTTTTGCCCTGCGTGCTGGCCCAGCCGTGCAACAGGCTGAACACCTGGCGGCGGTAGTACACGTCGAGCTGCTGGGTGGGCTCGTCGAGCAGGTACACCTGCGCATCCTGAAGGCTGAGCTGCGCCAGCCACACCAGCTGCTGCTCGCCGCCCGATAGCTGGGTGAAGTCGCGCCCGGCCAGGTGCGCCATGCCCACGCGGGCCAGGGCCACATCGGCCAGCGCATAATCTGCTGGGGCATACGCGCTGAGCAGGCCGTGGTGGCGGTAGCGGCCCATCACCACCAGCTCACGCACGGAAATGGCAAAGTCGATGCTGCCGCGCTGAGGCAGGTAGCCCAGCAAGCCTGCCGAGGCGGCCCGCTGCAGGCCGCGCACTTCCTGCCCCAGCAACTGCACGCTGCCTTGGTAGGGCAGCTGGCCAGTAAGCACCCGAAACAGCGTGGTTTTGCCGCTGCCATTATGACCCACCACCGCTACAAAGGCTGGCCCCGGCAGGCACAAAAAAAGGTTGCGGACCAACACCCTACCGGGGTAGCCCGCAACCAAATTTTCTATTTGGAGTGCTTGGTGTTTGGTTGTTGGTGCTTGGCTCATTGTTGGTAGTTAATCCTGGAAATAGCCAAGCACCAACAACCAAGCACCAAGCGCCATTAATACTCGTCCTCGTTGAACATGAAGTCCTCCTTGGTGGGGTAGTCGGGCCACACTTCCTCGATGTTCTCGTAGGGCTGGCCGTCGTCTTCCAGGGCTTGGAGGTTTTCTACCACTTCCATGGGCGCACCCGAGCGGATGGAAAAGTCAATCAGTTCGTCTTTGGTGGCCGGCCAGGGAGCATCTTCCAGGTAAGAAGCCAGTTCGAGTGTCCAATACATAGGGAGTCGGATAAAAAAAGGTTGGCGAAGGTAACAATTTCCAGTTAAGAAACAAGGTCCTCTAAACCGGGGCTTTTGCGACAACGCAAAAGCCCGACCAAAGTTAGCCAGCGGCCTGCGCCTGCTGGGTAAACAGCGCAATCAGGTCGTTTTTCGTGCGGATTTTGCGCTCAAACGAACGGATTTTGGTTTGCAGCATCTGCCGGAACGACTCGTTGGCCGCGCTGGGGCTGAGCTTGTCGAGGTTGTCGCGCAAGGTTTCGAGCTCGGCGTGGTCGTCCTTGAGCAACTCGCGCAACGTGCTGGCCCGGAAGCGGGCGCGCTCGGCCGGGGCGGTAGGCACGGGCTCGGTGGCGGCGCGCTTGCGCAGGTGGTACTCCAACGCACTGAGCTCGAATATCTTGTCGCAAGCCACCATGAAGCGCTGCCAGATGCGGTCCGACTCTTCGCCCCGCACGGTGCCCACCTGCTTCCATTCGGCCTGCAAGGCTTTGGCCTGATGAATAGCCTCCTGCGGCGGCACGCTCATCAGCGCCTCGGCGCGTTCGGCCAGGGCGCGTTTACGGGCCAGCAGCACGTCGGGCGTAGCGGCGGTGCCGGCACTGGCGGCCTGCTGGGAGGCAATGTGCGTTTTGAGGCGCTCGAAGAAGTGGTTGTTGGCGGCGCGAAAGCGCGTCCAGAGTTCGGAAGCCTGCTTTTTGGGCAGCGTGCCGTTCACTTCACGCCACGCCTGCTGCAGCTGCTTGAGCTGGCGCGAGGTGGTTTCGAACTGGTCGGAATCTTTCAGGCTTTCGGCCTGCTGAATGAGGTCGCGGTAACGGTTCTGCACCCGCGTCACCATGGCTTTCTTGTCGGACTGGAACGCCTTGCGCCGGTCGAAGAACTCCTGGATGGCGGCCTGGAAACGGCTTTCCAGCTGCTCGGTCATGCCCTTGTCGACGGGGCCGGTTTTGAGCCAGCCCTGGCGCAGGTCCTTTACCTTTTCGCTGGCCGATACCCACTCCACGGTGTCGCGCAGGGCCTCGGCTTCCTTGATGAAACCGAGCTTGGTAGCCAGGTTTTTCTCCCGGTTCTGGGCCACCGTTACACCAATGGCGTCTTCGGCGTCGGTGAGACGGCGGTGCAGGGCCTCAAAATCGCCGAGGCCGTCGAAGGTTTGCAGCTGCTCTTTGAGGTGCAGGGCCTTCATGAGGAAGGAGCCTTTGTTATCGCTGGCTTCCATTTTGGCCAGCAAGGCATCAATCTTGGCGCTTAGCGTTTCAAAGCGTTGGGCGAAATAGAGCAGCGCCGCGTCGTCCGTTTCTTTGACCAGGCCAATCTGGCGGGCGGGCTGGGCAAGCACGGGGCGCAGCCACACGCCGCCGGCTTCCACGTAGCCGTAGCGCTGGGCTTCGGCCAGCAAGTGGTCGGTTGGTTCCATACTAAATGTGTAAGCTCGTGGGTAGGAGTGCGAGGGGTGGGCAGGAAGGTGAAAAAGAGAAAGTGGCTGAAACGGGAAAGGGAAGGGAATACAAGTTTACGCTAAAAACGTGATGATAAGATGTAGCGGTCAGGAAACGTGCCCGAAACGCAGCACAATGGCCGGCACTACTCGACGCAAGGCCGGCAAAACCCCACGGACGGCGCATGGCTTGCAAGCCGCGGGTGTCGTTCTTTGCGGCTGCAATTCGTCCACCAGCCCCTCCCCGACTCCCATGAGCGACCAGACCATTATTTTCAGCATGGCCGGCGTGAGTAAGATTTACCCGCCCCAGAAGCAAGTTCTCAAAAACATCTACCTCTCGTTTTTCTACGGGGCCAAAATTGGCGTGCTCGGCCTCAACGGCTCGGGCAAGTCGAGCCTGCTGAAAATCATTGCCGGCGTCGACAAGCAGTTCCAGGGCGAAGTGGTGTTTTCGCCGGGCTACTCGGTGGGCTACCTGGAGCAGGAGCCCCAGCTCGACCCCACCAAAACCGTGCGCGAGGTGGTGGAAGAAGGCGCCGCCGAAACCGTGGCCCTGCTGAAGGAATACGACGAAATCAACGAAGCCTTTGGGGCCGAAGACGCCGATTTTGACAAGCTGCTGGAGCGTCAGGGCAAGGTGCAGGAACGGCTGGACCAGCTCGACGCCTGGAACCTCGACAGCAAGCTAGAGCGCGCCATGGACGCCCTGCGCACGCCGCCCGAAGAAGCCATTATCGGCAACCTCTCGGGCGGTGAGAAGCGCCGGGTGGCCCTGTGTCGCCTGCTGCTGCAGGAGCCCGACGTGCTGCTGCTCGACGAACCCACCAACCACCTCGACGCCGAAAGCGTGTACTGGCTGGAGCAGCACTTGCAGCAATACAAAGGCACCGTCATTGCCGTGACCCACGACCGGTACTTCCTCGACAACGTGGCCGGCTGGATTCTGGAGCTGGACCGCGGCTCGGGCATTCCGTGGAAGGGCAACTACAGCAGCTGGCTGGAGCAGAAAACGGCCCGCCTGGCCCAGGAGGAAAACCAGGAAAGCAAGCGCGCCAAAACCCTGCAGCGCGAGCTGGAGTGGGTACGCATGTCGCCCAAAGCCCGCCAGAGCAAAGGCAAGGCCCGCCTGGCCAACTACGACAAGCTAGCCAGCGAGGAAGCCAAAGACAAGGAGCAGAAGCTGGAACTGTTCATCCCCGACGGCCCGCGCCTGGGCGCGCAGGTGATTGAGGCCGAGGGTATCACCAAAGCGTTTGGCGACAAGCTGCTGTTCGAAAACCTGAGCTTCGCGCTGCCGCAGGGCGGCATCGTGGGCATCATCGGGCCCAACGGCGCAGGCAAAACCACGCTCTTCCGCCTCATCACCGAGCAAATGCAGCCCGATGCGGGCACCTTCGTGGTGGGCCCCACGGTGCAAACGGCCTACATCGACCAGCAGCACGACACCTTGGACCCAGCCAAATCGGTGTTCGACGCCATCACGGGCGGCACCGAAACCATGCTGCTGGCCGGCCGGCCGGTGAACTCCCGCGCCTACGTGAGCAAATTTAACTTTGGCGGCGGCGACCAGGAAAAGAAGGTGGCCATGCTCTCGGGCGGCGAGAAAAACCGCGTGCACCTGGCCATGACGCTCAAGCAAGGCGCCAACCTGCTGCTGCTCGACGAGCCCACCAACGACCTGGACGTGAACGCCATCCGGGCCCTGGAAGACGCGCTGGAAAACTTCGCCGGCTGCGCCGTCATCATCTCGCACGACCGGTGGTTCCTGGACCGGCTGGCCACGCACATCCTGGCCTTCGAGGGCGACTCGGAGGTGGTGTGGTTCGAGGGCAACTTCACTGATTACGAGGAAGCCAAGCGCAAGCGCCTGGGCGACGTGGAGCCGAAGCGCGTGCGGTACAAGAAGCTGGGATAGCAACCCCTGGAAGCCTGATACTAATCACGCCCCGTCGTTCATTCGGCGGGGCGTGCTCGTTTTAGCTGGGGCACCGGCTGCGATGGGCTCAATTTTTGCGCTGCCCAATTGTTCCAAGAAGTTTGTTCTCTCTTCGTGCTACTGCCCATGCGTTTGCTTACTCTTCTTTTGCTATTGTTGACGGGTGGTGGGCAGGCGTGTGCGCAGGGCGAGAATAACAACTGGGCTTTCAACTTTCTGTACGGGCTGAACTTTCGGCCCTCGGGACCGGCCTTTTTCGCCACCAGCTTCCGGCACTCGGCCGGCGGTTGCTCCGCTATTTCCGACGCCAGTGGCCGGCTCCTGTTCTACACCAATGGCAACACGGTTTGGGACAGCCAGCACAACCCCATGACCAACGCCTGTAGCACCTGCGACGGAGCCGTTGCCCAACTCAACGCCGGATTCGGTGCCCATCACAGCACGCTGATTGTGCAGCGCCCCGGCAGCCAGTCGCTTTATTACGTCTTCACCACCGACGCCCAGCAAAATCTACTCAACGGAGGTCTGTCCTACACCGAAGTCGATATGTCGCTTCGGGGTGGGCTGGGCGGCGTCACGGCTGTGCGCAATGTGCGCTTGCCCACGCCTACCCTTAGCAGCAAAATCACCGAGGGCGTGGTGGGCATGCAGCACAGCAACCGCCGCGATGTGTGGGTAGTGGTACATGGGCTGGGCAACAGCACTTTCTACAGCTTTTTGGTGACCCCGGCTGGTGTTAATGCAACGCCCGTGGCCAGCGCCGGTAGCCGCCCAAGCACAAACATCAGCATGATGAAATTTGCGCCGGATGGCCGGCATCTGGTGCGGGCCGGGCTTTATGCGCCCGTCGAACTGTTTGATTTTGACGGGGCCACCGGGCTTTTGAGCAATGCGCAAGTACTGGACACCGACGTAGCCAACTCGTTTATCTACGACTTTGAGTTTTCGGCCGATGCTTCTAAGCTTTACCAGACCCAAGGAAGGCTTCTTGGCCCCGGCAATGCTTTTGATGCTGCCATCCTATACCAGTACGACTTACGGGCGGGGTCAACGGCAGCCATTCGCAATTCCAAATTTGTCATCCGCAAATCGTTGCTCACCGACCCTGATTTTCGGGCGATGGGAGATATCGAAATTGGCCCCGATGGTCGCATCTATGCTATTTCCGGCAACACCCTCGGCATAATAGACCGTCCCAACCGACGGGGGCTGGACGTGAATTACCGTCCCGTCGGATTACCGACGGTGGCGGTCAACAACATTACGGGCATTAGCGACCATAACCTGCAGAACATCGTGCGCCTGCAGCCGCCCTCCCTCGATTACATGGCTGAAACCGCCTGCGCAGGAGCGACGGTGTCGTTTGCGCCCTACGAAATCCCGACCGGCACCGGCCCCCTTACCTGGACCTTTTACGACCCGCTGACCGGCGCGGCCGATTCGGTGCAGGGGCCCTCGGCCGCACGGGCTTACCCGGTAGCCGGCACCTACCGCATCAAGCTTTCGACCACCCTGCGGGGCCAGTACTACTTCTCCTTTCGAAACCTCATCATCTCCCCGGTGCCCAACGTAGCACTTCCCGACACAGTGTGGCTATGCGCTGGCCCAACCTTGCTTTCCCTGCCCACGCAACCGGCCGGCAGCACCACTCGCTGGTCGGACAATTCAACCGGTAATCAGCTCAATGTCAGCACACCGGGCACGTACTGGGTAGAGGTAAGCAATTATCAGGGCTGCACCCGCGCCGATACAACGGTAGCAATAGCTTGCCAGGTCCCCAACGTCATCACCCCCAATGCCGACGCGGCCAACGAAGCCTTTCGCCTCGCCGGCCTGCAGGCAGCCGACTGGAGTATAAGTATTTACAACCGCTGGGGTGGCCTGGTGTACCGGCAGGAGCGATACGATAACCGCTGGAATGCCCCGAATCAAGCCGCGGGCATCTATTATTACCTGCTACGCAACCGCCGCTCAGGCCAGCAGTTGAAAGGCTATGTGGAAGTAATTCGTTAAATCCCACACCGCCAATCCAACGAAATCTTAAACCCGCACATCTGATACTACCACGGAGCCTGAACGCGAAAAAGCCGCTACCTCAACCGAAGCAGCGGCTTTTTCAATGAAATGCGCGGCTTTAGTTGCGCCGGCTGCCGCTCATGAAAATGCTTACGTAGTAAAGCAGTGTAGCCAGGGAACTGATGGCGGCCACCACGTAGGTCATGGCCGCCCACCAGAGGGCGTCCTTGGCCATGGCGTGCTCCTGGGTGGTCACCACGCCGCGCTTGTCCATCCAAGCCAGGGCCCGGCGCGAGGCGTCGAATTCTACGGGCAGGGTGACGAAGGAAAAGAGCGTGGTGAGCGAAAACAACGCAATGCCCACGCCCAGCGGAATCAGCGAGCGGTTAATCATGAACACGCCGGCCAGCAGAATCCACGGCATATAGGTGGACACGGCGCTCAGGGCGGGCACCATGGCCGAGCGGAACTGCAGCATGGAGTAGGCCGTGGCGTGCTGCACGGCGTGGCCGCATTCGTGGGCGGCAATGGCGGCCGCAGCGGCACTGCGCTCGGCGTACACGCCCTCGCTCAGGTTCACGGTTTTGTCGGTGGGGTTGTAGTGGTCGGTGAGGCTACCGTCGGTGCTGATGATGCGCACATCGGTAATACCGTGGTCGGCCAGCATAAGCTCGGCAATCTGGGCGCCGGTCAAATTGGCATGCAGGCCCACTTGCGCGTACTGCTTGAACTTGCTGCGCAGACGCCACTGAATGCCGAAGCTAACGAGCATCAGCAAAATCAACAGGAAATACATGGCTGAAAGAGAAAAAGGGTGAATACTGCTACGTAGTACGCAAAATGCGCTCCACGATACGCGAGGTGCTATAGCCCGGCACTAATGGCACGGTGAGCACCTGTCCGCCCCTATTTAACACCAACTCATGCCCCACAATTCCGTCGATGGCGTAGTCATCGCCCTTCACCAGCACGTCGGGCTGCACGAGTTCGATGAGGGCCAGCGGCGTGGGCTCGCCGAACAGCACCACGGCATCCACAAACGCTAAAGACGCCAGAATGCGCGCCCGCGCGTCCTCGTCCTGAATGGGCCGGCCGGGCTTGAGGGCGCCTACCGAAGCGTCGGTGTTCAGGCCCACTACCAGGGCGTCGCCCAGGTTCCGGGCCTGCTCCAGGTAGTCGACGTGGCCGAGGTGCAGCAAATCGAAGCAACCGTTGGTGAACACCACTTTGCGGCCCTGTTCGCGCCAGGCCGCCACGGTGGCCGGCAGTTGTTCGCGGCTGAGAATTTTATCTTTCGTCCACATATTCTGATGGGTTGGTGGGTGAGTGGGTTGGTGGAGCAGCAGGCAGGTGTTCTATTCCCCCAACCCACTCACCCACCAGTCCGCTTACTCACTGGTAAGCGGCTCGTCGGCAATGGCTTCGGCTTCGGCGGCTACGCTGCCTTTGTCGGCGGCGGCCACGGCAATGAAGCTGATGCCGCCCATGAGCACCACCAGCAGCGTCTGGGCGCCGTGTACCACCAATGCGTAGGCAATGCCGGCTTCTTTGCTGATGCCATACACGATGAGCACGCCCTGCACCAGCACGTGAAACGGCCCGATGCCGCCCGCCACCGGCGCCGCCATGCCAAACGCCCCAAACGTGAGCACGGCCAAGCCGGCGCGCATGTCGAGGTTATAGGTTTCGGGAAAGCAGAAGAAGGCCAGGTAGTCCATCAGGTAGTACACTACCCAGGTGAACAACGTGTGCAGGAGGAATAACCACTTATTTTCCAGCTTCAGCACGCTGAATACGCCCGCCAGCAAGCCTTTCACAAACAGCACGGCCTTGTTGAAAAACGCATTCTGCCGCAGCCGCTCCAGGTTGCGAAACAGCGCAAAGCCCGTGACCACAAGCAGAATAATTCCCACCACGCCCGCAATGGCCAGCGGCAGCGGGTTGCGGGCCAGCGAATCGTAGCGGCTGCCGAGAATATCGACGGTCACAAACTTCCAGAACGTCTGGAAATCCAGCAGCAGCAGCGTGCTCAGCAGGCCCAGCAGCACCAGCACGTCAATCACCCGCTCCGTTACCACCGTGCCAATGGCCACCTGCACCGGCACGCCGCTCGTGCGCCGCAGCACCGAGCAGCGGATGACCTCGCCCATACGCGGCAGCACCAGGTTGGCCAGGTTGCCCACCATGCTGGCGTGGTACACGTGCCAGTACGGGGCCGGATTTTGCGCGGCCTTGAGCTGCATCTGCCAGCGGTAGGCCCGGCTGAAATAGCCCAGCACCGACAGCGACAGCGTGACGGCCAGCCAGAAATAGTTGGCCGTGGCAATGTAGTGGCCAATGCGCGAGAGGTCCTGCCCCCGCACCGCGTACCACATCAGCGCGCCTGAAATGCTCAGCAGCAGCGCGTACTTAAGAACCGTGAAAACCGTTTTCAATGAGAAAGTCGAATGGGCGAAAAAGAGCGCCCGCCAGAAAATTCCTGCAAAGGTAAAGCGACTTGCGCCCCGCGCCTTGGCAATCCGGCGGCGCTAGTCCACCACCACGTTATCAATCAGGCGCACGCCGCCCAGGTGGGCCGCCAGGCACAGCACCACGGCGCGGCCGGGCACATAGGCGTCCAGCGGCTGCAGGGTTTCGGCGTCGGCCACTTCCACGTACTCGGGCGTCAGGAGCGGCTCGGCGGCCAGGGCGGCATCAGCAGCGGCTTTCACCTGCGTAGGCGGCACGCCCTGGCGCACTTGCGCGGCGGCCGTTTCCAGCACCCGGTGCAGCAGCGGCGCCACAGCGCGGGCGGTGGCGTCGAGGCGGCGGTTGCGCGAGGACATGGCCAGCCCGTCGGCTTCCCGAATGGTGGGGCAGGTCACAATTTCGAGGTCAAATGATAAGTCGGCCACGAGTTGCCGGATGATGGCGACCTGCTGCCAGTCCTTCTGGCCAAAAAAAGCCTGGTGGGGCCGCGCCATGTGAAATAATTTGCTCACCACCGTGGCCACGCCGTTGAAATGGCCGGGGCGGTGCGCGCCTTCCATCACCCGCTCCAGGTCGCCGAAGTCAAACCGCAGCACCGCAGGGCGGGGGTACATTTCTTCCACCGAAGGCGCAAACAGGGCCGTGCAGCCGGCCGGCCCCAGCAGGGCCGCATCGGCCTCCGGCACCCGCGGGTAGAGGCGGAAGTCCTCGGCGTTGTTAAACTGCGTGGGGTTCACAAAGATGCTGGCTACCACCACGTCGCAGGCGGCGCGGGCGGCTTGCACCAGTTGCAGGTGGCCGTCGTGCAAAGCGCCCATGGTGGGCACCAGGCCCACGCGCTGGCCGGCTTGGCGGGCTTGTTCGGTGTAGGCATGCAACGCAGCGGCAGTTGTTAGTATCTGCATAGAGAAGGGAGGCATTGGGCGAGGCCCGGGGCGTGTTGTATTGATTTTCCGCTCAAAATTGTTTAATTTTGTGCACCCATAGTATGGCCTTGTCCCATTCTCTTCAATAATTCCTTATGTCGAAGCTACGAATCCTTTACGCGGCCACCGAAATCGACCCGTTTCTGCAGACTACGAAAGTAGCTGAAATGCTCCGGCGCCTACCCGCCAGCATGCAGGAGATGGGCTGCGAAATTCGCATTTTCGTGCCGCGTTTTGGCATCATCAACGAACGCAAAAACCGGCTGCACGAAGTGGTGCGCCTCTCCGGCATCAACATTGCCGTGGGCGACGACGAAAAGCCGCTGGTTATCAAGGTAGCTTCTATCCCGACGGCCAAACTGCAGGTTTATTTCATCGACAACGAGGATTACTTCCACCGCAAGTCGGCCCTGGTCGACAAAAACGACAAGTTTTACGCCGACAACGACGAGCGCGCCATCTTCTTCTGCAAGGGCGTGCTCGAAACGGTGAAGAAGCTGGGCTGGTCGCCCAACATCGTACACTGCTCCGACTGGATGACCGGTTTGATTCCGCTGTACCTGAAAACGACCTACAAGAAAGACCCGGTGTTCAAGGACGCCAAGTCGGTGTTCTCGATTTACAACAACGAGTTCAACGACAAATTCGAGGGCAACATTCTGGAGAAAGCGAAGATGCTCGACATCGACGACCAGATGCTGGCCTCGCTGAAGTCGGCCGATTTCAGCGGCTTCATCAAAATGGGCATGGAATATGCCGACACCGTGGTGCGGTCCGACGAGGACTTCAGCGAAAACATGAACGGCATGTTCCACGAATACGCCCTCAACCACAAGCTCAGCCAGGTAGCCACCGATGAAAACCTGCACTCTTCTTACCTAGCGCTGTACAATGAATTGGCTAACTAGCCGCTGTGCGCCCCTCGTAGCCGTGGCCGCCCTGGCGGCGCTCGCCGGCTGCGACAAAGGCACCGACCTGAACGTGGATTTGCCGGAAACAACGGCCGTCAACACCACCTACAAAGACATTCCGCTGGAAGTGGCCACCGTGCGCCTCTCGCCGGTGCAAACCCTCAAGGCCAGCAATTTCCTGGTGGGCCGCCTGGCCGACAACGTGGCCGGGACCACCACGGCCGGCTTTTATTCCAATGTCATCGACGCCGCCGGCGTCAACACCGTTGTGAGGGCCAGCAACGGGATTCCGAGCGATTCGCTGCCCGCTAGCTTCACCTCTCCCCTGCTCGACTCGGTGGTGCTGGTGGCGGGGTTCGACCGCGTGTACGGCAGCACGGCAACGCCGGTGCGGTTCGATGTATTCAAGCTGGTGGCTCCGCTCGACGAGCGGCAGTCGGGCTACGACAGCAACAGCACGGTAGCGCTGGACCCGACGCCTTTGGGCCTAAACCTGACCAGCCGCCTCGACCGCAGGCAAGTGCAGATAGTGACGCCGGGCGATACGGCGACCACCACTAGGGCCGCCACGCCGGCCGTGACCACCATCGTGCCCGACCCCACGGTGCGCCTGCTGCTACAGCGCACAGCTGTGCCCGCCAGCGGCACCCGGCCGGCCGTATCCGCCGTGCCCTCGGCGTTTGCCGACGTTTTGTTTAGTGACCTGAAGACCGCCGGGTTTTCGCAGACCCAGCTCGACACGAGGCTGAAAGGCATTGCCGTTCTGCCCAATGCCGCCCATGCCGGCAGCATCGTGAGCTTCAGCAAGGGCTATAAGTCGCGCATTGTGGTGTATTACCACATTCCTGGCGTCCGAAACCCGAGGCACGTTTATTCCATTTACTTCGGCCCGACCTACAGCGGCATGGGGCTGGCATCGTCGCGTGACCCGCGCTACTTTACCACCATCGCCAACGTGCTGCCCCCGGCGCTGGCGGCACTGGCGGCCCCTTCCGGGGCCGTGCCAGCGGCGGCACTGAGTGGCACCAGCTACGTTCAGGAGGGCACGGGCCTGAGCACGCGCCTCACCCTGCAGGGGCGCATCACGCTGAAATCCCTCACTCAATCGAACGACACCAGCGGCGTGGTTATCAACAGGGCCGAGTTGCTGGTGCCCATCAAGCCGTATACCAACGTGTTATACAGCAGCCCGCTCCAGCTGTTTGGGGTGGAAACGGACGCCAATAATTCAATTTTGCAGCGTACGGTAAACTTTTTGTCGGTTGATAGAGTAGTGCAGGCCGACGGTCAAAACCCCTTGGGCACGGGCTACCCGGCCGCGGGGGTGTTGGCGGACGCCAGCGGGCAGTCGTCTTACACCATTCCCATTACTTCGTTCCTGCAAAACTACCTGTACAGCGACCCGGCCACGAAGGCGAAGTACTTGGTGCTAACGCCCAACATCCGAACCCTGAGTAACTTATCGTTGAACCGGGCGGCGCTCGATGCCAACAACATCCGCCTGCGCGTGTACTACTCGCGTCAGCGGTAACGCCGGCCTGCGGCGGGGCCAGTGAATGCTTCTGGCCATTTTTGCTTTTCTTTTTTCCGAATTTAACCCTTCCTGCCATGTGCGGCATTGTTGCTTATCTGGGCCATCGCGAGGCCTGCCCCATCATTCTCAAAGGTCTACACCGCCTCGAATACCGCGGCTACGATTCCGCTGGCGTCGCGCTGCTCAACGGCGACCTTAATGTGTACAAGAAGAAGGGCAAAGTGAGCGACCTGGAGTCCTACATTGCCGAGAAAGACACCCATGCCACCGTGGGCATGGGCCACACCCGCTGGGCCACGCACGGCGAGCCCAACGACGAGAATGCTCACCCGCACTACTCTACGTCGGAGCGCATTGCCATCATTCACAACGGCATCATTGAAAACTACGCCGCGCTGAAAACGCACTTGCAACAGCAAGGCCACGTGTTCCATTCCGACACGGACACGGAAGTTTTCGTGAACCTGATTGAGGAAATTCAGAAGCAGAACAGCTGCTCGCTGGAAGAAGCCGTGCGTTTGGCCCTGCACGAAGTGGTGGGCGCCTACGCCATTGTGGTGCTCAGCAAGGATGCGCCCAACCAACTCATTGCGGCCCGCAAGGGCTCGCCGATGGTGATTGGCATTGGCGAAGGCGAATTTTTCATTGCCTCCGACGCCACGCCCATCATTGAATATACCAACGAAGTGGTGTATGTGAACGACTACGAAATTGTGGTGATTCGCGATGGTCAGCTGGATATCCGCTCGAAAGAGGACGTGAGCCAGACGCCCTACATCCAGAAGCTGGAAATGGAACTAGACAGCATTGAAAAGGGCGGCTACCCGCACTTCATGCTGAAGGAAATTTTCGAGCAGCCGCGCTCGATTCTCGACTCCATGCGCGGCCGCTTGGAACTGGGCGCCAGCCACTTGAACATGGGTGGCATCCGGGCCTACGAGCAAAAGTTTGTGAATGCCCAGCGCATCATCATCGTGGCCTGCGGCACAAGCTGGCACGCCGGCCTGGTGGCCGAGTACCTGATTGAGGACCTGGCCCGCATTCCGGTGGAAGTGGAATACGCCTCGGAATTCCGTTACCGCAACCCGATTATCACGGAGCGCGACATCGTGATTGCCATCTCGCAGAGCGGCGAAACGGCCGACACGCTGGCGGCCATCGAACTGGCCAAGAGCAAGGGCGCTACCATCTTCGGCGTGTGCAACGTGGTGGGCAGCAGCATTGCCCGCGCCACCGACGCCGGCGCCTACACCCACGCCGGCCCCGAAATTGGGGTGGCTTCCACCAAAGCCTTTACGGCTCAGGTAACGGTGCTCACGCTGCTGGCCATGATTATGGGCCAGAAGCGCGGCACCCTCACCGACACCAAGCTGCGCGAGTTGATGGTGGAACTGGACACCATTCCGGCTAAGGTGACCAAGGCACTGGAGCTGGATGCTCAAATCCGCGAGATTGCCGAGGAGTTTAAGGACGCCACCAACTTCCTGTACCTGGGCCGCGGCTACAACTTCCCGGTAGCCCTGGAAGGCGCGCTGAAGCTCAAAGAAATCAGCTACATCCACGCCGAGGGTTACCCCGCTGCGGAGATGAAGCACGGCCCCATCGCCCTCATCGACGAGAACATGCCGATGGTGGTAATCGCCACCCGCGACAGCTCTTACGAGAAGGTAGTAAGCAACATCCAGGAAGTGAAGGCGCGCAAAGGCCGCATCATTGCCGTGGTGAGCGAAGGCGACAAAGTGATTCCGGCCATGGCCGAATTCGTGATTGAGGTGCCTCACACCAGCGAAGTGCTGATGCCGCTCGTGTCGGTGGTTCCGCTGCAGCTGCTGAGCTACCACATTGCCGTGTTGCGCGGCTGCAACGTGGACCAGCCCCGCAACCTCGCCAAATCGGTGACGGTGGAATAGTGAATTATGAATAGGCGGGTTTGAAAGCCCGCTTATGAGAAGCCGCTCCTGGAAACAGGGGCGGCTTTTCGCGTTATTTGCGGCCCTGAAACCACCAACTCACAACATCACCAATCCTCCGACATGGCTCACCAGATTATTCTTACCGACCAGGCACCCGCGCCCATTGGCCCCTACTCGCAAGCCGTGAAGGCGGGCAACACCGTGTACGTTTCAGGCCAGATTCCGCTGGACGCCAGCGGGCAGCTCGTGCCCGGCGACATCACCGCTCAGACCCACCAGGTGCTGAAAAACCTGAGCGCCATTCTCATGGCCGCCGGCCTCACGCTGGCCGATGTGGTAAAGTGCAGCATCTTCGTCAAGAACCTCGGCGACTTTGCGACCATCAATCAGGTATATGGCTCGTACTTCGACGAGGCCACCGCCCCGGCCCGGGAGACAGTGGAAGTAGCCCGCCTGCCGCGCGACGTGCAGGTAGAGATTTCCTGCATCGCGGTGGGCGCATAATATCGGGGCGAAGCGAGCGTTGGGAATGCTTCATTCTCAACCCTTAACCTCTTCACTTCGCATGAAAGAACTTGGACTCGGCCTGCTCATCATTGGGCTCATTTCGCTGGTGCTGCCGCTGATTAACCCCAACCTGCACTACGTTTTTCTCACCTGGATTGAGCAGTGGGGACCTGCCGTAGCCTGGGCCATTCGCGGCGGCATCGCGCTGCTGGGCTTGGTGCTGTGGCTGGGTTTTAAGAACCGGGACTAGCTCCGGAAGCCGCTCCGCCCGGCAAGCTCAGCGTTAACACCTTGGTACATAGCCGCGTAGAAAAAACCAGTTCGCAACTGTTGCGGGCTGGCTTTTTGGTTGTTCGGCTATGGCGTCGCCCCTTCCTACCCATCCCCTCGGCTCTGCCGCTGACCTTGACCCGCTGCTGGCTGCCATCGGCGACGCCCGCGTAGTGCTGCTGGGCGAAGCCTCGCACGGCACCCACGAATACTATACCTGGCGTGCGGCTCTCAGCAAGCGGCTGATACAGGAAAAAGGTGTTTCCTTCATTGCCGTGGAAGGCGACTGGCCCGACTGCTTCGAAGTGAATGCAGCTATTAAGCAGGACCAGGCCGCGCATGGCTCGGCGGCCCAACTGCTCCAAACCTTCAACCGCTGGCCCACTTGGATGTGGGGCAACTGGGAGATGGCGGCCCTTACAGAATGGCTGCAGCGTCATAACCAAGCACACCCCGCGGCGCAGCGCGTGGGCTTCTACGGCCTGGATGTGTACAGCCTCTGGGAATCGTTACAGGAAGTGCTGCACTACGCCGAGCAGCAGGGCGACGGCGCCATGGCCGCCGCCCGCCAGGCCTTCGGCTGCTTTGAACCCTACAGCTCAGACCCGCAGGAATACGCCCGCGCCGTAGCATTTGTGTCGGAAGATTGCCACGACGAAGTGAACGGCTTGCTGCGCACCCTGCGCCGCCAGGCGGCCACGCGCACTTACGCAACCCTATCGGAGCGCGAGCAAGCCTTTGCCGCCGAGCAAAATGCCTTGGTGGCCGTGAACGCCGAGCGCTACTACAAGGCCATGCTGCGCGGCGGCGGCGCTTCTTGGAACGTGCGCGACGAGCACATGATGGAAACCCTCACTCGCTTGCTGGACCTGCACGGCCCTGAGAGCAAGGCCATTGTGTGGGCCCACAACACCCACATTGGCGATGCGCGCCACACCGACATGCGGCGCGAAGACATGGTCAACATCGGCCAGCTGGCGCGCGAGCAGCTGGGCCGCGAGAACGTGTTCAGTGTGGGCTTTGGCTCGTACCAAGGCAGCGTGATTGCCGGCAAGGAATGGGGTGCGCCGTGGGAGCGCATGACGGTGCCGCCCGCTACGCGCAATTCCTGGGAGGACCTGTTGCATCGCCAACTGGGGGGTGAAAACGCGCTGCTGCTTTCGTCAGAAATCAGGCACGATGCCCGGCTGGCTGAATCGGTGGGGCACCGGGCCATTGGGGTGGTGTACCAGCCGCAGTTTGAGCGGTTTGGCAACTACGTGCCTTCCCTCCTGCCCGACCGCTACGATGCCTTTTTATTCATCGACCACACCCGGGCTTTGCACCCGCTGGTCATTGAGGGCGAACAGCACAGCCCGCCGGACCTATACCCGTGGGGCGAGTGACGTAGCGTGGGGGCAGCGAGCCCCTGACTCGCCAGCCCCATCGACACTTTCGCCTTGACCTAGGCACGGACTCGCAGCGTCCTCGCTACAGTTCATGTCCTTACCTTTGCAGCGCGTTCCGAACCTCGGGGCGCGCTTTTCATTTGTTATGGCTGAAAGAGAAGTTCGGGTGCGTTTCGCGCCTTCCCCCACCGGCCCGCTGCACATTGGCGGCGTGCGCACGGCCCTGTACAACTACCTGCTGGCCCGCAAGCTGGGCGGCAAGATGCTGCTGCGCATCGAAGACACCGACCAAAACCGCTTCGTGCCCGGCGCCGAGGAGTACATCCTCGAAGCCCTGGCCTGGTGCGGCATCGTGATTGACGAAGGGCAAGGCGTGGGCGGCCCCCACGGCCCGTACAAGCAGAGCGAGCGCAAGCCCATGTACAAGCAGTACGCCGACCAGCTCATTGCCGACGGCTTTGCCTACTACGCCTTCGATACGGCCGAGGAGCTGGACGCCATGCGCGCCCGCCTGCAGGCCGCCAAGGTGCCCAACCCGCAGTACAACAGCATCACCCGTGCCCAGATGCGCAACTCCCTCACCCTGCCCGAAGACGAGGTGAAGCAGCTGCTCGACAGCGGCGCGCCCTACGTAATTCGCCTGAAAGTGCCCCGCAAGGAGGAAGTACGCTTTCAGGACTTGATTCGCGGCTGGGTGGTGGTGCACTCTTCGGCCATCGATGACAAGGTGCTGATGAAGTCGGACGGCATGCCGACCTACCACCTGGCCAACATCGTGGACGACCATTTGATGGAAATCTCGCACGTCATCCGGGGCGAGGAGTGGCTGCCCTCGGCGCCGCTGCACGTGCTGCTCTACCGCTACCTGGGCTGGGAGAAGACCATGCCGCAGTTTGCCCACCTGCCCCTGCTGCTCAAGCCCGACGGCACCGGCAAGCTCAGCAAGCGCGACGGCGACCGCCTGGGCTTCCCGGTGTTTCCGCTGGAGTGGCACGGCATCGACGGCGAAACCGGCGAGCCCACCGTGAGCCGCGGCTACCGCGAAGACGGCTACCTGCCCGAGGCGCTGGTGAACTTCCTGGCCTTCCTGGGCTGGAACCCCGGCACGCAGCAGGAGATTTTCTCGATGGACGAGCTGATTCAGGCCTTCTCCATTGAGCGCGTGAGCAAGTCGCCGGCCAAGTTCGACCAGAACAAGGTGAAGTGGTTCAACGAGCACTACCTGCGCGCCAAGCCCAACGCCGAACTGGCGCCCTACCTGCTCACGGCCCTGCAGGAGCACGGCATTGATTGCTTGCCGGAGAAAGCCGAGCAAATTGTGGGCGTGATGAAGGAGCGCGTGAGCTTCCCCAACGACTTCTGGCAGGAGGCCAAGTACTTCTTCCAGGCCCCCACGGAGTACGACGAGGCCGTCATCAGCAAGAAGTGGAACGCCCAGGTGGCCGCCGCCCTCACGGCTTACGCCGACGGCCTGCCCGCCAACTCGGAGCCCAGCGCCAACGCCGAAGTGCTGAAAAGCATCTTCAACCAAACCGTGGAGGCCCAGGGCATGAAGCCCGGCCAGGTGTTGCAGGCCCTGCGCGTGGCCGTGACCGGCGCCGCCGCCGGCCCCGACCTGTTCGAAACCCTGGCCATCCTGGGCTCGGGCGAGGTGGCCGAGCGGCTGCGCAAGGCCGTGGAGCGACTGCCCGTGGCGGCGTAGCTGCGGCAGGTTTCTTCGGAGACTTACCAGATGCAATTTTGCCCCGGTGGGCACAGAGAAGGCGGACCGATGGGTCCGCCTTTTTTTGTGGGGATTTTACCCAATCGGGCGAATTCGCGTAAAGCAGGCAATAGCATCTGCCCAATTCTTTTCGTTATGGCCAAGAAACCCGTCAAGCCCAAGAAAACCGCTGCCGACCCCGACAAGAAAGCCCGCGTCCACAAAGAGCTGGAGGGCTTCGAGATTGGCGTGAACCCGCTGGGCGAAATCACCTCCAACTACAGCATCGAGCAAATCAACCAGTTTCTGGGCCGCCACGTGCGCGACAAAAAACTGGTGGACCGCGCCGGCCAGTTTGGCGAAAAGCCCACACCCGAAGAACTGGAAGATGAGGCCTTCCCCATTGCCGACGCCGAGCACAACCCCGAACCCGAAGAATCGGACGAGGACTTCATGCGCCGCACGAGCCGCGAGGCCAAGCGCAAAAAATCGGTAGAAGACCCCGACAAAGAAGTGGCCGAAACTCGCAGCGAGCTGCCGGACGACGAGTAGTCCGCTCGGATTACAGCGTTTGAGTGTTGCCGGTGCGCAGACCTTTTTCGAAGGTTTCGACCCGTATCAGCTGGCCGTTCTGGTAGGTTTCGGTGCGCGTGGTTTTGTTGCCTTCGTAGACGTCGACCTGGGTGAGCTGGCCGTCCTTATACTTCTCGGCCCGCGTGATGGTGCCGTCGTTATATGTTTGTACGTCAGTCACCTGGCCGGTGGGGTTGTAGCTCGTCCAGGTGCCGTACCAGAAGAAGCGCGGGGCCCGGCCTTTGCCGGTTACCCACTGGGCCGAACCTTTGCGGGCCACTTGGCCATCGGGGTGCCAATAGGTTACCTCGCAGAGCCCGTCTTTTTGGTATTGCTCGGTGCGGTCGAGCTGGCCCGTGGGGTTGTAGTAGTTGAAGGTGCGCACGGGTCGGCCGTGGCGGTAGCGCCCTGTGGTGAAAGGCTGCTTCTTATAATCGTCGTAGTAAGTGCGCCAGCGGCCGTTTTCCAGGCCGTGACGGTCGAAATGGTTGGGGCGCCAGAAGCCGCGCCGGCCGGCCTGGGAAGAAGGCTTTGAGCTGGCACAAGCACCTAGAAGTGCCGTCAGGCAGCATAGAAGCAGATAGCGGGAAAGGCGCATGAGCAGAGAGCGTTAAGTTTAACTATAAATTTAGTTGAAACACTTCGTTAACGCAAGCAGCCTAAAATATTGTTGCTCTCGGCCAGAAGTTTTTTCGGCACCGCTTCGGGCCCGCTCCTATCTTTGGCTGCATCAACCTTTTCTTTCTGCGCCATGCATTCCCACGACGTCGATTACCGCATTCTCGGGTCCGATATCCAGGTTCTGGAAATTGAGCTGGACCCCAACGAAACCGTCATTGCCGAAGCCGGAGCCATGGTGTACATGGAGGAAGGCATCGCTTTCGAAACCAAGATGGGCGACGGTTCCGAGCCCGAGCAGGGCTTCATGGGCAAGCTGTTTTCGGCCGGCACCCGCCTCATCACCGGCGAGTCGTTGTTTCTGACGCACTTCACGCACCGCGGCGGCTACGGCAAAAGCCGGGTGGCGTTCTCGGCGCCCTACCCGGGCACCATCATTCCCATCAACCTGGGCGACATGCCTACGGGCCTCATCGTGCAGAAAGACGGCTTCCTGGCCGCGGCCCGCGGCACCAAAATCAGCCTGCACTTCAACCAAAAACTCGGGGCTGGCCTGTTTGGCGGCGAGGGCTTCATCCTGCAGCGCCTTACCGGCGACGGCAAGGCCTTCGTGCACGCCGGCGGCACCATCATCGAAAAACGGCTCAACAACGACATGCTGCGCGTGGACACGGGCTGCGTGGTGGCCTTCGAGCCCGGCATTGATTTCAGCGTGGCCCGGGCCGGCGGCCTCAAGTCGATGATATTCGGCGGCGAGGGCCTGTTGCTGGCCACCTTGCGCGGCACCGGCCGCGTGTGGCTCCAATCGATGCCCGTTAAAAAGTTGATTCAGGCGCTGGCTCCTTCCGGCGGCAATGCGCAGAAGGAAAGCGGCTCGGTGCTGGGCGGGCTGCTCGGCGGCGGCCTGATTGGCAGTATGCTCGACGAGTAAGGCCGCGGCTTCAGGCCGGCGCCGTGTTCCCGCCTAGATGGTCGGCTCGCTCATGCCTTGCACTGCACATATTACGGCCACTACAATCAAAGCCCCAATGGCCAGGCCAACGCGCAATAAAAACTTGTAGTCGTTGTTCTCGTCGTGCTTGCGTCGGTCGCGCTCACGGCGTTGGCTACGGGTTTTGTAAGGCCGTTTATAGGCCGATTTGCGGTCTGCGGGAATACGGGCGAGTGCGGGCATAAGCAGGAATATTAAGGTAATATTACATCATATCCTTGAATTCCGCTAATTCGTTGATTTGGAATTTTCTGAAAAATGTGCTTGCTGCTGATAAACGCCTTTTTTTATTCCACTAACTCCGGTTGAGGCTAAGCAATAGCCACTTACGAACCCTAGCCGATTAGCTGCGCAGCCGTTTGCAGCACGGCTTCCAGCACGTCGCGGGTGTTGAGCAGGCGCGGCACTTTGTGCTGGCCGCCCAGCTTGCCCTGCCCGGCCAGCCAGGCCTCAAAAGTGCCGGCGGGCACTGCGTGCACCCGGGGTGGCACCAAAGCCAGACTGCGGTGGCGTTTGGCCGCGTAGTCGGAATTCAGTTCGCACAGCGTGGCGTCGAGTACGGCCCCGAAGCGGGCCAGGTCGGGGCGTGCGGCGCCCGGTGCAAACTCCACCGCCCACTCGTGGCCCCCGCGCGAGGCCGCGTTGTCGGCCGCGAACCACACGGGCGCGGCCGTGAAGTCGCGCACGGCCGCTGCCGTGGCCTGGCTGGCAGCGGCCACGGCGGCTTCGGCGTTTTCAATGACGACCTCTTCGCCGAAGGCATTGAGAAAGTGCTTGGTGCGCCCGGTGATGCGCACCCGATACGGTGCCCGCGAGGTGAAGCGCACGGTGTCGCCCACCAGGTAGCGCCACAGGCCCGCGTTGGTGCTGATGACCAGCGCATAGGGCCTATGCAGTTCTACATCGGCCAAGGGAACGGGGCGCGGGTCGGGGGCCTCCCACTGGTCGGCGGGCAGGAACTCGTAGTAGATGCCGTGGTCGAGCAGCAGCAGCAGGTCTTCACTGTCGGGCTGGTCCTGCAGCGCGAAGTAGCCTTCAGAGGCGTTGTAGATTTCGAGGTAGCGCATGCGCGCATCCGGAATCAGCTGGCGAAACAGCTCGCGGTAGGGCCCGAAGGCCACGGCTCCGTGCAGAAACAGGCGCAGCTGCGGCCACACCTGCGTGATGTGTTCGGCGCCGGCCAGGGCCACCACGCGGCGCAGCAGCACCACCATCCAAGTGGGCACGCCGGCCAGCACGCGCACGTCCTGGTGCAGCACGTGCCGGGCAATGCGCTCGATTTTCTCTTCCCACTCGCTCAGCAGCGCCAGGTGCAGCGGGGGCGTACGCAGCCCCTCAGCCCAGCCCGGCAGCTGCGCCATGATGACGGCCGACACGTCGCCGGCGCGCGAGGCGGGCTCCTGCGGCCGGAACGGGTTGGCCGCGTGCGCGCCGCCCAACGACAGCGTTTTGCCGGCCAGCAACCGTTCCTGCGGGTAGAAATGCGTACTCAGGGCCAGCATGTCGCGCCCGGCGCGGTAGTGGCACTCCTGCAGCGCCTCCCGCGTGACGGGGATGTACTTGCTGCGGGCGTTGGTGGTGCCGCTGCTTTTGGCAAACCAGCGCGGGCAGCCGGGCCACAGCACGTCGGGCTGGCCGCGCAACACCTTTTCCAGTTCGGGGTACAGCTGCTCGTAGGTGCTCACCGGCACGCGGCGGCCAAACTCGGCGGCCGACAGTTGCTCGCGGTAGCCGTAGCGCCGGCCCCACTCGGTGCCCTGGGCCCGGCGCAGCAGGTGGGCCAGCAAGTGGGCCTGCAGGGCGTCGGGCTGCTCCTGCACGCGGGCGATGCGGGGCAGGCTGCTCCACTGAACGGCACGGGCGAGTAGCTGGTCGAGCATAGGCAGGGTTTCTAACTGGGCAATAAATCGGTCATGCTGCGCGCAGCCGAAGCATTCCGCGTGCAATAGTAAACCCTGTCAATTGGATTACTACCGCACGCGAGATGCTTCGGCTGCGCGCAGCATGACCGTCTTTTCTGTTTTGCTCCTTTCTATCTAGATGTTGCGCTTGAGCTCGAAATTTTTGCCCAGGTACACGCGGCGCACGGTTTCATCGCTGGCCAGCTCCTCGGCGGTGCCGGCTTTCAGCAACTTGCCTTCGAAAAGCAAATACGCGCGGTCCACGATGCTGAGGGTGGAGTTCACGTCGTGGTCGGTGATGAGCACGCCGATGCCGCGGTGCTTGAGCTTGGCCACGATGCCCTGAATTTCTTCGGTCGCAATGGGGTCGACGCCGGCAAAGGGCTCATCGAGAAGCACGAACTTGGGGTCGACGGCCAGGGCGCGGGCAATTTCGGTGCGGCGCCGCTCGCCGCCGCTCAGCACCTTGCCCAGGTTTTTGCGCACGTGGCCCAGGCTGAATTCGTCAAGCAGCTCTTCCACTTTGGCCTGGCGGGCCTCCTTCTTCATGGGAGTCATTTCGAGCACGGCCATGATGTTTTCCTCCACGCTCAGGTCGCGAAACACGCTGGCTTCCTGGGCCAGGTAGCCCACCCCCAGGCGGGCCCGCTGGTAGATGGGCATGGTCGTGATTTCGGTGGTGTCGAGGTAGATGCGGCCGCTGTTGGGCTTCACCATACCCACCATCATGTAGAAGCAGGTAGTTTTGCCGGCGCCGTTGGGCCCGAGCAGGCCCACGATTTCGCCCTGCTCCACGGTCACCGACATGTCGTTGACCACGGTGCGGGCCTTGTATTTTTTGACGAGGTGGTCGGCGCGAAGAATCATAGCAGCAAAGGTACGGGCGAAGGCGAAGGGAAGATTAATTGCTTCCCAACGACGGAAACCGCTTAAATATGCGGCTTGCCGAACAGTTGGGTTGATTTTTTGCGCTACTTTTAACCCTTGTTATCAACCCCACCCCAAAACTTTACTTTATATGACGGTTAAAAGACTACTCCTCGCGGGGGGCGCGCTGCTGGTCGGCACGTCGGCTGCCTCTGCCAGCGGCTTTCAGGTGAACCTCAACGGGCAGAAAAACAACGGCATGGGCGGCGTGGGCGTGGCCCTGACGCTGGACCAGGCCGCCATGTTCTACAACCCCGGCGCCCTGGCCATGGTGCGCGAAAACGGCGTGCAGGTGGGCGTGAATGCCGCCATTGCCCGCAACGCCTTTGTGCCCGAAAGCGGCGGCGGCCAGTCCAGCCTGCGCAATACCCTGGTAACGCCGGCCAACTTCTACGCCGGCTTCGGCCCGAAGGAAGGCAAGTGGAAAATCGGCATCGGCGCCTACACGCCCTTCGGCAGCGAGCTGCACTACGCCAACAACTGGGAAGGCCGCTACAGCCTGACCGACATCAACCTGCGCGCCATCTTCGCGCAGGTCACGGCTTCCTACGCCATCACGCCGCAGCTGAGCGTGGGCGCGGGCCTGGTGATGCTGGCCTACGGCGACGTGGACCTGCAGCGCGACGTGCCCCTTTCGGCCCAGAGCGGCGCCCCCACGCCCCACGTCACCCTCAACGGCAAGGCTAAGCAGAGCTTCGGCTACAACGCCGGCATCTACTTCAAGCCCAGCGACCAACTGGCGGTGGGCGTGAGCTACCGCTCCCAGGTGGACGCCAAGATTGAGGGCGGCGACGTGCGCCTGCGCGACGTGGTTTACTCGACGGGCGGCAACTTCACAGCCACCCAGTTCTCGGCCACGCTGCCGCTGCCGGCCACCGCCAGCGCGGGCATCGCCGTGATGCCGAGCGAGAAACTGACCATTTCGGCCGAAGCCAACCTGGTGTTCTGGAATACCTACCGCACGCTCGACTTCACCTTCAGCGGCAACAACGGCTACGGCGACCGCGCCGCTACCCCCACCACCCCGGCCGTAACGGGCACGCCCGGCCTGCTGGGCGGCAGCAGCTCCTCGTCGGCCAAGCGCTACTATCAGGACGCCCTGTGCTTCCGCCTCGGCGCCCAATACAAAGTGACCGATGGCCTGACGGTGCGCGCCGGCGGCTTTTTCGACCAAGCGGCCGTGAAGGACGGCTACGTGACGCCCGAAACGCCCGACGCTGACCGCATTGGCCTGACGGCCGGTGCTTCGTACGAGTTCGGCAAGCGCTTCGGCATCGACGCCTCGTTCCTGTTCGAAGACTTCCTCAAGCGCAGCCAGACCCAGGCCGACCTGCTGAACAACGGCACCACCGACCGCGTGGCCGGCACCTACAAAACCACCATTGCCGTGCCCGGCGTGGGGCTGTACGTTAAATTCTAATTCCCACCGGCTTCCCCCCGACGCATTATCATGAAACGCTTTACTACCTCTTCGCTGCCGGCGCTGGCCTTGTTGGGCCTGGTGCTGGGCGGCTGCCAGCCCGAACTGGACCAACCGACGGCTTCGGCCGGCTCGGCCGATTTCTCGCGCTACATCGCCGTGGGCAACTCCCTCACGGCCGGCTTCTCCGATAACGGCTTGTACCGCGAAGGCCAGTTGAATTCTTATCCCAGCATTCTGGCTCAGCAATTTGCCCAGGTGGGCGGCGGCCCCTTTGTGCAGCCGCTGTTCACCGAAGCCCAATCGAAGGGCTCGGGCTACGTGCAGCTGCTGGGCTTCACCCCCGCCACGGCCACGGCACTGAGCTCGCCCATCACGGGCACGGTGGCGGGCAATGGCGGCCGCTCCACGGCCACCTCGGCGCCGTACACCAAGTTCCTGGACCCCATCAACAACCTGGGCGTGCCGGGCATTCGCATGTCCGACATTCTGACGCCGGGCTACGGCAGCCTCGCGGGCAACCCCTACTTCGAGCGCATCACGCCCGACGCCACGCCCCTGCAAACCTACCTGCAGCGCGTGCAGGCCACGGTGGCCAGCATCAAGCCCACCTTCTTCACCGAGTGGCTGGGCAACAACGACGTGCTGGGCTACGCCACCGCCGGCGGCGCAGTGGCCAGCAGCGGCATCACCCCAGCCACTACTTTCGCCGTGAACACCAGCTACGTGCTGGATGCCCTGACGGCTGGCGGCGCCAAGGGCGTGGTGGCCACCATCCCGGACGTAACAAACATTCCGTTCTTCACGGCCGTGGGCCCGTCGTTCCGCGCCAACCTGGACCTCAACAAGGTACCAACGGCCGCACCCTTCGTGTACACCACCGGTGTGCTAGCCCCCGGCCAAGCCAACACCCGCGTAAGCACCACGATAGCAAGCGTCCGCGATGCCAACGGCACCGGCAACCTGCTGCTCACCCTCACGGCTTCGCCGTACGTGAGTCTGTACGGCCGCCCGAGCGGCAAGTATTGGCGCGACTTCTACCGGCAGGCCACGGGCGCGGCGCCCACCGGCCCGGCTTTCAGCGGCTTCCTGACCGCTATTGGCGTGACCGATACCACCAAAGGGTTTGGCCAAGCGACGGAGAACCCCTTCCCGAGCACGCTGGTGCTGGACGGCACCGAGCAAACCAACGTCACCTCGGCCACGAACAACTTCAACGCGACGCTGACGGCAGCGGCTAACACCCGCCAGCTGGCCATTTTCGACTCGAACGCCTTCTTCCGCGGGGTGGCCCAAGGCGGCTACGTGACCAACGGCGTGAACAACACGGCCGGCTTCATTTCCGGCAACCTGTTCAGCCTCGACGGCGTGCACCCCACGCCGCGCGGCTACGCGGTGATTGCCAACGAGATGATGAAGGTCATCAACGCCAAATACGGCAGCTCGCTCCGGCAGGTCGATGCCAACAGCTACCGCGGCGTGCTGTTCCCCTAAGCTGGGCCAGCCTCCGTTCGCAAGCAGCAAAAAGCGCCAGTCCGGTTCGGGCTGGCGCTTTTTTTTAGTTATCAGGTTAGGAAGCCAGCCCCGTTTTGGGACCGCCCGTCTTAATTTGCAGGCTTAATGGTTTTGCGCAACCCCTATTTTTTACGCCCTAAACGTCATAATCTATGACCAAACGTTACTCGTTCCTGAAGAAGATTGCGCTGCTTTCGGCCGTGACAGCCGCCCTGCTCACCGGTTGCCAAAAGGACTCGGAAACGCCGGCCCCCACGAGCAAAACGCAGTTGCTGACCAGCGACCCCTGGCACATCACGGCTTATACCCGCACCACAGGCAGCGCCGCGGCCGCCGATTACCTGGCCACGGCCTTTCCGACGACGTGTGAGCGCGACGACCGGTACGCGTTCAACACCAACGGGGTGCAGATTCGCACGGAAGGGCCCTCGGCTTGTAGCGGCGGCAACTCGCAAACGGTGGTGGGCACCTACCCCTGGAACATGAATGCGGACCAAAGCCAACTGACCATCGGCGGCACCACGTTCGACATTGTGCGCCTCACGGCCGATGCCCTGCAGCTGCGCTCGACGCGCACCAGCAACGGCACCACCATCGTGGATAACGTGACTTACGCCAACTAAGCCGCTACCTGCGCCGCCAAGTGCGCCGCAATAAGCCGGGCGTGGTGCCGGCCGTTCTCGATGAACCAGCGGCTGGTGGCGCGGCCGCCGCACACGGTGCCGGCCACGAACAGACCGGGCCGCGTGGTTTCGTGGGTGGCAGGGTCGAAGAGCGGGGCGCGGGCCTCGTCGGCGGGGTCGGGCTCTACGCCAAGGCGGCCGAGCAGGGCTTCGTCGGGGTGGTAGCCGGTGAGGGCGTACACAAAATCGGTGGGAATGGTGAGCGGGCCGTCGGGCGTGAGGACGTCAACGGCGTCGGGCCGGATGGCGGTGACGCAGGTGTTGAAGTGCGCCGTGATGCGGCCCTCGGCAATGCGGTTGACGAGGTCGGGGCGAATCCAGTACTTCACGGAGGAACTGATTTCGGGGCCGCGCACGATGAGCGTGACCTTGGCGCCGGCGCGGGTCATTTGCAGGGCGGCTTTGGCCGAGGAATTTTTGGCGCCGATGACGACGACATTTTGCAGCACGTGCTGGTAAGGCTCTTTGTAGTAGTGGCTGACGTGGGGTAGGTCCTCGCCGGGCACGCCCAGTGGGTTGGGCAGGTCGTAGAAGCCGGTGGCCACGATGACGTTGCGGGTCGGAATTTCGCCTTTGCTGGTGGTAATGGTGAAATTGCCTTGCTCGCCCTCCAGCTTCAGCACGGTTTCGTGCAGGCGGATGTCGAGCTTTTCGCTGCGCGCCACGCGCTGATAGTAATCGAGGGCGTCTTCGCGCAGGGGCTTGTAGTGGGCCGTGGGAAAGGGGTAGCCGCCGATTTCGAGCAGGTCGGGCGTGGAGAAGAACTCCATGTTGGTGGGGTAGCCGATGATGGAGTTGACCAGCGCACCCTTTTCGATGATGGCCACTTTCAGGTCTTTGCGCTGGGTTTCGAGGGCGCAGGCCAGGCCCACGGGGCCGGCCCCGATGATAAGAACGTCGAGCATAAAAATCTTGGGCAAAGTAGCGCGAACTTTGTAGTTCGCGTCCTTGCGTTGTTGTGTACGAAATTGACCGTGCGGCAACGCGAACTACAAAGTTCGCGCTACTTCTATGCGTACCTGCGACTTGTGCGGCAGCACTGATTTTAAGAAGCTGCCCTTTTACTACGAATTTGAAGGCCAACGGCTGCAAGGCACCCAGTGCCGCAGCTGCGCCCTGATGTTTCTGGACCCGCAGCCCACGCCCGCGCAGCTGGAACGGCTCTACGGCAAGGACTATTTCACGGAGCGCCCCAACTACGACCGGACCCAGCAGGAGGTCACGTTCATTGAAGAAGGCCAGAAGCAGGATGCCTTAAACCAGGTGCGGCCCGACAAGTTCACCGACTACATCCTAGCCAAATACCCCGGCCGCAATTTCCGCTACCTCGACGTGGGCTGCGGCCCCGGCTACACCCTCAAAAGCCTAGAGCGCCTGGGCTGGGATGCCCACGGTCTCGAAATTTCGGAGCACGCCGCCGACTTTGCCCGCCGCGAGCTGCACCTGCCCGTGGTGACGGGCAACATCGAAACCACCGAAGATTTCCACGAAAACCAGTTCGACCTCGCCTATATGGGCGACGTGCTGGAGCACCTGCTCTCGCCCAGCGCCACGCTGGCCAAGTTCCACCGCATTCTGGAGCCGGGCGGGCTGCTGGTGCTGGCCCTGCCGGCCACGCTCAACCTGCCCGCCGTGCGCCTGGGCTTCGCGGCCTACGGCGCCTTGGGCAAGGAGCGCAAAATGGACATTCCGCCCTATCACCTGTTTGAGTTCACACCCGCTACCATCACCAAAATGCTGAAAAAGCAGGGCTTTGAAGTGGTGGAACTGCTGAATCCGGTGAAGCCGCCTAAGAACATCCGGCTGGGGGGCAGCGTGGTGGAGAAAGTGAGCAAGCTGGCCGGGCAATACCCCACTTATTATTTAAACAAGCTGACCGGGCGGTTTGGCGACCGCATGTTTGTGGTGGCCCGGAATATGAAGGCGGCTTAACCTGCCTCGCTCCTTTTCATAACCAGCCCTTTACGCTGGCATAACACGACGCCAGGAACTTTGAGGCATCAAATCCTCGATGTTATTTCCTTGCTTCGCATGAAAAACGTTACCCTTTTGCGCTCGGCCCGCCTGGCTACTTTGGGCCTGCTACCAGTGCTGGCTGCCTGCTCCGATAAAAAAGACGAAACCCAGCCTAGCAGCGCGGTAGAGCTGAAAGCCTACTCCGTGAACCCGGCGCTGGTGAAGGCCATGCCGGGCTTCGAGAGCCTGCAGGTGCTGCCGCTCATTTCGTCCGACGACGTGCTGGCCGGCTCGCCCAACTTCGTTTTCGGCCCCCAGCCCGACGGGGCCGGCCTGCTCAAAAATCCGGCCGCTGAGGGTGGCTTCGTGCTGATTAACAACCACGAGATTTCGCAGTCGGTGTCGCGGGTGTACCTCGACAAGACGTTTAAGCCGGTGCGCGGCGAGTACATTGTGGACTACAACGGCGGCACCACCCGCCTGTGCTCGGCCACGCTGGCCACGCCGGAGGAACACGGCTTCTCGGTGCCCACCTTCCTGACGGCCGGCGAAAGCGGCGCCGAAAGCATGGTGCACGCCATCGACCCGCTGGGCGTCATTGACAAAGCCAACACCACCCGCCGCAAGCCCGCCCTGGGCAAAGCCAGCATGGAAAACGCCGTGCCGCTGAACAAGCAAGCTTACCCCGGCAAGACCGTCATTGCCATCGGCGAAGACGACACCAACGGCCAGGTGCTGCTCTACGTGAGCGACACGCCCGGCGACCTCGACAACGGCAAGCTCTACATGCTGAAGCGCACCGGCGGCGACCCCGTGGAAACCAACATGGTGCAAGGCACCAGCTACGACGTGGAGTGGGTGGAAGTGCCCAACGCCAAAACCATGACCGGCGCCCAGATTGCCGCCTTTTCGACCAGCAGCGGCGTGTTGCAGCTGGCCCGCGTGGAGGACCTGGACTACCGCAAGGGCAGCGCCGCCAACAACCGCGAGCTGTACTTCACGGCCACCGGGGTGAGCGCCGCCGACAAGCTGACGCCCGTGGCCGGCAAGACCATGTGGGGCCGCGTGTACAAGCTGAACCTGAACGCCACCGACCCCGTGGGCCCCGCCAAGCTGGCCGTGGCCGTGGACGGCGCCGACACGCCCGGCAGCTACATCGTGAACCCGGACAACCTGTGCGTGACCGAGAACTACGTGTACATTCAGGAGGACGGGGACTCGTTCTACATCAACAACGACCACGACGGCCGCGTGTGGCAGCACAACATCAACACGCCCACCCAGCGCGCCAAGGTGATGCTGGAAATGGACCACCGCCGCACCGACGCCACCTTCAACGCCAAGTACAACCCCGCCAACGTGGTGCTGAAAAGCTCCTGGGAATACGGCGCCATGTACGACATCAGCGACCTGGTGAATACGCCCAACACCTTCCTGCTCAACCTGCACCCCCACACCTGGCAGGACAACAAGTTTAAGAATGCCGACGGCTCGGGCGCGGCGGCCAACACCAACAACGAGGGCGGCCAGGTGGTCATCCTGCGCGGCGTGGCCAAATAAGCAGCCATTTGCGAAATATTCCCAACACCCTCTGCCGGCTTCGGCGGGGGGTGTTTTCTGGCTTTTGGCTCCTACGCCGGCCGAGTGCGCTGAACGACGTAGGGGCGGGGCCTGCCCCCGCCCATCGTTGAGCGAAATCGTTGAGACGGCGCAAACGCCCGGGCGGGGGCAAGCCCCGCCCCTACGTCGTTCGGCCCCGTGAGCCACCTCCTTTTTTTGATGAAAAACCGTTTCGCTGCTTTCGCCGGCTTGTGCTTGGTTGTAGGCTTAAGCTACTGCCATTCCGAAGGCGGCCAGCAGACCGCGCCGCCCGACTCCTCCCCTACCGGCCAGACGACCGAGCAGGCCAACTCCCGTCCCGCCCGGTTGAAAGCGGCCGTAGCCCGCGACCTAGAGTCGCTGGTCAAGCGCATCGACCAGGAGCTGTTGCCGCTGACGCAACGGCCCATCAGCCAGCCGTTGCCCGTCGATTCGCTGCGGCTTGCGTTTCGGCGCTGCCGACTGGCCTACAAGCAGGTGGAGCCCTTCACCGAATACTTCTTGCCGGCCACCAGCAAGCTGGTGAACGGAGCGCCGGTGGCCGAAGTAGAAGTTGAGGAAACCAAGATGTTTGAGCCGGCTGGCCTGCAAGTCATCGAACCCCTACTCTACCCCAGCCCGGCCCCGGCGGCGCAGGACTCAGCCGCGCGGGGCGAGCTGCGGCGGCAGGTGGGCCGCCTGCGCCGGCAGGTGCGGGCCCTGCAGTTGGCCTGGGCCGACCAGGAATTCACCGATGCTCACGTGTTCGACGCGCTGCGGCAGCAAGTGTTTCGGGTGGTGGCGCTGGGCATCACGGGCTTTGACACACCGCTCTCGCCCGCTGCTACATTGCCCGAAGCCGCCGCCGCGCTGGCTGCCCTCGAAGCCCCGCTGCGCCTTTACGCCACGACGACAAATGACAAGGCCGGGCCGCTGGCGCAGCTGTCCGCCGCCCGCGCCGCCCTGCAGCGCCAGCCAGATTTCGCGGCGTTCGACCGGCTGGCCTTCGTGCGCAACCTGGCCAACCCCCTGGGGCGCGGCCTGCTGGCGCTGGAGCGGCAACTGGACATCGCTCCGTTTCCCGGCGAACTACGGGCGCTGCGCCCGGAAGCGGCTACGCTGTTTGATACCGACGCCTTCAATCCCGACTTCTACACCGGCAACCGGCAGTGGTTCAGCAAATCCGCCAAGGTGGCGCTGGGCCGGCAGCTGTTTTTCGACCCCGTGCTAAGCGGGGGCGGCGGCCGCTCCTGCGCCTCCTGCCACCAGCCGGGCCGTGCCTTCACCGACGGGCTGGCCTTGAGCGCCACGCTCAGCGGCGGCACCCTGCGCCGCAACACGCCCACCATCCTCAACGCCGGCCTGCAGGCTGCGCAGTTTGCCGATATGCGCGCCCCCACCCTTGAAAATCAGGCCATCGACGTGGTGGGCAGCCGCGATGAAATGCACGGCTCCCTGGATGCTGCCGCCGGCCGCCTGGCTCGACAGCCGCGCTACGCCGCGCAGTTTCGCCAGGCGTTTCCAGAGAGTGAGGCCTCCGGTGGCCCGCTGGTGAGCCCCGTTCGCATCCAGAACGCGCTGGCGGCCTACGAGCGCAGCCTCGTGCGCCTGAACGCGCCCTTCGACCGCTACGTGCGCGGCGACAAGGGCGCCGTGCTCGATGCCGCCGCCGTGCGGGGCTTCAACCTGTTTGCCGGCCGGGCCCGCTGCGCCACCTGTCACTTTCTGCCCCTCACCAACGGCACTGCGCCGCCCGCCTTCCAGGACTCGGAGGCCGAGGTACTGGGCGTGCCCGAGCGGCCCGGCTCCCGCCGTCTCGACCCCGACGAAGGCCGCTACGTGCACACCAAGCTGGCCCCACTGCGCCATGCCTTCAAAACGCCTACGCTGCGCAACGTGGCCCTCACCGCTCCCTACATGCACAATGGCCAGTACCGCACGCTGGAAGAAGTGCTGCATTTCTACAACGAGGGAGGCGGCTTGGGCCTGGGCATAGCCGTCGACAATCAGACCCTGCCGCCCGACAAGCTGCACCTGACGCCCCGCGACGTGGCCGATTTGAAAGCTTTTCTGGTGGCTTTGACCGATACGGCGGGGCAGCACTAGGATTGCCGCAGGCACAAAAAACGCCTGAAGCTTGAGCGGCTTCAGGCGTTTTCGTTCAACGCGAGGCGAAGCGGAGCTTCGCGGTACACGTTCTTACAGCAGTTCGGTGCTGCGCTTCACGAAGGCCGTCAGCGCCTCGCCTTTCAGCAGGCCTTGCGAGAGCAGGGCCAGGTCAAACGCCTGCTTGGCCAGCTGGTCACCGCCGTCGGCCAGCACCTTGCTCACCAGCGGGTGATTGGCGTTCACGGTCACGTCGTACGACTCGGGGAAGGCGCCAAACATCTGCATGCCGCCCCCGCCGCCGGTGCGCTGCATGTCCTTCATGCGGCGCATGAACTCGTTTTGGGTGATGACCACCGGGGCGTCCTGGGGCGAGAGGGCGGCCACCTTCACATGCATGGCCGGGTTGGAGATGGCCGACGTGAAGGTTTCTTCCAGCTTCTTGGTGTCGTCTTCGCTCAGCACGCTTTCGGTGGCGTCGTCCTTCTCGATGAGTTTGCTCACCGTGTCGGCATCCACGCGCTTGAAGCTGGTTTTTTCGAGCTTCTGCTCCAGCAGGCCCACGAAGTGCGGGTCGAGCACCTGGTCGAAGTTCAGCACGTCGTAACCCCGGTCCTGTGCGGCGGCCACAAAGCTGTGCTGGGCTTCGGCGTCGTTGGTGTAAAGCACCACCGTGTTGTCGTTCTTGTCCTGCTGGTTGGCCTGCACGTGCTCGGTGTACTCGTTCAGGGTGAACAGCTTGCCGTCTACGTTCTTGAGCAGCACGAAGTCCTTGGCCTTGTCATAGAACTTGTCGTCGGAGAGCATGCCGTACTTCACGAACAGGCCGATGTCAGACCATTTCTCCTCGTAGCCGGCGCGGTCCTGCTTGAACAGGCTGCTTAGCTTGTCGGCCACCTTCTTGGTGATGTAGGTGTTGATTTTCTTCACCGCGGCGTCGGCCTGCAGGAAGCTGCGGCTCACGTTCAGCGGGATGTCGGGCGAGTCAATCACGCCGTGTAGCAGCATCAGGAACTCGGGCACCACGTCCTTCACCTCATCGGTGATGAACACCTGGCGCGAGTAGAGCTGAATCTTGTTGCGCTGGAACTGCAGCTCGTCCTTCACCTTCGGGAAGTACAGAATACCCGTGAGGTTGAACGGGTAGTCCACGTTCAGGTGAATCCAAAACAGGGGCTCGTCGGCGCTCATGGGGTAGAGCTCCTGGTAGAATTTCTTGTAGTCCTCATCGGTCAGCTCGCTGGGCTGCTTGGTCCAGATGGGGTTCGTGTCGTTGATGAGTTCGCCCTCAAACTCAATCTGAATGGGCAGAAAGCGGCAGTATTTGGCCAGGATGCCGCGCAGGCGGCCCTCCTCCAGGAACTCGTCCGAATCTTCGGCCACGTGCAGCACCACGTCCGTGCCGCGCTCGGCTTTGGCGTGCTCGCCTTCGGTTTCTTCGAGGGTGAACTCGGTGCTGCCATCGCAGGTCCAGTGGGCCGTCAGGGTGTCGTCTTTGTACGACTTCGACCAGATTTCCACTTCCTTGGCCACCATGAAGGCCGAGTAGAAGCCCAGGCCGAACTGCCCGATAATCTGGTCTTTGGCGTTGGCGTCCTTCTCCTTGTACTGCTCCACGAACTCGGTGGCACCGGAGAAGGCAATCTGGTTGATGTACTTCTTGATTTCCTCGGCCGTCATGCCCAGGCCGTGGTCGGAAATCGTGATTTTGCGGGCTTCTTTGTCCACGGTCACGCGCACTTTCAGCTCGCCGAGGTCGCCCTGGTACTCGCCCAGCTGGGCCAGGCTCTTCAGCTTTTGGGTGGCATCAACGGCATTGCTGACCAGTTCCCGCAGGAAGATTTCGTGGTCGGAATACAAGAACTTCTTGATGATGGGGAAGATGTTCTCGGTGTGGATGGAGATGGAGCCGGTTTCTTGCATGATATAAAGTGGAACGGTTGAAAACAGACGGAATGGCGGGGCGCGGGGCGCCCTGGCGCATCCTACCCGGCATTCAAAGCCCGTTCCAAGGGGTATGGTGCTGTCAATCTGACAGCGAGGCCGGACGTTGCCATTGCGCTGTACGCGCGTGCCGGCAGCCCTCTACAGCATGTACATGGGCCGGGGCTCGCTCACGTTGCCGGGTGCCGGGCCGGTGCCGTGCACGGCGTCCCACTCGGCCATCAGGCCGGGCACCCGGCCGGAATAGTCGCTGAGCCAGTGCAGGCCGGGCACGACCGTGGAAAAAAACTGGATGTCGAACCGAATGAACGGCCGAAACAAGGCAATCAGCGAATCGATGGCCAGTTGGTTGTGTACCCGGCGGCGGCTGATGACCACCACCACCTGCTCGAGGGGCAGCTTCACCAGCACGGGCATCCAGTTCACCCCCAGCCATACCTGGTCGTACACCGAGATATCCGGAAAGGTGTTCATTTCCAGTAGCATGTGGCGAATGCTGTGCTTATTCACCAGTTGCAGCAGCAATTCGGCGCTGCTGCGGAAGCTGCGCATGTCTTCGCCCGCGGCCCATTCCACGCGCAACAAGCTCAGGGCTTCATCATATTGCAGCGAAAGGTCCGGAATGCTGGTAATTATCACAAAAAGGTCGTTAACAAGTGGCTTTGAGCCAGAAGCCGAGGGCCCTACGTAATAGCGTAGCAGGTTGGATTGCCTCAAGCCCAAAATTTAGCAACTTTTTTTCGAACAGGCAGCTTTCGTCGTTTTCCCCCATCTTTGCATTGTGCAAGCCCTGCGTTCTCACCTCGCCCTACTGTTGCTGCTCTGCCTCGTGCGGACGCTGCTGCCGGAGGCGTGGGTGCTAGCGCTGCACGGCCACGAGCACACCACTGAGGAGCCCGCCCAGGCTCCGGCCTTCCGGCACAAGGGCAAAGCCCTCATCAGCAAAGAGCACAAGCACTGCCAGGTAGAAGACTTCTACAACGTGCCGTTTGTGGCCGGGGCGCCCATTCTGGTGCCGGTGCCGGTTGCGCGCCCGTGCTTTGCTACCCTGCCTGTGCCCACGGTGGCCACGGCCCCCTGGATTGCGCGGGAGCCGGCTCAGCTGCGTGGCCCGCCGGCCGCCTAAGCGGCACCCTGGCTTTCCGATTTTAAGCTACGCCCTGCCCCGACTGCGCCGCGGTCTGGGGCCGGCTTGCGCTTACGCCGCCTGCGGGCGGCTCACCTGCATTTTTCATGGGTATTGTTTCCTGCCTGCCGGGCCGCGCTGCGGTGTGGCTGGGCATGGCACTAGCGGGCCTACTGGCCCAGCCGGGCCGGGCGCAAACAGCGGGCGCGCAAGCCAACTGCACGCTGGCCCTGGCTGGCCGCGTGGCCGACCACGAAACGGGCACGCTGTTGCCCGGCGCCACCGTGCGCCTGCTCGAAACCGGCGAAGTGAGCCCCACCGACGCCCTCGGCAACTATCACTTTCACGTCTGCCCGGGGTTCTATCACCTGGAGGTGAGCTTTGTGGGCTACCGCCCCGAAGCCCTGGAGATGCGCGTGGCCACCTCGGAGGTGCGCAACTTCCAGCTGCACCCCGATGCCGTGCAGCTGCAGGGCGCGGTGGTGCGCGGACAGGCCGCACCGGCCACTGCCACCCAGGCCACGGCCGCGCTAACCGGGCGCGACCTGGCCGCCACCCGCGGCCAGGGCCTGGGCGAGGCCCTGCTGAAAGTGAGCGGCGTGGCGGCCATCCAGACCGGCCCGAACGTGTTCAAGCCCATGATACACGGCTTGCATTCCAACCGCGTAGCCTTGCTGAACAACGGGGTGCGGCAGGAAGGCCAGCAGTGGGGCCAGGACCACGGACCCGAAATCGACCCCTTCGTGGCCTCGCAGCTGGCGGTGGTGAAGGGTGCGGCCGGCGTGCGCTACGGCGCCGACGCCATTGGTGGGGTGGTGCTGGTGCAGCCGGCGGCCCTGCCCGATTCGGCCGGCACCACCGGCGAGGTGCATTTGGTGGGGGCCAGCAACAACGGCCTGGGGGCGGCGTCGGCCACGGCGCAGGGCTCGCCGAAAAAGCTGCCGGCGCTGGCGTGGCGGGCGCAGGGCACCGTGCGCCGAGCGGGCCTGTCGCGCACGCCGGATTATTGGATAAGCTCCACCGCGCTGGCCGAGTACAACTACTCGGGCGCGGTGGGCTGGCGCAAGGCGCGCTGGGGTACGGAGGTGTTTCTGAGCCAGTACAATGCCAAGCTGGGCCTATACCCGGTGCCGGAAAACTGGAACCGGGCGGCGCGGGACGAGTCGGTGCCACCGCTGCCGGCCTCCTTCAGCTACGACCTGGACCGGCCTTACCAGCAGATTCAGCACACCTTACTCAAGCTCAGCAGCTTTTACAAGCTGAATGGCTGGGGCGGGCGGCTGAACCTGACGCTGGCCCAGCAGAGCGACCGCCGGGGCGAGTACGACAAGTACCGGCCGCGCAACGACAACGTGGCGGCCCGCAACCTGCCCGAGCTCGACTACCGCAACCAAACCACCACCGCCGACCTGCGCTGGGAGCCCCACCTGCACGGCAACTTTGGCGGCGAAGTGGGCTTGAGCGGCACGTATCAGGACAATACTTACCGGCCGGGCAGCCGCTTTTTCATTCCGTACTACACCAACGCGGTGGGCGGTGCCTACGCCATTGGGCGCTGGCACCCCGGCGCCTGGCTGCTGGAGGCCGGCCTGCGCCTCGACCGGCGCCACCTCGATACCTGCCGACCCACGCGGGTGAGTGGGGCGTTTGATGTGGTGCAGGAACAGTTTGCCTTCACTACGCCGGCGCTGTCGGGCGGGGTGGTGCGCGAACTGGGGCCGCACCTCACCCTGCGCGCCGACGCCAGCCTGATGCAGCGCGCCCCCGCCGCTAACGAGCGCGCCAGCCAGGGCGTGCACAACGGCATCTACGAGGAAGGCTACGACATCACCCGGCCGCCCGGCACGCCGGCGCTGGGGCCGGAAACGGCCCGCTCGCTGGCCCTGAGCCTGACCTGGCACGACCACCCACGCCTCAACGGCGAGCTGACCGTGTACCAAAACCACATCGATAACTACATCTACCAGACGCCCATTGCGCCGGTGCTCGACATCCGGGGCCTGTTTCCCTCCTACCGCTACCAGCAGACCGATGCCCGGTTTCGGGGCCTGGACTTGCTGGTGGCCTACCGGCTGGCGCGGCCCCTCACGCTGGGTCTGAAAGCCGCCACGGTGGTGGAGCGCGACCTGCGGCTGGACGACTACCTAATACTAGCCCCCGCCGACCGGCTGGAAAGCTGGCTGCGCTACGAGGCCCCGGGCCCGGCGGCGCACAGGCTCAGTGGCTTCTATGCCCAGGTGGGTGCGCAGGCCGTGCGCCGCCAGACCCGCGTGCCGCGCGACAACGAGCAGCGCGACTACCAGGACCCGCCCGCCGGCTACTGGCTGTTGGACGCCGAAGTGGGCGGCGCGCTCCGGCTGGGCGCCCACACGCCGCTGAGCATCAGCCTGACGGGCACCAACCTGCTCGACCAGCGCTACCGCGACTACCTGAACCGCTACCGCTACTTCCTCGACGAGCTGGGCCGCAACGTGACGCTGCGCCTGCGCGTGCCGCTGGCTTTTGGCGCGGCCCGGAAGTAGCCTTTGCGCTGGCACAAGCCCTGCCATTTCAACTTTTTACGCATTCAATCAATCACGTTTTTCACATTTTCACCTCTTTCCCATGACCATTTTCCAATCCCGCTTCCGTTTGGCCGCCCTGCTGCTGGCCGCTCCGCTCGTTTTTGCTTCGTGCAAAAAAGACAAGGATGAGCCCACGCCCGACGAGGACAACGAGCAAATCACGACGGTGACCTACGTGCTGACACCCACTGGCGGCGGCGCGGCGGCTACCGTAACCTGGCGCGACGTGGACGGCACCGGCGGCAATGCCCCCACCATTGGCACGCTCAACCTGCGGCCCAACACCACCTACACCGGCGCCATCACGCTGCTCGACGAAACCAAGAACCCGGTGGTGAACACCTCCGAGGAGATTGCCAAGGAAAAAGACGAGCACTTGTTCGTGTACACGCCCACGCCGGCCAGCCTGCTCGCCATCACCCGCACCGATACCGACTCGAAAAACCTGCCCGTGGGCCTGGTCACCCGCTTGGTAACCAACGCCGCCGGCACGGGCAGCCTGGTGGTGACCCTGCGCCACCAGCCCGGTACCAAGGACGGCACCGCCGGCCCCGGCGATACCGATGTGGAAGTGACTTTCCCCGTGACGGTGCAGTAGCGCGCCTTCGGCAAAGCCTTTTTCGGAGACACCGGGTTTCCTTGGCCGTTGTGAGTGCGGCGGGGAAATCTGGCAGGCCGGGCCGCGCGTCTGCAAGCGCGGGGCCCGGCCGGGCTTCGGAACAGGTTTGATTGCTTCCTCGCCCATCCTTTGGGCCTCACTTGCCGTTCATGCGGCAGTTTTACGTTTGCTTTTATGATTAACCGCATTCCGCTGACCATTTCGTTGGTACTGGGCGGCTTTTTTGTTTCGGCGGCCCAAACCGCGCCCGTGGCCACGCCGGCGGTGGCCGCCCGCGGCCGGGCCACGGCCCCGCCCCTCACCGGCCGCGTGGCCGACGCCGCCACGGACGAGGCACTGCCCGGCGCCAACGTCATTTTCACCGATTTGAAGCAGGGCGCCGCCACCGGGCCCGATGGCTCGTTCAGCTTTGCCAACCTGCCTCGCGGGCGCTTCACCATGCAGGTGCGCTCGCTGGGCTACAATACGGTGACGCAGACCGTGGACACGGGCAGCGGGCAGCCGCTGGAAATCAAGCTGACGGCCGCGGCCACCGAAATTGGCCAGGTGGTGGTCACGGGCGTGAGCCAGGCCACGCAGCTGCGGCGCTCACCGGTGCCAACGACGGTGGTTGACCGCACGCGACTCAACCAGACCTCCGGCTCTAACATTGTGGATGCCATTGCGCACACCCCGGGCGTGGCCCAGATTACAACCGGCGCGGCCATCAGCAAGCCCGTAGTGCGCGGACTGGGCTACAACCGCGTGGTGACGCTGAACAACGGCGCCCGGCAGGAAGGCCAGCAGTGGGGCGACGAGCACGGCATTGAGATTGACGAGTTTAGCATCGACCGGGCCGAGATTATCAAGGGGCCGGGCTCGCTGCTGTACGGGTCCGATGCCATGGCCGGCGTCATCAACTTCGTGGCGCCCGACCCCGTGGCCGAGGGCCGCATTATTGGCACGGCCACGGCCAACTACCAGACCAACAACCACCAGCAGGGCTACTCGCTGCTGAACGCGGGCAACCTCAACGGCCTGAACTGGCTGGTGCGCGGCACCCGCAAGGTGGCCGGCAACTACCAGAACCGCTACGACGGCCGCGTGTACAACTCCGGCTTTAATGAGTGGGACGCCAACGGCTACGTGGGCGTAAACAAAAGCTGGGGCTATTCGCACTTCACCTTCAGCAGCTTCAACCAGCGCGTGGGGCTTACCGAGGGCGCCCGCGACCCGCAAACCGGCCGCTTCCTGAAAGACGTGCCCAGCGGCGACTCGACGGTGAGCGTGCCCGTGACCGACGCCGACCTGCACGGCTATGGCCTGGCTGTGCCCCAGCAGCAAATCAACCACCTGCGCATCGGGACGGATAATAACTTCATTCTGGGCGAAAACGGCGCCCGCCTCACGCTGCAGGTGAGTTACCAGCAGAACCTGCGCCGCGAGTACGGCAGCGCGCTCGACCCGGCGGAAACCTCGCTCTACTTCCAGCTGCGGACCGTGGACTACGCCCTGCGCTACTTCCTGCCTGAGAAAAATGGCTGGAACCTGACCTTGGGCAGCACCGGCTTGCACCAGCAAAACCGCAACCTGGGCGTGGAATTCCTGATTCCGGCCTACCGCGTGAACGAGGGCGGCGTGTTTGGCGTGGCCAAGAAAACCATCGGCGCGCTGGACATCAGCGGCGGCTTGCGCTACGACATTCGGCAGATTTCAGCCGACCGCCTCTCGCTCGACGGCAATGAGCGGCCCAGCACCAACCCCACGGCCGAAACCAAGTTTCCGGGCTTCGAGAGCAATTTTCACAACTATAGCGGCAGCCTGGGGCTGGCCTACAGCCTCAGCGAGCGCCTGACGGTGAAAGCAAACCTGGCCCGCGGCTTCCGGGCGCCCAACATTGCCGAGCTGGGCTCGAACGGCAAGCACGAGGGCACCATCCGCTACGAAATTGGCAACGAAAACCTGGCCGCCGAAACCAGCCTGCAGGTGGATGTCGGCGTGAGCTACGCCTCGGAGCACGTCAGCTTCAGCGTCGATGCGTTTGAGAACAGCATAAGCAACTACATTTTCACGCGCCGCCTGCTCACGGCCAGCGGGGCCGACTCGCTGCGCGACGACACCGGCGCCTACAAGTACGAGCAAGGCCAGGCCCGCCTCTACGGCGGCGAGGTGAGCCTCGACTTTCACCCCCACCCGCTAGACTGGCTGCACTTCGAAAACGCGTTTTCGATGGTGCGCGCCCGGCAGCTGAACGTAGAAGCTGACCAGCGCTACCTGCCTTTCATCCCGGCCGACCGGCTGCAGTCGGAACTGCGGGCCAACTTCCGCCGCCAGGGCAAGCGCCTCACCAACCCCTACGCCCGCCTGCAGATGGAGCGCACCTTCGCCCAAAACCGCTTCTTCTCGGCCTTCGACACCGAAACCGCCACGCCGGGCTACACGCTGTTCAACGCCGGCGTGGGCACCGACGTGGCTTCGGCCAGCGGCCGCACCCTGTTCTCGCTCTTCGTCACGGCCAACAACCTGTTCGACGTGGGCTACCAAAGCCACCTCAGCCGCCTGAAATATGCCGATTACAACGCCGCCAACGGGCGCACCGGCGTGTTCAACCAGGGGCGCAATGTGAGCGTGCGGCTGGTGGTGCCGCTGTCTTTTAAATGATAGCAAGAGGGCAAATTAATTAGCCCCGTGAAGCCTTCAAACGGGCTCGGTTGAGCTACTTGCCACGGCGGCTGTAGCCCGGCCGGGCCCGTTTGAATTTTGTGGAGCGGCTGCTCCGGCTGTAGCTTTATATTGAATTACTCTCTTCTATTTTATGCGATTTTTTCTACTCACCGTTCTGTGTCTCATCGGGTGTTCCTGGGCTAGCAGCGCCCAGACCCGAATTGACCCCAGCTTTCTGCCGCAACGCCTCTACGAACCAGCTTCGGCCGCGGCCGCGTTGCAACTGAGCAACGGCAACCGGTTGGTGTTTGGCGTGCAGCGGGCCGAGCACCAGGACGTGCCCGGCATCGCCGCCTACCTGCCCAATGGGCAACTCGACACGCAGTTTCAGGCCAACCTGGCGGCAGCTACCTGGACGGAAGTGAGAGGCGCGGCCGAAGCGCCGGGCGGCAAAATCTGGGTGGTGGCCGGCAGCGTGGCCTACGGCAGCACCACGTATTTTCAGTTGGTGCGCCTCAACGCCGACGGCACGCGCGATGCCAGCTTTGCGCCCCGCACCAGCGGCTGGGGCATTATTTATAACGTAGCCGCGCAGCCCGACGGCAAAATAGTGGTGGGAGGACAAAGCCTGTTGCGGCCCGGCTTCACCACCACCGTATCGGTTATGCGCCTTAATGCCGATGGCACCCCCGATACGGCCTTCAACACGCGGTTCGCGGCCCTGAACCTTAGCAGTTACTACGCGCCAGATGCCGTAGTGCTACAACCCGATGGCAAGCTCTTATGCGCATTCACTAGCCCGCTCCTAAACGTTTTCCGACTCAACTTAGACGGCAGTCAGGATAGCAGCTTTCAGCTGCGGTTCCCTTCGGGTGGGACGCCGGTACCGGCGTCAAACGCTTACGGCGCGAGCTTGGCGCTTCAGCCCGATGGCAAGGTTTTGCTGGGCGCGAACAATGGGTATAGCGGCGGCATTTTTATGGGTTTGGCGGCTCGAATCGTGCGCTTCGGCCCGACGGGGATTCACGATACGAGCTTTGCAGCGCCCACCAACCTGTACCCTCAACGCAGCGATTACCTTGTTCCGACGATGCAGGTGCGTCCTGATGGTCGCATCCTGGTGGCCGTGGGAAGCCCGGGCATTTATCAATATCAATTGGGTGCGTCCCAGCAGTACGTGGCACAGCTGCTGGCCACCGGCGCGTTCGACCCGGCCTGGCGAGTGCCCGCGCGCGTCAACAGCACGTACGGCACGCCGTCCGATGGCGTGAGCAGCATTCAGTTGCTGGCATCAGGCCAAGTGCTGACGGCCGGCGGCTTGCTCAACATTGAGGCCGCTACCGCCCTGCCCACGGGCGTGCACTTGCTGCAAGCTACGGGCGCCCCGGCGCCGTTTGTGGCGCCGCTGCTGCAACAGCCCAGCAGTTCGGCCGTAACCCTGCAGCCCGGCCCCGGCGGCAAGATTCTTGTGAGCGGCTGGTTTTCCGAAATCAACGGCGTGGCGTCCGTTGGCCTGGCCCGCCTCAACGCCGATGGCAGCACCGATGCCGGCTTTGTGGCCCGGAGTCCGTTTGCCACGGCCGCGCCCAGCACCAGCGTTACTCCCTTCTACACCTACCCAGACGGGCGCGTGCTGGTGGGCGGCTATTTCAGCTTTCAGGCCAACGGACAGCAGCACGTGAACCTGGTGCGCCTGCTGGCCAACGGCCGCTTGGACTCTACCTTCGTGAGTGCTGCCTACGGCCCCGGTTCGCCCTACGGCTCCGGCATGTCCCCCGATAACGGGTATTTGCGCAGTGCCCAAGTGCAGCCCGGGGGCAGCATTGTGGTGATGGGGCTTCCAAGCAACAATGCGTCGGTGCCCGGCCAGCCGTTTCTTGCCCGCCTGACGGATACCGGCCAACTGGACGCTACTTTTCAGCCGGCCGTGGCGGCGCCTACCTGCTTGCTGGTGCGCCCCGATGGCCGTGTGCTGGTAGGAGCGCCAAGCACCACCGGGCAAGCCGCCACCGTGACGGGGCTATTGGCCGATGGTGGTATCGACCCAGCCTTCACGCCCGCCAGCGTCACCAACGGCACGGCGGCGACTTCCGTCAATCAGCTGGTGCAGACTCCTGGCGGAAAAATACTGTTCCTCGGCAATTTCACGGCCGTGGGCACGGTGGCCACAGCCCGCATTGGCCAACTCACGGCCACGGGCGCGCCCGACCCGACGTTTGCGGTGGCTTCCACGGCTTTTACGCCGCTTTACTCGGGGTCTTCGTCCGTTTTCGGCCTGGCCGTGCAGCCCAACGGGCGAATTGTGGTGGGCGGCTTCACGCGCGCCACTGGTCAGACGGCCATTAAAACGTTGTTGCGCCTGCTGCCGAACGGGGCGTTGGATACCGGGTTTGCGGCCAATTTGCAGCCCGATTTTTATGTCTTCACCCCGGTCGTTCAGCCCGATGGAGCCATTCTGGTTCCCGGTTATTACACGACCATCGGCGGCCAACTGCACATCGGCCTCGCTCGCCTGCTCGACGCGAACGTGCTGCACGTGCCCAGCGCACAGGTGCAGGCCAATACAAGTGCCTACCCGGTTCCGGCCCACGGGCAGCTCACGCTCCGCCTGGATGCCGCCGCCCGCCCCAAAGCGGTTTTCTTGCTTGACGCCCTAGGCCGCCCCGTGCTCCGCCAAGCCGTGCTTCAACCCGAAATGCAGCTGGCCACCGACGCGCTGACGCCCGGCGTATACCTGTTGCGCGTGGAATATGCCACAGGCGCCGTCACTCGGCGCGTGGTGCTGGAGTAGCGGCGGCTTCCTAAGTACTTGAATGGCTTGCCTCCTGACCGGGGCAAGCCTTTTTTTTAGATACCAGGGGTGATAGTTGGGCGGAAAATGGATTACTTAGAGACAACTCTTCCTGCCATGGTTTCCTCGCCCAAATTTTCCTCTGCTCTCACCCTCCGCACGGCCCTGCTGGCCAACCGCGAACAAGCCCTGACTCAGCTCTACCGCCACGCTTTCCCGCTGGTGCGGCGGCACGTGAGCGCCCGCGGCGGCACGGCCGAGGACGCGCAGGACGTGTTTCACGACGCGTTGGTGATTCTATACGAGCAGGCGGTGGGCGGAACCCTGACGCTCACCGCCACGGCCGGCACCTACCTGCTGGGCATCAGCCGCAACCTGTGGCGGCACGAGTTGCGCCGCCGCGCCCGCCTCCCGCACGAGGCCCTGCCCGACGACCCCGGCCAGCTGGCCGCCGAAGCCGCAACGGAAACGGAAGCGACGGGCTTCGCCGTGCTCGACTACGTGGAGCAGTTGGGTGCGCGCTGCAAGAACATGCTGCTGGCCTTCTACTATTTCCAGCAGCCGCTCACCCAGATTGCCGAGGCCAATGGCTACCGCTCCGTGCGCTCAGCCACGGTGCAGAAGTTTAAGTGCCTGGAGCGGCTGCGCAACTCGGTGCGTCGGGCTTTCCATTCCGAAACCATTGAATACTAAGCCATGCGCCCCGAACTCGAACGCCTGCGCCTGATTGAGCAGCAGCTGATGCGCGGCCCCGCCGCCCTGCCGGCCGAGGACTGGCAGCTGCGCCTGCTGCTGGATGGCGAGCTGGCCGCTGATACGGCTGCTCAGCAGCAGCTATATAAGGGCCTACGGCTGGCCGGCCGGCGCCAGTTGCGGCGCGAGTTGGCCGGCATCCACACCCGCCTCTATGGGCCGCCCGCCAGTCCCTGGGCCCGCCTCTGGCAACGAATGAAGCCGTGGTAACCAACTGCTGACTTAGCCTACTTCCCCCAAACACTCCGCACGGGTTATGATTTCCCTTCGCCATTTCCGGCGAAGCCAGACTTCCTGTGCCCACATTTTTCACTTTCCCCATCCCATGCTGAACAAACAGGAATTCCGAAAATTTGCCGTGCACGGCCAGGGCCTCAACGGCCTCGTGGTGGACCAGTACCTGACCCGCGCCGAAGGCCGCGCCCGCCAGCACTTCACCGGCATGACGCGCTCCGTCATTGAGGAGCGGCCCACGCGCTTCGCCGAAATCGACGTGTTTTCGCGCCTCATCATGGACCGCATCATCTTCCTCGGTCAGGCCGTCGACGACAACATTGCCAACATCATTAACGCCCAACTGCTGTTTCTGGAATCGGTGGATGCCCGCAAGGACATTCTGCTTTACATTAATTCGCCGGGTGGCTCGGTGTATGCCGGGCTGGGCATGTACGACACCATGCAGTACGTGCGGCCCGACGTGGCCACCATCTGCACCGGGCTGGCGGCCAGCATGGGCGCCTTTTTGCTCTGCGGCGGCGCCCCCGGCAAACGCTCGGCCCTGCCCCACGCCCGCGTCATGATTCACCAGCCCAGCGGCGGCGTGCAGGGCCCCTCGGCCGACATCGAAATCACGGCCCGCGAGGTGGTAAAGCTGCGCCAGGAGCTCTACGGCATCTACGCCGAACGCACGGGCAAAACCTATCAGCAAATCCACGACGACTCGGACCGCGACTACTGGATGCGGGCTGACGAGGCCAAGGAATACGGCCTGATTGACGAGGTACTGACGCGGCAGTAAGGCAGCTTTTTGCCTCAATAAATACCACGGCTTCGGCGGCAGCGTTTTCGCTTTACTTTTAAGCGTCACCTTTACGCCAACCCATGCGAATCCGCTTGTTACTACCAGCCTGGTGGCTGCTAAGTGTGTTGCTGCCCGTATCACATATTCAGGGGCAGAGCCGGCCGCGGGGACCGTGGCGGCTGACCTACCGAATGGTAGAACGGTGGTGGCAGGACCCGGATACCACCAAAGAGGCGGTGCGAAAATGGTTACCGGCTTGGTCTTATCACGAAGTGAAGTGGGACGTTGAACCCGACTCTATCCGCCTTTTTCTTAACTGTGAAAACCCGCTGATTGTGCCATCTCGGCCGGGCAAGGGGCAGCTTCCCATTCGCTTCACAGCTACTGGCGCCACCGTGAAGCTCGACGCAGAGAGGCACCGGTTGCTGATTGCACCCTCAGCGTCTACGGTTACGCTTTGGGCTTATCGGGGGCGAGTATTGGTGTTTAAGCACCTATTTCAGGTAATGCCTCCACCGCTACCAACCGTTGAGATACGGCTTTCCGACCCTAAGCAGGCTATCTGGGAAAGGACGCCTCCTGATTCCGTTCTGTCTCGGTTTACATTATCGGTAAGAGCGACACCCGCTGAAGGTTTCGCTACCATCCTTCCAACTGATGCCCGCTATAGAATCCCGAGTTATCAATTCGCACTCATACGGAGCACTGATGGTATCGGGCAAGGCAGAATGGTCAAGAGCAGAGAAATAAATATTCCCCGCGATTCCCTTCGAATTGGCAATAAATTTCGTGTCGCCATCGAGCAGGTACAACGGATGAATTTTCGTGGGATTGTAGAGGATATTCCAATGCAGGAAACGAAGCTTTTTAGAAAAGAAGAGTATGGGCTAATGGTCATTCACAAGTAAGGCCGCGCTGACAACGCTCACAGTGCCCTTCTATTCGCACCGAAAGCCCGACCGTTTACGTTATCCACGTAGCGCCAACGCTTTCCATCATGCCCCACTCTCATTCCGACCACGCTGGCCACCAGCACGCCGCCCCGCCCGCCGGGGGCGCCTTTAGCGCGGCTTTTGCCATCGGCATCGGCCTTAACCTGGCCTTCGTAATAGCCGAAGCTATTGGTGGCTTCTGGGCCAACTCGGCCGCCCTGCTCTCCGACGCCGGCCACAACCTGAGCGACGTGCTCAGCCTGGCCCTGGCCTGGGGCGCCGCCTGGCTGGCGGGTCGTCCCGCCACGCAGCGCTACACCTTTGGCTACCGTGGGGCCACCATTCAGGCGGCGCTGCTCAACACCGCTCTGCTCTATGCCGCGCTCGGCTTCATCCTCTGGGAAACCATCGACCACCTGCGCCACCCCGAACCCGTGAACGGCCGTTGGGTGATGGCGCTGGCCGGCATCGGCATCCTTGTCAACGGCGTCACGGCCCTGCTTTTCCGTAGTGGGCAGAAGGGCGATGTGAACGTGCGCGGCGCCTACCTGCACATGCTCACCGATGCGCTGGTGAGCGTGGGCGTGGTGGCCGGCGGTGGCCTCGTGCTGCTCACCGGCTGGGCCTGGCTCGACCCGCTCATCGGCTTTATCATCCTGGGCATCATCGCCTACAGCTCGTGGGGCCTGCTGCGCGACAGCCTGCGCCTGGGACTGCAAGCCGTGCCCGACGGCATTGACCCCGCCGCGGTGCGCGCCTGGCTGCTGGCCCAGCCCCAGGTCGAGTCCGTGCACGACCTGCACATCTGGAGCCTCAGCAGCTCCGGCCACGACGCCGCCCTCATGGCCCACCTCGTGCGCCCCGGCGGCGCCGATGCCGCCTGGCTCGGTGCCCTCACCAAAGGGCTCGAAACCGAGTTTCACATCCACCACAGCACCGTGCAGGTGGAGGATGGCGCGCTGCCCGGCGGCTGTCACAGCGGCTGCGAAGAAGCAGTGGCAGCGGTGCATCAGTAGCGCGGACTTTAGTCCGCGAGTGGTAAATCATAAATGCCGTTGGCTTCGCGGACTAAAAGTCCGCGCTACATTTCGGCCATGCAAGCCTCCCCACCCACCAAATCCACCGTTCTCACCGCCGCTGTCATCGTGGCGGCGCTGGGCTATTTCGTTGATATCTACGACCTGATTCTCTTTAGCATCGTGCGCGTCGGCAGCCTCACTTCGCTGGGCGTGGTGGGCAAAGAAGCCCTCAAAACCCAAGGCGAGTACCTGATTTCGATGCAGATGGGCGGCATGCTGCTCGGCGGCATCCTGTGGGGCATTCTGGGCGATAAAAAGGGCCGGCTGTCGGTGCTGTTTGGCTCCATCTTGCTCTACTCGCTGGCCAACATCGCCAACGGCTTCGTTCAAACCCTCGACCAGTATGCCTGGCTGCGGCTTATTGCCGGCATCGGGCTGGCCGGCGAGCTGGGCGCGGGCATCACCCTCGTGAGCGAAAGCCTGCCGCAGGACAAGCGCGGCTACGGCACCATGATAGTGGCCACTGTGGGCGTGAGCGGCGCGCTGCTCGGCTACTGGGTGGGCGACCGGTGGGGCTGGCGCAACGCCTATTTCGTGGGCGGCGGCCTGGGCCTGGCGCTGCTGCTGCTGCGCGTGAGCGTGTTCGAGTCGGGCATGTTCCAGAAGGCACAGGCAGCCGCGCACGTCAGCCGGGGCAACTTCTTCAGCCTGTTTACCAACGGCGCCCGGCTGGGGCGCTACCTGCGCTGCCTGCTGATTGGGGTGCCGCTGTGGTTTGTGGTGGGCATCCTCATCACCTTCGCGCCCGAGTTTGGCGAGGCGCTGGGCGTGCAGCCGGGGCCGGCGCCGCTGTCGGCCGGGCTGGCAGTGTTCTGGTGCTACTTCGGGCTGGTATTTGGCGACTTTGCCAGCGGCGCGCTCAGCCAGCTGCTGCGCTCGCGCAACCGCGCCTTGCAGCTCTTCCTGGCCTTTTGCGGGCTGATGGTGGGCGTGTATTTATTCGGACTGCGCGGCGTGTCGCAAACTACTTTCTATGCTGTCTGCTTCCTGATGGGCATTTCGGTGGGCTTCTGGGCTTTGTTCGTGACGGTGGCGGCCGAGCAGTTTGGCACCAACCTGCGGGCCACGGTGGCCACCACGGCGCCCAACTTTGCCCGCGGCTCGGTGGTGGCGCTGGTACCGGCCTTCCGCTGGGCCGAGGCGCACCTGGGCGGCCGCCTGCCGGGCGCGGCGGTGCTGGGCGGGCTCTCGCTGCTGGTGGCCTTCTGGGCCGTGAGCACCCTGCCCGAGAGCTTTCACAAAGACCTGGACTATGTAGAGGAATAGCCTTCGCAACGGGCTTCGTGGTGGCGCAATCCGGACGGGCCTACTTCGGAGTTCCTACCTGAAACTGGCTCGTGGTACGCACCGGCTCCCCCTGCTGCGTCAGCCCTTCCGTCACGATGCGGAAGCGGCCGGCCTTGTCGGCGCTCACGAAGGTCACCGTGGCCGTGCCGTTGGCGCCGGTGCGCACCCCGGCGTTCCAGTAGAGCGTGGCGCTGCTGCGCCCGTCTGCGGGGGCCGCGGCGCCCGTGGCGGGGCTGTAGAACTCGCGCACCCGTTGCAGGCGCGGCGGCGCATACAGCGGCGGGCGCACGGTGGGGGCGGGTTCGGCGCCGGGTACGTAGTTGGGGTTGCCGTGTTTGGTCAGAAAGGAAATGGCCCCGGCCCCGCCCCGCTCGCCAAAAATGGCCGCCGACCCCGGGCGCAGCACCTCCACCGCCTCAAAGTCGACGAGGGGCACGGTGGCAAGCAGGCTGCTGCTCACGGGCACCCCGTCGAGGAGCAGCAGCGGCAAGTTGGTCCCCTCGTTGCTGGGCTCGGTCACCGGCGCCGGGCGCATGCGTCCGCCGGCTGCGTTCGAAGCGGCCTGCAGCGCCGGGCCCAGGCGGGTTTGCTCGGTGCTGCTCCTGCCGCGCATGGTGATGCGCAGGTTGTCCTGGCTACCGGTCACGCTGAGGCCCGACACCCGGCCTTGCAGAATCTGCAACACATTTTGGTAGGTGGCAATGCCCGGTATGTCTTTGGTCAGAATGGTGACGTCGGGGCGGTTGTAGATGCGGCGGGTGTCGGTTAGCGGAGCTTGCGGCGCACGCTGCACCTGCACCTCGCCCAGCAGGACGCTCCGGCCCTGGTAGGCTGCTACTTGCTTCTGCATCGATGCAAAACCCTGCCCGGCGCTGTCGGCGGCCCAGGGCCAAAGCGCCCCGGAGGTGGCCGAAACAGCCAGCACGTTGTCATCGAGCAGCAATTGCGGGTGCCGGACGCCCTTCGCGGGTTGGGCCACCATGCGCACGGCTGCCGAATCCTGCCCCGAAAAGCCGGTGAACGAAAAGCGGCCCTGCCCATCGGTTTGCACTTCGTGCACCTGCACGGGTCGCAAGCGGGTGAGGCTGACGGTGGCACCGGGCACCGGCGCCAGGCGCTTGTCTACGACGCGGCCGCTGAGGCTGGGCCCCAGCTCGCGCGGGTAGCTGGTTTCCGGCCACTGATTGGCCAGCACGGCCTTCCACACGAAGCGCCGCCAGCCCTGCGTGAGCAGCAAATCGTCGAGGGCGCGGCCGGTGGCAGCGCTGCGGTCAGCGAAATAATAGCCGGGCTGTTCCACCGGCCCCTGCAGGTCGGCGGTCAGCAGCAGTGCGGTGCGAATATCCGAGCCGTGGGCCAGCGCGGGGGCGGCCGCGTCGGTCACGGCCAGGGCGAAGTTGCCGGCCAGCGGACGCCCGGCCGCGTCCTGGGCCGATACCTGCAGCGTGACTTTTTCGTGCGGGCCGTACGCGGCTTTGTCGGGCTGCACGCGCAGCCGGGCGCCGGGGCCGGGGTCGTGAAAGCTCAGCCGCTCGCAGCGGGCCACCTGCTGCCCGTCAAACAGGGTAACGTGCAAAATGCCCGCCGGCAAGTTCTTTTTGGGCACGGCCAGTTCCAGGGGCCGGCCCTCGCTCACCTCGGCCTGTCCCGCGTAGGCCAGGGTGTTCTGGACGTGGGCGGCCAGGGCCACGCGCTCGGCCGCCTCGCCGGGGCCGGCTTTGCGGCGCACCAGCACCTGGAAAGCATCGGCCCGCTCCTGCACCTGCAGGGTAAACCCGGCCGGCTGGGCCGCGGGCAGCGGGTACGTGGCCTCCTGGCCGCCAGCGAAGCGGAGGCGGGCCGTGTAGCGACGGCCGGGCGCGGGCTGCAGCTCGAAGCGGCCCATGCCCAGGTGCTGGCTGCGCAACTGGGCTACCACCGCGCCCTGCTCGTCCTGCACCGTGCCCTGCACCCCAATGCCGCGGCCGCTGGCATCGGTGGCCTTGAACGCGACGGTGCTCGGCAGCCCCGCCACCAGTTCGCCGCCTTCGGGGAAGAATTGCACCGCGCCGGCCGTAGCCATTGGCTTTCTCTCGGAAGCCTTGGCCGCGGCCCCCGCGGCGCCCACCACCGGCACTACGCGGCTGAAGATATAGTCGGGTGTGTTGCGCATCCAGCTGGTGTAGGCGCGCAGCGTGTAGAGGCCTTCGGGCAGGTTGGGCGGCAGCAGCAAGCTGCCCGGGGCGCCGCCATCCTGCACTGCCAGGGCGTGGTGCAGGAGCAGCTTCTGGTCGGGCCCAACCACGTCAACATAAAGCACTTGGCTGAGGCTGTCGGCCAGCAGAGGCGCGGCCCCGGTTACGTACCCCTTGCACCAGATGGTTTCGCCGGCGGCATACGCGTCACGGTCCAGTTGCAAGTACACTTTTTCCGGGCTGGTGAGGGCATAAAAGCGCCGCAGCTGCTGCGCGAGTCGCTGCCCGAAATCATCGGGAGGCAACTGAAAAGCTGCGAATGCGGCTGGGGCAGCCACCGCCAGGAATAAGCGCCAAGGTTTCATAACAAGAGCCGAAAATGTGGAGAGTAGCCACAAGTATACGGGTATTGCATAGGGCGACCACGACACTGACTTGCTGGCACTGGCCGGATTGGGCGCGGTGCCGCCGCAAGCAGCGCCGCTCCAGGCCGCCCCTCAGTTATATTCCCGGTACAGCTGCGTATTACTGTCATCGGCCTGCCCCTGGGCCACAGCAAGCACCTCGCCCGCATGAAAACAATAAACTAATTGAAAATCAATAAATAACCAACTTAGCCCGGGGTCCTGCGTTTGAAGGAACAGTTAGCCGTTGGCTGGCCGTGACCACTTCCCATGAAAAACCTCCTTTTCGGCGCGGCCCTCTTCGCCGCCCTGGCCACGGCCACCGTCGCCAGCGCCCAAACCACGCCGGCCCCCACTACCGAACCGGCCGCCCTGCCCCTCACGCCCGAGCAGCAGGCCCAGCGCGCCACCGACGCCAAAGCCGCCTACGAAGCCCAGAAGCAACAAAGCAGCAACTCCGACCAAGCCGCCCGCGACACGCGCAACCAACTCAAGACAAACGCCAACCAGCAAGCCGACCTGAAACAGCAGCTCCGCGACCAGCGCGCCCAGGAAAAAGCGCAGAAAGCTCAGCTTAGCCAGCAGCGCGACGCAGCCAAAGAAGCCCAGAAGCAGGAGCGCACCGCCCGTGCCCTGGCCCGCGCCGAAAAGAAGCGCGCCAAGGAAATGAAGTAACAGCGGCACCGCTTCGTCGTATCTGATAAAAGACTCCGGCTCCGGTCGGAGTTTTTTGTTGCCCGGCTTCTCCGGCGCCTCCCCTACTTTCGCTCACCAAACGCCTTTTCCCCGCATGGCCACGCCCACCAAAAACACCCCCATGTATTACCCGTGGCACCATTTCGTGCTGATGCCGCTGGCCTTGCTCATGGCCGGCTACGCCATCACGCGCTACACCAAAGTGGCCGGCGATGACGACCAGATAGCCCGGCTGTGGTTCACGGTGGCCGCGCTGGCCGTCATCGGACTGGGTGTGCTCGTGATGCTACGCCAGCACTACGCCCTGCAATTGCAGGACCGCATCTGCCGGCTTGAGGTGCGTCAGCGCTATTTTGAAGTGAGCGGCCGGCGTTTCGCCGAGTTGGAAAAGCAGCTCACACTCAAGCAAATCCTGAGCCTGCGCCTGGCCGGCGACGCCGAATTGCCCGCCCTGGCCCAAGCCGCCGCTTCGGAAAAGCTTTCGCCCAAAGACATTCAGGCCCGTATTACCGATTTTCAGTTCGACACCATGCGCGTCTGATTCAATGAGTGAATCGGCGAAGGAGTGAATGGGTGAATGATTTTCACTCTTCATTCTACGCGCCTGATTCATTCACCCTATTCAGCCATTCGCTCATTCACTCATTGCCCCCATGATTCTCTACAACGTCACCAGCAGCATCGACCCCGCCGTAGCCGATGAATGGCTGGACTATATGCGCACCACCCACATGCCCGAGGTGATGGAAAGCGGCTTTTTCATCAAGAGCCAGCTCTTGCGCATGCTCAACGAGGAAGACAACGGCGTCACCTACGCCGCTCAGTACTACTGCATCAGCCTGGAGCAGCTCGAAGCCTACCAAAACGTGTGCGCCCCCGCCCTGCGCGCCGATATGGACAAGCATTTCGCCGGCCGCTACCACTCCTTCCGCACCATGCTGGAGGTGGTGGAATAAGCCGGCCGAAGGTTTATTAGCACGTCATGCTGAGCGCAGCCGAAACATCTCTACCGCGAGAGTAAATAAGCTACTGCCGCACGCGAGATGCTTCGGCTGCGCTCAGCATGACGCGCTTTTTAGCAGGTCGCTCCGGCACGAAACCGGCCTCCAAGCTGTTAAAAAGCAGGTATGAAAAACATCATCTTCTTTGGCGACAGCCTCACCGCTGGCCACGGCCTGCGCGCTTCCGAAAGCTTCCCCTCGCTGCTGCAGCAGCGCCTCGACGAGCAACACCTTTCTTATAAAGCCTACAATTACGGCGTGAGCGGCGAAACCAGTGCCGGCGGGCGCCAGCGCCTGGCTTCGGTGCTGGCGCGCCATCCGGTCGATGTGTTCGTGCTGGCCCTCGGCGCTAATGACGGCATCCGCGGCATTCCGGTGCGCGAAACCACCCAAAACCTGCAATTCATCATCGACGCCGTGCGGCGCCAGTATCCGCAGGCCCAACTGGTGCTGGCCGGCCTGGAGTTTCCCTTCGACCTGGGCCCGCTGGGCGGCCACCGCCTGGCCCACTACGCCGCCGAATTCAAAGCCCTGTTCCGCACCCTGGCTGAGAAAAACAGCTTGCCCTTTGTGCCTTTCCTGCTGCAAGGCGTGCTGGGCCGCCGCGAGCTCAACCTGCCCGACGGCGTGCACCCCAACCCCGCAGGCCAGAAAATCCTGGCCGAAAACGTGTGGCAGGTGCTGGGGCCGCTGCTGCAGCAGCCGGTTAGCTCGTAGCAGCACGTGTACCCCGATGCTCCCGCTTCGGCCCGCTTGAACATCAATCGTTCATACGGGCCGAAGCGGGAGCATCGGGGTACACGTTCTACCCAAACAAATTTCCCTGCACCGGCTGCGGAATAATGAAAGGCGGCGCCACTACAATACCCGTCAACAGGCGCACCTTTTCCAGAAAATACTGCGCAAAAACCGGAGCGTGGCGCACGTCTTTCTGGTGGATGAAAAAGTAGATGTCGTGGATGCCCTGGGCCACCCAGGCGGCCAGGCGCTCGGCCCAGGCGTCGGCGCGCTCGTAATCGGTGCTATGCAGGCCGTGGCCGTTGAAGCGGATAAATGCCACGGGCGTGGTCAGGCGCATGGGCAGCACGTCGCGCCGGCCGGCCACGTCGGTTATCACCAGCGTCTTGTTCAGGGCTTCGAAGGTGGCGAACACAGCATCGGCCAGCCCCCGGTCGGCGTACCAGCGCGGGTGGCGCAGCTCCACGGCCAAGGGCACGGTTTCGGGAAAGTCGAGCAGAAAACGCTCCAGCCGCGGCAGGTGCTCGGGGCCGAAATGCGGCGGCAGCTGCAGAAACGCCCAGCCCAGGTTCTCGCCCAGTGCCTCGTAGGCCCGCGCCATGGTCACCACCAGGTCGTCGGCCTGAAACAGCTCCCGCTCGTGGCTGATGCTGCGCGGCAGCTTGGGGCAAAACTTAAACGTGGGCCCCACGGCTTCGCGCCAGCGCCGCACGGTGGCCGCGTCAGGAATGCGGTAATGCGTGGTATTCAGCTCAATGCTGTTGAACTGCTGGGCGTAATAGTGCAGGTAGTCGGGCTCCTTGATGCCGGCCGGGAAGTAGCTGCCCAGCCATTCCTTGTTGGTCCAGATGGGGCAGCCCACGTGCAGGCGGGCGGGCGCGGGCTGCGCGGGACGGGCCTTGGCCAGCACGCGGGCCGTTTCGGGGTGGTCGGGCGGCAGCCGAAAATCAACGTAGCGCAGGTCGGGCAAGCGGCCAAAATCCATGGGGCAAAGGTACGGTTCAGGTGCCGGCGGGCCGGCAAGGCCCATACGAAAAAAGCTGGACTTGTGCAACCAGGTTTCAAAGATGTCTGGCGGGCCGATGCCCGAATTTTATACCCGTCGCATAATCTAATTTTCGCACCTGCGCAATGGCTAGGGCTGGTTTTGAGAAAATATAGTTTCACGCCGCCTCACGGCTACATTTCCGGCCAAGATGAAGGTTAATTAAATGCAAGTTTTATGGAAATAGGACAATTTTTCAACCAATGCAATTAGTAGCTGGATGGAAAACTTAGCAATTGCCTAGGCGGGTAGGCCTATGTTTGTTTTGCTCACCATCTGCAAAACGCATGATTTTATTTCGTCGCTCTGCTTTACTCGTCCTTTCCAGTTGCTTCATCTTTCTGCTGTCTTTCCTGAGCGCTCCGGCGCATGCCACCGCCCGTGGCTCCAAGGCAGCATCTGCCCCCAGCGTCAGCACCACCGTGCTGCGCGGCCGGGCCTCCTGGTACGCGAGTAGTTTGCAGGGCCGACGCACCACCAGCGGCGAGCGCTACAACCGCAACAAGTACACCTGCGCCCACAAAACCCTGCCCTTCGGCACTCGCCTGCGGGTCACGAACGTAAAAAATGGCAAAACGGTGGTCGTGCGCGTGTCCGACCGCGGCCCCTTCCGCCACCAGCGCATCCTCGACCTGTCGGAAATTGCCGCCCGCCCGCTGGGCATCACCGAATGCGGCGCCGCCACCGTGGTGGCCGAAGTAGTGGCCGACGAAACGCCCCTGGGCCCGGCTACTGCCCCCGAGAACCTGTCCGGCCTCGTGGCCGCCGACCCCAACCCCGACGCCGCCTTCACTACCTACTCGGTACTCAACCTTCCGGCCGTGAACGCCGACTCGGCAGCCGTGGACGCGCACGGTGCCCTCATCGCCGCCTCCGGCACGGCCAAGTCGAAAGTCATCAGCGCGGCCGAGACAGTGACTTGCCCCGCGGGCTTCCTCATTCAGGCCGGCTCCTTCGTGGACGCGGCCAACGCTACGGCCGTGCAGGCCCGCATCAAAGCCTTGCTGCCCGAGTTGAAAGTGGAAGTTGCCCAGGAGCTGCTTGATGGCCGCCAGCGCAGCCGCGTGCTCGTGGGCCAGTTCGGCGAGAAGCCCGAGGCCGAAGCCGTGCGCCAGCAGCTGCTACTCTGGGGCATCGGCGGGCTGGTGCGCGAGGTGGCGCTGCGATGAGTTTCATTTAACAATTAACATTTATCATTTAACAAGTCGCCCAGGTGGCGCTGGTGTGCGGGTAGTTGCTGGCATTGTTGTTAATTGCTGCTTCTTGCTACCTGCGCCTTCTGGGCGACTTGTTAAATGATAAATGTTAATTGTTAAATGATTAAAGCCCTGTTGGCCTTGGTTGCCAGCCTCGCGCTCGTGTGGGCGCTGAATACCAAGCACGGCAACCTGCCGCCGCTCGGCAAGCTGCTGAGCCCCTACCGCGGCTTTTGGCAAAACGGTGAGAAGGCCGGCGATTTCCCGGCGCAGCAAACGCTGGCCCTGCCCGGCCTGCAGTTCCCCGTGACCGTGCGCTACGACGACCACCGCGTGCCGCACGTCTTCGCCCAAAACGACCACGACCTGTACTACGCTCAGGGCTACCTCACGGCCCGCGACCGGCTCTGGCAGATGGATTTTGTGGCCCACGTGGCGGCCGGGCGGCTGGCCGAAATCGTGGGGCCGGAGCGGCTCGAAACCGACCGGTTTTTCCGGCGCATGGGCCTGGGCTTCGGGGCGCAAAAATCAACCGCTGCGGCCCTGGCCGACCCGGTGAGTGGCCCCGTGGTGCGGGCCTATTCCGAGGGCGTAAATGCCTACGTCAACAGCCTCACGCCGGCCACCTACCCGTTCGAATACAAGCTACTCGACTACGCGCCCGAGCCTTGGGAGCCGCTGAAAAGCGCCCTCATCCTGAAGTACATGGCCTTCGACCTGACGGGCCGCTCCGACGACCTGCGCATGAGCAACGCCCTGCGCAAGTACGGCCCGGCGGTGATGCGCGACCTGTTTCCGGACTACCCCACCCGGGAGTCGCCGGTGGTGCCAGCCGGCACGCCGCTCGATTTCCAGCCGCTGGCCGTGCCGCCCGTACCGCCCGCTTTCGCGGCGGCCGAAGCGCCCTACACGCCCAATCAGGAGCCCGACCGGGAGCTGGGTTCCAACAACTTCGCGGTGAGCGGCGCCCGCTCGGCCACGGGCTTCCCCATCCTGGCCAACGACCCGCATTTGCAGCTGAACCTGCCCAGCATCTGGTACCAGGTGCAGCTGGCCGCGCCGGGCGTGAACGTGTACGGCGTGAGCATTCCCGGCACGCCCACGGCCATCATCGGCTTCAACGAGCAGGCCGCCTGGGGCGTGACCAACACCTACGCCGACGTGCTGGACTGGTACCAGATTCAGTTTCGGGACGCCCGGCGGCGCGAGTACTGGCACGCGGGCCAGTGGAAGCCGGTGCGCCGCGTGGTGGAGCGCATTAAGGTGCGCGGGCAGGCCGACCGGCTCGATACTGTGCTCTACACCCACCACGGCCCGGTGGTGTATGAGCGGCCGCAGACGCCCTTCATGGCCCAGACGCCCATCGGCTACGCCGCCCGCTGGACGGCCCACGACGCGGCCAACGAGTTCCTGACCTTTTACCGCCTCAACCGCGCCCGCTCCTACGCCGACTATACCGCGGCGCTGGCCAGCTACGGCGCCCCGGCGCAGAACTTTGTTTTTGCGAACACGGCCCAGGATATTGCCCTGTGGCCCAATGGCCGCTTCCCGCTGAAATGGCGCGAGCAGGGCAAGTACCTGCTCGACGGGCGCGACCCAGCGCAGGAGTGGCAGGGCTGGATTCCGGCTGCCCAGAACCCGCACGTGAAGAACCCAGCGCGGGACTTCGTGTCGTCGGCCAACCAGTCGTCGGTGCGGCCCGAAGACTACCCGTATTACCTGAACTGGGACTACGGCTCGTCGGAGCGGGGCCTTCGCATCAACCAGCGCCTGGGCCGGATGCCCCGCGCCACGGCCGACAGCCTGCGCCTACTTCAGAACGACGACCTGGGCCTGAACGCACAACTCATGCTGCCGCGCATGCTGGCCCTGGCCGGCACGCTGCCGCCCTCCTCGCCCGAGGGCCGGGCCCTGGCCTCACTACAGGTCTGGAACTACCACTACGCGGCCGGAGCCATCGGGCCGAGCTTGTTTGAGCTGTGGTACGACAACCTGGTGAAGCGCCTCTGGGACGATGACTTTCCCCTCGACCCCAAAGGCCCCGCCTACCGCTACCCCGCCCGCGACCGCACCAACACCCTGATTCTGAAAGAAGACAGCAGCCGCTGGATTGACGACCGCCGCACCCGCGCCCGCGAAACCCTGCCCCTGCTGGCCCGCCAAAGCCTGCGCTGGGCCGTGGACAGCCTCACCCGCAAATACGGCCCGCAGAGCGACAAATGGCGCTGGGCCGCCCAGAAAAGCACCGACGTGCTGCACCTGCTCAAGCTCCCCGGCTTCGGGGTGATGGACGTGGACTGCGGCGGCGGCGCGGGCATCGTGAATGCCACCACCGAGCGCACGGGCCCCAGCTGGCGCATGGTGGTGGAGCTGGGCCCGCAGCTGCGCGCCTACGGCGTGTACCCCGGCGGGCAGAGCGGCAACCCTGGCTCGCCGTTCTACAACAGTATGATGGAAACCTGGCGCGTGGGTCAGCTCGACGAACTGGTATTCCTGAAAAATGTGCACGAGGCCAACCCGCGCGTGGCCACGTCTTGGGCACTTAAGGGACAATAAATTACTTGGCTTCCTTATCAATCAACATCACACCCTTGCTGCGTTGACGATGAAATCAATGTTGACTTTCGCTGCTCCAGGCGGCCGGATGCTGGCCGGGGCTTTGCTTTTTGCCCTCAGCCTGTCCTTCACAGCTTCCGGCCAGTCGGCGGCGCCTGCAATGGTTGAAGAAGTCAAGGGCAAGGAATACACGTCCGTTGAGGCGCTACCAACGCTGCCCGGTGGCGGCGGCAGCCGGGCCATTGTGAGCGCCATTCAGAGCCGGTTGCACTATCCGACCCGAGCGGCGCAGCTGGGCATCGAAGGGGTTGTGATGGTGTACTTTATGGTGACCAAAACCGGGGAAGTTCGTGATACCAAAATTGTGCGCAAGATTGGCGGCGGCTGCGAGGAAGCCGTTCTGCTTGCAGTGCGGGACCTGCCCCGCTTCGTTCCGGGCACCCAGCAGGGCAAGCCGGTTGACGTGGGCATGACCGTACCCGTCACGTTTCGGATGCAAGACTCAAAGGCCGACTTGCTCGACACGCTGAAACGCGTGTATCCGCTGGTAAACCAGATGCCTCACTTGCCGGAAAGCCAAAGCAGCACCAGCATTGCCCAAGCCATTCAACGGGCTTTGGTAATGCCAGCAGAAGCGGCGAACGACACGTTGGTGCGCAAAGTGTTTGTGAGTTTTATTGTTGGCCCCAGCGGGGTGATTCGTGACGTGAAGGTGGTTCGGGGGCTAAGCGCCAGCTGCGACGCCGCCGCCCTGGCCGCCGTGAAGCAGCTGCCGCGCTTTGTTGGAGGCAAGCTCAACGGACTTCCCGCGTCGGTGAGCATGACCGTGCCCATTCTGTTTGGACGGCTGCCGCAAAAACCTTCAGCAGCTCATTAATGGCTAGCCGCTGATTACGTCGGCTATAAATTTGCCGCATGAATACCGACCAACTGAAGCGAATGCGCCCACCGCACCGCCGACCGTGGCTATTGGGCGGGTTGTTTTTCCTGCTCCTCACCCATCTTGCCCGCCCCACCGCCGCGCAGTACTACAGCCCGTATGCATTCGATACCACGCAGGTATTCAGCTACGTGGAACAGATGCCTACGCTGCCCGGCGGGGGCGGCAACCTGGCCCTGGTGAAAGCCGTGCAGAAGCTGGTGCAGCTGCCCGCCGAAGTGGGCGAAGGCCGCACCGAAGGCCGGGTGTTTGTGCGCCTCGTGGTGGGCGTGAGCGGCGTGGGCCGGCAGGCCGCCGTGGTGCAGTCGCTCAATCCCGCCTGCGACGCCGCCGCGCTGGCCGCCGTGAAGCGCCTGCCCCGCCTCGTGCCGGGCTACTACGGCGGGCAGCCCGTGGCCACCCTGCTCACACTGCCGGTCATGTTTCTGTCGCCGCGCCACGTGTTTGCCGCCAATGAAGTGACCCGAGCCGCCCAGTTTCCGGGCGGCGAAGCGGCGCTGGAGCAATACATTCAGAAGAACCTGGCCGTGCCCGCCGAGGTGCGCCAGCGCGACCTCCAGGGCCATGTGGCCGTGCGGGCCGTGCTGAAAGCCGACGGCCGCGTGGGCGCCTGCGAGGTGCAGAAGTCGCTCTGCGCCAGCTGCGACGAGGAAGCCCTGCGCCTCGTGCGCGCCATGCCGCGCTGGCAGCCTGCCTTGGGCTACGACGACCAGCCCGTGGCCGTATACCAAACGCTCAACATCTGGTTCCGGCCGCCCGCCCCGGCGGCCGGAGTCGCGCCGCCAGTGCCCGAAAACCAGGTATACAGCCAAGTCGAGCAAATGCCTACTTTGCCCGGGCGCACCGGCCCCACGGCCGCACAAACCGCTTTACAAGAGCTAATTAACTATCCCGAGCGCGTCACCAACGGCGAAGGCCAAGTCAGTTTCGTGGTGGAGCCCGACGGCCGCGTGACGCGACCCATGATGCTCAAAAGCATTAGTGGCCCCGTGGATGAAGCCATTATGGCCGCGGCGCTGCGCCTGCCCCGGTTCGAGCCGGGGCGGCAGCGCGGGCAGGCCGTGGCCGTGCGGCTGGTGGTGCCCGTGCTGGTCGACATCCGCTAGCCAGTTTCCGCGTTTGGGCACAAAAAAGGCGACGCCTTCGTGGGCGTCGCCTTCTCGTGGCTCGGTACCGAATCTATTTCTTGTCTTGGTCTTTGCCGCCAATTTTAGGCTTGCTCACGTCGTGGGCTTCGCCTTCGTGGTCATCGTCGGTGGCGCGGTTGATGAGCACCACGGCTACCGCGGCAATGGCGGCGATGCCGAGAATGGTTTGGGTGGGCGACAGTTTGCGGGCCACTTTGCGCAGCAGCACACCGCCGTTTTTCAGCAGGTCGTCCATGCGCTCGTGGTCGCCCTGGAATACGTGGTAGGCGCTCTCAAAAGTCCGGGCGAGGTCTTCGGGCAGAATTTTTTCCAGTTGTTGTTCGATTTGCGCTTCCATATAAGAAAGTGTGATTGGAGAAGGGAATGAAAGGAAAGCAGGGCGCGGGCCCCGGAAAATCCTCTACGCAAAACCGTTGCCTACGTCTAGCTTTCCAGCCACTTTTCCCTAGAACAACCGGCAATTGATTGAGCTAACCATTTATCATACAGCCAAATCAATTGCCGGTTATTTGTTTATACTCGCCAAACTACTCTACCACTACCAGGCGCGAACCCGTGCGCCTGGCTTCGCGCACCTGGCAGTGGTAGGCGCCAAGGGCCAGGCCGCTCAAATCGACCGGCAGGAACTGCGGGCCGATGGCCAGCACGCGGTCCACGGCGCGGCGCACTTCGCGGCCCAGGGCGTCGAGCAACGCCACCTGCACGTGGCCGCCAGCGCATTCGTAGGCCACGGTGGTGCGGCCGTCGCGTGCCACCGGGTTCGGATACACCGTGAAGTCGGCCACTTCTGCAGCCTTGGTGGTGGCCAGCGCGCCGGGCCGTAGCACGGGCACGTAGGGGAAGCTGCGGCCGAAAAGCTGCGTGAGCGTAGCCGGCGTCACCCGGAACCAGTCCTGCAGGATGCTGGTGTAGATGCTGCGGAAGTCGTACAGCATGTTGACGTTGTCGTTCACGCCGGCGTTGGCGGGCAGCGTAGGGTTGGCGCCGTGCACCATGGGGTTCACCTTGGTGCCGAACACGAACAGCGGCGCGGCCGCCCCGTGGTCGGTGCCCAGGCCCGAGTTGGACTTGATGCGCCGGCCAAACTCCGAGAACGTCATGCCCACCACCCGGTCTTGCACCGCAAGGCGGCGCAGGTCGTCCTGGAAGGCATTCACGGCTTCGGCAATTTTGCCCAGCAAGGTGGCGTGGGCGCCGGTGGTGGTGCCGCCCGTGGCGGGCACCTGCAGGGTGTGCGTATCAAAGCCGCCCAGGTTGCACACATAGATGCGCGTTTGCAGGCCCCCGGCCACCAGCTGGGCCACGATTTTGAGCTGGTCGGCCAGCGAATTCTGGCCAGCCGTGGGGTAAAGCGGCGAGAGGTTCTGGGCCCGACGGGCCGCCGCCTGAATGGTGGTGGTGTATACTTGCGTCTGGCTCACCACCTGCCGGATAAACGTCAACTCGTGGCCGGCAGGCGTGTTCGGGGCCGCGTCCACCCCACCGCTAAGTAGCTGATAGAAAGACGACGTGCTGGCAATGGCCATGCCCATGTTCACGCTGGGGCCCTGCGCGCAGTTGCTCACCACCGAGCCGATGCTAATGGCCAGCGGGTCGGGGTTCTGGGTATTGGGGTAGCCAGTGGGGAAGCCGGGGTACTCGCCGTCGAGGTAGCGGCCGGCCCAGCCGGTGTTCCAGGTCACGTTCGAGTCGGAGCCCGAGGTCCAGATATCGGTGGCCCGGAAGTGCGAGAAGTTGGGGCTGGGGTAGCCCACGCTCTGCACTACGCCCAGCTTCCCGTTCTGGTACAGGTTCTGCAGCGAGGCCATGGCCGGGTGAATGCCCGTGGCCGTGGTGAGCGACAGCACCTGGTTTTGAGGCAGCGCAATATTGGAGCGCGCCGCCATCAGCGCCGAGTATTGGTCGAGCGGGATAATCATGTTCAGGCCATCGTTGCCGCCCTGCAGCTGAATGATGACGAGCACCTTATCCGATTGCGTGGTGGCGTTGGTGAGGGCCGCCAGCTCGGGTGAGTAGCCGTAGGCGCCCACCGGCAAGCCGCTCAGGAAAGCCGTGCTGGCAGCGGCCGCAGCCGTGGTTTGGAGAAATTCGCGACGTTTCATGGGGATAAATTGTCATTGCGAGGAGGCACGACGAAGCAATCCGTCCTCTAGCACTCAGACACTTTTAAGAAGTGATGAAGTATCTGCCCACCGTTTCCGGATTGGGCTTTGTCACGAAAGAGCGTGTCTGGTTTTGACAGGACGGATTGCTTCGTCGTGCCTCCTCGCAATGACAGCCCCGGCTACTCGCTAACTCAAGTGGTATTCCGCCAGCCCCATCAGGGCGCGCAGCATGGCTTGCAGCTTGGTGGTCACGGCCGCTTTTTTGGCCGTGTTGGTGGGCGCGGCCAGGTACTGTTGCCACTCCACGGTCCACTCAAAATCGGGCAAGCCGGGCAGCAGCGCCGCTTTCAGGAACGCCAGCTGGTTGGCCGTGAGTGTGATGGGCACCATCAGTTTCACATATTCAGCAATGAGTAGGTTGCAGTCCGAGGCCGTGGCGGCCGGGAACGACTGCGTAAGCGCCAGCACATCAATCACAATCCGTACGCCGTTGCGCGTATAGCCCGCGCCGATAAGCAAGTCGGTAATCTGGTTGCGGCGGGGCAGCGTCACGGCGTTTATCCACAGCTCGTGGAACTGCGGTGTTTGGTAGTAAGCCGCCCAGCCCGCCACGTTGGGCGGGTCGCCGATGACCTGCTGCTGCAGCGACGTCACCGCGTTCAGGTAGTTCCACATGCCGTACTGCGCCACCGGGCCAGAGGCGGGCGGAAATACCACCTGCATTTGCCGGCACAGCCCCACCGTGAAATCGAGCGGGCTCTTGATGAGGCAGCCCATGTTCAGCACATCAAAGAAGTGCTCGGAACTGAGCAGCGTGCGCAGCACCGGCGCTACCTCGAAGTTATTGGAAATCAACAGCGTAGCCAGTGGCCGAATGATATCCGTTTCGACCTGCGCGTCAATCACATAGTACACAAACCAGCGGTAGAGCTTGCGCACGATGAAGCGCGCCGTTTCGGCCTGCTGGAAAATGAGGTTGATGAGGTTTTGGTATTCAGTAGCGCCGCTATTCGCAATGGTAGCGTTGCCAAAAGCCGCCGAGAACGTCTTTGTGGTGGTGTCGTGGCGGCTGGCGGTGAAGTAGCTGCCCACCGGCGCATTCTGGTCGCGCCAGCCGGTGAGGACTTTGGCGGCAGCTTGCACGTCGGCCTCGGTGTAGTTGGTGTAGTTGCCTGCCGCGATGAGCGGCCCCTTGCCCACCGTGAAGAGTTCCAGCAGTTCGCGGCCGTAGTTCTCGTTGGGGGCGCCCACCGTACTCTGGTTGCCGTTGAGGTAGCGCAGCATGGCCGGAGTTACGGTCACGTCCTTGGCCAGCTGCTTCACGTTGCCGAGGGCGTACTGGCGCAGCAGGCGGCAGTATTCATAGCCCATGCGGGCGTCATTTATGTCGCCAAATTCCACCACGAAGTGGTTGTGCCAGAACAGCGTCATTTTCTCCACCAGCGAAGTGCTCTGCGTCAGCAGCTGGCCCAGCCACCAATCGCGCAGCGAGGTGCGGCGCACGCCCTCAAAATTCTGGTCGAATACCTGCCCGGTCCAGGTCGTGCCAATTGCCACGCTGGTATCGGTGGTGCTCACGTTTAGGGGCGGGTCGGGCGCCGTGGCGGGGGCTGTGAGCAGGCCATTGAGCGCGGCCGTGAGGTTGGAGGCAGCGGCCGTTTGAATCTCGGAGCGGGTGGGCCCGAACAAGCAGCGGCGCAGCAGGTGCGCGGCCTGCGCCTCGCCCCAGGTGCCGGTGTAGGGCGTGAGCGTGCTGGTGAGGCGCGAAGCAAACGTGGGCAGCACCTTATTGGCGTAGCGGCTCACGGTTTCGGGCGGGTCTTGCACCATGGTGGCGGGCGCCTCCCGACCGGCCGCAACCGGGGCGCTGCGTACGGCGGCGTTTCGGTGGAGGAAATGTCTACGATTCATAAGCAAGCGCATGAAAAATGAAGCCCAGAACCATCGCCGCAGCTAGCTGCCTTTTGCTTCTGAGCCAATGGCTTACCCTAGACTTAAAAGGGCATCCGGGGTTTAATCACAATATGGCTGTTTCCACATAAGCCCAAGATGAATTTCCCCGCCAACGGCGCCAATTACTTGGTGAACGGGCCAAAAAAAACGCCCGGCCTTGTGGGCCGGGCGCATTGCCTTGCATTGAGCATATAAAGCTTATTCCTCGGTAGGTGCGGCCGCTACGGCAGCAGCTGCTACCAGCGCTTCGTCGGCGGCTTTGGCGGCGCGCACGCGGCCGGCAGCGTAGAAGTTGCGGTGGTAATAAGGCTGGTTTAGCGAGCTAACCATCACGCCGCCGTTGGTGGCCGAGTGGGCAAACTTGCCGTCTTTCAGGTAGATGCCCACGTGGTAAATCGGGCCCTTGCCCCGACGGAAAAACACCAAGTCGCCGGTTTCCATCTCACTCTTGGCCACGCGCTTGGTGGTGCTGAACATGGCGCGCGAGGAGTGAATCAGGTTGATGCCGTACACTTCACGGAATACGCGGGTCACGAAACCCGAGCAGTCGGTGCCGCGGCGCGAATTGCTGCCGTACGAATAAGGCGCCCCAATCCAATCGGTTACGGTGCGGAGCAGGTCCTTGTTCTCGTTGAAAGCCAAGTGCAGGCCCAGCGTTTGGGCGTAGTAGTGGTAGGCCAGCGAGTCGCGCGAGGCGGCCAGTTCGGCGGCGGTGGGCTTTGCGATTGGGTCGCCATCGCCGGCGGGGGCTACCAGGGTGGGCTCGTCCATCGTCAGGGCCGGAAGCATCGATGCTTCGGCTACGACCGGTGCCGCCGTGGCACGGGCCGTTGCCGAAGCATCGGGGGCGCGTTCAAAGAAGAAGGAGAGAGCAAGGGAGCCAGCGGCGAGGCAATACAGAATCGTATTTTTCATTGTCCGTCGTTAGGTGAGGAAGCACAAATCCGGATTCTCGCAACGAGTGAGAAGAGCCGGGCTAGTAGATTTCTTATGCGATAGGCAGAGCCGTAATGGGCCGGGTGAAGAGAAGAGAAAAAGAAGTTGAATCGGGAAATTTATATTCCCGATGGTCTGGGTCGTTGGGTAAAGCTAAGTTAAACTTTCGATAAGCTCCGCACTTTTTAGAAGAAAAATTCTAATTTTATTTATAAAATCATACTTAATTAGCTTATAATCTTACTTGCACTTGCAACCATGCCCGAATTCTGTTCGTAAATACGCGGTTCCGCTATTTCTCTATCTTGCTTTATGCAAACTCTCCGCACCTGGATTAATTCGCCCCTGGCCCGCATTGCCCGCATGGTGTTGAAGGCCCCGCGGGTGGCCATGGTGGTGGGCCAAACCGTGCACCTGAGCGGCACCTCCCGCGAGGAGTTTCTGGCCGATGCCGAGTGGGTGGCGCACGAAGCCGTGCACCTGCGTCAATACCGCGAGCACGGCCTGCTGCCTTTCCTCTGGAAATACCTGGTCGAGTCGGCTCGCGTGGGCTATTACCACAACAAGTATGAAGTGGAAGCCCGCGAAGAAGCCCGCCGCGTGGTGTTGGCCAACCCCAACCACGTGCTGCGGCCCTTGCCCCGCCACGCCAGCCCGCCCGCCTAAGTTTCTAACTATTTGTTTCCTACCAGAAGCCTTCCCGCCAAAAACAGGAAGGCTTTTTTGCGCCAATGGAATTCGGGCCTTATCCAAAATAAAGCCGGCTTCATGCAACTTCCCACCGGTCGATTACGAATAAAACCCACGCTTTCCTGCTTCGGCAGGGCACCTTCTTCCTTTCTTCTCACATTCCTTTCCGTCTCATTATCATGGATAACCAGCAAGACCAGTTCGGCACGTCGAACACGAACGACACTAACCGCACTTCGCAAAATCCTTCGGCCACGGCCAGCGGGGCTTCGGCCGCTTCGCGCAAATCAGCATCTAACCCCAGCGCGCAAAGCTCGTCCTCTACCCCGGATGCTAGCAGCCAAACTACCGCCAACGCCGGCACCAACCGCCAAGGCGAAGGCCAGCAAACCAACGACCAGGAGGGCAACTTGCTCGACACGGCCCTGAACAGCGGCAAAAAATGGATTGAAGACTCGGGCGTGCTCGACAACGTGAACCAGTTGCCGCAAGGCGTGAAAGACTGGGGCTCGCGTGCCCTCTCGCGCGTAAATGAGCTCAGCACCACCCAGAAAGTAGTGGGCGGTGCCATTCTGGCCGCCGGCCTGGGCTGGCTGGCCCTGCGCAAAGGCAAGTCTTCCTCGTCGTCGGACAGCGCCAGCTACAACTACGGCAAGCAGCGCGACACCGGCAGCTACGGCCGCCGCAGCTACGGCTACCAAGCTCCCGATGCTTCTACGAGCCGCAAGTCGGCCTCGGGTACCTCCAGTCGTTCCGACAGCGGCTCGGCTTATGGCAACAGCGGCAGCCGCTACGGCGGTAGCGGTTCGAGCTACGGCAGCACCAGCGGCAGCAGCTATAACAGCGGCTCCAGCTACAACAGCGGCGCCTCCGGCAGTTCGTCCAGCAACACGGGCATCAACTCGGGCAGCGGCCGTTCCGCTAGCAGCTACGGTTCTTCTTCCGACGACCATGGCGCCCGCACCTCGGAAAGCAGCCACGGCAAAAATGACGATTTCCGCAGCATTGAATAGCCTGCGTTAAATAGACAAAAAAGCCCCGCCTCATATGTGAAGCGGGGCTTTTTCGTTGCTATCAATAGGGTGATTTAGATGTTCATGGCCGACTCACGGCGACGCATCTTGCCGGCCGGGATGCCGAACATCATCTTGAAGCGGCGGCAGAAGTAAGCAGTGTCTTTGTAGCCCACCTCTTTGCCGATGTCGCGGATGCTTTTCTTGGTGGTGCGCAGCAGGAACACGGCGCGCTCCATGCGCTGGTACTCAATATAGTCCTGCGGGTTGATGTTGGTCAGCATCTTGAAATACTGGCCCACGTAGTCCTCGCTCACGTTGGCTACGCCCGAGAGTACTTTGTTCGACAGGTCGCCGCCCAGGTTTTCCTTGATGTAGTTGAACAGGTCAATCAGGCGCGGGTCTTTGAAGTAGGTGCTGTTGGTGGCCAGCTGCTCCACAAACATGTTGTTGCGCAGCACGTAGCGCACCACTTCTACCACAATGTTCTCGGTGTAGATGTTGATGAGCCGCTCGCGGCCGGGCAGGTCCTGAATGCTTTCTTCCACCACTTTAATCACGAGGTTGGCCAGCTTGGGCTGCCCCGAGATGAGGAAGGCCGGCACGTCGAGCGAGGCGAAGAAGTTCACCGAGTCGAACACCTTTGCCTCGAAGCTCACAAAGCTGTGGCTTTCCTCGTCTTCGCCGATGAGGTCGAGGTTGTCGTTGGAGTGAAAGAACTTGTCCTTATTGGTAATGAGGTCATCGTTGGTGATGACGCGGTTTTTCTGGTCGACGCCGTAGCTCACGCGGGTGGGCCGGCCGCCGGGAATAAAGAGCATCTCACCCTCCTCCACTACCATCGATTCTTCGCCGAAAGTAAGGTGGCCTTTGTGCAGCAGGATAAGGTTATTACCAACGTCGTAGGAGTTGCGCACAGTGAAGGGCTGGTGCAGCACCAGATTCTTCGCCTTGATGTAGCGGACGCCCAACGATTCAATGACTTTATTGTAATCTTCCATAATTCAAGATGCCAAAAAGGCGGTTTATAAATGCGACCTACATGGATAGGTACAAATCGCAGTGCAATATAACACCTTGAAATTCACAAAAACTAAAAACCCAGCCAAAAAGTGGCTGGGTTTTGTGCAATGAATCTGAATTTTAGGCAATTCGCGCCTTATTTGAGGATATCCCGCGAAATCACAATTTTCTGAATTTCCGAAGTACCCTCGTAAATCTGGGTAATTTTGGCGTCGCGCATGAAGCGTTCCACGTGGTATTCCTTCACGAAGCCGTAGCCGCCGTGAATCTGCACGGCCTCCACGGCCGCTTCCATAGCCACCTTCGAAGCGAAGAGCTTGGCCATGGCACCCGACTTGCCGTAGTCGTTGCCGGCGTCTTTATCGGCAGCCGCTTGCAGGCAGAGCAGGCGGGCAGCATCCACGTTGGTGGCCATGTCGGCCAGCTTGAACTGGATGGCCTGGTGCTTGGCGATTTCCACGCCGAAAGCCTTCCGCTCCTTGGCGTACTTCAAGCTCAGTTCGAGCGAGCCGGATGCAATGCCCAAGGCCTGCGAGGCGATGCCGATGCGGCCGCCGGCCAGTACCTGCATGGCGAATTTGAAGCCGAAGCCGTCTTCGCCGATGCGGTTTTCCTTGGGCACTTTCACGTCGGTGAACATCAGCGAGCAGGTGTCGGAGCCGCGGATGCCGAGCTTGTTCTCTTTCGGGCCCTGCACGAAGCCCGGCATGTCCTTGTCCACGATGAGGACGTTGATGCCGCGCGACTTCAGCTCGGGGTTGGTTTGGGCGATGACGAGGTAAACCGAAGCGGTGGTGCCGTTGGTAATCCAGTTTTTGGTGCCGTTCAGCAGGTAATGGTCGCCTTTGTCTTCGGCGGTGGTGCGCTGGCTGGTGGCGTCGGAGCCGGCTTCGGGCTCGCTCAGAGCGAAGGCGCCGATGATTTCGCCCGAGCACAGGCGCGGCAGGTACTTGCGCTTCTGTTCCTCGGTGCCGTATTTCTCCAGGCCCCAGCACACCAGCGAGTTGTTCACGCTCATAATCACGGAGCACGAGGCGTCAACCTTCGAGATTTCCTCCATGGCCAGCACGTAGCTCACGGTATCGAGGCCCGAACCGCCGTACTCGGGGCTCACCATCATGCCCATGAAACCCAACTCGCCCATCTTCTTGATTTGCTCGGCGGGGAATTTCTGGTGCTCGTCGCGCTCAATTACGCCGGCCCACAGCTCACTCTGGGCAAAGTCGCGGGCGGCGTCGCGCACGGCCAGTTGTTCTTCGGTAAGTTGGTAAATACTAGAGGATGTGGCGGTTTGCATGGGTGTGGTGGGAAAGTTTATTAGTTGGCACAAAAGTACGCCCTAACGGGCGTTAGGCAAGGCGGTCCGCAGAGGCATCCGACCTTTCCTACGACAACCAAAACGGGGCAAAAGATTCTAGCACCCAACTGCATTTTCAGTATAAACCGCTACAGCTTCGGGGCAACTTTCCTGGCGCACTTTTGCGGCTCTATGTTCCTTCGCCTGCTCAGCCGCTATGCGCTGGCCTTGCTTTTTGTGCTGGCCGGCCTTTGGCACTTTGTGCACCCCGCCACTTACCTGGCCATCATGCCGCCCCAGTTTCCACAGCCGCCCGCGTTGGTGTACGTGAGTGGTTTTTTCGAAATTCTGGGCGGTATTGGTTTACTGTTAAAGCCGACGCGCCGCCTGGCGGGCTGGGGCTTGCTGGCCTTGCTGGTAGCGGTATTTCCAGCCAATGTGTACATGGCCCTGATTCACGAAAAGCTGGGCATTCCCGGCTGGGCGGCCTGGGGCCGACTGCCCTTGCAGCTGCCGCTGCTGTGGTGGGTGTGGAAGGTGATGAAAGGTTGAGTTTTGAGGGTTGAATGTTGAGTTGAGAAAATCAGTTTGCGACTTTTTTAACTCAACATTCAACCCTCAAAACTCAACCCTTCAAACTACTCCCAACGCACGTCCAGCAGGCGCAGCTGCACGGCGCGCTGGCCGCGGTACTCGTTCAGCTCCACCGTGTAGCAGGCACTGAAGGGCTGGCCTTCCTCAATCTGCGGCAGGTAGTCGGCCAAGCCGAAGCCAATGGCGTCCACGGCTGGGCCCTGAGTATCGGCCGAGGCCAGGCGCAGCTTGAGGTGGCCCTGCCCCACCACACGGGCGCTGTGGGGCACGGCAATGAGACGCTGCGAGGCAAACACCGGGTTGGGGTTTCCGGGGCCGAAGGGCTCCATGCGGCGCAGCTCGGCAAAGAATTCTTCGGTGATGCGGCCGATGGGCAGCACGGCGGCCACTTCCACGGGCCGCACCAGGTGCTCGGTGGTCAGGGTATCGGCCACCACTTCCTCGAAGCGGCGCTGGAAAGCGGGCACGTTTTCCACCTTCAGCGTGAGGCCGGCGGCGGCGCGGTGCCCGCCAAACTGGTCGAGCAGCGGCGCGCAGGCTTCTAGGGCCTCGTGTACATCAAACCCAGCTACGGAGCGAGCCGAGCCGGTGGCCTTGCCGTCGCGCTGCGTCAGGATGACGGTGGGCCGGTAGTATTGGTCGAGGCAGCGTGAGGCCACGATGCCAAGCACCCCCTGGTGCCAGTCGGCCTTGTAAAGCACGGTGGCGCGGGCGTTTTGCAGCAGCGGGTCGCCGGCAATCATGTCCAGCGCCTCCTGGGTGGTGTGCTGGTCGGAGCCGCGGCGCTGTTGGTTCATTTGGTCCACCACTTCGGCAGTGTAGCGGGCTTCCTGCTGGTCGGGGGCCAGCAGCATGGCCACGGCGCGGCGGGCGTCGCCCATGCGGCCGGCGGCGTTGATGCGGGGCGCAAAACCGAATATCAGGCTACTGATGCCCAATGGGCCCTCGCGCAGGGTGGCCAGCTCGCGCAGGGCGGCCAGGCCGGGGCGCAGCAGGGCAATGTCCTCGTTGAAGCGGCGCAGGCCGTAGGAGGCCAGAATGCGGTTTTCGCCGGTAATGGGCACGATGTCGGCCGCAATGCTCACCGTCACCAAATCCAGCAAATCGTGCAGCGGCTCCACGGGCAAACCCAGGTGCTCGCCCAGCGCCTGCATCAGCTTGAAGCCTACGCCGCAACCCGACAGCTCTTTGTAGGGGTACGGGCAATCGGCCCGCTTGGGGTCGAGCACGGCCACGGCGGCGGGCAACTCCTCGCCGGGCAAGTGGTGGTCGCAGATGATGAAATCGACGCCGCGGCTGCTGGCGTAGGCTACCTGCTCCACGGCCTTGATGCCGCAATCGAGCGCCACCACCAGCCCGAAACTATTATCGGCCGCAAAGTCAATGGCCTTCTGAGAGATACCGTAGCCCTCGGTGTAGCGGTCGGGGATGTAGTCGCGCAGCCGCTCGGCGCCAAACAGGGGCGTGAGGTAGCTCATCACCGTGGCCACGGAGGTAATGCCGTCCACGTCGTAGTCGCCCAGCACCAGCACCTTTTCCCCGCCCTCCAGGGCTTTGACCAAACGGGCCACGGCGCGGGCCATGTCGCGCATCAGCAGCGGATTGGGGAGGCGGCGCAGGTCGGGATGGAAAAACTCAGCGGCAGCTTCGGGCGTGTCGAGGCCGCGCTGCACCAGCAGGGCGGCTATTTCGGGGGCAATGAAGAGGGACTGCGCCAGGCGGTGCGCCAGGGCCGGGTCGGTTTCGGGGATATAATTCCACCGCTTAATCGCGGATACGGGCATCGGGTACTTCGTCAAAATGGTCCTAAAAGTACGACCAAACCCCGGCGCTTTCCCCTTGGCGTACCTTTGGGGCGGCCCCTCCCTCCCGCTATGCGCAAGCTGCAAGATTTTTACCAGAAATACCGCCAATACATCGGCACCGATGCGCTGATGTACGGCACGTTCATTCTGGTTTTGGCGCTCATGTTCGTGTTTTTTGGGTAGCACGAGTACCCCGAAGCCCCTGCTTCGGCTTTTAGAACGATGCAGACGTGAACCGAAGCAGGAGCTTCGGGGTACTCGTGCCATCTACACTCCATCACCACGCAGCTTGCGGAAGCGCTTCCGCGCCTCGGCCACGTAAATGCTGCCGGGGTATTTGGTAATTACCTGGTTGTAGAGCTCCTGGGCTTTCACCTTGTCCTTCACGTCCTCCTCCTGAATGCGGGCCAGCAGAAACAACGCGTCGTCGCTGAGCACATCGTACTTGGGGTTGTTGGTGATGCGCTCGAGCGTGGCAATGGCGCCCGCAAAGTCGCCGGTACGGCGCTGCAACTGGGCTTTCAGATAGTAGGTATCGTCGGACAGCGAGTGGCCGGGAAACTTCTCCAGCAGCGCATCAAGCCCCGCGATGGCCTCTTTTACCTTGTTTTGAAAGACCAGCTGCTCTACGGCGGCGTAGGCCTTGAGGCCCAGGCCCAGTGTGTCCTCCACGGTGTTGTCCTGAATCAGCAGCGAGAGCTGCATGGCGTCGTTGGCGATTTCGCGGGTGGTGGCTTCCTTCAGGATGTCGAGGTGGCTTTGGGCCAGCTTGAAATCGCCGGCGTAGTAGCTCAGGCGGGCGTTGCGCAGCTTAGCCTCGTAGCCCAGCGGCGAGTCTTTATGCGACTTTTCCACCTGCGAGTACAGCAGTGTGGCCTCCCAGGGCTCGCCTTTCAGCAGGTACAAGTCGGCCTGCGTGATTTTAGCCTCGTCAATCACCTCGTCGCTGGCCCGGGGCATATCAATAACTTCCTGTAGCAAAGCCATGGCCTTGGGCCGGTCGCCCAATTGAAAGGCGTACAGATTGGCCAGGTTGCGCAGCACCGGCGCCGTGGCGGGCGTGCGGCCCAGTTCGGCCAGCAGCTGCTCGTAGTCGGTCACCAAAGCCCGCACTTTCGCTAAATCGACGGGGTATGTCGTGCTTACCTGGGCTTCGCGGGCCTGCAGCAAGCGCTGGCGGGCCAGGTTGCCGTAGGGACCGTTGCGGTATTCCTTAGCCACGTAAGCGTAGCCATCGATGGCGCTTTCGTAATCCTTGTTTTGCTGGGCAATAGCGGCCAACTCCAGCACCCGCACACCTTCGCCGCGGCTGCGGCGGTCCAGGGCCCGCGCCTGCACCAAAGCCCCGCTGAAATCCTTGCGCTGCACCTGCAGCCACAGCAATAGCTCGCTGTAGGCGGCCTGCTCGGGATGCTCTTGTGTAGCAGTAAGCAGCAGTTTTTCCAGCGCATCGAAGTCCTTTTCCTCGTGCAGAGCGTTTTGCAGCATGTTGCGCACGAATGGCAGCTGCTTGTCGTCCTGGGCCACGAGGCGCAGGGTTTCGGCCAGCACCTGGGGCTGGTTCTGCGTCTGGGTGTAGAGTTGGATGAGCTGCGGGGCGTACTCGGTGTCATTTTTGGCCAGGGCGCGGCCGCGCAGGTAGGTGCGCTCGGTCCACTCGGGCAGTTCGCGGCGGCCAAACTCGGTGGCCACTGGCACCACCTGCGCGGGTGTGAGCTGGGCCAGCACTTTCTGCCACTGTTTATCAGCAGCTGGTTTGTCGCCCGCCGCCGCGTACACGCCCCCGAGGGCTACGCCCAGGGTGGCATCTTCCGGGTGCAGCTTCACGGCTTTCTTGGCTATTTTTTCGGCTTCCTTGTAGCGTTTCAGGGCTTGCAGGGAAGTCAGGTAAAGCGGAAATACGGCCGGGCTGGCCTGCTCTTCCGTCGACAGCTTCTCGAACAGAAACACCACCTTCTCGTGCTCGCCGCGGCGGGCGTAGTCCTGGGCCAGGGCCGTGCCACTCATTGGCACCCAGCCCTTAGGCTGCTGGGCCAACGCCGGTGCGGCCGTGAGCAGGGAAGCAGCAAGCAGAAAAGAATACGGGCGCATGGAAGAAGGTACTTGGTAATCGGATAAGGCAATAAACGTTGGGCCACAACGGGTTCGTTCAACGCAGCCGAACCGTGGGGCACGAGTACCCGGAAGCTGAGCTTCGGCCCGTTGAACGAGGCAGACGCGAACCGAAGCGCAGCTTCAGGCTACTCGTGCCATGAGGCCCAAGCCTATTTTCAGGCCCTTGAAAACGAAAAAGGGCCGTCCCCGAAGGTACGGCCCTTTTCAAACTTGCGGATTGACGACCTAGAAAAACTTGGTACGGTTGTCTTTCACGTTGGCGTGGGCCTTAATGGCCTCGTAAATTTTGCCGTCCTGCTGCTGGGCGCGCTGCTGGGCCAGCTGCTGCTGCACGTTTTTGAGGTTGGCCGGGGCCGGAGCGGGCGTCACGCTCTCCGTCTGCACCACTACCACGCCCTGCTCGCCCTGGATGGGGGCCGAAGTCTGGCCGGGCTTCAGCGCGAAGGCTTTGCCCACGGCCAGCGGCTCGAAGCCAATGTTGGCTATGCTGCCTTGGCCGAGCACCACGTTGGGCGCTGTGCCCACCTGGGCGGTGGGGCCGTACTTGGCCGCCATGCTCTCGATGGTGCCGCCCTTGCCGAGCTTGTCCATGATTTGCTGGGCCTTTTTCTCGTTCCGTACCAAGGCGGTGAGCTCGGGGCGCAGGCCTTCGATAGTGGCGGTGCCTTTGGTGCGCTCGTCGGTGAGGGCAGCAATGACGTACTGGTCGCCCATCTCATACACTTCCGAGATGTCGCCCACTTTGGTCTCCGAGCCGTTCGGGCCTACGCCGAAGGCCCAACGCACCATTTCGCGGGCGTTTTGCAGGTTGTTCACGCTACGGGCGCCGCGGTCGAGGTTTTTGGCTTCTTGCTTCACCAAAGTCTTGTCTTTGGTGGTGAGGGCGCGGAAGCTGGCGAGGTCGGTGGCCTGTCCTTTCAGCTCCTGGGCTTTGGCGTAAGCAGCTTCGCGGGTGGCGTCGCTGGGGGCAATGGTTTTCTTCACCTCGGCCACCTGGTAGGTCTGCTTGGTGGGCACGGCCGTGATTTTGATGACGTGGTAGCCAAACGAAGTTTCCACCACATTCGGCAGCAGGCCGGTGCTGGTGGCGCCGAAAATGGCTTTCTCAAACTCGGGCACCATGCGGCCCTGACCGAACCAGCCCAGGTCGCCGCCCTGGTCCTTGGTGCCGTCGGTACCAAACTGGCGGGCCATCGCGGCAAAGTCGGCGCCGCCCTTGATTTTGTTCAGGATGTCCTGGGCTTTGGCTTTCGCGGCGGCTTTGGCTTCGGGCGTGGTGCCGTCGGCCTTGATGAGGATGTGGCTGGCACGGGCGGCGGCCTGCTTGCCAGCGCCGGTACCCGTCACCTTGTACAGCGAGTAGGTGCCATTTTCGGCGTAAGGTCCGTAGATTTTGCCCGAGGCCAGGGGCAGTTGCTTGCGCAGTTCCTCGGGCAGGTCGGCGGGGCTGCGGAAAGCCTTGTTGTAGGGTTGCTCCGAGTTGGCGCCCACAAACAGCGAATCGACTGGGGCCGAGGCAAACTGCGTGGCCAGGTCGGCCATCGAGGTTTTCACGGCGGCGCTGTCTTCCTTCGAAGCCACTACCGGCACGGTGATGTACTCCACCGAGCGGCCGTCCTCTACTTTGTACTTGCCTTTGTTCTTGTCGAGGTAAGCTTGCAGCTCCGAGTCCGTCACTTTCACAGCCGAGTCTGAGATGCTGCCGTAGGGCACAAACAGGTACTTCACCGTGGCCTTGGCGTTCTGGTTGGCATCGAAGCGCTTGGCTTCGGCCGTGGTCACGTACACCGAGTTTTTCAGCAGGGCGTTGTACTTGTTGCGCAGGCGCTCGATGGGTAGGTTGGCTTCGAAATTGTGCCAGGCCATCTGGTTTTCGGGCGGCAGCTTGTCGAGGTTCTTCAGGTAGTCAATCAGGCGGGCCTTGTCGAACTGACCGGTTTTCTGGTCGGTGAAGGCTTGCTTAATGCCGGGGCTGATGTTATCGCCCTGCACCATGTCCACCAGCTCGTCGTCCGATACTTTCAGGCCCAGCTTGTCGAACTCGGGCTGGAAGGCCAGGTTGTAAATGGTCTGGTTCCAGGCCTGGTCGCGCAGGTAGCCCATGGCCTGGTCGTCGGGCTGGCGCTGCTGTTGGGCAACGAAGGCGTTTTTGGCCTGGTCCAGCGCATTGTTGTAGTCGGCGAGTTCCACCTTTTGGCCGGCCACTTCGCCCACCACGGTTTCGTTGCGGTTGAAGAGGCGGTTTTTGCCGCCCACCAGGTCGCCGCCCACAATGAAGAGCAGCATCCCGACCGCCACGGTGCCTACCGCCCAGCCAGATTTTTCCCGAATCGTGTTAATTAAAGCCATTTACTTGTCAAAAGAATCGAAGTCGTGTTGGTCAAAAGAGGCGCAAAATAACCAGAATTTGACCGGGAATCAAAGTTTTACCCAATTTTAAGCGCGGAAACTGCTTCGCAAAAATCCCCAATCGTTCCCGTGGCTCAACGGTTGGCTGCGAGCGGCTTAGCCAACCCACCTGCGTTTAGCGGCGCTTCTTGGCCGATTTGGCCGGCGTTTTGGCGCGAGCCTGCTGAGCTTGTCTGGCTTTTTCTTCGGCAATTTTGGCTTCCAGTCGTTCCTGCTGCCGCCAGTAGAGCAAGGGCATCCAGCAGGTCATCGAAACCATGAAAATCCAGTAGTTGCGGCCTAGGTCGTTGTAGTATATCGTCTGGTAGATGCCAATCACCATGGCCACCACGCCCACGGCGAAGAGAACGGTGCGCAGTAAGGATTTGTCGAATTTCATAAGCTAAAAGTCCGCGCGAGCGGCTGCCTACAGGCCCGCGCCCACCTTGTCGATGATACCGGACGGGTGGTAGATGCGGTAAGGGTTCAAATCCTGCTTGGCCCACAGGCCGTGGCCGTTCAGGATTTCAGTGGGCGTTTCCATGCGCACTGCCATGGCCGAATCGGTGTAAATCACCTGCTTGGTTTTGTCGAAGAACAGCTCCTCGGTGTCCATGCGCTGCTCTTTGGGCACGTTCACCACCTGTACCTTACCGCGCATAATGTAGAGGTTCTTGGCCTTATCCACCTTGCCGTACTTGGCCGTGAGGGTGTTGATGACCGTCTTCTTGCCGTCGGCCGAGTAGAACGTGACCACCATGCCCTTGGGGTAGATGACGTCGCCGTTTTCAAACTGCTGCTCCAGCGGGGCCGTGAGCTGAAACTTGAGCTTGGCCGAGTCGCTGATGAGCGTCCGCACGTTGGTGGTTTCCATCAGCGGGCCGGTATACACGGTCAGCGGGCCGCTCATTTTCTGCTTTTCGCAGCTGGCCAGGGCCAGCGTGGCCAGCACCAGGCTTCCTGCCGGTTTTCCGAATGCGCGCATGGTCATGGGAGGCGAAAGAAGAGGCGGTTATTGCAGGCGGCGCTTGATGAACCAGCGGTTGTTGAGCGTGATGCCCAGTTGCCCGCGGATGTAGCTTTCCTGCACGTTGCTAGTGCCTTGCGTCGCGTTCAGCACGTCGGTGTTGCCGCGCACGCCGTAGGTGAAGGCCAGGCTGATGGTGGTAGCGTCGAGGGCCGTGGCCGTGGGCAGCGGAAAGGCAAAGCCCCAGCTCACCGCGCGGTCATACAGCGTTTGGCCGCCCGGCTGGTAGGGCATCTGCGCCAGCGAGAGGCCGGCGCGGTAGGTCACCCGCTGGAAGTAGTGGTCCACCGAGCCCGGGTCGGGCGTCAGCTCACCGCCCAGGCCGAAGCGCATGGTGTTGCGCAGGGCCAGGCCGTTTGAGTTGAAGTTGCGGAACTGCGACCACTGCTGCTGACTCACGTCCGCATTAATGCTCCAGTTTTTATCATTGTCGAAGCTCACACCTACCTGCGTGAGGGCCGGCACGTAGCTGCTGCCGCGCGTGTCGCTCACAACGGTAGCCGGAATGAGCTGGGCGCCCGTGGTAGCGGATTCCCGCTCCTGGGTGTTGGTTTGCTGCCCGTTCAGGTTATAGCCGAAGCTGTACACGCCGCCCAGGTTCATGTTGAGCGATTTGGCCAGCTTCTGGCGGTAGTGCGCTCCGGCCCGGAAACCAAAGTCCGAGTAGCGCACGTGCTGGCGTTCTACCGCGCGCTCCAGTGCGGTCGTGCTGTTGCTGATGATGACTGTGGTGCCCGTCGTTTCGTCAATCACGCCGAAGACGTAGGACGCCGTCAAGCCCACCGTCAGCCCCTTGGCGATGCGGAAGCCCTGGCCCAGGTAAGCCTCGGAAACGCCCCCCGTGCCTCTGTATTCCTTCAGTACCTGCGTGGTAACCGGCGTGCCGACCACGTCCTGCAGGATGTTCGATTCGTAATCGACGGCGCTGAGCGGCTTCAGGCCCACGGCCGCGCCCCAGCGCGTGCTCAGCGGCACCGACAGGGCCAGGTAGCCCAGCGTGCCACTGCCGCTGCGGTTTGAGGCCGTGGCGTTCTTCACCGTTTTGTACTGGCCATTGAAGCCGGCCTCAAACGTGGTGCGGCCCGTGTAGTAGAGCAAGGCCGGGTTCAACTCGTTCACGTTGGCGCCGTTGGGGGCGGCCAGGCCCACGCCACCCATCCCCATCTGGCGCACACCGCCGGTATTGGCGTTAAAATCGCCGAGGCCAATGCGCGAGTACGGCGAATTGCCGAGGCCCTGCGCCTGCGCGCCCGTCGCCCCGAACATCATCAATCCCACCAACACCAGGCCAGCGCCCTGGCCAGCCATCACTTTATTCTTCAACATGATAAGCTAAAATCCGATTTAGGCCGAGCAGCACCAGCTCAGGCACAACAAAGATACGCGCCGCGAGCCGGGCCGCCAGAAAGGCGGCGTCGCCCCCGGTCAGCAGCACCCCCAGGCCGGGATGCTGCGCGCGGTAGTGCCCGAGCAGGCCTTCGATTTCGGCCACCGTCCCGTTCACTACCCCGCTCAGCAGGCTCCCGGTAGTGGAGTCGCCCACCAGCGAAATCGTTGCATCCGAAGCCGGCAGCGGCAGCAGCGGCAGCCGGCCCGTAAACTCGTGCAGCGCCCGCAGCCGCATTTGCAGGCCCGGCCCGATGCTGCCGCCGTGGTAGGTGCCATCAGCCGTCACGAGGTCGAACTTGAGGGCCGTGCCTGCATCAATGATGAGCGTGGTGCGGCCCGGGCGCAAAGCTGCCGCCCCCACGGCAGCCGCCAGCCGGTCGGCCCCCAGCGTGTGCGGCGTGGCGTAGGCATTGCGCAAGGGCACGGGCGTGGTGCCGGGGCTAAAACCCAGCACCTGCCCCGGCACCAAATCCCGCAGCTCTTCCACAGCCAGCACCGCCGCCTCAGCCACCGAGGCCACGATGACGTGCTGCGGCTGCCAACGGCGCACCAGTTCCCGCGTCGAAGCCGGCGTGAGGCCAGCCGCCATCTCGCGCAGGGCTGGGCCGTCGAAGCAGCCAGCCTTCACAGCCGTGTTGCCGATGTCGAGGGCAAGGGTGTGCATGGGTTTGTAATGAGCGCCAAGTAAAACGTCATGCCAAGGGCAGTCGAAGCATTTCCACCGCATTAGTAACTAAGTACTAGTGCATTAGAGATGCTTCGGCTGCGCTCAGTATGACGTTCTGAATTTCCTCAATGGACTACAGGAAGTACTTCAAACGAATTACCTCCTGCTCGCTCAGGAAGCGCCACTTGCCGCGCGGCAGGTCCTTCTTGGTGAGGCCGGCGTACTGCACGCGGTCCAGGGCCACCACCTCGTAGCCAAGGTGCTCGAAGATGCGGCGCACGATGCGGTTGCGACCAATGTGGATTTCGATGCCCACGAAGTGCGCGTTGCCCGCCACCACGGCCACATCGTCCACCACAGCCTTGCCGTCTTCCAACTCCAGGCCTTCCGAAATCTTGCGCAGGTCTTCTTCTGTCAGCGGACGGCTCAGCTCGACCTGGTAGATTTTCTTGTTCTTGTGCGAGGGGTGCGAGAGCTTCTGCGCTACTTCGCCGTCGTTGGTGAAGAGCAGCAGGCCGGTGGTGTTGCGGTCGAGGCGGCCCACCGGGAAGATGCGCTCTTTCGAGGCGCTGGCCACTAGGTCCATCACCGTGCGGCGGCCTTCGGGGTCTTCGGTGGTCGTGATGAAATCCTTGGGCTTATTCAGCAGCACGTACACCGACTTCTCACGGTTGAGGTTGGTCTTGCCGTACTGCACCGTGTCTTCGGGCTGCACCTTGTAGCCCATTTCTGTCACCACTTCGCCGTTCACCCTGATTTCGCCGGCCGCAATCAGCGCATCGGCCTCGCGGCGCGAGCAGATGCCGGCGTTGGCGATGTAGCGGTTCAGGCGCGTTTCGTCAGCGCCGAAGTCTTCCTCCTCGCGGCGGCGCTTGTTGCCGCGGGTTTTGTCGGCTTCGTAGTGCTTCAGGTTTTTGTAATCGGGCGCCTCGCCGGGTTTCTCGCCGTAGCGGGGCTTGTCGGCGCGGTTTTCCTGCACCACCGGGCGAGCCGGGCGAGGCTTCTCCACGCCCGAACCGTAGCCCGTTCCTGAACGGCGCACGCTCCGCTCTTGGGCCTTCAGCATCTCGCGGCGCTCGGCAAAGCTGCCGGGGGCCGGGGCCCACTTCTCCTTAGGACCACGCTTCTCATAGCCACCGGGCCGCTCGCCGGTGCTACGGGGCGTGCCGGGCGCCCCATCGCGGCGGCCAAAGGCGCCGGGCGTAAACTTGCGGCCAAACGCGGCCTGGTCGGCACGGTAGTCGGCATCGCCGGCTTCATCCCGGTCGCCACCAAAACTACGGCGCTCGCTGCGCTCCTCACGCGGCTGCGGCGGGTTGGCCTCGAACGGACGGGCGGCACGGATGGGACGGTTCGGGCCCCGCTCTTCGCCGCGCTCGGCGTTGCGGTCAAAATTCTCCGGCTCGCGCGGCGTGCTGCGGCCGAAGCTGCCACCAGTGCGCGGCGAACGGTCTTCGGCGGACTCGTTGGGATTTTGCTTCTGGAACTTGCGGTTGCGCTCGCCGGGCAGGCCGCGCGGCACGGCCTTTTCGCCGTCGCGGCGGTAGGGCTGGCCGGCCCAGTTCTCCTTGGGCTGGTACTCCCGGATGGGGCGCGCATCGGCGGCCGGTCCGCGGCGCTCGTCGCGGTCGCCACCGAAGCTGCTGCGCTCGGGGCGCGGCGCAGCGGTGCGGCCGTAGCTAGTGCCGGTGCGCTGCTCCTTGCCTACGCGGGGCTTGTCGTCGCGGCGCTCGAAAGAACGGTCGTTGCCGAAGCTCCGGTTACCACCGCCGAAACTCTTGCCGCCACCGAAGCCGCTGCCGCCTTCGCGCTGGCCACCGCCGTAGCTGCTGCCGTAAGGGCGGCTGCCGCCCTCCCCAAATTTCTTCCCACCAAAGCCGCTGCCACCTGCTGCCGGACGGCCAAAGGCACCGTTGCTGGCCGGGCGACCGTTGCCATAGGCCGGGCGCTCGCCGCCGCGGCTGTTGCCACGCTCACTGCCGTAGCCGCCACGGTCATTGCCGCCGCGCTCGTTGCCGCGGCCGGCGTTGTTGCCGAAGCCTCCGGGGCCGCCGGTATTGCGGCCGCCGCGACGGTCCGCGTTGTTGTTGTCAGAGAAATGTTTCTTGCCCATGGGGAGAAAAATTTGCGTGCCGTATCGCTACGGTACAGGTTATAAAAAAAAGTGTCGGCACGAAGTAGCCGGCAGTCAGAAGCGGGTCAACAGCATCAACCCGAATAAAATTCTAACTGCCGGCTACTTCGTACCGACTATCAAAAAGGTCAGCGCTTAGTCGCGCCGCGCCATTTTAGCTTCGATGGAATGTTGGGTGTGGGGCACTGCCCGCAGACGCTCTTTGGGAATAAGCTTGCCCGTGCCAATGCACACGCCGTAGGTACCGTTCTTGATGCGCACCTGGGCGTTTTCGAGCTGCTGGATGAACTTCATCTGGCGCGAGGCCAACTGGTTCATGCTTTCTTTCTCGGCGGTGTCAGCGCCATCTTCCAGCACCTTGGCCGAGGAGGCCGTCGTGTCGGTGCCGGATTCGTTGCTGCGGTTCAGGGTCTCCTTGATGAACGACAACTCCTTGCGGGCCGCCGTCAGTTTTTCCTGAATAATCTGGTCGAACTCGTTCAAGTCCTCCCGCGAATAGCGAATGTTGTCGTCGTTCATTGAAATCGGTAAAAAAGACTGCGAAGCAGGTTAAGGAATTGTGTCAGCTAATGTTCAGGCAACGCCGCCCGCCGCTAAATGGTTTAGTAGCGTGCGAAAGCGGCTACTGTCCTCACCTAAATGCCGCGGCAAGGCCTGATTTTGCGGGTGCAAAGCTACGGCTTTTAACCCGCTTTTCCTCAGCCGGCTAAAAGCCCAGCATTTGGATGGCAGCCACTGCGGCTTCCACTCCCTTGTTGCCGTGCTTGCCGCCGGCCCGGTCCCAGGCTTGCTCCAGGGTATTCGTCGTTACCAACCCGAAAATGACCGGCTTGTTGAACTTCAACGCCACGTTGGTGATGCCCTGTGCCACGGCATGGCAGATGTAGTCGTCGTGCTTGGTTTCGCCCTGAATCACTACCCCTAGGCAAATCACCGCGTCCATCTCCTCGTGCTGCGCCAGGAACTGGGCGCCCAAGGTCAATTCGAAGCTGCCGGGCACGGTGTTGCGGAAGATGTTGTCGGCGTTGGCGCCGTGCTTGAGCAGGGTCTCGTACGCGCCGGCGCTCAGCACGTCGGTGATTTCGCGGTTCCAGTCGGCCACCACCAGGCCAAAGCGCTTCTGGCTGATGTCGATGAAAGTGGAAGCGTCGTAGTCGCTCAGGTTTTGTAAGGCAGTTGCCATGGGTTGGGCGTGGTAGCTGGTGAAAAAATACGGTTGGTGGCAGTGGGCCGGTTCTTCGCGGCATCAGCTTAAAAAAGCAATGACCTGAAAGTTTGCCGGGCCAAATAAAAAAATTGCGCTTCCCCACCGATGAGGAAGCGCAATAAGAATCAGTCAGATTGGGCACCGACTTACTTGTCGAGCTTGGCTTTGTACTGGCGGGCTTCGGCTACTTCCTGGGCCGTGGGGTACTCGTTGATGATGCGGTCGTAAGCCTTCACGGCGCCTTCGTTGTCGTTGGCGATTTCGCGGGCCGTGCCTTCCTTCAGCAGGTAGCCAGGCGAGAAGTATTCGTTGGCGTTGTGGTCGGCGGCCTTGGCGTAGAGGTCGGCGGCTTCCTTGGCTTTGCCGAGTTCCAACTGGGCGTCGCCCATCAGGGCATAGGCGCGGCTCTGTACTAGGTAGTCGTCGGAGCTGAAGTCTTCGAGGTAGTCAAGGGCTTCCTTAAACTTGCCTTGCTTCAGCGAAGCCACGCCAGCGTAGAAATTGGCCAGGTTGCCGGCTTTGGTGCTGCCGTACTCGTTGGCCACCGTCACCAGGCCCGGCGCTTTGCCGTCGCCTTTGATGGCTTGGTTCAACGAGTCGGCTTCCCAGTTGTTCACGGCGCGGAACATCGTGGCCTGGGCTTTCTCGTCTTGCTGGTTGCGCCAGGTGTAGTAGCCGAAGCCCCCTATCACGGCCAGCACCACCACCGCCAGGATGGTGAACAGCACGTTGCGGTTGCTGCGCACAAAGTCTTCCGACTGAGCCAGGCGAGCCGCCAGCGCGTCCGGGTCTTCCAGCAGCGGGTTCTCAGGCGCGAGGTTCTCGGCCGGTGCCAGCGGGTCGGCCGGTACTTGTTGGGTGACTTGCTGTCCCTGGCGATTCTGCTGGGCCTGCTGGCTTTTGCCAGTGTAAGGAATCTTCGACATACTAAGAGAAGCTGTTAGCCATTTGCTAGCAGCGACTGGCTTTTTATTTAAAGAAATGAGGTCCTTGGATTCTGCAAAAGCTGGCTTTTAGCTTACAGCACATCCAAATTAATCGTGAATATAAGGATAATCAGCCTGAACGTACACGTCCTTGTACAGCTCGTCGGGCGTGGGGAAGGGCGAGTTCTCGGCGAAATCCACCGATTCCTGTACCTGGGCTTTGATTTTCTCGTCGATGGCTTCGAGGTCGGCTTCCGTTGCGAAGTTTTTCGACAGGATGGTGTGACGTACACCTTCGATGGCGTCGCGATGGCGGTAGTCTTCCAGCTCTTCCTTGGTGCGGTACTTGGCCGGGTCGCTCATCGAGTGGCCCTTGTAGCGGTAGGTTTTGAACTCGAGCAGCGTGGGGCCTTCGCCGGCGCGGGCGCGCTCGGCGGCGCGGGCCACGGCCTGGTGCACGTCTTCCACGCGCATGCCGTTTACCGGCTCCGAGGGCATGTCGTAGCTCAGGCCAATCTTGTAGAGGTCGGTCACGTTCGAGGTGCGCTGCACCGACGTGCCCATGGCGTAGCCGTTGTTCTCAATCACGAAGATGACCGGCAGCTTCCACAGCATGGCCATGTTGAAGGCCTCGTGCAGGGCGCCCTGGCGCACGGCGCCGTCGCCCATGTAGCAAATGCAAAGCTTGCCCGTCTTGTTATACTTCTCGGCGAAGGCGATGCCGGCGCCCATGGGCACCTGGCCGCCCACGATGCCGTGGCCGCCCATGAAGCCCACTTCCTTATCGAACATGTGCATCGAGCCACCCTTGCCTTTCGAGCAGCCGGTGGCTTTGGCAAACAGTTCGGCCATCACGGCATTAGGCGAGGTGCCCAGCGCCAGCGGGTGGGCGTGGTCGCGGTAGGCGGTGATGTACTTGTCGCCTTTTTCCAAGGCCGACACCGCGCCCGCTACGCAGGCCTCCTGGCCGATGTAGAGGTGGCAGAAGCCTTTGATTTTTTGCTGGCCGTAGAGCTGGCCGGCTTTGTCCTCAAACTTGCGCATGAGCTGCATCTGCTCGTACCACTGCAGGTAGGTCTCCTTTGGGAAGTCGGTCCCAGCAGCAGCCTGCTGGGAGAGGTCAGTGCCGGAGGCAGCCAGCGTTGGCGCGTCGGTGCCCGGCATCACCGGGTCGGGCTGTTTCTTGGTGGCAGCGGCTTTGCTGTTGCCTTTGGCTGCTTCGCCATTGGGGGCCGTCGTTTTTTTGGAAGCCGCTTTTACTTTCGTATCCGCCATAGCACGTTTGAGGAAAAGAATATTTCGCGTTGGGAGGGCGAAATTACGTAAAAGAGCTGGCAATACCGAACCTTATGACCCTTGACTCCCTGCAGCTGCTCTTTTTTAAAAACTACGATGATGCCGCCCTGCGCCTCTCCCCCGGCTTGAACTGCTTCATCGGCGACAACGGCAGCGGAAAAACCAATCTGCTGGACGCCATTCACTATTTGTCGCTGACTAAGAGCGCAATAACTACATCCGACTCCCTTTGCATTAAGCAAGGGGCTGATTTCTTTGTAGTTAAGGGGGTTTTCTCGTCTGAATTGCCGACAAGTCCAGAAACTATCCAAGTAAGTTTGCGCCAAGGTCAGAAAAAGGCTCTTACGCACAACAAGCAGGCTTACGAGCGCATGGCCGACCACATAGGTCGTTATCCCGCCGTCCTAATTTCGCCTTACGATACCGACCTCATCCGCCAGGGCAGCGAGGAGCGCCGCAAGTATTTCGACAGCCTCATGTCGCAACTCGACCATGAGTTTCTGGAAATACTCATCTCCTATAACGCCCTGCTACGCCAGCGCAATGCGGTGCTCAAACAGGGAGACCGACCCAGCCACGGTTTTGACCGGGACTACCTTCTCGCCCTCGATGAGCAGCTTGCTCCGTTGGGCCAGCAGCTCACCCAATTGCGAGAGGCCTTTCTTGGCGAATATGTGCCCATCTTTCAGCGCCACTACCAGCAGTTGGCCGATGGCCGCGAAGTCGTCACGCTCACTTATAAGAGTCAGCTTCTTGGCGCCGATTTCGCGCAGCTCCTCCGCTACAATGAGCGTCGGGACTTCGCCTTGCAACGCAGCACCACCGGCTCGCACCGCGACGACTTCGTCTTTCTCATGGAAGACATGCCGGTGAAAAGTCACGCCTCGCAAGGCCAGCAGAAGTCGTTTGCTATTGCGCTCAAGCTGGCCCAGTTTGAAATGCTCGCCGCCAAGCAGCAGCACAAGCCGCTGCTTTTACTTGATGACATATTCGACCGGCTCGACGACAAGCGCATTGCTCGTTTGCTGGAGCTCGTGGCGGACGAGACATTCGGCCAGGTTTTTCTTACTGATACCAATTTGGAACGCACCGACCAAGCTCTGGCGCGGGTCACCATTCCCATCCTTCGCTTCCGAGTTCAGGGCGGAACGGTTGCGCCCTTCTAGCCCATAGGCGGTATCTTTGCGGCTTCTGCAACGGCGCATGTTCACGTTGTTGCGCTGCCTCGTTTTGCCCTGTGAAAAAGCCCTCCTCTCCTTCCCGCTCCGGCGACATCTCTCTTAAAGAAGGACTCGAAGCATTGGTGAAAGCCTACCGACTCCAGGGCAAGCTCAACGAGGTGATGGTGGTATCGAGCTGGGAGCGGGTGATGGGCAAAGCCGTTGCTTTAAAGACGAAGGAAGTCTACGTTAACCAAGGGCGCCTTTTCGTTCGGCTCACCTCTGCCCCACTCAAGCATGAGCTACTCATGGCCAAGACGCGCGTGGCTGAGCTCATCAACGCAGAAGTTGGAGAGACCGTCATCAAGGAGGTCATCTTCCTTTAATCCCCTTTGGGTGGACCTGGTCAAGTCCTTCCTATCATCGAGGTGCTCTCCTGCTCTTTGCTACAAAGAGACTGATGGCTGCTGCCAACTGATGACGCGTTCCTTCCAAACTTGTTAAACCGAAGGCTCGATTAGCCTCGTCCTTTAATCATGCCTATTGCGACATGAACAAAAATGTTTCACGTGGAACATTTTTGTCACTTCGGCCCATACACTTTCAGCAAAAGCTCATTGTAGGCTTCAAGAAGGGATATGTACTTTGATTGCAGTAATAAAAGCTGCTTTGACGGGTCAGAATCAGCAGCTTGCGCTTGTGTTACACGTGTCGTTACAGTTGGCGTAACACTCGTTTTTTGTACAGATGTTACAAACGGCAAAGCAGATTGTTGGACAGATGTAAAATCATTAGAGAAATCGTGATTTATAATGTCACCAATTCTTTTTACAAAGCTGTATTCGATTGTCTCATCTTTGAATTTACGGTAAATCGTTGGGCGTGTAATCCCGAGTTCTTCAACAATACGAGTAATAGAAATACCGCTGTTTTTGATGGCATCCTGCAGGATTTCGCCTTGGTGTGACATATTTCAGGTGTTACGTAACGCTTGTACAAATATGCCTGTTATGTTCGAATTTAACAAACATGACAAGACAATTATGATACGTGTATCGGGAACAATTGTTCGATTAACAGTGTAACAAACTATTGTAACATAACGCATTTTGTATCATTGAAGCGTTACAATGACAATATCGTTACAGCGATGAGTGTTGTATGATACACTCAGGGAATTTACATAGGTGAAGCTAATGTGCCTCACAATACAGTGGCAGCGCGTTTTATACTTCTACCCTACGTCTAAAAAAAGAACCTGAACCCGGTCTGGATAATCGGTGGTGATGCCGTCAACGCCAAGGTGAATCATTCGCAGTATATCCGCCGCCTCGTTCACTGTCCAGGGCACAAGGCGAAGGCCGGGGAAATCTTTACGCAGGGCTTCAACGGCTGCTTTCGTCACGCTCGTAAAATCCGGACCGAACGTGGTGGGCACAAAACCTAGTTCGTTGATTCGTTCGGTCCAGGGCCGATGGTCTTCCACCAGCAAGCAGGTTGCTAACTCCGGAACCTGCCAATGTGCTAGTTGAAGAATGCGCTGGTCGAAACACAGCAGCGTGGTACGGTCGAGCACCTGGGATAAGCGAAGCTCAGCCAGCACCAGCGACAGGAAGGTTTCGGGGCTAGGATGGAAAACGTTGTCCCCGGCAGGGTCACATTTGATTTCAATAGAGTAACCAACAGGTGCACGCTGCAGCTGACGGCTGGCGGCTTCGACGGAGGTGAAAACCTCTCGTAACAGAGGCTTGTAACAGGGCTGGGCGATTTGTTCTGGAAAGCCAGGATGTTGCCGGAGGCCGCAGTCGTATTGGCGAATGGTGGCGTAATCGAGTTGGAAAAGGTTGTGCATCCACGCCTCACCGGGCGGGATGGTTTGGCCGTTTGGGTCGAGGCTGATGAGCGGGTTAAACCACGGCTCGTGCGAAACCACTACCTGGTGGTCGGCGGAAATGACTACGTCTAGTTCGATGGTGTCGACGCCAAGCTCTAAGGCATGCAGGAAGGCGGGCAAGGTGTTTTCGGGACGTAGGCCGCGGCAGCCGCGGTGGCCGTGTAGCTCAGGGCGTCGAAGCGTGAACATGGATGGAACGAAGTATTAGGTGAGGATTATAATTGAGTGCGCGGGGGAGATGAAAAGCTTTGCACGATGTGCTTACGTCGTTCCTCGCAAAGCCGGGGTTTGCGGGTAATTTTGCAGCTCATCATTCACTGCAAAACCTACATGAAAAAACTGCTGATACTCGTACTGCTACTGGCCTTGGTTGGGGGCGGCTACTATTACTTCCAAAGCCTGAAGAATGGGCCCAAAGGGGCGTTGGTATCGGCGGCGGCGGCCGTGCAGAGCCACGACATGGTGGCCTTCGAGAAATATGTGGACGTGAGCAGCGTCACGGGCCATTTGGTGGACGATGTAGCCCAGCAAGGCTCGGCGCTGACGTCGCTGCTACCGGGCGGCAGCCTGATGATGGGTGGGGCCATGCGCATGCTCAAGCCCGCACTAGCCAAGGCGGCGCGCCAGGAGGTGCAACGCTATGTGGAAACAGGCTCGCTGGAAGCGGCGGCAGCTGCGGCGCCGAAGCGGCTGGTGAACATTTCGCTCACCGGTCTGGCGGGCCGCGTAGTGAGCCCAGAGAGCGAATTCAAGGGCATCAAATACACGCGCGAGGAAGGCGACAATGCTTTTGTGGGCCTGGAGGTAACCCAGCCTAAGTACGACACCACAATGGTGGTAGAAGTGAAGATGCGCCGCCAGGGCGACCATTGGCAGATGACGCAGATTACGAACAGCGGGGAGCTACTGCGAGGAGTGGCCCGGCTGGAAAAGAAGCGGCTGCTCAACCAATAGGTAGACCTGCAGCGTGCGCTTGCTGCTTGGGGAAACAAAAAGCCCCGGCCAATTGGCCGGGGCTTTTTGTTTGTAACGACAGGGACTATTTACGGCCCGAGAACAGGAAGTAGATGATGGAGCCCAAGACAGGGAAGAACCAAATGACTACACCCCAGATAAGCTTCTTGCCCAAGCTCCAATCCTGTTTCAGCAAGCTGATGACGGCTGCAATGGCAAGGATGAGGTAAATGACGCCAATAATGGAAAGGCTACCGTTGTCGTTATAGCGGCTGCAGGAAGTGGCCAGAAGCATCAGGGGAAGCAACAGGGCCGTGAGGGGCAGGCGGGAAGCGAAGTGGCGAAGGGTGTTCATTGTGAAAGAAGGGAAAGTGAAAGAATGTACTTGCCCATCATTACGAAATGTCCTCCAAATAGATATAAAAAACCAGATTAATCAATATAAATTATTGATAATCAAAACTTTGACTTAATAAACAGGCTTACTTGCTGGATAAACAGAGGACCGGCAGCTGGTATCAGCACCAGCATCAGGACAACACCGAACAGGGCACCATAGAAGTGGGCGTCGTGGTTCACGTTGTCGGCGCGGCGGCGGGCCATGTAGTAGGAATAGGCGAGGTAGAGGAAGCCAAACAGGAAGGGCTGGATGGGGAAGGGAATGGGGAAGATGATGATGCCCCCGCCATTGGCGCTGACGGGCATCAGCACAATGCTCGCAAAGAGCACCGAAGCCACCCCGCCCGAAGCGCCGAGGCTGCGGTAGCCCCGGTCGTCGCGGTGCTTGAAGTAGGTGGGCAAATCGGAAAGGATGATGCCACCCAGGTAAAGCAGCAGAAACAGGCCGAGGCCGGGCAGCCCGCCGTAGCCATCATACAAGGTCCCAAGCACGACCGGTGCGAAGGAATAGAAGGCAAACATGTTAAAAAACAAGTGGGCGATGTCGGCGTGCAGGAAGCCGGAGGTAAGCAGCCGGTACCATTGCCCGTCGGAGCGGGCCATGCGGTAGGGCTCCATTATCCAGGAATCCATCAGTTCCTGCTTCGACCAGGCGTAGACGGAAATGGCGACCGTGAGGCCAATGATGATGAGAATGGGATTGAGCACGGGATATAGAGATTGAGCACAGACGTTGGCCTGCGCGGGAAAGAAAGGGACAAGCGTGAGCCTGGGCTACAAGGGAGCAAAGTGCCTAGCTTTCGCGGTCCATGAGTTGGAGAGCCAGTTGATGCAAGGGCTGCTTACGCTCTTTTGAGGCCGCTACGCGCTCCAAATGTTGCAGCGCATCCTGGAAGTAAGAGTTGATGAGAACTTCCGTCTGAGGGCGAATTTCGAGCTCGTCGTAGATGGCGCGAACAGCGGCTACTTTGGCGTCGGCATCGGCCACGGGCTGGCCGATGTACTGGGCTAGGATGGCTTGCTGAGCGGGACTGGCCTGGGCCTGGGCGGAGAGTAGGAGGAAGGTCTTTTTATCAGAGATAATGTCGCCGCCCACGCGCTTGCCGAAGGTGGCGGCGTCGCCATACACGTCGAGCAGGTCGTCGCGCAGCTGGAAGGCCAGGCCGATGTCGGTGCCGAACTGGCGCAGGTGCTCGGCATCGGCCTCCGAAGCGCCGGCGAGGCGGGCGCCCAGCTCCAGGCAGAAGCCGAGGAGTACGGCCGTTTTGAGGCGAATCATGTCCAGGTATTGGGCGATGCTGACCTGAGGCTCGGTCTCGAAATTCATGTCCCACTGCTGGCCTTCGCAGACCTCAGCAGCCGTCTGGCTAAATCGGGCGAGGATGCGCGGGAGCAAGGCGGGTGGCACGTCCAGGAACAGTTCGTAGGCGCGCACCAGCATCACGTCGCCGGAGAGGATGGCCACGTTGGGGTTCCACTTCTCGTGCACGGTGGCCTGGCCGCGGCGCAGGGGCGCCTGGTCCATCAGGTCGTCGTGGAGCAGCGTGAAGTTGTGGAAGACTTCGGTGGCCAGGGCGGGCTTAAGGACGCCGCTGAGCTCATCTGTGAAGAGGTGGGCGCCGAGCAGCGTGAGCAGCGGCCGGATGCGTTTGCCGCCCAGACCCATGATGTAGCGGATGGGGGCGTAGAGGGTGTCGGGTTGCTCACCGTAGTTGAGTTGCGCTAGGGCGGCGGTGATGTTAGTGGGAAAGTCGGCTGGGGTCATAGGTGGTGCAAAGAACGGCAGACGCGGGGAACCTCACCCCCGGCCCCTCTCCCGCAGATAGGGGAGCCACGAAAGCTTTTCATGGTTGAGATAAACTCACCGTTGTCATCAACAAAAAAGGCCCGACTCAAGTCAGAGTCGGGACCTTAAAATCGTCAGGCTCCCCTCTCCGCGGGAGAGGGGCTGGGGGTGAGGCCTACCGGCGCTTGTTGCCCTTGTGGGCGCCCTTCGCCATGCCCCCTCCTTTGCCGCCCTTGTCGTAGTCGCGGTAGCCGCGGGGGGCACCGCCGCCACGGTTCTTGCGCTCGTCGGCTTCGCGCTTTTTCACGTAGTCGGGGCGGTCATCTACTAGCTCGAAGTCGATGGTGCGGTCGAGGAGGTTGGCGGATTTTACTACTACTTCCATCACGTCGCCAAACTGGATGATGCGCTTGGTGCGGCGGCCCACGATGCGGTAATTGTCCTTGTCGAGCTCGAACTCATCGCCAGGAATGTCGGAGAGGCGCACCATGCCTTCGCACTTGTTCTCCTCGATTTCGATGTACATGCCGCGCTCAGTGAGGCCCGACACCACGCCCTTGAACACGTTGCCAATTTCGTCCACCATGAACTCAACCTGCTTGAACTTGATGCTAGCGCGCTCGGCGTTCGCGGCCAGTTTCTCGCGGGCCGAGGAGTGCTTGCACTCTTCCTCCACGGGCTCGGCCGGCACGTTCTTGCCGCCCTCCAGGTAGTGCTCCAGCAGGCGGTGCGCCATCATATCGGGGTAGCGGCGGATGGGCGAAGTGAAGTGCGAATAGTGGGCGAAGGCGAGGCCGAAGTGACCCAGCGGCTCGGTGGTGTAAATGGCCTTCGCCATGGTCCGGATGGCCAGGCCCTGCAGCACGTTTTGCTCGGGCTTGCCCACCACCTCGGAGCTGAGGTTGTTCAGCTCGGTGCTGATTTTTTTCGGGTTGTCGAGCTTTAGCTTGTAGCCGAATTTCTGGGCGAAGAGGGCGAAGGTTTGCAGGCGCTCGGGCTCGGGGGCTTCGTGTACGCGGTACACCATCGTGAAGCGCGGCTTGGTCTTTTTGAGGTTGAACACGAACTCGGCCACCTTGCGGTTGGCCAGCAGCATGAACTCCTCAATCATCTTGTGGGCGTCCTTGCGCTCCTTCACATACACGCCGAGCGGCTTGCCATTCTCGTCCAGCCGGAACTTCACCTCCTGGGTTTCGAAGGTGATGGCCCCCTGCTTGAAGCGCTGGGCGCAGATTTTATGCGCCATGTCGTTGAGCACATTTATCTCCACGGCGTAGTCGCCCTCCTTGCTTTCGATGCGCTCCTGGGCCTCCTCGTAGCTGAAGCGGCGGTCAGAGTGAATGATGGTTTTGCCGAACCACGACTCGTAGAGCTTGCCGTTTTCATCGAGCTCGAACACGGCCGAGAAGGTCAGCTTGTCCTCGTTGGGGCGCAGTGAGCAGAGGCCATTGGAGAGGCGCTCGGGCAGCATCGGAATCACGCGGTCGACCAGGTAAACGGAGGTGGCGCGGTGCTTGCCCTCGCGCTCCAGTTCGGTGCCGGGACGCACGTAATGGGTCACGTCGGCGATGTGCACGCCCACTTCCCAGTGCCCGTTTTCGAGCTGCCGGATGCTGAGGGCATCGTCGAAATCCTTGGCGTCGGCGGGGTCGATGGTGAAGGTGGTGATGTTGCGGAAGTCGCGGCGCCGGGCAATCTCGTCCTGCTCGATAACCTCGCTGATGCCTTCCGATTCTTCCTCCACTTCGGAGGGGAATTCAAAGGGCAAACCGAACTCGGCCATGATGGCGTTTATCTCGGCTTCGTTGCCGCCGGCCTGCCCGAAGTTGCGCACCACCTCGCCCACCGGCTGGCGGTGGTTGTCGGTCGGGAACTCGTTGATGCGGACCAAGACCTTGTCGCCGGTGCGAGCGTCGTGCAGCAAATGTGGCGGCACGAACACGTCGAAATACACCTTGCGGTTGTCGGCTTTCACGAAGCCGAGCGTGCCTTGTACCTGGAGCTGCCCCACGATTTCGGGGCGCACCCGCTTGAGGACTTCCACCACGTCGCCCATCGGCCGGCCGTCGCGGGAGCCGCTGCGCAGGCGCACTCGCACCACGTCGCCCTGCAGGGCAAACTTGAGTTGGTCGGTGAATACGCGGATGTCGTCGCCGCCATCGACGCCCTCGGGCACCACGAAGGCGAAGCTGGGCGTGGCCAAATCGACGGTGCCGATGATGGTGTTCGAGGGGGCGCGCTCGGGGCGGTCGTCGCTGTCCACATGGTCAAAGCCGGCCGAGCGGCGACGGTGCACAATGGGGTCCTGGCCGAACTGCGCCTGCACCGAAAGGTTGCGGGGCGGGGCCACGGCCGACTCGCCTTTCTTGCCGCCTTTTTTGGCGCTGGACGGCATCAGGGCCGCCGCCACGGCGTCCGTATCGGCGAGGCGGTATTCGTCGTTTTGGAGCAGCGTAATGAGGCCGTTTTTGCGCAGCACCTTGATGTGAGCAAATATCTCTTCGCGCTGGCCCTTGGTGGTGACGCCGAGGCGGCGCGAGAGCTGGCGGTAGGCCATCACCTTGGTGGGGTTGTCGGCGAAGACGCGCAGGACCTGGTCCTGGGTGATGGCCGCGGGTTCGGGCTTTTCGCGCTTGGCGCGGGGAGCCTTGGAATTTTCGGGGGTATTCATTGGGTAATAGTTGGCCGCCGAAAAGTTGATTGGTCGCAGGCGGCGAGAGCGGAAATGGATTGGCTGGCTGGGCCGCGCCGCTTAGTGAAACGCGGGCCGGGCCGGGAGGTTGTAGCGCGGACTCTGCGAGTCCGCATGGGGTGGAACTTGACGCGGTAGCAGTCAGAGTCCGGAGCTTCGCCAACGCTGCTTAGGCAGCGTCTGGCGGCGCAAGGTATTTAGACAAGCGCGAATAGCGCGTGGGCCGTAGCGTGGACTCTGCGAGTCCGCGCCTCGCAGAACGTTCGCCCAAGCGCGGACTCGCAGAGTCCACGCTACGGTTACGCCCGGCTGGCTACGGCGGCTTCGATATCGGCCAGGCTGTCCTTCGGAATGGCGGCTAGCAGGCCTTGGGTGTATTCGTGTTGGGGAGCGGCGTAGATGGCCGCCGCCGGGCCGCTTTCCACGATGCGGCCCTGGTGCATGACCAGCAGCCGGTCGCTCATAAACCGGGCCACGGACAGGTCGTGCGTGATGAAAAGATAGGTGATACCGAACTCGCGTTTGAGGTCGTTGAGCAGGTTCAGAACCTGCGCCTGCACCGAGACGTCGAGGGCCGAAACCGACTCGTCGCAGACAATCAATTTGGGCTGCAAGGCCAGCGCCCGGGCAATGCAGATGCGCTGCCGCTGCCCGCCGCTGAACTCGTGCGGGTAGCGCTGGAAATGCTCGTCGCGCAGCCCCACGGTGCGCAGCAGCTCCAGCACTCTAGCCTTTTGCTGCTGGCGGGTGCCGCCCACGTTGTGCACGCGCATCGGCTCCCAGATGGCCTCGCCCACGGTCAGCATCGGGTTGAGGGCCGCGTAGGGGTCCTGAAACACCAGCTGCAAATCGCGCCGACGGCGGCGCAACTCCCCGCTCGACAGCTTCGCCAAATCGGTCCCTTCAAACAGGATGCTGCCCGCCGTTGGTTCCGTGAGGCGGAGCAAAGCCCGGCCCAGCGTGGTCTTGCCGCAGCCCGACTCGCCCACGAGGCCGATGGTTTCGCCGGGGTAGAGCGTGAAGCTGACATCGTCAACAGCCCGCACGTAATCGGTAGCGCGGCGGAAGAAGCCCTTGCGGAGCGGGAAGTAAACCTGGAGGTTTTGGACCTGGAGAAGCGGCTCTGAAGCGTTGGGCGCGGGGGCTGCTACGGGCTCGGAAACGGGTGCCGAAGAAAGCTCGGCAGGGCGTGGAACATCCCCCAAAACGCCATGTTCCACGGGGAACGTTTTGGTGGTTTCAGAATTATCCCGTAACTGCTGGGCCTCAATTTCGGGCGAGGAATCCGTAAGCGCCTCATTTTCGAGCGGAAGCACGGGCTCGGGCTGGGCCAACAATTGCCCGCTGGCGTCTTCCCGCATGAAATCGGCCACTACGGGGAGGCGTTTTTTGCCCACCGAGAGGCGCGGACGGCACGCCAAAAGGCCTTTTGTGTACGGATGTTGCGGATTTGAAAAAATATCCAGCACCCTCCCCTGTTCCACGACCCGGCCCCGGTACATCACCAGAATGCGGTCGGCGATTTCGGCCACCACGCCGAGGTCGTGGGTGATGAAGAGGACGGCCGTGTTGTGCTGGCGGCGCAGGTCGTCGATGAGGCGCAGCATGCGGGCCTGCACGGTCACGTCGAGGGCCGTGGTGGGCTCGTCGGCGATGAGCAGGGCCGGGCGGCAGGCCATGGCCATGGCAATCATGACGCGCTGCTTCTGGCCGCCCGAGATTTCGTGCGGGTAGCTGCCGAAGATGCTTTCGGGGCGCGGCAGCTGGGCTTCGGTGAATAGCTCGATGGTGCGGGCCTTGGCGGCGGCTTCGGTGAGGTCGGTGTGGAGGCGCAGGGCTTCCACCACCTGGCTGCCGCAGGTGTACACGGGGTTCAGCGAGGTCATCGGTTCCTGGAAAATCATGCCGATGTCGTTGCCGCGCACCTGGCGCAGGTCGGTTTCGGAGAGTTTCAGCAGGTCGGTCTGGCCCAGCTTCTCGGACTGGAAGAGAGCCTGGCCGCTGGCAATGCAGCCGGGCGGCATCGGAATAAGCCCCAGCAGCGCCAGCGACGTCACGGATTTACCCGAGCCGGATTCGCCCACAATGGCCAGCGTTTCGCCCCGGTGCAGTTCAAACGACACGTTGTCCACGGCCCGCACGTCGCCGCGGTGGCTGGAGAAGTCAATGGTGAGGTTGGAAACGGTGAGCAGCGGGTTGGGCACGGAGGGAATTATGGGTGGCAGTTGGGGCGGTTTCGGTACGCAAGAACGTCAAGTACGCAGGAACGTGTGGTACTTTGTTCTCAAAAGCCTTTCCCATATGAGTTACGACCTGATGGTTTTTAGCCAAGAGGCAGCCCCAAAAACGAAGGCTGAATTTATGGCGTGGTATGACATCCAAACGGAATGGGCAGAGGACCATACATACAATGACCCAGCTGTCACCACTCCCGAGCTTCGGGCTTGGTTGACGGAGATGGAGCAGACATTTCCGGATATGAACGGTCCTAACGCGACCGATGACCACACGAGTGATTACGAAACGGACTATAGCATTGGCCGTGTGGTTATATATGCGGCTTTTAGCTGGTCATTGACAAAGGAAGCAAACGAAACAGCGCTTCGATTGGCGCAGAAGCATCAGGTTGGTTTCTGGGACCCCAGTTTTGAAGGCCCAATACTACTGCCTGAAAACGGCGAATTGAAGCCAATGAAGGAACCTGGCAAGCTGAATCCAGATTTGCAGAAACCTTGGTGGAAGTTGTGGTAGCGGAAATAATACTGTGCTTCTCCCCTACTACGCCAGCTTCTCAGCATCGGCAGCGACTAGGGGCTGGGGCTCGTTGGGAGCGGCGGTGGGCTGCGATTCGTTGAAAAAGCGGCTCTGGTTGAGCAGAATCAAGGCGACGCCGATGAAGATGGACGAATCGGCGATGTTGAAGATGGGGAAGCCGTTGCTGTACGAGCCGCCAATGAGGGGCCAGTATTTGGGGAAATAACCCACGTACAGCGGCACGAAAATCATGTCGATGACCTGGCCGTAGAACCAGCGCGTAGGCGAGCCTACAGGGGCGTTATTGTAGATAATTCCGTAGAAAATCGAGTCAATCAGGTTGCCCACGGCGCCGCCGAGGATGAGGGCCATGCAGGCGATGTAGCCGGCCGCCACGCGCTGGCGGCAGAGACGGATAATGTAGTAAATCAGCCCGCCCACGGCCAGCATGCGGAAGCCGGTGAGCACCAGCTTGCCGTAGGGCGCGGGCAGCTCGGCCCCGAAGGCCATGCCGGGGTTCAGCGTATAGGTGAGCTTGGCCCACTGACCGAAAATCGGGATTTCGCCGGCCGAACCGAGCTGCATGTAAGTGTGCACCAAATACTTCGACAGCTGGTCGATGGCAATGATGAACAGAGCCAGCAGGAAGAATTTAGCCGCGGAATGCTGGCGGGTGGTGAGCGTTGGGTGCATTGTAGGTGGGTTGTCCTTGAGCAGAACGAAAGGACAAAGAACGGCATGCCGCAGATTGTAGCGTGGACTCTGCGAGTCCGCGCATCGTTGGGCGATATGTCGTTCGTTCAGGCGCGGACTCGCAGAGTCCACGCTACAGTTCGCTACCCCAGATTCTCCGAGTCAGGAGCTACTAGAGGCTCGCTGTGCTTCTCAGTTGCAACAGCAGATTCTTCCTGCTTGAAAAAACGGCTCTGATTAAGCAGAATCAACGCCACCCCGATGAAAATGGCGGAATCGGCGATGTTGAAGATGGGCCAGAGCGAGACGTACTTCCCTCCTATCAGCGGCCAGTTTTGGGGCAGGAAGCCTTCGTAGATGTCGACGTAGAGCATGTCGATGACCTGGCCGTAGAACCAGCGCGTGGGCGAGCCAAACGGGGCGTTGTCGTAGATGATGCCGTAGAAAACCGAGTCAATCAGGTTGCCGACGGCGCCGCCGAGGATGAGGGCCATGCAGGCGATGTAGCCGCTGGCGGCGCGCTGCTTGCAGAGGCGGATAATGTAGTAGCTCAGGCCAAACACGGCCAGCAAGCGGAACCCGCTGAGCACCAGCTTGCCATATGGCGCGGGCAGCTCGGCGCCAAAGGCCATGCCGGGGTTCAGCGTGTAGTGCAGCTTGGCCCAATCGCCCATCAGGCGGATTTCGCCCGCCATGCCGGGCTGCATATAGGTGTGCACGGCCCACTTCGAGAGTTGGTCGAGGGCAATGACGAACAGCGCCAGCAGGAAAAATTTAGCCGCGTTTTGCTGGCGAGTGGTGAGCGTTGGATGCATTCAGACGGGGCCAAAAGTGGCGGGAGCGACGGCCTGTTTTATTACCGTCCTTTTGTACTTTTTACAACTGATTGTCTGAGGTTTTGTGCGACCAAAGACGAGCTTATTGACTGTTTGTGCGACGGAGAACTCGCCGGGGATTTCACTTCCCAGCGAGTCGTTCAGCATCAGCCAGTTGCGACCTCCAACCGAACCGGCACTGAGTAGTCATCAAATTCGAGTACGGAACCGCCGTTCACATCGGCCGCGAAAGTGAGGGCGAGGGCCTGCGTTTCGGTGCGGATGTAGTCGCCGAACGCGGCCACGGCGGCCGTGAGCTCGGGCTGCTGGTCGGCCAGCGTGACGCGGATTTTGTCCTGCACTTCCAGGCCCGAGTCTTTGCGCAGGTTCTGGAGGCGGTTCACCAGCTCGCGAGCGAGGCCTTCCTGGCGCAGCTCGTCGGTCAGGGTCACATCGAGGGCCACGGTGAGGGGGCCGTCGGTGGCCACGAGCCAGCCGGGCAGGTCGTCGGTGCGGATTTCCACATCGTCGGGGGCCAAGGTGATGGGTTGGCCATCGACTTCCACGGCGAGGCTTCCCTCCTTCTCCAGCTTCGAGATTTCGGCCGCCGTCATCTGCTGAATGCGGGCGCCCACGGCCTTCAGGCGCGGGCCGTATTGCTGGCCGAGGCGCTTGAAATTGGGTTTCACCGACTTCACCAGCACGCCGCTTTCGCTCTCGTCGTCGAGGAATTCAATGTGCTTCACGTTGATTTCGGCGCAAATCAGGTCCTCCACGAGGCCGACTTGCTCCTTGGTCGAGTCATTCAGCACCGGCACCAAGATGCGCTGCAGGGGCTGGCGCACCTTCAGCACCGACTTTTTGCGCAGCGAGTGGGCCAGCGAGCTGATGCGCTGGGCCAGCTCCATGCGCTCCTCCAGCTTCGGGTCGATGCGGGCCGTATCGGCCTCCACCAGCAGCGTCAGATGCACCGATTCCGTGGCCAGGGGCGTGTTTTTGACCACGGCTTCGGCGCGCATGCCGTCGGTCATGTTCTTGTACAGCCACTCGCCGAAGAAGGGCGCGATGGGCGACATCAGCTGCGCCACTACCACCAGGCATTCCTGCAGGGTTTCGTAGGCAGCCCGCTTGTCGGCGCTCAATTCGCCTTTCCAGAAGCGGCGGCGCGAGAGTCGCACGTACCAGTTCGAGAGCTGGTCGGTCACGAAATCCTGGATGGCGCGGGCGGCCTTCGTGGGGTCGTAATTGTCGAGGTGCCCGCGCGCTTCCACAATCAGCGACTGCAATTTGCTCAGTACCCAGCGGTCCAGCTCGCTCAATTCGGCGTGCGGCACGCGGTCGAATTCGCTGGTCTGAAACTCGTCCAGGTTCGCGTAAAGCGCATAAAACGAGTACGTATTGAAGAGCGTGCCGAAGAAGCGGCGCTGCACTTCGGTCACGCCGGCGGGGTCGAACTTGAGGTTGTCCCACGGTGGCGCGTTGGCGATGAGGTACCAACGGGTGGCATCGGGGCCAAACTGCTTGATGGTGGCAAACGGGTCGACGGCGTTGCCGAGGCGCTTGCTCATCTTCTGGCCGTCTTTGGCGAGCACCAAGCCGTTGGCAATCACGTTTTTGAAGGCTACGGAATCTTCCAACATCACGGCCAGGGCGTGCAGCGTGAAGAACCAGCCGCGCGTTTGGTCCACGCCTTCGGCGATGAAATCGGCGGGGAAATTCTTCTGGAACTGGCCCTCGTTTTCAATCGGATAGTGCCACTGCGCGTAGGGCATGGCCCCGCTGTCGAACCATACGTCGATGAGGTCGGCCTCGCGGTACATGGGCTGGCCGGTGGGGCTGACGAGGAAAATATCATCCACGTAGGGCCGGTGCAGGTCCACTTTTTCGCCGTTGGCGTAGGGGTTGTGGGTCATGACTTCGGCCGCCACGGCCTTGTCAATCTCCGCCTTCAACTCGGCGATGCTGCCGATGCAGATTTCCTCGGTGCGGTCCTGGGTGCGCCAGATGGGCAGCGGCGTGCCCCAGTAGCGCGAGCGGCTTAAGTTCCAGTCTACCAGGTTTTCCAGCCAGTTGCCGAAGCGGCCGGTGCCGGTGCTTTCGGGCTTCCAGTTGATGGTTTTGTTGAGCTCGATGAGCCGGTCCTTTACCGCCGTGGTCTTGATGAACCAGGAATCGAGCGGGTAGTAGAGCACAGGCTTGTCGGTGCGCCAACAGTGCGGGTAGGTGTGCTCGTACTTCTCCACTTTGAAGGCCGTGCCGTCGCCCTTCATCTTGATGACGATACTCTCGTCCAGCGTTTTATAGTCGGCGCCGGATTCGTCGTGGCCGTCGTAGTTCTTCACCCAGCGGCCCGCAAACTCGCCCATTTGGGGCACGTAGCGGCCCGTCCGGTCCACGATGGGGCCGAGCGTGCCTTCGGCATCCGGCACCATCAGCGCCGGGATGTCGGCCAGCTGCGCGGCCCGGAAGTCGTCAGCGCCAAACGTGGGCGAGATGTGCACGATGCCCGTGCCGTCCTCCGTGGTCACGAAGTCGCCGTTGATGACGCGGAAAGCCCGCTCCTGCCCTTCAAACGGCGTGAAATCGAACAGGCGCTCGTACTTGATGTCGATGAGGTCAGCGCCGGTGAATTGTCCGACAATTTTCCAAGGCAAGCCTCCTTTGGCAAAAAATGGCTTCTTAAAGACTTCTGCAAAAGCTTGAGGGGTTGCAGGTTCCCCTTTTCCATGCCTGCTAGTCCCGTTGATGCCATCCTCTATCCAACCAAGAGCAAGCATTTCACTGCCATGGTAGTAATCTTTACCATCGGCTAATAAATTGATATGCTCTTGCAATTTCGTGGAGTCATTACCACCGAAATACCTATTTGCTAAATTCTTAGCAATCAGAACAGTAATGGGCTCAAACGTGTATTGATTGAATGTCCGAACTAAGACATATTCGATATTCTTCCCTACTGCTAAGCCGGTATTGGCAGGAAGCGTCCAAGGCGTAGTAGTCCAAGCTAGAATAAAGATTTTCGGTTCGTCAGGTGTGATTCCCCACCGTTTAGCGCCTTCATTAAAAGCGTCAAAAAGCTTCTCCGACTTCTCATCCCGCTTCACCTTGAACTGCGCCACTACGGTCGTGTCCTTCACGTCCTTGTAGGTGCCGGGCTGGTTCAGCTCGTGCGACGACAGGCCAGTGCCGGCAGCCGGCGAATACGGCTGGATGGTGTAGCCCTTGTAGAGCAAGCCTTTGTCATAGAGCTTCTTGAGTAGCGCCCAGCAGCTCTCGATGTACTCCGGCTCGAAGGTCACGTAGGGGTCGTTGAGGTCGACCCAGTAGCCCATTTTCTCGGTCAGGTCGTCCCATTGCGCCTTGAAGCGCATGACGGTTTCCTTGCAGCGCTGGTTGTAGTCCTCCACGCTGATTTTCTTGCCGATATCCTCCTTCGTGATGCCCAGCTCCTTCTCCACCTGCAGCTCGATGGGCAGGCCGTGGGTGTCCCAACCGCCTTTGCGGGGCACTTGCTTGCCCAGCAGCGTCTGGTAGCGGCCGAAAATGTCCTTCACCGTGCGCGCCATCACGTGGTGGATGCCGGGCGCGCCGTTGGCCGACGGGGGGCCTTCGTAAAACACGAACGTGGGCTGGCCTTCGCGGCTGCTCACGCTCTTTTCAAAGATGCCGTGCTCCTTCCACCAGGCGAGGATGTCCTCGCCGAGCTGGCCGTAGTTGAGCGGCTGCTTGTATTCGGGGTATTTCATGAATTGGGTTATTATCAATTCTTTAGAACGTCATGCTGAGCGCAGTCGAAGCATCTCTACCGCTTCCGCTTCGTTCGGGCGAAACCTCACCCCCGGCCCCTCTCCCCAGGAGAGGGGAGCCTAACGGCGTGGTAGAGATGCTTCGACTGCGCTCAGCATGACGTTCTTTTTTGGTTGTTCTTCGTTCTAAATCGAGTAATCGCCTTCGTAATCAGAAGCTTTGTGCATTTCTTTCAGGTTCAGGTCGGCGTCGTCGTCCTCCTCGTGGTACGACTCATCATAGTGACGGATGAGGGCGTTATGGTCCATGTCGCCGCTCTTGCCGTGCTCAAACGTCACGAGCAAAGAAGGCAACAGTATCAGGTTCGAGAAGTTCGTTATCAACAACGACGCGGCCATGAGCATTCCCAGCGCCTTGGTGCCGCCGAATTCGCTGAAAGCGAAGATGCTGAAGCCTACAAACAACACGATGCTCGTGTATATCATGCTGGTGCCCGCCTCGCTCAACGTGACCGATACGGCATCGCGCACCCGGCCGCCGTTGGCAGCCATTTCCTGGCGGAACTTGGCCAGCAGGTGAATGGAATTATCCCCGTCAATGCCCAGCGCAATCACGAAAATCAGAGCCGTACTGGGCTTGAGCGCGATGTTGAAATAGCCCATAATGCCAGCCGTGAGAATCAGCGTGACGGCATTGGGGACAAGGGCAAAAAGCACCGTTTTGAACGAGCGGAACAGGATGAGCACCACCAGTCCTACCAGCCCGAAAGCCATGAACAGACTTTCTTTCAAGGTATTGATAACGTACTCGTTGCCCTTGGTGAAGATGATGGTCGTGCCCGTGGGGCGAATGTCCATGCCGGTGCCTTTGAAGACGCGGTTCATCTCCGGGATGATTTTCGTGTTCATCAGCGTGTCCAGGTTCTGGGAGCCGATGTCAGCGATTTTCAGGCTGATACGCGCCTTCTGGCTGGTGCTGTCGATGAAGGAGCGCAGCAGCTTGCTGTTCATCCCCGCCCCGCCGGTCGAGCCGCCGGAGTTGGCCAAGGCACTCAGGATGAAGTTCTTTTCCGAATTATCGGGCAGACGGTAGAACGACGGGTTGCCGTTGTAAAACGCCTGCGTACTCGCTTTCAGGAAAGTAACCAGGCTGACGGGCGGCGACAGCTCCGGCTGCGTCCGCAGGAACTTCTCGAACTGGTCGATTTTCTCCAGGTTTTTCAGCTTGAACAGGCCCTTTTTCTTGTGGGTATCGACTTCAAATTCCAGCGGCATCACGCCGTTGAAGTGGCTTTCGAAGAAGGCCAAATCGGAATTCACGGAGCTTTTCTTGGGCAAGTCGTCCACCATGTACGACACGGCTTCGATACGCGAGATGCCGATGGCCGCGCCCGCCACCAGCACCAGCGCGGCAATGTAGACCGTGGGCCGGCGGTCGAGTACCAAGTGGTCGAAGAACTCCAGCAGCTTGGTGAGCGGCGTGGCGTCGAGGTGCTCCAGCTGCTTGGGCGTGGGCGGCGGCAGGTAGGTAAAAACGGCCGGAATCAGAATGAAGCTGATGACGAAGGCCGCGAAAATATTGATGGTGGCCACCAGGCCAAACTGGTAGAGAATGGCGATATCAGTAAAGGCAAACACGATGAAGCCCACGGCCGTGGTCGTGTTGTTCATCAGCGTAACGAGGCCGATTTTGCGGATAACCCGCGTCATGGCCAGCATCTGGTTGCCCGATTTGCGGTAGTCGTAGTGGTAGCGCGAGAGCAGGTAGGTGCAGTTCGGGATGCCGATTACGATGATGATACTTGGAATCAGGCCCGTCAACAGGTTGATTTTGAAGCCCAGCAGCACAATGGAGCCAATGCACCAGATAACCGTGATGCCCACCACGATGAGCGGAAACAGCACCGCCGACCACGTCCGAAAGAACACCAGCAGCGTGATGCCGGTCACAATCATGGCCAGGATGGTGAAGAATTTCATCTCGCCGGCCACTTTGCTCGTCATCGTGGAGCGCACGTAGGGCAGGCCGGCGTAGTGCAGCTTGATGCTGGTTTTCTTCTCAAACTGCGCCGCAAAGCCCAGGATGTTGTTCATCACCGCCTGCCGCTTCGAGGAATTCAGGTACTTGGGGTCCATGGTGAGGGCCAGCAGCGTGGCGCCCGTGGTGGGGCTAATGAGCTGGCCCTTGTAGAACTCCACGCTGTTCACCACCCGCATCAGGCTGTCGAGCTCTTTCTGCGAGTGGGGCGGATTCTTGAAAATGGGCGCGGCTTTGAAGCTGTTCGTGGCCGTGTCTTTGCTGATATTGAGCAGCTTGCTCACGCTCAGCACGCCGTTCACGCCCTGCACCTTGGCCAGCGTATCGGTCAGAATACGAAACTCGTTGAAGTTGCCCAGCCGGTACACCGAGCTGTCCTGCATCCCGATAACCAGCACGTTGCCGTCCTCGCCAAAGGTCCGCTTGAACTGCTTGAAGTAAACCATGTCTGGGTCCTGCTCGCTCACCACCTGGGCGAAGTCGTAGGTCATTTCCACGTCCTTGGCTTTGTAGGCCATGAACACGGTGATGGCGGCCAGCACTGCAACCAGCGACAGGCGAAACCGGATGATGAAGACGGCGAGCTGTTCCCACATAAAACCCTGCAAAAACGCAAAGTTACGTAAGCGCGGCGCGGGCTGCTTTCAAGGCCATTGGCTAAAGCCCAAAAACAAAACCGCTCCCGGCGACAGGCCGGGAGCGGTAAGGCAATCGGGGTAACACGAAACGGACTATTTCACCACTTCAATCCAGCCTTTCCAGCTTTCGCCGCTGGCGCTCACGAGGCGGTAGTAGTACACGCCAGCGGCCAGTTCGGCATCGCTACCCCAGCCATCGCTGTAGTTTGCCTGCTCGAAAACCTTGCGGCCCCAACGGTTGAAAATCTGAATATCCACCTTCTCCGTGGTCACAAACGGGCGGAACGTATCGTTCTGCTGGTCGCCGTTGGGCGTGATGACGTTGGGCAGGTCGAAGCCGCGCACGGGTACGGGCACAATCAGCGAAGCCTCGCAGCCCGGGCCGTAGATGGCCGTCAGGCGGGCCTGGTAGCCGGGTTTGGGGTTGGCCGTGGCGTAAATGTGCGAGGGATTCACTTCGGTCGTGGTGGGCGTGTTGTCGCCAAAATCCCAGCGGTAGCTGGTGGCCCCGGTGGTGGTGTTGGTGAACGTAACCGGCTTGCCCACCAGGTTGGGGGCGCTGGCAGTGGCGGCCAGCACGGGCGCGGGCGGCACGGTGAACTGCACCGAGTCGCGGCCCACGCAGCCCGTGGAGTTCACCACGCGCACCAGGTAACGCACGCTGGTGGTGGGGCTAACTGTCACCGTGCGGCCCGTGAGGGTGGGCTGGCCGGGCGCCGTCCAGGTGTAGGTAGCGCCGGTGCCGGCGTCAGCTACGGAGAGGGTGGTAGCGGTGCCGGGGCAGATGGTGCGGGCCGGACCGGCCACCACCACCAGGCGGGGAATGACGCGCACCGTCACGGTATCGGTGCCCGAGCAGCCGCCCACGTTGGCGGGCGTATTGGCCGTCACGGTGTAGCGGGTGGTCACGAGCGGCCGCGCCGTCACGCTGGCGCCCGTGAGGGGCGGCTGGCCGGGGGTCGTCCAGGTGTAGGTGACGTTGGGCGTGCCCGTGGCCAGGTTGGTGGCCGAGAGCGTGACGGAAGAATTGACGCAGATGGTCTGGCGGCTGCTGGGGGCCACGCGGGGCTGCGGCACGGCATACACCGTCACGGTATCCACGGTGCTCACGCTTTGCAGGCAGTTGTTCACGTCGAATACCGTGAGGCGCACGGCGTATTTGCCGGGCTGGGTGTAGGTGATGGTGGCATTGTTGGCCAGCGTGGAGGTTTGGCCATTACCGAAGTTCCAGAGCGTGCTGGTGCCCGTGGCGGCCGGCCGGTTGAAGTAGAACGTGGCCGGGGCACACAGGTTGGCCTGGCGGATGGTGCTGGTGGCCGTGAGGGTGGGCACAAACTCGGCGCTGAGCTGCAGCACGTCCATCTTGAACGCCGCGTTGTTGTAGCCGCCCGGGTTGGTGGCCGACCAGGCGTTGGGCGTGGTGAGCACGTTGCCGCTGCCGCCACCGGCGCACATCGACTGGTAAATAATGCCGCGCTTGTCGAAGCGCGACGTGCCGCCGTCGACGTGGCAGTTGCCGTTGCCAAAATAGGTGCCGTACACCAGCGTCTGGGCGTTGGCCGAGAGCTGCCCGATGTAGAAGTAAGCCCCGATGCCATTGGAAGAAGTCCCCGAACCGCCCGTGCTCTGAATAGCGTTGGGGGTGATGGGCATATTGCCTTGGGAAGTCCAGCCCGAAATCATAATCTGGCCGCAGTTATCCACCAAGAAGGCCGTGGGCGACAGGTTTACGGTGGAACCCGGGCCGTTGCCGATGACCGTAGAATAGACGCCGGCAGTGAGGCGGGCGTTCAGCTTCTGAATGAACTGCCGGCTGCCGGGGTTCGAGTACGTGCCCGCCGTCACGGGGTAGTTTCCCAGTGTTTGCCCGTAGGTATATACTTCGCCGAAGCGGTTGAGCTGCACAAAGTGCACTTGGTCGTAGGCCGACGTGCCCAGGTACGTGCTCTGGGTCAGGTCGTCGCCGGCCGCCGAAATGCGCGCCACAAAGCCATCGGACGAACCGCCTTGGTAGGTGCTCCGGAAACCGGCCTGCACCCCCGGGAAATTGGGGCTCGACGTACCACCGGCCACAAACACGTTGTTCACGCTGTCAATCTGCACCGAATAGGCCGCATCGGCGCCGGAACCGCCCAAGTAAGAGCTCCAGATGAGGCTGGTTAGCGTTGCATTCAGTTTGCACACCACGCCGTCGCTGGCGCCGCCGCCGCTGGTGGATTGGAAATTGGTGCTGGTGACCGGAAAGTTGGTCGAAGACGTCATTGAGGCGATGAAGATGTTGTTGTTCCGGTCCACCGTTACGTCGCCCCGGTAGTAGTCGCCGTAGTTCACCCGCAGCGGGCTGGGGTCCTGCAGCTGGCCATCGAGGCCGCTTCCCCCCAGAAACGTCGAGCCCACCAACGCCGAGCCCGCGGCATTCAGCTTCGTGAGCACGATGTCGGTTCCGCCCAGGGTGGTGTCGTAGGCGCCCGGCGTGGTGGGGTAGTTGCCAGAGTTGGTTGAGCCCAGAATAATCAGGTTGTTGTTGCGGTCCACCACGAGGCTGTGCGGGTAGTCGCTGCCGGTTCCGCCCATGTAGGTGGCATACACCCGGCTGGCCGGGCCCGTGGTGGCGCGCGGGTCAAACTTCATGATGCCCATGTCGATGCCGCTGTTAAAGCTCACGTCGTAGGCCCCCACGGTGGTGGGGTAGCCCACGCCAAACACCGTGCCCCCCGCGTAGAGGTTGCCCACCGAATCGTAGGTAGCCGTGAAGCCGAAGTTGCTGGTCGAGCCCGTGTAGGTGGAATACACCAGCACGGGGTCAATCACCAGCGGCAGGCGGTGGTTGTAGCCCTGCGGGAGGGCAAAAGTGACGGTGTTGTCCTTGCCCAGCGCGTAGTCGCAGGCCACGCGTTGCCGGCGGCCGTCCACCAGCTGGTAGGCGTAGGGGCGCTGCTCCACCACGGTGCCCACCGTAGTACTGATGTTCAGGGCCCCCTTCACGATTTGCAACTTGGTCTGGCCCTCGTAGCGCAGGGCAATGCGCGAGGCATCGGCCCCGGCGGCCACTTCAAAATCGTATTCCAGCACCCGCTCCTTGCTGTAGAAATGCAGGTCGATGCCAGGGTAAAGCGCTGCGTAGCGCACCTCGCCGTAGCCCGGCACGTTGCTGGCCCAGCGGCTCTTGTCGTTGCCCAGGAAGTAGTTATTCAAACCCGGCAGCTTTGCTTCGCCCTGCACGGCGGCCTGGGCGCTGGCCCCTAAAAACGTGGTGGAGTAGGCATGCGCCCGAACGCGCTGCTTGTTCGAAACCCGTGCCGACAACTCGTGCAGCTTCTCTACCTGCTTGCTGTCGTAGAGCGACTGCACCAAGCGGCCGCGCTCCAAAAACAGGCGGCCCGCATGCACATCGGCGGCAAACAAAACGGGTTTTTCCCACTGGTTCCGGTTGGCCACAAACTCAATAGCGCTGGCCGGGGGTGGACCTACGGGCGCGGGGTTTCCCGCCAGGGCGGGCAGCGAAGCCAGTAGCAGCCCCAACTGTAAAGTAATTTTTTGATGCATAAAAAGGGAGAAGGAGTAAAAAAAGCCAGCAAAACCGCAAGCAATAAGCTTACCGGTTTCACTGGCTCCGACTGATTCAGATGAATTTAGGGTGAATTATCTTTGTTAAATCACATTAAATTATAACTGCTCAAATATCCGGCGCGGGCTCACGGCCTCGCCGATGTAGGCACGCAGCTCCGAAATGGCCATGCGGGTTTGCTCGCGCGAGTCGCGGTGGCGCACGGTCACGGTGTTGTCTTCCAGGGTCTGGCCATCCACTACGATGCAGAAGGGCGTGCCAATGAGGTCCTGGCGGGTGTAGCGCTTGCCGATGGCGTCGCGTTCTTCCAGCACGAGGCGGAAGTCGTACTTCAGCGCATCAAAGATTTCCTGGGCCTTCTCGGGCATGCCGTCTTTGCGCACCAGCGGGAAGATGGCGGCCTTCACGGGAGCCAGGGCGGGGTGCAGCTTCAGGAAGGTGCGGGTTTTGGTTTGCTGGGCTTCACCCTCGCCTTCCGTGATGGTTTCTTCCTGGTAGGCGTTGCAGAGTGTGGCCAGGAACAGGCGGTCGGCGCCCACCGAGGTTTCCACCACGAAGGGCACGTAGTTGCCGTAGGCCTTGCCGGTAGCGGGGTCGATGTCGGCGTCGAAGTACTGCTGCTTTTTGCGGCTCAGGTTCTGGTGCTGGGTCAGGTCGAAGTCGGAACGGGAGTGGATGCCCTCGATTTCCTTGAAGCCGAAGGGAAATTCAAACTCGATATCCACGGCAGCCTTGGCGTAGTGGGCTAGCTTGTCGTGGTCGTGGAAGCGCAGCTTCGCGGCCGGCAGGCCAATGGCCTCGTGGAAACGGCGGCGGGCCGCCTTCCAGGTGTCGTACCACTCGCCTTCGGTGCCAGGACGCACGAAGAACTGCATCTCCATCTGCTCAAACTCCCGCATGCGGAAGATGAACTGCCGGGCCACAATCTCGTTGCGGAAGGCCTTGCCGATTTGCGCGATGCCAAACGGAATCTTCATGCGGGCCGACTTCTGCACGTTCAGGAAGTTCACGAAAATACCCTGGGCCGTTTCGGGGCGCAGGTACACGGGCGGCGCGTCGCCGTCCACGGCCGAGCCCTGGGTGGAGAACATCAGGTTGAACTGGCGCACTTCGGTCCACTTGCCGGTGCCCGACACGGCGCACTTGATGTCTTCGTCGATGATGAGCTGGCGCACGCCGGCCAGGTCGTTTTCCGTCAGCAGGCGGCCCATCTCGGCGGTGAGGGCGGCGCCGCGAGCGGGGTCACCGGCCTTTTCGTATTCGGCGGCCTTTTCTTCGAGCAGCACGTCGGCGCGGTAGCGCTTCTTGCTGTCGAGGTTGTCAATCATGGGGTCGTTGAAGCCGGCCACGTGCCCGCTGGCCTCCCAGGTGCGGGGGTCCATGAAAATGGCGGCGTCGAGGCCCACCACGTTGCCGTGCAGTTGGGTCATGGCGTCCCACCACAGGCGCTTGAGGTTGTTTTTGAGCTCCACGCCGTTGGGGCCGTAGTCATACACGGCGGCCAGGCCGTCGTAGATTTCCGAGGACTGGAACACGAAGCCGTATTCCTTGGCGTGGGCCACGATATCTTTTAGTTGTGCGGGTTCTGCTGCTGGGTTCATGCCCGCAAAAGTAGGCCGATGCGGCTGAAGCTGAAACTTGTGCGTAGAAGGCGCGCCCGCCTGTCATCCTGAGCGCAGCGAAGGACCTTACCACGCCCGCTCGTTCCACGATGGCCTACTACGTGTACATTACTACAAACCCAGCCCGCACGGTGCTATACATTGGCGTCACCAATAATCTGCGGCAGCGCTTAGCGCAGCATTTCCAAAACCGGGGTATCCCCGAAACCTTCGCAGGAAAGTATTTCTGCTACAATCTCATTTACGCTGAACAATACGCCGACATCGATGCCGCAATAGCGCGCGAAAAGGAATTAAAGGGATGGACTCGCACGAAAAAGGAAGCACTTATTACTTCAACAAATCCTACCAGAGAATTCCTAATAGCTTAATAACAAACTCGATATACTGATGATGCACACGGCGAAGACGTGATAAGGTCCTTCGCTGCGCTCAGGATGACAAGCGGGCGCGTCACAATTCGGTAACATATCCACAGTCAGCCCTATTCCTACCTTTGACGCATGATTTCAATCAATTTCCCACAAAACCGCCTTTTATGTTTGGTTTAGAACCTCACGTGCTTCTGCTTCTCGGCATTTGCCTGCTGGCCGCCTGCGCGTTCGAGTTCGTGAATGGCTTCCACGACACGGCCAACGCCGTGGCCACTGTTATTTACACCAACGCCCTGCGGCCCTGGGTGGCCGTGGTGTGGTCGGCTTTCTGGAATTTCATCGGCGTGTTTGCCGGCGGCATCGGGGTGGCCATGGGCATCATTTACCTCTTGCCCGTCGAAACGCTGGTCGACCAGAACGTGTACCACGGCATTGCCATGGTGGGCGCGCTCATCCTGGCCGCCATCATCTGGAACGTGGGCACCTGGTACTATGGCATTCCGGCGTCGAGCTCGCACGCGCTGATTGGGTCGATTCTGGGCGTGGGCATTGCCTTTTCGCTACTGCCCGAGTCGAAGGGCGCGGCTGTGAACTGGAGCAAGGCTAGCGAAACCGGCGTTGCGCTGCTGGTGGGGCCGCTGCTGGGCTTTGCGCTCACCATCGGCCTCATGTTCTTGTTCAAACGCTTCGTGCGCAGCAAGGCCATTTTCAAGGAGCCGCACAAGCGCAAGCCGCCACCCCTCTGGATTCGCCTCACCCTCATCACCACCTGCACGCTGGTGAGCTTCTTCCACGGCTCGAACGACGGGCAGAAGGGCGTGGGCCTGGTGATGCTGATTCTGATTGGTATTGTGCCCTTCCGCTTCGCCCTCGACGAAACCAAGAACCCGCTCGACCTGCGCCAGTCGCTCACCAAGATTGAGTACGTCATGGGCCGCGTGAACCGCGCCGAACTCAGTCCCAACGACCAGAAAATAATGGCCGACATCCAGGCCAAAACCGACGACCTGGACCGCATTTTCGCCGGCAAAACCGATGTGAAGCAGCTGCCCCAGCAGGCGCGATTTGAAATCCGCCGCGACGTGCTGCTGCTGGCCAACCAGTCGAAAAAGCTGCTCGACTCGCCCAGCGTCAGCCTCAGCACCCAGGACCGCAACACTTACGATGCGGCCACCAAAGAGATGAAAACCTTCACCGACTACGCCCCCTGGTGGGTGTTGCTGATGGTGAGCCTCTCGCTGGCTGTGGGCACCATGATAGGCTGGCAGCGCATCGTGAAAACCATTGGCGAGCGCATCGGCAAGGAGCACCTGAGCTACGCCCAGGGCGCCAGCTCCGAGCTGGTGGCCGCCGCCATGATTGGGGCCAGCACCTTCCTGCACCTGCCCTCGTCCACCACGCACGTGCTCACCTCCAGCATTGCGGGCAGCATGGTGGCCAGCCGCGGCGTCAAGAACATCAACCCCGGCATGGTGCGCAGCATCGCGCTGGCCTGGGTGCTCACGCTGCCCGTCACGGTGGTGCTCTCGGGCTTGCTGTTCCTGTTGTTCCGCGCCTTGCTCGGCTAACGAAACGCTGTCTTCAAAACGCAAAAAGGCTGCCCTTCAACGGGGCAGCCTTTTTTGTGCTTGGCAAATTAGCAAAACCGGAGCTTGCTAGCAAAAAGCCAATTTTGGGGGATAAACCCACCGTTTTTAGCGACTTGTCCACTTATCCACAGAAATAAACCGGGTAAATGTGGATAAGTGGTTTCCTACTTGGGCCACTGCACCTCCATATCGTCGTTGATGAACACCCCAAAATTGACGAACTGCAGCTCGCCTTCTTCAAAGTATAAGTCAATCATCGACTTCTCGTAGGACAGGCGCACGGCGCCTTCTTCCATAGTTTCCACCTCGGGCGTGGGCTGGTTGTGGCGGGCCATGATGGCCTTCACCTGGTCGAGGTTCAGGCCGTAGATGGCCTCGCCGAAGAGGCGCATGTTGGGGTTGTCGGTTTCGATGCAGCTCAGGCGGAAATCGTCTTCGCGGTCGAAGTAGAGCGAAAGCAGGTAGTCTTCCTCGTGGTAGTTCCAGGCCTGGTGCTCGAAGTCGTCGTCGTCGTCCGACTCTTCAATCTCCTCGGGCTCGCCCACAAGGGTCCGCACTTCGTCCATGGTGGCGCCGAAGCGCAGCGGGCCCATGCCGGTGCCCAGAATTATTTCGTTTTCCTCGATGCTGGAGGATTGGGGAGTGCTCATGGGGTTGGGGTAAAGGATGGTAAGCAAAGGTAGGTTTTAGTGGTTAGTGATTAGTGGCTAAGGGTTAGTGATTTTTCATCGGCGCAGCGACGTTCCCCCAAACGTGCGACCGCACTGCGTCATTAATCACTAACCGTTAACCACTAATCACGAAAAACTCACTTCCCGTATTTCTCAATAAATGCCTCTTTCTGCCGCAGGTACTCCGGGTTGGTTTTGGCCTCGTCCCACTTGCGCTTAAAAATGGCGGCGGCTTCCACCTTATCCACATCAGGATGGGTGGTGCGGGGCAATTCGGCCCGGCCGTGGGCGCCGCTTTGGCCTTTCTTGTCGTCGGGCACAGGGCCGTCGTATTTCTTGCCGCCCTTGTGGTTGGCGTAGCGCCGGGCGCGGGTGAAGCCCATCTGGATGAACTTGCGGGCCATGTCGGCCCCCACAAAATCGTGGGCCTTTAAATAGGCCTCAAACAAGCCGTAAATCGTTTCGGACGACTCCCGGGCCGCCGCCGCGTCTTTGAAGCGCCAGTGCGGCAGAATCTCGCCCTTGTAGGGCTGCACCAGCAGCACGCCCTGCTCGCCCCGGCCCACGCGGTACAGCTCGGGGTGCTGGCGGAAATCAACAGTGTGGAAATCGAGAGTGTAGTCGAACGGCATGGGTGGGTGGAATTGGTGGCTGGCCGTTCTACGCACCTTTCCACAAAGCAGGAGGATAAGTCGGGACTGGCGGCGCTTTTCAACTCAACGGGCGTGATTGGTTTTTTAGCGGGGCGCGACATGCTGTGTGGTGAACGAAACTATTGGCCGCGTTTTTAGCGCTGGCTGCAGGCGGAACCCCAGACCTGAAAAAAGTTTAGGCCCGACTCAACAAGCCCTGAGCCCCCGGACCAGACAAAACGCTTGAGCCGCGTCCCAAACCCTTGATGCGGATAAAACGCTTGAACCGCGTTTTCCCCAACCTTACTTTTTAATTAAATTTTTTTTCTAAAAACTCTTTTTGTTTCCACTCATTAGGTCGGTTGATAAGTGGAAAAGCCCTTGTGGTTATCCCCAGCGTGGATAACGTGGGGGAAACGGGGTCCTTATCCACGCACTATCCACCGGCATTGTGGAAAATAAAACGCGGGTTAATAGCGAGTTGCCTCGCTTTTCAACAACTCCACCGGGTTTCCACATTTTTCTATCCCCATTAAAAACCCTGGTGTGAAAAGTGCTTCTGGCCTGGGGAAGTTATCCACGGTTATCCCCGGGGAAAATGCCCTGTATGGGCAGTGAAAGCACCAAAAAAACTTTTGCCCCACTTATCCCCGGCTTCTCCCCATGTTTCCCCCAGGTTATCCCCGAAATTTCCCACAAGCCGAAACCGCTGTGGAAAAGCCCGTGGAAAACGCGTGGATTACCAGTAAAAAAGGCGCTCAGTAACTGGAATCAAGGTTTGGTTATCCACGATGCCGGGCAGCGGGCGTGTGAATTGTGGGTTAAGCCTCACCAATAGCGTCAGCAGTGCTTGCCGGCATGTAGCAAGCATACCCCAAGCCAAAGCCCCGGCAAAACGGTCCTCAACCACGAGGAACCGCCTTGCCGGGGCTTGAAAAATTGCGCGGGAAAGAGACGCCGGACCTAGAAAACGAGTGGCTCCTCGATATCGAAGCCCGACCGGATTTGCACAGGCTTGGGGTCGAGGTATACCGGCTCGGGTGGCAGCAGCAGGTTGGGGTCGCCGCCGCGCCAGCGGCCGTCGCCGTCGGCGTCGATAAGCACCCGCAGGCGGTAGGTGCCGGGTGCAATGTCGGAAAACAGGTATTTGCCTTTAGGCGAAGCCAGGCTGGCCACCACCTGAAACTTGGAATCGAGCAGCTGCAGTTCTAAGTTCTTCTCTTTGGTGGTGATGGTGCCCGAGAGGCTGGTCGACACGTCCTGCTCGCTGATGCTGAGGCGCAGGGGCCGCAGGCGCAGGTTTTGGCCCGTGACGGCGGTGACGGCGGTGCTGTCGAGCACGATTTCAAGCCGGGTCTTGGCCTTGCTGTTGAAGCGCACCGTCAGCTCGTCGCGGTCGGCGCTGAGGGTGCCATCGGCGGGCAGGCGCAGGGGGCGACGGCGAGTCGAATCCTCGACGAGGGTGCCAAAGGGCTTGCCGCTGGCCACGCGCACCGGCACCGCGAACTTGAAGCGCACCTGCCCCTCGGGGTAAACGCTGCGCGGGCTGCCCTCCACACTGTAGAGGGTGGGAACGGCCACCCTTTTGGCGGTGGCGGGCGGCACCGGGAATTTCACTTGCAGGGTGTCGTGGCCCACGTTGCCGGTGCTGTCGGCCATGGTGAGGAGGTAGCGGCCGTCGCCCACCTCCGGCGTTTTGAAGAGCACGAGCGTGCGGCCGCGGTCCGTGAGCTGGCTGGCCTCGGCCAGGGCAGCGGGCGTGGGGCCGGGGCCCAGCGCGGCCAGAGTGGCCGTGCGCAGGGCCTCGCTGAAACCCAGGCGCAGCTGCGTGGGGCTAGGCGTGCGGGTGGTGAGCAGTGGCGGGCGCCGGTCGGGCTGGGTGAGCACGAGGGCCACGGGCTGGCCCGAACGGCCGGCAATGGTGATGGGCGCGGGCAGGTAGGCAATTCGCTCGCCGTCGTCGAAGCGCCCGTTGTTGTTCTTGTCACCCACCGCGTAGATTTTGTAAGTGCCGTCTTTCAAAAAGCCCAGGCTAAACTTTCCGTCTTTGTCGGTAAGGGCAGTGTAGTAAGGCCGGCCGCGGCGCACGCCGGCGGTGTCGACGGTGCGGTAGAGGCCGATGCTGGCTTCTGCCACGGGCCGGGCGGTGAGCAGGTCGGTCACGGTGCCGCTCACCCGGCCGGAGTCGAGCACGGCGCCGGTGCTGAAATTAAGCACCGCGTTTTTGGCAGGCAGGCCCTCGGTAATGTCCACGATGCCATCGCGGAAATTAAAGCTATAGGTGGTGTTGGGGTCCAGCGGCTTGTCGAAAAGCAGCGTGACGGAGTTGCGTTCTTCGCGCAGTTTGTAGGGGTTGTCTTCGGCCAGCTGCGGAGTGATGAGCAGGTTTTTGCTTAACTCTTTTGTGACCACGGGCTCCGAAAAGTTAAGGCGCACGAATTGCTGGCTCACATTGCGGGCCGCGCTGTCGGGCGAGCTGCTGATACGGCGCGGGGCAATGCGGTCGCGCGGGCCGCCCAGAGGCGGGGCCACGGCGGCGCAGCTTTCAAGCAAGGCAAGCAGGGCCAGCGAGGCCAGCAGTTCAGCGCGAACGGACATTATAAAGAAGCAGCGTGGAAAGCGTGAGAACAACTATGGCCGCCCCGATGCGCCACGCCAGCGGGCGCGTCACGGCATCGCTCGGCTCGGCGGTAACGACGGTGGCCGTGCGGGCGGTATCAACCACAAAGGTCGGCGCCGGCGTTTTCACCGTATCGGGCCGTGGCGCAGCAACGGGCGCGGGGGGCGCAGCGGGCACGGTTTGGGCGTGGGCGGTCGGCAGCAGGCACGCGGCCAGCAGCAGCCCCCTCCCCCACCGGCCAGCCGTGCGCCGCATCAGGCCGCCGGGGTGCGCCGCCCGGCCACGTACAGCAGGCTGGAGTACTGCCCCTCGTGCTGCGCGGCGTATTGATTCGACTTATAACCCGCCTTGAGCACCGTGAGCAGGCCGCCGGCGCGCTCGTTGCGGTGCTTCTCGCTCAGCATGCTCACGTAGTAGGCATCGAGCGGCATGGGCAGGGTCTGGCGGATGGCCAACTTGTGCTTCTTGAGCAGCTGGGCCATGGTTTTGGGCGCGAAGTGGTAGAGGTGCCGGGGCACGTCGTAGGCCGCCCACAGCTCGCGGTAGTGCTGGGCGTCGAGGCTTTCCACGTTGGGCACGGCAATGAGCAGCACGCCGTCGGGCTTCAGCAACGCCACCAACTGAGCCAGGGTTTCGTTCAGCGTGTGCACGTGTTCGAGCACGTGCCAGAGCGTAATCGCATCGAACGTGCCGGGCTGAAACTGTATCAGGCTTTCTTGCCCAATGGGCTGGCCGAGGCGCTGGCTGGCTTCTTCGCGGGCGCGGGCGTTGGGCTCCAGGCCGGCTACCTGCCAGCGCGCGGCCTTTGCGGCGGCCAGAAAGTGGCCCGTGCCGCAGCCGTAGTCCAGCAGCTTGCCGCGGCGCGGCGCCAGCTTGTTCAGCAAGCTCACCTTGCGGCGCATGGTGAAAAACCGCGCCACCTTGTAGGCCTGGTTCACGAAACCCTGGGCCGCGCTGTTGTGCGACACGTAGGCGTCCGACTCGTAGTATTTGCCGATTTCGGCCTCGCTCGGCCGGGGGTTGGTGAACTGAAAGCCACAGCCCGCGCACTGCACAATGGCGAAGCTTTCCTGGCTCACCGTGCGGTCTTCCACCACCAGCTTGTTGCGGAATTCAGTTTTCCCGCACACCGGGCAATTGTCTAAACGTTCGTAGGACACGAGGAAATCATAAGTTTTGAGGGTTGAATGTTGAGTGAAACATTTGGAAGCTTCCAAAGCCAACTCAACATTCAACCCTCAAAATTCAACATTTATCGGCCAAGGTACACCATCAGCACCGACACGTCGGCCGGTGAGATGCCGCTGATGCGCGAAGCCTGCCCGATGGTTTCGGGCTGGATGCGCAGCAGCTTTTCGCGGGCCTCGTGCGAGAGGGCGGGCATGGCGCGGTAGTCGAGCCGACCCTGAATCACGAAGTTTTCCAGCTCCTGCATGCGCTCGGCCTGCTGCTGCTCCTTCACCAAATAGGTTTCGTACTTGATGTTGATAATGGCTTGCTCCAACGCCTCGGCGTCGTAAGCGGCCAGGGCTTCGTCCAGCGCGGGCAGGGCGCGGCGCAGGTCCTTAAGCTCCACGTTGGGGCGGCGCAGCAGGTTCACGGCGCGGGTTTTTTCGTGGATTTCAGCCGAGCCCAACTCTACCATGAGCGGATTGATTTCGGCCGGCTCGATGGCGAATTTCTGGAACAGCAAGCCGATTTCAACCGTCTGGGCTTCCTTCAGGCGCACGCGCTCCAGACGCTCGTCCGAGGCCAAGCCCAACTCGTGGCCCAGCGGCGTCAGGCGCAGGTCGGCATTGTCCTGGCGCAGCAGAATGCGGTGCTCGGCGCGGCTCGTGAACATACGGTAGGGCTCATCGGTGCCTTTGTTCACTAGGTCGTCGATAAGCACCCCGATGTAAGCCTCGCTCCTTTTGAGTACAAAGGGAGCCTTGCCGTGCACTTTGTTGTGCGCGTTGATGCCGGCCATCAGGCCCTGGCAGGCGGCTTCCTCGTAGCCCGTAGTGCCGTTAATCTGGCCCGCGAAATAGAGGCCGGCAATCAGCTTGGTTTCGAGCGTGAGCGAAAGCTGGGTAGGCGGGAAAAAATCGTACTCGATGGCGTAGCCGGGGCGGAACATCTTGGCGTTCTCGAAGCCCGCAATTTCGCGCAGGGCGCGGTACTGCACGTCCTCGGGCAGCGAGCTGCTGAAGCCGTTGATGTAACATTCCACCGTGCTCCAGCCCTCGGGCTCCACGAAAATCTGGTGCCGGTCCTTGTCGGCGAAGCGGTTGATTTTGTCCTCCACGCTGGGACAGTAGCGCGGCCCCAGGCCCTTGATGCGGCCCTGGAACATGGGCGACTTCTCGAACCCCTCGCGCAGGATGTCGTGCACCCGCTCGTTGGTGTAGGTGATGTAGCAGGGGCGCTGCTGCGTGAGGCGCGGCGTGTCGAGGTAGGAGAATTTGCTGGGCACCTCGTCGCCGCCCTGCGCTTCCATTTTGGAGTAGTCGAGGCTGCGGCCGTCCACGCGGGGCGGGGTGCCGGTTTTCATGCGGCCCGATTCGAAGCCCAACTCCACCAACTGCTCAGTGATGCCGCGGCTGCCCTTCTCCGCCGCCCGGCCGCCGCCGAAGTTTTTCTCGCCGATGTGGATAAGGCCGTTCAGGAAGGTGCCATTTGTCAGCACCACCGACTTGCCGCGGAACTCAATGCCGAGCTGGGTTTTCACACCCACGGCCGTGCCGTTTTCTACCACGAGGCCCGTTACGGCTTCCTGCCAGAAGTCCACGTTGGCAATGCCTTCCAGGGTCAGGCGCCAGGCTTCGGCGAAGCGCATGCGGTCGCTTTGCGCGCGTGGGCTCCACATGGCGGGGCCTTTTGAGCGGTTCAGCATCCGAAACTGAATCATGGTCTGGTCGGTGATGATGCCCGACTGGCCGCCCAGCGCGTCGATTTCGCGCACAATCTGGCCCTTGGCCACGCCGCCCATGGCGGGGTTGCACGACATCTGGGCGATGGTGTTCATGTTCATCGTCACCAGCAGCACTTTCGAGCCGAGGTTGGCGGCCGCGGCGGCGGCTTCGCAGCCGGCATGGCCTGCGCCTACTACAATGACGTCGTATTCTTCTTGCTGAAACATAGAGCGCGGAGTCTCACGAGGATAAAAATGTAAGTCTCGCCAAGGCGATAGAAGCTAAAACCAAGCTTTGCGAAACTTGATTTCAACTTGGCGAAATCCAGCGCGAAAAAATGTTCGCGGGCGTCGCAGCTACAAAAATACAAAATCAAAAACCCGCAAGCAGTTTCAGAGGAAATGACTTACGGGTTCAAAACGTAGATTGCGCAAAGCAGCTTAGCCGTTATCGACCATACCCTGCAAATCCTCGGGGAGCCATTCGGCCAGCAGTTCAGCCGAATGGGCATTGACGGTTTCCCAGGAAAAGGGTAGCCAGTAACCGCGCACGTTGTCGAAAACCTCGGTGGCCGCTGGGCAGGCGAAAAGCTTGTAATCGAATTTCGGGTAGCCGTGCACCAAGTAGCCGGGGTAGTAATAATCGAGCCTCAAGTGGCGGGCATGGTCGGTTTTCAGCAGCAACAGGTACTTGCCGAGGCTGAATTGGCGGTAGTCGGGGTCGTAGAAATTGAGGATGCCGGCCAGCGTCCGTTCGCCCCGGTCGAAGATGCCGGCGGCTATCAGGCGGCCGCCGTCGCGCAGCTCGATGACTTGGGTGTTGAAGGCGTTGTGGGGCTCGCCGCCGAGCAGTACGGCTTCCACAGTAGGCGCGGCGTCGAAATTGATGGCGGCGCGGTAGCGGGCGTATAATTCCTCGTACTCTTCGGTGAGGTGGAACAAGCCAACGGTAGCTGTAAACCGAGCGTTGCGACGCAGCAGCCGGCGCTGCTCCGGGCCCCAAGCTATGCGACTGAGGTCCAGGCGCAGCCAATGGGCGGTATAAAGCCGCTTGCCAAAGGGCACGAAGTGGCAGGTGAACAGCTCCTGCTGCATGCGGTAGTAACCTTGAGCCAGATAGAAATCCAGCGCATCACCCCGAATGATGGGAAGGCTGGAAGGAGAAGCAGACATAAAGAACAAAAAGGCGAGGTAGAGACGCATACTTGCGTCTCGTCGTTAAACGGAGGCGCCTTAGACTTGTCAACGGTCCAGACAACGAGACGCAAGTATGCGTCTCTACAGCCATTCATGCCAAACGCCCGCTAAAAGCGGGCGTCGGGTCGTTTCAGAAGCAACAAAGGCCGCGCTAAAAAGTGCGGAGCGACAGGCAGTCGTCTTCCTTTTTGCGCATGGCCGTCTGGCTCAGCAGGTCTTTGTCGTGGTAGCCGAGCAGGTGCAGCACGCCGTGAATCATGACGCGGTGCAACTCATCGCGGAAGCTGATGCCGAGGTCTTGGGCATTCTCACGCACGCGCTCCACGCTGATAAAGATGTCGCCTTCGAGAATATCGGCGTCATCGGAGTTGTCGAAGGTGATGACGTCGGTCAGCGTGTCGTGGTCGAGGTACTCCACGTTGAGCCGGTGCAGGTAGTCATCGGAGCAGAAGATGTAGGTGAGCTGCACAATGCGGTGCTCGTGCACCCGCGCCACGCGCTCAATCCAGCCAATCAGCTCTTCGGCGTCCGACAGCTCGAACTCGGGCACGTCTTCCACCATGAACTCGATGCCGGGGGCCTCGTGGTGGAGCTCGCCGGGGGGGAACGACTCGTGGTGGGGCGGGCCCATCGGCGGGGTGCTCATCATGTGATTGAGTCAGTATTCAGTATTAGGTAGTCAGTAATCGGACTATGGGAGCAGTCAATGCATAGAACATTTCTGTCTGACTACTGACTACCTAGTACCGACTACTTAAAATCCGCTTTAGGCGGCGATGTGGTCGGCGGGGGCGGCTTCGTCGGCGGGCGCGGGAGCCAGCTGGAACGTGAGCAGCACGCGGCGGCCTTCCTTGCTGAACTCCACATCATCGGCCAGGTGGCGGATGAGAAATATGCCGCGGCCCCCGGGGTTTTCCAGGTTTTCGGGCGCCGTGGGGTCGTCGAGGTTGTCGTAATTAAAGCCCGTGCCCTCGTCTTCGATTTCGAATTTAAGCTGCTGGGGCTCCACGTACAGCGACAGGTACACGTTCTTGTCCTTGTCGAATTTGTTGCCGTGGCGAATGGCGTTGTTCACCGCTTCGGTCACGGCCACCATGATATTGCCGTAGATATCGTCCTCAATTTGAAAGGTATCCTTGGAGTTATCGATGAAACTTTCGACCACGCGGATATTCTCGACGAGCGACGGAATCTGAATTTTTACCTGCTTCATAAGGCGGTTTGTAGGAAGGGCGGCGGCAAGTTATGCGGGCGGCAAAAATAGTCTTTTAAATGGCAAAGCGCCACAAGAATTTATGTCGGGCACCGCCACTAGGTTTCGGCAGAGTGCTAAACAGTTAACGAAATAGCGGCCGTTTTGGATGGATTGGACCGCGCGGCTACTTGATTTTTTGGAAATATTCGCCCACTTCGCGCTGATAGTACGGGGTGAGGTTCGGGGAGGTACTACGTAGTAATTCGGTCTGGCGTTCCTTGGTGCCCTTGTATTTATCAAAAGCCGGCGGAAAAACCGGGGGTTTATACTGAGCCGCCTGGGCTTCGCGCTTGGTGTCCTGGTCGCGCTCACGGGCCGATTTTTCCACTTCCAACAGGCGGGTGAGGATTTGCTGCTGGCGCAAGATGGTTTCTTCGGTGAGGCGCTTGTTCACGAGGTCGGTTTCGGTTTGCTCCATCATTTTCTTGAGCTCGCCGGTGCCGCCCATGCCCTGGTCGCCTTTTCCTTTGCCATCCTTACCGGTGGGGTCGCCGCCTTCCTTGCCGTCTTTGCCGTCCTTGCTCTGGCCCTGGCCGGGCTGGCCTTGCCCGCCCTGGCCACCCTGGCCCTGCTGCGCGCCGCCGGGCTTGCCCTGGCCCTGTTGCAGCTTATCGAGCTGCTGCATGGCCTGGCGCAGCATCTGTTGCTGAGCGGCCAGCTTGGCTAGCTCTTCGCTCATGGCCCGGCCCGATTTTCCACTCTGCGAGAGCTTCTGAATCTGCTCGTTGAGCTGCTGCTGCATCTTGCCCATACTGCCGGGGCCCGGCTTGCTGCCCTGCCCCTGGCCCTGCCCTTTGCCTTTTTTCTTGCCTTTGCCAGGCTTGCCGTCGCCGGGCTGGGGGTTGCCTTTGCCGGCCTGCTGCTCCTGCTGCATCTGCTGCAGCGAGTTTTGCAGCATTAGGGCCAGGTTGTTCATGCTGGTCATGGCCTGCTGCTCGGTGGCGGTGGCACGGCCCAGGTCGCGCTGCTGGATGTGGGTGAGCGACTCGTCCATGCGGCCGTTCATCTCGCCCACTTCGCGCGTCACGAAGCTCTGAATTTTGGGCTCCTTCTTAGCTAGCGCGTAAAGCGAGTCCTGAATGATTTTGGCGTCGTCGCGCAGCTTGCGCTGGGTCTGGCCCAACTGCACAAAGCGCGGGTCGGACTGGTCGACCTTGCGGAAATCCTTCATCAGGTTTTCCTGGTCGAAGCTTAGCGTGAGGAGGTTTTCGAGGATGTCGCGCAGGTCGTCGATGTTCTGCTGGGCCTGGTCGCTCTCTTCCTCGCTCATCTGGTCGCGCATTTTCTGCGCCATCTTCTTCATGCGTTGGGCGGCGCTTTTCTGCTTGGCCGAGGCCTTGGAGTTCTGGTTTTTGCCGAGTTGCTGCTGGCTTTCCTGCATGTCTTGGTCGGTCTGCTCCTGCTCGGGCTTCTGCTCGTCCATACCGTTCTGGTTGTCGAGCTCCTTGTCCATCTGCTTGAGGTCCTGCAGGTCCTTTTTCAGGTCTTCGAACTCCTTCTGGTTTTCGGCCTGCTCCTGCTTCAGCTGCTCCTGCTTGGCCTTTTGCTCCTGGTTCGAGAGCTTGTTGTCGGGGTTGTCCTTGTCGTTCTGGGCGGTTTTCTCGGCCAGCTTTTCCTCGTCTTTGGCCAGCTCTTCCAGCTTGTTGGCGGTTTCTTCGGCCTTCTGTTCCAGCTGCATCTGCTTGAACATTTCGAGGGCGCGGTCTAACTCCTTTTGCAGGGTGTTTTCCTTGTTTTCGAGCTGCTGGAGCAACTTTTGCATCTCGGCGTCGGGCTGCTTCTGCTCTTCCAGCAGCTTTTTCAGCTTGTCGTAGAGTTTCTTGGTTTCGGGGTCGAGCAGGTCGGCCATCAGCTTTTTCAGCTCCTCGGCTTTCTTGGCCAGCTCCTCGCTTTTGGGGTTGGCCTGGTCCTGCTTCTGCTGCAGTTGCTCAAACATCTTCTGCATCTGCTCCATCTGCTGGTTCATCTGGTTCTTCTGGTCCAGCATGTTTTCCAGCTGCTTGCGGTCCTGGAAGCTCAGGTCGCGCTTGGTTTTGAGCTTGTCCTGGGTTTTGGCCAGCTCGCGCTCCAGCTTCTCGCTTTGCTTGGCGGCCTGGCTCATCTGGCTGGCCACCGATTGGGCCTGGGCCTGCATTTCCTGTTTCAGCTCGCGGCGGCTGGGCAGGCGGAATTCAGCCGGGCGGGTGCGGGTGGCCTTGGGGCCGTGCACGCCGTCGTTGTCCCAGGCCTCCACGTAGTATTCGAGGCGGTCGCCGGGCTGCAGGTTCAGCGGGTTTAGGTTCCAGGTGTAGGCGTAGGTGCCGGAGCTTTCGCGGGGCAGGCCCAGCGCGGTGCTGCCCTGGCGGGCGGGCGCCGCGTTAGGGCCCTGGCCAGCGCGGCGCAGGGCGTAGTGCAGCGACAAACGCGTCAGGCCATAGTCGTCGCGCACAGTGCCGCCCAGCGCCAGGTAGCGCCGCGTCACGGTGTCGGCAAAGGCTTCCAGCGTGAGCGTGGGGGCCAAATCGGGCACGGCCGTGAGCTGGTAGGAAATGGGGTCGCGGTTGAGGCTGGCCGGGTTTTTCAGGCGCAGTAGGTAGGGCTGCGAGCGCATGATGCGCCGCGTGGCGGTGAAGGTGCCGTCGTCGCCGCTAGCGGCCAGCGTTTCATCGGGGTTCTGGAACACCAGGGCCAACTCGTCGGTAGCGGCCGTGGCAAACTCCCAGCGCACCGTGCTGCCTTCGGGCACCGTCAGGTTGCCACCGTTTTCGATGGTTTCGGCCGACTTGCCGGTGTAAGCCGGGTAGGTGATGTTGACTTTGAAGTCGCGCAGATTGGGACGTTCGAGCACCGTGAGCTGGTACTCGGGCGAGGCAAACCCGGCGCCCTTCAGCTGGAAGGTCACGTCGCCCTGCGGCTGCTCGAAGGTGTAGCGGAACTGGTCGCCCCGGCCCGCCACCTTGCTCAGCTTCCGCTCGCCTTCGTCGAAGGCAATGCTCACGTCGGCCGGTAGGGCCTGACCCGCTACGCCCACGTCCAGCGTAAAATCTTCGCCCTTGAAGGCCGTTAGCTTGGGGTTTTTAATCAGAAACTGAAACGGCGCCGGCGGCGAATACGCCCGCTTGTAGTGCCAGATGCGCTCGGTGCCCTGCACCAGAAATCTCGGGTAAAACGCTAGCAGCAACAGCAACACGGCGGCCGGAATGGCGGCGTATTTCCACAGCGGCTTGCTCTGCTGCTGAATGTCGATGCCTTTGGCAAAGGAAATGTCGCCCATCTGGGCGGCGCGCTGCTCCAGGCTGGCGGCGATGAGGGCGTTGTCGCGGGCCTGGCCTTGCAACTGCAGGGCGTTCAGCAGGCGGTCCTGCACTTCGGGGAACAACTCCCCTACCCGGCGGGCGGCCTGTTCGTCGCTCAGCAGGCGGCGCAGGTTGGTGAGGGCGGCCAGCGGCGTCCAAATCCAGCGAATGAAGCTGTAGATGGTGAGGCCGATAAAGCCGAACAGCAGCCCGGCCCGCACCGTCGTGGGCAGGTACAGGAAGTATTCGAGGCCGTTGAATACCACAAAAAAGCTCAGCAGCAGGCCGCCAGCTACCAGCCCGCCCCGCACCAGCAGGTTTAAGTAAAATTTGCGCTTGAAGGCCTCCAGCTCCGTCCGCACCCGCGCCAGCGCGGGGTACTCGGCTGCCGTCGCGCCTTGCTCTATCATCACCGCCATAAATCAGGTCTTAGTCGGGAAAGATACATCAGGATGGGGCGCTTGGTTCGATGTAGCGTGGACTCTGCGAGTCAGCGCATCGTCCGGTCGTTGCTCACGCATGCGCGGACTCGCAGAGTCCACGCTACATTACCTCCACCCAGGCCGGGCAATGGTCCGAATGCACCACATCGGGCAACAGACCCGCGCCGGTGAGGCGTGGTTGCAAGGCGGCATCGGCCAGCCAGTGGTCGAGGCGCCAGCCCACGTTGCGCTTGCGCGAGCCGGCCCGGTAGCTCCACCAGGAGTAGTGGCCGGTGGCCTCACCGTGGTGGTGGCGGAAGGTGTCTACCAGCCCGTCGTTCAGGAAATCCTGGAACCACTGCCGCTCCTCGGGCGTGTAGCCGGGGCTGTTTTGGTTGGCTTTGGGGTTGTGCAGGTCGATGGGCGTCTGGCAGCAGTTGAAATCCCCGCCGATGAGCAGTGGCGGCGTGCTGCCCCCGGCCCGCAGCTGGGCCACGTAGCGACGGAAAAAGTGCAGCCATTCCACCTTGAAAGCCTGCCGCTCCGGTCCGCTCGTGCCTGAAGGCATGTAGGTGTTCAGCACCGAAACGTCCTCGAAATCGAGCCTCAGCACCCGGCCTTCGTCGTCATAGCAGCTCTGCCCGCAGCCGTGCACCACGGCCTTCGGCGTCACTTTCGTGAAGGTGGCCACGCCGCTGTAGCCCGGTTTTTGGGCCGGGTGCAGGTAGGCTTCGTAGCCCAGCTTCTCGAAGCCCGACACGTCCATGGCTTCGCGGCCGGCCTTGATTTCCTGGAGGCAGAGCACGTCGGGAACTGCCTCGGCTACCCAGTCCAGCAGGCCTTTGCTTAGGGCTGAGCGCAGGCCGTTGACATTATAGGAAACGATTTTCATTTGTGATAAAGCGAATGGATGAGCTGTCGTGCGAAATTAATCGACCGCAAAAAGAACGTCATGCCAAGCGCAGCCGAGGCATCTCGTGTGCCGAAGTAATCAGTATCGTTGCGACGATTGAATTACTACCACAAGCGAGATGCGCCGGCTGCGCTCGGCATGACGTTCTTTCAACCCTCTTTGAACCTGCTAACGCCCCGCGTCCACCGACCGGGTGCCGGCGTAGTAGTACAGCTCGGCGCGCGACTTCTCGTAGTTGGCTCGCAGGCTTTCTTGCTTAATGCGCAAGTCGATGAGCTTGGTTTCGCGGGCGTTGATGAGGAAAATGGTGCTTTCGCCCAGCTCGAATTTCTGCAGTTCGGCTTGCAGCAGCAGGCGCTGGTTGGCAATGGTTTGGGCCTGCAGGGCGAGCTGGTTCTCATAGGCCCGCAGGGTGTTGTACACGGAGTTCACCCGCGTCACGATGGTGCGCTGGCTCTGCTGGCGCTCCAGGGTGGTTTCCTTCACCTGAATGCGGGTGTATTGCAGCTTGCCGCGCTCGGCCCGCAGAAACAGCGGGAAAGAAAAATCGACGCCCACCTTGTAGTTGTCCATCCCAAAATTGTAGTAGGAAGGCACTTCCGAGCGGTAAAAATCGCCCTGGCTGAGTAGCACGCCGCTCAGGTTGACCTTGGGCTTGAGCATCTCGCGGCGGTACCGCTCCTCAATACTAAGCTGGCTAAGCTTGGCTTCCAGCTTGCGAAGCGTGGGGTGCTGGGCGGCGGCAAAATCGGTGAGGCGCTGCAGTTCGGCGCGGCTTACGGTGTCCAGCACGGGGCTTTGGGGCACGGCGTAGGTGGGCAGTTCAACGGGTTGGCCGTCTTTGTTCCAGAGGTGGTTGGAGAGCACGAGGCGGGCGTTCAGCAGGTCTACGTCGAGCTGCGCGGCCTGCACCTGACGGTCCTGCACCGTGATTTGGGCTTCCACGGAGTCGATGGGGGCCTGGTCGCCAATCTGGGCGCGGCGGGCGGTGCCCTGAAAGCGGCGGTCGGCCAGGGCCACGCCTTCTTGGATAAGGGCGGATTGCTGCACCGAGTAGTACCAGGTCCAGTAGTCTTTCACGGCTTGTAGCCACACCTCGTTGATTTGCTTCACGCGGTCGGCCTCGGCAGCGTTCTGCATGGCTTTGGCCTGGCGAAGGGTGCTGCGGCGGGCGTCAATCAGCAGCCCCGCTCCGATGGGCACGGAGAGGCCCACGCCGGCCAGGCCGCTCACGGGGGTGCGGCCTTCGGGGTTCACGTAGGTGCCCACATACCGGTCGTAGCTGGCTTTCAGGTCGATGCCACCGGGCCAGAGGGGGACTTTCAGCTCGTTGCCCCAGTTGTTGTAGTAGTCGGTGCCGCCGAACTGCTTGCGGTGGAAATCGGAGCCCAGCTTGGGGTCGAAGCCGCCGCGGGCCTGCAGCACCTGGCTGCGGGCCTCGTCCGAAAGCAGGTCGGCCTGCTTCACAATGGGGTGGTTGGCAAATACCAAATCGGCCAGGTCTTGCAGCGAAAATACCTTGGCCGTATCGCCGGGACGAATAATATTGAGCTGCGTGGTTTGCAGCGGTGCCTTCTCCAGGCCGGAGCGGCGGGTGGGCAGGTTGGGGTCCTGGGCCTGGGCAGGGCGGCCCAGAAAGGCAAACAGCAGCCCAAGCAGCGGCCAGTGGCGGCTAAGGTGGAAAGAAAATAACTTTTTAGATACGACGGATAACATCTTGATTTACAAAGTTCATGTTAACAGAACGATGTAGGGGCAGGGCTTCCCTACCTCTACATCGTTCTTATTTGCCCTTGTCACCTTTCACCGGTGCTTCATCGGGCTCAGCGGCCAGGGTGGGCGGGAAACCGTTGAGCTGCCGCCAGATTTCGTACCACACCGGCACCGAATCCAGAATCACCCAGCCCTGCACGCCCGAGCCCAGGCGCAATTGCCGTGGCCACGGCTTGTCGCCTTCCTGGGGCTGCGCCGGGCGCACCAGCAGGCGGTATTTGCCGCCGCCGCTGCTCACCACGTCAATCACCGACACGAAGCCGCCGAATGTGCCCACCGCCGCCGAGGGCCAGCCCGAAAACTGAATGGCGGGCCAGCCATCAAACTGCAGCCGCACCTGCCGCCCGCGCTGAATGAGCGGCACGTCCATGGCCCGCACGTAGATTTCGGCGGCCAGCAGCGGCGCCTCGGGCTGCAGCGTGGCAATGGATTCGCCTTCCTTAATGGTCTCGCCAATGCCGGCCTTGAGGGCCCGCACCACGTAGCCCGTTTGGGGCGCGCGCACTACGTAGAGGCCGCGGCGCACGTCCACGTTGGCAATTTTATTGCGCGTGGTGGCCACCTCCCCTTCCGAGCTGGCGCGGCTCGACACAGCCGAGCTGCGGTCCGACTGGGCCTTGGCCAGGTCCTGGGCGTACTTGGCGCGCAGGTTGCTGAGTTCGATGCGGGCGTTGGCCAGGGCCTGCTGGCTGCTGGCCACTTTGTTGCGGGCGGCTGTCACCTTGGCCAGGTCTTCCTGCAGCTTGAGGCGGCGGGTTTCAATGTCGGTAAGTGAAAAGAGGCCGTTTTTGTAGCCTTCCTCGTAGCGGGCCAGCCGGGCGCGGGTGGTTTCGTAGTAGTTGTTGGCCGCCACCTGGTCGGCGCGGTCGATGTTGAGGTAGTTCTCGGCCTGCTCCACCTTGTTGCGGGCCGATTCGAGCTGCACCTGCAGCGTGGTGCCAAGGGCGGCAATCTGCTGGTCGGTGGCGGCTATTTTGGCGCCGTAGGCGGCCACGTTGGCCACTTTGGCGGCCAGCTGCTCGCGCAGGCGCTCGGGCAGGTTGGGGTCAAAGTATTCGTCCTTGATTTCCGACACGGTGAGCAGCGTGTCGCCCTTGTGCACAAACTGGCCCTCGCGCACGTTCCAATGCTCGATGCGACCAGCAATCTGGTTTTGCACGGTCTGGGGCCGGTCCTGGGGCGTGAGGGCCGTGAGCGTGCCCGTGCCCGAAATCGTCTGCCGCCAGGGCAGAAACAAGGCAACGATAAACAGGACGGCCACCACCAGCAGGATGCGGCCCATCCGCTTGCTGCCGTTAATGCGCAGCAGCTCGGGGCGCGATTTGCGGGGTATTTTTTCCCATACCCACTCGGCTACGTGTTGGTTCGAGAGATTAAGCATGGGCGATGTCGGCGTGGTGGGGGTCGAGGGGCAGGTCGGTCACGGCCGCCATTTTTTCCACCCCGGTCAGAATATCGAAAATGGTGCTCACGCCCGTCATCAGCTTCTCAATGGAAGCGCTGATTTGCACAATGAGTACCTCGGCGGCCACGAACTGGCCCAGCGTCATCTGGCGCGACACCACGAACAGCGTGCCCGCAATCAGCAGGCCGGCCGTGAGGATGGTGCGCAAAGCCGTGGCGTAGGCGTAGTAAGTTTTCAGCACCTGAAAGTGCGAATTGCGCGCGTGCAGGTAGCTCGACGTCAGCTCGTCGGTACGGATGAGGGCCTCGTCGTTCTGCGTGCGCTCGGCGCGGACCTCGGGCAGGCGGCCGGCCACCTGCTCCAGCCAGTCCACCAGCTCGTACTTATAGGCCGATTCGGCAATGCTGGTGCGCAGGGCGCGCTGGTAGTTCAGGGCGTAAATGAGGACGAGGGCAATGATGGTGAACAGCCCCAACGCGATGAAGATGGGGTGGTAAAACGCCAGCACCAACGCCCCAAACAGAATCTGCATGCCCGCAAACATCAGGTCAATCAGCAGCTTGGTCAACCCTTTCTGCACCGTCAGCACGTCGAAAAAGCGGTTCACCAGCTCCTGCGGGTTCTGGCCTTCCAAGGCTTCAGGCTTGATGCGCGGCAGGCGGTAGGCAAACTCGATGGCCGCCTTCGCGAACAGGCGTTGCTCGATGGCTTCGACCATCGTGAGCTGCCCAATGAGCAGGATGCTGGCCAGCAACACGCCGCCCACCACCACAGCAATGAGCAGGTAGGTGGAGCCAAATACGGCCCCGGTCGAAACCAGATTAAACACCGCCTGCGTGCCCAGCGGCAACGACAAGCTGACGAGGCCCGCCACCACGGCGTACCAGATGATGTGACGAATCGTTTTGCGCTCGGTGTCGAGCATCCGCGTTAGGCGTTGCCAGGGCGTGGGCGGTGGCAAAGTACTAGCGTATGAACCCATTGATAAACGGTAAAATGGTAACTGAATAAATAGCCGCGCAGGAAATGCACCGCAAAATTCAGGACTTAAATGCCCGGATTCCCAGCTTTGTTACAACACTTAGTGCGAATTAACCCCCTTTTAATTAGGGATTAATTTTGTTTTAATTTCCTGCTTATCGGACAAAGAACCATGAAGAAGGCCGCCCTGCAAACGGTGCGGGGCGGCCTTTGAAACTGGTTTCGAAATCGGTAGGCAGCATGGCAGGCAAGTGCTTCGCCATGCCAGGCTACTCCATGTAATTGGTGTTGAAATACTCCAAGATGTGCCACTTCAGCATGCGTTCCTGCTCCTTGAGATTGGCAAACGGCACCGGGCGCAGCAGCTTGTAGTGCGGCCAGCCGTCGGCATCCACGTGCGTCTGCTCGTAATGCCCGCTCAGGCTGAACAGGCGGCAGGTGGCAATGTGCATCAGGTCCTGCTTCTGCTCCTTGGTGAAAGTGGTAAGGCCCTGGTTCAGCTCCTGAATGCCGATGAGCAGCAGCAGCGCGTTCAAATCGGGCCGCTTGCCGAAGCGGGCTTCCATCTCCTGCATCAGCGTTTCCCAGCGGGCGTCAAAATCGGCTTCGGCCTCGGGGTGCTCGGCGGGGCCGCCGTGGTTCAGGTCCTCGCTCATACAATGGGCTGGCCGTCGTGAGCGGCTTTGTGGGCGGCGAGGTCGACTTGCTCGGCATCCCGCGCCCCATTGCCCGCTTCCGATTTCAGGATTTCCCAGTACTCCACCGCGCGGCGGAAGTGCGGAATCACAATGCTGCCGCCGATGATGTTGGCAATGGCAAACACCTCGTAAATCTCCTCGTCGGTGAGCTTTTCCTCGAAGCATTTGCCCACGTGGTACTTGATGCAGTCGTCGCAGCGCAGCACCATGGAGCAGGCCAGGCCCAGCATTTCCTTGGTTTTCACGTCGAGCGCGCCGGCCGCGTAGGTGTTGGTGTCGAGGTTGAAAAACCGCTTGATGACTTTGTTGTCGGCCGCCATAATGGTGGCGTTCATCCGCTGGCGGTATTCGTTGAATTCGGTTACTAGAGACATTTTATCGGGGAAGAAAGACTGAAGAAAAAAGAACGGTCATGCTGAGCGAAGTCGAAGCATCTTTACCGCTCCGTTTGACGAGAAACCTCACCCCCGGCCCCTCTCCCCAGGAGAGCGGAGCCTGATGGAGCGAGCGAGCGGCCGCGGCTACGCTCGGCATGACCGTTCTGGTTGAGCGCATTAGCAAACAACCCATTACATTGCTTTCCCAAAATTACTCCCCAAAACCTCGTCCTCCCTTCTGCCATGCTCCTCACCCTGTGGGATGATTTCGTGGGCCTCATCTATCCGCGCCTGTGCCTGGCCTGCCAGGAGCCGCTGATGACGGGCGAAAACCACCTCTGCACCGGTTGCCGGGCCGAGCTGCCCTACACCGACTACCACCGCCTGCCGCCCGACCAAAACCCGCTGGGCCGCCGCTTCTGGGGCAAGCTGCCCATCCGCCACGCCTTAAGCTACCTGCGCTTCGTGCGCCACGGCCGGGTGCAGCACCTGCTTCACGAACTCAAGTACCAGGGCCAGCGCGACGTGGGCACCGCCCTTGGCCAGCTCTACGGCGCCGAGCTGCACGCCGCCGGAATCGCCGCCGATTTTGACTTCATCATCCCCGTGCCCCTGCACCCCAAGAAACTAGCCAAGCGCGGCTACAATCAAGCCGCCGCCTTCGCTACCGGTCTGGCCGAGGGCATGCAGCTGCCTGCCACTCCCACCGCCATGCGCCGTACCACCAATACTAAAACGCAAACCAAAAAGAACCGCGCTCAGCGCTGGGAAAACGTAGCTACAGTTTTTGAAGTGGAAAACCCATTGACCGTATTGGGCAAGCGCGTCCTCGTGGTCGATGATGTGCTCACCACCGGCGCCACCCTCGAAGCCTGCGGCGCGGTGCTGCTGGCGGCTGGCGCGGCCGAGGTGAGCATTGCCACCATTGCCTGCGCCGACCGCTAAAACCAGTAAGCCAATTAAACAGAAAGGCCGCCCCTGATTCAGGAGCGGCCTTTTTGTTGCTTGAGATTCCAGCTTACTTGTTCGAGCCAGCGTTAATCATGGCGCAACGGAAGCCGATGGTTGCCGTCGACGAGTCTTCGGCCATGAAGCGGCGGGTGCCGGGCGAGAGCCAGTAGGCCACATCGCGCCACGAACCGCCTTTGTACACGCGCACGTGGTCGTCAATCAGCGACTGGTAGCCTTTCTTGTCGTACTTCTCGGCAGGGTCACCCACGCCGTTGCGGCGGAAGGGGTTCAGGTCTTCCACGTCCTGGAACGACAGGGGGCGGTACACGTCCTGCACCCACTCGTTCACGTTGCCAGCCATGTTGTAGAGGCCGTAATCGTTCGGCGGGTAGGAGTAGATGTACTCCGTAATCATGGCGCCGTCGTTCAGGCTGCCAGCAATACCGGCGTAGTCGCCGCGGCCGCGCTTGAAGTTAGCCAAGAACTGGCCCTGCTTCTTGCCGTAGGCATTGCGGGTCGATTTGCCATCCCAGGGGTAAATGCGCTTCTCTTCCTGGTTCTCGTTGCCCACTTCCTGCGTGCCTACAAGTGCCTGAGCAGCATATTCCCACTCGGCCTCGGTGGGGAGGCGGTAGTTGGGCAGCGTGTTGCCGTTTTCGATAGAAGTGGAATTCTTACCAGTTGCCAGAGCGCCGGCTGCACCGGCGGTGCCTTCGGCGCCACCAGCGGCGGCGTCGTCGCCTTTTTTCTTTTTCTTGCCGAAGAGGCCACCGATGCCGGGCTTGGCGTCGCCGCCCGATGCCAGGCGCTCGTTCACCTTGGCCGTACGCCAGGAGCAATAGTCATCGGCCTGCAGCCAGCTCACGCCCACCACGGGGAAGTAGCGGAAGCCGGGGTAGCGCAGGTAGTACGTCACGTAGGGGTCGTTGAACGACAGGTCGCGGGCCCACACGGTGGTGTCGGGCAGGGCCGAGCGGTAAAACTCTTCGGCCGAGTCGGTGCGGATGAAGTGCAGGTATTCCAGCCAGTGAATGTTGGCCACCTCGGCTTCGTCCATGTAGAACGAGGCGATGGTCACCGTGCGCTCGATGTTGTCGTGCGTCTGGGTCACGTCTTCTTCCTGCGAGCCCAGCACCGTGCGGCCGCCTTCGATGAACACCAAGCCCGGGCCTTCGGGGATTTTCTTAAAGTTAGCCACGGCCATGCCCTTCTCCGTGTTATATTCAATACCGGTCGTAGAGGAATATTTGCCCGGCTTTTGGGCCGTGGGCGGGCCTTTCTTGCCGCAGCTCGCCAGCACTACCAGGCCAAGCACGGAGAGGCGTAGATAATTGGTTAATTTCATAATTAAGTTAAAATGAGTATGGGGGCTGAGGGGTTAGCTAAGGCAATCAGGACGCAATAATACAAAATATTAAAATGTTGGGCAAGGGGCTGCCGGGTAAACTCTCTTTTTTAAACGACGATGGGCGTTTTCCAATCGGTCGAAGGCGCGCAGGGCCAGCGTCACCTCGTGGGCACCGCCCAGGTCGGCACTTAGGCGGCTGAGGCCCACGTCGTAGCTGTAGCCCAGGCGCAGGCCCCCGGCCTGCACCCCGGCCACCACGGCCAGCACGTGCTGCGACCCAACGCTGCCCGGTATGTAAATATTGCGGTACACCGCTCCCAAAGTAACGGGCGAGGCGGTGAAGTAAACGCCGGTTTCAATGCGCTGAGAACCACCTTGTCGGGTGTAGGCCGCCACCGGCGTGTAGCTCACCTCGCGGGTGGCAATGCCGGGTCCGGGCTTCACCTTAAAAAACTTATAGCCCCCCGAAAGATTCAACAGCAGGGGCAGTTCGCTTTGCTTGCGGAAGCCCAGGCTGGGCTGATTGAGGTGCTGGCCGGCCAGACTGAGCCAGAACTGGTCGGTGTAGAGCACCGCGCCGGTGCCCACGCTGAAGTAGTTGACGGGCGGGAAATCCAGGGATTCGGCCGAGGGCCCGGCCACGCTGCCGTCTTCGCGAATCTGGTCGCCGAACACGAAATTGTCATATCCGACGCGCTGGCGGCCGTAGCTGGCGCGCAGGCCGCCGCTCAGGGCCAGCTTCTCCTTAATGCGGGTGTGGTAGGCATAGAGTCCGCCCGCTTCGAAGCGGGTGTAGCCCACTGCGCCGGTGCGGTCTTGGTTGATGAGCAGGCCAAGGGCGTGGTGCTGGCCGGGCTGGTTGAGGCGCACATCGGCGGCGGCCTGGGCCGTGACGAAGGAACCCGCCAGCAGCGGGAGCTGGTTGCGGTAGCTCAGCGTCACGCTATAATCATCAACCAAGCCAGTGAAGGCGGGGTTGGTGTGCAGGCGTGTGGCAAAAGGCTGGGAGAAAAAAACGTCCTGCCCCCGTGCGCCCAACGCCGTGCCCAGCAGCAAGCCCGTGGCCAAGCCGTACTTCGGGCGCAAAAACAACGAAAGAAAACGCTTGGGCATAGGAACCGCAGTAACGCTGCCGCACTCCAAAATAGTGCGGTCGTCGGCGCGAAGGTACGGCCCGCGCCCGTGCGTTTACTTCGGGCGGAGTCGGCCTACTTTTGCAGCACTTTCACGCTGAGGCGGCGGTTCATGGCGCGGCCTGCCTCCGAGTTGTTGGCCGAAATGGAATAGCGCGGGCCGTAGCCGCGGGCCTCGATGCGGCTAGGGCTGATGCCCATGTCGACAAGGCTGGCCCAAGCAGTGCGGGCGCGGGCCTCGCTGAGCTGCCGGTTTACCTGGTAGGTACCCGTGCTATCGGTGTAGCCGCCGAGCTTGACGCGGGCGTTGGGGTAAGCTTTCAAAATCGTAGCGATGTTGCGCAACTGCCCCATCGATTCGGGCGTGAGTGTGGCCTTGCCGGGCGTGAAAAACACGCGGTCGAAATTGTACCAGCCGTTGGTCAGGTCCGCGGTGTCCACTTTGGCAGCAGGGTCGGCCAAGAAGCGGTGCAGGTAGCTTTCCGTCGAGTTGACGCCGACGCCAGCGAGGGTGGCGCCGTTGGCCAGCTTCAACGTGGTGGGGGCGCCGGTGTGGTAGATGTAGTTGCCGCTTTTGGCGTCGAAATGGCCCGGTACAATGGGGTCGGTCACCTTGCGGGGAGCGTAGGGCCGGTTGGGCGTGTAGGGCCGGCGGCTGTAGCGCGAAGGCGCCACGGACTTCTTTGTTTCCGTTGCCGGGGCCGCGCCGGGTACGGACGCGGGCGCCGATGCCGGTGTTGTTGTGGGCGCAGACATCGGTGCGGGCATTGCCGACCGGGTTGGTGCCGTAGCGACAGGAGCCGCAACTGCCGTGGGCACTACGGGCTTGGCTTCCGGGCGCGAGGCTGCCGGGTTACGGTCGGCGGGCGCGGGTGCCGTCGAAGCCGTTAACGTCGGGTTTGCAGGGGCTGGGGCGGTGCGAGCCGGGCTGTTGCTGCTCGCGTACTTCGAATTTTTGGGCGCAATGGTCACCAACACCGGGCCACCCACTACGGCTTCCGGAGCCAACGTCATGGTAGTGGCGTTGGGGTCTAGGTCCGCAACAGCATTCCGGTTGTTTCCTTTTTTATTGTCTTCACGATTTAACTTATTGAGTACAACCGTGAAGTTTGCAGTTTTGCCAGCCTCCAAAAATATGTTCTCTACTGTTTGAGGGCGGTACCCGCCCTCGCCCACGCGTATCATGTAGGGGCCGCCCACCATCAGGTTGGGAATCATGAAACGGCCGGCTCGGTCGGAAGCCGCCGCGTGGCGCACGCCGGAGGGTACGTGGATAACCGTGACTGCGGCGCCTGACAAGGCCTGTTGGTCTTCAGACTGCACGTTGCCCATCAGGCTCAGCGTGGCAACCTGCGCGTGCGCAGCAAATCCGACCGCCATTTGGAATGCCACAAGCGAGGTAAAAAGGAACTTCATATTACACAAGGTTATTACGGACAGCAAATATACCTCTTAAATCCTTTCTATAACAATTGGATAAAAATTTGTAATTTATCTAATTTAGCGAATTGATTTATACTAAGAACGGTATCAGTAAGCGGAGCCATACTGGGGCAGAGTCAAGACGCTTTATGGAACGTTGAAAAGAAGAACCTTTTTGTTGAATGGGGTTCTGATTAGCTGCTATCAACCCATTTTCAACGATTTGGCAGTTGTGTAGCTACGCGATGCTGTTTACATCATGCTCGGTCACTACTTGGTTTTTGGCGCCTGCTCATATTGTAAAAAACGCAGTATCACGTTCTTTTTACCTTTGTCTCCAGTACTTTATTAGCTTTTGCCATGCGAAAAATTTTGTTGGGAGTAGGTGTGTTTTTGGTGGTGTTGGTGTTGGCGGTAGTAGCCGCGCCTTTCCTGTTTAAGGACAAGCTGCGTGCCTTGGCCGACAAGCAGATAGCCCAGCGCGTGCGGGCGCAGGTGCAGTACGACCCGGCCAACATCGGCGTGAGCGTGCTCCACTCCTTCCCCGATTTGACGCTCGACATCAAGGACCTGCGGGTGATTGGGCTCGACTCGTTCAGCCGCGACACGCTGGCCTACTTGCCCAACCTGCGGGTGGGCCTGGACGTGATGACGGTAATCAAAGGCGAGGAAATCAAGATTAACAGCGTGGAGCTGGAGCGGCCCGACCTGAGCCTGCGCCGCCTGAAAAGCGGTCTGGCCAACTGGGACGTAATGATTTCAGACTCCGCGGCTGCGGCCAAGGGCCAGGATACCAGCCAGGTAAGCTTGGCCATTAAGGGCTGGGAGCTGACCGACGCGCACCTGCGCTATGAGGACCTGACGCTGCCTTTTCGGATGGAAGCGCGCGGCGTGAACCACAGCGGCAGCGGCGACTTCGCCAGCAACGTGTTCGACATGACCTCCAAAACCACGGCCACCGACCTCGATATGACCTACGGGGGCGTGGCTTACCTCACCGACAAGCAGCTCGACGCCGACGTGACGCTGAACATGGATTTGAACAAGAGCCTCTACACGTTCAAAGACAACAAGATTAAGCTCAACGACTTCCCCTTCAGCTTCGCGGGCGCCATCGGGCTGCCCAATGCCACGGATATTACCTATGACATCACGTTCAAGGCGCTGGAGACGGATTTCAAAACGCTGCTTAGCCTGGTGCCGGGCGTCTTTACGGAGAAGTTCAAGAACATCGAAACCAGCGGCAAGGTGGCGTTTGACGGCTATGCCAAGGGCACCCAGACGGCCACGCAACTGCCCGGCTACGGCGTGAACCTGGTGGTGACCAACGGCCGCTTCAAATACCCCGACCTGCCGCGCGAGGCCAAGAACATCAACCTCAAGATGAAGGTGGATAACCCCACGGGCGTGACCAACGACGTGAAAGTCAACATCCCGCAGTTTCACCTCGACCTCGGGCCTGACCCGGTGGACGGCAACGTGGCCATCGACGGCCTGAACCCGATGAAGGTGGACGGCCGCGTGAAAGCCAACGTGAACCTGGCCGAAGCCCTGAAGGTGTACCCGGTGAAGGACCTGAACATGCGCGGGCAGTTTTTTGTGGACGGTACGGCAAAGGGCACGTACTCGAAAACCCAGATGCCGGTGGTGAATGCGGCCATTCGCCTCACCAACGGCTACGTGAAATCGGCCAAGTTCCCGGCCCCGATTGAGAACATCAACCTGAGCGGTACGGTGGTGAACACCACGGGCCGGGTGAACGACACGCAGATTAACCTGCCGCAGTTCCGGATGGTGCTGGAGGGCGAGCCGCTGGAAGGCCGCCTCACGGCCCACAACATCGACAAGCCGGTGTTCGACACCAACGTGCGCGGCACGGTGGATTTGACCAAGATTACCAAGATTTTCCCGCTGGAAGGCATGACCGTGACGGGCCGTGTGTCGGGCGACATTGCCGCCAAGGGCAACATGGCCGACGTGGAAGCCGGCCGCTACCAGAACGTGGTGGCCAGCGGCACGGTGAAGGCCAACAACGTGACCTACAAGAGCAAGGACCTGCCGCAGGGCGTGAAAATCAGCTCCGGTACGGCCACTTTCAACAACAACCAAATTGCGCTGCAAAGCCTGAACGGCACGGCCGGGAGCTCCGACTTCGCGGCCTCGGGCACGGTGAGCAACTACCTGGGCTATCTGTTCACGCCGGGCCAGTCGCTGAAGGGCAACCTGACGGTGAACTCGCGCAATTTCAATGCGAACGAGTGGATGGTGGACGAGGTATCGGCCAAGCCCACGGTGGCCAGCACCGGCGGCAAGGCCCCGGCCAAGGCCGAGGGCGTGCTCCAGATTCCCAAGTATTTCGACTTGGTGCTGAACAGCCACGTCGACAACGTGACCTACGACAACCTGAAGCTGACCAACGCCCAGGGCTCGGTGGCGGTGAACGACCAGACGGCCACCCTTAAGAATATGACGTTCAACACGCTGGGGGCTACGTTTGGTACCACGGGCAGCTACAGCAGCAAGAACCTGGCGCACCCCAAGTTCAACTTCGGGCTCAACATCAAAGACCTGAATTTTCAGAAGGCGTTTGCGGCCTTTAACACCATCAAGACGCTGGTGCCGCTGGCCAGCCAGGTGGAGGGCGTGTTTGGTACCAACTTCAGCGTGAGCGGCGAGATGGGGCCCGACATGATGCCGAACCTGGCCACGCTGAGCGGTAAGGGCTTGTTCGACGTGGTGCGGGCGGCCATCAACCAAAGCGAGGTGATGACCAAAATTGCCAGCCTCACTACCCTGCCCGAGCTGAAGACGCTGTTGGTGGTGGACAAGAAAATCCAGGCCAACATCGTGAACGGCAACCTCGTGGTGCAACCCTTCGACCTGACCATTGGCGACGTAAAAATGAACATCGGCGGCTCGAACAGCCTGACCGGCGTGCTCTCCTACATCACCGCCCTGAACGTGCCCACCGGCAAGCTGGGCTCGGCCATGAACAGTAAGCTGACGCAGCTCACGGGCGTGCAAAACATTCAGGGCACCGACCGCGTGACGCTGGGCCTCAACATTGGCGGCACGGTGAAGGCGCCGGTGGTGAAGCTGACCAGCGGCAGCGTGAAGGACCAGGGCAAAGCACTGGTGCAGAACGTGGCCAAGCAAAAGGCCCTCGACCTGCTGGGTGTGAAACCCCGCGCCATCTCGAAGGAAGACAGCATCCGCCGCGCCGGGCAGACGACTGAGGAAGCCGCCGCCCAGGCCGAACTGGACAAGAAGCAGCAGCGCATTGATGCGGCCAACAAAGCCAAAGAGCAAATATCCAAAGGTTTCAACAGCTTGTTCAATAAGCCCAAGCCAAAGCCCAAACCCGTGGAACCGGCCGATTCGGTGAAGTAGTTGGACGGGGCCAACAATGGCCGGTTTTGGCAATATTGTTGAGTGCGGCGGCCTGGCAACCTCTTGGTTGGCCGGGCCGTTTCATGCCCCATCATTGACTTCATTACCCATTCTTATGAAAATCACGCGCTTTTTACCTTTTGCCGCCGCAGCTCTGTTGGGCCTGGCGAGTTGCTCTAAGTCGGACGATTCGGACGCCAATGGCAAGCTCGAAGTGCGGCTGATGGACGCCCCCGGCGACTTCCGCAGCGTGGTCCTGGACGTGCGCCAGGTAGAGGTGCACCTGAAAGAAGAAAACGACCCGGATGGTTGGAAAACGTTGGGCTTCACGCCCCAGGCCATCAATGTGCTAGAGTACGTAAACGGCCGCTCGGCCCTGCTGGTGAGCGAGGACTTTGCCCCCGGCGACCTCAAGGAAATTCGCCTGATTCTGGGCCCCGACAGCTACGTCATCGGCACCGATGGCCAGCGCTACGACCTCAAAACCCCCAGCGGCCAAACCTCAGGCGTGAAGCTGAAGCTCGACAAAGCCACCCTGCGCCAGCGCAGCACCTTCCAACTGCTGCTTGATTTCGACGTGGCCAAGTCCATTGTGGAGCGCGGCAACTGGAACCCCGGCAAGGACAAAAAAGAGCGTTACCTGCTCAAGCCGGTCATCCGGGTGGTAGCCCAGGACCTGCGCGCCGGCATTCGCGGCACCGTGACGCCGGCGGCCGCCCTGCCCCAAATTCTGGCCATCCGCTCCACCATCCTCGGCCCCGATACGGTGAGCACTTCGGCCGATGCTTCGGGCGCCTTCCAGCTCAACGGCTTGGCGGCCGGCACCTACCAGGTGCAGTTTTTCCCCAGCACCACGGCCCCTGCCGGTCAGGCCCCCTACCGCAACGCCACCCGCACCGGCGTGAACGTGACCAACGACCAGATTACCGACTTGGGCTCGGTGAGTGTGCAGTAAGCGTTAATCAAGACGATAAACAAAAGCCCCGACCTCAGCAGAGGTCGGGGCTTTTGCTTGGCCGTTGGGCCGGTTAGAATTTCTTCAGGTTGTGCAGCAGCGTCACCAACTCGCGCTGGGTGCTCAGGGTGCGGTCCTGGGCGTACCAGGTGTGCAGCTGGGTGGCGAAATCCTCGTACGACACCCCTTCTTCCTTGAGGCGGTTGAACAGCTCCTGGGCCGGGGCCGGGCGCGGGCCCCAGGTGCCGGCCTCCTTCAGCGTGTCGGTGCAGAGGGCCACAAGCTTGGGAATGGAGCGGCCGCCGTTGGTGAGGTAGCGGTCCATGAGGTCGAGGTTTTCGTCGCGCAGCACGTAGCGTGTGCTGATTTTGCCCTGGCTGGCGCGGGCCACGGCCTCCAGCACGGGCACAATCTGGGCTGCGTCGCCGCACCAGCCTTCCGTGATGATGAGCCACTCGTAGCCCCGGTCGAGTTGGTCGAGAGCTTTTTGAAGCTCGGGCAGCAGCTCCACGGTCTTATCGAGGCGCTGCATCCGCTTGAGATTCAAGCGCGCATACTGAACAATTTGCTCCGACTGATTGGGACCGGTGGTCAGGTTTTGGGCCATCAGCTCATCAAGCAGCTGGCGGTAAGCAGTGTAGGAATACGCTTGGTTGAGCCGCTCGGCTGAAAGAACCGGCGCGGCCGTTGCCTGGGTTTCGGTCATGGCTAACAGGGTATTGGCGGGTGGGTAGGACTAAAAAACCCTTCCGAAGCCGGAAGGGTTTTCTGGAAACGCAAATGGAGCCGCACTAGTGCGCCTACAGGCTGGGCACGGCCGTTTGGGCCGCCGCGCTCAATTCGCGGCAGTAGGTGATGAAGTCGGAGTTGACGGGCTCGAAGCCGTGGTCGCGCAGGCGGGTGGCCACCTGGGCGCGGTGGTAGCTGGCGTGCACCACGGCGTGGGTCAGGATGTCGTGCACGGCGCTGTGGTAGCTGTTGCCCAGCGAGTTGGTGTAGGAAATGAGGCGTTGCAGCTCGGTTTCGTCGGCGTGCACCATCAGCTGGTGCAGCGGCTCCGAGGTTTGTTCGTGCAGGCGGTGAATGGTGGGCAGGTCGTGTTCCTGCCACACCTTCACTGGCTGGGGCTGGCCGCCGATGCGCGAAATCCAAATGGCCTGGGCATTGAGCACGTGGCTGAACAGGCGCAGCACCACGGCCGGTATTTCTTGGCCGCTGGCCGCAATTTCATCGAGGCGCTGCAGGACCGTGTCGTTGGCCCACACATTGAAAGCACCGAGTTTTTCTAAAGTATTCATTTGGTTTGTGTTGAGTTCTGAATGCTGAGTGTTGAATTGAGGAAATGAGCCGTTGAGTAAGTCAACATTCAAAGTCCAACCCTCAACACTCCGCTAACGCGGGTCTTGCCAGACCAGTTTTTCGTTGGTTTTGCGTTTGTCAAAGTCCGGGCACTTGCCGTCACCTTTGCCGGTGATGCCGCCGTCGGGCTGGCAAATGAGCTTGCCTTGGGTGTCGTACACGTTGGAGAATTGGTCGCAGCACGGGGCCGAGATGTAGTACACTTTCCGGCCCTCGTAGTCGTAACGCAGGATGCGGGTGATGGGGTTGCGCTTGCGCTCGGCCAGCACCTCGGTAATGCGGGCTTTCAGCCACGGCGGCCTGGCCGTGGTGTCCGACTCGGCTACGCGGGCGGGCACGGGGTCCACGGTGTTGGTGCTGGAAGGAGCCGTGGTCACGCTGCCACCAGTTACTACCTGCCCGTTTTCGGGTGGCGTAGTGGGCGTGGTCACGCTCACCTGCTGTGAGGCGCAGGCGGAGGTCAGCAACAGAGTGACGAAGAAAAGCAGGCGCATAAGCTCGAAGGGAAATAAACGGCCGATGCTAACACAGCCAGGCCGGCTATGGTTACGCCGCCCGCGGGCAATGGTTCAGGTCGGGCCAATGCTCAAGACCCCAGCAGCCGTGGAATGAATACTAGCCCGCCCACCACTAAGGCTCCCAGCGCCGCCAGCAGCACGGCAGCGGCGGCCACGTCTTTGGCCTTGCCGGCCAGCACGTGGTATTCGGGCGAGGCCAAGTCGGTAAGGGCCTCAATGGCCGTGTTCATCAGCTCCGCCGACCACACGCAAGCCACCGAAATAGCCACCAGCGCCCATTCCAGGCGCGAAATGCCGTAGTAAAACCCCAGCCCTACCACCACCACCGTGGCAAAAGCGTGAAAGCGCAGGTGCACTTCCGAGCGCAACGCGGCCCACACGCCCCGAAAGGCGTGGCCGAAGCTGGCCACGCGCCGGCGCCACAGGCCCTCGGGGGGCCGCAGCCGGTTGGGGGCAGGGGGCTCAGCCACGGGCTTCGTACTGCTGAAAAGTAGTTTGGCGCAGCTCCGACCAATCCTGTCGGATAACGCTGAAAATCACCGTGTCGCGCCGGATGCCGCCCTGCGTGGGACGGTGACTGCGCAAGGTGCCTTCTTCGGTGGCGCCCATACGGGCCATGGCCGTGCGCGACTTATAGTTGCGCGAGTCGGTTTCGAGCTCCACCCGCTCGTAGCCCATCTGCCCGAAGGCGTGGCATAGCAGCAGGTGCTTGCAGGCCCGGTTCAGGCCCGAGCGCTGGAACGGCGTGCCCACCCAGGTGTAGCCAATGCTTAGGCGCTGGTCGGCGGGCGCCACGTTGTAGTAGCTGGTGCTGCCGGCCAGCTGCCCGGTTTCGCGGTCGATGATGGCGAAGGGGTAGCGCAGGCCCTGCGTCCGCGCCTCCAGCGCCTGCCGGATGTAGGCGGCCAGACTCACCGCGTCGTCGCCGCGGGTGAGGGTGTATTTCCAGAGGTCGGCGTCGAAGGCCACGGCTTTGAGGGCCTCAAAGTCGCCAATTTCCAGCGGGCGCAGGCGGGCGCGGCTGTTTTCGAGCACAAGGGGAGCAGAGAAATCCATGGGGCGGCAAAGATGCTGGGAAAATAAGAAAGTGACTGCCACCGTCGTAGTCGTTTCGAAAAGCAGAATTATTGTTCAATAAATGATGTACATACATATAATGTACGTACATTTGACCTGTAGAACTCATGACTGAGCTAAGCCTCAGGATTTGCTCAACTATCCCCACCTTATTAAGCCGATACAATCATGGAAATTGGAATTGATAGTTTCGCTGCCTTCTTCGATAACGGCACCGACCAAAAGCCCAGTGGGGCAGAAGCCATGGGCCAGCTGCTTGACCGCATCGAGCGGGCCGACCAGGTAGGCCTCGACGTGTTTGGCATTGGCGAGCACCACCGCGCGCAGTTCCTCGATTCGGCCCCCGCCGTGATTCTGGCGGCCGCCGCGGCGCGCACCCAACGCATTCGCCTCACCAGCGCCGTCACCGTGCTCAGCGCCGTCGACCCGGTGCGGGCGTTCCAGGAGTACGCCACGCTGGATTTGATTTCGCAGGGCCGGGCCGAAATGGTGGTGGGCCGCGGCTCCTCCATCGAAGCCTTCCCCCTCTTCGGGTTCGACCTCGACGATTACGACGAACTGTTTGCCGAAAAGCTGGACTTGCTGCTGCGCATTCGGGAGCAGGATAAGCTGCACTGGTCGGGCAAGTTTCGGCCGGCGCTCACGGGGCAGGGCATCTACCCGCGGCCCATGCAGCCGCAGTTGCCCATCTGGCTGGGCGTGGGTGGCACGCCCGCGTCGTTTGTGCGGGCCGGCACGTTGGGCCTGCCGCTGATGGTAGCCATCATTGGCGGCGATACCCACCGCTTCCGGCCCCTGGTAGACCTGTACCGCGAAGCGGGCCGCCGGGCCGGCCACGCGCCCGAGCAGCTGAAAGTGGGCCTGCACTCGCTGGGCTACGTAGCCGAAACCACCGAGCAAGCTGCGGAAAAATTCTTTCCCGGCTACGCCCGCACCTTCACCGAGCGCGCCCGCGAGCGGGGCGGCTCGGCCATCACGCGGGGGATGTTCGATGCCCAGGCCGGGCCACGGGGGGCGCTTCTGGTGGGCAGCCCCGAGGAGGTAGCTGCCAAAATCCTGCGCCATAGCGAGGCACTTGGTGGAGTGTCGCGCGTCACCTTCCAACAGGACGTGGCCGCGCTGCCACACGCCGAAATCATGCGCTCCATTGAGCTGCTGGGTACGCGGGTGGCCCCGCTGCTGCGCGATTCGGCGGTATAAAGGCTGACGCGGCAACGCCGCCGTCTAAAAAAGAAGTCCCGGCTTTGCGGCCGGGACTTCTTTTTTGACGACTGGTTGAGCTGGCAGAACGTGTACCCCGAAGCTCCTGCTTCGGCCCGCGTTAGGAATCGTTCAACGCGAGCCGAAGCAGGAGCTTCGGGGTACACGTTCTGAAGGCTACTTGATTTCGCCCACCATTTCTTCGGGCTTCAGCCACTCGTTGAACTGCTCCTCGGTCACGTAGCCCAGCTGGAGGGCGGTTTCCTTTAGCGTAGAGCCGTTTTTGTGGGCGGTTTGGGCAATTTCGGCGGCTTTGTAGTAGCCAATGTGGGGGTTGAGGGCCGTCACGAGCATCAGCGACGAGTCAACGTGCTTTTTGATGTTTTTCTCCAGCGGCTTGATGCCCACGGCGCACTTGTCGGTGAAGCTCACGCACACGTCGCCGAGGAGGCGGGCCGAGTGCAAGAAGTTGTAAATCATCACCGGCTTGAACACGTTCAGCTCGAAGTGGCCCATGGCGCCGCCCACGGTGATGGCCACGTCGTTGCCCATCACCTGGGCTGCTACCATCGTCATGGCCTCGCACTGGGTGGGGTTCACCTTGCCGGGCATGATGCTGGAGCCGGGCTCGTTGTCCGGAATGTCGATTTCGCCGATGCCAGCGCGCGGGCCCGAGCTGAGCATGCGGATGTCGTTGGCAATTTTCATCAAGCTCACGGCCACGGTTTTGAGGGCACCGTGGGCCTCCACGATGGCGTCGTGGGCGGCCAGGGCCTCAAACTTGTTTTCGGCCGTGATGAAGGGCAGGCCGGTGAGGTCGGCAATGTGTTTGGCCACGTTCACGGCGTAGTTTTTGGGCGTGTTGATGCCCGTGCCCACGGCGGTGCCGCCCAGGGCCAGCTCGCTCAGGTGAGCTAGCGTGTTCTTGATGGCCTTCAGGCCGTGGTCGAGCTGCGACACGTAGCCCGAAAACTCCTGGCCCAGCGTGAGCGGCGTGGCGTCCATGAAGTGGGTGCGACCGATTTTAACGATGTGCATGAACTCCTGCGACTTGGCTTTCAACGCGTCGCGCAGCTTCTCGATGCCGGGGATGGTGGTTTCGACCAGGATTTTGTAGGCCGCGATGTGCATGGCCGTCGGAAACGTGTCGTTGGAGCTTTGGCTCTTGTTCACGTCGTCGTTGGGCGCCAGCACCTTTTTCTCGTCGGTGAGCTGGCCGCCCTGCAGGACGTGGCCACGGTAGGCAATCACCTCGTTGAGATTCATGTTGCTTTGCGTGCCCGAGCCCGTTTGCCACACCACCAGCGGAAACGAATCGGCCAGCTTACCGGCCAGGATTTCGTCGCACACCTTACCAATGAGCTCGGCTTTCTCGGCGGGCAGCACGCCGGCATCGCGGTTGGTGAAGGCAGCGGCTTTCTTGAGATAGGCAAAGGCGGCGATAATTTCCTTGGGCATCTTGTTGATGTCCTGCGCGATGGGAAAATTCTCGATGGAACGCTGCGTTTGCGCGCCCCAGTAGGCGGTGGCGGGCACCTGCACGGTGCCCATGGTGTCCTTTTCGGTGCGGAAATCCATGCGGGTTGGTGGAGTGGTGGAGGGAAGTATTGGTGGGTTTTGAAAGAAGCAAGGCGGCAACTGCCGGGCACAAAAGTACACCACCCGGCCGGCCCCGACCGCCGCAAGGCAGCCACGCGCCGCGCAATGCCGTACACCCACCCAATCAAACTTTTCTGCTTTATGGACCAGCCCACCCCCACTCCCGACCCCTCACACGAGCCGCCCGTTCCCGTTCAGGGCGACGGCACCCCCGACTACAGCGACGTTGAGGTAACCACCGAAACCGACCTGCCCACCCCCACCAAGCCCGGCGGCAGCGCCACCGAGCCCGAGAGTGGCGGCGGCTACAGCGGTTAGCCAATAGCTTAACCTCACTGCAAAAAAGGCAGCCCTTGGGCTGCCTTTTTTATTCTCCATCAATATTTTCAGCCTAAAGTTTACCAACTGCAAATCATTGGCAGGCCCTACCTTGTGCCGCCTTATCGGGCAGCCGAAACGTGCTTGCCGGGTTTAACTCTCTTGTATGAAGTGTATGCTGAAACGGTACTCCCTCCGCCTAACGACTTGCGTGCTCGGCGCCGCCCTGCTTGCGGGCTGCAACCAACCCAACGCCACAACTGAAACGGGCGCCGCTACATCCGCAACGGTGCCGGCCAGCTACTTCGACAGCCCCGAAACCGGCGTGCAGGACGGCAACGTGCGCGTCATTCCCATCAGCACGCCCAAGGGCAAATTCAACGTTTGGACCAAGCAGTACGGCAACAACCCCAAAATCAAGGTATTGCTGCTCAATGGCGGGCCGGGCGCCACACACGAGTATTTCGAGTGCTTCGAAAACTTTCTGCCCAAGGAAGGCATCGAATTCATTTACTACGACCAGCTGGGCTGCGGCAACTCCGACAACCCCCGCGACACCGCCATGTGGAGCCTGCCGCGCTACGTGGAGGAGGTGGAACAGGTGCGCCAGGCCCTGAAGCTCGACAACACCAACTTTTACCTGCTGGGCCATAGCTGGGGCGGCATCCTGGCGGCCGAGTACGCCTTCAAATACCAGCAAAACCTCAAGGGCCTCATTATCTCGAACATGATGATGAGCTGCCCCGACTACGGCCGCTACGCCGACGAAGTGCTGGCCAAGCAGATGAAGCCCGAGGTGCTGGCCGAAATCCGGCAGATTGAAGCGCGCAAGGACTTCAGCAACCCGCGCTACATGGGCCTGCTCGAACCCAACTTCTACGCCGAGCACCTGTGCCGCGTGGTGCCCAACCCCGAGCCCGTGACCCGCGCCATGAGCAAGATTAACCAGTCGCTCTACGTGACCATGCAGGGCCCGAGCGAGTTCGGCATCTCGGGCAAGCTGGTGAACTGGAACCGCGTGCCCGACCTGCCCAAACTCAAGGTGCCCGTGCTCAGCATCGGCGGCAAGCACGACACCATGGACCCCGCCCACATGCGCATGATTGCCACCAAGGTGCAACGCGGCAACTCCCTTATTTGCCCCCAAGGCAGCCACATGAGCATGTACGACGACCAGCAAACCTACTTCAAGGGCCTGCTCACTTTCCTGAAAGCGGTGGATGCCGGCACCGTGAAGCCGGGTGCCGAATTATAATAGTTAACTGTTAGTGATGAGTGATTAGCTGCGGTTCAAATTAACCACTCATCACTAACCGTTAACCACTAAAACGGTATCGTAAACTCCATCGTGAGCGGGGCGCGGCGGCCCCCGGCGATGCCTGGCTGCCACTTGGGACCTTCGCACACCAGGCGCAGGGCTTCCGCGTCGTAGTCGGCGCGCATGCCGCGCGTCACTTTCAGGTTGCTCAGCTGCCCGTCGGCACCCACGGTGAATTGCACGTGCACCAGCCCGCTGATGCGGTTTTCCTTCTCCGGCTCGAACTGCGCGGCTTCGCGGCGCAGGTAGTCGCGGAAGGCGGGTGTGCCGCCCACCGGCGCGGGCCTGATGGCAAAGCCGGCCGGCATGGGCGTGTTGGCTACTACGGCGGACGCGGGCTCGACTATATGGGCTTTCGCTTTTTTCATGGGCTTGGCCATTGGCGCGGCTACCTCCCTGAGCGAATGCACGGAATCGGCTGCCGAGGAAACGGGTGCGCCTTCGCTCCTGGCCGGCGGGGTAAAGTCGGCCTGGGCCATTTTTGATTCCCGAGCGTTATCGTCGGCGGCCGGAGGCACCTGGGTGGCTTGGGCAACGCCCGCTGGAGCGGCTGTTTCCGAAGCGGCTACCATATCGGCAGCCGATGCTGCGGGAGACGCAGTGGTACTCACTGCTGGCCGGCGGGGCGGCGGGGCTGGCAAGCGAGGGGCCGAATTGGCAAGCCAATCAGTCCCTCCCAGGGTTGAGGTGGCAGGCTGCCGGGCCGCACGGGTTTTTGAGCGGCGTTGCACGGCCGCGTAATCGGCAGGAGCAGGGCTGGCCGGAGCAGGGACGGACGGAGCAGACGCCTGGGGAGCTGCGGCTACCGGCGCCGCACGGCGGGTAGCCGGCGCTCGGGGCACTTCCTGGCGAGCAACAACCGGTGGCGCGGCCGACTCATATTTCTCCCAACCCCAGATGCCGGTGCCCACCACGGCCAGCAATGCCGCCGCGGCCGCCAGGCGCGGCCAAGCCCAGCCGCCCGCAGCCGGCTCGGGTTCGGCCTGGCCCAGGCGGGCTTGCAGGCGGGTGCGCAGCTCGGCAATGGCGCGGTCGGTGGTGACGGCGTCGCTCATCGAAAAACCTTCCACCAGCTCGGCGCAGCGCTCGCAGTCGAGGGTATGGGCTTCGATACGGTGTTCTTCGGCCGGCGCCAGGGTGCCGGCCGCGTAGGCGCGCAACTCCGCCGTGGCCGGGTGCGGGCCGGGGGCGGGCAGCGGGGCAAAAGGCGAATCAGCGGGCAACATGGAGCGGGTTGTTATCGGAAGCGGGAAGCGAGGAGCGGGGAGTGGAAACGGCCGGGGGCGGCTCCAGCTGGCGGCGCAGCATGCGCTTGCCGTTTTGCAGGTGGCTGCGCACCAGGTTCGGTTCGAGGCCGGTTTCGGTGGCGATGTCGCGGTAGCTTTTCTTTTCGAGGTAAAACAATTCGAGGCAGCGGCGCTGGGCCGGGGGCAACTGGGCCAGCGCCGCCTCCATGCTTTGCAGGCGGAGTTCGGTTTCCTGGGCGTCCTCGGCGGCAGCATCCTCGTCCTGCAGATGCCGGGCGCCGGCGGTTTCCACATCGGTGGCGTCAGGCAGTGTCAAAATCACAGGTCCGGCGCTGGGGCCGGCGCGCTTGCGGGCCCGCAGCTGCATCAGGCAGTGGTTGCGGGCGGTGGTGTGCAGCCAGGCCGGGAAGTTGTCGGGCGCGTGGGTGCGCAGCACCTTCACCAGGTGCTCAAACAGCTGCATGGTGGCGTCCTGGGCGTCTTCGTCGGGCGGGGCCAGGTAGCGGCGGCACACGGCAAACGCCTCGGGCAGGTACCGGTCGTAGAGCAGGCCGAGGTCGGCCACGTTGCCGTGCGCGCGGTAGCGGGCCAGCAGCTCCTGGTCGGAGAGCGGCGCGGCAGCAGCGGGCGACGGTTTGGCGCGGCGGAAGAACATGGCGCTGGGAAGTTAGGGCAATTTCGGGGGATTGTATGGCGCCTCAGCGCCATGGCTGCGGGTTATGCGGCGTTTTTCATCTACTCCGTGTGCAATCCGCTTACGGCCCGCATCAAGTCGGTACGTTTCACCAACTATCCCGTGCTGCCATGAGAACCCTGTTGCTACTGCCACTGCTCCTGAGCCTGCTGGCCTCTCAAAGCCCTGCTCTTGCCCAGAAAAAATCGAAAGGCTCCGCGCCCGCTGTAACGGCCGAACCCGCCGATACCACCCGCTACCGCACCATTACGGGCATCGTGCTGGATGCCCAATCGAAACAGGGCATACCCGGCGCCACGGTGCTCATCAAGGGAACGCAACAAGGCACCAGCACCGACCACGACGGCCGCTACACCCTCCCGGTGCCCAATGCAGCCTCGGCCACGCTGGTATTCACATCAGTGGGGTATAAAAAGCAGCAACGGCTAATTGGCGCGGCGCGGGTGGTGAACGTTGCGATGTTTCTTGACACTAAGCAGCTTAGTGAAGTGTCGGTGACGGCCTACGGCTACGAAACGAAGGCAGAGAGTGCACCCGCACCGGCCGCCCCGTCGAAGCGCAAGATGAAAATGGCCCAAGACGCGGCCGATGCAGCATACACCGCACGGGTGCTTCCCAGCGGTGCGCCTGCAATGCCTACCCTGCCCGCCCGGCCCGAAGCGGGCGCCGGCGATACCTACGCCCACGTCAAGGAAAATACCTTTTTCAACCCCAAAAAGGACCCGCTCAGCACTTTCTCGCTCGACGTGGATAATGCTTCCTACTCCAACGTGCGCCGCTTCCTGAACGAAGGCCAAATGCCCCCACGCGACGCCGTGCGGGTGGAAGAGATGCTGAACTATTTCCGCTACGACTACCCCGCGCCGCCCGCCGCTTCGCCCGACCCCGTGCGCATCAGCACCGAGCTGGCCGCCTGCCCCTGGAACCCCGCGCACCAGCTGGCCCGCATCGGCATTCAGGCCCGAAAAGTAGAAACCGCCAAGCTGCCGCCCGCCAACCTCGTGTTTCTAGTTGATGTATCGGGCTCGATGTATGGCCCCGACCGCCTGCCGCTGGTGCAAGCCGGCCTCAAGCTGCTAGTGAAGCAGTTGCGCCCCCAGGACCACGTGGCGCTGGTGGCCTACGCCGGGGCCGCCGGCCTGGTGCTGCCGCCCACGCCCGGCTCGCAGCCCCAGGTCATTCTCGATGCCATCGACCGGCTGCAGGCGGGTGGCTCCACGGCCGGTGGGGCGGGGCTGCGTCTGGCCTATTCCACGGCCCGGCAGAGCTTCAACAAGGAAGGCAACAACCGCGTAATTCTGGCCACCGACGGCGATTTCAACGTGGGTGAAAGCTCCGAGGCGGCCATGGAAAAACTCATTGTAGACCAACGCGAAAGCGGCGTGTTTCTCACCGTGCTGGGCTGCGGCCGCGGCAACCTGCGCGACGCGCGCATGGAAACCCTGGCCGACAAAGGCAACGGTAACTACGCCTACCTAGATAACCTTGATGAAGCCGGCCGGGTGCTGGTGGCGCAGTTCGGCGGCACGCTCTTCACCGTGGCCAAAGACGTGAAGCTGCAAGTCGAATTCAACCCCGCCCGCGTGGCCAACTACCGCCTCGTGGGCTACGAAAACCGCCTGCTCGAAGCCGAAGACTTCAATAACGACCGCAAAGACGCCGGCGAGCTGGGCGCCGGCCACACCGCCACGGCCCTCTACGAAATCGTGCCCGTGGGCACTACGCAGCCCCTGGTCGACGACCTCAAATACCAGCCATCGAAGCCCGCCACCGCCACTATGCAGCAGTTCATCACCAACGACGTGCTGACGGTGAAGCTGCGCTACAAAGAGCCGCAGGGCAACACCAGCAAGCTGCTGGCCCAGCCCCTCACCGGCCCCGCGCTGGCCATCGAAAAAGCCTCGCCCGACTTCCGCTTTGCCGCGGCCGTGGCGCAGTTCGGCATGCTGCTGCGCCAAAGCGAACAGCGCGGCACCGCCACCTGGGCCGCCACCGAGCAGCTGGCCAACGGAGCCCGCGGCGCCGATGCCGACGGCTACCGCGCCGAGCTGGTGCGGCTGGTGCGGCTGGCCGAAGGGCTGAGCGGCAGCGGGGCGGTGGGCAAGCGGTGAGGGAGTGCGGACGCTGCCCGGCCGCGCACTATAGTGAACGAATCGAACAGGCGCGGACTCGCAGAGTCCGCGCTACAGACCGAAATGGCCCCACTGAGCTACCAGTGGGGCCGTTTCAATTTGTTATGCTAGGCAAGTAAAAACTCGTTGCAGTAGAACTCAGCGTCGGACTTCCACCCAGCCTTTCAACTGGCTGGCGCGGCAGAACTTTTCATTCTCAAGCAAATAGTAATACACGCCGTCAGGCAGGCCGGGCGCGGCCCAGTCATTTTGGTAATTGCTGGCTTGGTACACGAGGCTGCCCCAGCGGTTGAACACGCTGAGCCGCGTGCCCGCCGGCAAACCCGGAATGGCAAACGTGGCGTTGAGGGCATCTTCAGGGTTGGGGGTGAAGATGTTGGGCACCAGCAAGTCGGGCCGGGCCGGGGCGGCGTAGGCCTGAAGCTCAAACTGGCACGTTGGCCCGGTTACGCTCACCGTGTAGCGGCCCGGCTGGTCCACGGCGAGGGCCGGCGTGGTGGCGCCCGTGCTCCAACGGTAAGTGCTGCCGGCTGCTGCTCCCACCACCCGCAATGTCACGTCGCCGCAGGCCACCGAATCCCGCGCCAGCGTCGGCGCGGGGTTCACGCCCACGCGCACGGTGTCGGTGCGGCCGCAGGGATTGCGAATGACGACGGAGTAGGTGCCGGCCGTTGTCACGCCAATGGTTTGGGTGGTGGCGCCGGTGTTCCAGCGGTAGGTGCTGCCGGGGTTGCCAGCGTCCAGCACCAGTGTCTCGCCGGGGCACAACACCGCCTGCGCGGGCAACACCCGCGCCGGGGCCGGCAGGCCCACCACCACGGCCGTATCGATGCGGGCACAAACGCCCACGCCGGTTTGCACTATGTAGCGCCCCGGCGCCGTCACCTGAATGGTTTGGGTGGTGGCGCCGGTGCTCCAGCGGTAAGTATTGCCGGGGTTGCCGGCATCGAGCACCAGCGCCGTGCCTGCGCACAGGCTGGCCTGCTGCAGCAAGGCCCGGGGCGGCGCCCCGCCCAGCACCACCAGCCGTGAGGTAGTATCGGGCCGGCCGCAGGCGCCCGCCACAGGCCGCACCCGCAGGCGCACCCGGTAGGTGCCGGGCGCCGCGTACAGGTGCTGCGGTGCGGCCGTGACCGAATCTAGGGGGCTGCCATCGCCAAAATCCCAGCGGAAGGCCCCCACGTTGGTGCTCGTGCTTTGCAGCTGCGCTGCCAGGCTGGCGCAGGAGGTAGCAGCCGTGAAAGCCGCCCGCGGCGCGGGCGTCGTCACAAACTGGGGGTCGATGATGACTCCTACTCCATCGGCGGACGCCAGGACCGCCCCGGGCAGTGGGACCGGCTGGTAAGCCGTGGGCAGTGTGGGATAGTTGATGCCGAGAAAGTTGAAGGTTAGCACCGACGTGTATACCCGGCCCTGGGGGTCGACGGCGGACGTGGTGCCCAACCAGGGCCGACCGGCCGCCATCGAGTTGCCATAATAGCTGGCAAACAGCAACTGCCGAAAATCGCTGCTCAAGGTCGCGACGTGCAGGCCGGCGGGGTTGCCGCCTCCCGGCAATGGATTGAGGATGGGCAGAAGGTTGCCGGCCGCAGGGAGCGAAACGAGCGAACTGGCCACGGTAATGTTGCCGCACTGGTCCACCCCCAGGCATATGGATTGGGTGCCGGCCAGGTCGCCGCCGCCCAGGATAGCCGTGTGCTCGATGCGGCTGAGGCCGGCATTGAGCTTGGTCACGAAGTAGTTGTCGGCGCCCGGCACGAAGGTGCTGGCGCTGGGCGCCACGTAGCTGCCAGCCGTGCGCACCACCGAAACGGCTTTGCCCCCCACGCACACGTTGCCGGCCGCGTCGAGGTCCATCGTTTTCGGATAAACGAGCGGCCTGATGATGCTGGGCATGGTGGGCAGGTAGGTAGCGGCCACCCGCCGCGAGCCATCGGCCGCCAGGCAGCCCACGTAGCCTACCGAATAGGCCGAATGCGCGGCTCCCGCCCCCACGGCGTGGCCCTGGTCGGCGGTATTGCCCAGGTAGTACACCAGCCCAGTGGTGGGCGACACCCGCAGCGTGCCGGCGTCGCTATTAAAGTTAGTGCTTTCCAGAAAGGTTGCCCAGCGCAAGGTCGTCAGCTGCGGGTCGAGGTGGGCAATGAAGCCCCGGCGGCTAGCGCTGGCCGGGACCGTACGGATGTAGGCCCCGGCCGTGGTGGGAAAGTTGTTGGTAGCCACGCTCCCCATCGTCGTATTGCCCGCCACGTACACGGCTCCGCTGGCGTCTACGCGCAAGCCGCCGCACTGGAGGGTTGTTTCGGCGCCCGAGCCTCCCAGGTAGGTGCTGGCCAGCAGGGCATCGCCGGCCGGGCTGAGCTTGCAGATAAAGACGTCGCCGTTGTTCACCACCGGGTCGTAGCTATTGGCCAGCATCGGAAAATTAGTCGCGGCGGTGTAGCCGCACACAAACAGGTTGCCGGCGGCATCGCAGGTCAGGTGGCCAAGCTCTTCCAGCGTGATGAGGGGCTGCGTACCCCCGAAATGCGTGGAATACAGCCGCGCCGTGCCGGTCGGGTTGAGCTTGGTAATGGTGTTGACGCCCAAGGCTATAACGAAGGCGCCCGGCGTGGTGGGGTAATATCCTCCGCTCACGGCCACCCCGCCCACGTACAGGTTGCCCTGCCCGTCGTAGGTGGTGGCGCGCGGAATAAAATCTTCGGTTCGGTTGGTGATGCCCACGTAGGTGGCCGCCTGCACCACGGGGTCAATGACCAGGGAGCGGGTGCGGTCGTAGCCGGCGGGCAGCTCGAAGCGGACCGTGGTGCCGGCCAGGCGGTAGCGGCAGGGCACCGGCTGGCGGCGGCCGTCGGGGGCCAGCTGGTAGGCCACGGGGCGCTGCTCGCGCACCTCGCCCACGCTGGTGCCCACGGCCAGCGCCCCGCCGGGCAGCACGCGCAGGCTGGTGGCGCCGCGGTAGCGCAGCCGCAGGCGGCCAGGGTCGGCCCCGGGGGCCAGAGTGAGGTCGTACTCAAACTGGCCGGCGGCCGTGCCGTACACCCGCAGGTCGGTGCCGGGGTAGAGGGCCTGGTAGCGCACTTCCGGATAGGAGCGCACGTGGCTGGCCCAGCGGCTGGGGTTGTTGCCCATGAAGTAGTTGCCGTAGGCTTCCACCGGCCGCTGCCCGGCCACGGCGCCCGTGGCGTTGGCCCCCTCAAAATCGACCTGCACGGCGTGGGCCCGAAGCTGGGGCGCGGGCAGCGGCTGCGCTGGCCCGGCGGCCCCTTCCCAGGGCCGGGCACTGCCGGCCTGCGCCGCGGCGTAGCGGGCCCGGTCGGCGGCGTTAATCCAGGTGTAGGTGAAGCCCGTGCTACGGAGCCACACCTCACCGCCGGGCACGGCCGCATGGTAGCGCACGGCGGGGTCCCACTGGGTTTTGTTTTCTTCGAATAGCAGCGCCGGCGAGGCCGCCTTGGTTTGGGCAATGGGCAGCCCCGCTACCATCAGCAGCGCCCAGAGTTGTGCCGTTGTAAGGTAAAGTTTGTTCAAAGGTGAAAAAAAGTAAGGTGGGAAAAAGGAAGTAAGTCCAGCAGTTTGGCGTACAAATTATCACGCAGCAGGAACATATCACAGTAGGTTCAACCAACCTTTTTTCGAGGTGGTGAATCATGAAATATTTGATAATTATGATGTTTAAGGTGCTTGAAGCGTCGGCCCCAAACCAGAAAGGCCCCGCTGAGCTACCAGCGAGGCCTTTTTTATAAACTATTTTGGATAATTACCCGAGCAATAAACCAGAAAGGATAAACGGAATAGAACGGCCGCTAACCGGCTTTAAAATGAGTAGTTCAGGCCGACTTTGGCCACGCGGTTGTAGGCCTGGAAGCGGTTGCCAGCATCGAGCGAGGTAAGGCCATAGTCGTAGCCGGCGCTGAGGCCGAAGCCGTTCTCGAACTGGTAGCCCAGGCCCGCCACGGCGGCGAAATCGACCTTGCGGAGCTGGTTCGACACATCGAAATCTTGCTTGTAGGCCGAGAAGCCGAGCACGCTGGCATCGACCCGCGCCTTGCCATTCACCAGGAACGAGGCCTGCGGGCCGGCGTAGAGGTAGAAGCCAGGCGTGACGAATACTTTGGCCAGCACGGGCACATCCACGTAAGCCAGGCGGGCCGTGCCGGTCACCTTCGCGTTCAGGAAATCGAGGGCCGGGAAAGGCAGGTTGCCCGTGAGGACGGCGCCTTTTTCGGAATAGTTGATGCTGGGCTCGATGGCGAAGCTGGGGCCCAGCGGCAGCGTGGCGTAGATGCCGGCGTAGAAGCCGGGCCGCACCGACTTGCCAATGGCGCCGTCGGGGGCGTAGCCGGCCAGGTTGGTGAAGCTCTGCACGGCGTCGCCCTGCAGGTCGGCCACGTTCAGGCCGCCCCGGAAGCCGAAGCGCACGGCCGAGTTGGCGCTGCTAGTCGTGCTGGAGTTGGAATAAGAGGGCTTGCTGTAGCTGGGCGCGCGGCGGCTGGAGCTGCTGCCCATGGGCTTGGGCGAGGGCGCGGCTTTGGGGTTGCCGTAGGCGTCGCGGTATACTTGGGCCGAGGCCGAGCCGGCTACTGCAGAAATCAAAAGGCAAGCCGCGGCCAGGCCGCCCGAAAGGCGTGAAAATTTCATGACCAGAATAGGTTAGGAAGGTGAAGAAAACCGGCTCCGTCGCCTGTCCGGGCTGCTTGGCCCGGCGCAGTGGCCGATGACAGGAGACATTACAAAACCGTGCCAAACCAGCTGCAGGCTTCGTGTTCTCCGGGCTGCCCTGGCCATTCGCGCCGACCAAGCCCCGCACTTTCCGGACCAGCCGCCGGCCTGCATCGACCAAGCGCACCAGCCCCAAAACGCAAAAAAGCCGGGCCGCTCCACTGGGCGGCCCGGCTTGGTAGCCATTAGGAGTCGGGGTAGACGACTATTCCCGCACCAGTTGCTGGCTGCTGGCTGGGCCAGCGGGCGGGGTTAAGCGTAGTACGTAGAAGCCGGGCGCAAGGCCACGCAAATCGAGCGTTTGGCGCAGCGGGCCGGCCGGGGCCATAAATACCTCCCGGCGCACGCTGCGGCCCAGCGCATCGAGCAGGTCGAGGCGTACCGGGCCGGCCGTGGTCAGGTCGGCCGCAATGGTCACGGCGTCGGTGGCGGGGTTGGGGTAGGCGTTCCAGGCGGCGGCCGTGTGGCTGGCCAGCGCGGCCGTGGTCAGCATCACGGTGGTAGTGGCCGTGTTGGTGCGCACGGGGGCGTTGTAGTCGAAGAAAATGTCGGCTTTGTTGGGCACGATGTCGCCCACGGCCAGCGTGGGGCGCGGCCGCACCCGGAACCGCAGGAAGCCCTGCGAACGAATCACATCAACGTTGCGATGCGGCAGCTTGATGCCAGGGAAGCGCACCGTGAGCAGCCCGCGGCCCGTCAGGCTCCAGAGGCAGTTGTGCGACTGCGAAATCAGCTCTATCGTGCTCAAGTTCAGGCGGGCGTAGTCGAGTGTGTCGGTGATGACGACAGCAAAAGCTGTGTCGGTGCCCATGTTCTGGAAGCGTATCACGTAGTCGAGCGGCAGGCCGGCGGCCACCTGCGTGGGCGACAAGCTGGCGTAGTTCACCGAGATGTCGTTGGGGTCATAGGAAGTCACCACTGTTTGCGAAGCGCTGGCCGTGTTGTCGTCTAGCGTCACATCGCCGGTAAGCGGGGCCGTAGCCGAGGAGGTGAGCACGGTGCCCATCACGGCGTTGGTGGGCAGGCTCAGCAACACCTCGTAGTTCAGCTGTGCAAAAGGCGCCAGGTTGGTATAGGCCCAGGTCACGGTTTGGCCCGTGCGGCTGCCGCTGGGTGTGCTGCTCACGTAGCTGAAGCGGCTGTCGAACACAAGGTTGGCATTACCGCTGGCCGTGGTGGTGCCCCGGTTTTCGAGCGTGAGGCGGTAGCGCACCGTGAAGCCCGGCCGGGCCACGCCCACGGGCGTGAGCGTCATGCGCACATCGGCCTGGCTGAGGTTGGGCGCCAGGCCAAAATCGAGGCCGGTGGTGGTTTGGCCCGCGCCCGGATAGGTGCCGGTGCGCGTGGCCGGGGCCGATACCGTGTAGTAGGCGTGCGGGCTCGGTATCGAAATGGAATAGGCCGCGCCGGGCAACCCCAGTACGGTGTATTCGCCGGTGCCGGCCGTGCTGGAATAGTGGGTGCCCGCCGTGGCGTCGCTCACCACCTGCGGGTAGGCGAAAGGCCCCTCGCCGGCGTCGCGGGTGCCGTTGCCGTTCTGGTCAATGTAGAGCGTGCCGCTCAGGCGGCCGGCCGGGTCCAGCCGCAGCACGGTGTAGCCCGCGCCCAGCACCTCGCGGTCAATGCGCAGGGTATTGGTTGGCAGGTCGAAAGCCGAATAGTTAAGCAGGTACGCGTTGCCGCTGGCATCGAGCCCGAACCCGGTGCCCTGGTGGGAGGCCGACGAGTTGGGCACCTGCTGGCTATCGGCGGTGCGCACCCAGCGCAGGGCGCCGGCCGCGTCGTAGCTCACGAGGTAGAAGGTGGGCGAGTAGGCGGCCGTTACCGGGCTGGTCAACGTGGTGGTGCCAAAGACCGGGTTGTTGATGAACTGGCCCACCCGGTATACGTTGCCGGCCGCGTCGAGCCCTAGGTGTACCGCGCCACCGCTCAGGTCGGTATTGATGCCGGTTTGGGCGCCGCGGGCCCACAGCGGCGTGCCGCTGGCCGACAGTTTCAGCACGAAGCCGCCCACGGGCAGCGCGGGCAGGTTGCCGAAGGTGACGTTGCTGGCCCAGACCCCGCCGGCCACGTACACCTCGCCCGTGGGCGCCACCGCCAGGCAGATGTTGCCCGCGCTATGCGACCCCGACCCGGTCGCGTTGTGGCTGGTGATGCCCCACTGCGCCACGCCGGCCGCCGAAAACTGTGCCACAAATCCCCCGCTGCCCACATAGGAATCCAGGTTGACGGCCGGTGCCGTGCCTAGCACCGCCGTGCCCGATATCTGCCCCGCGCAGTAAAAATTACCAGCGGCGCCCACCTCAATGTCGGCCACCCGCAAGTTGCTTGTATTGAACTGACCAGGGGTGGGCACCAGCGCCCGCACCAGCGCCACGCTGCTGCCCGGAGCGGCCCGCAGTACCGCCGTGCTGTACGTGGAGCTTGAGCTGGGAAAGGTGTAGGGGCCGAACACGGGAGTGCCGTAGCCCGTGGCCCCAACGGCCACCAGGCAACTGCCGGCGGCGTCGGCCGCCAAGGCGGTCACTTGGGCCTGGGTGGCGCCCTGGTGCAGGTAGCTCAGGGCCAGGGCCGTGCCGGTGGTGTTGATTTTGGCCAGCATGGTCCCGCCGTTGGGCAAGGTTAGGCTGCCGAGCGCGAAGCCGTAGCCCACGGTGGGTCCGCTGCCGAGCGAATCGACCCCGCCGCGAAACACGGCGTACACGTTGCCGTTGGGGTCCAGCGTCAGGGCCAGCACGTCGTCGGAAAGGGCGCTGATGCCGGGCAGCGCCCACTGCACCAGCCCCTGCGGGCTAACCTTGGCCACGAAGGCATTGCTGGCGTTGATGGCTGCGCCGGTGGGAGCGGGCAGGGTGGTGGCGCCCATGGTCAGGGCGCCGCGGTAGGACCCGGCCACGTAGGTGTTGCCGGCCGCATCGGTCACCGAGCGGGCGTTGAAGATGCCCGGCGCCAGCGGGCGCGACCAGTTGACGTACTGCGCGTAGCCGCGTTGCAGCGCGCCCAGGGCCAACAGGCCCACCAGGAAAAGTAAGCGTTGTAGTTTCATGAAGCAGGAAAAAGAAGGTAAAGGGCATCGTGGGCACCGCCCCGGCCGGAGCGCGGCACCGCGTTTCAATCAGCCAGACCAGCCACCCGAGGAAAAGGCTGCTGGTAAAAGCATCTATTTATAGCTGGAACCGCAGCCCAAACAGCAGCCCCGTGGCCGTAGGCTGCTGCCGCAGGCCGGTTTCGGGCTTGTAGAGCGACAGGGCCTGCCAGCGCAGGCTGGGCGCCACGCTCACACTGAAGCGGTTGGTGAGGGCGTAGTTCAGGGCCAGCGAGCCCGTGAGGCCCACGTTCAGGGCCCGGAAAGGGCCGCTGCCCACGGTTATTTTCTCGGTGCGGAAGTTCTCGCCGTCATCCGTCATCACCTGCGTGCCACCCAGGAAAAACTGCAGTTGGGCACCCACGGCCACATCGGTCCACAGGCGGCTGGTGCCGGGCGCGGCCAAGCGGTAGCGCAGCAGCACCGGCACCGTGAAGAAGCGGTAGTTGGGCTGCAGCAGCCGGGTGGTCAGGGTTTCCTTCTTGCTGATGGTGGGGGTGGTGACGTGGCTGGTGGTGCGCACGGTATCGTGCTGCACGGTGGTGGTGCGCACCGTGTCCAGTCGTGGTACATACACCGTGTCGTAGCGAATGACCTGCCCGCTGGCGTTGAACACCGGCGAGGGCTGCGGAATCTGGATGATGCGCACGGAGTAGGTTTGGTGGGCGCTGGTGTAGGCCGTGGTGGCGGTCGTGGTCGTGGTGTTGTAGGTCACGCTCACGTCGGTGGTTTTGTTGGTGATGCGCAGGTCGGCGCCGTAGGTGCTGTAGCCCACGCCGCCGCCCACGCTCAGGCGCGGCGTGAGGCGGTATTCGGCCAATAAGTTGGCGCTGAAGCCGGCGCGGCCGGTTTCGTGGTTGCGGCGCAGGGCCGTGAGGCTGTCGCCCTCGGGGCCTTGCAGGGTGAGGGTGTTTTGCTCGGGCGCGGCGGCCAGCAGCAAGCTCCAACGCGAGGCTGGTTTGGGGTTTAGGGTTTTCGGTTTTAGGCCGGCGGTGTCGGCGCTGGCCAGCGCGGGGGCGGCGGGCAGGTCGCCCAGCACCAGCAGCAGGCTGTCGGTGCGGCGCTGCAGGCGCAGCAGTTCGGCGCGCTCAGCGCGCAGGCCCCGCAGCAGGGCCGGCTGGCTGCCCGCGGGCAGGCGTGTGCCTGGCTTCAGCGTGGCAATGCTGGGCAGCTGCACCAGTACCTGGCGCTCCAGGCCGGCCAGGGGCTGCAGGGTGGTGGGGATGGAGTCGGCGGCTGCGGGCGGCGAGGGTAAGGTGTTATGTGTCTGAGCAAATGATGTTTCCCGCGTAACTATAGAGTCAGGGGAAGCCATGTTGATAACCGGAGTACCCGGCTTGCGGTCATTAGCAAGCATGCGCGTTGCTGCCCCTGTCAACGCGGGCCGAGTGGGTTGTTGCTGTATTTTTCCGTTCAAAGGAATCGGGCGTGAGCTTGCAACGCTGGGGCTCGGCTTGGTGACACTGGCAACCGAGGAAGCCATTCCAATCGGATTAGGAGCCGATGCGCCTGGCCTTGCGAACGACTGCGGCTGGGATGCGCGAGCTGGCGTCTGAGCTTCTTCAAGCGGCGCCCGACGCCCGCGCGGCTCAGCCCGCATGGCAGCCGATGCAGCAACCGGAACCTGCACCCCAGCCACCGTCCGCACCGGGGCCGCCGCGTACGGCAGCAGCCAGCCCGCCAGCCCGCTCAGCAGCGCCACCAGCCCAAACAGCAGCGGCAAGGGCAGCGGCCGGCGCCGCCCGTTAGGCGGGGCCACCGGCGCGGCAATGCGCTGCTCAATGCCGGCCCACACCGGGGCGGAGGGCTCCAGGCTGAAGTCTTCGAATTTATCGCGCAGGGTCTGGTCGAGGCGGTTTTCTTCCGGTTCGGGCATCATAGTTTCAAGTAGCTGGCCTGCTGCTGGTGCAGCCGGGTGAGTAGTTTGCGGGCCTTGCTGAGCTGGGCCTTGGAGGTGCTCTCCTGAATGCCCAGCAGCTCCGCGATTTCGCCGTGGCTGTAGCCGTCCACGGCGTAGAGGTTGAGGACGAGGCGGCAGCCGTCGGGCAGCTTTTCCATCAGGGCCAGCACCTCGGCCACACCCAGGCGGTCGAAGGCGTCGGCGTCGGGCGCGAAGGGTTCCGGCGCGTCGTCGAGCAACACTTGCTGGCGGCGGTGCTGCCCGCTTTGCCAGTGGTTGAGGGCCGTGGTGACCACAATGCGGCGCACCCAGCCCTCAAAGGAGCCCTCGCCCCGGAAGTCGGCCAAGCGCGTGAACACCTTCACAAAGGCGTCCTGCAAAATGTCCTCCGCCTCGGCCACCGAGCGCACGTAGCGGCGCGCCACGCCCAGCATGCGGCCGGCGTAGCGGGCATACAGGGCACGTTGGGCTGCCGGCTCGTGGCGGCCGCAGCGGGCAAGCAGGTCGTCTAGCTCCGTAGAAAGGGGCATTACATCGGGAAAGCAGCGCAGCCCGGCCGGGTGCTGCCCGGCAGACAAGTTACTTCCCGAAAAGGCTGCCCGGGCAAGGGAGAAATTTTATTTGTCTGTCTGCCTGAGCATTGCCCTACTCACCGCCGCTCCCGGTTCAGCAGCTTCAGCAGCACCCCGTTGGTCCACCCGAAACCGTCCTGCAGCGGGTATTCGCCCCCACCGGCGGGGCGGTTCACGTTCACTACGTCGTACTTCTCCAGCAGCTTGCCGGTTTGGGCAAACACGCGGCTGTTCAGCCGAACCCAGCGGTGGGCCACGGTATCGGCCAGGGCCGTCTGCTGGTAGCGGGCCAGGCCTTCAATGGCCAGGTACTGCAACGGAGCCCAGCCGTTGGGGGCGTCCCATTGCTGCTTGGAGACGCTGAGAGTGGTCAGCAGCCCACCGGCTTTCAGGAAATTGGCTTTCAGCCCCGCCGCCACCCGGCTGGCCTGCGGCGCCGTGGCCAGTCCAAACGCCAGCGGAAACACCCCCGCCAGCGTGCGCACGCCCGAACGCCGGCGCAGCCGCCAGTTGTAGTCCTGAAACCAACCGGCCTGCGCATCCCAGCACAAAGCCAGCAGGGCCGTTTTGCGCTGGTTGGCCTTGGCGGTATAGGCGCGGGCCTGCGCCGGCTGGCCGGCCACGCGGGCGGCTTCGGCCAGCACCATTTCGAGGTTATAAAGCAAGCAGTTGAGGTCTACCGGCACCAAATCGGTGGTTTGGATGCTGCCCAGCCCGCCTGCTGGCCCAAACCAGCGGCTGCTGAAGTCCCAGCCCGATGCCGCCGCTGCCCGCACGTGGCGGTAAAACTGCGCGGGCGGCTGCTTGCTCAGCTTGGCGGCGGCCACGTCCTCGGCGTAGGATTCCTCGCGCGGCTGGTCGCTGTCGTCCCAGTAGCGGTTGAGCACGGCGCCGGTGGGCAGGCGTACGGCGCGGCGGGCGGCGGTGCCGGGCTTCAGGGTTTCGGTGCCATGCATCCAGTAGCGGTATTCGGCTTCCAGGGCGGGGCGGTAGCGCAGCAGTTCGCCGTTGCCGCGCTCCTGGGCCAGCAGCTGCACCATGCGGGCAAAGAACGGCGGCTGCGAGCGGGTGAGGTAGTAGCTGCGGTTGCCGTTGGGAATGAAGCCGTAGCGGCCAATCAGGAAAGCAAAATTGTCGGTGATGTCTTTCAGCAGCTGGCTTCTGCCCGCCTCGGCCAGCCCCAGCATGGTGAAGTAAGAGTCCCAATAGTACACTTCCCGAAACCGCCCTCCCGGCACCAGGTAGGGCTTGGGCAGCGGCAGCAGCGAGCCAAACGCCGCCAGCGAATCGGCCGCGTCCGTGGCTGGCGCGGCGGGCCGGGCCAGCACCGTCCAGAGCGTGTCGAGGTGGTGGCGCAGGCCGGCTTGCACATCGGTTTGGAAAACGGCGGTGCTCTGGGCGGGCAGGTCGAAGTGCGCCGCTACGAAGGCTTTAAGCTGAAAGCCGGGCTGGCTTTTCTCGCGGCGCCACGCGGCCAGAATGGTGGCCGGCCGCTGCCGGGGCGCAGCGTCCACGAAGGTTTTGTTGTCCGGGAAAATGCGCCCCAACTGCACCGCTTCGAATAAGCCCGGAAACAGCTGCCGGGGCGAGGCCGGGCGCTCAGCCTTCGGCGCTGCAGGTGCCGGCACGGTCGAAACTGCGGCAGCAGTGGGGACTTTAGGAGCTTGGGTTTCGGTTTGGGCCAGGATGGGCCGGGTGCTCAGCATGCCAAGCAGCCCGGCAAGTAAGATTCGTGACATGGCAATAAGGGTTGGCCAAGCGCGGAGCGCAGATTTACTTTCCTTAACCCTTACGCACGGCCGCACATTTCGCACCTGCGAAAGGCATTCAACTAATAAAATAGTTTTTAAACTAAAAAATTAGTTGTACGTTTACCCCTGTTAAATAACACTGCCCCGCATGGACCCATCCGCTTTCCCCGAACTCACCCGCGCCGAAGAACAAGTGATGCAAGTGCTCTGGCGTCTGGGGCCCTCCTTCGTGAAGGACGTGCTGGCCGAGCTTCCCGCCCCGCAGCCGGCCTACAACACCGTGTCCACCATCATCCGCATCCTCGAAACCAAGGGCTTCGTGGGGCACGAGGCCTTCGGGCGCACGCACCGCTACCACGTGCTGGTGCAGCAAGACGACTACCGCCGCTTCTCGCTGCGCAAGCTGCTGGGCGGGCACTTCGGCAACTCCTTCAGCCGGCTGGTTTCCTTTTTTGCCAAAGAAGAAAACCTCGACGCCGCCCAGCTCGATGAGCTTCTCCGCCACGCTTCCCAACCCCAAAACCCCGCCGACGATGAACCCAATCAGCCTGCCTAACTGGATGCTGCTCAGCACGGTGTTGCTGGGCGCGTGGTGGCTTTGCTACCGCTTGGCCCTGGGCCAGGAGCGCAGCTTTGCCTACAACCGCTGGTACTTAGTGCTGGGGCCGCTGCTGGCGGCGGGCCTGCCGCTGTTGCCGCTGGCCTGGCCGGCTGGCTGGGGCGCCGGTCCGGCGCCGCTGGCCGGCGTGGCGGCCGTGCTGCTGCCCCCGGTGGCCGTGCAGCCGGGCGGGGCCGAAAGCGCCTCGGCCGCGGTGGCGGGCTGGCCTCAGGTGCTGCTGCTTATCTATTTAGCTGGCGTCGGTTTCATGCTCGTCCGGCTGGTCTTGGAGCTGGGGCAATTGTGGCGCAGCACGCGCCGCCTGGCCCGCGAAAAGCACACTGGCTACACCCTGGTGCCTACCCACGGCCAGGTGCCCACCAGCTCGTTCGGCCGTCTCATTTTCTGGGACGATACCCTGCCCCTGAGTTCGGCCGAAGCCGGCCAGGTGCTGCGCCACGAGCTAGCCCACGTGCGGCAGGGCCACACCTACGACCGCCTGCTGCTCGAGCTGCTGCGCGCCGGGCTGTGGTTCAACCCCTTCGTGCACCTGTGCGGCCGGGCCCTGGCCCTCACCCACGAGTACCTGGCCGATGAGGAGGCGCTGCGCCACGCCGCGGCCCAGGCACCGGCCTTTGCCCCTGCTATTTCCTACACGCACCTGTTGGCCCGGCAAGTGGCCAGCCGCCTCGGTTTCTCCGTCCCGCTTGCGCACACATTTTCCCATTCCCAAACCCTCCGTCGCATTGCCATGATTCAGAAAACCTCCCCCATTCGCCGCTGGAAGCAGTGGCTGGTGCTGCCATTGCTCGGCGCCCTGCTGTTCACTGTCGCCTGCGAAAAAGCCAGTGCGCCCGCCGAGCCGGGCGTTTCGAAAGCCGCACAAGATGCCATGGTGCCGCCCCCTCCGCCGCCCCCCACCGTGGCGCCCGCCGATGGCCAAGACGTGCCCCCGCCGCCCCCGCCCGCGCTCGAAAAAGTGTACACCTACGTGGAGCGCATGCCCGAGCTGCCCACCGGCGGCGGCAACGCCGGCATCGTGGCCTACATCCAAAGCCACATTGCCTATCCGCAGGTGCCAGCCGCCAACCGCAAGGAAGGCCGGGTGTTCGTGTCCTTCACCGTGAACAGCAGCGGCGAAGTGTTCAACCCGACCATCGTCAAAAGCCTGGGTGCTGAATACGATGCCGCGGTGCTGGCGGCCATCGGTCAGCTGCCCCGCTTCAAGCCCGGAACCCAGGACGGCAAGCCGGTGGCTGTCAGCTTCACGGTACCGGTAACATTTGCTCAAAAATCCAGTGCGGCAATTTTCAGCAGCCGGCCTTTCGACTGGTACAGCTGGTCCGCGCCAGCCCCTGTCGCCGGTTGCTAAGGCTGGTGCTTTGCCCTGCAATTGGCAGTAAAACCATCAATCCCAGAGAAACCGCCCGAAAAGCTCCGGCCCGCGCCGGGGCCTTTCTGCGTTGGGCCCGCCGCCAACCCGACAAAATGGGCTAACTTGCACGCTGTATTGACCTTCTAATCCGTTTTTATTCAGTGCTGTTTTCCCTAACGCCGCGTGCCGCGCTCGTGGCCGCCACCTTTGGCTTGCTGGCTGCCGCCAGCCTGCCCGCCTGCAAAACCAGCCCCAACGAGGGCGAAAACGGCGGTGCCGCCGCCAACGACAGCGTAGCCAATAAGCCCGCTCCCGTCGACACCATCAAAATAAAGGCGATGGCCATGCGGCGCGACTCGCTCAAGGCCGACAGCATCGCCAAGAAAACCGGGCAGCTGCCGGGTGCCATCCTGCCGGGCCACCGCATCATCGCCTTCTATGGCAATATCCGCTCGAAGGGCATGGGCATTCTGGGCCGCGAGCCCAAGGACCAGATGTTCCGCAAGTTCGCGGGCGTGCTGAAGGAGTGGCAGGCTGCCGACCCCAGCATTCCGGTGCAGGCCGCCTTGCACAACGTCACCATTACGGCCCAGGGCTCGCCCGGCAAAGACGGCAAGTGGCGCCTGATGAACTCGAAAGCCACCATTGAGGAAGTCATCAGCTGGGCCCGCGAGCACAAGTGCATTCTGTTTCTGGACGTGCAGCCCGGCCACAGCACCCTGCAAGTGGAAGTGCCCAAGCTGGAGCCCTACCTCAAGCAGCCCGACATTCACCTCGGTATCGACCCCGAGTTTTCGCTGGCCACCATGCCCGGCGTGCGCCCCAACCAGAAAATCGGCACCCTCGACGCCAAGGATGTGAACTGGACCATCAACTACCTGGCCCGCCTCGTGAGCGAAAACAAGCTCCCGCCCAAGGTGCTGACGGTGCACCGCTTCACCCGCAAAATGCTCACCAACTACAAAAACATCAAGCTCGACCCGCGCGTGCAGGTGGTGATGCACATGGACGGCCACGGCGAGCCCACCCTGAAAAAGGATTCCTACCACGACTACATCCAGGTGGAGCCCGTGCAGTACACCGGCTTCAAGCTGTTCTACGAGTACGACGCCCGCCCCAAGCCCCACCACATCATGACGCCGGAAGAAGTGCTGACGCAGCTCACGCCCAAGCCGCTGTACATTCAGTATCAGTAGGTTTCAGGCACACCGCACTTGTCATTGCGAGTGTAACGAAGCAATCCGTCCTGCAAGGACCAGACACGCTCTTTTACCAGAAAGCCCCGGCACTGCGCAGTGCCGGGGCTTTTTGTTGTTCTTTGTCACAAATCAAAGCTGGTCGCAAAGAGAGGACGGATTGCTGCGCTCCGCTCGCAATGACAGTCGCCTCACTTCGCCTTCGAAAACGAGTACGGCGCCGCGGCCGGTTGCGTGCCCCGATTCTTGTTCGGCGCGGCGCTCATGTCGAAATTCAACGTAGCGCCCTGCAGCAGTTCCGAATGGCTGAGCCAGTTCTTATCATAAGCCTGGCCGTTGACCGTCAATGCATTCACGTAGCGGTTAGCGGCCGAATTGTTGGGCGCGTTCAGCACAATGTCTTTGCCAGAGGGCAGGTGCAGGGTGGCTTTGGGGAAGAGCGGGGCGCCCAACACGTACTGGTCGGTGCCGGGGCAGACCGGATAGAAGCCCAGGGCCGAGAAGACGTACCAGGCCGAAGTCTGGCCGTTGTCTTCGTCGCCGCAGTAGCCGTCGGCAGTGGGCAGGTAGAGGCGGTTGAGGGTTTCGCGCACCCAGTACTGCGCTTTCTAGGGCTGGCCGGCGTAGTTATAGAGGTACACCATGTGCTGAATGGGCTGGTTGCCGTGGGCGTAGTTGCCCATGTTGGCAATCTGCATCTCCCGGATTTCGTGGATGACCTCGCCGTAGTACGATTCGTCGAACACCGGCGGCAGCGTGAACACCGTGTCGAGCTTGGCCACGAACTGCTGCCGGCCGCCCATCAGGTCAATGAGCCCCTGCACGTCGTGAAATACCGACCAGGTGTAGTGCCAGCTATTGCCCTCGGTGAAAGCGTCGCCCCACTTGAAAGGGTTGAAGGGCTTCTGAAAGGTACCGTCCTGGTTGCGACCGCGCATCAGGCCGGTTTCCTTGTCGAAGAGCTTGCGGTAGTTCTGGCTGCGCCGGGCGTAAAGGTCGATTTCCTTTTTAGGCTTGTTCAGCGCTTTGGCCAGCTGGTAGATGGTGAAGTCGTCGTAGGCGTATTCCAGGGTGCGGGCCGCGTTTTCGTTGATTTTGACATCGTAGGGCACGTAGCCGAGCTTGTTGTAGTATTCAACGCCCTTGCGGCCCACGGCATCGAGTGGCCCGGCGTTGTTGGCGCCGTGCGTGAGGGCTTCGTAGAGCACGTTCATGTCCTGCCCGCGGATGCCCTTGAGGTAGGCATCGGCCACCACCGAGGCCGAGTTGTTGCCCACCATCACGTTGCGCAGGCCCGGGCTGCCCCACTCCGGCAGCCAGCCGCTTTCCTTGTAGTCGTTGGCCAGGCCCTGCTGAATCTCGGCGTTCACGTCGGGGTACAGCAGATTCAGGAAGGGAAACAGCGCCCGAAACGTGTCCCAAAAGCCCGTGTCGGTGTACATGTAGCCCGGCAGCACCTGCCCATTGAAAGGGCTGTAGTGCATCACGTTGCCGTTGGCATCTTTTTCATACAGCTTGCGCGGAAACAGCAGCGAGCGGTACAGGCAGGAATAAAACGTGTGCCGCTGCGCCTCCGTACCGCCTTCGATGTCGATGCGGCCCAGGGCCTTGTTCCAGGCGGCGCGGCCCTGTTGGCGCACGGCGTCGAAGTCCTGCTCGCCAATTTCCCGCAGGTTCAGCTCGGCCTGCTCCGGGCTGATGAAGGACGAGGCCACCCGCGCGTTCACCTTTTCTCCTTTTCGGGTTTTGAAGCCCACCACGGCCCCGGCGTGCTTGGCCGTTACTTCCAGCACGCCGGGCGCCAGGGCTTTGTCCTGATAAAGGGCGGTGCTGGTGAAGTCGTGGTCGAACTCCAGGATGAAGTAGTTCTTAAAATTTTTGGGCACGCCGCCGCTGTTGCGCGTGGTATAGCCGATGACGCGGCGCTGCCCGGGCAGCACTTTCACGTAGGAGCCGCGGTCCAGGGCGTCAATCACTACATAGGCACTATCAGACTTGGGGAAGGTGAAGCGAAAGCGGGCGGCGCGCTCGGTGGGCGCTATTTCAGCGGTCACGTCGTGGTCGGCGAGGTACACGCGGTAGTAATTGGGCTCGGCCACCTCGGCTTTGTGCGAAAACCAGCTGGCGCGGGCGTCCTCATCAAACACCCGCCGACCGGTGATGGGCATGAGGGCAAACTGTCCGTAGTCGTTCATCCACGGCGAGGGCTGGTGCGTCTGCTTGAAGCCGCGCAGCTTGTCGGCCGAGTACTGGTAGGCCCAGCCGTCGCCCATCTTGCCGGTTTGCGGCATCCAGAAGTTCATGCCCCAGGGCAGGGCAATAGCCGGGTAGGTGTTGCCGTTCGAGAGGTCGGGCTTGGAATCGGTGCCCACCAGCGGATTTACCCACTGCGCGGGGTCGGCGGTAGCAGGCGTTTGGGCCCGGGCCACGCCCGCCAGCAGGTCAAACGCCAGAAGGGCGGTAAATGGTTTTAGCATGCAAGAAGTCAGAAGGGTAGGAGGTCACAAATAAACACTTCGCCACACAAAAAAGCCCCGACTCTCGCCGAGTCGGGGCTTTTCCAATACCTGAGTTGGCGGGCCGCATCAGTGCGCGTCCATGCTGATTTTGCCGGTGATTTTCACGCGCTTAATCAGCAGCACCAGCGGCAGGCACACCACGAAGAACAAGCCAATCATCGTGAACACCTGCGTGTAGGTGATGATGGATACCTGCTTCATCAGAATGCCTTCGAGGGCCATGTAGGCTTGCTTCTGGGCTTGCTCCAGGGGGAAGCCGTGGGCTAGGAAGTTCTGGGTGAAGGCCTGAATGCGCTGCACGGTGTTGGTGTCGTAGAGCGAGATGTGGGCCAGCGGGCTGATGCGGTTCTGGGCGATGCTACGCTCCAGATAGGTGCCCACAATGGCCACGCCAAACGAGCCGCCGAGCTGGCGAATCATGCCGGTGAGGCCGGCGGCCTGGCCGGCGTCTTTGCCCTTCAGGCCCGCCAGGCTCATGGTGGTGATGGGCAGGAAGATGAGGCCCATGCCCAGGCCGCGCACCATCAGGGGCCAGAAGAAGTCGTCTTCGCCGGCGGTGGGCGAGATAATCTGGCCCATCCAGAACGTGAAGATGAAGAAGATGCCGAAGCCCACCGGAATCATGAACTTCTGCGGCACGCCGGCTTGCAGCATGCGCCCAATCACCGGCATCATCATGCCCGAGGCCAGGGCGCCGGGCAGCAGGATGTAGCCCGTTTGGGCAGCCGTGAAGCCAAGAATGCGCTGGGTGAAAATGGGGAAGATGAACACCGAGGCAAACATGCCGAAGCCCAGCACGAACGAGAGCACCGCGCCCACGGCCAGGTTGCGGCTCTTGCCCAGCACCCGCAAATCCACGATAGGCGCCTTGGCCGTGAGCTCGCGCCAGATGAAGCCGATGATACCCACGGCAGCCAGAAAGGCAAACGTGTTGATGTAGGAGCTTTCGAACCAGTCTTCGGTTTCGCCCTGCTCCAGCACCAGCTGCAGCGAGCCCACGCCCAGAATTAGTAGGCCAATGCCGGCCCAGTCAATCTCGCGCAGCGGCCGCGGAATAGCGTTTTTGATGCGCTCGGGGTCGCGAATGAACAGCATGGTGAAGATGGCCGCCAGAATGCCTACGGGCACGTTCACGTAGAAAATCCAGGGCCAGTCGTAGTTGTCCACAATGTAGCCGCCCAGCGTGGGGCCGATGGTAGGCCCGATAATCACGCCCATGCCAAACAGGGCCTGGCCCAGCGGCAGCTGCTTGGGCGGAAAGGTATCGATGAGAATGGCCTGCGAGGTGGCCATGAGCGCGCCCCCGCCGATGCCCTGGATGAAGCGAAACGCCACCAACTCCCAGATGTTGGTGCTCTGGCCGCAGGCCATGGAGGCCAGCGTGAAGATGACCACCGACACAAAATAGTAGTTGCGACGCCCGAACTGCTCGGCCAGGAAGCCGGTCATCGGAATCACAATCACGTTGGCGATGCCGTAGGAGGCAATCACCCAAGTTACTTCCTGCTGCGTGGCCGAGAGGTTGCCCATCATCTGGGTCAGGGCCACGTTCACGATGCTGGTGTCAATAAGCTCCAGCAAGCAGCAGAGGACCACCGTCACAACGATAATCCACTTGGTAAATCCGGTTTCCATGTTTTATGGGGTAGGAGGGTGTGGGGGTAAGCGGGTAGGAGTTGTTTCTTTGGGTGATACCTCAACTCACTCTCCTGCTATGTCGAACAGTCTGTCGAATTTTGATTTTGCTGAAGAATTTCGACAGCGAACCAAAGCGTTTGCCCTGCGCATCATGAAGCTGGTGGACCGACTTCCAACCGCGCCATCGTGCCGAACGGCTGGGATGCAGTTGGTGCACTCTGGCTCTTCAGTGGCTGCGAATTATCGCGCCGCGTGCCGGGCCCGCTCCGAGCGGGAGTTCTTGGCGAAACTGCACATTGCACTAGAAGAAGCCGACGAATCGGTACTGTGGCTAGAGCTATTAAGCGAAGCAGGCCACCTACCCGAAGGAAGGCTTGATGAGTTATTGACCGAAGCCAAGTCCATAATGTCTATCCTCGGCAAAGCCGAAAAAACGGCTCGCGATAAACAGAAAAAAGCTGGCGGCCAGAACGGTAAGGAATAGGAGAGCAGAAAAACTCTTACCCTCCTACCCCCATACCTTCTTACCCTAAAATTACTTCACCGCTACCACCGCATTCACGCTCATGCCGGCACGCAAGGGGTGCTCGGGGTCAACCTTATCCAGGGCAATGCGGACGGGGATGCGCTGGGTCACTTTCACGAAGTTGCCGCTGGCATTGTCGGGGGGCAACAGGGCGAAGCGGGCGCCGGTAGCAGCCGAGAGGCTCTCGATGTGGCCGCTGAATTCCTCGTTGGGGTAGGCGTCCACTTCCAGTTTCACGGGCTGGCCCACTTTCATGTCTTCCAACTGGGTTTCCTTGAAGTTGGCCACCACCCAGGTGCGGGCGCTTCCCACGATGCCAAAGAGCTGCTGGCCGGGGCCTACTACCTGGCCGGGCTGCACATTTTTCTTGCTGATGATGCCGTCCTGCGGGGCCACGATGGTGGTGTAGCTCAGCTGCAGTTTGGCGTTGTCGAGGTCGGCCTGGCGCTGCTTTACCACGGCCTGAGCCACGGCAATCTGCTGCTGGGCGGCGGCCACCTGCTGGCGGGCCACGCTCACCTGGTCGGTGGCGGTGGCGCGCTGGGCGGCGGTGGCTTTCAGGTTGGCCTGCACGGCGTCGTACTCACTCTGCGGAATGATGTCTTGCTGGCGCAGGAAGGTACTGCGCTTCAGGTCCTTCTGCAGGCGCTCCTGGTTGGCCTGGCTCACGCCGATGCCGGTTTGGGCCGAGCGCACGTTGGCCTGGGCAGTGGCCACGCCGGCACGGGCGGCCGTCACCTGGGCCTGGGCGGCAAAGAGGGCCGCCTCGGCGGCATTCACGCGCTGCTGGTAGTCAGACGGGTCGAGGGTGACGAGGACCTGGCCCTTTTTCACGGGAATGTTGTCGTCCACTTTCACTTCCAGCACCGGGCCGCCCACGCGGGGCAGCACCGGGTACACGTCGCCTTCTACCTGGGCGTCGTCGGTGCTTTCGTGGGCTTTGGCAAACTGGTAGCGCGTGTAGCCATAAAAGCCACCGGCCAGCAGAATCACAGCCAGAATGATGAGTACAAGCGGGTTGCGCTTTTTGGGCTCCTCCATCGGCTCGGCTTCGGTCGAGGCCGCGTTGGGGTAAGGAGCGGGGGCATTTTGCACAGCAGGGGAGGTTTCGGTCTGGGCCATCTTGGTAAATATTCGGGGGCGGTGTTTTACGAAAAAGGGAGAGGTGCAGCGGCCGGCTTAGGCCTGCGCTGCCGTTTCAGTTTGGAGCGGGGCCCGCACTAGCAGCGTGGCGCACCGGGCGGTACGCAGCACGATTTCGGCCGTCGTTCCCATCAAAAAGCGGGTGAGGCCCGTTTGGCCGTGCGACCCAATAACAATTAAATCAGCCTGTTGGCGGTCGGCCTCGGCTATGATTTCCGGGGCCGCTTCGCCGCGCACCATGCCGGTGTGCACCTTGGCCACACCGGCTTCTTCGGCGGCGGCGCGCAGGTTCTGCATCCGGTCTTTGCACGAGCCAAACACCTTCGCGTCGGACTGCTGGCCGCTGGGGTCCTCCTGGGGCTCGCACACATGCAGCAGCCGCAGTTCGGCCCCCGTGGCAGCAGCCAGCGCGGCCGCATACGCCACCAGTCCAGCCGACGCGGCCGAGAAATCGAGCGGACAAAGGATGGTGGAGAGGTTCATTTTTAGGGTAGGAGGGTGTGGGGGTGGGAGGGTAGGAGTTGATAGGTGATGGGGTAGAGGGGAAGCGAAAAATCCTACCCCCATAACCTCTTACCCTCCTGCCCTAACAGCTATTGCCAAATCTGCTCGCCGGTGGCGCGCTTCAGTTGGAATTGGCCGAGGGTGTAGTTGTACATGGCCTGAGCGCGGGCCAGGCGTGCCTGGGCCAGTTGGGTTTCGGCGTCGAGCACGTCGAGGTTCTGGCCTACGCCGTAGCGGTAACGGCCCTGGGCGCGGGTGAGGGCGTCGCTGGCCTGCGCTACCTGCTGCTCGGCGTTGTTGTAACGGGCCTGGCTGAACTCCATGTTGTTCACGGCCTGGCGCACGTCGGCCCGGATTTGCTCCTGCGTATCGGCGGTGCGGGCCACGGCGGCGCGGGAGTTGGCAGCGGCTTCCACGCGCTGCTTTTTGTTGCGGCCGCCGTCGTAAATCGGCACCGACAGCTGCAGCACGCCCACCGTGTTGAACCGAATCCGGTCGATGTCGGGCAGGATGTAGCCGTTTTTGCCACCGGCCTGCACGCCCGCGCCGAGGCTGGGCAGGTTGCTTTTCTCGATGAGGCGCGATTGGAGCACGGCCGTATTCTCGGCGTCGCGAGCCAGCTTTACTTCGGGGCGGTTGTTGCTGGCCTTAGTCAGCTCGGCCTGCATGTCTACTTGCTGGGGCTCGTAGCTCAGGCGGCCTTTCACCGGCACGTCGGCCTGCTCGGGCTTGTGCAGCAGGCGGGCCAGCTGCACCTGCTGGTTGCGGAGCTGGTTTTGCAGGTCGAGCTTGGTGTTTTCGGCCTGGGTGATGCGCACGTCGGTAGTCGTCACGTCAAACTTGGTGCTCACGCCGCCTTCCACACGCTTCTGCATTTCGTTGCGGTGAGCTTTTAACGAGGCAATCTGCTGGTCCTGCACCCGGATGCTCTCGCGCATGAACAGGATGTTGTAGTACAGCTGCGCGGCGTTGAACGACAAGTCGCGCCGGGCCACCGTGATGTTGTCCTGCGCCGTCTGCACCTGCGATTCGGCCACGCGCACAGTGGCGTCGTTCTTGCCGAAATCGAGCAGCAGGTACTGCGCCGTCACGTGAAAGTCGTAGTTATTATTCGGCGCAAACTGCAGCGTTTCGCCATTAAAAGGCAGCTTCACCACCGGGTCGATGCGGGTGTAGGTGGCCGTGCCGGTAATCTGGGGCAGGAAGCCAGCCCGCGTCTGGCTCAGGCGGCTGGTGGCCGCGTTGCTCAGCTCGGTGAGGTTGGTGATGCCGGGGTTGGCGTCGAGCACGGCTTGCACCGTGGCACCGAGGGACAGAGAGTCGCTGGCCAGGCCAATGGCCTGGGAAGCCGCCGGCACGCCGGGCTGGTTTTGCGCCAGTGCCGGCTGGGCCAGCACCAGGCCGCCGATGAGCGACAAGCCGGCAAAACCTTTCAGTGATTGAGAAGAAAACATAAGGCCAAATGGCATAGGGTGTGCCCCGCTCTTACCGAAAGACGTGCCAGCACTAATGAGAAATATATTTTTCACATTTAGCCATTGAATACTAATTAATTAAAATCAGTTTGCCTCCTTTCTGAGCACTGCCGAGATTAAAATATTTAATCTATATTTCTTAAATATCAGGAATTGGTAGGCTTTTACTCCTGTTATTTCAGGAAAATTCGGCAACATTTAAAACAGTCGCTTGTCTGAACCGTCTAAGACGACACCAGTTGAAGCCGGAACCAACGCCATGCCCACTACCGACGAAACTCTGCTGCTGCACCTCAACGAGGCCATCGCCACCATCCGCGAAAAGGACAAGCTGTTCAAAGCGGTGACGACCAAGCTGCGGCTCATCTTCCCGTTCGACCTCATCGGCATCAACGTGTTCGATGAAACGCTGCAGTACAAGCGCTTGTTCCTGCGCGACTATTACGGTGTGGACGAAATGCCGCCCTTGCCCGAGGGCATGGAGCAATTCTCGCCTATCGCTGGCACGCCCATTGAGGTGCTCGTGGCCGACCCGCGCGTGCGGCAGTTCACGCCCCAGGAGTACATGCGCAACTACCCGAACTATGCGCCCTACAACAAGTTTGAGAAGCTGGGCGTGACGCACCTCACGGCCGTGCCGCTGCACATCGGCGGGCGCCTCACGGGCTTCCTCACGCTGGCCTCGCGCCGCAACCCCAACCTCACGCCCGCCGACGAAAAACTGCTGGAAAAAATCGGCTCCCTCATCGCCGTGGCCGTGGCAAATACGCTGGCCTTCGAAGAAGTAGCGCGCCGCGAGCAGGAGCGCACCCTGCAGCTTAACATCACCAATGCCCTGCTCAGCATCAAGCAGCGCGAGCCGCTGTTTCGGGCTGTGGCCGAGGCATTAAGCCAAGTAGTGGCCTTCGATTATTTTGGCCTGCGGTTGCAGCGCGCGGGCCGGCAGGAGGCCTTTGAGGGCTTTGCCGAGTTTTCGCGCCCGAGTGAAGCACCCGGCGCCCCGCTGCAGGCCCTCGACCCCGACCGGCGCAACGGCATCAACCAGCCCGATACATCGACCATGTATCAGCAAATGAACGAATTGCTGCAAACGCCGGGCCTGTACACTGCCGATAGTTTTCGGGCGCTGGCGCAACGCTACCCTTTCCTGCGCCGTGTGTATGAAGAGCACGGCACGCGGGCCATCCTCATCGCGCCCATTTGGGAGCGGCCCGATGGCGCGGCGGTGCTCATTCTGGCTTCACCCAACCCCACCGCCTTCCGTTCCGACGACCTGGCCACCGTGCTTGCCCTCACCCCCCAGATTGCGCTGGCCCTGGAAAACCTCTTCGCCTTCGAGCAAATCGAAGCGCTGAAAGCCCAAGTGGAGGAAGAGCGCACCTACCTGGTCGACGAAATAAACACTTCCGCCCGCTTCGGGGCCGACTCGGGGGCCTTTGTGGGCAGTGGGCCGGCCTTGCAGCTGGTGCAGCGCCGCATCAGCATGGTGGCTCCAACCGATACCACCGTGCTGATTTCGGGCGAAACCGGTACCGGCAAGGAGCTGGTGGCTCGCGAGTTGCACAATGCCTCGCCCCGCCACGCCCGCGCCCTCATCAAGCTCAACTGCGCCGCGCTGCCCGCGCAGCTCATTGAGAGTGAGCTGTTTGGGCACGAGAAGGGCGCTTTCACCGGAGCTGTGGAGCGCCGTATCGGCAAGTTTGAGCTGGCGAATGGGGGCTCTATTTTCCTGGATGAAATCGGGGAGTTGCCGCTCGACTTGCAAGCCAAGCTGCTGCGGGTGCTGCAGGAAAAGGAATTTGAGCGGCTAGGCGGCACCAAAGTGCTGCACTCCGACGCCCGCGTCATCGCCGCCACCAACCGCGTGCTGGCCGATGAGGTGGCCGCCGGCCGCTTCCGGGCCGATTTGTACTACCGCCTCAACGTCTTCCCCATTGAGCTGGCCCCCTTGCGCGAGCGCCGCGAAGACATCGAGCCGCTGATGCGCCACTTCATTCAGCGCTTGAGCAAACGCCTGGGTAAGCCCGTGCGCCAAGTGCGCCCCGATGACCTGGCGGCCCTGCAGGCTTATTCCTGGCCCGGCAATATCCGCGAGCTGGAACACGTGCTGGAGCAGTCCATCATCGTGAGCCAGGGGCAGTTTCTGGAGTTCGCGGGCTTTGCCGGGGCCCCGCTGATGATGGCGGCCACGGCCGCGCCGGTTGTGCCGGCTGCCGTGCCTATAAAAACCATGAAGGAGCAGGAACGGGACCACATTCTGGCAGCCTTGCAGCGCACCGGTGGCCGCGTGAGCGGGGCGCAGGGTGCAGCATTGTTGCTCGATATTAACCCCAAGACCCTGGAAGCCCGCATGAAAAAACTGGGTATCCGGCGCACGGTGGCGGTGGAGTAGCGGCTACGCAACCCCAGGCCGGAAATAGAGGTTGAAGAGGATGAACAATTTATCAATGCTCATGGCTCTTATTCGACCCATTATACTCGCTGCTGCGCTGCTCACCACCTTCACCGCCGCCGCCCAAAACGTGCCGCCGGCCGCCACGCCTTTCAAGATGACGGGCAACATTTACCTGCCCAACAAGCTACCCGCCACCGACGCCCGCGTGGCCGCCCTGAAGGTGGCCGCCGGCTTCACCATCAGCAAGTACGCCGAGGGCCTCGACATGCCCCGCATGCTGGCCCAGGCGCCCAACGGCGACCTCTACGTGAGCAACCGCGTGAAGGGCAGCATCACGCTGCTGCGCGATGCCAACAAGGACGGCAAGGCCGAAGTGGTGCGCCAGGTGGCCCAGAAGCCCCACCTGCACGGCTTGGCGATGAAAGACGGCAAGATGTACCTCAGCGCCATTCGGGAAGTGTATGTGGCCGATGTGCTGCCCGACGGCGGCCTGAGCGAGCCTAAAATTCTGTACAAAGACCTGCCCGACGCCGGCCAGCACGCCAACCGCGTGCTGCATTTCGGGCCCGACGGCCAGCTCTACCTTTCGGTGGGCAGCACCTGCAATGCCTGCGACGAGGACAACCCCGAAAACGCCACCCTGCTGGTGCTCAAAACCGACGGCTCGGGCCGCAGCATCTACGCCAAGGGCCTGCGCAACACCATCGGCTTCGACTGGCACCCGGCCACCGGGCAGTTGTTCGGCATGGACCACGGCATCGACTGGCTCGGCGACGAGGACCAGATGGAGGAGCTGAACCAGTTGAAGCAGGGCGCCGGCTACGGCTGGCCGTCCATCATTGCCGACGGCAAGCCCTACCCCGCCAACAAGCCCAAGAGCGGCGAAACCTACGAGCAATTCGACGCCAAAAACCAGCGCCCGCTGCTGCTCTACAAGGCTCATTCGGCCCCGCTGGGTCTTGTTTTCAACAAGGGCACGCAATTTCCGGCCGCTTACAAAAACGATGCTTTCGTGACCATGCACGGCTCCTGGAACCGGGCCCAGCCCTCGGGCTACAAGCTGGTGCGCGTGCACTTCGATGCCCTGGGCAAGCCGGAGAAATTTGAGGATTTCATCACGGGCTTTTTGGTGGAGAACGACAAGTCGGAGTTTGGCCGTCCCTGCGGGCTCATTCAGGCCACCGACGGCTCGTTGCTGATGAGCGACGACGACAACGGCGTGATTTACCGCGTGGCTTACAAGAAATAGGCGTTGCCAGACTGCTTGACGCCTCAGAAATCGCCCGGCGCGCCTGACGTGCTGGGCTTTTTGCGTTAGATGAACCGATGAGCCTTGTTTATTTCCAGGCCTTCAGCAGGCGGCGTACCAGAATGATTTCGCCGGTGTGATAGGCGTTGTGGTCGGCAATGAGCATGGCTTCGCGCAGAATGGTTTGGCCGGTGCCGTGGGGAATTTTAGCCAGCAGGTCGGTGCCGGGGGCGTGCAGCAGGTGCAGGAAGCGCTGTCGGTCCTGGCGGATATGGTCGAGGGTTTCCTGCCACTCTTCCTCGTCGGCGGTGGCATCGGGCGCGGGCCAGTAGCCCTCCGGCCATTTCGGCGACTCGTGGTCGGGCTCTAGGCAAAACTCCACGATGTCCCACTGCGCAATGCGGACGTGCTCCACCAGCTGCCAGATAGTGTAGGGCACGTCGGGCACGCGTTGGTTCCAGATTTCGGGTGTGAGGCCGGCGCAGGCTTCCTCGAAGGTGGCGTGCGCGTTGCCTTTGGTGAGCAGGCTGGTCAGTTCAGCCAGCATGGTTTTTTGGTCGGGTCGGTCCACTGAAGTTGGCTATTTCTGTTTCTTAAGCGACTGCAGCGCGCCGGTCGAGTACAGGGCCGCGCCCATCAGCACGGGCTGGAAAAACAGCCGCGCCAGCCGCTTGGCATCCGTATCGAGGCCAAAAGCGGAAATGCGCTCGGTGTACTGGTGCACATTGCCGGGAAACACGGCCGCGTAGAAGGCGGCCAGCCCCACGCCCATGCGCCGCCGGTTCTTACCCTTCAGCAACAGCAGCGCCAGCCCCAGCCCAATTTCGACCACGCCCGAGGCCAGCACGGTGGTGTCCTTGTCGCCGGGCACAAAGTCGGGCACCTGCGCCTGGAACTCGCGGCGCGCAAAGGTGAGGTGCCCGGTGCCGGCCAGCACCATGAAAGAGCCCAGCACGCCGCGGGCCAGGTTTTGCAGGGTGGAAGTATGCGAAGGGTGAGGCATGGCGTTGGTAAACGTAAAGTGCGAAAGCTATACGGAGGCCGGCCTGCTGGGGTGCATGCTACACGCCGGCGGAGAACATCATGGCAAGCAAATTTGAGGGCTAACTACGCAGCCAAAGCGGCTGCGTACAAGGCAGGAACAAATGACTTTATAAGTTATAAAGCCACTAGCCAAATTCTCGCAATCAGCTGATTTTGAAATTATTCATTCCATTCTACCTTGGTAAGCTGTTGGCCTTGCCATATCAGCGTTGCCAACACAGTACGCTCACCCAAATCGAATAAATTGATGTTGCTTACGGCCAGGTCCGAACTATAGGAGTTCGTGATGGGGTCATGGGTGTAAAGATTGTCGGCAAACAAGGGGTCTACTATGGTAATAACTTGATTGCTAATCGTTACCAGAAAACTGGTTTGGCGCCAGTTCATCAAGTACAAGTTTTTATTGTGCCAGTTGAACCCACTCAAAAGCTGCAGCCCATGAAACCTAAAAACGGGGGTTACTCCTTTTTCCGGTAGTGTAAAACGGTATTGCCAGTTGACTTTTTCATTAGCAGAATGAGTTGCTAGTGGCAATACATCCGGGTCAGGAATGATGGCACAACCAGCCGAGCCCATCAGGTGGCCCAGCGATGTTAGGAGACGGTATTTTCCATCTTCCTGCCATAGGCTATTGGCGCAGGTTGCATTGGCGCGGTGCGTCTTTCGGGTTTGTTTATTATAGAAATACACCGTGCCGCCAAACTCCCCGTTGCAGTCGGAGTAGGCTACGTAGCGTGCGTCTTCGTACAGCTTCGGCCGCTGACCTAAAGGAACCGGCTGCTTGGAAAGGTGCCAGCCGGAAGCTGGTTCAAAAGAGTAAGTCCTGCTTGCGCTTTGCGCCACCAACTTTCCATTCAAGAGCCAAAACTGCTTCCAGTTGTTGGTGTTGAGCTGCCGCTCTAATGCGTCATTAGGGGCTAAATCATTCAGATTATAACAGCCAAATTTTCCGTTTTTAAAGAGGGCCACCAAGTGATTTTGAAAGACCACGGGGTAGGCTACTGGGTAGCCGTGGCCGTTCAACTGGACTATCCGACGCTTTAGCGCTAAGGGTTCATCAGCTAGTTGCAACTCAAAATTTAGAACCCGTTGCTTATCAGCATCAAAAACACTGTCTCGGTACACAATGGGTAGCGAAAAGCTCGCCGGTGTCTTGAAAGCGTTATAAAACCGCTCACTGTACAATCGTCGCAATAGGGGTTGAAAAGCGGCAGCAGTGTCGTTCTGCCCCCAGCTAGCCAGGGGCAGTCCCATGCTTAAGGCAATCAATAGCGCCCTCCACCAGCTTGGCATTTCCACAGGCAGGAATCTAGTTAGTGGGCCTGCAGCCAGTTGCGACCAGTGCCCACTTCTACTTCCAGCGGCACGCCGTGGGGCAACAGCAGGGCCGTAGTCATTAGCTCCTTGATTTTGGGGGTGATGTATTCGACTTCCTCCTGCACGGCGTCGAAGACCAGTTCGTCGTGCACCTGCAGTATCATGCGGGTTTGGAGCTTCTCCTCGCGCAGCCAGTGGTAGATGTTAATCATGGCCATCTTGATGATGTCGGCGGCCGTGCCCTGGATGGGGGCGTTGATGGCGTTGCGCTCGGTGTAGCCGCGCAGCGTGGCGTTGCGCGAGTTGATGTCGCGCAGGTAGCGGCGGCGCTTGAGCAGCGTTTCGGCGTATTCCAACTCGCGGGCGCGGTTGATGCTCTCGTCCATGAAGGCCTTCACTGAGGGGAATTCCTGGAAGTAGGTCTCGATGATGTCGGTGGCTTCCTTGCGGCCGATGCCGATGCGCTGGGCCAGCCCAAAGGCTGAAATGCCGTAGATGATGCCGAAATTGACGGTTTTGGCTTTGCGGCGCATTTCGCCGTCCACGGCTTCGAGCGGCACCTTGAACACCTTGCTGGCCGTGCTGGTGTGCACGTCCTGGCCCAGGCGGAAGGCTTCAATCATGGTTTTATCGCCCGAAAAGTCGGCCATAATGCGCAGCTCCACCTGCGAGTAGTCGGCGGCCAGCAGCACGTGCTTATCGTCGCGCGGCACGAAGGCTTTGCGGATTTCGCGGCCCTTCTCCGTGCGGATGGGGATGTTCTGCAGGTTGGGGTTGGTGCTGCTGAGGCGGCCGGTAGCCGTCACGGCCTGGTTGAAGTTGGTGTGCACACGGCCGTCCACCACGCTCACCAGCTGGGGTAGGGCTTCCACGTAGGTGCTGCGCAGCTTGGTGAGCTGGCGGTGCTCAAGGATGAGGCCGGCAATGGGGTTGTCGGCGGCGAGCTGGCTGAGCACCTCCTCGCCGGTGGCGTACTGGCCAGTTTTGGTTTTCTTCACCTTGCCCTTGCCGATGTCCATCTTATCGAACAGCACCTCACCCAGCTGCTTGGGCGAGCCGATGTTGAACTCCTGCCCGGCCTCGCGGAAAATCTGCCCTTCCAGCTCCGTGATGTAGCCCTGCAGCTCGGCCGAGTACTCATTCATCGCGCCCGAGTCAATCTTCACGCCCTCGTATTCGATGCTGCTGAGCACCGGCACCAAGGGGTTTTCCACGTCGTTGAGCAAGCCCAGCAAACCCAGGTCCTTGAGCATGGGCTCGAATACGTGCTTGAGCTGCAGGGTCACGTCGGCGTCTTCGCAGGCGTAGTCTTTCACTTCGGCCGGCGGAATGTCGGCCATGGTTTTCTGCTTCTTGCCTTTGGGGCCGATGAGCTCGATGATGCTCACGGGCGTGTAGTGCAGGTAGGTTTCGGCCAGCACGTCCATGTTGTGGCGCATGTCGGGCTCGATGAGGTAGTGGGCCAGCATGGTGTCGAACAGCGGCCCGCTCACTTCCACGCTGTAATGGCGCAGAATGGTGAGGTCGTACTTCACGTTCTGGCCGATTTTCAGGATGGTTGAGGCCGAGAAAAACGGGCAGAACTCCTCCACAATGGCTTGCACGGCGGTCTGGTCCTCAGTGGGCACGGGCACGTAGTAAGCTTCGCCCGGCAGCCAGCAGAAGCTCAGGCCCACCAGCCGCGCGGTCATAATATCCAGCCCGGTCGTTTCGGTGTCGAAGCTCACTTCCGTTTGCTGCATCAGGAAGCCCAGCAGCGACTTACGCAGCTCCGGCGTATCCATCAGGTGGTAGTTATACGGCACGTCCTCCAGCCGCTTGCGTGGGCCGCTGGGCGCCCCGTAGCCGGCCGTTTCGCCTTCTTCGGCGCCAATGGCCACGGCCTCGTCGCCGGGGTTGCCGAATAAGGAGGCCTGCCCGGCCGCTGCCCGGGGCCGCCGCACGGGCTTGGAGCCAGGAGCGGCCACGCTGGCCGGCATGCGGGCCGGGCCGCTGCCCCCGCCCAAAATGCGGGCCGACAGCTGCCGGAACTCCAGCTCCTCAAACAGCTCGCGCAGGGTGTTCTCGTCGGGCGCGTCGAGCACCAGCTTGTCGGGCTCGAAGTCGAGCGGCACGTTCACGTGGATGGTGGCCAGCTCCTTGCTCATCAAGCCCTGCTCGGCGAAGTTGCGCACGTTTTCCTGCTGCTTGCCCTTGAGCTGGTCGGAGTTGGCAATCAGGTTTTCCACCGAGCCGTATTGCTTTATCAGGGCCTTGGCCGTCTTCTCGCCAATTCCGGGAATGCCCGGGATGTTGTCCGAAGCATCGCCCTGCAGGCCCAGAATGTCAATGACTTGCTCCACGCGCTCAATCTCGAAGCGGGCCAGCACATGGTCCACGTCCAGGATTTCGGCCGCGTTGCCCATGAAGGCGGGGCGGTAGATTTTGATGTGCTCCGTCACCAGTTGGCAGTAGTCCTTGTCGGGCGTCATCATAAACACCTCGAAGCCTTCCTTCTCCGCTTTCTGGGCCAGCGTGCCGATAACGTCGTCGGCCTCGAAGCCGTCCATCATCAGGATGGGGATGTGGAAGCCCTGGATGATTTTCTTGATGTAGGGAATGGCGATGCCGATGTCCTCGGGCATGGCCTGGCGCTGGGCCTTGTACTCGGCAAACTGGTCGTGGCGGAAGGTTTTCTTGGCCGCATCGAAGCACACGCCGATGTGGGTGGGCTTCTCCTTTTGCAGCACCTCCACCAGCGTGTTGGTGAAGCCGAGCACGGCGCCCGTGTTCATGCCCTTGGAGTTGATGCGCGGGTTTTTGCTGAACGCGAAGTGCGAGCGGTAGATGAGGGCAAACGCGTCGAGCAGGAAAAGCTTTTTGGGGGCGGGAGCGGCGGTGTCGGACATAGAACGAAAGTACGTTGGAACGTGGTACGTGGCTGGATTTTTGCTCATTTCAGCAAGCTTCTGAATAGTCAAGTTGTCGCGCAATACATTAGTACTGAATTCTGTTACTTCCACATTCACCTCTTTCCACTGGCCCGATGATGCATCACTTACGAATTCCGATTTTATGGTTGGCACTACTGGCTTGGCTTCCGAACCGGCTCCTGGCCCAAACGCTTGACCCCGCGTTTCATATTCCCGCGATTTATGGGGAGGCCACGGTGAAAGATGCGGTCCAGATGCCGAACGGGCAGTTCGTGGTTGCTGGGGATTTCACCCGCATCAATGGCCAGGCGGGCAGCGGCTTGGCACGCTTCGATGCGGCGGGCGTTGAGGACCAGGTATTTCGGCAAAACCTAAGCGCGGCCACCGTGTGGGCGGGGAAGCTGCTGCCCATGCCCAATGGGCAGCTTTTGGTGCAGGGCCGCTACCAAAACGGCGCTACGCAGCGCAACTATTTGTTTCGGCTTAACGCCAATGGTACGTTGGACCCCACCCTTAACGTGACTTTTTCGGGGAGTTATCCTGCCCCCGAGGTAAGGGAAATGCTGCTCCAGGCAGATGGCCGAATTATCATTCGGGGCGATTTTACAACCAACGCGAATGCGGAAATCGTGCGTTTGCAGAGCGATGGGACGCTTGACCCAAGCTTCAGCGTTTCGCTGACTTACGGTTCGCAAGTAAATCAGATGCTGCTGCAAACCGACGGGAAAATTATCCTGGGTGGCCCATTCACTTGGCTCAACGGCAGCCGTGCGTTTTTTGTGGCCCGGCTGAACACCAATGGCAGCACCGACACCAGCTTCCAGAACCAAGCCTACACCAATGCTCCGCTCTACGTCAATTCGATTGCCTTAACTGCCAATGGTTCTGTGGTGGTTGGTGGCTATGCTATCAATGTCGTTGGCGGGCAATCTGTTTCGATATTTCGCTTGCTGCCTACCGGGGCACTCGACCCCGGCTTTGCCGTGCCGGCCAGCGTGGCGGGGCGCGACTGCCAGCGCCTGGTGGTGACGCCCAACGGGCAGGTAGCGGTGCTACAGAGCACCTACTCTACTTTGTCGCAAACCGGAGCCCGTTTCGACGCTCAACTGGTGCGTTTGCAGGCAAACGGCGCTCTCGATGCCGCTTTCCAGCCGGGCAGCGGTCCCGACTGGGCGCTGAGCGAGCTGCGGGGCCTGCCCAACGGCAACCTGCTGACATGGGGCTACACCAGCAATTTTTCGGGGCAGCGCCGCACGCTGTCCCTCTTGCAGCCTACCGGGGCGTTGGAAACGACCTTTGCACCCTTGCTACAAGTGCCGGGAAATGTGCGGAAAGTGGTGCGGCAAGCCGATGGCAAGCTGCTCATTGCGGGGTATTTCAACAGCATTGACGGCCACCTGACCGACCGCATTGCGCGACTGCTGCCGGACGGGCAGCCTGACTTGAACTTTGCCTGGCGGCAACCCAACAGCGCCTCCTGGACCCTGTCGGCATTGGCTGTGCAGGCCGATGACAAGGTGCTGGTTGCCGGCAACACATTAAACGGCAACACTTACACCGCCAATAGTTCGCCCGAGGAACCGGTATTTGCGCGCTTAACTACGAGCGGCCTTGCCGACCCGGGCTTTGTACCCGCAATACCACTGACTGCTTCTTCACCGCGCAGCCGCATTCAATTGCTGGCCGAGCAAGCCGGTGGGCAGATAATCGTGGGCGGGGCGTTCACCGATGCTGCTGGCAAGGCCAACCTGACCCGGCTTCTGGCCAACGGCAGCGTAGAGCCCACCTTTGCCCCACCGGCTGCCCAGCCGGTCGTCTACAGCGGGCTGGTGCAGGCAAATGGTTCTATTGTGTGCGTAGTGCCCGTAACCGGAGCAACTTATAGCCAGACCCTGCAGCGCCTGTTACCGGGCGGCAACCCGGACCCCGCATTTGCTTATACGCCCCCGGCCCAGGCATCGCAGGGATTGCCTTACACGGGCTTGGACCGGGTTTATCAGGTATCGGCCACCGGCGACTACATCACTTCCGGCGTATTGGGTGCTACCAGAGTGCTGGCCCGGGCCACGGCCAGCGGGGCCGATGTAGCGGGCTTTACAACGCCTTTCCAGCCCATTGCCGGACCAGCGCTGGCCTATTCCGGGGTGAATGCCGTAGCCGCACAGGCCGATGGCCGGCTGGTAGTGGGCGGCTACATGCAGCAAAGCAGCCAGTTCGGTGCCCCGGCTACCTTGCTGGCCCGGCTCGAGGCAAATGGCCAGCTCGATGCTACTTTCAGCACCAGCCTCATCACCAATCCGACCGGCACCCCTGTTTTTGAGCGCTACTCAGTATCGGATGTGCTGGTGCAGCCCGATGGTGCTGTTGTAGCGGGCGGCTACTTCCTGCAGGCGGCAGGGCAGCCCGCCACGGGCTTGGTGCGCTTCCTGCCCACCGGCGTGCTGGCCGTGCGCACGGCCAAAGCAGACAGTCGGATTCAGGCCTGGCCCGTGCCGGCCCGCGAGGTGCTGCACCTGCAACTGGAAGCCAGCGCCCACCCGCAGCGCGTGCAATTGCTGGACGCGCTGGGTAAAACCGTCATCAGCCAAGAAGCCACGGCCGCCGACGTTTCGCTCAACACAGCCGCGCTGGCCCCGGGCGTATACGTGCTGCGCGTGGACTACGCCAGCGGCCCGGCCACCCGCCGCATCGTGGTGGAGTAAGCGCACAGAATGAGTAGCAAAAAAGGGACAGTGCCGGCTTCAAACCCGGCACTGTCCCTTTTTCGCAATAAGCACTGAGGCTACAAGGCCGGCTTCACGTCCAGCACAAAGCTGCGGCTGCCGGCCAGCCCGTTGGTGGCCAGCCCCTGTAGCACCACCAAGTAGCGCCCAGCCTGGTCGCCGGTGTAGAAGTCCAGCGTCTTGGCGGTGGAGCCGGTCAGGTTGATATCCGGGTTCCAGTAGAGCAGGTTGCGCAGGTCGGGCAGGCGGCTTTTGGCGGCCTCGGGCGTGTCGTAGCGCGGGGCGTAGAACTCGCGCTGGTGCTGCACGCCCTCGTACTCCTGCACCAGCACGTGCGGGTCGAGCGGGAAGCCTTCGAGGTCGCCTTTGTAAGTGGTGAAGCTCACGATGCCGTTGTACACGGCCGGGCCGTGAAAGTAGCGGCCGTCCAGCACGTCGAGCTTGCGCACCTTCAGCGGGTTGAAGGCCATTATCTTGTTGATGTTGAACACCGGCATGCCATCGAGCAGCACCATGGGGTTTTCCGTCAGCAGGGTGCGGTTTGTCCGGTCAGTCACCAGCAGGTGAAAGCCGTCTTTGCGAATCCGGACCACCACGCCCGGCACGTACTCGCGCAGTACTTCCTCCATCACCTTGAAGCGCGTAAACTTGTCCAGCAGGTACGTTTCATCGGGCTTGCCGAAGAAGGCCAGGCTGTCCACGCGCCCCGAGGCGTAGCGGTTGCGGTATTGGCTGCCGAATGCGTTTTGCACCTGGGCCTGAAAGTGCCGCTTGGCGTAGTCGTTCTGGAAGCGTGGCGTGAGGCCGAACGCCGGGCGCGCCCCGGCGGCGTAGCGGGTCGAGAAAGGGCTGAGCAGCGTGAGTTGGCTGGTGCTGTCTTGCCCGGCGTCGGTTTGCAAAATGATTTCGCGGGGGCCGCTGAAGCGGTTGGGCTCGAACCAAACCACGCCCTGGGCATTGCTGGCCGCCACGCTCAGGTCCACGATGCGGCTGGGCGACGACAGGAAGACGTTGATGCCGGCCCGGGGCTGGCGGGTGCCGGCCTGCAGCACCTGGGCTTGTATCACAGGGCCGTACGGCTCGGGCAGAAACTCGAAGGGCTTGGGCGCGGCCAGCACGTCTTCCCACTTAAAGCGGCTCCAGCCCTGCGTCAGCAGCAGGTTGTCGGTGGCTTCGGCGGCTTCCGGGCCGGTGGCCGTGAAGTAGTAGTCGGGGTTTTCCACCGTGCCCTGCAGCTCGGACGTGAGCCAGAGGTAGCGGTCGATGCCCAGGCCGGGCGCCGTGGTCAGCGAATCGAGCCGGTACACGGCCATCGACAGGCTGGCCGCCGGGGCGGGCGCCGCTACCTGCACGCTCACCTTGTTGCGGACGCCATACTGCGGCTTGTCGGCCTGGGCCGTGAGGGCCAGCAGCTGTTGGGGCGCCCGGAAATACAGCCGCTCGCACAAGGGCTTGCGGTCAGCGTTGAACAGCGTAAGGTGCGACACACCATCGAGCAAGGCGCTTTTTTTGAAAGTGAAAACGGCCTGGCCGTTCACCAGCATCTGCTTGGCGGCCAGGGCCACCTGTTGCCGCGAGTGCGCCAGCAGGGCCAGCGGCTCGGGCTGCGGGCTGCTGGTTTTCACCGTCAGGGTCAGTTCGTCGGCGCCGGTGTCGTCGAGGCGAATCACGTAGCCCTGCTCGGCCGCCACGGGCAGCGGCTGCGTCAGCACGCGCTTGGGCCCGAGCGTGACGGTGGCCGTGTAAGTGTCGGGGCCAGGGGCCGGGGTAAAGTCGAAGTGGCCCATGCCGAAGCGCTGGGTTTTGAAGGTGGCCACCACGGCGCCGCGCTGGTTCAGCACCCGGCCTTCGGCAGCGGTGCCGCGCCCGGCCTTGTCGGTAATTTTGAAGGCCACCCGGCTGCGCAGGCCCCGCACCAGGTGGCCGCCCTCGGGAAAGAACTGCGCGTCGTAGGCCGCGGCCGAATCGCGGGCGCTGGCCCCCGAAGCCGCCTGGGTGTTGATGACCGTGATGGAGCGGTGGAAGTAGGCGTCGGGGCTGAAGTTTTTCATCCAGCTGGTGTAGGCGCGCACGGTGTAGCCGCCCGCCGCCAGGGCCGTGGGCAGCACCAGCGTGCCTTGGCCGGTGCCTTGCTGCAGGGCCACCTTGGTTTGCAGCACGGGCTGGCGGTCGGCATCCAGCACTTCCACGTAGGCCACGCTGCTCAGGGCCAGGGGGCGGGCGTGGGTGCCATCGGCGGCGTAAACCTTAAACCAGAGGGTTTCGCCGCTGAGGTACACCGGGCGGTCGAGGTGCAGGAACAGCTTTTCGTGCGGGCTGCGCTGCTCGTAGCGCAACAGCTTGCCCGTGAGGCCGTCCAGCGAGTCGAGCGGCGCGGTCTGGCCCGCGGCGGCTTGGGGGGTAGCCAGCGCCAGCAGGGCCAACGGCGTGGCCAGCAATATCTTTTTAGGCATCATAGCTCAACGAATAGAAAGCGGCTACCAGAACGAAGGACGCACGGTGGTGCCCTTGCGACGACAATCGACGCAATCCAGGGTGGATATGGTATAACCCTTAGGAATTTGGCCTACCGGCAACGCCACTCCCGACCGAAAAATCTGGAAAGGGTTTTTAACCTTGCTCAGGTCGAGTGTGTCGGGCGGGTAGCAGCCCGTGAAGCCGTCATTGAAAGGCCAGCTGAAGGGCAACTGGGTGCGCTCCACAAAAATGCGGCGCTGCTGCAGCGTGTGGGCCCCCACAAACCCCATCGCCAGGTCGTCGGGGCTGTTCACGCAGTGCACGTTGCCCGTGAGCTGGGCCGGCTGCGGGTCGAAGAGCGTGCCGATGCTTTCGGTGTTTTTGCGTAGCAGGTCCCAGTAGGCGTATTCCTCTTTGGTGAGGGCGTGCTGCTGCACCAGCAGGCTGTAGCGCCGGAAAATCCGGTCGGAGTTTTGGGGCAGGCGGCGCAGCAAAAAGTTCGACACCACGTCCTGGCTCAGGGAAGTGGTTTTCGTGAGCTGAACAATCGGCGACCGTTCCGTGCCCCAGCACACCGTGGGGTAGGGCACCCGAATGGGAATTATGTTGTTGTTGAGAAACTCGAGCGAGGGCCGCAGCGGCGGAATAATCTCCCAAGTTTCTTCGTATTCCCAGCGGTAGTATTGCGTGGCATTGGCGTCGTCGTGGGTGCTCACGTAGATGCCCAGGCCCTCGCGTTCCGCGCGCCAGTCCACTGCATCGAAGGCCGGCGTAATCTTCACCGGCACATAGTCCGACACGTATTCCTTGCCGGCCTGCGTGCGCAGATGCAGGCGGTATTTGCGGGCCGGGTTCAGCGTTTGCGCGGCCGAGGTGTACGTGCCCTTTACGGTGCCCTCGGTCAGGGGCAGGCGGGTGCCGGCTTCGTCCTCGATGTAAGCCGTGGCCTGGGTTTCGACGGGTTGGGTGGCTTTCGAGGCCACGGCGTAGGTGCGCGAAAGGTTGATAGTGGTCACGCCCTGGGCGTTGAGAAAGCCATCGACCACCAGGTAGCTGGGCGGCGACGTAATGACCTCGGGCATGTACGGGTCGGTGCAGGCCGCCAGCAGCACCAGGCACCCCGACAGCACCCGCCGGATTAGAAGAGAAGACACCTGCATATCAGAACTTGAAATTATACGTGATGGTGGGAATGGGATTGCCGAAAATCGACAGCTGGTAGCCCCTGATTTGCCCGCCCACCGACTTGAAATAGATGGAATAAGGGTTGTGGCGGCCGGTGAGGTTGTACACGCCCACCGTCCAGGAGCTGTGGGCCAGCTTCTTCACCTTGTGGTTGCCCTCGAGGTTCACGGCCAGGTCGATGCGGAAATAATCGGGCACGCGGTAGGCGTTGCGGTCGGAGTAGTACACGCGCTGCGAATTGCCGAGGTAGTACTTGGCCAGCGGCAGCGTGATGGGCCGCCCGGTGCTATAGGTGGCGTTGAGGGAGGTGCTGATGCGCCGGCTAAAGCGGTAGTTGCCCACCAGTGTAAAGTCGTGCGGCTTGTCGAAGTTGCTGGGGTAGTACCGGCCGCCGTTTATCATGTCGGCGGTGGTGGCCGCGTTCACCTGCACCAGCGAGCGGGAGTAGGTGTAGCCCACCCAGCCGTTGAGCTTGCCGGTAAGCTTCTTCACAAACACTTCCACGCCGTAAGCCTTGCCCGCGGCGTTGATGATGTCGGTTTCGATGTGGGGGTTGAGCACGAGCGTGGCGCCGCTCTTGTAGTCCACGAAGTCGCGCAGGGTCTTGTAGTAGGTTTCGACCGACGCCTCGATGGTGTTCGACTTGAAGTTGCGGTAGTAGCCCACCGAGTACTGGTCGCCCACCTGCGGGCGGATGTTGTTGTCGCTCAGCTTCCACACGTCCGTCGGCGACACCGAGGCCGTGTTCGTGAGCTGGTGAATGTACTGGCGCGTGCGGGTGTAGCTCGCCTTCACCGACGCCCGGTCGTTCAGCGAGTAGCGCGCCGACAGCCGGTATTCCGGCCCCTGGTACGAGGCCAGCACCTTGTTCGAGCCGTAGCGCACCGTGTCGACAACGGACGCTTCGGTGCGCGACTCGCCGGGGGCGTATTGCAGCACATTGCGCGGGCCCAGGGCCTGGAAAAAGGAGTAGCGCAGGCCCGCCGAAACCGAAAACCGGGAAGTGATGTCGAACTTATCCGACACATACAGCGCGCTTTCCAGGGCGCGCTCCTTGCTCAGCACGTCGGGCCGGATGAGCGACTGGTCGCCCCGCGGCAGGAAGCTGCCCGGCGCGATGTTGTAGAGCAGCGTGCTTCCGCCGAAGTCCACGGTGTGCCGGTTGTTGGGGTAGTACGTGAAGTCGGCCCGAGCGCCCGACTGCTCAATGGCGTATTTGAGCTGCGAGGCCGTGACCGGGTTTTGGGTCGAGGTCACGTCGTAGTCGTAGTGGCTGTAGGTGCCCGTGAGCACGCCATAGAGCCGGTTGCTGAAGTTGTGGCGCCACTTCAGGCTGGCGGCCTGGTTGCGGTAGCTGTAGGTGGTGTCGCTGGCCAGCCGAAACCGGTCGGAGCTGAAGTAGCCCGTGGCGTAGACGGTGTTCTTTTCGTTGAACTCGTGGGTGACGTGGGCCGTGACGTCGTAGAACGAGGCCGCGCTCTGCGAGAAGTTCTTGTCCGACAGCTGCTTCAGAATCCAGTCCGAGTAGCTGGCCCGGCCGCTCACAATGAACGAGCTTTTGTCTTTGAGGATGGGCCCTTCCAGCGTGAGGCGGCTGGTGAGCGGCCCGATGCCGCCCGCCCCGCCAAACTTTTTCTTGTTGCCCTCGCGCGTAGTGATGTCGAGCACCGAGGCCAGGCGCCCGCCGTACTTGGCCGGAATAGCGCTTTTATACAGCTCCACGCCCTGCAAAATGTCGGGGTTGAAGGCCGAGAAGAAGCCGAACAAGTGCGACGGGTTGTAGATGGTGGCGTCGTTGAACAGAATCAGGTTCTGGTCCGTTGCGCCGCCGCGCACGTTGAGGCCCGTGCTGCCCTCGCCCACGGTTTTCACGCCCGGCAGGGTCATGATGACGCGCAGAATGTCCGTCTCGCCAAAGGCCGTGGGCACCTGGCGCATGGTCTTGATGTCCAGCTTCTCCAGGCCCATCTGCATGCCCGAAACGTTCTTGTCCTTCTCGGCCTCAATCACCACTTCCTTGAGGGTAATGATGTCTTCTTCCACCTCAATTTCGAGCTTGCCGTTGCCGCGCAGCACCACCTGCCGCTTGGTGTTCTTGATGCCCAGGCCCCGGATTTTCAGGTCGTGGCGGCCGGCCGGCAGCGTGAGCGAATAATAGCCGAACTGGTCGGTGGTGGTCCCCAAGTTCAGGGCCTCGGCCACGATGGACGCCCCAATCACCGGCTCGCCCGATTTCAGCTCCCGAATGTGGCCCCCCAGCGTGACCTTGCCGCTGCCGCCGCCCGCGCCAATCTCGTACACCTTGTACTCGGAGGCGCTCACGAGGTGCGAGCGGGTGGAGGCCGCCGGCGCGGCGGCTTCGTCGGCCGGGACCAGGGACGCAGCCGTGGCGGGACGGGGCTGGTAGAAATCGGCGGCGGGCGCGGCCGAAATCACCGTGCCGGCGGTCACGAACACCCGGCGCTCGTCGTCGATGGCGAAGCGGAACTTCGTGTTTTGCAAGGCTTGCTGGAGCACGGCCGGCACCGGCTGGTCCTGCACCCGCAGCGTCACAAACAGGCTGTCCACGGCCGTGGGGTCGAAGTAGAACCGGTAGGCCGTCTGGGCCTCCAGCTGGCTGGCAAATTGCTCAAACAGCAGGTGGTTGAAGTCGCCGGTAATGGTTTTTTCGGCCTGCTGCCCGTAGCCGGTCAGGCTCAGCAAGAGCAGCAACAAGCCGCAACAAGTAGAATAACAGTATTTCATGTAAGGAAAGGAATGACGCTGAATAGCAGGCCGGGCCGGACCCTAGCGCGGCAGCCCGGAGTAGTAGCGGGCCAGCTCCACCGTCGAGGCTTCCAGCCGGGCCTTTTTGAAAGACAGCTTTTGCGCTTTCGCGTAGTCCTGCACCTCCTTGGCGCGGTCGGCAAAAACGCGCAGCAGCGCCGTCTTCCGGCCAATGGCGTAGTAGGTGCCGGCCTTATTAATAAACAACTGGTCTTGCGGCAAAAACTCCACGTCAATGTTGCGCTGCACAATTTGCTCCTGCAGGCGCTTCGAGCGCCGGGCCAGCACCTGCACGGTGCTGTCGAGCAGCACCTCGTAGTAGCCCGTTTGAATGACGTGGCTGTTGGCGCTATCGGCCACCAGGCGCACAAAGCGGTGATTGTTGACCGAAAACGACCGCACGTTCTCGTTGATAAGCCGCAGCGACAGCGGGCTGCGGGGCGGCGACAACACTATCTGGTCGCGCACCACGTCGTAGGTCAGCAGCAGGCCGGGAAAGTAGTGGCCGTTGTAGAACACCGCGCCCGGCTGCCTGGTGGGCTGGTCAAAAAACTGATGGCCCGTCTGGGCGTGGTAGCGCCGGGCGTAGTCAATGTATTCGGGGCCGTTGTAGAGCTGCGACGACAGCGCGAAGGACGTCGTGTACTGCTGCTGCGCCGCACCCAAGGCCGAGGCCAGCGCCGCGTTGGGGGGCGCCGTCTGGCCTGCCGCCAGGTGGGCGCACAAAGGAATGCAAAGCAGGGCCAGCCCGGCAGCGCGGTTTATTTTCATGGAAAGGAGGGAGGGTGGCGGTAAGGAGCCTCTAATCTAAGGGTTAGACGCTGTAAACTCGGGCTGAAAGCCTTGGGAAAACCAGGAGTGTAGCTCGGAATCGCGTGAAATCAGCTTTTTAGAAAAAAATAATCTCGGCTGAAAATCCCGCTGCCAGCGCCGCCCGTTGCAAACGTCCACCGGCTGCCATCGGCCCAGCCGATGGATGACCGGTTCCGGTCGTGAGAGGTTGCCTCGTGGTCGATAACGTGGGGCGGCAGGGAAAGGGGAGGGCTAGGTTTGCGTCATCCTAATTGGCTGGATAACACCCAACGCCGCATTTTATTATTCTGCCTATACCCATCTGCTTCTATGAAAAACAGATTTTTTTTGCTGCTGGCCCTCGTGCTGGGGGCCGCAACGCACGCTTCGGCCCAGATTTCCCTGCCTAAAATCGGCAACGTGAAGCTGCCCCCGCTGGGCAAAGCCGCCGGCACCGCCCCCGGCGGCGTGAGCAACGCCGAAGCTGCCAACGGCCTCAAGGAAGCCCTCATCCAGGGCATCAGCAAGGGCGCCGACCAAGCCTCCCAAACCGACGGCTTCAACCTGAACTCGCTCATTCGCATTCCATTTCCAGCCGATGCGCAGCGCGTGGCCACCAAGCTGCGCGCCCTGGGCCTGGGCAGCCAGGTTGATGCCTTTGAGCTGAGCCTCAACCGCGGGGCCGAAGACGCCGCCAAAAGTGCCAAGCCCATTTTTCTGAACGCCATCAAAAGCTTGACTTTCACGGATGTGTGGAACATCCTGAGCGGGCAGCCGGACGCGGCCACGCAGTACCTCAAACGGACCACCACCGGCCAGCTCACCACCGCGTTCCAGCCCATTATTCAGCAAAGCCTCGACAAGGTGGGCGCCACCAGGTACTACACCCAGCTCAGCACCACCTACAACCGCATTCCGCTGGTGCAGCCCGTGCAAACCGACCTCAACCAGTACGCCACCGGTAAGGCCATCGACGGCCTGTTCACGCTCATTGCCCAGGAAGAAGCCAACATCCGCCAAAACCCCGTGGCCCGCACCACCGAGCTGCTGAAAAAGGTGTTTGGCGGCTGAGTCGGCAGCGGCCGGGAGCCGTTGCCCGTACACCGGGCATATGCGCTACGTTTCCCTCGACCTCGAAACCTCCGGCTCGAACCCGCGCCGCCACCAGATTCTGGAGCTGGCCGCCGTCATTGAAGACTCGCGCCATCCCCTGCCGCTGGCCGAACTGCCCGCCTTCCGCCGCGTGGTGCGCCACCCCGAGTACGTGGGCACGGCCGGCGCCCTGGCCCTCAACGCCCGTCTGCTGCAGGAACTGGCCCAAAAGGAGCCCAATCCTGAGCTGTGCACCCCCGACGAGCTGCTGCCGCAGCTCCGGGCGTTTCTGCTGGCGCACGGCTTCCGGCCCGATGCCAAGGACTGCGTGTCGGTGACCATGGCGGGCAAAAACATCGGCGTCTTCGACCTGGGTTTTCTAAAAGAGCTGCCCGGCTACGGCACCCTCGTGCGCGCCGAGCCCGCCATGCTCGACCCGGCCGTGTTCTACCTCAATTGGCACAAAGACTCGCGCCTGCCCAGTATGCGCATCTGCAAGGCCCGCGCCCGCTTCGACGACCGCGAAGTGGCCCACGAAGCCCTGGCCGACGCCCTAGACGTGGTGCGCCTGCTGCGGCCGTTCTATCAGCTGCCGGCGTACCAGCAGGTCAGCAGTTCTACATCAGCTGCCGATAGCGAATAGAATGACAGCGCTTTGGCTGGATATTTGCGCATAGCACGGAACCCATTTTTATTTTCCTTCGGCTATGCGCAAACCCTTACTTTTTCTCCTCGGGCTATTGGGAAGTGGCGCGCTGGCGCAGGCCCAGCAGCGCGACCCCAGCTTTCACAACGCCACCTTTCAAAACGGTGCCAACGTCAGCATTTTGCGCCGGGTGGTGCCACAGGCCGACGGTAAGTACGTGGTTGGTGGGGATTTCACGGCCGTGGACGGCCACGCCACCCGCCACGTGGCCCGCATCCTGGCCGACGGCCGCCCCGATGTGAGCTTCCGCTGCCCGCAGCTGGGCAGTGGGGTTTCGGGCCTGTTGGCCGTGCAGGCCGATGGCCGGGCACTGGTGTGGGCCGACTCGGTGCGCCCGCTGGTGCGCCTGCTGCCCAGCGGCGACCCCGATGCCTCATTTGTGCTCGATACCTCGGCGGCGTTGGGCACGCGCCTGCGCCGGGCGGGCGCCACGGTTTTCGTGCAGGCCGATGGCAAGCTGGTGGTGACCGGCCAGCAAACCTTGGTGCGCCTGAACAGCGACGGCAGCCGCGACACGGGTTTTCAAAGCCCGGCCCTGAGCGCCGACATGTACGTGAAAGCCGTGAGCCTGGAGCCCACAGGCGGCTTCACCTACGTCACGTCTTCGCCGGAACTCAACAACCGGGTCACCACTGGCCGCATCAGCGCCACTGGCGCGCCCGATGCCAGCTTCGTGGCCCAGACGCTCAACCGGTCCGATGTGAACTGCCTGCTGCGGCTGGCCGACGGGCGCTACTTGCTGGGCGGCATCTTCGACTACGGAGGCAGCATTCCCAGCCTGCTCCGGCTGTTGCCCAACGGCACCATCGACAGCAGCTTGCAGTCGTATCAGATGGGCTACCCCGTCTATACCAATTTCCCGACCGGCCCGGTGACCAGACTGGTCGAGCAAGCGGATGGCCTTGTTCTGGCGGCGGGTACCTTGAATGCGGCAAATGCCCGGGGTGGCCCGGCGCCGCTGGTGCGTTGCGTAGCCAGCGGCCAACCCGATACGACCCTCAATGCGCATTACATCAGTCGGTTCCGCACCATGCCGGTCATCAACTATACCTACAACACCGCCCGGGTAATCGATATGCGGGTTGAAGCCAGCGGCAAAATCATCGTTGCCGGCTTGTTTGAGCAGGTGGGCGGGCAGCCCAGTTCCGGCCTTACCCGCCTGCTGGCGGCCCAGCCGCTGGCGTCCAAATCGGCGCACGAGGCCGCCGTGCAGCTCTGGCCCAACCCGGCCCGCGAACAGCTGGAACTGCGCTTTGAGGCGGCGCCGCCACGCCGGGTGGCCCTGCTCGAGGCCACGGGGCGCACGGTACTGGCTGTAGCCGGAGCACCGGCCCTCACACTGCGCACGGCCGGCCTGGCCCGCGGGCTCTACGTCCTGCGCCTCGACTACGACGGCCGCACCGCCAGTCAGCGCGTGGTTTTGGAGTAATTCCAAGGGGCTGTTTACGGTCATGAAAAAGGCGAGGCGCTACCGTAGCGCCTCGCCTTTTCGGCTTAAAAAGCGAGAGCTTAAATCCGCTGCAAACCCTTGTAGAAGCCTTCCTGGTACGACTTGCCGATGGGCACGAAGTGGCCGCCGCGCAGGTTGGCGGTGTTGTCTTCGATGGACTCGATGTGCTGCGTATTCAATAGGTAGCTGCGGTGCACCCGAATGAAATTCGGGAAGGAAGCCAGCCGGGTTTCAAGGGCCTTGAGTGTGGTGTAAACGATGTATTTCTGCTTGGCCGTCACGATGTTGACGTAATCAGACAACGCTTCCACGTACAGCACCTCGTCGAAGTTGATGCGCACCATGCGGCTGTTCACCTTCACAAACAGGTCGGTGTTGGCGGGAGCCTCGGCGGCAGCCGCGACGGCCGGGCCGTTTTGGCCGGCGCGCGACTGCACCCGCTGCACGGCCTGCGTGAAGCGCGCAAACTCGAAGGGCTTCACCAGGTAGTCCGTCACGCGCAGCTCGAAGGCGTCGACGGCAAAATCCTGGCGGGCCGTGGTGATGATGACTTCGGGCGGGTCGGAGAGCACGCGCAACAGCTCCAGGCCGCTGAGGTGGGGCATCTCAATGTCGAGAAACAGCACGTCGACCTTGTTGCCCTCGCGGAAGAAGGTGAGGCCGGCAATGCCGTCGCCCAGCGAGGCCACCAGTTTCAAGTTGGGCGTGAGCTCGATGTAGTGTTCCAGGGTCAGACGATTGATTTCATCATCGTCAATGATGGCGCATGTTAACATAGACAGAAGAAAGGACGGGCAAGGCGGTACGTTCGCCGGTATAAAGTAACAACTCGCAGAGGAAAAGCCGACGACCGTCTACCAACGAAAGCGCCATCGGGCCTTCGTGAATAGTTTTGATACCTGCAAATGACACAGAATGAGTTCGATGATGGAGCTTGTTCTTCGGCTTTATTAGATGATGTTGAAGTTACGCTTCCCGGTCCTGCTCGGATTGGTCTTGATAGGCAATGCCTTAACTGCCCGCGCCAGCCACCGCCCCCGGCCCCTGACAACCGCCGAAACCGAGGCGCGCAACGAAACGCCGGAGCCCGGCCTGTCGGGCCAGGTACGGAAGGCGCACCGCATCACCCGCCTCCTGGCCCAGGCCCTCGCCCTGAGCGCCGACCAGCAGCACGCCGTCGAAGCTTTCACTGCTGCCGAGCGCCGGGCGCTGGCCCTGGCGCCCACCGCAGCCGATGCGGGCGAGGCCCAGCGCGCGTACCGCCTGGCGGTGCACCACGTGCTCGACGCGCGCCAGCTCACCAGCTACGAGGAATTGTGCCGGCGCTTGGCCGGCACCGCGCAGGCCCTCGACGGCAGCGAGCTGGCCGTGCGCTAGCCCGCGCAGCGGCTACTACTTTTCGGCCATTTCCTGTTGCACCAGCGCTTGCACGGCGGGCTGGTCGTAGTCGGCTTCGGCCTGAATGTGGGGCATGAGGCGGGCCATGATGGCGTCCTGCCGCTGGCCGGCGGCCCAGGCTTCGGCATAGGGCGTGTGCGAAAACGTGACCTGCGAGTAGAGCGGCGTCCAGCGGCCGGGGTACTGAGCCGATATTTTAGCCTCAATCTTCTTCTGCAGCAGGAAGCGCGGGTCGGCCACCCGGTCGCGCATCTCCACGAAGTTGTACACGGCCAGGTCGGCCATGGCGTCGGTGTTGGGCTTGCGCTGCTGCTGGAATTCGGCGAAAATGGTGGGCCAGGCCGCGTCGCCGTGCCGGTCGAGCAGCTCGTTGAGCACGCTACAATCCTCAAAGCCCGCGTTCATGCCCTGCCCGTAGAAGGGCACAATGGCGTGCGAGGCGTCGCCGAGCAGCAGCACGTCATCATCGAACTTCCACGGGAAGCAGCGGATGGTGACCAGCGAGCCCGTGGGGTGCTCGAAAAACTCCTGCTCCAAATCCGGCATCAGCGGCACGGCGTCGGGAAACACGCGGTTGAAAAAGGCCGTCACGTCGGCCGGCGTTTGCAGGGCCGCGAAGCTCTCGGCACCTTCGTAGGGGAAGAACAAAGTGCCGTTGAAGGAGCCGTCGAGGTTGGGCAGCGCAATCATCAGGTACTGCCCGCGGGGCCAGATGTGCAGCGCGTTCTTCTCCAACTGCCAGCTGCCGCCGGGGCCGGCCGCAATGGTCAGCTCCTTGTAGCCATAGTCAAGGTAGTCCTGCGAATAGTCGAACCGTTCCTGCCGCTGCAGGGCCCCGCGCACGGCCGAAAAGGCCCCGTCGGTGCCAAACAGGCGCGTGTAGGGCGCGCTGTGCTCGGCTTGGGTGGCCGTGTCGCGCAGGTGCAGCTCCTGCTTTTTCAGGTCGATGCCCAGGCACTGCTGGCCGAATTGCAACCGCACGTTGGGTTGCTGCTCAGCCAGGTCGAGCAGGCGGCGGTTGAGGTGGCCACGGTTCACCGAGTAAATGGCCTGGCCGTCCTGGCCGTAGGGCTGGCGGGTGAGGTTGCCCTGCACGTCGTGCATCACGCGGCCGCTCATCGGAATGCCCACCTCGCGGATGTCGTCGGCCACGCCCACCCCTTCGAGGGCGCGCCAGCCGCGGTCGGAGAGGGCCAAGTTGATGGAGCGGCCTTCCTGGAAGCCCGCGCGGCGCGGGTCGGCCCGCCGCTCAAACACCTGCACCGGGTGGCCCCGCCGGGCCAGGTAGAGGGACAACAGCGAACCGACCAGGCCGGCCCCCATCACGGTGAGCGGCTCGGCAGCGGGCAACAACGGCATTTCAGCAGCCATAAAACGGGAAGAGAAAAGGGTGGAGCGCCCCCAAAGGGCGGGTGGGAGGCGAAACTACTACCCTTCCGCCCTTTGCCGGCTGAGGCGATGCTTCCGCCGCCGCTTTAGTTGTACTCATCGCCCATTCGATATGACTAGTCGTAAAAATTTCAGCCCAGGCAACCGGCACAGGACCTTTGTCGAATTAGAACTAAATCACCATTGGCTATGACTCATTTTCGTTTTCGCTACAAGTGCATGAGCTACCGGCGCTGGCGCTGCCGGGCCAGCCGCCGCCGTACTCAGCAGGTGATGGCGTCACTGGCCCTTACCGATTTTGCGCCCAGCGCACCGGCCTGGCGCCGCCGGCTGCCCGCGCCCGCGCTGCCTGTAGCCACCCCCATGGCGCTACGGGTAGGCAACTACGTGGTGAGCGAAGAAGGCGACCTGCAGCTATACGGGCACCCAGACATTCGGTATTAGTAGCATATCGGGAGGATTTATCAGAGCGGGCCCGAATTCGGCACGCCAGTGAACATGTAAAAAGTGTAGTTATCAAACGTACGTTTCTTTGCTTCTACCCACCTCCTGGCTGGTTTCTACCATTGCAATAGCCAGCTAGCTACTCCACTGCCCTAGGCAGGCTCTTCTGCTAAATGGCGGCTATCAGCGTCTTGCCTCAGGCAGCAAGCTGGCCGTCACCCACCGCAACCCCGCGCATAGCGCCCCTGCTTCCGCAATGGCGGCTGGCCCTGCCGGCGCGGCCCGGGCTTGGTACGTTCCTTGTAAAAGGCGTCGCTGCTATGCAAGTCGCTGAATACGGCTGAGGTTTCCTTCCACATCATCCCATTCATTGATGCCCCGCAAACCATCACTTAAAAAGTCTAAAACCGCTCCGGCAAAGCCGGTAACCAACGAGGCGGCCTTCGACGCTCCGACCACCCCCGCGCCAGAACCAACCGAAGCTGGTTTGGATATGAAAGCCGGCTCCGAGGCTGCCCCCACTTTCCGGGTCGGCGATTATGAAGTGGGCGACGGCTATTTCTCAGAACTGAGCGGGCACCCCGACATTCTGTATTGAGTTAGTCCTGTGCTACTTGCCAGCCCCGCTGCCCGCCACCCACCGGAAGGTCAGGTTCAGGCGCGGGCCCAGGGGGCGGGTGGTTTTGGGCAGGGCGTGCTGCCAGTGCTGCTGCGTGGGGCCGCGCATGAGCAGCAGGCTGCCCGTGGGTAAATCGAGCGATACGGGCGGGTGCACGAGTCCGGCGCGGGGCCGCAGCCGGAAGCGGCGCAGGGCGCCCAGGCTGAGCGAGGCAATGACCGGAGTCGGGCCCAGCTCGGGCTCGTCGTCGGCGTGCCAGCCCATGCTGTCGCGGCCGTCGCGGTACAGGTTCAGCAGCACGCTGTTGAAGCGGGCGTTGGTGGCGGCTTCCACGCGCTGGCGCAGGGCCTGCAGGGCGGGCGTCCAGGGACGGGGCTCCCAGGCAAGGTTGGAGTACGTGTAGCGGGCTTCGGCGTCGCCGTACCAGGCCGTGAGCCGCGGCTGCGGAAATTCCTGCCCAAACAGCCGGATGCTGCGCTGCTCCCAGGCCGTTTCGGCGTTCAGGCTGGCCAGTAGGGCCGCGGCCGCGGCTTCGGGCAGGAAATCGGCGTCAAACAACAGCTCGGCGCCGGGCAGCGGAATGGGAAGCAGCGACATTCTTTTGATGAAAACGAAGCGGAAGCCGGGCGGCCGGTTGCAGCGGCCTTACTTCTGCATCATCTTCTCCAGCTTCTGCCGCTCTTTGGGCGGCAGGAAGGAGATGACCTTCAGAGCACCCCAGGCAAAGACGAAATAAATGAGCACGGGCAGCAGAATGCTGCGGCTGCGGTAGCTGATTGGGCCCACGTAGCGCGGCCACACCCACAGCCCGTAGAGCAGTGCCGCCGGAATGTTAAACAACAGCCCGCCCAGCACGGGGTTGATGCCCACGGCCGCCAGCAGCGGCCCCAGCAGGAAGCTCCCCGCTACCAGATACGCCACAATGAACAGCAGCAAGCCCAGCATGGCGCCTTTCTTGCCCAGGCGATACAGATTGATGCTCAGCAGGATGCCTCCCATTATCATGGTGAATAACAGGGAAAACAGCACGATGGCCGACTGCGAGTACAGCACCGGGCCGCTGGGCTCGTCGTCGGCTTCGGCCGGGGGGGCGTTGCGCTGGCGCTCGGCTTCCAGGGCGGCTTCGCGGGTAGCCTGCGCAGCGGCGCCAGCTTCGAGGGCGGGGCGCAGGGCGGCTTCCTCGGCCGCGGGCTGGCCGCGGCGGCGCAGCTCGTCGAGGGCGGCGAGCACGGCGGCCTCGCGGTACTGGACATGGCCGGTCACGTATTCGCGCAGGGCCGCATCAGTCTTGAGCAGCATCTTGGCGGCGTAATCTTCCATCTTTTCAGTTAACGATAAGTAGTGAGCAATTGACCAGCGGGGAAATTAAGTGCAGCAACCGCTGCTAATTATTAACGGCCAACTGTTCACTAAAGAAGCGTGCCAGCGCTTCGCCCACCCGGTCTACGTCCTCAAACGAATTATAGAGCGGCACGGGTGCCAGGCGGATGACGTTGGGCTCGCGCCAGTCGGCGATGATGCCCTGGTCGGCAAGGAAGTCGAACAACTCGCGCCCGCGCTCGTGCACCAGCACCGAGAGCTGGCAGCCGCGTTGGGCGGGGTCTTGGGGCGTGATGATTTCAAGCTTGCTGGCGGGCAAGTTCAAGCCGTGAATCAGGCTTTCGAGGCGAGCAGTAAGCTGCTCGCTCTTGCGACGCAAAGCGGGCATGCCGCCGGCGCGGTCCACAATTTCGAGGCTGGCGCGGTGAATGGCCATCGGGAAAATCTGGGCGTTGGACAGCTGCCAGCCGGCCGCGCCGGGCATGGGGCGGAAGCCTTTTTTCATCTGGAAGCGCACGCTGGGGTCGTGGCCCCACCAGCCGGCCAGGCGCACGAGGTCGGGACGATTCGCAAACCGCTCGTGCACGAACACGCCGGAGGTGCCGCCGGGGCCCGAGTTCAGGTATTTATAGGTACACCAGCAGGCAAAGTCCACGTCCCAGTCGTGCAGCTGCAGGTGCAGGTTGCCGGCGGCGTGGGCCAGGTCGAAGCCCACGTAGGCGCCCACGGCGTGGCCGGCTCGGGCAATGGCGGCCATGTCGAAGGCCTGCCCGGTGTAGTAGTTCACGCCGCCGATGAGGACGGTGGCCAGCGAGTCGCCCAGCCCGGCAATGGTGGCTTCGATGTCTTCGGTGCGCAGGGTATGTTCGCCGGGGCGCGGCACCAGCTCCACAATGGCGTCGGCGGGGTCGAGGCCGTGCAGGCGGGCCTGGCTTTCGATGGCGTACTGGTCGGAAGGAAAGGCCCCGCCTTCCATCAGAATCTTGTAGCGCGTGGCCGTGGGGCGGTAAAACGACACCAGCAGCAGGTGCAGGTTCACCGTCAGGTTGTTCATCACCACCACTTCAAGGGGCTTGGCCCCCACCAGCCGGGCCGAAGCCTCCGTGAGGGTTTCGTGGAAGTGCATCCAGAACGAAGGCGCCTCGAAGTGGCCCTCCACGCCCAGCCGCGCCCAGGTGTCGAACTCGGTTTCGACGGCCGCACGGGCGGCTTTGGGCATCAGGCCCAGCGAGTTGCCGCAGAAGTAGGCCACCGGGCGGCCATCGGGGCCGGGCGGCAGGTGAAATTCCTGGCGGAAGGAAGCCAGCGGGTCGGTGGCGTCGAGGGCGGGGGCGGGGAAGAGGGCAGTGTGCATGGGCGGCAAAGATAACCGCGTCGGCCCCGGTGGCCGTGGTCTGCCAGGCGCGTTATTGCACCACGTAATATTGCAGGAAGCACTCCAGCAGGTGCAGCTGCACCACCAGATTGAAGACGTACAGCAGCATGCTCACCTCGCGCTGCCAGCGAAACTGCCGCAGCGTGAGGTAGGCAAACAAATAAGCGGTGACCAACCCGAAGTACCACAGCGCCTGGCCGCGGGTGAAGTTATCGAAGGCGAGGGTGTAGGCGCCGAACACCTGCCACAGGGCCAGCGTAGCGGCCAGGATGTAGAGGTAGTAGCGCCGGGGCCACGCGGGCTGGGTACCAAGGTACCACACCAGCACCACGAAAAAAGGCGTGGCCAGCACGTAGCGGGCAAAGTTCCAGATGCTGCCGCCCTGATACGAAAGCAGGTATAAGGTGACGCTGACGCAGTAGCCCAAGGCAAAAACCACCACCGGCGGCACGGCCGGCAGGGGGCGCTTGTTGCGCTGCAGCCAGCGCAGCGCCAGCCAGCAACAGGCACAAATGGCCATTACCCCGGTCCAGAGCGCCAGCGCATCCAGCCACAGCACGTTGATGCCCGACGGCGTGTTGAGCGGAAACTCCGGCCAGCGCAAATGCCGCCCCCAAAACGCCTGCGCTTTCACAAAAGCAAAAGGCTCGCCCACCTGATACCACTGAATGAACGCGACCACGCCTATCGACAACCCGTTGGCCAGCAAGCCCAAGCCTCCCCACAGCGCCGCGCGCCGGGCCTGGCCCGGCTGAGCGGCCCATAGCAGCGCCATGAACAGCAACGCGGGCAAAAATAACGTGCTGGCCGAACGCGTGAGGCCGGCCCCCAGCAAGCCCAGCAGCCACCAGCTCATGCGCTGGCGGTGCAGGCCCAGCACCAGCAGCGTAGAAAACACAAAAAACAGCGCCTCGGTGTACGGAATTACCATAAACAGCAGCACCGGCGTAGAGAGCAGAAGCAGGGTCCAGCGCGCGGGCAGGCGCAACTGCTGGGCCAGGCAGCCAAACGCCACCACAAACAGGCCGTAATTCAGCATGCCCATGTGCAGGTTGTTTAGGTGCGTCCAGCGCCAGACATAGGGGAAGAGCGGAAAAAAAGCCGTCGGGCTCATGCCCGTGTCCGAGTAGGTGTAGCCGCCGTCCCGGATGAGGGTGTACCATTGCACGTCCCAGCGGGCAACGTTGGCGTCGTCGGGCAGGTAGCGGATGACGCCAAAACAGTACAGCGCCGAGGCCAGCGCGGTGAGCAGCAGCAGGTGAACCCCCACGGCGGCCACGGCGGGATAACGCTTCAGAAAGGAAAACGAAGAGGAGAATGACGACACGAAATGGGTGCGAATGCCTATGGAGGTGAAGAATTAGCGCAGGGCTTCCAGGGTCATGTCGTCGAAGTATTTGGCCGCCCCGCGTTCGGGGCACCACACCGATACCCACACTTCGTCGGTGGGGTCGAGGTCGGAAGGCAGGTCGATGGTTTTGGTAATGGGCTCCCATTTCTGGTAGCGCCGCACCACGCCGTCGATGTTCAGGCCCTGCCACACGGGCGGGCGGCGGCCGTGGCAGCGCACCTCCACCACCACCACCGTGGAGCGAATGAGGCCGCTGGTGAGGTAGGTCCAGCCCTGCAGGCGCAGCCGCGAGGGTACAAAGCCGCCCTTCCCCAGCGTGGTGTGGTAAACGAACCCGTATTCCACGCCTTCGCCTACCCCGCAGGAAAACCGGCCCGAGTGCGCCTGGTCGGTAGAGATGAAAGCGGGCTGGGGGAGGCCCCAGGCATCAAACTGCTCAAAATCAGAGTCGAGCAACAGAAAAGAGTCGGGCTCTTGCTGGGAGCGGCAGCCCGAAAACAGGCCCAGCACCGCCACGAACACCAGTAATCGTGCCGACAAGAAAGGCCGGGTATAAGTACGCATAAAGTCTATTAGAAAGGGGAAACGAGGAAAGTCTACGGCCGGAGCTGGCTGTTTCAGCGGTGGGCGGCAAGGCCAGCCGCGGCGGCAAACCGCTCGGCCGCCAGGCCCAGCCAGTCCAGCGCGTTCTGGCCCAGCATGCGCGCCTTGATGTCGTCCGAAAACGGCATCGACTTGATGAGCTGGCCCGGCTCCAGCTCGCCCAGCGGAAACGGGTAGTCGGTGCCGAGCGTGATTTTGTCGGCGCCCAAGGTCTTCACCAGGTAGTCGAGCATCAGCGGGTCGTGCACCAGCGAGTCGACCCAGAACTTGCCTAGGTACTTGCGCGGGTTGTGCGGGTTGTCGATGGCGCAAAGGTCGGGGCGCACCTGCCAGCCATGCTCGATGCGGCCAATGGTGCTGGCAAACGAGCCCCCGCCGTGGGCCACGGCCACGCGCAGGTTGGGCAGCCGCTCCAGCACCCCGCCGAAGATGAGCGAACACAGGGCCAAGGTGCTTTCGGCGGGCATGCCCACCAGCCAGGGCAGCCAGTATTTGGGCATTTTGCCCTGGGCCATCATGTCCCAGGGATGCACAAACACGCAGGCGCCCAGCTCCTCGGCCGCCGCGAAAACCTCAAATAGCTCGGGCGCGTCGAGGTTCCAGTCGTTCACGTGCGAGCCAATCTGCACGCCCGCCAGCCCGATTTTCATGCAGCGCTCCAGCTCCCGGATGGCCAGCTGGGGTGCCTGCATCGGAATGGTGCCCAGGCCCACGAAGCGGGTGGGATAGCGGCGCACCACGTCGGCAATGTGGTCGTTCAGCAGCTGGCTCAAATCCAGGCAGTCGAGCGGCTGGGCCCAGTAGCTGAACATGACGGGCACCGTGCTCAGCACCTGCACCTGCACGCCAAACTGGTCGTACTCGCGCAGGCGCACGGCTGGGTCCCAGCAGTTGTCCTGCACCTCACGGAAAAACTTGTCGTCCTGCATCATGCGGGCGCAGCAGGGCTTGTGGTGGTCCAGCCGGATGAAGCCGCCGTAGCCGTACCGCTCCTTGAGGTCGGGCCAGCGCTCGGGCAGAATGTGGGTGTGAATGTCGATGGAAAGCACGGGGTGGGCGGCTAAAACGGAGGAGTAAGCCGCAAACCGGCTTGCCAGTGCGAAGCTACAGCGCCGACGGGCCAATGCCCTAAGGCTCCGGCTCGATAAGCGCCGCATGGGCCCTGCGATTGAAAATACGACACCCAGCGCCGGGCCCTAAACGCGGGCGTAGTTTTGCCCTGTTCATATAAAGCCCCTCATGCGCTATTTACCCTGGCTGCTGGTTTATGTCTTGGTTGTTCAGATGAGCCTGGACCGGCACCGCAATACGGCGCTCAACGATTTTCACAACGAGGTATCGGGCGACAAAGGCGGCTACGTGGTGTATTTGCCGGCCGCTTTTTGCTACCAGTTCGAAGCGCGGCGCTTCCCGGCCGACCTCGACAAAACCCTGGGTGGCGGCTTCGCGCTGAACCGCGCCACCAACATCGTCGAAACCAAATACCCCTACGGCACGGCGCTGCTGCAAGCACCGTTCTGGGCCGTGGCGCAAGCCCTGAGCGCCGATAAAAGCGGGTTCTCGACGGCCGTGCGCAAGAGCATCGACGTGGCCGGCGCCACCTACCTGGTGGCCGGGCTGATGCTGCTCGCCGCCACCCTGCGCCGCCGCTTCGCCTGGTGGGTGGTGGTGCCCACACTGGCCCTGCTGCTCTACGGCACCAACCTGCTGTACTACGGCGCCATCGAAACGGGCATGTCGCACGTCTATTCCTTCTTCGCGTTTGCGCTGCTGCTGTGGCTGCTGGGCCGGGCCCACGTGGCCGAGTGGTGCCACCTGGGGGCCGGCCGGGGCCGCGAGGTACTGGCGGTGGCGGCCACGCTGGGGCTCATCGCCGCGCTGCGGCCTTTCAATCTGGTGCTGGCGGCGCCCCTGCTGCTGTGGCCCGCGCAGCCCACCGAAGCCCTGGCCGCCCGGCTGCGCGGGCTGTTGCACTGGCGCACCGTGGGCACGGTGGTGGCCGTGATGGCGGTGTTTTGGCTGCCGCAAATGCTTTACTACCACTACGCCTATGGCAGCTACTGGGTGTATAGCTACGGCCAGGAGGGCTTTCCCTACGCGCTGACGCCACGGCTGGCCGAGGTGTGGTTTGCGCCCAACAACGGTGCGTTTCTCTACAACCCGCTGCTGCTGTTGATACTAGGGCCGGGCGTGTGGCTGCTGGGGTGGGGGCGTTCCTGGTGGTGGGCCGGCCTGGCGGCCCTGCTGTGGGGGCTGGCCTCTTACCTGTATGCGGCTTGGTGGGCCTACACGCTGGGCTGCGGCTACGGTGGCCGGGGCTTTGTGGAATTGTACCCCGTGCTGGCTTGGCCGCTGGCCGCCCTCACCGAAAACGTGCTGGTGCGGCGGCGCTGGCTGGTGGCGGCGCTGTGCCTTGTGCTGGTGAATTACAACTGGCGCCTGATGAACAACTTCGACCGCTGCTTCTACAACAAGGGCGACTGGGACTGGCCCGCCTACCGCACCCTGCTAAACCGGCCGCCTGCCTAACCCTTAGCCGGCCGGCGCTACCCGGCCGGCGCTACCCGGCCGGGGGCGGCGCGGGGGCTTCCATGTAGGTGCCGCAGTTTTTGCAGGTGCGCAGCTCGTCGTTGGCCCAGAAGCGGTTCATGATGGGCGGCAACTGGGCCACGATGTCGGTAATTTCGGCAAACTCCTCGTAGAGCTTGTGGCCGCAGTTTTCGCAGTACCACTGGAAGCCGTCGAGCTCGCCGCCTTCGCGGTAGCGCTCCAGCACCAGCCCCACGGTGCCGGCCGGCCGGCGCGGCGAGTGCGGCACATTAGGCGGCAGCAGAAACATCTCGCCCGGCCCGATGGTGATGTCGACGGGCTGGCCGTCTTCAATGATTTTGACGGTCATCGTGCCTTCCACCTGCCAAAACAGCTCCTCGCCGGCGTCCACGTGGTAGTCTTTGCGGGCGTTGGGGCCGCCCACCACCATCACAATGAAGTCCTTGTTGTCTTTGAACACCTGCTGGTTGCCCACCGGGGGCTTCAGCAAATGGCGGTGTTCGTCAATCCACTTTTGAAAGTTGAAGGGGCGGGTTATCATGGGTGGGCGGGGGAGAAGGTGAATGACAACGGGGCCGGGGCCCGGGCATCAGCCTTTGGGGGCGGTTTCGGCGGGGTAGGCAATAAAGTAATAGTTCAGCCCCTTTTCAAACTGCTGCACCAGCTCGGTGCGGCTAAAGGCCGGGCGCCCCGCCAGCCAGCGCGCCATGGTGGAGATGCGCATGTTCAGGTCGGGGGCCGTGAGCAGGTCGTAAATCTGCTCGGGGCGGGTGCCGTAGTAGTCGGAAGCCCCCAGGCCGTGCTCGAACACGATGACGGGGCGGCTGGCCGCAATGATGCCCGTAGCGCCTTGCAGCACTTCCAGCTCGGCGCCTTCCACGTCAATCTTGATAAGGTCGACGCGGGTGCCCGCGGGCAGCACCGTGTCGAGGCGCTCTTTGCGCACGGTGATGAGGGTGTCTTCTTCGTGGGCCCGGTCGTACTTGCGCTTCACAAAGCCGCTGTAGGCCGGGTTGCTCACCACGTAGTTGAACGAGGTTTCGCCGGGGGCATTGCTCAGGCCCAGCTGGTAAAAGTGGCAGTTGGGCCGGTTTGCAAAGTTGATTTCCAGGTTCTTAAATAGGTCCGGAATGGGCTCGAAGCCGTAGTGCTGGCCCTGGGGGGCGTAGCGCAACATCAGCTCCAGCACTTCGCCCTTGTGGCACCCCACGTCCACGCAGTTGGCGGTGGGGTGCAGCACCTTGCGCATCACCCGTTGCGTGTCCCGGTCGTACTGCTGGTTTTTGGTGAAGGCAATGGGCAGGCTTTTCAGCAGTTTTTTCAGGAGTTCCTTCATAAATAAGGTAAGCGGCCGCTGGCGCACAGGCAGCAGAACCGCTCAAATTAGCCGGGTCTGGGGAGAAATGGGACCGGTAAATATACTAGCTCCTCTGCTTGTGCCCGGTCCTGGGAAGGCATCCCCGTGCTGGTAGCTACTTTTAGCGCATGGATTCTCTTTCTTCGCTCCGTTGGAGCCCGCCGACCAGCGGTGCCCAATGGGCCGCTGCCCAAGCGCCCCCGCGCACCCCCCACGTCCAGCCCTCACCCCTTGGCCGAGGGCGCTGCTTATTGGACAGTGGCGGAACGGGCTGGCACGTAGGCAACGGCGGTCTAGAAGGACATATTTCTCAGTGCGGCCACGGCCACCTGCTTTGCATCCGATGAGAAACGGCTTGCGACTGGCGCTGCTCACGGCCTTCTACGGCTTGCTGTTCCTCATTTTCACTTGGCCGCTGGCGGCGCATTTCACGTCGGAGATGCTGGTGGTGCCGGGGCACGACTCGTATATGTATCCCTGGAACACTTGGCACTTCCGCATGGCGGTGCAAACCGGCCAGCCCGTGTTCCGCACCGACTACCTGTTCTACCCCACCGGTGCCTGGCTCATCCTGCACACCTACACGCCCATCATCGGCCTCATCAGCCTGCTGGTGAATAACGACCTGCTGGCGCTCAACATCGGCCTGCTGCTGAGCTACGCGCTGTCGGGGGCCGGGGCCTGCCTGCTGGCCCGCCGCTGGCTGCGCAGCCCGGTGCTGGCGCTGCTGGCCGGCTTCATCTTCGCCTACTCGCCCTACAAGCTGCAGCGCCTGGCCGAGCACTACAACCTCGTGCTCACGGCCACGGTGCCTTTCTACGTGCTGGCTTTTCTGAATGCGTTTGAATTTCAGGAAAAGAAGCTGCTGCCGCGCGTGCGCAGTTGGGGCGCGGTGGCCTGGTGCGCGGTGCTGGGCTTCGTCACCCTGCTCAGCGACTATTACGTGCTGTTCGGGCTACTGTATTTCTCGCTGGCGTATGCGACGTGGTACTGGCTGGCGCTGGGGCGCATCCGGTGGCGGGAGTGGCGCACCTGGGCTTGGCTGGGCGGCATCCTGGTGCTGAGCCACGTCCTAATTCGGCTGCTGCGCCGCTGGGGCGTGGAAGACAACGGCGGCTTCTGGTGGGGCGGCGACGTGGTCGATTTCATCATGCCGCCGCCCACCAGCCGGTTTGTGTACTGGGACTGGGCCGCCCGGCTCTACCACAATCCCAAGGTGTTCACCATGCCCGGCTCCTTGGAAAACACGCTGTTTATGGGCTACGCGCTGCCGCTGCTGGCCGTGGGGCTGTGGCTGCTGCGGCGGGCGCACCGCCGGCCGCTCTCGGCCGTGGCGCAGGACGCCCAAGGCCGGCCGCTGGCCTGGGTGCTGCTGTTTTTCGTGCTGCTCACGCTGCCCGCCCTGCGCCTCTACGGCCACGACACGCTGCACCTTCCCACCGCCCTGCTACACTTCGTGCCCTTTTTCAACAACATCCGCTGCCCCACCCGCTGGATTATGATGGTGGGGCTGTTTCTGCCCATTCTCACTTTCAGCGCCCTGGAGGCGGCCTGGCCCGCGCGCCTGCCCGCCGCGGCGCGCACGGCGCTGAGCCTGCTGCTGGTGGGTTTGGTGCTGTTCGAATACTGGCCGCGGCCCTACGAGCGCACCTCGGCCGCCGCCGTGCCGCGCGTGTACCACGAAGTGGCCAAGCTGCCCGGCAAAACGATGATTCCGGTGCCACTGGGCATTGCCAGCGGTTACCGCGAGGTGGGCTACTTCGACCGGGGCCACCTGTTCTACCAAACCGTGCACCACAAGAAAGTGCCCGTGGGCTTCATGGCGCGCGTACCCGCCGAGGTGTTCGAGGCCCTGCAAAATGACCCCGTGCTGGGCGCCCTGCTCCAGCGCCAAACCAAGCCCGACACCATCCAGCCCGCGCAGCCCACCGCCCCGCAGGTGCAGGCCTTCCTGCGCCAGTACGACCCAGCGGCTTTCGTCATCAACCCCGATTTCCGCGACCAGCCGGTCCACCTGTTTCTGCGGCAGCTGCTCATGCCCTACGGCTACCGCGAGCAGCTGGTGGATGGCTACGTACTGCTGACGCCGCCCGGAAAGTAAGAACGAGTACCCCGAATCTCCGCTTCGGAACGTGCGAACATCATCGTTCAACGCGAGCCGAAGCGGAGCTTGGGGTACTCGTGCTGATGCGGCGCCTTCGATTACACAACCAATAACTCTCCCCAAATATGTACCTCTCCCTAGAAAATCGCCGGGCCCTGGTGGGCGGCAGCACCCAGGGCATTGGCCGCGCCGTGGCCGAGGCCCTGGCCGAAAGCGGCTGCGCCATCACCCTGCTGGCCCGCAACGAAGACCGCCTGCGCGAGGTGGCCGCTGCCCTGCCCACGCCCGCCGGCCAAGCACACGACTACCTCGTGGCCGATTTCGACGACCCCAGCCACGTGGCCGAGGTAGTGCAAGGCTACCTCGCACATCATCCGGCAGGCTTCCATATTCTGGTGAACAACACCGGCGGCCCGGCCGGCGGCCCCTTGCTGGAAGCGTCGGTAGATGCGCTGCGAGTGGCCTTCAACCAGCACGTCATCTGCAACCACTTGCTGGCGCAGGCCCTGGTGCCGGGCATGAAGGCCGCCGGTTTCGGGCGCATCATCAACATCATCAGCACTTCCGTCAAGATTCCGCTGCCGGGCCTGGGTGTGAGCAACACCATTCGCGGTGCGGTGGCCAGCTGGGCCAAAACCCTGGCCAACGAGCTTGGCCCGCAGGGCATCACGGTGAACAACGTGCTGCCCGGCGCCACCCTCACCCAGCGCCACCACTCGCTGGTGGAGAAAAAAGCCGCCCAAACCGGCCAGCCTGCCGACGCCATCGAGGCCGACATGCTGCGTACCATCCCGGCCCGCCGCTTTGGCCTGGCCGAGGAGGTGGCGGCGGCCGTGGCTTTCCTGGCTTCGCCGGCCGCCGGCTACATCAACGGTACCAGCGTGCCCGTGGACGGCGGCCGCACCGGCAGCCTCTGATGCTTGGTTTGATGAGGAATGAAGAAGGAGAAGATATTCCAGCTGTAATTCTTCATTCCTCATCAAGCCAAGCATCAGCGTTTACCTTTGCTATTCCCTTGCCCTGCCGAGCTATCTTCTTGTGGTAAAATTCGACACGCTTTCCATCGTCATCCCTGTCTACAACGAGGCCCGCACCATTCACCAGATTCTGGATTTGCTGCGCGAGCTGAAGCTGGTGAATAACATCGGCAAGGAAATCATCCTCGTCAACGACTGTTCCACCGATGCCTCGGCCGACACCATTCGGGCCTACGCCGCGCGCTACCCCGAAATGGGCCTACGCCTGCTGGAGCATGCCGTAAACCAAGGCAAAGGCGCCGCGCTGCACACCGGCATCCGCGAAGCCACCGGCGACTACGTCATCATTCAGGACGCCGACTTGGAATACGACCCCGAAGAGTACAACCTGCTCATTGGACCCGTGCTGAAGGGCTTTGCCGACGTGGTATTTGGTTCGCGCTTCATGGGCGGCAACCCGCACCGGGTGCTGTTTTTCTGGCACAGCATCGGCAACGCCTGGCTCACCTTTCTCTCCAACATGTGCACCGACCTGAACCTGACGGACATGGAAACGTGCTACAAGATGTTCCGGCGCGACATCGTGCAGGGCCTGAAGCTGGAAGAAAAACGCTTCGGCTTCGAGCCCGAAGTAACCGCCAAAGTGGCCCGCGTGCCCGATGTCCGCATCTACGAAGTGGGCATCAGCTACTACGGCCGCACCTACGCCGAGGGCAAAAAAATAGGCTGGCGCGACGGCTTCCGCGCCATCTACTGCATCCTGAAATACGGCCTGCTGGGGCAGTAGCCACCCGCGGCTTACTCCGAAACCAGGGGTTGCGGCGCCTCGGTTCGGCTCAGCTGCACAGTGATGAGTACCAGAAACACCGACATGAACAGGCCCAGGGTGCACAGGTAGGCGTAGGGCACCTGCAGGAAAGCGTAGAACGTGGCCAGGTATAGCTTCAGGATAATCACCACGTAGAGCCGGTAGTCGGTGCGGGGCGTGCGCTGGCGCACGTAGCCCACGGCTGCGGCCACCACCACCGTCAGCAGCATGGCGATGTGCACGGTTTTGAGAAGGTTAATTTTCTCCTTGAGTTCCCCGTGGGCGTATTCGTAAAAGAATGCCGCAAAGCCCAGGCCATTATAGGGGTGAATGGGCAGGCCGTCCTCCCCCAGGTGCTTCCATTCGTACACGGCGGCGTCGGTGTACGAGCGTTGCACCTCCATAAACAAGCCCCAGTTGTGCGACAGGTAGGGCACGATGTAGAAGGCGACGACGCCCAGCACCACAGTGCCAATAATCAACAGCGCGTTTTTCCGCGAGTCGTAGAAAAACATCAGGCCCAGGTACAGCGGTGCCCATATCACCAGCGAGTAGCGCGAGAGCACGCACAGCAGCAGCGCCGCCGCCTGCAAGGGCCAGGACCGCAGCAGGATGCCCACCACGAGCAGCGAGTAGTAGCCCAGCATCATGTACTCGACGGTGATGCCCACGTACCCCCACAGCGTGGTGACGAGGGCGTAGAACACCCCAAACGGCAGCCCGGCCAGCAGCAGGGTTTGCAGCCAGGGCTGGCGCAGGCGCCACAGCAGGTACTCGTACAGCAGCACGCCCAGCAGAAAGATGCCCCAGGCCACAAACCGGTAGTCGAACCCCAGCCACTCGGCCAGAATAAACGGAAACCAGGTGCCGGGCAGGTAGGCCGGTAACTCAAAGTAGCCCAGCTCCCACGTCATGGGCGCATACACCTCGGCCCCCGCCAGCCAGCGCCGGGCGTAGGCCTGCAGGGCAGGAATGATGTCGGCAAATTCCAGAATGGGCCGGAAATTCCGGATTTCGCGCTTCACCAGGTTGGTATTGTACCAGCCGCCCGCAATGGCCCCGGTCAGCAGCGCCACCAGGCGCGGCCAGATGGCGCGGTCCCGGGCCGCAACAACGGCCGGCGGCAGCACCCATTCGCGGCCCCGCACCAGCGCCAGGGTGCTGAAGGTGAGCGCAATGGCCAGGCCGTACAGCACAATCGGGCTGATGTAAGGCCCGAAGTAATTGCGCTGCCAGGTGAAGAGCACCAGTTCGGCGGCGAAAAGGGCGTACACCAGGTACTGAATGCCGTTTCGGGACGAGCCTGTGGAGCGGGAAGAGCGAATCATAGCGCATGGCGGCTGCAGCAACGCAGCGCCCGGCGCCAACGGCACCGCGAGCTCTGGGCTGCCCAAAAATGGATAAAGCAAAAAGGCACCACCCCGGCCCCCGGGCCCGGAACAGCTCTAAAGCCGCTTCGGGCCCGGGAGCCGGTGTGGTGCCGCAGTCAGCGTTAGGGACGCAGAAACTGGATATCGTCGAGGTAGGCCACGTTTTGCGACCCGCCGCTCCAGAGGTACACGTACAGTTTGTAGTTTGGACCCACGTTGGCCGGCAGGGTGAAGGTTTTTTCCACTTCCTGCCAGTCGTTACGCTTCTTCACCATCTTATCCAGTCCCATGGCGTCCCACATGGCCGGCTTAGCGCCGGGCGTGGCGGGGTCTACCAGGCTGGTTACGATGCTCGTCGCAGTGGGCCCACTGGGCACGTACACCCAAGCCTTTACCTTGATTTGGTTGAGGCGGGTGGAGCTGAGCTTGCCCAGCGTGCCGATGAACCCGTTGCTGTACTCAATGCCCGGTCCTACGTGCACGGAATAAGCGCCGGAGTGGGCCTTCTCCTTCGTCAACGACGGCTGCGGGACATCGCCCATCCAGCCGTCCATCTGTTCAAAATCGTTGCCCGTGAGAAGATTTGCCGGCCGCGAGCCACCGTCTTTATCGCCGCAACCAGCCAGCGCAGCTGCTGTCAGCAGGAGCAGGGTATATTTTTTCATATAAAAAGATTGAAACAAACGCTTTTGTAGCAATGCAAAGGTATGGCGCAACGCGACATAGCCGCACAATTTGGCCGGCCGAATAGTGGTTGGATTGTACTTTAGGGGTCAATTTACTTTGCCCGTACCGTGTCAGCTCTTTCCGCCGCTACTACTCCGCCCGACGGCACCGCCTCCACGGCGGTCCCTTACTTCCAGCCCCTCGACATCATTCGTTTTGTAGCCGCGCTGCTCATCGTCATCACGCACAGCTACGAGCACTGGATAGATGTGCCGCAGGTGGCTGCTGCCATGACTGATTGGGGCGGGCAAATGGCGTGGTGGGCCACCAAGCTCAAGCTGTTTGTGGGCAGCTTCAACGTTGGGGTCGATATTTTCTTCCTGATGAGCGGCTTTCTCATCACTTACCTGCTGCTGGTCGAAAAGGAGCGCTACGCCCGCATCGACATCAAAAGCTTCTACATGCGCCGGGTGTTGCGCATTTGGCCCCTCTACTATTTCTGCGTGTTCATGGCCCCGGTGCTCACGCACTACTACGACGAGCCGGCCGCCAAAATGCAGGCGCACCTGCTGTTTCTGGGCAATTTCAACCTGGCCAAGCACGGCTGGAGCTCCACGGCCGTCAACCACCTGTGGTCCATCTGCATCGAAGAGCATTTCTACCTGGTGTGGCCGTTGCTCATTGCTTTCGTGCCCCGGCCCAAGCTCACCACCGTGTTCGGGGGCGTTATTTTCCTCAGCTTCCTCGCACGGCTGTACTATTTCTACTTCGTGCCCGACTCCTACATGTATTTGTACCTGAACACCCTGTGCCGGTGGGATATACTGGCCATGGGCGCTTTGTTTGCCTACGCCCATTTCTACGGCTACCAGTTGCCGCGGGTGCCTTCCACCGTCCGCTGGATGATTTACGGCGCCGCGCTGCTGGTTTTTGCCGGCGACGCCTACGGCAACTGGGACAATGTTTTTCTGGTCTCGTTCAAGAAGTACATGTTTATGAGCGTCGTTGCCTTCTTCATCGGCAACGTCCTCTTCAACCCCGATTCGGCCGTGCAGTGGCGCGAGCGCACCATCTTCCACTACTTTGGCAAGATTTCCTACGGCATCTACATGTTTCACGGCTTCGTGATTTTTCTGTTTGCCCGCATTTTTCCCTCGTTTCACACCCCGCTGTTCATTTTTTGGGTGGTCCTGACGACGCTGGTCGTTTCAGCGGCTTCCTACGAGTTGGTCGAAAAGCCCATCTTGCGCCTGAAAAAGTACTTCGACGCCTTCCGCCGGCAGCGCACGCCGGTGGCCGCCCCGCTGCCGGCCACCGAGCCGGTTAGTGTGCCGGGGTAGTCGCGTCGGCTTCGGCCGGAGCGGCGGGCAAGGCCAGCCAATCGGCGGAAAATACGTGCTCGGTGGGCTGGCCCAGCTGGTACACAGTTTGGCGCACCTCCCGGGCGCCGGCCCAAAGGCGGAGCGCATAGGTCCCCGGCGGCAGCGTGGGCCAGCGGAGCTCCCAGGCCGGCGCGGGCGCCTGCTCGCCGCTGCGCACCGGCCGGCCGCACAGGTCGTACAGCGTCCAGCGCAGCGCCGAGCGGCCGCTGTCGGGCGAGGCCACCCAGTGGCGCGCCGTGCCCGCATCGTTGAACCCCACCATGGGGGCCAGCCAGCGGCCCCGTGCGGGCAGCGGCAACGAGGAAAAATCGGCCGGGTTGCGGTTGACGGCGAGCTCCAGCCGGGGGCGCTGGCCGGGGCGCTCGGCCCAGCGCCAGCGCTGCTCGGGCGCGTCGGCCCCCAGCACGCCGGCGGTGGCGTGTGGAAAGCGCAGAATGCCCGGCGCGGGGGGCACCGGCGCCACCGGCGGGCGGGCCACGGCGCGGCGCGGCTGCCGGTACACCCGGATGTAGTCGATGTCGAGCGCCGCGGCCGAGTCCTGCGCCCACGAGGCCATGCCCAGGTTGGAAATGACGTCGAGGGGGCAGCCCAGCGGCAGCAGCCGGGTTTCGTGCCGAATGGCGATGCCATCGAAGTAATACACCAGCTCCCGGGCCTTCCAGCTCAGGGCGTAGGTGTGCAGGCTGTCGGGAAGACGGCCGAGGCCGTTCCAGTAGAAGAAGCTCTGTGAGGCCTCGTTGGCAATGCCCGGCGGCCCCAGCCGCCAGAACTCGTGGCTCCAGAGAATGATGTTGTTGCTAATGACTTCCGGGGCCCCGCCCGCCTCAAAAACGTCTACCTCATCCGGGTCGCCATAAAGCCAGAAAGCCGAGGACGAAGTCTTGGCCCGGGGCAGGCGGCAGCGCATCTCAAACAAGCCATACGTGAAGCCCGTCCGATTGCCGTCGCAGCCCGGAATGACCAGCGAGTCCTTGCTCGTCCGGTTGAACAGCATGCCCGAGTTGTAGCTCAGCTGGCGCACCGGGCCGTTGCCCACGCGATACGGCCGGGGCGTGGCCCGGCGCTGGGCGCGCAGGTGCAGCAGGCCCGCCGCATCCACGGTCACTTGCTCGCCGGTGTAGTACTGGGCTTCAGCGCCGCCCAGGTTGCGCCCCCAGGGGTAGGCAAACTGCCAGTGGTCGGCCACCACGCTGCTGTCGCCGGGGGTGTTGAATTCGTTGGCCCAATAGAGTTGCCAGTCGGCGTGGCGCAGGGTGTCGGCCAGGGCCTGGCTGTGCCCGGCACCCGGCATCAGCATCAGCCGAACAACGAGCAGCGCGAGCAGAAAACGTTTCGTCATAGTGGGCAATGCGGAGGCAGTTGGTGGGGCGAATGCAGGGAGAGGGCAGGCGTCTGGCAGACTACTGGCGGCGGTAGGGGGCGGCCCGGCACCGGTTGCCGCCGCCAGCAGGCTCTTTTCTGGCTGGGCACAGGCGGTGGCAAACCCGTTTTACGGCCGAATGCGCTGCCCGAATCGGGTTAGGGGTTGTAAATTGCAGCGAGCTATTTATGCCCCAAAAAATAGCCATTCCTGGTATCCGGATACAAACCAACGCTGCGTAGAAGATTTTGATGTGCTTGGCCCCGGCTGCACCCCTCCACGCGGGGCTGCCCCATTTCTGCTTTATGACACAAACATCCGCCTGGAGCAGCTGTGCGCTGGTTGGGGAGGGCCCTCTCCGAACGACGGCCCACGACACCGGGTTGTGGCCGGCGCCGAAAGCTGCTGGCGGGCGCAGGGGCAGGCAGGTGGGCAACCCAAGCCCCCATAGCACCATGAGTGCCCTCGCCGGCGCCACAGTTGGTGCTGGGTCAACGATTTTCGACGGAGCCAACTTTCAAAGATGATAACTAGACTACGCCAGTTCTGGCGCCAGCACCCCGAGCGCATCACCATAGCGGCCCTTTTGCTCACCCACATTGCGGTGATGTGCGTGCTATTCGGCAATGTGCTGTGGCATCCGGGGGCTTACATGCTGGCCCCCGGAGGCGATGGCATCAAGAACTATTACGCGCTGCTCTACTATGTGCTCTACGACCATGGCACGCAATTCACCGGCATGCACTACCCCTACGGGGAGTTGTTCATCTACACCGATGGGTTTCCGTTGCTGGCTTGGGGGCTGAAAGTCTGGAAAAGCATGTTTGGCATCAGTGGCAGCGGGGTGGTGGCGGCCATGAACCTGACGGTGCTGCTGTCTTCGCTGCCTGCTTCTGTCCTGGTGTATGCGCTACTGCGGCGAAGCTTGGTGGGCCGGGTGTTTGCGGCGGGTGCGGCCCTGGCTATTGTCTTTTTATCGCCCCAGTTTCTACGCACCACTGGGCACTTCTCCCTGGCGCTTCCCTTCGTGGTGCCTTTGCTGTGGTATTTGCAGGTGCGGCTGAGCACGCCCGGCGCGCGGCGCGGCCGGTGGTGGGCCGGGTACGTGTTGGCGGGCATTCTGCTGGGATTTCTGCACCCTTACTATTTGCTGCACGCTTTCTTACTGCCGGTGGCTACGGCCGCCGTGCTGGTCCTGCAGCAGCTGGGCCGCCAGCGCGATTGGTGGCGCTTGCCGGCGTGGCTGCTCACGGCCGGCGCGGCCCCGCTGCTGGTGTTCCAAATCCTCATCGCCCTGCTCGATTCCGTGCACGACCGGCCCACCAACCCTTACGGCCTGCTGGTGTTCCGCGCCAATTTTGCCAGTGTGTTCGGGCCGGCAGTCGAGCCCTTCAACGCAGCCTTCCAATTCATTTTCAAGAGCGAAACAGCTATTCCCGAGGGGGTGAGCTACGTGGGGTTGCCGGTTGTCTTGGCCTTGCTGTTCTGGGTTTTCCGGGCCGCGGGGTACTTGCTGCGGCGGCGGCCGGGGCGGGTGCTGCGGCCGTCGCTGCCCGCGCCGTTGCGCGCCACGGCCTGGGCTGTAGTGCCCATTCTGCTGTTTGCCATGGCCTGGCCGTTCATCTTCGAACCGTTCGCCGGCTTGCCGGATTTGCTGCCCGCCATCAAGCAGTTCCGGGCCCTGGGGCGCTTTGCGTGGCTGTTCTATTTTGTGATGGGGGTGTGGGCCGCCGTGCAATACTGGCAGCTGCACCGGCTGCTGCGGCAGCGCCGCCTGGCGCGCCTCGGCGCCTTGCTGCTGCTGGTAGTCGTAGGCATTTGGGGTATGGAGGCCAAGTACCAGTTGAACTGGGTGGTGCCCATGTTTGCCCACAACGAGGTGGCCGACGACTTTCTCTGCGTCAACGAGGGCTATGTGGATGCGCTGGGCCAAGCCGGGCGCTATGCCGACAACTTCCAGGCTATCATGCCCTTGCCCTATTATTCGGTGGGGTCTGAGAAGTTTGGCCTGGAGCCTACCCAAACGGAAAGCTACGAGAGCTTCCGCGCCTCGCTGAACCTGCACCTGCCGCTGGCTGCCACCATGATACCGCGCACCGGCATCGAGCAAACGTTGCATCTGATGGAGCTGTTTGCTTCCGACCTCACCCCAAAAAGGTGGCTCCGCGAAGTGCCCGACGCGCGCCCCTTGCTGGTGGTGGCCTCGGCCGTCGATTCGCTTCGTCCGGCCGAAACTGCCTTGATTCGGCGGGGAGGCAAGCTGCTGGGCCGCTACCGGCAGGTGAAGCTTTACGAGCTGCCCCTGAGCGCCTTCGCCACCACCCGCCCGGAACAGGAGCAAAAAAAGTTTACTGAACAGCAAGCCGGGCTGTTACGTGAAGGCCCGCTGTGGCGCACCCAACCCGGCGCCGCCGTTGTGTGGCAGTCGTTTGAACAGGAACAGGCCCCCGGCGCCGTCGGCTTTACCCAGCCCGGTGCAGCGCATGTCGACAAAGGCGTGCTGCCCCTCTTCGAAGGCACATTGCCCAATGCGCTGCCCGTCGACAGTGCCACCTATGAGCTGAGTGTATGGGCTTATGCCAAGGGCAAGGATTGGCTGCCCATCATCAATTACTGGCAATTCACTCCCGATGGCCAGCAGGTGGCCTACGCGAGCGAGCTCCTGAACCAACGCACGGAAATCAGCGGCAGCTGGGTGCGGTACAGCACCATCATTCACCTGACCAACCCGGCCAACCGCATCAAGGTAGAGCTAACGGGCAACGACGTCATTGCCGATGACCTACTGATTCGTCCCCGCACCACCAATGTGTATTGGCTGGACAGCGCGGGCCACCCGGTACTCAACGGCATTCCGCTGGTTTCAAATACTTCCCAAGCGCATTAACTCGTTGCGCCTTAGCGCGGCGCCGGTCCGGCGGGCTGGCCCTTCGGAAACCACTCGTACAACGACTGGCTGCCCTGGTGGCCGATGCGCACCATGTGCTGCTCGCGGATGAACGCCGGTGCGCGCTCGAACACCGCCCGCATGGTGGGCCGGTCGCGGAGCATGTCGCGGTAGTAGTTGTTGCGCCCGTCGTAATACGCCGTGTCCAGGTACACGAGAATCGGCCGTTGGTCGAGGCGTTCGAGCAGGGCCGGGGAGGGGCCACCGGGCTGAAAGACCGAATACAGCGCCTCGGCTTGGCCGCTGATGGCGCGAGCAGCCTTGTGCGACATCAGCGGCAGCCCCGATACCATCGAAAGCTGGTAGCTGGTGTTGCAGAGCGCATCGTCGGGGTCCAGGTTCAGGTTGGTGGGCTCGCTGTCCCAGTCGGTGCCCACGTGGTAGAAAGGGATGGGCAAAATGGCTTGGTACCGGTCCTTGGCGGGCCAGCCCAACAGCGTCCGCACCGGCGAGTCATCGCCGGGCCACAGCAGGTTGGCGGCCTGGGCCTGCGTGCGGTAGAAGTGCGTGGCGTTCACCGTGTCGACCACCAGCAGGGCTACCAGCACCAGCAGCGCCCAGCGCAACCGCGGGATGAAGCGCCAGCGGGCCACGTACCAGCTAAAGCCCAGCACCACCGCCCACCAGAACGGCCAGATAAACCGGCCCAGCGCCCGGAACTGCGTCACGCGGTCCGTCACCTTGTGCAGCCAGCGAAACACGTTCAGGTAGTTGTGCAGCACGTAGCCGCCGTTGTCGAGGTCGATGTTTTCGCCCAACGCAATGAAGGCCATGGGCACGCTGGCCAGCAGCAGGCATTTCAGGAAGCCTTCCGTGGCATCGGCCGAGGGCTGGGGCAGGCGGGCCTCGGCCGGCAGGCGCTTGATGAGCAGCAAGATGGCCACCAGCAGCAGCCCAAACAGCACGAAGCTGCCAAGGTAGGCCGACGACTCGTAGGGCACGTACGACGTGCGTTCCAGCGGAAACTGGACCTTGTTGTAGATGTAGCCCTTGAACAAAGCCGTGAACTGGAAGCGCCACTCTATCCAGTCGTAGCCGTTGCTGCCCACGGGCCGCTCATGAATGCGCGGGTCCAGGGCCTGCAGCAAGCCCCAGGTGAGGGCCACCGCGCCCACGGCCACGCCCGCCGTGCCCAGCAGCAGCGGGCGCCACGGGCGCTGGGCGCGCACGCTCTGGTAAATGAGCACCAGCACGAAGAAGCCCAGCGTGCCCAGCATGAGCGGTAGGTAGTAGAAGTGAATCCAGGCGGCCAGCACAATGCCCACGAGCAGCACCACAAACTGCCGGGCCAGCGGCAAGCCGGCGCGCCAGGCGGCGTACAGCACTTGCAGGCGCCACAGCACAAACAGCATGGCCGGCGTGTAGGTCAGGTTCATGTGGCCCACGTTCAGGCGCACGGCCTGCGGGTTGAGCCAGGGCAGAGCCACGGCCAGCAGCACCGTGAACCAGGCCGGCAACCCCAGCCGGTGCAAAATCAGCACCAGCAGGCCCGTACTGATAACGAGGCTCGAAAGAATGAACAGGTCGTAGATATATAGGCCGTAGGGTGACAGCGCGGGCACGGCCTGCACTAGCGCGTGCAGCGGCGCCACCACGATGGGGGCGCTGTCGGTGTAGTACATGTACTCGCCAAACGGGTAGTTGTGCCCGCGAACCAGCATGCCGTCGCCCATGGGCTGCCGCAGGAAGGCAGCAATGGAAAAGTACGACTTGATGCCGTCGTAGTGGTCCGACGTGGTGTATTTGCCCGGGTTGAACAGCAGCAGCGAATAGGTAAGCCCCAGCACCAGCGCCTGCAGCAACACGGCCGTCAGCCACACCTTGCGCAACGAAATGAATGGGTTATCGACTTTCCGAAACGCGGACAGGATAATGGCTTTCATAAAAAAGGGATGGGGCAGACGCAAACCGCCCGCAAGTTAGAACAGCCCTTTCGAACGGCTCAGTGGTCAAGGGGCGAACCTCTCAACGCCAGCAGCTTCCAGAAAGGCCCGCAAACCGGACAAATGCCGTCCGGAGCCGGCCCCAACTTATCAGGACGGCAGCCGCTCGCTCTTTGGGGCTGCCCCGGGCTGGGCCAGCGCCGCGCGTGTGCGACGCAAGGCCTCGTCGTAGGCGCCGCGCGCGGCGCGGCGCCGGAGCTGGTACAGCTCCCGAAACCCGTCTAGCCCGCTGAACAGCCCCACCTTGCTGCCAGCGGCATCGTCCCAGCGCACGGGCCGCTCCAGTAGGCGCAGGCCGGCTTTGTGGGCCAGGTAAATCAGTTCCACATCGAAGCCGAACCGGTCGAGCACCGCGCCTTCCACCACGGGCCGGCACACGGCCAGGCGGAAGGCCTTGAAGCCGCACTGCGTATCCGCGTAGGGCAGGCCGGTGGCCCACTGCATAATCTGGTTGAAAACGCGGCCGCTGTACTCGCGCAGCCACGGCTGGTGCACGCCGATGAGGCTGCGGTCGAGGGCGCGCGAGCCGAATACCACGTCGTAGTTGCCGTCCAGAATGGGGTCGACCACCTTGTGCAGCTCCTCGATGGGCGTCGACAGGTCGGCGTCCGAAAACAGGGCCACCGTGCCGGTAGCGGCCAGCAGGCCTTGGCGCACGGCATAGCCCTTGCCCCGGTTGGTGGGGTAGCTGATGAGGCGCATGGCCACGGGGCCGGGGTGAGCCGCAAAGTAGCTTTCCACCACGTGGCCGGTGTCGTCTGTCGAGCCGTCGCTCACCACAATCAGCTCGCTGCTGAACGGCTGCGCGTGCAGGTAAACCAGCACCTGCTCAAGGGTGCGGCCCACTCGCGTGGCTTCGTTATAGGCCGGAATGATGACGGAAAGGACAGGCAAGTGAAACAGGAGCAGACGGCGCCAAACGGCGCAAAGACAGAAAAAAGCAACGCTACAAAGCTAACGCTTACGCTTCCCTTTTTCGTCCTCTTTTTTTTAAAGCCGGGACATCGGGTAAACTGCCTCCCATCGATGGCGCGGACGCGCTTTTATCCGGGCATTTCCAAGGTTCTTCTACCAGCTCCCAACCGCTCGGACCGCCCCTGTCGCTTATGCTTCATGCGGCGGGTAACCAGCTGTTCTTGCTACCATGTGGGAGCGCCGCCGGCTCCGGCAATGGGAGGGCATCGTTAGCTTTGCTCCTGCCCATTCCCCTGCTTATGCTGCGCATTCAGAACTACATCAACGGCCTGCTGGTGGCCCCGCAGGCCGGCCGCTACCTCGACAACATCGAGCCCGCCACCGGCCAGGTCTACGGCCAGATTCCCGACTCCGGCCCCGAGGACGTGGCCGCCGCCGTGGCCGCCGCCGAAGCCGCCCTGCCCGCCTGGCGCGCCCTGCCCGCCGAGGACCGCGGCCGCCTGCTGGTGAAAATAGCCGACCTCATCGACGCCAACCTGGACCGCCTGGCCCGCGCCGAAAGCCAGGACAACGGCAAGCCCCTCAGCCTGGCCCGGGTAATGGACATTCCGCGAGCCGCCTCCAACTTCCACTTTTTTGGCACCGCCGCCGGCCACTTCGCCACCGAGGCCCACGTGCAGGAAGGCGTGGCCGTGAACTACACCGTGCGCCACCCCGTGGGCGTGGTAGGCTGCATCTCACCCTGGAACCTGCCGCTCTACCTCTTCACCTGGAAAATAGCGCCGGCCTTGGCCGTGGGCTGCTGCGTGGTGGCCAAGCCCTCTGAGATTACGCCGGCTACCGCCTTTTTGCTGAGCGAGCTGTGCATCGAAGCAGGCCTGCCAGCGGGTGTGCTCAACATCGTGCACGGCAACGGGCCAAACTGCGGGCAGGCCATCGTGGAGCATCCAGGAATCAAGGCCATCAGCTTCACGGGCGGCACGGCTACGGGGCGGCACCTGGCCGCTACGGCCGCGCCCATGTTCAAGAAGCTCAGCCTGGAGCTAGGCGGCAAAAACCCGAATATCATTTTCGCCGACTGCGACCTGGCCGCGGCCGTGGCTACCAGTATCCGCAGCAGCTTCGCCAACCAGGGCCAGATTTGCCTCTGCGGCTCCCGCATCTTCGTGGAGCGCCCCATCTACGAGGCCTTCAAAACCGAGTTTCTGCAGCAGCTCAAGGACCAGCGAATCGGCGACCCGCTGGAAGCCGAAACCAAGCAGGGCGCGCTGGTGAGCGAGGCGCACCTGAACAAAGTGCTGGCTTACATCAAGCTGGCGCACGACGAAGGCGGCATCCTGCTGGCCGGCGGCCACCGCGCCACCGTGCCCGGCCGTTGCGAAAACGGCTACTTTCTCGAACCCACGGTTTTCGAAAACCTACCGTTCGACTGCCGCACCAACCAGGAGGAAATCTTCGGCCCCGTCGTCACCCTCACGCCCTTCGATACCGACGAGGAAGCCCTGATGATGGCCAACAGCACCGATTACGGCCTCTCGGCTACGCTTTGGACGCGCGACCTGCAGCGCGCGCACCGCGTGGCGCACCAACTGCACAGCGGCATCGTGTGGGTAAATACCTGGCTGCACCGCGACCTGCGTACGCCCTTCGGCGGCATGAAAAACTCCGGCGTGGGCCGCGAGGGCGGACTGGAAGCGCTGCGGTTTTTCACCGAGGCGCAGAATGTGTGCGTGAAGCTGTGAGTTATTACTGGTCCTCTCTTGATTGGCTCGCGGCCAAATGGCATAAGCTTGCTTACGGTCTACGGTTTGCAGTGTTCTTCGGCTTGGCCCTCGGTTTCCATTGCTACTGGTTTGCAGAAGCACAGAGAATGGTCAACCGAATGAAGCCGCCGAATATTTCGGGGGAAAATGGGTTTGAAGCTGCCTACATACCCGCTTATGCCGACCATTCGGTAGCATACGGCTGGGCCACATTGGTGGTAGGCTGGCTGTTGATTGGACTGTGCTTGTGGTATGCAAAACGCCAAAACCTGCGCGCTGAGAGTAATGGTATGCTGGTCGCGAGCCTTTTAGCAACGCCAATTGAATTATTTGCCGGACTATTCTTTAGTCTCTAAATCGAACTCAACCCCCGCATACACCTCCGCCAGCGGCACCTGGCAGACTATGCTGCTCAGGTCCAGCACGGCGCTGAGGTCGCGGGTTTCGGTGTATATCCAGCGGCCCAGCTCGTCCAGAGTATAGATTTCGGCGTGCACCTCCTCGGAGCTGAGCATAAGGTACTGGCGCAGGCTATCAATATGCCGGTAGAGCGCGAACTTCTCGTAATGGTCACGCTCAGCAGTCGAGGCTGACGTCACTTCTACTACCAGCACCGGATTGGTCAAGGACCGGGGCTTCACCTCATCGGAAAGCATAGGAGTGCCGCAAATCACCACCGTGTCGGGATACAGATAGCCAGAGCGGTTTTTCGTTTGCACCCGCAAGTCGCTCATATTGGCTTTGCAGCCTTTCCCGCGCAACTGTGGGCCGATAACCTGATTGAGATTGTAGTTGATGTCGTTGTGGGTCATCTCGGCGCCTGTCATGGCCCACACGCGGCCGTTGGCGTACTCGTGCCTGGTTTCGGCTTCGAGTTCGAGCGCGAGGTAGTCATCAGCTGAAACGTAAGCCAATTCTTCAGGAAGTTTGAACGTGGGCAGGCCCATGATGCAGTCGAATTGAGGGAATTACCCAAAAGTACGAACCCAACCCCCGCCCCGTCTTACCTTTGCGGCTTCAATCCCTTGCTTGCCCGCATGCCGCATTCTACGCCCGATTACTACGCCCATCCCACCGCCGTCCTCGACGAGGGCTGCCACGTGGGCCGGGGCAGCCGCGTGTGGCACTTCTGCCACGTCTCGGCCGGGGCCGACATTGGCGAGGATTGCAACCTGGGCCAGAACGTGTTCGTGGCCGACGGCGTGGTGCTGGGCCGCAACGTGAAGGTGCAAAACAACGTGAGCCTCTACGGCGGCGTCATTTGCGAAGACGACGTGTTTCTGGGCCCGTCGGTGGTGTTCACCAACGTGAAGAACCCGCGCAGTGCCGTGCCCCGCAAGGGCGCCGGCCAGTACCAAACTACTTACCTGGAGCAGGGCGTCACCATCGGGGCCAATGCCACCATTGTGTGCGGCACCCGGCTGGGGCGCTACGCCTTTGTGGGCGCGGGCAGCGTGGTCACGCACGACGTTCCGGCCTATGCGCTCGTATACGGCGCGCCCGCCCGGCCGCAGGGCTGGATGAGCGCCTACGGCCACCGCCTCACCTTCGACGCCAACCGCCAGGCCACCTGCCCCGAAAGCGGCGAACAATACGAGCTCAGCGCCGACGAACAATCGGTGCGCCCGCTCCTCAAAACTGAAAAACGAACCTCGAAAATCTAACTACGTGTACGACCAACTATTGCGCAAAGAGGCCACCCTGGCCGTCATCGGCCTCGGCTACGTGGGCTTGCCCATCGCCCTCGAATTCGCGAAAAAGCTGAAGGTCACCGGCTTCGACATCAACGCCGGCCGCGTGGCCCAGATGAAGCAAGGCATCGACCCCAGCGGCGAGCTGGAAAAAGAAGCCTTCGACGGCTGCGACATTACCTTCACCGATTCGCTGGAAGTGCTGCGCCAGGCGCAGTTCTACATTGTGGCCGTGCCCACGCCCATCGACGAGCACGCCATGCCCGACCTCAAGCCGCTGCTCGGCGCCTCGTCGTCGGTGGGCAAGGTGCTGAAAAAGGGCGATTACGTGGTGTTTGAAAGCACCGTGTACCCCGGCTGCACCGAGGAAGACTGCATCCCGGTGATGGAGCGCCTCTCTGGCCTGAAGTTCCCGAACGATTTTAAAGTGGGCTACTCGCCCGAGCGCATCAACCCCGGCGACAAGGAGCACACGCTCACGAGCATCGTGAAAGTGGTGGCCGGCTGCGACGACGAAAGCCTCGACGTCATTGCCAAGGTCTACGAGCTGGTGGTGCAGGCCGGCGTGCACCGCGCCAGCAGCATCCGGGTAGCCGAGGCCGCTAAAATCATCGAAAACACCCAGCGCGATGTCAATATCGCCCTGATGAACGAGCTGTCGATGATTTTCGACCGCATGAACATCAATACTTACGAGGTGCTCGAAGCTGCCGGCACCAAATGGAACTTCCTCAAGTTCAGCCCCGGTCTGGTGGGCGGCCACTGCATCGGCGTCGACCCTTACTACCTGACCTACAAGGCCAAGGAGCTGGGTTATGATGCCAAGGTGATTTTGAGCGGCCGCACCACCAACGACAACATGGGGGCATACATCGCCCGCAAAACGGTGCAAATGATGATTAAGAAGGGCAAGGACGTGGCCAAAAGCCGCGTGCTGGTGATGGGCGCCACCTTCAAGGAGAACGTGGAGGACATCCGCAACTCCAAGGTGGCCGACGTGATTCAGGAGTTGAAAAACTTCTCCGTCAACGTCGACATCGTGGACCCGCACGCCGACTCCAACGAGCTGCACCACGAATACGGCTTCCGCCTGACACACAACGACGATGTGCGCAAAGACTACGACGCCGTGATTGTGGCCGTGAGCCACAAGCCCTACGCCGAAAAGGACGAGGCCTACTTCCAGTCCATCACCTCCGACAACGCCGTGTTGGTCGACATCAAAGGCCTGTATCGCGGCAAGATGAAGGACCTGCAGTACTGGAGCCTGTAATCGGGTACTTGGTTGTTGGTGCTTGGTGCTTGGCTCTCCATGAGCTAATGACATCTTCCAAGTACTAACTATTACAATGCCAAGCACCAAGCACCAAGCACCAACAACTAAGCACCAAAAATGAACAAGATTCTCGTGACCGGCGGTGCCGGCTATATTGGCTCCCACGCGGTGGTAGAGCTGGCCCAGGCTGGTTTTCAACCCGTTATTGTCGACGATTTCAGCAACTCGCAGGAGTCGGCAGTGGCAGGCATTGAGGCCATTCTGGGCGCGAAGGTGCCCACCTACCGCATTGACTGCGGCGACGCAGCAGCGTTGCGGCAGGTGTTTGAGACGGAGAAGGACATCAAGGGCGTCATTCACTTCGCGGCCTTCAAGGCGGTAGGCGAGTCGGTGCAGAAGCCGCTGGCTTACTTCCAGAACAACGTGGGCTCGCTGCTTACGCTACTGGAAGTGATGAAGGCGCAAGGCGTTGAAAACCTGGTGTTCTCGTCCTCGTGTACCGTGTACGGCATCCCCGACGCGCTGCCCGTGACGGAAGCCACGCCCACCAAGCCGGCCTCGTCGCCCTACGGCCGCACCAAGCAGATGTGTGAAGACATTGTGCACGACGTGGCCGGCGCGCCCGACAACCAGATTCGCACCATCCTGCTGCGCTACTTCAACCCGATTGGGGCGCACGAGTCGGCCAAGATTGGCGAGCTGCCCCTAGGCGTGCCCAACAACCTGGTGCCCTTCATCACCCAGACGGCTGCCGGCATCCGCGAGAAGCTGACCATCTACGGCAACGACTACGACACGCCCGACGGCACCAACATCCGCGACTACATCCACGTGGTGGACCTGGCCAAGGCGCACGTGGTGGCCGTGCAGCGCCTGCTCGACCGCAAGGCCGCCGACACCGTGGAAACCTTCAACGTGGGCACCGGCCACGGCAACTCGGTGCTAGAGGTGGTGCAGGCCTTCGAGAAAGCCAGCGGCCAGAGGCTGAACTACAGCATCGGCCCGCGCCGCCCCGGCGACGTGCCCGCCATCTACGCCGATGCCACGAAGGCTGAGCAGGTGCTGGGCTTCAAAACCGAAACTTCGCTGGCCGATTCGCTGGCCAGTGCCTGGAAGTGGCAGCAAACATTGGCGAAATAGTGAGATGGCGAAATGGTGAGCTGATGTTCTAACACACCGCCATTTAGCCTTCTCCTAACTCACCATTTCACCATATCACTATCTCTCCTTTATGAAAATCCTCATCACCGGCGGCGCCGGCTTCATTGGCTCCCACGTGGTTCGGCTCTTCGTCACGAAGTACCCCGAGTACCAGATTCTCAACCTCGATGCGCTGACTTACGCCGGCAACCTGGAAAACCTGCGCGACATTGAAAACGCGTCGAACTACAAGTTCATCAAGGGCGACATCGCCGACCAGAACTTCATCGACCAGCTGTTTGCCAACGAGGAGCCCGACGCGGTGATTCACCTCGCGGCTGAGTCGCACGTCGACCGCAGCATCACCGACCCCATGGCGTTTGTGAAAACCAACGTCATCGGCACGGTGAATTTGCTGAATGCCGCGCGCCACCTCTGGCAGCCCGGCGGCTACGAGGGCCACGTGTTCTACCACGTGAGCACCGACGAGGTATACGGCTCGCTGGATTTCGGCCCCGAGATGTTCACCGAGGAAACTAGCTACGACCCCCGCTCGCCCTACTCGGCCTCCAAAGCCAGCTCAGACCACTTTGTGCGGGCCTGGCACCACACCTACGGCCTGCCCATTAAGCTGAGCAATTGCTCGAACAACTACGGCCCCAACCACTTCCCCGAGAAGCTGATTCCGCTGGCCATTCACCGCTTGCGCACCGGCCAGCCGGTGCCCGTGTACGGCAAGGGCGAGAACGTGCGCGACTGGCTGTTTGTGAAAGACCACGCCACGGCCATCGACGCGGTGTTCCACAAGGGCAAAAACGGCGATACCTACAACATCGGCGGCGTGAACGAGTGGCAGAACCTGAAGCTCATCGAGCTGCTCTGCGACGTGGTGGACCAGAAAACCGGCCAGGAAGTGGGCACCTCGCGCAAGCTCATCAAGTTCGTGACCGACCGCGCCGGCCACGACATGCGCTACGCCATCGACTCTTCGAAAATCATGAACGAGCTGGGCTGGAAGCCCTCCGTGACCTTCGAGCAGGGCTTGGCCCAGACCGTGGACTGGTACCTCGAAAACGAGGAGTGGCTCAACAGCGTAACCAGCGGCGCCTACCAAGACTACAACGCCAAGCAGTACGCGGGGCGCTAGAAGTTTTGAGTGTTGAGGTTTGAATGTTGAGTTTGTCTTCAAATTCAACTCTTTAAATCTTTCACTCAAAACTCAACATTCAAAACTCAACATTCCCAAAGTGTACGAATCCCCTTTCCACGAGCTGCCGCTCGACAACCTGATTTTTCTAGTGACCGGCGGCGCGGGCTTCATTGGCTCCAACATCGTGGAGTATCTGCTGAAATACGGCGTCAAAAAAGTGCGGACGCTGGATAACTACTCCAACGGCTTCCGCAAAAACCTGGCGCTGTTTACGGGCGATGACCGGCTCGAAATTCTGGACGGCGACATTCGTGACGCGGCCGTGTGCGCCAACGCCTGCGAAGGCGTGGACGTGGTGCTGCACGAGGCCGCCCTGGGCTCGGTGCCGCGTTCCATCAAGGACCCGGTGCTGACCAACGACGTGAACGTGGGCGGCTTCGTGCAGATGCTGACGGCCGCCAAGAACGCGGGCGTGAAGCGCTTCGTGTACGCAGCCAGCAGCTCAACCTACGGCGACCACCCCGGCCTGCCCAAAGTGGAAGACCGGATTGGCAAGCCGCTCTCGCCTTATGCCGTGACCAAGTACGCCAACGAGCTGTACGCTGACGTGTTTGCCCGTACCTACGGCATGGAAATCATTGGCCTGCGCTACTTCAACATCTTCGGCCCGCGCCAGGACCCGGGTGGGGCTTACGCGGCTGTGATTCCGCTGTTTATCGACGCCATTCTGCGCAACGAGGCCCCCACGCTCAACGGCGACGGTGGCCAGACCCGCGACTTCACCTTCGTGGAAAACTGCGTGGAAGCTAACATCCGCGCCGCGCTGGTGACGAACCCCGAAGCCCTGGGCCAAGTCTACAACATTGCCGTGGGCGACCGCACCTCGCTGGTGCAGATGTACGACATCCTGCGCGAAGAAGCTGGCTCCGATTTGGCGCCGAAGTTTGGCCCTGACCGCGCCGGTGATATCCGCGACTCGCTGGCCGATATTTCCAAGGCCCGCAACCTACTGGGCTACAACCCGCAGGTGCGCATCCGCGAAGGCCTGCGCCAGACGCTGGAGTGGTTCAAGGCCAATCAGGGCTTCATTCAGGAAAGAAATTAAATTGTAGCCTGGACTCTGCGAGTCCGGGCATGAGTCAACTTCCCCGATGCCCGGACTCGCAGAGTCCAGGCTACAATTCCAATTATATGAAAGGCATTATCCTCGCCGGCGGCTCCGGCACCCGCTTGCACCCGCTCACGCTGGCCGTCTCGAAGCAGCTCATGCCCGTGTACGACAAGCCAATGATTTACTATCCGCTGTCGATTCTGCTGTCGGCTGGCATTCGGGAAGTACTCATCATCACCACGCCGCACGACCAGGCGCAGTTCAAAAAGCTGCTGGGCGACGGCAAGAGCCTAGGCTGCGATTTTCAGTACGTGGTGCAGGAAGTGCCCAATGGCCTTGCCCAGGCCTTTGTGCTGGGCGCTGATTTCATCGGCAAAGACAAGGTGGCGCTGGTGCTCGGCGACAATATTTTCTACGGCGCCGGCCTCTCGGAGCTGCTGAAAGCCAACAACGACCCGCAGGGCGGCGTGGTGTTCGCCTACCACGTGCACGACCCCGAGCGCTACGGCGTGGTCGAGTTCGACGAGAATAAGAAGGCCCTCAGCATTGAGGAAAAGCCGGCCCAACCCAAGAGCAACTACGCCGTGCCGGGCCTGTATTTCTACGACAACGACGTGGTAGAAATCGCCAAAAACCTGGAAATGAGCCCGCGCGGCGAGTACGAAATCACCGACGTTAACCGCGAGTATCTGCGCCGTGGCACGCTGAAAGTGGGCATCCTGGGCCGCGGCACCGCTTGGCTCGACACCGGCACTTTCGAAAGCCTGATGCAGGCCGGCGAATTTGTGAAGGTGATTGAGCAGCGCCAGGGCCTGAAAGTGGGTTCCATTGAGGAGGCTGCCTACCGCCAGGGCTTCATCGACGCCGACCAGCTCCGCGCCATTGCCGCCCCGCTGCGCAAAAGCGGCTACGGCGACTACCTGATGAACCTGCCCGAACAGCTGATGCTGGAGGAGTAGTTTTTTAGGGCAGGAGGGTAAGAGGGTAGGGGGGTAGGAGTTATGCAGTATTTGCCAAACTCCTACCCCCCTACCCTCTTACCCTCCTGCCCTAAGTTTTACTCATCAAGGTACTGGTGCACGAACTTGATAGCCATGCTGCCCTCGCCCACGGCCGAGGCCACGCGGGCCATGGCGCCGGCGCGGCTGTCGCCGGCCGAGAAGATGCCGGGCACGCAGGTTTCGAGCAGGTAGGGCTCCCGTTCTTTCTTCCAGATTTGGGGGTAGCGCGGGTCCGTCACCAGGTCGCGGCCGGTGAGGACGTAGCCTTTGCCGTCGCACACCACTTGTTCGCACACCCATTCGGTGCTAGGCTTGGCGCCGATGAAGACGAAGAGGGCGCGGGCCTCGCGCTTTTCCACGGTGCCGTTGATGTCGACCATCACGGCTTCGAGGTGGTCCTGGCCGCACACTTCCTTGATTTGCGAGAAGGGCATCAACACGATGTTAGGCGTGTTGCGAATCTGCTCGATGAGGTAGGCCGACATGCTGGCGGCCAGGTTAGCGCCGCGAATGACGATGTAGACGTTGCGGGCGTAGGTGGCTAGGTACATGGCCGCCTGACCGGCCGAGTTGCCGCCGCCCACGATGTATACGTCCTGCTGGTCGCAGCTGCGGGCCTCGGTGCGGGCCGCGCCGTAGTACACGCCCGCGCCGCTGAGGCGGTCCATGCCCGGCACGTCGAGGGTGCGGTAGCTCACGCCGGTGGTCAGCACCACGGCTTTGGTTTTGACCTCACGGCCGTCGCTGAGGGTGAGCACCTTGTAGCCATCCTGAATGCAGAGGTCGGTAACTTCCTGCGGCGCCAGGAGCTCGGCACCGAGGCGCACGGCTTGCGTCCACGCGCGGTGGGCCAGCTCGGCGCCGCTCAGGCCGGTGGGGAAGCCCAGGTAGTTTTCGATGCGCGAGCTGGTGCCGGCCTGTCCGCCGGGCGTCTGGCGCTCGATGATGAGCGTGCGCAGGCCCTCGCTGGCGCCGTACACGGCGGCGGCCAGGCCGCTGGGGCCGGCGCCCACTACCACCACGTCGTACATGTCCTGCAGGGGCTGGTTGGCGATGTTCAGGTGATTGGCCAGGTCGGCTTTGCTGGGGTTGGCCACGGCTTTGCCGTCGGCGCAGATGATGAGCGGCAAGTCGGTGGGCTCGAAGCCGCGAGTTTTCACCAGGGCCTGGGCTTCGGGGCTGGTTTCGTAGTCGAGCCACTGGTAGCCCACCATGTAGCCACTGAGGAAATCCTTGAGTTCGTGCGACAGCGGCGACCATTGGAACCCGATGAGCCGGATGCCGTCGTAGCGCGGCTTGTTGGTGGCCTGCCAAGCAGCCAGCAGGTCGTGCAGGGTGGGGTAGAGCAGGGTTTCGGGCGGGTCCCAAGGCTTCATCAGGTAATGGTCGAGCCGGGCCGAGTTGATGGCGCGCACGGCCGCTTCGGTGTCGGCGTAGGCCGTGAGCAGCACGCGCTTGGCATCGGGGAAAAACTCGCGCGAGGCCGTGAGCAGCTCCACGCCTTCGAGCTGGGGCATGCGCTGGTCGGCCAGAATCAGGGCCATTGGCTCTTCCTTAGCGTGCAGCTCCTTGATGGTTTCGAGGGCTTCGGGGCCGGAGTTGACGCGCAGGATGCGGTAGTCCTGGCTGAACTCCTGACGCAGGTCGCGGGCAATGGCGGCCAGCACCTGCGGGTCGTCGTCGACGGCGAGAATGATGGGTTTAGCGGTGGCCATGGTTCATGGTTTAAAAGTTCTGACGTTGACGCCTCACCCCCTGACCCCCTCTCCTCAGGGAGAGGGGGCACCGGTTATGCGCGTAAGAGTCGACTGGCACCCCTCTCCTTAGGGAGAGGGGCCGGGGGTGAGGCGTCACGCTTGGGCGGCATCACCCCACCGGCAGCCAGGCGCAAAACTCGGTACGGCCGGGCTTGGAATCAACATCGAGCCGGCCATCGTGCTGATGAATGATGCGCTGCGCGATGTCGAGCCCCAGGCCCGAACCATCGCCGGCCTGCTTGGTGGTGTAGAAGGGCTCAAAGATGTGCGGCAAAACCTCGGCCGGGATGCCCGTACCGTTATCAATGAGAAACACGCGCACAAAATCGCCCTCGCGGCGGGTGCGGAGCGTGATTTCGCCACCCTGGGCGGGCAGGGCGTCGATGGCGTTGTCGAGCAGGTTGGTCCACACCTGGTTGAGGCTGCTCACCTGGCCGCGAATCTGAGGCAGGTCGGGGGCGTAGTCGCGGGTGAGGTGCACGTTTTTCTGGCGCAGCTGGAAGCCCAGCATGTTCAGAGTGCTGTCGAGGCCGGTGGTCACGTCGAGGGGCTCGAAGCCGCCGGCGCGGTCCATGTGCGAGTAGGTTTTCACGTCGGCCACCAGCTTGCTGATGCGGCCACCAGCCTCCTGCACGTCGCGCACCAGCTGCATGGTGGTGAGCTGGCCTTCGAGCCAGGCGAAGGCGGCCGGGCGGGCGGCTGGCGGCAGCAGGGCGGCCACCGGCGCCAGGGCTTCCACGGTCACGCCGGCTTCGAGCAGGGCGGGGGCCAGGTGGTAGCCGTCGGGCGCGCCCTGCTCGGTGAGCCAGTCGGCCAGCTCGTCCTCGCGGTTGGCCCGCTCCAGGGCCGACATCGCAGCGGGCGCCGCCTCGCCCGGCACGGCCAGGCCGGTGAGGGCGCGCATGGCCTCGGGCGAGGGGCAGTGGCCCACCAGCTCCACAAACAGGCCGGGCTTGGCCGCTGCGCGCTGGGCCAGGGCCTGGCCGGCGCGGGCAATGGCGGCGGCGGGGTTGTTGAGCTCGTGGGCTAGGCCGGCCGAGAGCTTGCCCAGGGCGCGCAGCTTGTCGTCGCGCTCCTGCACGCGCACCTGGTCGCGGCTGCGGTCGTTCATCACGGCCACCAGGCGCTGGGTGAGCTCGGGGCTGGCCTGCTCCAGGGCCGGAAACTGGTCGCGGTGCAGGGTGTAGAGCAGGGTGTCGCCCACGGCCACGCCCTGGCCGGCCAGCACGCGCAGCCGCGAGTAGGGCAGCACGCCCGACACCTGCCCGGCCTCGACGCGAAACACGGGCTCGCGCTGGGCGCCCTTCACCTGGTAGAACTGGATGCCGCCCCGGATAACGGCCGTCATCAGCTCGGCCGGGGCGCCGGGCTCGAACAGGACTTCGCCAGAGGCGAGGGCGCGGCCTTCGCCGTGGGCGAGCAGCCAAGCCAGTGTTTCATCGGGCAGGCCGGCGAAGGCGGTGACGGCGGCCAGGTCGGCGGGGGTGAGGGGAGGAGCAGTCGGCATAGGACTATAACCCGGCGCGGGGTGCAATGTTGAGGCCGGCTGGGCCGGAGCTAAGGTACCGGTCGAAACGCCGGAAGCTGGCGCGGCGGCAACCAGGTATTTCTAAGTGTTTATATAGCCGGGACGCGGAAAATGAGTCTCTTTCTCATTCATTTAGTCGGGCAGGCAGTTCCGCTCTCCTTCATGAATGAGGCGCCCGCCCGCGCTACGTCCCCCTGCCCTCACTTCCCATGCTGCCTATCCTGTAAGTGCCCGTCTGCCCAAGGGCTGATGCCGCCCGCGGGCGGGTTGGGGCCGGCGCTAGTACCTTGCGCCGAAGACCTTTTTCCGTTTTCAATGAAGCTGAAATTTCTACCAATCTTCGGTGTCCGGCCGCGTTTCGGGCAGTTGCTGCTGCTGTGCGGCCTGGGGCTGGCCGCCCCGGCCCGGGCCCAACGCCCCGAGCGGGTGGCCACCCGCGTCGACTCGTTGCGCGCCGCCCGCGACGGCGCCCCCACGTTCTTCCCGGCCCAGTTCACCTTCGTGAGCGGCAAGCAGGTGCAGGGCTACGTGGAAAGCTACAGCACCAGCCTGCTCGACAAGGTGGAGTGCTACGAAACGCCGCCCGACCGCCTGCCCCGGCCCAAACTCAAGGCCATCGACATTGAGCGCCTGCAAAGCATGGCCGTGGACGGCCACACCCTGGTGGCGCTGCAGCTGCACGGCAAGCCCCTAAAAATGCTGGCCGAAAACGTGGCCACACCCGGCCCGCTGGCCCTCTACGGCTACGCCAAAACCAAGAACGACATGCTCATCCCCATTCCGCTGCCGGTAGGGGCGCTGCTTATTTCGACCGGCACCCACGAGAAGTACTACTGGTACGTGCGGGCCTACGGCGGCGAGCTGCAGGAGGTGCCCCGCACCCAGCAAGGCTACACCGCGTTCATGAGTCGGCTCTGCGAAAAGGTGCCGGCCCTGGCCGCCGAGCTGCGCCCCGCCAAGGGCACCGAAGCTGCCCGTCGCCCAAAGTACCAGCTGCACAACGCCCCCGAGCTAATAAGCGCCTACAACCAGGCCGTGAGCGGGAAGTGAGGGCGGGGGGACGTAGCGCGGGCGGGCGCCTCGCCCCCTGACCTCCGGTTCGCTTGAAGCGCGAAGCCTCAGGGAGAGAGGGCACCGGTTATGCACCAGAAGGAGTCGCCTGGCTCCCCCTCTCCTTTGGGAGAGGGGGCCGGGGGGTGAGGCCCCGCCCTCGCGTCGCCAGGGAGGTGCCCACGCAAAACCACGCCTTTTCCAAGCAACTTTTCTGCCTCCATTTGCCTTATCACTCACACCCCAACCCTTCCCTGAAAACCAGCATGGCCAAAGCCAGAACCGTCTTTTTCTGCCAGTCCTGCGGCGCCCAATCGGCCAAGTGGATAGGCCGATGCCCCGTGTGCGGCGAGTGGAATACCTACGTGGAGGAGGTCGTCCAGAAGGAAACCGCCGCTACCACCACCGGCCAGTGGAAGCCCGCCAGCACCGTGCCCGGCGGCAACCTGGCCAAGGCCGCCAAACCCGTGGCCCTCGGCGATATTCTGGTAGAAGACGAGCCCCGCATCATCACCCCCGACGGCGAGCTGAACCGCGTGCTCGGCGGCGGCCTCGTGCCGGGCTCCATGGTGCTCATCGGCGGCGAGCCGGGCATTGGCAAGAGCACGCTCATGCTCCAAATTGCCCTCAGCCTGCGCAACCTGAAGGTGCTCTACGTGAGCGGCGAAGAAAGCGAAGCCCAGATAAAAATGCGCGCCGAGCGCATGGCCGAGGGCCGGCAGTCGGGCTGCTACATCCTCACTGAAACGAACACCCAGAACATCTTCCGCCAAATCGACCAGGTGCAGCCCAACATCTTGGTGGTCGATTCCATCCAGACCATGCACTCCACGCTGGTGGAAAGCGGCGCCGGCAGCGTGAGCCAGGTGCGCGAGTGCACCGCCGAGTTCCTCAAATTCGCCAAGGAAACCAGCACACCCGTGCTGCTCATCGGCCACATCACGAAGGACGGCAGCATTGCCGGCCCCAAAATCCTGGAGCACATGGTCGATACGGTGCTGCAGTTCGAGGGCGACCGGCACCTGAGCTACCGCATCCTGCGCACCACCAAAAACCGCTTCGGCAGCACTTCCGAGCTGGGCATCTACGAGATGCAGGGCGACGGCCTGCGCCAGGTGAGCAACCCGAGCGAAATCCTGCTCTCGCAGCGCGGCGAAAGCCTGAGCGGCATGGCCATTGGCGCCACGCTGGAGGGCAACCGCCCCCTGCTGGTGGAAGTGCAGGCCCTCGTGACGCCCGCCACCTACGGCACCCCGCAGCGCAGCAGCACCGGCTTCGACGCCAAGCGCCTGCAAATGCTGCTGGCGGTGCTCGAAAAGCGCGCCGGCCTGCGCCTGGGCCAGTCCGACGTGTTTCTGAACATCGCCGGCGGCCTGCGCTTGGATGACCCGGCCCTCGACCTGGCCGTGTGCGCCGCCGTCGTCTCCTCCCTGAATGACCTGCCCATTCCCGGCCACGTGGCCTTGGCCGCCGAGGTGGGTTTGAGCGGCGAAATCCGCGCCGTGAGCCGCCTCGACCAGCGTCTGGCCGAAGCCGAGAAGCTGGGTTTCCGCGAGATGTACGTGTCGCAGTTCAACGGCAAGGGCCTCGACCTGGCCCGCTTTGGTATGAAAGTTCAGCCCGTGAGCCGCCTTGACGAGGTGTTGAACGGGCTGTTTGGCTAATAACGGCCGGTTGTAGGGGCGGGGCTTGTCCCCGCCCGCCGTTGGCTTCGCTGGCTTTCGGTTGAAGGATACCAGCGCCGGCCCCCCCCGGCGGGCGAGGGCTAGTCCCGCCCCTACAACCGGCCGGCCACGAAACCGCGCTGGGCGCAGGCCAAGCCGCTTTAACGAGCTCCGCGCAACGTTATTGTGCGTCTATTCGCAGTTAATTACCTGAAAAGTGCCTTGATAATCAGCCGGCCCGCAGTCCTTATAGCGGCCTCCGTCGAGTACGGCCCCGGTTAAGACAAGAAGAATTATGAAACCATTTTTGGACTTTATAAATTAAAAGGCCGTATCTTCGGAGTGCTGATAGGCTTTTACCGCGAATTATCTGGTAAGGCAGCCCAAAAGCAAGTGCTGGTTTAGTCGATTTTAGCAATTGCCGACGGCCGTCGGTGGCTGGTTATTATTAGATATGACATCTACTCTCCTTACACATGCGCGTCGGTTGCTGGGCGCGGCGCTGCTGCTGGGGCCACTGGTGGGCTACGGGCAAGGGCGCATGACTACCACCGTGGTGGGTGCTGCTGCCCGCAAAGCGCCCACCGAAACGGCTGCCACCGGCGGCACGGCCACGCTCACCGGCCGCATCAGCAGCCCCACCACCGACTCGGTGGCTGTTTCGCTGCGCGAAAACCCGCTCGACCCCAAAGAGAAGCTGTTTCGCGCTAAAATTGGCGACAAAGGCGAGTTCAAGCTGACTATACCCGTGAACGGCCCCACCAAGGCCGACCTGGTGTACGGCGACGACGTGGCCCCACTCTACCTCGACCCCGGCACCGACATTGAGGCCCGCTTCAAGGGCAACGACATGTCGGGCACGCTACGCTTCAAGGCCAACGACGTGCCCACCGGCTTGGCCACCAAGCTACGCAACGGCAACAACCTGACCGACGAGCAGCGCCACCGCCAGCAGGGCGCCAACGCCAACAACTACCTCTCGGAGTTTGACGCCCAGTTTGTGGAAAACGACGGCTTTCAGGTGCTGCCCGACAACATTCAGCTCTACGAAGCGCCGTTTCTATCCTTCCTGGAGTATCGCCGCAAGCACGAGTTTGAGTTTCTGGAAGACCACGCGGCCAAGCAGTCGTTCACGCAGGACTTCTACAACTACGCTCACGCCGAGGCGGTGTATGCCTACGCCAACGACAAGCTCACCTTCCAAGACCTGCGCGAGCAGGTGGTGAACACCGAAGGCCGCCTGAAAATGGCGCCCGACTACTACAATTTCCTGCGCGAGCCCGGCTTGCTAAACGACCCCAACGCCGCCCAGAGCGAGCTGTACCACGAATTCCTGCTCAACTACGTGCACTTTGCTGTGGCCCAGGACCACCACCAGCGCACCGACCCGGACTTCTACCCCGCCTCCTACGCCCTGGCCAGCAAGAAGCTGACGGGCCCCACGCGCGCCATCATCCTGGGCCGCATCCTGCAGGAGTCGTTTCGCTTTGGGCACGTGAAGCAGTCGGCTGCCATGCTGGCCGATTTCCGCAACTACGACCCTAAGAATCAGTACTTCCCCATCCTGCAGAACGATTTCAACCAGCACAAGGAGTTCGCCATCGGCGCGCCCGCGCCCGATTTCAAGCTGCCCACCGCCAGCGGCGACACGGTGCACCTGCATGACTTCGCCGGCAAGCTGGTGTACCTCAACTTCTGGAAAACCACCAACGGCCTTTGCCTGCGCGACCTGGCCTACGCCCAGGAGATGATGCGCAAGTTTGAAGGCAAAAACATCGCCTTCATCAACATTGCGCTGGACGAGAATGAACAGGCCTGGAAGTCGCTCGTGACGGTGAAGAAGCTGCCCGGCGTGCAGGCTCGCGTGCCCGGCGGTGGCCTCCGCTCGGCCCTGGCCAAGGAATATGCCCTGCAGGAAGTGCCCACCTACATGCTGGTGGGCGAAGACGGCACCTTCCTCAACACCAAGCCCAAGCGCCTGAGCAGCCGCGCCGCCATCGACGAAATCAACCAGTCGTTCGGCAAGGCCAGCACCTACACCAGCGCCATCGAATTCCCGGCCACGAAGAAGTAAGCGGGTAATCAACCAGTTGTCATCCTGAGCGTAGCGAAGGACCTTATTACGTTAGAAAAGCCGCTAGAACAATCCTGGCGCCAGCTGTTCTCCCGTGACAAGGTCCTTCGCTGCGCTCAGGATGACGTATTTTTAGGCCTTCCGTACCTGCTTCATGTCCACGCTCACCGACAGCCTCAACCTTCTCTCCAAAGCCACGCCCCTGCGCGTGTGGAACACCGTGCAGGTGGTGGGCTCCTACATACTGAGCAAAATCACCGGCAAGGCGCGCCTGCGCGGCCTGCCCATGGCCCTCAGCTTCGAGCCCACCACGAGCTGCAACCTGCGCTGTCCGGAGTGCCCCAGCGGCCTGCGCTCCTTCACGCGGCCGACGGGCATGCTGCAGGGTGACTTGTTCAAGCGCACCATCGACGAGGTGGCCAGCCGGCTGTGGTACCTGATTTTCTACTTCCAGGGCGAGCCCTACCTGCACCCGCAATTCCTGGAGCTGGTGCAGTACGCGGCCAGCAAGGGCATCTACACCGCCACCAGCACCAACGCCCACTACCTCAACGACCAGAACGCCCGCAAAACGGTAGAAAGTGGCCTCGACCGCCTCATCATCTCCCTCGACGGCACCACGCAGGACGTGTACCAGCAATACCGCGTGGGCGGCAAGCTGGAAAAGGTGCTCGAAGGCACCCGCAACGTGGTGAAGTGGCGCAAGGAATTGAAGTCGGCCACGCCGCGCATCATCTTCCAGTTCCTGGTGGTGCGGCCCAACGAGCACCAGATTGACGATGCCCGACAACTGGCCGACGCCTTAGGCGTGGACGACGTGTGGTTTAAAACCGCCCAGATTTACGACCATCAGCACGGCTCACCGCTCATTCCCACCATCGACTACTACTCGCGCTACCAGAACAACGCCAACGGCACCTGGAGCCTGAAAAACAAGCTGGTCGACCACTGCTGGAAGATGTGGCACTCCTGCGTCATCACCTGGGACGGGCTGGTGGTGCCCTGCTGCTTCGACAAAGACGCCGAGTACCGCCAGGGCGACCTCAAAACCGAAACCTTCGCCGAGCTCTGGCGCGGCCCCAAGTACCAGCGCTTCCGCAGCAGCCTGCTCAAAGGCCGCGACCAGATTGAGATGTGCCGCAACTGCTCGGAGGGCACCAAGGTGTGGGGGTAGAAAAGGCGAATAGATAAAGAAACACAGCACGTCATGCCTCGGCTACGCTCGGCATGACGTGCTGTGTTTACAGCGTTATTACCTATGGCTCGAACCTACTTATGGTTCTTCGTCAGGTTTTTGCCCAGGTCTTCGACTTTGGTGAGGAATTCCAGCGTGTCGGACTCGGCGTAGGTGCCGTAGGCGGAGGAAATGGTGCCGCGCACACCGTCGTTGGCTTCGATGGCGTAGAGGATGGACATATCGTCGGGGTCGCTTTCGCCTTCGAAGCGGTAGAAGTCCACGATAGTCAGTTCGTCCGGGGCGTAGGTTTTGTTGGAGTCGTTGCCGATGGTGTGCAGGCGGCCGTCCACAACGTTAAAATCCTGGGTGAAGCCGTCTTTCCGGAGCTTGTTCTCAACGTTTACAAGCGACCGTTCTTCTTCTTTGTCCTGCATGGCGGATGGTTATTTGGAGTAGTGAAAGGAAGTGCGGGAAGCCCTAAAAATGCAGCCCCCGCCTCGGCTATACGGAGCCGGGGCCGGGGCGGGTTATGCGCGCCCAAAAGAAAACCCAACGGGTCAGGCCGGCACTTTTTCGCGGGCGGCCCGGGCCTCAATGGTGGCCTGCAAACGGTCAACGTCGAGCTGCCCGCAGGCGCCGCCGCAGCCCTTGGCGCAACCCGCGGCCGTTTTGCTGAAAAAGGCCCGCCAGAAGATGCGACCCACGTAAAATGTCGCGGCCACGAAGGCGGCAGCAATCAGAAAATACTGAATTTCGACGGAGGTGAGGGCCAGAAGCATGACGGGAAAACTACGTTAGGAGCGGAATAGTTTAGCGCAGCACGAGTACCCCGAAGCTCCCGCTTCGGCTCGCGTCAGAACAACTCGTTCAACGCGGGCCGAAGCGGGAGCTTCGGGGTACTCGGGCCATTACTGCCAGAACTCGCCAATCACGCCCTGCACCTGCTGGTGCAAGTGCCCGTTGCTGGCTACCAGCTCGCGCCCAAATAGCGGGTCGCCATCCGTCAGAAACTGGGTGACATGGCCGCCAGCCTCGCGCACCAACAGAATGCCGGCCGCTACATCGTAAGAATTCAGGTTGAACTCAAAGAACGCCTCGCAGCGCCCGGCGGCCACGTAGGCCAAATCGACGGCGGCCGAGCCCAAGCGGCGGACGCCGTGGCTGCGCGTCATGAACGCGCCCAGGATTTGCAGGAAGGAATCGAGCTTGCCAAAATCCTTATAGGGGAAACCGGTGGCGATGAGCGAGCTGTGTAGGTCGGTCACGTCGGTGACGTGGATGGGATGGTCGTTGCAAAAAGCGCCGCCGCCGCGCACGGCCCGGAAGCTCTCGTCGCGGCTCACCTCTTGCACCACGCCCACCGCCAGCTCGGCCCCGTGCAGCAAGCCCACGCTGATGGAATACACCGGCAGGCCGTGCACAAAGTTGGTGGTGCCGTCGAGCGGGTCGATTATCCAGGTGAACTCCTCGCTCTGTGAATCGGGCCCGGCGGTGCCTTCCTCGGTGATGAAGCCGGCCTGGGGCAGCAGCTCGCGCAGGCCGGCCACGAGGCGACGCTCGGTTTCCTGGTCCACGTAGCTCACGAGGTCGTGCAGGCCCTTGTGCTCAATCTTGGCGCGGTCAAACACAGTGGCTTCCTGGCGGATGAATTCGGCCGTGCTGCGGCACAGGGCGGCCACGTTGTGGGAGAGTTGGGTGAAGTCGAGGGGTGTCATATAGAAAGTAGAGACGCAACATGTTGCGTCTTGTCGTTGCTGATGTTGTTTAGTTGTTTGTGGAAACGGCACAGCGCGTTTGTGCAGCGCGAGTCGTTCAACGACGAGACGCAATATGTTACGTCTCTACGCCGCGGCCTGCTTTCGGCGCCAGCCCACCACCACAGCCACCACCAAAAGCAGCACCGCCGCAAGCTGCGCCCCGCGGCCAATCAGTTCGCCGAAGCGGACGTAGAACGTCGTCTCCGTGTTGAGATGCACCGTGGCGCGGCTGGATGTCGGAATCCAGGCCGTTTCGCGTTGGGTGATTTCGCCTTTCTGGTTGATGAAGCCGGTGAAGCCCGTGTTGGCCGAGCGGGCCAGGTCGCGGCGCGTCTCGATGCAGCGCAGCTGGCCGTAGCTCAGCAGCTGCCGGTAGCCGGGCGAGTCGTGCCACCAGGCGTCGTTGGTGGGCAGGCCCAGCAGGGTGGCGCCGTTGCGGGCGTATTCGCCCACAAAATCGCCGTAAATGGACTCGTAGCAGATGATGGGGGCCAGGCGCAAAGCGGGCGCGTTGGCCGGTGCGGCAAACACCGTGCGGTCGGCCTGGCTGCCCACGCTGCCCACGGTGCCGCCCAGGTCGATGTGCGACACGATGGCAACCAGCACCGGCGGAATCTTCTCCACGCCGGGCACGAGGCGCGACTTGTGGTAGAGGGCCACGGGCGCCGCGGCATCGGCAAAGTAGGCAGCCGAATTGAAGAAGTCGTAGTAGCCAAGGTCGTCGCGGTAGCGGGCCGTTTCGCTGGCCGCTTCCTTGTTGGGGTAAGAGCCCAGGGTGGTGATGCCCGTGAGCAAAGCCACGCCGGGGTGCCGCGCCAGCCAGGCCCGCACGCGGCGGATTTTGGGGTTGCTTTCAATCGTATTCTCCCAATAGGGCTCTTCCAACGCCGTTTCGGGCCAGATGATGAGGCGGGTTTCCGGCGTCAGCTTCTGCTCCGAGAGTTTTAGCAGGCGCGTCAACTGCTCGTCGTAAGGCACAAACTGCGCGCCGCCCTCAAACTTCTCCACGTAGGGGTCGAGGTTGGGCTGCACCACGATGACTTCGGCCGTGGGGCCTTTTTCCTGGTAAGTGGCCCCGATGAAGTACGACAGGGCAATGGGCAGAAAAATGACTAAAAGAGGCGTCAGAAGCTTGACAGTGAAAAGTGGAGCACTGCTGCCATCATTTGGCAAATCAGCAGGTTCCATGTCTCTGGCTTTGGCCTTTGCTTCTTTCGAGACCAGCCAGAAAAACAGCAACAGGTTCACCGCCCATACCCACACCGAGCCGCCCAGGAAGCCCGTGTACTCATACCACTGCACCCACTGCGGTGCGGCTGCAAAGCCATTGCCCAGCGTGAGCCAGGGCCAGGTGATGTCCCAGTGCAGGTGCAGCTGCTCAAATGCAATCCAGTACACCGGCAGCGACAGGTAGCCCCAACGGTTGCCCAGGCGCTTCTTGGTTTGGCGGAAGGCCATGAGGGGAAGGCACATCAGCAGCGCGTTCAGCACCACGGCGGCAATGCCGGCAGCCAGCTCGGCGTAGCTTACCCACCAGGTGGTGAGGGCGTTCCACAGCACCAACATGAGGTAGGTGCTGGCAAACACGCGGCCCTTGCGGGCGCCTTCCAGCGTGAGCTTGCGCTCCATGACGAGGTAGGGCAGCCAGCCGACGAACAGCAGCGGCACCAGCCAGGCCGTAGGCCACGGGGCCCAGCCGCCGCTCAGCAGCAGCGCGCCCAGCACGGCCAGCACGGGCGTGCGCAGCCGCAGCAGGCTAGTCGTCGCCGTCGGGGTCGAGGTCGTCATCGGCCTCGTCGGCGGGGCGGCGGTTTCGGTCTTCGCGGCCGGGGCGGGGCTCGCGGGCGGGCGGGGCAAGGTTTCCTTCGACGACAACGACAATTTCTCCTTTAATAGCGGGCCGGGCCGCGAAGTCAGCTTCCAGGCTGGCCAGCGTACCGGTCACGGTTTCCTCAAACAATTTAGTCAATTCGCGGCTGACCGAAGCCGGGCGGGTGGGGCCCAGCACTTCGGCCAACTGGCCCAGGGTTTTCACGATGCGGTGCGGCGACTCGTAGAAAATCATGGTGCGCGTCTCCGTTGCCAATTGCGCCAGGCGCGTTTGCCGTCCCTTTTTCACTGGCAAAAAGCCCTCGAACGTGAACCGCTCGGCCCCGAAGCCCGACTTCAGCAACGCCGGCACGAAGGCCGTGGCGCCGGGCAGGCACTCCACGCCCAGGCCTTTGGCCAAGCACTCCCGCACCAACAGAAACCCAGGGTCGGAAATTCCGGGCGTGCCGGCGTCCGATACCAGGGCCATGGTTTCGCCCTGCTCCAGGCGGGCCAGCAGGCGCGGCACTTGCTGGTGCTCGTTGTGCAGGTGGTAGGAGAGGAGCGGCTTTTTCAGGCCCAGGTGCTGCATGAGGCGGCCGCTGGTGCGGGTGTCTTCGCAAAGCACAGTGCCCACTTCGCCCAGAATACGGATGGCCCGCAGCGTAATATCTTCCAGATTGCCGATGGGCGTGGGCACGAGGTACAGAACCGTGTTGGGCATGGCGCAAAGGTAGCGGGTTGGTGGATTGGCGGAATGGTGGATTAGGCTCTGGCATGGCGAGGCGCCGCCGAAGCAACCCGTCCTGTTCTCAGCGACTGGCCATTTAATGTGCCGAAGCCCTTTTGAAACGCAAAAGGCCTGACCCTGTGTAGGGCCGGGACTTTCTCGCAAATGAGCGTGTTTGGTGTTGACAGGGCAGATTGCTTAGCCTACACCTCGCCATAATAGGTACCCTCCTCCCTACTCCGCCCCATGCCGCGCCGCCACCGCATCGATGGCTGCGGCCAACCGGTGGTCGCGCCGGGTCACGGCGTTGCCGGCGTCGTGGGTGCGCAGGCGGAATTCTACCACGTTGTATTCGTTGCTGAACCAGGGGTGATGGTCGAGCCGCTCGGCTTCGGCGGCTACGTCGGTGAGGAAGGCGAAGGCCGTTTTAAAGTCGGCGAAGCGGAAGCTGCGGTGCAGGCTGTTGTCGGTTTCAGTCCACATGGTTCAAGGAAGGAAAGTAAAGGGAAAGCGTATAAGGGGGACGCGGCCGGCGCGGCGGGCAAAGCACAACCCAAACAGCCAAACCAAAGTACACATTTTCCTACGCCACTTCCCACCCCCATACCCTCGCACCCTCACACCCTAAGAAAATGGCCATCGACCCCAACAACCGCCCTATTCGCGTCATCAATGACGACACCACCAACGAAGAGATGGAAGCCGGCCACCACATTCCCAACGCCGACCCGCCCAAGAACGAAGCGGCGCGCGGCGGCTTCGGCAACCGCGACGGCAAAGAAGGCTTCGGCTCCGACACCTCGGGTGGCGAAACGGCCCTGGGCGTAAACGAAACGGCCGATTCCATGGCCCCGCCGCCCGACAACATTCGCTCGAACGACGAGGGCCGCGCCGGCCGCGAAAACCAGGACCTGCCCGCCGACGACGACCTCACCGACACCATTGAGCCCAGTGGCCGCCCCGTCGATGATTTGGACCTACACGACCGCCGTCCCGGCGTAGATGAGATGCTGAACCCCAACTCCCGCGTGGGCATGGGCCAGATGGAGCCCCGCCCCATCAAGCCCATCACCGGCACCGATACCAATGCCGAGCTCAACGACCCGAACGCCGCCGATACGGCCATCGACCAGTAAGCTCCGGCTTTTGGCAGCGCAGAACCGACGTTAAAAATCCTTCCGCATTTTCCACATTTTAACTTCCTTCATCATGCCCTACAAAAGCAATAACACCAACCAACAGTCCGGTGAAAACCACGGCGCTCCCGCCGGCGAAGGCCTGCCCAAAGGCACCGGCGACCTGCCCGTAAGTGACTTGGACGAGGCCACCCAGGCCCGCCTCGAACAAGAGGCCCTCGACGCCGGCCAGCGCCACCCCAACCGCAACACCGACAAGCCGCAGCTCGACCAGCCGGCCTACGGCGGCGGGCACTAGCGCAAGGCCACAAAGATTAACTCCAGAACGTCATGCAGCGTGTCAGCGCTGTATGACGTTCTTTTTTGCCCTTCCTCACCCAAAACGCCCATGCGCCGCTTCGCTGCTTCCGACCTGCACGGCTGCCTGCACACCTTCCGCCGCCTCGTGGAAGAAGAGTTGCAACTCGCCAAAACGGACGAGCTTTACCTGCTGGGCGACTACGTGAACAAAGGCCCCGACAGCCGCGGCGTGCTCGACTACCTGATGCAGCTGCAGGCCGGCGGCTACCAGGTGCGCTGCCTGCGCGGCAACCACGACCACGCCCTGCTTTCGGCCGCCCGCCACCGCTGGAGCTGGGACTGGGCAGGCCTGCGCGGCCGGCAGCCCACGCTGCGCAGCTTCAGGGTGCGGCGCGCGGCCAATATCCCGCAGCCCTACCTTGACTGGCTGGCCGCCCTGCCTTTTGAGATTGAGCTGCCCGATTTCGTGCTGGTGCACGCCGGCTACAACTTCGCGCTGCCCCCCGCCGAGATGCGCCGCGACTACGCCACCATGCTCAGCACCAAAAAGTTTGTGTACGACCCTTCGCGGCTGGCCGGCAAGCGCCTGCTGCACGGCCACGTGCCCACCGCCGCGGCCAAGGTGCGCAGCAAAGCCGCCGCCCGCCCCGGCGCGCTGGGCCTCGACACGGGCTGTGTGTACCGCAACAACCCTGAGCTGGCCCACCTCACAGCCCTGAACTTGGATACTTGGGAACTGACTTCGGTGCCCAACTGCGAGCCGGCTTACCCCATCGGCAAGCGGTAGTTAGTCCATCGTTATGCTCAAAAAGCCCGCACTGTTCCTGATGGGAATGGCACGGGCTTTTGCACTATTGCGTGTAAATAGAATAGCAATAATTCACTGCCTTATCGAATGTTTATATTTGAGCCTTGAGTCTGATGGAAAAAATTATATTTAACTCATTGTGATAATTCAGCTTCGCGTAAGCCTGATAAAGTTTAAAAAAATGTACTATTTTATCCGGATGATAAAAATATAATTGGAGAATATTTGGAAATCGATAGAAACGTGGAAACAAAATAGTCAATGAATAGGACTATGCTAATCCATGTTTGAAGAGGCTATTGCCGTTTGATAGAGAAGGTGATAAGTTTGATAAATGCTATTTTCTTTGGTTGCTTAAAAGTTTGAGCAAAGCCGGTTCAATGAGCGACTTAAGGCATAAATTGAATTATGCCAGGTTGCTCAAGCGGCTCGCAGCGCAAGGATGATAGTAGTTGGCTTGCAACGCCAGCAAAGTCGCTTCATTCCTTTTCTCCATTATCATGAAACAACCCCTACCCTCGACCATTCATGCTTTTGGTCCTTTGCCTACGCTCCCGTGGTGGGAGCGCCGCCGCTGGCAGGTGGTGGCCCTGCTGCTAACCGGGCTGCTGCTACTTGGCATCCGCGCCCAAGCGGCCGTCATCATCACCGTCGGCAATGGGCAGGCCAACTATGCCACCATCACCCAGGCGCTGGCGGCCATTCCCTCGCCGCTCACGCAGTCCTACGAGGTGCAGCTGCTCAGCGGCTCGTACTCGGAAGATGTGCTGGTGACCATCACCGGCACAGCCACCAACACGCTCACCATCAAGCCCGGCGCGGGCGCAACGCCCATCATCAACGGCACGTTTACCTTCGGGGCGGGCAGTGCCTACGTCACGCTCAGCGGCAACAACAGCACCAACGGCACCACTGGCAGCACGCGCGCCCTTACCCTGCGCCAAACCAGCCAGCTGGCGCCCACACTGGTGTTCAGCGGCGATGCCTCGCACAACACGGCCAGCGAAATCCTGGTGCGCGGCGCGGCTTCTTCCTTCACCAGCGGCGTAGTGGTGGTGGGCGACGGTGCCAGCACCGGCAACGACTACAACACCCTCACGCAAAGCTTCGTGTACAACGCCAATCCCTCGCAGCTGCCCGCCAACCTGGTGTACGCGGCCAACGCGGGCGGCGGCACCAACGACGGCTTCGCTCTCACGCGCAACGAGCTGTCCAACTTCACCCGCACCGGCGTGCTGGTGGCGGCCGGCAACGGCGACGCCTGGACCATCAGCAACAACAGCATTTACTACAACGCGTCCTCGGTGCCCACCACCGCCCAAACCGGCATCGACTTCGGCCCCGGCAGCGGCGCCAACGACGCGCTGGTGTCGAACAACGTGATTGGCGGGCAGGCGGCAAACGCTACGGTCGGCACTTGGACGAATGCCGGCACGCAGAGCTTCCGCGGCATCGTGATGAACTGCGGCAGCAGCACCAGCCTCACCAACGAGGTGACGGGCAACACGGTGAGCAACGTGAGCTTGACGGGCACGAGCTCGGCGGCCCTCACCGCGTTTGGCGTCGATGCCGGGCGCAACGAGCTGTCGGGCAACACCGTGTCGGGCGTGAGCAACACCGGCACCAGCGGCGTAAACAGCCTGGTAAGCCGCGCCACCACCGTGCTGGGCTCGTTTGCGGTGAGCAGCGGGCAGCTGATGGTGGTGGAAAACGGCCTGACCATCGTGCAGGGCAACCTCACCAACGCGGGCATTCTGAACCACACCGGCGGCGACATGCTCATCACCGGCAACTTCATCAACTCCGGCACCTTTGCCCAGACGCTGGGCGACATTGAAATCCGGGGCAACATGACCAATACGGGCCAGTTCACCTGCTCCACGGGCAAGGTGAAACTGACCGGCACCGGCCCCCAGACCGTGAGCGGCGGCCTCTACTTCAACCTGGAAGTGAACGGCACGGGCACCAAAACCCTCACCAACAACGCCACCGTCTACAACGGCGTGCAGATGCTGCAGGGGGTGCTGGCCACCGGCCGCTACAGCCTCACGCTCGACCGCCTGGCCAACCTGAGCGAAACCGATGCCAGCTACGTGCTGGGCCGCGTGGAAGTGAACCGCACGCCCACTGCCGGCACCCTGGAAGACTTCGGCGGCGTGGGCCTCGAAATGCTGCCCGCCAATGGCTCGACCCTGCCCGGCGCCACTTTCGTGACGCGCATCACGGGCACGGCACCGGTGGGTGCGGGCGGCCGCCAGGGCATCCTGCGCTACTACGACATTGACGCCGACGTACTCACCGGCCTCGACCTGGCCCTGACCCTGCGCTACCTCGACCACGAGCTCAATGGCATCAGCCGCAGCAACCTGCGCTTCTTCAAGTCGAGCAACGGGGGCGTGACCTGGGTGAACAAGGGCGTGAGCAGCGCCGGCGCGGGCACACCCGCCGGCACCGGCTACGCCGTGCTCAACCGCGTGGACGGTTTCTCGCGCTGGACGCTGGGCGATATCAACGCGCCGCTGCCGGTGGGCCTCACCGCCTTTCAAGCCGAGCGCCAGGGCCGCAACGCCGTGCTGACCTGGACCACCGCCACCGAAAAGGACAACCGCGGCTTCGGCATCGAAGTCTCGACGGACGGCCAGACCTTCCGCGAAATTGGCTTCGTAGCGGCGGAAGGGGCCAACAGCAGCACCGCCCGCACCTACCGTTTTGTGGACGCCAGCGCGGGCAAAGCCGGCCTGCGCTACTACCGCCTGCGCCAGGACGACCGCACCCCCGGCGAGCCCCGCTACTTCGGCCCCCACAAGCTGACCTTTGAGGACGCCGCGCCCGCCTTCGCCGCCTACCCCACGCAGTTCGGCCCGAGCCTGACCGTGGCCCTCACGCACCCCAGCGCTACCACCGCCACCCTGCGCCTGCTCGACGGCCTGGGCCGCGAGGTGTGGCGCCAGGAAGTGGCCCCCGGCGCGGCCCCGCTGCTGGTGCAGCCCGTGGCCCCGGCCGGTGCCTACACCCTCACCGCCACCGTGGCCGGCCAGGTGCTGCGCCAGCGCGTGGTGAAGGAATAGCGCGGCAGTAGCGCGAACTCTGTAGTTCGCGTGCCAGTACGACACCCGAACGGCGCTAACGGCGCGGGGCACGCGAACTACAGAGTTCGCGCTACTAACCGCCCCCGCCCCAACCCGGAAGCCCCGGCTACGCAAGTGGCCGGGGCTTCTGGCTTGCTAGGAGATGAACGGGGGCGGACGAGCCCTGAAAAGTCCTTTGGTGCGGCCCGGTAATGCGCCCAAACAACCAAGTAGAGCAGCACAAGTAACTGACAGTAGGAGCATTCAGCCGAATGCAAATGTCTGATTTGTAGAAATATTTATTTGCTTATTGCGGCAAGCCTTTCTACGTTTGAGCAGTGCCGGGCCCCACTGCCCGGCACCTGCGGCATCCCGGATTCTACCTATCCCCAGCCATGAAAAAACAATTCTTAGCCGCGCTGTATGCCGCTGCCCTGCTGGCCGCCGCTTGCAAGAAAGACGCCCCCGACGCCGGCCTGCCCGCCGCCACGCAGGAGGGCCGCAATACGTTCGGCTGCCTGGTGGACGGGCAGGCGTTCGGCCCCAAGCCCCCGACGGGCATCAACAGCAGCAGCCGCGACCCGCTCGAAGCATCCATCTACCGCACCGACGTCCTCGTCTCGGCCCGCGGCGGCGGCTACGTCGAATTCGCCTTGCGCAACGCTTTCCGCCCCGGCACTTACCCGCTCGGTGAAACGCAGACGGCCAGCTATGGCTCATACATTATAAATGGCATTAGCCATTACACTACTGCTACGTACCCGGGCACGGTGACGCTGACGCGCATCGACACGGTGGCGCGCATCGCGGCGGGCACGTTCGAGTTCACGGCTCTCGACTACCGTAGCGGCAAAACGGTGACCGTCACCCAGGGCCGCTTCGACGTGCGGCTCAAGTAACAGGGTTGCTTTTCCCTTTTCACGCCTTTCCTTTTTTTACCATGAAGCCACTCATCCCCTCGCCCTAACCGCCGCGCTTGTCTTTACCGTCCCCAACGGCTTCACCGCCGCCCCAGCGACCTTTCCCACGCACCGCCACCCTTTTTCCGCCGCCCGCTCATGACCAAACACCTTCCCGCCGCCCTGGCGCTGGCGGCCCTGCTGGGCCTGAGCCACTGCCGCCGCAACGACCCCGCCCCCGCCCCGCCGGACCCGCTGGCCCAGCTGCCGGCCGAAACCCAGACCGGCAAAGGCACCTTCGGCTGCCTCCTCAACGGTAAAGCGTGGACCCAGGCCGGTAGCCCCTTCGCAGGGCCGCTGTTGAATGCTCAATACTTCAGCCAACAATTGACCGTGTCTGCAAACAGGAGCACCACGGTAGATGGTGTAAGAACGGTACAAGGCATTCAGATAAACATAGACAAAATAAATTCAATAGGAAGGTACACACTTGCTGATTCAACAAAGGACTTTATAAACATTGTTGATTTAGTGACTGCATGCACTTACTACACCGACAAAGCCCACCCTGCTACGGTAGAAATTACCCGATTAGACCCGGTCGCGCGCATTGTGTCGGGGCGTTTTGCCTTCACGCTCGAAACGCCGGGCTGCGGCAAAATCACCGCTACCGACGGGCGCTTTGATTGCCGTTTCTGAGTCGTTTGCTTTTTGAATTACACAAAACACCAACAGTTGTAGATAGAAAAATAAGACTACGCTTTTGCTTACATTTACCAGCGCACGCGGGCAGCTGGGCCTTCCGGGGCCGGGTCGCCCGTTTTTTGTATCCCATTTCTTTCACGTTTACCCCATGAAAGACTACCAGAGCGACAAGTACGAAAACTTCTTTCTGCACCTGCGGGCCTCGCGCGAGGGACTGGTCAGGTTTGCCGACTTCACGGCCACGGCCGTGGCGGCCCCCGGCGTCGACGCCACCGTGGCCGGCCACGGCGTGGCCCTGGCCACCGCCACCGCCGCCCTGCGCGCCGAGCTGGTGACCCGCAAGGGCCAGGGCGGCGGCAGCCAAACCAGCACCGACGCCGAAGGCACGGCCTTCGAGGCCTTCAAAACCTTCGTGCAAGCCACCGACAAAAAGGTGCTGACCGGCTATCTCTACGACCACGCCGCCGAGCGCGCCACCTACTATCCCGACGGCCTGACCGGCCTCACCCGGGCCCCCGTAAAGGAACGCCTCACCCGCTTCACGGCCTACACCGAAGCCCTCGAAGCCAGCCCCGACGCCGCCGTGAAGGCCCAAGGCGCCGCGGCCCGTGCCCTGCTCAAAAAATACGAGAAAGCCAGCACCACCAAAACCCAGGCCCGCACCGAGCTGCAGGACACCATCAACGACCTGGGCCCGGCTGCTGCGGCCGTGGCCGAAACCCTCTGGGACGTGCACACCGCCGCCTGCTACGCGCACCGCCGCGCGCCGCTGCAAGCCCGCAAGTACTTCGACTACGCCGGCCTACCCAGCCGCGCAGGCTCCAAAAAGGCGGCCAAGCCTACGCCATAGCCTGTGCCGGGCGCCGCCGTGGTGGCCGATGCCGCTGCGGTTGTGCAAATAAGCCCGCCGCCGCTGGCAGGTGCTTATGCAGGGGTGCAAATGGGCCTGCCAGCGCCGGCAGGTGCTTCTGCAAGGGTGCAAATGAGCCTGCCGCCGGTGGCAGATGTTTCTGCAAGGGTGCAAATGAGTCTGCCGCCGCTGGCAGGCCCGTTTGCACCCCTGCCGGTAGAAAGGTCTTCCGCCGCTACTGCCCCGCCAGCACCCCCGCCGCCACCGCCCGGCGGGCCGGGGCGCGGTAGGGGTTGAGCGAGTCGGCGGCCACGGCGCGCAGCTCCGCGAGGGCGGGGGCCAGCTCCTTGGCCTGCCAGTAGGCCATGCCCAAGTGGTAGCGGGCGCGGCGGGCCAGTTCGGACGCGCCGCCTTCCTCGCCTACGCGGCGCAGGTAGAGCTGGGCGGCGCTGCCCTGGCCCTGGCGTAGCAGGATGAGGCCACGCAGGTACTGCAGGGTGTCGGTGCCCACGCTGGGCGGCGAGAGGCGGCCCAGCGAGTGCAGCGCCGCCGGGTAGTGGCCCGACTGGTACTGGTCGAGGGCCTCGGCCAGCAAGGGGCGGTCGTGGAGCAGGGCGGGCGTCACGAGGGGGCCCGGGTCGGGCTGGTAGTAGGCTTCCCAGCTGCGGGCGGGGCGGGTGGGGCTGGTGCGGCCCAGGTAAAAGGCCACGGCCCCGGCCACCAGCACCAGTAGCGTGCCCACCACCCCGAGGATGGTGCCGCGGCGCTGGCGCTGCTGGGTGCGCTGCTCGGTGCGAGCCAGGGCGGTGCCGCGCTCGTTCATACGCTCATCCAGGGCCTGCAGGCGCAGGCGCAGGGTGTCGTGGCCGGCGGCCCAGCGCAGGTCGGCCGTCAGCTGCTCGTAGGCGGCGTGGGCTTCGGCCAGGGCCTCGTCCTGCTCCAGGCGCAGCTCAAAGGCTTCCTGCTCGGCCGGGGGCATCTGGCCGTCGGCAAAGCGTTCCAGCTCGTCGATGTAGGGGCGGAGGTCCATAGGGGTCGGTATTCGGTGTTGGGTTTTAGGTGTTGGGTTTTAGGTGTTGGGTGTTCGGTGTTGGGTGTTCGGTGTTGAGTGTTGGGTGTTCGGTTTTAGGTTAAGTGGTTTTGCTGTCTTGCTTTAAAATCAAGCATTCGGTGCCCAGACTGAATACCTGGCACCTAAAACCGAACACCGAACACCTAAAACCGAACACCTACCGCAGCAGCTCATACAGTTTGCGCAGGCAGCTGCTTTTTTGGAGGCGGGCCACGGTGGCGTTGGGGAAGCCCATTTTGCCGCCCATCTTCTCGAAGTGGTAGCCGCGGAAATAGAAGAAGGTGAGCACCCGCTGGCAGTCAGGCCCGAGCTGGTTGAACTGGGCCAGCAGGCGCTGGCGACGGCCGGCCTCGGCGGCGGGCAGGGGCACGTGGGCGGGCACGTTGGCTTCGAGGCGCTGCTGGGCCATGCCGTAGAGGAAGGCGCGCAGGTCGTCGGGCATTTTGGTGATGCGGCCGTCGGCCACCTGGTCGTAGAAGTCGAGCAGCGTGTCCTGCAGCAGGCCGTGGGCCTGCGGGGCATCGAGCTGGTACTGGCGCTGGGCCCAGCGGGCAAACAGGTGCCGGCTGCGCTGGTAAAAGTCAATCAGGAACTTCTGATTGCCGACGCGCAGCTGGGTAAGGGTTTCGGCGAGGGGCGCAGACATGGCAGGGAGCAAAGGCTACGGCAAGTAACGACGGAAACGGGGAATGCTGTATCGTTCGGGCGGGGGCCACCGGTCGTTCTGGCGTGGCGCCTCACCCCCCGGCCCCCTCTCCGAAGGGAGAGGGGGAGCCGCGGCGGCGCAAGCGTTTGCATGGTTTGCGTGGGAGTATGCGAGTAGAATGGTGAGGTCGACTGGCTCCTCCTCTCCCTTTGGAGAGGGGGCCGGGGGGTGAGGCGCCACGCCAGAACGACCGGCAGGCCGAGAATCTCAATTACCTTTACGCCCATGCAAACCGTCGCCCCCGCCCGCCTGTCCGACACCGCCGTGTTCGACCTCATTGCCCAGGAAAAAGCCCGCCAAACCCACGGGATAGAGCTCATTGCCTCCGAAAACTACGTTTCGGAGCAGGTGATGGCCGCCCAGGGTTCCGTGCTCACCAACAAGTACGCCGAGGGCCTGCCCGGCAAGCGCTACTACGGCGGCTGTGAGATTGTGGACCAGGTGGAGCAGTTGGCCATCGACCGCGTGAAGGCGCTGTTTGGCGTGCAGTGGGCCAACGTGCAGCCCCACTCCGGCGCCCAGGCCAACGCCGCCGTGATGCTGGCCTGCCTGAACCCCGGCGACAAAATCCTCGGCTTCGACCTCAGCCACGGCGGCCACCTCACCCACGGCTCGGCCGTCAACTTCTCGGGCAAGCTCTACCAGCCCAGCTTTTATGGCGTGGAGCGCGAAACCGGCCTCATCGACTGGTCTAAAATCAAGGAAATAGCCCGCCGCGAGCGTCCCAAGATGATTATCTGCGGTGCCTCGGCCTACTCGCGCGACTGGAACTACGCCGCCCTGCGCGAAGCCGCCGACGAGGTAGGCGCCCTGCTGCTGGCCGACATTTCGCACCCTTCGGCCCTCATCGCCAAAGGCCTGTTGAACTCGCCCTTCGACCACTGCCACATCGTGACCACCACCACGCACAAAACCCTGCGCGGCCCGCGCGGCGGCCTCATCATGCTGGGCAAGGACTTTGAAAACCCCTTCGGCCTGAAAACGCCAAAGGGCGAAATCCGGCCCATGTCGGCCGTGCTCGACGGCGCCGTGTTCCCCGGCACCCAGGGCGGCCCGCTGGAGCACGTCATTGCGGCCAAGGCCGTGGCCTTCGGCGAGGCGCTGACCGACGACTTCAAAACCTACACCCAGCAGGTGGCCCGCAACGCGCAGGCACTGGCCAAAGGCTTCGTGGCCCTGGGCTACGACATCATCTCGGGCGGCACCGACAACCACCTCATGCTGATTGACCTGCGCTCGAAGGGCCTCAGCGGCAAGCTGGCCGAAAACACCCTGGTGCGCGCCGACATCACCATCAACAAAAACATGGTGCCCTTCGACGACAAGTCGCCTTTCGTGACCAGCGGCATCCGCATTGGCTCGGCCGCCGTAACTACCCGCGGCCTGGGCGAGTCGGACATGCAGCGCATCGTGGAGCTGATTGACGAAACCCTGATGAACCACGACAACGACACCCGCATCGGCCAGGTGCGCCAGCGCGTGAACGCCTGGCTGCAGGACTACCCGCTGTTTGCGTAGCTTTTTACGTAGGTAATAAAATCGTTTGTCATCCTGAGCGCAGCGAAGGACCTTATCACAGCTGAACGACTAGCAGTAATTACCTGCTTGCTACAGGCGTGATAAGGTCCTTCGCTGCGCTCAGGATGACAAACGATTTTACCTCTGTTCCTTAAATCCCCTGATTTCCCTCCGTGCAACCTCAACAACCTAACCTCTCGGGCGAACCGCACGAAATGTCCTTCATTGACCACCTGGAGGCGTTGCGCTGGCACATCATCCGGGCGGCCATTGCGGTGGTGGTGTTCACGACTGCCGCATTTTTTGCCAAGGATTTCCTGTTTCACGACGTGATTTTGGGTCCTTCGCGGCCCGATTTCTGGACCTACCAGATGTTCTGCAAGTTCGGGGCCTGGGTGCACGCCCCGGACTTGTGCATTGATAAAATCGGCTTCGTGATTCAGAACCGGCAAATGAGCGGCCAGCTCACCATGCACATCAGCACTTCCTTCATGGCGGGCATCTGCCTCACGTTCCCGTACCTGTTTTGGGAGCTTTGGCGCTTCGTGAAGCCCGGCCTGTACCCGCACGAGCGGGCCAATTCGCAGGGGGCAGTGTTCTTTGTGTCGGTGCTGTTTATTCTGGGTCTGCTGTTTGGCTACTACATCGCCGCGCCGCTCAGCATCCAGTTCCTGGCCAACTACACAGTAGACGCCAGCATCGAAAACCAGATGGACATGCAGAGCTACATCAGCACGCTAAGCACCATGAGCCTCTCGTGCGCGTTCGTGTTCGAGCTGCCCATGATAGTGTTTTTCCTGGCCAAGGCCGGCATCGTGTCGCCCGAGCTCATGCAGATGTACCGCAAGCACGCCATTGTGGTCATCCTCATCATCGCGGCCATCATCACCCCGCCCGACATCTCGGCCCAAATCATCGTTACCATCCCCATCCTGCTGCTTTACGAGCTCAGTATTCACATTGCCCGCGTGGTGCGCCGCGGCGACGCCGCCCGCCTCAACGCCAAGCTGGCCCGCGAGCAGGCCGGGCAAGGGGCAGCTTAATAGGACTAATCTGCCGTGCAAGTTGGCTGCCCGCATAGACGCAGTCTGGCGCGAAAAATTGCATCAACCTGCATGAAAATAAATTTTGCAGCAGAAGTTCGCCAGCAATAAGCAATATAAATGCGCTGCTGGGGTTGTTTCAGCCGTATTTCACGAATCGCGCTAGCTCAAAGATTGGCAAGCTGTAATACCTTGAAATAGCATTAAAGCGTGAAAGTTGGCCGGGTTGTGTGTATCTTTGACTACGCACTTATGCAGTCATTCATGACCCGGCTCGGATTTTTGCTGTTTTGGCTGCTTGCCTTTGGCTTGCTGGCGCGGCCTGCCCATGCGCAGACCGCCGACCAGCCCCTGCCGGCGCGCACCGAAGCCCTGCGGCAAAAACTGGCCACAACCCTGCCGGACACCGCGCGCCTGCGCCTGCTCAACGCGCTGTGCTACGCGCTGCACAACGAGCAGCCCGCCCGCGCCCTGCCCTACGGCGAAGCCGCCGTGGCCTTGGCGCGCACGCTGCCCGCCGACCAGCAGGGCCCGCCGCTGCTGCGCAGCCTGCTGGTGCTGGCCAGCTGCTACGCCAACCTCTCGAACGGCGCTGAGGCCCTGAGCCTGCTCACCGAAGCGCAGGACCTGGCGCGCCGCCTCAAAGACGTGGACGGCCTGGCCCGGACCTACACCGCGCAGGGCAGCGTGTACCACGAGCGGCGCGACTCCACCACGGCCTGGCGGCACTACCGCAAGGCCCTGCGGCTGGCCAGCCAGCCGGGCGTGAAGCCCGGCACCCGCATGCGGCTGCTGGGCAACGTGGGCGGCTTGTATTTTTTCCGGCAGCAGCTGCCGCAGGCGCTGCACTACGACTCGCTGGCCCTGGGCCTGGCCCGCCGCGAAGCCGACTCGACCGCCGAAGCCAACTACCTTTCGAGCCTGGCCACCTATCAGATGCGGGCGGGCAACATGGGCCGCGTGAAGCGCTTACTGACGCAGGCGCTGGCCATCAGCCGCCGGCAGCACGCCCTGCGCAGCCAGGCCAACCAACTCGTCATGCTGGCGATGTACCACATCCAGATGGGCGAGCCCGAGCGCACCGATGCTGCCGCCCGCGAAGCCCTGCGGCTGGCCCGCCAAAGCAACTACTTGGAACGCGTGCTCGATGCCTACAGCATCCTCTCGGCCGAGGCCGCCGACCGCGAAAACTACAAGCAGGCCTACGAGTGGAACCAGCGCTACGTGGAGCTGAACGACACGCTCAACAACCGCCAAACGGCCCAAACGCTGGCCGCGGCGCAGGTCAGTTCCGAAGCCCAGGAGCGGGCGCGGCGCCTGCGCCAGCTCACGGTTCAGCACGACGTGCAGGTGGAGTACAGCCGCGTGCTGATTGGGGCCGTGGTGGTGCTCACGCTGGCGCTGCTGGTGGCCGCGTATTTCTACCGCAACCTGCGCCGCAGCCGCTCCGAGCTGGCCGCCAAAAACCGGGATTTGGAAAAAGTTTCGGTGGAGCTGCGCAGCGTGGCTTCGTTTAAAGACAAGCTCTACGCCATTGTGGCCCACGACCTGCGCGGGCCGGTCACGGCCTTCGCCGGCGTCACCAGCCTCATCGACTCTTACATTGCCCAAAACGACCAGGCCGGCCTGGCCCGCCTGCCCGCCATGGTGCGCCAGGCCGCCGACAGCCTCAACCACCTGCTCGACAACGTGCTGAACTGGGCCGTGAGCCAGACCGGTGAGCTGGAGTGCCGGCCCACGCCCATTCCGGTGGCCGAGCTTTTTGCCGAGTGCCAGGCGCTGTACCAAACCACGGCTGCTGCCAGCTGGCAGCACATCACCATGGCTGCCCCCGATGGCCTGCGCCTGATGGTGGACCGCAACATGGCCCGCACCATCCTGCGCAACCTGGTGGGCAACGCCCTCAAGTTCATGCCCACCGGCGGCCACGTGCACCTCGAAGCTGCCCCCGACCCCGACGACCCTCAAATGGTGCTCATCAGCTGCACCGACACCGGGCCGGGCATGAGCGCCGCCACCGTGGCCGCGCTCATGAGTGGCCCCGCCCTGCCCGAACCTACGCCCACGCCCAAGCCGCGCGCCGCCGGCCTGGGCCTGGGCCTGGCGCTGTGCCGGGCCTTCGTGCACCGCCACGGCGGCACCCTCGTCATCCAGAGCCGGCCCGGCGCGGGCACCAACGTGACCGTGAGCCTGCCGGTGGCGAAGTAGTGGACTAGTGTATTGGTGGGTTGGTGGATTTCTGTCATTGCGAGGGCGCAGCCCGTGGCAATCCGTCCTGTTCTCAGCGACTAACCTCGTGAAATGAGAAAGCCCCGGCACCACTGCGGCGCCGGGGCTTTCTGGTAAAAAAGGCTTTGTCACTTAGGAGTGGGTCTGGCTTTGACAGGACGGATTGCTTCGGATATGCCTCGCAATGACAACCCACCAATCCGCCAACCCGCTACAGAATGAAGCGGGTGCTCAGAAAGCTGCTTTCCTGGCCGTCCACGATTTCGTTCAGCAGGTGCTTGTTAGCATCCGTCATCTTGGTGGCTACCACGGTGCGGATGCTGAACGAGCGCAGCGCGTCGTACACCGAGAGGGTACCCTCGGCCGAGTCCTTGCGCCCGGTGAAGGGGAAGGTGTCGGGGCCGCGCTGGCACTGGGCGTTGATGTTCACGCGGCTCACCTGGTTCACCAGCTGGTCAACGAGGCTGGCCACTTCCTCCGATTCGGAGCCGAAGATGCTCACCTGCTGGCCGTGGTCAGAGTCGATGATGTACTGAATGGCCTCGTCCACCTGGGCGAAGCGGGCCACCGGCACCACCGGGCCGAACTGTTCCTCGCGCCACACTTTCATGCCTTCTTGCACGGGGTAGAGCAGGGCGGGGTACACCAGCGGGCCGCTGGCGGTGCCGCCGCCTTCGTTCACCACGCGGGCGCCTTTGGCTTGAGCATCGGCAATGACTTCGGCCAGGTAGCTCGGCTTTTGCGGCTCGGGAAGGGGCGTGATGTTCACACCCGCATCCCAAGGCATGCCGGGCTTCAGCTTGTTAATTTCGGTGGCGAGGCGCTCCACAAACGTGTCTGCAATGCTGTCGTGCACCAGGAACATCTTGAGGGCAGTGCAGCGCTGGCCGTTGAAACTGAGCGCGCCGAGCACGGCCTCCTTCACGGCCACGTCGAGGTCGGCGTCGGGCATCACGATGGCGGCGTTCTTGGCGTCGAGGCCCAGAATGGCGCGCAGGCGGTTGCTCTTGGGGTGCATTTTCTTGAGCGAGTCGGCCACGCGGCTGCTGCCGATGAGGCCCAGCGCATCAATCTTGCCCGAAGCCATGAGGGCCGGCACCACGGTGTTGCCGCGGCCATACACGGTGTTCACCACGCCCTTGGGGAAGGCTTCGGTGAAAGCCTGCAGCAGCGGGTAGTGGAGCAGGGCACCGTGTTTCGGAGGTTTGAAAAGGACGGTGTTGCCCATGATGAGGGCCGGGATGAGCATGCAGAACGTCTCGTTCAGCGGGTAGTTGAAGGGGCCCATGCAGAGCACCACGCCCAGCGGCGAGCGCCGAATCTGGCCGATGATGCCTTCGGTGATGGTGAAGCGCGACGAGTCACGGTCCATGTCCTTGAGAGCATCAATGGTGTTGCGGATGTAGTCGACGGTGCGGTCGAACTCCTTTTCGGAGTCGCCGGTCGACTTGCCGATTTCCCAGAGCAGCAGCTTCACGATTTCGGTCTTGCGGGCCACGATGAGGCGGGTGAATTTCTCCACGGCCGCAATGCGGTCGGCCACGCTCATGGTGGGCCACTCGCCGCGGCCGTGGTCGTAGGCGCGCACGGCGGCATCGAGGGCCTTGAGAGCTTCGGCCTCGTCGAGCAGCGGGTAGGAGCCGATGACGCGGGGCTGGAGCGAGCCGTCGGGCTGACGCTCGAACATGGGCGAGATGACTTCCTGGGTGGGGCCGGCCCACTCGCGCAGTTCGCCGTCGAGCAGGTATTCGCGCTGGTGCAGGGGCTCGGGCAGGCGCCAGGCTTCGGGAATGACCGCCGCGTCGGGCGGGAACAGTTGGGTCAGGGTTTCGGTGCTTACAGCCATAATCAGGGCAAAAAGTGCGGTGCGAACCTACGCACAAGCGTAAGGGTACGGAAATGTTGCCCTGTCGGCCCACTGCAGCGGGTTTCTTTACGGGAACGTTTGCGTACCGCGCTTGCCCCCGTAAACCGCTATGTTTCGCTTGAAATAATTTTTCCGCTCATGTCGCTCCACCTATTGCTATTGCTCAATTTCGCCGCGGCGGCCTACCTCACTGGCCTCATCTGGACGGTGCAGGTAGTGCATTACCCCAGCTTTGGGCTGGTGCCGAAGGAGGCGTGGGTGGCCTTCCACGCGGCCCACACGCGTCGCATGGGCTATGTGGTAATGGCTCCGATGGTAGTGGAATTGGGGCTGGCCCTGTGGCTGGCCTGGGCCGGGCGCGCCGCTCTGCCCGGCGGCGCGGGCTGGTGGAGCCTGGGGCTGGTGGGGCTGGTGTGGGCGGCCACGTTTTTCATTTCCGTGCCCTTCCACAACCGCCTCGAAAAGGGCTTCGAATACATCGCCATCGATGGCCTCACGCGCACCAACTGGATAAGAACTTTGGCCTGGACGGTGCGGGCGGGGCTGTTGGGCTGGCTATTGTTAGGCTAAAGCAGCACGTGTACCCCGAAGCTCTGCTTCGGCGCGTTGAACGATGCAGACGCGAGCCGAAGCGGAGCTTCGGGGTACTCGTTCTACTTTAGCTCCATGAAGCTTCTGGCCTTGCTACTGCTGGTACTTGCTACCCAGCCCGTCTGGGCGCAACCTTTACCAACCAGTCCCGGCCCGGTCGTCACCGTGGAGGTGAGCCGCACCCACGCGCTGGTGCGCTTTGTGGAAACGCTGGCCGGCGGCAGCAACACCTACCGGGGAAGCCGGAAGGCGTTTGAGGCCAGCCGCTTCAACACGCCCGCCGCCCGCCGCTGGCTGCGCCGCTACCAAAACCTCGACCGCGACCCCGGCTTCGACCGCGACGGCTACCCGGCCGGGCGCTTGGGCAGCGTGGGCTCCATTGTGCCCACTTACCTGGCCGCCAGCGCCGACGCCCAAGACCTGCCCGACCTGCAGCGCCGCACGGCCGGCCTGCTGCCCAACGAGGTGCTGGTGAGCCTCGACAGCGTGTACCGCTACTTCACGCCCGCCTTCGATACCCTGGCCTGGCAGCCCTACGCCGCCGAACTGGCCCAGCTGCGCCCCGCCTACGCCGAGTTTCTGGCCAAAAGCCAACTCATGCAGAAGTTTGGGCAGCTGCGCACTTTCTATGGCAGCGTGTGGCCCGATGCGCTGCCCTACCGCGTGCTCCTCACCCCGCAGCTCGACGCCAAGCCGGGCATGGGCGACCTGGTATTCACCAACCACGCCACGGCTACCGGCAACCTGGTGCTGCTTGACTGCCGCCCCACCTCGCGCATGTTGGTGGACGGCACGGCCGTGGTGTTTCACGAAATGAGCCACAGCCTTTCGGCGCAGCAGCGGCTGGGCCTGCAGCAGCAGCTCGAAGGCTGGTACCTGCACCACCCCTCGCCCAACGGCCGCTACGCCTACAACCTCATGGAGGAAGCCTTTGCCACGGTGGCCGGTGAGTGGATTTACGCCCAGCAAAAAGGCCGGCCCGAAAGCGGTGAGTGGTACTTCGACGACTACATCAACCGCTACGCCAAAGCCCTCTACCCGCTGATGACTAGATACGTGGAGCGCGGCCAGGCCATCGACAGCGCCTTCGTCAACCAAGCCATTGGCCTCTTCGACCAGACGTTCCCACAGGCCGCCACTAGCTACGTGAACCTGTTTCGGAACGTGCTCTATTGGACCAATGCCGACGACTTCCAGGCCACCGTGCAGCCGTTCCGCGACCGGTTTCGGAGCACGTTTACCTATTCCACCACGCCCATCCTGAACTCGGCCAAAGCCCTGGCCCGGGCCCAAAGCGGCGAGGTGCTGCCCGTCATCCTCATCACGAACGACCACAGGGCCACCCTCAAATACCTGCGCGAAAACCTGCCCGCCCTGCGCAAGCAGCGCCTGCGCCCCGAGCAAAACTTTGTGCTGAGCACCACCGGCCCCAGCGGCCCGCTCGTCCTCGTTAATGCCCACGACCCTACCCAACTCACCGCCGCCGCCAAGCTGCTGGAGAAGCAGGGGCACCTGGATGCGAAGGCGCCGCTACTAGAGCTAAAATAGCTCCTGTCATGCTAACGCAGTGAAGCACCTTATCACATCTGAACAAGTTGTTCTGGCGTGATAAGGTGCTTCACTGCGTTAGCATGACAGTCGATTTACCAGCCTTATTTCCCGGCCATGCTCTTCTCCCGCGTGGCCTTAAACTCCGAACTCTCCTTCCACTTCGGGAAAGTGGTTTCACCGGCCAGCTTCTGGCCCACGCGGAAGAGCAGGCGGGCATCCTGGGCGGCGCCGCGCAGGTCCCAGCTGGGGTCGTATTCGTCGGAGGGCTGGTGGTAGTTTTTCTCCTCAAAATCCTTGCGCTGCTGCTCGGCGTAGGCTTTGCCGTGCAGGCGGCTCTCGTACTGCCCGCTGGCGTAGAGGGCCGGGATGCCCACCTTGGCGAAGCTAAAATGGTCGGAGCGGTAGAAGCTGCCGGTTTCGGGGTGCTGGTAGGGAATGATGTAGCGGTTTTGCTCCTTGGCGGCGGCGCGGGCGTACTCGTCGAGTTCCGACTGGCCGTAGCCGGTGATGGTCACGTCGCGCATCGGCCCGAAGGCCAGCAGCTCGTCCATGTTGATGTCGGCCACGGTGCTGGCCACCGGGAACAGCGGGTGCTGGGCGTAGTAATCGGAGCCCAGCAGGCCCTGCTCTTCGCCTGTCACGGCCAGGAAAACGATGCTGCGCTGCGGCTTTTCCTTGGCTTGCCGGAAGCCGTTGGCGATGGCCAGCAAAGCCGCGCAGCCGCTGGCGTTGTCCAGCGCGCCGTTGTGAATGGAGTCGCCGTTGATAGCTTTGCCGATGCCGAGGTGGTCCCAGTGCGCCGAGTAGATGATGTATTCGGAAGGGTCTTTAGTGCCAGGCAGCACCGCTACCACGTTTTTCGAGGCTTTGCGCGTGATTTTGTTGTGAATAGTCGTCGTCAGATTCAGCCCCAGCGCCGAGCCTTTGAAGCCTTTCTTGTTGGCGGCGGCATAAGCTTGGTCGTAGTTCTGGCCGGCAGCGGTGAACAGACGCTTGGCCGCGTCCAGCGTCATCCAGCCTTCGAGCGATACTTTGCTGGCGCCTTTGTCAGCCGTTTGGGGGCGCAGCTTGGCGCCGCCGTTGCTGCTTTGCACCACCGTCCAGGGGTAGGAGGCGGGCGCGGTGTCGTGGATGATGAGCAGGCCGGTGGCGCCGTGGCGGGCGGCCTCCTCGTATTTGTAGCCCCAGCGGCCGTAGTAGGTCATGGCTTTGCCCTTGAACAGCGTGCTGTCGTTGCCCGCGTTGCCGGGGTCGTTGATGAGCACCACCACGGTTTTGCCTTTCACGTCGAGGCCCGCATAATCGTCCCAGCCGTACTCGGGCGCCGTCACGCCGTAGCCGGCAAACACCAGCGGCGAGTTCTTGATGGCCACCGTAGGCTGCTCGTACTCGGTGAGGAACATGAAGTCGTCGCGGTACTTCAGCGTCAGGCTTTTGCCGTTGCCCGTCACCGTCGCCACCGAGTCGGGCGTGCCCACAATTTCGACCAGCGGCACGGCCTGAAAATAGCTGCCGCCAGCACCCGGTTTCAGCCCCAGCTTCTTAAACTCGGCCGCTAGATAGTTCGTGGTTTTTTCCTCGCCCACCGTGAACGGCCGCCGCCCCTGAAACTCATCCGAAGCCAGCACCTTAATGTGCCGGGCCAGCAGCGCCGGCGTAATGCCGTCGTTCGGCGTAGGTACGCTGGCCGTGTCAGTCGAGACACTTTCGTTGCGGATGACCGTGCGGGAATCCGTTTCCGAATCCGCCGAATTTTTGCCCTGGCAGCTGGCCAGCAACAGGCCCGCCGCGGCCGGCACCAGCCAGCCGCGCAATGAGGAGAAACGCATGGGTGCAGTCAATTACGCCCAGCCGGGACCGGGCTACCTACAGCCGGGCAAAATGCTCGGCTGCAATCCGCGCGCCGTCGTCGGTGCAGATGCCGCGAATGTAGTACAGGAAGATGCTGCGGAACACCTCGCGCATGTTGTAGCGGTCGGGCGGGAACACCTGCGGGTTGAGTAGCATGTTCAGCTGCTCAATCAATACTTTGGTAACCAGTTGAATATTGATGTCGGACCGGAAGAGCTTGCTGCGAATGCCGTCGTTGAGCAGCTGCTGGAGCTGCGGGGCCGAGTAGCTGTTGAGGTGGTCCATCACCGCGTCCCAGGTTTGCGGGAAGCCGGTTTGCAAGTCCACGTAAAACTGGCCCGGCACGGCGGCCAGGTCGCGCAGGCCCAGTTGCAGCAGGCCGTAGAGGCGCTCCACGGCCGTGGTATACTGCGCGTACAGTTCCTTGTGCTCGCGCTTCTGCCGCTCCATGTCGGCCAGGATGGCGTGGTGCACCAGCAGCTCACGGCTCGGAAACTGCGCCGTGAGCTCCGGCGCGCTGGTGCGCAAGGCCGTAGCCAGCACCGCATCAGAGGCATCGTGCAGGCCGTAGCGGTGAAAGACGGGCATGGCCGCTTCGAGCGAGGCGGCGGTAAGCGTAAAGTCGGACATGAGCGGCGGGAAAGCAACGCGAAGTAAGGCCCGAAAACCGCAGATGCCAGCGCATTAATTCCCGGTTTTTTCTAAAGCCCAACGTTTGCCGCGCCCATCCTTCGGCCTACTGCAATGCGCCCAGTAGGAAAAAGAACAACAGCTGCGTGAGGTACACCGTCGGAGCCAGCGGGTTGTACTTGGGGAAGCGGGCCCGGTTGAAAAACATCTGCAGGATGCAGGCCACGATAAACCAGTCGCGGAAGTTTTGCAGCGGGATGATGTTCGCCGTCCAATGCCAGAAGTCGTAGGTGCCGGCCACCGGCTCCAGGCAGGCGTCGAACCCCACCATGAGCAAGGCCGCCAGCAAGGTGCGGGGCAGCTCGGGCAGCGGCAGGTAGCCGGCCAGCATGCCGCACACATAAGTCATTACCAGCCAGTTGAGGCCGATAAGCGGTGGCACGCCCACAAACGGCGGCGAGTTGAACAGCTTGAAGCCCAGCGTGTCGCCGTAGGTGTAGTGCCCAAACAGCCGGCCGTTGCTGTTCACCCCAATCAATTCAACCATAAAGCCCAGCAGCATCACCGTGATGCAGAAGCTCCAGAAGCTGGCGTTGCGCCCCCGCTGAAACCCCAGCAGCAGCAGGGCCGACAGCCCCAGCGTGAGCGGCGTAAACCGCAGGTAAAAGTCCGGGTCTTTCGAAAAAGCCAGCCCGATGAAGCCCGTGACGTGAAACAGCAGCACCAGCCCCTGCGCTACGCGAAGCCGGCGGTTAGTGGCGGCCGCAAGCGGCTCGGTGAAATCAGGCATGTTTGAAGTTGAAGCGTAAACGGCGCCTGTCATCCTGAGCGCAGCGAAGGACCTTACCACGCAAAAACGGGTTGTTCAAGCGTAATAAGGTCCTTTGCTGCGCTCAGGATGACAGAAAATTATTGCTCACGCATCATTAATTAAAGACGAAACGATTTTGGCCGACAGCAGGCAGAGCGGAATGCCGCCGCCGGGGTGCACCGAGCCGCCGCAAAAGTACAGCCCCTCCAGCCGCCCCGAAAAATTGGGGTGGCGCAGGAAGGCCGCCAGCGCGTTGTTGGAGGAGCTGCCGTAAAGCGCGCCGCCAAACGACGAGGTATCGGCGGCAATGCCCGGGGGCGTCCACACTTTCTCGGCAGCGATGAGCGGCTCCACGGCCGTGCCCAGCGCCTGGCTCAGCTTACGGAGCACGGCGGCGCGGGTTTTTCGGGTGAGGGCGTCCCAGTCCTGGCCCTGGTCGTGGGGCACGTTCACCATCACAAACCAGTTTTCGTGGCCGGGCGGGGCGTCGGTGGGCGTTTTTTTGGAGGTGATGTTCACGTACACCGTCACGTCATCGGCCACCGTCTTCTGTTGAAAAATGGCGTCGAATTCCGCTTTGTAGTCAGCCGAGAAAAAAATGTTGTGCAGGTCCAGCTCCGGAAACGCGCGGCTGATGCCCCAGTAAAAAATCAGCGCCGAAGAAGAACGGGGCTGGCCGAGCGTGCGCTCGGGCGCGGGCTGGCGGGGCAGTAGGCGGCGGTAGGTGGGCACCACGTCCATGTTGCTCACCACCCGGCCGAAGTCGTACACGTCCTGCGCCGTGCGCACGCCCGTCACGCGCTTCTCGGCCGCGATGATTTCTTCCACGGCCTCGTTGTAGCGGAACTTCACACCGAATTCCGTGGCCAGCTTCGCCAGGCTTTCGGCAATGGCGTAGATGCCGCCTTCGGGATAAAAAGCCCCAATGCCGTGCTCCAGGTGCGGTATCATGCTCAGCGTGGCGGGCGCCTGGTAGGGGTCGGAGCCGTTGTAGGTGGCGTAGCGGTCGAAAAGCTGCACGAGGCGAGGGTCGCGGCCAAAGGCGCTTTCGTGGCGCTGGTGCATGGTGCCCAGCAGGCCCAGCTGCGGCAGGGCGCCCACGGCCTTCAGCGTTTCGGGGCTGAGGTAGGTGCCGGCCTTGTGCAACGACTTGTGCAGGAAGGTGCCCGCCGTGGCGTCGTAGGCCCGGCCCGCGCGCTGCAGAAATTTCGTCACCTCGGCGGCCGGGGTGCCCAGCTTGGCTTCTACCTCCGCCGCAAATTTCTCGGCGTCGGCCCAGGCGTGCAGGCGGGTACCGTCGGCGAAGAAATAGTGCGTGATGGGGTCGAGGCGCTCGTAGCGAAAGTAGTCGGCGGGCGTGCGGCCGGCCAGCCTAAAAATGTCGTCCACCAGCTGCGGCAGCGTGAAGAGCGACGGCCCGGCATCGAAGCGGTAGCCGCCCGGCAGCGCAAACTGGTGCATTTTGCCCCCAAACGTGGGCCCCGCCTCAAACACCGTGACGGCATGCCCGGCCACCGCCAGCCGCGCCGCCGCCGCAATGCCGGCAATGCCCGCGCCGATGACGGCCACGGGTTGTTTGGGAGCAGAAGAAGTTTTTTTGCGAAACACTGAGGGCATAACGCGCAAACGGTGGGCAGATGTTTTGAAGCCGTGCAAAATAGGGCCTCGGGCGGGGGCGGGGCCTGCTGCTACGTCGGCCAGCATCTGTAATGCGGCGCCAAAGCCCGCGATATAGCTCTGCGAAGCCTTCTCTCCTTTCAAACCTCCCGCGCCATGCCCGCCCAAACCACTCTCGCCCTGCGGCCCGCGTTCTGGCTGCTGTTTTATCTGGGCCTGCTGCCCTGGGCCGGCACGCGCTGCCTCGACTGGCTGAGCCGCCCTTCCGACTGGTTGCTGGGCTGCGGCCTGCTCGGCTTGCTGCTATTAGCCGCCGGTGTCGTTCTTTCGTTGCGCCAAGTCAGCCGCGCGCTGTGGCGCTATTGAGTTTCCTTGCCTTCACCTTTTTATCTGCACGCATCACATGGCCGATTATCAACTCAACCCCGGGCGCTTTTGGCTGAAGCCCCTGCTTTACTTGGGCATGTTCGTTCTTGTACTGGTCGGTGGGTGCAGCCTGATTAAAGTCGAGCGCATTGATGCAGGCAACGTGGGCATCAAGGTCAACCTGGCCGGGTCGAGCCGGGGCGTCGACGACATCACCTACACCACGGGCTGGGTATTTTACAGCCCCCTGAGCACCGCGGTGCACGAATTTCCCATTTACACCCAACACAAAGAATACGAAGAGTTTGAAGTGCAAAGCCGTGACGGCTCCAGCTTCGGGGTGGCGCCCAGTCTCAACTACTACATTCAATCCGACAAGGTAGACGACATTTTTCGGCAGTACCGCCGGCCGCTGCCCGCCATCGAAGACGGCTTCCTGAAAACCGCTGTGTACGAGGCCTACCGCGTGGCCACCAACCGCTACACTGCCGATAGCCTCATCAGCAACCGCGGCAGCTACGAGGCCCAGGTAAAAGCCAACCTCGTGAGTCAGCTTCAGAATCTGGGCTTCATCGTGCAGCAAATCACGACCAAGCTGGAGCCGCCCGCCAGCCTCAAAGCCGCCATCGACGCCAAAAACACCGCCGTGCAAACCGGCCTGCAAACCGAAAACCGCATCCGCCAGGCTGAGGCCCAGGCCCGCATCAACATTGCCGAGGCCGAGGGCCGCGCCAAGGCCATCCGCATTGCCGCCGATGCCCAGGCCTACGCCAACGAAAAGCAGCAGCAGTCGCTCACGCCGCTGCTGGTGCAGATGCGCTGGATTGAGGCCTGGGAAAAAGGCGGCAGCAACGTGCCCACCTACACCTCCGGCGCCGGCGGCAGCCAGTTCCTGCTGCAGATGCCCGCGCCGGGAGCAGCGGGGAATAAGTAGAAGTAGGGTTTTGGGCAAACGCAAAAACGCCTGTCATCCTGAGCGCAGCGAAGGACCTTCTCACAACCGAACGAATCGGGGTAACGTGAGAAGGTCCTTCGCTGCGCTCAGGATGACAGGTGTTCTGAATTAAGTCAATTCATTATTCCACCGCCAGCACCAGCCCCTTCAGGTAGGCGCCTTCCGGATGGAAAAGGCTCACCGGGTGGTCGGCGGGCTGGGTGAGGCGGTGCAGGATGCGCGCCGGCCGGCCGGCTTCGATGGCCGCGGCCAGCACCGCGCCCTCGAATAGCTCGGGGCTCACCACCTGCGAGCAAGAGAAGGTAAACAGCAGCCCGCCCGGCGCCAGGTGGGCAATGCCGGCCGCGTTCAGGCGCTTGTAGCCCATGAGGGCGGCGTGACGGGCGCCCATGTGCTTGGCAAAGGCGGGCGGGTCGAGCACCAGCAGGTCGTACTCGGCCGAGTGGTTTTTCAGAAAGCCCAGCACGTCGTCGGCGTAGGCGGCATGGCGGTCGGCGTGGTGGCTTAGCTCGGCGTTGCGCTCGGTGAGGGCAATGGCTTTCTTGCTACTGTCCACGGAGTGCACCAGCTCGGCGCCGGCCTCCAGCGCATACACCGAGAAGCCGCCGGTGTAGCAAAACGTATTCAGCACCCGGCGGCCGGGTGAGTAGCGGGCCAGCAGGTCGCGGTTGTCGCGCTGGTCGATGAAGAAGCCGGTTTTCTGGCCGGTTTCCCAGTCCACGGCAAAGCGGTGGCCGTTTTCCTGCACCACATGCTCGGTGCCGTTGCTCTCGCCAAAGAGGTAGCCGTTCTTGGCGTCGGGCGCGGCGTTGCCGGGGATGGTTTCGGCGCTCTTATCGTAGATGGCGCGCAGCCGGTCGCCGAACACCGCGCGCAGGCCGGCGGCTATTTCGGGCCGGGCGCGGTACATGCCGATGCTATGGGCCTGCACCACGGCCACGTCGCCGTACACGTCGATGATGAGGCCGGGCAGGCCGTCGCCCTCGGCGTGCACCAGCCGGAACACGTTGGTGTCAGCCGTGCCCGTCAGGCCCAGGCGCTGGCGCAGGCGGTAGGCGTTGCCTAGTTTTTCTTCCCAATATTCGGCAGTGGGCAGCGTGGCGTTTTGCCCAAAATCGAGCATGCGCACGGCAATGGAGCCGCCGCCCGAAAAGTGGCCCACGCCCAGTAGCTCGCCGTCGATGGCTTCGACGCGCACGGGGTCGCCCTCTTGGGCTTCGCCTTTCACGCGGGCAATGGCGCCCGAAAACACCCAGGGGTGGCGGCGGCGCAGGCTGTGGTCTTTTCCGTTTTTGAGGACGATGGTGGCAGGATTCAGCATAGGCCTGCAAAGGTACGGCCCGCTGGGTGCGAACTTTGCAGCCGCTTATTCTCCGTCCGCTATTTCCCCATCCCACCCAATGCCTACCGGCGTCTCCATTATTGATTTTGAACCCGCGCACCGGGCCGCCTTCGAAACGCTCAACAACGAGTTGGACTACGAATGGATTACCCGCTACTTCTACATCGAAGGCGCTGACCGCAAGCCGGTTGAAAACCCGCAGCAGTACATTGTGGAGCGCGGCGGCCACATTCTGATGGCCGAGTGCGACGGCAAAATCGTGGGCACCTGCGCCCTCGTGAAGGAGCACGACTGCGTATACGAGCTGGCCCGCCTGGCCGTGGCGCCCAAAGCGCAGCGCCGCGGCATCGGCTGGGCGCTGGGCCAGGCCATGCTGGGTAAAGCCCGTCAGCTAGGCGCGCACCGCGTCGAAGTCCTCACCATTTCGACCCTGCTGCCGGCCCTTAAGCTCTACGACAAGCTGGGCTTCCGCGCTGCTTCCCTGATGCCCGAGCAGCCCGGCGACGTGCGCATGGTGCTGGATTTGTAGCGGCAGTAGCGCGAACTTTGTAGTTCGCGTGCCCCATGCCGTTTGGCTGCCATTTAGACACGCGAACTACAAAGTTCGCGCTGCTATTGCTACTTAAACCACCGCCGGTAAATGGGCCGGCGCCAGGCAAACTGCGCCCACATGGCGGGGTACAGCAGCCGGTCGAGTAGGGGCGAGGCCGTGCGGTATTCCAGCGCATCTACAATGACGCAGGAGCCGCCGGGCCCCGGCTGCAATAAGTGGCGGTGACGCCAATAGCGCAGCGGTGGCGGCAGCATCTGGCCTTCGTCGACGAAGAAATGAGTGCCGTCAGGCAGCACGCCGTCGTCCACAATTAGCGACGTCCAGCGCATCTTTTTCACCACCGTATCCAGTTCAATTTCCACTTGGTCGCCGGTGCGGCAGCCGTCGAACTGCAGCACCCGCATAGTGGGGAACGGGGGCGCCAACGCCTCAAACAGCGCCCGCGTAAAACCGGCCATCACCTGGGCCGGCGACTTCGGCACGGTGGTTTTGAGAGTGAGGAACATGAGTGAACAAGAATAGTGGCCAGTGATTAGCAGTTAAAGCCAGGCAGAGCAATATTGTTGGCAATAGCTTGCCATTCAGCTGTAGCAGTCAATAACCAGCTACCAGCCGTTACTCACTAACTACTGACTCATACCCCTGTCACCCGAAACTCGACGCGCCGGTTGAGCTTGCGGGTGACTTCCTGGGCATTGCTGGCGGCGGGTTTGGCTCCGCCGAAGCCAACGCCGGTGATGCGGGTTTCGGCCACGCCGTGGGCCACGAGGTAGGCTTTCACGGCAGCTACCCGGGCTTCGCTGAGGGCCACGTTCTTGGCGGGCTCGCCCACGTTGTCGGTGTGGCCGCGCACCTCAATGGTGAGGCGCGGGTTGTCGGTCATGAGTTCCACCAGTTGGTTGAGGGCGCGGGCCGAGCCGGGCAGCAGCACGGCCTGGCCCTGCTCAAACTGCACATTGGCCAGCGGCAGGGTGGTGCCCACGGCCAGGGGCCGCAGCAGAATGTCGTGCACCGTGGGGCCGGCGCCCACCGTCCAGGAGCTGTCGGCGTCGATGAAGCCAGGCAGCTGTGCTTTGTAGAAGTAGGGCTTGCCCGGCGTCGCACTGCCGTAGGAAAACGTCGCGTCGGTCGAGAGCGGCACCACGGCCGAGGCCGTTTCGCGGCCGATGCGCAGCTCGGCCGCCGTGAGGGGCAGGTAGGTGTCGGCGTTCAACACGCGCCCGCGCCAGGGCACCGTGGCCGTGGGCAGCGGTGGGGCCGACCGGTACGTTACCCGAAACAGGTTGCAGCCCGCGAGGTCAGTGTAAGTGCCCCGGCGCACGTAGCTGGCCTTGCGCCGGGCTAGATTGACCCGGTAGAGGCCGTGCGGGCCGGCCAGAAACAGGCGGCGCCGGCCCGATTCGTCGTTTTGCAGCAGCACGTCGCTATAGCCGCCGCGTTTGGGCAGGCCGGTAATGGCCAGCAGTTCGGGTGCGGGGCGCTGGGTTTTTACATCCACGCGCACCAGCGAGCCGTCGGTGCTGTACACCATGTACACGGTGTTGGCGTCGTCGAGGCAGAAATTGCCGTGCGTGCCCGCGCCGTCAAAAGCAATTTCGGGGTAGTAAGCGGCCTGCTGCGTGGGGTCTTTGGTCCAGACCAACGTCACGGTGCCGCCGTCACCGGGGCTCACCTTCACCAACTTATTGGCATCGGAGGAGAGGAAATACAAGTCGCCGCGCTCATCCGTCGCCGCCGAAATCCAGATGTTGTCGAAACCCTGGGCTGGCAGCTGCCAGGTGGTGTATGCCCCCCGCCGGGTAGTAGGGTCGTAGCGATACACCAGCTCCGACTGGTTGGTGGGTGCTTTCGTCACCGAATACAGGCAGTTGTCGAAGCCCTTGGCTAGGGCGTAAGACTGAAAGGGCAGTGCGTTCCGGTGCACCAAGGCGCCGTCCGAGAGGTCATCGGTCGAAAACTCGTGAATGGTGCGGCAGTCGTCTTCCCACTGCCCGGTGCGGTGGCTCATGGCCGCAATGCCGTACATCTTGCCATCGCACACCTGGTCGGTGTATCGGCGACTGACAATAGCTTTGTCGGTGAAAGCAAAGGAATTGAGCAACTGCTCGCCCTCGGGCAAGGCGCGGGCGTCCTGGCTGGTGGCCGCGCGGTATTCTACCACAAACTCGTAACCCACGCGCCACAGACGGCGGCCCGCCACGTGCAGGCGGCCGGCCTGGCCCGGGCCGGGGGCGTAGGTGTAGTCGTAGCGCACCTCTTCGTAGCGCCCATAGTTTTTCTGGTCCAGTTGAATGACCTGGGCCTGTGGCAGGCGGCGAATGCTTTGCCACAGCGTGTCCTGGCTACCGGGGCCAATGAGGGGCCGGTCTTTCAGCGCATTGGGTAGGGGGCGGGTCGTTACCGTTACCACGGCCGGCACAGGCTGTCCGGTGGCCGGTGCATAGAAGGCTGCGTCGGCGCCCCCGGCGTTGGGCCGCAGTTGCCAGGTACGGGGGTAGGTCAGCGTGAAACGGCCCTCGGCATCGGTGTAAGATATAGGCGCTGGCTTTTCAGGCTGCGCACGCAACAACACGGGAAAAACAGCCAGCACCAGCGCCAGAAAGGTCTTCATACGCAGGTAGTCGGACGTAAATAGCGCCTTAATGATATTATAATCCCCTTTTGTGTATAATAGCCCCTTCGCTAGGTAATTTAAGTTTTTCAAACAGAGTAAGCCCTGCTATTGAATTGGTCAATCACCCAGGAAGCAACCCCATTTGTATGCTTGCTAATGCTAATAGGCGTTCGATGATTTTGCGTAGAGCACCAGACCAACCATTTCTTGACTTACTTCCAGTCAGGCATAGAAGCATTGTCAAACAACTTGATGCGACCACTCCCATCAGGGTTACAAGTCCAGATTTCCGGAGTGGCGACCCCGTCGTTGTCCTGATTCACAAAGATTAATTTACTCCCCGTAGGAGAAAAGCGAGGTGTTAAATCATTGGTACCATTCGTTTTACCAGTGGTTGTTCCAGACCCGGTAATGCCCGCCGATACATCTACTGTAGCGGACCCGTCAAGGCGTTTGATAAATATATGCGCGTTTATCTGCCGGCCAACGGTGATGGAAGATTCAAACTGAGCGATGTCCTGGGTATAGACTATGCTTCGCCCATCCAAGCTGAAGCTTGGAGAGTCGAGGCGGCCAGGCGTATCCGGAATGAACGCTCCGGCGCCTTGCTGAGTACCATTGGCATCGTACAGGTAGATAGCGGAGTCGTAAATATTGGTTCCAACAACCTGCGCAACAATATGTCCCCCGTTTTCGGCTGTCCAGTCACATTCACGGAATGTTTTGCCTAAAGGAGCTGTGGCAACAATCGTACGGCTTAGTCCATCACGGTTGATGCGATACAGCTTATCCGAACTGCAGTAAATCAATTGGGAGCCATCCGGCGACCAGCGGAAAGCACCGGCTTGCCCCCCATTATTGACCGCAAAGGAACCGGTGAACGTAATCTGTCGCTGATTCGACCCGTCTCGATTCATGGTGTACAGCTGCCAATCGCCTGTAACATTGGAAGTGTAAGCAATTAGGTCTCGATTTGGATTAAGCTGGGGAGCCGCTTCCAGCGCTGTTGTAAAAGTAAGTTGGGTTACAGTGGCCCCAGTTATGTCGGCAGCGAAAACGTCGCTGTTATTCCCCGCCTTACGCACAAATAAGTAACGGTTGTCGATAATATTGCCGGTTTGAAAAGTCCAAATAGGGCTGCGGGCTGAGGCCCCAGCAGGGTTTCGAACCGTCACATACCAGAAATAGGTGGTATTGTAGCGCAGGTTACTTACCGTTACGGTGGTGTCGCGGGGGGATTTTAGCGCGACAGTACGAGCAGATGTGTTGTTGCTTTCAAATAGCGATACCTCATAAGTCAGGGAGTCACTGGCTACTGCATTCACGGGCCGCCACGCGAGGCGGACAGTATTGGGCAGACCGGTAGTCTGATTTGCAGGCACTGGCCTATCTGGAGCTGAGACGGTAGTAGATGACGTAGACTTGAGCAATTGAATGGTTACATCGGCGTTTTGGCTGTCGCTAACCGTAACGTTAGAAACCGTCTGTTGATAGTCAGCCTTGGTTATCGTAATCGATACTTTACCTGCCGGAACGTCTTTGATTTCAAATTTGCCTTGAGCGTTGGTGACGTATGTGCTGGTAGCCGGATTGGTAGATACCGACGCATTTGCCAATGGCAGGTTCGTACGGGCGTCAAGCACTGTCCCCGAAATGGAGCCGAAATAGGCAGGCTCAACCAGGTCGTCTTGGCAAGCACCTAGCAAAATCAGACACATCAATGACATGCAGACCCCAAGCGCCCGGGGCCACGTCACAAAAGGTAAAAAGCTCATATGCGATAAATGCGAAAAAACTATTTTGAATTTGCAGGAGTAGAATGTTGAAACACTGAATCTTGAGCTACAACGTTGCCATGCAGGTCCAGTACTCGAAGGTGTATGCGGTAACTATCTTGTTGAGAAGCATTCACACAGGTCCGCGAGAGCGACACGTCTTGCTGCGGACCCAGTTCAAACTCTCCTCCTTGCGTATTCTGGGAGCGGCCGTTTTTCCCTTCGCGCAAAAACGATAATTCGTAGCGGTACTTGCTGGAAGTAGATAACATATTGCGGCAATGACCCACAACGGTTAGCAATCCATCCTGCTGTTGCATTTCAAGCCTGGCCTTGCAGGGAGCGGGGCGCTCTGGCTCCTGCAAGGCCGATAATAGTAACAATATGAAAAACATAAGGCAAGAGTTGGGAAAGAAAGTTACAAATGTACTTGTCAAACAGTTCTTTTCTTTGAAAATGAGTTAGTGGCACCACGTCAAAAAAGACCGAATTGCGCGATAGTGCAATCGGTCTTTTTAGGATGTCAAGACCCATAAAGGTGCATCGTTTATTGCCCTACTCGGCCTTGCTGAATGGTAAGATTGATTCCGCTCCCCTTCATTTCCACTGTGTAGCCTTTCGGAGCTTGCGGGCTGGTCTCTATCTGAGTAAGGGTGTTGTTGTTGCCATTTTGGCGAATGTCGTACACCCGGCTGTTCTCCCGGATTTCACCCTTGACCGTATTGTTGGAACCCTCTTGCGTGATTTTCATGGTGTTATAATCACCCTGCAACTGAAATTCGCTTTCGGCCGACAGGCCCTGGATTCTGTTGTTTCTTCCCTTTTGCGTAATCGTAGAAGAATTGCCCTGACCGTTTTGCGTATACTCAGCGTTGTTGTTATTGCCGTTTTGCGTTACGTTGGCGATGTTGCCTCCGCCCATTTGCATTAGGCTAAGCCCATTGTATTCCCCAGCTTGGGTAACATAAGCTTGATTCCCCAGCGAAGAAAGAGTTTGCTGGTTGATTGCCGCAGTATTATCGCGGCCATTTTGTTGCAACGTCGATACGTTTCGCCCATTGGCTGGCGTAGGGATTATGGCATTGTCGGGAAGCCGTTCCAAGCCTAAGTCCTCGGCCAAGCGCTGTTCGGCAGTGGCTGCTTCGCTGGATGGGCGGATAGTTTGGCCCATTGCCGCACTGGACGACATAATCGAAATGAGCAACAAAACGGGATGAAGCAGTTTCATAGTGTCCGTCAGAGAGTTTTAACGAATGAAGGCCTTTGTAGCTAAGCTAAATATGCCAGGCCCCAACTTACCTCGAAGATAAGCCCGGAGCTTGGCATATTTGGTGCTTAAGGTAAAGTATTCTAAGAATACTTTACCTTAAGCAGTATACACTATAAGCAGTATACGCTATTGAGCACCTTGGTGTACAACCGCCGTATTGTTACTGCCTTGTTGGGTAACCGTGCTGTAGGCCGAGTTGATGCCGTTGGTGCCACGCTGCAGTGTTTCGGCGTAGTTGTTGTTGCCAAGAGTCTGGCTTTGTGAAGCGTAGTTATAGCTCGTCGACTGGTCAATGATGCCCTCGTTGTTGTTGCCAACCTGCAACTGGGTAGCTTGGTTGTTACCGACGCCGTTGAAGTAGCTAGCCAACACGCTGGTCGTAGGCGCGTTTTGTGTGATTTTGGCTTTGTTATAGCTGCCTTGCTGGTCTTGGCTGGCGTAGTTGCTTTGGCCTTTCTGAGCTACCGAGGCGTTATTGTAATCGCCTGTGCCACCGGCAGCACCACCTTGCTTCTGCACCGAAATGTGGTTGCTGAAGTCTTGGGTCGCCATTGCGTTGTTATGGTTGCCTTTTTGGTCCTGCGTAGCCGAATTGTCAGAAATGCCGTTGGTGTTGTTCTGATAAATCTGGCCCATGTTGTCATTGCCGGTCTGTTTCTGACTGGCATAGTCATGCTGGCTGGCCGTTCCGATACCGAATTGGCCATTGGGTACCCTGCTGCCCTGTTGGATAACCGCCGTGTTGCGGATACCACCTTGCTCCTGAATGGCGGCGCTGGTGATACCGTATTGACGAATGTTGGCGATGTTCTGGTCTGCGCTGGCTTTTGAACCCGTGGACACCTGCGTCTGCGAAGCAAAGTTGCCACCGTTAACACCAGGGAGTAGCGTAGACAAGCCACTGGGGCTTTGCTGGATGTCGGCGGTGTTGCGGCCGGTGCCGGTCTGGCTCACCACGGCCTGCTGGCCATCGCCTACTTGCTGCACGTAGGAGTCGTTGTCGATGGTGGAGGCGGTGGCGCGGTCGGGGCGGGCGATGGCTTGGGGGGTGCCGGCGGCGGTCATGGCCGTGGTGGGGGCCGTGCGCGTGGTGGGGGCCGTCGGGTTCGTGGTGGGGGCCGAGGTGCGCACTTGGGCGTGGGCGGCGCTCACCAGCAGGGCGGCACCAACGAGGAGGGTAAGTTTTTTCATGAAATGTGTGAAGCGAAAAACGATAGTGGGATAACCCTAGGTGCGCCAAGCACTAAGCTTTTGAATAGCCTTGTACTTGGCGCACTTGTCCTTTGCATTCTGGTGTGAAGCAAAGACTACGGATTAGCGAGCTGCGCCCTGGGTCACGTAAACGGTGTTGTTGCTGCCGGTCTGCGTGCTTACGCTGTATGAGGAATTGGTTCCGGTAATGCCGCCCTGGTAGGTGTCGGCGTAGTTACCAATGCCACCGCTTTGGTTCTGGCTGGCAAAGTTGTTGGCTGTCTTTTGGGCGATGATTGCATCGCCAGAGCTCGCGCTCTGAATTTGAATGGCTTGGTTTTTCTCCGCACCCAATCCACTAGAAGCTCTCTGCGAAATAGAAGCTTTGTTCGATGAACCTGACTGGTCCTGCTTCACGTAGTTGTCATGCCCCCATTGGGTAGCCGTCGCGCTGTTGGATTCGCCGGATTGAGACTGTTCCGAGACGTTGTTGTAATACAGCTGATTAACGTAAGCGCGGTTGTTGCTGGCAGTTTGCGTTTGCGTAGCCGAGTTATCGCCAGCCGGGTTGCCAGCATTGGAACTGGTAGTCGTGTTTTGGTCAATTTTGGCGCTGTTGCCAGAGGCGCTTTGGGTTTGCTTAGCATAGTTGTCTTCGCTATGCACGCCCATTCCGCCTTGCGAGATTTGCCCAACGTTACCTGTGCCGTTCTGCTCTTGGATGGCAGCGCTGGTGGCACCGTGCTGGCCAATCACAGCCACGTTCCGGGCACTCGCTTTGGTCCCGGTAGATACCTGGGTTTGTGAAGCGAAGTTGTTGTCCCGGATTGCGCCCGTAGCGCTGCTCACCACGGAACTGGGGCTCTGGTCGATATCGGCAGAGTTGCGGCCGGTGCCGGTTTGGCTCACCACGGCCTGCTGGTTGTCTCCCACTTGTTGCACGTAGGAGTCGTTGTCGATGGGGCTGGTGGCGCTAGTGGCACCGCCAACGGCCGGGCGGGCGATGGCTTGGGGGGTGCCGGCGGCGGTCATGGCCGTGGTGGGGGCCGTGCGCGTGGTGGGGGCCGTCGGGTTCGTGGTGGGGGCCGAGGTGCGCACTTGGGCGTGGGCGGCGCTCACCAGCAGGGCGGCACCAACGAGGAGGGTAAGCTTTTTCATGTTAAGGAAGTGAGAGCGGGAATTGGTGAAGCATTTAGTTGCCGGCATGGCTAGCTAGCCAGTGCTAAAATCAAGTGCGCCCCTGTTGCCCTAACTGAAAGAAGACAACAGGGGCGCTAAAAATTAGCGAGCCGCGCCCTGGGTCACGTAAACGGTGTTGTTGCTGCCGGTCTGCGTGGTCATGTTGTACGAAGCGTTGGTACCAATTGCGCCGCCCTGATAGGTGTCGGCAAAGTTGCCGCTGCCTACGCTTTGCTCCTGGCGAGCGTAGCTGTCGCTCGTCTTTTGCACTATGCGGGCGTCGTTATTGCCCGAGCTCTGCATTTGGATGGCTTGGTTGGAAGAGCCTGATGCGCCCAAGTCATCTCCTTGAAGGATAGAAGCACGGTTGCCAACCCCCGACTGTTCTTGCTTGGCATAGCTGTCGGTACCGTACTGCCGGGTATCAGCATTGTTGGAAGCTGCCGACTGGGTTTGAACCAATGTGTTGTTGGTTTTTTCCTGCAAGGCATAAGCACGGTTGCCATTAGCCGTTTGGGTTTGCACGGCTGAGTTTTGGCCTGCGCCCGTGCCTGCGGCACTGGAATTGGTATTCTGATAGATATTAGCGCTGTTATCGTTGCCCGTCTGCGTCTGGCTAGCGTAGTTAGACTCGCTGTGGTAAGCCGGGCCGTAGTTGCCCTGTTGGATATCGCCTACGTTGCGAGTGCCATTCTGGCTTTGCAAAGCAGCACTGGTAGCGCCGTGCTGGCGGATATTGGCAATGTTCTGGTCGGCGCTGGTCTTCATGCCAGTCGACACCTGCGTTTGCGAAGCAAAGTTGCGGTCGTTGGTAACGCCTGCAGCGGTTACAGCGCTGGGGCTTTGTAGGATGTCGGCGGTGTTGCGACCGGTGCCGGTCTGGCTCACCACGGCCTGCTGGCCATCGCCTACTTGCTGCACGTAGGAGTCGTTGTCGATGGTGGAGGCGGTGGCGCGGTCGGGGCGGGCGATGGCTTGGGGGGTGCCGGCGGCGGTCATGGCCGTGGTGGGGGCCGTGCGCGTGGTGGGGGCCGTCGGGTTCGTGGTGGGGGCCGAGGTGCGCACTTGGGCGTGGGCGGCGCTCACCAGCAGGGCGGCACCAACGAGGAGGGTAAGCTTTTTCATTGTATTGAAATGAAGGATGGGAAAATGTTTGGAGTCTAAGATTGAATTGTGTTCTGATGGGAACAAGACAAAGTTAAAATCAGAATATTCTCAAATCCAAACGCTCCAATAAAAAAAATTTAATCCATTGTGATAATAGTTATATTCTTCAAATAAATGTATAACTATACCTAGCCTTGAAGCTGAACTTAAAAAAGCACCCGTATTGAAAATCAGGAGATTAACTTATTGAATAAATTCCTTATTTTTTATAAATAATTTTTTGACTTGGCCTTACCAATGTAAAGGTTTAAGCCCAATCGCCCCCCCCAGTAGGAGTCGTTATAACGCCCTTGCACGACTTGGTCGATGCGGTCGTTGAGGTAAAAATGGTTATCGATACCTGCTTGAATGCCAAGCTTTGACGATACTAAAAATTCGGCCCCCACACCTACCACCGCTTGCGGCACCAGGTTATTGGAACTGCTAAAGTTCGAAAAGCTTTTGGACGATGCTCCGACGCCCGCAAGCACGTAAGGCGAGAACCGGTCGTATGGAAACAGGCAAGCTAACAGGCCTACGTCGGCGTAATTGAACCGCTGGGTGAAATAGTTTCCGTTGGGGCCCGCGGCTAGTGCGCCCCGCCCTACGTTCAAAAATGTGCTAAAGTACCCATCGCCCAAGCGGTAGCGCAAGGTCAATTCGCCGGCAGCCCGATACTGAGGCAAAGCATAATCACCTTGATAAAGCTGCACCGCTCCATTGAAGCCAACGCCCAGCGGCCGGCGGCGGAAAGTGGTTTGCCGGCCCAATGGGTCAATTGATAGGTTTTCTTGTTTTTCGCGCAAGTATGCTTGTATAGGCAGGCTCCGGGTAGCAGCCGTATCCGCCGAGGCCCAGATGTTGACCAGTAAGCCCTCGTAAATTAGCGACTGTACGGATTTTTCAATGGCGTCTTTCACAGCCATTTCGCTGGGCTCGTTGTAAGTGAAACCCGTTTCGGTTTCGAGCAGGCGCTTGAAGGCGACGAATTGAAACAAACTGGCGTCGACCTGCTGAGAAAGAATTGTCTTCGACGTATAGACCGTCTTTAAAATCTTGCCCGTATTAGTGCTGATGGCCCGCAGGTAAACCGTTACCCGGTCTTGGCGGTACTGGCCCGAAGCGCCTGCCCCAAAATAGCGCAGGCCAGCCCCGCCGGTAATGATGTTGGAATCGTAGGAGATGATGCCGCCTTCCAAGATGATGCCCGCAAAAAGCAAAGGCGGCAGGTTGGGTTGGCGCTGGCCGGTTTGCTGAGCGTACTCATCGCGCGTGGAACGAATGATTTTGCGTTCGTTCAGCAAATTGCCTAGGTTTTCTCGCTCGATAGGGTCAAACCATTGCGACTCCTCCAAGGCTCGCAATAAGATAGTAGTGGCGCCCTGAGTCACGGCTGTCGAAAAGCTCGAGCCGTTCGCTTGGGGCTTGTACTGCCCGGTTTGGTCACGGAATTTATAAACCGCGACCACCACCCGCTGCCGAGCGGGGGGCAAGTGGCGCCAGAGTTCGTTCCCGTTTACTTCGGCCCCGAGCCGAGCCGGTTCGGGGTTTATAAAAGTTTGGTGAAAATAAGAAGCGCAGCCGCCGAGCCCTGCCGGTAACAGGAGCACTGCGGCCGTCAGCAATCGACGCAGGAGCATGTAAATACTAGGAAAAGAAATAAAAATTTGCTGTACCATCCAGACTTAGAAGCCGTTCGGGATAGTAATAGTGGTTTGGTTACCGGTGGAAGTGTCGGTGACTTGCACACCGATGCCGCTTGCACCGGGCGTGATTTGAATTTGATAATTGCCAACGGTGTAATTGCCGGGCTTGATGGCACCTTGACCAAATTGGTTGGCAATGAGGCGGCTGCTTAACTGTGCCAGCACCTGCTGGTTGAGGCTGGCAGTGAAACTAGCCAACGGGTCTTGGGTGGCGGCCGTGGTTTTGGTGGCTGGGTCTACAATGGTGGATTGCGCCTGGGCCGAACTCAGCAGCCACGAGTAGTTGAAGGTGTTGCCGCCGCCGAAAGCAGGGTTTTTGGGTTCATACACAAAGTCTTGTGCTTGAGCGCATTGGCCTAATAGCAACGAGGTAATGATGCCAAGAAGAGTCAATATTTGTTTCATAAGGTAGGATGTTAAAGGGAAGGAGAAAAGGCTAGTAGGATTCAAGGGGCTGCTTGTTGCCACTCTCCAACTGTTGGCTAAGATATTGGGCTTGCTGCAGCGAATTTGCTGCGTATTCAACTGCTTGCTGGGATGCTTCGGCAACCAAGTCTTCTTTGCCCTGCAAGGGAAATTCCAGCAGTTCTTCGTCGTTGACGGTTACCGTGATGATGGCGTTATTGCCACGCGAAGGTTTCTCGCCCACAATGACAGTGAAGTCGCTGATGCCGGCTGGGGCTTCCCACCGGCTGTAAAACTGGTCGTAGAAGTCGTGGCCTATTTTGGTGATGGTCTGGTCCACTACCAGACCGCTCGACTCAGGTCCTAATTTGGCTCGTTGGCGTTGGGAGGCTATCGAATCGGCGCGGAGTAGCATTCGGAGGGCTTCCTCCGTTTTGAACGCTGACAACTGGTTCGACGGTTGTGGAGCCGTGGAGGGCGTTACAGTCCTTTTCTCAGGTAGCTTTCTAGTAGGTTGCGCATGCACTTGATGACCTGCCAACAGCACGAGTATAGCAACAACCAACCGCGGCCACCAAAGCAAAGAGTCAGTAGGCGTCATGGTTGGCGTAATCAGAGAGCAGTGCATGAACTTAATAACTCTTTATACAAAAGAGAAAGGCGGGCACAAATATCAACAATTTAAAAATAAAAAAACCAAAAGGTTAAATATAATCTTTATTAATGCATATTAAAAAATGAAGGGTGCTGCGCGGATGAATTATTACAGCGCGCAAGTGACTTACCCCAGTAGTTCCTCTATATCAGCGCGCGTGAGGTGCTTTATAACAGCCTCGTCTGTCGCAATCAACTCGCTCACCAAAGCCAGCTTGCGCCGTTGCAAGGCCAGGATTTTCTCTTCCACCGTGCCCTGCGAGATGAATTTGTAGGTGAAAACCGGCCGGAGCTGGCCGATGCGGTGGGCGCGGTCCACGGCTTGGGCTTCCACGGCGGGGTTCCACCAGGGGTCGAGGATGAACACGTAGTCGGCCGCGGTGAGGTTAAGGCCCACGCCGCCGGCTTTCAGGCTGATGAGGAAGATGCGCAGGTCCTCGTTTTCCTGGAAGCGGGCCACCTCGGCGGGCCGGTCGCGGGTCGCGCCGTCGAGGTAGGCGTATTCCATTTGCCGCTCATCAAGCGCCGCCCGCACCAGCGCCAGGTGCTGCACAAACTGGCTAAAAACCAATACCTTGTGTCCCTCGGCCACCACGTTGCGAATCATGCGCAGCACCTCGCGCAGCTTGCCCGACTCGCCGGTGTAGTTCTCGTCGGCTAGGCGTGGATGGTTGGCAATCTGGCGCAGGCGCGTGAGGCCCTGCAGCAGCAGAAACTGCGTGCTGGCCGGGCCGTGCTCGTCCAGGTTCTGCAGAATCTTGTTGCGGTAGAAGCTCTTAGTTTCTTCGTAGGCGTGGGCCTGCTCTTCCGTCATGGGGCAGTAGCTGAGCTGCTCGGTCTTTTCGGGCAGCTCCTTGGCCACTTGGGCCTTGTGTCGGCGCAGAATAAACGGCTTGATGAGGGCATGCAGGCGGCGGGTACGCCCTTCGTCCTGGTGCTTCTCAATGGGCTTAAGGAATTCCTTACGGAAAAACGCCTGCGTGCCCAGCAAGCCAGGGTTGATGAACGACATCTGAGACCACAAGTCCATGGTGCTGTTTTCCACCGGCGTACCCGTGAGGATGAGCCGATGCTTGGAGCGCAGCTGCCGCACGGCCTGCGAGGTGGTGCTCGACGGGTTTTTGATGGCCTGCGACTCGTCCAGAATCACGTAGTCGAATTTGTAGCTGGCCAGCAGCTCGGTATCGAGCCGCACGATGCCGTAGCTGGTCAGCACCACGTCGTAGTCGGCAAACCGGTCGGGGTTTTTGTCGCGGTAGGTGCCGGTGTAAGCCAAAATGCGCAGGTCGGGCGTGAACTTTTCGGCCTCCGTCAGCCAGTTGAACACCAGCGACGTGGGCAGCACCAACAGCGAGGCAGCCCCCTGGTTTTCACCGCTTTCGTGGCGGTGCTGCAGCATGGCCAGCGTCTGAATGGTCTTGCCAAGCCCCATGTCGTCGGCCAGGCAGCCGCCGAAATGGAAGTCCTGCACGAAGCGCAGCCAGTTGTAGCCGGCCTTTTGGTAGGGGCGCAGTTCGCCGTGGAAGCCCAGCGGCAGCGGATGGTCTTCCACCTCGGCAAAGTCGCGCAGCTTTTCCAGCTTGCGGCCCATGCGCACCGTGGCCAGCTCGTTGCTTTGCAAATCGGCCACCAGGGCCAGGTGGTGGCGGCGCAGATTCAGGCCCTCCTCTGTTTCTTCGCCAAAGGCAAACAGCTCCAGGTAATCCGTAAACCACTCTTCGGGAATGATGGCAATCTGGCCGTTGGGCAGCTTGAACTCGCGGCGGCGCTGCAAAATGTGCCCGCGCAGCCGGATAAACGGGACCTCAATGTCGCCGAAGCGCACGGTGCCGCGCACATCAAACCAGTCGCCAGCTTCCTGAATGCCCACGTGCACGCTGGTGGGCCCGATGAAGTAGCTTTTAGTGGCCGAGTCGGCGGCTTCTACGGTGTAGCCCAGCTCAGCCAGGGCGGGGGTGTTGTCGTGCAGCCACTTGAAAGCCTCGGCTTTGGGCAGGGTGGCATGGCCGTTTTCCACGGTGAGGTGGCGGGCGCGCAGCTCCTCCACGGTTGCTTGCTCCTGCTCGGGGTTGCGTAGCAGGCGGTGGAACACGTAGCTGTCGGCCGTTTTCTCCAGGTGCACGCTCACGGGCTTGTTGGTGCCCAGCGGCATGAGGTGTGGGCCGTAGCGGAAGCTCAACTCGAAGTGAATCTGCTCGGTTTCGGCGCCGGTGAGCAGGGGCGCCGCGGGCTTGGGCAGCGGAATGCGGCCCCGGCGCGGCGGCCCGGGCGGGCGCACGGGCGCTTCGGGTGCAGGCGCGGCGGGCAGGGTGTCGCTGAACGTGAGGCGGGGCCGCGCCACGTAGCGCTCCGAGCGGATGTCGAAGCCGCGGGCGTGCACCTCGAACGACTCCATGAGCGGCGCCACAAACTTCTGGAAGTAGCTTTCTTCCACGTTGCGGGGCACCACGATGAATTTCTTCTTCAAGAATGGGAGTAGCTTCTTACCATCCACCTCGGTGCGGAAGGAGTAGAGCAGGTCGTTTAGCAGCAGCCAGGCGGGCTGCAGGCACACCAGCACGGCATCTTTATACTGAAAATCGAGCTTCTGGCCCTGGTACTGAATGGTGGGAAAATAGTGCGTGCCTTCCTCGTTGCGGCGGAAGTGAAAGAGGATGGATGCCTTGGCTGGCGCCAAGGCAATTTCTTTCCAGGTCGGCTCACCGTCGCGGCCCATGATGAACACGCACTTGCCTGCCAGCCGCGCCAGAATGGCCCCCATGCGGGCCTGCACGTGCTTGGAAATAACTTCCTGCAGCGGCTTGTCGCCCTTTTCGGCGTTATAAGTTTTGAGGAAAAACTCGGCCGTGGCGATTTTGCGGGGCCAGAATTCCTTCACCACCGCTTCCTGCTGAATCTGGTCGCAAAGCTCTACCAGCTCAAAATCGGTGGCGTCGAGGCCAGCGGCAAATTCGTGGGCGTTTTTGCCCGACACCGTCTGGTGCTGCAGCGTGAGCTGGCCCCGGGGCCCGAGCTGCACCACGTAGGCCGCAAACAAGTGGCCGAGGAACTCGTGCTCGAAGAGCGAGTAAACGATTTGAAACGGTTCTGCGGTAGATACTTTCATAGCCGGGCACGCGGAAGGCGCAAGTTAGGGCCGAAAGCGGAAATGTGCACGGCAGAATTTTGCGGCCTCGGGGGCGGCTTAGCGCTTACGGGCGTTGGCCCGCCAGGATGCGGCCGGGCTTATAAATTCTCGCGCACGTCCAGGCGGCTGGCGTTCAGGGCTGGCCGGATGCTCACGGCCAGCGTGATGAAAATGATGGACATGCACGTGAAAACAATGTCCGAAGCCTGCATTTTCACCGGGTAGGCGTCCACCACGCTCGTGGCCATGCCCATGCTCACAAAGCCGAAGCGTTGCTGCAGCCAGCACAGGGTCACGCCCAGCACGAGGCCCGTGGCCGCGCCCACCAAGGCCACAATAGCGCCCACGTAGAGGAAGGTGCGGCGCACCGTTTTCTGGCTGGCGCCCATGGCCAGCAGCACCGCAATGTCCTTTTTCTTGTCGATGACGAGCATCGAGAGCGAGAAAAAGATGTTGAGCGAGGCAATGAGCAGAATGAGCGTGAAGGTGATGAAAACGAACAGCTTTTCCACCTTGATGGCCTTGAACAAGCTCACGTGCTGCTCGTCGGAGTCCTGCACCTTGAATTCGGGGCCGAGCATCTTGCGCAACTGGTTTTTCACCTGCTCAATCTCGAAGCTCTGGCCCACCTTCACGTAGAGGGCCGTGCGGCGGTTGCTGTAGCCCAACAGGCGCTGGGCAAATTCGAGGGGCACGAAAATGTAGCTGTCGTCGATGTGCTGTTCGATGAGGAACACGCCGCCCGCAATCAGGTCTTCTTCGTTGAATGCGTTGCTGGGGTCGGTGCTGAGGGCTTTTTTGCCAGGCGTGTTGCGTGGGTAGAGCAGGCGCATAGGCGCCAAGCGGTTATTCAGCGTAATGCTGAGTTCGTGCTGCACACCGGCGCCCACCAGGGCCAGCTCCAGGCTGTCGCGGCGCAGGCGGTGGTCGCCCTCCCGAATGTTGGCGTCAATCTGGCTCTGGCCGAAGTAGTTGTCCGAAAGGCCGCGCATTTTCACCACCATCTGGCGGTCGTGGTACTGCAGCAGGGCGTTGTCCTCGATGACTTCGGTGAGCAGGGCCACGCCGGGCGTGTTTTCCAGCTTCACCAGGAAAGCACGGTCTACCGGGAAAGCCTTGCCTTTGGCAGCCGAAATCACGAGGTTGGGGTCCGACTTGCCGTAGAGCGTGCGCACCAAGTCCTCCAGCCCGTTGAACACCGACAGCACAATGATGAGCGCCATGGTGCCCACCGCCACGCCAATCATCGAAATGTTGGAAATGATGGTGATGATGTTGCGCTTGTTCTTCGAGCGGAAGTAGCGCCGGGCAATGAGGAGGGGAACTCTCACAAATGGGGGTTAGCGGGCAGAGAAGCGGGCTGTCGGAAGGAAAGCAATTTCGGGTAAAACTATTGAATACGGGCTAACGCTTGCCGGACCCGGCGCGTTGGCGCTATTTCCAGGCTTTCACAATGAGGCCGGTGCCGGAGTCGTGGGTGGTGCGGGCGTCAAACCAATTCAGCAGCAGGCAGAAGGGAAACACCACCAAGTAATAGAACGGCAGGAGGATAAAAAACAGGCGCGACTTGCCGAGCATCAAAATGGGGTACTTCATGCTCAGGCGCCACGAAATCTGGCCGGGCTCGCCGTAGGAATAGCGGGCTTCCACGCGCTCAAAACCGGCCGTAGTGAGCTTCTGCTGGATTTCGCGGATGTTGTAGCCGTCGCGCACGTGCTCCTCGATGAAGCTGGTTTCGCCGTCGTCGTGCACGTCGGAGCCGCCCTGGTCGCTAGGGGTCGAAATGAGCAGCATGCCGCCGTCCTTGAGCGAAGCGTGGATGTTGCGAAACACCTCCACGTCTTCCAGAATGTGCTCCATCACGTCGACGGACAGGGCCAAATCGAAGGAGTTGGGCTCCTGATACAGCACCAAATCCTGCACGGCGAATTGCACGTTGCGCCGCCCAAGTTGGCGGAAAAACGCGTTTGAGTCGGCCACTTGGTCTTCCTTCACGTCCACGGCCAGAATGTTCCACTTGTCGCTCAGGCCGCTCATCCAGTAGGTGTACTGGCCGTAGCCGGACCCGGCATCTAGGATATTCAGCGGCTCCTGGGTACGGCCCTTGGCCCAGCGGCGCAGCTCGCGGTGCACGTGCCAGGTACGCAGCAGCAGCAAATCGAGCAGGTGGTAAAACAGGCGGCGCAGCCACGGCGTGCGGTTGAAAACCTGGCCGAGCGTCTTCTTAATCGGGTCGTAGTACAAGTCGGTAAATGGGTAAGTGAGTAAGTGAGTAAATGAGTAAAGTGGCCAACCGCATGGCGCGTCAGGGCACTTTACTCATTTACTCACTTACCCATTTGCTAATTGAAAAGGCGCGGGCGGGCGGGTTTGTCGTCGTCGTCGTTTTCGTTGCTGTCTTTGGGGGCAGGCGGAATGTCGAGGGTACCGAGCACCTGGTCCATGTGGGCGGCGTAGGCGGCGCTGTCGTCGTGGAAGAAGATGAGCTCGGGCACCACGCGGGCCGTTTGGCGGATACGCTTGGCCAGGGCATGGCGAATTTCTTTGGCGTTGTCCTTGATGATTTCCAGGCGGTCGGCGGCGTCGTTGCCCAGCAGCAGGCTGAGGTACACGCGGGCCTGGCCCAGGTCAGGCGTCACCTTCACGGCGCTGATGCTGGGCGCCAAGCCGCCCCCAAACAGGTGCGGCAAGTCGCGCTGCAGCACGGCGGCCAACTCCTGCTGCAGCAGGCTGGCCATTTTTTGTTGTCGTTTGCTTTCCATAATGACTAGCAAAGATACGTGGCGATTTAGGGTAGGAGGGTATGGGTGTAAGAGGGTAGGAGTTTGAAATTGGATGACAGCAATGTGGGTCAGGCTTGCAGCCAAAGAATACCTTTGCCAGCAACTCCTGCCCCATACCCTCCTTCATACCATAACGCTTGCTCCGCTTTTTTAAAAGCTCCCTGCCTGCCCAGCTGCTGGCCCTGCTGATACTGGTGCTGGCCCTGCGCCTGCCGCTGCTGTGGGCGGGCCTGCCCGTGACGGCCGCCGAGTTGCGCGCCCTGCTGGTGGGCGAGCGCCTGCACGGCGGCGCCCTGCCTTACCGCGACCTCTACGACGGCACCGCGCCGTTGGCAGCAGCCATTTTTGGGGGGCTCGAGGCCGTGCTGGCCCGGCCGGTGTGGCTCTACAGGGTGGTGGCGCTGCTGCTCTTGTTGGTGCAGGCACTGCGGCTCAACCTCGTGTTCAACCGCTACGACGTGCACCCCGAGCGCGGCTACCTGGCCGCCCTCACCTACCTGCTGGTGGGCAGCATCAGCACCGACCTGGATGCACTGTCGCCGCTGCTGCTGGGCAACACGTTCGTGGTGTTTGCCCTGAGCGCCCTGCTGCCCACCTCGCGCGAGGGCTACGACAACCGCCGCCTGTTTCGGGCGGGCTTTCTGATTGGGTTGGGGGCACTGTGCTACCTGCCGCTGGCTTTGTTTCTGGTGGTAGGCTTGTTTGCGGTGGTGATTTTCGCGGCTAATTCTTTTCGGAGCTCCTTGCTGCTGCTGTGCGGGTTTTTCTTCCCGTACGCGCTGGTGGCCACGTTTTTTTTCTACACCGGGGCGTTGCCGGGGTTCGTGCAGTTTCACCTGCAGCCAGGTCTCACCGATTTGATTGCCAGCGGGCTGCCGGCGGGCTTGCAGTTGCGCCTGCTTATTGTGCCGGGCGTGGTGCTGGCGTTGGCGCTGCTGCGCTCGCTGGGCACGTCGTTGGGGCTGGTGTTTCAGGCCAAGTTTCGGCAATTGATGCTGGTGTGGCTGGTGGTGGCCATTGCCACGGCCGCTGTGGAGCGCGGCACGGCGCCGGGCGTGCTGGTGCTGCTGCTCACGCCGCTGGCCTACTTCAGCCTGTTTTTGTGGCAGCGCAGCCCCCGGCCGTTGTTGCAGGAACTGCTGCTGCTGCTCATCATCAATGCGGCCGTGGTGCTGCGCTACCGGGCACACGTGCCCCGCCTCGAAAGCCTGCTGAACATGCCCGCCGAAAGCCGCTTCGGCCTGGCGCCGGACCCGCGCTACGCGACCCTTCACGACCAGAGCCTGCTCATCCTCGGCCCCGATGACCGGGCCTACTTCCACAACCATCCCGCCACGCCCTACCTCGACTGGTCGCTCTCGCAAGCCGATTTTGGCCACCTCAACGAGTACGCCGCTGTGGTGCGCATAGCCCAGAAGATGGGCGAAAACCTGCCCACCTATCTGCTCGACCAAGGCCGCCACGTGCCGCGCCTCAAACAGTTGCTGCCCGGCGTCTTTGGTCCATATGAGCCGACGGGCACGCCGGGGTTATACCGAAAGAAGTAACGTGTTTACTCGGCTGTCATCCTCTACACCCAGCACCAATAGGCAGCACGCCGCTCAGTGGGCACACTTCGCAGAAAGCCAGCCAGCGGCTCCAGCTCGGTGAGCAGCGAGGTGAGGGTAATGACGCGTCCATCCGCTAAGTGCAACTGTAGGTAGTCGTAGCGCGCCCAAAAGGTGCGCTGGGCTCGGCACGTCACCCGTTCGATGCAGGCCAAATCGCGCCGCTCAAATGGTAGCCGCAGCCCCGCTTCATACACTTCAAATCGGTTTTCAGCGGGCTGAAAAACCAGCGTGGTTTCGTGGTTGAGGGTCCAATAGCGCAGGTGCAGCAGCAACGCCGGGCCGCTCAGCAGCAAGGTAAACACCAGAAACCCGCCCGTTAGGGCCCATTCAAACCCGCTGGCCGGCTGGTCGCCCACAGCCACCGCCGGCAGCACGCTCAGCCCCGCGCCCAGCGCCAGCAACGGCCAGAACAGCAGGCGCAGCTGGCGCGCTGCCGTGGCCCGGTACACGTGGGTGCGCTTGGAAAACAGCCCGCTTACCCACCGCGCCGCGCCCAGCACCAGCAACAGGACCACGGCCGCCTCAAGCAGCGGACGGAGGAAGGAGAACTTCATTCAACGTCTTGCCTAGGCGCTTACCTGCACCCAAGCCTCGCCTTCCTGATGCTGGCGCAGGTGCCCGAAGCTTTCCAACGCCAGCCCGTGCTTTTCAAACACGGCCTCCACCGCCGCGCGCCCGCCGGGCTCCACGCATACCAGCAGCCCGCCTGATGTCTGCGGGTCGCACAGCCAGGCGCGCTGCTCGTCGGTAATCTGACCAACCTTATGGCCGTAGCTGGCCCAGTTGCGGTTGGTGCCGCCGGGCACGCTGCCCTGCTTCAAATAAGACTCGGCCGCTGCAATGCGGGGCACCTTCGTGAAGTCGATTTCGGCCGTGAGGTGGCTGCCTTCGCACACCTCGGCCAAATGGCCCAGCAGGCCGAAGCCCGTCACGTCGGTCAGGGCCGTCACGGCCGGGAGCTTGCTCAGCTCGGCCCCAATCTTATTCAGCTGCATCATCTGGGCCGGGGCCAAGGCCGCATCTTCATCACGTAAAATTCCTTTCTTCTGGGCCGTCGTTAGAATGCCCACGCCGAGCGGCTTGGTCAGGAAAAGCTCCGAGCCGGCCGTGGCCGTGTCGTTTTGCTTCAGGTCTTTGATATCGACCATGCCCGTCACGGCCAGCCCAAAAATGGGCTCCGGCGAGTCGATGCTATGGCCGCCAGCCAGCGGAATGCCAGCTTCGGCGCAGATGCTGCGGGCGCCCTCCAGCACGCGGCGCGCCACCTCGGGCGGCAGCTTGTCCACGGGCCAGCCCAGCACGGCAATGGCCAGCAGCGGCCGCCCACCCATGGCGTACACGTCCGAAATGGCGTTGGCCGAGGCAATGCGGCCGAAGTCGTACGCATCGTCCACGATGGGCATGAAGAAGTCGGTGGTCGAAATCACCGCCTGGCCCCCGCCGATGTCGAACACGGCCGCATCGTCGCGGCTGGCATTGCCTACCAGCAGCTTGGGGTGCTGGGGCTGCGCAATGCTGGTGTGCAGCATTTGGTCGAGCACCGCCGGCGCGATTTTGCAGCCGCAGCCCGCGCCGTGGCTGTATTGGGTGAGTTTGTAGTCCATAAAATGTCAGTTTGGGGAAGGCGCCAAAAGTACGCGCCGCTAAAACGAGTACCCCGAAGCTCCTGCTTCGGCCCGTTAGAACAATGACGTTCATACGGGCCGAAGCAGCGCTTCGGGGTACTCATGCCATACGGTTATTTAATAGCCACCGGCAACTCAATGTTTTCCCAGCGCAGCACCAGGCCGGGCGACTTCACCTCATACACCAGCCGCTCGGTCAGGCTGGCGCTTTTGCGGGGCGTCACCATCACACGCAGGGCGTCCTGCTTCTCGTCGTACTTGAAAGCGCCCCACTGGTTAAATGTCTTATTAAAAATCACCGTCCATTGACCGCTCTCGGCCGGAATCACGAAGAAACCATACTTGCCGGCCGGCAGCGTCTTGCCTTCCACCTTCACGTCCTTGCTGAACTCCACCGTGGTAGCCTCGTTGGCCCCGGCGCGCCACACCTTGCCGTACTTCTCCAGGCCACCAAAAATGGTGCGGCCCTTCACGCCGGGGCTGCTGTAGTTCACCGTCACGTCGGCGCTGCCGATTTTGCCCGTTGCCGTAGCAGCCGGGCTTGGCTTTTCTTTAGCTGGCGTGGCCGGCATCGCTGGGGTTGCAGGCGTGGCCGGAGTTGCTGGGGTAGCCTGCGCATGGGCAGCGCTAGTAGTAAGGGCCGCGGCAAAGCCTAAAACGAGATGGCGAAACAGTTGACGGGTTTGCATAAGTGAAAAGTAAAAAGGTGAGAATGTGCTCCCAAAGGTGCGGACCCACTACCAAACTACCCAAGTGGAAGTCAAGTTTGATAAAGTCATGGTAAGTCAGCACTTTCTTTAAATAGCTGGTGTGTACCAACGCGAAGCATCAAAAGCAGGCTCGAATGGCCTCCTGTGGCCCTGCCTTGCTTTCCGCCCCGCATTGTCGTACCTTTGCCCCGAAGTTGGTATTCAATCTGATAAAGAGGGGACGCGCAGTCCCCTCTTTTTTTGCCCGCTTGTTTCAAATTCTATGCGTTTCGACCGTAACCTGCTGCTGGAAATGCTCCACGACGCCATGGGCGACCAGGAGCTGTTTCTCGTGGGCCTCACCGTTTCCGATTCGGTGCTGCCCAAAGTCACCGTCATCCTCGACGGTCCCACCGGCCTGGGTATCAACGAGTGCGCCACCATCAGCCGCCGCCTGGCCCGCCGCATCGACGAGCACTACGGCGAAGAGTCGGCCTACTCGCTCGAAGTCACCAGCCCCGGCGCCGACCAGCCTCTCATCGACCCGCGCCAGTACGCACGCCACATCGGCCGCTCGCTGGCCCTGAAGCTGAACGACGGCACCGAGAAAACCGGCACCCTCACCGCCGCTACGCCCGAGGGCGTCGAAATCGAAGAAGTCATCAAGCAAAAAACCAAGAAAACCACCCTGCCCGCCGCTTTTTATTCCTTCGGGGACATTAAGGAAGCCAAGGTTGTTATTTCCTTTAAGTAATTTAAGCTGTTAGCTGATAGCCTCTAGCTGTTAGCTGACGTTCTGTTCCATTCAAAAAAAGCTACTAGCCAACAGCTATTAGCTAACAGCTCAAAAAATGAACAGCCACGAACTCATTGAATCCTTCGGCGAATTTGCCCGGAGCAAAAACATCGACCGGCCCACGATGATGAGCATCCTGGACGACGTGTTTCGCACCATGATTCGGAAGAAGTACGACCAGGACGAAAACTTCGACGTCATCATCAACCCCGACAACGGCGACCTCGAAATCTGGCGCAACCGCGAAATCGTGGACGACAACTCGGAGGATATCTGGGACCACGACAAAATTCCGCTGTCCGAAGCCCAGAAAATCGAGCCCGACTTCGAAGTAGGCGAATCCGTGGCCGAAGGCGTGAAGCTGGAGGATTTCGGCCGTCGCGCCGTGCTCATGGCCCGCCAGACGCTGATTCAGCGCGTGAAGGACCTGGAGCGCGACAACCTGTACCAGAAATACAAGGACCAGGTGGGCGAAATCGTGACCGGCGAAGTGTACCAAGTGTGGAGCCGCGAGGCCCTCATCATGGACAAAGACGACAACGAGCTGGTGATGCCGAAAGGCGAGCAAATCCCCAAGGACCGGTTCCGCAAGGGCGACACCGTGCGCGCCGTGGTGCACCGCGTGGAAGTCATCAACGGCACGCCGAAAATCATTCTTTCGCGCGCCGCGCCGGCTTTCTTAGAGCGCTTGTTTGAACTGGAAGTGCCCGAGATTTACGACGGCCTCATCACCATCAAAAACGTGGTGCGCGAGCCCGGCGAGCGCGCCAAAGTGGCCGTAGAAAGCTATGACGAGCGCATCGACCCCGTGGGTGCCTGCGTGGGCATGAAGGGCAGCCGCATCCACCCGGTGGTGCGCGAGCTCGAAAACGAGAACATCGACATCATCAACTACACCGATAATCTGGAACTCTATATTGCGCGGGCACTATCGCCGGCCAAGGTGGGTTCTATGAAGATAAACCAGGAAAACGGCCGGGTTTCCGTATTCATGAAGCCCGACCAGGTGAGCCTGGCCATCGGCCGCGGCGGCGCCAACATCAAGCTGGCCAGCCGCCTCGTAGGCATGGAAATCGACGTGTTCCGCGAAGCCACCGACTACGAGGAAGACATCTCGCTGGACGAATTCCAGGACGAAATCGAACCCTGGGTACTGGCCGAGCTCAAGAAAATTGGCCTCGATACCGGTCGCGCCGTATTGGCGGTGAAGAAAGACGACATCGTGCGCCGCACGGAGCTCGAAGAAGAAATGGTGGACGACGTGTACCGCATCATCCGTCAGGAATTTGCCGACGACGAGGACCTCGACGACAGCACCCTGGAAGCGGCCAAAAACCGCGTTGCCGCCGGTAAAACGGGCGATAATGCCAACGAGGAAGCTGCCGTAACGCACGCTTCGGCCACCGCTACGGCGGCCGAACACTCGGTGCTGAACACCGAAAACGAAGCAACGACTGAGGAAGCGGGCGCAGGCTCTCCCGCCGAGCCAGCCCAATGACGGCCGCGCGGCCGGTACGGCAAGGGTAACAAATCGTGCCAGCAGGTACGATTTGCCCCCTGCTGGCAAGATTTAATGTAATACCTTTGCACTTAGAAGCGTATCGTACGCGAGTAACAGATAGAATGGCGGAAGCAACCCCGAAACGGCTACAACAGGCGGCCAAAGACCTGAACATTGGTATGGACAGGGTGGTCGAGGCCCTGGCCAAAAAAGGCATACAAGTTGAGAACAAGCCCACCACCAAACTGACTGGTGAGCAAGTTGCTTCGCTTGAGAAAGAATTCGCTGCGTCTGCCCACGACCGGCAGGAGGCGCAGAAAGTCATTCAGGCCAAGCGCCAGAGCGACCTCGAAGCGGCCCCCAAGCCAGCGCCCGCGCCGGCCCCGCGCCCGGCTCCGGTGGCCACCCCGGCCCCCGCACCCAAGCCGGCTGCGCCCGTTGCTCCGGTAGCTGCTGCTCCGGCGGCCGCTCCCGCTGCGCCTGCACCAGCCCCCACGCCGGCTGCCCAAGCTCCTGCTTCGGCGCCCGGCCTGAAAGTGCTGGGTAAAATCGAGCTGGACAGCAAAGGCCGTGTGGTGCCGCCCCGGCCCGCTGCCGCCCCGGTTCCGGCCGCCGCTGCCCCGGCCGCTCCGGTTCCTGCCCCCGCTGCTCTAAAGGGTGAAACGCCCGCACCCGCTACGCCCAAAGTGGAAGCACCTGCTCCCGCTCCGGCTGCTCCGGTAGCGCCGCAGCCGGTTGCAAAAGCCGAACCCGCTCCGGCTCCTCAGCCCGCAGCTCCGTCACCGGCGCCTGCCCCGGCTGCTCCAGTAGCTGCTGCGCCCGCCGCGCCCGCTGCTGCGGCACCTGCCCCGGCCGAAACGCCTGCAGCACCGGAAGACACCAGCACCATTGTGGCCAAGTCGGACACGCTGAAAGGCCTCACGGTACTCGGCAAAATCGACTTGTCTTCTATTAATAATGACCGGCGCGGACCGGGTGGCCGTGGCCCCCGCCCCATTGCATCGTCGGACGTGAGCAAGCGTGGCTTGCCCGCCGGCCCCGGCCAGAAGAAGCGCACGCGCCTGCCCGGCCCTCCCGGCAGCACCACGTCACCACCCAGCCCTGGTTACCAGGGCAACCGTCCGGCCGGTGGTCAGGGCGGCCAGGGTAGTGGCTACCAGGGCAACCGCCCCGGTGGTGGCCAGGGCGGCAACCGTCCCGGCGGCCCCGGTCAGCGCCCCGGTCAGTCGGCGCCGCGTCCGAATGCGCCCGCTCTCACGCCGGAACAAGCTGAAAAGCAAATTCAGGAGCAGATTAAGGCCACGCTGGCTAAGCTCGGCGGCAACAAAGCCACCGGCCAGGCCAACCGCGCCAAGTATCGCCGCGACAAGCGCAGCATGCTTGCAGAGGACCGCGAGGCCCTGCGCGCACAGAACGAGCTCGACGCCAAGACCCTCAAGCTCACCGAATTCATCTCGGCCAATGACCTGGCCTCGCTGATGGACGTGAATGTGAACGAGGTAATCAAGGTGTGCCTGGGCATGGGCATGTTCGTGTCCATCAACCAGCGCCTCGACGCCGAAGCTATTACCGTGATTGCCGACGAATTCGGCTTTGACGTGGAGTTCCTATCGGCCGAGGAAGAGGAAATCGATGTAGACGCCGGCGATGCCGAAGAGGACCTGCGTCCGCGCGCTCCCATCGTGACCATCATGGGCCACGTCGACCATGGCAAAACGTCGCTGCTTGACTACATCCGCGACGCGAGTGTGGCTAAGGGCGAAGCCGGCGGCATCACGCAGCACATTGGTGCCTACGAGGTGAAAACCAAGTCGGGCCAGCCCATCACTTTTCTCGATACGCCTGGTCACGAAGCCTTTACGGCCATGCGTGCCCGTGGTGCCAAGGTGACGGACATCGCCATCATCGTGGTAGCGGCCGACGACTCGGTGATGCCGCAGACCAAGGAAGCCATCAACCACGCGCAAGCTGCTGGGGTACCGATTATCATCGCCCTCAACAAGATTGACAAGCCGGCCGCCAACCCCGAGAAAATCCGCGAGGAGCTTTCCCAGATTAACATTTTGGTGGAAGAATGGGGCGGCAAATACCAGAGCCAGGAGGTTTCGGCCAAATCGGGCATTGGTATTGATGACCTGCTCGAGAAGGTGCTGCTCGAAGCCGAATTACTCGACCTGAAAGCCAACCCCGACCGCGGCGCTATCGGCACCGTAATCGAAGCCTCGCTGGACAAAGGCCGTGGCTACGTGACTACCGTACTGGTGCAAACCGGTACGCTGAACGTGGGCGACGTGATTCTGGCCGGCCCGCACTTCGGCCGCGTGAAGGCCATGACCGACCACCGCGGCAAGAAGATGAAGACCGCGCCGCCCGCTACGCCGGTGCAGGTGCTTGGCCTGACCGGTGCCCCGCAGGCCGGTGACCGTCTCCAGGTGATGGAGACGGAGCGCGAAGCCCGCGAAATCGCCACGCAGCGCCTGCAGCTGGCCCGCGAGCAAACCATCCGGACCAAGAAGCACATCACGCTGGACGAAATCGGTCGCCGCTTGGCCATCGGTTCGTTTAAGGAACTCAACATCTTGGTGAAGGGCGACGTGGACGGCTCGGTGGAAGCACTCTCCGACTCGCTGCTCAAACTGAGCACGCCGGAAGTGAAGGTGAATATCCTCTCGAAAGGGGTGGGCGCCATTTCGGAAAGCGACGTGCTGCTGGCTTCGGCTTCCGACGCCATTATCATCGGCTTCCAGGTGCGTCCCTCGCAGAGCGCCCGTAAGCTGGCTGAGAACGAGCAGATTGACATTCGCCTGTACTCCATCATTTACAACGCCATCAATGAGGTGAAAGATGCCATGGAAGGCATGCTGGCCCCGACGGTGCAGGAAGTGGTAGTGGCTAACGCCGAGGTACGTCAGGTATTCAACATCACCAAAGTGGGCACCATTGCCGGCTGTATGATGACGGAAGGCACCATGACCCGCAAAACCAAGGTGCGCGTGGTGCGCGACGGCATCGTGCTGCACACCGGCGACATTCAGGACCTCAAGCGTTTCAAAGACGACGTGAGCGAAGTGCGCCAGGGCTACGAGTGCGGTATATCCATCAAAGGCTTCAACGAGCTGCAGGAAGGCGACAACATCGAAGGCTTCGAAGAAAAGGAAATCAAGCGCACGCTGTAAGGCAAGCGCAACCTGCAAAGGTGAAAAGCCCCGGCTGCATTGTGCAGCCGGGGCTTTGTTTTAGTAGCAATTGCTGTCTCAGGTGTTGCTAGCTGGGTAGGGGCTACTGTTGCAAACTCAATGCGCCAAGCAATGACCATAAGAAAAGCCCCGACTGGATTAGCAGTCAGGGCTTTTCATTTATAACCATTGATTTCTAGAAGAAAAGGAACTTCTTTTTGGTGTTCTTGTGCTTGTGCACCAAGGGCTTGCCGGCCGGGTTGGAGCCGCCGATGGGGTGGCTCTGGCCACGCTTCTGCTCCATGAAACCAGCCTTGCCTTTGAACTTCTTCACCATAAAGCCGCCACCGCTGCGGTTGGAATCGAATTGGCGCTCGGGACCACCGTTGCGGCCGCCGAAGCTGGTGTTGCCGGTGCGGGCTTCGAGGAGCTCAAGCTGCTGGTCGCGCTTGATTTCTTCGGGCGTCATGGCGGCGCGGCGCTGGTTGCGGGCCAGTTCCATGGCGTTGGTGCCCGAGATGCTGCGGGCATTGGCTTCGCTGCTGCCTTTACCGGAAGCGGGGAAAGCGGGGCCGGTTTGGGCCTGAGCAACGGACGTTGCACCGAAATTTAGCCCGCTGAGCAGGGCGGCAGCAAAGAAGAATTTCATATGAGGTGAAGGGGAGGGGTGGAGGAGGGTTGCGACTTAACGGCTGGAAGCGAGGGGTGGTTCACTGAATGATGCAATTTTGCACATTCGGCCGTAAGTCGGGCCTAAGTTCGTAACTTATTTTGAATCGGCAAATTACTGGCCAAGTTTAAAACCTAAACTTGAGCTAAAAATATAAAACCGCTGCCCACAGCACGGTGGACAGCGGTTTTTTCTGGTTGAGTGGAACGGCCGATTTTCTTAAACGCGGCCGGTGCGCAGGGCGTCACGGATTTCCATGAGCAGTTGCTGGTCGGTGGTGGGGGGCGGCGGGGTGGCGGGCGCGGCCGTCACTTCCACCGGCTTCTTCTTGATGCTGTTGGCGGCCTTCACGACCCAAAAGATAACGAAGGCAATGATGAGGAAATAAATGACAGCGTTGATAAAGTTGCCGTAGGCAATGGTAGCGGCTTTGGCATCCTGGGCGGCTTTCAGGGTGTCGTAGTGCTTGCCGTCAAGGGTGAAGAACTTCTCGTTGAAGTTGATGCCGCTGGTGAAGACGCTCAGCACGGGCATGATGATGTCGTCGGTGAGCGAGGTCACGATTTTGCCGAACGCGCTGCCGATGATGACACCGACCGCGAGGTCGAGCACGTTGCCCTTGGAGATAAATTCTTTGAATTCGGAGACGAAGCCCATAGCAGTAGGGATTGAAGGGTGAAAAAAGAGTTTGCGCTAAAGCTACTTATTTAAAAGCAAATACATAGCGACATTATATTGGCAAAGGTGAATGTTTCCGGCGGTAACAAGTGGTTGATTTCGGTCGGCTGGGGTGAAACGGCGTTCAACCCCGGTGCTGGCCCGACCAGCCCCAGCGGCCCGGGGCGCTATCTTTGGCGGGGCCAAGTCAAACCCGCCTTCTTTTCGTTATGTCTGCTTCGTTCGAAAACCTGCTTTACGACCTCGACGCCGCCAGCGGCATCCTCACCCTCACTATCAACCGCCCCAGCAAGCTCAATGCGCTGAACGCGGCCACCATTGCCGACATCGACGCGGCCGTGCAGCAGGCGCTGAACGATGTGGCCGTGCGCGGCATCATTCTGACCGGAAGCGGCGACAAGGCCTTCGTGGCTGGGGCCGACATTGCCGAGCTGGCGGCCCTCACGCCCGCGCAGGCGGCCCGCGCCTCGGAGCGGGGCCAGGAGGCGTTCTGCCGCATCGAGGAAAGCACCAAGCCGGTGGTGGCGGCCGTGAACGGCTTCGCGCTGGGTGGCGGCTGCGAGCTGGCCATGGCCTGCCACATGCGCGTGGCTTCGGACAACGCCCGCTTCGGCCAGCCCGAGGTGAACCTGGGCTTGCTGCCTGGCTACGGTGGCACGCAGCGCCTGCCCCAGCTCATCGGCAAGGGCAAGGCCATTGAGTTGCTGCTGACGGCCGATATGGTGAAGGCCGACGAGGCCCTGCGCCTCGGCCTGGTGAACCACGTGGTGGCGCCGGCCGAGCTGCTGCCCTTCTGCCAGCAGCTGCTGACCAAAATTCTGGGCAAGGCCCCGCTGGCCGTGGGTATGACGCTGGAATGCGTGAACGCGCACTACGCCAAAGGCACCGACGGCTACAAGGCCGAAGCCGAGGCGTTCGGCCGGGCCTTCGACAGCGAGGATTTCAAGGAGGGCACCACGGCGTTTGTAGAAAAGCGCGCGGCGGTGTTCACTGGTAAATAGGGTTGAATGTTGAGTTTTGAATGTTGAGTATTTGGAGAAAGCAGAGCCAAGGCTAGCCAACTTCGCTTAATGACCAACTCATTCAACCCTCAACACTCAAAACTCAACATTCCCTAAATGAGTGTAGCGAAAAGACTGGCCTCGCAAACGGCGGTGTATGGCGTGAGCAGCATTGTGGGCCGGGTGCTCACCTATCTGCTGGTGCCGTTTTACACGGCGGCGTTTGCGGCGGCCGAATACGGGGTGGTGACGGGGCTGTACGCCTACGTGTCGTTTCTGAACGTGGTGTTTACCTACGGCATGGAAACCACGTATTTCCGCTTCGCCAACCGCCCGGGCACCGACCGCAAGGACCTGTACGACCGGGTGCTAAGCCTGCTGCTGCTGAGCACGGCAGGCCTCACGGTGCTGCTGATGCTGCTGGCGCGGCCGCTGCTGGCGCTGCTGGAGATTCCGCCGGGGCACGATGAATACGCTTATTGGGTGGCGCTGATTCTGGGGCTCGATGCGCTGACGGCCATCCCGTTTGCCCGGCTGCGTTTGGAAAACAAAGCGCGCAAGTTTGCCGGCATCAAGCTGGCCGGCATTGTGGTGAACGTGGCGTTGAACCTGTTTTTCATCGTGCTGTGCCCGGCCGTGATGAGCGGCAAGTGGCTGCCGGCCCTGCAGCCGCTGGTGGCGCGGGTGTATGACCCCACGACGGGCGTAGGCTACGTGTTTCTGAGCAACTTGGTGGCTAGCGGCCTCACGCTGCTACTGCTGGGCCGTGAGCTGCTGGACTTCCGCTTCCGGCTGAACCTGGATTTCCTGAAGCCGCTGCTGGCCTACGCCTTCCCGCTGATGCTGATGGGGCTGGCCGGCATGGTGAACGAGACGCTGGACCGCATTCTGCTGCCCAAGTGGCTGCCCGACAATTTCTACCCGGGCCAGAGCAGCCTCACGGCGGTGGGCATCTACGGTGCGTGCTACAAGCTGAGCATCTTTATGCAGCTGGTCATTCAGGCCTTCCGCTACGCAGCCGAACCGTTCTTCTTCTCGCAGAGCACGGAGAAGAACTCGCCGGCTACGTTCGCGCTCATTTTGAAGTGGTTTACGCTGTGCTGTGCAGTTATCTTCGTGGGCATCAGCCTGAATGTAGAAGACATTGCCGGGCAATTTCTGAAGCGTCCGGAGTACCTGCAGGGCATTGCCGTGGTGCCGGTGCTGTTGCTGGCTAACCTGTTTCTGGGCGTGTATTACAATCTGTCGGTGTGGTTTAAACTCACGGATAAAACTTACTTCGGCACCTACATCGGCGCGGGTGGCGCGGTGCTCACCATCGTGCTCAACTTCCTGCTGATTCCGGTGCTGGGCTACATGGGTTCGGCCCTGGCCACACTGGCCTGCTACTTTATGATGGCCATATTGTGCTGGCGGTTGGGCGAGCGGCATTTCCCGGTGCCGTATCCGGCGTTGCGGCTGGGGCTGTGGCTGCTGTTTGCCGTGGGGCTGGTGGCGCTGGGCTGGTTCATCTCCCCGCAGGGGTGGTGGGCGCGCCACGCCTGGCACGCGGGCCTAACGGCGCTATTCTTGGCCGCGCTGTACCTGGTAGAGCGGCCGCAACGGGCGCGGGCAACCAATGCCACCTAAACACAAGCTTATCGGGCACAAACCCCATGTTTTCTTCGCGGCTCGGCGGCGCCGTTCAACTTTCTTTCGACTATGCTAATTCCCGTCATCAACCAGTCGGGCCACCCGCTGCCCGAATACCAGACGCCCCACGCCGCCGGCCTCGATTTGCGGGCCCACCTGGTGGATGGCCCTATCACATTGAAACCCTTGGAGCGGCAACTCATTCCTACGGGCCTGAGCCTGGAAATTCCGGTAGGCTACGAGGCGCAGGTGCGGCCCCGCAGCGGCCTGGCCGTGAAGCACGGCATCGGCATTGTGAACAGCCCGGGTACCATTGACGCGGATTACCGCGGCGAAATCCGGGTGCTGCTGGTGAATTTGTCGAACGAACCGTTCGTGGTGAACGACGGCGAACGCATTGCCCAGCTGGTGGTTGCCAAGCACGAAACCATCGCTTGGCAGCCTGCCGAAACCTTGAGCGCAACCCAACGGGGCGCGGGTGGGTATGGCAGTACAGGAAAAAGCTAACATCCGGCAATCGGTTGTTGGCGGGCAGGCCCTAGCTTCGGGCCGTCAAACGGCTGCCGGGCGGGCGCGGCCGATGCCTGTGCACGCTGAACGAACTTTATAAATACCTGACTACTACACAACACATGAAAATCATCGTCCCGATGGCCGGCATGGGCAAGCGCATGCGCCCCCACACCCTCACCGTTCCCAAACCCCTGATTCCGATTGCGGGCAAGCCCATTGTGCAGCGCCTCGTGGAGGACATTGCCAAAGTGTGCGGCGAGCCGGTGGACGAAGTGGCTTTCATCATCGGGCGCTTCGGCGCTGAAGTGGAGAAAAACCTGGTGAAAATTGCCGAATCGGTAGGCGCCAAGGGTACCATCGTGTACCAGGACGAGCCGCTGGGCACGGCCCACGCCATCCTCTGCGCCAAAGAGTCGCTGAGCGGCCCGGTGGTGGTAGCTTTCGCTGATACGCTGTTCAAAGCAGACTTTACCCTCGATTCCAGCGTGCCCGGCACCATTTGGGTGCAGAAGGTGGACGACCCCAAGCCCTTCGGCGTGGTGAAGCTGAACGAGCAAGGCCAGATTACGGAGTTTGTGGAGAAGCCTCAGGAATTCGTATCGGATCTCGCCATCATCGGTATCTACTACTTCCAGGACGGCGAGTACCTGCGTAGCGAGCTGCAGTACCTGCTCGACAACGACATCAAGGACAAAGGCGAGTACCAGCTCACCAACGCCCTTGAGAACATGAAAAACAAAGGTACGGTGTTCGTGCCCGGCCGCGTGACCGAGTGGCTCGACTGCGGCAATAAGGACGCCACGGTGTTCACCAACCAGCGCTACCTGGAGTACCTCAAGGAGCGCGGCGAGTCACTGGTGGCCTCATCGGCCAAAATCACCAACTCGGTACTCATTGAGCCGGTGTACATTGGTGAAAACGCCATCGTGACGGACTCGGTGGTGGGGCCGCACGTGAGCCTGGGCGACCACGCCAACGTGCGCGACTCGCGCCTGTCGAACTCCATCGTGCAGCAGTCGGCTTCGGTGCTGAACGCCGTTATCACCAACTCGATGATTGGCAACCACGCCGGCGTGACCGGCACGCCCGACGACCTAAGCCTCGGCGATTATAACCAGCTGCGGGTGTGATGTGAGGGGGAGTGGGGGAGCAAGGAAGAAGGGGAGAAAGGAAAAAGCAGCATAGAGAAGGCGCATTGAAATTATTCTGAGCGTCTGGCGTTTCTAGCCAATGTGCCTATGGGCGCGCTTCTATGCTTCTGGTTTTCTGTCTTCTTCCATTCTTCCTTGCTCCCTCACTCCCTTTGTTTTCCCGTAAATTCGTGAGCCGGGCCCCAGGTCCGGTTTTGTTGTATATGCGTCAAGTTGCTCTAAGTCTGCTGCTTTGGATGGGAACGGTGGCCCTGGGCCACGCCCAAGCCACGGAAGGTGCGCCCCAGCCGCCCGCTAAGCTGAGCCGCAAAGAGCAGCGCGCCCTGGAAAAAGAGCAGCGCGAACTCGACAAGAAACTAGCCGAGGCCAAGGCCAAGCGTGCCGCCGCGCCGCCCCTCACGGAGCGCGAGCGCGAGATGAGCGAGGCGCTGTTTGTGGAAGGGGTGAAGTATGTACTGTTGGAGGACTACAACAAGGGGCTGGAGCAGCTGCTGAAAGCCTACGCCCTAAACCCCGACAATGCGGCCGTCAACTACAAGATAGCCGAGGCCAACCTGCTGAGCGGCAACCTGCGCGACGCCACCAACTACGCCGAGGCCTCCATCCGCCTTGACTCGAAAAACGCCTATTACTACCTGCTGCTGGCCCAGATTCAGGCCAGCCAGAAGCAGTACGACAACGCCACCAAGACCTACGCCGCCCTCATCAAGCAGGTGCCCAACTCGGGTAATTACCTGTTTAACCTGGCCGACCTGTACTTGGCCCAGAACAAGCTGCCCGAGGCCCTGGCCACGCTTGAGCAGGCCGAGAAGGAGTTTGGGCAGGTAGATGAGATTTCGTTTAAAAAGCAGCAGATTTTTCTCAAGCAGAACAAGCTGGACCTGGCCCTGGCCGAGGGTGAAAAGCTCATCAAGGCCAACCCGACCGAAAGCCGCTACGTGCTGGCCCAGGCCGAGATGTACGCCAGCAACAACCGCCTGCCCGATGCCGTGCGCGTGGCCCAGCAGGCCCTGCGCCTCGACCCCGGCAACCCCCAGGCCCACATGATTCTGGCCCAGGTGTACCAGCAGCAAAACCAGCCCGACGAGGCGGCCCAGCAGCTCAAGCAGGCCTTCGCCAGCCCCGCGCTGGACATCGACGAGCGGGTGCGCATTCTGGTGGGCTACATCAAGCAGCTGCCCAGTCCCAAGGAATCGGTGAACCAGCTGGCGCGCGACCTGGCGGCCGAAACCATCAAGGCTTACCCCAAGGACGCCAAATCCTACGCCGTGGCCGGCGACATTCAGACGCTGACCGACCACAAAAAGGACGCCCGCGACACGTATTTGAAAGCCCTGCGCTACGACAATTCCAAGTTCCAGCTCTGGCAGCAGGTGGTGCTCATCGACGCGGAGCTGAATCAAACCGACTCGCTGCTGGCCCACACCGACCGGGCACTGGAGCTATTTCCCAACCAGTCGTCGCTGTGGTTTTACAACGGCGCGGCGCATTTACTGAAAAAGCAGCCCCAGAAGGGCGTGAAGGCCCTGGAGCACGGCCGCAAGCTGGTGGCAAACAACCCCGAGCTGCTGGGCCAGTTTGACGCGCAGCTGGGCGATGCCTACCACGAGATGCGCCTCTACGAGAAGTCGGATGCGGCGTATGAGTCGGCGCTGAACAGCGACCCCAACAACGTGCAGGTGCTCAACAACTACAGCTATTTCCTGTCGTTGCGCGGCGAGAAGCTCGACAAGGCCAAGCAGATGTCGGGCAAGGTGGTGAAGCAGTTTCCCGACAACGACACCTACCTCGACACCTACGCCTGGGTGCTGTACAAACAGAAAGACTATGCTGGCGCCAAAGCGGCGTTGGACAAAGCCATGCAAACCACCAAAGACGGTTCCATCATCGAGCACTACGGCGACGTATTGTACCAGCTCGGCGACAAGGAAAAGGCCGTGGTGGAATGGCAGCGCGCCCGCAAAGCCGGCGGTACCTCCGACCTGCTGGAGCGCAAACTGAAAGACCACAAACTTTATGAATAAAATTTCCTTGCTGCTGGCCCTGGGGCTGCTTTTGGGTGGCTGCGCCCGCAAAGCGACGCCCGTTGTTTCTACCAAAGGCCCCGGCACCTCGGTGGCCGTGGCCGAGCCCACGGTGCGCGCCACCAACACCTCCTTTCTTTTCTTGAACGCCAAGGGCAAGGCGCAAATCAACATGAAGGGCAACAAGCAGGGCGCCAACATTTCCCTGCGCATGCGCCGCGACAGCATTATCTGGGTCACGGCCGGGCTGCTGGGCGTGGAAGGCGTGCGCGCTGTGCTCACCCCCGACTCGGTGCGAGTGGTGAACAAGCTGGAAAAAACCTACTTCACCGGCGGCTACGATTACCTGAGCAAGCTGCTGAACGTGCCCGTGAGCTTTGCCCAAATGCAGGCCATACTGTTGGGCGACTACCTGCCCGCGCCCGCCGGCACCACGCCCACCATCACCAACGAGGAAGCTGACCGCCAGCGCGTGAGCTACCCGCTGGCCGGCGTGCTGGTGGAACGCCTGCTGCAGGCCGGTACCGGCCGCGTGCAGCAGATGAAGGTGAGCGACGCCGCTACCCAGCGCAACCTGACCGTGGACTACACCGATTTCAAGCCCCTGGAAGAGCCCGGTAACCTACCTTTCGCCAACTCGGTTTTTATTCAGGCGCAGCAGCCGTCGGCGGGTGCCGTCACGGCCGCCATCAACTACAGCAAGGTGAACGTGGGGCGCGAGCGGCTGTCGTTTCCCTTTGCCGTGCCCAAGGGCTACAAGCGTCAGAAATAAGTAGGGATTTTTGACTGGTGCCCGGTGAAGCGTAGACTTTTAGGAAAGGCTGATTCTGTAACGTTGATGGCGGCCGGGCGACCGGCGCGGCGCGGCTACGTGCGGTGCCTGTTGCTGTGCCTGCTCGGCGTGTGGCTGGCACTGCCGGTAGCCGCGCAGCAGCGCAAAAAGAAACAGCCGGCCAAAACCAGCCAGTCGAAAGCCAAAACCCGGACCAGCAAAACCCGCACTCGGACTGCCAATCCGGCCCGCACTAAAACCAAGGAGCAGCTGGAGCGCGAGCGGCTGGCCAACCTGCGTCAGATTCAGGCTACGAGCCAAGCCTTGAACCAGACGCAGGAAAAGAAAAAGGCCAGCCTGGGCCAGCTCAACGTTATCAAAGAAAAGCTGACGGAGAAGAAGCAGGTTATTCAGGGCATTTCGACCCAGCTGCACGGCATCGAAACCAACGTGCAGCAAACGGCCACGCAGGTGCTGCAAACCCAGAAAAACCTGCGCGAGCTGAAGGGCGAATACGCCCGCCTGCTCTACACGGCCTCGAAAACGGCCAACGGCTTCAACCGGCTGATGTTCCTGTTTGCCTCGGAGTCGTTCAACCAGTTTGCGCTGCGCCTGCGCTACATCCGCCAGTACACCGAGGAGCGGCAGCGGCAGGCCGCTCGCATCATGGGCACGCAGTACCGGCTGCACCAGCAGCTCTCGGGCCTCACGCAGCAGCAGAAGCGCAAGAGCAGCCTGCTGAACAATCAGCTGAACGAAAACCGCAACCTGCTTACCCTCAAATCGAAGGAAGACGAGATGGTGCAGCAGCTCAGCCAGCAGGAGCAGGGCTTGCGCCAGGAGCTGGAAGAACGCCGCCAGGCGGTGAACCGGCTCGACAACCTCATTGCCGAGCGAGTGCGCGAGGAGATTGCCCGGGCGGCGCGCGCCGCCCGCTTGGCGGCGCGCCGCCAGGCCGCACTGGCCGCTGCCCGCGAAGCCCGCCGGGCATCTGCTGCCCGCAATGCCGCCGGTGGTGCCGGCCCCGCCCGCCCGCGCCGCGAAACAGCCAGCGCCTCAACCGAGGAAACCGGCGACTCCGACAACGATACCGCCTCGCCGGAAAGCGACGCCCCCGAAACCGCTGCCGAAAAGGCTGCCGACCGCCGGGCCGTGCGCATTGCCCTCACGCCCGAAACGGCCCTGGCCTCGTCGTCCTTTTCCGGCAACCGCGGCCGGCTGCCCTGGCCTGTGAGCCGCGGCTTCATCAGCCAGCACTTCGGCCGCCACCCCCACCCCGTGCTGAAACACGTAACGGTGGAAAACCGCGGCGTTGACATCCAGACCGCCGCCGGCGAGGAAGTGCGCTCCTGCTTCGACGGCAAGGTGCTCACCATTGCCAATATCGCCGGCATGAATACCATCGTCATGATTCAGCACGGCGACTTCTTCACGGTGTATGCCAAGCTGCGCTCGGTGAGCGTGCACGAGGGCCAGCGCGTGAGTGCCCGCGAAGTCATTGGCACGGTAGCCACCAATTCGGAGGGCACGTCCGAAGTGCAGTTCCAGGTGTGGCACAACTCGGCCAACCTCAACCCGGAAAACTGGCTGGGGCATAAGTAGCCGCGGGCACACCCCGCCTGTCATTGCGAAGCGCAGCCGAAGCAATCCGTCCTGTTCTCAGCGACCAACCTACTAATGTGACAACGTCATGTAAAAAGCCCCGGTACTGCACAGTGCCGGGGCTTTCTGGTAAAAGGAATTGTCTGATGTTGACAGGACGGATTGCTTCGTCGCCGCTTGATGCGCGGAATGCTCGCAATAACAGGCGGGTCACTTGAAACAACGGGTCCCCTGGGCAAAAAAAAACACCGAGCAAAGCGCGGTGTCTTTCTGAGCTATGAAAACAAACTTAGCTGTCGGCAGAAGCGGCCTTTGGGCTTGCTGCAACCGATAACCGATTCAAAATTGGGAGTTGCGCCGAATTGTTATCGGGGCAACTCGGTGAATGGCGCCTTTGGCACGGCGAATGACTCGGTAGGCTAGGCGCAAGCTAATTCGGCACAGCAAGCGCCGTTCTACACCAGGTTCAGGCGCCCCAGCAGGCCCGCCTTGTAGGAGCTGCCAATGGGCACGCGCACGGCGGCGCGCGCCGTGCTGCCGTCGCGCACACTGTCGAGCAGGGCCACGTCGCCCTCGATGGCCACAATGCGGTCGAGGCGCACAATGTACTTGCGGTGCACCCGGGCAAAGTCGCGTACGGGGAGCTTGGTTTCCAAGTCTTTCATGGTGCCGTACATCGTGAGCCGCTCGCGGGTGGTGTGCAGGTTCACGTAGTCGCCCAGGGCTTCCACGTACTGCAGGTCGGCGGTGGGCACGCGCACCAGGCGCTGGTCCTGCTTCACGAAGATTTCGGCGCGGGTGTTGGCATAAAGGCCGTCGCCGGTGTTGTTGGCCATGCGCAGCACGCCGTCGAGCTTCTGCTTCTCGTCTTCGAGCTGCACCCGGATGCGGCGCAGCTCCAGGTGGGCCATTACCTGGCGGGCCAGGATGCGGAGGGCGTCACGCTGGTCGGTGGTGAGCTCGCGCGGAATGGTGTCGATAGCGCAGAGCGTGCCCAGCGGCTGGCCCTCGGGCGAGAGCAGCGGCGCGCCGGCGTAGAAGCGGATGTTGGGGTCGCCGGTCACCAGGGGGTTGTGGGCAAAGCGGGCGTCGGTGGTGGCATCATGTACTTCGTACACGTTATCAGCCCGCATGGCGTACTGGCAGAAGGCGTGTTCGCGCGGAGTTTCCTGCACCTGCAGGCCCACCCGGGCCTTGAACCACTGCCGCTCGCCGTCAATCAGGGACACCAGCGAGATGGGCGTGCCGCAAATGAAAGCCGCCAGCTGCGCGATGTCGTTGAACACCTGCTCGGAGGCCGTGTCCAGCACTTGGTAGCTGTGCAGCGCTTCCAGGCGCTCCGCCTCGTTTACCTGACGTAGGTCGGCATCGGCCGGCGTGGCGTATTTGGATGATTTCACAGCGGAAAGGGGCAAAAAGTAAACAATCTCACCTGGGCCGTAGGCGATAAGCTGGCTCAGCGTGATAAACTTAACAAAGCTAATTAAGTCTTCATGTAAGGAACCAAGAAACCGTCCAACTCTGATATTCACCCGGCCGATAATCTGGTTTTACCCGCGAAAACATCGCTTCATCCGGCAAACACCCACTATCCGGTATCTTTGATACTCCAAAACGCGTTTGGCTGCGTATATCCTCCTTTATCATTCTAACCGGGCCCCGGCGCCCACGCCCTCATGCATCATCCCCTGTTTTTGATTGGCAGCTTCGGCACCACCGAAATGCTGCTTATTCTGTTCGTCATCATCCTGCTGTTTGGCGCCAAGCGCATTCCGGAGCTTTTCCGCGGCATGGGCCAGGGCGTGCGCGAGTTCAAGGACGCCAGCACCCGCCCCGAAGAACAGCAGCCGCAGTACCGCGACCAGCCCACGGCCCCGCCCGTGCAGCCGCCCTACCCGCAGCAGGGCTACCCGCAGCAGCCCCAACAGGGCTATCCGCAGCAAGGCTACCAGCAGCCTGCGCCGCCGGCCTATAACCCCAACGACCCCACGACGCAGCCGCGCCAATAGTGGTTGGCTTCCTTCTGACTTTAAGCATTTAAACACACGTCTTATGTTTGGTGATATCGGCGGTTCCGAGGTGATACTGATTCTGGTGGTCATCCTCATTTTCTTTGGGGCCAATAAAATTCCAGAGTTAGCGCGCGGCCTGGGCAAAGGCATTCGGGAGTTCAAAGACGCCAGCACGGAAATCCGGCGCGAGTTTGAGCAGGCCGGCCAGCCGGCCCAGCCCAATAACTACGCTCAGCAGAACAACTACCCGCCCCAGCAGCCCTACGGCGCCCAGAACCAATACCCGGCCCCGCTGCCGGTGGCCGACGCCGAGTCCGGCTCCGGTTTCGACCCTTGGGCCACGCCGGCTTACGTAGCTCCTACCACCGCTACCACCCCCGAGCACCCCATCACGCACAAAACCGAGGAGCCCGCCCCGCCCGTGGCCTCGCAGCTGCCACCCAACCTGGCGCCCGAAGGCACCCAGCCCCGGCAGCCCTACATTCCGGCCAATGCCAGTCCTAGCGCTGATGCCTAACTTTGGGCGCACCTAATCTGCAAGTAGTTTGAAGCGTTTTCAGTCTTTATCCGAAGTTCGTAGCGAGCTGGCGGCGGGCACTACGTCCTGCCGGCAGCTCGTTGAGTATTATCTGGGCAACATCGAGCGCCAGAACCCCACCCTCAACGCCTTCCTGGAAGTGTGGCCCGACGAGGCCCGCGCCCAGGCCGACGCCGTGGACGCCAAGCTGGCCGCCGGCACCGCCGGGCCGCTGGCCGGCATGGTCATTGGCCTGAAGGACGTGCTGGCCTACGCTGGCCACTCGCTGCAAAGCAGCAGCCTGATGCTCGACGGCTTCAAGTCGCTCTTCACCGGCACGGCCGTGCAGCGCCTGCTCGATGCCGACGCCATCCTCATCGGCCGCCAGAACTGCGACGAATTTGCCATGGGCGGCTCAAACGAAACCTCCTACTTCGGCCCGGCCCGCAACGCTGTGGACCCCGCGCGGGTGCCCGGCGGCTCTTCGGGCGGCTCGGCGGTGGCTGTGCAGGCCGATATGTGCCTGGCCTCGATTGGGTCGGATACGGGCGGCTCGGTGCGTCAGCCGGCGGCGTTTTGCGGGGTGGTGGGCTTCAAGCCTACCTATTCGCGCATCTCGCGCTACGGGCTGGTGGCCTTCGCCTCGTCGTTCGACCAGATTGGGCCCATCACCCGCTCGGTGGCCGACGCGGCCCTGCTGTTGGAAGTAATGGCCGGCCCCGACGGCATGGACAGCACCGCCAGCCAGCGTGAAGTGCCCGCCTACAGTCAGCAGCTCACGCCCGCGCCGCACTACCGCATCGGCTACATTGCCGATGCCGTGGACAACGAGGGGCTGAACCCGGAAATCAAGGCGGCGCTGGAAACGCAGCTGGAGCTGCTGCGCGGCCAGGGCCACGTGGTGGAAGCCGTGGAGTTTCCCTACCTCGACTACATGATTCCGACCTACTACATCCTCACCACCGCCGAAGCCAGCTCCAACCTGGGCCGCTTCGACGGCGTGAAGTATGGCTACCGCGCCCCGGACGCCACGGATTTGGAGTCGCTCTACAAGAAGAGCCGGGCCCAGGGCTTCGGGGCCGAGGTGCAGCGGCGCATTCTGCTCGGCACCTTCGTGCTCAGCGCCAGCTACTACGACGCTTATTACACCAAAGCCCAGCGCGTGCGCCGGCTCATCAAGGAAAAAACCGACGAGCTGCTGCGCCAGTACGATTTTCTGGTGTTGCCCACCACGCCCACCACGGCTTTCAAAATCGGCGAGAAGCAGGACCCGGTTTCGATGTACTTGGCTGATATTTTCACGGTGCAGGCTTCATTGGCCGGCGTACCCGCCATCTCGGTGCCGGTAGGGGAGGATGCCGCCGGCCTGCCCATCGGCCTGCAGGTGATGGCCGGCGCCTTCCGCGAGGCTGATTTGCTGGCCTTTGCCAGCGCGCTCACGGAAGAAGTGTCGGCGTAACAGCTGGCTTCAGCGCCCTTCCTCGTTTCGCAAGCCCGCTTCGCGCTACGGTTGATTAAATGAAAAAAGCGTCCCGGTTGCGAAGCCGGGACGCTTTTTTGTGGCTGGTGGGCATCAGAGCAAACCAGGCCATGATACCCGGCTGCCGCTAGTGCTGCACCTGCATCTGCTGGCGGCGGGGCGCGCCGCCGGCCGAAGGCACTTCCAGGTAGTAGAGGCCGTTGGGCAGGGCGCGCACGTCAAGCACCACGCGGCTGCCGCGAACGGGCGCCTGTCGCACCGGCCGGCCCTGGGCATTGAGCAGGCGCACCGCGCCGTGGGCCCCGGCGGGCACCGGCACGGTCAGGTCGGCATCGGCGGGGTTGGGGTAGGCGGCGGTGGGGGCCTGGCGGCCACACTCCACGCAGGGCTCGGGGTCGATGGGGCCGCCCCCGCCGCCGCAGTCGCCGTAGGTGGGAATTTGCCAGCAGTAGTACTCATCCACGCCGCAGCGGTTGAGGACAGTCAGGCACACCTGGGCGCCCTGGCTGCCGCCCAGCGGCACGAGCACCGTGGTCTGGCCGGCCGAGTTGGCGGGTTCCTGCCCGTTCACGTTCCAATGGAAACCGGTGAGCGGGTTGCCATAGTAGTCGAGCAGATTGCCGTAGAGGCGCAGCCAGGTGCGCGTGTTGCACTGCACGGGCAGGTAGGAGGGCGCGCCGGGGTAGTCGGAGGGCGGGGCGCCGTTGTTGTAGCCGGTGTCGGAGCCCACTTGCAGGCGCACGGGGTTGGTGGCGTAGTCGAGCACGGCGCGGTGCAGCACAATTTTCTGAGTGGCGGGCACGCTGGCCTGACAGTTGAAGGTGGCATTGCCGGCCGTCACGCTCACGGTGATGTCGCCGTAGCCGTAGTTGGCGTAGGGCAGGTCCACCCGCACGGATTGGCCGGGCCCGCTCACCTGCGGCGTGAAGGTCACGCCGGGCGGGCCGCTCCAGGTGAACTGCGCGCCGCCCGGCCCATCGGCCGAGGCCGTGAACGACTCACCGTAACAGAACAGCGGCGGGTTGCCGGTAGCCGTGGGTACGGTGATGGTGGGCTGGGCCACCTGGTTGCTGTAGTCAATGGAAAAGGAAGCTGCCGCGGTTGCGTAAGACGGACTCACGCAGGTATAGATGGCCGAAACCGTACCGCTGAACGTGGTGCCGCCGCCGGCTGGCTGCCCGCCGGGTGGCACCACCGACACCGTGGCCCCGGTGGTGGCGGTGCCGGGCGCAAAGCTCCAGCCCGAGGGCAGCGTCCAGCTAAAGGAAGATGCCCCGGCCTGACTGGCCGCCGCCGTCAGCGTCAGGGGGCGTTGGTCACCGCAGGTAACGCGTGCACGCGAGGGCGTGATGCTGGTCACCACGGGTAGCACGCGGCGGACGGTGATGCGCTGGTCGAAGCTGACCAGAGTGGCGGGCGCGTTGCCATAAGCGGTGTTTTCGTTGCAGTCGCGCACGTACATCGCCACCCGCACCTCGGCGTTGAACTGGCCGGCCGGTACGTTGATGGTCAGGCTGCGGCCACTCAGATAGCGGGCCGGGCTGAAGCCGTTGGCCAGCGGCACGCCCGCTACCGTGAAAGGAGCCGGCACGTACCAGGCGTAGTCGGTAATGGGCACGGAGGGTGCGCCGGTGTAGAACTCCTGCGGCAGGGTGAGCGTGACGGTTTGCGCGCCGCCGCACAGGGGCAAGTCGACGGTGCTGCCATTATTGAAAGGCAATGGCGTCCGACCGGCCACGCTCTTGATGCCGACGGACGGAGAAGTAATCTGCACGTCACGCCAAATAGTATTGCCGCTCGCATCTACGCCATCCGGCTTCTCTACCCGTGGATTCACTGAGCCGCTATTCACGTTATACCAACGAACAGTGAACGTAGCCGTGCCATTGGTAATGGTTGGCGTGTTGCTTAAAAAGCCGCCAGAAGCTGTGGGGCCGTTCAAACGGTAGCCAGTCGGAATGTTCTCCAGCGTGTACACCTCAGTTTGCCCTGGGCAAACTGGGGTGTTGTATGTGCGGAATGATTGAGCATAAGCACCGCATGCGCCTAGTAGTAAAAGAAAAGCCGCCATAATACTGGACAGTCTACTAAAGAGGTCGATTTTTTTCATGAGAAGTTCTTAAATGGTTTTGGTAAAGGGTAATTTTCAATTAAAAAGGAAGTGAATTCCTATTCTGCTGATAGGCAGAAGGTAGACTTGCGCAAATCGCTCTTTGTATGAGCCGCTGCCGCGCTCTATCTCCTCGCCAGTATCGGTCCGGGAGGTTGCACCGTTGACTTCCGCTACACGCAAGCCATAAGAAATATTCAGCGTGGTTTCAGCACTCGTGTAGAGGTAAGGCAGCAGGTGGTATCTTATTCCCAACAGGGGCCTGACAAAGACCTGTTTGGTGTTGTCGTAAGTGCGGCTTTTGTCTGCCAGCACCACGCTTACTCCATTGATACTACCAGGGCGTTGTTCCTCTTGGTCGTAGCGGTAGTGGTTGTAGCCGACCCCGGCATCAACGCCAGCAAATGCGACCCAGTGCTTAGCCAGCGGTTTTAATGCCTCTACCCCGGCGTAAGTCTCTATACTGTAACGGAGGGTTGAGTAGGCGTTGTTGGTTTTGGGCTGGGGGTCGTAGCGCTGGGTGTAGGTTTGGCTGAAAACGGCGCCGACGCGCCAAGCGCGGTGGGGGGCGGCCTGGCGCTTGTAGAGCAGGCCCACCGGTAGGCTGCGGTTGTTGCGGAAAAAGCCCTCGAGCACGGGGCTGGCCGTCAGGCCCAGGTGGTGGCGGTAGTAACGGGCCGTGTCGGCGGGGGCCGCCGCTGTGGCCTGCGCGGCTACGGCCAGCGGGCAACTCAGGCCCAGCAGGAAAAGGAACTTCATGCGGTTTAGGAAGAGAGCGAAAAAGAGGCTCGAAGCCGTTTATCGGCGGCCAAACATATAGTGCAGCGTCACCTGCTGAATGGGTCGGAACGAGGTTTGAAAGAAGTATTCTTTGTAGGTGCCTTTTCCTTCCACTATTAACTCTCCGGTATCGGTGCGCGTCGTTCTTATTCGTGAATTAAGGCTGGTGTGCGAATAGGTGAATTGCACGGCGGCTTCCGCGCTGGCGTACAGGTAGGGCATAAGTTGGTAGCGGACCCCCACCAGTGGACGAACCAAACCGGAGTAAGTGATAAATGTGAAAAACTCATTATCCGCCCATATCACATCCGCGCCGTTCATCGTAACGAAGCGCTGCAAGTCTTTTTCTTCTTTGACACGGCTGTACCCGGCGCCCACGTCCAGCCCGGCGTAGGCCACCCAGCGCTTGGCGAGCGGGCGCTGCCATTCGTGGCCGGCGTACAGGCCCAGGGCCAGGTTTTGCAGGGTGTAGGCATTATTGGTTTTGGGCTGGGGGTCGTAGCGCTGGGTGTAGTTTTGGGAAAAAACGGCGCCGAAGCGCCAGGCGCGGCGGGGCGCCACCTGACGCTTGTAGAGCAGGCCCAGGGGCAGGGCGCGGTTGTTGCGGAAGAAGCCCTCCAGCACGGGGCTGGCCGTCAGGCCCAAGTGGTGGCGGTAGGCGCGGGCCGTGTCGGCGGGGGCGGTGGTAGCTGCCGGGGCTTGGGCGGCGGCGGCCAGCGGGCCGCTTAGGCTCAGCAGCGCCGCCAGGATTGGGAAAGGAAAAGCGTGGGGCATAAAGGAAAAAGGATTGATGTGGCCGGCAAGGTAGGTCGCCGCGGTTTCAGCCAGGCCAGCCAGCTGGCAGCCGGGCCTGCTGCAAAGGAGGACGCACCGGCCAGGCCCATGCAAGGGCAAAATGGGGGGCGTAGTGACTAGGCATATGCTAATGTGATATTGTATAATTCTAATTTTTTTGCTAAAGTGCCTTTGGGCTATCTGGGTGCAGAATAGCCCAGGCGTAGTTGCCTTAAAAAATTGCCGATAAAGACATTGGCGGAAAGCAGCATTGGCCTAAGCCAACCCAGCTCACCGGTCAGCAGCCAAAGCGCGACGACCGGTGACGTAGCCGCCCAGGCAGGCGGGTACACGGCTCTCATCTCATACTGCTGACTACCGGTAGAGCGCCAAGCAGATTAGATGGAAGCGCAAACGGCCGTGGGGCAACGTCTGCTGATTTTTTGCGTTCATCTCTACAAGTTCTTTACCTATCACCTACCTTAGTGCTATGAAGCAAGGGATTAAGCACGCAAAAATGCTCCGCCATCGCCGCCGCTGGCTGGGCCTGGGGCTGCTGGGGCTGCTGTTGCCCCTGCCCAAAGCCATGGCCCAGCAGGTGCCGGCGTCGGACTCGACCGGCCAGATAAGCACCACGCTGCCAGCGCTGTTGGGCGATACCGTGCGGGTGCGCCTGGAGCTGCAACCCGACTCGCTGGTGGCCGCGCCCGTGCAGGTCGACTCGGCCCGGCTGCAGTGGCTGCGCACCCCGCCCACCCTGCGCGACCTAGTGTGCGACCGGGTGGGCTGCTTCGAAACCGACGTGCCCCACCAGTTCAACAACGCGGTGATGGCCTACGTGACCCTGTTCACGGCCCGCAACCGCAGCTACCTGCAGCGCGTGCTGGAGCGCGAAAACCTCTATTTCCCGCTCTTTGAGAAGTACCTCGCCAAGTACAACCTGCCCACCGACCTGAAGTACCTGGCCGTGGTGGAGTCGGCCCTGATTCCGACGGCCAAGTCGCCGGTGGGCGCCACCGGCCTCTGGCAGTTTATGGGCCCCACGGCCGGCGACCTGCGCCTGGTGCGCGACGAGTGGATTGACGAGCGCATGGCCCCCGAAAAGGCCACCGAGGCTGCCTGCAAGCACCTGCGCTACCTCTACGGCGTGTTTCACGACTGGGAGCTGGTGCTGGCCGCCTACAACTGGGGCGCGGGCAGCGTGCAGCGCGTGATGCGCCGCACCGGCAAAAAGACCTTCTGGGACCTATACCCGCACATGCCCGCCGAAACGCGCAACTACGTGCCCACCTTCACGGCCATCATGTACAGTATGAAGTACGCCGAGGCCCACGGCCTGCGCACCGACAAGCTGCGCTACCAATACGCCGAGGCCATGGACACGCTGGGCCTGCGCGGCCGCGCCTTCGACCTGCGCCGCCTGAGCCGCGCCTGCGGCTACGAGGATTCCCTGTTTCTCACCCGCTTCAACCCCGAGCTGCGGCGCGCGGCCCTGCCCGCCGGCTACCGCTCCTACGTGGTGCGGTTTCCGGCCTCGGCGGCGGAGCATCTGGGCGATGTCGACCGCAACACCTTGCTGGACTACTGCCAGCCCACGGCCGAGCTGCCGCGCCCGCTGGCCGCGCTGCCGCCCCGTCTGGAAGGCGTGGAGCCCTGGGTGAGCAAGCAGCTGCTGGCCGCCACCGATGGCCCGCGGGCCAGGGATGAGGCGGCTGCGCCCCGTTTCCGGCGGGTGCCGCACAAGGTGAAGAAAGGCGAAACGCTAGCCAGCTTGGCCGAGCGGTTTGAGGTGAGCCAAAGCCAGCTGCGCCGCTGGAACGAGCTACCCAAAGGCAAGGCCCTCAAGCCGGGCAAGCAGCTGGTCATTTTCGTGCCCCTGCCCACGGCCGCCCCCAGCACGCCCAAAGCGCCGGTGGAAGCCATTGCCGCCGCGCCGCGCCCAGTGCGTCCGCTGGTTTCGGCCGAGGAGGCTTTAGCCCGCAAAGAGCAGGCCGACGCCAATGCCCGGGAAGTGACCCGGGTGCAGGAACTGATTAAGCAGGAAAAGCAGCAGGAAGCCCGGCTGGTAGCCATTCGGCAGCGGCAGGCTATTCAGCAAGCCGCGGCGGAAGCCCAGGCCCGCGTGGCCGCCCGCCGTCTGGCCCAGACGCAAGCCGCCGAGGCCAGGCGCAACGAAGCCAAAGCCGCTGTGGCCGCAGAGCCGGAAGTGGCCGTCGAAACTGCTCCGGGAGCGGAAGAAACGCCCAACAATGGGCCCTACACCGTGCGCCGGGGCGATAACCTGACCAAGCTGGCCCGCGAGCACGGCGTGAGCGTGGCGCAACTGGTGGCCTGGAACAAGCTGCCTTCCGAAAATGTGACCATGGGCCAGCGGCTGGAGTTCAGCGCGCCGGCCGAGGTGGAAGCCGTAGCTGAAGCGCCGCGCAAGCATGCCAAGCCGGCGGCGAAGGAAGTAGCTGCCGCGCCCAAAGCCACGCTGAGCAAGCACGACCTGGCCTCCAAAGTGCATTTGGTGCAGCCCGGCGACACGCTGTTCAACATTTCGCGCCGGTTTGGGGTGAGCGTGCAGCAGCTTCGCGAAGTCAACCACCTCACTTCTGACGAGGTGAAGCTGGGCCAAAAGCTGCTGGTGCCGCAGAGTTAAGTAAAGCTAACTTTTTATTGAGCCGCCGGGAACTATTTGCGGGAAGTGGCACACGGCTTGCAAACAGCCAGGAGACTCATCTTTTTCTGCAAAATATGAAAACGCTTACTGCCCTTTTCCTGACAGTTGTACTAGCCACGGGTTGTTCCAAAAAAGACGCTGACCCTCAACCTTTCGTCCCGGCTGTGAAGGCTGAAATGACACGCACGTTCACTTTCCCAACTAGCAGTAACTTCGATTCCGGGCTGACCTATACCCAGAATTCCATGAAGCTCATTGGCCGGCAAGACGCCAAGGAAATGCTATTGGCTTTCGATGTGCCCGAGGGCAACGACTTCATTTCTTTCACCATTCCAAATTCGGCGCTTACGCCTAATTTGCTGGGGACGTATCTGGTGCGCGACCGGCAGGGTAGTGCCGGAGCGGTGGCCGAAACGCAGTACAACTACACCATCCTGCATGTGCCGGGCGCAACCAGCGGCCAGCTCTACTTCAGCCGCAACAATGCCATGCTGGGCAAAGTGGAGATTACGGCCTACGACAGCCAACGCCGGCTGCTGGCCGGCTCGTTTGAGATGGTCATGAACGGAGTGAACGACCCCCGCGAGCGTTACCCTTCTACCACTCCGGCGCAGTGCAACGTGAAAGTAACCGGCAAGTTTGAGAACCTGAAACTGGAATAGCGCCGCGCTGCAATCCAGTTCGCTAAGACCCGGGCCGGTGCTGGTTCGGGTCTTTTTTTGCGGGAAACCAAGCGGGCCGCAGTAATTTCGGGAGATTAAGCCGGACCTTGTGGGCGGAACCGCTCCGTGCTTTTCTTCTGATTTTGTAATTCCCGATGCTGAAAATAAACAAGCAAGACGCCCTCAACTACCACTCGCAGGAGCCCGCTGGTAAGATTGAGGTCATCCCCACCAAGCCGGTAAGCACCCAACTCGACCTGGCCCTGGCCTACTCGCCCGGCGTGGCCGAGCCCTGCAAGGAAATCGCCGCCAACCCCGACGACGTGTACAAATACACCGCCAAGGGCAACCTGGTGGCCGTTATTTCGAATGGCACAGCCGTGCTGGGGCTGGGCAACATCGGCCCCGCCGCCAGCAAGCCAGTGATGGAAGGCAAAGGCGTGCTCTTCAAGAAGTTCGCCGGTATCGATTGCTTCGATATTGAGATTGACGCCACCGACCCCGACGAGTTTATCAAGATTGTGAAGTCGCTGGAGCCTACCTTCGGCGGCATCAACCTGGAAGACATCAAGGCGCCGGAGTGCTTCCGCATCGAGACGGAGCTGCGCGAGAAGATGAACATCCCGCTGATGCACGACGACCAGCACGGCACGGCCATCATCTCGTCGGCCGCCCTGTTGAACGCGCTGGAAGTGGTGGGCAAGAAAATTGAGGACGTGCGCATGGTGGTGAGCGGAGCGGGCGCGGCGGCTGTGTCGTGCCTGCGGCTGTACCTGGCGCTGGGCCTGAAAAAGGAAAACGTGGTGGTGTTCGACAAGGACGGCCTCATCCACGACCGGCGCACCAACCTGGCGCCCATTCAGATGCAGTTTGCCACCAGCCGCGCCGTGAACAACCTAGAGGAGGCTATGCAGGACGCCGACGTGTTTCTGGGCCTTTCGGCGGCCAATGTGCTGCCGGCCGGCCTGCTCTTGCGCATGGCCCCGAACCCTATCGTGTTTGCCCTGGCCAACCCCGACCCCGAGGTGAGCTACCAGCTGGCCATGGCCACGCGCGACGACCTCATCATGGCCACCGGCCGCTCCGACCACCCCAACCAGGTGAACAACGTGCTGGGTTTCCCCTACATCTTCCGGGGGGCCATGGACGTGCGCGCCACCGAAATCAACGAGGCCATGAAGCTGGCGGCGGTGCACGCCCTGGCCGAGCTCAGCAAGGAGCCCGTGCCCGAGATGGTGAACAAAGCCTACGGCGACAACACGCTGGCCTTTGGTCGCACCTACCTCATTCCTAAGCCCCTCGACCCGCGCCTCATCACCAGCATCAGCCCGGCCGTGGCCCGGGCGGCCATGGAAAGCGGTGTGGCCAAGGCGCCCATCGAAGACTGGGCCGCCTACGAAGACCACCTGCGCGCCCGCCTCGGCGTGAACCAGAAGCTGATGAACCGCATCACCTCGGCAGCCAAGGCCAACCCCAAGCGGGTGGTGTTTGCCGAAGCCGACAACTACAAGATTCTCAAAGCCGCCCAGATTCTGCGCGACGAGGGCGTGTGCTGGCCCATTCTGCTGGGGCCGCAGGAAAAGATTGAAGCCATTGCCCGTGAGAACAGCGTGGACCTGGAAGGTTGTGAAATCATCAACATCCTGAAGCAGGACGCCAAGCGCGACGAGTACGCCAACCTACTGTACCAGAAGCGCCAGCGCCGGGGCATGACCCTCTACGAAGGCCGCCGCCTGATGCGGGAGCGCAACTACTTCGCCGCCATGATGGTGGAAACCGGCGAGGCCGACGCCTGCATCACCGGCCTCACCAAAGACTACGGCAAGAGCATCATTCCCTCGCTGCAGGTCATTGGCACCGAAGAAGGCGTGCGTCGCGTGGCTTCCATGTACATCATTCAGCACAAGAAAGGACCGTATTTCTTTGCCGATACCACGGTGAACATTAACCCCACGGCCGAGGAAATGGTGGAGATTATTGGCCTCACGGCCCGCGCGGTGCGCTTCTTCGACACCGCGCCGCGCATTGCCGTCATCAGCTACTCCAACTTCGGCTCCAACGCCGGCGTGCTGCCCGAAAAGACCCGCAAAGCCACGGAGCTGGCCAAAGCCCGCTTCCCCAATCTGCTGATTGACGGTGAGATGCAGGCCAACGTGGCCCTGAGTCCGGCCTTGTTACAGGAGCACTACGGCTTCTCGCCCCTGGCCGAGAAAGGCGCCAACACGCTGGTGTTTCCGAACGTGGAGTCGGGCAACATTGCCTACAAGGTGCTACAGGAAATCGGCGGTGCCGAGGTGATTGGGCCCGTGCTCATGGGCATGCGCAAGCCGGTGCACATCCTGCAGCTCGGCGCCAGCGTGCGCGACATCGTGAACATGGCCTCCATCGCGGTGGTGGATGCGCAGATGGGCAGCAAGGCGCTGTAGTCTTTAGCTCATAAGAGAGCGTCATGCCGAGCGCAGCCGAGGCATCTCGCCAGTGGTGGTAAACCCTTTCGATTGGATTACTATCACAGGCGAGATGCCTCGGCTGCGCTCGGCATGACGTTCTTTTTCATTTGCTTTCAGCCGCTTCACAACTTCTTCATTTCGCCCAAAATTTTTGGCCGAAAAGCCAGTAAATTTGGGAGGGAAAACCCCCTTGCTGGTGTTGACCCGCTACCGAAGCGCTTTTTCCGTTTCTCCTTTCCCGCTTTATGATTGCCTACCTCGACGGTAAACTTGCCTACAAAGACGCCACGCTGGCCATTGTTGATATTCTAGGCGTGGGCTATGAAGTCCGCATTTCGCTGGCCACTTTCTCCAAGCTGCCGGCGGAGGGCGAAGCCACCAAAATCTATACTTACCAGCACATCAAGGAAGACGGCCAAACCTTGTACGGCTTCCTGGACCCCAACGAGAAAGCGCTGTTTCTGCAGCTGATTTCGGTGTCGGGCATTGGGCCGGGCACGGGCATTGTGATGGTGAGCAGCATGAGCGTGGGCGAAATCCGCGATGCCATTGTGCACGAAAATGTGCGGGCCATTCAGGCCATCAAGGGCGTGGGCCCGAAAACGGCCCAGCGCGTGATTTTGGAGCTAAAAGACAAGCTGCGCAAGGACGAACTGCTGGCCAAAGCCGGCGTGGACACGGTGCCGCTGGCCCGCCAGCACAATACGCGGCGCGCCGAAGCGTTGCAGGCGCTGGTGACCCTCGGCTTTGCGCGGGCCGCTGCCGAGAAGCAGTTGGACCAGATTCAGCAGAAGCACGGCGGGGAGCTGAGCGTGGAGGAATTGATTAAATTTGCTTTGAAGTCGCATTAGGTCCGGACCGTTTTTAGCTGTTAGCCAGCAGCTTTTGGCTGCTAGCTAGCTGCTCCTGCGCCTGCAGTGGCGCAGTGGGCGGGCCCAATTTTTGCTTCATCGTTTGAAGAGCTACCAGAGAGAGTACCGCCGGTATCTTACCGGCTAACAGCTAACAGCTTAGGGTAAATTGCGCCCTTGGCTTCATCACTTATCCTGCTTGAAATCCGGTCAGAAGTTACTCCCCGCGTCGGTAGTTGTGGTTGCGTCGTTGCTGACGTGGTGGGCCCAGGCCTCGCCCACGGCTGCGCCACGCCTCGGCCGCCTGTGGCTGCGCGCCAGCCGGGCCCTGGCCCAGGACACCCCGCGTCCGCGCGGCGCGGTGGCCGATACCACGGGCCCTTATAAGGCCAGCAAGCGCCCCCGCGTGCGGGCCCAGGACCGGCCGGGTAGCCCTTTCGGGCCGCACCGCCGCGAATCGCCGCTGGTGCTGCCTTTGCCTAAGAACGTAAAACTGGGCGTCACGGTTGACGACAGCCTGCAAAATGTGCAGGTGCAGGAAAAAATTGGGCCCGACATCGACTACCGCGACCCCAGCGCGCTCAGCTACAAGCAGTACGAGGAGTACCAGCGGCGCCAGGCCGTGGCCGATTATTACCGGCAAAAGGCCAAAGGCGGCGTGACCGGTCCGGCCGCCGCGCCGGGCAGCGCGCAGGCTCAGCGCCTGATTCCCAAGATTTACCTCGGCCCCATTGCCAACCGCATTTTTGGGGGCAGCTACGTGGATATCCGACCGGCGGGCTCCGTCACGCTCAAGTTTGGCGCGCGCTTCAACAAAAACGAAAACCCGGCCCTGACCTTGCGCCAGCAGAGCGTGGGCGACTTCTTGTTTGAGCAGAACATCAACGTCAACCTGACGGGCGCCATCGGCACCAAGCTCAAGCTGGTGTTCAACTACGACACCAAGGCCTCGTTCGACTTCGACAACCAGATGAAGTTCGACTACGCGGGCGAGGAAACCGACATCATCCGGAAGGTGGATTTGGGCAACGTGAGCTTGCCGCTGACCAACTCGCTGGTGCAGGGCGGGCAGAACCTGTTCGGCATCAAGACGCAGCTGCAGTTTGGGCGGCTGGGCGTGACGGCCGTGGCCGCCACCGTGCGCGGCACCGCCGACGAGGTGCGCATCCAGAACGGGGCGCAGAGCCGGCAGTACGAAATCAAGGCCAGCCAGTACGAGAAGGACCGGCACTTTTTCCTGTCGCAGTTTTTCCGCGACCGGTACGACCAAGCCCTGCGCAACCTGCCTACCATCCAGAGCGGCGTGACCATCAACCGCCTGGAAGTGTACGTGACCAACGACAACCGCACCACCGAAAGCCTGCGCAACGTGGTGACGCTGATGGACCTGGCCGAGCCGTTCCGCCTATACCGGGACAGGTACAGCCTCGGGGGCAAAACCGTGCAGACGCCGGCCGACAACAACGCCAACTCGCTGTTTACGGCCGTAGCCGGTGCGGGCGGCACCCGCGACAACCTGGGGGTAGACAACTACCTGCAGGGCGCGCAGGGCCTGGCCAAGAACATTGATTTTGAACGGGTGCGCGCCCGCAAGCTCGACACCCGCGAATACACCTTCAACGCCCAGCTGGGCTACCTCTCGCTGAACACGGCCCTGCTGCCCGACCAGGTGCTGGGCGTGAGCTACGAGTACATCTACAACGGCCAAACCTACAAGGTGGGCGAGCTGGCGGGCGGTGAAGGCGGCAGCGTGGGCCCCGACCAGGTGCTCTTTCTGAAGATGCTGCGCGCCAGCAACCCAGGCGTGGGCCTGGCCGACCCCGCCAACAACCCGCAGAACCCCAACCTGCAGACCCGCAACACGCCGACCTGGGATTTGATGATGAAAAACATCTATCCCCTGAACGCCTCGCAGCTGCAGCGCGACAACTTCCAGCTGCAAATCATTTACAAGGACGACGCGACGGGCGTCGACCTGATTTCGCTGAAGGAAGGGGCCAGAATCACGAACCGGCCGCTGATTGAGGTGCTGAACCTCGACCACGTGAACTCAAACAACGACAAGCTGCCCGATGGCAACTTCGACTATTTCCCGGGCGTGACCATCGACCCGGAGCTGGGCAAAATCATCTTCCCCAACGTGCAGCCCTTCGGCAACTTCCTGCAAACGCAGTTTGTGGGCGAGCCCGACTTGATTACCAAGTACGTTTACCAGGAGCTGTACAACCAGACGCAGAGCGACGCCCAGCAGGTGCAGGAGAAGGACAAGTTCTTCCTGCGCGGGCGCTTCCAGGGCGGCTCCAGCTCCGACGAAATCAACCTGCCGGGCATCGGCATTGCCCAAGGCTCGGTGCGCGTTACATCGGGCTCGACGCTCCTGACCGAGGGCGTGGACTACCAGGTGTTCTACGACCAGGCCAAGGTAAAAATCCTAAACCCGGCCTACCTGAACTCGGCTAACGAGCTGCGCGTGAGCTTCGAGAAAAACGCGCTGGTGCAGGTGCAGCCGCGCCGGCTGGTGGGCACCCGCCTCGACTACAAGCTGAACAACGACGTGACCCTTGGCGGCACGGTGCTGCACCTGCTCGAAAACCAGGCCCCGGGCATCAACCGCGTGAACATTGGCGACGAGCCGGGCAACAACACCCTCATTGGGCTGGACGGCGCCATCCGGAAAGACAGCCGGGTGCTGACCAAGTACCTCGACATGCTGCCCTTCGTGTCAACGAAGGAGATTTCGACCATTGCCTTCAGCGGGGAGTTTGCCAAGCTGCTGCCGGGCCGCTCGCAGCTGGGCAACGGCGAGAACGGCGTGTCGTACGTCGACGACTTTGAAAATGCGCGCACGCCCTACACACTGGGCGGCCTGGCCAGCATTCCGGCCTGGCGCCTGGCCAGCACGCCGCTGCCCATCCAGGGCAGCACGGCCGTGGGCCTGCCCTACAACTACCAGCGCGCCAAACTGGCCTGGTACACCATCGACCAGAGCTATTACACCGGCGGCCCCAACGTGCCGGGCAATATCGGCGCCACCGACCTGACCAACCACTACGTGCGCGGGGTGCGGCGCGACGAGGTGTTTCCGAACAAGGACCTGGGCTCGACGGGCAACGGGTTTGAGTACACGTTCGACTTGGCCTACTACCCCAGGGAGCGGGGGGCTTATAACTATAATCCGAACGTGAGCTCTGATGGTAAGTTCCTGAACCCGGGCACGCCCCAGGCGCAGGATGCCGCTAGCCGCAACAACTTTGGGGGGGTGAGCCGGGCCATTACTTTCGACACCGACTTCGACAACGCCAACATCGAATACCTGGAGTTTTGGATGATGGACCCGTTCATCGACACGCCCAACGGCGTGGTGCAAGACCCCGACAACCCCAATGCCGGGCCCAACAAGACGGGCGGTGAGCTGATTGTGAACCTGGGCAACGTGAGCGAAGACGTGCTGAAGGACGGCAGCCAGTACGAGTTCGAGAACGGCCTGCCCGTGACGGACGACCCGCAGGACATTGCCGCCACCACCAACACCACGCCCTACGGCCTGGTGACGCGCCAGCAGTTTCTGACCGATGCGTTTAACGCGGCGCCCGGCGCCCGGCAGCGGCAGGACGTGGGCCTCGACGGCCTGAACAACGACGGCGAGCGCGCCAAGGCGGCCGCCTTGGCGCCCCAGGTGGGCTACGGCCCGGCCTACCAGAACCTGCCCGACCCCTCGGCCGACGACTTCCGCCACCACCTCGACCCGAGCTACGACCAAACCAACACCAAGCTGCTGGGCCGCTACAAAAACTACGACGGCTACGAGGGCAACTCGCCCGAGAACAGCCAGCTCAGCTCGACGGCTTACCCCGACAAAGAAGACCTGAACCGCGACAACGTGGTGCAGGACGTGGAGCGCTACTACGAGTACCGCATGCGCCTGGACCCGGGCCAGCTGGACGTGGGCTCGAACTACATCATCGACAAGGTGACGACCACCGTCAACAACGACCCGGTGACGTGGTACCAGTTCCGCATTCCGATTCGGGACGGCTACACGGCCGTGCGCGGAAACAACAACCAGCCGTTCGGCTTCAAGTCCATCCGCTTCCTGCGCATGTACATGACGCAGTGGTCGCAGCCGGTGGTGCTGCGCATGGTGCAGCCGCAGTTTGTGGCCAACCAGTGGCGCCGCTTCAACTACCGCATCGTGGATAACAGCCCGGGCACGGTGCTGTGCGGCAACTGCCTGACCGATGCCGACGCCTTCAACATCTCGACGGTGAGCGTGGAGGAAAACGGCATTGCCGTGGCCAGTGGCAACACGCCCAAGATTCCGTACGTGTCGCCGCCCGGCATCCGGCGCGACAAGGAGTACGGCAGCAGCAGCACCTCGCGCCTGCAAAACGAGCAGAGCCTGCGTCTGGCCGTGGTGAACCTGCGCGACGGCTACGCCAAGGCGGCTTACAAAAACCTGGCCATCAACATGCTGCGCTACAAGCGCCTGCGCATGTTCCTGCACGGCGACACCGAAGACCGCACTACCCTTAGCGGCGACACCCGTGCCTTCCTGCGCATCGGCACCGACTACACCCAGAACTACTACGAGTATTCGCTGCCGCTGCAGCTCACCGACATCAACCAGGTCACGGGCACGGAAGAAGACAAGGCCAACCAGGTGTGGCCCGAAGCCAACCGCATCGACGTGTCGTTTCAGGACTTCATCGACGCCAAGGCCAAGCGCAACCAGAGCAGCACCCCGCCCAACGTGGCCTACACCGTGACGCTGGCCAACGGCGCCACCATCACGGTGGTGGGCAACCCCGACTTCTCGGCCGTGCAGGGCGTGATGATTGGCGTGCTGAACCCCTTCAACGACGACGCCAACCCCAGCACCTCCTCGAAGACGGTGAACCTGTGGGCCGACGAATTCCGGGTGTTCGATTTCGAGCAGCAGGCCGGCTACGCCGCCACCGCCCGCCTGAACGTGAAGCTGGCCGACGTGGCCAACGTAACGGCCACGGGCAGCTTCACCAGCGTGGGCTTCGGCGGCCTGCAGGACAAGGTGCAGCAGCGCTCCGTCGACGACGTGCTGCGCGGCGACCTGAATGCCACCGTGGCGGCCGAGAAGTTTCTGCCGCCCCAGCTGAACGTGCGCCTGCCGGTGCTGCTGCAAGTGGGCCAGGAAACCCGCACGCCCCTCTACGACCCCCTGGACCCCGACACCAAGCTGGAGCAGAGCCTGCTGAAGTTCAACAAAGGCAGCGACGCGGAAAACGCGGCGGCCAAGGCCGAGTACCGCAAAAAGGTCATCGACCAAACCACCAGCCGCAGCATCTCGGTGCTGAACGCGCGCAAGGAGCGCGCCCAGCCCAAGCCCGGCGCGCCCCTGGCCAAGCCCAAGCCCTGGGACCTGGAAAACATCGCGCTGAGCTACTCGCTGACCGACCGCCTGCACACCGACATCCGGACCGACCGTGACTACACCAAGGCCTACACCGCGGCCGTGGCCTACGTGTACCAGACCACGCCCAAGAACTACACGCCGCTGGCCGGCTTCAAGGCCCTGGACAACCCGTACCTGAAGATTTTCAAGGAAATCAACTTCACGCCGCTGCCCTCGCGCTTCTCGTTCCGCACCGACATCGACCGGCGCTACAACGAGCGGTTTCTGCAGCGCATTCTGAACCCGGGCGAGGTGCCCAGCACCGAGGGCATTGCGCCCCTCATCCAGAAGTCGTTCTACATCAGCCGGATTTACGACCTGAAGTGGGACCTGACCAAGAGCCTGATTTTCGACTATACCGCCACCAACCGGGGCGTGGTGGACGAGGGCCCGGGCCGCACCATTGGGGTGAGCGACGAGGCCGTGCGCAACCGCGAGCAGGTGCAGCAAAACCTGCTGCGCGGCGGCCGCACCACCAACTTCACCCAAACGGCCGCGCTGACCTACCGCCTGCCCCTCGACAAGTTCCCGCTCACCGACTGGCTGAGCGCCGACACCCGCTACTCGGCCAACTACAACTGGCAGGCCGCCTCGCGCGGGCAGCGGGCGCTGCTGCGCCCCACCGACCCCACCGATACGACCACCTATGAACTCAACCTGGGCAACACGATTCAAAACAACGCCGAGCTGAGCGCCAACGGCAAGATTGATTTGGTGAAGCTCTACAACAAGGTGAAGTTTCTCAACATCATCAATAACGCCCCGCCGCCCAGCGCCAAACCCCGCGGCGGCGCGGCGCAGGCCCCGGCCGACACCACCCGCGAGAAAAACCGCTTCGTGAAAGCCGTGCTGCGCTCGCTGATGACGGCCCGCTCCATCAACTTCACCTACAACCGCTCCAACGGCACGCTGCTGCCCGGCTACCTGCCCAAAACCAAAGTGTTCGGCCTCGACGAGACGCTGACGGCCCCGGGCATTCCGTTCATCCTGGGCAAGCAGTATGCCTTGGATGATTTGTATGAAAGAGCCCGCGACAACGGCTGGTACACCGACCAGAGCCAGTACCTCAACTCGGCCCTCAGCTCGCTGCTGACCGAAACCCTGACGCTGCGCACCACCCTGGAGCCCTTCCGCGACTTCAACATTCAGGTGGATGCGCGCCGGCAGCTGGCCCGCAACAACGAGTCGTATTACCGCCGGCAGGTAGACGAAAACACCCTGGAACCGCTCAATATTATTTCGCAGCAGTCGCTCGGTTCGGGCTCGTTCAGCACGTCCACCGTCACCATCCAAACCTTGTTTGGCGACCTGGGGGCCAACGGCGAGACGTCGGCCGCCTTCAACCAGTTTGTGAAAAACCGGAAAATCGTGCAGGAGCAGCTTTCGGGCAGTCCCGAGGCGAACCCTCTCGGCAGGCTCAATGGCTACGGCTATAATTCGCAGGCCGTGCTTATCCAGAGCTTTAACGATGCCTACCACGGCAAGTCGTCGGATGGCTACACGGCCAAGAAATATAACCCCTTTGCCATGCTGCCGCTGCCCAACTGGCGCGTCGACTATAATGGCTTTGCCCAGCTGCCGCTCGTCAAGCGCTATTTCAGCTCCTTCACCCTCAACCACGCCTATTCTTCGCTCTACAACCTGGGCAGCTACACCACCTCGAACCTATACACCAAAGAGCCGGATTTTGCCACGAAAATCGATGATAAGAGCAACCAGATTATCAAACAGTACATCCCGTACTACATCGTGAACCAAGTGAGCATTGTGGAACGCCTGTCGCCGCTCATCGGGGTCAATTTCCAGACGGTGAACAAGGTAACCGGCCGCCTGGAGTACCGCACCGACCGTTCGGTGGTGCTGAATACCACCAACGCCCAGGTAACCGAGCTGCACACCAACGAAATCGTGGTGGGCTTCGGCTACGCCACCAACAGCCTGAAGCTGCCCTTCCGGGTGGGTGGCGAGCAGCGCGTGCTGAAAAATAACCTCACGGCCCGCCTCGACCTCAGCATCCGCGACAACATCACGGTGCAGCGCAGCATCAACAACTCCTACGACCCCGGCAACAACCAGAACCAGGTTCCCAACGTGGGCACCCCGACGAGCACCATCACCAACGGCTCGAAAACCATGCAGCTGCGCCCCACCGTGGACTACCTGCTGAACACGCGCCTGAACCTGCAGTTCTACTACAGCCAGACCATCACCACGCCGCGCATCAGCAACGCCTTCCGCAACTCCAACACCGAGGCCGGCGTGCAGCTGCGCTACAGCTTGGCGCAGTAGGGCGGGTGAGTGGATTGGTGGGTTGGCGGAGTTCGCTGCGTACTTTTGACCGGCAAATCCACTACTCCACCAATCCACTCACCCCACCATCTTATGAACCTGCCCGCCACCCTGCACTACACCAAGGACCACGAATGGATTCGCGTTGAAGGCGACGTTGCCTACGTGGGCATCACCGACCACGCCCAGAAAGAGCTCGGCGACATTGTGTACGTCGACATCGACACCCTCGACAAAGAAGTGGCCCAGCACGAGGTGTTCGGCACGGTGGAAGCCGTGAAGACGGTTTCGGACTTGTTCAGCCCCATCACCGGCACGGTGCTGGAAGTGAACGACAAGCTGAGCGACGCCCCCGAAACCGTGAACTCGGACCCCTACGGCGACGGCTGGATGGTGAAAATTGCCATCGCCAACCCCGCCGAGCTCGCCGAGCTGCTGACCGCCGAAGCCTACGGCGAGCTGGTGGGCGCCTAAAAAAGCTAGCACCGTTTTGGCTAGGGCGCGGCAATGCCATTTGTTTCTTTGCCCCCCAACCCCTTGCCTGCTTCCCCCCGTCCCTATTTCGGCTTGCCCTTGGTCTGGGCCGCCGTCGTGCTGGTGCTCACCCTGACACCGGCCAAAGAAATGCCGCGCACGCCCGTGTGGGAGCTGCTGTCGTTCGACACAGCGGCCCACGCGGGCGTGTTTTTCGTACTGGCCGGCCTGGGCTGGTTTTCGCTGCACCGGCAGCGCCGCTGGCCCCGGCTGGCCCGCCACGCCGGCCTGGCCGTGTTGGCCGCCAGCATCGCCTTCGGCGCCCTGATTGAAGTACTGCAAATGACCATGCGCCTCGGCCGCCACGGCGAGTGGAGCGACTTGCTGAGCGACGGCATTGGGGCCGTGCTCGCCGTGGTGCTGGCTGCCTGGTGGAGCCGGCGGCAAAAGCGTCAAACAAGCGCCGTTGCGCAGGCCGTGGCCGCGCTGGTGGCCGGCGCCATGCTGAGTGCCAGCCCGGCGCCCGCCCAAAACCTGCCACGTGTCCGCGCCACCATCAAGAAGCTGGCGTCGCCTGAGCTGCACGGCCGCGGCTACGTGAAGCAGGGCGAGCACGAGGCCGCCGCCTACCTGCGCGAGCGGCTGCGCGGGCTGAAGCTGGCCCCGTTGGCACCCAACTTTACGCAGCCTTTCACGCTGGATGTAAACACCTTTCCGGGCGAAGTGGCGGCCGGCATTCAGGCCGATGGCAGCGCCTTGGCCACGGCGTGGCGGGCCGGTACCGCCTGCATTGCCGCTCCTAATTCTGCGGCCGGCAACGTGAAAGCCCGCATCTTCCTGCTCGACACGCTGGTGTTCACCAAAGCCACGGTGCAGGCCCGCTACCTGCTGGTGCCCTGGAGCAAGCGCGTGCTCCTCCTACGCGCCGCCGATGCTGCCCGCCTGCACCTGCTGCCGTCGCTGCTGCAGCAGCGCCTCAACTCTGCCGCCGCCATGATAACCGTGGTACCCAAGCTCACGGCCTCGCTGGCCGCCGAGCAGGCGCCGCAGCCCCGCGTGGAAGTGCTGGCCGAAAAAGTGCCGCTGTGGCTCGACAAAGCCATTTTTGGCGATACGGCCACCGGTGCGGCCAAGGGCCACACCGTGTGGGGCACCGTGCGGGTAGGGGCAAAGCTGGAGGCCAGGTACCAGACCCAGAACCTGGCCGCCGTGGTGCGCGGTACCGCTCAGCCCGACTCCTTCCTCGTTGTATCGGCCCACTACGACCACCTGGGCATGATGGGCCCCAAAGCCTACTTCCCTGGCGCTAACGACAACGCCAGCGGTGTGGCCCTGCTCCTGGAGCTGGCTGCTTACTACGCTCGCCCCGAAAATCGCCCGGCGTACTCCGTTGTGTTCCTGCTCTTCGGGGCTGAGGAGGCCGGCTTGGTTGGCTCTAACTACTTTGTGACGTACCCGCTCATTCCGCTCAAAAGCATCAAATTCCTCGTCAACCTCGACCTACTTGGTACCGGCGAGCAGGGCGCCACGGTGGTGAATGGCCGCGTGTTTGAGGCGCCTTATAAGCGGTTGGTGGCGTTGAATGATGCACACCGCTACTTACCTGCGCTTGCGCCTCGGGGCAAGGCCGCCAACTCCGACCATTACCCCTTTTCCGAGGCCGGGGTGCCTGCCTTTTTCATTTATACCCGTGGCGGCAGCACGGCCTACCACGACGTGAACGACCAGCCGGCCGCGCTGTCGCTGGTTGGCTTCGCGGGGGCTTTCGGGCTGGTTCGGGACTTTTTAAACGAGGAAGGGGCCGCGCCTCGTGCAAAAAAAAGCCGGTAGCCGAACCTGCGTTCAACTACCGGCTTTGCTGCTAAGAGCTAGTGGCTCCTAGCCTTTGGCTTTCAGCGAGAGCATGATTTGCTTGGCGATGGGCTCCCACTCGGGCTTCTGGCGGTCGGCGCAGTTGAAGGTGCAAATCATGAGCTTGCCTTCCACATCGGTGAAAAACACCAGCGTGTACACCTCGTGACCCATTTCAGGCTTCATGAATTCGAGGTAGCCCACCTTGCGGTTGTTGATGTTCTTCACGCCGTCGCCAAACCAGGTGGCGTCTTTGTACTGCTTGTGGTAGGTCTTGCCAAACGAAGCCGAGTAAATGTCGACCATGTCCTGGTCGGCGTCGTTGTCGGAATAATTGAAGGCGAGGCTCACCAGGTTGTTGTTGGTGAAAATGACGCTGGGGCGGCTCTGGGCTTTGGCGTAGGCAAAGTCCATCTGCTGCTCGGTCATTACCTCGAAGCCCTTGGGAATCAGGATTTCCACCCGCTCGCTGAGCACGCGCTTCTTCACCAACTCGATTTCGGATGCGGGACGCGCGGCCATCAACAGCACTCCCAGAATACAGAGTAAAAATGTAGATTTCATATTAATTGGGAATAGAGGTGGGTAACGAAACGCTATTTGAGTACCCAAGTTAGATACAATAATGAGATATCCAACTTTGGTGCCACAAATATTGCTTTATTTTTTGTAAACTCAGTGGTTGAGCTTACTGCGGTTCTAATAACGTGCTAAGGTTCTATAGGTTGCCGACAGTGTGGTAGGTTAAGCTTTTTAAAAATGAATCCAATTGAAAAGCGCTATTTTGTGTTTGTTGGATTGTAAAATTTGTAAGTATAATCCTATTTATGGTCTTTTTTTCGCCCAAGCAGGGTCCTCGCCCGACCAACGAAGTTGTAGCCACACCGAGCGAAAATCTCAGCTAAAGAATGTTGTTGAGCTGCTCTTTTATTTTTTCCAGTTCCTCCTTCATGCCCACCACCAAGTGCTGCACGGTAGCGTCGTTGGCCTTGGAGCCGATGGTGTTGATTTCGCGGCCGATTTCCTGGGCCAGGAAGCCCAGCTTCTTGCCCACGGCCTCATCGGGCTGGTGCACGGCCTGTTCAAAATAGGCGAGGTGGGCGGCCAGGCGCACCTTCTCTTCGGCAATGTCGAGCTTCTCGATGTAGTAGAGCACCTCCTGCTCGAAGCGGGTTTCGTTGAAGTGCTCGTGGCTGGTGAGCTCGGCCAGGTGGCCGGCCAGGCGTTGGCGCACGTGCTCGATGCGGGCGGGGTCGTGCACCTCCACGGCCGCCAGCTGCTGGCGAATGGTGGCCACGTAGCCCAGGATTTCGGCGGTGAGGGTGCTGCCCTCGTCGTGCCGGAACTGCTGCATGGCGGCCAGCGCCTCCGTCAGCAGGGGCTGCAGCTCAGCCCAGGCAATTTCCTCGGCGGCGGGCTCGGCCTCGCGCATCTCGGAGGCCGTGGGGATGACGCCCGGCAGGCGCAGCGCGGCGGCGAAGGTTTCTTCGCCAGCGGTTACGCCCAGGCTTTGGGCCAGTTCTTTCAGCTCCTGAAAAGCAGCCAGGAAGGCTTCTTTGTTGAGGGTGGTGGCGGCGCGGGCGGCGGCAGGGCGCACAAAATCGAGGTTGAGGTTGACCTTGCCGCGCAACAGGGCTTTGGCCACGGCGTTGCGGATTTCCAGCTCGTGCGGCATCAGGAAGCGGGGCAGGCGCAGGGTCAGGTCCAGGGTTTTGGAATTGACGGAGCGAAGCTCGACAGTGGCCGTGTAGGTGTCGGTTTCGCGGTGGGCCTGGCCGAAGCCGGTCATGGAAATGAGCATGGGAGCAAAGGCTGAATGGAGGCTGCAAAGGAACGAAGCAAACCGCCGGCCGGTGAAGCACTAATGCAGTGGCTGCAACTGCCTCGGTACGGGCAATGCCGCGCGGCAGTAGTCGGTAATAAAACCGTGACGAAAGCATAATTGCCGGGCTTACTGCGTGGCTAAAGCGGCCCGGTAGCTTTGCCGGAGCAATAATTATATCGCCGTGTTAGCTAAAATAACCTTTATTCTGACGGGTGGTGTGCTGCTGCTGGCTGCCTCCGCCGCACACGCTCAAATGGCCAGCCGCACGGCCGTGCCCGTCCCAGGCCCCGCAACCACAGAGGCTCCGGCCGCTGCCCCCGCTGTGCTCACCTACGCCGATGAGATGCCCACTTACCCCGGCGGTGAAGCAGCCATGTACCAATTTCTGGCGAAGAAAATTGTCTACCCCGCCACCGCCAACCAGCAAAACCTGTCGGGCACGGTGTATGTGCGCTTTGTAGTGGATGAGCAGGGCCGCATCCGCGATGCGGAAGTGGCCAAAGGCTGCGGCCACGGCTTCGACGAGGAGGCCCTGCGCGTGGTGCGCCTCATGCCCTGGTGGACGCCCGGGCGCGTGGCCGGGCGGCCGGTGCGGGTGCAGCGCACGCTGCCGATTATTTTCCGGCTGAGTAAGTAGGCCTGGGCAAGCTCACAAATCACCTGTCATCCTGAGCGCAGCGAAGGACCGTCTCACGGTTCATCAATTACCGTTCTCACGTGAAAGGCTCTTCGCTACGCTCAGAATGACAGGCGGTTTGAGTTTCTGAAAAGGAAACAGCCGACGCAAAAAAGGCTCCCCGAAGCGGGGAGCCTTTTTTGTGGCAGGCATGGAGAGGTTTAGTACGCCGTATTCTGCGGGTCGAAGTTGGTCCAGCCCTGGGTCCAGTTGTCGGTGCCGTTGAAAGCGCCGCGGAAGGTGCCTTGGGTGAAGAAGGCGTCGGACGCTTTGCCAGTGAATACGGCGCCCGTCAGCAGCGACGAGCTGCTTTGCAGCAGGAAGTTCGGGGCGCTCAGGTTGAAGTTGTTGGTGTTGAGGCCGAGCGTACTCAGGTTGGCACCCGTCACCACCGAGTTGTTTTTGCCCGAAGCGTTGAACCAGCCCTGCACGTCGGCATCGGTGAAGGCGCCGGTGCCGGTACCGTTGGCCGAGCGCAAAGGTGTGTTGTTGTTGGCCAGCACGATGCCGGCTAGGTTCAAGCCACCGGCCTGGGCGTTGGCCCAGGTGGTGGTGCCGTCGAGGCGCAGGCCTTCCGGCTGCCCCACAAACACGGAGTTGTAGACGCTGGTGGAGGTGTTGCGGCGCAGGTGCAGGGCCGACTGATACGAGCCGCTGCCCGACTGCTGCGTGGTAACGGGGGCGCCCGCCGTCACGAACACGCTCATGTTGCTGAACACCGGCGCGGTCAGGGGCAGGCCGTCGTTGGTGCCGTTGGCCGGGGTGCCGGGGTTGAAGTTGTCGGACTCGAATCCGTTGGAGCCGGACTGGTCGGCGTACTGCGGGTCGCGCAGCGAAACGCCGTACTGAATTTTGCCGGTGAAACCGTAGTCGGTGTCGAAATCATCGTCCCAGTTGCGGAAGGCCACCAGGTGCTTGGCGTTCGCGGTGCCGCCGAACCATTCAAAGGCGTCGTCGCCGGAATACGAAACCTGGATGTAGTCCAGCGTCGTGCCCGAGCCCACGCCGTACAGCGTCAGGCCGTTGATTTCGCTGTTGGGGTCGGTGGAGAGGGGCACGCCGGCGTACTCGATGCGGGCGTACTTGAGGATGCCGGAGTTGTCGGCCGCGTTGGTGCCACCGAACAGGCTGCGAATGCCGCCTTCGGGCAAGAAGGTCAGGGCGCGGTTGGTGGGCGCGGCGCCCACCAGCACCACGCCGCCCCAGTCGCCGTAGTTGCGGCTGCCGGGCGCCTTGGCCGAGGTGAAGATGATGGGGTTGTTTTGGGTGCCCTCGGCCATGATTTTGGCGCCGCGCTCGATGATGAGCGTGCCCTTGGTGGCCTGGTCGCCGAAAATCTTGGTGCCGGCCGGAATGGTCAGCGTGTTGCCGCTGGTCACGTACACGTTGCCTTGCAGCAGGTACTTCTCGTTGGCGCTCAGCGTGCGGTTGCTCGTAATCTCCCCGGTCAGAATAACCCGGCCCGCGCTGTCGGTCGGCCCGCTGGGCGTGGGGGGCGTGGGGCCGTTGTCGTTGTTGTCTTCGCAGCTGCTCAGGGCGGCGGCCATGCTCAGCAGGCCCAGAAGCATCAGTTTCGGAAAGCGTTTCATACGAATTATTGGGGTGAAATGAGGACGTGAGGAGCAAGGCAGCCCCGGCTGGGGCCGCAGAAAAGCTTGCGGGAAAAGAGGAGAGAAGGTGGAAGGCTTACCAGGTGTAAGTCACTCCGAGCGTGCTGTAGGAGCCGCGGCGGAACTCGCGCACCGTCTGGTCGGTGCTGTTGTACTTGAGGTTGCGGTCCGAGTCCTGCGTCAGCTTCACGGGCTGGTTGAAGAGGTCCTGCAAGGCGGCGCGCAGCTCCCAGTGCTTGGCCATGCGCTGGGTGACCACCAGGTCCACCACGTGGCGCGGGGCCTCGAACAGGGTGGGGTTGTCGATGTTGCCCACGGCGAAGATGCGCGGGCCGGCCACGTTGTAGAGGGCGCTGATTTGGGTGCCTTTTTCCTCGTTGGCGTAGTAGGCGCCCAGGTTGATGAGGTAGGGCGACTGGCTTTGCAGGGGGCGGCGCTGCGTCTGGGTGTCGCTCACGTTGGTGGGCGTCACCTGCCCGCTGTTGTCGGGCACGTTTACCATGGAGCCCAGGTCCACGCGGCTCACGATGTAGGAGGCGTTGCCCACCAGTGAGAAGCGCCGCAGCCAGTCGGCCCCGCCCAGCGAGCCCAGCGACTTGCGCACCTCGGCTTCCACGCCGTAGTTCATGGCCGACGTCGTGTTCACGAAGGCGTAGTTGAGGCTGTTCACGCCCCCGGCCGTGGTCAGCAGATAGCTCTCGATGGGGTTGTTGAAGTGCTTATAGAAGGCGCCCAGCGTGATGAGCTCGCCGGTGGTGGGGTACAGCTCCCAGCGCAAATCCAGGTTTTGCACCTTGGCCGTGCGCAGGTCGTAATTGCCCTGGATGTTGGCGTTCAGGTTGAAGTCGTAGAAGCGGAAGGGGGCCAGCTCGCGGAACTCGGGCCGGTTGATGGTGTAGGCGTAGGCCGCGCGCACCAGCATCTTGTCGGTCAGGTTGTAGCTCAGGTTCAGCGAGGGCAGCGGGCTCAGCAGCCCACGGCCGCCCCGCACGGTCTGGCCCGAAAGCAGCTGGCTGCTCACGCGCTGGTCGTTGTACTCGGCCCGGAAGCCGGCCGTGCCCGTGAACTTGCCCAGCGGTACCGTTACGCTGGCATAGGCCGCGGCCAGGGAGTTGTAGGCGGTGTAGGAGTTGCTCGGGTCGAAGGATTCGGCCAGGGTGAAGCCGCCGTTCATGCCGGTCAGGTTTGTCGGGGCAAATACCTGGTCGATGGATTGGTTGCGGATGCCGCTGGTGTTGCCCACGCTCTGGTAGCCAAAAAAGCGGGCGTCGAAGGTGCGGTCCTTGCGCTCGGCGTAGAGGCCGGCCTTCAGGCGCAGCCCGCCTTCGCGGTTGGCCGAGTCCTTGCGCAGCACGTGGTCCAGGTTCAGGGCCACGGTTTCCACCCGCTCGTTGAGCTTGGAGAAGTAGCGGCCGGCATCGGTCAGGCTGGGCGCGGCCGGCAGGGCCAGGCCGAAGGGGGCCGGCTGGCCGTCGGTGCCCATCGCGCCGATGGGGCGGATGTAGCGGGCCCGGCGCCAGTCGGGCTCGGTGCGGTACGTCGAGGAAAAGCCGCCCACCCAGTTGATGGTCGTCTTGTCGTTGGCCAGTTCGTGGTTGCCGATGAGCTGGCCGGAGTAGATGCTGCGGCTCTCAAACCGCTCCGAAAAGCCGCGCACGTCGTTGCTGCTCTGGGTGATGTCTTGGCCGTTGCGCTGCACCGTTTCAGCGTTGCCCAGCTGGTTGAACAGGTTTTTGAATTCCAGGGTGTTGCGGCCGTTCAGGCGCAGCCAGAAGTTCTGCACCACGCCCAGGCGCACCTCGTTGTTGTATACCCGGTCGTTGTAGAACGAAGCCACCTGGTTGCGGTCGGTGCCGTTTTCGAAGAACGTCAGGTTGGTCGTGTTGGCCTGCTGGTAGTTGCCGTAGTTAAGGCTGGTGAGCGTGCCCACCGGCTTGCCGCCCAGCTCGAAGCGGCGGCCCATGTTGAAGGAGAGGCGCAGGTCGGGCGCCGCCTTAAGCGTGCTGATGCCCCAGCGGTTGGGCAGCTGGCGGGCCAGGGTGGCGCGGGTGGCCGCCGGGTAGTCGGTGGCCAGGGTGAAGGGCCAGTTGGCGGGAATGGTGCGCTTGCCGCTGTTGAAACCCAGCCAGTCGTACTTGCCGCCCTCGGCCTTCTGCACGTCCTGAAAGGTGGTGCCGTCGCGGAAGCCGCCCAGGATGCTCAGGTTGGTGAAGTTCTCCTCCGGCGCGCGCTTGGTGTACACCTTGATGACGCCGCCGGCGAAGTCGCCCGGCAGCTCGGCCGAGCCCGACTTGAAAATCAGCATCCGGTCAATGACGCTGCTCGGAATCATGTCGAAGGCAAAGGCCCGCGTATCTACTTCCGAGCTGGGAGTCATCACGTCGTTCAGCATCACGGCGTTGTAGCGTTGGGTGAGGCCGCGCACCAGCACGAAGCGGTTATCCTGAATGCTGACGCCCGGCACGCGGCGGGCAATCTGGGCCGCGTCGCGGTCCTGCGACTTCACAATCTGCTCCGAAGAAACGCCCACCGCCACCAGCTGGGCGTTGCGCACCTCCGAAATCACCGCGATTTCGGTGTTGGTGCGGCGCATGGCCGTCACCACCACCTCGTCGAGGGCGGCTTCCGAGCTTTTGAGCAGGGTGTTTACCAGTACCACCTTGCCCGCGGCCACATCGAGGCCGGGCAGGCTTTTGTTGGTGTAGCCCACCGAGCTGATGCGCAGGGCGCGGGGGCCGGCCGGCACGCCGCCGATGCTGAAGGCCCCGTCCAGGTCGGTGGCGGTGCCAATGGAGGTGCCCTCGATGCTGACGCTGGCGCCAATAACGGGCTCGTTGGTTTGCTGGTCGCGCACGGTGCCGCGCACGGTGCCGGTCGTTTGGGCGAAGGCGGCAGTGCTGAAAAATAAGCTCAGCAATGCGATAACTAAATGCCGGTAATCAAAAGTGTTTTCCATTCGGGCAGCAAAACTACCCAGATGAAGTTTCGGTGAAGTTGCCGCTGAATTACCAAATAATTAACGGCCCGAGAACTGCCCAAAAAGCGGGTTTTTGAAGGCTAATGTTACCGACAGGTTATGGCAAAAAGTGAAATACAACAATTCGGAAACGCACCCGACGGTGAGGCCGCCCCAATGCCGCCGGACCTTTGCAGCGTTAATCAACAACCTCATTATTATGTCGATTCGACAAACATTTACGCAGTTGTTTTTCCTGGTGCTGTTGGGCTGCTCGCAGCTGGCCATGGCCCAGGTAACCACCTCCGCGCTGGCCGGCAAGGTGACCTCTGACAAAGGCGAAGACCTGATTGGGGTGACGGTGGTGGCCACCAACGTGCCCACCGGCACCAAGCGCGGCACCGGCACCGAAATGGACGGCCGTTTCACCATCCCGAACCTGGCGCCCGGCGGACCCTACTCCGTGACGGTGACCTACGTAGGCTTCAAGGAGCAGAAAGTTGACAACGTATTCCTGACCCTGGGCAATACCACCCGCCTCAACTTCGTGCTGGTGACCGAAACCCAGCAGCTGAACGAAGTGGTGGTGACCGGCAACACCCAAGCCACCAAAACCGGCGCCGGCACCAACGTGGGCTCGGCCGCCATTCAGCAGCTGCCCACCATCTCGCGCAGCCTGTCGGACTTCACCCGCCTCGACCCGCGCAACTCGAACGGCTCGTTCGCGGGCAGCTCGTTCCGCTACAACAACGTGACCCTGGACGGGGCCGTGAACAACGACGCCATCGGCTTTTCGCCCTCGCTGGGTGGCCAGAGCGGCACCAGCGGCCTGCCCGGCGGCTCGGCCCGCTCGAACCCGATTTCACTCGATGCCATCCAGGAGATTCAGGCTTCGGTAGCGCCTTACGATGTAAAGCTGGGCAACTTCACGGGTGGCTCGGTGAACGCCGTGACCCGCTCGGGCACCAACGAGTTCACGGGCTCGGTGTACGGCTACGGCCGTAACCAGAACGTGACCGGCCGTAGCATTGACGGCGACCGGGCCCGCATCGGCTCCGACTACCACGACTACCAGACAGGCTTCCGCATCGGCGGGCCGATTATCAAGAACAAGCTGTTCTTCTTTACCAACGCCGAAATTGCCCGCCGCCAGGAGCCGCAGTTCTACGGCGCCGGCACGGCCGGCTCGCCGGTGACGCAGGATTTGGCCCAGGTGATTAGCGCCAAGCTGAACAACTACAACACCGTGACCAGCGACGGCAACGGCGGCGTGGTGCGCAACGCCAACGGCACGCCGGCCCTGAGCACCGCCCGCTACAACGTGGGCGACTACAACGACTACAACATCCACGCGAACAGCAACAAGATTTTCGGCCGTCTCGATTGGAACCTGGACGAGAAAACCAGCATTGCGCTGCGCCACAACTTCATCAAGTCGGAAGCTACTAACCTGGAGCGCTCGGGCAGCCTGTTCAAGTTCGGCTCGCAGGACTACACGCAGCACAACATCCAGAACTCGACGGTACTGGAGGCAAAGAGCAACTTCAACAGCAAGTTCTCGAACAACCTGATTCTGGGCTACACCAACATCCACGACTACCGCGACCTCATCGGCGGGCAGGGCAACCTCTACCCAGCCGTGCAGATTAACGGCGTGGGCACCAGCCTGGGCACGCCCGGCACCGCCACCTACTACGCCGGCTCGAACCAGATTCTGCTAGGTTCGGACCGCGAGGCCAGCATCTTCAACACCCGCCAGCGCACGTTTGAGCTGACCGATAACTTCACCTACTACGTGGGTTCGCACGCCCTCACGCTGGGCACGCACAACGAGTTCTACCACATTGACTACGGCTTCATCAACTCCTGGAACGGCCGCATCGAGTACAACAACGTGAACGACTTCCTGAACGACCGGCCGAGCCGCATCCGCGGTACCTACAACAACGGCACGCAGGGCGACAACTCCTACGCTTACAACTATAACAACCCCTCGGCGGCTTTCAACATCAACTTCTACAGCGCCTACCTGCAGGACGAGTGGAACGTGAACGACCGCCTGAAAATCACGCCCGGCATCCGCTTCGACATCGCTTCGCTGCCCACCAAGCCCACCCTGAACACGGCCCTGGTGAACAACCCGCAGAACGACGCCCGCACCCTGAACCAGACCTACACCCACACGCCCTGGGCCGAGCTGAACAACAACTACCTGGGCCAGGTGCAGTTTTCGCCCCGCCTGGGCTTCAACTACGACGTGAAGGGCGACCAAAGCTTCGTGGTACGCGGCGGCTCGGGCATCTTCACCGGCCGGGTACCCTTTGCCTGGTTCGGCTACGCCTATTACAACAACGGCGTGAACTTTAACTCGGTGGACTACAACAACATTCAGGCTTCGGCGAACACCGGCGTGAAAACCGTGTACCTGAACACCGACCCCAACCTGATTTACGCCCAGCTGCCCGCCGCCAACTACAACGCCGCCAACCCCAAGAACGGCCCCACGGAGGTGAACCTGATTGACAACAACTTCAAGATGCCCAAGGTGTGGCGCTCGTCGCTGGCCCTGGACTTCAAGCTGAAAACCGGCACGCGCTTCTCGGTGGAAGGCCTCTACACCAAGACCTTGCAGGACGTGAAGTTCCAGAACATCAACCTGACCGACAACGTGACCTACCTGGCCAACGGCCCCACCCAGACGCCCGTGTACTCGGCCCCGGCCGGCGGCAGCAACCGCGTGAACTCGGGCTTCTCGAACGCCTTCTTCCTGACCAACACCACCCAGGGCTACCGCTACCAACTCACCGGCTCGGTGGGCCAGACCATTAACAACCTGATTGATGCCTCGGTGGCCTACACCTACGGCAAGAGCTACGACATCAGCAACGGCATCCGCAACTCGCCCCAGAGCAACTGGGAGCTGAACCCGGCCCTGAACGTGAACGACCCGGCCCTGGCCTTCTCCAACTTCGACCTGCGCCACCGCGTGGTGGCTTCCATCAACGTGCACAAAAACTTCGCCCAGCGCTTCACCGGCTACTTCACCTCGGTGCTGACCTACGCCAGCGGCTCGCCCTTCACCTGGACCTACACCAACTACAACTTCGGCAACGGCCAGCAGAACAACGTGCAGCTGGCCTACATCCCGGCCACGGCCGGCGACATCGCCATCGTGAGCCGCGTCGATGACAAGAGCCCCTACCTGCTCGACGCCGCCAAAAACGCCGCCTTCAACAGCTTCGTGGACGGCGACAGCTACCTGAGCACCCGCCGCGGCCAGTACACCGAGCGCAACGCCGGCCGCACCCCCTGGAACAACCAGGCCGATATCCGCCTGATGCTGGAAGCCAAGCTCGGCAGCCTCGAAGCCAACGAGGCGGGCATCGTGCCCAAGGGGCACACCATCCAGATTTCGCTCGACATCATCAACTTCGGCAACCTGCTGAACAGCAGCTGGGGCCGCCAGTACTTCGTGCCCAACACCTTCAACTCGACGCTGGGCACCGGCCTTACGCAGGTGGGCTACATCAACAGCGCCGGCACGGTGGCCAGCGGCTACAACGCCGCCACCTACAACCGCCCGGCCTTCACCTACGGCACCCCCGCCACCTACTCGGTGGACCAGCTGGCCTCGCGCTGGCAGGGGCAGCTGGGGCTGCGGTATTCGTTCTAGCACCTCCGGCCTAGGTTATAAATGGCTTCGGCCCCGGTTCCGCCATTGCGGAGCCGGGGCCGAACTGCTTGTGCCTATACAGGTACAACAGGGTTTATCTTTGTCAGGCTGCCAAACCGTTGTTTTCTATGATTACCCGTCAGGAATTTCCCTATCTGCAAGAACTGGTCATCAACGATGCCTACGCTGTGAAGAACCTGCGCGTGCCGTTGTTCGAGCCGGGCCAGGAGTTCAAGCACTTGGTGCTGACGGGGCGGAATGGGTCGGGGAAGACGACGGTGCTGAGAGCTTTAGTCAGCATAATACGCCACGATGCTGCTAATGGGCAAGTGGCGAAAGTAAAGGTTCGCCAACTGAAACAAGCAGTAGTAAACGGCCAGAATCCAGAATACAATTTGATTTGGCAGAGTGAAATTGACAAGTTGAACAAGGTCGAGCCACACTTTACTAGTAGAAATAACAAAGAATATAATGGCTTTGCTATTATTGATAAACAAGTCATTCTCGCATTTTTTGAAGCTACACGTAAAGTATATGTTAAAGACGTTACCACTATCGCCCGTGAAGACACATTAGAAGCTCAGCTTTTACAGCCAGAACCAAACCAATCCCCAGCCGAATTCTTCAAACAATATCTGGTTAATAAGAAAGTATTCCAGGTATTCGATACCATGGAAGGCAAATCAGAGGGCGCTAAGCAGCAAGAGCTATTCTTCACCAAGCTTGAAGAAACCCTCGCCAAAATCTTTGAAGACCCCGGCACCAAGCTCGAATTCGTGCGCGAGAGCTTTGAGTTTTACATCAACCTTTCCGATGGTCGTCGCTTCACCTTCAACCAGCTTTCCGCTGGATTCTCTGCTTTTTTGAGCATCCTCACTGAATTGCTCATGCGCGTGGACCTGCTGCGCAAGCAAGCCAACAACTACAGCTACGACCCTTGCGGTTTCGTGCTCATCGACGAGCCCGAAACGCACCTGCACCTGGAAATGCAGTACCAGATACTGCCGCTGCTGACGAACCTGTTTCCCAACCTGCAATTTATCGTGGCCACGCACTCGCCGGCCGTGGCGTCGAGCATCAAGAATGCCACGGTGTTTGACCTGAGCACCGGGCAGGCTATGGGCGACCAAGCGGCCGGTTCATCGTTTTCGGAGTTGATGCAGACGCATTTTGGGTTGGAAAACGAGTATTCCAACGTGGCGGATAAGATTCTGGAAGAGGTAACCGAAATCGGGCAGATGGCTGACCGGGCGGCGGCACTAGCGCGGATGCAAAAGCTGCTGGCAGAACAGGGGCGCTACATGTCGCCGGTGCTGCGCCTCGACGTGCAGGCCCAATTACTGCACTTGCAACGGGAGCAGGCCGCATGATTAGTCTCCAGCGCCCGCCCGTGCCGGCCTCGCTGAATACACCGGCCATGCAGCAATACGTAGCCGACTGCGCCGCCTACGCGGCCGCCTGTGCCGCCGCGCCCGACCCGGCCACGGTACCCCTGCCCGCCAAGCCCGGCAGCTACCGGGGCTCCGATGTGCTGCAAGCCTTCGATACGTACTTCTTCAGCAAATGCTACCTGACGGAACAGTGGCACGGCAGTTCCTACGAAATGGACGTGGACCACTTCGTGCCGGTTAATCAGAACCCGGCACTAAAATTTGATTGGAACAACCTGTTTCCGGCCGCGCACAAGGCTAACATGATGCGCCCGCGCCAATGGCCGGCCGGCGGCTTGCTCGACCCTTGTCAGGATAATGTAGAACGGAGGCTGGAAGCGACTATCGGGCCATTGGGGCGCGACCCCTTTTTTGAGGCTGCTGACCCCGCCGACCAAGCTGCACAGAACACGGCCGACTTACTGAACCTCTTACATAATGGTCGAATAGGCGATGAGGCATCTCGCTTAAACACAAAGCATTTGCGCGTAGCTATCGCCAAGCAATACCACGCAGTAACGCAGGCAATTTTGCGGTTTCAACAGGCGCAGCTCAGTGGAAATCCGCAACGGCTGGCTAATGCCAAGCGCGAATTGCGAACGTTGCTGTCTCGTCAATTACCATTTACTCAGTTGATGCGGTCGATGGACCCTGTAGTAGAATACGTGCCTGTTGACTTGCTCGATTAGTTTTCAACGTTTTGAAAATTCTCCACCTTCCCAAGTGGTACCCCAACCGCTACGACGACCAGGACGGCGACTTCGTGGGCCGGCACGTGGCGGCCATTGCGGAATTTGGCGGAGTGGAGGGCGCGGTGCTGTTTGCGGCCGTGGCGCGCGGCCCGCTGCCGGGGCTAATTGACGCGGAGGAGGACTTCACCGGCCCCGTGCCCACGCTGCGCTACTACTATCGCGCCGCGCCCACAGGCATCGGCTTCGTGGATAAGCCGCTGAAGCTGCTGCTGTATTTCTGGTGCTTGCTGCGGGGCTACCGGCGGCTGCGGCGGCACTGGGGCGGCCAAGCGCCCGACGCGGTGCACGTGCACGTGTTGCTGCGCACAGGCCTGTTTGCCTGGGCACTGCAGGCCGTGCGCGGCATTCCCTTCGTCATCACCGAGCACTGGACGCGCTACCTGCCGCCGCGGGCATCCGGCATCACAAGGCTGCGCCGCTGGCTGACGGGCGCGGTGGTACGACGCGCGGCGGCCCTGCACACCGTGAGCGCCAACCTGCGCGACGCCTTGGCCGCGCTGGGGGCTGCCAACCCGGTTTCGGTGGTAATTCCCAACGTGGTGGATACGGCGCTTTTTCACCCGGCTTCGGCTGCTGTTCCGCAGCCCGGACGCACGCTGTTGCACGTGGCGGCCTTCAACGAAGCGGCCAAAAACCTGTGCGGCTTGCTGCGCGCTGTGGCCGGGCTGCGGGCCGCGTGGCCGGGCCTGCGCCTGCGCATCGCCGGCTACGGACCCGACGAAGCGCAGGTGCGGCAAACAGCCGCCGACCTGGGCCTGTTGGCCGATAGCACGGCCGTGTTTATGGGCAAGCTGGACCACCCGGCCGTGGCCGCTGAAATGCGCCAAGCCACCGGCTTCGTCCTGTTTTCCAACGTCGAAAACCTGCCCTGTGTGCTCATCGAGGCCCAAGCCAGTGGCTTGCCCGTGGTGGCCACCCGCGTGGGCGGCGTGCCCGAGCTGGTGCCCGACGGCAGCCCCTTCGGCCAACTGGTGGCGGCCGGCGACGAAGCGGCCCTGGCCTCGGCCTTGGCAAAACTGTTGGCCGATGCTGAAAGGCAGCCCGCCGATGCTGCCGGCATGGCCGCCACGGTAGCCGCCCGGTTTGGGTACGCAGCAGTTGGGCAGCAATTTGGGGCCTTATACCGACGCGTGCTGGGGTGCTGAACTTGGAATTTGCGCCTGCCGGATAGGTAAAGCCGCGCGCGTGGCGTTCTTTCGTGCCCGCTTCTCCTTGCCATGCTCAAACGCATCCTTCACCACTTCGCGGCGCGCGTCCTCACGGCGGGGCTGAGCTTCGCGGTGGTGTGGCTCACGGCGCGCTACCTGGGCGCGGCCGGGCGCGGACAGGTGAGCTTATTCTATACCGACATGTCGGGGCTGGTGCTGCTGGCCGGGCTGCTGGGCGGCTCGTCGCTGATATACCTGGTGCCGCGCCGCAACGTGTGGCATCTGCTGCCGCCCGCCTACGGCTGGGCGCTTGTAGTTAGCGGCGTGGGAGCCGGGGTAGTCGGGCTGATAAGGCCGGTTTCGCTGGAATACGCCCTGCATTTGGCGGGCGTCACCCTGGCCCAGATTCTGCTGTCCATCAACCTGTTTCTGCTGCTGGGGCGCAAGCGCGAGCAGACCTATAACGTGCTCACTACCGTGCAGGCGGTGCTGCTGGCCGGGGCATTGGCGCTGGCCTTCGCAGCGGCGCACTGGCTGAGCATCGACGCTTATTATTACGCCAACTACCTGGCCAATGGCCTGCCCTGGCTCATCAGCACGGTGCTGCTGCTGCGCCTGCCCGATGCCTGGGAACGCCGCCGCGGCCGGCGCCGGGCCGTCACCCGCGAGCTGATGCGCCACAGCCGGGGCGCCCATTTTTCCAACTTGGTCACCTTTGCCAACTACCGGTTTGGCTACTACGCCGTGGCCTACCTATCTGGCAATAAGACCCTGGGTATCCTCTCCGTGGGCGTGGCGCTGGCCGAGGCCATCTGGCTGATTCCGCGCAGCACGGCACTTATTCAATACGTGGCCCTGGTGAATGCCGCCGACAAGCACGGCCAGACGCACGCGGCCCTGCGCAGCAGCCGGCTCACGCTGCTGGCCACCGCCGTGGCGGTGCTGGTACTGGCGGCCGTGCCCCGGGCGTGGCTGGCCGCTATTTTCGGTCCTGAGTTTGGGGCGGCACACGGCGTCATTCTGGCGCTGGCGCCAGGCATTTTGTTCTACGGCGCCGCCATGCAGGCCAGCACCTATTTCAGCAGCATGGCACGCTACGGTGTGAACAACCGCGCCGCCCTGCTGGGCTTGGCCGTGACGGTGCCGGCCTGCCTGCTGCTGGTGCCCCGCCTGGGCATGGTGGGCGCGGGCCTAGGCATGTCGGCCTCCTACGCGGCGGGCGGAACCTACCTGCTGCATCATTACCGCCGCGCCATTGGGGCGTCTTGGATGGATTTGCTGCCCGATTGGAAGGACTTGACGCAGGGCTTGAGGGGAAAGGCAGAATAAAGGCCTGTCATTACAAGGCCGCAGGCCATGGCTCCCGAAGGACAGCGTAACAAATCCGTTCTGTTCTCAGCGAGCAACCTCCTAATGTGACAAAGCCTAATAAAAAGCCCCGGCATTGTGCAGTCCCGGGGCTTTCTGGTAAAAGGCAGTTTTGGTTTTGACAGGACAGGCTGCCACGGCCTGCGGCCTCGCAATGACAGCCTCTTACTCCTTACCGCACCACTTCCACCCAGCCTTTGAGCTTGCGGCCGTCGGGGTAAGTGAGGAGGTAGTAATACACGCCATCGGGCTGGCCTTCAGCCTTCCAGTCGTCGCGGTAAGCGGGGGCGTCGAGCACCTGCTGGCCCCAGCGGGAGAAGACTTGCAGGCGCGGCGGGCAGTCGGGGCCGAGGCGGAAGAACTGGTTCTGGTCGTCGCCGTTGGGCGTGATGATGTTCGGAATGCGCTGCTCCCGCACCTCAACCACGGGCAGCGCGGCCTGGGTTTCGCACTTGTTATTGTTGTAGCGCAGGCGCAGCAGGGGGCGGTAGGTGCCGGCCGCGGCATAGGTGTGCGTGGGGTTGGCGTCGGTCGACTGCGTGCCGTCGCCAAAATCCCACACCACGCTGGCCGGGGAAGGAATGCCCGAGCCGGCCAGCGTGAAGCGCAGCGACAGTGGCGCAAAGCGGGTTTCGGGGCAAAACACGGGCGCCCAGGTAGGCGCCAGCTGGGGCACTGCGGCAGTGGTAATGCGTTGCGTAGTAGTGCCTGCGCAGCCCGCGCTGTTGGCGTAGCTGTAGGTGAGCGTGGCGGGGCCGGTGAAGCCGGCCGGTGGCGTGAAGAAAAAGCCCGTGGCCACCGAGCCCGTCACGCCCGGCCCGCTAAAGGTGCCACCCGCCGGCGCCCCCCGCAGCCGGAAGGCTTGGGTGCTGCCTGGGCAAATGGCGGTATCGGCCAGCACGGTGGGGGCGGGAATGTTGGCCAGTAGCACCGCCTGCGTGGCCGTGGCCGTGCAGTTGTTGGCCGTCACCGAGTAAGTTAGCTGATAGGTGCCGGCCGCCAGATTAGGTGTGAAAAAGAAACCCGTCGCCACCGAGCCCGTCACGCCCGGCCCGCTGAAGGTGCCGCCTGCTGGCGTGCCCGTGAGCCGCACGGGCGCCAGGACGGGGGCGCCGGGCGCGGGCAGGCAGTAAGCCTGCTGTGGCAGGGGGGCAAAAGTAGCCGCGGGCGGTGGAGTCACCGTCACGCGGCGGGTGTCGGAAGTGGTGCACGCCCCCGTGCTGATGACGGTGTAGGTGAGGGTTTGCACGCCCAGCAGCGCCAGCGAGGGCGTGAACACGAAGCCCGTTGCTGCGGAGCCCGTCACGCCCGGCCCGCTCCACACGCCGCCGGCCGGCGCGCCCACCAGCGCCACCGGCCCGGCCGTGGCGCACACCGTTTGGGCCGAGCCGGCATTGGCAATGCTGGGCTGGAAGTTGAGCACAAACGAGGCGTTGTTGCAGGCCACGTTGAAGGTGGTACCGGAAAAGCTGTTGTTGGTGGCCGAATAGTAGTTGGCGCCCGGCGGAATGGGAAAGCCGTTGGTTGAAAAGCAGGAGCAAACCGCCTGGTACACAATGCCGCGCGGGTCGAAGCGCGAAGTGCCGCCGTCCACGTGCTCGCCTTCGGTGCCGGGCGTGGGGTCGCCGTAGAAGGTGGCGTACGCCAAGCTGGTGAGGCCGGCCGAAAACTGCGCCAGGTAAAAATCAGACCCGTCGGTGGCGGATTGGGCGGCGTCCGGCGTGGTGGGCAGGCCGGTGGTGTAGCCATTGAAATCCATGTACGGATAACCGCTGTTCACCTGCCCGCCCCAGCCGCACACGTACACCCGGTCGCACTGGTCCACCAGAAAAGCCGTGGGGTCGAGGTTGACGAGGTAGCGTTGCGCGGGGTCGGTGCTGCCGAAAACCGTCGAGAGCAGGCTTTGCCCCAGATTGGCGTCGAGCTTCTGAATGAATTGCGTAGCGCCGGGCGTGTTGTACAGGCCGGCCGTCACCGGAAACTGCCCCACCGTCTGGCCCAGCAAATACACCCCGCCATCGGTGCCCAGCTGCAGAAAATAGGCCTGGTCGTAGTCGGCCGTGCCCACGTAGGTGGAGCGCACCACGCTGGTGCCGTTGGCCGCAATGCGCGTCACGAAACCATCCACGTTGCCCGGTCGGGTGGGGCGGTAGGCGCCCGCCGTGGTGGGAAAGTTCGGGCTGAGCGTGCCGCCGGCCACGTACACGTCGCCGCTGGTGGGTTCCAGCTGAATGGAATAGGCCCCGTCGGCGCCGGAGCCGCCCAGGTAGCTGCCCCAGGTCAGGGCCGAGAGGCCGGGGTTGAGCTTGCACACCACCCCGTCGGAGGTGCCGCCGCGGTAGGTGCTGTTGAAGCCGCGGGCCATCGGAAAATCCAGCGACGTGGTGTGCGTGGCGATGTACACATTGTCGGCCGCGTCCACAATGATGTCGCTCCGAAACGGGTCGCCGTAGTTGTGGGCCAGCTGCGGCGTGTTGCTGTAAGCCGACGTGTTCGCATTCACCGGCAGCAGGCCGTCGTTGCCGCTGCCGCCCAGGTAGGTCGACGCCAGCAGGGCCGAGCCGTTGGCGCTGAGCCGGCTTATAATCAAGTCGGAGCCGGTAGGAGAATCGTAAGGATAGCCGCCGAAGCCGAACGGCGTCGCAGTATTGCCGCCGCCCCGGAAGGTGCGCTGCAGCGCCCCGGTCGTGGTCGGGAACGCCGTGGCCGACCCCACCACGCCCGTCGAGCCCGTCGAGCCCAGAATCAGCAGCTCGCCCTGGCTGTTCACCACCAAGCTGTGCGGAAAATCGGCCCCGTCGCCGCCCAAATAAGTGGCCCACACCCGCGCCGCCGGCCCCGTCGCGCTGGTGTTGTACTTGATAACGCCGATGTCGAACAACCCCGCGAAGAACGTTTGGTAGGCCCCCAGACTGGTCGGGTAGCCCGGGTCGAACACGATGCCGCCGGAATAGAGGTTGCCCTGCGCATCGTAGGTCGCCGTGAAGCCCCAGTTGTCGGCCGTGGCGCCGGTGTAGGTGGCAAACACCACCACCGGGTCGATGGTCAGCGGGCGCCGGTGGTCGTACTTGCCCAGGTCGAAAGTCACGGTCTGGCCGGTCAGCACGTAGCGGCAGGGCACGGCTTGGCGCCGGCCGGCGGCATCGGCCTGCCAGGCCTGCGGGGCCCGTTCGGTGAGGGTGCCCACGCTGGTGCGCACCAGCAGGTTGCCGGCGGCGTCGAGGCGCAGGCCGTCGGCGCCGTCGTGGCGCAGGGCAATGGCTTCGGCCCGGGCCCCAGGCGCCAACACGAAGTCGTATTCCAAGTGCTGGTCGGCGCTTTCGTACACGCGGGCGCTCACGCCCGGCCACAGCCCGGCGTAGCGCAGCTCGCGGAAGCTGCGCACGTCGGCGGCCCAGCGCTTGGCGTTGCCGCCCAGGAAATAGTTGCGGTGCTCGGCGGTGGGCGTTTCGGCCGTCACGGTGGCCGGCGCGGCGCCCGCAAACCGCAGCTTCAGGGCGTGGCCGCGGGCGGTGCTGTCGGCCGGGGGCGGGGCCGCCTTGCCGGCGCCGGAGTGCCCCCGACGGGCGGGGCCGCCGTCGGCCAGCAGCGAGAAGGTGAGCCCATCGGCCTCGGCAAACAAGCGGCCGCCCGGCAGCTGGGCCTCGTAGCGGGCGCGGGCGTCCCATTGGCCCTTGTTCTCAATGAATTCGAGGGTGTGGTTGGCCGGCCCGGCGTGTTCGCTGGCCTGGCCGAAAGCCTGCGCGGCCGTCAAGAGAAAAAGCGCAGAGGTAGCAAGAGGTAGCCGTATAATCATCAGGAGCGAAAGGAACGAGTTGGATAGAACGGGGTATGGGCGGGGCTCGCCCCCGCTCGGTCGTTGGCGCCGTTTCAACGGATTCGTTCAAGCGACCGGGCGGGGGCAAGCCTCGCCCCTACATCGTTCTGGTAAAGATAAAGGCCCAAAAAGAGGAACCGCCGCCCGGCCCGCGGCCTGCTAGCGGCGCACTTCCACCCAGCCCTTCACCTGGCGGTTGTCGGTGTCGCGCAGCAGGTAGTAGTAGATGCCGTCGGGCAGGCCGCTGGCGTCCCAATCATACTTATACTCATTGGCCTGGTACACGCGCTGGCCCCAGCGCGAATACACTTCCAGCGAGGCGGGCAGGCAGCCGATGCGCGGCTTGAAGGTCTGGTTCAGGTTGTCGCCGTTGGGCGTGATGATGTTGGGCACCAGCACTTCGCCCACCTCCACGGGCGCGAAGCCAGTGAGCACCTCGCAGTTGCCGTAGCGGGCCTGTAGCTGCACGCGGTAGGAGCCGGGCTTTTCATAGAGGTGGGTGGGGGTGGCCTCGGTGCTCGTCTGCCCGTCGCCAAAGTCCCAGCGGTACGTGGCCTTGGGCGCCAGCAGCACCGGCGTCAGCAGGCAGTTGAAGGGGGCCAGGCCGGCGTACTGCGGCAGGGCAGCACACACGGGCAGGTTCAAATCCACGTTTTGGGTGGAGGTGGGCGCCAGCACCACCGTGCGCTGCACCTGCGTTTGGCAAGGGCCTTCCGTCACGGTGTAGGTGAGGGTGAACACGCCGCCGCGGTTGTTGGTGTTGGGCGGCGTGAAATAGCCGCTGGCCGATACGCCGGGGCCACTCCACACGCCGCCGGCCGGCGCGAAGCCGCGCAGCTGGAAGGGCTGGCGCTGGTCGGCGCACAGGGTGGTGTCGCGGCCGGGCGTGGCGGTGGGCGGGCGCGTCACCACCACCTGCCGGGAGGTCACGCCGCAGCCCAGCGAGTCGCTCACGGTGTAGGTAATGGTGTGCGTGCCCGGGCCCGCCGCCGCGGGGTTGAACGTGCTGCCGCTCATGCCGGGCCCGCTCCAGGTGCCGCCCGCGGGCTGGGCCGTCAGCGCCACGCTGGCGCCCGCCGTGCACTGCGGCGGCACCACCGCCATGGCCGGGGCCACGGGCGGCGCCACCACGTAGCGCACGCTGCGGGTGCTCACGCAAATGCCCGTGGAAGCCACCGAGTAAGTAATGTTGTACTGGCCGGGGCCCACCGCGGCGGGCACAAACCGGTAGCCGCCGCCCGCCACGGCCTGTACCCCGGGCCCGCTCCAGGTGCCGCCCGTGGGCGTGCCGCCCAGCGTCACGGCTCCGCCGTCCACGCACACGTAGCGGCGCGGGCCGGGGTCGGCCGTGATTTTGTCGAAGGTCATTTTGAAGGCGCCGTTGTTGCAGTTGGCGCTGCCGTTGCGGGTGGTGTAGGTGCCGGCATCGGGCAGCACGGGAAAGCCCTGGCCGCCGCCGCAGCTGGCGCACATGGCCTGGTACACCACGCCGCGCTTGTCAAAGCGCGAGGTGCCGCCGTCCACGTGCTCGGCCCCGCCGCCAATTTGCCCGAAAAAGGTGGCGTACTCCAGCCCCGTCATGCCAGCCGCAAACTGGGCCAGGTAAAAGTCGGAGCCGTCGGTGGCGCGCTGCACGGCGTTGGTCGTGGAGGGGAGGCCGAAGGTGCTGCCGCCCAGCCAGTTGCCCAGGTCGTTGTCTTCGCCGCCCCAGCCGCTCACGTACACCCGCTCGCAGTCGTCGACCAGAAAAGCCGTGGGCACAATGTTGGGCCCCACCGGGTTGCCGCCGCGGCTGCCAAAGGCCGTGCTGTAGATGCTGGCCGTCAGGTCGGGGTTGAGCTTCTGAATGAAGAGCGTGCCGTTGGGGCTGCCGTACAGGCCCGGCGTGGCCGGAAACTGCCCCATGGTTTGCCCAAATAAATACGCGTTGCCGGCCGCGTCGAGCTGCAGAAAATGCGCTTGGTCGTAGCTATTCGTGCCGATGTACGTCACCCGGTCCAGCGTCCGCCCGTCGGCGCTGATGCGGGCCGCGAAGCCATCGGTGCCGCCCTGCGGGCCGGCGCGGTAGGCGCCGGTTGTGGCCGGCAGCGTGGGCGAGGTGGTGCCGCCGCTCACGTACACCCGGCCCTGCGCGTCGCGCTGGATGGAGTAGGCCGCGTCTTCGCCCGAGCCGCCCAGGTAGCCGCCCCACAGCACGGCCGTCAGGTTGGGGTTCAGCTTCACCACCAGCGCATCGCCGCCCGCTGCCGATGCCAGGTTGAAGCCGTTGCTCAGCAGCGGGATGCTGCGCGAGGTGGTGTTGGAGGCAATGTACACGTTGCCGGTTCCGTCCAGCAGCACGTCGCCACGGAACACGTCGCCGTAGTTCACGGCCAGCTGCGAGCCGCCGCGCTGCACCCCGTCGTTGCCGGCCCCGCCCAGGTAGGTGCTGGCCTGCAGCGCGCTGCCAGCGGCGCTGAGGCGCGCTATCACCAGGTCGGACCCGTTGGGCATCATGTACTGCGACGAAGTAATCGGGGCGTTGAAGGGGTTGAGGCCCGTGCCGCCGCCAAAGGTGCGCTGCGCTGCGCCGGCCGTCGTCGGAAAATTAGGCGAAGACGTGCTGCCCAGAATCACCAGCTCGTTCTGGCCGTTCACCACCAGGCTGTGCGGAAAGTCGGCGCTGTTGCCGCCCAGGTAGGTGGCCCACACCCGCGCCGACGACCCCGTCACGGCGGTGTTGTATTTGATAAACGCCATGTCTTCCAGGCTGCTGGTGGTGGTCTGGTAGGCGCCGTTGGTGGTTGGGTAGCCCGGCCCGAAAGCAATGCCGCCGGAGTACAGGTTGCCGGCCGCATCGTAAGTCGCCGTGAAGCCCCAGTTGTCGGCCGCCGAGCCGGTAAGGGTCGAGAACTGCACCGACGGGTCGATGGTGAGGGCGCGGGTGCGGTCGTAGCTGCCCAGGGCGAAGGTCACGGTGGTGCCCGTGAGCACAAAGCGGCAAGGCACGGCTTGGCGCCGGCCGGCAGCATCGGTTTGCCAGGCCTGCGGGGCGCTTTCCGTCACGGTGGCCACGGTGGTTTTCACCACCAGGTTGCCGGCCGCGTCCAGGGCGAGGCCGCTGGCGCCGTCGTAGCGCAGGGCCACGCGGGCGGGGTTGGCGCCCGGGGCCAGCAGCACGTCGTACTCCAAGTGCTGTTGGCGGTTTTCGTACAGCGTGAGGCCGATGCCGGGCCAGAGCTCCTCGTAGCGCAGCCGGCGGTAGGCCGCCACGTGGCTGGCCCAGCGCTTGGGGTCGTTGCCTACAAAGTAGTTGCGCTCGCCCTCGGTGCGCGTCTCGGCCGTGAGGCGGGGGCGCGCGTTGGCTTTCTCAAAATGCACGGTGTAGGCGTGGGCTGCCGCGCCCACGGGCTGCGCCGCCGACGGGGCCCCCGCCTTGCCCGTGCTGTGGTGGTGGCTCAGCAGGGCCGGGTCCACGAAGGTGTAGGTGAGGGCATTGCGCAGCACAAACAGCCGGCCCGACGGCAGGGCCGCTTCGTAGCGCACCGGGCTGGCCCACTGGCCCTGGTTCTGAATGAACTCCAGACTAGGGCTGCCGGGCTCGGTGCCAGCGGCCCGGCCGGGCTGGGCCGAGAGCAGTGCAAAAAAGAACAGCGGCGTTGCGAGAAAGCACCGGCCAACCACGCGAAAAGGTACGGGCATAGAAGCAGCAAAAGGCAGAATGATAAAGAAAAAAAACCTGGAGGCGGCGCCACGGCCCGCGCCCGTCCCGGTGTTTGCCCGAACGGCACTTGCGCAAAATTCGTGCGAAGTTGGTGGTACTTACTTCACCACTTCCAGCCAGCCCCGGTAGCGGCGCCCGGCCGTGTCGCGCAACACGAGGTAATAGATGCCCGCTGGTACCCCGGCCGCGTTCCAGTCGTTGGCGTATTCTTCGGCCCGAAACACCTCCTGGCCCCAGCGCGAGTACACCCGCAGCTGCACCGGCAAGCAGGAAAAGCGCTGCTCAAAAAAGTCGTTCTGTCCGTCGGCGTTGGGGGTGATGATGTTGGGCACCAACGGGTCGGTAACCACCACGCTGCCGGCGGCGTCCACGTCCACAAAGTAGGCTTGGTCGTAGGTGCCGAGTCGGAAGTTCCGCCGGTTGTCGTGCAGCACAAAGGCGCAGGGCACGGCCGGCCGCTGGATGCGGCCGGCCGGTGGCGCCGTCGTAGCGCAGCACAATGGCGCCGGGCCGGGCGCCGGGCACCACCGCGAAGGCGTATTCCAGCCGCTGCCGGTCGTTTTCATACAGCGTCGCGTCGACGCCGGGACAGACGTCGGCGTAGTGCACCTGCCGGAAGCCCGGCACCCCCGTGGCCCAGCGGCTGGGGTCGGAGCCGAGGTAGTAGCTGCGGAGAACGGGCAGCTGCTTGGCCCCGCGCAGCGCTGCGGCCGTCGCGCCCTTAAAGCGCACGGCGTAGGCTTGGCCGCGGCCGGCGGTGGCGGCCGGCGCCCCGTGCTGCGGCCGGGCGGCCGAGTCGCGCAGGGAGTACACGAAGCCGGCCGGCTCGATGAACAGCGTGCCGCCGGGCAGCGGCGGGCCACTGGCCTTTGTTCTCATAAAAAGCCAGGGAGGCGCTGGCCGGTGGGTGGGGAGTGGCCATGCTGCTGCGGACGAGTCCACTGGCCAGCATGAGCAGCGCAAAAAGTAGAATTCGGCTCATGCCAATAAAGATGCTTGCGGTCCGGCATCGCCGCGGCCTTCGGCTGGGGCCGCTACCTTTGCGCGCTCTTTTTTAGTGCTGTGCGCCGCTCTTTCGCTTTCAAACTTACCTTGCTCACCTTGGGGTGGCTGCTGCTGGCCATTGGCTGCGAGCAGGTGCCCGCGGCGGCCTTCTGGCCGGTGGTGTTTGGGGCGCTCACCACGCCGGTGGCGCTGGGGTGCACGTTGCTGCTGGCCCTGTACTGGCTGCGGCGAAACTGGCGGGTGGCCGTGCTGCCCATTGCGGCGCTGGCCCTCACCTGGCCGCACGTGCAGCGCGGGCTGGCGCTGCACTTTGTGGCGCCCGAAATGCAGGGCGAAACCCCCGCCGAGGGCCGCCCCGTGCCGTTGCCGAAGGTGGCGCTGCCCCGCTCGCAGTTCTTCGCGGTGCACCCCAATGAGGTGTCGCTGCTGTCGGCCAACGTGCGTATTTTTAATGTGTATGCCCAGCTGCGCGAGCCCAACAATGCCTCCTCCACGGGGCTGATTCGCTGGCTGGCCACCAGCCCGGCCGACGTGCTGTGCCTGCAGGAGTTCTACAACGAGCCCCACGGCTCGCGCAACGACAAAGACATTTTCCGCGCCGAGGAATTTCTGGGGCGCAGCAGTGGGCGGCACTCGTTCGTGTCCGTCACGCTCACCAATAAGGTGGGTTCAGAGTTCGGGCTGGCCATTTTTTCGCGCTTTCCCATTGTGCGGCGCGGCACTATAACGTTTGGCAAAATCTCGCAGAACCACGCCATGTGGGCCGACGTGGTGCGCCCCGCCGCCCGCACCGGCCGCGGCCGCCCCGACACCATTCGCGTGTTTAACCTGCACCTGCAAAGCATGAGCATGGCCGACGCCGACATCGCGGCCGCCACCGAAAGCCGCGCCGGCCTGCGCCAGAAGGCGCCCAACCTGCTGCGCCGTTTCCGCAACGGGGCCGTGGCCCGCGGCACCCAAGTCGACACCGTGCTGGCCCGCGTGCGCCGCTCGCCCTACCCCGTGCTGCTGGCCGGCGACCTCAACGACCTGCCCTATTCCTACCCCTACGACCAGCTGGCCGACCACCTGCAAAACGCCTGGGCCACGGTGGGCCTGGGCATCGGGGCCACTTACAACGGCCGCCTGCCCGGCCTGCGCATCGACCAGCAGTTTGCTTCTAAGCAATGGGAAGTGCTGGGCTGCCAGGTGCACCGCGAAATGAAATGGAGCGACCATTTTCCGGTGGAGAGTCTGTACCGGTTGCGCCATTGAACGGGACTCCCCTCCTCAGATGAGGAGGGGAGTTTTTGCGCAGCAAAAACGGGGGTAGTTGATTCCGTTGAATGAAACCCGCACGCCCCGCAGTACTACCCCTACACTTTCGATGCACACCCACCGAACGGCTGGCCCACAAACCGCGTTAGCGCCTGTTCTGGCTTCGTTCAACCGGTTCAACCACCCCCGTTCTCGCCTTTGGCTCGAACATCCCCTCCTCATCTGAGGAGGGGAGTTTTCCTGCCGCTACCTTTGCACCATGTCGCTTTCGCTCTATAATACTCTCTCCCGCAAGAAAGAAGAATTCCAGCCCCTGCACGCGCCCCAGGTGGGCGTGTACCTGTGCGGCCCCACGGTGTATAGCGAAGCCCATTTGGGCAACGCCCGCGGCCCGGTGGTGTTCGACGTGCTGACGCGCTACCTGCGCCACCTGGGCTATCAGGTGCGCTACGTGCGCAACATCACCGACGTGGGCCACCTCGAAAGCGACGCCGATACCGGCGAGGACAAGATGGAAAAAGCCGCCCGCGCGGCCCGCATCGAGCCCATGCAGGTGGCCCAGCACTTCACCAACCGCTACCGCCAGCACATGCTGGGCCTGGGCTGCCTGCCGCCCGACATCGAGCCCCAGGCCAGCGGCCACATCATCGAGCAGATTCAGGTCATCGAGGAAATCATCAACAACGGCCTGGCCTACGAGGTCAACGGCTCGGTGTATTTCGACGTGCCCAAGTACAACGAGGAAGGCAAGCGCTACGGCAAGCTCTCGAACCGCAGCATTGAGGACCAGCTGGCCGGCACCCGCGCCAACCTGGAGGGCCAGAGCGAGAAACGCAGCCCGCTGGACTTTGCCCTGTGGAAAAAGGCCTCGCCCGAGCACATCATGCGCTGGCCTTCGCCCTGGGGCGAGGGCTTCCCCGGCTGGCACCTGGAGTGCTCGGCCATGAGCCGCAAGTACCTCGGCGACCTGAGCGACATCCACGGCGGCGGCCTCGACCTGATGTTTCCGCACCACGAGTGCGAGATTGCGCAAAGCCAGGGCAGCCACTCGCACACCGACGAGGCCCGCTTCTGGGTACACAACAACATGATAACCGTGAACGGCACCAAGATGAGCAAGAGCCTGGGCAACTTCGTGTTGCTGGGCGACATGTTCAAGGGCCCGACCGGGCCGCTGGCTTTCGGCTATTCGCCCATGGTGGTGCGCTTCTTCCTGCTGCAGGCCCACTACCGCTCGCCCGTGGACGTGAGCGACGACGCCCTGCAGGCCGCCCGCAAAGGCTACCGCAAGCTGATGAACGGCCTGCGCTTGGTGGAGCAGTGGATTGGTGGATTGGTGGATGAGCGGACGGGTGAAGTAGCGGCTGAAGAAGCCACAGCAACAACCCACCAGCCCGCCAACTCGCCAGCCCACCAATTGCTGGCGCTGGCCGCCAAGCCCGCCGAGTTTCTCAACGACGACCTGAACACGCCCCGCGCCGTGGCCGCGTTGTTCGACCTACTGAAGCGTTTCAACACGCTGGCTGCCAACCCCGCCGCGCTGGCCGAAGTGGGCCCTGCAGCATTGGCGCAGGCGGCCGGCACCTACCGCACCTTCGTGCAGGACGTGCTGGGCCTCAGCGACGAGCCCCGCGCCAACGTGGAAGAGTTGCTGGCCCTCACGCTGGGCTTCTACAGCGAAGCCAAAGCCGACAAGGCCTACGACAAAGTAGACCAGATTCGGGCCGCCCTCAAAGGCCAGGGCATCGTGATAAAAGACACCAAGGCCGGCGTGGAGTGGGCCTATAGTGAGGAGTAACTTTAGCACCAATTCATTAATCGAAACATTTGCCAGGCTCCCCCTCTCCTCCGGGAGAGGGGGCCGGGGGGTGAGGCCCACCGTCCGCGCCGCATTGCACGCCGCATGAACTTCCGCTCTCTTCGCCTTCCCTTGGCCGCGCTGGCCGGCCTGCTCGTTCTCACAGGCTGCCCGGACAAAACCAAAACCACCGAAACGGCCACCACCGATGCCCCGGCCGCGCCCAAACTGCCCAAGGCCCCCGTGTTCAATGCCGACTCGGCCTACGCCTTCACGGCCAAGCAGGTGAGCTTCGGGCCGCGCGTGCCCAACTCCAAGGCCCACGTGGCCTGCGGCGACTGGATAGTGCGCAAGATGAAGGGCTTCGGCCTGAAGGTGATGGAGCAGCCCTTCAGCGCGATGACGTTTGACGGCACCAACATCCGCTGCCGCAATATCATTGCGCAATACCAGCCCACGGCGGCGCGGCGCGTGGCCATCTTCGGCCACTGGGACACCCGGCCCTTCGCCGACAACGACAAAGACCCAAAGAAGAAAAACGCCCCCATGGATGGCGCCTCCGACGGCGCCAGCGCCGTGGCCGTGGCCATGGAAATGGCCCGCGTGCTCGGCCAGCAGCCCGATTCGCTGGCCCCCAATGTGGGCGTGGACTTCATCTTCTTCGACGCCGAAGACTGGGGCCACGACGACACCACCCAGCAGGACCTGAAAAACCAACTCGACGGCAGCGGCACCGACTCCTGGTGCCTGGGCTCGCAGTACTGGACCAAGAACCTGCTGCCCGCCAACTACAAGGCCGAGTACGGCGTGCTGCTGGATATGGTGGGTGCCAAGGGCGGCACCTTCACCCGCGAAGAAACCTCGCGCACCTACGCCCGCGGCCCGCTCGACAAAATCTGGAACACGGCCGCCACGCTGGGTTACTCCGACTTCTTCCTGTTTCAGGACACCGGCGGCATCACCGATGACCACGTGTACACTAACAAGGCCGGCATTCCGACGCTGGACATCTACGACCACCCCAGCTACGGCAACGACTACTTCCCGGCCTACCACCACGCCACCACCGACAACATGAGCATCATCGACCGCAAGACGCTCAAGGCCGTAGGCCAGACCATGACGCAGGTGCTGTACGTGGACTGAGCCAGCGTCTGCCCCGGTAGGACCGCCCTAGGCGGTCCTACCGGTCGAAGCAACCACGTTCCGATAAACAAAGATGACCGGTCGGACCGCCTAGGGCGGTCGGACCGGAGTGGCCGTCGCCCAGTCATCCGTGAAATAAGTAAGCAAAAAGGCCAGCTGGGCAACCAGCCGGCCTTTTTTTGTATCTATCAAGCTCATCCATTCCTTTCTCTTTCTTGAAACACCTCGCCATTCTCCTCACGCTGCTGGCTTTCTGCCTGCCCGCCGCCGCCCAGTCCAAGCTCAAAACCCAGGTCAGCCCCGTGTTCTACTTCCGGCAGCGGGCGGATGTGCAGCCCTACGCCGGCAAGCCCTACCGCCTCTCGGCCCGCATGAAGGTGGAGGCGCCCGCTGGCGACAGCGCCGATGCTAACGTTTTCGCCGTGACGTTTGATAAAAACAAGAAATACCTGAGCATGAGCAAGCCCGGCCAGATGCGGGCCAAGCGGCGCGACGGCCGGTGGCGCACCTTCGCCCTCACCGGCACGCTGCCCAAAACGGCCGCGCAGCTTACCATCAACGCCAACGTGTACCTCAACGGCACCTTTGGCTATGACGATTTTAAGCTGGAAGTAGCCAGCGGTAAAAACCAGTGGCAGTCTGTGCCGCTGCTCAACGGCGACTTTGAGGCCGCCCGTGCTGATAGTGCGAACGGCTTTCCCAACGGCTGGCGACCCCTGGCGCTCAACGATGCCTACCGCTACCGCGTGGCGCAGGAGCCGGCCGGCAACCACTTTCTCGAAATCACGGGCCAGGGCGTGGTGAACTACGGCCGCAACGCCGCCGCTGGCCACACCGTGGCCCTCAACGGCATCAAGCTCTACTACGAAACCTACGGCACCGGCGAGCCCTTGCTGCTGCTGCACGGCAACGGCCAGTCCATTTCGGCCTTCACCGCCCAGATTCCCGAACTGGCCAAGCACTACCAGGTCATTGCCGTGGATACCCGCGCCCAGGGCCAGAGCACCAACGGCAAGCAAACCCTCTCCTACGACCTCTTCGCCGACGACATGAGCGCGCTGCTGAAGGCGCTGAACATCCCGGCCGCCCACGTGGTGGGCTGGAGCGATGGCGGCAATACCGGCCTCAGCCTGGCCCTGCACCACCCCCAGCAGGTAAAAAAACTCGTGACCATGGGCGCCAACCTCTGGGCCGACACCCTGGCCGTAACGCCCGCCACCCTGAAAGAGGTGCACAAAGGCAAAACCCTGACCACCCTGCTCTACCCCGTCAACAAGCAGGCCCGCAAGGTGCGCCCGCTTATGACGCTGCTGCTCGACTACCCACGCATGAAGGCCACCGACTTGGCCGGCATATCGGCCCCCACGCTGGTGCTGGCCGGCGAGAAAGACCTGATTCAGCCGGCCCACACCCGCCTCATCGCCAGCAGCATTCCCAAGGGCGAGGTGAAGATATTGCCCAGCCTCACGCACTACGCCCCGCAGGAAGACCCGGCCGTGTTCAACGCGGCGGTGCTGGAATTCCTGGGCCGGCCGTAATCCAGCCACCCGCCACCAAGCTAAAAGGGCGGGTGGCCTACTCCACCGTCAGCCTCACCGCTTGGCCGGCGGCGCGCACCAGATACAGGCCCGCCGGCAGGCTGGCTACGTCGAGGGTGGCCGTGCCAGCCGGGGCGGGCACCGTGCGCACTACGCGACTCAAGGCGTCGAGCAGCTTGGCGGCGGTAGCGCCGGGCGGCAGCACCAGTTGCACCCGGCCGGTGGCGGGGTTGGGGAAGGCTTGGAGGGCGGCGGCCCTGGCGGCCCCGGCGGTGGCCAGCGGGGAGGCGGGGCCGTTGAGGCGCACGCTCACGCTGCTGGTGCCCGCGTGGGCGGTGAGCAGGTCGAGGTCGCCATCGGCGTCCACGTCGGCCAGGGCCAGGCCGACGCCGGGCTGCGGTAAGGCCACGGCACTGGCTGGCCCAAAGCTGCCGGTGCCGGTGTTCAGCAGCACGCTTGTGCCCACGCTGCCGGCGCCAGTGGCCAGCACATCGGGGCGGCCGTCGGCGTTCACGTCGCCCACGGCCAAGTCGGCGGGCGCGCTGCGCAGGGCCAGCTCGGTGCCGCCCCCAAAGCGGCCGGTGCCATCGTTCAGGCGCAGGCTCACGCTGCGGCTGCTGAGGTTGGGCGTGAGCAGGTCGAGGTCGCCGTCGGCATCCACGTCGGCCAGCGCCACGGTCTGGGGGGCGGTGCCCACGGTCACCAGCGTGCCGCTGCCAAAGCTGCCCGTGCCGTCGTTGCGGTGCACGCTCACCACGTTGCCCAGGGGGGCTGGCACCAGCAGGTCGAGGTCGCCGTCGGCGTCCACGTCGGCCAGCGCCAGCCGGCCGGGCTGTACGCCCGTGGCCACCTGCGAGCCCTGCACGAAGGCCCCCTGCCCGTTGTTGGTGCTCACGGTCACCGTGCCGTTGCGCAAGGCCAGCACCATGTCGAGGTCGCCGTCGGCGTCCACGTCGGCCAAGGCCAGGGATTGAACCGCCACCTGGAAGCCAAGCCCGAGCTGGTTGTTGACGAAGCTGCCGTTGGCGTTGCGGCGCACCACCACGTAGTAGCCACCCCCGCCCACCGACACCAGGTCGAGCTGGCCGTCGCCGTTCACGTCGGCCAGGTAGGCCGCCACCACGTTGCTGCCCATGCCCACCTCGGCGCCGGGCAAGAAGGTGCCGGTGCCGGTGTTGAGGTAGAGGCTGACGCCCGCCGACGAGTTCATGCCCACCACTAAGTCGAGGTCGCCGTCGTTGTCCACATCGCCGGCCACCACCGACGACACCGCCACCGGAAGCGGCAGGTCGCTGCCGCCGCCGAAGTTGCCCTGCCCGGTGCCCCCCACGGCCGCCGTGAACTGCTGCACGCGGGGCACGGCCAGGGCGCCGCTCACCGCGGCCGAAGCCGTGGTCAGGCTCACAAACACGGTTTCGCCGGGCTGGAAGCCGTAGGGCAGGGGCGCGTAGCTGACGGTATTGCCGACCAGCGTGGCCGCCCCTCCGGCCCGCTGGCCGCCCCGCTGGCTACTAAACACCTTGAGGGCCCCAGACGCTCCCCCGCCTACCGGCTGACTGAAGTTGGCCACCACCGGGGCGTTGCGCGCCACGCTGGTCCCGTTGGCCGGCGGCGTGAGGGACACGAGGGAGGGGGCCTGGGCGCTGGCCGGCACGGCCGGCAGCCACAGCAAGACGAAGGCGGCGGCGCGAGCCGGCCGGGAGTAGGGGTGTTGCATGGGAAAGGAGGCTAAGGATGAGACACTAAGCTACCTCTTTTCCCGCAGTAATGACGCCGGCCTTGCCCCGGCCGGCGCGCAATACGGCCCTGCCACAGTGGGGCCTCGGCGGGCGGGTGACCGTAGCGGGCGGCCACCCGGGCATGGCCCAACGCCTCGGCAGCTGTGACGGTGGCTTATTCTACCACTAGGCGCTGGGTGTGGGCCCCCGCCTTCACCAGGTAGAGGCCGGGGGCCAGGTCGGTGGGCAGCAGCAGGGTGGCCGCGCCCGTGGCGTTGGTGCGGGCGGCCAGCACCTGGCGGCCGGCGCTGTTGAACACACGCACCGGGGCATCGGGCTCGCGGCTGAGCACGCGGAACGAGCCGGCGGTGGGGTTGGGGTAGAGCTCCAGGGGCCCGGTGGTGGGGGCGGTGGGCTCCGGAGCCAGGTACTCGTTGAGGCGCACGCTCACCAGGCCGGCGCCGCTGAAGTTGGCGGCCACCAGGTCGAGGTCGCCGTCGCCGTCCACGTCGGCGGTGGCCACGCCGTAGGGGCTATGGCCCATGGGCAGGTGCAAAGGGGCGTCAAACCGGCCCGCGCCATCGTTGAAGCACACGCTCACCACGCTGTCGTTGGGGCACACCACCGCGGCGTCGGGGTGGCCGTCGCCGTTCAGGTCGCCGATGGTCATCCGCCAGCTGTTGAAGCCCAGGGGCACGTCCTGCCCCCCGCCAAAGTTGCCGGTGCCGTCGTTGAGGCGCACGCTCAGGGCCTGGCCGGCCTCGCTGTTGGCCAGCAGGTCCAGGTCGCCGTCGTGGTCCACGTCCACCAGGGCCACGTTGCGCGGGTCGCGGGCAATGGGCGTGGTGGTCAGGGGGCCAAAGGTGCCGCTGCCGTCGTTGCGAAACACGTCGGCCGTGGCCCCGAAACTGTCGAGCGCCACCAGGTCTACGTCGCCGTCCTGGTCCACGTCGCCCAGAGCAACGCCGTCGCCCTGGCCGGTGGTGGGCAGGTCTTGGGTGCCGGAAAAGGCGCCGGTTCCGTCGTTCATGCGCACGCTCACGGTGCGTACGCCGCCGTTGGCAATGGCCAGGTCGAGGTCGCCGTCGCCGTCGAGGTCGGCCACGGCCAAGGCCAGGGGCAGCGCGCCGGCGGAGGCACTGCGGGCATTGCCGAAGCCGCCCCGCCCGTCATTGAGGCTCACGGTTACGTTCTGGCTCAGGAAGTTTACGGCCAGCAGGTCGAGCCAACCGTCGCCGTTCACGTCGGCCAGCACCAAGGCCGAGGGGTTGTACCCGCCCGACACGCGCTGCCCGCCGCCGAAGTGGCCCTTGCCGTCGTTGAGGCGCAGCAGCACGTCGACGGAGCCGGCCATGCACACAAACAGGTCGAGGTCGCCGTCGTTGTCGGCGTCGCCCAGGGCCACGTTGTAGGGGGTGCCGTCTACCCAGGTGGTGGCGGTGGGGCCGAAGTGGCCGTTGCCGGGGCCCGAAACGGCCGCCGTGAACCGGCCCACCCACGGCCGGGCCAAGGCCGCGCCGCCCGTGCTGGTGGCGGCCCGCGTCACGGTGTACTGCACTTCCTCGCCGGGCAGGTAGGGCCGGGGCCCGGGCGCAAAGCTGAGGGCGGGGCCCAGCACCGCCGCGGGCGTGGTGCCCCGCGTGCGCAGGCCGCCGCGCTGGTTGCCGTACACCCGCAGCGCCCCCGCCGAAGCGGCCGTGAGCGGCTGGCTGAACGTGACGGTGAGGGCCCCGGTGCGGGGCAGGGCGGCGGTGTTGGCCGCCGGGCTCAGGCCGATGATGGTGGGCGCCTGGGCACTGGCCGGGCCCGCCGCGGCCAGCAGGGCGCCGGCCGCCAGCAAGCGCATATTTAGAAGAGTAGAAAGGGCCATATGCAGCAGGTAAAAGAAGCAGGGAAACCCAAAGCTACAATCCGCACGCGGCCTAGGTAACGCGGTGAGGCCGTCGCAAGCCTGCGCCAGGTACTGACCATTTGGGCCGCCACGACGGAAGGAAACCGATGCTTTCGCCCAGGCGCTTAGGCCGTCAGCCGGCCCCCTGCGTCGTCCACCGTCAGGGTCACGGTCTGGCCCACCACCAGGGCCAGGTTGTCGGCCTCGTGGCCTACGGGGAAGTTGTAGGCCACCGGGAAGTCGTACATCCGGGCGTAGCGGTCGATGATTTCCTCGGCCGTGACGCCGAAGGGAATGGCGTTGTCGCGCATTTGGGAGAAGTGGCCCACCACCAGCCCGGCCAGGCCGGCCAGCTGCCCGGAGCGGTGCAGGTGCAGCATCATGCGGTCGACGTGGTAGAGGTACTCGTCCAAGTCTTCCAGAAACAGGATGCGACCCGCGAAGCCTGCCTGCGAGGCCGTGCCCGTGATGGTTTGGAGCAGGCTGAGGTTGCCGCCCACCAGTGCGCCGGTGGCGGTGCCCGGCCGGTTGAGGACGTGGGCCGGCGCGGCGATGGGCTGAAAGGCTTCGCCGAACAACGCCCGGCGCAGGGTTTCCAGCGCCAGCTCGCCGTCTTCCTGGTGAAACAGCACCGGCATCACGCCGTGGATGCTGGCGTAGCCCAAGGCCAGCAAGTGGCTGTTGAGCACGGTGACGTCGGAGAAGCCGGCCACCCACTTGGGCGCGGCCCGGAAGGCGGTGAAGTCGAGCCCGTCCACGATGCGGGCGGTGCCGTAGCCGCCCCGCGCGCAGAGGATGGCGCGGATGGTGGGGTCATCGAGCTGGCGCTGGAAGTCGGCGCGGCGCAGGTCGTCATTGCCGGCAAACTGGTGGAAGTCGCCGGCAATGCTCTCGCCGAGCACCACTTCGAAGCCCCAGCTTTCGAGGGTGGCAATGGCGGGCGCCAGCTCGGCGGCCGAGATTTTGCGGGCGGGCGACACAAGGGCCACGCGCTGGCCGGCTTGAAGGGCGGGAGGGAAATGGACGGACATGGGGAAATGGATTGATAGAGGTAGGGGCGGGGCGGGCCCCCACCCGGACGTTGGCGCCCTTACAACGAGGTCGTTCAACAACGGGCGGGGGCAGGCCCAGGCCCTGGGTGGTGCGGGCGACGCGGCTGCAAATAACGCATGCCGTACCTTCGAAACGGGGGCTCCACCCGCTGCCCAACCCTGCGCCCCGTTTCTACGTCAGCCCATTGGCTCAATCTGTTTCTTCAATCTAACCTGCATTTCTATGAAGGCTTCTTTACTATGGGTATTGCTGCTGGTGCTGGGCACCTGGCAGCGGGCCGCGGCCCAAGCGCCCCTTGACACCACTAACGGGCGCTTCTTTCAGCCGGTGTTTCCGAACGTGACCGTGACGCCGAACGTGGTCTACGGCTCGGCCGTGAACTACCTGGGCGGCACCCAAACCCTGCTGATGGACATCTACCAGCCCACCGGCGACGCCAGCCCCGAGCGGCCGGTCATCATTTTTGCCCACGGCGGCGGCTTCGTGGCGGGCTCGCGCACCGACGCCTACATGGTGAAGGTGTGCACCCAGTTTGCGAAACTGGGCTACGTCACGGCCAGCATTGAGTACCGGCTGGGCTTCCCCATCACCGGCTTCCCGCCGCCCGCCCGCGACACCGTGGGCGTGGCGCAGGCCGCCATCCGGGGCATGCAGGATTTGCGCGCGGCCGTGCGCTTTTTCCGGGCCGACGCGGCCGGCGCCAACCTGTACCGCGCCAGCGCCAGCCGCATCGCGGTGGGCGGTTCGTCGGCCGGGGCCTTTGCGGCGCTGGAAGTGGGCTACCTCGACAAGGCCAGCGAGGTGCCCGCCTACGTGGGCCTAGCCGCGCTGGGCGGCATCGAGGGAACCAGCGGCAACCCGGGCTACAACAGCTTCCCGCTGGCCGTGCTCAACCTGAGCGGGGCCACTGAGCAGCCCGGCGTCATCGAGCCCGGCAACGCGCCTCTCTACAGCGCCCACGGCACTTCCGACGCCACTGTGCCTTACCTGCAAGGCCGGGTGGGCTCACTGCTGCCGCCCAAGTACGTGTACGGCAGCGGCCGCCTCAACCCCTACGCCACCAGCATTGGCGTGCCCAACCAGCTGCGCCGCTTCAGCAAGGCCGGGCACGTGCCCTTCGAGAGCACCAGCGCCGCCGGCCTGGCTTATGCCGACACGGTGTACCGCGACATGCGCGCCTTCCTGCGCCCGCTGTTGGCGCCCTTCGCGACGGCGCTGCCTAGCCTGGTTATCAACACTAATCAGTTCGTGCCCGGGGGCTCTTACCAGGACATTACTATCAACAGCGGCACGGCCACGCTCAGCGGCAACGTGACGGTGTACGGCACGTTGGTGGTGCGCGGCCAGAGCGGCCAAGCAGCCGGCACCCTGAACACCAGCTGCTTCGTGGTAGATGGACCCGGCAATTTCGACCTGCAGGCCGGCGCCATGCTGCGCATCTGCGACCCCGACGGCATCAGCGCCAGCGGCGCCACGGGTGCCATTCGCAACACGGGCGCGCGCACCTTCAGCCCCGATGCCAGCTACGCTTACACCGGCACCGGCAACCAAATCACCGGTTTGGGCCTGCCCGTTCAGGTGCGCGAGTTTGAGGTGAACGTGCCCGTCCCCTTCACCGTGCAGCTGACCAGAGACTTAAGCATCAGTCAGCGTTTCCTGCCCACCAGCGGGCACGTACTCAACAGCCGGGCGCTGGTGCTGCTATCGGGCCCCACGGGCACGGCCCTGGCCACGCCCGGCGCGGCCACGCTGCGGAGCAGCCTTTCGTTTCAGCGCTACCTCGACCCCCGCGTGAACTCCGGCCTGGGCTACCGCCACTTGGCCTTGCCGTTTGATTTTGGGGGCCTGACAAGCGTGAATGCGCCCGCCTTCACGCCCGAGTTCAACCCGGCCTATAACACCGCCGCCCGGCCCGATTTGGTAACGCCCTTCCCCAACGTTTACGTTTACGACCAGTCCCGGGCCCTCACCTCGCCGGCCACCAGCTACTCGGAGTTCGACAAGGGCTGGGCCGTGCCCGTGGCTCCCGGCGGCTCCCTCACCGGCTTCGACCGCGGCCGGGGCTTCATCCTGAACATCACCGCCGGCCAGACGCTGGACCTGAACGGCCCCCTCACCCGCAACAACGAAGACATTGCCGTGACGCTGGCCCCGGCCGCCACGCCCACCGCCGGCTGGCACCTGGTCGGTAACCCCTTTGCCTCGGCCATGAGCTGGGATGCCGTGCCCGTGCCCAGTGGCATGAGCGGTGCGATGTACATCTTCGTGAGCACCGCCCAGTACGCCGGCAACTACCGCACCTACGTGAACGGTATGGGCAGCGTGGGAGCCACCATTCCACTGGGGCAGGGGTTCTTTGTGCGTTCCTTAAGCGCGTCGCCTGTCACGCTCACCATGCCCGTGAGCGCCCGCATCACCAACTTTAATGTTGCTAACACGGCCACGGTACAGCGCTCCACTGCCGATACCCGGCCGCAGCTGCGCCTCACGCTGGCCGCCGCGGCCACCCCGGCCGCTGCCGACGAGGCCTACCTGTACCAGCAAGCCGGCGCCACCAGCGGCGTCGATGCCGCCTTCGATGCCGTCAAGCTGTCCAACCCCAGCGGCCTGAACCTGTCCACCGTGGCCGCCGGCCAGCCGCTGGCCATCAACGGCCTGCCGATGGTGGGGGCACCCACCACCATCCCGCTCGCCGTGGACGTGCCCAGCCCGGGCGCCTACGTGCTCACGGCCGACCAGCTAGCCAACTATGCCCCCGGCGCCTTCGCTTTGACCGATGGGCTGACGGGCACCCGCACGCCCCTGGCCGCCGGCACCCGCTACGCCTTCACGCTGGCCGGCACCACGGCCCCCGGCCGCTTCGCCCTGGAGCTGAGCGCGGCCGGTGTGCTGGCTGCCTCGCCCGCGCAGGCCCTGGCCGCCGGGCTGCAGGTGTGGCCGAACCCGGCCTCGGGCAGCTTCCAAGTGGCGTTGCCGCTGCCGGCCGGGGCCGCTGCACCGGTGGTGGCTGAGTTAACGAACGTTCTGGGCCAGACGGTGCGTCGCCTCCAGCTGGCAACGGCCGGCCAGCAGTTGGCTGGTGAGGTGAGCGTGCGCGGCCTGGCGCCGGGCGTGTACCAGCTGCACCTCACGGTGGCCGGCACGGCGCTGGTGCGCCGCGTGGTGGTGGAATAAACCCTTGTCAATGACGTAATTTGTAACCTTATGAAATTCATTCTCCGCATCCTGCTGTTGCTGCTGGCCGCCGTGCCGGCCGCCCGGGCCCAGACGTTCATCGACACCACCGGCGGGCGCTACTACCGGCCCATTTTTCCGAACGTGACCGTGACGTCGAACGTCACCTACGGCTCGGCCACCACCTACACCGGCAGCACCCAGGCGCTGACCATGGACGTGTACCAGCCCACCGGCGACGTGCTGGCCCGGCGCCCGGTCATCATCTTTGCCCACCAGGGCGGCTTCATCACGGGCTCCAAGACCGATGCTTACATGGTGAACGTGTGCACCCAGCTGGCCCGGCTGGGCTACGTCACGGCCAGCATCGAGTACCGCCTGGGCTTCCCCATCACCGGCTTTCCGCCGCCTGCTGCCGACACGGTGGGCGTGGCCCAGGCGGCCATTCGCGGCATGCAGGACATGCGCGCCGCCGTGCGCTTTTTCCGCCGCGACGCGGCCACCACGAATACCTACCGCATTCAGCCCAGCTACATTGTGGTGGGCGGCTCGTCGGCTGGCGCCTTCATGGCCCTCTCGGCAGGCTATATTGACAAAGCCACGGAAGTGCCTGCTTATGTGGGCCTCAACAGCCTGGGCGGCATCGAGGGCAACAGCGGCAACCCCGGTTACAGCAGCGCCGTGCTGGCCGTGCTCAACTTGAGCGGGGCCACCGAGCAGCCCAGCGTCATCGAGGCCGGCAACGCGCCCCTGCTGAGCGTGCACGGCACTTCTGATGGCACCGTGCCCTACCTGCAGGGCCGGGTGGGCTCGCTGCTGCCGCCCAAGTACGTGTACGGCAGTGGGCGCCTGCATCCGCGCGCCACGCAGGTGGGCATCCGCAGCACGCTGGTGCGCCTCTCGCGCGCCGGCCACATTCCCTTCGAAAGCAACACGGCTTACGCCGATACCACCTTCCGCGCCATCCGTGACTTCCTGCGGCCGGCACTGGCCCAGGCCGGTACCACGCTGGCCGCCCGCTCCGTGGCTACTACCCAGCCCGCCGCCCAAGCCTACCCCAACCCAGCTGACGCGGCCATTCGCATCCAGCTGCCCGAGGCCTGGGTGAACCTGACCGAAGCCCAGCTGCTGGACGCCGCCGGCCGCGTGGTGCGCACCATCAACCCGGTCAGCACTCGCGACCTCTCCGTGCTACGCGGTTCGCTCAAGGCGGGGATTTACTTATTGAAATTCCCTGGGCAAGTGCCCGTGCGTATCGAGTTCAAGTAGGGAGTACCCGTAAGCACGTGTACCCCGAAGCTCCTGCTTCGGCTCGCGTTGAACAGTTGATGTTCTGCCGAGCCGAAGCAGGAGCTTCGGGGTACACGTGCTTTTACGCCCAACCAGTTGCCGCCTTTTCGGTTACCAGCGCGGTTACGCGCGCCTCGCCCACGCGGGCCACAAACACGCCGTTGGCTCGCAGCTCGCGGCGCCAGGCCCACAACTGCTGCACCGCCACTGGACCGGTGGCGTAAGCGCCGCCCGCTTCGGTGGAAGCTAGGGCCTCAGTGGGCAGCTCCAGCCAGGTCAGCACCTCGCGCAGCACGCCGGCGTCGGGGTGGCTCACGTAGGCGTCCAGTTCCAGGCCGTGAGTGAGTTGCACGGCGGGCGCAGCGGCCTGTTTGGCGTATTGGTAGCGCAGGCCGCGCCGCAGGCCCAGCACATCGGCCAGCACGGCCGAGCCGGTGGGGTGCCCGCCCGCGCCGCGCCCTTGCAAGAATTGCGTGCCGGCGAATTCCGCATCTAGCACCACGGCGTTGAACTCCCGCTCCACCCCGTAGAGCGGTGATTCCGGCCCCACTAGCTGCGGCGTCACCAGGGCCGTGAGGTGGCCGCTGGGCAGGCGGCTGAGGCTGGCCACTACTTTGATTTTCTGCCCCTGCGACGCTGCATAAGCAATATCAGCCGCTGAGATGCCTTCAATGCCCAGGTTCAGTACGGCGTCAGATTCCAAGAAAACACCGTAGGCGTGAGCGGCCAGAAGCACGGCCTTGGAGCGAGGGTCGAAGGCGCCCATGTCCAGGGCCGGGTCGGTTTCGGCGAAGCCCTGCAACTGGGCTTCGGCTAGGGCCGCCGCGTAATCCGAGCCGTCCTCGCTCATGCGCGTCAGCACGTAGTTAGAGGAGCCGTTGAAGATGCCGCTGAGGGCGTGCAGCGGCTCGTGGCTGAAATACTGGTCGAGTGTGCGCACCACCGGAATGCTGCCGCACACGGCTGCCTCATACAGCAGCGTGCCGCCAAACTCGGCCTGCAGCTGCACCAGCTCGGGCAGGTGGCGAGCCAGCATGGCCTTGTTGGCCGTGGCCACGCGGCGGCTCTGGCGCAGGGCCGTGCTCACCAGCCGAAATGCCTCGGCTGCGTCGTCGATGACTTCGACCAGCACATCCACTGCCGGGTCAGCCAGCAGCTCATCGGCGTGGTAAGTGAAGTGATGGGCCGGCAGCGGGCGCGGCTTGTCGGGCGTTTTCACGGCAATGCGCGTCACGGCCAAGTTCAGTTCTGGCTGCCGTTGCACGATGTCGTAGAAACCCTGTCCCACGCAGCCAAACCCAATCAGGCCGATGCGCAATGGGTTCTTTTCATTCATCTTAAGTAACGTTAAATTTGCTTGGGGGGTAGCTGCAGTGCACGCCCCGCTCTTGTGCTCAAGCAAATAGTTTTGTGCTGGGCACTTAGCTTTTGTGCTGACTGACCTCGCTTTGTGCTTAATAGCTTCGCTTTGTGCTCAAAAAGCCTGTTTCTGGCTCAGTCAGGTATTCTTCTTTACAATCCAACTAATGCCCAAGAGTCTCGTTGCTCAGTGCACGAACGTGGGCGCGTAGAACCGTTCCAGAAAGTGCGTAATGGCCCCGGTTTCCAGCAAGAAGCCGTCGTGCCCATAGCGGGAGTCCAACTCGGCGTACATAGCTCCGGGGATGTGCGCGGCCAGCTCCCGCTGTTCACTTAGCGGAAATAGCACGTCGGACGTGATGCCCAGCACCAGCGTACGGGCGCCAATGCGGCGCAGCGCCTTCGCCACGCCGCCCCGGCCCCGGCCCAGGTTGTGCGAGTCCATGCTGTGGCTCAGGGCCACGTAGCTGTAGGCGTCGAAGCGGGCCACTAGCTTGTCGCCCTGGTAGCGCTGGTAGGAGCTGGCGCGGTGCTCGCGCGGCAGCTCGTCATCGTCGGGGTCGGTCTGGGTTTCGGCGTAGGCCGAATAGCTGCGGTAGCTGAGCAGGGCCATGGCGCGGGCGGCGCGCAGGCCCTCGTCGCCCCCGCCGGGCTGGCCGGCCGCGTAAGTCGGGTCGGCCTCAATGGCCAGCCGCTGCGCCTCGTTGAAGGCGATGCCCCAGGCCGAATGCCGCGCGTTGGTGGCAATAACCACCAAATGGTCGAACAAATCGGGCCGCTGCACGGCCCATTCCAGCGCCTGCTGCCCACCCAACGAGCCGCCAATAAGCGTGTGAATGTCGGTCAGCTCCAGGTCCTGCCGCAGCAGCTCATGGGCCTTCACCAAATCACGAATAGTGAGCCGCGGAAAGTGCTGGTAACGCGGCTGCCCGGTGGCAGGGTCAGGGTCGCGCGGGCTGGTGCTGCCGTAGCAGGAGCCCTGCACGTTGGCGCAGATGATGAACCACTCGGCGGGGTCGTAGTAGCAGCCCGGGCCCACCAGGCCGGGCCACCAGGTCAGCACGTCGGCGTTGGCCGTGAGGGCGTGACACACCCACACCACGTTGTCGCGGTCCTCGTTGAGCTGGCCCCAGGTGCGGTAGGCTACGCGGGCATCTTCTAAGGTCTCTCCGCTTTCAAGAGGCAGGCTGGGGATGTAAAAAAACTGTTCTGACATGGGTTCTAACAACTAAAAGCAGCAGTAGAATCGGCGCACGAGGCCCACCATCGGTATCTCACCCCCATACTTCCTCCAACTGTAAATCAGGAAAGTCGGTGAGCCCGTGGGCCGATTCTACCGCTGCCAAATACCTAGGCCGCCAGCGAGGCTGGCGCCGGCCCACCAGAGGTGGCCCGCCAGCGGCAGTTTTTTAGTGATTAATGGTTAACGGTTAGTGGTCAATGGCCTTTTGGAACCAACTAACCGTTAATCACTAACAATTACACTTCCAGCGGCTGGGCGTGCTCCAACTCGGGTTCGTCTACTTCATCACCCTCAGTGGGCTGGGTCGCAGTGTTGCCCACAGCATCGAATGCCGCTTGCAAGTCGGCTTTAATGTCCTCGAAGTGCTCGATGCCGACCGAGAGGCGCAGCGAGGTGGGCGTGACGCCAGCCGCTAGCTGCTCGGCCTCGCTCAGCTGCTGGTGCGTGGTGGCCGAGGGCTGAATGATGAGCGTCTTGGCGTCGCCCACGTTGGCCAGGTGGCTGATGAGCTTCAGGTTGTCGATGAATTGCGTGGCTGTTTCCTTGCTGCCCTTGATGCGGAAACTCAGCACGCCACCGAAGCCGCGCTTCAGGTATTTCTGCGCCAGGCGGTGGTAGGGGCTGCTGGCCAGGCCGGGGTAGTTCACGCTTTCTACCTGCGGGTGCTGCTCCAGCCAGGTGGCAATTTTCAGGGCGTTTTCCACGGTGCGGTCCACGCGCAAGCTCAGGGTTTCGAGGCCTTGCAGCAGCTGGAAGGCGTTGAAGGGGCTCTGCGAGGGGCCGAAGTCGCGCAGGCCCTCCACCCGGGCCCGGATGATGAAGGCGATGTTGCCGAACGGCCCGCCCTTGCCGAATACGTCATTGAAAACCAGTCCGTGGTACCCCTCGCTGGGCTCGGTGAACTGCGGAAATTTGCCGTTGCCGAAGTCGTAGGTGCCGCCGTCCACAATCACGCCGCCGATGCTGGTGCCGTGCCCGCCAATCCACTTGGTGGCCGACTCTACCACGATGTGCGCGCCGTGCTCCAGGGGCCGGAACAGGTAGCCGCCCGCGCCGAAGGTGTTGTCCACAATCAGCGGCAGGTCATACCGGTTGGCGATGGCGGCAATGGCCTCAAAATCGGGAATGCTGAAGCTGGGGTTGCCAATGGTTTCGAGGTAAATGGCCTTGGTTTTCTCGTCAATCAACTCCTCAAAAGAGGCCGGGTTGTCGCCATCGGCAAAGCGCACCTCGATGCCCAAGCGCTTGAATGCCACCTTGAACTGGTTGTAGGTGCCGCCGTATAGGAAGGCCGTGCTTACAAAATTGTCGCCGGCCTGCAGGATGTTGTTCAGGGCAATAAACTGAGCTGCCTGGCCTGAGCTGGTGGCCAGGGCCGCCACGCCGCCTTCGAGCGCCGCCACGCGCTGCTCAAACACGTCGGTGGTGGGGTTCATCAGGCGGGTGTAAATATTGCCGAACTCATTCAGGGCAAAGAGGTTGGCGCCGTGCTCGGCATTCTTGAACACGTAGCTGGTGGTTTGGTAAATGGGCACGGCGCGCGAGCCGGTGGTGGGGTCGGGCTGCTGGCCGGCGTGGAGTTGCAGCGTTTCGAAGTGCAGGGAGGGAGCGGACATGATGCGGTTGCGTTTGGGGGATTGAAAACCCGTAATGATGAATTGTTTGGATTTGCCAAAATGCTTTGGGTAAGCGCTTTATGACGTAATAATCCCCCGAATAGCCCGTGTTGAAGCGGCGGCCCGAACCCAGCCGCGCGAGCCCAAAAGGGCGCGCGCCGGCCGTGGCAAGCCACCAGAAAATCCAGAAAGGAGGGGAGGGGGAGCCTAAGCTGAAATCAGCTTAGCAACAACACGGGCAGCAACAGCACATTCGCATTCGTGCCGGGCGCGTGGCGTGGAGCTGGCCGGCAAGGGCCAAAACAGAAAAACCCGAAACCACGGCGCGGAAAGCAGCCGGAGCAGTCGGGTTCAAGAAAGCGGATTCAGCGGAGTATTCCATGGCACTCGAATCATATGCCCCAAGGTGGCCGAAGCCGCCGTGGGTAGGAATTGGCACCTTTCGCAGAGGATGGTTGCCAGCGGGTCAGGGAGCCTAGTCTCTCGCCGCTTCTGTATAAAACTTGAAACTTCCCGCCGTTAGCAGGGAGTACCGCGTTGGTAGGGCAAATGTACGGGAGAAATTTTTGGATGGGCAATGCGAAAAGCGAAAAATATTTTTCGCTGGCTCAAGCCAGCTGTCATCCTGAGCGCAGCGAAGGACCTCCTCACGTCAAAGCTTCCTGACGTGAGAAGGTCCTTCGCTGCGCTCAGGATGGCAGTTGGTTATGATTAATATAAACGCAAAAAAGCCACCCTGAAACAGAGTGGCTTTTCTCACCTTTTTTCTGCAAAAAAGTACCTAGAGACTAGGTATCGTCAACACCTGGCCCACTTCGATGTGGTCAGGGTTTGCGCCGATTGTGGCCTTGTTGGCCTCATATATCTGATGCCACTTGGCGGCGTCGCCGTAGTGGTTTTTGGCAATTTTAGAAAGCGAGTCACCGCTCACCACGGTGTACGAGTCGCCGGTCGTAGCCGGTTGGGCGTCGGCGGCGTTTCCGAAAAAATCAGTGCCGCCAGCAGCCGGTTTCGCTGCGGGCTCTACGGGTTTTTGCTCGCCTTTGTCGCTGAGAAAATCAAAGAGTCCCATGGATTAGTTCAGTAAGATGGAGAAAAATTGTGGAGTAGCCGACGTGCGAGCCAGCTAACAGGGCCCATATACGGGCCGGTCCCGGCGGGGTTTCGCATTAAACTCTTTTGCTTAGCCGCCGTAAGCCGACGAGTTTGCAACCGCAGACCACCTCATTCTTTCACCATTTTTTTTGTGCTCATGAAACCTCAGTCTCTGTTTTCGCTCCGTTATGTGGCCAGCTTGCTGTTGCTGCTGTCCTTGTTCGTTACCGCCTGCGGCAACGACAAAGGAAAGGTAGAAGGCGTGAATATGCTATACGGTACCGATAGCAAAGTTTGGAAAACCGCCAAAGAAACCGATGCTACCGGCGACAAAGTAAAGCAAACCGACGCGCAGAAAGACCAGCAGCTGCACGTTTTTGCCAACGGCAACTACACCATGACCGACGGAGCCGCCGGCGCTGTGTCGGGCAAATACACCTTCGACCAGGCTGCTAAAACCATCTCTTTCACCCCCGAAGGCAGCTCCACGTCGAACCAGTTTGCAGTAGAAACCCTCACCGACGACAAGCTCACGCTGAAGTCGGCCGACGGCGCCACTCTGATGCTGGAAAAGGAATAAACTTGGCGTTTGCTGATGATAAAAAAGCCCCGAGCCATTGCGGTTCGGGGCTTTTTGTTTGAACGATACGCTCGGCTTGACGGGCTGTTTTACAACGCTGCGGGCCGCTTGCCAAACACCCGCGCCACCCAGCGCGGCAGGAAAATCAGGCCCAGCACCAGGTAGAGGTAATAGGTCACGATGCGGTAGAGTAGCACCACGAAGCTCGTCATGGTAGCCGTGCCGATGAACTTGCCGAAAAAAGTGGGAAACGCGCCCTCCGCAATGCCCGCGCCGCCCGGCGTGATGGCCACCAGCAAAATGACTTTGTAGGTGATGTTGCGGGCAAAAATGAACAGGAAGGTGCCCGTGTCCATGGGCACGAAGGCGGCGATGAGGCAGCCGATGATGGCGTAGCGGGCCGTCCAGACGAAGGCCGTGCTCACGCCCGCCCGCCACCAGTAGGCCGGGCCGGCCCCGCGCAGCTGCTGCGAGGCGCGCACCAGCTCCTGCCCGTGGCGGTAGGCCGGGCGGCGCCAGCGCCGCAGCAGCCGGAACGAAAACAGCCGCACCAGCAGCCGGCGTACCGACTTCGGATTGACAAAAATGGCGTACAGCATCAGCCCCGCGTAGAGCGTTACGAACAGGTAGCTCACCCCAAACGCCACCCGCAGCGTGGCCACGAAGCCGGTTTGCAGGGCCTCGTGGGGGTAGAGCCCGGCGCCCGCGATGAGCACTACCAGCGGCACCATCACCACGTAATAGAGGTTGTCGAGTAGGGCCGTCACCATGATGTATGCCAGCCCCTTGCCCAGCGGAATGCCTTCTTTTTCGAGAATAAAAGGGGCCGCCCCCGTGCCACCCTGGCCCGAGGGCAGCACGCAGGAGGCAAATTCCCAAATCATAATCACATCAAGCGCCTGCCGGTAAGTGAGCTCGGTTTCGGCAATGTGGCGGATGCGGTAGATGTAGCCCAGGTCGCGGGCGGCCAGCACCAGCACGGCCGCCAGCAGCCAGCGCCAGTCGGCGTGGGCCAGCGGGGCCAGCTCGCCGGGCTTGTAGCTGTGCCAGAACAGGTAGCCCACCACCAGCAGCCCCAACACCACCGGCAGGATGAGGCGCGAGGGCCGCAGCCGCTGCAGGAAGTGCGCATCGTCGGCGTCGGCGGGCGGGGTGGCGGGGAGCTGGTCGGTCATCAGGCAGGAAAGTAGCAGCTGAACAAAAGTAGAGGCTGCCCTGTCGGGCGCCGCGTTAAAAATCAATTAAGAGCAACACTGGCAGATAAAAAGAACGTCATGCTGCGGTTAGCGCAACATGACGTTCTTTTTATCTGCTTTCAGGAAGCTACTGGCTACGGCCGGCCGCCGGGGCTGCCCGCCGGCACAGTGCCGTTGGGGGTAGCCGTGCCTTGCGAGGGCACGTTGGCCGGCGAGTTGAGCGGGTTGCCCACTGGCGCGGCTGGCTGGCGGCCCGTCGAGTCGGCGGGCTGGGCCGTGGGGCGCTGCATGTTGGGGAAGCCGGCGGGGCGCTGGCCGTTCATGGGAGCGCCGGTGCTGTCGGCCGGGGTTTTGCCCGAGGTGCTGTCGCTGGCCGTGCCGCGCTGCTGGCCGCCGGGGAAGCCGGCGGGCCGTTGGCCGTTGCCATTGGCCGGGGCGCCGGGGTAGGCGCCGGCCGGGCGTTGGCCCGGAGCTGCACCGCCGGGCGCTCCGCCGGGCCGCTGGCCGCCGCTAGGGCGTCCGCCTTGGCCGCCACCGCCACCGGTATCGCCACCGCCGCTGATGTCGCCGCCACCGCCGCCGTCGCCTTTCAGGTCGTCGTTGTTGATGCTCTTGCCGCGGCGCGTGGGGCCGGCCGTGAGCTTGCCGATGCGATAGCTGAAGTTCACCTGGAAGCTCAGGTTGTGCAGCACGGTGGTGCTGGTTTGGTCCAGCAGCGGGCTGCTTATCGTGTTGCGGATGTTGATGGAGTTGGTGAAGAAGTTCTGGGCGCCAATGCCAAAGCTGCCTTTCTTATCGGCAAAGTCGCGCCGCACGCTCAGGCCGTAGAAGCCAAAGCCGCTTTGCTCGCCCTGCAGCTGCACCTGCCGCCCGCGGTAGAAACCGAAGGCCTGCACGGCCAGCACATCGGTAAACTTGTAGCTGCCGAACAAGCGGCCGCTGGCCACGAAGCCTTCGTTGCTGGCGTTGTAGAGCCGGTCCGACACGTTGTTGTTCAGCACGGCGTAGTAGGTATCGATGCCGCTGTTCAGGTTGAACTTGCCGCTGTTGAGGCTGGCGAAGATGCTGCCGCCGTAAGCGTCTTCGCGGCCAATGTTGTCGAAGGTGATAATCTGCACCCCCGTGGCCACGTTGTTGATGATTTCCGGCCGCCGCACCGACTGAATCGAACCGGTGGTGTTGCGGGCAAAGGCCGAGAAGTTCAGGTTTACCTTTTTCAGAAACAGCGTGCTGTAGCCCAGCTCGTAGTTGTTCGTGTACTCGGGCTCTAGCTTGGGGTTGCCCTCGCTGATAATGAGCGGGTTTGACTGCTGCCGGTTCGGGTTCAGGAATTGCAGCGAGGGACGCTGGATGCGCCGGTTGTAGGCCAGCTTCACCACGTTGCCGTTGGCGAGCTTGCGCGAGAGGTTCACGCTGGGCACCAGCACGCCGTAGTCGGGAATGGCCACCGCATTGCCGTCCTTGAAGTCGGCCGTGATGGTGGTGTACTCGTAACGCACACCGGGCTTCAGGGTGAAGCCTTTAGCCAGGCCGATGGTGTAGGCTGCGTAGCCGGCGGCCACGTTCTGGCGGTAGTTGAAGCCGTTGTTCAGCCCCACGCCCACGCGGGGCACGTAGGCGCCGTTTTCGCCCTGGGCCACGAGGTAGCTGTAGTCGCTGTTCACGCGACGCAGAATGTCCTTGGCGCCAAATTCCAGCACCTGCGTCTTGCCGATGGGGGATTGGTAATCAGCCTGCACCGTGAATTCCTCGTTGGAACTGGGGTTGTCGTTGCGCAGGCGGCTGGCCGTGCTGAAATCCGAATTCAGCACGGTGTTCGTGAAGTCGTTCGTGCGGTCGTTGCGGCTATACAGCGTCAGGATGCTGAATTCCTGCTGCGGCTTCTCGAAGGTGTGGGTGTAGTTCAGGCTGGCATCCACCGTGCCCGAGTTGTCCACCACGCTCACGTCGCGCACCGAGTTGTTTTGCGGCAGGCTGGAAATCGTGGTCAGGCGGCTCTGGTCGTTGTTGGAGCGGCGCGCGCCGTACGAGAGCGAGGCCTGCAGCGAGTTGTGCTTGTTGATGTCGTAGTCCCAGCCCAGCACCGAGCGGCCGAAGCCCTGGTTCTGTTTGGTACTGGCCGACTGCGAGGTGGTCGACAGCACGTTGTCGTAGCCGTCCTTCACCGTTTGCCGGTTCGAGAAGCTGCCCGGAATGTTGTAGCCCGCCCGGCCGCCGGCATTGAGCGTGAAGCCCATCTTGCCGGTGCGCAGGCTGCCGTTCAGGTTTAGGTTGCTGCTGCGCGTGCCCACGCTGGCGTCGATGCCCAGCGTGCCGCCGCTCAGGTTGTTGGTTTTGGTGATGATGTTGATGATGCCGCCCGAGCCTTCGGCGTCGTACTTGGCCGAGGGCGAGGTGATGACTTCCACCGACTTAATCTGCTCGGCCGGAATCTGGCGCAAAGCGTCGGCAATGCTGGTGGCGGCAATGGCCGAGGGCTTGTTGTTGATGAGCACCCGGATATTGCTGGAGCCGCGCAGGCTCACGTTGCCGTCCAGGTCCACGCTCAGCAGCGGCACGCGCTTGAGCACGTCGGTGGCGTCGCCGCCGCGGGCCGTCTGGTCGTTTTCGGCGTTGTACACGGTGCGGTCCACCCGCTCCTCAATCAGCGGCTTTTGGGCCACCACCACTACTTCGCCCAGCTTCTGGGCCGAGGTAGCCAGGGCCACCGCGCCCAGGCTCGTGGTGTTGCCGGCCGTGACTATCACGCCCGCTTTGTCCTCGTTTTTATAGCCCAGAAAGCTGACCTGGACGGTGTAAGTGCCGGCCGGGATGCCCGCCAGCACAAATTTGCCGTCGTCGCCTGCCACCCCGCCGTTCACGGGGCTGCCGGCCGCATCGAGCACCGCCACCGTAGCGTACGACACCGGTTTACCCGTCGCCGCATCGGTCACGGTGCCGGAAATGCGGCCCGTGGCCGCGCGTGGCGCTGCGGTGGCCGGGGCGCCGGCCGGCCGGGCGCCCGCCCCCGGGGTTTGTTGGGCCGAAACCGCGTGAGAGGCGCCCAACAGGGCCGTAAACAGGACGGCCGTGGCCGGTACATTTCGTTTCATACAATGCATAACGGCCAAAGTGCCGTAGAGGGGGCCGGAGGTTGCATCCAGCGGCTTTCTTTTTGAAATAATGTCAAAATTGCCTGTCATCCTGAGCGCAGCGAAGGACCTTATCAAGCTTGAACGACTATTGTTCATCAGTGATAAGGTCCTTCGCTGCGCTCAGGATGACAGCGCGGATTCGATACGCAAAGGTCCCCCCGAAGGCCAGCGGGATATTCAAAAACTAGATTATCAATGCCTAAATCCCGACCAAGGGCCCTATTCTGCCGCTCCCGAACAACCGCTCTTCGTTCGCCGTCGTACCTTTGCGGCGGCCCCATAATCTTTTAGCGGGTCAGGCGGTTACATACCGTCACTACTCCCACCACGCCTGCCCCGATGATAGTTGAACCCGGCCCGCTGCTCGCGGCGATAGACTCGCCCAACGACCTCAAAAAGCTTGCTCCTGAGCAATTAGTCCAGCTGAGCACCGAGCTGCGCGAGTTTATCATCGATTCGGTGAGCATCTATGGTGGCCACTTCGGCGCCTCGCTGGGCGTGGTCGAGTTGAGCGTGGCCCTGCACTACGTATTCAATACGCCCTACGACCAGCTGGTGTGGGACGTGGGCCACCAGGCTTACGGCCACAAAATCCTCACCGGCCGCCGCGACAAGTTTCCCACCAACCGCCGCTACCACGGCATGTCGGGCTTCCCCAAGCGCAGCGAAAGCGAGTACGACGCCTTTGGCGTGGGCCACAGCAGCACCAGCATCGGGGCGGCGCTGGGCATGGCCGTGGCGTCGGATTACAAGGGCGAGAAAGACCGGCAGCATATCGCCGTGATTGGCGACGGCGCCATGACGGCCGGCATGGCCTTCGAGGCCCTCAACCACGCCGGCGTGGCCAATTCCAACCTGCTGGTTATCCTCAATGATAACTGCATGAGCATTGACCCCAACGTGGGCGCGCTCAAGGAATACCTCACCGACATCACCACCTCCCGCACCTATAACAAGGTGCGCGACGAGCTGTGGAACGTTCTCGGCAAGCTCTCGAAATTCGGCCCCAATCCTCAGCAGATTGCCCGCAAGGTGGAGGCGGCCATGAAGGCCACCCTGCTCAAGCAAAGCAACCTGTTCGAGGCCCTGAAATTCCGCTATTTCGGCCCCGTGGATGGCCACGACGTGCAGCACCTCGTCACCATCCTCAACGACCTCAAAACCATTCCTGGCCCGAAGCTGCTGCACTGCGTGACGGTGAAAGGCAAAGGCTACGCGCTGGCCGAGAAGGACCAGACGCTGTGGCACGCGCCGGGCTTGTTCGACAAAATCACGGGCGAGATTTATAAGAAAACGCCCGAGAAGCCCCAGCCCCCCAAGTACCAGGACGTGTTCGGCCACACGCTGGTGGAACTGGCCGAGGCCAACGACAAGGTGATGGGCGTGACGCCGGCCATGCCCTCGGGCTCGTCGCTGAACATCATGATGGAAGCCATGCCCGACCGCGCCTTCGACGTGGGCATTGCCGAGCAGCACGCCGTTACGTTCTCGGCCGGTCTGGCCACGCAGGGCCTCATTCCGTTCTGCAACATCTACTCCTCGTTTATGCAGCGGGGCTACGACCAGGTGGTGCACGACGTGGCCCTGCAAAACCTGCACGTGGTGTTCTGCCTCGACCGCGCCGGCTTTGCGGGCGCCGACGGCCCCACCCACCACGGCTGCTACGACCTGGCCTACATGCGCTGCATCCCCAACATTGTGGTGGCCGCCCCCATGAACGAGCAGGAGCTGCGCAACCTGATGTACACCGCCACCCTGTCCGAAAACGCCGGCCCCTTCAGCATCCGCTACCCGCGCGGCGAGGGCGTGATGCCGCAGTGGCGCACGCCGCTGCAGCGCCTGGCCATCGGCACAGGCCGCGTGGTGCGCGAGGGCGAGGAAGGCGGCGTGGCCATCCTCAGCATCGGCCACATCGGCAACTACGCCGTGAAAGCCACCGAAACGCTGCTGGCTGAGGGCCTCGACGCGGGCCACTATGACATGCGCTTTTGCAAGCCGCTGGACGAGGAAATGCTGCGCGACATCGCCCGCCGCTACCGCGCCATCGTGACCGTGGAAGATGGCTGCCTGCCCGGCGGCTTTGGCTCGGCCGTGCTCGAATTCCTCACCGACCACGGCTTCCACCTGCCGGTGCGCCGCCTCGGCATTCCCGACCGTGTGGTGGAGCATGGCACCCAGGACGAGCTCTACAAAGAGTGCGGCTTCGACGCCGCCGGCATTGCCGCCGCCGTGCGCGAGCTCAGCGCCAAGGTGGGGAATCAAGTATTGCAATCATTGGTTTAAGCCACAGCCTCGCCATTTCCTTTTCAACCGAAGCAGGCGTAGTCGCCTGTCTTTGAGGCAATCCGATTTTACCAATCTTATTAGCGCTATGCGATTTATCACTGTTTTGGCCCCGGCGTTGCTGGTGGGCGCCTTGGCCACGGGCTGTGGCAAAGACGCGCCTACCCCAGCCCCTACGCCCGAAGTATCCACTATCAAGGTAACGGTTTCCGAAGCCGGCGCCCCCGATTACGAACTTCGGGAAGCCCGCGTCGTTGATGCTACCTACCAGACGGGTGCCCCTCGTCTGACCCTTTCCGGCAAGCTTAGCAACGGCAAAACGTTGTTATTGCGTTTCACGAAGGGTACTGCCACTGCCAGCGCAGCCACGAATGCCCTAAGCAGCAGCCTGGACGGGGAAACCGGAACCAACACCACCGGCACCACGGCCTACGACACCCAAACCCGCGTCGTCAGCGGCCAATTCCGCACCACGTTTACCGGCGTGGGCGAGGTAGTGGGCTCGTTCCCGGTCATTCAGCTGTAGGCCTACCGCCACTACACACCGAACCAAAAGAAGCCCCTGTAGCGCCTGCTGCGGGGGCTTCTTTGTGTTTGATGCTTAGCGGTAGCAGTAAGCATTGCCATACCGATGTGGAACGCCGCCAAAACCATTTGCTGGCATGGGTTGTCTTCTCCTGCGCTCGCAGCGGGCCATCCCGGCCGTGGCGCGCTTCACTTACAACCCCGAACCCATGTCAACCTACAATCCCACCTTCGCCCTCGGCGGCGACCTCACCGTGAACCGCCTCGGCTACGGTGCCATGCGCATCACCGGCGACGGCATCTGGGGCCCGCCCCGCGACCATGCCGAATCCATCCGCGTGCTGCGGCGCGCCGTGGAACTCGGCGTCACCTTCATCGACACGGCCGATAGCTACGGGCCCAACGTGTCGGAAGAACTGATTGCCGAAGCCCTGCACCCGTACCCGGCCGGCCTCGTTATCGGCACCAAGGGCGGCCTGCTGCGCACCGGCCCCAACGAGTGGCCCATCGACGCCAGCCCCAAGCACCTCGAAGAGGCCCTGCACGGCAGCCTCAAGCGGCTGAAGCTGGAGCAGATTGACTTGTACCAGCTCCACCGCGTCGACCCGCAGGTGCCGTTTGAGCAGACGCTGGAGTTTTTGCAGAAGGCCCAGCAACAGGGCTTCATCAAGCACATTGGCTTGTCGGAAGTCAGCGTCGAGCAGATTAAGCAGGCGCAGGAATACGTGAAAGTCGTGTCGGTGCAGAACAAGTACAGCGTGGATAACCGCCAGTGGGAAGCCGAGCTGGCTTACACCCGCGAGCAGGGCATAGCCTTCATTCCGTGGTACCCGCTGGCCGGCGGCAACGCCCAGGCCCTGGCCGCCCTCGAAACCACGGCGCAGAAGCACGGCGCCACTACCCAACAAATAGCGCTGAGCTGGCTGCTGCACCACTCGCCCAACATTCTGCTCATCCCCGGTACTTCGAAAGTGAAGCACCTGGAGGAAAACATGAAAACGGCCGACATTCAGCTCTCGGCCGAAGACCTGGCGGCACTGGACGCCATTGGGGCCGCCTAATTTCATTCGGCGAAATTCCTTTCAAAAAGCCCCTGCGACACAAGTCGCAGGGGCTTTTCTAGCGTCTAGCTGCGGGCATTTTAGTTGCTTATAAACCTGGCTGCCGCGCAACGCCCAATCGGAAGCCCCTGCGCATTTTGTGAAAATGGGCGGCGACTGCCTATATTGCACAATCGATTGTGTAAACCCGTCCGGTTACGCTCGTGGCTGCCCATCTTCTCACCTTTATATTCCCAACTGTTACCGATGATTTCACTTCGCCGTTCTGGGCTGCTGGCCGTAACATTGCCCGGCCTGCTGTTGCTGGCCGCCTGCGGGTCTAACCAATCTGCCGAGCAAAATTCCACCTCAGTGTCGTCGGCCCCGGCCGATTCAGCCCAAACGAAATCCACCGCCATGCCTACCTCCGCCTCCTTTGGCAAAACCACCGACGGCACCGAAGTGCAGCTCTTCACCCTCGCCAACGCCAACGGCGTAAAAGCCACCATCACCAACTACGGCGGCACGCTCACCAGTCTGCTCGTGCCGGACAAGGACGGGAAGATGGGCGACGTCATTCTGGGTTTCGACAACGTGAGCGGCTACCAGAGCCCCGAGTTTTTGAAAGCTGGCCCCTACTTCGGCGCTTTAATTGGCCGCTACGGCAACCGCATCAAGGGTGGTAAATTTGCCCTCGAAGGCAAGGAATATACCCTAGCCAAAAACAACGGCCCGAACTCGCTGCACGGCGGCTTGAAAGGTTTCGATAAAGTGGTGTGGCAGGCAGAGCCCGGCTCCTCCGCCGACGGTCAGAGCCTGAAGCTGACCTACGCGAGCAAGGACGGCGAGGAAGGCTACCCCGGCACCCTGACCGTGGCCGTGGTGTACACCCTCACCAACGACAACGCCCTGAAAATCGACTACACGGCCACCACCGACAAGGCCACGGTGCTCAATCTCACCAACCATGCCTACTTCAACCTGAACCACGGTGCCGGCAAGGACGTGCTAAACCACGAAGTGACCCTGCCCGCCGACCGCTACACCGTGGTGGACGCTACCCTGATTCCGACCGGCGAGCTGAAGCCGGTGAAGGGCACGCCCTTCGACTTCACCACGCCCCACGCCATCGGCGAGCGCATCGCGCAGGTGCCCGGCGGCTACGACCACAACTGGGTGCTGAACACCGCCACCGGCGAGCACGCCGCGGCCACCGTGTATGACCCCGCCACCGGCCGCACCCTGGAGGTGACCACCGACCAGCCCGGTATTCAGTTCTACACCGGCAACTTCCTCGACGGCACCTTGAAAGGCAAGGGCGGCACTGTGTACGGCAAGCACGCCGGCTTCTGCCTCGAAACCCAGCACTTCCCCGACTCGCCCAACCAGCCCAAGTTCCCCAGCACCGAGCTGAAGCCGGGCGAAACCTACCACACCGTGAGCACTTACAAATTCGGGGTGCGGAAGTAAAAAATCAGGTGCCGTTCTGGCGCGGCGCCTCACCCCCTGCCCCCCTCTCCTTTTGGGAGAGGGGGGCAGGGGGTGAGGCGCCCACCAGCACAACGACCAAGACGACTTAAAAACAATTAACCTATTCCCGTGGAACAAACCACTACCCCCGCCTACGTCATCGGCGTCGATTACGGCACCGACTCCGTGCGCGCCGTGCTCATCGACGCCCGCACCGGCGCCGAACAGGCCCAGGCCGTGCACAACTACGCCCGCTGGAAAACGCTGCAGTACTGCAACCCGGCCAAAAACCAGTTTCGCCAGCACCCGCTCGACTACATCGAAGGGCTTGAGGCCGTGGTGCGCCGCGTGGCGCAGGCCGTGCCCGTCGACCAGATAAAGGGTCTTGCCGTGGACACCACCGGGAGCACACCCGGCCCGGTGAATGCTGACGGTGTGGCCTTGGGCCTCCTGCCCGAATTTGCCGACAATCCCAATGCCCAGTTCGTGCTTTGGAAAGACCACACCGCCCTGGCCGAAGCGGCCGAAATCAACCACAAAGCCCGCACCTGGGGCGGCGAGGACTACACCAAGTTTGAGGGTGGCATCTACTCCTCGGAATGGTTTTGGGCCAAAATAGCCCACGTGGTGCGCGAGGACGCCGCCGTGGCCCAAGCCGCGCACTCCTGGATGGAGCACTGCGACTGGATAACGCTGCTGCTCACCGGCGGCGAACTGGCCAGCTTCAAGCGCAGCCGCTGCGCCGCCGGCCACAAGGCCATGTGGCACGAGAGCTGGGATGGCCTGCCCTCGGAGGAGTTTTTGGTGCACCTCGAACCAAAACTGGCCGGTTTACGCAATCGATTATTCACCGAAACCTACACCGCCGACGAGGTGGCTGGCCACCTCTCCGACGAGTGGGCCCAGCGCCTGGGCCTGAGCACCGATACAGTGGTGGCGGTGGGCTCGTTCGACGCCCACGCCGGCGCTGTGGCGGGCGAAATCGAAGCCTATTCCATGGTGAAGGTGATGGGCACGAGTACCTGCGACATCGTGGTGGCACCCACTTCCGAAGTGGGCGCCCACCTCGTGGCCGGCATCTGCGGGCAGGTAGATGGCTCCGTGATTCCGGGCATGCTGGGGCTGGAAGCTGGGCAATCGGCCTTCGGCGACCTGCTGGCCTGGTTCCGTCAGATGCTGGAGTGGCCCCTGCAACAAGTGCTGCCGCATTCCAAAGTGCTCACGCCGGAGCTGCAGGCGGCCCTACGCGAGGAAATGAGCGACACGCTGCTGGTGAAGCTCAGCGAAGCCGCCGCGGCCGTTGACCCCGCAGAGTCGCACGTGCTGGCCCTGGACTGGGTGAACGGCCGCCGCACGCCCGACGCCAACCAGGCCCTGAAAGGCGCCCTGATGAACCTGACCATGGGCACGAGCGCGCCCCAGGTCTTCCGGGCATTGGTGGAGGCCATTTGCTACGGCTCGAAGCAGATTGTGGAGCGGTTTGAGCAGGAAGGCATTGCCATTAAGCAGGTCATCGGCATCGGCGGCGTGGCCAAGAAGTCGCAGTTTGTGATGCAGACGCTGGCCGACGTGCTCGACCGGCCCATTCGCATTGCGGTGTCGGAGCAGGCGCCGGCGCTGGGCGCGGCCATGTACGCGGCCGTGGCCGCCGGCCTGCACGCCGACGTGCTCACGGCCCAGAAGGCCATGGGCAACGGCTTTGCCGAAACCTACACGCCCAACCCCGCCCGCGTGGCCGACTATGCCGCCCGCTACGCGCAGTACCAGGCCTTCGGCAAATACGTGGAGGCCGCCACCGTGGGCCAGCCCGACGAGCCCGTTATGGAAACCGAAATGCCCGCCATCACCACCGCATGAGCCAATACCAGGACCTGAAACAGGCGTGCTACGACGCCAATATGCAGCTGCCCAAGCTCGGGCTGGTGCTCTTCACCTTCGGCAACGCCAGCGTGGTGGACCGCGACAAGCGCGTGTTCGCCATCAAGCCCAGCGGCGTGCCCTACGAGTTGCTCAAGCCGGAAGACATTGTTGTTCTCGACTTCGCCAACAACGTGCTGGAAGGAGAGAAGCGGCCGTCTTCGGACACCAAAACCCACGCCGTGCTCTACAGCCACTGGGACCACATCGGCGGCATCGTGCACACGCACAGCACCTACGCCACGGCCTGGGCCCAGGCCCAGCTCGACATTCCCATCCTTGGCACCACCCACGCCGACCACCTCACCGCCGACATTCCCTGCGCCCCGCCCATGGAAGACGCCATGATTGCCGGCGACTACGAGCACCAGACCGGCTGGCAGATTCTCAACGAGTTCCAGCGCCGCGGCCTCTCGCCCAGCGAAGTGGAAATGGTGCTGCTGGCCAATCACGCCCCCTTCACCTGGGGCAAAACTGTGGACAAAGCCGTGTACAACAGCGCCGTGCTGGAGGAAGTGGCCCGCATGGCCTACCTCAGCTGCACGCTGCGCCCGGAGGTGCCGCGGTTGAAAGATGCGCTGATTCGCAAGCACTACGAGCGCAAGCACGGCGCCAATTCCTACTACGGACAGTCGTAACGTAGCGTGGACTCTGCGAGTCCGCGCATCACCCGGCCTACTTATTAACATACCTGCGCGGACTCGCAGAGTCCACGCTACAAGCCAAAATTCATGATTGACATTTCGCACTACGAAGCCTGGTTCATCACCGGCACCCAGCACCTCTACGGCCCCGAAACCCTGGAAGAAGTGGCCCGCCACTCGCAGGAAATTGCGGAGGCGCTGGGCTCAAAGCTGCCCGTTAAAATCGTATACAAGCCCATCCTGAAAACGCCGCAGGAGATTTACAAGCTCATGCAGGAAGCCAACCAGGCCGAAAACTGCGTAGGTTTGATTGCCTGGATGCACACGTTTTCCCCCGCCAAAATGTGGATAAACGGGTTGAAAATCCTGCAGAAGCCGCTGGCGCACCTGCACACCCAGTTCAACCGCGACATTCCGTGGGCCGACATCGACATGGACTTCATGAACACCAACCAATCGGCGCACGGCGACCGGGAGTTTGGCTTCATCGGGGCCCGCATGCGGCTGAAGCGCAAGGTGGTGGTGGGCCACTGGCAGAGCGCTGCCGTGCAAGAAAGCCTCAGCATCTGGAGCCGCGTGGCCTGCGCCTGGGCCGACTGGCAGGGCGCCAAGTTCGTGCGCTTCGGCGACAACATGCGCTACGTGGCCGTGACCGAAGGCGACAAGGTGGAGGCCGAAATCAAGTTCGGCTACGAGGTGAACACCTACGGCATCGGCGACTTGGTGGCGGTGGTGAACGAGGTAAGCGACGCGCAGATTGACGAGCTGCTGGCTGCCTACGAGCAGGAATACGAGCTGGCCGATGACCTGAAAGCTGGCGGTGCCCAGCGCGAGAGCCTGCGCGAAGCCGCCCGCATCGAGGCCGGTATGCGCAAATTCCTGCAGGACAAGGGCGCCAAGGGCTTCACCGATACCTTTGAGGACCTGCACGGCATGGCCCAGCTGCCCGGCATTGCCACCCAGCGGCTCATGGCCGAGGGCTACGGCTTCGGTGGCGAAGGCGACTGGAAAACCTCGGCCCTGGTACGCGCCATGAAGGTGATGGGCGCCGGCCTGCCCGGCGGCAACTCCTTTATGGAAGACTACACCTACCATTTCGAGCCCGGCAATGAACAGGTGCTCGGCTCGCACATGCTGGAAATCTGCCCGAGCATTGCCGAAGGCAAGGTGAAAGTGGAAGTGCACCCGCTGGGCATCGGCGGCAAGGCCGACCCGGCCCGTCTGGTGTTCAACTGCCCCGCTGGCCCGGCCCTGAACGCCACCATCGTGGACCTCGGCAACCGCTTCCGCCTGATTGTGAACGAGGTGGAAGCCGTGCTGCCCGCCGCCGACCTGCCCAAGCTGCCCGTGGCCCGCGTGCTCTGGAAAGTGCAGCCCAGCCTGGCCGTGGGCGCGGCCGCCTGGATTCTGGCCGGCGGTGCCCACCACACCGGCTACAGCCAGAACCTGACCGCCGAATACCTCGAAGACTTCGCCGAAATGGCTGGCATCGAGTACGTCATCATCGACGCCGATACCAAGCTGCGGACTTTCAAAAACGAGCTGCGCTATAACGAAGTCGCCTTTGGTGGCCGCTAGGCGCCAGGTCTGATTAAATGAAAAAAGGAACGTCCCGCTGAACTTGGTTCAGCGGGACGTTCCTTTTTGCGTCTGTTTCCAGCGCTACCTACAGCGCCAGCGCCGCGAGCATAGCTTTCAGGCCAGCTTCCGCGTCGTTGCCGAGGTTCACGCGCAGGGTGCGGCGGCCGTTGTCGTGCAGGGCCTGCAGGTCGCCCAGGGCCTGGGCATTTTTGAAGGTGCCGAAGGTGTAGGAGCGGCCCGGCAGCGGCAGGTCCTGCGGGTTATCGTTGGTGAACTGTACGAACAGACCCGTGTTGGGGCCGCCCTTGTGGTACTGGCCGGTGCTGTGCAGGAAGCGCGGGCCGTAGCCCGAGGTAGTGGCCAGATGCAGGGCCTTCTGCACGCGCTGACGCAGCTCCAGCAGGCTGGCGCTCACGGCGGGCGTTTCGGTGAGGTAGGCTTGCAGGCACATGTAGTCGCCGGGCTGGGCCTGGGCGAAGAAGGCCTTGAGTACGCCGGAAGCGCCCTCGCCGTGGGCAGCGGTGTAGTAGTCCACACTGTTCTCGCTGGCGGCGGGCTTCTCGCCCTCGGGCAGCTTGCCGTCGGCTTCCACGGCCTTCATCAGCTTGTCGGTGGCAGTTTTGGCCGCCTGCACGTTGGGCTGGTCGAAGGGATTAATCTGGAAGACGGCGCTGGCTACGGCCGTGGCCACTTCCCAGCGGTAGAACTCCTGGCCGAGGTCGAAGGCGTCCCTCATCAGCAGCGTGATGACGGGGTGGCCGGCCTGCGCCAGGGCCTGCAGCTTGCTGGTGTTGGCCTCATCAGCCTGGCCTTTGTAGCCCACGTACACAAACACCCGGTCGTTGCCGTAGATGCTCGGGTCGCCCAGCGGCTCGCCGGCCACGGGCAGAATGCCTTTGCCTTCCTTACCAGTGCTTTCGGCCAGCAGCTGCTCCAGCCACAGGCCCAGGTCGTGCAGTGCGTCGGGCACTACCAGCGTGAGCTTGTCGCGGCCTTGCTCGGCCAGCACGCCGAGGGCAGCGCCCAGCTCCAGGCCGGGGTTTTTTTCGGTGGGGCCGTAGGCGCCGCAAGCGCGCATCATCAGGATAGCGCGCTCCAGGATTTCGCCTACGGGCAGGCCATACAGCGCGGCCGGCACCAGGCCGAAGTAGGTGAGGGCCGAGAAGCGGCCGCCCACCTCGGGGAAGTTGAGGAAGATGCGGCGGTACTTGGCCTCCGTAGCGTCGGTCACGAACTTGGAGCCCGGGTCGGTGATGGCCACAAAGTTTTCACCGGCTTTGTCGCCCTTGATTTCTTTGACTTTGGCGTAGAAATAGTCGCCAAAAGCCAGCGGCTCGGCCGTAGTGCCCGATTTGCTGGCTACGATGAACAGCGTCTCGGCCAGCGGAATCGAGGCCTCAATCTCGCGCACCGTGCCGGGGTCGGTGGTGTCGAGCACCGACATGGGCAGGCCTTTTTCGCCCTGCTCAAACGAGGCCTTGAACACGATGGGAGCCATGGTGCTGCCGCCCATGCCCATCACCACCACGTGCTTGAAGCCGGCGGCGTGCACCTCGTTCACGAAGGTTTCGATTTCGGGCACGCGGCCCACCATCGTCTCGGCTACGCGCAGCCAGCCCATGTAGCTGCGGATGCTGTGCTGCCCAGCCTCGTCGCTGGTCCACAGGTCGGCCTTCTTGTCCCAGAAGCCGTGCACAAAATTGTTGTCCTGGAACTTCTTGATTTGCGCATCGATGTCGGCCTGGTACTGGCCCAGCTCGAACTTGGCATCGTCTACCTGCTCGGCCACGGCCAGTTCGCGCTTCTTGTCGATGGACTCCATCAGCTTAGCGAAGGGCTCCTTGAATTTTTTGGCACCGTCGTCTTCCAGGAATTGGGTGCGCTCGTCGAGGTCGATGCCCAGCTTGGGTAGGGCGGCCAACACTTCTTTCACCTGGTCGAGGTTGTCTTCGAGGGTGACGGTGGCTTTGCCTTCTTTGCCAAACAGGTCGAGGGTTTCGACCGGCACGGTGTTCACCGTTTTCGGGCCGATAAGGCCGTTCACGTACTTCAGGTTGTCGTACTTGGGGTTTTTGTTGCCGGTGCTGGCCCACAGCAGGCGCTGGCTTTCGGCGCCTTGGGCCTTGAGGGCTTCCCAACGCGGACCTGAGAATATTTCCTTGTACATCTGGTAGGCCTGCTTGGCGCTGGCCAAGGCCACTTCGCCCACCAGGCTTTCAGCGAGTTTGGCGTTCTCGCCACCTTCGGCCGCGATTTTTTCCAGCACAGGGTCAATCAGCACGTCGATGCGGCTCAGGAAGAAGCTGGCCACCGAGTCGATGCGCGCCAGCGGCTTGCCAGCGGCGGCGCGGTCTTCGAGGCCCGAGAGAAAGGCTTCGGTCACGAGGCGGTAGCGCTCCAGACCGAAAATCAGGGTTACGTTCACGTTCACGCCCTCCGCAATGAGGCGGCGGATGGCGGGCAGGCCCTCCAGGGTGGCCGGTACTTTTATCATCACGTTGGGGCGGTCCACGGTTTTCCAAAGGCGCAGGCCTTCTTCGATGGTGCCCTCGGTGTCGTTCACCAGTTCCGGCGATACTTCGAGGCTCACGTAGCCGTCCGAGCTGTTGTCGGCGCTGTCGTAGAGCGGGCGGAACAGGTCGGTGGCGGCCTGCACATCGGCTACGGCCAGCGCGGTGTAGATTTCGTCGGTGGTTTTGCCTTGCAGGGCCAGCGCCTTGATGGCCGAGTCGTAGTCGGTGGACTCGCCGATGGATTTGGCAAAAATGGCCGGGTTCGAGGTCACGCCGCGTAGCGCTTCATTTTGAATGCGGTGCTGCAGTTTGCCGTCAATCAGAATCGGGCGGCTGATGAAGTCCAGCCACAGGCTTTGGTCGAGCGGCCGGATGTCGAGAAGAGGGTTCATAAAGGTGCGGTTGGGTTAGTGCGCCAAAGGTCAGGAAAGACAGCCTTGGTTTCAAGCTATACGGGTATAAATGCAGAAAGCCGGGATAAAAGTCGGGATAAAAAAGAACGTCAGGCAGAGCGCAGCGAAGCACCTTTACCGCTTTATCTGTCATCCTGAGCGCAGCGAAGGACCTTCTCACGCCTGCGCCATTTGTTAATTACTGCAAACTTTTTCTGACGTGATAAGGTCCTTCGCTACGCTCAGGATGACAGGAGGTGTGCAGTTGAAGTAGCTTTACAGGCAATTGTTTCCGTTGCGCCGCTTGCCAATGGCCGCCCGTCGCCCCCGCCCTGTTGCTTCGTCCGAAGCCGTCCGCCCCGTTTCCATGGCCGATTTAGCCCGGGAGCTGGGTGTGTCCATGACCACCATTTCGCGGGCTTTGAGCGACCACCACAGCATTGGGCCGGTCACCAAGCAGGCCGTGCTCAAGCTGGCCAAAAAGCTCAATTACCAGCCCAACCACCTGGCCGCCGCTCTGCGCAAGGGCCGCAGCAAGATGTTGGGCGTGATGGTGCCCTACATCGAAGGCCGTTTTTTTGCCTCGGTGGTGCACGGCATCGAAACCGCGGCCAGCCGGGCTGGCTACAGCATCATCATCTGCCAGTCGAGCGAGGACGTGGCCCAGGAGCGGCGCAACATCGAAACGCTGCTCAGCGCCCAAGTGGCGGGCATTCTGGTGTCGGTGTCGCGCACCACGCTCGACTTCCGCCACTTCGAGAAAGTGCGCAAACACGGCGTGCCGCTGGTGTTTTTCGACCGCGTGCTCGAAGGCGAGAACATCAATTCGGTGGTGCTCAACGACCAGAAAGGCGCTTACCTGGCCACCCGCCACCTGCTGGCGCAGGGCTGCCGCCGCATTGCGCACCTGGCCGGCCCGCAGCACCTCAACATCTACAAAAACCGCCGCTTCGGCTACCTCGAAGCGTTGGAAAGCTATAATCTTCAACCCGACGACAGCCTGATAGTGGAGTGCGACATGAGCGTGGACGGCGGTCAGGCCGCCACGGCCCAACTGCTGGCCCTGCCCACTCCTCCCGATGCCGTGTTCTCGGCCGGCGACTCGGCCGCGCTGGGCGCCCTGCAGCTGCTCAAAAGCCGCGGTGTGCGCGTGCCCGAGGACGTGGCGCTCGTCGGCTTCAGCAACGAGGCCCTGACCCTGGTGGCCGAGCCCAACATCACGTCGGTAGACCAGCGTTGCGAGGAAATGGGCCAGGCCACTTTCCGCCTCTTTACGGAGCTGGTGGAAGCCGGCAGCACGACGCTGACACAGCGGCAGGTGGTGCTGCAGCCGCAGCTGTTCGAGCGGGCTTCGTCGCTGCACCTGTCCCCAAAGTAGCGCCGCGATGCGCAGCCCGGCGCCCGACGCTACTTTTGCCGCATGACGCCCGCTTCCATCCCGCCCACCATCGTTTTCCTCCACGGTTTTGCCGAAAGCCGCGAGGTCTGGACCGACTTCATCCGCCCCTTTCCCGAAGAATACCGGCTGCTGACGCCCAACCTGCCCGGCCACGGCACCAACTTGGCGCCCGTGCCCGACTTCTCGATGGAGGCGCAGGCCCGCCACGTCATCGACTACCTCAACCAAAAGGGCTGCCCCGAGCCGGTGATGCTGGTGTGCCACAGCATGGGCGGCTACGTGGCCCTGGCCCTGGCCGAGCGCTGGCCCCAGCGCGTGGCCGGCCTGGCCTTCATCAATTCCACCGCCTTGGCCGACACCGACGAGAAGCGCCAGAACCGTGAAAAGAACATCGGCTTCGTGGAAAAATACGGCGTGGCCAAGTTCATGGAATCGTTTGTGCGGCCGCTTTTTGCGCCGATTAACCGCGACAAGCTCACTGATGCCCGCGGCCTGCTCGAAGAAATCGGCAAGGCCACGCCGGCCAGCACCATCACCGGCGCGCTGCGCGGCATGGCTGCCCGGCCCGACCGCACCGCCGTGCTCAGCAAAGCCACCTACCCGGTGCTGATGGTGGCCGGCAAGCACGACGTAGCCGTGCATTTCGACGACGCCGTGCGCCAGGCCGCGCTGCCGGCCATCGGCTCAGCCCTGTTTCTGGAAGGCAGCGGGCACCTCTCGTACCTGGAGCAGCCCGAACCCACGCGCCGCGCGGTGCTGGCGCTGGCCGAAGCCGTGTTTGGGCGGTAGGTGGTGGGTTTGTGGAATAGTGGGTTGGTGGAGCAAGGGAATAGAAAGAACGTCATGCCGAGCGCAGCCGAGGCATCTCGCGCGCAATAGCAATAGTAAACCCTGTCAATTGGATTACTACCGCACGCGAGATGCCTCGGCTGCGCTCGGCATGACCTTTTTTAACATCCACCAATCCACCACCTCACCACTTTTACACCAGCCCCGGCAGGCGCTCGAAGCCGGTGCCAAGGATAGCCGTGTCATCGGCCCCCAGCCAGTCTTTGAGCACGCTGGCGTAGATGCTACGGAAATCGACCTGGTGGCGCAGGTCGCCCTGGTCGAGGTTGGCGAGGTCGGGAGCGTCGTTGAGGACGCCTTTTTTCTGGAGGGCGCCGCCGGCCAGGAACAGGTTGTTGGCCGTGCCGTGGTCGGTGCCGTTGCTGGCGTTCTGGCCCACGCGGCGGCCGAACTCGCTGAACACCAGCACCAGCGTGTTGTTCCACTGGTCGTGCTGGCGCAGGTCGTCGGCCAGGGCGGCCAAGCCGTTGCCGAGGTCCGTGAACAAGCGCTGCTGCTGCTCGTGCTGCCGCACGTGGGTATCGAAGCCTGACAAAGCCAGGTAGTACACCCGCGACTCCACGCCGGAGTTAATCAGCTCGGCGGTGGTTTTCAGGTTTTTGCCGAAGTCCGAATTCGGATAAGTGACACTCGATTTATAAATCTTCGACTTGTCATACAGGTAGTCAGCCGAGGACGCGGTTTCGGCCAGCGTCTTGTAGAGGTAGTCCACCTGGTCCTGGTGCTGGGGCGCGGCCTCTTTGCTCACCTTCGAGAGCAAGCGGTTCTGGGTGATTTGGTGGAATTTATCGGGCGTTTTCAGGGCCAGGCCCTTGCGCCGGGCACCCTTCATGGCCAGGCTCAGCGTGTCGTCGATTTCGAGGGCGTTGTAAGGCCGCTGGCAATCAGGGCAGTTCGAATCGAGGTAGCGGCCGAGCCAGCCGGTGCTCACTACCTGGTCGGAGCCCGAGCCCGACTGCCAGATGTCCATCGAGCGGAAGTGCGAGCGGTCAGGATTGGGGTAGCCCACGGCGTTTAGCACCGCCAGCTCGCCTTGGTCATACAGCCCTTTCAAGCCCTTCAGCGCTGGGTGCAGGCCCAGGTCCTTGTCCATGTCCAGAATACCCTCCGTTTCCTTGATGCCCAGCGTGGGCCGGGCCTTATAGTACAGGTCGTTTTTGTAAGGAATGACGGTGTTCAGCCCATCGTTGCCGCCGCTGAGCTGCACCACGATGAGGCGCCGGGCCCCCACGGCGTCGCGCAGTTGCGCCAGGCCCGGCCCCCGGTCCAGGGCGTGCAGAAACTTGGGTACCAGCAGCAGCGTGCTGGCCAGGGCGGAGTTGCGGAGGAATTCGCGGCGGGTGGTAAGCATGAGTTTGTTTCAGGAGAAAGGAAAGTTGGAAAGGGAGAAAACTTCCCTCCTTGATAAAGAAAGGAATTACGCCAGCTGATACTCCGGCAAACTCAGCAAGCTCACCAGCGTGGCGCGCAGGGCCTCGGCCGGTTCTTTCTGAGCAGCAGCCTGCTGCACCAGCTGCAGATTCTCGGGCCGGATGCTGGCTTGCAGCAAAAAGGCGCTGAGCTTCTCGGGCTGCTGGGCGGCGGGCGTGGCACCCAGCAACTGCTGCAAAGGCGCCAGCGGCAGGTGGGCGCCCGCACCGGGCCGCACGGTGCGCTCGGCCTTGCTCAAGTTGGGGGCGATGTCGTTGTCGTCCTGCTTGAGGGCCACCGCAAACTCGGCGTTTTTAAAGAGAATGGCCGGCAACTGCAGGCGCAGCAGCAGCGACGACGAATCTATCCAGTTGCGGCCGCCGGGCCAGCCGGCCACGTTCGGCGGCTGAAACAAATTCTGGCCCAGCGCGCGCTGGTAGCCTAGTAGCGGCTGGCTGTTGTCAACCTTTACGTTCAGCGTGCGGCGGATACCGGCCAGCAGCTCCACCGGGCTTTTGATGTGGGTGCCCACGTTGGCCGGCTCATAAAACCAATCGGCCGAAAACAGGCGTTCCATCAAATCGGCCAAGTCGTAGCCGCTTTTGCGGAAGGCCACGGCCAGCGGCTCGATGTGCGCCGGATTGGGCACCTCATTCACAAAGAAGCGGTAGATTTTCGTGACCAGAAACGTGGCTGCCGCCGGTTGGGCCATGAGGTGCGTCAGCACGTCTTCGCCGGTCAGGTTGCCGGTTTTGCCAAGGAAGGTTTTCGGGCCCGCATCATGCTCCCGCTCCCGGAACTTGAAGCGGTTTTGGTAGTCGTAGCCCCAGCCGGTGAAGGCGCGGGCGGCTTCCTTCACGTCGTTCTCGGAGTAGTTGCCGCGGCCCAGCGTGAAAAGCTCCATCACCTCGCGGGCGAAGTTTTCGTTGGGGTGCTCCTTGCGGTTTTGCTGGTTATTGAGGAACTGCAGCATGGCCGGCTCCTGGCTCACGGCCAGCAGCAGGTCGGGGAATTTGCCCAGCGCGTGCTGGCGCATGGCGTTGTGCAGGCTCAGGGCCGCATCGGGCTGGCGCACACGGCAGGCAAAGTGCCCGTGCCAGAACAGCACCATCTTCTCGCGCAGCTGGGCCGGCGAGGTGGCCATGCGCTCCATCCAGGCCGTGCTCATGTTGTTGAAGGCGTCGCGGATGCCCGCGTTCTGCATCTTGCGCTGCTCGGGCGTGAGGGCAGCGCGGCGCAGGCGCGGCACCCCCGCCGCAATGGTGCCGCCCCGAAATACCGCCCGCGGGCGCATGGTGGCTACCGGTGCGGTCGGGGCACCGGGCGGCGCGGGCTGGTCGGGCGTGGTCACCATGCCGTTGGGCACGGGGTTGGTTTTGATGGAGGCCGGGTCCGTCATGGCCATGCCCTGCGGGTCGGTATAGTTGAGGGCCGGGCCCACCAAGGGCTCGTACTTCTCCGAATCGTTCAGCAGCTGGCGCAGGGCCTTGCGCGGGCTGAGGCTGGCGGCCACATCTTGCGGGCGCGGGCCGAAGCCGGCGCGCCAGTACAGGTGCTGGAGTTGCTGGGCGCTGTTCATATAGGTAAGATACGAAACAGCGGCAGGGGTTTAACGCGGGTGGTGTTAGAGGTCGTCTGTCATTGCGAGCGCAGCGCGGCAATCCGTCCTGGTCTCAGCGACTAACCTCTTAATGTGACAAGGTAGTTGCTTTGACACTCAAGCCAAACAAAAAGCCCCCGCACTGTGCAGCGCCGGGGCTTTCTGGTAAAAGGGCGTATCTGGTCATGACAGGACGGATTGCCGCGCTTCGCTCGCAATGACAGGCGGTGCTGGCGGCGCAAGTAGACGTTAAAACCGTGCGCCCAGCACCACGGTCTTCTTAAACTCGCGCTTCTCGCCGCCGCTGGGGCGGAACAGCTCTACCAACAGAATGTAGTAGCCCACGGCGGCCTTGTGCCCTTTGTCATCAATGCCGTCCCACTGCAGGAAGCCGGTGGTGGGCAGGGTTTCGTTGCGCACAAGGCGGCGCGTGAGGCGGCCCAGGGCGTCGTACACCGTCACGGTAGCGGCATAGCCGGGCTGGTCGAGGTGGTAGTTGAGGGTGGCAAAATCCTGCTGGCCGTCGTCGTCGGGCGTGAAGACTTCGGGCAGCACGGTCCATTCCTGGTCGCCGCCTAGGGCGTCCTGGGCCTGCGAGTTGGGCCGGCCCGGCGTGGCGTAGCCCACCGCGCTGGCCGCCGAGTGGAAGTTGCTGCCGTTGCTCAGCCCCGCCGCCCGGATGCGCTCCAGTGACACGCCTTCCTGCGAGGCCAGCAGGCTCAGGTGCAGTGCCTTGGAATACGCCAGCCGGTCAATGGTTTGGTTACGGTCGTTGAGTAGGTTCACCGTATCGGGGTCGGAAAACGTCGGCAAGCTGCTTACCTGGAATAAATTGGCTAGGTCGTGGCTGGTGGGGTACTGGGTCTGAATGTTGGCCACGTCGGGGGTGAAAGCCAGCAACTGCCCGGGGGCCAGCACCAACGGGTCGGTGGTAATGGGGGTGGCGGTGGCGCGGCCGTTTACGCGCCCGCGGATGAACTGCCAGCCCTGCAAACTCAGGAATTTTGAGCTGCGGTTCAGCACTTCCACAAAGCGCACCGAGCCGCTCCGCGGGTTAAACAGCAATTCGTTTATCACCACGTCGCCGCTCGCTGCCGCCTCAGGCAGGGCCAGCGCGGCCGACTGCAGCGGGCCGCTGGCGTTGCCCACGCAGTCGGTGGCCGTTTGCACGGTGAGGGTGGTGGGGCGGCTGGGCGTGAGGGCGGCGGCCAGCGTCAGGTCTACCTGCCGGAAATCGGGGGCCACGGGGGCGGCGCGCGTCACGGCGGGGCCGGGGGCGGCCAGGGCGTAGCGGGCAGGGTTGGCGGCGGCGGCGCTGTCCAGCTTTTCCGAGAAATAAGCCCGCACGGTGGTGGCGTCCAGGGCCAGGGCGCGCAGCAGGGTGGGGGCGGTGGCATCGGCGTTAGCGGCGCGCACCGAGTTCACCTTGCCGGGGGTGCCGCCCAGCGGGTTGGTGCTGGCCGTCCAGTTGCTGGCGCCGGCGCAGGGGTTGCTCGTGTCCAGCATCTCCAGGCTCCAGCCACCGAGCTTTTTGTTGGCGTCGCGGTACCACGTATCGGAATACGCGACTTCGAAAAGCACGCGCCCGTCGCGCCCGCGCAGCAGCAGCTGGTCGCTGCCGTTGCTCAGGGCCGGGAAGCTGGTCAGCCCAAACACCCGCGGGGCGTTGGTGGTCGAAGCAAAAAACTGGTTGAAGAGCGTGACGGCCGACGTGCCGCACACCACGGCGTACTCGCCCGGGCGCAGTACCGCCCCCGCCGGAAACACCGCCGCCGAAGAGGCACCGGGCTTGAGCAGGCGCACGCCCCCGAGGTCGAGCAGCGTGGCGGTGGGGTTGAATATCTCCACAAACTCAGCTTTCGGCAGCCCCACGGGTGGGTCTTCGTCGGCCATGATTTCGGTGATTAGCAGCTGATTGAACCGCGGCGCCACCGGCGGGCCGTAGTACGTGAACGAGGCCGACGTCACCGGCCCGGTGCCGTTGCCCACGCAGTCGGTGGCGCGCTGCACGGCCACGGTGGTGGCCTGGTTGATGGGCAGCGAGGCAGCCAGCGTCAGCTCCACGGTGCGGAAATCGTAGGGCAGCACGGTGGCGCGCTGCACAGCCACGGCCGGCTGCAGGGTGTAGAGGGCGGCATTGCCCATGAGGGTGCTGTCGAGCTTTTCGCCAAACGTAAGGCGCACCGTGGTGGCGCTGCTGGCCGTGGCGCTGAGCAGGGCCGGTGCCGTGCGGTCGGGGTTGTTGGCGGCCACCGAGTTGCGGCGGCCGGGGGTGGCGCCGGTGGGGTCGAGGCTGGCCGTCCAGTTCTGCCCGTCGGCGCAGGGCTGGCCGGTGTCAATCATTTCCAGGCTCCAGCCGCCGGCGCGCTTCGTCGCGTCCGGGTACCAGGTGTCGGAATACGACACTTCGAACACGGCCCGGCCCTGGCGGTTGCGCAGCAGCAGCTGGTCGCCGGCGTTGAGCAGGGTGGGAAAGTTGGTCAGCCCGAATACTTTGCCCGAGCCGGCAAACTGGCTGGCGCGGGTGCTGCCGCACACCACGGCGTATTCGCCGGGCTGCAGCACCGCCCCCGTCGGAAACACGGCCGCCGTGGCCGTGCTGCTGGTGCGCGAGAGGCGCACGCCGGTCAGGTCCAGTACGTTGGCCGTGGGGTTGTAAATCTCAATGAATTCCGAGGCGTAGGTGGCCGGCGGCGACCCGGCGGGCGCGGTTTCGTTGGCGTATATCTCGCTGATGAGCAGCTGGTGATAGCCAGGAGCCACGGTGGGGGCCACGGTGGTGAAGCCCAGCGTGAGCGGCCCGGTGGCCACGTTGCCGTAGAGGTCGGCCACATTGCGCGCTTCCAGGGTGTTGGCGCCGGTGGGCAGCGCAGCCGCAAAAGTCAGGCGAAACAGGCCGGCGTCGGTGGCGCTGCGCACGGCCGTGATGGGCGAGACGCCATTGCCCAGGCGGAAATTGGTGGCGGCCGTGCTAGCGGCCACGGGCTCGTTGAACAGCACGTCGAGCTGGTTGGCGCCGGCCACCACCACGTCGCTCAGCTGCGGGGGCGTGTTGTCGGTGACGGCAAAGTCATCAAAGTAAAAGTTGCGGCCGTTGGCCGACGAATACAGCAGCAGCACGCCCAGGTACTGGCTGCGCTGGTAGGTGGCGTCGGTGCCTGTACCTTCTGGCACGAAGGTGCGCCCGCCAGCGAGGTCGCGCTCCAGGGTCCATACGTTGTTGGGGCTGCGGGTCACGCGCACACGCGTAATGCTGGCCGTGCTGGCGGTAGTAGTGGTAGGCAAGGTCCCATCCGCGCCGTCCACCACGTAAACCGGGTTGCCGGTGGCGTCTTTACGGAACAGCGACACCTCATCGTTGGAGCCGCCCAGGCGCACGAAGTAGCCGCGGTTGCCGGTGGCCTTCAGGTCGGCCTGCTCCGACATGAGCCACACATCGGCCAGATTGCCACTGGAAGTGGCCAGGCGCAGGTTAACCCAAAACTCCCAGGTGGTGCCCGTGGTAGCCTGCGATGGCGTCACGAGTTGGAGTTGGGTGCCCGTCACGGCCGGGCCGTTGCTTTGCAGCTGCTGCGTCGTGACCTGGAAGCTGGCCACGTCGCCGGTCCAAGCGGGGTTAGCGGTGAAGTTTCCGTCGCTGAAATCATCGCTGAGCTGGGCGTGAGCGAAGACGGGAAGTAGAAGGAGCAGCAGTAAAAGGTGTTTCATTAAAGCCAAACGGGGGGATGACAAAAGACAGCCAGACGTCGGAACTGCAATGCCGGATTGCGCATTCTTCCGCCCTCAATAAGCGCAGCCTCAAGCTTACGCGACGTCTAAAGTAGTCCATTTGTGGCGACATTTGTAGTTCGGCGCCCGTCTGAGGTGCGGCTTTTTATATTTCTGCTTTTTCCATGAAAATTGCTGTTGTGGGTGCTACCGGCCTAGTGGGCACCGAGATGTTGAAAGTATTGGCTGAGCGTCAGTTTCCACTTACCGAGCTGCTGCCCGTAGCTTCGGCCCGTTCGGTGGGCCAGGAAGTGGAGTTTCTGGGAAAAAAATACCCCGTGGTGAGCATGGACGACGCCATTGCGGCCCGGCCCGACATTGCCATTTTCTCGGCCGGCGGCTCCGTGAGCAAGGAGCACGCGCCGCGCTTCGCCGCCGTGGGAACCACCGTCATCGACAATTCCTCGGCCTGGCGCATGGACCCCACCAAGAAGCTGGTGGTGCCCGAGCTCAACGCCGATACGCTCACGCCCGAGGATAAAATCATCGCCAACCCCAACTGCTCCACCATTCAGATGGTAGTAGCCCTGAATGATTTGCACAAGGCTTATAAGGTGCAGCGCATCGTGGTGAGTACCTACCAAAGCGTGACGGGCACCGGCAAAAAAGCCGTGGACCAGCTGCTGGAGGAGCGCGCCGGCCAGCCCGCCGCCAACCCCGCCTACCCGCACCCCATCGACCTGAACGTGCTGCCCCACATCGACGTGTTCGAGCCCAACGGCTACACCAAGGAGGAACTGAAGATGGTGAACGAGACCAAGAAAATCATGGGCGACGACAGCATCCGCGTCACGGCCACTTGTGTGCGCATCCCAGTAATGGGCGGCCATTCCGAGTCCATCAATGTGGAGTTTGAGAAGGAATTTGACCTGGTTGAGGTGCGCGAGATTCTGGCCCGCACGCCCGGCGTAGAACTCGTGGACGACCCCAGCACCAACCAGTACCCCATGCCCAAAGATAGCCACGGCCGCGACGCCGTGCTGGTGGGCCGCCTGCGCCGCGACGAAACCCAGCCCCGCACCCTGAATATGTGGGTGGTGGCCGACAACCTGCGCAAAGGTGCTGCCACCAACGCCGTGCAGATTGCCGAGTACTTGGTGGGCAAGCTGACGCCGGCAGAATAGCTAAGAATAAGGCCCGCAAAACACCAAACGGCCCCGGCGGAACAGCAATGCCCGGCCGGGGCCGTTTGGCATACAGAAAAGCCGGAAGGCTGCGTTGAAGGCCCCGGCAGGCGGCGGAAAACGGCTGAACAAAAATTCGGGTGCGCTGGGGCAACCGCGCGCCCGGGGCATACATCTACCTGCCTGGGTGGCCCGGGGGGTAGAGGCCAGTCGCTATCTTGTGAAGTGCTATGACGAATCTGATACGCTGCTTGTTGCTGGGTTGGTTGATGCTGTTGGCAGGGCAAGGGTGGACCCAAACCACCCAGGTACTGCGCGGCCAGGTCATTGATGCCGAAACCCATCAGCCCATTCCGAACGCGCAGGTGGGCGTGGCCGACAACCGCATTGGCACCAGCACCAACGCTGACGGCCGCTTCGCCCTGAGCGTGCCGGCGGCGCTGCAGGGCGAACGGCTGGAAGTGGCGCTGCTGGGCTACCGCAAATACACCCGCGCCCTGCCGCCGCTGCCGGCGTCGGAGCTGCGCATTGAATTGCGCATCAGCCCGGCGGCGCTGGGCGAGGTGCAGGTGACGGGCTCGGTACTGGGCATTGTGAAGGAGGCCATAGCCCGCATTCCGCGCAACTACCCCACGCGGCCCACCCAGCTCACGGGCTTCTACCGCGAGTCGGACAACGACCCGGCCGGGCAGCCGCGCTACCTGGCCGAGGGGCTGCTTTTGGCCTTTAAAGAGTCGTATAAAAAGCGCACGGCGGAGGGCGAAATCCAGATTAAGCAGTCGCGGAAGGTCGATTTGCGACCGGACCGGCAGCCCATTCGCATCGACTGGGCGGGTGGGCCGTTCATTGCGCACTGGGGCGATTTTGTGCACCGCCGCTCGGAGTTCATCGACCCGGCCCACTTCAAGGATTACGACTACCGGCTGGCGCCCGGCAGCACCTTTCAGGACCGGCCGGTATACGTCGTCACCTTTGGCCCGAAGGCCGGCACCCACCGCGCCGACTTCGAGGGCCGCATGTACATCGAGCAGGACAGCTACGCCTTCCTTGGGGCCGAGTGGCACTACACGTCCGCCGGCCTCAAAAATTCGGTGCACGCGGCCGACTCGCGCGCCCTGCGCGTGGCCTACCAGTTCTACGCCGGCCGCTGGCACCTGAAAACCGTGTGGTGGCAAACGACGGCCAAACTACCCGTTGGCCCGCCGCTGAAATACTTCGGCGAATTCCTGACCACGGCCATCGACACGGCCCAGACGCCCCGGCCCGCATACATTGAGCGGGCGCAGTACTACGACGTGTTTCTGCGCAACACCGTGGCCTACGACTCGGCTTTCTGGCAGGGCCACACCACGCTGCTGCCCCCAGCGGCGGTGCAAAAAAGCTTATTCGACCAGCAGCGCCAGCAGCAGGCCGATTCTTTGTTCAAACCCTCGGATGCCGGCACCGACCCGCAGGAGAGAAAGCTGAGCGCCTTCGACCGCTTTTTGAAGCGCTTCAGCTACGGCTCGCACCTGGGCGCCTGGCCGCTGGCCGTGCCCGCGGCCGACCTCACGGTGGCGTATGCGCCGGCCGGTTATGGCCTGCAGATGCAGCGTGCCGCCTCGGTGCGCGCCCAGGATTTGACCGTCTTCACGCAGTTTGAATACCAGTACGCCCTGACGCGGGAACTGGCCCTGAGCCTGGCCACCCAGCGCCTGCACCGGCAGTTCGAGGGCGATGGGTGGGAAGTGGGTTTGAGCTACCAGCGCAACCTCACGCCGCACCACCGCCCGCTCTACGGCCGCGCCGGCCTGGGCTACCTGCGCCAGACGGTAGCCCTGCCGCTGGGTACCTTCGACAACCCCGACAGCGGCCTGCACATGGCCGGCACCCACCTGGGTGCCGACGAGCTGAGCGCCCGCATTCAGACGGTGAATGATGCGCTGCGCCCCAGCCTGGGGGTGGGCCTGGAGCTGAGCCACCGGTTTGAGCTGGTGGCCGATGCCAGCTACCTGGTGCCGTTGCGCAGCAAAACCCAGCTGCAAGTGAACGAGAAAAGCGGCTTTTTCCTGTTCCGCACCAGCAGCGCCGTCGATTTGCCGGCGGCCGACGTAGACCTGCGCGTGAACGACCAGCCCACCACGCGCCTGCCGTGGCAGCAGCGACCTTGGCTGCTGACCCTTGGGCTGCGCTACCGCGTACGCTAGAGCCTATGCCGCATACTAAGCTGCCCGCCGCCTTCTTTCAGCGCTCCGATGTGCTGACCATTGCCCGCGACCTGCTCGGCAAACACCTCTACACCAACATCGATGGCATCGTCACGGCCGGGCTCGTGGTCGAAACCGAGGCCTACCGGCACGAGGGCGACAATTCCCTAACCATGCACCTGCAGCGCAAGCGCCACCAGGCGCAGGGCCTGCACGTGCCCGGCGGCGCGGCCTACATCTACACCGTATACAACCGCTACGCCCTGTTCAACATCGCCACCCACGACGCCGCCCACCCCGATGCGGTGCTCATCCGGGCTATTGAGCCCACCGTGGGCATCGAGGAAATGCTGCGCCGCCGCGGCCTGCCCGCGGCCAAGCGCGGCTTCACCGCCGGCCCGGGCCTGCTGAGCCAGGCGCTGGGCATCACCCCAGCGCTAAGTGGCCTGCCCGTGACGGGCGAGGTGCTGTGGTTTGAAGACCACGACGAAGAGGTTGACGACGTTATTGCCAGCGCCCGCGTGGGGCTGGAGTACGCCGGGGCCGAAGCGGCGGGGCTGCCGTGGCGGTTTCGCGTCAAGGATAGCAAGTGGACGAGCCCGGCGAAATGAAGTAGGTAACAGAACTTATCCAAGCAAGGGCTGATAGTCAGGGCACCCAATGTGAGTTCACGAAACTCATCGCAAAGCAACTTTCCGTGAACTTTGAAAGGTGAACGAGTTTCTTAAATTATAACACACGCTTCTCTGGCTCCATCGGGCTTTTGCCGTGTTGGCGAGCACCTCCTTATATAGTTTGCGCAAAGGAGCGTTTGCACTCAATAGCAACCCCAGCCGCCCGTGCAGTCCCGGGTTTCTTTCCCGAATTGTAGCCCTTCCCAGAGAAAATAGCCGAAATGACGTTGCCGGGCGTGGCTGATGGTATAGCTTATCAGTTGGTTATGGTCAAACTCCAGCACAATTCGTTTGTGCCCAACAGGGATGAGTAACGGAAGAGGGATGATGACAAAGATTTCGGCTCCCCGCCAGGTAAGGTCTTCGCTACGATACAGCCAATACTCTCGCGTGTCCTCTACCACTTTTCGCCGCGGTTCCCCCCACATGGTAAGCGCATCATGGGTGGTTTTGCCGCCATCAGAAAAGCCTCTCTTCCCGATGGATGGGCCGATGGTTTTGCTTATTTCCTCCGGCTTACGGCCTGCAACCACGCTAATGCCAATGCAACTGCTTTGCAGGAGCAGCAAGCCGGCCAGAAGTAGACGAGCGTGCAAAATCATAAAGCCGCTGGGTTGAAGACGCAAGATTGGCCAATATAGGCAACCACGCATTGCTCGCTAAGAGTGGTTCACGGAAACGGTAATTATAGTAGACATACTTCTTACAGTTTTCCCCTTCACCCGTACGGCTTGTCCTTTTTCATCTCCAGCCACCGCTCGGGCCGGTCCAGCGGCACGTAGCCGAAGCGCTGGTACAGTGTGTGGGCGTCGAAGGTGGCGAGCAGGTGGCGGCGCAAGTTTTGCAGGTCGGGGTGGGCCAGCATCTGCTTCACCAGCCACTTTGAGAGGCCGCGGCCGCGGTGCGCGGGCAGCACAAACACGTCGCAGAGCCAGGCAAACGTAGCCTTGTCTGTAACCACCCGGCAGAAGCCGGCCTGGGCGCCGTCGGGTGCGTAGAGGCCGAAGTTGAGCGAGTTGGCAACGGCCCGCTCCACGGTGGCGCGCGGAATATTTTTCGCCCAATAAGACTCCTCGCTCAGCCAGCGGTGAACGGCGGTGATGTCGAGCCGGGCCGGGTCGGTGCTGAGGGTGTAGCCGTCGGGGTGGGTTTCGGTGAGGAAGTCGGACATGAGTGGGAGGGAAATTGATGCAGCCGCAAGCTACAAAAGCAGCCTGAGCGGCATCCCCTTAAGCACGGGTTGCGTTAGCTAATTCGTCACTCCTGCTTCGTCACTTCTTCGCCATTAGCCTATCGCCATGAAACACTTACGCTCGGCCACCCTGGTCTTTTGGGCCGCGGCGCTGCCCCTGGCCGCCTGCTCACAAGCCCCGGCCCTCACCACCTTTCCGGTGGGCGCCACCACCGTCACCGTATCGGCCCTGGCCACCAACCTGAACACCGTGTGGGAGCTGGTGTGGGGCCCCGACAACTACATCTGGATGACCGAGCGCTACGGCCGCATCAGCCGCGTCGACCCGGCCACGGGCCAGGTGCAGGCCCTGCTCACGCTGCCCGACGTGACGCCCACCGGCGAAAGCGGCCTGCTCGGGCTGGCCCTGCACCCGCAGTTTGCCATCTCGCCCTATGTGTACGTGGTGTACAACTACACCGCCAGCGGCGCCCTCCGGGAGAAGCTGGTGCGCTACACCTACTCGGCTGCCGCTGGTACCCTCACGGCGCCGTTGGTGCTGCTGGGCAATATCGACGCGACGACTTCGCACAGCGGCTCGCGCCTGCTGGTGCTGGCCGACGGCACCTTGCTGATGACCACCGGCGACGCCCAGCAGCAGCCCCAGGCCCAGAACACGGCCTCGCTCAACGGCAAAATCCTGCGCCTGAACCTCGACGGCAGCATTCCGGCCAACAACTCCATTGCGGGCAGCCCGGTCTACACCTTCGGCCACCGCAACCCGCAGGGCTTGGTGCAACTGCCCGACGGCAGCCTCTACAGCTCGGAACACGGCCCCGCCAACGACGACGAAATCAACAAAATTGAGCCCGGCCGCAACTACGGGTGGCCCAACGTGGAGGGCTACTGCAACCTGGCGGCCGAAGCCACCTTCTGCGCCGCCAACAATGTGCGCGAACCCCTCACCACCTGGACGCCCACCATTGCCCCGGCCGGCCTGACTTATTACAACCACCCCGCCATTCCGGACTGGCGCGGCGGCCTGCTGCTGGCCGTGCTCAAAAACGCCACCCTGCTGCACCTGCCCCTAGCGGCGGGCGGCCAGGCGGTGGGCACCTCCACCGGCTACCTCAGCACCTTTGGCCGCCTGCGCGCCATCTGCGTCTCGCCGCAAGGCAAAGTGTACCTCGGCACCAGCAACCGCGACGGCCGCGGCGCCCCCGTGGCTACCGACGACCGGATTCTGGTGCTCGAAAACCGCGCCTACGTGCCTTCAGCCGCTCGCGCGGAAAACAAGCCAGCCTTCGACATTTTCCCCAACCCCGCGCGCCGCCAAGCTACCGTGCGACTGCCTGTTGTGGCCACCCATCTCGCAATCAGCGACCTGGCGGGCCACGTTGTGCGGACGCTGCAGCCCGCTGGCCTTGAGACCGAGCTGGATTTGAACGGCTTGCGGGCCGGCACCTATCTGGTGCAGGTGGAGAGCCATGCCGGGCGCGCCACCCGCAAGCTGGTACTGGAGTGAGGCCACGCATCGAAAAGTAACGCGCACAAAAAAAGAGCCGGCAAGCTGCCGGCTCTTTTTTTGTGCGTTGACTAAGTGGAAAACTATTCCAGCACCACTTTGCGGGTTAGCACCTGCTCGCCCATCGTCACGCGCAGCGTGTAAACGCCGGTGGCGATGCCATGGGTCGACAGCGTCTGCTCGGCGGCGTTGCTCAGGGCCTGGGCGCGCACCGTCTGGCCGAGGGCGTTGAGCAGCGTGGCTTGGCCGGCGTGGGCCAGGCCGCTGAGGCGCAGGGTGAGCTGGCCGGTGTTGCTCGGGTTCGGGAACACCACCAGTGCCTCGGTGTCGGCTTGCGCGCGGGCGGCCAGGGGCGAACCCAGGATGGTGAAGGTGCCGGCTGCATCGGAGCTGCCGTAGCCGCTCACCGAAAGGTAGTAGCGGGTGCCCGCCACAAGGCCCGTCAGGTTGATGGGGCCCACGTTCTGGTTGTTGCCGGGCCCGGCCTGGCAGAACACCTGCGCAAACGGCCCCGTTGTGCAGTTCGGCGAAGTATAGACGCGCACCGACCCGGCGGCCGTGCCCGTAAGGGTGAGCGTGCGCGTGGGGCCCGTGGCCACGAAGGTGAACCACACGTCCTTGGGCGCGGCGGCCGGCGAGCAAGCCGGCAGGCTGATGCCGTTCTGGATGCTGGTGCTCGCGTTTACGTTAGAAGAAGTGACGGTTGTATTGCCTAGGGTGAGGGCGCCGCACGGCTCGTCGTTGGGCAGCAGCGTGGTGAAGGTCGCCGTCGTGGTCGTGTTGGGCGAGGTGCCCACCGCGCACACCGGCTGGATGCTGATGGTGTAGGGAGTCGACGAAATCAGGTTATTCAGCGTGATGGGCGAGGCCGAGGCGGTCTGGGTCTGGGCCGTGCCGCCAGCGGCCGTGTAGGTCACGATGTAGCTGTTGTTGCCCACGCCCGGGGTGAAGTTCAGCGTGGCCGCCGTGGCCGTCAGGTTGGTTACCGTCAGGTTGGTTACCGCCGTGCAAGTGGGCGGCGCCAGGCACGAAATCGCAGCGGCAAAGCCCGATTGCACCACCGAGCCGTCGGTGTGGAACACCAGCGTGAGCTGGCCGGTGGGGTTGCTGGCCGATGCATATACCGAGCCGGGGCCGGTGGTGCCGCGGTACTCGCCAATGAGCGTGGCCGAAGCCGACGGCCCGTCGTAGATGCGCAGGTAGTCGCAGCAGCTCTCGGTCGAGAACGCGGTGAAGTTGAGCGCCACCTTCGAGCCGGCCGTGCCCGGCGTGAGCACGCTGGTCAGGTCTTCACTGTCCGAATAATTGCCGTTGGCCCCGCCCGAGTCGTAGATGGTGCCGGCGCAGGCGGTTTGATTGGTGCCGATGATGTAGGTCTGCGCCCACGCCTTGGGCGCTATCAGGAACAGCACCAACAACAGCGAAAGCTGCCACCGCCGCGAAGTTGAAAGGGCAATTGGGGGATTGGTTGGTATGGATTGTTGCATGGTGTGAAAGAATGAGGGCGAAGAAGGAAAGAAGTGTTTAGTAACCTACGTACTTAAAACCCGCCACTGCACACAAAAAGTGTGTGCGGGTGGCGCTGGCCAGAAGCTCAGCACAGGGCAAAACAACCAGTCCTGCAACGGCGCAAAAGGAGTTGGTTCAACCCACGCTAGCTTGGCGTATCCTCAGGAAGCTGAGAAAAACCAACAATGGTTGGCTTTTCTCAGCTTCTTTTCAAACCACCTGGTCTGCTATTCGAGAACGACTTTGCGGGTCAGCACCTGCTCGCCACGGGTGACGCGCAGGGTGTAGACGCCGGCGGCCAAGCCGCGGGTGGGCAGCGTCTGCTCGGCGGCGGCGCTCAGGGCCTGGGCGCGCACCGTCTGGCCCAGGGCGTTGAGCAGCGTGGCCTGGCCGGGCTGGCCCAGCGCGTTGAGGCGCAGGGTGAGCTGGCCGGTGTTGCTCGGGTTGGGGAACACCACCAGCGCCTCGGTGTCGGCTTGCGCACGGGCGGCCAGCGGACGGCCCGAAGCACACAGAATGAACGAGCTGGCGCTGGGCGCCGGCTGAGTGGCCGTCGAAGGATACACCCGCACGTAGTAGGTCTGGCCGTTCGTCAGGCCGGTAATCGTGTTGTTGGTGGTAGCCGATGCCGCCGTAGACGAGCAGAAAATGCTCGTTGAGGTAGCGCAAGCGCCCGAGCGCACGTTCAGAATGCCCGCGAACGACGGGGCGAAGGTGATGATTTGCGAAGAGCCCGTGGCCACGAACGAATACCATACGTCGTAGGCGTTGGTAGCCGTGCAGCCCGAGCCCGTCGTGGGCGGAAGGCTCTGCGCGGCTGCCAGCACGGTGCCAATCACCGGCGTGGTGCACGTGGTGCCCACGCTCAGGGCCACTGCGTTGGCGCACTCATCGTTGGCCGGGGCCACCGGGCCCGTGGTCACGCACAGTGTGAAGGTGCTGCTGGCGGCTGCCGGCGCCGTGCTGCCCGTGGGGTACACCCGCACATAGTACGTTTGGCCGTTCGTGAGGCCCCCGATGTTGCTGCTGCTGCTGCTGCCCGCCGCCACCGACGTGCAGAACACGCTGGTGGAGGTGGTGCAGTTGCCCGAGCGCACGTCCATCACGCCGGCAAATTGCGGGGCGAAGGCAATGGTTTGCGAAGTTCCGTTGGCCACAAACGAGTACCACACGTCGTTGGCAGTGGTGCTGGTGCAGCCGGTGGTGGGAGCGATGCTTTGCGTGGCGCCAAATACGGTGCCGTTGGTGGGCGTGGTGCAGGTGGCGCCCACGGGGAGCACCACAGCCTGGGCGCAGTCGTTGTTGCTGGCCGGGTTGGGGTTGGTGGTGAAGGAGCCCGGGCTGGAGAAGCTGCTGTTGCCCGTAGCGCCGCCGCAGTTCTGCACCACGTAAAATTGGTAATTGGTTTGCGCCGTCAAGCCCGTGATGATGAGCGTCGAAGAGGCCGTCGTCTGGGTTTGGTAGGAGTTGGTGCTGGAACTGGGCAGCGCCGGGTTGAAGCCGGCGGGCCCGTAGTACACGGTAAAAGGCCCGGAGGGGGTATTGGTCGTGGTAAACTGCACGATGGCCGAGTTGGTGGTCACGGCCGAGTTCAGGTTGCGCGGCGTGGGGCACGCCGTAATAATAGGAGGCGTGAACGTGTAGATTTGGCCAGTAGCCGGGATGGTCGAAATGTTGTCCGTTTCGGTGGTGGAGCTAACTGCCGGCGAAGGGCTGGTGTTGCTCAGCGACAGAAACGAGTTGGCGCCCGAGCCGGCGCCCGCCAAGCCGATGGAGGCCGTTATGCCCGAAGCAACGGGCACTTCCTGGCGATACACAAAACGCACTGCGTTGGTGCCTTCGACCAGTTGCACCTGCATCGAAAAAGAACCGCTGTTGCTCAGGCGCGCCCAGTTGCGCCACTCAAACGTGAACACCCGGTTGGGCGCCGTGCCGCTGGTGAGGTAGCTGGCCGTGCCGTTGGTGCCGGTGAGGTCGTCCCAGTAGGGAGCCACCCGGGGCCGCTCCGAAGCCGTGCCGGTCGACAAATCGTTGGTTAAGCTGTTGCCGGTGGCGCTTGTATTAAAAGTCAGCCAGCCGTTCGACGACACCTTGCAGGAAGTGTACGTGTTGCCGTCGAACACAAACGAGAAGTTCAGCGGTATCGTCGCCGACAATGCATCATCGGTCAGGATGTTGGTGACGGCCGTGCCGCCCGTCAGGGGCGTGTAGGTGCCGGTGCTGGGCGCAAAGTTGTAGGTGTCGGCCGTTTGGGCTCGCAGAGCGCCGCCGTTGAGCAGCAGGGTTGCCAACAGCAGCAGCGCCCAACTCAGAGGCCCGCGCTGTCGCGCATGTAAAGGTGTGTGCATGGGGTGAAGGGGAAAAGGTTGAACAATACGGGTGGAGCAGGGTGGAAAAACGAGCAGCACCGGCCCACCAAAAGGGGCCTGGTACATGCTTTTGGCATTGTAATGTAGAAAGAAAGCTCGGGCAGTTACAAAAAAACAGTTGCATTTTAAATCAAACAAGCGCCGCAGCCCGGCTTAAAAGGGCAGTTAATTACCTCCTTATGGTGCTTTTGAGGCCATTAAAAAACTTTGTCGGACTATTCATAGAAGCTTTGTAAATGCTACGTGGCATCATTGGGCAGAAAAGAAGTTGCTACGAGCCTTTTGTCGTTTTGGTCATACGGCTGGCAAAAGCCTGAGCGCAGGGTTGCGGGCGTGCAGTTGCCTGGGCTTTCACGCTTGACGAAGTCCCTCAAGTTGAGCAAGGTGACGGAACTTAATATAAATCACGAATAAGTTCCATCTTATCGAAATTTTGTCAAGTTTGGCCCGTAATTTGCTGCTTGAGAATGGCTGTTGCAGGTACTTCTTGGCACTCTGTTTTTCCGCCTGTATCTTGGGCCGCTGATTCGTTGGCACCCACCCAAAGCTGCGTTTTATATTTCACTTCACCCCTTTTCACCCATGAGAAAAATCTTACATTCCTTCACCATGCTGCTCTTTGCGTGTGGCCTGCTTATGGGCAGCGCGCAGGAAGCACGCGCTTCCCACTTGCTGGGCGGTGATATGACCTACGTGTCGCTGGGCAACAACCAGTACCGCGTAAGATTCCGCCTCTATCGCGACTGCTCGGGCATTACGCCGAGTGCTTTTAACCTGAGCTACAAGAACGGTGGTTGCAACACCACGGCCCAAACGACTCCGTTTGTGCAGCAGGGGGCTGTAGAAGCCGGCAACCCGTTCTGCGCCGCCGTATCGGCGGGCCCCTGCCAGGGGCCGGCTGGCTTGCCGAACTACGACGTGTATAACTACACGGCTACGGTAACGCTGGCGCCCGGCCAGTGGATTCTGAGCACCGACCAGAACGCCCGTCCGGCCCTGGCCAACATTGTAGCCGGCGACTTGTACGTGGAAGCTACCCTCGACAACCGCAACCAAGGCACCACGGCCGTAGCTAACAACTCGCCCCAGTTCGACCCCCAGGATATTCCGATTCAGTACGCTTGCTGGAAACAGCGCCAAACCATCACCTTCTCCTCGACCGAGGCCGACGGTGACTCGCTGGTGTATTCGCTGGCGGCGCCGCTGGTTGCCTGCGGCACGCCCGCTACCTACAACACGCAGCCCGGCAGCGGCGCTGTGCTGACCGCCATCAACTGCCCCGGCGGTGGCACCGGTTTCTTCAGCTTCCCGGGCCTGCCTTCCAGCCAGTACAGCCCCACCAGCCCCATTCGCCTCGGCCTCGACACGGTGGGCACCTGCCCCCTGCGCACCGGCGTAGCCCGCACGTTCAACTTCAACCAGCAGGCGCGCACCATTACCTTCACGCCCGGCTACTTCGACCCCACCGCCGGTACTGCCGGCGGCGCCAACAAGTACCAGATTGCCGTGCTCATCACCGAGTACCGCCGCATCAACGGCGTGCGCCGCGTCATTGGCACGGTGCGCCGCGAAGCCAACATCATTGTGATTGACTGCGGCAACAACAGCACGCCCAACCCCGTGCAAGCCAACCCCGTGACAAACGGCTCGAACACCACTGCAGTAAACACCACCGACACCACCCGGATTGACGTACGCAGCTGCAACTACTCGCGCGTGGAGCTCAACTTCACCGACCCCGACAACCTGCGCACCCCCAGCGCCGGCCAGCTGCTGACCGTGACGCTGCCCCCGAACATCAACACCGACCCCCGCTACCTGGATTCGGGCGACGTGGGCACGTTCAGCCTGAGCGGCAACGGCACCACCAACCCCAAGGGCGTGTTCTTCTTCCAGCCCTCGCCCACCACCGTGGGCCGCACCATCCTGCTGAGCTTCAAGATTGAGGACAACGCCTGCCCCATCAAGGGCGTGCAAAACCGGGTACTGGTTATCCGCGTGCTGCGCGGCAACTACGCTACGGCCGCTGCCACCGTCGGCAGCCCCGGCATTGGCGGGCAAACGCCGGCTTCCATCTGCCCGGGTGGTTCGCTGACCATTCAGGGCAACGTGCTCCGTCCGGACTCCATCCGCCGCATTGCCAACAACACCACCGTTCCCCAGGAATACTCCTTCCAGTGGAGCGTAGCTGCGGGCGGCACCGGCCTGCCGGCCGTGACCAACACCCAGAACATCACTGTGAACCCGACCGCCACCACCCGCTACCTGCTGCGCATCGCGCCTCGGTTCGGCTTTGCCCAAGGCTTGTGCGGCGACACGACGTCGATAGTGGTGCGCGTAGTGCCCCAGCCCATCGTGACGGCTACGGCTTCGCTGACGGCTGTGTGCGCTGGCGCGGAAGTATTGCTGACGGCTGCTACCACCCGCCCCAACGGCCCCGGCAATAACCTGAACGATACCTATACCTACCGCTGGACGGGCCCCGGCGTGCCGGCTAACAGTGCGGGTACGACCCTGCGGGTGCGTCCCACCACCCTGGGTGTGAACACCTACACCGTGACGGTGAACGGCGCTTCGCCTTATGCCTGCACGGCTACCAACACGGTGCGCGTGACGGTGGTGCCGCCGCCCACCGTGCGCCTCGTTACGAGCAACGCCTACGTGTGCTCGGGCAGCCCGGCCACGCTCACGGCTTCGGCCACGACGCCCTCGGTACCCGGCTTCACCGATACCTATACCTACCGCTTTGAGGCAGCCAATGGCTTGGCTACGGCTGACCTGACCAAGGCCAACCCGACGGTCACCCCGACCGTGACGACCCGCTACCGCGTGACGATTTCGGGCAACCCACAGACCGGCTGCGCCGATACGACTTCGGTGGTGGTGCGCGTGGTGCCGGCCCTGAAGGCTACCTTCGCTACTGCTGACTCCGTTGACGCCCCGGTAAACGGCAAGCGCGCCCCCACGCGTCCGCCGGTATACTTCACCTTCAACAACACCACGGGCACGGCCGCTGGCGCATCAGTAGCTTACTCCTGGAGCTACCAGCGCGTGCGCGACGTACTGGGTGACGGGGTAAACGAATCGGCTGTTAACTTCAGCACTGCTGCTACGCCCGCTACGCCGCTGCAGCTCTCGCAGTCGGGCTACTATAAAATTAAGCTCACCGCTACGGTGTCGTCTACGGTGCCGGGCGTTAACGTGACTTGCGCGCCGACTACCTTCGAGCGCATAGTGTTTGTGCCGGACCTGCAGATTCCGAACATCATCACGCCCAACGGCGACAACCAGAACGATGTATTCAAAGTCTCGACTGCCAACACGCGCAGCAAGCTGGAGATTTTCAACCGTTGGGGCCGCAAGGTGTACGAGCAGAACAACTACGCCAACAACTGGGGCGGTGATAACCAACCCGCTGGCGTGTACTACTACTTGCTCACCGACGGCAAGGGTGTTCAAACCAAAGGCTGGATTGAAGTAGTGCGCTAAGCGCTGCTTACTTCCTGCCACCACAAAAAAGGGTGCCGCGCTTGTCGCGGCACCCTTTTTTGTTTAACCCGGCATGAGAAGTGAGATGCGAAAGCTCACCGGCTTGGCAACCATTTACTCACAGCGGAGCCTTAAACCAAGTGATGCCGTTCGTTCCGCACGGCATTGTGAATATCCCACGCCACCTCGTGGCGGAAAGGGTGCAAGCGCACCGGGCACTCGGCCATGTGGCACAGCGAGCACGCGGCAAAGGTGCAAGGGTCGGCGTGCACAAACATTTCCACTTCCACCGCGAAACGCTCCTTGATGAGCTCCTCAATGTCGAACAGCTGGGAATGTACCTCTTCCAAGGTGAAGTAGTAGGGCATTTGCATGTGGCAGTCGATATGCAGGTTGGCGCCATAGCGTTGCACGCGCAGGTTGTGCACATCAATCCAGGGCTGGCGCCGGTGGGCCTGTAGCTCGGCAATGACGGCGGAAACGGTGGCCGTGTCGGCCTCGTCCATCAGGCCCGAAACGGCGCGGCGCAGCATGCGCCAGCCGTTCACCAGGATGAAGCCGCCCAGCAGCAGGGCCGCGCCCGTGTCGAAGCGGACCACGCCCGTGACGGCCACCAGCACCAGCGCCAGCGACGACACGATGGAAGTGAGGGCATCGATATAGAGGTGCTGCCCGTCGCCCACCAGCGCCACCGACTTGAGTTGCTTGCCCGCCCGCACCAGCACCAGGCCCACGCCCAGGTTCACGAAGGCCGTGCTGGCCAGCAGGGCCACGCCCCAGTCGGGCCGGGCCACGGGCTGCGGGTGCAGCAGGCCCTGGGAGGCGTGGTACAGAATGAAGGCGCCGGCCATGAAAATCAGCCCGCCCTCGAAGCCCAACGAGAGGTTCTCGACCTTGCCGTGCCCGTAGGGGTGGTTTTCGTCCTTGGGCAGGCCGGCCAGGTAGAGGCTGTAGAGCGCAAACCCGCTGGTGAAAACGTTGATGATGCTTTCCAACGCATCGGTGAGCACCGCCTGGGAGCGGGTGAGGCGGTAGGCGTAGAATTTGATAGCCACCAGCACCACACTTACCACGAGGGAAAGCAGGCCAAGGCGGCGTTTGGTTTGCGAAGGGGTCATGCGGAATAGATTTCAGCGCAAAGGTCGGGCGGCTGGCGCCAACCGGCACGCGCAACCCAAGCCGGCACTCGCCTTTGAGCAACCGATGTGCTTTGCATTCAGGTAAAAGCAATTCGGGGAAGAAGGGTGCGCTTGGCGAAACCTTTTCTGATGAATTGAGTATTTAAGGTAGTCGAAATGATTTTTTAGATAAGCCTAAATTTTAGTACGTTTGTATTGAAACAACTATTCAACGTGCCTCCCGCTACCCTTACTGAAACCAACGCCCAGGCCGAAACGGGCTGGCGACACCCGCGCCGCGCCAATTCCCTGAGCGAGGTGTACGCCAGCATTAAAGTGCCGGGCGCCAATGCCTCGTTCTGGCGCAAACTATTTGCCTTCTGGGGTCCTGGCCTGATGGTGGCCGTGGGCTACATGGACCCCGGCAACTGGGCCACCGACCTGGCCGGCGGCTCCAAGTATGGCTACACGCTGCTGTCGGTAGTGCTGATTTCCAATTTGTTTGCCATGCTGCTGCAGCATCTGGCGGCCAAGCTCGGCATCGTGACGGGCCGCGACCTGGCCCAGGCCTGCCGCGACCACTACTCCCGGCCCATTAGCCTGATGCTGTGGTTTTTGTGCGAAATCGCCATTGCGGCCTGCGATTTGGCAGAAGTCATCGGCTCGGCCATTGCCCTGAACCTGCTGTTTGGGCTGCCGCTGGCCTGGGGCGTGGTGCTGACTACGCTGGACGTGTTGGTGGTGCTGTTTTTCCAGAACAAGGGTTTCCGCATCATCGAAAGCATTGTGGCGGGGCTGATGGTGCTGATTTTCGGCTGCTTCGTGTACGAACTCATCGTATCGCGGCCCGACTGGGTGGCGCTGGCTCACGGGCTGGTGCCGCAACGCCAAGTGGTGACAACGCCGGGTATGCTCTACGTGGCCATTGGCATTCTGGGCGCCACCGTGATGCCGCACAACCTCTACCTGCACTCCAGCACTGTGCAGACGCGGGCCATTGAGCAAACCGAGGCCGGCAAGCGCATGGCCATCAAGTTTGCCACCATCGACTCGACGGTGGCGCTGTTTCTGGCCTTTTTCATCAACGCCGCCATTTTGGTCCTGGCGGCCGCGGCCTTCCACCACAACGGCATGCTGGAAGTGGCTAAAATTCAGGATGCCTACAAGCTGCTGGCGCCGGTGCTGGGCGCCGGCGCGGCCAGCGTATTGTTTGCGGTGGCATTGCTGGCTTCGGGCCAGAATTCGACCCTGACCGGTACGCTGGCGGGCCAGATTGTGATGGAAGGCTTCCTCGACATCAAGCTGCGGCCCTGGGTGCGACGGCTCATCACGCGGTTGGTAGCCGTGGTGCCGGCGCTGGTGGTGGCCATCATTTATGGCGAAAGCGGAACCGAAAAGCTGCTGGTTTTCAGTCAGGTTATACTCTCGATGCAGCTCAGCTTTGCGGTGGTGCCGTTGGTGCTCTTCACCAGCAGCCGGGCCAAGATGGGCGTGTTCGTGAACCGGCCGGTGGTGCGCGTGCTGGCTTGGTCGGTGTCGGCCGTCATCATTGCGCTGAATGGCTATCTGCTCTGGCAAACGGCGGTAGGCTAGGAGGGAAGGTGCAGTGGAAAATTGGGGCTAAAGTCTTCGTCTGCGAAGATTTTAGCCCTCTGTCTCCGCTTTTAATATCCATAAATATTTATCATTCTAGGTATGAAACAGCTCCTACTCGCGCTGTTGTGGCTGCTCCCGAGCGGCCTGCTGGCCCAAACGGGCACGCTCGCGGGCACCGTGCGCAACGAGCAGCAGCGGCTGGTGCCCTTCGCCAGCGTGGCCTTGCCCGCCGCCGGCCTCGGGGCCACAGCCGATGCCCAGGGCGCTTTCAGTATTACGAATGTGCCCGCCGGCACGGTGCGGGTGTTGGCCAGCGCCGTGGGCTACACGCCTGCCAGCCGCAATGTGACCGTGGCCGCGGGCCAAACCCTGACCCTGCCGCTAACCCTGGCCGCCGCGCCCGCCGCCCTGGCCGACGTGGTGGTGACGGGCGTGAGCCGGGCCACCGAAATCCGCCGCAGCCCTGTGCCCATTGCCACCCTGAGCCGCCGCGAAATCAGCCTCAACGCCAATACCAACGTCATCGACGCGGCCGTGCGCGGCATTCCGGGCCTGAGCGCCGTGACCACCGGCCCCAACGTGTCGAAACCCTTCATTCGCGGGCTGGGCTACAACCGTGTGCTCACGCTCTACAATGGCCTGCGCCAGGAAGGCCAGCAGTGGGGCGACGAGCACGGCGTGGAGGTGGACGGCTACGACATCGAGCGCGTGGAGGTGGTGAAAGGCCCCGCCAGCCTGCTCTACGGCTCTGATGCGGTGGCCGGCGTAGTGAACCTGCTGCCCGCCCTGCCTAGCGGCCCTGAAGGGCAGCTGCGCGGCGAGGCGCTGGCCGAATACCAGTCGAACAATGGCTTAGTAGGCAATTCGCTGGGGCTGAACTATCAAAAAAACGGCTTTCAAACCAGCTTCCGGGCCAGCCACCGCCTGGCGCGCGACTACCGCAATGGCGTGGACGGCCTAGTGTACAACACCGGTTTCCGGGAGTTGACGCTAACGGGCATGGCGGGCGTGCGCAAAGCCTGGGGCAGCTCGCACTGGTACCTCACGCTTTATGATAACCAGCAGGAAATACCCGACGGCAGCCGCGATTCGCTGAGCCGCCGCTTCACGCGGCAGGTGGCGGAAAGCGGGCTCGATGATATCAAGAACCGGCCTCTGGTAACAGATAATGAGTTGCGCAGCTACGCCATTGGCCCGCTGCACCAGCGCATCCGGCACTACCGTGTGTTCACCAAAACGCAGGTGGCGCTGGGCGGCGGTGAGCTACACCTACTGCTGGGCGCCCAGCAAAACCAGCGGGAGGAGTTCAACCACCCCACCGCGCCGTCCCAGCCGGGCCTGGCTCTGCGCCTCAGCACCTTCACCTACGACGTGCGCTACCACCTGCCCACCTGGCAGGGGCTGGAAATGAGCGTGGGCAGCAACGGCATGGGCCAGCTCAACCGCCACCTCAACGCCACCGACTTTCCCATTCCCAATTATAATTTGCTGGATGCGGGTGGCTTTGTGTTGCTGAAAAAGCCCTTGGGCAAGCTGGAAGTCAGCGGCGGGCTGCGCTACGACACGCGGCTGGTGAACTGGGCCGACTTTCACGTAGCCTCCAACCCAGCCACGGGGTTCGACCAAGCGGCTGGGCCGGCCCAGCCTGATGCGGCGCTGCCGTTTCCGGCGTTTCGGCGGCGCTACCAGGGGTGGTCGGCCAGCGCGGGGGCGAGCTACGTGGCTACCGAGCAGCTCACGCTGCGCGCCAACCTGGCCCGCGGCTACCGCGCCCCCAACATCCCCGAAATTGGCTCCAACGGCCTCGACCCCGGCGCCCACATCGTGTACCTCGGCAACCGGGGCTTCGAGCCCGAATTCAGCTGGCAGCAGGACGTGGGCGTGCTCTGGCACCAGGCCGAGGTGGACGCCTCGGTGGAAGTGTTTCACAACTACGTGCAGAACTTCATCTACCAGGCCCGTTTGCAGGACGCCAGCGGCCAGCCGGTGGTCATTGTGCCCGGCAACACCACCTACCAGTTTCAACAAGCCGCCGCCCGCCTCTACGGCCTGGAAGCCAGCCTGAACTGGCGCCCCGCGGCCCTGCCCTGGCTGGCCTGGAGCAGCAGCGCGGCCTTCGTAACCGGCGAAAGCTCCCAAACCAACCTGCCCGACCATCAAATAGAGGCTGCTCGCTACCTGCCGCTCATTCCGCCACTGCGCGGCCGCACCGAGCTGCGCGCCACCGCGCCGGCCCGCGCCGGCCGTTTCACCGGCACCTATGGCCGCCTCCAGTTGGATGGCAGCGCTCGCCAAAACCGCTTCTACGCCCTCGACAACACCGAAACCGCCACGCCGGGCTACGTGCTGCTGGGCCTCGGCGCCGGCACCACCTACACCAACCGCGCGGGGCGGGCCGTGGCCCAATTCATTGTGCAGGTCGATAACTTGTTCGACACCGCATACCAGGCCCACCTCAACCGGTTGAAGTACTTTGAATACTACGCCAGTTCGCCCAACGGCCGCAGCGGCATTTATAATCCAGGGCGCAACGTGGGGGTGAAGGTACTGGTGCCGTTTTAGTAGCTTATCGGACCGTTGGGCTTGAGTTGATATATAGTATTCGGCCAATGCCACCGTGGCTGGTTTTCTGCGTAGAGGGCCCCATGAAGCGCTTTTTTCTCTCCTTACTGCTATTGCCTTCGCTCACCTTGGCGCAGGCCCCGGCCAAAACTTCACCCTACGACTCCGCCCACTTCAGCTGGCGCAAGCCCGTGCCGCGCAACCGCCTGCGCGAGCTGCAGCCCGACCGCCCCGGCGTGACCGAAAGCCCTTTCACAGTTGATGCCGGCCACTTCCAGCTTGAGATGGACGCGCTACGGCTCATCAACAGCGGCTCGGGCAACGACGGCAAAAACCGCGAGCTGCATTTGGCCTACTCCATGCTCAAGCTCGGCCTGAGCCGCCGCACCGACCTGCAGCTGGAATTGCCGCTCTACAGCGTGGCCAAGCAGCGGCCTTCAGACGCCGACGACTGGCAGGAGCGCCACGCCGGCTTCGGCGACGTGACCGTGCGCGTGAAACACAACTTTGTGGGCGACGACCAGCTGGGCAAATTCGCCATGTCCGTCATCGGCTACGTGCGCCTGCCCAGTGGCGGCAACGTGGGCGACGGCGCCGCCGAATACGGCGTGGTACTGCCCATCGACCTGGAGCTGAGCGACAAGGCCAACCTTGAAGCGCAGGTGGAAGCCGACCTGAAATACGACCGGGAAACCAACCAGCGCTACGTGCGCTTCGTGCCCTCGATGGCCTTGGAGTATGATTTAACGGAGAAAGTAGGCCTCGTGACCGAAGCCGTGGCCATGTGGAACACCGAGCAGCGCCGTTGGCAGACCTCCGCCAACATTGCCCCCATTTTCAAGGTGACGCCCAACCTGCAGCTCGACCTCGGCACCCACCTGGCCCTGAACCGACTGACCGACCACGAGTACTTCGTCGGCCTCACCTTCCGCCGTTAAATCTGTAGCGTGGACTCTGCGAGTCCGCGCACTCCAGAATGTTCGACAAGGCGCGGACTCGCAGAGTCCACGCTACGTCCGTACCTTTGCCCTGCTTTGGTGCCAACCCCCAGCCTTGGGGCGCGGCTGAAAAGGGAATCCGGTTCGAAGCCGGAGCTGTCCCCGCAACTGTACGCTTCACATCGGAGCGGGCCACAATGCCACTGTTTGTTGCTTGATTATCAAGTAACAAAATGGGAAGGCGGCCCGCTCGGCGGAGCAAGCCAGGAGACCTGCCCGAGCACTCATAGGTTCAGCATTCGCGGAGGACGAATGGAGAAAGAGAACAGTGGCCACCTTCGGGCGGCCAGAGTACCCCTGTTTTTCGGCCTCGGTCTGACGGTAGCTGGCTGCTGATGGCAGTTGGTTGGCGCCGGATTTTGAATCGAATTTTCTTGATTGAGAATTTGATTCTGCTGCGTTTTACTTCCCTGCATCCGGCCTCGCTACGGCGAGTGGCCCTGCTGTGCCTGCTAGCCGGCGCCGCCCAGGCCCAGACCGCGCCGCCCGATTCGGCCCGCCTCAGCCAGCGGCGGCATCGGCTGGCCGAGGTGCAGGTGCGCGCCGTGGGCCCCGAGCGCTTCGCTGTGGGCAGCACCCGCCTGGAGCTCGATTCGGCCACGCTGGCGCAGTACCGCGGCAGCAACCTGGCCGACGTGCTGCAGGCCCGCACCCCGCTGGCTCTTAAATACTACGGCCCGGGGCAGCTGGCCACCATTGCCCTGCGCGGCACCTCGGCCCAGCACACGGCCGTGCTCTGGAACGGGCTGAACATCATGCTGCCCACGCTGGGCCAGAACGACTTCTCGCTGCTGACCGTGGGCGCCGGCACCAGCGTGGCCATTCAGCCCGGCCCGGCCGCCGCCCTCTATGGCAGCGGGGCCGTGGGCGGCGCCGTGCTGCTCAACTCGGCCCCCGACTGGCGGCCCGGCCTGCGCGGCAGCGTGCAGGCCGATGCCGGCAGCTTCGGCCTGGCCGGTGGCAGCGTGGAGGCCCGCACCGCCACCCCCAGTGTGGCCGTGCGCGTGGCCGCCAGCTACCGCGAGGCCCAGAACAACTACTCCTACCTGCAGCAGGAGGCCCGCGGCACCGTGCGCTACACCTTGCAAAACGCCGCCCTGCGCCACCAGTGGAGCCTGAGCCCCGACGTGGCCTGGCGCGTGGGCCAAGCCGGTGAGCTAACCGCCGCCGCCTGGCTGACCGACGCAGACCGCGAAATCCAGTCGGGTGTGGGCATTGCGGGCACCCAGGCCCGCGAGCGCGACCAAAGTCGCCGCCTCACGCTGGGCTACCGCCACGTGGGCGCGCGCCAGCAGTGGACCGTGCGCGGGGCTTGGTTTGAAGATATAATTAACTACCGCGACGGCGGCGCTCCCAGCAACTCCCGCGTGCGCACCACCCAGGCCCAGGCCGAGCACACCACTGCTCTGGGCGCGCGGGGCAGCCTGCGCCTGGGGGCCGAAGCGCAGCACTTCGCCGCCCAGGTAGACGGCTACGGCACCGTCGCAATCGGTGAAAACCGCGCGGCCGCTTTCGCCCTCTTGCGCTACGACCCGCGCCCCGCCCTGCGCCTTTCAGCCAACCTGCGCCAGGCAGTGCTGCCCGCTGGCTTGGCTCCGCTCACGCCCACCCTGGGGCTGGAATGGGACCTGCTGGGTGCGCCTGATTCGGCCGCTCAGGTGCTCACGCTGAAAGCCAGCGCCGCCCGCAGCTACCGCGCCCCCACCCTGAACGAACGATACTGGCTGCCCGGCGGCAACCCCGAGCTGCGCCCCGAGTCGGGCGTGGGCTACGAGGGCGGCCTGCGCCACCGCCGCGCCTGGGGCCGCCGCTGGGCGCTGGAGAGCGAGCTGACGGCTTTCCGGCAAGACGTGGACGACTGGGTGCAGTGGCTGCCCGGCGCCGGCACCGGCATCTGGAGCCCGCGCAACCTGCGCCGCGTGCGCAGCCAGGGCCTGGAAGCCAGCACCGCCCTGCGCCTGCGCCAAGGCCGCTACACCGGCCGGATGCAAGCAGCCTACCACTACACCGACACCCGCAAAACCCAGGGCGCCGCGGCCGACTCTGACCCCGTGGGCGTGCAGCTGGCTTACGTGCCGCTGCACCAGGCCAGCCTCAGCACTGACCAGCACTGGCGGGCCTGGCTGCTGAGCACGACGCTGGTTTTCACCAGTTACCGCTACATCAATGCGTCGGGCGTCGATTTTTTGCCGGGCACTGCGCTGCTGGGCGCCACGCTGGGGCGCAGCATTGCCGGCCCCGCCGGTACTAGCGTGCTGCTGCTGCTGCAAGCCACCAACCTGCTCAACCAAAGGTATTTCAGTTACCCCGGCCGGCCGGCGCCGCCGCGGGCCCTCGGTGCCAGCCTGCGCCTGAGCTGGCGCTAGCTCGGATGTTTTCCCTTATTTCTAAACTCTCTTACTAATTCCTGGCCGGCAGCCGCCGGCGCTTTTTCGCATGAAAAAACAACTAATTCCCTTCCTCACCGGCCTGGCCCTGCTGGCGGCCTGTAGCCCCGACAAAAAAGAAACGCCGGCCCCCTCGCCCGATGTGTTCATTCTCAGTGAAGGCCAGTTTGGCGCGAAAGACGGCGCGGTGAGCGGCTTCAACCGGGGCGCCAAAGCCCTGACGGGCCTGGATTTGTTTGGCAGCGCCAACAACGGCGCGCCGCTGGGCGACGTGGTGCAGCACATGGGCGTGCAAGGCAACAAGGGCTATGTGGTGGTGAATGCATCCAAGAAGGTGGAAGTCGTGACCCTGCCCGATTTCAAAACGGCCGGCACCATCAGCGGCGTCGACCAGCCCCGCTACTTCACCTCGACTTCGGCCACCCGGGGCTACCTCACCGAGTGGCGCGGCGTCTACAATTCCAACCCCGCCTACTCGCCCGGCGTGCTCAGCATTCTGGACCTGAGCACCAATACCGTGACCAGCCGCGTGACGGTGGGCCGCAACCCCGAGCAGCTGTTGGCGCTGGGCGGCAAAATCTACGTGCCCAACAGCCTCGAAAACACCGTGTCAGTAATTGACGACGCCACCGGCACGCTGACTTCCACCATTACGGTTTCGGACGGCCCCAGCAGCATGGTGGCCGACAAGGACGGCAACATCTGGGTGCTGTGCACCGGCTTCGTGGTTTACCAGACTTCGCCGCCCTACGCCGCCACCCGCGTGTCGAACGGTGCGCTGGTGCGCTTCAACCCGGGCAGCCCTACTACGCAGCTCCGCCTCGCCTTCCCCGGCACGGGCAGCCCCAGCAAGCTGCGCACCAACGCGGCCAAAGACCAGCTGTATTACAGCTTTGGCGGGGCCGAATACCAGGTAAGCACCACGGCCACAGCGTTGCCCACGGCTCCGTTCATCCGCCGCAGCCTGTCGGGCTTCGCCATCGACCCGCGCGACAACACCGTGTACGGCGCTGTTTCGCCCAGCTACAACAGCAACGGCCGTTTCATCCGCTACCAGGCCACCGGCGCCCCCATCGATTCTTTCGAGGTGAAAGTGGGACCGAACGGCTTTGTGTTTTACTAAACCCTGAGCCCGTGGGAGAAGATAACGTGTAACAGCAAGGAAGCTTTTGCTATTAATGCCTTGTCTGGACGCCCACCGCTCATAACTCAGTCCTGAATTTCCACCTTCCTTTCTACATTCCACCTTCCTTTCTGCATAAAAGGAAAAGGCCCGCACCGGAAGGTGTGGGCCTTTTTATTGATGCTAATGCCACAAGGTTAGTCGGCAATGCCGTCGTGGTTGCGGTCGGTGGCGTTTTCGGCGGCTTTGTAGAGCTCTTTGCCGGTGGGGCGGTGGGTGGTGTCGCGGGCGAGGCCGGCGGTGGCCGAGTCGCCGTTGGCGGTGCCGTCGGTGCCGGCGGCGGGGCCTTTTTTGGTATAGCCGCGCTCCACGTTGGTATCGCCCTCTTTGGTGCCCGAGCTGCAGGCGCTAAGGGTGGCGGTGAGGGCGCAGGCCACGGCGAGGGGGCGGAGGAAGGATTTCAGAAGCATGAAAGCGTGAAGGTGAAGGAGTAAGAAATGAGCGACGTTGCAAGGTAAAGAAATAACCTCCCGCGGCGCAACCCGAACCTTGGCCGGCGGGTACGGTTGTAGCGGTGGGCGCGGCCCTGGGGTTGCGCCCGGTGCCGTGCAGCCCTTCCATTCGCTTTGTTAGCCCCTGATGTCCAGCCCCCTTATTTCGCCCGCCACCCTTCCGCAGCCCGCGTATACCTACGCCGAGTTCCGGGCCTTGGTGGCCACGCTGGCCGCCGAGCGCCGCACCACCGGCCCCGAGCAGACGCCCGGCCTCATCCGCTACACCGACCAGAACCAGGCCCACCTCGACCGCGCCCACGCCGTGCCGCTGCTGCCGGAACTGGTTTCAAAAATCGCCAACCTGGCCCGGCCCGAGCAGTGGCTGGTGCTGGCCGAAGCCTGGTGCGGCGATACGGCCCACACCCTGCCCATATTGGCGCACTTGGCCGAGGTAAGCGCCGGCCGCGTGACCTTGCACGTGCTGCTGCGCTCCGACCACCCCGCCCTGATGGCCGCTCACCAAACCAACGGCGGTGACAGCATTCCCAAGCTCGTGCGGCTCGACGCCGCCACCGGTGCCGACCTCGGCGACTGGGGCCCGCGCCCGGCGGAGGCGCAGGAGCTAGCCCATCAGCTGCATGCTGATAAATCTTTGCACGTCAACCAAATAATAAAGGAGATGAACGCCTGGTACGAGGCCGACAATGGCGCGGCCGTGCAGCGCGAGCTGCTGGCCCTGTTGGGCTAAGCCATTGGCTTCAATAAATTTTCGCTTATTTTCACCGCCTCTTTGCCCATTGCTTATGCTGCTTCCGTTGCGCCGTCGCCTTGAAAAACACGTTGCCGCCTGGCCCTGGCGGCGGGTGGGCGTGCTGGCCGGCGTGAGCTTCGTGTTGGCACTTATGCTGGTCGGTTATTTGTTCGGCACGGGTGACCATTTCTTTAGTCGACTTTTTTTTGCCTTTCTCGTATTCGTCTGGCTGCTGGCCGTCACGTTCCTGGTCGTGGTGCCGTTCGTGACTTGGGCCACGGGGCACTGGTTCGGGCGCGGGTGGGCCGAAGTCTCTACTCCGGCGCCTCGCCCGCGCCGGACTTCTGCCGGTTCTGCAGCGGCGCGTTCTCATTCCTCACCGGCCGCCTCGCGGCGGCCAGAAACACGTTAAAGCCATTGAAAACCAACCTACTGCATATCAAAAACATGGTGTGCCCCCGGTGCGTGGAGGCCGTACAAAACCTGTTGGAGCGCGCCGGCTACCGGCCCAAAGCCGTGAGCCTGGGCGTGGCTGAGCTCGACGAAACCACCCCCGCCGACCCCGAAGCCCTGGCCCCGCTGCTGCACGCTGCCGGCTTCGAGCTGCTGCGCGGCCGCGCCGAGCAGCTCACCGAGCAAATCAAGGCCACCCTGGCCGAGTACCTGGAGCACCTGCGCACGGCGCGCTCGCCACTCACCACGTCGGCTTTCCTAACGGACCGGTTTGCAGCTACTTACTCGCACCTGAGCAAGGTGTTTTCGCGCACCGCCCACCTCACCATCGAGAAGTACCTCATCCGCCTCAAAATCGAGCGCGTGAAGGAGCTGCTCAGCTACGGCGAGCTGACCCTGAACCAGATAGCCGACCAGATGCGCTACAGCTCCGGCCAGCACCTGAGCAACCAGTTCCGCCAGGTGACGGGCTATTCCGTGAGCGAGTTCCGCCGCCTGATGCTGCCCGAGCGCATGTCGCTGGACGCGCTGGCGTAAGAAGAAGGAGGCATCTGTCATTGCGAGGGCGAAGCCCGTGGCAATCCGTCCTGTTCTCAGCGACCAACCCAATAATATGAAAAGCCCCGGCACTGTGCAGTGCCGGGGCTTTCTGGTAAAAGAACGTGTCTGATGCTGACAGGACGTATTGCTTCGCTCTGCTCGCAATACGGTTACGCGCCTTGGTAGCTCTTGCACGCCTCCACGCAGGCTTGGCAGACTTCGGCGCATTGCTTGCAATGGTCGTGCTGGTGCTGGGCGCACTCGTCGTGGCACTTCTGGCAAATTTCGATGCACTCCTTGAGCACGTGCTGGGCGTGGTCGGAGCCGCGGGCGATGAAGGCGGCGGTGAGGCGGCAGATGTCGGCGCAGTCGCGGTCGAGGCGGATGCAGGGCACCATCATCTTGGTATCTTCTTCGTCGAGGCAGGCGTCGGCGCACAGCTCGCAGGCCGCGATGCAGCGGCTCAGGGCGTCGAGGACGGCTTGGTTGTTTTGGCGGGCGCGGGGCGCGGCGGCGGGCATTTGCATGGCAAGTCGGTTAGGTGAACAACTGTAAACAACTAGCTGATTCTACGCATAAAATCGCTGCGAGGAAGTGTAGAATTGGCGCTTGTGGCTTATATAATTCGGTGCTGGCCCGGGTGCTGTATGTTTTCAGCAAAATGCTACCTTAACCCAGGCCTTGAATTCTGGGTATTAGCGGCATGAAGTATTGTATTCTCAATCGAATGTCTGTGCCGTCTGTGGCCGGCTTTGTGGCAGCGATGCTGCTGGCCACCGCGCCGGGCCGGGCGGCGCTGGCGCAAGACCACAATCACATGGACATGAGCATGCCCATGCCGTCCAAACCAAAGCCAGCGAAGCCCCGCCCGGCTGCACCCAAACCGGCTGCGCCCAAAGCCGCCCGCCCCACCCCAAAACCGGCTACGCCAGTCACTGCTGCGCCTGCCGATACCAGCCACCGCGCGGCCCCCATGCACTCGATGGAAGGCATGCACACGGACCCGGCCAAGCCTGCCCCAGCCGGCCAGCCAACCCCGCCGCACGAGCACACGCCTGGCATGGACATGTCGGGGACCCAACACGACATGGGGGGCATGGCCATGGCCCACGACAGCGCCATGCACATGGACAACATGAGCCACTCGCTTTCCCGCAACCTGCCCATGAACCGCAACGGCTCGGGCACCAGCTGGCACCCCGACGCCACGCCCATGTACATGTGGATGCAGCACAAGGGGCCCTGGATGCTGATGTACCACGCCGCCGCCTACGGCCGCTACACCAGCCAGAACTTTAACAACAGCGGCAAGCGCGGCCACGCCAACGCCATCGACGGACCCAACTGGGGCATGGCCATGGCCCAGCGCACCATCGGCGCGCGCGGCCTGCTGAATTTGAGCTTGATGGTTAGCCTCGACCCGCTCACGGAAACCAACGGCGGCTACCCGCTGCTGTTTCAAACGGGCGAGAGCTACCGGGGCCAGCCCCTCATCGACAAGCAGCACCCGCACGACCTCATTTCGGGCCTGACGGCCAGCTACACCCACGCCGTGAACGAGGACGTGGACGTGAGCCTCTACGTGGGCTACCCCGGCGAGCCGGCCATTGGCCCCGTGGCATTTATGCACCGCATCTCGGCCATGCCCAACCCCGACGCGCCCCTCTCGCACCACTGGACCGACGCCACTCACATCACCTTTGGGGTGGCCACGCTGGGCGTGCGCTACAAGCAGTTCAAACTGGAGGGCAGCAATTTCACCGGCCGCGAGCCCGACCAGTACCGCTACGATTTTGATAAACCCCGCGCCGATTCCTGGGCCGGCCGCCTCAACTGGAACCCCAGCCGCGCCTTGGCCCTGCAGGTGAGCCGCGCCTTCATCAAAAGCCCCGAAGACCTGCACCCCGACGAAAACGTGACGCGCACCACGGCCTCGGTGCTGCACAGCCGCACCTGGGGCGAGCGCCGCTACCTGGCTTCGGCCCTGGTGTGGGGCCTGAACGAGCACGGCGGGGGGCACCACGGCGAGCACGCCGTGCTGGCCGAAACCAACCTCACGCTGGGCCGCCCCACCTTCTACGGCCGCTACGAGTGGGTGCAGAAAGACAGCGATGAGCTGGCGTTTTATTCCTTCGGCCTTTACGAGGGCCTGGACGTTATGGTGTTCAATATCCACGCCCTCACGCTGGGCAGCAGCTACCGGCTGGCCAGCCTGGGCGGTCCGCGCGGGCCGGAATTGAGCGTGGGCGGACAGCTCACGGGCTATTTCATTTCTGAAAATTTGCAGAACGACCGGTATGGCTTTGGCTACGTAGGGCCCGGCTACGGCAAGCTGCCGCTCTCGGCCTCCGTATACCTGCGCCTCACGGCTCCGTGGATGAGCATGAAGGGCATGAGCTCGGGTGCAATGAAGGGCATGAAAATGTAAGCAAAACCGGCGGTGGCCTGCCCTTACCAAGACGATTGGGGTGGACTGGTGCCGCATTCCGGGAACAGCGGGACAGCGCTAAATTTGCGACGCCAGCGTTTTGAGCAGTCGGTGCTCAAAACGCTGGCGTAACTTATTGTCTGCAAACGATTCTCAACTACTTCCATGGTTAAGCCGCTTTCCGCTGTCCTTGCTTTAGCCCTGCTGCTGTGCGGCCGGGCCGCATCAGCGCAGACCGTTGCCAAACCAACCAACATGGATTTTCAGCGGGTTTGTAACGCCATTTACAACCGGGACGAGAAGCTACAGGTAGATTCAGAATTCATTGATTTTCGGTTCGAGGAATTGATGCTGGAAATGGCCGGCGCCATAGACGCGAACCACGTTGTAAAACCGAAAGAGGAAGCATTTGCCTTGGTGCGGAAGATGTGGCTGGCGAACCGGGGAAATTTCAGATGCTTCGGCTACACTGGAGTTCTGGCCACTGAAAGGAACGTGGGCAAATTCAGCATGGGCGTGGACTTCCCGGTAGTGCTCAATGTCTTTATGAAGAAATGGAAGCTCGACCTCGGTTTCAAAGATGCTTACGACGGCAAGACCATCTACCAGTTTTTGCTAGATGAAAAAGTCCGGCTGCTCACCGAGGTTCCCAAGAATGAGGGTAAAATACTCGAATGCGATAGAATGGCGGCGAAATTGAAGACCTACGTGGACAACTACCAAAACCCGGACGCATTGAAATAACCTGTTGCCTTAGCTGCCACGGAAAAGCCCACCCGGCCGTGCCGACCTTTGCCCGGAAATGAACCCCGGCGGCCGTTGCCGGGTTAGTCCCCACTGTGTCCACTGCCTCGCCCCGCATCCTGCTGCTCACGCCGCCGCTCACGCAGCTCAACACCCCATACCCGGCCACGGCCTACATCAAGGGCTTCCTGACGGGGCGCGGCTACGCCGTGACGCAGGCCGACCTGGGCCTGCAGCTGGTGCTGCGCCTGTTTTCGGAAGCGGGCTTGAAGCGGGTCTTTCTGGAGATTGAAGCGGGCAATTTTGACCTCAGCGACAATGCCCGGCGCATGCTGCGGCTGCAAAACCGCTACCTGGCCACCATTGGCCCTGTCATCCGGTTTCTGCAGAACAAAGACCTGACGCTGGCCCCGCGCATCTGCCACGGCCGTTTCCTGCCCGAAGCCAGCCGCTTCGACAACGTGGCCGACCTCGAAACCGCCTTCGGCACCATGGGCCTCACCGACCAGGCCCGCCACCTGGCCACCCTCTACCTCGAAGACCTGGCCGACCTGCTCAAGGAAACCGTGGGCCCGCACTTCGGCTTCTCGCGTTACGCCGAGAAATTGGCCCTCTCGGCCACCAGCTTCGAGCCCCTGCACCAAGAGCTGGAAGCCGCGCCCAACCTCCTCGACCGCATGCTGCTGGAGGAGTTGGAGCCGCTGCTGGCGCGGGTGCAGCCCGATGTGGTGGGTTTCACCGTGCCTTTTCCCGGCAACCTCTACGGCGCCCTGCGGCTGGCCAAGCACATCAAGCACCTCCGCCCCGCCACCCATACCATCATGGGCGGCGGCTACCCCAACACCGAGCTGCGCACCATTCAGGAGCCCCGTTTCTTCGATTACATCGACTACCTGACCCTGGACGACGGCGAAGGCCCGTGGTTGCGGCTGCTGGAGTATTTGGGTGTTCAGAACGAGCAAAAAGCTCGACATGACGTTCGGGAGAGCAGTGATGTCGTTGACGAAGTGCACTGCGACCTGCAAACCGCCCTCTACAGCCCGCCCCGCCGCGACCAGCTGCAGCGCACCTTCCTGCGCAACGAGCAGGGCCAGATTGAGTACATCAATTACCCGCACCCCGACATTCCGCACCCCGAAGTAGGCACGCCCGACTACTCCGACCTGCCCCTGACGGAGTACCTCTCGGTGCTGGAAGTACTGAACCCCATGCACCGCCTCTGGAGCGACGGCCGCTGGAACAAGCTCACCGTGGCCCACGGCTGTTACTGGAAGCGCTGCTCGTTTTGCGACGTGACGCTGGACTACATCAGTCGGTACGAAACCGCCCCCAGCACCTTATTGGTGGATAGAATCGAGCAAATCATTCAGCAAACCGGCCAGACCGGCTTTCATTTCGTGGACGAGGCTGCCCCGCCGCTGGCCCTGCGCGACCTGGCCGTGGAGCTGCTCAAGCGCCGCGTGCCCATCACCTGGTGGGGCAATATTCGCTTCGAGAAAACCTTCTCGGCCGACCTCTGCCGCCTGCTGGCCGCCTCGGGCTGCATTGCCGTGAGCGGGGGGCTGGAAGTGGCTTCGGACCGGCTGCTGACGCTGATGGAAAAGGGCGTCACCATTGCGCAAGTGGCCCGCGTGGCCGACGGCTTCACCCAGGCCGGCATCATGGTGCACGCCTATTTGATGTACGGCTTCCCCACCCAAACCGCGCAGGAAACCGTGGACAGCCTCGAAGTGGTGCGCCAGCTCTTCGCCGCCGGCGTGGTGCAAAGCGGCTACTGGCACCGCTTCTCGATGACGGCGCACTCGCCCGTGGGCAAAAATCCGGCGAAGTACCAAGTGCAGGCCGTGGGCCCCGAGCCCGCCGGCTTCGCCTGGAACGACCTCTGGCACGACGACCCCCTCGGCGCCGACCACGAAGCCTTCGGCCCCGGCCTGGCCAAGAGCCTCTACAACTACCTGCACGGCGTAGCGCTGGACGAGCCCCTGGCCCGCTGGTTTGATTTCAAAACGCCGCGCCCCACCACGCCGCGCCACCTCGTGCAACAGGCCCTGCAGGCCCCCGAGAAGCCCGATTTCGCCCGCCCGAACCAGCGCCTATTCTGGCTCGGCAACGCCCCCGAGTTCCGCCTCGAAGCCGGCAAAAAAGCACCCCGCGCTGTGCTCACCTGCTACGAGCAGGCCGAGGATTTCGAGGTGAAAACCACCGAAGCCGCCGGACGCTGGCTGCACCAGCTGCTCACGCAGCTCAGCCACGATTATGATACCAAGGTGCTGCTGCGCGATGCGGCGGCCTCTTTTCCTAAGTCCGAAGGCTCATTCGAGGCCTTTCTGCAAACGCCGGCCTGGCAGCTGCTGCGCGAAAAAGGCCTGCTGCTCATTTAGCGGCCGGGTGCCACGTTCTCACCATTATCTGCTACCGCTGGCGCAGCCACTCCAGCACATCGCCCGGCAAGCCCGGTGCGAGGCCCGGGCCCAGTTCCCCGGCCATCAGCAAATCGGGGCCGGCCTGGCGATAAGCGCGCACCGCAGCCCCCTGCCGTCCGCCCGAAGCGTTGCGCAGCGCAGCCGCCTGGGTTGCAGCGCCTGCCCCGCCGTACAACCCCAGCACGGGCACTTTTCGGTTTTTCAACTCCCGAACCGCTGCCCGCGTAACCAGGTCGACCAGCGCATTCTGGACCACGACATAGGCTGCCCGTGGGCTGCCAGGTGCCGCTATGGCCTGCATCAGGGCCGCCGCGCGGGGCCCGGCCGCCCACGCGCCGATATTGGCTGTATCGGCGCCCGGCGTGTTGCGGAGCAGGCGCAGGGCCCTTTGCAAGCGGGGCGTTTCGGTTTCGGGCGTGGCCGAATTGGCCATGGGCAGCACCAGCACGATAACGCCTTCGCGGGCCAGCGCATCGGCCCACAGCGGCGCAGCCGCCGCCGTAGCCGAATCGGGAAGCAGGGCCAGTACCGGGCCCCGGGTGCTCGCATCGGCTGGGGCAAAAAGCCACGCGGAGCCATTGTCCTGCGGCATTTCCTCCACGCGGTAGGTGGTGGGCGTGGGGTTGCCGCGCTTGAGCAGCACCGTAGTCGCCCTGGCCGAATCTACTTCCAGCGTGCCCCGCCAAAAATCGCCCTCTGGCGTGAGCGTCAGGCGTTGGCCGGGGCGGGCCGGGCGTGTGAGGCGAAACTGCTTATTATTGAATAAAACGCTGTCGGCCACAAAGTTGAGGCCCGGGGCCATGGGCACGGTCAGTTCCGCTTCGTAGTGGCCCGGGCTGGGGTGGCGAATGTCGAGGGCCGCGCGCACGTCGGGCCGGCCGGCCTGGGTTAGGCTGCCTTCGTAGTGCCCCACCGGCGGGGGCGTGGCGGTGCGGGTGGCATCGTGCTGCGGTTGGCAGGCGCCCGCAGCCGCGGCGGCCAGGGCGAGCCCGGCACCGGCAGCGCGGCTTCTCACTAAGCGCATGAAAGCGGTTATCGGCATTCCCAAAAGTAGGTGGTTTAGCGCCCCGCCAGGCCCTTGCGCAAAATCAGGTCGGTTTGCACGTCCTGCCCCAGCCGGAATTCGTGCTGCCCAATCTCGCGGAAACCGAACCGCTGGTAGAAGGCGCGGGCCTTGTCGTTTTTCTCCCACACGCCCAGCACCACGGCGGTGCAGTGCAGCTGCTCGGCCAGGGCCAGAATGCCCCGCATCAGGGCGGCGCCCAGGCCGGTGCCCTGCCAGTCGTCGCGCACGTAGAGGCGCTCGATTTCGAGGCGGCCGGCGGCGTTTTGCCCTTCGGCCAGGCCCAGGGCGGAGTTGTCGCGCAGCTTGGCGTAGCCCACCAGCTCGGCCTGCATGTGGGCCAGCAGGAAAGTGTTTTCACGGTCCTGCAACTCGGCCAGTTGAATGTCAGGACCAAAATTCTCGGCCAGGTACGTGGCCATGTCCGCGGCCGTATTGGTGGCGGCAAAGGTGTCCTGGAAGGTTTGGCGGCCCAGGTCGGCCAGTTGGGCGGCGGTGGCGGCGTTGGCCTTGGCCAACGAAATGCGCAGGGGAGATGACATAGAGCAAAGGTCGGCCCAAGGTGGCCGATTTACAGTATCCCGTCGGTATCAGGGTCGCGGCGCGACAAATCATCGCCGCGCCGCATGCGCAGGCCCATGCGCACCAGCAGCCCACTGGCCAGCAAACCCAGCAAAAGCACCGACAGTATGGAGAAGGAATAGTTTTGGCCGGTCGCGTTCCAGCTCACCACAGCCACGTACACTTTCAGCAACAAGCCAAGCGCCAGCAGCACGCCGCTCATCATAAGCAAAAGGCCCACCAGGCGGCGCGTAACAGGAGGTAGGGGAGGAGCAGGCATAATGCTCCGTCATACGCCGCCCCCAAACCCGGGGTTGGCAAAGGTTGCAAATCCGGTTCTTTGGCGTAATTTCGGGCCACCAAGACATTCCGCGAGAGTAGCTCAGTTGGTAGAGCATCAGCTTCCCAAGCTGAGGGTCGCGAGTTCGAACCTCGTTTCTCGCTCATTCAAATACAGCCATTTAGCTTCGGTGCTAGGTGGCTGTTTTGTTTTTGGGCTATGCGCTGGTTTACAGAGTTTTACTGTGGTGTATAATGCGATAGCGGCGGTTAGCGGCGGAAGCTATCCTTAGTAGGCGGTACCGAGATGCGCGGGGACATTGGAATGGCGGCTTTCTATTTCTAGTAGATTGTAAGAAACGACTGCACTTTGAGTTGTAGAGTTCAAAACGAAACAAGTGGAGCAGATGGGCCATTCGTTTTTCAACCAGTTGAGCCAGTTACAAGCCACAACTCTCCCGAGGATGCTCAGGTATTACTGCTCCCCCGCAAGCTTCCAGTTAAAACCAAGGGCTTTCCCGATGCCTGAATGGTTTATTCGAATTCTCCTTGTCCTTGATGCCATTGGCGCAAAGCGAGCCAGGATGGAAGCGCTTCTAGGTGGCATGGTGGCCGATATTTGCTGCCACAAGCGAAGGCGGTAACGCTATATTCGCGGCTGCAGGCCACCGGGCTTGCTGCTTCGTTTATGCCTCAACCCTTTCTTCTGCTGGCAGGGCGCTGCTCTTTGCTGCTGCTCAGCTGCCTGGGAGCGTGCCAGTCGGCGGCCTCTGATGCGGACGAGCTGCAGCTGCGGCAGTTGGACGCCACCCTGCAAGCCCTTAACCAATCGCAGACGAACGCCTCTGCGAAGCAGCTCGACCGCATGGCCGAAATAGCTGACCGGAATGGATTCTCGGACAGCGACATCCTACGGCAGGCCCAGGCGTTGCGCGCTCGTACCAGGGCGGAGGTTGCCCGCCTACACCGGCTGCGGCAACAGCCGGCCTCGGTGAGCGCGGCCGCCGATACGCTGCGCCAGCGCCTGCGCAGCTACAGCCAGTACGTGCACCCGTACGTACCCGGGGCCGTCCTGGGCTTGAACATGAAGGAAGACCCGGGCATTCAGGCCGTGGCCGGCCACCGCCTCGATGACCAAACTTTTCAGGAATACTACTTTGGCGCAAACGCTGGTGCGGGCCGCGCCGCTATGTTGGGCTGGCACGAGCAACAGGTGCTGCGGGTTGAACGCGACGCCCTGACCAAACTTGTCGGGCGGATGGGGCCAATGGGGTTGTTTTTTGATAAAATTGGGCCCGCGGCCGTTGCCGAATCCCAAACGGTGCGTGCGGGAGAGCCCTACCGGGCACGGCTATTTATGGCTGCTGCCTCGCCCGACGTGCAGCACCTTCGCCTAAGCGCGAATGGCGAGCAGTTTGCCGTGGACCCTGCCACCGGTAGCGGGCAAGTCCGCTTTCAGGTGCCCGCAGATGCGCGCCCCGGCACGGCTGTTTGGCAGGGCACGATGCAGGGCACTTACCGCGGCCGCCAGGTGTCATTTCCGCTGCGCGTACCGTACAAAATTGAAGCTCGATGAAAGTCAGGACCCTTTTGAATCCGCTGTTCTGGGTAGTTAGTCGGGCAAAGCAGCCGGTGCTCCCGGCTTTGCTGCTGGTGGCCGCCGCTGCCTCAAGCTGCCGGGGGCCTTCGTCGCAGGAAGTTGCCTTGGTGCGCCTGCATCAGTTGAGAGAAATGCTGCTGAGCGGCAACGACAACCTGTCCAAGGCAAACGCAACCCAATTCCAGCAGATGGAAACCCAGGTGCACGCCACCGGCATGCGGCCGCCCGATGTAGCGGTGCTGAGCCAGGGGCGAGTGCTGCACGACAGCACCCACGCGCTGGCCGGGTACCTGCGCAACCTACGGGAGGAACTCAGCCAGCGCACGCGCGAGCGAGATTTGCTGGCACAGCTTGGCACCCGCGGGGCTGTGGGCGAAATCATGCAGGCCCAGGCCGACAGGTTGCAACTGCGGTTGAGCCGCCATGCGCAGCGGCTGCAGCAAATCGACCCGCCTCACGCCGCGCCCTCCGCGCCGAATGCGGAAGCCTATGCCCTCAGTCCTTTTGACTTTGGCAACACCACCTTGGCCGGAGCCCAGGCCGCCCTGGCGCGCTACGAGACGGTGCTGCTGCTGCAGGAAGAGGCGGCCCTGGCCAGGCTGAGTGCCAAGCTTACCCCCAGCCGTTTGCGCGCCGCCTTTCACGCCATGGCAACGGCGGAAAAGAGCGTTGTCAGGCCCGGTGACACCTACCGTGCCCAAGTGCGCCTTGCCCAGGTCAGGTACCAGCCCGGGGCCTTGGCCATGAAGGTGAACGGGCGCACCATTCCTGTGGGGCCGGACGGCATTGGCCAGGTTGAGTTATCAACGGCCGTTCCGGGGCAAGGCCGCACGTTGCAAGCCTTCTGGGAAGGTAGCATCACGGTCAGCGTGAGCCGCCGCGACTCTACCTTCCGGTTGCGGGTGCCCTATACTGTGGTGAAATAGTGCCGTTGTCGGTTGCTGGGGCGCTTTTGCTAACCCGTACCCTTATTCGTTTTCATTTTCCGCCTTCATGTCATTGCCCCGGCTAATTTTATATGGCTTCACGGTCACTCTACTCGCGAGCTGCGCGCCGCCCAATGCGCCCTCCAAGATACCGTTGAGCTATTCACTGGATGAATCCGACAAGGTGGTTGACTTCGCTGCCAATCGCACCTGGAAGCCAGTATTTTCGGATACACTTGTTGCCCGTTTGGAGCGTGGCGCGATTACCGCCTACAACCAGCGCGACCAAACGCTGCCCGCCGATTCGCTGCCACGCGCGCGGCGGATGCGTGGGCTGGTGTTCGGCGCCAACCCCAATAAGCCGGCTCTGCATTCTCCCCAGGCCCTGAAAGGCATTTTACCCCCGGACAACGGGAAGGATTTTGTCGATTTGCACTTTTATGACAGTGGCGTGCAATTGTACCTGTTCTACGCCCGCGTGCATCAGGCAGACTTAGAGAAAATTGCCAACCGCTCGTTGGAGTTTATCCTGCTTAAGTAGGTATTCGGCTTCTGCGCCCGCCGGCTTCATCCTACGCTTTGTTGGCTGAATAAATTTTTGGCGAAGCATAACATCGGTGAGGCGGGCAGGGCTCCGCGCGTCTTAAGGAAACCGACGGGCTGGCTTTATATGGGCTGAGCCTGTAGCCCCCAGCCCGGGCGTCAATTATTGCCTTAAAATGGGGGCCCATACCGTTAGCAGGCTCAACAATGGTTACTGCTTGCTCTTCAACTTTGCTCACCCATGCTACCAACCACCTCGCAACTGCTTCGCTACCTCCGCCTTCCGGCTGCCCGGCAGGACCATACTGTGCGGCAGGCTCTGGTTTATGCCGTTTGGCGCAGCGGCAGCGCCGAGGATGCGCACGCCCTGCTGGCCGAATACTTCCGGCAGCCGGCGGAGGCAAGGCCCGACTGCCTGCTGCCGGTATTCGAGCGCCATGGTGACGATGCCATGGCCCGGGCCCTGTTTGCGGCCAGTTGCTCCAACGGCGATTTGCTGCCCGACGCACCCGCTGAAACGCTAGGCGTGCTCGCCCGCCTGGGGCACCCGGACATCAAGCCCCTGCTGGTGCGCTATGCGTTTGAACCTTCGGGCTACGACTTAGCCAAGCATGCGGCCCTGGGCCTGCTGCACGTCGATTGCTGGGACCTGGAACAGCCCATCCGCGCGGCCATTGAGGCCACCTACGGCAAAAACCTCTTTCCCGAATTCCTGCCGGCCCTGGTGTGCAAACTGCCGGACCGGACCCAGATGCTGGCGCGGCTGTACGCCTCCGGCACCGAATATTGCTCAACGGACTGCAACGCCGGTATTTTGCTGGGCTTTTCGCTCTGTGGGACCGAAGGGGCCCCGTACTTCCAGCAGGCGCTGCTTAGCCCGGCCTGGGAAGCCCACAGCAGCGGCAGCGGCACCCGCTGGTATGCCTACCAGGGCATGCAGAACCTGGGGCTCACCTTCCGGCAATTGTACGCCGACATCCGGGGCCTGGCCGACCCAACCAAGCGGGGCTTCCCCGTGCGCGTGTTGCTGGCCCTGTTGGCCCTGAAAGTCGGGCCGCATTCCTGGGCCGAACACCCAGCCGAACCATTTGTCGAACTCTACCCGGCCTTGTTTGGGTGGGAAACCGATGACAGCCGCAACAACCTGCTGGACCTGGCGGCCGTGGCGGGCCTCGAAGACGAAGCCGACCAGTTGGAAAAGTTGATGGTGCTGCGGCTTAACGAGGAAGTCTTGCTCCGCAATTACATCAGCTAATTGCTTGCCTCGGTTGATTTCAGCTTTTGAGCCGGCTCAGCGCGACGGGGTCGTAGTCGCGCAGGATGGTGCGCAGGCATTGCACCACCGCCGGGAGGCTGCCGTCGCACTGCCGTCGAAAGTGGCCAGGTTTCCAAAGCTGCCGTGGTAGGCCCGGTCCATCTTGCGAACAATGTACTTGCCCGTAGGGTCGGCACCGGAGCTGGGTTTGGCCGGAGCGCCGTCATGATACATGGTCAGGGTATCCGGGTACACCGCCGGGTTGAACCGGCCGACGAAGGAGTACACTCTTTGCTCGCTCACTTTCCCGCGAATGCGCGGGTGCAGGATATTGCGAAGCACAAGCTGGTAGCGCACTTCGGCCACCGTTTTGGTAGGTGGGGCAAACGCCACGCTTAAAAGCAGCACCAACGGCAAAACCCTCTCAGGGTGAGCAGGTAATTGCTGGAGCTTCGAAGCAAAAGTATGGGTAGGCGGCGCGTATGCACCTTGCGTAAACGGCTCATCAAGCCACTTTTTCAACGATGCGGGCCAAAGGTGGCCCGTCGCGTACACCGGGGTTATCAAACAGGCTGATGTTCAGTTGGTGTGCCCGGCACGGTAGGCGGAGGCATAAGGGGAAAACAACTGTCGATTTCTGCCATGTCAGGTATAAATACGTGTTTCTAAAAACGGGTACTTCTACGCTACTGGCTTAGTAAACAAGCTGCTCTCTTTGTAGAGTCAGGTGGACGCCCACCTGTGCCCTTGCTGATGCTACCACTGAGGGCGATGCAAAACATTCATGTCAGTTTTTTTCTACCTGAAAAATGGCAAATGCACAGTACGTCCGCAACAACGCCTGGAACAGCGGGGGCACCTTTGACAACGAAGACCTGCTTTGGTACGCCAAAGGGGTGGGCCGGATGATGAGCCGGCCCATTGCGGACCCGCAAAGCTGGTGGTTTTACGCCGCCATCCACGGCGAATACGCCAACCCCAATACGGCCTGGTACAAGGAATACGCGCCCAACGGGGTGTTTCCGGCTTGGAGCGCTGTTGTGGCGCCGCCCGCCTTCGCCACCACGCCCCTGCCCAGCGCCGAGGTGATGACGCAGTACTGGAACCAGTGCCAGCACGGCTCCTGGTACTTTGCGCCCTGGCACCGCGGCTACCTGCTTTCGCTGGAAGCCCAGCTCCGGCAAGACATCGTTGACCAGGGCGGCCCCGCCACGTGGGCATTGCCCTATTGGGACTACTTCGGCAACAACGGCAGCCAGTTTCCCATGCCGCCGGCCCTGAAGCAGCCCACCCTGCCGGACAACACCCCCAATCCCCTGTTTTTCACGATGCGCTACGGCCCTAATGGCGACGACAACATCTTCGTCCCGACCCCGGCCAGCAACGACCCCAACCCCTCGATGGGCGAGGTGACGGATACCTCCCTGAATGATACCGTGTACACCTACACCGGCACGGGCAGCCAGATAATTCCGGGTTTCGGGGGCCCTGCCACAACGTTTTCGCACTCCGGCGCTCACCACGGCGGCCTGGAAAGCAACCCCCACGACCTGGTGCACGCCTACGTGGGCGGGCAGCCCAACGGGCCGGAAGGCCAGTCTTTGTACGGCCTGATGGGCGACCCAAACACGGCTGGCCTGGACCCCGTCTTCTACTTGCACCACTGCAACATCGACCGCATGTGGGCCAGCTGGAACGCCGCCGGCAATGCCAACCCGACCGACCCCGCCTGGCTGCAAGGCCCAACTCCGCAGTTTGCCATGCCCGGACCCAACGGCCAGCCCTGGGTGTACACGCCGGCGGAAATGCAGGCGCTCGATAGCCTCAATTACTCCTACCAGGAGCTGACCCCGGTGCCCGTCGGGCCCTCGCCGGTGGCTGCCCGGCTGCTCAAGCTGGGGGCAACGCCCCAGGCAGCGGCCGCGTTGGCCCCCGCACCGGGCACCGAACCCAAGACCACGGCCACCGAGCTGATGGGAGCCAGCGCCAACAACCTGCGGGTGCAGGGCACCGGCATCAGCGCGCCCGTGCGGTTCGACCCCAGCGTGCAGGCCAAATCCGCCGCCCGCCTCAAGTCCTTTTCGGACTCGGTGGCCAACGCGCAAGTTTCAACGCCCGCCTTGCCCGACCGCGTTTTCCTCAAGCTGGAAAACATCACGGGCGATTCCGAGGCCACCATTTTCAACGTGTACGTCGAATCCAGGGAGGATACGGACCCGGCCGTATTTGCGGGCACCATTGCGCTGTTTGGGCTGCGCTTAGCCAGTCTGGCCGATGGCAAGCACGGCGGCGAGGGGCTTACGTTCACGCTGAACATCACCCCGATAGTGGACCAGCTGCACCTGACGAACAACTTCACGGCCTCGGAGCTGAGTGTGCGTCTGGTGCCCAACAAGCCCCTCGCCCCGGGCAAAGAGGTGCAAGTGGGCCGCATCAGCGTGTACCGGCAGGCCTTTTAAAACGGAACGATGGCAACCCCTGCTTGGGAATATGCGTGGCTCCGCAGCGCGGTGTTTGGCCTCAGCCTTTGTGCCTGGCTGGCCGTGCTCTGGCCGGTGCTTGCAGGACAGGAGGCTGGGGCTGAGCACCTCGCCATTTCTTACTGCGGGGCGCCGGTGCCAGTTCCCTCGTTCGCCACCTACGCTCCGTCCGGCGAGCTGTTAGCGTCTGTCACCCCGCTTTCCCCGGGCCTCACCTGGGCCTGGGCCGGCAATTGGGCGCTGATGCTGGTGGCCATGATGCTGCCCACCCTTGTGGCTCCGCTCTGCCACGTGCACAGCCGCAGCTTTGCGCGGCGGCGCGCCCGGGCCATGAGTTTGTTCGTGCTCGGCTACGGAGCGGTGTGGCTGGTGGTGGGGAGCGGGCTGCTCGGGCTGCAGCGGCTGGTGCAAGGATGGTTCGCCAACCCTTACCTGCTGGCAGGCGCGGCGGTGCTGCTGGCGCTGGTCTGGCAGGCCTCGCCGCTGAAGCAGCGCTTCCTCAACCGTGGCCACCGCCACCGGGCGTTGGCCGCGTTCGGGGTGCGCGCCGACGCCGATGCCCTGCGGCTGGGGCTGGAGCACGGCGGCTGGTGCGCGGCCTCGTGCTGGGCCCTTATGCTGGTACCGCCGTTGCTGCCCTCCGGCCACCTCTGGGCCATGGCCGCCGTGGGCCTGCTCATGTACTGCGAGCGGCTCGACCCGCCCGGCCAGCCGGCCTGGCGCTGGCGCGGATTCAAAACGGCCGTGGGCTTTGCGCGGCTGCGCCTGCTGGGGCCGCGGCGCTTTTTGCACACAGAATTGGTTTCGATGCGATGAATGCAGCAACCCCCACCACCGACCCCAACTTGCTGGGCGCAAGCGCGGCTCCCCTTGTCATCCGGAGTGAGGGGAGTAGCGCCGTCGTCAAGCTCCTGGCCGGCGGCCAGCGCCGGTTGACCGCTTTGCTGGCCGCCGGCCAAAAGCCGGGCGACCGGGTGTACCTCGTGCTGGAGCACATCCGGGGCCGCCACGATGCAGCCGTGCTGAACGTGTATCTCGGCTCGTCGGCCGCCAGTGCTCAATTGCTGGCGGGCAGTCGGGCGCTGTTCGGGCTGCGAATGGCCAGCCTCAGCCCCGGGCAAGACGAGAAGCAAGGCGCTGGCCTGAACGTGTCTATTGACGTCACCCAGGTATTATTTGACGTGCTGGGTACCGCTCCGCTGGGGGCCGAGATTAGCGTAAGCATCGTGCCCAGTCGTCCGCTGCCTGAGGCGGCTAGCCTCGTGGTGGAGCGCATTAGCCTTCATTATATGAAAGCGGATTAGCAAGGCTAACCGCAAAGCGTCGAGCCAGCGGTTGTCGCGGGCTCACGGCAGTACCCAAATTGAACAGGCCATACATTTTGCTACCCACAGGATGAAGAAAGTTTTACTGGTGCCGGTGCAATTGGAAGCTCTTTTCCTGGAACATCCTACGCCGGTGCGCGAAGGCCTGGCCGACTACACCCGCCTGCCCTACAGCGACGGGCAGCAGGACTACAATCCCGACGTGCCCTACCTCAGCGAAGAGGTGCTCACGCCGCCCTTCCAGGACCAGAACCTGGTGCTGCCCGCTGGCCTGCACCTGCACTGGTACCTGCCCGGCGTGCTCACCCGCAGCTTGGGCACCACCGATGCCCAGGCCGCGGCCGCACCCCCGGCCGAGTCCGCGCGCACCATGCCCGCCGCCCCCGACCGCTGGCTGGTGACCCGCTACCGGCGCGAGTCGGCCGCCAAGGACTGGGCAATCGAGAAAAACTGGCTGGTGGAAAGCGACTGGCTCAGCCCCGACGCGCCCACCGGCACGGTGCCCTGCCACGTGCCCTACTACGACGGCAACCCCCGCAGCACGGCCCAGCCCTTCCGCTACCTGGGCCGGGTGCAGGAGCTGGGCCCCGACTGGCAGCGCAACGCCCCGCTCACGGGCGAGCGCCTGGAGTACCTTACCGCCGTAGGCTACGAGCCTCAGGCTGGCGCCACGGGCTACGGTGAGCCTACGTTTGCTGCTTTTTACCCGCACTGCAGCTCAGTTTTCGGCTTTTACGACCAGGAGGTGGATACAGCCGCGGCCGCCAGCGGCAACCTGAGCTACCAGGTGCTGGGGTTTTACGCCCGGCCCGCGAACGACCGCCTGACGGAATTCATTGCCGACTTTGTGGCACAGGTGCCGGCTGAGCACGACACTGCGGCGGCGCTAAATGAACAACTGCATGCAGCCATCAAACAGCAGTTTAGCTGGGACGTGACCTTCGAAATTCCCAAGAAGCGTGCGGTTAAAGCGAGTTCCTATTTTTCGCTGGATGATGTGACGCTGCCGACGCAAAGCCTGTTTTCGGCCCGGCTGGAAGTGAGGGCCGCAGTCAGGCCACAGCCCGCCGCTGCCTACCGGGTGGCCATGGGCAACACCGGCACGGAGGCCCTGTCGGCTTTCCTGGCCGACCAGCTACCCGGCGATAAAGTGCTGGTGGAAGAGCAGCTGGAAGCCGTGCAGCTCACGGCCGCGCTCAGCAATCGCCAACTGGACTTGGGAGCCAAGTTTCGGGAAGCGCGGCACGAGAAAGGCTTTGCCGCGTTGGGCGGCGAAACGCACTGGGCCGTGGTGCTACGCTCGACCTCGGCCCAGCCCGATGACGGCGACGAGCTGGTGACCGATGAAGCCGTGGACGCCGCCGACCTGCACCTGCTCAACACCTTGCAGCGGCAGTACGAAAAGGCTGGCCTGGACCTGGAAACCTGGCAGCGCCACCTGTTCGCTGACTGGACCAAGTACATGCTGTGCGCCTACCCGCCCCACGACAGCCTGGATGCCTACCCCGACGTGGACGAGGCCCGGCGCTACATCGAGCAGCAGTACCTGACGCCCATGGCGCAGCTACGCGCCGGCCGGGGCACGTTGCTGGTGCAGCGCAACGAGCAGCGGCACCTGCTGGGCGCTAGCGCCACCCCCGGCAACCCCGACGACCTGGCCACACAGCTCAGCGAGCAGCTGAAAACGGTGCTGGCCAAGGTGGCGGATGCTAACGCTAAGCCCAGCCTGCGCGAAACCAACAAGCAGTATTTCCTCAAGCCTCTGGCCGGCCCCCGCTACTGGCGCCCCACCGACCCGGTGGTGCTCCTGGCGCAGCCCGGCGAGGCCAACTCGGGCGTGCCGGCCGCCGGCCGCGACCCCCGCGCCCTACTGCGTTGCCCGGCGCTGGAAGCCAAAGGCTTCGACCCCGACCAACTCGACGCCAAGGGCTTGCTGGCGCTTCAACAACAAGCCAGCGAGCTATACCAGGCTCAGCAGTTGGTGGCCACGAGTTGGGACCGAAACCCGTGGCAGCCGTTTTTGCTGGAATGGGAAACGGCGCTGTTTCCGATGGGGGAGGCCAGCAACCTCGCCGACAAGGAAAGAAGCTACTCACCGGACTTCATCAACCAAAACTACCTACTCGACGAAACCGAAACGGACTTCCGGCGGCGAGCCAAGGCCGCGCCTACGGCCCTGCCCATTCCCACCGAAACGGTGTACCGTGGCCTGTCCATCCTCACACCCAACGCCGGCATCAAGCTGGGCGCCGACCTGCAGCAGTTCCTGTTAACCTGGATGCAGACCGACCTGCCCAACCGGTTCTACAATGCTACCAAGGTGGACCCGGCCGAGCGTCAGCCGGGCTACCTGGGCGAACACCTGATTGCGTTTGCCGACTGGCTGCCCGGCCAGGGCCTGTCGCTCAGCCCCCTGCCCGCGCCCGATGTACCCGACCTGGTCCCGCAGCTGGATGCGTGGTGGTCGGCTAATTATGAGCAGCTGGTGGCTTGGTATGCTGCGAAGCCCGCCAGCCCGGTGCCTGCACTGGTGCAGAACCTGTTGGGCGCGCAGCAGCAAATGCAGCAATGGCAATGCCTGGCGCAGTCGCTGAGTGGTTTCAACGAGGCGCTGCTGATGCGGCAGCAGGCCCGGCAGCTGGAAATCGCCGACCCATTGGGCTTTGCCGAGTACCAAGATTTTACCGACCAGGTGCGGGCCGTCGGCGCTGGCAAAAGCACCAGCGCCCCATTGGCCCTCAACGACTTTGTGCCGCTGCGCTCGGGCTACCTGGAGCTGCGGGGCTTGCGCTTGGTCGATAACTTCGGACAGGTGCAGGACGTGGCCGACCTGGACCAGCTAGTGGCCAGTGAGCCGTTGAGCGACCCCGACCTCAAGGGCCGGGTGGCGCTGTCGCCCCGGCTCAGCCAGGCGGCCCGCCTGAACCTGCGCTGGCTTTCGGCCCGCGATTCCGACCAGGAAACCAACACCCACCCCGATACCAACCCCATTTGCGGCTGGCTGCTGCCGAATTACTTAGACAACAGCCTCGCCTTCTACGACGGCAACGGCCAACCCCTGGGTAGCCTCTCGCCCAACCCCGACGCGCCTTGGCAAAGCGCCCCCGGCAGCCCCGCACCTGTCACCATCGACCACATCGACAACCTGCACCTGCGCCGCGTAGCGCAGTCGCTCTACAACCAACAAACGGACAGCTTGCGCCAAGGCGGCCCGTCGTTTTTGATGCAGTTTATCGACACCCTGGAGAGTGGACTGGAAAACATTGCTCCCGAAAACTTCGCCCAGCACCCCGACCTGGCTTTGCTCATGGGCCGCCCGGTGGCGGTGGTGCGCGCGGCGCTCGACCTACAGCTGCTGGGCCAGCCCGCGCAGCATCAGGGCTGGAGCGTCTTCATCAAAGCCCTGCAGGGCGCCGAGCCCGAAACCGACAACTTTGACCTCGTCGAATTCCCGGTGCGGCTGGGCGAACACCGGCAGCTGAACGACGGCCTGCTGGGCTACTGGCCCGAAGCCGCCGACGGGCAGTTGGGGCCCACTTTCTTCAGCCCCGTGGCCACGTCACTTGCCGAGGCGGGCGCTTTGCCCGCCGGCATAAAGGTGTACGAAGAAGGCGGTGAGCCGCTGAACGTGAGCGTGCGGGTGCAGGGCGCGGCCCAGAATTACACGCTGCTGCTGGACCCGCGCGGCAAGCTGCACGCCACCTCCGGCATTTTGCCCACCAAGGTCATCGACATTCCGGCCGCGCAGTATGGGCCCGCCCTGCGCAACATCGCCGTCACGTTTTTGGTCACGCCGCTGCTCAGCGACCAGGGCAAAACCAAAATCAACCTGCCCGGCGAGCCCGGCTTCAACTGGTCGTGGCTGGAGCAAACGGCCCCGGCCCAGTGGCGCGAGCTGTGCCGCGAGGCCGTCATCGAGCGGGCTTTGCTGGAAGAAAAGCTGCCCACTCCCGGTCTGTGGGAAGCGCTGCTGGCCGCGGGTTGGCTCCGGCCCGTGGCCAAGCGGCCCGATGTGGCCACCATTGTACCCAAAGACCAGCGGCCAGCGGCCAGCCCTGGCCTGCCCGCCGCCGATACGCTTAACCAGGTATTCGACGCCTACGGCCAGCACCTGCAGCCCATGACCAGCACGGCCACGTTTGCGGCGCCCCAGGTTATTCGGGAGGGCTGGCTGCGCCTGAGCCCCGTGCCCGAACCCGCCGAAGCCTAATTGGTTAGGCTGCGCTTTTTCTGCTTGCTACCATCACCTTCATGCCGCCCGGCGGTGTCACTGCCCACTTTCCTTTTATGGTCCTTCAACTCGATACCCGCAAAACCGTCTTGCTCGACTTCTCGCTGCGCAACGAGCAGGCTTTGAACGTGCTCTACATCCTGGGCACGCCCGGCGGCCAAGCCCTGACGCTGGAGCTGACCAACGCCTCGGGCGAACCGCTCGACTTGCTGGCGCCGTCTAAAAAGGCCACCAAGCCTTACCAGTTGGAGCTGGTGTTCCGGCCGGGTGTGCTCAATGAGGATACCCTTAAAGACATTACCGTCGGCGAGAAGGGGATAAAGATGAGCCAGGTGAAAAACGCCGACGGCACCGTTTCGCTGCAGCTCACCGGCCCCGCCCAGACGCTGGAGCCCGGCGCTAAGCTGACCTTCACGCTGAACCACCTGGCGCCCGACGGCCGCCTCGGCAGCCGCGGCACCCGGGTGCTGCTGCGCTACGCCAACCTGCAGGTGCACGGCGCCGACGCCGTGATTGGCGGCTTCCGCGAAACCCACCTCAACATCGTCACCCACGTGGGCAAGACTGCCATTCCGCTGCACCTGGGTGCGGTGGGGGCGGGCAAGGTGCTCAACAACGGCCAGGCCAATTCGCCCCTGAAGCTGCGCATCAGCAACACCTCGCCCACCGACGCCATTCAGCCCGGTACCGAGCCGGCCAGCAATTTCTACCTGTCGTTCGACGTGGGCACGGTGGCCGAGGAATGGGCGCTGGGCACGGCGGCCCAGGTAAAAGCCATTGAGGTACGCTACCTGCGCGACGGCCAGCCGGTGGACGCCGTGCTGCTGCCGGGCAAAACGCCGGAATGGATGATTCCGGTGCCGCCACTGGCGCCCGGCGCCTACCTCGATGTGACGCTGAACAAGCTGTCGACGGCGCATCCGGCCGGCCTCACTACCGTGCATCTGCGCTACGACAACATTCCCGGCTACTGGGACGGACAATTGCGGACACAGCTGGAAAAGTCGCCGCTGGTGGTGGCCGACGGCCAAGTGGGGGTGGGCACACCCGGGCCGGCCACCACCTTTGATGTGCGCACGGACGACGCCTCGGCTGCCATCACAGTTGGCAAAACCGACCACACGGCCGGGGCCATGTACCTGGGAAACGCTAATCACGGCATTAAGCGCAACTACAGCAAAGGCAACGACGTGGGCCTATACACCACCGCTGCCAACCTATACCTGTCAGCCAACGGGCCCATTACTTCCCAGTTTGTGCTTACCACTGACGGCAACGTGGGCATGGGCGACATCAAGCCCACCGCCAAACTGCACGTGGATGGGGCTGTGAAAATCACCAAGAACAATGCCGTAGAATTTGGTGCGGGTGTAGTCGGCAAAGAAGCAAATGCCGGTAAGATTGGCTACGGCACCTTCGATGGCGGGGCCTCGCTCAACATTGTGGGTGCGGGCACGAGCGGTACCAATCGCAAAATTCAATTCTGGAACGAGGGCGGGGCCTATTTCAACGGACCCGTGGGCAATGCCGACAACGTAGGCGCCGACCAGCACAGCCCCGACTCGCGGGGCACTTGGCGCCTGGGTCGCTTTAATGCCAAGGAGTTTGCGGGCATTGAAACCGAAATTGTGGCTGGGAAAGATGTGCAGCCCAAACAAAATGGCAACGGGGCCAACCTAAAATTCTACACCTGGGGGTGCAACATCGCCATCAGCCGCGAGGTGATGCGCATTGACCAATACGGCCGGGTGGGCATTGGCACCACCAGCCCCGGGGTGCCCCTGCACGTGGCATCATCAGATAAATTTACTGCGGATGTGTATGGCTACATCAATCATGACGGCGCCGGGCAAAACAAAGGTAAAAACACCTATGATGTGAGCATCAAAGCGGAAGGCCGCGTGGTGGCGCCGGAAGTAAATGCATTGTCCGATGCCCGCCTCAAAGTGGTAATGGGCCGCAGCGACAGCGCCGCCGATTTGGTCCTTCTCCAACGCCTGCGCATCACCGACTATACCATGCGCGACCGGGCGCAGTCTGGAAACCAGACCTATAAGAAAGTCATCGGCCAGGAGCTGGAGGAGGTATTCCCGCAGGCCGTGCACCAGCACACCGGCTTCCTGCCCGACATCTACGCCCCCGCCGTTCAGGTGCAGCGCCACGGCGAAATCCTGCGCGTGACGCTGCCCGCTGGCTTGCCCCAGGCCGCCACGGCCGGGCAGCGGCTGCGGCTGGTGGGCCCCGCAGGCGAAGTGCTGGCCACCCTGGCCGAGCCCGCCGCCGCTGGCAGCCAGGAGCTGCTGGTAAGCGGCGCCGACAGCCTGGCCGACACCACCGAGCCCGTTTTCGTCTTCGGCCTGGAGCACGCCGACGTACGCACCGTGGACTACGAGGCCCTGGCCATGCTCAACGTTTCGGCAACGCAGGCCCTGGCCCAACAGGTGCAGGAACTGCAACGCCGCCTCGAAACCCAGGACGCGAAGCTGGCCAGCTACGAGGAGCTGCTGCCCACGCTAACCCAAACGCTGCAGGAGCAGCAGCGGCACCTGGAGGCGCTGCGCGGGCAGCTGCAGGAAATGTCGAAAGCGCAATTGGCTTAATTCGTTAATCAGCAACCTTTTTGCCCCACGCACCATGCCAGCACTGAACGGAGACGGCAACCTCTACCTCACCTTCGCCGACATGGGCCAGGGCGACTGTACGATGGTTTCGCTACCCAATGGGAAGACCCTGATGGTTGACTGCGGCACCTCGCGCTGGGATACGAAGAGAAACGCGGGGGCGGAACAATCAAAGGAAGAACACCGGAACGAGATTCTGGATTTGCGCCAGGCGGTGGTCAACATGCTGTTCGAGCCCCGCTTCATGCATGCCAACAACCGCCTGGATGCCCTGGTGCTCACCCATCCCGACAAAGACCACTGCAGCGAGTTGCAAAACAGCCTGATGGTCAAGAGTCCGGCCATCGGGGCCGTGTATTTCAGCTTCAATGACCTGACCAAGTACGCCCAGGGTGGCGCTGGAAAATGGCTGCGCGTAAAGGCGAATGTGGCTAACTACTACAACATCACCCTCAACCTGACTGCTCGCACCATCAACAACGTGGCGATTCCCGAAGAGCCTGCCACGCTGCCCGCGGCGCCCAACCGGCCCACGAATGTGCGTTCCCGGAGTGCCGGCACCCGGGGATTTGTGCGAATTCTGGACGGTACCAAAGCGGGTGGTAAGAACTGCGAGGTGTTTATACTGGCCAGCAACGTGGTGCCCTACCCCGGTGTGCAAGACAATTCGACCGACAGGAACCGGGGCAGCATCGTGACCCTGATTGTGTTTGGCAGCAAGCGCATCATGCTCTGCGGCGATGCCACGTTCAACACGGAAAAGTTCTTGAAAGACACCTACGGCGCCAACATTGCCAATCTGGAGCTGCTGCAGCTGCCGCACCACAGCAGCATGACCTCGTCGTCGTGGGCCGACTCCCCCGACGACAACATAAATGCCATCGACTTTGTGGGACATGTCAAGCCCCGGCGCATCATCATCACGGCTTCCATCGACAGCGGCGAACGGCTGCAACTGCCCCGTTACGAAGTAATCAAGCGCTACATGAAAGCTCCCAACCAGCTGTTGGCCGCCGACCGGGCGGTGCACGCTTATCTGGCTCAGGTAACCACCTACGTGCCGAAAGGCTCGGGTGGAAAGCGGACGCGGGACGACACCGAAAGCGAACCCTACTACTACAAGCGGCGGCTGCTGGTCGACATCGTTTCCACGGGCACCCTTGGCGCCGTGGATTATGCGATAACCGACGCCGAGGCTTAAACCAGCGGCTATTTCTGTCCCGTTCACTAGCCCCTTTCCTGCCTGCCGCCCATGGATTATAAGTCTATCATCGCCGGTTGTTACCAGAACGGCACGCTCGACCTGCCCGCCACGGCCCTGGGCCCCGGTCCGGCCGCGCAAACCCTGACGCAGAACACGCCCGACCAGCGCCTGAAAATCACCGGCATCACCAAGCCGGATATTTCGGACGCCAGCGCCCAGTTCAAGGGGCTGGGGGCCTGCTTGCCCTTCGCGGGCATGGACGTAACCGTGCAACTCGACTGGACCGCCGACCGGCTCGACGTGCTGGTGACGGGCACTCCCAAGGCCAATTGGCACTTGGGGGTGAGCTTTCCGTCGCTGGCCACGGGCCTGCTGCCCCAGCTGCAGTTTGCGCCGCCCACGGCGCTGGTGCTGCGTTCGGCGCCTGCCGGGGAGCAGCCGGCGGGGCTGTCGTTTAGCGGTACGCTGCAGCCGGGCGAGGGCGGCTTGGCCCGCTACGCTTTTTTGGCCACCGGCTTGGCTACTGTGGTGCTGGCCGGCCCCATTACCTACGCCAACGACGTGCCTCGCATGACGCTGGCGGCCCCGCTGGGGGCCGGCGTGGCCCTGGGCTTCTTGGCCACGCAGCCGCTGGAATTGCGCTTGCACGTCGAGTCGGAGTACAACACCCGCACCAAGTCCTACCTGAGCATTTCCTACCTGGAGTTTGCCACGGCGCTGGAGTTTGCCACCCACACGCCGCAAACCACGATTCATCGCCTGCCGCTCAGCGCCACGCTCCACGACCCGGCCAGCGACATTCAGTTTGATGCCGACGTGACGGCCTTGGTCGATGCGGCCGTGGACGAGCTGGCTTCGCTACTCAATGGCTTTAGTCCGAAACCCTTGCTGCCCAGTGATTTTCAGCTGGAAAACACGGTGCGGCTGTCCGACCTGAATGTGCAAATCAACCCCAGCGAAACCAACAAGCTGCGGGCCGTGCGCCTGGAAGTGGACACCACGCGCACGTGGGTGCTGGCGCAGGATGCCACCGGCAAAGCCATTCTGGAGCTCAAGGGCGTGCAGGTTTCGTTCGGCATCGAAGCGCCTTTTGGCCGCGACAACTTATTCCTTGGCCTGAATGGACAGATTGGCGTGGGGCAAAACGGCGTTATCGAGCTCGACATGGCCTACCCCGGCCTGAGCTTCGAGGGCACGCTGAAAGCCGAAACCGAGATTCAGCTGCGCGAGCTATTCACGCAAATACTCGGCTACTCTTCCGAGGCCGTGCCCGATTTGAGCGTCGTCGACCTGGAAGTAAGCATTCAGCCCGGCGCCAGCTATGCCCTGGCCGTGGAGCTCGACGGCGACTGGAAGCTGCCCGTGGCCGGGGGCAAGTTTGCGATTAAAGAGTTGGCGCTGGCCGTCGACTACGGCAAGGCGCAGGGCCTGCTGGCCCGCTTCGAAGGCGTGCTGGGCTTCGACAACCAGTTTATTTACCTCAAAGCCGACCACCCGGCCGCCGATGAGGGCTGGACCTTTGCCGGGGGCACTGTGCCGGGTCAGGTGCTCGAAATGGCCAACCTGATGGCCGACCTGGAGCACTTCTTCGGCGTCGAGTTTCCGGCGTTCCTGAGCGAAATGCAGCTCAAGAGCCTGGCCGTGGCCTACGCCACCAAAACCAGTGACCTGAGCCTGAGTGTCGAAACGCTGTTTCCGCTCGAAAACGTGAAACCTCCGCAGTGGCCCGACCTCAACCTGGCCATCCAGCTCAGCCACGTCAACGGCCAATACCTCAAGCATTTCGCAGGCCGCTTGAATCTGCTGGGCATGCAGTTCGACCTAGCTTTCAACACCGGCGGCGACACCACCGCCTTCTGGGGCGACTACGAAAACACCGCCGGCCGGGAGCTGGCCGTGCGCGACCTGCTGGCCCTGCTCACCACCGACGCCGACCTGCTCAGCATCACCCAGGGCCTGCAGTTCAACCTCAAGGATGCCTTCGTCGGCTACCTCAAAGGAGCCGCCGTCGATGCCAAAGCCAAATGGCTACTGGGCCTCGACATGGACTTCGGCGCCGACCTCACCGCCCTGCCGCTGGTGGGCAAGTTCATTCCCAAAGACGAAGCCCTGCGTCTGGCCTTCCAGCCACGCATCGCCACCGATGAATTCACCGCGGGTGATATAACAGCCCTGAAAACCCTGATTTCGGGTTCGGCCATTGCTCTGCCCGAAACCTTTGCCAAAGGCCTCACCCTCAACATTGAGCTAAGCCTGGGCACCACCGTGATACCACTGGCCCTGCCTATTGGCCTGGACAAAGGCAAGCTGGTTGACCAGCCGAAGCCCCCTGCGTCTCCTGCCAGCAGCGCACCCGCCCCGCCCGATAAAGTGACCTGGCTGAAGCTGCAGAAGTCGTTCGGACCCTTGCAGTTGGAGCGTGTGGGGGTGAAGTACGAGAGCGGCCAGCTCACCTTCCTGCTCGATGGCGGCTTTTCGGTGGCCGGGCTCACCATTGCCCTCATGGGGCTTTCGGCCACCACGCAGCTACACCCTTTCAAAATGTCGTTCGGGCTCGATGGACTGGCCCTCGACTACAAAGGCGCCGGCTTCGAAATCAGCGGCGCTTTCTTGCGTGAGGAGCTAACCGACCCCGCCGGCAAACCTTATACCGCCTACAACGGCGCGGCCCTCATCAAGGCCGAAAGCTTTTCGCTCTCGGCCATCGGTTCCTACGCCGACTACCAGGGGCACCCTTCCATGTTCATCTACGCCGTGCTCGATTCGCCCCTGGGCGGCCCGGCGTTCTTCTTCGTGACGGGGCTGGCGGCGGGCTTCGGCTTCAACCGGGCGCTCAAAATCCCGGGCATCGACCAGATACAGAACTTTCCGCTGGTGAGCCGCGCCGTGAACGGCCCCACCAGCGACGACGGCAACATCGTGGCTCAGATGACCCTGTTGAATAAGTACATCCCCCCGGCGGTGGGGGAGTATTTCCTGGCCGTGGGCATCCGCTTCACCACGTTCAAAATCATCGATTCCTTCGCCCTGCTCATCGTGAGCCTGGGCAATAGCCTCGAAATCGACCTGCTGGGCCTGTCAACGCTGGTGCTGCCCGCCCAAACCGAAGGCGTGGTGCCGCCCCTGGCCGAAGTGCAGATGGCCCTCAAGGCCAGCTACCTGCCCGCTGTCGGCTTTCTCAGTGTGGAAGCCAAGCTCACCCCGGCCTCGTTCCTGTTCTCGCACGACTGCCACCTCACCGGCGGCTTCGCATTCTACACTTGGTTTCTGGGCGAGCACAAGGACGACTTCGCCGTCACGCTCGGCGGCTACCACCCCAGCTACCAGCGCCCCGCCCACTACCCCGTGGTCGATAAGCTAGGCTTCAACTGGGCCCTCAGCAGCCGCCTCAGCATCAAAGGCGACGCCTACTTTGCCCTGGTACCCTCCATGGTGATGGCCGGCACCCACCTGAGCGCGGTGTGGGAAGATGGCAACCTGCGCGCCTGGTTCAACGCCGGTGCCGACTTCTTCCTGGCCTGGCAGCCTTACCATTACGACGCCCGCCTGTACGTCGACATGGGCGTGTCTTATACGTACCACTTCTTCGGCACGCACCATATTAGTGTAGACGTAGGCGCCGACCTGCACATCTGGGGTCCCGAGTTTGCCGGCACCGCCGAGGTGCACCTCTGGATTGTCTCGTTCACCGTCAATTTCGGCAACGGCGGCCCCCAGCAGCCGGCCCCCATTTCCTGGACCAAGTTCCGCCAGTCTTTCCTGCCCGACCCTGCCGCCGTGTGCAGCCTGGCCGTGAAGCAGGGCTTGGAGAACAAGCCGGAGCTGAAGAAGGAAGGTCAGGATAAGGCCGCCCATCCGGTGCTGAGTCCCAAAGGGTTTGTGCTGAGCTTCGATTCAGTGGTGCCCTTCAAGAAAGCTAGCCTGAAAATCGGCAGCAAGAGCGCCCCCTTGGCGCTCGACGGCGGAGCCACCAACTGGGGCGTGGGCCCCATGGGGCTGCCAGCTGCGGCCGTTGCCTCCGAGGCTGTTGTCACCATTACCAGCAGCAGTGGCCGCCCGATAAGCGCTAGCCAGTTATTGGTAACACCTACCACGAAAGGCGTGCCGGTGGCTCTATGGGGGCAGTCGGTAAGCCCCGCGCTCAACGGCCCGCGCCTCGTGAAAGGCGCCGTGTGCGGCTTCGACATCCGCACCGTGGAGCCGACCGCCGGTCAAACCGCATTCATCGATTCCAAGAAACTGGAGTTCGAGCTTGAAACCGCCGCCAGCCCCCTGTGGCAGTGGGCCAGCGTGCCCGGCTCCGAAGCCACAGCCGTCGAGCAGCAGCTCAATGTCCCGGAAAAGGAGGCCGACCGCCGCGACTACCTGCGCAAGCACCTCGAAACCGTGCAGGCCGAACGTAGCGAGTTGCTGCGCCAGCTGGGCATCACCACTCCCGTCTTCCCCGACCAATCCCTGGCCCAGGCCTTCGTCTTTGCCCCGCAGCTGGTCTGATTCTGCCCTATCCCAATTCCTTCGCCACATTTTTTCCCCTTCCCATGGTCGACGAGCAACCTGCGCAGCTGGAGTTTCTGCAGTTTCACTTACCCGGCCTGCTGCCCGGCGACTACACCGTTGCCGTGTCCCAAGCCCTGAGCGCTACTGGCATCGATGCCAACAATAAGTTCGAAACCCAACTGGCCTTTTCGGTAGCCGGCGAACGGCTGCTGTTGAAGCCCATCCACATCCAGGCCGTGTTTCCGCCCGAAGGCAGCCAGCTCGACCACGCCAACATCCTGCCTCACCTCGTGCTCACGCGCAGCACCGCCCCCTGGGAGCGTCTCGCCAAACCCGACGACCCTGAAAGCCCGTGGCTGGCGTTGCTCTTATTAGAAGAAGGGGAGGAGTTCACCACCAGCACCGTCAAGCTCTCGAAGCTTATTGAGCAACTACCCCGCTTTACCCCCGAGCCGGGCGAAGACCCCGATGCGCCCGTCACCCTGTTGGAACTGCCAGTCCAGGGCACGGCCGTGCAGTCACTGCCCACTCTGGCCGAGCTCAAGCTGCTCTGCCACGTACGCCGCAGCAAAGACGCCGCCGGCATCGAAGGCCCCGAGCAAGCCGTCATTGTCGGCAATCGGCTGCCGGCCAAGGGCGTGCGCAGCACCGTCCACCTGGTTTCGCTGGAAAACCGCTACCCCAACGGCACATTCGACGCCGGCACCGGCAATTCTGTGAGTTTGGTAAGCCTGAAAAGCTGGAGTTTCACCTGCCTGCGCACCTACTTGCTGCAACCGGCCGCCGCCGAAACCTTAAAAAGCCAAAACGCCGCCTTCAAGGCCGACGCCGATAAGCTTGCGTCCCTCATTGAGGTGGAAATAGATGGCCAAACCGCTTTCCTCGCTCAGGCCGGTAAGCTGCTGGGCCACGACGTACCCACCGAATACCGCGCCGCCCTGCTCAAAGCCTCCGAACGGCTCATCACCTTCCGCGAATTGGTGCACGCGCTCGACGTTGCGACACTGTGCCTGCCCACCCGCAACGGCGTTGCCGAAAACCTGCTTGGGGCCGGCTTCCTCCCCCTGCCGCACCAATTCCGCGACGGCCAGCAATTCGTCTCATGGTATCACGGCCCCCTCACCCCAGCTGCCGACCCCGTAGCCGTCGCCGGCCCACCCGTGCGCGCCGCCGACGCCCTCCTGCGCTATCACACCAATACCGGCCTGCTCGACGTATCCTACGCCGCTGCCTGGGAGCTAGGACGTTTGCTCGGCCTGAGCAGCAAAGCTTTCTCTGTAGCCCTGTATAATTGGAAGCGCACCGTTTCCCAGCAGCATTTAGTCGCGGAGAAAGCATTATTGCATACCTCGCCACTGCAGCTGGCTGCACCCGCCGCGCTAGCCCAGGCCCCCGCCACAGCCGACGTGCCACCGGCCGTAACCAAATGGTTTGCCGATACCAGCCTCCTCGTTGATGTGCCCTTCAGCTACCTCGTGCCCGACGAAAACCTATTGCCGGCCGAATCAATACGGTTTTTCCAGGTCGACGCCCACTGGATGGACATGCTACTAGACGGAGCCGCCAGCCTCGGCCGGGTAATTGGCCAAGACCTGGAACACGAACAGGTCCTCAACGATGCCTTTCGGTTTCCCTACCGTGCCCAAGGCCTCAGCGGTGTGCTTATCCGCTCCGAAATAGTAGCCGGCTGGCCCGATATGGTAGTGCAGGGTTACACCAGCGCTGATGATAAGACACCTCAACAACCCATACGCCGGGCCGCGCTTTCTAAAAACGTCCTGTTGTGCCTGTTCACAGGAAGCATACAAATGCTGGATATACAACTCAAGCCCGAAGCGCTACATTTCGGCCTCGATGACCCAGAGTCGAAAGAAGAAGGTGTCTTCGTCAAGCTTCTCCGTCAAGTCGACGGAAGTACCGACAAAGCCATTGTCGACCCCATTCCGTGGCGCAATCCATCCCAACAGGTACTGGACATTGCTAGTCTGGTCACCAAGATACAAACCGCCCAGGCCCGTCCCACCTCCCTCAATTCAGCTGACTTCGCCCTTGAAATGATTGCTGGCTCGCCCAAAATCCGATTCAGCATCACCCCCTCACCAGCCCGCACCCGAAAATCCGTGCGCCGAGCAAAGTAGCCTAACTATTCCCTCGCATAAAACGACATCACTTCCCTGGCTCAATACCAATCCTAAGACCTATTATGTGACAAGGGCGGTTGAGTGTTCCGGTTAATGATTTTACTTGCCAGCTAAAGAGCCTGTTGTAGTAAAACTTGAGAGTAGCCCAAGTTTTTTTCTTGAACTAGCCCTTGCTTTCTGAAAAAGTCCCACTACTTTTGCACTCCCAATCGCCAAACGGGTATCGGGTGCTGCCGCGAAAGCGTCGGCAGAAAAAGTTGAAAAGAGAAGGAACTTCCCGAAAGGCGGCGTTGTCTGGTCTCTCACGGCGGCCGGGCAAAGTGCTAGAAAAATAAATTTTCGGCGCCCCTTGCTTCGGTCGAAAAAAGGGCCTTACCTTTGCACCCCGCTTCAAAAGGAGGCGGCCAGGAATTGAAAAGCGGGTCGAAGAAAAATAAAAATTTTCCTCTTTCGCTTGCCACTTCAAAACTTCTTCTTACCTTTGCACTCCCAATCGAAAAGAAAGGGAAAACGAAGCAAGAAAAACAGGCCGGTAACGGCCGCACTATCACGCCAACTGGGCATGGTACACGTTCTTTGAATGTTTGGAAAAGACAAGTAGTAAGGGCTTCCGGCAGCAATGTCGGAAGCAGCAATTACAAGCGTAATACGAAGACATGAACTCGTCAAATACGAGTCGGATTCGCACTCGACATCAGCCCATGTTCGCATGGGTGTAGAGAAATTTTACAATGGAGAGTTTGATCCTGGCTCAGGATGAACGCTAGCGGCAGGCCTAATACATGCAAGTCGAACGGTGGTAGCAATACCATAGTGGCGCACGGGTGCGTAACGCGTAACCAACCTGCCCTTGACTGGGGGATAGCCCGCCGAAAGGCGGATTAATACCGCATAAAACAAGGTGGCGGCATCGTCTCTTTGTTAAAGATTTATTGGTCAAGGATGGGGTTGCGTGACATTAGCTAGTTGGCGGGGTAACGGCCCACCAAGGCGACGATGTCTAGGGGAGCTGAGAGGCTGGTCCCCCACACGGGCACTGAGATACGGGCCCGACTCCTACGGGAGGCAGCAGTAGGGAATATTGGGCAATGGGAGCAATCCTGACCCAGCCATGCCGCGTGCAGGATGAAGGCTTTCTGAGTCGTAAACTGCTTTTGCCAGGGAAGAATAAGGGGCATGCGTGCTCCGACGACGGTACCTGGTGAATAAGCACCGGCTAACTCCGTGCCAGCAGCCGCGGTAATACGGAGGGTGCAAGCGTTGTCCGGATTTATTGGGTTTAAAGGGTGCGTAGGCGGCTGTTTAAGTCTGGGGTGAAAGCCCGTTGCTCAACAACGGAACTGCCCTGGAAACTGGATAGCTTGAGTACAGACGAGGTTGGCGGAATGGATGCTGTAGCGGTGAAATGCATAGATAGCATCCAGAACCCCGATTGCGAAGGCAGCTGACTAGGCTGTAACTGACGCTGAGGCACGAAAGCGTGGGGAGCGAACAGGATTAGATACCCTGGTAGTCCACGCCGTAAACGATGGATACTCGCTGCCGGCGATAGAATGTCGGTGGCTTAGCGAAAGCGTTAAGTATCCCACCTGGGGAGTACGCCCGCAAGGGTGAAACTCAAAGGAATTGACGGGGGCCCGCACAAGTGGTGGAGCATGTGGTTTAATTCGATGATACGCGAGGAACCTTACCTAGGCTAGAATGCGCGTGACCGCCTCAGAGATGAGGCTTTCCTTCGGGACACAAAGCAAGGTGCTGCATGGCCGTCGTCAGCTCGTGCCGTGAGGTGTTGGGTTAAGTCCCGCAACGAGCGCAACCCCTACATTTAGTTGCCAGCGCGTCAAGGCGGGGACTCTAGATGGACTGCCTGCGCAAGCAGTGAGGAAGGCGGGGACGACGTCAGGTCATCATGGCCCTTACGCCTAGGGCTACACACGTGCTACAATGGACGGTACAGCGGGTTGCCAACCAGCGATGGTGCGCCAATCCCGAAAAGCCGTTCTCAGTTCGGATCGGAGTCTGCAACTCGACTCCGTGAAGCTGGAATCACTAGTAATCGCGTATCAGCAATGACGCGGTGAATACGTTCCCGGGCCTTGTACACACCGCCCGTCAAGCCATGAAAGTCTGGTAGACCTGAAGCCGGTGCTCCGCAACGAAGCCGGTTAGGGTAGAACAGGTAATTAGGGCTAAGTCGTAACAAGGTAGCCGTACCGGAAGGTGCGGCTGGATCACCTCCTTTCTGGAGCAGTTCGACTCGTGGGTTCGTGTAAAGTGAGACGCTTATAATGAACAACTTGCTGTTGTCTTTTCCATCATTCAAATAATCTTGACACGGGTTTTGGGCTTGTAGCTCAGGTGGTTAGAGCGCTACACTGATAATGTAGAGGTCCCTGGTTCGAGTCCAGGCAGGCCCACTCTAACGACCGTAACCCGTTGTTATATAATACTGGATTAGCTCAACAGGGGCTTTTCTACACTACTGTTAGACACAAAAGCAGTACACGTTCTTTGACGTAAGGGGTAACAAAAACGAAGCGTAGCGCACTTGGCTCCAGCAATGGAGCATTCAAACAAGTGTTGATTACGAAAGAGAAGTAACGAAGAGCACACGGGGGATGCCTAGGGTCTCAGAGGCGACGAAGGACGCGATAAGCTGCGATAAGGCTGGGGGAGGGGCACATACCCGTTAATCCCAGCATTTCCGAATGGGGCAACCCCTCACATGGAAGATGTGAGAACTGATGAGCTTGACTCACAGTGGCAAACGCAGGGAACTGAAACATCTAAGTACCTGCAGGAAAAGAAAATAACAATGATTCCCCAAGTAGTGGCGAGCGAACGGGGAGGAGCCCAAACCGGGTTGGTTACGGCCAGTCCGGGGTTGTAGGGCCGCGACATCTGATTGAACCGAGTTAGCCGAAGTGCTTGGGAAAGCACATCGTAGAGGGTGAGAATCCCGTAGGCGACAATTCTGGTTCACGGTAGCGGTACCCTGAGTAGGGCGGGGCCGGAGAAACCCCGTCTGAAGCGAGCGGCACCATCCGCTAAGGCTACATACTCCTGAGACACCGATAGTGAACGAGTACCGTGAGGGAAAGGTGAAAAGAACCGGGAATACCGGAGTGAAAAGAACCTGAAACCGTGTGCTTACAAGCAGTCAGAGGGAGTTCGTCTCCTGATGGCGTGCCTTTTGCATAATGAGCCTACGAGTTACTCCTCTCTGGCAAGGTTAAGCGTTTGTAAACGCGGAGCCGCAGCGAAAGCGAGTCTGAACAGGGCGCGCAGTCAGAGGGGGTAGACGCGAAACTTTGTGAGCTACCCATGCGCAGGTTGAAGGTGCCGTAACAGGCACTGGAGGACCGAACCAGTTTCCGTTGAAAAGGATTTGGATGACGTGTGGGTAGGGGTGAAAGGCCAATCAAACTGAGAAATAGCTCGTACTCCCCGAAATGTATTGAGGTACAGCGTCGGCGTCGAGGTCGTTGGAGGTAGAGCTACCAATAGGACTAGGGGGTGTCAGAGCCTACCGAATCCTGATGAACTCCGAATGCCAACGGCTATAGCCGGCAGTGAGGCCTGGGGTGCTAAGGTCCCCGGCCGAGAGGGAAAGAACCCAGACCAACAGCTAAGGTCCCTAAATCTAGATTAAGTTGAACAAAGGAGGTCCAGTTGCTTTGACAGCCAGGAGGTTGGCTTGGAAGCAGCCATTCCTTTAAAGAGTGCGTAACAGCTCACTGGTCGAGCGACCGGGCATCGATAATACGCGGGCATCAAATCTAGTACCGAAGCTTTGGATGTAGTCTGCAAGATGACTACGTGGTAGGGGAGCATTCTCCTTGCGGTGAAGCCGTCTCGTCAGGGATGGTGGAGCGTGGAGAAACGCATATGTAGGCATGAGTAACGATAATGCGGGTGCGAAACCCGCACGCCGATAGACTAAGGTTTCCAGCTCAACGCTAATCGGAGCTGGGTTAGTCGGGACCTAAGGGGCAGCCGAAAGGTGAACTCGATGGACAGCAGGTTAATATTCCTGTACTGATGATGGCAAGTGATGCAGTGACGCAGAAGTGAAAGCACCGCGGGCGGACGGAAGTGCCCGTTAAAGACCGTAGGTAGTGGGACCGTAGTTAAGTACGCGGACCTAGCCGAAAGTTGACAGTACCGCACGGCCTTCGGGCCACGCGGATAGTGTGCCTAATCCGACTGCCAAGAAAACCTGCTAAGCGTTTTAACGTCATTATCACCCGTACCGCAAACCGACACAGGTAGTCAAGGAGAGCATCCTGAGGCGCTCGAGTGAATCACGGCCAAGGAACTCGGCAAAATGGACCTGTAACTTCGGGAGAAGGGTCGCTTCCTGGTAGCAATACCAGAAGCCGCAGTGAAAAGGCCCAGGCGACTGTTTAACAAAAACACATGGCTTTGCTAACGCGCAAGCGGACGTATAAGGCCTGACACCTGCCCGGTGCCGGAAGGTTAAGAGGGGAGCTTAGTCGCAAGGCGAAGGCTTGAATCGAAGCCCCGGTAAACGGCGGCCGTAACTATAACGGTCCTAAGGTAGCGAAATTCCTTGTCGGGTAAGTTCCGACCTGCACGAATGGTGTAACGATCTGGGCGCTGTCTCAGCCGTGAGCTCGGTGAAATTGTAGTCTCGGTGAAGATGCCGAGTACCCGCCACGGGACGGAAAGACCCCGTGCACCTTTACTATAGGTTGCCATTGGTGGTGGGTTCAGTATGTGTAGCATAGGCGGGAGGCGCTGAGCCGGGGACGCTAGTTCTCGGGGAGCCGACGTTGAAATACCGCCCTTACTGTGCCTGCTGCCTAATCCCGGACGCCGGGAGACAGTGGCTGCTGGGTAGTTTGACTGGGGTGGTCGCCTCCAAAAGAGTATCGGAGGCTTTCAAAGGTCCGCTCAGTCCGCTTGGTAACCGGACGCAGAGCGCAATAGCAGAAGCGGGCTTGACTGTGAGGCCGACCAGCCGAGCAGGGTCGAAAGACGGATATAGTGATCCGGTGGTTCCGCATGGAAGGGCCATCGCTCAAAGGATAAAAGGTACGCCGGGGATAACAGGCTGATCTCCCCCAAGAGCTCATATCGACGGGGAGGTTTGGCACCTCGATGTCGGCTCGTCACGTCCTGGGGCTGGAGAAGGTCCCAAGGGTTCGGCTGTTCGCCGATTAAAGTGGCACGCGAGCTGGGTTCAGAACGTCGTGAGACAGTTCGGTCCCTATCTGTGGTGGGCGTTGGAAATTTGACAGGACCTGTCCTTAGTACGAGAGGACCGGGATGGACCAGCCGCTGGTGCGCCGGTTGTACCGCCAGGTGCAGCGCCGGGTAGCTACGCTGGGACGAGATAAGCGCTGAAAGCATCTAAGTGCGAAACTCCCCTGGAGATGAGATTTCCCAATGGAAGGACCGTCGGAGATGACGACGTGGATAGGCGGCAGGTGAAACACCAGAAATGGAATAGCTGAGCCGTACTAAGGGTCCGAGGGCTTCTCTACTATGTCGTCAAGTGCGCGCCCAGCGCTTCGTTTTTGTCCCCTTGCGTCGAGTTATTGAGTTGTTGCACGAACACGCAACAGCCCGCCAGCAATGGTGGCTTTAGCCCGGGTGTTCACCTCTTCCCATTCCGAACAGAGCCGTTAAGCCCCGGTGCGCCCATGGTACTGCCTTCACCGGTGGGAGAGTCGGTCGCCGCCAATCTTATCAACAGGAAACCCCTCCTCGAACGCTTTCATCAGCGAACCAGGAGGGGTTTTGCTTTTTATGCCCGTAACTTGCATAGGGTGGGAACTTGCTGTTCTGAAATGTGCACCAGCTCTAGTTGAGCCAGTATGAGTTCACGGGAAATAACGATGTGGCGCTTTCGTGACGATGACGCAGGAGCAGGGCCTGTAAGTGGTGCTGAGCCCTACGAGCCCCAAATCAGTAGCTACGATTACGATGTGCCCGCTGGATTAGGCCGGTATGCAACACATAAATTTATGGCCTTCCGGTAAGTAATAGCCCGGTACCGGCCCGCTAACCAGCCGCTGCTGTATGCGCCCGCTGTCAAGTCGAGCGTGGCTTTGCCGGCGTTACAGCTCTCTGCCAGCGTGGACCTGCTTAAGTGCTTAACCGCGCCGGTGGCAAGCACCACGCCACTTAGGTTTGAGGTTTTGAAGCAGGCGTACGGCTTTGTCGTGTACCGAACCTTGGTATCCGACGGTGGCACTAAAATGCTGCACATTGACGGCTTGCGTGAATGCGCCATGATGCTGGTGAACGCGCAGCAATGAGCACCCTCAACCACAACTGCGGCAGGAGGGCGTTGATGTGGCGTTGTCCTTGGGCCAAGTGCAGCTGGACAATCTGGTGGAGAACCTAGTGCACATCAACTTCGGGCCCTACCTGTTGCAGAATAGCTAGAACATCACTAAAATCTAGTATTTGGATGGACAAAAGGTGCGGGACTAGCAGATGTCCGGGCTGCCCTTCGACTATGCCCCCACCGCCGTGAGAGCCGCCTGCAAACAGCCTGCAGCCAATACGAGGCTGGTTATACGTACTGCCTCTTTCGGCGTAGACAAGCCCGCTGATACCTACCTCGACCTGCGTGCTTGGGGCAGGGGCGTGATGTGGATGAACGGCCATAAATTGGAATGTTACGGGTTTATCGGCTCGCAGCAAACTTCGTACGTGCTGGCCAGGTGGCTGAAAAAAGGCTATAAATGCCAGAGACGTGCTGGAGCTATTCAAGCCCGAGCAATATAAGTTGGCTATCCTCGACCATGCCATATTGCAAGGAGCTAACGTGTGCTGCTAGCCGCTAAAAGTCGGGGTTTGGGGTAGAATCTGAGGCAGTGCGTTACGGGTGAAAATTAGTTTGGCCTGTTAGGCTGTAGATTTTCGTGATTGAACCCCAATGTTTGTTTTAGGCGCGACGCATTTACACAATCGATAATCTAACTTGCAGCGTTGCTTCGCTCATTGACTTTATCCCACCCAATACCTCGTTTATAAATGCGCTTCTTTCGCTCCCTTGCTGCCCTGCTGACCGCAGGCGCGCCGCTGCTGGCTGCGGCCCAGCCCGTGCAACTTACCGTGCAACCCGGCGACCCCAAGCTTCTTATCAGTAAGCACATTCAGGGGCAATTTGCCGAGCACCTAGGGCGCTGCATCTACGACGGTTTTTGGGTGGATGAGCAATTGAACGTGCCCAAGCAGGGCCGCATTCGGATGGACGTGGTGCAGGCGCTGCAAAAAATCCACGTGCCCAACCTGCGCTGGCCCGGCGGCTGCTTCGCCGATACCTACCACTGGCACGACGGCGTGGGCCCCGCCGCCCAGCGCCCCAAAATGTTGAATTTGTGGTGGGGCAATACGTTGGAGGATAATAGCTTCGGCACACACGAGTTTCTTGAACTGTGCCAGTTGCTGGGCACCGAGCCCTACCTGGCGGCTAACGTGGGCAGCGGCACCGTGCAGGAAATGGCCGGGTGGATGGAGTACCTCAACTCGAACGAGGAAACGCCCCTGGTGCTGGAGCGGCGCAAAAACGGCCGCCCCGAGCCTTACAAGGTGAGTTGGTGGGGCATCGGCAACGAAAGCTGGGGCTGCGGCGGCAACATGACCGCCCAGTACTACACCGACGTGTACAAGCGTTACGCCACCTTCGCCCACGACTACCCCGGCACCAAGCTCAAGCGCATTGTGAGCGGGGCCAACGGCGACGACGCCAACTGGACCGAGACGTGCATGAAAAACATCCCGCTGAACCAGATGTGGGGCCTTACCTTGCACCAGTACACGCTGCCCACCGGCAGCTGGAGCGGCAGCAAGGGCAAGGCTACTGGCTTCGGGGAGGATATGTACTTCAGCACGCTGCGCAACTGCCTGCGCATGGACGCCATTGTGGCCCGCCACGCGGCCATTATGGACAAGTACGACAAGGACAAGAAGGTGGCCCTGCTGGTGGACGAGTGGGGCGTGTGGACCGACGTAGAACCCGGCACCAACCCCGGCTTCCTGTACCAGCAGAACTCGCTGCGCGACGCGCTGGTGGCCGGTACCACGCTCAATATCTTCAACAACCACTGCGACCGGGTGCGCGGGGCCAACCTGGCCCAGGCCGTGAACGTGCTGCAGGCCCTGGTGCTGACGGACAAGGAGAAGATGCTGCTCACGCCCACCTACCACGTGTTCGACCTCTACCAGGTGCACCAGGACGCCGAGTTTCTGCCCGTACAGTTCAACAGCCCCGACTACGTGTTTGGCAACGAAAAAATCCCGGCCCTGAACGCCTCGGCTTCCAAAGACAAAAGCGGCGCGGTGCACATTTCCCTCGTCAACCTCGACCCCAACAAGCCCCTAGCCCTGGAAACGGCCCTACCCGGCGTGAGTTGGAAAACCGTGACCGGGCGGGTGTTGACTTCGGCCAAAATCAACGATTACAACACGTTTGACAAACCCGGCACTGTGGCCTTGGCCGCCTTCACCGGCGCCAAAAAGAAGGGCGACAAGCTGGCTGTGACGCTGCCGGCCAAGTCGGTGGTCGTGCTGGAGCTGAAGTAGGGGAGAGGGGCCCAAAGCTGTCATGCTGCTAAGCACTGCGAAGGGTCTTCTCAAGATGAAACATTCATTTCAACGTGAGAACGTTCTGCTTTGTACTCAACGTGACAGCATAACTAAGGGCTTCAGCACAGAAAATGCCTCTGTAAGCTTGGCATGACGGCCATATCCCAAACGCTAAATATGTTCGTTCTTTATTACCTGGCCGCCGCTTTGCTCTTGGCGGGTGGTGCGGCCCGGGCCCAGTCGGCCCCGCCCAACGAGTGGGAGAACCCCCAAGCCGTGGACCAAAATAAAGAAAAGGCGCACGCCAGCTTTATGGTATATGACCGGGCAGCCGATGTGGCCGCCAACGACTACGCCCGCTCGCCCTACTACCAAAGCCTGAACGGCACCTGGAAATTCAGCTACGTGGCCCGGCCCGACCGGCGGCCCACCGATTTCCAGCAGCCTGATTTTGATGACGCCAACTGGAAAACCATTGCCGTGCCCGCCAATTGGGAGATGCAGGGCTTCGGGCTGCCCATCTACACCAACGTGGCGTACCCGTTTCCGCGCAATCAGCCGTTCATTGACGGGCGCGACAACCCGGTGGGCAGCTACCGGCGCCGCTTCACGGTGCCGGCTGGCTGGGCGGGCCGGGAGGTGCTGCTGAATTTTGGCTCTATCTCGGGCTACGCGGTGGTGTTCGTGAACGGGCAGCGCGTGGGCATGAGCAAGGTAGCCAAGTCGCCGGCCGAATTCGACATCACCAAGTACCTCCGGCCGGGCGAAAACACGCTGGCTGTGCAGGTGTTCCGCTGGCACGACGGGTCTTACCTCGAAGACCAGGACTTCTGGCGCGTGTCGGGTATTGACCGCGACGTGTACCTCTACAGTCTGCCCAAGCAAACCGTCTGGGACTTCTTCGCCCATGCCGACCTTGACCCCAGCTACAAGAATGGTCAGTTCGCGGCAGACGTGACGCTGCGGAACTTTGCGCCCGCTGCCGGTGCCGCCGGCAGGCTGACGGTAGAAATCCTCGACCCCAGCGGCAAAACCGTGCTGCGCCAGCAACAGCCCGCGCCTGCCCTGGCCGCCAGGGGCACCGCGACGGTGAGGCTGGCCGGCACCATCAGGAACGTGCAGTTGTGGAGCGCCGAAATTCCCACGCTCTACCAGTGCCGCCTTACGCTGGAGGACGCGCAGGGCCAGCCGTTGGCTGTGACGGGGTGTGCGCTGGGCTTTCGCCAAGTGGAAATCAAAAACGCCCAGCTGCTGGTGAATGGTATGCCCGTAGAGGTGCACGGCGTGAACCGCCACGAGTGGGAGCCCACCACCGGCCGCGTGGTGACCGAGGCCGGGATGCGCAAGGACTTGGAGCTGATGAAGCGCTTCAACATCAACGCCGTGCGCACCAGCCACTACCCCAACAATGAGCGGTGGTACCGCCTCTGCGACGAGCTGGGCTTCTACCTCGTGGACGAGGCCAACATCGAAACCCACGGCTACGGAGCCGAGCTGCAGGGCGGGTTCGACAAGAGCAAGCACCCGGCCTACTTGCCCGAGTGGGCCGCCGCGCACCGCGACCGCATCGACCGGCTGGTGGAGCGCGACAAAAACCACCCCTCGGTCATCATCTGGAGCCTGGGCAACGAGTGCGGCAACGGCCCGGTGTTTCACGAGGCCTATACTTGGCTGAAGCAGCGCGACCCCTCGCGCCCCATCTCCTTCGAGCAGGCCGGCGAGGATGTGAACACCGACATCGTGGCCCCGATGTACCCTGGCATGGGCGCGATGCGGCGCTACGCCGAAGCCACCGACAAGAAGCGCCCCTACATCATGTGCGAATATTCGCACGCCATGGGCAACAGCAGCGGCAATTTTCAGGAGTACTGGAACTTGATTCGGAGCAAGCCGCACATGCAGGGCGGTTTCATCTGGGATTGGGTTGACCAAGGCCTGCGGGCCGATGACCACGGCCTCCCCTATTTCGCCTACGGCGGCGACCTGGGCGGCTACAACCGCCAGAACGACGAAAACTTCTGCGCCAACGGCCTCGTGGCCGCCGACCGCACCCCGCACCCCGGCCTGTGGGAGGTGAAAAAGGTGTACCAGGACATCCGCTTCAGCGCCGCGCAGCCGGCTTCGGGCCGCATCACGGTGCTCAACGGGTTTTCTTTTAAACGCCTGGATAATTACGCCTTTCGCTGGGAGCTGCTGAAAAACGGCGTGGCCGTGAAGTCGGGCACCTTTACCGCCAAGCCCGCTCCGCGCCAGCAGCAGGAAGTGAAACTGGCCCTGCCCGAGCTCTCGGGCGAGCCTGGCACCGAGTACGTGCTCAACGTGTTTGCCCACACCAAGGCCGCCGAAGCGCTGCTGCCGGCCAGCCACGAGGTGGCCCGCGAGCAGTTCCGCCTCACGCCCGACGCGGCCTACTTTGCGCGTCCGGCGGTGGCCGCCCCCGACCTGCAAATCAAGCGCGAGGGCGACAAGCTGACGTTTGCCGCCGGCGAGGTCAGCGGCGAATTTAACACGGCCCAGGGCCGCCTGAGCAACTACCGCCGCGGCAGCAACCAGGTAATTGGGCAGTACCCGGAGCCCTACTTCTGGCGCGCACCCACCGACAATGACTTCGGCAGCGGCGTCCCGCAGCGGCTGGGCGTGTGGCGCACGGCCCACGCGGCCCGCCAAGTGCAGCGCGTGACGGTGGGGGGGGTATCGGCCGCCGGCCTGCCCATTAAGGTGGAGTATTTGCTCACCGACATCAACGTGCCCTATACCGTGGCCTACCTCATCAACCCCGACGGTGCCGTGCAGGTGACGGCCTCCATGGACATGACCGGCCGCGACCTACCCGAACTCATGCGCTTTGGCATGCGCATGGAACTGCCCGGCCGCTACAACCAGCTGAGCTATTACGGCCGCGGCCCCTGGGAAAACTATCAGGACCGCAACACCGCCACCTTCCTGGGCCTGTACCGCGACTCGGTGCGCAACCAGTTTCCGAACACCTACATCCGGCCGCAGGAAGCCGGCTACCATACCGATGTCCGCTGGCTTGTCCTCACCAACGCCACCGGCCAGGGCCTGCGCATCGAAGGCGCCCAGCCGCTCAGCTTCAGCGCCCTCGACGTGCGCACCGAAGAACTGGACCCCGGCCTCACCAAAAAGCAGCAGCACATCAGCGACGTGAAGCGCCACGACCGGGTGTTCCTGAACGTGGACCTGAAGCAGCGCGGCGTGGGCGGCGACAACAGCTGGGGCGCTTATCCCCACGACCCCTACCGCCTGCTCGACAAGCAGTATTCCTACACCTATACCTTGCGACTGGTGGATGACAAGAAGCTGTAGGGCCCAAGGATGTGTAAAAGCGTGACGCTTCGCATCTCGTAGTTGAGCGACCGGTACCTTGCTGTTCAGACATCCGTTGCCAAGGGATGTTGTGCATCGACGGACGCAAAGGGTTGCGTCTTTACACTGCTCTCTTGTCCTTAACGCCTTCGCCATGCGCCACCTCCGAATTGCCTCGCTGCTGCTAACCATCTGTTGCCTGACCGGGCTACCGGCTTGGGCGCAGCAAAAAGCAGTAGCTCCCCTTGCTCCTCGAATGCCGGCTGTGCTGTCCGGGAGGCCGCTGGTCGGCGTGCCTGTTGGGCCGTCCGCCGGAGCTGCGGTGCCGCAGGTCAACGTAGCGCCCCGGCCCGCAGCGGCAGCCCCCGCTCCGCTGTACATCCTCAACTCGCAGGTAATTATCGACAACGGCTTCGCGAATATCAAACCGGACGACGTGCAGAAGCTGCGCGTGTACAAAGGGGCTGATGCGCCCCGACCCTGGCACAATCTGACGACCTACGGCATCATCGACATTACTCCTACGCCAAGAGCGCATGCAGCAGTGAAAAGCCGCACGCTGGCCGAAATAGGTCAGCTGTTCGGGGCCGAGGGGACCGTGCGCTATTCAATAAACGGGATGCTGACGAGCGAGGCCAGTATTCGCGTGGCGAATGCTTCCATTGGCGAAGTCAAGGTAACCCACGCCGCTGCTCTCGGGGCCATTACTTGGGTTGAAATTCAGATTGCGCACAAAGAAATACCCAAGCCGGCCCCTGCGCCCGGGAGCCCGCCGCGCATTATGATTCGCGGCACAGCCTCCCTTTAAAGAGTCGGGCTAAAGGAAATGCCTATGCGGTCGGACCAGGCCGTTGGGCAACCGAAAGTTGTGGCTTCAACCGGTCTGACCGCTTGGGGCAGTCGGACCGGCGGTGCCTTGCTTCATCTGCCTACTTCTGCCCCATTACTTAAAGCGGTAGCCGGGGCATAAAAAAGGTCCCCACCAATCGGCGGGGACCTTTTTTCGTTTTAAAATAAGACCGAATTACTTGCCCAGCTTGGCTTGCAGGTTCTGGTCCAGCGCTTCCAGGAATTCCTCGGTGTAGAGGTAGTCGCGGCCGTGCTCCACCTTGTTGCCGTGGATGCAGACGGCGAGGTCCTTGGTCATTTTGCCGCTTTCCACGGTTTCGATGCACACCTGCTCCAGGGCGTGGCAGAAGTCGATGAGCTCCTGGTTGCCGTCGAGCTTGCCGCGGAACTCCAGGCCGCGCGTCCAGGCGAAGATGCTGGCGATGGGGTTGGTGCTGGTGGGCTTGCCCTTCTGGTGGTCGCGGTAGTGGCGCGTCACGGTGCCGTGGGCGGCTTCGGCCTCCATGGTGCCGCCGTCGGGCGTCACCAGCGTGCTGGTCATCAGGCCGAGCGAGCCGAAGCCCTGGGCCACAGTGTCGCTTTGCACATCGCCGTCGTAGTTTTTGCAGGCCCACACGAAGTTGCCGTTCCACTTCAGCGCCGAGGCCACCATGTCGTCAATCAGGCGGTGCTCGTAGGTGATGCCGGCGGCCTGGAACTTGGCCAGGTAGTCCTGCTCGTAAATCTCCTGGAAGATGTCCTTGAAGCGGCCGTCGTACTTCTTCAGGATGGTGTTCTTGGTGCTCAGGTACAGGGGCCAGCCCTTCATCAGGGCCTGGTTGAAGCAGGCGTGGGCGAAGCCGCGGATGCTTTCGTCGGTGTTGTACATGGCCAGGGCCACGCCGTCGCTCTTGAAGTTGAACACCTCAAACGACAGCGCCTCGCCGCCGTCCTCGGGCTGGAAGGTGATGGTGAGCTTGCCCTTGCCCTTGGTCACGAAGTCGGTGGCGCGGTACTGGTCGCCGAAAGCGTGGCGTCCAATGCAAATCGGGGCCGTCCAGTTGGGCACCAGGCGGGGCACATTCTGCATCACGATGGGCTCGCGGAACACCGTGCCATCGAGAATGTTGCGGATGGTGCCGTTCGGCGACTTCCACATCTGCTTCAGGTTGAACTCCTTCACCCGCTCCTCGTCGGGGGTGATGGTGGCGCACTTAATGCCCACGCCGTACTGTTTGATGGCGTTGGCCGCGTCGATGGTCACCTGGTCGTTCGTCTGGTCGCGGTACTCAATGCCGAGGTCGTAGTACTTGATGTCGAGCTCCAGATAGGGCGTAATCAGCTTGTCCTTGATGAATTTCCAGATGATGCGCGTCATTTCGTCGCCATCAAGTTCCACCACGGGGTTGGCTACTTTTATTTTGGTCATGGGTAAAAGCTTAAGTAAGATGTAGTTGGCGTGGGCAAGCGCGGAAAGTAGAGTAGGCAGTCAGGCGGCTGTGCCTCCTTTGCTTTCCGCAGGTGCTACACAAAACTACAGCCAGCCGGTGCAGCCGCCGCATCCTATTGCCATCCGGCCCGAATTTTTCGCCCGCCGCTACGTTTCCAGCGGTGCATGCCTCACCTTGCGGTAGCAGGGCAATGAATGTCACTCAGTCATTGAGGACGTGTGGCTTCTTGGTTAGAGGCAAGTCGTTATTGGTTATGCCACGTTTGCAAGCCGTTTATTTCCGTTGCCGGAGAAAATGCTGCCATTGGCCGTGCTAGTCAGTCGATTGAGCCAGGGAGTGGTAAAAATGGGAAGGGTACAAGGTTAAATTTATATCGTTCAACAACGGTAGCCATCACGCCATTTTTCTCTGCTCATGCGCGCTTCGTTTCTCTCGGTAGTTTCCTTCTTCGCGGTCTTGACACTCAATAGCTTCACCGCGCAGGCGCAAGCCGTTTATGCCAGCAGCTCGGCCTACACGCCGCGCACGGCCAGCAGCCCGCGCGAAGACGGCGCCACCCGCACCTTCATCGGCCGCGTGGTGAACCCCGACGGCCCGTTGCCCGGCGCGGTGATAAAGGTGGTGGGCACCAAAGAAATGGCCGTGAGCAACTCCAACGGTGAATTCAGCGTGCTGCTGCCGGTTACCGCAGCCGCCGTGCCGCTCACCGTGAGCTACGCCGGCTTCGCCGACGAAACTGTGTCGGTGCAGCCTGACTCGCCCGATACCACCCTGCGGCTGGCCTCGCCCCAGCCCATCAAAGTCGGCCGCAAGCAGGAGCTGAAAGCCTATATGAAAACCGCCCACCGCGAAGTACGCCGCACCCTGCGTCGCCTCTAGTTCGGACCCATTCCGCATTTTTCGTTGCGTGTTACCAGCGCCCCCAGCCCTTTCCGGCTGGGGGCGCTGTAGTTTAAAGCCCGGGGCGCGGCCTTCATCAAGTCCGGGCTGTAGCTTCGCTTCGCCGGCATCGGGTGATGCCAGGATGCTTGCCTTGCGCCATGCGACGGTTTGGAATTTTATGTAAAAGATTAAGCAGGGTGGCGTTGGCCGGGTGCGTGCGGCGATGGGGCCTCGCGGCCTCGCTGGCCGGTGTGGCTTGGCAAACGCAGGCGCAGCCCGCTGCTGGACCCGTAGCCCCGGCGGCCGTGCTGCTGCGGCCTGCGGCCGTATTCGATGGCCAGGACCTGCACGCCGGCTGGGCCGTGCTGGTCGAAAAAGACCGGATAACGGCGGCTGGCCCGGCGGCGCAGCTGGCCTTGCCCGCGGGCGGGCGCACCCTGGAACTGCCCGGCCTTACCTTGCTGCCGGGCCTCATCGAAGGCCACTCGCACCTGCTGCTGCACCCCTACAACGAAACGCCCTGGAACGACCAGGTGCTGCTGGAATCGCAGGCGCTGCGCGTGGCGCGGGCCACGGCGCATGCCCAGCGCACGCTGCTGGCCGGCTTCACCACGGCCCGCGACCTGGGCACCGAAGGGGCGGTTTACGCCGACGTGGGCCTTAAGCAAGCTATCGACAAGGGCATTATTCCCGGCCCGCGCCTGCTGGTGGCCACGCGGGCGCTGGTGGCCACGGGCAGCTACGGCCCTAAGCTGTCGGTCGACGAAGACGTGCCCCAGGGTGCCCAGGAAGCCGATGGCGTGGACGGCATCACCCGGGCCGTGCGCGAGCAGATGGGCAAGGGCGCCGACGTGGTGAAAGTGTACGCCGACTACCGCTGGGGCCCGGGCGGCAGCGCCCAGCCCACCTTCTCGCAAGAAGAGCTAACCCTGATAGTGCAAACCGCGCGCTCGGCGGGCCGGGGCGTGGTGGCCCACGCCAGCACGCCCGAGGGCATGCGCCGCGCCGTGCTGGCCGGCGTCGAAACCATTGAGCACGGCGACGAAGGCACGTTGGAAGTATTCCAGCTAATGAAAAAGCGCGGCGTGGCCCTGTGCCCCACCGTGGCTGCCACCGACGCCATTGCCCAATACAAAGGCTGGAAAAAAGGCCAGGATGCCCTACCGCCGCGCGTGGAGCAAAAGCACCTCAGCATGCAGGCCGCGCTGAAAGCCGGCGTGACGCTGGCGCTGGGCGGCGATGTCGGAGTATTTGCCCACGGCGACAACGCCCGCGAAATGGAGCTGCTGGTGCGCGACTACGGCCTCAGCCCGCTGCAGGTGCTACGCCAGGCCACCAGCGGCAACGCCCGCATCTTCCACCTCGCCGACCGCGGCCGCATCAGCCCCGGCCTGCTGGCCGACCTCGTGGCCGTGGCCGGCGACCCCACGCAGGACGTAGCCGCCGTGCGCCAAGTGCGGCTGGTAATGAAGGGCGGCGCGCTTTACAAGCAGCCTTAGCAAGGGTTGACTAAGTGCACAAAAGGTTTGTGCTGCATAAATGGTATAAAAAAAGCCCAAACAGGTCAGGTTTGGGCTTTAGAATTTATGCCCCAACGGGCTCATCTAATTTGCGAAAATAGGGTGTGCCAAGCATTTATGCTCGATTTATTGCACACGCCGCACGCTGCTGCCGCCGGAGTGGGACGCGTTGGTGAGGCGGGCGGCTCCTTTGTAGCGCACATCGGAGCCACCGCCGGCGCTGGCGGTCAGCTCGCCATCCACGGTCAGGCTGGCGTCGGAACCGCCGCTGGCGCGCACGGTGGCGGCGGTGCTGCGCAGGCCGAAGGCGTTGTAGTCGGAGCCGCCGCTGATGTCCACGGTCTGGCGCTCCACGCGGCCGCTCAGGTCCACGTCGCTGCCGCCCGAGGCGGAGCAGGTGAGGCTTTTGGCGGTGAGGCTGAGCTTCACGTCGGAGCCGCCGCTGGCCTGGAGGCGGAAGTCGTCGGCCGAGAAGGCGGACTGGCCCTTGGCGTCGGAGCCGCCGCTCAGGCTCAGGCCCGAGAGGCGCGGGCAGGTGATGTACACGGTGGCATGGTGGTTGTTGCTGAGCAGGTTTTTCCAGGAGAAGCCCGATTCCCAGCCAATTTTCAAGGCGCTGCCTTCCACTTTGGTCACGAGGTGGGCCTGGGCCTCGTCGGAAGCTTCGACGACCACGGAGGTGCCGCTGCCCTGCGTCAGCACCACGTCGATGCCGCCGCTGGATTCTATTGCCTGGAAGCTGCCTACCTGGCGGGGCTGTTTCACCTGGGCCTGGGCCGTGCAGGCGGCAAACGTGACGGCCGCTACAGCCGTGGAAAAAAGGAGTGTTTTCATCAGAAATGCAGAATAAAAGGTGAAAGTGATTCAATTGCCAGCCCCGTGCTTCCGGTTGTCTGGCTTCCTCAAATCTACAGGGCTTTGCGGAAAAGGTAGCGCGTGTCCGACGAAGTATGAAATGAGGTCGTGCTCACATAAATGGGATTGGTGGGGTCGGCTGACTGGGGAGATTTCTCGATTTTTTGCGTAGCCCCGTATGGCTTTGATTCGGTGCGGATTTCAACGAATTCCCAGCCCTCCGCCACCAACTCGTTGATGGTTCGCATGAGCAAGCCTTCCAACTCACCCTGAAAATTAGTGTTGATAAACTTGCGGGCGGGCTCTAGTTTCACCTGGCCCCGCCACGCCGGCGCCAGCCACACACAATCCGACACCGGGTGTACCAACTGATATTGATAGCGCACCCTCGGCGTGTTTTCCATCGGGGTGATGACGACCGTGGGCTGCATGTTGGTTTGAGGCAGCGGCAGCGGTACGGGCACCGCCTGCGCGGCAGCCAGCCGGCACGGCAACAGGGCGGCGAAAAGTAGCCAAGGTTTCATAGGGCTGAAAAGAAAAGGACCGGGCAGCCTCCGTGGCTGCCCGGTCCTTCCGTGCCGAATATCGTGCCAACCGGCTAGTCGCGCTTGCCCTTGAGCATGGTGCGCAGCGCGGCCAGCTCGTCGCGCAACTTGGCAGCCGTGAGGAAGTCCAGGTCCTTGGCGGCGGCTTCCATTTGCTTTTCGGTGGTTTTAATGAGCTTTTCGAGTTCGGGCTTGGTCATCATGGCCACCACGGGCTCGGCGGCCAAGGCCAGGGCGGCGCCGTCGTCGGGCGTGGCGTAGCCGGTGGTTTCCACAATGCGGTAGTCGGCCAGGTCGGTCTGGCCCATAATGGCCTCGCGCGACTTGCGCACCGTGCGCGGCGTGATGCCGTGCTCCTCGTTGTAGGCCATTTGAGTAGCGCGTCGGCGATTTGTCTCGTCGATGGCGCGCTGCATCGAGCCGGTGATGCGGTCGGCGTACATAATCACCTTGCCCCGGTCATTCCGCGCCGCGCGGCCCATGGTCTGAATCAGGCTGCGCTGGTCTCGCAGAAAGCCTTCCTTGTCGGCATCCAGAATGGCCACGAGGCTTACCTCCGGCAAGTCGAGCCCTTCGCGCAGCAAGTTCACCCCAATGAGCACGTCGATGTCGCCCAGACGCAGCTTGCGCAGAATCTCCACGCGGTCCAGCGTTTTCACGTCGGAGTGCACGTATTCCACCTTGATACCCAAGCGGTCCATGTACTTGCTCAGCTCCTCGGCCATGCGCTTGGTGAGGGTGGTCACGAGCACGCGGTCGCCCTGCTTCACGCGGTTGTCGACCTCGTCCAGCAGGTCGTCAATCTGGTTGATGCTGGGGCGCAGGTCGATTTCGGGGTCGAGCAGGCCGGTGGGGCGGATAATCTGCTCCACGATGATGCCCCCGCTTTGCTCCAGCTCGTAGTCGGCCGGCGTGGCCGATACGAACACCGCCTGCCGGTACATGCTTTCAAACTCGTTGAAGGTCAGTGGGCGGTTATCGAGGGCCGAGGGCAGGCGGAAGCCGTACTCAATAAGCGCCGTCTTGCGGCTACGGTCGCCGCCCCACATGGCCCGGATTTGGGGCATGGTGGCGTGGCTTTCGTCCACCACCAGTAGGTAGTCGTTGGGGAAATAGTCGAGCAGGCAGAACGGCCGCGAGCCCGGCGTGCGCCCGTCGAAATAGCGCGAATAGTTCTCGATGCCCGAGCAGTAGCCCAACTCCCGAATCATCTCCAAATCGAACTCGGTGCGCTCCATGATGCGCTTGGCTTCGGCGTCGCGGCCCTCCTTCTCGAAGTAGGCGTGCTGGTGCACCATGTCATCCTGAATCTGCTTGATGGCCGAATTCAGCGTTTCCTTGCCGGTCACGAACAGGTTGGCCGGATACAGCGCAATGCCGTGGGCCTCGTCGCTCAGCTTCTTGCCGCTGACGGGGTCAATCTTGTGCACCGACTCGATTTCATCGCCGAAGAAGTAGATACGGATGGCGTAGTCGGCGTAGGCCGGAAACACGTCCACCGTGTCGCCCTTCACCCGGAAGGTGCCGCGCGAAAACTCCACCTCAGTGCGCGAGTACAGAATCTGCACGAACTGGTAGAGCAGGTTGTTGCGCGTGTAGCGCATGCCTGGCTTCAGAAAAATGACGTTTTTGGCAAATTCCTCGGGGTTGCCGATGCCATAGATGCACGACACCGAAGCTACCACAATGACATCGCGCCGCCCGCTGAGCAGGGTGGAGGTGGTGTGCAGCCGCAGCTTCTCGATTTCCTGGTTGATGGCCAAGTCTTTCTCGATGAAGACATCGGTGCTGGCGATGTAGGCTTCCGGCTGGTAGTAGTCGTAGTAGCTGATGTAGTACTCGACGGCGTTGTTCGGAAAAAATGCCTTGAACTCGCCGTAAAGCTGGGCGGCCAGCGTCTTGTTGTGGCACAGCACCAGGGCCGGCTTGCCGGTTTCGGCAATGACGTTGGCCATGGTGAAGGTTTTGCCGGTGCCGGTGGCACCCAGCAACACCTGGGCCGGCTCGCCGTTGTTCACGCCCTCCACGAGTTTGGCAATGGCGGTGGGCTGGTCGCCGGTGGGCTTAAATTCAGAGGTAAGTTGGTACTCCATGCAACGGGAAAGGTAGGCCGAAATGCTCAGCCTACCTTAACCATAACGGAGGAAATTGGGTTTCGCGGGAAGCGAGGAAAAGTATGACACAACTTGTACCCCGAAGCTCCTGCTCCGGCCCGCGTTGAACGGTTGATGTTCGCCCGGGCCGAAGCAGGAGCTTCGGGGTACTCGTTCTTACCGACCGAACTCCACGCCGGCTTCCATGCCAAAGCTGTAGGGGCGGCTTTGGGCCATGAAGCTCTGAGCGGGGTGGGCGTTGAGGGGCGTCAGGCCAAACTCGGCCACGGGGCCCAGGGTGAAGGCCCAATTGCCGGCCACGGGGCGGAACTGCGCGCCCGCCGCACCGCGCACGCTGCCCAGCACCAGGCGGTAGGGCATGCCGGCCGAAAACGCCGAATAGGTTTTGGTAGCTTCCGGCTCGCCTTCTACGGCGCTGCGAGCTCCTAGCAGGGCGCTCACTACACCGCCTAAGCGGCCGTAAAGGCTCCAGCCGCGCTTCACGGGGTTGGAGTAGGTTACTTGCAGGGGCACACTGCCCATGCGGTATTGGAAGTCCGTGGTGCGCATCTGGCCGTTGGTGAACGAGCCCAGGTCATAGAGCTGCTCGCCTACAAAGGCCGCAGTAGAGGCCGATTTAGCCGTAGACTGGCTGAACTCCAAACCCGTGCTGGCCGACCAGTGGCCCTTGAGGTGGCGCGTGGCCAGCAGCGCAATGCGCTGGCTCAGGCCCGGGCGCAGGTTTTCGCGGTATTGGGCGGCGGCGGCTTCGGTTAGGGCCGGCGAATCGGGACCCAGGGCGGGATTGTAGCCAAACTCGGGCTCGATGCCGGCCCGCGAGAAGTTCACGTTCGGGTTGAAAACCGAGGCCGCGTAGCTGGCACTGTAGTGCCACTTGCTGAAGTCGGCAGCCGGCGTGGGCTCGGGCAACGCCACCGGGGACAGGCCTTTGGGCAGCGTGGCGCCCGTCAGCAGGCTGAGGGCCGCCGGCCGGGCAGCGAGAAAGCCCACCTGCTGCGAAGCAATTGCAGTCGAAGAGGGCATCGATGCTGCCGAAGCAGTACCCGTTTCTTCCGTGGCGAGGCTGGAACTGGCTCCGCCAGTAGCCGCAACACCATTGGCTGAAACGGTGCCAGCCGGCGCGGCTCCGGCAGCCAGTAGCCCGGTTTCCGTGGTGCCGGCAGTGGCTGCGGGCGTCTGTTGGGTTTGGGCAACAATGGCGCGGCTGGCGTTTTCGAAGCGGCTGCCGTTGGCCAACGGCTGAGCGGCACGGGTGCTGCGGCCGACGGTGGCGTGGGCATTGCGCTCAAAGCCGCCACGAACCGAAGCGGCCCCGAAACCGGTACCGGCCGGTGCAACATTCGCTGCATAAGTCGGTGCGGTAGCGCTGCTACGGCCATTCAAGCCAGCTTCTGAAGCAGCGACTATGCCCGCGGCGCCGGGTGCGGCGCCGGGTGCGGCGCCGGCCGGTGCCGTGGTGGCCGGCCGGCTGGCTACACCGTTTAAGCTGCCGTTGACAGCTACGGCCTGTTTGGTCGAAGCCGCTGTTGTACTGGCTTGCTGGCCATTGCGCGAGGCGGCCGGGCCTGTTACCGTGGCCACTTCGGCACCGCCGAAGCCGCCGTCGTGCTGGGTCCACCAGCCGGTGCCGGCCAGCGTGGCCAGCAGCAGGCTGGCCGCGGCCACCCAGCGGGTGGCCGTGAGGCGTTTGCGGTAGCTTTCGTTTTGCCGAATCAGCAGGGAGTTGTCAATCTGGTCCCACAGCATGGGGCGCGGGGGCACGGCGGCCTCCTCGCCCAGGTGGTGGCGAAACAGGTCTTCCAGGCTGCCGGTGTTTTTGGGCGTAGCGTTATCGTCGATAGGATTAGCTGACATGGCGGGGGGGCGCGCTCAGGCGCTCCAATTTAGTTTGCAAGATGACGCGGGCCCGAGAATATTGCGACTTGCTCGTGCCCTCGGTGATACCTAATAATTCGCCGATTTCCTTATGCGTATAGCCTTCAATGGCGTAAAGGTTGAAGACCATCCGGTAGCGCGGTGCTAGCTCCTGCACCATCGCCAATAATTCCTGAAAATTGTAGTTGCTGAGCGTGAATTCCTCGCTCGACAGCGTCTCGGGATATTCGCCGTCGCTCACCGCCACCAGCGAGGCGTTGCGGCGGTGCTGGCGCAGGGCCGCGTTAATCATGATACGGCGAATCCAGAATTCCAGCGGGCACTCGCGCCGGAAGCTGGCCAGCGTGCGGAACACCGTGAGGAAGCCTTCCTGCAGCACGTCTTCGGCCTCGAAGGTGGTTTGGGCGTAGCGCAGGCACACAGCCATCATCTTGCCGGCGTACTTGTCGTAGAGCAGCTTCTGGGCCAGCTGGCGGCCGCGCAGGCAGCCGTCAATCAGCTCGGCTTCGGTGGGCGGGCTGGTCACGGCCGAGTGGCGGCTGGCGGTGAGGCGCGGCGCCACGGGCTGGGCCGCTTGGTCGGGCAGCACGTCGTCGGCGCCGAAGGCAAACCAGGTGGCGGCGCTCATGCCGGCAGCCGGTAACCCGAGCCGGCGAGGGAGAAGGTAGCAGAGAAGGTCATTTTTTGCAGCATGGAAAGGCGAGTCGAGCCAGGGAAGCCCGCCCCGCAGGGGGCGTGTTGCAAGGGAGATGCAAGCCCGCGCCGAATGGTTGCAAGCCCGTTGCAAACCTCCCAAAACAAAAGCTGAAGCAAAGCCAGACACCAATCCATCGTCGAATATATTTAATGCCTGATTAGTAACCTTCGAGGACGCTTAGCGGTATTATCAATGTAGGTACATTGATATTGGCTCGGCTCCGGCCTTATTTTTTGCCGGCGCGTACTGAATCAGCTTGTCTAAACTATTTCCTTTTTCAACCCCTTAAACCCCTTTCGCATGAAGACCCTTGTGCTGTTTTACTCCACCTATGGCCACGTTTGGAAGCTGGCCGAAGCCGTGGCCGAAGGTGCCCGCCAGATAGAAGGCAACGAAGTGGTGGTGAAGCGCGTGCCCGAAACGCTTTCCAAAGAAATTCTGGACCAAACCGGCGCCACCGGCGCCCAGCAGGCTTTCGCGCACGTGCCCGTGGCCACGCCCAACGAACTGGTGGAGTACGACGCCATCATCTTCGGCACGCCCACCCGCTACGGCAACCTCTGCGGCCAGATGCAGGCCTTCATGGACAGCACCGGCGGCCTGTGGGCCAAGGGCGCGCTGGTGGGCAAAGTCGGCGGCGTGTTTGTGAGCACCGCCACCCAGCACGGCGGCCAGGAAACCACCATCCGCAGCTTCCACACCGAACTGCTGCACCACGGCTTTGTGATTGTGGGCCTGCCCTACGCCTGGCAGGGCCAGATGGGCCACCACGAAGTGACCGGCGGCACGCCCTACGGCGCTAGCACCGTGGCCGGCGGCCAGGGCGAGCGTCAGCCCAGCGAAAACGAGCTCGAAGGCGCCCGCTTCCAGGGCAAGCACACCTCGGAAATCGCCAAGAAGCTGGCCGCGAAGTAGCGGATTGGTGAGTTGGCGGAATGGTGGGTGTCATTGCGGCCGCAGGCCGTAGCACCCGAAGGACAGCGTAGCTAATCCGTCCTGTAAATTCCAGACACACTCTTTTACCAGAAAGCCCCGGCACCGCAATGGTGCCGGGGCTTTTTGCTTGGCTTTGTCACGTTTCAAAGCTGGTCACATGGAGAGGACGGATTGCCGCGCTTCGCTCGCAATGACAACCCGCCACTCCATCAACCCACCAATCCACCATCTCACAGCTGATTATGCGCCCGAATCAGCTCGGCAAACGACTCGCGGTAGGTGTCGCCCACGGGCAGCAGGCGGCCGGCCACCTGCACCTTGCCGCGCTCCACGTGCTCGATGCGGCTGAGAGCTACGAGGAATGACTTATGGATACGGGCAAACCGCTCGGGCGGCAGCACTTCCTCCACGCGGCGGAAGGACTGCAGGGTGAGAATTTTGCCGGCGCTGGCGGTGTGCAGCAGCAGGTATTCCTTCATGCCCTCTATATAAAGAATGTTATCGAAAGCCACGCGCTGCAGCCGGTGCTCGTTCTTCACAAACATGGCATCGGCCGGCGCGGGTGTTGGAGTTGGCGCGGGCACTTCCGGAACGGTCGCAACCGAGGCCACTGAGCTACTCGGCAGCGCTTGGCGCACCTTGCTCACGGCTTGCAAAAAGCGGTCGAAGGCGATGGGTTTCAGGAGGTAGTCGGCCGCGTTCAGGGTGTAGCTCTGCACGGCGTACTGGTCGTAGGCGGTGGTGAAGATGATGCGGGGCGCTGGCGCGGGCAGCAGCTGCACCAGTTGCAGGCCGGTGAGGCGCGGCATGTGAATGTCCATGAACACGACATCCACCGGGTTATCCTGCAGGAAAGCCAGGCCGGCCAGCGCGTCGTGAAACTGACCGCGCAGCTCCAGGAAAGGCACCTGAGCGCAGTAGTCGGTCAGCAGCTCGAGGGCCAGCGGTTCGTCATCAAGAATGGCGCAGGTTAGGCGTTGCATGGGAATAAGAGTTGGTAGGCTTCAAAGAACGTCATGCGGGCTGCGTTCAGGCGTGGGCCCTCACGCCCTGACCCCCTGAGGGGGCACCGGTCTTGCGCTGGCATAAGGCTCCCCTCTCCCCAGGGAGAGGGGCCGGGGGTGAGGCTCCAGGTCAAAACGAATTCCGCAAAACATGCTCATTCCCATCAAGCTGTAGCACCAATTCCACCGCATATTCGCCAGGCAAGGTGCGGACGTGCAGCGCGTGGCGCTCCGGGTACAGCAGCTCCAGGCGGCGGCGCAGGTTGTGCAGGCCGAGGCCGCCGGGCTGGCGCGGCAGGTCGGCGATGGCGGCCACGTAGTTGTGCACGGAGAAGCGCAACTCGGCGCCGTCTACTTCGAGCTCGATGCGGATGGCTTCGGGGCGGGCGGCAAGGTCGCCGTGCTTGAAGGCATTCTCGACCAGGGGCAGCAGCAGGAGCGGGGCCACGGGTGGGGCGGCCTCCACGGGGCCGTAGACGTTGAGGACAATCGCCGTAGCGGCCTCGGCGGCGGGCAGGCGCAGGCGCTGCAGGTCGAGGAAGCTGCGCAGGTGAGTGAGCTCCTGGCTCAGGGTCACGGCGTCGGCGCTGCTGTCGTAGAGCAGGTAGCGCATGCTTTCGGCCAGGCGCAGCACGGCTTCCGGGGCGCGGTCCGACTTGCGGCTGGTGAGGGAGTAGATGTTGTTGAGGGTGTTGAACAAAAAGTGCGGGTTGATTTGGGTTTTGAGCATGCCCAGCTCGGTGAGCAGGTGCTGGCGTTCCAGTTCGCGGCGCTGGCGTTGGCCGTGCAGGTAGTCGAGGGTGATGCGGACGCCCGAGCTGGCGCCCATCGTGAGCAGTCCACCCAGCAGCAGCCCGGCCCACAGCCCCCAGTTGTAGGAATCCAGGCCCGGATGGCTGCCGTTCATCACGCGGTAAACCATGTCTGAAACCGTGATGCGCAGCAGCGAAAATACCGCCGCCCAGACCAGCGCTTCCAGGAAATAGCGACCCACGCGCCCCTGCGACAGCGTGCGCGGAAACACCGCCAGCCAATTCCAGTAAAACAGCAACGCCGTGACGCCGTCAAGGGCCAGATTGCGCACCACCCACACCGCGTCGAGTTTCACGGTGTTTTTGGGGTTGAGGCGCATGGCGTAGTAGAGCAGGCCATCGAGGGCCAGCAGCACGGCCACCAGCAGCGCGTGCACCCACCACGGAATGGGGGTGTTGTCGGGCGCCGGGCGCCACCAGGCCGGGCCGGTACCGTGGGGGCGGGCCGGCGGCAGCTGCTCAGAAGCGGCCGATGCAGAAGCAGCAGACGTAGGCGAAAGAAGGGAATTTTCCACGCCGAAAGGTAGGAAAAGCCGAAAGGCGCCGCGTCGGCATTCAACCAACGCCCTGCCCGGCTAGCGCAACGCCGACAGCCACACCACCAACGCCAGACCCGGCATCCGGTTGCCGGTTGGTAGAAGCAGGCAAGGGGTTGAAGGCTAAAAAAAGGGCGTTGCCGCCGGCCCGGTTGGGGTTGGTTGATTAAGTATTTGGGGCAGTTTGGGCGGGTCTAGGTTTGCCACAGAACTCAACAACAAACTCAGCACTCACATCTTCACCTGCCCCGTCATGAAAAAAGCATTCCGCCTCCGTGTTGCCTGCACCGGCACTTTGCTGCTCAGCTTAGTGGCCAATTCCATTCTACAGGCACAACCCACCGCTGCGGCTATGGCAGCGCCCCCGGCTACTGCTGCCACTCCCGCCGCTCCCCTGGCTCAGCAGCTCGACGACTACGTGCGGCAATACGAGAAAGCCGGCCTGTTCATGGGCACCGTGCTGGTGGCCGACCAGGGCAAAGTAGTGCTGCAAAAAGGCTACGGCTTGGCCAACCGCGACAAAGGCACACCGAACACGCCCGAAACCAAGTTTCGCATCGGCTCGCTCACCAAGCAATTTACGGCTGCGCTGGTACTGCAGCTGGCGGAGCAGGGCAAGCTCCGGCTCGACGGCAAGGTGGCCGATTACCTCCCCAGCTACCCCCAGCCCGCCGGCAGCCAGATTACCGTGCACCAGCTATTGTCGCACACCGCCGGCCTGCCCGACTACACCGCCCTGCCCACCTTCCCGGCCGTGATGCGCAGCCACCAAGAGCCCGCGCAGCTGGTGGCTTTGTTCTCGGGTTTGCCGCTGGAGTTTGCGCCCGGCACCCAGTACCGCTACAGCAACTCAAACTACGTGTTGCTGGGAGCAATCATCGAAAGGGTAACCGGCAAGCCCTACGCCCAGGTTTTTCAAGAAAACATTGCCCGGCCGTTTAAGCTGAAAGCCACTTCCCTAGACGTGGTGGAAGCCGCCGACCCGCGCCGCGCCGCCGGCTACCAAGCCACGCCCAACGGCCTGGTGCCCACTCCGCCCATCGACCTGACGGTGCCCTACGCGGCCGGCGCCATCACCTCCACCGCTTCGGACTTATACCGCTGGAGCCAGGCGCTGGATGCAGGCAAAGTGCTGACGGAAGCCAGCAAGAAGCAGCTGTTCACGCCCGTGCTCAAGAACTACGCTTATGGCTGGATGGTGTTCAAGGCTAAAATCGGGGCCGAGGCCGACACCTCACTCATTCAAGAGCACAACGGCGGCATCAACGGCTTCAGCTCCTTTCTGGTGCGGGTGCCCCAGAGCCAGCAGGTGATTGTGCTGCTCGATAACCACAACAGCCAGTCGCTGGGTGAGCTGCGCCGCGGCCTGCTGCGCATTATGCACCACCAGCCGGCCGCGGCGCCAGTGTCTGTGGCCGGGCCGGCTGCTGCCGGCGCGCCGGTGGCCGTGAGCGCCGCTGTGCTTGGTACCTACGTGGGCGTGTACGAGCTGTCGCCGAGCTTCCGCATCACGGTGCGGGAGCGGGCGGGCCAGCTCTTCGTGCAAGCTACCGGACAGTCGGAGTTTGAAACCGTAGCCGCCTCGCCCGTGCTTTTTTCGCTGAAGGGGGTGCCCGCGCAGGTCGAATTTGCCAAAAACACCAGCGGCCAGGTGGCCCAGCTCATCCTGCACCAGGGCGGCGCTGCCCAACGGGCGGCAAAGGTGGAGTAGCGGCGCACGCGTCCGGGCGGGGCTAGCCCCCGCCCGGACGCGTGCGCCGGCTCAACGATTCTGTTCAACGACGGGCGGGGGCTAGCCCCGCCCCTACACCGTGTGGGTAGGCCCAATGCCAAAACCGCTTCAAGAGTGCGAATTTTCTTTGAGGCCGTGTAATAAAAACGGACCTTTGTCGATATAATGCTTGCTGTGACCAATTGATTTTCTGACTGCTCACCGCAACGCTTGCCTTCTTTCCGCATCCTTCGCCTGCACCTTCTTTCTGCAAATGAAACACACCCTACTCGGCTTGTCGCTGCTGGCGACCTGCGCTAGCTCTGCCTACGCCCAAACCCCCGCTACGGCCCCCGCACCTGCCGCTACGGCCCCTAAGCTCGCCGCGCCCAAGCCGCTGGTACTGCCCGACGCGCCCAAAGGCACCGGCCGCCTCAGCGGCACCGTGCTCGACGGGGCCACCAAAAAGCCCGTCGAGTTTGCCACCGTGGCCCTGCTGCCCCCCACCGGCGACACGCCCATCGACGGCACCGTGGCCGACGAGAAGGGCCGCTTCAGCCTGCGCGGACTGGCACCGGGCACCTACCGCCTGCAGCTCAGCTTCCTGGGCTACGCGGCCCTGACGCGGGAGGTGACCGTGACCAGTGGCACTACCGACTTGGGCGCGCTCAGCCTCGCGGCCAGCGCTCAGCAGCTGGGCGACGTGACCGTGACCGGCGAAAAGGAAACCGTGGAGGTGAAGCCCGACCGCATCGTGTACAACGCCGACCGCGACCTCACCAACAAGGGCGGCGTGGCCGCCGACGTGCTGCGCAAAGTGCCGCTGCTGAACGTGGACCTCGACGGCAACGTGCAGCTGCGCGGTTCCTCCAACATCCGGGTGCTCATCAACAACAAGCCCAGCAGCATCCTGGCCGGCAACCTGGCCGACGCCCTCAAGCAGCTGCCCGCCGACCAGATTGCCTCCGTGGAAGTCATCACCACGCCGGGCGCCAAGTACGACGGCGAAGGCACGGCCGGCATCGTGAACATCATTCTGAAAAAGAACAACCTGCAGGGCGTGAACGGCAGCGTGAACGCCGCCGCCGGCAACCGCAGCTCCAACGCTGGCGGCAGCCTCAACGTGCGCCGCGGCAAAGTGGGCGTGAATACCAACCTCAGCAGCTACCTCTACTACAGCCCCAGCGCCAGCACCTCGGAGCGCACCAGCTTCAACGGCTCGCCCGACAACGTCATCTCGCGGCTGAGCCAGAACGGCAGCGGCGACAACCTCGGCGGCGGCGCCTACGGCCGCATGAGCCTCGACTACGACCCCGCCAAAAACCACAGCCTCACCGTGGGCTTCAGCGGCAGCCTCAACCGCAACAACAGCGAAAGCGAGCAAATCAACAACTTCGTGAACATCGCCGGCCCTTCGCCCAGCCAGCTGTTCACCCGCGCCACCGAGTACACCTTCAACTCGTCGAGCTACGACGTGAACGGCACTTACACGCGCACCTTCGAAGGCAAGCCGCGCCGCGAGTGGAGCCTGTTGGCTCAGCACTCGCGCAACCGCAACCTGCAGCCCTACGCGCTGAACCAGTACGAAAACCAGTTCACCGCTACCGGCCTGCCCAATTACCGCGAAAGCAGCGACAACCTCTCGCGCAACCTCGAAACCACGCTCCAGACCGACTACACGCACCCCATTGGCGACAAGCAAAGCGTGGAAGTGGGCGGCAAGGCCATTCTGCGTCGGGTGCTGAGCGACTACCAGATTCAAACCGCCACCGGTACTGACGCCCCGTTTGTGGTAGACCAGCAGCGCTCCAACGTGTTCGACTACGACCAGAACGTGGCCGCCGTGTACGGCACCTACGGCTTCCCGCTGGGCAAAAAGCTGAACTCCCGCGTGGGCACCCGCCTCGAGCGCACCGACATCGTGGGCCGCTTCCAGCAAAACGACATCACCCGCTTCACCAGCGGCTACACCAGCCTGCTGCCCAACGCCAGCGTCAGCTACACCCGCAAGCCCGGCAACACCCTGCGCCTGGCCTACAGCAAGCGCATTCAGCGCCCCAACATCTACTACCTGAACCCCTACGAAAACCGCGTCGATAAATTCAACATCAGCAAAGGCGACCCCACGCTCGACCCGGAATTCACCGACAGCTACGAGCTGAACTACAGCACCTTCGTGAAGGGCTCGGTGCTGAATTTCTCGCTTTTCACGCGCCAGACCAACAACGCCATTGAGGCTATTCGGAGTCGGTCCGGTGAAACCACTCTGACCACCTACGCCAACGTGGCCCGCAACCACACCTACGGCGCCAGCGTGTTCGGCTCCTTCAAGCCCATGCCCAAGTGGGAAGTCAGCGGCTCCACCTCCTTCAACTACGTGGTGCTGCGCTCGGGCTACCTCAACACCACCAACGAGGGCCTGATGTACAACTTCAACCTCAATTCGACCTACAAATTCACCAAAACGCTGAGCGCGCAGTTCTACGGCGGCATCAGCTCGTCGCGCGTGCAGCTGCAGGGCCGCGCCGCTGCCTGGAACTACTATTCCGTGGGCATCAAGAAAACCGTTCTGAAGGAGAAAGGCGACCTCACCCTCAACGCCGATAACTTCCTCACCGACCGGCGCGACCTCAACTCCAACGTCAGCACACCCTTATTCACCCTGGAGCAGCACAACTACATCGCCCTGCGCGGCATCCGCCTGGCCTTCAGCTACCGCTTCGGCAAAATCGAGGCGGCCCCGCCCAAGCAGCGCCGCAGCATCCGCAACGACGACACCAAAGCCGGCGAAAGCCAGGGCGGCCAGCAATAAGGGCGACCTTATCACAAGCTGAAACCCGTCTGTCATCCTGAGCGCACCGAAGGACCTTATCACGTTCGAACCTTAGGCGTTCAGCGGTGATAAGGTCCTTCGCTGCGCTCAGGATGACAGACGGGTTTTATTTCTCACTTTCTCAATCCTCATTAAGCGAAGTGTTCCAGATTTCCCAAGCCGCCTCCGCCTGCAAGCACAGCATCTCAAACCCGTTCTTCACCTGTGCGCCGGCATCCTTGCCTTTCTGCATAAACAATGTTTCGGCGGGGTTATACACCAGGTCGTGCAGGTAGTGCTGCTCCGTTAGCGCCTCGTAGGGCAGGGGCGGGCATTCGTCGGTGTGCGGGAAGGTGCCCAGCGGCGTGGCATTGATGATGAGGTGATGGGCCGCCACCAGCTCCGGCGTCAGGTCGGCGTAGGTGAGGCCGTGAGCCAGCGGGTCGCGGCTCACCGTCCAGTGCGCAATGCCCAGGTCCTGCAAGGCCGTGGCCACCGCTTTGGAAGCGCCGCCCGTGCCCAGCACCAGCGCCCGCGCTTCCGGCTGGGCCGGAAAAAACCGCCGCAACGACTCCCGGAAGCCCACGTGGTCGGTGTTGTGGCCGCGCAGGCGGCCCTCGGCCGTGCGCTCTATCACGTTCACGGCGCCCACGCGGGTGGCCGAAGGCGCCAGCTCGTCCAGGTACAGCATCACCGACTCCTTATAAGGTACCGTCACGTTAAGGCCCACCAGGTCGGGGTGCGTGGCCAGCACGCCCGGCAGCTCGTTAACGGAGGCCAGCTCGAACAGCTCATATTCGTGGTCGCCGAGGCCCAGGGTGTAAAACTTTTGCGTGAAATACGTCTGGGAAAAAGAATGGCGGAGGGTGCGGCCGATAAGCCCGAACTGGCGCATGGAGCTGGGTGGGAGGGTGGAAGGGGAGGGGCGTCAAAAGAACACAAAAAAACGCCCCCGACCTGTCAGCCGAGGGCGTTTCGCTAAATAATGACAATTTATCGTGGCCAAAAGCAGGCCAGCAGCTTAACGGGCATTAGCCTCGGGCGCGGGGCTCAGCTTGCTCTTCACAAACGACCACAGCGGCGGCAGCACCGAAATCAGAATGATTCCGTAGATAACCAGCGTGAAGTTGTTTTTAACCAGCGGAATGTTGCCGAACAGGTAGCCGGCCAGCGTGAGCGAAATCACCCACAGCGCCGCTCCCGCAATGCTGTACGAAGCAAAATAGCGGTACGTCATGGTGCCAATGCCGGCCACAAACGGCGCAAACGTGCGCACAATGGGCACGAAGCGCGCCATAATGATGGTTTTGCCGCCGTGCTTGGCGTAGAAAGCCTGGGTCTGGTCGAGGTACTTGCGGTTCAAAAACTTGAAGTCTTCCCGAAACACCCTTGGCCCGAGGTAGTCGCCTACGGCATAGTTCAGGTTATCGCCGATGAAGGCCGCCGCTATCAGCAGCGGAATCAGCAGCCAGATGTTGAGCAGGGGGTGGCCCGTGTCGGGGTTGGGCTGGGCAGCCAGCGTGCCGGCCACAAACAGCAGCGAGTCGCCGGGCAGGAAAGGCATCACAATCACCCCGGTTTCGGTGAAGATGATGAGAAACAGGATGAGGTAGGTGAGACTGCCGTACTCATGCACCACGCTAACCAGCGTCTTGTCGAGGTGCAGCAATAAGTCGAAGAAGTGCTTAATAATTTCCATGCCGGGCGTAAAGTGAACCACAAAGAAAACCGTCGCGGGCCGAAGTCCCGGCGCCAAAGCTGCAGCGGCCCGCCCTCAGCCCCCGATTTGGCGGGGGTATTCCATTCTTTTTAAAAATTATCCTAAGCCTTTAGCCGTTGGGCTTCATGCTTCCAGCACTTGCATAGTTGGCCTTGGCTGCCAAGGCCGGTTGGTTGGCGCGCAACGAAGTTGTAATTTTGTCATCATTTTTTTAAGCTTTCAAATTTCCGCTTAATCCAGCTCCGGTGGCCGTTTGGCCCTGGAACTGGCGAAAAGCCTCCTCGTTGAGGCCCCCGATTTGTGCCCGCTGCTTAAAAGTTGGCACGCCGTATGATTGGCCCGCCACCGCAGCCGCCGGCTCGGAGGCAGCACCGCAGTGTGGCACCAAAAAAAAACGCCCAACCTCTGCCAATCCTTTGCCGTTGCAGGCTTAATATTTTACTCGACCGATGATTGTTTATCAAGGGGGCGATTGGTGGCGGGCCTTGAAGCACTTCCACACCTCCGCCGTTATTCGTTTGCTGCTGAAGCGCGTGGCGCTGGTGGGCCTCTATGGCTCGGCCATTGCCGTGATAAGCCTCGACTTCCACACGATGAACGTGCGCATCGGGCGCGAGTACCTGTCCATTCTGGGCATTCTGCTCAGCTTGCTGCTGGTGTTCCGCACCAACACGGCCTACGACCGGTACTACGAAGGCCGCAAGGTGTGGGGCGTGCTGGTGTCGCAGTGCCGGGGCTTGGCCATGGAAATGAACGCCCTGCTCCCGCGCGAGGCCAAATCGAGCCGCCGCTACTTCGCGGCTCTCATCTCCAACTTCCCCATCGCCCTCGAAGGCAGCCTGCGCAACCGCGTGCGCTTCGACAAAATGGAGGCCACGCCCGACATCATCGACCGCCTGCAAAAGGCCGAAAACGTGGCCTCTACCATCATTGCCGTGCTCATGGAGAGCGTGGAGCAATTGCGTCAGGTTCAGATTTTTGACCCCATTCACCTCATCAACATCAAGCAGCACTACCTGAGCATGATGAGCGTGAACGGCACCTGCGAGCGCATCAAAGCCACCCCCATTCCCTATTCCTATAGCTTTTTTATCAAATGCTATATTACGGTGTTTATTATGATAATGCCGTTGGTGCTCGTAGATTCGTGCGGCTGGTGGATGGTGCCCATCACCATGATTGGGGCCTACGCCATGCTGGGCCTCGAGATGATTGGCAACGAAATTGAAAATCCTTTTGGTTACGACAGCAATGACTTGCCCATCACGCAACTTTCCAACAAGATTCGAGTAAGCGTGCATGATTTGCTGGGAGTGGAACTGCCCGCCGAGAAAAAGGCGCTGGCTTCTGTTCCCTACAGCGTAATCCATTAGCCCCAGCCTGGTGATTCGTACGGCTACCAAGAAATTGGCTGGAACTGCTTTTGCTCAATATAGCATAATGCTAATTTAAAACATTTTAACAAAATATTTGACTTTTTGGTAACAACTGTACCTTTTTTTGACCCCTGCGTATACGCGCCTCGTGACGAAACACGAGATTTTCGTTTCCCTCCCTTTAACATCCAATTCCCAATCCAATGCAAACTTTAACCTTTACTCAGAAGCTGTTGCGACAGCGGCGCTTCCTAAGCTTCCTGCTTCCTCTCTTCGCCATTTTTGTCGGCTTGGGCTCGGCACTGAACGTGCAGGCACAAGGTACTTTGACGAACAGCACCATCTTCATTGATAAAACCACGCCTGGTAATACCAATACGCCTTATGGTGGCAGTTCAAGCGTTTCTCCCAACTTTAATAACGCCCAACTCGGTAGTTACGACATCAATACGCCAGGTGCACTGCTCATCAATGGCGGGGAAGTTACCGTGACGCAAACAGGTGCTGCTGCCCCGACTAGTGTGCGCCTTGAATATCAAGTGTTTAACAACACTACTTTTGCGAACGTAGGTCCTCTGCAAACCATTAACTTGGTGCCTACTACCACAGGTGGTTCTGTTTACAGCGAAACCAATGCCCTGCGTGATTTAATCTCATCGGTTACTAGTGCTGGTGATTATGGCGTAGAAGTGACCTTTAAGGCCAACTTTGGGCGCTCGACTGTTTCTGACCCTGCTGGTACTCCTTACACGGCTTACTTTACGGTTACTGGTATTCCGACGCCTCCTCCCACGGTTACGGCCAACACCATCACGTTCGACCCCAACGGTGTTCCCCCGGCTACTAGCCAAAACCCCAATCCTACCAATTCCTTCGAAACCTATAACATCAACCCCCCCACGCCGAACCCTTTCCAGGGTGCTAACCTGAGCGCTTCGGCTACGGGTGGTGCTTATGATGTGAACTCAGGACAATTGCTGCTCAGCGGTACCTCGGTAACGGTAACGCAAGCTGGGCCGGTTAACATTGCCAGCGTGGTGCTCTACTACCGCACCCGCCCGTTGAACGGCGCTGCTGTCAGTGCTTTCCAACCCATTACCCTTACGGAAACGGGTAGTTCTACTTCGACTACCAAAACCTTTGTGCTCGACCCCAGTCAGGCCGGCACCGGCCTTTCGCAGCCTAACCTGATTGCAACGCCTGCGGTAACCCAGGCTGGCACCTACGTGCTGGAAGTGTATTACCAGGCCAACGGCTTTAACAGTGCTACCGGTAATACCGTCACGATTACCGACCCGCCCACGGCGAATACCTATTACACGGCCAACTTCACCGTTTCGGGTACGCTTGCCGCCAACACCATCTGGACGGGTGGTTTCAACGACAACTGGTTTGACGTGCGCAACTGGAGCAACGGTGTGCCGAATGCTGGTATCAATGCCCTGGTGCGTGACCTGGGCGTCGGCAACAGCGTTCCGTATCCGAACGTCAACTCCGACTCGCGTAAAACAACGGCCGCCGGTGCGGTGCTCTACGACAACACCAACTCCGGTCCGGCCCGCGCCCGCAACCTGGTTTTGGGTGGTACCTCGCAGGCTTCGCGTTCCATCTGCCGCCTCGAGCAAGGCCAGCTGCAGGTGTACGGCGACTTCAGCAACATTCAGGACAGCTTCATTCAGCGCGAAGGCACCATCATGGAGTTTGCCGGCACCAACCAGACCATCTCAAACGGTAGCTTCATCCGTGTTGATATCTCCGGTGGTGGCAATAAGACGCTGAGCGGCATTATGAACATTTCGCAGTCGCTCAACTTCCTGACCGGCGTATCGACCGGCGACCAACCGGCCGCCACCAACCCCTACACGGCTCCCAATGCCAACGCGGGTGTTTTGTCGACCAACATCAGCAACCCCGGTGCCAACGTGGTGATTCTGTCCGACCGTGGCTTGGTTAACTCGAACAACGGTGCCCAGCTCACCGGCGAAACGGATGCATCCTTCCTGTACGGCTTTGTGCGCACGAGCCGCGTAGGCGTGCTGGTGGGCGAAACCCGGACTTATGGCAACATGGGTATGACGCTGACCTTCGGTGATGCTGCCAATACTAACAACCCCGGCATCGTAGAAGTGACCCGCAACACGGTGGAAGCTTATTCGCCCGTGGCCGGCCGATTCGGCATCCGCCGCATCTTCGGCGTGCGCCCCAGCGACCCGCAAACCACGACCGGCGGCCTGGTGGCTCAAATGGTCTTCCGTTACCGCGACGCTGAAACCCGGAACCTGAATGGTCCCAACACCATCACGCCCGGCACCGGCAGCATTCCCGAGCCGAACCTGATTATCTTCCTATCGACGAACTCGGGTAACACTTTCGGTGCTATTGGCCGCGACGGTGCGGTGGATGTGGCGAACAACACCGTAACGAAGACGGGCGTAACCAACTTCGCTACCTTCACCCTCGGCGACCAGAACAACCCGCTGCCGGTGCGCCTCACGGCGTTCGACGCCAAGCGCCTCGGCAACAACGCCCTGGTGACCTGGCAGACCGCTACCGAGGAGAACAGCAAAGGCTACGAGGTGCAGTCCTCGACCGATGGCAAAGAGTTCCGCACCGTGGCTTACGTGCCCAGCGCTGCTCCCAACTCCACGAAGCTGACCAACTACAGCTACGAAGACAAGACGACTTACAGCGCCAAGACGGTGTACTACCGCTTGCACCAGCTCGACCTCGACGGCAAGGACGCTTACTTCGGCCCCCGCACTGTCAACTTCGATGGCAAGGCTGTTGCCGCTACCTTGGTGGCCTACCCGAACCCCTACGACTCCAACGACGAACTGCACCTCGCCGTGCAGTCGGATGAAGCTGGCCAAGGCCGTTTGCGCATCACCGACATGACCGGCCGCACGGTACGGGAAGAGTCGATTGAGCTGAGCAAGGGCGTGTCCGACATGCCGGTGAGCGGCGTGAAAGAGCTGAAGTCCGGCATCTACATGGTGCGCGTGACGCTGCCCTCGGGCGCAGTTCAGAACTTGAAAGTGGTGAAGCAGTAACCTGCGCCACCCGCACGAAAAAGGCCGGCTCCCGCAAGGGGGCCGGCCTTTTTGCTGTTTAGCTATACTGCAGCGGAGCGGATGCCCGACTGAGTACCCGCGGCCTTAGCCGCGGGGCATGGAGGTGCCGGGCTTGGTGCTCTTAGCTGCCGGGTGAAACATGGGGTCCACGGCGTCCATGTCGAGGAAGTGGGTGAAGGTATCGCCGCGCAAACCCAGGCGGATGGTTTCGAGGCTCACCACTTCGTTGGGGGCAATGTTGCCCAGGTTCACGTTGGTGCCGAGCAGCTTGATGAACCACACCTGCTGGGCCTTCTGGGGCGCTTCCCAGAGGATGCGCTCCGACGGAATCTTGGTCAGAATTTCCTCCACCAGGCCCGAGCGCACCTCGCCGGTGCTGCGGAACAGGCCCACATTGCCGCCCTCGCGAGCCTCGCCAATCACCTTGATGGCGCCGGCTTCGAGCTCGGTTTCCATCTGCGAAATCCACTTGTAGGGCGGAATGATTTTCTCAGCATCCTTCGAACCCACTTCGCTCAGCACGCGCACGCTCTTGCTCAGCTCGCGGATGTACTCGCACTTGCGGCCGTGGTCGAGGTCGATGCTGCCGTCCGATACCTCGGCGTACTCCATGCCGAAGTTATCGAGCAGGCGGCGGTAATCATCGAACTGGTTGCGGATGATGAAGGCCTCGAACAGCGTGCCGCCGAAGTACACCGGAATGCCGGCCGCGCGGTAGATTTCGAGCTTCTGCTTGAGGTTGGGCACCACGTAGGAGGTGGCCCAGCCCAGCTTCACCACGTCGGTATAGGTGGCGCTCACTTCCAGAAAGTCTTCTACTTCGCGCAGGCTCATGCCTTTGTCCATCACCATGGTATAGCCCTGCTCGCGGGGCTTGGCCGTGCGCTCGGGCAGTTGAGAAAGGTCGTAATTCATCAATTGGGGGTAAAAGAGGTTAGTTAAGGCGAAAACAGCGGCCGGAAACGGGTGGGACCGGCAACAAAAAACCGCCCGTTCTCACGAACGGGCGGTTACAAAAGTAGCGTCTAAGCGAGGGAAATGTTATTTCCGGAACTGCTCAATCAATTTGCGCAGCCCCGGCTGCTCCCGCAGCTCCGGAAAGTAGTCGAACAGCAGCACGTGCTGCTCGTAGTTGAGCGTCAGCGCCGTTTCCAGGGTGTTGTAGGCTTCGCGCATGCGGCCATCGGCCAGCAGGTAGGCGCACAGCATGTAGTGGAAATGCGCCTCCATGGGGTGCAGCTCCACGGCGTGGCGCACCAGGTCCACCGCCTCGGAGTAGTGCCCCTGCTCGTAGAGAATGGCGCTCCAGCTCACCCAGCCCTGCACGTCGTCGGGAGCCACCTCGGTGGCCTTCTCGTACGATTCGAGCGCGCTCACCACGTTGCCCACGTGGTTTTCGGCCGCGCCCAGCGCCGACCAGTACTCGCCGCTCTCCCCATACAGCTCGGTGGCTTTGCGGAAGTAGTGAATGGCCTCGAACCAGCGGCCCTGCTCCTGCAGCAGCACGCCCTGCCCAAACCAGGCCTCGTCCATCTCAGGGTTGATTTCGAGGGCCTGGCGGTAGTATTTGCGGGCGGGCTCCCAGTCGCGCAGCTTCTCGTAGCACTCCCCGATGTTGCACAGGGCCTCATCGGTGGGCTGGCCGGCCGGGTAGGCCTGCTCAAACTCGGTAATGGCCTTCTTGTATTCCTGCTGGCACACAAAAGTATCGGCCAGCCAGTGATGGGCGTCGTGGAAGTCGGGGCTGATGGTCACGGCAAAGTCGAAGGCCTCGGCAGCCTTGGCAAAGTCTTCGCGGCGGTACCAGTACTGGCCCAGGTTATACCAGGCCGTGGGCGAGTAGGGGTCGTCGTCGGTGAAGCGCTTGAAGAACTCCTCGTGCTCCTCGAGCCGGCCCGTGATGTCGAGGCAGTGCAGCAGCTCCTGCACGCCGGTTTCGTTGTCGGGGTTCAGGCGCAGGCTCTGCTTGTAATGCTTGGCCGCGCTCTTAAACTTCTGCCAGCTCTGAAACGCCAAACCCAGGTTGAAGTGAATGTCTTCGCGCTCGGGCTCCTGCTCCAGGCCAGCTTTGAAAAACTCTACTGCCTCGGCAAACTCGCCGCGCTGCGTGCTGATGATGCCCCGCGTCACGGCCACGTCGGCGTTGGTGGGGTCGAGCTCGGCCACGGCGTCAATCTGGCGCTCGGCTTCGGTATAGTCGCCGCGCATGGCCGTCACCTGGGCGCGGTCAATCAGCAGCTCGGTCGAGAAAGGGTACTGGCCCAGCGCGGCCTCGCAGGCCTGCAGGGCCTTGTCAAACTCGGCGTTGGTAACGTAGTGGTCGATGATGTTCTCGAAGTCCTCCAGGTCGAAGAAAACAGACTCTTGCTGGGCCAGCATGCGCTCGAAGCGGCGCACGGTATCCAGCACAGTCCGGTGGTTTTCAAAATGTTCGTTCATGCGCATAAAATCGCAGTTAAGTGGATTAATCGGGGTTTTGCGAACGAGCAGACGCGGCGGCAAATCCAGAAAATTAAGCCGTCAGCAAACCGCTGTTCACTCCACTTGCTAGTACTCTCTCAATGATAAACAAATATTGGGCAAAACCGTGCAATCCGGCTCTTGCTAAGATACGATAACCGCCGGGGCGCTGGCTGGGTTTTCGCGCAAGCCAGCTGCGCACCAGGCCAGCGTATCAGCTAACGGACGGAAAGTGAGCCCGGTAGTGCTTTGCACTTTGCCATGCGCGTACACCACCGGCCGGCGGCCGGCCCGGGCCGTGTCTTTGGTGATGAGGGGCCGGGCGCCGGTGAGCACGGCGCGGGCGTGCTCGAGCCGCCAGATAACTTCAGCCGCCCAGTCGGGCACGGCCACCGTGGGCGGGCGCCGTTCCAGGGCCGCCGCGGCCTGCCGGAAAAACTCGCCCAGCGGCACGGCTTCGGCGCTCAAAATGTAGCGCTCCCCGCTCAGCTCGGGGTGGTCGAGGGCCAAGGCCAGCAAGTGCGCCACTACGTCGCGCACGTCCACAAAATTGACCAGTCCCCGGGTATAAAAGCGGTGCTGCTGGTGGGCATAGCGCAGCAGCCGGGTGCTGCTGCGGTTCCAGTTGCCGGGCCCCAGCACCACCGAGGGGTTCACAATAACGGCCGATAATCCTTCGGCAACGCCGCGCCACACCTCCAGCTCGCCCAGGTATTTAGACGTGGCATAGGCCGGGTGGGCAGCGCCCAGGTCCCAGGTAGCTGCCTCCGTCACCGTGAGGGTGCCGGTAGCGGTGGCCGCGCCCGCCGGCGAACCCAGCGCCGCCACCGACGACACATACGCCAGCCGAATGCCCGGCCGCTCCAGGCAGGCGTCTACCACGGCGGCGGTGCCTTCCACGTTCACTTGCAGCAGCAGCGTTTCGTCCTGCGGGGCATACGACACCAGCCCCGCGCAGTGAAACACGTGCGTCACGTCGGGCGTGAGGGCGGCCCGCAGCTGCTCGGTGTCGAGGAGGTCGCCGGCTATCCATTCCACGCCCGGTGCAGCGTTGGTGGGCACCGCGCCCCGGTGCAGGGCGCGCACCGGCAGCCCCCGCTCGCGCAGGGCCCGCAACAGAAAGGAACCAATGAGGCCCGTGCCGCCGGTGACGAAAACCATTTTTTTAGTGATTAATGATTAGCGGTTGATGATTAATGGCTGCTTGAGATAATAGCTGTTTTATAACTACTAATCACTGAGCATTAATCGTTAATCATTGCTTACAGCGTATTGTTCAGCAACGGCAGCTTCAGCAGTTTCTCCAGGTACGGCTGTGGCACGGTGCGGCGTAGCAAGGTGTCGGTGTGGCGCAGGTGGTGGGTGTCGGTGCCCACAAAATCAACCAAACCGCCATCAATGAGTTGCTCAGCTACTTTCTTGGCGCCCGGCGAGTAATAGCCGGCCAAAGAGTTTAGATTCACTTGCAGCAGCACGTCGTAGTCGCGCCGCATCTTCTCAATCTCGGCGAAGCGGCCGTACAAGTACGTGTAGCGCTCGGGGTGGGCCAGCACCGGCCGGTAGCCCTGCGATTTCATCTCGAAAATGATTTCGTACAGGTTGAGCGGCTCGTTCATGTACGACGTTTCGAACAGCAGATACCGCTTCTCGCCGCCGAAGGTGAGCATTTCGGTGCCATCGGCCAGCTTGCGGCCCAGAAACTCATCCAGGTAATACTCGGCCGCACAACTCAGCTCCACGTCGGTGAGGCCAGCGGCCGTGGCGGCCTCGCGCATGAGCTGCAAGGCCGCCCGGATGCCCTCCGGCGTGTTCTTGTAGAAGTCGCCCATGATGTGGGGCGTCATCACCAGCTTGCGGTAGCCCAGGGCGCGCAGGGCCCGCAGCAAATCCAGCGAGTGTTCCACCGTTTCGGCACCGTCGTCGAGGCCGGGCAGCAGGTGCGAGTGCATGTCGGCCCCCAGCGTGGCCAGGGCCGCTACGGGCGCGGCCGGCGCGGGCTCGGGCGCCGCCCCGCCAAAAAGCTTTTGCCAGAACGAAGCCATGGTGTGTACCGGGCGTTAGGTGAAAAACTTCTTCAGCTTCTGGCCAAAGGTCAGGGGACGGCTCGACGGCTCCTCGTAGTAGCCTTGGCCGTAGCCGCCGTAGTTGCCGTAGCCATACCCGTACCCGTAGCCATATCCATACCCATACCCAGCTCCCGACGGCGCGTCGTTGAGGATGGTGCACATGGTGGTGAAGTTGTTGCTGCGCATGAGCCGGTTCATGTTTTTGATGAAGGCTTTGCGCGAGTAGTCGGCCCGCACGATGTAGAGCGGGATGTCGGCCTTGCGCATAATCAGGATGCCGTCCGTGACGAGGCCCACCGGCGGGGTGTCAATCAAAATCACGTCGTAGCTGCGGTACAGCTCCTCAATCATGGCATCGAACCGGTCGCTCAGAATCAGCTCCGACGGGTTGGGCGGCGTGGGCCCGGCCGAAATGAACTGCAGCGACTCGATGCTGGTCTGCTGAATGCATTCCTGCACCGAGTGACGCTCGATGAGGATGGTGCTCACGCCCCGCGTGTTTTCGGTGCCAAAGGCCAGGTTCACCTTGGGCTTGCGCATATCCAGGTCAAGAATAATCACCCGCTGCCCCGACAAAGCAATGATGCCCGCCATGTTTACCGTCACGAAGGTTTTGCCTTCGCCCGAGATGGTCGACGTCACCGAAATCAAGCGTTTCTTCTTCGAAGAGCTGATAAAATCCAGGTTCGTGCGGATGGAGCGGATGGCTTCGGAAATGGCCGATTTGGGGTTTTTATCCACCACCAAGCGCGAAATCTCCATCTTTTCCTTGTCGTAGGTCGGGATGATGCCCAGCACCGAGGCCTTGGTGCTGCGCTCCAGCTCCCGCACCGTCGTGATGGTGTTGTGCATGAAGTAGCGCACCGCAATCAGGCCCAGGCCCAGCAGCAGGCCGCCCGCCAGCCCAATGGCGTAGGCCAAGAGCTTGTTGGGGAAAATGGGCGCCGTTGGCAGCGAAGCCGGCGACAGTACCGTGAAGTCGGCAATGTTGCCGGCCTTCTGAATCTCAAATTCAATTTTTCGCTGGAACAAGTCCTGGTATTGCTTGCGGTACTGCTCCACCGGGCCGCGCAGGCGGTCCAGCTCAGTGGCTTGGCGTGGCTTGCCCTCCAACTCCGCATTGAGCTTGCTGCTCTGCTGGTCCAGTAGCCCCATCTGGCGCCGCAGCAGCTTCTCGTCCTGCAGCAGCGCGCGCCGGATTTTGTTGCGCGTAAATTCCAGGTTGGCAATGCGCACCTGCACCCCCTCAGTTTTGTCGGTGCTGGAGCGGCGCAGCCGGCGCAGCTGCCACTGCTGGTCGTTCAGCTCGTTGAGCCCAGAGGCGAGCTGTGGGTCTTCGAGGCCCGTAATGGCGGGAATGCTTTGCTCTACCCGCTCGTCCTCCGAGGAGGTGATGCTTTCCTCTTTGATGAGCCGGCTGAGCTCAGCTAGCAGGCCGAGTTTCTCGTTCAGCGCTGCGCGGTCCAGCTCCAGCTTTTCCAGTCGGGTGGTCAGGGCGCCGGCTTCGGCATTGGCATCGTACGTTCTGCTTCGTTCGATGTAGGCTTGCAGCCGTGCCTGGGCCTCCTGCAGCTGCTGCTTGGTATCGTTGAGGGTTTTGTCCAGAAACTTGGTTTGCAAATCCACCGACAGCGCTTTCTGGGCCAGTTTCGCCTCCTTGTACACCGTGTCAATCTTGTTGACAATGCTCCGGGCCTTGGCGGGTGTAAAATCCTTAAATGAAATCCCGATGGTATTGGCGTCGGGGTTCACAATTTCCACAGCCAGGTTCTTGTCCAGGTAGGCGTTCACGGCCTGCCCGTCCTGGACGGTGAAGTGAAAATCCTGCTCCAAGGCGGCCTGGGTCAGCCGGGGCGTGCCGTCTATCTGCAGCTGAATGCCGGGCAGGTTGATGGGCTGGCCCAGGGCATACTCACCGCCCAGCGTGTTTCCCTGGTTTATAAACTCCAGCTTAAAGCGCTGCAGGCTGGAGAATTTCAGGCTGAATTTTCGATTGTAGAGCGAAGGGTCGCTGATGGTGTATTTGACGTGGAAGGGCGATGTGCCATAGAGCTCCGATTCGAGCACGGTGCCCTGCACGTAGTAGTTCACGTCGAGGGCCAGGGAGTCCTTGAGGCGCTGATAGATGACGTCGGACTTGATTAACTCCACCTCGCCGGCCAGCTTGCCGCCCCGGCCTTTGTCGGCTGCCGGGCCTATTTGCGCGGCAATGCCTAGGTCGGCGGCCTGCGCCCGCTCGTCAATTTTTAGCAGTGACGCCGATTGGTACACCGGCTTGGTGTAGCGCAGGTACAGCCACGAGGCCGTTACGCCCAGTACGATGAGCAGCAGCGTCCACAGCAGGCTGCGGCGCGCCACCAGCACCAGTGTGGTTATGTCCAGGCCGGCCGAGTCGTCATCCTCGGCGCCGGGGTCGTTGGGAAGTAGGGCCGGCGGAGCTGTGCCCCCCCCCGCCGCATTGCGGATGAGTTGTTCGAGCTCGAGGTTTTCGTTAATAGCCATTGCACTAATAATTGCCAGGTTTGCCGCTCCCAAAGGTGAACTGTGTGCGCTGAAGCCGCGAAGCGGTTAGCGCCGAACCTGAGAGATAATAAAGAATGTAGAAGTCAACACCAAACTGGCCAAGCTGAGAATTGGCGAGGCATCGCTCAGCGCGTCGAGGAAGGGGCGGCGGATGGGCTCCACATAAATCACGTCGTTGGGCTCGATTTGCAGGCTGGCCCGCCGCATTCCATCAAACGTCGATAAGTCGATTTGCTGCACCCGTGGGTTCTTCAAATCGCCCCGGATAATGCGGATATTGTCGGCCCGGCCGCCGTTGCGGTAAAGGCCCGCGCCGCCGCCGCCCTGCCCGTCGATGCCGCCCGCCAGGGCCAGCACTTCCAGCAGGTTCATGTTGTCGTTGGTGAGGGAAATGACCTGGCCACCCACCGCGCCCAGCACAATCACGCGGTTATTGGTCACGCGCGTGGTCACGAAGGGCTGAACGTAGTACTCCTGGTAGCGGGTGGCCAACAGGCTGTCGGCCTGCAGCAACGATAGCCCGCTGATGCGGATGCGGCCCACCATGGGCAGCACCACGGCGCCATCGGCCTGCACCAAGAACTCCGAGCCCCCGGACCCCGAACCAGAACCCGCACCACGCGCGGGCTGGGCGCTGCGCCCGCCACCGCCCACCACGCTGCCCCGGCTGGGCAGCGAGCCCGACGGCGAACCAAATTGCAGCTCTCCGTTGGGGTCCAGAATCCGTTCGCCGCGGTTGGTGTTCACCCGCACTTCCAGAAAGTCGTTGGGCTGAATGACATAATTGCGCTCGGTGCGGTTCACGGCAATGCGCAGCTTGGTGCTGTCGAGCTGGCGGCCTTGGCTGTCGGTGAGGCGGAAAAGCGTCCGCTTCTGATAGTATTTCGTGGAAACGCACGACGAAAAAAACAGCAGAGCGGGCAAGGCCAGCAGCCGCAGCCGCCCCAGGCGGCGAAGAGAAAAAGACGGCATGAAGGCCAAGGAGTGCAGAATCAAAGAAAAAAATCCGGAAATTCCCGCAGCTATCGGCGGCGGGTTCCCCCCAAAAAGCCTCAAAAGTAACGCTTTTGCCGCGCCCGTTCAACATCTGGCCCCGGCGCGCGGCCCCGGCTCCGCCGTTGCCAACGCCGAAACGCGTACTTTCGTGTAGCCAAAACGAACAGTTGTTCGCTTCGGAAAATACTTTCTCACGTACTCACAATTCCCACCAACCGCTCTTACTTCCATGGAAGCCGTAGCCACCGAAAACCAAACCATGATTGCGCAGATGGTGCGCGACTTTGGCGCCCAGCACATCAAGCCCCACATGATGAAGTGGGATGAAAGCCAGGAATTTCCCGTTGATGTTTTTCACAAGCTCGGCGAACTCGGCCTGATGGGCGTGCTGGTGCCCCAGGAGTACGGCGGCGCCGGTTTTGGCTACATGGAGTACGTCACAGCCATTGCCGAACTCTCCAAAATTGACGGCAGCATTGGCCTGAGTATGGCCGCCCACAACTCGCTCTGCACTGGCCACATTCTGCAGCACGCCTCCGAGGAGCAGAAGCACAAGTACCTGCCCAGGCTGGCCAGCGGCGAGTGGATTGGCGCCTGGGGCCTCACCGAGCCTAACACAGGCTCCGACGCCGGCAACATGCGCACTACGGCCGTGCTTGACGAGAGCGGCGAAAATTATATTCTCAACGGCGCTAAAAATTTCATTACCCACGGCAAAACCGGCAACGTGGCCGTCGTCATCGCCCGCACCGGCGAAGTAGGCGACTCGCACGGCATGACGGCCTTCATCATCGAGCGGGGCACGCCCGGCTTTGCCGCCGGCCGCAAGGAAGACAAGCTGGGCATGCGCGCCTCCGAAACCACCGAACTGATTTTTACCGATTGCAAAGTGCCCGTGGGCAACGTGATTGGCAAGGTGGGCGACGGCTTCGTGCAAAGCCTGAAGGTGCTCGACGGCGGCCGTATCAGCATTGCGGCGCTGAGCCTGGGCATTGCGCAGGGCGCCTACGAAGCGGCTTTGCAGTACAGCAAGGAGCGTCACCAGTTCAACCAGCCCATCAGCAACTTTCAGGGCATTGCCTTCAAGCTGGCCGACATGGCCACCGAGATTGAAGCCGCCAGCCTGCTCACCTACCGCGCCGCCGCGATGAAAGACGCCGGCCAGAACGTGAACCGCGAGTCGGCTATGGCCAAGCTCTACGCATCCGAAGTGTGCGTGCGCACGGCCAACGAAGGAGTGCAGATTTTTGGCGGCTACGGCTATACCAAAGACTACCCCGCCGAAAAGTATTACCGCGACTCCAAGCTCTGCACCATTGGCGAGGGCACCAGCGAAATCCAGAAGCTGGTCATTGCCCGGGTGCTGCTGAAGTAGCGCAACAGAGCTGCTGCGCTAAGCACATAGTATCCTGGCCCATACAGCTATTACCCCTCGCTAGTGCCCGCTCTCAATACATTTAAGAGTGGGTAACTGGCGAGGGATAACAGCTGTGTGGAGGTTAGTAATTTGTCGACTCAATAGGTGAATTGTCTATTTGAGGCAGATTGGTATCCGCAATGAGATACAATGGGCGACGCCGAACGTTGGCGCTCAGGCGGGAAACGTATTCACCAATTATGCCTACGGCTACGAGCTGCACGCCGCCCAAGAACAGTATGCTAATCATCAGTGATGGCCAGCCCGGCTGGTAGTCGTGCAGGATGAATTTTGAATATAGCGTGTACAGCATCACAAAAAAAGCAATGATGGAAACGCCAAACCCCATGAGCGTGGCCGCTTTCAAAGGCGCATCGGAAAAAGCCGTGATGCCATCAAGCGCCAAGCGTATCATTTTGCGATAGGTATAGCCAGTTTCGCCGCCTGCCCGTTCCGAGCGGTCGTATTCCACAAATGTTTGGCGGTAGCCAATCCACGAAATCTGGCCTCTTAAGAACTTGTTTTGTTCGGGCATCTGCCGCAATGCTTCCACAACTTTCCGAGAGATGATGCGAAAGTCACCGGTATCGACCGGAATTTCGATGTTGGTGATGCGGGCTAGTATCCGATAAAACAACTTTGCGGTGAATTTTTTGGCGACGCTTTCGCCTTCGCGCGAGCGACGCTTAGCGTACACTACCTCGTAGCCTTCCTTCAACTTGTGGTATAAAGGCACAATCAGTTCCGGAGGGTCCTGTAAGTCGGCATCGATGATGACCACGGCTTTGCCGCGAGCCAAATCAAGGCCGGCAGACACAGCAATCTGGTGGCCAAAGTTGCGGCTTAAATCTATGTAGCGCACCATGGGGTCGGCATCGGCCAGACTACGAACCAAGAACAACGAGTTGTCTTTGGAGCCATCGTTTACAAACACAAACTCGAAGCCATTCGGCAGAGCAAGCCCTTGCATAACGGTTGACAGCCTGCTATGCAGCATATTAATATTGGAGCCTTCGTTATAAATGGGTATAATGACAGATATATCAGGGGTCATAAGCAGAAGCTGTTTGTGTGTTTCAGGCCAAACAATATACGACACCAAATGTAGCACCTGCAGCCCTTAACTTGCGCCTTGAAGGTGGTGGAAAAAGCATAGCACGCAGCTACTTTTGCTGTGATGAAAGAACTGCTACGCACTAAGACATTCTTAGTTTGGATATTGCCAGCATTGCTAATTGGACTGACTGGTATATTATTTGGATATTATTATGAGTCAAACGACGACGTAGCTATTACGCAAGTTATGCGTGGGCAAGCCGCGCCCGGCCCGGTAGGGAATCTGCATTTGTATTTCCACGGGTTGTCGTTTTTGCTAGCTGCTTTGTATAAAATAGCGCCGTTGGTGCCGTGGTTTGGCATTACACTTTACCTGTTGCTCTACAGCAGCCTAGTCTTGTTGTACCACGTCTTGTTCGAGGTGCTTCAACCCAGGATGTCGGCCTTGGCCATGGGGAGCTGTTTTGCTTTGCTCTACTGGTTTGCCTGGCAAGAAACGGCGTTGCTGATGAACTTCACCCGCCTGCCCGTATTGCTGGTGGGAAGCGGAGTGCTCTTTGCAGCCCATCGGGGGGGGAAATGGTCGGCTTTGGGTATCGGCATGGTGGCAGTGGTGTTGGGATGGTGTATTCGGCCGAGTGCCGGCATTTTAGGGCTGGTAGCAGCCATTCCGGGGGCTTGGTGGCTAAGCCGATTCCGGGCCGTTGTGCCTGTGCTCAGCGCAGGGGGGCTGATGGTGATGGGCAGCGTCCTGATTTCTTCTTCGTACACGCCGGTGGAAAAGACCTATCGCCGCCTGGACGTGTGGAAGGCTAGCTACTCTGACTTTTTGCTGTACCAGACCAAGCCAGTTACCAAAGCCGATAGTTTAGGCATTCTGTCGGTGCAACACTGGTCTTTGGGCGATTCAACGGTGGTGAATGAGCAGCTGTTTCAGCGAGTTTTTCATTTTGACCAGGATATATTTGTCCGGCAAACCATTCTGCACAAAGCATTTGCATCATTCTACGTATTACGGGACTATTATGCCTTATTGGTTCTGTTCCCCATGGCCGTCGGCCTGTGGTTGAGTTGGAATAAGAAGTGGCTTCAAAACTGGGAGTTTTGGCTGGCCCAAATTGCCTTTACCGCGTTGTTGCTGGTCTTGACCATTGCCATGAAACTGCCCTTGCGCGTGGCATCGCCGCTTTTGAGCGTATGGACCGCGGGCATCGTTATCTACATAGCCCAGAGAAGTCTTGGGCCGTTGCGGCTCCCTGCTGTGTGGCGGTGGGCGCTCTATGCGATACTGCCTTTGTTTAGTTACAAGCTGTGGCGCGACAGCCGGGAGTATAAGCTCAGCCAAGCACAGAACGAAGCGTACCTGAAACAAATCTACGCGTTGGCCCAGCATAAGACACTGGTATCGGCAGGGGTGGAGTGGGCATATGAAATGCTCTCTCCCTTCACCACTTACGAACTATCCGACAAACCCGTGGTCACGCTGATGAGTTGGCTAACGCTGGAACCCTCACTGGTAGAGTTGCGGAATCAACTCACGGGCACTCGCGATTTTGAAGAAAGCTTAAAGCGCCTAGCCGTCAAGCCCGGTGTGATTTGGATAATTCGGGACGAATACGCCGCTTATCTGCGTCGGTACACGCACATGCACCGTCCTCAGTCGTCGGTTGTTTTGGAGCCTACTTTACAAAGAGTCATCGCGGCAAACCCTGAGTTTGCCCGCGTGTATACGGTACGGCTGCGTCCACGTCAACCGGAAAAGCAGGTGGTTAAAGCAAACAACACAGCGGATTTGTCCGATGAGAAGTCAACTCACGCGCAATAATTGAAGCGAAACGCTTGATTGGAAAGCGAACAGTTGCTATCTTTGCGGCCCGGTTTACGCCGCCCTCTTCTGAAAACTCCCCTCATTCCCTGATATGATTATCGTTCAAATCAAAGACAACGAATCGGTTGACCGCGCTCTGAAGCGCTTCAAAAAGAAATTTGAGCGCACCGGCGTGCTGAAAGAGCTGCGTCGTCGCACGTTCTTCCAGAAGCCCAGCATCACGCAGCGCAAGATGAAGCAGAAGGCAGTGTACAAGCTGGCCACCTACGGCCAGCCCGGCGAATAGCCCGCTGCTGTAGGCTTCGGTTAGCTTTGTTAAAAACCGGCTGGACTGCTCTATTGGGCAGTCCAGCCGGTTTTTTCGCGTCCGTATAGTAACGGTTAGTTGTTAGAAAATAAAATAGTGCTACATTGGATGCCCGGCCCAACGCCGGGCATTTTTGCTGTTGGTATGGATGCTTTCCTCGATTTTTTGCGCTTTGAGAAGCGCTACAGTGCCCACACGCTCACCTCGTACCAAACCGACCTCGGCCAGTTTGCCGCTTACCTGAAATCGGCCTACGAGCTGGCTGACCCCGCCCAAGCCACGCACCCGCTCATCCGCGGCTGGGTGGTGGAGTTGATGCAGCAGGACCTGGACCCGCGCACCGTGAACCGCAAAGTGGCCTGCCTGCGCTCCTACTACAAGTTCCTGCTGCGCGCCGGCACCATTGCCAGCAACCCCATGCTGCGCATCAAGGCGCCGAAAATGGCCAAGAAGCTGCCCGAGTTCGTGCCCGAAGAAGCCTTGAACGGCTTGCTCAACACCTTCGAGTTCAGCGACGACTTTGTGGGCCAGCGCGACCAGATGGTGCTGGAAATGCTCTACGGCACCGGTATTCGCTTGTCGGAGCTCATTGGCATTCACCCCGACGACGTGAGCCTGGGCGCGGGCACGGTGCGCGTCACGGGCAAGGGCAACAAGCAGCGCATTGTGCCGCTGAACCCCACGCTGAAGCTGGTGATTGAGAAATACCAGGCCCGGCGGGCACACGAGTTTGGGGCCATCGGTGGGCCGCTGCTGCTCACCGACAAGGGCGAGCCCATGTACGAAAAGCTGGTGTACCGGACCGTGAAGAAGTATTTGAGCCAGATTACGACGTCCAGCGCGCAGCAGCATCCACACGCGTTGCGGCACGCGTTTGCCACGCATTTGCTGGGCAAGGGGGCCGACCTCAATTCCATTAAGGAGCTGCTGGGGCACGCCAGCCTGGCCGCCACGCAGGTGTACACCCACCTGTCCGTCGACCGCCTGAAATCCGTATTTGAACAGGCCCATCCCCGGGCCTGAGTTTACCACACCCTTTTTACCTCTTAATCAACTTCTTTATGAAAGTTCAGATGCATTCGGTGCACTTCGACGCCGACAAGAAATTGCTTGACTTCGTACAGCAACGCCTCAACAAGCTGGAAACTTTTTATGATAAGTTCACCGATGGTGAGGTAATCATGCGCCTCAACAACAAAGACGGGATTGACAACAAAACGGTCGAAATAAAGCTCTTCGTGCCGGGCTCTACCTTGTTCAGCGCCGAAGACGCCGCTTCCTTCGAAGCCGCCGCGGATGCCGCCACCGAAAGCCTGCGCCGCCAGATTACGCGGTACAAAGAGAAGACGATGAGCCACTAGGTTTTAGTGGTTAGTGATTAACGGTTAGTATTGCCGCCTGTTTCCAAACAAAAGCCCCGCCTGCAAATACAGGTGGGGCTTTTTGCTGAATGGTGATAATGACGTCAGCAACTAACCGCTAACCACTCATCACTGATTACAGACCAAACTCGGCCTTAATCTGCGGCACGTAGTCGAGCTTTTCCCAGGTGAAGGTTTCGAAGGTTTTGGTTTCGCCGTCGGGCATCACCACGTTCACGGTGCCGGGCGGGCGGCCCATGTGGCCGTAAGCGGCCGTTTGGGCGAAAATGGGGTTTTGCAGGCCGAAGCGCTTTACGATGGCGTAGGGGCGCAGGTCGAACAGCTTCTGCACCTTCTCAGCCACTTCGCCGTCGGTCAGGGGCTGGCCGCTGCCGTTTTTTGCCTTGATGGTGCCGTAGGTGGTGACGAACACGCCCACCGGCTGGGCCACGCCGATGGCGTAGGCCACTTGTACCAAGGCCTGGTCGGCCACGCCGGCGGCCACCAGGTTTTTGGCGATGTGGCGGGCGGCATAAGCCGCCGAGCGGTCCACTTTCGAGGAGTCTTTGCCTGAGAAGGCACCGCCGCCGTGGGCGCCCTTGCCGCCGTAGGTGTCCACGATGATTTTGCGGCCGGTGAGGCCGGAGTCGCCGTGGGGGCCGCCAATCACGAACTTGCCCGTGGGGTTGATGTGGTAGGTAATCTCGTCCGTGAACAGGGCCTGCACGTCAACGCTCAGGCCGGCTTTCACGCGCGGGATGAGGATGCTGAGCACGTCGGCCTTGATTTTCTCGAGCATTTTTTCTTCCGAAGCATCAAACTCGTCGTGCTGGGTGCTGATGACGATGGTGTCGATGGCCTCGGGCTTGTGGTCGTCGGAGTAGCGAATGGTGACCTGGCTTTTGGCGTCGGGGCGCAGGTAGGGCATGTCGCTCTTCTCGCGCCGGATGGCGGCCAGTTCCTGCAACAGGCGGTGCGAGAGGTCGAGGGCCAGGGGCATGTAATTGGCCGTTTCGTGGCTGGCGTAGCCAAACATCATGCCCTGGTCGCCGGCGCCTTGGTCTTCATCCTTGGCACGCTCCACGCCCTGGTTGATGTCGGGCGACTGCTCGTGCAGGCGGTTCATCACCTCGCAGGTGTCGGCGTTGAAGAGGTATTCGGGCTTGTCGTAGCCGATGCGGCGGATGGTGGCGCGCACGATGGGCTCGGCATCAACGTGGGCTTTGGACTTGATTTCGCCGGCTACAAGGGCAAAATCAGTAGTCACAAGCGTTTCGCAGGCTACTTTAGAAGTGGGGTCCTGACGCAAATACTCATCGAGAATGGCGTCGGAAATCTGGTCGGCAACTTTATCGGGATGGCCTTCCGAAACCGATTCGGAAGTAAACAGATAGGGCATTGAGTGCGCGAAAAGAGCAAAAAGAAAAGAAAGGCGCCCGCCCAGCCAGATAGACGGCGGGCGGGCGCTGGGCAAAAGTACGAAACTTCGGGGTATTGCCCGCAGCCCGAAATGGTGGCGAGTGCCGGGCGGACTCCTACAACTGCGCCAGCCGGCCGCCATCGACAGCCAGGGTGGTGCCGTGCACGAAGCTGGCGTCATCGGAGGCCAAGAAGGCGATGGCCGCGGCCAACTCGTCGGGGCGGCCCACGGTGGCTTTGTCGATTTTCTCCTTGCCGCTTTTCACGTTGGGGTTGCTCCACAGCATGGGCGTGTCGACGGCGCCGGGCGCCACGGCGTTGATGCGGGTTTGGCGGAAGTTCAACTCCAGGCTCATGCCCCGCACAAACGCTTCCATGCCGCCCTTACTGGTGGCGTAGGGCACTACGTTGGCCGTGGTCTGGTGAGCGTGGACCGAGCTCACGGCCACAATGGCGCTGCCTTTGGGCATGTGCGGCAGACAGAGCTGGGTGAGCTGGGCCAAGGAGCGCAGGTTCACTCGCATGAGCATGTCCCACTGGTCGAGGTCCAGCTTCACCAGCGGGTCGAAGGTCATCATGGCCGCGTCGCACACCAGCACGTCAATGCGGTCGAATTTGGCCAGCACCTTCTGCACGGTGGCTTCAATGGCCTTGGGCTTGGCCAAATCGCAGGCCATGAACACGGCGTTGCCGCCAGCTTCGGTGATGAGGCGCACCGTTTCTGCCCCGTCGGCTTTGTCGCGGCCCAGGGCAACCACCTGGCCACCTTCGGCCCCCAGGCGCAGGCAGGCCGCCTGGCCAATGCCCGAGGTGCCGCCCGTGACCAGGCATATTTTGTTGGTAAAACGCATAGCAAACAAGCAGCTTAACGAAGTCCACCAGCCGGCGGAATGGCTGTTTGTACGGACTGCTGGCCAAGGGGGCTGCGCTGCTGAGAAAAAAGCCACGCCCGCCACCACAGAGCCCGGGCGGCAACTAAGACACAACCGCGACCGGCGCCACTTTGGTGCACACCAGCACCACGGGCCGGCTGCGCAGGTCGGTGGTCGCAAACAGGTACACGTCGCCGCCCTCCCGAATGCCGGTGCGGCGCCGGAAATCGGCCACCGAATCGGGGAAGTTGCGGGTGGTGACGTGGGCGCGAGCTTCGGGGCCGAGGTGGGCTTTGAGGGCCGCGCCGTCGGCTTTCTCCACGGCCTGCACCCGGAAGATGCGGCCCGGAAAGTCGGGCCGGAGCACATCGGACGTGTACAAGTGGCTGTGCTGGTGCAGCTTGAGTAGCTCGAACGCCGTGCCGATGCTGCGGAAAGCCCCGGCCTTGAGCACGGCCGCGTTGGGCTCGTAGAGGTACTGCTGCGCCTCGGCATAGCGCGGGGTGGCGCGGGCCTCGCGGGCGCGGTTGAGGCGGAACTCCTGCTGCGTGCCGTCGCGGCGCAGGTTCAGGGCGTAGCGTTCGGGGTCGATGGCCGGCTCCTGGCCCAACTCGTAGAGCACCTCCTTCACCTCGTTGTCGACGGCTACCACCCAAAGGCGGCGCACGTGGCCCAGGCCCTGCACGGCCTGCTCGATGTCGAGCATGGGCGAGGTTTTGAGCAGGATTTTATCGGCTTTGTGCAGCAGCAGGGGCATGAGTTTCACCACGTCGGGCTCGCAGTCGCGCAGCAGAAAAATCTTGCGCGCGGCGGTGTCGCGCCGGGCCGGGTCGAGGTAAAGCCAGTCGTAGTGTTGGGTGGTTTCCTTGAGAAAGGCCAGCGCTTCGGCGGCGTGCACGTCCACGTTGGTGAGGCCCAGCTGGCCGAAATTGTAGCGCACCACCTCGGCCAGGGCCGGGTTGCGCTCCACGTAGTCGACGTGGCTCATGCGGGCGGCAAATGCCGCCGAGTCGGCCCCGAAGCCGCCGGTGAGGTCGGCCAGGCGCTCGCCGTCCACCAGGCCGGCCTTGAAGGCGGCCGTGCGCGCCGACGATGCCTGCTCCACAGACAGCGCGGGCGGGAAAATAAGGTCGGGGTTGTCGGCCCAGTCGGGCAGCTTGGTGCGGGCTTTTTGGCGGGCCTGAATCTGGCGCACTAGCTCGGGCACTGGCAAGCCGGGGTGGCGGCGGGCCTGCAGGGCCAGGTGGGCGGGGTCGTCGTGCAGGTGCGCGGCCACGTAGCGCCGGGCTGCCTCAGGCAAGGGGTAGTCCATGAAAGGGCTTATACGGAAAAGGGACGGGTTGGAGTCGGTGGTAAGAATTGGGTAACAAGCGGCAAGCGTTTCGGGCTTCGGGGCGCAAATCGCGTTTCTGGCTACGCAATACTTACTACTCCCTAGCGCACCGCCCAGCGCAGGCCCAGCACCGGCTGGCCCGTGGGGGCCAGGCCCAGGCCCACCGCGGTGGGGCGCAGGCGGGGCCACGCGCTGCCGTGGGCCGGGCCGGCGTTGTAGGCTTCGACGGCGCGCTTCATATAGGTATTGGTGTTGCGGTTGATGAACACCGTGGCCAGCAGGCTGGTGGCAAACACGCCCAACGCCACTTTCTGCGTGTTGTTGAAATACTGCTTCTCATCGCCGGCAAATATCTGCTGGCCCCACAGGCCGAACGAACCCACGGCCACCACCCGGTCAATCAAATACACGGTTTTCTGGCGGCGGTATTGGTTGAGAAAACCGACGGCCTCGGGGTTGCCGGCCAGGTAGGGGCGCAGCTTCTGGCCGAAGAAGCCAGCCGTCTGGTATTGCTCGCCGCCCACGCCCGGCGGCAGGAAGTCGAAATTGTGCTGCGAGCCGTTGAGGCCGCGGGCGGCATCGTCGGGGTGCAGGCGGATGGTGGCGGGTGCCTGCTGCGCCTGCGCCAAGGCAAGGGCTGTAAAAATCAAGGCCGTAGCTGCCGTAGCGCGGAGGCGCAACGTTGCCGAATTCAACCCGGTAAGTTTGTGCATATAACAAAGATAGAATGCGCCCAGGGGGAGAAAACTCCGATGAGCCGCACTTTTTTGCAGTGTCACCTCAACAAACCAGCTGGCGCACACGTTCAGGCCGGGTCGGCCGGTTGTGTTTCGGACGGCTTGCCTTCCTCTTTTTAGCTCCTTTTGTTATGCAAACATTCGTCCTTTCCCGTGCACTGCGGGCGTTGGTACCCGCCACCATGTTGCTGGCCGCCTGCGGTAAATCTGACACGCCTGCGCCCACCCCCGTGCCCGACACGGGCAAGGTGACCTTCTCGAACGCGGCCGTTGCCGCCAACGCGCAGATTACCTTCTTTGGCAATGACCAGCAACTGAGCCAGCTCAACTATGGCCAGAGCGCGGGTTATTCGAATGTGAATGCCGGAAACGCCACCATTCGCGCCAACAACGGCAGCCAGGTAGTGGCCACGCAGACGCTGGCCGTCGCCAAGGACCAGAGCTATTCGGTGTTTGCTTACTCGCCCAATAATACGCTGGGCAGCCTGGCCCTGCTCTCGGTGCCCGATAATTTGGCGGCGCCGGTTGCGGGCGAGGCCAAAATCCGGATTGTGCACCTGGGCCTCAATGCCCCCAGCCCCGTGCGCCTGGCCGGGCCTTCGGTATCGCCGCCCACGCCCGGCACTCCCCTGACCGGCGACGTACCCTTTGGTGCGGCCTCCGATTTTGTGCGCCTCGCCCCCGGTCCCCTCAACCTGACCATTATCGGCGGCACCCCTGCTACCCAGCAACTTGCCGTGGGCGATGGCTCGGGCTCCGGAACGGGCAGCAAAACGTACGAAGCGGGCAAAATCTACACGGTTGTGGTGCGAGGCCTTGTGCCCACAACTGGCCAAACCGTACCGGCGGCCCAACAACTGCAGGCGGTTGTCATCCAGAACAACTAACGGCAGGCATTCTAGCCGGTTCGCCTGATTTCAGAAAAGCCCGCGCCCGCAGCGCGGGCTTTTTCGTGTGCCGCACCGCTGAACAAATCGAGTATCTTTGCAGTTGACACGCGATACACCAAATTAATCCGCATCATGGTGGAAACCACGACGAAAACGTACGTTCCGTACAAAGTAAAAGACATGAGCCTCGCCGAGTGGGGCCGCAAGGAAATCCGCCTCGCTGAAGCCGAAATGCCCGGCCTGATGTCGTTGCGGGAGGAGTTTGGCGCTTCGCAGCCTTTCAAAGGCGCGCGCATTGCCGGCTGCCTGCACATGACCATTCAAACGGCCGTGCTCATCGAAACCCTCACCGCCCTGGGCGCCGAGGTCACGTGGTCGTCGTGCAACATCTTCTCGACGCAGGACCACGCCGCCGCCGCGATTGCCGCCGCCGGCATCCCGGTGTACGCCTGGAAGGGCATGGACGAGGCTTCGTTTGACTGGTGCATCGAGCAGACGCTGTTCTTCGGCGAAGACCGCCAGCCCCTGAACATGATTCTCGACGACGGCGGCGACCTCACCAACATGGTGCTGGACCGCTACCCCGAGCTAGCCGCCGGCATCAAAGGTGTTTCGGAAGAAACTACCACTGGCGTGTTGCGTCTGTATGAGCGCGTGAAAAACGGCACCCTGCCTTTCCCCGCCATCAACGTGAACGACTCGGTGACGAAGTCGAAGTTTGATAACAAGTACGGCTGCAAAGAATCGGCCGTGGACGCCATTCGCCGGGCTACCGACGTGATGATGGCCGGCAAAGTGGCCGTGGTGGCCGGCTACGGCGACGTAGGAAAAGGCACCGCTGCCTCGCTGAGCGGCGCCGGTGCCCGCGTTATTGTCACGGAAATTGACCCCATCTGTGCCCTGCAGGCCGCCATGGACGGCTTCGAAGTGAAGAAGATGGAAAACGCCATTCCGCGCGCCGACATCGTCATCACCACCACCGGCAACTGCGACATCATCCGCGAGGAGCATTTCCGCGCCCTCAAGGACAAGGCCATTGTCTGCAACATCGGCCACTTCGACGATGAAATCGACATGGCGTGGCTAAACCAGAACTACGGCCACACCAAGGACACGGTGAAACCGCAAGTGGACCTCTACACCATCGACGGCAAAGAGGTAATCATCCTCGCCGAAGGCCGCCTTGTGAACCTGGGCTGCGCCACCGGCCACCCCTCGTTCGTGATGTCGAACTCGTTCACAAACCAGACGCTGGCCCAGCTGGAGCTGTGGCAGCGCGCTGACCAGTACGAAAACCAGGTGTACACCCTGCCCAAGCACCTCGACGAGAAGGTGGCCCGCCTGCACCTCGCCAAAATCGGCGTGGAGCTGGACGAGCTGACCAGCAAGCAGGCCGACTACATCAAAGTGCCGGTAGAAGGCCCGTTCAAGTCGGACCTGTACCGCTACTAGTAGCAAATTAGTGAAGTGAAAAGCCCCGCCTGTGCATGCAGGCGGGGCTTTTTCGTGGGTGCCGCGCAGCTATTGCCGGACGAAGCGCCGCGTGCTGGTGAGGCCGCTTTGGTCCGTCACGCGCAACAGATAAAGGGCCGGGGCCAGGCTAAGCACGGGCACCTGCGGGCTGCCGTTCAGGACGGGCAGGGCCGGAGCCGCGTAACGGGCCAGCTGGCGGCCGCTCACGTCGTAAATGGCCACTTGCTGCCAGGCTGCCTCACCGGATAGGGCCAGGGCAGTGGCCGTGGCGGGCACCACGGTGGGCGAAAGCGTCCAGGCCGGGGTTGCTGCCCGGCTAGCCAGCGCCAGCCCGACGGTGAAGCTGCCGGTGGCATTGGGCGGCCCGGGCGCCACCACAGCGGTGCCCGGGCAGTCGCTGGCCGTTTGGGCAATGTAGCTGGCAGCAGAAACGCTGTAGGTGCCGGCCGGCAACCGGCCTAGCTGCACCGTGTCGGAAGTGACGCAGGGCATGGCGATGACGACAGCCGGGTAGCACCCCCTCACCGCCAGCGCATTGCCCGAACGGGTGACGCTGTAGCTAAAGTAGCCGCCGCAACCCCCGTGGGCCACCGTGAGCACCAGCTTGAGGTTGTCGTTGGCGGACGCATTGGCCGGCAGTATTTTGTAGGCCGTGACATTTTGAGCATAAGCCTGTTGGCTCAGTAAGAGCAGCAAGAAGACGAAATGACGCATAGCAGAACGGTTGAGTTTGTATATTACCTTTCTGCTGCTGACCGCTTTGGGACGTTCGGGGTTGCTTCTCAGGCCGAAACTTTTGTGGATTCGGAGCCTGTGACGCCCAGCGCCGCCCGCACGGCCGGCGCCACCTGCGTGCCCAGCAGCTCGATGGAGCGCAGCACGCTTTGGTGCGCAATGCCCTCAATGACGAGCTGGGCCAGGAAACGGGTGTTGTTGAACAGCCGGTGCTGGTAGAGCAGCTTGTCGATGATGTCCTGCGGCGAGCCCACCAGCAGCGGGCCCTGCGGGCCGCAGAGGTAGTCGAAGTGGCGGCGGTCCATGGGCGACCAGCCCCGCTCGCGGCCGATGCGGTTCATGAGCGTGGAGTAGGGCGGGAAAAACTCGTCGCGGGCCTGCTGGGCCGTGTCGGCCACGTGCAGGTGGCAGTTGATGGCCAGCTGCAGGGCGGCCACGTCGTGCCCGGCCTTCTGGGCCGATTCGCGGTAGAGCTCGGCAAACGGCACGTACTGCGCGGGCGCCCCGCCCAAGATGGCAATGGTGAGCGGGAGCCCCAGCTGCCCGGCCCGAATGACCGAGGCCGGCGTGCCGCCCACGCCTATCCAAACCGGAATTCTGGCCTGTGCCGGGCGCGGGTACACGCCCTTGGCGTCGATGGCCGCGCGGTGCTTGCCCTTCCAGGAAACGACTTCGTTCTCATTGATTTTGAGCAACAGCTGCAGCTTTTCAATGAAAAGCGCATCGTAGTCCTTCAAATCCTGACCAAACAGCGGGAACGACTCAATGAAAGAGCCGCGGCCGGCGATAATCTCGGCCCGTCCGTTGGAAATGAGGTCCACCGTAGCAAAGTTCTGGAAGGTCCGCACCGGGTCGACGGAGCTGAGCACGGTGACGGCACTGCTGAGGCGGATGCGCTTGGTGACGGCGGCCACAGCGGCCAGAATGACTTCGGGGGCCGAGATGATAAAGTCGGGCCGGTGGTGCTCGCCGAGGGCCAGCACGTCGAGGCCCACTTCATCGGCCAGCTGGCCCATGGCCAGCAGTTCTTGCATGCGTTGGGCGGCGGCGTGGTCCTGGCCGGCCACGTGGGCGGGGGCGACCTCGCCAAATGAGCTGATTCCGATTTGCATAAGCTAGAGGGAGTAGGGGCGGGGCTTGCCCCCGCCCGTCAGTGAACGAAAATATGACAGCGGCACAGACGCCCGGGCGGGGGCAAGCCCCGCCCCTACATTTCAACCACTGGCGTCACGCCCATGTTGGCGAAGCAGAAGCTCCACACGTCGGCCCACTCGTCGATGAGCAGGGCGGTGCTTTTGCCGGCACCGTGGCCGGCGTTCACATCGATTCTAATCAAAGTAGGGTAGGGGCCGGCGTTGGCGGCCTGCAGGGCGGCGGCGTACTTAAAGGAGTGCGCGGGCACCACCCGGTCGTCGTGGTCGGCGGTAGTGATGAGCGTGGCGGGGTAGGCGGTGCCGGGCCGCAGATTGTGCAGGGGCGAAAAGGCCAGTAGGTTACGGAACTGCGCTTCGTCGTCGGAGGTGCCGTATTCGGGCGCCCAGTTCCAGCCGATGGTGAATTTCTGGTAGCGCAGCATGTCCATCACGCCCACGGCGGGCAGGGCCACGCGGCACAGGTCGGGGCGCTGGTTGGCCACGGCCCCCACCAGCAGGCCGCCGTTGGAGCCGCCCGCAATGGCGAGGTGCTGCGTGTCGGTGTAGCGGTTTGTTTTGAGGTACTCGGCGGCGGCAATGAAGTCGTCGAACACGTTTTGCTTGTGCGGGGTCATGCCGGCGCGGTGCCAGTCCTCGCCGTATTCGCCGCCACCGCGCAGGTTGGCCACGGCCAGGATGCCGCCGTTTTCGAGCCACAGCATCCGCGCCACCGAGAAGGCCGGCGTCACGCTCACGTTGAAGCCACCGTAGGCGTAGAGGTAGGTGGGGTGCTGGCCATTCAGCTCCAGGCCGCGCTTGTGCACGATGAACATCGGAATGCGCGTGCCGTCCTGGCTGGGGTAGAACACCTGGGTGGTTTCGTAGTCGGCGGGCCGCACGTCCACTGCTGGGGCGCGAAACACGGCGCTGGTGTTCGTGGCGACGTCGTAGCGGTAGATGGTGGTGGGGTAGGTGAAGGACGTAAAAGCGTAGTACACCGCCGTAGCCTCGCGCCGCCCGCCAAAGCCGCTGGCCGTGCCGATGGCCGGCAGCGCCACGTCGTGCCGAAACTCGCCCTGCTCTGAGTACACTTTCACCTGCGAGCTGGCATCGTGCAGGTAGCTGGCCAGCAGGTAGCCGCCCGCCTGGCTCACGCCTTCGAGCTTGTTGGCAGTTTCGGGCAGCACCTCGCGCCAGTGGGCTTCGGCAGGCCGGCTGGAGTCGATGCCGACCAGGCGGTAGTTGGGCGCTTGGTAGTTGGTATATACCAGCACTTCGCCGCCCACGCTGCCGATGACGGTGTTGTTGAATTCATATGAACCGAACAGTGTCACCCAGCTGTCGGCCTGGGCCAGGACGTTCAGGTCGCGCACCAGCAGGCGGTTGCCGTCGCTCACGCCATCGGTAAGGTAGAGGCACAGAAATCGCTCGTCTTCGGTGGCGCCGGCCATGCGGAAGCCCAAAGCCATTTCGGCGTTCTCATACACCAGCCGGTCGTCCGACTGCGGCGTGCCGAGCCAGTGGAAGTAGACCTTGTGAAACTCATTTTTGCCCGAGAGGTCGTTTTCGCCGGGAGCGGGCGCGTCGTAACGGCTGTAGTAGAAGCCGTCGGCCGTCCACGACGTACCCGAGACTTTCACCCAATCCAATACATCGGGCAGCAACTCCTGGGTGCGCAGGTCCATGATGCGGACCTGGTTCCAGTCGGAGCCTCCACGGCTGGTGGCGTAGGCCAGGTAGCGGTGGTCGTTGCTGAACTCCATGCCCGCCAGGGCGGTGGTGCCGTCTTCCGAAAACTGGTTGGGGTCGAGCAGTACGCGGGGCGCCTCATTGCCGCGCTGGCGGTACACCACGGCCTGGTTTTGCAGCCCGTCGTTTTTGGCGTACACCAGCTCGTCGCCCACCTGTTCGGGCACGCTGTAGCGCTCGTAGTTCCAGAGGCGGGTGAGGCGGGCCCGAATGGCGTCCCGAAACGGAATTTGGCTTAGGTAATCAAACGCGACTTCGTTCTGGGCCTTCACCCAAGCGGCGGTTTCGGCCGAGTCGGCGTCTTCGAGCCAGCGGTAGGGGTCGGGCACGGCGGTGCCAAAATAGGTGTCGGTGGTGTCGGTTTTACGGCTGTTGGGGTAGGTCACGGCGGGTGGTGTCGGGCACGAGCTCCAGGCCGGCTTTGCGGCTGGGCTCGGCGTTTTCGGGGGTGGTGGCTTCGGTGAGGGGCTGGCGGCGGGGCAGGGTGTTGCGCGCCGGCGGCGAGCTGGCCCGGCAGGCCGGCAGCACCAGGGCTGCCAGCAGCACGAGCGGGCGGAAAGCAGCTTTCATAAATGTAAGAAATTGAATGTAGTTCAGGTGCTTAACCCCACCCCCGTCCCCTCCCCCCAGGGGAGGGGAGCCAGACGATTTAAGAGTATTCTGTATATTTTAGAAGGTAAAAATTCAAATAGAACAGCGTCAGCCATGCCGTGGCTCCCCTCCCCTGGGGGGAGGGGCCGGGGGTGGGGTTAAGCAGCCGAACGCAGCCTACACATCGTCAGCAGCAGCGGCCGGAGCAGCCGGTGTGTCCATTGCCGCCGCCGGGGCCGCCACCGCAGCGGCCACCAGCTCGGGCAGGTTGGCCCGCAGCCAGCGCAGCTCCTCGTCCACGCGCTGGCTCACCAGGCGCTCCACTTCCAGGCGCTGGGCGGGGCTGAGCTGGTCGAGGGCCGGCGTGGCGGGGGCATTGGTTTCAGAAGCGGCCAGCACCAGGGCCTCAGCGCGCTTCACGCGGGCCAGAGAGTCGGCCACGGCGGCGTTGGTTTCGGCGGCGGCCGTTTGGGCGGCGGCGGCGGCGTGCTTGGCTTCCAGGGTTTCGCGGCGCTGCTGCCGGCGCCAATGGCCCAGCGTGACGCGCAGCATGATGTAGAGTACCAAGCTCAGAATGCTCAGGATGAGCGAGAGCGGGGCGGCAAAGCGGAAAAGCAGGTTGCCCGGGCCGGTGGTGGGCAGGGCCGCGCCGTCGGGGCGGGCGGCGTCGCGCTCGGCGGCGGCCTGGGCTTCGGCGGCTTCGGCGGGGCCGGGGGCGCCGGGTACGGCGGTGGTGTCGGGCTTCTCGGGGGCCATGGCGGCGGGCACTTCGCCCAGCGGCGTGCCCGAGGTCACGTAGTTGGTCAGGGCCGTTTCGAGGGCGGCCACACGCGCCATGCGGGCCGGGTCTTTGCGGCGGGCGGGCGAGCTTTTCAGCTTGCTCACAATGGCCTTGGCTAGGGCGGCCAGCCGGGCGGGGTTGTCCTTCTTGCCCTGGTAGAGGGCGCCACGGCCCTCCAGGGGCTGGTAGAGCAGCGAGTACACCCGCAGGCTGTCGGGCCGGATGCTGGCAGCCAGGGCGTCGAGGTTGCCGCCCTCGCAGCGCACGGTGCTTTTGAGGTTGGGGCGGCCGGCGTCGTCGTATACAAAGCGCACCGTGGCGCACCAGATTTGCACCTTGCTTTCGTCGAGCGAGGGCTGGCCCAGGGCCGTTTGGGCGCGGAGCGGGCCGGTGAGCAGCAACAGGGCCAGAGCGGCCAGAACAAAGCGGAAGGACATAAGCAGCGCGGTTTTGCCCGAAAAGTACGGCCTGGGGCGCTATTTATTATGGGTTTGTTGCTACTGCGGCCGGGCCCGCCCTGGGTGGGCGGGTTGCTGGCGTAGAAAATAATGGAGGCAGGCGGCGCCCCGCGCCTTGCTCAGCAGCAGAACGCCTGCTGGAAGCCCCGTTTCGGCGCGCAAATGCGGCTACTTGGACAGTAGGAGCGATGAATAAGCCCCTTAGCTGCTTCCTGCCCAGCCGGTGGACAGTGAATGCCAATTGCTGTTTTCTCAAAAAGCCCGATTTTATAGCATTCGGTGAGTGCTGGAGCGGGCAAACGTCAGCAGAAAGCACCGGTTGAATGGGACCATGAGAATAGTAAGTTGGCTGGCAAGCTGAGCATATGAGCTGTTAGTCCTTACTTTAGCACGCGAATGGGCTTTCCACAACAAATAGCCTTGCAGCGCCATAATTAACCGTTCATTTCTTTCCGTTTCTTTCTCTTTTTCATTTCATCATTAGTATGACAAAACCCATACGTTCCATTCCAAAACTGAGGCGCTGGGCACTGCTGCTGGGCGGCCTGCTTGGAGCCGGCGCCGCCCAAGGGCAGGTGCTCAACTACTCCACGGCCACTGCGGCCAACGTGGCTGGCACCTACACCGACCTGGGCACCACGGGCACGGCCATCAGCACGGCCAACACCGACGACGCCAACTCGGCTGCGCAGAACATCGGCTTCACGTTCAGCTACAACGGGGCGTCGTTTACGCAATTCGTGCTCAGCACCAACGGGCTCATCCGCCTGGGTAGCGCGGCACCTTCGGTGACCAACCTGTTTGCCAACTACGAAACCGGCCAAGCTCCTGGCGTGGACCCGATTTCGAGCACCAGTGCGGCGGACGTGAACCTGATTATGCCGTTTAACCAAGACCTGGGCCCCGGCTCGGCCGGCAACACCGAGTACCGCGTGGCCACCACCGGTGCCGCGCCCAACCGGGTGTGCACCATTCAGTGGAAAAACGTGAGCGACAAGTCGGGCACGACCACCCTGAGCCAATACGCCAACTTCTCGTTCCAAGTCAAGCTTTACGAAACCAGCAACCGCGTCGAGTTCGTGTACAACACGGCCACGGCTTCGGCCAATACCGCCATTGCACGTTACCCCACGGTGGGCATCAAGGGTTCGGGCGCGGCCAGCGGGCAAACGGTGCTGGTGAACAAGGCGAGCTCTTCCGGTGCCTGGTCCACCTCTACTTTCATCACAGGCCAGTACGGCACGAGCACCCACAATTACCGGGCAAACGTGGGCCCCGACGCGGGCCGCACCTACCGCTTCGACGTGGTGACGCCCCCGGCTACCTGCGCGGGTGTGACCAACGCGACGGTGGTTGCCAACGGCGGCACTGCTACCACGGCGGATGCGACGCTGACGTTCACGGGCGCCACGGGCGCCGCAAACTACACGTTGACCTTGGCCCAAACCGGCGGTACGGGCACCCCCGCCACCGGCACCTTGTCGGGCAGCCCCATCAGCCTGACGGGCCTGACGCCGAACACGCCGTACACGGTGACCATCGTGACCAACTGCTTTGGCGGCGGTACTTCGACCCCCGTCACGGTGACCTTTACCTCGGGCGCTGCCGTTTCGGCACCGGCCAACGACGACTGCGCCGGGGCCATCGCCCTGACGACGGGCGCTACCTGCACGCCCACCAACGGCACCACCATCGGGGCCACGCAGACGCTGGCGGCCATTGCCTGCGGCAATTTCACCGGCAACGCCGACGACGACGTGTGGTATCGGTTCGTGGCCACGGCCACCTCACACACCGTGACGGTGGTGGGCAGCGCCACTTTCGATGCCGTGGTGGACGTGCGCAGCGGCAGCTGCGCCTCTAGCACCAACATCGGCTGCGCCGACGCTACGCTTTCCGGTGGCACCGAAACGGCCACGCTCAGCGGCCTCGTCGTGGGCCAAACCTACTACGTGCGCGTGTACTCCTATGGTACCACTGCGGGAACGTTCACCATCTGCGTGACGGGTGGCAGCGCTCCGGCCACCTGCGCGGGCGTGACCAACGCCGCCGTGACCAATACTGGTGGAACCGCCACCGCGGTTACAGCCTCGCTGACGTTCACGGCCGCCACCGGCGCCACCGACTACACCCTGACGCTGAACGAAACGGGCAGCACTGCCCCCCCCGCGACCGGCACCTTGTCGGGCAGCCCCATCAGCCTCACGGGCCTGACGCCAAACACCTCGTACACGGTTACCATTGTGACCAACTGCTCGAACGGCGGCACTTCTGCACCGGTAACCGTGGTGTTCACCTCGGGCGCCCCCGTACCCGCGCCGGCCAACGACAACCCGACCGGTGCCACTGCCCTGACCGTGAGCAGCACCTGCACGCCCACCAACGGCACCAACGCCGGTGCCACCACCACCACGGTGAACGGCTACGCCAACCCCGGCACCTGCGGCATCGCCGCCAGCCCCAAGGACGTGTGGTACTCCTTCACCACGCTGCCCGGCCAGACGGCCGCCACGGTGACGGTGACCGGCGTCCCGGCCGGTTTGGTGCGCGTATTCTCGGCCGCCAGCAACGCCGGCCCCTTCACGCAGGTGAACTGCTCGGCCGGCTCGGCCAACAACACGGTAGCCGGTCCGGTGAGCCTGACCGGCCTCACGGCCAACACGACTTACTACATCTCGGTGGCTGGCTACGGCTCGAATGATACGCAAGGTGCCTTCACCATCTGCGTGACGGGCACGGGTACCGCGCCCTGCGTGGCCCCGACCGCCCTGGCGGCCGGCAGCATCACCACTTCGGGCGCTACGCTCACCTTCACACCCGCCACGGGTGTTAGCAGCTACACCGTGACGTACACGGCTGCTGGCGGCACGGCTCAGACCCAGACCGCTACCGGCTCGCCGGTGACCCTGGCCAACCTGACTTCGGGCACGGCTTACACCGTGAGCGTGGTGACGAACTGCAGCGCTACCCAGACTTCGGTGGCTACCACTGCTACCTTCACCACCCTGACGCCCTGCACGGCCGTGACCAGCCTGGCTACGAGCAACGTGACCACCACCAGCGCCACGCTCTCCTTCACGGGCGCCAGCGCCGGCACCAGCTACACCGTGACGTACACGGCTGCTGGCGGCACGGCCCAGACCCAGACCGCCACTGGCTCGCCGGTGACGCTGGCCAACCTGACCCCGGGCACGGCTTACACCGTGAGCGTGGTAACCAACTGCGGCAGCCAGGTTTCGCCCTCGGCCAGCATTACCTTCACCACCCTCGCGCCCTGCTCGGCGCCGACCGCTCTGACGGCTGGCAGCATCACCACCACCGGTGCTACGCTCACCTTCACGGCGCCGACTGCTGGTGCCACGGGCTACACCGTGACCTACACGGCTGCCGGCGGCACGGCCCAGACGCAGACGGCCACCGGCTCGCCGGTGGTGCTCACCGGCCTGACTTCGGGCACGGCCTACACCGTGAGCGTGGTGACCAACTGCGGCGGTGGCCAGACCTCGGCTGCTACCAGCACCACCTTCACCACCCTGACTCCCTGCACGGCCGTGACCGGCCTCACCGCGGGTAGCATCACCGCCACCGGGGCTACGCTCTCCTTCACGGGGGCCAGCGCCGGCACCAGCTACACGGTTACCTACACGGCCGCTGGCGGCACGGCCCAGACCCAGACCGCTACCGGCTCGCCGGTGACCCTGACGGGCTTGCAAGCTGGTCTGCAGTACTCGGTGAGCGTGGTGACCAACTGCGGCGGCGGCCAGACCTCGACGGCAGCTACCACCACCTTCACCACCACGGCCCCGGCCCCGACCAATGCCACGGTTTCGAACATCACGGGTACGGGCGCTACCATTGCCTTTACGGCCGCGGCTGGTGCTACCAACTACACCGTGACTTACACCCGTGCCGGCGGCACGGCCCAGACCCAGACCGTGACCGGCTCGCCGGTGACCCTGACGGGCCTGACTTCGGGCGCGGCCTACACCGTGACCATTGTGGCCAACTACCCGGGCGGCGGCACTTCCAGCCCCGTTACCGTGACGTTCAACACGGTGCTGGCCGCCCGCACCGCCCTGGGCGGCGGCGAGCTGGCCGTGTACCCCAACCCGGCCCGCCAGGCCTTCACCGTGAGCCTGCCGGCGCTGCCTGCTGCCCGCACCGCCCAGGTTGAGCTGGTGAACGTGCTGGGCCAGACCATCAGCCGCCAGACCGTGGGCCTGACCGCCGGCGGTACCCGCGTGCCGTTTGACGCCATGGGCCTGCCCACCGGCGTGTACTCGGTGCGCGTGCAGGTAAACGGCGAAACAGCCGTTACCCGCCTCGTACTCGAATAGCGAGACGCTGAGTTGAAAAAAGCCCTGCCGGTATTCCGGCAGGGCTTTTTTATTGGGGTGAGAGCCCGGCATCCACTGCTTCGGGGGGCAGGCGCTGCGGTTACCCCAGCGGCCGGCGTGGTGGCGGGGCAGGAGAATCTGGCGACGCAGGCAGGGCTTCTGCAGTTTCAGCCATCCACGCAAAGTAGTGGCATTCGCCGCCCTTGATGCCGACTTATGGAAGCAGCGCAGCAGTTAAGTAAGGTGCAGAAAGTATTTAAAAACATTACTTTTTGAATACTTTTTGATACCCACCTGGAGGCCCCAAAAATGCAGTTTTTCGGGGCCTTTTTGAGAGTAATTTGAATAGGCTATCTTTCACTAAAACTACCGTTTTCGTAAACCTAAGCATTGGCTGTTGGCTCCTCCCGCATCTCGTCTATCACCCGTCCTCTTCCAACACCAGTAAATCGTTCGCGTCTGGTTACCAGGCTTTTCACGTATTCGACAGGCTGGAATGGGATGAGACAGACGGGGAAAACCGACCGCTGGGGAGGGCCCATTTCCCGGTGGGGTACTGCTTCTTACCTTGTGGCATGAAAAAGTCCCACTTCCTCCTCTGGCTGCTGGTTGGCGGCTTGTCCTTGGCTGCGTTTGCCCGGGCCGACTGGGTCACCTTTGCCCTCGATGAGCGGGTCTCCGTGCAATTGCCCGTCCAGCCGACCGAACTGGCAGTGGCGAAAACGTTGTCGCCGGAACAGGCCAAAACGCTGTCGCCGGAACAGGTCAAGAACAATCACGTGTACCTCACCACCGACGCGTACGGGACTTATCAGGTCGTCCAGTCGGCGACCGGCTTTTCCGCCGAACAGGCCGCGTTGGCCGCCACCCGCGCCGCCTTTTATCAGCGGATGCTCCAAGGGGTGCTCCGGCACGAGCACGGCACGCTGCTGGCCCAATCCCCTTTTCCGACGGCGGGCGGGGAAGGCGTGGAATTCGCGTACCGGCACGTGAGCCGGGGGAGCGGGAAACCCGTCCTTGCGGTGGCGCGGCACCTGCTCGTGGGCACGACCTCGTACGGCTTCACTTTCACTCCCCGCGACCAACAGGACAGCACGGGCACGAGCGGCAATGCGCAGCGCCGCCGGTTCTTCGACTCCATTGTGGTCAAGCCGGTGCCGGGTAAATAAACCCCTCCTTTCGCCGAAGCGGTCGCCGAACTGGCGCGGTACTGGTGGCCGATTCAGAGCCGCTTCGGCGCCGCGGGCTTATCTTGGCATCTACGAACCCTCCCATTCTCCTCATGGCGTTTTCCCTTAAATCATCGGCAATGGGCTTCTTGTGCAGTCTGCTGCTCAGCTGCGGCAAGAAAGAAGAAGCGGCCAAGCCGGCCCCCGTCCCCCCCGAAGTAACAAGTTTGACGCTCGAATCCTTGACGCCCGCGGCCGGCGCCATTGTTTCGCGCACGTCCACCCTCACGGCGCAACTGAAATACTCCTTGGCCGACGGGGAAACCTCGTCGGATGGCTACCGGGTGGCCATTCTGTTTGCCTCAACCACCAGCAACAGCACCTTTTCCGTCGGTTCCAACAACGTGACGCTGCCCAACCGCAAAGGCACCCTCACGCTGCAGTACCCCCTTAGCCTCATCTGGGACCGCACCAACCCGGCCCCGGCCCATCCCATCACGTGCTACTACTACTTGCAGCGCGTGAGCGGCAACACCAGCACCGTTATTGCCCAAACGCCGGCCCAGACGTTCACGGAATAGCCCGCCCAGCGCCGAGCGACTCCCCGCGTTCCACATCAGATTGCTTTTTGAATACTTTTTGACACCCGCCAAAAGGCCCCGGAAACGCAGTTTTCGGGGCCTTTTTCAGGGCGTAATTTGAACAACTGTCCCTTTCAAACTACTACCGTTTCCTTGAACGATGACCTGAATTGCTAAATCCTCACCGGCGCGACTTAGTCCACCTTGGGGTACCAATCCCCTGCAAACAGCCAGCCAGCAACGAGCAACGCCCAAAATAGCCAAAGTCGGCAGGCCGATGGCTTTCTGAGTGTCGCATACAAAACCGGCAATGCTAGCAACAGGAGGGAAGTGCGCGCCACAGCCCAGACAATGCGCAGCCGAGGAACATCACTGGCTGCCTCCAACACCACGCCATTCGTTGGGTCTGTGGCCCGGCCCAGTGGGTAATGCCAGAGCACGAAGCCGACTAATACAACCGTACTCGATAGCAGGTAAAGAAGTGTTTTGCGATTTTCTCGTTCTATCACGCTGGCAAAGTAGCGAATCTCAATCCTCGTACTCCTCTCGGACCGTTTGCCTAAACGCCGGGTGGTGGGCTCTATTTGTCGCGTAGCTGTGGCGCTTTCCGTTGCTCCCTCATTTGCTGCCTAACCGCCGCCAATCGTTTCCATTGCCCGGCACGTAGCCGCCGGTGCAGGGCCGAGTCGTTGCTTAAAGTGAGTTGCTTATACGCCATGTAGTACTGCTCCTCCGCATCGCGCCCGTCCAGGTTCGCGGCCTGCCAGGAGGCGTCCAGATTCGCCGGTTCGGGCAACCACGTAATCCACCGCACGCCCGGTACCACGTGCGTTACCTGCACGGTTCGCCACAGCCGCAAGGTGCGGGGAGCCGTCGCGTGGAAGGGCACGAGCACTTGGTGGACCACTTCCTGGCGCCCCCTTCGAAACAGCACATGCGTCGTGCGCGACACCCGGTCATCGGCCACGCACTCTAGCACGTTCACCCCGAGCCAGTACCCCGCTTGCGGGCGGTTGTCCGACAGCCAACCGAGCACATAAAGCGTGAGCACCAGGGCCAGTGGCCCCCACAACAGCCACGGCAGGGCCGCCCATAACCGGCGCAGCCGCGTCCAATGGGCCTGCAGGCGGCGACACGCCGGAACCGCCAACAGCCAGAGCCCCCAGCGAGGCAGGTTTTCCAGCGGGCGTGGGGCCAACTCCAGGGGGGTAAACCAAAGTAGTCCCACCAGCAGCAAGCAGCCGAGCCACACCCCCAACACCCATCCGTTCTGTTCCGGCTTTTCCTGGTTCATGAGGTTTTGAGCACTTCTAAAACAACGGGAAAATTCGGGTGCTAAACATACGCTCGGTTTGCTAAACTACTCCAGCAGTTCGGCAAAAGGCGGCCAATAGGCCCTTGCAGCACTGACGGAGTTTAAAAAACTTGTCTACGAATCAAAGTTTACGAAACGCACAAGAGTGATGAGTTTCGTAAACTCCCGTACCTCCATAATACGCAGGGTTGCCAAGCCACTTTTAACGTCGTTTATTGAGGGGTGACTTCAACCATGCGAGTAGCCCTTTACGACCGGGTGTCGACCAGCGACAAAGACCAGAATCCCGGGAACTGGAAATATCAATAGACACGGTCAACCGCTACCTGAAAGCGGAGCCGAACTAAAACGAAATAAGCGAAAAAGGCCCTTGCATCGATGTCTTGTCCTTACCCACATCTTATTGAGAAGCGCCGGCCGGTAGGCCGGCGTTTTTTTTGGCCAGCGCGTAGCTTTCGGTCATGTCGATTGCTACGCATTTCTGCGACCCGCTAAGCTGGGCGCAGCATCATTTTGGGGCCGCACCGTTGGGGGACGCGCGCCGGAGCCGGCGGCTGGTGCTACTCGCGGCCGGCTGGTGTCGCCAGCCCGGGGCCAGCATCCCGCGCCTGAATCAGGGCCAAGCCGGGGCCAGCAAGGCCGCCTATCGCCTGCTCGACCACCCACAGGCCACGCCCGACGCCTTTCAACAGCCGCATCGCCACGTGGTTAGCCATCAGCTCCAGGCCCCGGGCACCTACCTGCTGCTGGAAGACACCACCGAACTGCTCTGGCCCGAGGCGGCCACTCGCCGCCCGGGCCTGGGGCCCGTGGGGCCGGGCACGGTTCGCCACCAGGGGGTGCTGCTCCATTCGCTGCTAGCCGCCGCCTGGCCCGCCGACGGACCCGCCCCGTCTCGGGCCCAGCGCCCCCCCTTGCCGCTGCTGGGCCTGCTGGACCAGCAGTTTCATGTGCGCCAGCCCGCGCCTGACGCCGAAAAAGCCGGTCCCCACAACCAGGCCCGCCTGCGGCAGGCCCGGGCCCGCGAATCGGCCCTGTGGACGCAGAGCCTGCGGGCGGTGGGCAGCCCCCCACCCGACACCCGCTGGGTGGTGGTGGCCGACCGGGGCGCGGATGTCTATGAGCATTTGTACCAGTGCCAGCAGCAAGGGCTGGGGTTCGTGGTGCGCGCTGCCCAGGACCGGGGCCTGGTGGTGGGGCCCGCCAAGGAACCAGCTGGCCGCCTCTTCGAGCGCGCCCGCGCCCAGCCCAGCCAGGGCACGCTGGCCCTGTCGTTGCGCGGACGGCCGGGCCAGCCGGCGCGGCAGGTGACCCTGCACCTGAGTTGGAGCCCGCCGCTGGCCCTGCGGGCCCCCCAGCGGCCGGGGGGCGCCACGGGCAAGGGTGCGCCGGTGGCCGCGACGGTCGTGCGCGTGTGGGAAGTGCGGGCCGATGGCATCCCGGGGCTGGAATGGCTGCTGCTGACTGATTTTCCCGTGACCGACCTCGCACAGGCCCAGGCCGTGGGGCGGCAGTACGCCAGCCGCTGGCTGATTGAGGAATTCCACAAGGCCCTCAAAACGGGGCTGGGTGCCGAGCGGCTGCAACTGCAAACGGCGGCCCGCCTGTTCGCGGCCGTGGCCGTGCTGAGTGTGGTAGCCCTGGCCCTGGTGGCCCTGCGCGAGCACAGCCGCCAGCAGCCAGACGCGCCGGCCGAGCGGGCCGGCTTGTCGGTCAGCTATTTGCGCGTGCTGCGGGGGCAGTGCCAACGTCCGCTTACCACCGTGCGGGAGGTGTATTACGCCCTGGCCGGGCTGGGTGGACACTTGGGGCGCGCCGGCGACGGGCCGCCGGGCTGGCAAACGCTGTGGCGGGGGCTGCTGAGTTTGCGCCAACTGGTTGAAGGCGTACGGCTGGCCACGCAGCTTCGGCTGGAGGAAGACTAAAAAAAGCACCGGCCGGTAGGCCGGCGCTTTTCATTTAAGGCATGGGGCAAAAGCTCGTCGCAAAGATTATGGTGCATCGACGTATTCTATTCACCGCATACGATGGAGATGAAAAAAAACGTTAGTACCTTGAAGCGCGCTAACTTCCTCATCCCAAATCAACTACTTTCAATTCTATGACCGACAATGAAATTGCAAGACGTGCGGGGTTCTTCCATAATTTTACGCTGGATGCCATCGCCCATCAACCCGGGTTTTCCTCCCTCACCCACGAGCAAGTCTACAACTTTGCCTGTGAGAATGCGGTGTCCTTCGCGGAAAGCCTGAATCTGCCGGCCCAGACGCCTGTTTCGTGGGCTACGTTCAAAGAAGCGGTAACGCCGTTGGTCACCATGACCAATCCGTTGCAGTATCTGTACGAGCAAAACCTTATTTCTGAAAAGGAATATTACCTGGCCAATGCCTTGGACCAATACGCGGCGAATAACCTCAACGCGGAAACGGTGACGGCGGGCACTTTTGAGCACCTGCGCCAAGAAGTGGCCGCTTTTTCCGACCTGGTGGAAAACGCCGGACTGGACGCGACCGCGACGGCCCGCCTGCTGGCGATGGCCTCGGTCACCGAGCACAGCGCGCTGTATTGGTTAACGGCGCAAGCAAACCCCGACAATTTGTGGTACCCCACCACGCAAGGGCCCACCAAGCCCACCGTCGCGGCCCGGGGCGACCGGCTGGGGTGGTACTTGTTTTTGGTGGCCTTGGACGGCGGCTTTATCATCGGCGCGGCCGTGGTGGCGGTCCTGTCCATCATCTTCTGGAACGAGCCGCCCGCGCCGTGAGCCGCCGCGGCTAACCCTGTGCGACACCAGGACCACTGACTAGCGCGGGTGGTCGTGGTGTCGCACCGAAAGGTCTCCTTGCTCGCGCAAGGGGACTTTTTCATTCCATCTCCGGTTGACCACCGCTCAGGTTGCTGTTGCTATGCGTTTGTTATTGTTCGCTTTTCTGCTGCTGGGGCGAAGTTTGGGCGCCGGCTCCGCGACGGGGCAAGCGTTGGCACCGCTGGTGCTAACGGGTGCCGTTCGGGACGGCCAAACACAGCGTCCCGTGCCGTACGCTTCGGTCAGCCTTTTGCACACAACGGTGGGCACCGTCAGCAACGGCGAGGGGGCCTTTCGCTTGCAGGTGGCCGGCCACGCCGCAGATACCGTGCTCGTGCAGGCCTTGGGCTACGCGGCACAGAAACAGGCGCTTTCGGCCACCCTGCTGGCAAACCCGCCGGTTTTTTCCTTGCAGCCCCAAGCGATGGAATTGGCCCCCGTGCGCGTCACGGGGCCCTCGCCGACCGCGTTGCTCAACCAAGCGGTGCGCCAGACGCGCGCCGACATGGCCAGCCCGTTATTGCTCAAAACCTACTACCGGGAGTTTGTGACCCGCGACGGCGTGTACACCAAATTTGCCGACGCGCTGATTGATTATTATTTGGAAGCCAATCCCCGGCAACCCGAACACCCGACCGTCCAAGCCCAGGTGTTGCAGTCGCGGGTCGGGGAATCCCCCGCCCACGGCGGGGGGCTGTTGACCGCGTTGCTCCCCAAACCCCTGGATGTGACAATGGCCGGCGATTACTATAACATCTTGCAAAGCAGTCCTTTTCTGGACAGCACGGCGTTCTATTTTTATACGTATCGTCTCCAGGTGCTGGTCGCCGATGCGGAGACGAACGAGGCGACGGGTTACGTCATCACCTGCACGCCCCGCACCCGCGCCGAACGCCACCTGCGGCAGGCGACGGTGTACATTGACCCCACCACGCTGCACATTCGGCGCATTGAGTCCGAAGTACCCGTGGCCTTGCAACCGTACAATTACAGCGTGCGCGCGGGTGTCGTGTCCGCCAACGTGACCACGTTCTACAAGCGGTTGGAATACCGGGAGGTGCACGGCCGGGTGTATCCCGCGTTTGTTCGCATGGAGCGGGGGTGGCAAGTGGTGGCGTTGGCGAAAGCCCCAACCCAGTATAATTTCTCCAGCGAATTGGTGGTGACGGATTTGGGCGCGAACCCCGCTCCAATCCCCCACGCGCAGCGCTACGCGGGCCCGTTATTCCGCCGGGGGACCCGGTACGAATACCCTTATTGGCTGGAAAGCAACGCGGTAGCGGCCACGAAAGCAGAGGAACGAGCCATTCAGGAGCTAAGCAAATAGCCCGGCGGCAACGGGCCGCCAAGTTGGCAAACCCTTTGGCGTAGGATGGCACTGTTTGGTAGAATGGGCGCGCCTCGCAACGCTCAGAACCTATAATTTCAGCTAACTAAAAAAGCGCTGGCCTATCAGCCAGCGCTTTCAAAGATGTGGGTAAGGACAAGGCATCGATGTGAGGGCTTTTCGTTGTCGCATAAGGAGTCGGATTCGTGAGTACATCTAACACACCGCCAAAGGGAGTCCTTTATTTTGTAGCAAACGGGTTCACACAAAGCAGCCCCGGCCGCACACGCAGCCAAGGCTTCTTTCGCTTCTGCCACCGGTTTGCTGCTGGCGGCGCGGCCGGCGCGGATAGAACTTTTATAGTTTCTAAGCGCCATATGCCGCACAGCGGCGCCACGGGGGCGGAAAGCCGCCGCGCCAGCATGCCACGGCCTGCCCACCAGCCGGACAAGTTTGTTGCCGCCAGGGGCCTGATTCCCAGTTTCGCTTGGAACGGATTGTCGGGCTATACTGCCGCAGCAGGGCTTGGCAATATGGCCTTATAATCTGGTGCTTATTGCTTCAAATGCTCGGCTAACTGGGCGCGCTGGCGCTGCTTCCCCAAGTTGGGGGGCGTGGCAGCCGATGCCCGCCCGGGCCAAAGCACTAGCTTTGCATCTCACCCTCTTACTTTTCCACCTTTTTCCCCTTTTTATTCATGGCATCTTCTTTACGTTTCACGCCGCCTTTCTCCTGGAGGAAGGGCGGCTGGGCCAGCGCCCTGGCACTGCTGGTCTGGCTGCTGCCGCAGCTAAGCCAGGCCCAGAGCCGGGCCGACGCCTACGGTTTCACCCAAACCACGGGCACCTACACGGCCATCACTGGCACCGTCATCAGCGCCGGCATCACCGACGATAACACGGTGTACCCCGCCAGCACCATTCCTTTCACCTTCAACTTCGCGGGTACGGATTACACCAGCCTGCGCGTCAGCTCCAACGGCTTCATCACGTTTGGCGCCACCGCGCCCAGCGCCAGCAGCTACGTGCCCCTTTCTTCCAGCACCGCCTACGCCGGCGCCGTCTCGGCCTTCGGCCTCGACGGCGGCGGACGCAGCAACGCGGGCGCGGCCATCAGCACCTCCACCGAGGGCACGGCTCCGAACCGCGAGTTTGTGGTGCAGTACGCCAACTGGGGTGCCTACGGCGGCGTGGGCGGCGTGGAGAACTACCAGATTCGCCTGGCCGAAACCACCAACGTCATTCGCATTGTCTACGGCAGCTTCACCGGCGTATCGGCGGGCACCAACCCGCAGGTGGGCCTGCGCGGCGCGGCCAACACCGACTTCAACAACCGCGCGAGTGCCGTGGGCTGGGACCTGACCAACACCGCTGCCACTGTCACCAACACCTCGACGGTGGCCGTGGGGCCCGCGCTGGTGCCGGCTTCGGGCCTCACCTTCATCTACACGCCTTCGGCCACGGCGCAGCTGACGGCCATCCGGCCCACGGCTTCGGCCATCACCGGCAACACAGCTACTATTGACTTCACGGCCCCGGCTACTGCCGCCACGGCTCCCACCTCTTACATGGCTACTGTGACGCCGGCCGTCGCGGGCAGCCCCTTCACCGTCACGGCCTCGCCCTTCTCGCTCACCGGCCTGGCGGCCAACACCCGCTACGCCGTGAGCATTGTGGCCAACTACGCGGCCGGGGCCTCGGTGCCCACCGAAACCCGGTTTGTGACGTCCACGGCCTGCGCCGCGCCCACGGCCCTGACCGTTGGCTCCATCACCACTAGCACGGCCAGCCTCACGTTTACCGCGCCCGCCTCGGGCGTGGCCGACTACACCGTGACCACCACGCCCGCCACCACCACCTACACTGTGAGCAGCGCCACCACGGCCTTGCCGCTGGTGCTCACTGGCCTTACGGCCGGTACGCCCTACACCGTAAATGTGACCAGCAACTGCTCGGTGGGCGGTACGTCGGGCACGGTTACCACCACGTTCACGACGGCTTTCCCGTGCGTAACGCCAACCTATGCGACGGTTCCGTACACGCAGACGTTCGAAAGCACGTGGGTGAGCAACTGCGCCCTGCGCGACGTGCCGAGCCTGAACTGGAAGCTCACGCCCGGCGCCACCGACCCGGACGCTTCGTTCCGCCGCTACGACGACGGGGCGGCCGCCAACTGGACGGGCGGTTCGAGCAACTACGGCTACACGCCGGCCGGCAGCAACGCGGGTGGTGCCAGCTCCAACTTCTCGGCCCGCTACCACTCCGGCAACGTCTCGCCCGTGACCGAGTTTGCTACTTTCGACCTCTACGCCAACATCAGCGGCGGTACCGGCACGCCTGCCGTGACGTTCGATTACATCAACACGAGCGGCACGGACAAGATTGAGGTGCTGCTGAGCACCGACGGCGGCAGCACCTTCGGCGCGCCGCTCTTCACGCAGGTGACCAACACGGCCTGGACCACTTACACCGTGTCCTTGCCCACGGCCACGGCCACGAGCGTGATTCGCTTCCGCGCCACCGGCGACAACGGCAGCACCGACATCGGCCTCGACAACGTGAACGTGAACTACGTGGCTTGCGCCCCGGCGGCGGCGGCGGCTGTGGCCGCGGCCACGCTCACGCCCACCACGGCCCAGGTAACGTTTACGGCCCCGAGCGGCGCAACCAGCTACGTGGTAACGACCTCGCCGGCTACCACCCAGGCCAACGCCACCACCTCGCCCATCACCCTCACCGGCCTCACGCCCGGCACCACCTACACCGTCACGCTGACCACTAACTGCGGCACCAGCACCTCGACGACTTCCGCCCCGGTCACGTTCACTACGCCCTTCAACTGCGTAACGCCGACCTATGCGACGGTGCCGTACACGCAGACGTTTGAAAATACGTGGGTGAGCAACTGCGCCCTGCGCGACGTGCCGAGCCTGAACTGGAAGCTCACGCCCGGCGCCACCGACCCGGACGCTTCGTTCCGCCGCTACGACGACGGGGCGGCCGCCAACTGGACGGGCGGTTCGAGCAACTACGGCTACACGCCGGCCGGCAGCAACGCGGGTGGTGCCAGCTCCAACTTCTCGGCCCGCTACCACTCCGGCAACGTCTCGCCCGTGACCGAGTTTGCCACCTTCGACCTGTACGCCAACATCAGCGGCGGTACCGGCACGCCTGCCGTGACGTTCGATTACATCAACACGAGCGGCACGGACAAGATTGAGGTGCTGCTGAGCACGGACGGCGGCACCACCTTCGGCGCGCCGCTCTTCACGCAGGTGACCAACACGGCCTGGACCACCTACACCGTGTCCTTGCCCACGGCCACGGCCACGAGCGTGATTCGCTTCCGCGCCACCGGCGACAACGGCAGCACCGACATCGGCCTCGACAACGTGAACGTGCGTTACGTGACCATCTCCGCCGCTGCCAACGCCCTTGCGGCGGCTGGCGTGAGCGTGTTCCCCAACCCGGCCCACGAGAGCTTCACGGCAGTGGTGCCGGCTGTGCCCGGCGCTAAGCACGTGCAGGCAGAGTTGCTCAACGCCCTGGGTCAGGTAGTGCGCACGCAGTCGGCGCCCCTGCCCGCCACCGGTGCCCGCCTCACGGTGTCCACCGCCGATTTGGCGGCCGGTGTCTACACCCTGCGCCTGCGCGCCGGCGATGCCACCCTGGCCAAGCGCGTGGTCATCAACTAGCCCGTCTGAGCCGGTCCTGCCCCGGGCCGGCTCTTAAGCAGGCTTGATTGACGATAGAAAAAAGCCCCGGCTGCGCGAGCAGTTGGGGCTTTTTCGTTTCTACCATCCGTTGGTGCCTGCCCGGCAGAAGCTCTTTCTAATAAGCCGTCGTTTCAGTTTAGCGCGTTTTGGGAGCTTCTGCGGCACTTGCGTAGCGATAAATATCGGAAGATTCCCAAGCCTGGTTCGCAGCCACCTCGTCGGCCGATGGCAAAGCCATGCTGCTGCGCGGCCAGGGCGGAAAGCGCCAGCATAGCACCAGTGCCCCTGCCAGTAGCACGGCCGCGGCCGGGCCCAGCGTCACCCACCAGAACCAGGCGGCCGGAAACAAGCGGTAGGTGCTTTCCACCACCAGCGCTGCGTACAAGCCCGTCACCGAGACGCCCATGCCCAGGTAGTGCCACTGCCGCCACGCGGGCAGCACTGGCCGCGTCAGCACCGCGCCCGTGCCCACGCCCAGGGCCAGCGTGCTGGCCACCGCTCCGTAGTGCACAATGCCGAACCGGCCGAACAGAAAATACATACGGAACGCACTCAGCAGCAGCACCGCCATGCTGGCCACGTACGCCGCGCCCAGGTACCGGTGCCGCCGCGTGCGCTTGGGCGCCAGCACCAGGGGCGTGCTCGTGGCCAGGGCCAGCCCCGCGGCCACCAGATGCACCACACTGGCCGAAGAATGCAGGAAGGAGAGCATGCCGCTAAAACACCGCCAAGGCGCGGAGGTTATTGGGCGGTAGCTTCAGCCCTCAGCTGTAGTCGATTTCGGTGTTGTCGCCGATGTTGAGCGAGTGGTTCATGCCGCGGAACGAGGCATCGGAGCCCACAATGCAGTCGTGCATCACGGCCGAGCGCAGCTCCGAGTAGCTGCCGATGATGGAGTCGGTGAGGATGGTGCGGCTGATGATGGTTTTGTCGCCGATGGCCACGTTGGGGCCAATGATGGACTGCGAAATCTGGCAGCCCCGCCCGATGCTCACCGGCGGAATAATCACCGAGTCGGGAAATTCTGAGTAATCACGGTCGTCGAGGAATTCGGCGGTGTTCAGCAGGCGGGCGTTGGCTTCGAGCAGGGTTTCCTTGCGGCCGCAGTCAAACCAATTGTCTACCGGGCAGGTGGTCATGGCCTCGCCTTCCTCGATGAGGTGCATGAGGGCGTCGGTGAGCTGGAACTCGCCGTGGGTGCGCACCTCGGCTTCGCGCAGCCACTCCAGGGCCTGGGCCAGCTTGTCGGCGTCGGCCAGCTTGTAGAGGCCCACCATGGCGTAGTTCGATTTCGGAATCTTGGGCTTCTCCACCACCTTGCTCACCCGGCCGCCCGCGCCCAGCTCCACAATGCCGAAGCGGGTAGGGTCCTTCACCTCCTTCACGGCCAGCACCGAGCCGGGTGTGGCCAGCAGGGCGGGCAGGTCCACGTCCACAATGGTGTCGCCGAGCATAATGAGCACGCCGTCAGGGTCGTGGCGGAACTCCTCACGGGCCAGCCACAGGGCGTGGCCCAGGCCCTCGCGAGGCTCTTGCAGCACAAAGGTGACGTTAAGGTCGGGATAGTTGCGGCGCACGTAGCGCACAATTTTATCGCCCAGGTAGCCCACCACAAACACAAACTCGGTGAGCCCGGCCACGCGCAGGCGGTCGATGATGTGGCCCAGGATGGTGTTGCCGGCCACCGGCACCAGGCTTTTGGGCTGGGTGTGGGTGTGGGGGCGCAGGCGCGAGCCGATGCCGGCAACGGGAATGACGACTTTCATTGTAATGAACCGGGGAAGAATCCGATGAAAGGGGAGCAAAGAAGGCCGGGCACGCCCAGCTAAGCAGCAAGCTACAACTACTGGGGCCAAGCTGCGTACTTTGCGCCAAGCCCGGGCCTAAACCGGGCCAGCGGCGCCAGGTTTCGGCGCCCCGGCAAAACCTTCGCTTCTTTCACCTTCACCCCTTCTTTTTTCTAAAATGAAACGCTTTCTTCTGTATTTCGCGGGCCTGGCCCTGTTGCTCACCCAGTCGTCGTGCGGCTACAACGGCATGGTGCAGCGCGACCAGGCCGTGAAGGCCCAGGCCGGCAACGTGCAAAGCGCCTACCAGCGCCGCAACGACCTCATCGGCAACCTGGTGAACACCGTGAAGGGCGCCGCCAAGTTCGAGCAGGGCACCCTCACCAGCGTGGTGGAAGCCCGCGCCAAGGCCACCAGCGTGCAGCTCAACGCCAACGACCTCACGCCCGAAAACATCAAGCGCTTCCAGGAAGCCCAGAGCCAGGTATCGGCCGGCCTGGGCCGCCTGCTGGCCGTGTCGGAAAACTATCCCGACCTGAAAGCCAACGCCAACTTCCAGGAGCTGCAAGCCCAGATTGAGGGCACCGAAAACCGCATCAACGTGGAGCGCAACAAGTTCAATGCCGTCACCAACGACTACAACACCTTCACTCGCTCCTTCCCCAACAACCTGTTTGCGGGCATGTTCGGCTTCCCGCCCAAGCCCTACTTCGAGGCCGACCCGGCTGCCAGCAAGGCCCCCACGGTGCAGTTTTAAAGCTTCCTACCTGTCATCCTGAGCGTAGCGAAGGACTTTCTCACCAAAGCACAAATTGGTTTACTGCATTTCGTGCTTCCGTGAGAAGGTCCTTCGCTACGCTCAAGATGACAGGAGTTAACTATTCCCGCCCATGACTTCTCCCCTCACTCCGGCCCAGGACGCGGCCCTGGTGGCCGCCATCCGGCAGGCCGAGGTCACGACCTCCGGCGAAATCCGGGTGCACCTCGAAGACACCTGCCCCACGCCCGAGCCGCTCGACCGCGCCGCCCAGGTGTTTGGCGAGCTGAACATGCACAAGACCGCCGCCCGCAACGGCGTGCTGTTTTACCTGGCCTGGAAAAGCCGGCAATTTGCCGTGGTGGGCGACTCGGCCATCAACGCCGCTGTGCCCGACGACTTCTGGGAAACCACCAAGGAAGCCGTGCTGGAGCAGTTCCGCCACGAAAACTACGTGCTGGGCTTGGAGCGCGGCATCAAGATGGTGGGCGAACAGCTCAAGCGCTACTTCCCCTACAATGCCAGCACCGACCAGAACGAGCTGGACGATTCTATTTCCTTCGGCGGCCAGAAGCCGTCTTCCGACGCATGAAAAACTCCGTGGCTGACGCCCGCCTCTTAGCGCTGCGGCCCGTGCCGTGGCGTTGGCTGCTGGTGCTGCTGTTGGCCTGGGCCAGCCTCACGGCCGCGGCCCAGGGCGTGCCCCCGCGCCCCAACCCGCCGCGCCTGGTCAACGACCTGGCCGGCCTGATGCAGCCCGCCGAGGCCGAGGCGCTGGAGCGCAAGCTGGTGGCCTACGACGACAGCACCTCCTCGCAAATCGCCGTCGTGACCGTGCCCAGCCTGGGCGGCGACGAAATTGCCAACTACGCCCAGAACCTCTACGAAAGCTGGGGCATCGGCCGCAAAGGCAAGAACAACGGCATCCTCATTCTGGTGGCCCAGCAGGAGCACCAGGCCCGCATCCAGACCGGCTATGGCCTCGAAGGCGCCGTGCCCGACGCCATCGCCAAGCGCATCATCAGCAACACGCTGGTGCCCGCCTTCCGCGAAAACCAGTACTACGCCGGCCTCGACCGCGGCACCGACCAACTCATTGCCCTCGCCAAAGGCGAGTACAAAATGGACCCGGCCGATGCCCGCCAGCCGCGCACGCGTGACCGCAGCGGCTCCGGCATCCCGTTCTGGGTCATCATCGCCGTCATGGTGCTCATCTTCATCATGCTGCGCAACCGCGGCGGGGGAGGAGGGCGCGGCAACCGCGGCTTTGGCGGCGGCTTTGTACCCCCCATCATTTTCGGCGGCGGTGGCTTCGGCGGCGGCGGTGGCGGCTGGGGCGGTGGAGGCGGCGGCGGCGGCTTTGGCGGATTTGGGGGCGGCAGCAGCGGCGGCGGCGGCGCCAGCGGTAGCTGGTAAGAGGCACCATGCGGTTGGCAACGAGTACCATCTGTCATTGCGAGGGCAAAGCCCGTGGCAACCGAAGGGCAGCGAAGCTAATCCGTCCTGTTAACACCAGACACTTCCTTATACCAGAAAGCCCCGGCACTACGCAGTGCCGGGGCTTTTCGCTTTAGCAGGGCTTTATCGCATAAAAGGCTGGTTGTAGGGAAAAGGACGGATTAGCTTCGCTGACCTTCGGTTGCCACGGGCTTTGCCCTCGCAATGACAGCCGAATCCAGACGCGCGCCCACCTGCAACGCCGCTCTATCCAACCTTTTCCGCACAGCCCTAGTAACAGCTTATTATGCGGCAGCAACCAAGCACTGCCCTACTTCTTTCAACCTTCCTTTCCCAATGTCATGAATGCCTCCCGCCTAACCCTGCTGTTCTTTTTCTTCGCGTTGGCCACCACGCTCACCGGCTGCGATGCCATTGCCGGCATCTTCAAAGCCGGTGCCTACACGGGCATCATTGCCGTGTTTGTGGTGGTGGCGCTGCTGTTCTTCATCGTGAACAAGATGCGTGGCCCGCGCTCCTAAGTTGGCCGGCCAACCCACAAAAAAGCGCGGCTCCTGCGAAGGAGCCGCGCTTTTTTGCATAGTAAGCGAATGGAAAACTACTCGCTGCGCTTGCTGGGCATGGTGCCGATGATGTGGTCCCACAGCGTGCTGCTCACGCCAAAGGCCACCTCATCCTGCCGGTAGTGGTGCTGACTGTGGTGCGTCCACCACACTTTCAGGAAGTTTTTGGGCGGCGCGTAGGCATGAATGGCGTAGTGCACAAACAGATACATGGCGTAGCCGAACGTGAAGCCCGACAGCAGCCCAAACGCATAGGAGCCAAAGCTGAAGCGGAAAATGAAGAACAGCAGCGAGGCCACAAACACCGTGATGATGGGCGGCATGGCCAGGCGCGTCTTGTCCTTGGGGTACTCGTGGTGCACGCCGTGCATGGTGTACTGGAACTTGGCCCGGCCCGGCGTGGTGGCCGGGATGTGGTACACGTAGCGATGTACCAGGTACTCCACCAGCGTGAACGCCAGCAGCCCCGCCAAAAACAGCCCAAGCGCGCCCAGCCCGGTCATGAAGCCGCGGGTGAGGCCGTAATACATGCTCAGGATGCCCGTAATAGCGAAAATGCCCACCGGCAGGGCAATGTGCGTGTGCGACAGGCGCTCCAACAAAGGATTTTGAAACAGCTGTGCCGAACCCTTGTGCTTGGGCCGCATGGGGGTGTTGACATCGAATGCGGGCGTTGGCTTAACGTCTGGTTCTTCGGTGGATACGGATTGCATATGACTAGCGAACGACGAAATAATGAAGAGGCAAAATTACAATGCCGGGGGCAAAGTGCCGGGCAAGGCAAAACCAATGCCCGCCAACTGCGCCACCACGGCTGGCAACGTACACGCTGACGAGCAACGTAGTCGAGCTTGGGCGTAAAACTTCATTCGGGCCTTAAGGGTTTCGCGCAGCCACGCTTCGGCTCCGCCGGCAGCGGCCAGTAGGGGGCGTTTGGCCACTTCTTCAGGGGGCAGGCGGGCCGCCAGCACGGCCACCGGCACGTCGAGCCAAAGCGTCGGCCCGGCTTGGTTGAGCAACTCCATGTTGCTGTAGAAGCAGGGCGTGCCGCCGCCCGTGGCCAGCACCAGCGGCGCTCCGGCGTAATTCAGCGCCTTGCGCAACACCGCCGACTCCACTTCCCGAAAGCTGGCCTCACCTTCTACTGCGAAAAGCTCGCGCACGCTACGCCCGGTATGGGCTTCAATGGCAATATCCAGGTCTAGAAACGGGCGGTTGAAGTGCGCGGACAATTGCCGGCCCAGCGTGGTTTTGCCTGCGCCGGGCAAGCCCACGAGGCTGAGGTGGCCCGAGCCGCCGGGTATCAGGGAGGCGGTAGGAAAGGGTGGCGTTTTGATGTTGTTTGTCATCCTGAGCAGAGCGAAGGACCTTATCACGTCCGCGCCGTTTGAATTACTACAAATCGTTTGACAGTGATAAGGTCCTTCGCTCTGCTCAGGATGACAGGCGGCCTAAAGGCGATTAACTACCCCAGCTTCACCCGCGGGTCGAGCACGGCGTAGAGCACGTCGACGGCAATGTTGATGACCACGAATAGCGCGGCCACGAACAGCGTGGCGCCCATCACCACCGGGAAATCGAGGTTTTCGACGGCGCGTAGCGTCACGGTGCCCAAGCCCTTCCAGTTGAAGATGTATTCGATGAAAAACGCGCCCGCCATGAGCGAAGCCAGCCAGCCCGACACGGCCGTCACCACGGGGTTCAGGGCGTTGCGCAGGGCGTGGTGCAACACGGTGGCCCCGCGGCTCAGGCCCTTGGCGCGGGCCGTGCGGATGTAGTCCTGGCTCAGCACATCGAGCATGCTGGAGCGCGTGAGCTGCGTGATGATGGCCAGCGGCCGGATGCCCAGCGCCACGGCCGGCAACAGCAGGTTGCGCAGCACCAAATGCCGCTCGCCCGAAAACGGGTCCGTCTCATACAGCTGCCCGGTGAGGCTCAGGCCCGTCCAGCGGCTCCAGTAAAAGCCGAACGTGACGGCAATGAGAATGGCCGCCACGAACGACGGCACCGAAATACCCAGCACCGAAGTGCTCACCAGCACCCTGTCGAGCCACGACTGCGGCCGCAGCGCCGCCGCCACGCCAAACGCCACGCCGCCCACGCTGGCAATGAGCATGGCCGCCAGCGCCAGCCACATGGTGCCCGGAAAATAATCGAGCAGAATGCGCAGCACGTCCTTGTTGCTCTGGAAAGAGCGACGCAAATAAGGCGTTTTCAGCACCAAAGCCCGTGAGCCCAGCGGCAGCACGGCCACACCGCCGTAGCGCGCCCGCCCGGCCGAGTCGGCCGGGTGCAGGCCCAGCGGCGACACATCATTCAGATAGCCCAGCAGGCGGGTGGGCAGGGGCTGGTCGAGGCCGAGGTCGGCGGTGATGGCGGCTTTGGTGGCCAGGTCGGTGCGCTGGCCGGCCAGCAGAGCCGCCGGGTCGCCAGGCAGCACGTTGAAGAGCAAAAACACCGTGCACGCCACGCCCACCAGCACGAGCAGGCCCTGGCCTAGGCGACGGAGGATGAAGGCGAACAATGTCTTTTAGTGGTTAACGGTTAGTGATTAGTGGTTAAGTTCGACAAAGGCAGCAACAGAGGAAATGCTTAATAATTAGCCACTAATCACTAACCACTAAAAGATTACTCTTTCAGCACCTTTTCCACTTCCCACAGCGCGGGCAGGTCGTGGTAATGGTACTTGGCTTTCACCACGCCGTTGTGCAGCACCATGAGGCCGGGGTTGGAGCGAATAATGGATTTGAGCACGGTGGCGTCGGCAAAGTAATAGGGGCCGGCCAGGTTCACGTCGTGGCGGAAGGAGTCGAACTTGGCGGCGCTGGTGCTGGTAATGGTGAGGGCCGTGATGCCGCGGCGCGACTTGGCCGCCCCCTCCATCAGGGCGTTGATAGCGGCAAACCGGTCGCGGTCCGTCTTGTTGGTGTTCTGCACGATGAGCACCAGCTTGCTGCCTTTCAGCAGCTCCTGGGTATAGGAGTTGCCTTCCGCGTCTGATACCTCGAAATCGGTGATGACCGGGGTCGACTCTTTGGGGTTCAGCGACGTCATGGCTTGGTATTTCCAGGTGGTGTCGGTGGGGTAGGCGTCGAATTCCTTGGTTTCGCCGTTGCGCGTCATGGTGTAGCGGTAGCGGGCGGGCTCGGCGGGCTTCATCAGCTTGCCAATGTCGTTGCCCACTTTGTAGGGCAGGAAATCGAAGTAGGGCAGGTGGCCCAGGGCCCGCACCCCGATGCCGATGGCAATGGCCGTGGCAAACGTCATTACCATGATGCCGAACGTGCCCTGCACAAACGAGTGGCGCAGAAAGCGTTGGTGCGTGAACACCATAAACCACAGCGCGAGCAGGAACATGTCTTTGGCAAACGAAGTCCAAGGGGTGAGCTTGATGAAATCGCCGAAGCAGCCGCAGTCCGTCACCTTGTTGAAAGCCGCCGAGTAGAACGTGAGGAAGCCGAAGAACACCAGCAGGCCCAGCAGCACCCACAGCGTGATTTTGAGGTGCCAGCGCAGCAGCAGCGCCACCCCCAAAATCACTTCGAGCGAGCTGAGAATGATGGAAAGCGTACGCGAAATGTTCTTGAACCACAGGAAGAAGCCCTCCAGCGGCGGCACCGCCACGGCAAAGACTTCAAAATATTCTTCCAGCTTGTAGGCCGTGCCCACGGGGTCGTTGAGCTTGACGAGGCCGGAAAAAATGAAAATGGCGCCCAGCACAAACCAGCACACGCGGGTGACGGTGCGCAACAAGTGAGGGGCCGGAGCAACGGCGGGAGCGGAGCTGTTGGGAGACATAAGAGCAAAGTAAGCCGGTGGCAAACGCGCGGGCAACGCGCAATGTTTGCATAAAGGTCGGGCCGGAAGTTGAAACCGGCGTTAGGCAAAGCGACCTGTCGGAAAGTCTACCGCCGCGCCACTGCCTCGGCATAGCCGCTCTTAGCCAAAAAGGCCTTGGCGTCGCGGATGTTGAGGATGTCGGCCAGGGCCTGCTTTTTGTCAGGCTGCTGATTGTAGTAGGCTTGCACAATGCGGTAGCCTACGTAGTAGCCCAGGTCGCAGGGCTTCTCGGGCGTTTCCTGGTTGCCGTTGGCCATCCAGTTGTCGGGGTCGGTGCCGAGCATTTCTTTTTGGAAATCGGCCCACAGCTCTTTCTCGTGGGCGTTGCCGTAGGGATGCAGGCGGGCGTTGGTGATGTGGCCGGTCACCAGCTCGGCCACGAAATCGGCCATGCCTTCATTAATGGTGTAGCTGAGCAGGGTGCCGTCCTGCGGGCCCTGGTTGCGGTGCACCAGCTCGTGCACCATCAGCGAGGGCATCTCCGACACGGGAGCGCAGCGGTTGCGCTGCACCAGGTTCAGCTCCGAGGTGTTCACGCCCGGGCCGTTGGCCGTTTGGTCGGCCCCGATGAGCAGGCCCGCGTCCGATACGGTGCCGCCCGACACCCAGCCGCCCACCACAAAGTAGATGTTCTGGAAGCGCACCGTCGGGTACAGCTCCTGAAAACGCCAGAAGGCTGCCACAATCTTCGGCTTCTCGTTGGCAATGGCCAGCGTGGTAGCCTTGATGGAATTGTAGTAGTTGGGCCGCTGCAGAATGCGCTTGGTGAAAGAAGCATCGTTCCTGATTTTCAGCTCGTAGTAATCGCGCAGACCCGTCGAGCCTTTGTCAAAGTACTCGCGCCGGAAAATGGCCCGGGCCTGGGCCGTGTCGCGCCGGGCGGCGGCGTAGGCGGTCCAGAAATGGTCGATGTCGCTGGTGGTCAGCTTCACGTCCTCGGGCCGGCTGATTGTTTGCTTTGCCTCCAGCTGGCGGGCGCGGGCCAGCAGCTTGGGCCACTGCTTGTCGGCGTGCAGCTTCTCCAGGTCCGAGTCGGAGCTAATCTGCTTGCTGTCGACGTAGCCCGCGTCAATGGCGCGGCGCAGGTTGGCCAGGCCGCTAGGCACATCGCCCAGCAGGCCGTAGTAGCAGGCCATGTTGTAGAGGCCAACCGCTTTGTAGCGCGGCTTCACGCCGGGCTCGTGCGCCATTTGCTGGTAGGCGGCAATGGCGGCCGGGTAGTCCTTCTTCTTGCTGGCTTGCTGGGCCGCATTGAGAAGTGAGTCGACGCGGCTGGGCGCCTGGGCTGCGGCGGTGAAGGCAGTGCCGGCGAGCAGGAAGGAAAGCAGGAGGGATTTCATTGTTGAAGACAGGTACACCAGAGTAGATGGCCAAACGGCTCATTGCGTTGCCTGGCACGAGTACCCCGAAGCTCCTGCTTCGGCCCGCGTTAGCATCGTTCAACGGGCCGAAGCAGGAGCTTCGGGGTACTCGTTCTATTGCTCGCCCCGCAAAATCAGGGCAAACACGGCGTAGTTCAGCATGTCGCGGTAGCTGCCTTCCACGCTTTCGCTCACCAGCGCCGCCCCGCCGATGTCTTCGAGCTGCTTCACGCGGTGCAGCTTCATCAGTATCAGGTCGGTGATGCTGGCCACGCGCATCTGGCGCCAGGCTTCGCCGTAGTCGTGGTTTTTGGCCAGCAACAGGCGGCGGTTTTCGGCGGCTTCGTGGTCGTAAGCTTCGGCCACGGCGTCGGGGGCCATGTCGAGCGGCGTATCCTTGGGCAGGTGCAGCTGCATCAGGGCAATGAGGCAGTAGTTGATGATGGCCACAAATTCCTCGTTCACATCATCGGCCACCAGCTGCACGCCGGTTTCCTGTATGGTGCGGATGCGGTTGGCTTTGATGAAAATCTGGTCCGTGACCGAGGGCAGGCGCAGAATGCGCCACGCCGTGCCGTAGTCGTGGGTTTTGGCCAGAAACAGCGTGCGGCAGCGGGCCAGCAGCAGGTCGTAGTGTTCGGGGGTGCTCAAGGTTAGGGCAGGAGGGTATGAGGGTAGGGGGGTAGGAGTGTTTTTCGCCAATAGCTCATCCCCGCTGCAAGTTCGGTAGCACGTGCGGATATTGACCCCATATTCCCCTGTTGTTCCCATGTCCTTTTTCCCTCCTGCCCCCATACCCTCCTACCCCCTTACCCTATTAAGCCCCCACGGCCGCTTGCTCAGCCTGCACCGGCCGCAGGTGATGGGCATCCTCAACCTCACGCCCGATTCCTTCTTCGCCGGCAGCCGCGTGGCCTCCGAGAAAGACCTGCTCAGCTGCGCCGAAGCCATGCTGCAGGCCGGCGCCGCCGTGCTCGACCTCGGCGCCTACAGCACCCGCCCCGGGGCCGAGGACATTCCGGCCGCCGAAGAAGCCCGCCGCCTGCTGCCTGCTATTGCGGCCCTGCGCCGGGAGTTTCCCCAGACTTTCCTCTCGGCCGATACCTTTCGGGCCGACGTGGCCGAAGCCGCCGTGCACGCCGGCGCCGACCTGGTGAACGACGTGGGCGGCGGCACGCTCGATGCCGAAATGTTTGCCACCGTGGGCCGCCTGCGCGTGCCCTACGTGCTGATGCACCTGCGCGGCACGCCCCAAACCATGGCCAAGCTGACGCACTACGAAGACGACTTGGTGCTTACACTGCTGCGCTACTTCCGCGACAGGCTCACGGCCCTGCGCCAGGCCGGTGCCGTCGACGTGCTGATTGACCCCGGCTTCGGCTTCGCCAAAACCGCCGCCCAGAGCCACGAGCTGCTGCGCCGCCTGCCCGAGCTGCGGGCGCTGGGCCTGCCGCTGCTGGCCGCGCTGTCGCGCAAGCGCATGGTGTACGGCCCCCTCGGCCTCGGCCCCGAAGCGGCCCTCAACGGCACCACGGCCCTGCATATGGTGGCCTTGCAGGGCGGCGCTCATCTGCTGCGCGCCCACGACGTGGCCGAAGCCCGGCAAACCATAGAATTATTTGCGCATACCTTTCCAAACGCCGAATAAAGGCCGTAATTTGAAGGACGAAGCCTCGGCCGTGCAACGCCCAGGCCCCGATGCGCCACTTTCAGCCAAGGGAAGCCGAGCTGCTTCCTTTCCCGCTACCCTTCACCCATTCGCCCATGACCGGCCCGTTTCCCATCAATTTCCTGCACTTCGGCTGGATTGACGCGGCCGACGTGTTGCTGGTGACGGTGCTGCTCTACCAGCTCTACAAGCTGTTGCGCGGCTCGGTGGCCCTGAACGTGGCGCTGGGGCTACTATCCTTCTACGTGCTCTACCTGCTGGTAAAAGCCACCGGCATGGAGCTGCTCACCAAGATTCTGGGCCAGTTCATGAGCGTGGGGGTGCTGGCCAGCATCATCCTGTTTCAGCAGGAAATCCGGCGGTTTTTGCTGAACGTGGGCAAGGCCACGGCCCTGGAGCGCATGCGCGGCTGGAGCTGGGGCCGCCCCGCCGAGGCCACGCCGCTGGCCGTGGGCCCGTTTGTGGAAGCCGCTAAAAGCCTGTCGAACAAATACACCGGCGCCCTCATCTGCTTCGCCCAGGCGTCGGACCTGACCAGCTTCGCCGAGTCGGGCGACCGGCTCGACGCCGAAATAAGCAAGCGCCTGCTGCTGTCCATTTTTAACAAAACGTCGCCGCTGCACGACGGCGCCGTCATCATCGCCGGCGGGCGCATTCAGGCCGCCCGCTGCATCCTGCCCGTGAGCGAAAACCCCGACGTGCCCGCCTCGCTGGGCCTGCGCCACCGCGCCGCCATCGGCCTGAGCGAAATCACCGACGCCGTGGTGCTGGTGGTGAGCGAAGAAACCGGCGCCATGAGCTTGGTGCACCACGGCGAAGTGTACCGCAACCTGGCCACCGCCGAGCTGCGCACCCGCCTGAACGAGTGGCTGCTGAGCAGCGCCGGCAGCCCGGCGGCATCGGCTTCCCTGAAGTCGGAGGCCGCCGCCTAGGGGTAGGGCCCCAGGGCGGCGTAGTGGTGTTTACATTGCAGCCGAAGCAAGTACTTGCAAAAGCAATACCTTTGGCGTTATGGTTTGGCAGTCTGTGAATGAATAGGCTATACGTTGTTCTGGTTCTGCTACTGGGATGGGCGCGCCCTGGCCAAAGCCAGCCGGCCAACCCCTACCTCGACAGCCTGACGCACCGCCTGACGGCCACACCCGCCGATACCAACCGCGTGCGCCTGCTCGAACAGCTGGCCAAAGCCACGGCCAGCGAAAACAGCGCGCAAGCGCTTCTATATGGGCAGCAGGGCCTGCGGCTGGCCCGGCAGCTGCGCGATGCCTACGGCGAAGTAGCGCTTATCAACCAGCTGGCCGATAATTATTTCCGACAGACAGACCTGGTGTCGGCGGTGCGCTACTACCAGCAGTCGGTGCGCCGGGCGATGGGCCTGCCCCGGGCGCAGCGCCTGCTCACCCGGGCGCTGCTGGGGCTGGGCCGAATTGCCAGCCTGCAACTCGACTTTGTGAGCGCCCAGCAGTATTTCCAGCAGGCGCTTCAGCAGCTGCAGCGGCCGCAGTACCGGGCCGAGCCGGAAGAATTGGGCGTGACGCACAACAACCTGGGCATGCTGTACCTCAGCTGGCTCAAGTCGGGCCGACCGTACCCGGACTCCACCACGCGGCTGTGCTTGTACCACACCCGCCTGGCTTTGAATATTTTGCGTACCACCCGGCTGCCAAAAGCCAACATGGGGCAGTACCTGAACAGCTTAGGCTTGGTGCATGCCTTTGACCAGCAATTCGATTCGGCCTATTACTACCATCGCAGCGCCTTGCGCCTGTTCCAGCAAGCGGGCAAATCGTACGGCGTGGTGGTAACGCGCATCTTCATGGGCACGCTGCTGCTGGAGCAGCGCCGGTTTGCCGACGCCCTGGCCATGACGCAGCCCGCGCTGCCCATTGCCCGGCAGCTCAACCTAAGTCCGCTGGTGGTGGGCTGTCTCAACATCGTAGCCGACGCGCTGGCCGGCCTCGGGCGCGGAAACGAGGCCTACCCCCTGGCCAAGCGAGCCCATGAGCTGCGCGACAGCCTGAACCTGGTGGAGCGCGAAGCCAACCTGAGCCAGCTGCGCCTGCAATTCGACACCGAGCTGGAACGGAGCCGGGTGCGGGAGCTGACCAACCGCAACCAGCTGCAGGCGCTGCAGGCCCGCAAGCAGCGCCAGTACCTGTGGGGGTTGAGCAGCTTTTTGGTGGCCGTGGTGGCCGGGCTGGTGGTGGCGGGCGTGCTGGCCGGGCGGCTGCGGCGGCAGCGCACCGAGCTGCAGGCCACCCGCGCCGAGCAAGACCGCCTCTACGCCCTCATTGCCCACGACCTGCGCAGCCCGGTGATGGCGTTCGGCGGCCTGGCCGATTTGCTGACGGCCTACAGCGAGCGGCAGGACACCGTGCGCCTGCTGCGCTTGGGCGGGCGCGTGCGCCAGGCGGCCGAGAGCCTGCGGGCCTTGCTGGATAACCTGCTGAACTGGGCCTTGTCGCAGCGCGGCGAGCTGCGCCCCGTGCCGGAGCCCCTGCGGGTGGCCGACCTGCTGGCCGAGATTGTGACGCTCTACCAGCCGAGTGCCCACACGGCCGGCATCGCGCTGGAAGTGCCCGCCGCCACTGAAGAGCAGCTGGTGCTGGCCGACCGCAACATGACGCTCACCATTCTGCGCAACCTGGTCAACAACGCCCTGCAGGCCACGCCCCCCGGGGGGCGCATCACGGTCAGCGTGGCCGACACGCACGCCCACCAGCTGCAGCTGGCCGTGGCCGACACCGGACCGGGCATGGGCGCGCCGGAGCTGCGCCGGGTAATGAGCGACCAGCCGCAGCCGGCCGCCGACCCCTACCGGGGCCGGGCCGGGCTGGGGCTGCGGCTAAGCCGGCTTTTTGCCCGCTTGCAAGGCGGGCAGCTGGACCTGCGTAGCGCCCCCGGCCAGGGCACCACCGCCACGCTTTCGCTGCCGCGCCCCGGCCAGCCGGCGGGCTCGGCACTGCGCGGCTGACACCCGAAATTTTCTCGTTTACACCCCAAAATCGTCTTCTCGCGCCGGGAAAGATGGCCGGGCGGGCGGCACGGGTTACAATTGCCTTCCTGTTAGCAAGCGCGGCCTCACGGTGAATGGAGTCGAGGCGCAGCGCGGGCAAAGTAGCTGATAACCATTTGACATTCGCTTTATGAGTTCTGCACAGCTGTTCGCTGATATTGACCAACAGCCGGCCCTGGCGGCCGTGCGGGTGCTGGTGGTGGAAGACGAGCCGCTGTATGCCGACCAGGTCGAGTCGATGCTGCTGGGCATGGGCTACGAAACGGTGGGCCCGGCAGCGAGTGCGCAAGTAGCGATGGCCCTGTACCGCACCGAGCCCATCGACCTGGTGCTGCTGGACATTGGCCTGCGCGGTGCCACCAACGGCTTGCAGCTGGCCGAGCAGCTGCTGGCGCATAGCCCCGTCCCGCTCATCTTCCTCACCTCGTTTAGCGACGAGCAGACCTTTCAGCTGGCGCAGGCCGTGGGCCCGGCGGCCTACCTGACCAAGCCCGCCGTGGCCGATACGCTGCACCGCGCCATTGCCCTGGCCGTGAAAAACTTTGCCAGCAGCACCTGGCCCACTCCCGATGCCGCCCCGCAGCCGAGGCCTGCCCAGGGAGCCGCCGAATCAGTCTTCGTGAAAGAAAACGGACTGCTGGAAAAGGTGCATCTGCGCGACATTTTCAGCATTGCGGCCGACAATAAGACGTGCAGCCTGATGCTGGCCGAGCGCAGCATCCCGGTGCGCATGCCCATGCGCGAGCTGGCCCGCATCCTGCCCGCCGAGCGGTTTGTGCAAATTCAGCGCAGCTACTTCGTCAATATCGAACACATCGAGCGCCTCGACCCCACCCGCCTGCTGGTGCAGGTGGGCAAGCAGGTGCTGCCCGTGGGCCGCCTCTACCTGCCCGAACTCATCAGCCGCCTGCGCACCATCGGCTAGGCTATGCCAGGCATTAGCGCCACCGCATGCGGAGGGGCTTTGCCACTTTCCGGGGCCTTGTTCTGCCTGCACCCTGCCGCTTTTCCCACCCTCATTCCACCCGCATGAAAAATCTTTTACACAACGCTGTCTTGGCCGTGCGCCGCCCCCAGCGGCGCTGGCGCGAAGCGGTGGCCGCCCCGGCCATTGGCCGGGGCGCGGCAATCTCTCCATCACCCACTTTTATCTTCCAGCACATGCAAGGAAATCTACTTCTGAAGCCGCAGGATTTGCTGCTGCGGCTACTGTCGCGCCGGGCCGGTCTGGCCAAGGTCTTCGGGACCGGGCTGCTGCTGCTCGGCAGCCTGGGGGCGCAGGCCCAGCTCAGCGGCGCCAAGGCTATTCCCGGCGCGGGCAGCACCGGCTACGCCACGCTGGCGGCGGCCATCACCGACCTGAACGCGCAGGGCGTGGGCCCGGGCGGCGTCACGTTCAACGTGGCGGCGGGCTACACCGAAACCTTCGCCTCGCCCGGCGCCGGCCTCATCACAGCCACCGGCACGGCGGCCAACCCCATCGTGTTCCAGAAGTCGGGCACCGGCGCCAACCCCACCATCACGGCGGGCGTTGGGACCTCGGCCCCGAACGACGGTATCATCGTGCTGCGGGGCTCCGACTACGTGACGTTTGATGGCCTGACGCTGCTCGACCCGGCGTCCAACACCAGCCCGGTGACGCAGATGGAATGGGGCTTTGCGCTGCTAAAAAACGGCACGCCCACAGTGGATGGCTGCCAGAACGTGATTATCCGCAACTGCGTCATCACCCTGCAAAAGGGACTGTCGACGGTGGGCATCTATGCCAATAACCACTTGCCCACCACCCTCAGCTCGGTGCAGCTGACGCCTACCACGGCGGATGGCACGAACTCGAACAACAAGTTTTACGGCAACACCATCAGCGGCGTCAACAACGGGATTTCTGTGACGGGTTTCGCTGCTTCGAGCCCCTACGCTTTTTACGACCAGAACAACGAGGTTGGCAGCATCGTGAGCGGCACCACGGCCACGGGCAACACCATTTCGAACTTCGGCACCACGGCCACGGCCTACGGCATCTACACCATCTACCAGAACGCGCTGAAAGTGCAGGGCAATAGCCTGGAGTCGACCCCAACGGGCACTGCGGTGGGCCCCACCAGTACGCTCTACGGCATTCTGACGAGTACCGGCGGCGTTGCCGACCTGCTGGGCAACACGGTAAACTTGGTGTCGAACGCTCCCAGCTCCAGCTTTACTTCCATCTATGGCATCCAGAGCGGCAGCGGCGCAAACACCACCGCCACCAACGGCACGGTCAACATCAACAACAACAACGTGACTATGTCGTCGGCCACGGCCAACGTGGCGACCTTCTACGGCATCTACAGCACGGCGGCGGTGGCCAACCTGGTTATCTCGGGCAACACGCTCAGCGGCTGGACCCGGCCGGGGGCGACCACGGGCTCGTCCTACTTCGTGTACATCGGCACCGGGGCTACGGCTACGCAGAACGTGTTTGGCAACACCATCAGCAATTTCAGCGGCACCAGTACTACCGGCGGCATCTATGGCTTCTACGGCTTCCATGGCTCGTCCTCGTCGGCCCAGTACTACGACAACGTGATGCAGAATATCAACGGCGGCGGCAACAACCTGTGGGGCACGAACCTGTTCGGCAGCAGCACCCTCAACGTGTACCGCAACCGGATATCGGGCCTGACGGCGTTGGGCGCTTCGCCCATCGTGTACGGCATTTACGCCTCGGGTGCGACGACCAACGTGACCAACAACCTCGTGGGTGACATTAGCGCCCCCAATGCCTCAAGCGTGACGGCCATTTCGGGTCTGTTTCTGGGCGGCACCGTGGTGAATGCCCAGTACAACAGCATTTACCTGAACGCGACCAGCACGGGCACCAACTTCGGTACCTCAGGCATTACCTACAACTCGCTGAATACCTCGCCCATCACCTTGCGCAACAACGTGGTGGTGAACACCTCGACGGCGAACGGCACGGGCGTGACCGTGGCCCTGCGCCGCACCGCGGGCACGGCGGGCGTGGTGCCCGTCAACCTGACCACCACGACCAACGCCAACCTGTACTACGCCGGCACGCCTTCGGCCACCAACCTGATTTACGTGGAAGGCCAGAGTGGGACCCTCGTCAACGCCCAGCAGACGCTGGCCGACTACAAGAACTTCATGGCGGGCCGCGACATCAACTCGGTGACGGAAAACCCGCCCTTCGTGAGCACCAGCGGCACCAATGCCAACTTCCTGAAGGTGAGCACCACCACACCGACGCAGATTGAAAGCGGGGGCCTGCCCATCAGCGGCATCACCACTGACTACGCCAACGCGACGCGCAGCACCACCGCGCCCGACCTAGGCGCCTACGAGGGCACCTACCAGCCGCTCGACCTGAGCGGCCCCGTGCTGACGTACACGCCCCTGAACAACACCGTCAGCACCACCGGCCCCGCGCTGGTCGTGACCATCTCGGACCCCGCCGGCGTGGCCACGGGTGCCAACGCCCCGCGCCTGTACTACCGCAGGGGCACCTCGGGCGCCTTCGTGTTTGTGAACGCCACGAGCGTGAGCGGCAGCAGCTACACCTTCAACTTCAACTACGCGCTGCTGCCCGGCGGCAGCGTGACGCAGGGCGACGTGATTCAATACTACGTATCGGCCCAGGACCTGGTGGCCACGCCCAATGCCAGCACCAGCCCCGGCGGTGGCGGTGGCATCAACCCGCCCGGCACCACGGCGCCGGCGGCACCGGCCTCGTTCCAGATTGTGGGCAACCTGAGCGGCGTGTACTACGTGGGCACTTCCACACCGCCCGCCGGCACGCCCGCCAACCGCGTGTTTGCCACCCTCACGGCCGCGGCCAACGCCTACGCCATCAACGTGCTGACGGGGCCGGCGACGTTCCTGCTGCTCGACGCTACGTACTCGGCTTCGACGGGCGAAACCTTCCCCATCACCTTCGGCAACATTCCTTCGGCCTCGACCACCAACACGCTGCTCATCAGCCCGGCCCCGGGCGTGAGCGCCACCGTGACGGGCCCGACTAACTCGGCGGCCGTGGTGGTATTCAGCAATGCCCGCTACATCACCTTCGACGGGGCCAACACCGCCGGCGGCAGCATCCGCAACCTGACCCTGACCAGCGCCAACACCGCCGCCAACGCCGTGGTGTGGGTGGGCAGCCAGGGCGCGGGCAACGGCTCGACCAACATCACGCTGCGCAACCTCAACCTGGTGGGCAGCAGCTCGTCCAGCAGCAACTCGTTCAGCAACAACAACTCGTTTGGCATCTACGCCTCGGCGGGGCTTTCGGTGGCTATTCCCACGCCTAGCGCTTTCACCTACGGCGACGACAACGACAACCTCGTGATTGAGAACAACGCCATTACGGCGACCTTCGAGGCCATTTTTGCCAAAGCCAGCGGCGTGCCCACTTCCTACGACGGCCTGCAGATTGTGGGCAACCGCATCGGGGCGGTACCGTCGGGCACGGGCACGGCGGCGTTCGGCAACGTGCTCTACCGCGGTATCGACCTGCAGGGGGCTACGGCCCCGCTCGTGTCGCGCAACACCATTCTGGGCATCGATGGCTCGGCCATCGCCTCCAACATTGGCGGCATTGTGCTGAACGAGAACGTGACCGGTGCCGTGATTTCGCGCAACGCTATTTCGGGCCTGCGCCAGCTCAACACCGGCGGCTACGGCGCTTACGGCATCAGCCTGAGCAGCACAAACAACCTGACCAACACGGAAATCTCGAACAACCTGATTTCCGACATTCTTACGGGGGCTTATTCGAGCAGCAGCACCTACAACCCCTTCGGCCTTTACCTAACGGGCGGCGCCGGCACCAAGCTGTACTACAACACGGTGAACCTGTCCGGCACTTACTCGCCCAATGCGAGCTACGCCACGCCGAGCAACGTCAGCGCGGGTCTGGCCGTTACCTCCACCTCGGTAACGGGCCTGGACGTGCGCAACAACATTTTTGCGAACACCATTGCCAGCGCGGCCACCACCAATACGGTGAAGTCTTACAGCGTGTACTACACCAACGCCAGCGTGCTGGGCACCAGCGACTACAACGACTACTACGTGGGCGCCCCCAACGGCGTGCTCGGCTACGTGGCCGCCGACGTGACCACCCTGGCCGCGCTGAAAACGGCCACCGCCAAGGACGTGAACTCCATCAGCGCCGACCCGGTGTTTACCTCGAACACCAACCTGCTACCGGTGTCGCCGGTCGTGGCCGCCGCTGGCACGCCGTTGAGCATCACAGTGGACTACTCCGGCGCCACCCGCCCGGCCACCGCGCCCAGCCTCGGCGCCTACCAGTTCACGCCCGCCGTGACGGACCTGGCCCCCGGCCGCCTGGTGTCGCCGCTGAACAACAGCACGGCCACCTGCTTCGGCGCCAACACGCCCGTGACGGTGCTGATTCGCAACAACGGCTCGGCCGCGCTCAACTTCGCCACCACTCCCGCCACCGTGACGGTCGTCATCAGCGGCCCGAACGCCTCGACCCAGACCCTGACCCAAACCATCAACACGGGCACGCTGGCCTCGACGGCCACGCAGAACGTGACGCTCACCAGCCTGGCCGACTTCACGGCCCTGGGCACGTACTCCTTCGCCATCACGGCCACGGTGCAGGGCGATGGCAACACCACCAACGACCTGCTGACGCCCGCGCCCACGCTGAACGTGCTGGCCCCGGTGGGCGGCACCCTCTCGCCGGCTTCGTCCTCGATTTGCGTGAGCGGCACGGCCTCGCTGAGCCTGGCCGGTCCGGCCAACGGCAGCATTCAGCTGCAAATCAGCAGCAGCGCCACCGGCCCCTTCACCGACGTGGCCGGTGCCACCACCGGCGCTACCTTCGTCACGCCGGTGCTCACCAGCACCACCTACTACCGCTACAAAGTGACCTGTGGCGCCAACGTGGCCTACAGCAACGTGGCCACCGTGACGGTAAATAACCCGGTGATTTCGGCGGCTCCCTCGCCGCTGAGCGTGTGCGCTGGCGGCACGGCCTCGCTCTCGGCCACGGTGCCGGCGGGCATCAGCGTGCGCTATTTCACCACGGCCACCGGCGGCACGGCCGTGGGCACGGGCAACCCCTACGTGACGCCGGCCCTCACGGCCAGCACCACCTACTACGCCGAAGCCTTCGCCAGCGGCGCGGAGCGGGTGGGCAAAGCGACATCCGTTCAGACCAACGGCGGCTATAGCGGTACCAACACCGGCATCGTGCTCACGACCAATGGCCCCACGACCATTCAGGAGACTACGGTGTACAACGCCACTGCCACTGCGGGCAGCCTGACCGTGGAGCTGCGCGACAACGTAACCGGCAACCTGGTGGCCACCGCGGGCCCGTTCGCAGTGGCGGCCGGCAGCGCCAGCTCGTTGATTCCGACCGTGCTGCCCCTGAACCTGGCCGTGCCGGCTGCCGGCACCTACCGCCTGATAACCGCCACCACCGGCACCCCACCCACGCTGTACCGCGACAACGTGAACAGTTTCCCTTACACCACGCCCAGCGGGGCGGTATCGATTATTGGGGGCTACATCGGCGGCGCCAGCTCGACCTACTACTTCTTCTACAACATCTTGGTAGGCAACGATTGCATCAGCACCGCGCGCACGCCGATACAGGTGAACGTGACGCCGGGCCTGGTGGCCACGCTGGGCGCGGCCACGGCCACGAGCTGCGGCCGCTCGCCCTACACGCTGAGCGGCAGCATCGCCGGCACGGCCACGGGCGGCACCTACACCACCTCGGGCACGGGCACGTTCGCGCCCAACGCCACCACGCTCAACGCCACCTACACGCCCTCGGCCGCCGACGTGGCCGCCGGCACGGTGACCCTGACCCTGACCCCCACCGGCCCCTCGGCCGCCTGCACCCAGACGGCCCGCACGGTACTCACGCTCTCCACGCCGCCCAACTCCTCGTTCAGCTACCCGGCCGGCACGTACTGCACCAACTCGCCCGTGACCGTGACCCCGGTGCTGGCGCCCGGCGCGGTGGCCGGCACCTTTGCCACCACGGCTCCCGGCTTGCGCATCGACCCGGTGACGGGCGTGATTACGCTGGCTAACACGAATATTGACGGCACCTTCACCGTGACCAACACGGTGGCGGGAACGGGTGCGTGTAGCGGCTCGACTACGGGCACTGCGTCGACGACGTTCACGGTCATCTTCGGCATTGGCCAGCCGGTGCTCACGGCCACGCCGCAGGCGGGCGGGGCCGTGCAGCTCAGCACGCCGGCCCTGGCGGGCGTGACCTACCAGTTCTACCGCACCGTGAACGGCACGGCCACGGCCGTGGGCACGCCCAGCACGACGGGCACGCTGACGCTGACGGCTGGTAACCAAAGCGGCTCCTACACGGTGCAGGCCATCTCGGCCAACGGCTGCACCTCGATTCCTTCGGCGGCGGTGACGGCCACGGTGCTGGGCACGCAAACGGCCACGCTGGCTGGCGTAAGCCTGCGCGTGTTCCCCAACCCGACGGCCGACGGCCAGCTGCGCGTGGAGCTGAGCGGCGTCAACGCCAAGGCTTCGCAGCTGACCGTGCTCAACGCCCTGGGCCAGGTGGTGCACACCGGCACGGTGGCGGCCGGCACGGCCGAGCTCAAGCTCGGCCAGCTGGCTTCGGGTGTCTACACCTTCCGGGTGCTGACGGCGCAAGGCGTGCTCACCCAGCGCGTGGTGCGCCAATAAACACACACGGCGCTGCGACGCTACACAAAAAAGCCCCGCCGGTACTGCCGGCGGGGCTTTTTTGTGGGCCCTGGTTGTTGATTCCGTTCTTTGTTTACGACAAAAATGCCGTTGCCTGGTCGCTTAGAAGTATAAAGCCAGCCTTTGCATTGCCGCATAAGCTAAGCAAGGCGTTGGTGACCAGGCCTGGCGGGTTATTAAAATCTTTGGCTTTAATAAAAATAAATTGATTGTTTATTGATTATCAATCGATAAAATAGAGATTTGCTAAGTCTTCAAGGGAATTTCGATGGGGGTTTAATTAGGTTTTCAGCCGTTTGAGCTTTACTTTTCTGAGACTGTTCGGTCGGGCCTGCTGGTGCTGATGGGGTTTGAGGACCGTTTCTTTGCCGCCCTCACGCCGGACTTTTTCGCATAAGGCCCTACCCAAGCCTTTGTCTCTACCACCCATAGATTCTTTTTTTACACTTTTCCCTTCCTACACCCTCTCGTATCCGTTCACTTTTACCTTCATTTTTCATGCACAAAAATTTACTTCACGGGCTGCGGTCTTCGCGGCTCAGTGCCCTCATGCCCGGTAAGCGCCTGGCGCGGCTGCTGGGTGCGGGCGCCCTGTTGCTGGGCGGCTTCGGTGCCCAGGCGCAAACCACTACCGTTTTTAACGAAACGTTCGAGGGCGCCACCAGCTCCTTCACCATCGTCAACGGCACCCAAGTCAACCAATGGTACGTGGGCACGGCCGGCGGCAACGGGCCGACGACGACGGGCACCAAAGCGGCTTATGTCTCGAACGACAACGGCACGAGCAACGCCTATGATATCACCTCGTTGTCGGTGGCGCACATGTACCGCGACGTGACGTTCCCGGCCGGGCAAAATATCCTGCAGCTCGGCTTCGACTGGAAGGCCGGCGGCGAAAGCACCTTCGACTACATTCAGGTGTTTCTGGTGCCCACCACGGTGACACCGGTGGCCGGCACGCAACTCACAAATGGCACGGCCGGCGCCGTGCAGCTCGGCGGCAACATTAACCTGCAGGCCGCCTTTGGCCGCACCTCTTTCCGCTTGCCGGCCAGCGTGGCGGGCACCACGCAGCGCCTGGTGTTTACCTGGCGCAACGACGGCTCGGTGGGCACGCAGCCCCCGGCCGTGATTGACAACGTGTCGGCAACGTCCCAAACCGCCAACCCCTTCAGCGGCGCCTACACCATCAACAACGCGCAGCCCACGGGCGGCACCAACTTCAACAGCTTCACCGACGCGGCCAACCGCCTGAACCTCGACGGCATCAACGGCCCGGTGACGCTCACGGTGAGCGGCGGCCCCTACAACGAGCAATTTCTGCTGAACGAAGTGGCGGGCACCAGTGCCACCAACACCATCGTGGTGAACGGCGGCGGGCGCACCATTCAGTTTGCTTCCACCAACAGCAACCAGCGGGCGGTGGTGCAGCTCAATGGCACCGACTACACCACCATCAACAACCTGGTGATTGACCCGACCGGGGGCGCCGGCGCGACGCCCGCGGCCACCTACGGCTACGGCGTGCTGCTGACCAACGCGGCCGACAATGACCGCATCACCAACTGCACCATCAACAACGACCTGAGCAGCACGAGCAGCAACTTTGTTGGCATCGCGGTAAACGGTTCGGTGGCCAGCGCTACCACGAGCGGCAACGCGGCCAACAACCTGACGCTGCAAGGCAACACGGTGAACGGCGGCTACTACGGCATCACGCTTTACGGCAACAGCACCACGGCCTTCAACACGGGCAATGTGCTGCGCAACAACAACGTTCGCGACTTTTACCTGTACGGCGTGTACGCGGGCTACCAGGACGGCGCCCAGTTCATCGGCAACGACGTGAGCCGGCCGCTGCGCACCAACGGCAGCACCTTCTACGGCCTGTATAGCTTCTCTTCACGCGGGCTGGCTATCGAGAAAAACCGCGTGCACGACCCCTTCACCGGCAACCCGACTTCGACCAGCACGCTTTACGGCATTTACCTGTCCAACGGCACCACGCCCACGACTGCCACGCCCAACGACGTGGTGAACAACGTGCTGTACAACCTCAACGGCGCTGGTTCGCACTATATTATTTACAGTGCGAGCTCGGCGAACAGCCGGATTTACAACAACAGCATCAACAGCGCCGACCAAGCGGGTTCTACAAGCACCACCTACGGCATCTACAGCTCGGGCACAAGCGCTGACATCAAAAACAACGTGGTGAGCGTCACCCGCGCGGGCACCGGCACCAAGTACGGCCTATACTACACCGTGAGCGGCACGAGCAGCAACTACAACGACATTTACGTGCCCTCCGGCAACGTGGGCTACTACAACGCCAACTTCGCCACGCTGGCCAACTGGCAGGCCGCCAACGGCAACGCCTTCGACCAGAACAGTGTATCGACCGACCCGGTATTTACCAGCGCCACCAACCTCACGCCGGGCAATGTGTTGCTCAACAACTCGGGCACGCCCCTGGCGCGCGTGACCGATGACATCGCTGGCACCGCCCGTGGCGCGGCCCCCGATATGGGCGCTTACGAGTTTACGCCCGTGGCCGTGGACGTGGCTGCTGCCAGCCTGCTCACGCCCGCTGCCAACACCACCTGCTACAGCCCCACCGAAGCCGTGAGCGTGCAGATTCGCAACAACGGTAGCGCCGCCCTCAACTTTGCCACCAACGCCGGCACCGTGACCGTGGTGGTGACGCTGCCTTCGGGCCAGACCCGCTCGTTCTCGGCCACGCTGAGCACCGGCACGCTGGCGACCGGCGCCACCCAGACCGTGACCCTGCCGGGCACGCTGGACATGTCGGCTGTAGGGGCTTACACCTTCGCCATTACTGCTTCGGTGGTGGGCGACCTCAACACCGCCAACAACACCCTGGCCACGGTGACCCGCACGGTGGTGGCCCCGGTGGCGGGCACGCTCTCGCCGGCCAGCAGCAGCCTCTGCTTCAGCGGCACGGCGTCGTTGTCGCTCGCGGGCTTCGCCAACGGCAGCATTCAGCTGCAAAGCAGCAGCAGCGCCACCGGCACCTTCACCGACGTGGCCGGCGCCACCAGCGCCACCTACACCACGCCGGTGCTCACCAGCACCACCTACTACCGCTACAAAGTGAGCTGCAACACCAACGTGGTGTACAGCAACGTATCGGCCATCACGGTGAATACGCCGGCCATCACGGCCGCTCCGTCGCCGCTGAGCGTGTGCGCCGGCGGTACGGCTTCGCTTTCGGCCACGGTGCCGACGGGCATCAACGTGCGCTACTACACGGCGGCTACCGGCGGCACGCTGGTGGGCACGGGCAACCCCTACACCACGCCGGCCCTCACGGCCAGCACCACCTACTACGCCGAAGCCTTCTCGGGCGGGCAGGAAAACGTGGGCAAGCCCGCGACCTCGGGTGCCGACGGCACGAATACGAATGGCGGCCTGTACTTCACCACCACCGGCGCCACTACCATCACCAGCGTAACCGTGTACCGGTCGGCTAACGCCGCTGCCGGCACGGCCACCGTGCAACTGCTGACGGGCAGCACGACGAGCGGGACGCCGGTAGCCTCCGTTACTGTTCCCGTACCGGCCAACACCTCGGCCGCTATTTCGCCCGCAGTCCTCACCCTCAACCTGGCAGTGCCTGCTGCTGGCAACTACACGTTGTACCTGAGCACGGCTACCCCAAGCCTGATTCGGGACTTCTCGGGTGGCACTTCCACGCCGGCCACGGCCTTCCCCTACGTGTCGCCGAGCGGCACGGTGCGCATCACTGACGGCACTCTGGCCGGCTACTACTACTTCTTCTACAACTGGCAGATTGGGTCGGAGTGCGTGAGCACCGCCGCGCGCACGCCGATACAGGTGAACGTGACGCCGGGCCTGGTGGCCACGCTGGGCGCGGCCACGGCCACGAGCTGCGGCCGCTCGCCCTACACGCTGAACGGCAGCATCGCCGGCACGGCCACGGGCGGCACCTACACCACCTCGGGCACGGGCACGTTCGCGCCCAACGCCACCACGCTCAACGCCACCTACACGCCCTCGGCCGCCGACGTGGCCGCCGGCACGGTGACCCTGACCCTGACCCCCACCGGCCCCTCGGCCGCCTGCACCCAGACGGCCCGCACGGTACTCACGCTCTCCACGCCGCCCAACTCCTCGTTCAGCTACCCGGCCGGCACGTACTGCACCAACTCGCCCGTGACCGTGGCGCCCATTCTGGCGCCCGGCGCGGTGGCCGGCACGTTCTCGACCACGGGCATTGGCTTGCGCATCGACCCGGTGACGGGTGTCATCACCCTGGCCAACACCAACATCGACGGCACCTTCACCATCACCAATACCGTAGCCGCCACAGGCGCCTGCAGCGGGTCGGCCGCGTCGAGCTCGTCGGCGACGCTCACCGTTGTTTTCGGCATCGGCCAGCCGGTGCTCACGGCCACGCCGCAGGCGGGCGGGGCCGTGCAGCTCAGCACGCCGGCCCTGGCGGGCGTGACCTACCGGTTCTACCGCACCGTGAACGGCACGGCCACGGCCGTGGGCACGCCCAGCACGACGGGCACGCTGACGCTGACGGCTGGTAACCAAAGCGGCTCCTACACGGTGCAGGCCATCTCGGCCAACGGCTGCACCTCGATTCCTTCGGCGGCGGTGACGGCCACGGTGCTGGGCACGCAAACGGCCACGCTGGCTGGCGTAAGCCTGCGCGTGTTCCCCAACCCGACGGCCGACGGCCAGCTGCGCGTGGAGCTGAGCGGCGTCAACGCCAAGGCTTCGCAGCTGACCGTGCTCAACGCCCTGGGCCAGGTGGTGCACACCGGCACGGTGGCGGCCGGCACGGCCGAGCTCAAGCTCGGCCAGCTGGCTTCGGGTGTCTACACCTTCCGGGTGCTGACGGCGCAAGGCGTGCTCACCCAGCGCGTGGTGCGCCAGTAGCCTTTCGCTTCGGCTCATTAAAAAGCCCCGCTGGCATTGCCAGCGGGGCTTCTTTGTTTGTAAGAATTTAGATGATAAGATGATAGCCTCGTGTAATTTAAATGGTATATGGTCTGAATACAATAAAGAAGATAAAATAGCAATTGTACAACATAATAAGAATTGAAAAAGGAATGATTAATCAAGATATATCACACAAATACATAAATTATATATTTTATTGTTTTATTTAGCGTCATCATTCAAAGTGACTGGAAACGCTGGTCGTCAAAAACTACCCTTTTTGATTTAATACATGAAACAAGTCTACCAATTAAGCTGCCTATTGGCAATGCTTGCCCAAGGAGCCTGGGCCCAAACGAGGCCTGTTGTAGTGGAAGGCACCAGCCCCGCTCGGTCCGCTGCCAATCAGACAACGCCTCCTGCAACGCCCAGCCCGGCCGAACAGCCCAGCGGACAAAGCGGCAGCGCTTCCGCCGACACCACCAAGAAAGAAGTTGAAAAGCTACGGTCGGACCAAGCCGTGCTTAAAGCCGTGGTGGATAGCTTGCGCGCCCGGTTGAAATCAGACACCCGCGACGCCAGCGATGAGTCACACATCGCCACCATGTCGCTGCATCCCAAGGGCAGTTATCCAATTTATAAGCGTGCTGCCAATGGGGATTGGCAGGAGGTGCCGGACAGTGTTTTTAAGCTGACACGCATGGAGTTCAGCACGGAAAATGGGCGCATCACCCGGGCCAATGTGTATGGTAAAGTGCTGGACTCAAAAGGCAACGAATTGGTGAAGGACGTGCGCTTTACCAACGCCCGCACCAGTTTGGTGCTGAACAAGCCGGTGACTTCGCTCAATTACCTGGGGGTGTTGGGCGGGGCCAACGAGTATGTACGCTATTCTGACCTAGTGCAAGTGACGCACATGGGTTCGCGCCGCTTTCTGCCCGACAACGAAAACTGGGAATTGACGCCGGAAAAGCCAAGCTACGATATTCATACGGGCGGCGGGCTGGGCAGCTTGCTCGAAGTAGGCCTCTTTACCGACCTGCTGGCCACGCTCAATAACGAGCCCAACGCCTTGGTGACCACCGAAATTGCCAGCAACCTGCTACTCAACCCTAATCCGGCCTGGAGCAACAGCCACCTGTTTCTTTTCGGAGCAGTTCGGCCCTTCGTGTCGGTGGCGCGCCTCGATACCCGTTTCGATACACTGCGCACCAACCGCAATGGGCTGATTGACCGGCCCGCGCTTCTGCAGCGCAACTACCTGCGTTTTGGGGCCAACTTGAATTTGCTTACGCTCGACGGAGGAGGTCACGTGACCTGGCAACTCAACACCTCGTGGACGCGCACCATCGCGCGCGTGGCCGGCCCGCTGGGCACCCGCGACACCTTGCGTTCGCGCAACGCTTACCAGAATTTGTACGGGTTTGAAGTGCTGGCCACGGTGCGGCGCCAGCGCAATTTCGGCTGTGATTTTTTCTTCACCACCCTGCTCCACAACGTGCAGAGCTACCAGCCGCCCATTGCCAACAATGAGGCGCAATGGGTGCTGCGGCCCGGCGCGCAATTTTATTATTACCCCTTTGGCTCGCCGAGCAACAAGCTCTTTTTCCGCGTTACCAACTTTGTATTTCCAAAATCGCGGCAGCGCGATTTTGCGCAACTGCAAGTGGGCTATTCCATCAGCCTAGGGGCCCTGCTGCCTGCCAGCGCCAACAGCCCCACCCCGGCCACCCGCTCGCTCTCATCGGCCGTGTACTAAAGAAGAGGCTTGAGGCGGGTGCCTGCATCAAACGGAGCCCCGTGGCCAGCATCCCCTTGTGAAGTGGAGCTGTAGCGCCTTCAATTACATGAACTCATGTTTCTTTTTTTATGAATCGGTCTTCTTCTGCCCGCCTTTTACATACAAAATGCTTCTTGGTGCTGTGGATACTTATTGCTGGGTGTGCCCGTCCGGTGTACTACGGCTGGGAGGCCAGCAGCAACGGTGCCACCACCGGCGGCGACATTGCGCGCCTTTACTTTGACCGCAATGGCAACCTCTACCCGGGGGCGGATGCCTTCCTAGCGGTCGACAACAAAAGGCTGGCTAAAGCCGGCGCCGATTTGCAGGACTACTACCAATTGCCCGCGGCCCGCAAAGAACAGGCTGCACAGCGTTTGGAGTACGAACGACTACAAGCGCACTACGGGGTGCCGCTGACTCCATCGAACCCGGCCGATACCTCTGTAAACTACCCCGCGTGGCGGCGGCTGCAGGAAGCCATGCTCACCCAGTTCATCGCGCGTTTCAACCAGCACCTGCGCACCTCGCGGCCCGAAGTCTTGGTCGTATTGGTGCATGGCTTCAACAATGAAGTAGGGGCCACGCGCTGGTACCCGGCGCTGCAGCGTGAAATTCGCACCAATCAGTTCAAAGGGCGCCGGGTGCAATTTTTGGAGGTGTATTGGGACGGACGCACGGCCAGCGGCGTGGGCTTGCTTCGCATCTGGAAGCAGGCCCAGGCCACCATGTATCCGGTGGGGCTGGGCCTGCGCCGGGTGCTGGCCAGCTTAGATCCTGCCACCCCGCTTTACCTGTTTGGACACAGCACCGGCGCGCCGCTGCTCAGCGTTGCACTCTGGAACAGCACCTCCGTGCTTGGCAATGCCAAGGGGCCGCGGCTACGCAATCAAACTTACCGCGCCCTGGTCAAGCAACCCGAATACGCTACTCCCCATGCCGCCCAGGTGCGCGTAGCCTTTGTGGCGCCGGCCATGCCGAGCCTGCACTTTATGGACTTTGCCCACCGCACCGACGCCACCGGCAAGCTCTTTACCCAGGCGGCACCCGATGGCTACCAACGGTTTGTGGTGGGGCAAAACCGCCACGACATTGCCACCGGCAAGGGCCCGCTGTCGGCTACTGCCTTTGGCTCGACGACGCTGGGCGTGCGCAAAGCGGAATATTGCGGCGATGGCACCACGCCACCGCGCATTGGGGTGGTGCCGTTGTTGCGTCAAGCGGGCAGCCGCGCCGATACCTACTTGTTCAATTTCACCCCAGGCATGGCGGCGGCGGGCAAGCGCCCTGGTCACGGTATTTTGGAGTTTATGGCCGACCCCGTCACTTTCGACCACCTCCTTGATGCCTGGCTCACCGCCAAACCCGTAGCCGGGGCCGACGCATGTCCTTAACGCTGATGCGAAAGAAATCCAATTAGAAGCGACAGCGCTTTCTAAAGGTGACAAACAAAGCTGATTGCTAAACAAATTATGGCGCCTGCTTGGTAAGCCGTTTCTGTGAAAGAAAACCCCGCCACGATGGCCTGGGACCGTGGCGGGGTATAATACAAAAGCTTTGAAAAACAGAGACAAAGAAGCGTCTTTGTTGCATAGCTAGTCCATTAGCACTATCGGCAGACAAGCAAAGGGCTACTTCACGGCGTGTTCGTCACCACCTGCGGGCCGGTAGGCGCGGCATCAGCTGCGGCGCGGTCCTTGAGCGTGCCCAGCTCGTGGCCTACTTTCTCGAAGGCGGCAATGGCCTTGTCGAGGTGCGCGCGGGTGTGCGCGGCGCTTAGCTGCACCCGGATGCGGGCCTTGCCCTGCGGCACCACGGGGTAGTAGAAGCCCACCACGTAGATGCCTTCGTCGAGCATCTTGGCGGCAAACTCCTGGGCCAGCTTGGCGTCGTAAAGCATGACGGGCACGATGGGGTGCTCGCCGGGCGTGATGTCGAAGCCGGCGGCGGTCATCTGCTGGCGGAAGTATTTGGTGTTTTCTTCGAGCTGGTCGCGCAGCTTCGTGCTTTCGGTCAGCAGCTCCAGCACGCGCAGGCTGGCGCCCACAATGGCCGGGGCCAGCGTGTTCGAGAACAGGTAGGGGCGGCTGCGCTGGCGCAGCATGTCGATGATTTCCTTGCGGCCCGAGGTGAAGCCGCCCATGGCTCCGCCCAGGGCCTTGCCCAGCGTGCCGGTGATGATGTCGACGCGGCCCAGCACGTTGCGGTACTCGTGGGTGCCGCGCCCCGTTTTGCCCAGGAAGCCCATCGAGTGGCACTCGTCTATCATCACCAGGGCTTGGTATTTGTCGGCCAGGTCGCAGATTTTGTCGAGCTGGGCAATGGTGCCGTCCATCGAGAACGAGCCGTCCGTGACGATGATGCGGTGACGCGTGCCCTTGGACTGGGCGTCCTGCAGCTGCTTCTCCAGGTCGGCCATGTCGTTGTGGGCGTAGCGGTAGCGCTGGGCCTTGCACAGGCGCACGCCGTCGATGATGCTGGCGTGGTTCAGGGCATCGGAAATGATGGCGTCCTGCTCGTTGAACAGCGGCTCGAACACGCCGCCGTTGGCGTCGAAAGCGGCGGCGTAGAGGATGGTGTCCTCGGTGCCCAGAAACTCGGCCAGCTTGGCTTCCAGCTCCTTATGAATGTCCTGCGTGCCACAGATGAAGCGCACCGACGACATGCCGTAGCCGTGCGTGTCGATGGTGTCTTTGGCGGCTTTGATGACCTCGGGGTGCGAGCTCAGGCCGAGGTAATTGTTGGCGCAGAAGTTCAGCACGTCGCCGGCCTCGTTGGTTTCAATCTCGGCGCCTTGGGGCGAGGTGATGATGCGCTCCTTCTTGAAAAGGCCGGCATCTTTGATTTCCTGCAGCTGCTGCTGCAGGTCGGGCTGGAGGGTGGCGTACATAGGCGGGTTGGTGGAGTGGTGGAGTGGTGGGCTAGTGATTGATGGCCCCAAAGATACCGGGCCGAACCGGCTGGGCCTGTGGCCTGGCAAGTACGCATTCGGTGGATATTTCGGTGGCTCCGGCCGAAGCTTTGTAACCTTGGCCCGGCCGCATCGTTAAGCTAAATAAATTAGCTTCTTTCTCCCAATAAATTTAGTTATATGAAAATCGCAGTTGACAAAGGCCAGGACAAAGGCTTCCTGCCCGACGGCCGCCACACGGTCGAAATCACCGACATCGAAGAGGGCACCAGCGAGCACCAGAACGTGCCGTTTTTCGCCGCCCGCATGGAAAACGAAGACGGCTTCGTGTCGCAACGCTTCTACAATTCCGAAGCCGGTCACCCCATTATTCTCCAGTTATACTCCGCCGTCGGCATCAAGCCCGAAGCCGGCAAAGACCTCGACACCAAGCAGCTGATAGGCAAGCGCCTGTCGGTGGAAGTGGGCGACCATTCCTACGCCGACCCTGCCACCGGCAACGAGCGCAGCATTCGTCAAGCTTCCGGTTTTCGGGCAGCTTAGCCAGGGTTTAGCAGCGGTTTGAAACAAGGGGGCAGCAACTATAAGTTGCTGCCCCCCTTGTTTCAGTTGGGTACTATCTGGAAAAAGGGTTGAAAAACTTTTTGAAGTTAGAATCCGTGGGTAACCATGCAAAACGCCGAGTGATAGCTTCGGCTTTGACTACTGGTAAAACAGATAGCCAGTCAATTGCATCGCACAACAATGAAGTTACTAGCAGTTCGCGAGCATCCGTAAGGTATAGTATTGCATAGCTATAACCGGCACTTGCAGCCCGGGTAGCAGTGGGAGTACAACGTACAAACCGTTCTATTTCCGACACTGAAAAACTGAAGTTGATTTCCCGGTTGGTGTATGTTATTTCCTTTCTCGCCCGGTCGAAGCGAAGAGAAGCCCGGCCATCCCATTGCCAGTAAGCCCACCATAAGCAAATAGCCGGAAAACAACGCCAGGCCACGAGCAAAAGCACTGTGTTCAAAACAAAAGCAAACGGGTCGATTCCTAATTTAATCGTCGTAAGTACCGCTCCCGCAAGCAACGCAAGCCCGTAAAAGGTCTGCAATAATGTCCACCAAAAGCTCATTTCGCGCCACGGTCTATATATCAAATGAACGACTGGCTGAGCGAGCTTTTGATTACGGAAGTACTCGTCGGTGCTTATCAGCAACGGCAGCGCCACGATTAGCAGCAATAGAGCCAGAATGCCTGCTCCTGTTGCTGAGCTCATGAACGGAGGAAGTAGGTTTTCATGAGTGGCTTATCGTCGCCGTAATCGGGTTATTACAAAATTATTTGCCTGCCTGCCGTGCCATAAACGCCTGCACGCCCCGCCTTCCGCTGTCCATCAGCTGCTTTTTCTGGGCGTCCGAAATCCGCTTAATTTTTGGGCTGAAGTTCAGAAAATCAATATTTATCGTGCGGCGCTGGTCGGCGGGCTGCACGGGGTTGAGGTTTTCGAGGGCCACGGTGTAGAGAGCGGCCAGATAGGAGTTGAAGTCCTGGATGTCGTAGGGCGCGAGCTGCTGGCGGCCGGTGGGGGAGGCGTCGAGCGGAATCTGCTCGGCGCGGTCGAGGCGTAGGCCCAGGGTTTCGGGGTTGTAGACGCGGCCGCGGGCATCGGTGGGGCCAGTGAAACCGGCGGGCAGGTAGCGCGGGTAGTCGAATAAGTCGACGGGGTAATTGGCCAGCAGGCCGCCGTCGACGAGCACCTGCGTGGGCTGGCCGGGGGCCGGGTCGCCGGTGATGACGTTGTTTTGGGCATCGAGCAGCACGGCCCGGAAGTAGAGCGGAATGCTCATGCTGATGCGCACGGCATCGGCCACGCGCATGGTGGGGTTGGTTTCGTGGCTGAACACCTGCACGCGCTGTTGGGTGAGGTTGGTGCCGGTGGTGTAGAGGTCGCGGAAGCGGCTGGGCTCTTTCTGCGCCAATGCGTGCAGTTCGGCCAGGGTGAGGTTGGGGTTTTGCGTTTTGCGGGCCACCAACTCGCTGAGGTAGGTGGCAAACTCGTCGCCCCGGTACCAGCCGTATTGGGTGATAAGCCGGTGCGTGCCCCCGAAAAAGATGAAGCGGCCGTCGTTGAGCCGCTGCACGGGTGTGGCGTTCACCACATCAATGATTTCCTGGGCCGAGTAGCCCACCGCCAGCAGCGCCGCCTGAATGGCGCCGGCCGAGGTGCCGCCCACCCGCCGGATACCGGCCAGCACCCCACGCTGCTCCAGCTCCTGCAGGGCGCCGCCGTAGGCAATGCCGCGGATGCCGCCGCCCTCCATCACCAGGTTGCGGTAGGGCGGGGTTTGGGCGTGTGCGGAAGTGCCGCACAGCAATGCACTCAATAGAAAAAACAGGGAAGCCAGCCGGGTCGTCATATGTCCAAAGATACCGCGGGGGCCACCGGAAGCGCCAGCTCCGGCTTATGAGCAGTTTTGGGTGATTTTCGGAGTTGTCTGGCACGAGGTAGAGACGCATAATTGCGTCTCGTCGTTGGCACCGTCGGGCTTTTATATAGGGCGATACCGTTCCACGGCGAGACGCGAATACGCGTCTCTACATCGCCCAGATAGCTTGAAACACCAACTCGAACGGCTCCTAATGCGCGGCCTGGTCGTGCTCCTTGGCAAAGTCGCGCAGCAGCTGGGCCACCTCGGGGCAGGGGGGAGCTGTGAGTCCCACCGTGGTGGGCTGAGGCAGGCACTTGGCCACTTTGTCCAGAAAAGCGGCATCGACCGACGCGTAGGCCAGGGGCCAGCGGCCGAACGAGCGCAACTCGATGGCCCCATACGAGAGCGTGGTCACGTCGTAGTGCCGCTTGTCGTCGTTGATGCGGGCGTACAAGTCGCTCAGGGCGGGCTCGGGGCCTTCGAGCAGCTGCAGAAAATGGCCCTTGGCGTAGAGCAGCATGCCGGTGATGCGGGCCTGCTGGTTGTAGAGGCGGGCCTTGCGCACCAGCGTGCCGAGGGTGACTTCGTGCACAGCACGGGAAGCCTCGCTGCGGTAAAGCAGCGAGTAGAGGGGAGAGGATTCAGGCATAGGACCGGGCGCCCTGGGTGAGGCGCACAAGCAACGTGGAAGATGACAATACGGAGCAAGCCACGCTTGGGCTGCAACGGGCCCGGTATCTTTGCGCCCATTCTCCCATCCCACCCCTCATTCAACGCGCTCCATGACCCCCACTTCCGGCGACCCCGCTACTTCTGTTTTACCCGGCTCGGTGCTGGTCATTGGCGCCTGCGGGCAGCTGGGCCTGGAGCTGGTGGCCGCCCTGCGCCAGCGCTACGCCCCCCACCTGGTGGTAGCCGCCGACGTGCGCCCGCCCAAAGACCCCAACATGCTGGCCGGCGGCCCCTTCGAGCTGCTCGACGTGCTCGACCGCACCCGCCTCGACAAGCTCATCCGCCAGTACCGGCCCAAGCAGATTTACCACCTCGCCGCGCTGCTCTCGGCCACGGCCGAGAAAAATCCGCTCTTCGGCTGGCAGCTGAACATGGACGGCCTGCTCATCGTGCTCGAAGCGGCCGTGGCCCACGGCGTGGCCCAGGTGTACTGGCCCAGCTCCATCGCCGTGTTCGGGCCCGACACGCCGCGCGATAACACGCCGCAGGTCACCATCATGAACCCCAACACGGTGTACGGCATCAGCAAGCTGGCCGGCGAGCAGTGGTGCGAGTGGTACCACCGCAAGCACGGGCTGGATGTGCGCAGCCTGCGCTACCCCGGCCTCATCGGCTACAAGAGCCTGCCCGGCGGCGGCACCACCGACTACGCCGTCGACATCTACCACAAGGCCGTGGCCGGCGAAAACTACGAGTGCTTCCTCGAAGAAGACACCTACCTGCCCATGATGTACATGCCCGACGCCCTTAAGGCCACACTGGACCTCATGCACGCTCCGGCCGAGCAAATCAAGGTGCGCACCAGCTACAACCTGGGGGCCATGAGCTTCTCGCCGGCCGAAATCACGGCCAGCATTCAGAAGCACGTGCCCGGGTTTGAAGTCACCTACAAACCCGATGCCCGCCAGCAAATCGCCAACTCCTGGCCCGCCAGCATCGACGACGCCAAGGCCCGCCAGGACTGGGGCTGGCAGCCCGATTTCGACCTCGACAAAATGACGGCCGACATGCTGCTGCATTTGAAGCAGATGCAGCCGGCTTGATGCCCATCGTAAACGTTAAAAAGCCCGCCTGACGACTCAGGCGGGCTTTTTAACGTTTACGATGGGCCTTTGCACCAACCCTACTGCACTTGCAGGCGGCTGGTGGCCGCACCGCAGCGCACCATGTACAGGCCAGGCGTCAGGCCGGTTACATCAAAGGTGGCGGTGGTGGTGCGGGCAGGCAGCAGCTGGCGGCGCACCTCGCGGCCCATCGCATCGAGCAGCTGCGCCGGGCGGGCGCTGCTGCTGGCTTCGGGCCAGGTGAGGCGCACAGCACCGGCCGCGGGGTTGGGAGCCAGGGCAAATACCTCGGCGGGCACGGGCGCGGTGGCGTGGGTCACCAGCATGTTGGTGCTGAGCCGGGCCACGTAGGCCATGCCGTAGCTGCTGGTGGTGTTGAGGGTGTAGGGCCCAAAGGCAGCCGGGCCGGAGCAGTAGCCGGCCACAGTGATGTTGCCCGCGGCGTCCACCACGGTCGGGCCCGCAATGTCGCTGCCGCCGCCGCCGCCGCGCACGGCTTGCAGCCACTGCCCGCCGGGGCTGAGCGTGGCCACGAAGGCATCGTACTGCCCGTCGCTGGTGATGGTGTTGCTGCCAAAGTCGGCCGAGAAGGTGGGGCTGAAGCTGCCGTACGGCCCGAAAAGGCCCGTCACGATGGCGTTGCCCGCCGTGTCGAAGACGACGGAGTAAGGAATGTCGTTGGCTGCGCCGCCGGCGCGTACGGCTTGCGTCCATTGTCCGGCGGCGTTGAGCTTGGCCACAAACACGTCGTAGCTGCCCGCGCTGGTCAGCACGGTGTTGCCAAAGGTGGCGGTTTCAATCAGTACACCCGTCACGGCCACGGTGCCGGCCGCATCTACCGCCAGCGAGTTGATGGTGGTGGGCGGGGCCGCGCTGTTGCGCGACTGCACGGGGGCCACCGCCTGGGTCCATTGGCCACTGCTTGTGTTCAGGCGCGCCACAAAGGTGCCCTCGCCGCGGTTGGAAGTCAGGGTGGTATTGCCAAAGGTGATGCCGCTGCCGCAGCGGCCGGCCACCACGGCATTGCCGGCAGCATCGAGGGCGATGGCGCTGGGCTGGGCGCCGTAGGGGGGCGTGCCCTGGTTGAGGAGCGTCCAGGTGCCGGTGCCTAGGTTGAGCCGGGCCACAAACAGTTGCATGGCGCCGGCGGGGCCGTTAAAGGCGTAGCTGCCCAGGTTGCCGGCGCCAACAATGCTGCCCACGACCAGGACGTTGCCGGTGCCGTCGGGCACCAGGTCTGCCACGTAGTCGGCGCCGGTGCCGCCGGCGCGCACAGCCTGCGTCCACTGGCCGGTGGTGCTGAGCGTGGCCACAAAGGCATCGGCGTTTCCGGCAGAAAGGAGGGTAATGGGGCCAAACGCCGCCGTGGCGCCCGGCGCCAGATTACCAAAGCTGCCGCCCACCAAGGCGTTGCCAGCTGCGTCCAGTTCCAGGGTTGCGGCCCCGTCCTGGCCCGCGCCGCCGGCCCGCACGGCCTGCAGCCACTGGCCGGTGGGGCTGATTTTGGCCACGAAAATGTCGTTATAGCCGGCGCTGGTCAGCGTGGTATTGCCCAGCGTGAAGGTGCCGTAGAAGCTGCCGGCCACCACCGTGTTGCCGAAGGCGTCCTGCGCCACGGCGGAAATGCTGGAGCCCCCAAACCCCGTATTGTCGTCGACGATGGCGCTGGGCGCCGCGGCCCATTGCCACGTGGGCGCCTGCGCGTGGGCCAAGCCGGGTGCGGCCAGCAAGCCGGCGCAAAAGACGGTGCGCAAATCCAAGGTAAACTTTTTCATGGGGAAAGAGGGCAATGGTGCAACAGTGGAGAGTGCAAAAACCGCTAGCGAGTTGCAACGCCGCCGCAAGGTGACCTTAAAAACGTTGGCAGGCAACGTTTAGCAGCACGGCCACCCCTGCGGTACTCGCTTTTGCTTCTGACCGCGCTGCTCGCGCTTTGGTTGCGTGCAGCCACACGCTTTTTCTGTCCGTTTTTCATTTGCCCATTTGCCTATCGGGCCAGCAAGGACTTATAAGCAAAACAGCCGATACGCCCGCTCCCGGGCCCTGTGCTGGCGCGGCGTCCCGCGCCAGCACAGGGTCGGTGCTAAAACGCCACCCCCAGCGTGACGCCCGTGCGCAGGCTGAACCCCTGGAACGAGCCCAGGTCGAAGCTTTCCGAAGCCCCGCCGCCGCTGGCTTCCAGCTTGGCTACGTTGGAGTTATAAGACGGGCCGAAGAACGTGTCGAGCGTGATGCGCCGGCGGAACACCCACTGGTGCCCCACCACCACGCCCCCGCCAATGGTGTGCAGGGTGGCTTTGGCCGTGGCCGCGCTGCCGTCGTCGGTGCTGGTTTGCAGGCTCAGGCCCAGGTTTTGGTAGCGCGCGAAGGGGGCCACGTAGAAGCCTTCCAGCGCCTGCTTGTCGTTGGAGAGGTAGCGCCGGTACTCGGGCGTAATGGCGAAGCCCGAAATCTTGGTGTCGCCCAGGCCCCAGTACGTTACCAGGCCGCCCAGCTGCAGGCTGCTGGCGTCGTTGAGCTTGTGCTCGTAGAAGAACGAGCCCGTTTTGAACAGGGGGCTGAGCAGGTTTGCTTTCAGGGCGTGGTTTTGGGCCGAAGCGGCGGTGCTGCCCAGCAGCAGGGCAGTGGCGGCGAGGGCGGAGGCGACAATTTTTTGCATGATATTAGGTGGTTAAGGGGTTGAAAAAGAGCGTTGTTTGGTGATGCAAAGTTGGCCCCGGTCCCCACGCCGCGAAATCGCCGGAAAGCAGTAATTCTGCCTCCCGAAAAACCAGTAGTTTCAACCCGGGCCCCGGTTTTTCGCCGGATTCTGCCCAATTTTGACGGTGATGAGGCCACGCTTTTATCTTGTTTGCGCGGGGCTGCTGGCCCTGCTGCCACTGCCCGTTGTGCTGGCCGCCCAGGCCCCCACCGCGCCGCCCGACAGCCTGCTGCGCGCCCTCCAAACCGCGCCCTCCGATACGGCCCGTGCCAAAACCGCCCTGCGCCTCTCCGCCGCCCTAGCCGCCACCGACACCGCCCAGGCCCTGCGCTACGCCCGCCAGGCCCTGGCCCTGAGCCAGGCCGCGGGCTTCGGCTACGGCCAAGCCCACAGCTGGCTGCAGCTGAGCGGCCTGGCCATTCTGCGCCAAGACAATGCCCGCGCCGCCCGCTACGGCGCCCTCGCCCAGGCCGCCGCCGCCCCACTCTACCGCCAGCGGCCGGCCCCACGCCTGGCCCGGCTGCTGGCCGCCATTGCCAACAACCGCGGCAACGTGGCCGACCGCCAGGGCCAGTACGCCGCCGCCGTGCGCAACTACCTGCAGGCCGCCACCTACCTGGCCCCGCTGCCCGAGGCCGGCCGCACCCTGCTCACGGTGTATGCCAACCTCGGCAACAGCCTGCAGGCCGCCAACCAGCCCACCGAAGCCATCCGCTACTGGCGGCTGGCCGCCTCTCTGGCGCCCCGCACCGGCCCCGTGCCCGAACTCCTGCCCGTGTATTTGCAGCTGGCCCGCCTGCACCTGCAGCATGCCCGCCCCGACAGCGCTGGCCAGGTTCTGCGCGCGGCCCGGCCGCTGCTGCCCGGCGGCGAGCTCTACGCCGACCAGTACTACTTCACGCTGGGGCAGTACTACCGCAGCACCGGGCAGCCGGCCGCCGCCCGGCAGGCCTTCGAGCAGGCCGTGGGCTTTGCCCGGCGTAAGGGCGCGGCCGGCGACGAAGCTAAGCTGCTGATTGAGCTGAGCCAGCTGGCTGCCCAGGCCGGCGACCTGCCCGCCGCCCGCGCCAGCCTGGAGCGCAGCCTGCGTATCAGCGAGCAACTGGGCGACCCGCGCCAGCTCGCCGACAACCTCGATGGGCTGGCCCGGCTGGCCGAGCAGGCCGGGCAGTGGGCCGAGGCCTTGCGCTACTACCGCCGCGGCCACGAGCTGCGCGACACCCTGGCTGGCACGGCCGTGCGGGCGCAGGTGGCCCAGCTCGAAACCCGCTACCGCACCCGCCAACAGGCCGCCCAGCTGCGCGCCCTGCGCCAAACCCAGGCCGCCGAGCAGTTGGTGCTGCGCCAGCAGCGCCGCCTCAACGCCGTGTACCTGGCCTTGTTGCTGGCATTAGTGGCAGCTGGCGTGCTGGCAGCGGCGCTGCTCCGGTACCGCCAGCGCCAGGCCGCCCGCCAGCGCGAGCAGGAAAAGGCCCTGCTCACCGCCCAGGCCGTGCTGCAGGGCCAGGAAGAAGAGCGCCGCCGCTTGGCCCGCGACCTGCACGACGGCCTCGGCGGCATGCTTTCCACCGTGAAGCACTACCTGGCTTCGGCCCGCCAGCGTGCCGTCCGGCCCGACGAAGCCAGCAGCTTGGTCAGCCAATCCATCGAGCACCTCGACAGCTCCATTGGCGAGCTGCGCCGCGTGGCCCGCAACCTCATGCCCGAAGCCCTGCTGGCCTTCGGCCTGAAGCAGGCCCTGCAGGACCTCTGCGCCAGCACGCAAAAGGCCGGCCCCGCGCACGTGCAGCTCCACACCCACGGCCTCGAAACCCGCTTGCCCCAAAAGCTGGAAGTGGAGCTCTACCGCTTGGTGCAGGAGCTGCTGAACAATGTGCTCAAGCACGCCCAGGCCCAGGAAGTGCTGGTGCAGCTGATGCGCCACGGCCCCGAGCTGCACCTGGTGGTGGAGGACGACGGCCGCGGCTTCGACCCCGCCGTGGCCAGCACCGGCGTGGGCCTGCGCAGCGTGCAGGCCCGCGCCCGCTACCTCGGCGGCACACTGGAAGTGCAGTCGGCGCCCGGGCAGGGCACTTCGTTTAGTCTGGATTTACGGGTGGAGAGAGAATGACGCGCAAGCAAACAAGTGCCATCAAAGAAGCAGCACCTTTACCGCGCCTTCTGTCATCCTGAGCGCAGCGAAGGACCTTCTCACCGCTGAACGACTAGCAGTAATCAAATTGCTGCAAGCCTGCAAAGGTCCTTTGCTGCGCTCAGGATAACAGGCGTGCGCGGCCTTACTTCCTGCCGCCCCATCTTTGCATTTCCAACCCACTGCCCCTGCCATGACGCTCCCCACCCGTGTGCTCCTCGTTGACGACCACCCCATGGTAGTGGCCGGGCTGCGGGCCCTGCTGGCGCCCATGCCCGCCTTGGAAGTAGTGGCCACCGCCGGCACCGCTGCCGAAGCCTACACCGCCGTGGCCGCCCACCGCCCCGACGTGGTGCTGCTCGATATCAGCCTGCCCGACGAGAGCGGCCTCGACGTGTGCGGCCGGCTGGTGAGCGAATACCCCGGCCTGAAAATCCTGGCCCTCACTACCCTCAACGAGAAAAGCTACGTGACGCGCATGATGGCGCAGGGCGCGGCTGGCTATGTGCTCAAAAACGCCTCGCCCGAGGAACTGGCCGAGGCCATTGCCCGCGTGCAGGCCGGCAAGAAGTATTTCAGCGAAGAAGTGCAGGAGTTGCTGCTCCAGCCCGAGCCGGCGCGGGCGGCCGTGCCCCCGCTCACGCGCCGCGAGAAAGAAGTACTGGGCTTCATCGCCCAAGGGCAGACCAGCCAGGAAATCGCCGACCGCCTGTTTCTGAGCGCCCTCACCGTCGAAACCCACCGCCGCAACCTGCTGGCCAAGTTCGAGGTGAACAACACGGCCGCGCTTATCCGGCTGGCGGCACAGCACCAGTTGCTGTAGGCCGGCTAGCGGCGCGCGCGCTGGTTGTTGTATTGCTGAATGATGCTTTCCAAGTCTTCGTAGCGGTAGCCGGGCTGGCCGGCGGCCACTTTGCGGGCCAGCTCGGGGGCGTCGTGCAGAAAGGCCGCCACCTGGCTGGCAAAGTTGCCTATTTCCACCAGCACAGGCGGCTCGGCTGCCCGCCGCAGGTACCAGTCGTCGGGCGGAAGCTCGACGCGTTGGGGCGTGCCCACGGGCGAGCTGAGCACGGGGTTGGGGCCCAGGGCGGTGAGAATGGGCGGCGCCGTAGCCTTCACGGTAAACAACTCGACGGAGCCGGCCTGCCGGCGCAAGGCCAGGCTGCCCGGCTCGGCGCGGGTGTGGCCCAGCACCTCCCAGTACTGGCTGCCCGCGCGCATCCAGCGCACATTGGGGGCGGCCACCAGCTTGGGGCGGGGCGGCTTGCCGGTGGGAGCGGGGGCTTGCGGGTAGTAAGGCACTACCATGCTGTAGCCGCGCAGGGTGGCGGTGGGCACGAAGGCCCGTAGCACCTTGCCGTTGCGCAGGGCCAAGGTGCCCCACACGTACGACAAGTCGCCGTAGCCCCGGAACTGGCGGGTGGTGTCAATTGGCGCGTCTTGCGGGGGCAGGAGCAGGGCCGCGAGAAGGGTAAGGGTGGGGAGCATAGAAACGGGGCGCTGGCGGAAGCGTGGAAGCCGCCGAATGCCCTTCGAAACTAGCAACCGGCGGGCCACAGTAGTCGGAGCGGGCCCTCCAGGGAGTGTTTTGAGGTAAAAAATACTGGTTTTCTGGTAGGCCCCGCGTGGCCCGAGTACCCCGAAGCTCCTGCTTCGGCCCGTTGAACGATGCTAACGCGGGCCGAAGCAGGAGCTTCGGGGTACTCGGGCCACGCGGGGGCCTGGTTGCTAACTGGCCTCGCCCCGGCGGGCTTCGGCGGCGCGGTTGCCGGCCGGGCGCTGGGGCACGTTGAAGAGCAGCGACGTTGCCCAAGGCACTAGGAAGCAGGACACGGTGAGCACCGTCAGGCCCACATCGGCCGCCTCGCTGGTGAGGAAGACGCTGAAGGGGTGGCCCGGCAGGAAATGCTCTACCAGGGAAAGCATTAGCTTAATACCCAGCAAGGCAATGACCACGAAAGCGGCCGTTTCCAGAAACGGGTACTTGGCCATGAGCAGCACAAAGCCCTGCGCCACCAGCCGCATGGCCAGAATGCCGATGAACACGCCCGCGCAAATCAAAATGATGTTGTCGGTAAAGGCCACCACGGCAAACACGTTGTCGATGCTGAAGGCCAGGTCCATCAGCTCAATGAGGGCCACGGTGGCCCAGAATTTCCCAAACAGCCCCAGCGTGTTGCGGTAAAACCAGCTTTTCTCCTTCTCAATTTTTTCCTCGTCGTGCGGCGGGCCGGCCCGGAAATGGTCGTACACCAGGTACAGCAGGTAGAGGCCGCCCAGCGGCTTCAAAAACCAGAACTGGATGAGGAAAGAGGCAAACAAAATGCACAGCCCCCGGAAGATATAGGCGCCGAAAATGCCGTAGCGCAGGGCTTTTTTGCGTTGCTCGCGGGGCAGGTCGCCCACCATGGTGGCCAGCACGGCGGCATTGTCTACCGAGAGCAGGCTCTCGATGATGACCAGGTTGCCCACGATGGCCAGAGCGGCCAACGGGTTGTCAATAATTTGCTGAAGGGGCGCGTACATGAAGCGAAGTAAAGCGGAAAATTATTGCGGCAGGAAGCGTGGCCGGCGCTCGGGCCGGTCGGCCGACCAGCCAAAGTCGTGGCGCAGGATGAAGGCCACGTAATTCGTACGGTCGGCGCCGCCGTTGAACTGCGTCATCCAGAGCAGTTCGCCGCCCAGGTGCTTGTTGAGCACGTAGCCCACGCCGCCCCACACGCGGTTGCTGTCGAAGGGGTTTTCCTGGTCGCTGATGCGGATTTCGTCTTTAATAGTGGCGTACCATTTGGGGTTTTCCAGCGTCTTCGGGCCCAGCGGCAGGCGCAGCGACGCCAGGTAGCGAAAACGCAGCCGGAAGTCGGTGGCCGTCCACCGCTCCTCAATGCGGTAGCGGTGCAGCAGGCGAGCCCGGCCCAGCTTGTTATTCACAATCACCTGCTGGTAGAGGCGGTTTTCGCGGTTGTCGGCTTTGTCGGTCTGTTCGGCATTGGTGTAGGGTTGGAGCTGCAGGTACATGTAGCCGGCCGCCACCGACATGGGCAGGCTTTTGAGGTTGTATTGCAAGTTGGCCAGACCCAGCAGCAGGCGCTTGTCGGTGAGGCCGTTGTAGGCGCGGTACTGCGCCCCCAGGTTGATATCGAACCGCTGGTTGAGCGAATAGGTGCCGGTGTATTGCAGCCAGTCGTTGTATTTGCCCCGGTTTTGGGCGTGGACCGGGCCGGCCAGCAGCAGAAGGCAGGCAAAAAGCAGGAGAATATTTTTCATTTTGGATGTGGGAATTTAGCCGCCGGGGTGGCGGGTGGGATGGAAGGTTTGTAGCGTGGACTCTGCGAGTCCGCGCATGGGCGGATGATGGCGGTATTGGCTGTTCACGCGGGGCGCGGACTCGCAGAGTTCACGCTACATCTGCTACACCGGCACCACGCCCAGCAGCAGGCACACCAGCAGCATCACCAGCACGGTGCCGCAGGCCCACTTCAGGGTGAAGCGCTGGTGGTCGCCGAAATCGACGCCGGCCAGGCCGGCCAGCAGGTAGGTGCTGGGCACCAGCGGGCTCAGCAGGTGCACCGACTGGCCCAGCAGCGAGGCCCGGCCCATGGCCTCCACGCTCACCCCAAACTGGCTGGCCGCCTTCGTCACGAGCGGCAGAATGCCGAAGTAGTAGGCATCGTTGCTCATGAAAAAAGTGAACGGCGCGCTGGTGAGGCCCGTGAGGATGGGCAGGTGCGGCCCCAAGGAGTTGGGAATCAGCGTGACGATGGTTTGCGACATGGCGTCCACCATCTTGGTGCCGGCCAGGATGCCGGTGAAAATGCCCGCCGCGAACACCATGCCCGCCACAATCACGGCGTTGCCGGCGTGGGCATTCAGGCGGCCGCGCTGTTCGCCCAGCTTGGGGTAGTTGATGAGCATGCCCAGCGCAAAGGCCACCATAAACAGCACCGGCAGCGGCACCACGTCCATGAACAAACCCACCAGCAGCGCCAGCGTGAGCAGCGCGTTCAGCCACAGCAGCTTGGGACGGCGCAGGCTCAGGTCCTCGTGGTTGGCCTCGGCCACCAGCTCGTCGGCATCCTCCGTAATGGTGACGATGCCCAGGCGGGCCCGTTCGCGCTTGCCGAAGACGTAAGCCACGAAAATGACCCAGCCCGCTGCCACTATCATGGCCGGAATGAGGGGCGTGAACACCTGCGAGCTATCGAGGTGCAGGGCCGACAGCACCCGCGCCGTGGGGCCGCCCCAAGGCAGAATATTCATCACGGCGCTGGCCAGAAACGCGGTGGCCGTGAGAATGAGCGGGTTCATCCGGAGGCGGCGGTAGAGCGGCAGCATGGCCGCCACCACAATGATGTAGGTGGTGGTGCCGTCGCCGTCGAGCGATACCGACAAAGCCAGAATGGCGGTGCCGATGACGACTTTGAGCGGGTCGCCGCCCACCACTTTCAGAATCTTGGCCACGATGGGGTCGAACAGGCCCGCGTCGGTCATGATGCCGAAGTACATGATGGCGAAGATGAGCATGATGCCCGTGGGCGCAATCTTCTTCACCCCGTCGAGCATCATGTCTCCGATTTCGGCCCGAAAACCGCCGATGAGGGCAAACACGATGGGAATCAGAATGAGCGCCGTCATGGCAAACATGCGCTTCGACATGATGAGGTACATGAACGTACTAATCATCAGGAATCCGAGGAGAGAGAGCATTGGGTGGGATTTGGGGAAGGAGGAAGGCCCCGGCCAGCCGGCGGCGGGGTGTTGATGCAGCGAAGTAGCCCGACGATTTAGAATACATTTGGAAGAAATTGGCTTTTGTAGAAAAATCGTTTGCGGTCTGGTGAATTGTAGCGTGGACTCTGCGAGTCCGCGCCTCGCCAGGACCGCCCGCCATGCGCGGACTCGCAGAGTCCACGCTACATCCCACCCAACGCTACCCATGAAGCTGCTCCTTGTAGAAGACGAACCCGAACTGCTCGACACCGTGGTTCGCTATCTGCAAGCCCAGCAATACCACTGCGAAACGGCCACTACCTACGCGCAGGCCCAGGAAAAAATGCTGCTCTATGACTACGACTGCATCATCCTGGACCTCACGCTGCCCGGTGGCGACGGCCTCGACCTGCTGCGCGAGCTGCAGCGCCAGCAGAAGCCCGCCGGCGTCATCATCACCTCGGCCCGCGCCGCCGTCGACGACCGCATCACCGGCCTGGAGCTGGGCGCCGACGACTACCTGCCCAAGCCCTTCTACCTGCCCGAGCTGAGCGCGCGCGTGGCCGCGCTGGTGCGCCGCCGCCATTTCCAGGGCACCAACCTGCTGCGCGTGGGGCAGCTGGCCGTGGATGTGCCCGCCCGCCGCGCCGCCGTGGCCGACCGCCCCCTCAACCTCACTCGCACCGAGTTCGACCTGCTCTTGCTACTGCTGGCCAACCAGAAGCGCGTCATCACCAAAGGCGCCATTGCCGAGCACCTTTCCGGCGACGCGGCCGAGCAGTTTGATACCTTCGAGAACGTGTACGCCCACGTCAAAAACCTCAAGCGCAAGCTGACGGAGGCTGGCGCGCCCAACCACATTCGGATGGTGTATGGACTGGGCTACCGGTTCGACCCGGAGCCGGCGGCGTGAGAAGGGCGACCTGAAAGAGGTAGGGGCGGGGCTTGCCCCCGCCCGCCGTTGAACAGAATCGTTGTGACGGCGCAAATGCCCGGGCGGGGGCAAGCCCCGCCCCTACGTTGTTCTACCAATCACTCTACTCACCCCATGAAGCTGCTGGCCCGCACCACCGTCATTTTCCTGCTCTACGCCGCGATGGTGGCCGCTGCGGGCACGTGGGTGTACTACACCGTCATTCGCAAGCTGTACTACGTGTATGTGGACCGTACCCTCACGCGGCGCAAAATGCGCGTGAAGCGGAGCGCGCGCCTGGAGCTGCGCACGCCCGCCGACCTGGCGTTCTGGCACCGCATCGACCACAACGTGGAGTTCGTGCCCCTGGCGGCTGGACAATATCCCGCCCGGCCCGACCAATTCCGTGACCGGATGATGCTGAACACCATCACCGGCCAGCCGCAGCAGTATCGCCAAATAGCCGAGGTCGTCCGGTTTCAGGGCCGGCCCTATCGGCTGGAAGTGCGAACGTCAGTGCTCGATGACGGGGATTTGCTGGTGGGCATTACGGTGGCCGGGGCCATCCTGCTGGCGGTGCTGCTGGGCGGCATCCTGCTTATTCAGCACGTGCTCACGCGGCGCTACTGGCGGCCGTTCTACCACACGCTGGCCGTGTTGCAGCAGTACCAGCTCGACCAGCACCACGCGCCGGTATTGGCCCCGACGGATATTCCGGAGTTCAAGGCCCTGAACGCGGCCCTGACGCGGGTGCTCGCCAAGCACCAGCGCCTCTACCACCGCCAGCGCGAGTTTGCTGAAAACGCGGCCCACGAGCTGCAAACGCCGCTGGCCATCCTGCGCACCAAGCTCGATTCGTTGGTGCAGGCCCCCGGGCTGACGGAGGAGCAGGCCGGCCACATCGAGCCGCTGCTGGCCGTCACGCAACGCCTCACGCACTTGTGCCGCAGCCTGCTGCTGCTCGTGCACCTCGACCAGCAGCTGTTCTTCCCCACCGAAACCGTGGACCTGGCCGCCACCCTGCGCACCCAGCTGGAGCAGCTGCGCGAGCAGATTGACGCCGCCGACCTCACCCTCGAAACCGACCTGGCCCCACAGGTGCTGCTGCCCGTGAACCGCTCGCTGCTCGATATTCTGGTGAGCAACCTCGTGGTGAATGCCATCCGGCACAACCGGCCGGGCGGCGTGGTGCGCGTGTCCCTCACGCCCCAACTGCTCACGGTGCAAAACACCGGCCGCCCCCAAGCCTTGCCCGCCGACCAACTATTCGCCCGCTTTCGGGCCAACCCCGGCCGGCCGCCGGGCAGCGTGGGCCTGGGCCTGCCCATTGCCCGCCAGATTTGCGAAACCAGCGGGTTTCTGCTCAGCTACCACTACGAAGAGCCCGGCTGGCATCAAATGCGGGTGCGAATGAAGTAACGTATCTACTATCGTCTGTCATCCTAAGCATTCATCATTCCCGCCATTTCCTCCAGAATAGCCGTCCAGTTTTCCAGGTAGAGCATGTGGCCCTGGCCCGGCAGCAAGTGCACGGGGGCCCCGCCCAGCCGTTGGGCCAGGTAGGGGATGTTGCCTGGCGCCCACACACCGTCGGCCGCGCCGTGCCAGAGGCGCACGGGCGCTTGCACGTCCTCAATGCGAAATCCGGGCGGGCGGCACCAGGCCTGGGCGTCGTCGTACACGCCGCGTCCGTGGTGGGCAAAGCCCCAGGCGGCCGCGTCGCGCAGCAGGGCGCGGTGCTGGTGGCTCACACGTTTTTCTTCCGCAAACATGAGGCGGATAAACCAATCAATCGTGCGGTCAGGGTGGCGCCGCCACTGCCCGCTGAGCCACAGAAAGGTGGTGCGGTTCAGCCACGGAAAGCTCACCTGGCCCCAGCGCAGCGCCTTCCACAGCGGCGAGAGGTGGCGGTAGGCTTCGGGCTCGCCCAGCGGGAGGCAGGTGCTGAGCAGCTGGCCAGCCGCCACCCGCGCCGGGTGCCGCGCCGCCAGCGCCAGCGCGTGTACCCCGCCCACCGACCAGCCCATTACGCCCACTGGCCCCGCAATGCCCAGCGCATCGAGCAGGGCCACCACGTCATCGGCAAACGAAGGAAAAGTGAGCGGCCGGTACACGCTGGACTGGCCCGTGCCGGGCCGGTCGGGCGCCAGAATCTGGAGCTGCAGTCGGGCTAGCAGGGCCGCATCGGGGGGCAGGGCCCGGCCCGAGGTGCCAAAGCCGTGCTGGTACACCACGGCTCGGTGCGCCGGGTCGCCGTAGCGCGTGTAGCCCAACCGGCGGCCATCGGGCAGCCCCACGGTGAGGGGCGGGGGCGGGCCGGCTGTAGGGAAAGACATGGCCGAAAGTACGGCAAGCAAAGGCAGCGGTTGGCGTCCGAATTTGTGCGCTTGTGTTCACAACCTGCCTGGGCAACTAACGGTATGCAAATCAGCTGCCGTATGTACCCAAGCTTGTTTTTTGTTCCAAATGATAGTCAACTCCACGCCCGCCGGCTGGCAAGTCATCTACCAGCAGGCCCATGCGTTGCTGGCCATGCAGCTGGCCTGGCACTGGCCGCCCGCCCTGCCGCCCGACCGCTGGGTGGGCCTGCTGGCCGCCGTGGCCCAGCACGACGACGAGCAAGCCGCCTGGCACGGCCGCGGCGGCCACTACGGCCTCACCGCCGCCGGCGCGCCTGCCAACTTCACCCAAAAAGAGTTTTCGCTGGAACAGGCCACTGGGGTGCTGGCCGCCGCGCGCTTCCAGGGGCGCTGGCGCAGCCTGCTCACCAGCCTGCACCTGAGTTGCTTGTACGAAGGCCTGCGGGGCCAATCTAAAGAGATTGATAGCTTTCTGGATGACTTGAAAGTCCGGCAGCAGCAGTGGCGCCGGGCCCTCAAGCTGCGCAAAGCCGAAGCCCAGCAGGCCTACGACCTGCTGCACTGGGCCGACCGGCTCTCGCTCATCCTTTGCCGCCACGAAATCCCCGAAATGGGCCGCACCCTCGAAATTCACCACGGCCCCGACGGCCGCCGCTACCACCTGCGCCAGCCCGTGGCCGGCGGGCCGGTATTGGTGGAACCCTGGCCGTTTCAGGCGGCCGAAATCGAGGTGAGTGTGGAAGCCAGCACGCTCACGCAGCTGCAGTTTGCCGACGACGCCGAGCTGGCCGCGGCCTTGCGCGATGCTCCCATTGAGGTGCTGCGCTGGACGCTCAAAAAACCCTAGCCGGCGCCGACGTGCAACGGCGGCTACGGAAGAGGTTATCTTTTTTTCTGATAACGCGGCCTCCCACCGCCCGTAGTAGGTGCTGCACGCACCTCTTCCCTATCTGCATGGCTACGCATTACAAATTTTCCGATATCCTGGCCGTCATCAAGTCCTCGGCCGGCGAATTCAGCAACAACAACTCGTTCCGGCATGCGGCGGCGCTCTCCTACTACACCATTTTTTCGTTGCCGCCGCTGCTGCTCATCGTCATCACGGTGGCCAGCGCGGCGTTTGGGGGCGAAGCCCTCACCGGCCAGATTTACGGGCAGCTGAAGGGGCTGGTAGGGGCCGATTCGGCGAAGTTCCTGCAGGATAGCATTGCCAAGTTCACGGTGCAGCAGCGCGGGCCGGTGGCCACCACCATTGGGGTGGCCACGCTCATTTTTGCGGCCACCACCTTCTTCGTCACCCTGCAGGAAAGCATCAACGACATCTGGAACCTGAAGGTGAAAACCACCGGCATCGGCATCGGGGCCTACCTCAAGCAGCGCTTTCTCTCCTTCGGCCTCATCCTGAGCGTGGCCCTGCTGCTGCTCATCTCCTTCGTGGTCAGCGCCGTGCTCACTACCTTCACCGACTGGCTGCAGCGCCAGATTCCCGAAGTGGGCGTCATCGTCATTCACATCGTCGATGTGCTGCTGTCGCTGGGCATCACCACGCTGCTGTTTGCCCTCATCTACCGCTTCCTACCCGATGCCATCATCCGCTGGCGCGACGTGGGCATTGGCGCCTTCATCACGGCCATCCTGTTCGTTATCGGCAAATACCTCATTGCTTTCTACATCGCCAAGTCCGACCCCGGCTCGGCATTTGGGGCGGCGGGCTCGGCCATTGTGCTGCTGCTGTGGGTCAACTACTCGTCGCTCATCATCTTCTTCGGGGCTGAGTTCACCCAGGAGTTTGCCGATGCCTTCGGCCAGAAGGTGCAGCCCAAGGCCCACGCCGTGCGCGTGAAGCTGGAGGAAATTGCCCCCGGCGAATCGAGCGAGGAAATTGCCACCGGCCGCCCCCGCTCCACGGGCCGCTGGAAGGATTAGTGCCCGTAATGTCCTTTTTTGCCAACGCTTTTTTAGGGGTTGGTATTTGCAAAAGGCTGATAACACGATAGATAACGGGGTGGCTCTTGGCCGTTGGGTGCCGGGAATGGGCTGCGGTAATGTCCTTGTGCCAACTATTTAAGTTTGCAATGTATTGCCTGTAAAACAGCATCTTTGAGGAAAATTCCCATCCTCGTATGCACTCTTTACTACGTATTGGTTTCGCAGGCTTGGCGCTAGCTGCCAGTGTCCCGGCCCGGGCCCAGGCGCCCGCCGAACGCACCCTGGTGGCGAGCCCCGCCGTGGGCGAGGTCATCGATGCGGCGGAAAAAGCCCGTTTTGGCTTGTTTCCCAACTACGCCGCCGACAATTTTCTGGACGCCCGTTTCGTGCGTGCCCTGGCCCCCGACAGCGCCCTCACGCTGCGCATCCGCCAGCGCGACGGCCAGGTGCTCAACCGGCCCAGCCTGCCGATGGAGTTCGAGGCCGTGCGCGAAGTCATCGAGCGGCGCCTGCGCGAACTGGAGCCGGCCGCGGCGGGAGCCGCCACCACTGCCCCGGGCCGGGGCTCCGGCGCCGCCTTGGCCCGCAGTTCCGGCGCGGCCGGCGCGCAGCCCGAAATCATTGGCCGCTCCTACAGCGTGGAGCTGAAATCGGGCAACAGCTTCGTGGGGGTGCTGCGCACAGCAGGCCCCCAGGAAATGGAATTCGAAACCAAAGACCTGGGCACCGTGCGCGTGCAACGGGCCAACCTGCGCGATTTGGTGCTGCTCACCGACGGGCAGTCGCGCCGGGGCTACGACTACGTAGGCAACGGCAACCGCCTGTTCTTCGGTCCCACGGCCCGCAACCTGCGCCGCGGCGAAGGCTACGTGCAGGACATCGACATCTTCCTGCTGAGCGCGAACTACGGCATCACCGATAATTTTTCGATGGGCGTCATCGCCTCGTTCATTCCGGGACTGGGGTCTTACAACCTGGTTGGGCTCACGCCCAAGGTCAGCTTCGGGGCCAAGGACAACCTGCGTTTCGGCGCGGGGGCCATGGTGGTTTTCGTGAGCGGCTACACCGCCGGCGTCACCTACGCCAACGCCACCGTGGGCAGTGCCGACCACAACCTGACCGGCGGCGTGGGCTTCGGCTTCAGCGGCAGCGGGGGCTTCGGCAGCACGCCGGTGTTCATGCTGGGCGGGGCCACCCGCGTCAGCCGCCGCATCTTCCTGATGAACGAAAGCTACCTCGTGCGCTACACCGACACCAACCGCAAAAGCACGGGGCTGGCCGGCATCGCCGGCCTGCGCGTGGCGTGGCCCCGCATCAGCGGCAGCCTGGGGCTGATGTACGTGCACACCGCCTACGACGAGCAGTACACCTACAGCCGGGTGAGCCAGAACTACACCGATGCTTTTCCTTACGCCGAGGTCACGTTTCGCTTTGGTCGGGTGAAATAACGAGCCGCTACCTACCGTAAAAAGGCCCGTCTGATACTCAGGCGGGCCTTTTTTAATTGGCGTGAACTGGTGGGCGCTATGCGGCGGCTTTCTCCTTCACGGCCAACTGCCCGCAGGCGGCGTCGATGTCTTTGCCGCGCGAGCGGCGGATGTTGGTTTGCACGCCGCGGTCGGCCAGGAACTTGTGGAAGGCCGTGATTTTGTCGGCGTCGGCGTTCTGGTAGCTGGCGTTTTCAATGGGGTTATACTCAATCAAATTCACCTTGCAGGGCAGCCATTTGGCAATTTTCAGCAGCTCGGCGGCGTCTTCCAGCTCGTCGTTGAAGTTTTCGAACACGATGTATTCGTAGGTGACTTTGCGGCCGGTTTTCTGGTGGTAGTACTGCAGGGCCTCCTTCAGCGCGGCCAGGGAGTTGGCCTCGTTGATGGGCATGATTTCGTTACGCTTGGCGTCGGTAGGGGCGTGTAGCGAAAGGGCCAGGTTGGCCTTCACGTCGTCGTCGGCCAGCTTCTTAATCATCTTGGCAATGCCGGCCGTGCTGATGGTGATGCGGCGCGGGGCCATGTTCAGGCCGTCGGGCGCGGTGATGCGGCGCACGCTTTCCACCACGTTGGCGTAGTTGAGCAGCGGCTCGCCCATGCCCATGTACACGATGTTGGTGAGCGGCGTGCCGTACTGGGCCTCGCACTGCTCCCGGATGCGCACCACCTGGTCGTAAATCTCGGCCGCGTCGAGGTTGCGCTTGCGGTCCATGTAGCCGGTGGCGCAAAACTTACACGTGAGCGAGCAGCCCACCTGCGAGCTGATGCAGGCCGTCATGCGCGTGTCATGCGGGATGAGCACGCCCTCCACAATGTTGCCATCGAACAGGCGGAAGGCCGATTTGATGGTGCCATCGTTCGAGAGCTGCTGGTTCTGCACCGTCACGCCGTTAATAACGAAGTGCTTATCGAGCAGCTCGCGCGTAGCCACCGAGATGTTGTTCATCTCTTCAAACGTGGCGGCGGTGTTCTTCCACAGCCACTCCAGCACCTGCTTGGCGCGGAAAGGCTTCTCGCCGTGCTCCACCATAAAGGCCTTGAGCTCGTCGGGCGAGGTTTTGCGAATGTCGCGTTTTTTAACGGCGGGGGCGAGGGGCAGTTCGAGCAGCATAGTGCAAAGATACAAGCCAGCAAAGCGTTGGGTTCCCAAAGGCGCCTCCCAAATTGCTTCCGCGCTACTGGCCGCTGCTATTAAGCAGAAACGTGTAGCTTACCGCCACCCGGCGGCCGTTTTGCGTGCCGGGTGTGAGGCGGGGCAGCTTACGGGCCGCCGCCGCCAATGCTTGGTCGCAGGCCGACGGCAGGGGGCCTCGGCCCTCGGTGGGCTGCTTAGCGGCTGGGTACGCCGATTGGTTGCGCAGGCTCTTCACGTCGTAGATGGTACCGCTTGGGCCCACCTTCATGGAAACCAGAATCTGGAAGCTGGGCACCGGGCAGCCGCTGCCACCTACCGCCCGAAACTCGCGCAACAGGTCTTCGCTCAGGCTTTTGGTGCCTTCTTCGCCTTGGTACAGGGGCATTTGCTCCACATAGGTATACACCTGCTTGGTCGAGTCGGACGGAGCGGCCTGCGCCGCCGGCAGGCGGAACGTGACCGGCAGCGTGAAGCGCACCGGCACCGGCCGCCCCATCTGCTGGCCGGGCTCGAACCGCGGCAGCTGCCGCACACCCGCCAGCGCCGCCGAGTCGCAGTCGGGCCGGAAGCTTTTGGCCACGGCTGCGTCCATCACCTTGCCGGCAGGCGAGACCGTGAAGCTGACGAACACCCGGCCCTCGGCCCGGGCTTGCGCCGCCGGTGCGGGGTAAACGACGTGCTGTTGGAGAAACGTCACAACGGCCGCGCTGCCCCCGCCGCCGGGCAGTTGGGGCATCTGCTCCACCACTGCGTACACTGGTTCTGGGGCACTGGTGGCAATCGGTAGCTTTTGGGCAATGGCGGGGGCCGATAATAGCCAAAACACACCAAGTAGCGACCGTTGGATGCGAATGAAAAAAGAGGGTAAAAGTAGGGGCATGAACCGCTTATCAATATTCTGGGCTTAAAGATAAATATATCAAGTGCAATAAAAAATAAATAACGTATAAAAACCTAACTTACTTGTGCCGCCAGCGCTTCGGGCAGCAGGCGCAGCTTGCGCACGTTGTAGTCGAAGCAGAGCATGCCGGTTTTGGCGCGGGCTATTTCCTTGCCGGCCTGGTTGTGCACGAGGTACACCACGTCGAAGCCGTACTTGCTGGCATCGGTGGCCGCCATTTGCAGGTGCAGCACGTCGCCGTGAAAAGCCTCGCCTTTGTACTCCACCGCCACATCGACCATGATGAGGCCGAGCTTGCTCACGGGGTCAAAGTCGTTTTCGAGACCCAATGAGCGCAGGAACTGCACCCGCGCCTCGTGCAGGATGCTGAGCAGCGCGTCGTTGCCGAGGTGGCCGCCGTAGTTCAGGTCGGTGATGCGCACCGGGATTTCGGTGCGAAAGGAGAAGGCATCGGGCAGGGCTACTTTTACGCGGGGCATAAAATCAGTTAACAGTTAGCAATGAGCAGTGAGCAATTTTTGGAGTCGCCAAAGGTAGAAGTGCGGCGCACGGCCGACGGCTCGGCCACGCTCTACGTGCCGGCGCTCGACGAGCATTACCACTCACGCCACGGCGCCCGGCAGGAGTCGGAGCACGTGTTCATCGAAGCCGGGCTGCTGCCGCTGCTCGAAGCCGGCCGGGGTGGGCCCTGCGCCCGGCCGCTGCACTTGCTCGAAGTGGGCCTGGGCACCGGCCTCAATGCCCTGCTCACGTTGAGCCGCGCCCAGGCCGCCGGTGCCGCCGTGGCCTACGACGCCCTCGAAACCGTGCCGCTGCCGCCCGAAGTAGTAGCCGAGCTGGCTCAGAAGTGGACTGTTGAGTCGCCTGAAGCCGTGCCGCTGCTCCAGCGGCTGCACGCCGCGCCTTGGGCTGAAACCGTGCCGCTGGCGCCCCACTTTTTCCTCACCAAGCTGCCCGAGGCGCTGGAAGCGGCCCGGTTGCCCGCCGCTTACTACGACCTGATTTATTTCGACGCCTTCGCCCCCGAAAAGCAGCCCGAGCTGTGGACGGAAGCCATTTTTGCCCAGCTCTACGCCGCCGCCGCGCCGGGTGCCGTGCTGGTGAGCTACTGTGCGCAGGGCCAGTTCCGGCGCAACCTGCGGGCCGCCGGCTGGCACACCGAAAAGCTGCCCGGCCCCCCCGGCAAGCGCGAAATGACGCGGGCGCGCAAAACCGTGGCGGCTTAGTTTTTGAGCGGTATCGGACTCGTTGTTCTTAGCCCCTTTTAGCTCTCCGCTATGCCTACTGATTCGACGCTGGAAATCTATTGCCCACATTGCCACTGGGAACCCGACGGCGGGGCGCACTGGCAATGCCATTGCGGCTGCAGCTGGAACACCTTCGACACGGCCGCCGTGTGCCCGCGCTGCCGGTACCGGCACCGCCGCACCTGGTGCCCCACCGCGCCGGGCGGCTGCGGCCAGTCGTCGCCACACATCGACTGGTATCACGGGCTGGATGCCCAAGTAACCGAAATGGTGGAAGAAGCCCTGACGGCGCCCGTTGCCGTATGTTGCAGCCAGAATGAGTCGTAAATTTCTCGAAACCGAAAGCCCCGGCTGGGTGGCCGACGGCCTCATCAGCGAGGCGCAGCAGCAGCAGTTGCTGGCCCGCTACCCCGCCGACGCGCCCACGCTGGGCCTGCTGCCGCTGCTGGGCAGCGTGCTGGTGGGCCTGAGTGCCCTGAGCGTGGTGGCGGCCAACTGGCAGGCCCTGCCCGCCGCGCTACGGCTGGCGCTGCTGCTGGGCAGCTTGCTGGGTTCGTACGGGGCGGGCGCTTATTTCCTGCGCCGCGGCATCGCCGACCTGGGCCACGGCCTTATCGGGCTGGGGCTGATACTGTTCGGGGCCAGCATCATCCTCGTCAGTCAGCTTTACCAGCTGGTGGGCTACGACGTGAGCGGGCTGCTGGCCTGGGTAGTGGCCGGCACGGCCCTGAGCTACGTGTACGGCTCGCGGCTGCTGGTGCTGCTCACGGTGCTCATTGGGGCGGCCGTGCAAACGTATTGCGTGCAGGTGCTGGGCAGCTTCAGCTACGCCACGGCGGCGCTGGTGGCCGCGGGGCTGGGCTACTATTGGTGGCGCCGGCCGGCGGTGGTGAGCAGCACGGTGCTGGCCGTGGGCCTGCTGTGGCAGGCGGGGCTGCTGGTGGCCGTGCTCCACGCCAAAATCACCTGGTTTTTTGTGCCGGCTATGGCCATTTACGCCGCGGGCGACTGGCAGGCCAACCGTGCCGGCGCCCGCGCCCTGCAAGGCCCGCCGCTGGTGGCGGCCTACCTGTTCATGTTCGGGCTGGCCACCTTCGGCGAAACCGATACCTATGCCAACGTGCTACGGCCGCCGCTGCTGCCGTATCTGGCGTCGCTGGCGGCGGTGTTTGGGCTGTCGGTGGCCGGCAAGCGGGCACACGGCCGCCTGAATACGCTGCTCGACTGGTTGCTGCTGCTGCCGGGGTTTTACCTGCCGGGTGGGCTGCCGCTGGCGGTGGCCACGCTGGTGGTGCTGTATGCCCACGCCGGCTCGGTGCTGGCGCGCGCCCACCGCAACCAGGATTCTGACCAGCTCACGCTGGGCGCGGTGCTGTTTGTAGCGGCCACCGCCGTGGCTTACTTCAAACTGACCTGGGCTTTCCTGGACAAGTCCCTTTTCTTCCTGCTCGGCGGCGTCCTGCTGCTCGGCCTGAGCTGGTACCTGCGCCGCCGCAACGCCCAAACGCTGGCCGCCTCTGCTGCTTCCGCGCCGCCCGCAGACACTGCTGCCACCACCAGCCCCGACGCGCCAATTCAACACTCATAATTTAACCCTCAGCCCTCCAAAAATGCCCAACCTGCTCACCTGGGCTTCGGACCCGGCGCGCCGCCGGCCGCTGCTGCGCCTGCTGGTGGCCGCGCAGGTGCTCTACGTGCTGGGCGTGGCGGGGGCGGGCTACGCCACCACGGCCCTGGGCCAGCACATCGTGCTGGCCACCACGCCCGTCGACCCGCGCGACCTGCTCCGGGGCGACTTCGTGCGCCTGCGCTACACCATCAGCGAAGCGCCCCTGAGCCAGTGGCGCGAAGCCGCGCCGCCGCGCCGCCGGCAGGGCGTGTTCGTGCTGCTGGCCGCCGGGGCCGACAGCCTCAGTACCACCGTCGGCATCTACCCAACAGCGCCCACGCCCGGGCCCAACCAGGCCGTGCTGCGCGCCTGGGTGACCGATGTGTACCGCCACTCGCTCACGTTGCGCTTCAACCTGGAGCGCTACTACGTGCCCGAGGGCAGCGGCCTGCGCCGCGAAAAAGCCGGCCGCTTGCACCCTTTGCGCGTGCACGTCAGCATCGCACCGTGGGGCCAGGCGCGCATCGCGCGGGTAGAGGATGCTGGGGCGGCGAAGAGGTAAGCCTCGGTCATTGCGAGCGGAACGCAGTGGAGCGCGGCAATCCGTCCTGTTCTCAGCGACCAACCTAACACTGTGACAACCGAAGGCCAGCGAAGCTAAAGCCCCTAAAAAGCCCCGGCACCATTGCGGCACCGGGGCTTTCTGGAATAAGAGCGTGTCTGGTGCTAACAGGACGGATTGCTTCGCTACGCTCGCAATGACAGCGCGCGTACTCGCAAGGACAGTTGTTCGCCTATTGAATCTTGAACGTAACGGGCACGGTGAACGACACATTCACCTCGCGGCCGTTCTGCTTGCCGGGGATGAACTTGGGCAGCGTGCCAATGGCGCGAATGGCTTCCTCGTCCAGCCCGTAGCCGACGCTTTTCACGATTTTAATGTCGGTCACGTCGCCTTTCGAGTTCACCGTGAAACTGGCGTACACCTTGCCCTCAATGCCTTGGTTCTGGGCGTTGTGGGGGTAGCGGCAGGCTTTCTGAATGGCCGCCACGATGGCGCCCATGCCGCCGCCGCCAGGCAGCTGGGGCATTTGCTCCACGTAGGTGTAGGTGGTGGGGGCCACCACGTCGCTGATGACGTTTTCTCCTTTGCCGGTTTTCAGGTCGTCGAGGTTGGTTTCGACGCTGGCGTCCTTGTCGCCTTCAATATTGCGCACACCGGAGGCTTTGTCCTTCAGTTCCTCTTGTTCGGGCACTTCGCTTTCCTCGGGCGCTTTTTTGTCTTCTACCACCACGGGCACCACGTTTTTTACAGTGGGCGGCTGCGGGGGCGGGGGCGTGGAAGGGCGGCTTTCGGCCGGCGGGGGCGTCACCACATCGGGCTCAAGGGGCGGGATGATGGGGTTGAGCTCCACCAGCTTTTTGGGGGGCGCAACAGGCATTTTGTCCTTCAGCCACTGCGCGGCCAGCGGAAACACCAGAATCAGCGCAAAAATGGTGGTGGCGATAATCAGCGCCCGCGTCACGTGGCGTTGGTAAAGGGCGCGGAGCTGGTAGGCCCCGTACTGGCGGTTGCGACCATCGAACACGATGTCGTTGAGGCTGGCCGTGGCCAGTTGGGTATTGGTCATCATAACGTTGCGGTTTTTAGGAGGGTGAGGTCGGCGGGGGTAATGTTGACCAGCGCGTATTTCCGCTGCTGGGTGATGTTCATCTCATCGAGGATGTCCACCATGTCCTTGTATTTGGAGTCCTCGCTGGGCTTGATGAGCACCACCAGGCCGGGCTGCAGGCGCTGTTGTGCCAACACTACCCGCCGGATGCCATCGGCCGCAAACGTGGTGGTTTTCAGCTCCGGCGCGGCCACGGTTTTGTCGGCGGGCGCATTTAAGCCGAAGAAGTAGTGGACTTTGTGGCCCTTTCCCAAAATGATGGTCAGGGCCTTGGACAGGGGAATGCCTGTGGGCACCTCACTTTTCACCGGCATGTGCAGCTCCAGGTTGTTGGGCTTGGCAAACGTGGTGGTGAGCATGAAAAAGGTGAGCAGCAGAAACGCCAGGTCCACCATCGGCGTCATGTCGATGCGGGTCGACATCTTCTTGGCGCGGCGCTTGCCAGCCTTGTTCGGCCCGGCGGCTTGCGGTTGAATTTCGGCCATGAGTTCTGTCCTTTTGAGGTGATAGATACCCGGCCAACGCTATTTATGAATAGCTTATTGCTAGTGTTTTACGTCGGAAAAATAAATTTTTTAACGCCATACTAAACTTCTTAAATCCCGTTCTATCAGGTTGTCCTAAAACTGCCACACCCGGTCTGGCGTGATGCAGGCCGTGAGCGGTACATCGGTGGGCAGCACGTCGGCAATGCGCTCTATTGGCTCGTCGTCCAGCAGGTTCAGCCCGATGAACTGCGTGCCCGGCCGGCACTGGGCCAGAAACCGGTCGTAGAAGCCCCCGCCGTAGCCCACGCGCTGGCCCGTGCGGTCCACGGCCAGCAGCGGCACCAGCACGGCATCGAGCACGCCCGGCGATACCTCGGGCGCGGTAATGGGGTCGGGCACAGGCTCGTCAATTCCCCAGCGGTTTCGGGTAAGCTGCGTGTCGGGCAGCAGCTCGTAATGTTTCAGCGAAACGCCGTCGGGCTGCACCACGGGCGCGGCCAGGCGCAGCGACAGTTCTTCGCCCCACACCCAGCGGATGACGTTCCACGTATCGGGCTCATTCCGCTTTCCCAGCGGCAGAAACAGGTGCAGCCACTGCCACTGCGCCACCGGAAATTCCCGGAACAGGTTCTCGCGCAACTGGTCGCTGCGGCTTGCTACTTCGCCGGCGTCCAGGGCCAGGCGGCGGGCCAGGGCGGTGCGGCGCAGGTCGGCTTTTTTTGCTCCCAGCCCAAGCATTAGGACTTTAAAAGGCCCTGCACGGCGGGGGCGTTATTCAGACCGAAATACTGCCAGGGGTAGGGGGTGAAGTGCGTCCCCAATGCCTGAATAAGCTGGTTGCGCGCAGCGACGTTGCCCAGGAGGTGGTGCAGCCCCGCCAGGTAATTGTTATAATACACGGCTGCCAAGGAGTTGCTTTCGGCTCGGCCCGGCCCGGCCAGCACCTGGTCGATGCGCGCCTGATAGTCCTTTTTCAGGAGCTTGGTAGCGGTGGCGTTGCTATTCTTGTCGTGGGCCAGATAGCTATGAATCTCGTGTAAGGCCAGCAGTTGGAATAAGCGCCGCAATGCCGGGTCAGCAATCGAATCGACGTAGCTTGTTAAGTCCTCCAAGCCTTCGTGCCACCACGGCGACACGAGCCGCATGTAGTTGTAATGACCCATCAAATGGGTAGGAACCAATTCAGCGCACAGAGCAAAGGCTTCGGTGGCCAGCTCCCGCTCGCCCAAGCCCATGCCCACCCGCACCAGCCGGGCGGCCGCTTCGGCCTGGAATGTCGGGTTTTCAAAGGGCTGGTTGAGGTGTTCGTAAGCCTGGTTGAGGTAGTGGAAAAACCCATCCGCTTGCCCCTGCGTGGTTTCGGTGGCAATGAGGCCGCCCCGGGCTTCCCAGGCCAGAAAGGTGGCGTGCACGCCCGCCACCAACTGGCGCAGCTCCGAGCCGCCGGCCGCCAGGTAGCGCTGAATCGCCGGCGCGTAGCGGTGGCTCAGGCACCAGCCATCCAAGAGGCGGGTGAGGTCGTCGGTGGCTAGCGCGGCCGCAGTGGCTTCCAGTTTTTCCCATTGATTACCCGTAAGCAGCGGCTCAATTTCAAGCTGAGTGAGCAGGCCATAGGATAGGTCGGGAGCGGCAGGGGTTGCTTTTGTGAAAAGCGAGCGAAAAAACTGAAGCATGAGCGAAAGAGGCCAGAACAGACGGCCAGCCAAAGCTAGGCTATTCTTCAGTCATTACCGTGAACTCCAGCGCCAGCGGTTCAAACGCCTCCACCAGTTGCCCGATAAATTCAGGGTTGTTAATCAAAATGCTGAGTACGTTGTCGCTGCGCTCCTGCAAGCCGCCGCCGGGAAACAGCTTTTCCTTGAGGGCGGCCAGCTGTGTGTAGGCGGTTTCGTGCTTGGTTTCGGCGGCTTTGCTCAGGCGCTTTTCGAGGCCGGCGAGGCCGGCAGCGGCTTTCTGGGCTTCGGCGGCCACGGTTTTTACTAGGGTGGGGTCGAGGCGCTGGGCCACGTCCTGCACCTGCTGGAAGGCGGCGGCCAGGGCTTGCTGCTGCTCTTTCAGGCTCACCTCCTCCTGGCCCAGGGCGGCGCCTACCTGCTTTTTCAGCTCGGGCAGCGGCCGGAAAATTTCCAGTGAAGTCAGCCCCAGCTTCTTGAGCTTGCCCGCGTTAGCGCGGCTGATGTACTCGGCTGAGTTGCGCGGCAGAACGATAGGATAGGGCACGCCAAACGCGGCAAACACGTCCTTCAGCTGGAACCAATAAGCTACCTCAGCTCCGCCGCCGATGTAGACCAGGTTGGGCAGCAGGATTTCCTGGTACACCGGGCGTAGCACCACGTTGGGGCTGAACTGCTCGGGATGCGTCTGGGCCAACTCCAATAGCTCGGCTTGGCTGTGGCACTTGGCGGTGTTGCGGATGGTCACTTCCACGCAGTCGGCGCCGCCGGCGTCGGGTTCCAGCCGCTCGCGCTTGCCTTCGTCGGTGATGAAAAACAGGTTGATGGGCCGCGAATACACCTGCGGCTTGTAGCCCGCCTCGGTGAGGCGTGCGTTGGTGGCCTGCACCGCCGCGTTGGACGCCTGCTCCTGAATTTCTTTGGTCAGCAGCGGCACCAGCGCCTGTTTCAGCGCCGGACGGTCGGCGTCCAGCGTTACCAACCCAAACTCGCCAAACAGGGCATCGGCCAGCTTGCGCGTGGCCTCGGCCAGGTTTTTTGAGGTGGAATACGCTTCGTGAAAAACCGCCGGCACCTCGGGCGGCAGCTGGCTCAGCAGCTGCTCGCTAAGGCCGTCGAGGGAGAGTCGGCCCACTGGCCCACCAGTGCCGGCCGCATCCCAGGCGTAGGTTTTGCCGAACAGCGAGAAGTGGTTGATTTCGGCAAAGTCGTGGTCCTCGGTGGCCATCCAGTACACCGGTACGAAATCGTACTGTGGGTACTGTGCCTTCAATTCCCGGCTCAGCTTGATGGCCGACACGATTTTGTAGATGAAATACAGCGGCCCGGTGAGCAAATTGAGCTGGTGCCCGGTGGTGACGGTGAAGGTGGTTTCCTGCGCCAGCAGCTCGATGTTGGCGGCGGTAGCGGCCGGGGCGGCGCTGCCGTATTGCTCGCGTAGTGCTATCACTAGCCGCTGCCGGGCCTCGGGCTTGTAGCTGGCCTGCTTTTCCTCCATTTGCGCCGCAAAGTTTTCCGGCGACGGAAAGCGGTTGTAAAAAGGTGCCAAGGCGGGTTTCTGGGCCAGGTAATCGGTGAGCAGGCCGGAGAAAGCGCCGGTTTCGGCGTAGGGCAGGGTGGTACAGCGAGTGGGCATGGGGGTAATACGAGCGGGGCCGGGTTCGGTGCGAACCCTTGCCAGTAGCAAAAGTCCGCACTAAACCCGGCCCCGCCGGAAAAGTTGCTTTTCGTCTTGAAAACGGCTAGCCGTTCAGGATTACACCAAGTGCCCGTACAGGTCGAAATCCGAAGCCGAGTCAATCTTCACGTTGGCGAAGTCGCCCAGGCGCACGAAGGTGTTTTTCTCCACCGGCACCAGCACTTCGTTGTCCACCTCGGGCGAGTCGAACTCAGTGCGACCCACAAAATGGCCGCTTTCCTTGCGGTCGAACAGCACCTTATAGGTCTGGCCCACGCGGGCTTCGTTCAGCTCCATCGAAATGCCCTGCTGCAGCTCCATGATGGCGTCGGCGCGCTCCTGCTTCAGCTCGGCCGGCACGTCGTCCACCAAGGTGTGCGAGTGCGTGTTTTCCTCGTGCGAGTAAGTGAAGATGCCGAGGCGCTCGAAGCGCGTCTGCTCCACAAAATCATACATTTCCCGGAAGTCCTGCTCCGTTTCGCCGGGGTGGCCGGAGATGAGCGTGGTGCGCAGGGCGATGCCCGGCACCCGCTGCCGAATGGTGTCCACTAGCTCGATAGTGCGGCGCTTGGTGATGCCGCGGCGCATGGTTTTCAGCATGTTATCAGAGCCGTGCTGTAAAGGCATATCCAGGTACTTGCAGATGTTTTCGCGCTCGGCCATCACGTCCAGCGCATCCAGCGGAAACTGCGACGGGTAGGCGTACTGCAAGCGAATCCAGTCGATGCCGTTCACGTCGGACAGGTTGCGAAGCAGGTCGGCCAGCTTGCGCTCGCCGTAGGCTTGCAGGCCGTAGTAGGTCAGGTCCTGAGCAATGAGAATCAGTTCCTTGGTGCCCATGCCGGCGAGGCGCTTGGCCTCTTTCACGAGGTCATCGATGGGCCGGTCCACATGCTTGCCGCGCATCAGCGGGATGGCGCAGAACGAGCAGGGGCGGTTGCAGCCCTCCGCGATTTTGAAGTAGGCGTAGTGGCGCGGCGTCGTAATCAGGCGCTCACCGATAAGCTCGTGCTTGTAGTCGGCATTCAGCACTTTTAGCATCTGGGGCAGCTCCAGGGTGCCAAAATAGGCGTCTACCTGCGGGATTTCCACTTCCAGCTCGTCCTTGTAGCGCTGCGAGAGACAGCCCGTCACGTAGAGTTTTTCGAGGCGGCCGGCCTCTTTCTCGTCCGCGTAGCGCAGAATGGTGTCGATGCTTTCCTGCTTGGCGTTGTCGATGAAGCCGCAGGTGTTGATGATGACGATGTTGGCGTCCGATTTCTCGGCCTCGTGCGTCACATCAAACTGGTTGGCCTGCAGCTGGCCCATCAGGACCTCCGAGTCCACGATGTTTTTCGAGCAGCCGAGGGTGATGACGTTTACCTTATTCTGGGTCTGATTTCTAACTTTCACTTATCGCTGATTTAAACTGATTAACCGGGATTTCGCTGATTTGGAACCCGGCGCAAGGGCACCGGCCACTTCAGAAAAACAAGGCGGCAAGCGCGAATAGGATAGATTGCTTGCCGGCCGAACCCCAAAATTACGACGTAGCCAGTCCCCGACCACCAGTGAGCACCGCATAAATACCGGGTGCCACCGCGCGCAGCAGCGCACCAAGGCCCACACTCACAGCCACTACCAGCAAAGGCAGGAGCAGGTAAGTAAGCAAATGGATATGTGGCACGGCTCGTCCATAGCGCAACGCCAGTTCGGTAGCATAGTTCACTAAGGGCACGTGCAACACGTAAATCATAAACGAAAAGCCCGTCAGCCACTGAAACCAGTTGCGGTCCATGCACCAGCGCACCAGCCCGTTGAGCCCAAACCAAGCCACCAGCATCCCGCTGATTTCGCCTACCTTGTGCAACGCCAGCATGGAAAGGGCCAGCGGCAGCGAAAACGGTGGCCCCACCTGGAACGCCAGCCAAGTTTTGAGGAGGCACGCGCCCAGCCACAGCCCCGCCAGCAACCCCGGCCGCAACCAGCCGGGTGGCGCCAGCACGTCTTTGCCGCGCAACGCCAACCACGCGCCCAACCCAAAAAACAGCGGCCCTTCGTCCCCAATTAAGGGCACCGGTACCATAAAAAACCACAGCAGCCCCGCCACGCTGAAGTAGATGGCGGGCTTGCGCAAAACGGCCACCCGCAGCCACGGATATACCAAGTTGAGCCCCAGCAGGCTGCGCAAAAACCACAGCTGAAACGGCGCGGGCTCCACCAGCCAGCGCTGTACCAGCTCACCGGCCGTAAGCTGGCTGAGCAATTGCCGGGGCCAGAACGGGCTGATTTCGGCATCAAGCACCGCCTGTTTGGCGACGGGGAACTGCTCCAGCGCCCACAGCGCCGCCAGCCATATTAAGCTCCAAAGCAAATAGGGGAGGCCCAGGGTGCGCAAGCGCCGCCGCACGCGTTGGCCGTGCGGCTCGGCGCCCTCGCGCCAGGCAAACAAGTAGCCCGAAATGGCAAACAGAATGGGAATGCGAAACCGCAGCAGCCCGTTGGCCAGCAAGTATTGCAGCCAGGTGCCCGGCCCCAGCGCCTCCTGCACCGGCGTGAAGGGCTGCAGGTAGCGTGGGTGCAGGTTATAGGCGTGCACGTACACCAGCAGCACCATGGCCATCAGCGACCAAAAGCGCAGCTTCTGGCTCAAGAAAGGGTCGAGGCGGGCGGGGGTAGCGGCTTGCATAAATTGCTGAACACGAGGAGGGCTCCGCAAAGTAAGCTGACCACCGTTAGGCCCGGCCTATTTCTCGGCGGGCGGATTTTCTGCCTGATAGGCAATGAGCGCCTGCATCAACGCCAGTCCGCCCGCTATGACCGGGCTGGCCAGCGGGTCGTTAAACAGTGTATTGAACGGTCCTTCGCCAAAGTACAGGCCGCCGGCTGTAAGGGAATTGACGCGAACATGGCCCGTAGGCGGGGCCGCACGCCGAGCTTCTTGCGACGGCCCGATAACGTTGACTACGGTCTGGCCCGCCGCCAACAGGTTTTGGATTGGAGCGTCGGCCAAATCGTTGCCCATCTCCCACACCACGCCCGCGCCGCTGTGGTTGTAATAACGGGCCGTTAAATCTGCGTAAGCCACCACCAAATCCAGCCCTTCGGGCAACGACACCTCTACCACCACGCCCAGCACCCGGCGGGCCTCATCCGAAGACGGTGCCACCCCCAGCGTGCGCAGAAAATGCCACGCCTGCAGGTAATGGCGCGACTCCAGCCCCGGCGTGTCCAGTACCTGCTGCAAGGCCGCAATAGCCGCCGCGGCGTCGCCGCTCCGGTAAGCATCCTGGGCGGCTGCAAATAGTGACCAGGGCGGCTCCTGGCGGTGCGGGGCATCCGGCCGCGGCCATTCCAGCACCGGCACGTCGCCAAACAATACCTCGCGGACGGCCGGCGAAACCGGCCCGGCCGGCTTCCTATTGAAAAATGACAAGAAGCCCATGCTGGCCGGCTGAGGAGGAAGGATGGTTACAGCGCCTCGAACTGGCGCAGGAAGCGCATATCGTTTTCCGTGAACAGGCGCAGGTCCTTAATCTGATACTTGAGCATGGCAATGCGCTCGATGCCCATGCCCCAAGCATAGCCGGAGTATTTCTCGGGGTCGATACCCGCGTTTTCAAGCACGGCGGGGTCCACCATGCCGCAGCCCCCAATTTCCACCCAGCCCGAGTACTTGCAGATGTTGCAGCCCGCGCCTTTGCAAATCAGGCAAGTGATGTCGATTTCAGCGCTGGGCTCGGTGAAGGGGAAGAAGCTGGGGCGGAAACGGATGTTGATGTCGGCCCCGAACAGCTCCTGCACGAAGTAATACACCGTCTGCTTGAGGTCGGCGAAGCTCACGCCCTCGTCAATGAAAATGCCTTCTACCTGGTGGAACATCATGTGCGCCCGGGCCGAAATGGCCTCGTTGCGAAATACGCGGCCTGGCATCACGCGCCGAATGGGCAGCGGCTCGTTTTCCATCACGCGCACCTGTACGGTGCTGGTGTGGGTTCTTAGAAGGTGAGGTAGTGGATTGGTGGACTGGTGGGTTGAATCGTTTTCAGCCGCTGCATCCACCAATCCACCAGCCCGCGACTCCACAAAGAACGTGTCCTGCATGTCCCGCGCCGGGTGGTTTTCGGGGAAGTTGAGGGCGGTGAAGTTGTGCCAATCGTCTTCAATTTCAGGGCCTTCGGCCACGGCGAAGCCGATGCGGGCGAACACGCGCAGCATCTCCTCGCGCACCAGGCTCAGGGGGTGGCGGGTGCCGAGGGCGTTGGGCACGGGCGGCAGGGTGTAGTCGAAGTCGGGGTTGGCAGGGGCGTTGTCGGCGGCGGCTTCGGCGGCCTGCTGGGCCTCGTCGAAACGGGCCTGGGCCTGCTGCTTCAGGGCGTTGAGCTGCTGGCCCACGGCGCGCTTCTCTTCGTTGGGCACGGTCTTGAGCTGGTCGAACAAATCGGCCAGCCGGCCCTTGCGGCCGAGGTAGCTGATGCGAAAAGCATCGAGGGCGGCGGGATTATTCAGTTCGGCCTTCGTAATTTCGGCCGTAAGAGCGGCAATGGATTCCTGCATCATAGGCCGCAAAGTTACGGCAAGGGCCCGGCCCTTGCCGAACGATTCACCAACACATTCAGTTACCGCAATTCCTGATTCATCTTCCTTCATCTCTCTTAAAGTGTTAACCATGAAACGTGCGCTATTTTTCTTGCTTATTCTCGGAGGTGTAGCGACTTCCGCCTCGGCCCAAGCCGGCTGGGACACCGGCGGCTGGGGTGATGCCCCCAAAAAAGCTCCCGCCAAGAAAACCACAACGAAAACTAACGCCGCCACCAGCACCAAGGCCACGGCCAGCGGCGGTGCTACTCCGGCCGCAGCTCCCGCCGCACCCGAAGCTGCTCCGTCGCTGGAAGCCGCTGCCGCTGCTGCCCCCGCCGCCGATAAAGGCTTTGGCGGAGGCGGGGCTGCTGCCTCTAACAGCGCCAGCGTGGGCGGCATTTCGGTGGCCCCCGGCGCGCCCGTGATGATGCGCGGCGGCCGCCACGTGATGGAAGACGATGCCATTGCCGCCCGCGAGCGTCGCCTCAACCGCAAGCCGCGCCGCGAAAAGCCCTGGCCGCCCCGCCCCGTAGACGCCGCGCCGGCCGCCGCGCCCGCGCCGGCTGCTGCCGCTGCCCCCGCTACTCCTGAGCCCGCCGCGGCTCCCGCGGCCGATGCCATGGCCGGCACAGCAGCTACCGCCGCCAAAGGCGGTGCCACTGCCGACAAAGCCAAAACCCCCGCGAAAGCACCCGTGAAAGCGGCTCCCAAGAAAAAAGCCCCCGAGCCCCTGGGCTGGTAAGCCAGCCCGGCCCGCACCGGCATTTATATCATTCGGCCCGGTTGCTTCACCTTTTGGGTGGGGCGGCCGGGCCGTTTGGCGTTGGATGGTGGCACCAAGGCCAGGGGCGAACGGGTACAAAACTTTCGTGCACGCATGTACCGGGCGGTGAGGTTTCGCGTATGCCCAACGCCACCGTAGCATGCGGAAGCCGTCTGCTTCTTCGCGCTGCTGCAGGGCACCAAGCTGCTTTTTCTTTCACCCCTCACCACCCCGTTCATGCTTCGCTCTCTGCTTTCCGTCCTGCTCGCGCTAGCTTTTGTCGTCGAAGCGGCGGCCCAGTCGGCCCCCGCTACCAAAACTACCAAGGCGACAGCCACAAAAACCACCCGAACGTCCGCCACCCGCAACACCACCATGAAGCCGGCCGCCGGTTCGGCGTCGGCCTCTAAATCGGCCAGCTCCGGCGGCCGCAACGACATTGGCCCCGGTGGCAACGGCGCCGTGGGTTCCACCGAAGCCGCTGATGGCAAGGGGCAGAGCATTTACGCCGCCCCCGGCATGCCCGTGAATGTCGACAACCCCAAGAACGTGCAGGGCTACAACGGCCCCGCGCCCACGCGCACCAAAAGCCGCACCACGCTCACGCCGCGATAAAACTGCGGTGTTGGTCGGGACATTGGCCCGGCTGGTCTGCGTTTGCGGGCCGGCCGGGCTTTTTTGATGGTCGAAAATCAGCAGTTGAAAAAGTTGGCACGCGTTTGGAATATGTCCTCTCAGCTACGGTAATCAACTTTTTCAACTCCACATTCATTCTTTTCAGCCATGCTTCGTTCCTTCCTCACCCTCGCCCTGTCGATGTTCCTGCTGGCTGAAGCTAGCGCCCAAACCGCTCCGGTGAAGGCCACCAAGAAAACCACCAAAGCTGCTAAGGTAGCCGCCCGCCAAGCCAAAAAGGCCCGCCGCGTGGCCGTAAAATCGGCCCCCGCCGCGCCCCTGAACGACGGCTGGCCGCCCATCGAAAACAACACCCAAACGGCCGTGGCTTCCAACGACGGCTGGGGCACCACGGATGTGCTGCCCGCTACCACTTCGCGCGGCGAAATCGACAACCAGAACATTTCGGCCGCCCCCGGCATGCCCGTGCACGTGCGCACCAGCAACGGCCTGACCCCCTACAGCGTGCGTCCGGCCCGCAAGTCCGCCGCCACCCAAACCACGCTCGGCAACTAACTGCTGCCTGCTCCGCTTTATTTTTGCATCGGCTTCCATTTCATGGCACCATCCGCCCCCGGCAGTTGTGCGTATGAATGGAAGCCGATTCGCTTTCGCCCGGTGCCAACCGGCCTGTTGGCAATCAATTCGTCTCATCTTTTTTCGTCAGCCATATGTTCCGCTACCTTTTCGCTTCGCTGTTCCTGCTCGCCGTTGCTGCCACCAATGCCTCGGCGCAGTCGCGCAGCAAAAAACTCACCCCTTACTCCACGCGCGGCCCGCGCAAGGTGAAAACGACCGTCAAAATCAACCCCCACACCGGCAAGCCCTACGGTGCTGGCGTGCCCGAGGACATCCGCAACGGCTCGATGTACCTGGCCCCCGCTACGCCCATGCGCCGGCAGGTGGGCTACACCGCCAACGGCGGTTACAACGACAACCGCACCCCGCGCCCCCGCTACGCTAAGCCCGCTAACAGCTCCCTGAGCCGCGACAGCAACCTGCCGGTGGCGCCCGGCAAAACCAAGGTGAAAGCCAAGAAAAAATAGGCACCGGGAAAATCTAAAAAGGTCCTGTTGAGCTTGCTCAACAGGACCTTTTTGTGTCTTAAGCGCGTCAACGCGTTGATGTTATTCCGCCTCTGCCAGCGCTTCTTGCGGCACGGCTTCGTAGTAGAGGGTGCTGCAGTTTTCGGGGCGCAGCACTTCCTGCGCGGCGGCGCGCACGCTGGCCACGGTCACGGCCTGAATGCGGCGGCTTTCCTCGTTCACCAAGTTGGCGTCGCCCTGTAGCTTGCTGTAGGCCAGGTTCAGGGCACGGTTCAGCAGGTCGATTTCGCCGAAAACCAGGCTGCTTTCGGCCTGGTTTTTTACTTTTTCGAGTTCCTGCGGGTCCACGTCGGCGGCCAGAAATTCGGCCACCACGGCTTCCACGGCGGCGTCGGCTTCTTTGAGGTCGACGCCCGCGTTCAGCTTGCCGCTGATGACGAGCAGGCCGGGGTCGAGCGAGCCGGTGAGCGAAGCCGAAATGTTATTAAACAAGGCCTGCTCCTTCACGAGGCGCTGGTGCAAGCGGGCCGACTTGCCGTGGCCGAGCATGTCGCTCAGCAAATCCACGGAGTGGTAGCGGGCGTCGCCGCGGGCGGGCATGTGGTAGGCTTTGTAAAGTGCCGACAGCGGTACCGGGGCCTGGGCGGTGTGGTGGCGGGCTGCGGTTTGGGCGGGCTCCTGGGGCAGGTGGCGCTGGTAGGCCGGCCCGCCCGGAATGGGGCCGAACCACTTTTCGGCCAGGCGGCGCACCTCGGCTGCGCTGGCGGCGCCAGCCACCACCAGAATGGCGTTCTGGGGCGCGTAGTGCTTCTGGAAGAAGCCGCGCACGTCGTCCATTACCGCGTTTTCGATGTGCGAAATCTCCTTGCCAATGGTGTTCCACTGGTAGGGGTGGGTGTGGTAGGCCAGGGGCTTGAGCTGCAGCCACACGTCGCCGTAGGGCTGGTTGAGGTAGCTCTGCTTAAACTCTTCCACCACCACTTTGCGCTGCACTTCGAGGCCATTTTCCGAGAAAGCCAGGTTCAGCATCCGGTCGGATTCCAGCCAGAAGCCGGTTTCGAGGTTGGCGGCGGGCAGCGAAAGGTAGTAGTTGGTGATGTCGCTGGAAGTGAAGGCGTTGTTTTCGCCACCCACACGCTGCAGGGGCTCGTCATAGCTTGGGATGTTCACCGAGCCCGAAAACATGAGGTGTTCAAACAGATGGGCAAAGCCGGTGTGGCCGGGGTCCTCATCGCGCGAGCCCACGTCGTACATCACGTTGAGCACGGCCATGGGCGTGGAAAAATCTTCGTGGACGATGCAGCGCAGGCCGTTGTCGAGGGTGAATTCCTGGAAATGAATCATAACTAACGTAAAGAACAAAGGGCAAACTACGGAGGGGTTCGTTGGGTTCGGCCCCAAAGCCAGCCAATTTTAAAACAAAGAAGTACGCGTTTTTGCAACCGCCTGTGGGCAAGCACCTTGCCTCTTACTGGCCCTGCTGGTAATACAGCTTGCCGCCTTTATTGATGTTCCAGTATTCGAAAAGCTGGGCGTTGAGCTCGGAGTCCTGGGCCTGGGGCAGCGGCTCCCACGACATCAGGGTGCAGTCGGCACTTAGCCGGACCACGGGCTCGGTGGCTTGTTCCAAACGGGCCAGGTTTGCCCGCTCGCAGGCGTTCGAGACATTGGGCAGGTGCCGGTCGGCGTAGAGGTAGATGAGGGAGAATGCTACCACAGCCCCCCGGTACCACCGCCGGGGCCTAGCCGGGAGGTGTTGCAGCAAAATGTACGTAGAAAGGCCATATGCCAGCACCATCCCCAGGATGAGGGGCAGAACGGAGTCGCGACGAACAATCAGCTCCCGGTACTCGCGGTATCCGCCCAGGGGCAATAGCAGCAGGAAAATCAGGGCGAATATTCCCAGCCACCGCAGCAGGCGCAGGGCCCGCTGGCTGCCGGGCGCCTGGGGCAGCAGCCGGCGCAGGAGCTGGGCATTGGCCAGCACAGCCAGCGTGAGCAGCGGCATGCCCAGCTTGCGGTACTGCCACAAGATGCCCGCCGGGATGCGCGTGTACCGCTCCCACAAGGGAAGGGAATGGTTTAGACTCTCGCGCTCGAAGAGCCCCAGGTAGATGGAATACAGGCACAACAGGCCAAAAATGCCCAGCAGCACCAGCGGCCGCCTGGGCAGGGACTGTAGTGCGGCCAGCCCTTGTTTGAGCCCCAGGCGGGCACCCACCCGCCATAGCTGCGCCGCCCAGTGCAGCGCGATGCAGACAAAAAGCACGCCCATGGCGGCCGTTACAATCACGCCATTGAACGCCAGCACCACCATAAGGCCCACCAGTGCCATGCTCGCCAGCCCGCCCGACGGCATTGGCTGGCCCTGGAAGGCGGCCCGGTAGAAGGGCAGCAGCAACAGCAGCAGCAAGGCCATGGGGAAGGCGTAGAAAAACGTGTAGGTAATGCACTGGTCGATGATGCCCATCTGGTCGTTGTAGCCCGCCATCTGAAACAGCGGCACCACCAGCGCTACCGCCAGCCACCAGCGCCCACCCAGCCGGTAGCTCCCGCTGATGTACACGCCCAGCACGTAGAGCAACAGGCTCTGCACCAGCACTGCAAACAGGGCGCAGGCCGCGTACACACTGCTAATGGGACTAATGAACCGCTGCAGCGCCAAGGGCACCGATTTAAACCACACGACCATGGCGGCGTGCGCAAAAAAGCGGTTTGGGGCCACATATATCTCGTGGCGGGTGAGGGCAGCCCAACCAAAAGGGTCGCCCAGCACCTGCCGGCAGTCGGCCGCCGGCAGCACAATGGGGCTCAGGTCACCGTCGAGGGGCAATTGGTAGCTCTGCACAAACGTGTAGCCCAAATCCAACAGGACGAACAAAGCCAGGATAAAGGAGAGAGCGTGTTTCTTCATTTAAGAATGAGGCTTCGGCGAAAGGTTTCTCCTGTGAGCAGGAGAGCCCTTCGGCAACGGCCTGGGTGGGAATTGGCGCGGGCCTAAAATACAGGCAGAAAATGGGTGCCGAAGATAAAGGCTGGGCTCTGGGCCAGGCTGCGGCCGGTTCGCAAAGGCGTTGGGTGCGCCCGCTGGGCCATGCTGCTCTCATTTCTTAGCGTTTCGGAGCGCCTCAGGCGGGCGGCATACTGACGCATTGCCCCCGGCGAATGCGCCGACAGCACAACGGCTGCCTGGGGTTGCTTTTCCATTTTCACGTCCGTGAGCAGAATCTTGGGCCAGAGTAGCCGGGGCGGTGTCGACCTGCGGCAGGCCCGCTACCTTTGCCGCTCCCAACCCACCCCTCTTTTTATGACCTTCGACCGCCAAGACCTTTCCAACGAAACCCTGCTGCACCTCTATCAGCACTTGCTGCGCCCGCGGCTGATTGAGGAAAAAATGCTGATTCTGCTACGCCAGGGCAAGGTGAGCAAGTGGTTTTCGGGCATTGGGCAGGAAGCCATTTCGGTGGGCAGCACCCTGGCCCTGGAGGCCGACGAATACATTCTGCCGCTGCACCGCAACCTGGGCGTGTTCACGGGCCGCGAGGTGCCGCTGGGCCGCCTGTTTGCGCAGTGGCAGGGCAAACGCACCGGCTACACCAAGGGCCGCGACCGCAGCTTCCACTTCGGCACCAACGAGCACCACATCGTGGGCATGATTTCGCACCTCGGCCCGCAGCTGGCTGTGGCCGGCGGCATCGCCCTGGCCGATTTGCTCGACAAAAAGCCGAAGGTGACCCTGACCTACAGTGGCGACGGCGGTGCCTCCGAGGGCGACTTCCACGAGGCCCTGAACGTGGCCGCCGTATGGCAGCTGCCCGTCATTTTCATGATTGAAAACAACGGCTACGGCCTCAGCACGCCCTCCAACGAGCAGTTCCGCTTCAAGTCGTTCGTGGACAAAGGCCCCGCCTACGGCATGGAAGCCGTGCAGGTGGATGGGAACAACGTGCTCGAAGTGTACACCACCGTGAAGCGCCTGGCCGAGGACCTGCGCGAAAACCCGCGCCCGGTGTTGGTGGAGGCCCTCACCTTCCGCATGCGCGGCCACGAGGAAGCCAGCGGCACCAAGTACGTGCCCCAGAGCCTGATGGAAGAATGGGCCGCCAAAGACCCGGTGGAAAACTACGAAAAGTGGCTGCTGGCCGAAGGCATCCTCACCGAAACCGCCCGCCACAGCATCCGCGAAACCATCAAGGCCGCCATTGAGGCCGGCCTGCAGGAAGCCGACGCCGTGCCCATGCCCACGGCCGACATCGCCGAGGAAATTGCGGACATGTACCAGCCCTTCGAAGCGCCCGTGACGGACGCGCCCGCGGGCAGCGCTGCGCCCGAAAAGCGCTTTATCGACGCCATTTCCGAAGGGATGAAGCAGAGCATGGAGCGCTACCCCGACCTCGTGCTCATGGGCCAGGACATTGCCGACTACGGCGGGGTGTTCAAAATCACCGAAGGCTTTGTGGCCGCGTTTGGCAAGGCGCGGGTGCGGAATACGCCCTTGTGCGAGTCGGCCATTGTGGGCATTGGGCTGGGGCTGAGCATCAAGAAAAAGAAAAGCATGGTCGAAATGCAGTTCGCCGATTTCGTGACCTGCGGCTTCAACCAGATTGTGAACAACCTGGCCAAGAGCCACTACCGCTGGGGCCAGAACGCCGACGTGGTTATCCGGATGCCCACCGGCGCGGGCTCGGCCGCCGGCCCGTTTCACTCGCAGAGCAACGAGGCGTGGTTCACGCACGTGCCCGGCCTGAAGGTGGTGTATCCCAGCAACCCGCACGACGCCAAGGGCCTGCTCTGCGCTGCCTTTGAAGACCCCAACCCGGTGCTGTATTTCGAGCACAAGATGCTCTACCGCAGCATGAGCGGACCCGTGCCCGCCGCCTACTACACCACGCCCATCGGCCAGGCCGCGCTGGCCGCCGAGGGCAATGAGCTGAGCATCATCACCTACGGCATGGGCGTGCGCTGGGCCCTCGACGTGTGCCAGGACCTGGGCGTGTCGGCTGACATTCTGGACCTACGCACCCTACTGCCCTGGGACCAGGAAGCCGTGCGCCGCACCGTGCTCAAAAACGGCCGCGTCCTTATCCTGCACGAAGACACCATGACGGGCGGCATCGGCGGCGAAATTGCGGCCTGGATAGGAGAGAACTGCTTCGAGCACCTCGACGCGCCCGTACGCCGCGTGGCCTCGCTCGATACGGCCATTCCGTTTGCGCCGCCGCTGGAGGCCGCTTTCCTGCCCCAGCAGCGCCTGCGCGAGCAGGTGCAGGCCCTGCGCAACTACTAGGCGGCGCGGGGTTGGCGCGGTTTTCGCGCGGCCAGGCCGTACCTTTCTTTTGCTTTCTTCCTGAATTTGTCCGTTTTACGGTGCTGACACGTATACCTTCCGTTGTTCTTTGGTACTTGCTGGGCGCGTGGCTGCTGAGCAGCTGCTCGCTCTATCACAAGGTGTTCCATCCGTACCGGCTGCCTACGCCCAAGCCTTCGCCCGAATACATCGCCCAGCAGAAGGCCAAAAAGGAGAAAGAGAAAGGCTTGCTGGCCTTTAGCCACGCCAAAAAGAAAGAAAAGTCGGTGGAAGGCGGGCCCGATGTGGAAGCTGCCACCGATGTGTCGACGCCCAGCGGGGGCACGGTCACGGCCCCGTCGCAAGCCCCGGCGGCCCGCACCCTGCCCGAAAAATCAACTGTGCGCTACGACAAAAAAGGGCTGATGAAAAAGCCCAAGCTCAAGCGCCGCAAGGTGAACAAGCAGCACAAACCGTTCCGTCCCTGGCAATCCATCCGTGACTTCTTCAAATATGGCCTCCACAAGAAACCCGATTACGAGCACGGTGCTTCTCCCAAAGCGCCCAAGGAAGAATCAGCGCCCGATGCAGCGCCTGCTGGCGGCGATAAGCCGTAGCGCCCTATCGGCTTTGCTGCTGCTAGCCTTGGGCAGCGGGGTAGCGCACGCCCAAATTGTGAAGGAAAACCCGGCCAAGGTGAAGGCCGCCAACCGCCGCGCCCTGCGCGAGGCCAAGCGCACCGACTCGCCTTACAAAGACAGCCACCTCGACGTGACGGCTGACCAGCTCAAGCGCGGCAAAAGCACGCAGCCCCAGCCCGACATTGCCCGCGGTGTGAACTACGGAAAAGGCACCGCGCCCAACGTGAAGCCCGCCGGCCTGCTGGGCCTGCGCCGCGACAAAACCACCACCCTGGTGCGCAAAGAGCAGCGCCAGCGCCGCAAGCTGGCCGCCCGCAACGACGATAAAAAATGACCGCCCGCGCGGGAATCAACTAGCTTAAAAACTGTTGTAGTATTCCGGCGTCCATTTGGCGCCCCGCGGCGTGTCGGACCGTTCGCTTTATTCGCTCCTAACTACGATTTCCTATGTCGACTCCCTGGCTTCCCCTCACCCAACCCGAACAGCTCACCGACCTGGCCCGGGCCTCGCACGAGCAGCCGGTGCTTATTTTCAAGCACAGCACTACCTGCTCCATCAGCGCGGCGGCCAAGAGCAAGATTGAGCGCCAGTGGGCCGATAGCGGCCTCGACCTGCCCATTTATTACCTCGATTTGCTGCGCTTCCGCCCCCTTTCGGCCCAAATTGCCGAGCAGTTTGGCGTGCGCCACGAGTCGCCCCAGCTGCTGCTCATCCAGGACGGCGAGTGCACCTACGACGCCTCGCACATGGGCATCCGCCTGAGCGACGTGCAAAGTGTGGTGAAGTAGGCAATTATTGAAAAGTTGTCATCCTGAGCGCAGCGAAGGACCTTCTCACGTCAGAACAAGTCGTTGGAACGTGAACAGGTCCTTCGCTGCGCTCAGGATGACAGCCGATTCTACCTTTCCCTTACCGATACTCAAACACCACGTTCTGCACCAAGTCGGGATGCAGGCTCAGGGCCACCGGGCAGGTGTGGGCGGCAAGCTCCAGCACGGTGCGGGCGTTGGCATCCAGTGCGGCCGGCAGCCTCAGCGTCACGTCGATTTGCGCAATGCGGCGCGGGGCTTCCGTGCTCATGTGCTTGGTGACGTCGAAGCTGCTGCCGGTCAGGTCCCAGGCGTGGCGCTCGGCCACAATGCCCATCGTCGTGATGATGCAGGCCCCGAGGGCGGTGCTCACCAGGTCGGTGGGCGAAAAGGCTTCGCCCCGGCCGTGGTTATCCACCGGCGCATCGGTTTGAATGGTGGTGCCGGACGCGACGTGCGTGGCTTCGGTGCGGAGGTTGCCGGCATAGCGGGCGGTGGCGGTGTTCATCAAGTCAGCGAGTTACCTTTACCAAGTAGTTTCTTCTTTCGCTAAATTACGTATCAAGTCCTGCGCCGCGCCGGTGGCGGCCATTGAGGCTCTTTTTCGGTTGATTATGCTTCGTTCCCTTCCCCGTATTCTTGGCCTGCTGGCGGCCGTTGGCCTGGCCGCAACTGCCCAGGCGCAGGACAGGCCCGCGCGCCCGGCCGCTCCGGCGCCCCGTTCCTCGGCTCCGGCGTCCGAAGCGCCGGCCCAGGCGCCCGTGCGCTCCGCGCCGGTGCCCGACGCGCCGTCCGATGAGCAGTCGTACAGCAAAGAGTTTGTTTACGGCATCAATTTCAACACCCAGGGTGGCCTGATTGGCGGCGCGTCCATCCGCTCTACCCGCGTGCTCGACGACCGCCTGCTGCGCTTCTGGAGCCTGGAGGGCGTGATGCTGAAAAACGCCAAAGAAGAGCGCATCAACACCGCCGTGGGCGGCAGCTACATCGACCGCAAAACCAACTACGGGTTTGTGCTGCGCCCCTCGTTTGGCATGCAGCGCATCCTCTTCCGCAAAGCCGCCGATGCCGGCGTGCAGGTGAACGGCTTGCTGAGCGTGGGGCCGTCCATCGGCCTGCTCATGCCCTACTACATTTCCTACGACCGCACGTTTGCCCGCACGCAGGTGCCCAACCTGTCTACCGACGAAATCGTGAACGAGCAGTACGACCCGCTCAAGCACACGTTTTTGCCAGCCATTCTCGACCACGGTCCCCTCTTCAGCGGCATCAGCGATACCAAGGTGGTGCCGGGCTTCCACGTGCGCGGCGGCCTCAGCTTTGAGTACGGCCGCTACCGCGACGCCGTGACCGGCCTGGAAGTGGGCGTGCTGGTCGAAGCCTTCACCAAGCGCATGGTCATCCTCAGCCCCTACGCTGGTCCCGAAAACCAGGCCGTGAACCGCCAGTTCTTTCCCTCGGTGTACCTGACGCTGTATTTCGGCCACCGGAGCTAAACCGGCAGCAGTATTTCCTCTGAATGAAGCATTAAGGGGCACCACCCCGCTTGGCACGAACGGCTGCGCAAACGCGCAGCCGTTCGTGCTTATTTTTGTGTAGCCGTTTGGTTGAAACGTTTTGGCTGCGAATTGCTTTTGCATAGGGTTGACGCGCTCCGTCAGCTGCTAACTGATATCCGAAGATGATAGACTTGCCCGTTATCCAGCCCGAAACGGCTGCCCCCGCCCGCCCCCGCAAGCCCGACTGGCTGCGCGTGAAGCTGCCCGTGGGCGAAGAATACGCCGCCGTGCGCCGCCTCGTCGACGAGCACAAGCTGCACACCATCTGCGAAAGCGGCAACTGCCCCAACATGGGCGAGTGCTGGGGCGCGGGCACGGCCACGTTCATGATTCTGGGCAACATCTGCACCCGCTCGTGCTCGTTTTGCGCGGTGGCCACCGGCCGCCCCACCGAGTACGACCTCGACGAGCCCCGCCGCGTGGCCGAAGCCATTGCCCTCATGAAGGTGAAGCACGCCGTCATCACCAGCGTGAACCGCGACGAGCTCAAAGACCGCGGCGCCAGCGTGTGGCGCGACACCGTGGTGCTTACCAAGCAACTCTCGCCCGGCACCACCATCGAAACCCTGATTCCGGACGTGAAAGCCAACTGGGACGCGCTGGACGTGATGATTTCGGGCGGCCAGGAGGTGATTTCGCACAACATCGAAACTGTGGGCAGCCTCTACCGCTTGGTGCGTCCGCAAGCCAAGTACGACCGCAGCCTGGAGCAAATCCGCCGCACGAAGCTGGCCGGCCACCGCACCAAATCGGGCATCATGCTAGGCCTGGGCGAGAAGCCCGACGAACTGTACCAGGCCATGGACGACCTCGTGGCCAACGGCCTCGACATCCTCACCCTGGGCCAGTACCTGCAGCCCACCAAGCGCCACCTCGACGTGGCCGAGTTCATCACCCCCGACCAGTTTGCCCACTACCGCGAAGAGGGCCTGCGCCGCGGCCTGAAGTATGTGGAAAGCGGCCCGCTGGTGCGCAGCTCCTACCACGCCGAGCGCCACGTGAACGTACCGGTGTAAGGTTATAAAGAAATGGACAGCAAGCAAAGGGCCCGGCTAGTAAGCCGGGCCCTTTGCTTGGGCGGCCCTGCGCTCATCGTCGCGCTTATAAGTAAGGTAGTAGAAATCGTCGGTGTTGACAAATATGAGCGCCACCCGGGTGCCCGCAGGTGCCAGGGCGGCGTTGCGGCGCACCGCTTGGATGAGCCGGCGGCTCTGCCGCGTCATGAAGCGGCTCCAGTGCACCACCACGGTGTAGTCCGCCGGGGGCACAGGTGGTTGGCAAGCCAGCCGTGTAAACGTGTTGCAGATGCGCTGCCAGGGATAGGGCAGAATCGCGCGGGGCCTGCTGGGCCGGCGGAAAATGCGCCATAATGCCGTCACGTTCCCATTGCAGGTTGGGGAAGCCGCCCGCATAGCAATTGATATGGAAGGACTGCTGCTGGCCTGCCGCGTTGTAGTACATAGCCTGTAAAAACTGCCAATGGTTTTTGGCTACACTGGCGTCTTGCTGGTGCATACAACGTAGCATGCGCCGAAAACCAGTGTCGAGCACCGCATTGTGGCTGCCTGGCGGGATGCCGTAGGTTTCTGCCAGCCTGGGCAAGCTGCTTGCTGCCAGCGGCTTGGGTTCACGAATACCGTAGATGCCTGTAAAAACGGCTTGGCAGCTATTTAGCAACAGACCCATCGCCAGGAAAGAAAAGTGAAAGACGCGCACGAGAATAGGTGAATTGAGTGCATAAAAAAAGCCTCTTCGAGCAGAAGAGGCTTTTTGAGAGATAAGAGGTTGCAGGCAACCCGCCTCCTTAGCGGCGGGCGTTGTTGTTCTGCGGCGGGTAGGTGCTCAGGATGCCGTTCACGATGCGGTGGGTTTCAGCCTCATCAATGGTGTTTTGGTCGACCTGGGCTTGGCCGGTGCCGCGCCACGCCAACTCTTTGCGGCGGGCGTCGATGATGTCAATCACTACAGTGCCGGCTTTGTACTGCGTCACGGGCGAGTAGCCGCGGCCATAATAGCCATAGCCATACCCGTAGGGGTAACCGAGGCCGTTATAATAGGGCGACACTTGTTGTTTGTCTTCCACGCGGGCACTATAAGCCACGTAGATGTCCGGGGCGGTGGTCACTTCAGTGAGGCCTTTGGCCGTCATCTCAGCGGCCACGGCGGCGCGCATGCGCTTGTCGAGGAAAGACTCGTAGCCTTTGGCGGGGCCGCCTTCGGCGTCTCTGGGCTGCTGTGGGTACCAGGCCCAGGTTTTGAAGGCACGGAAGTTAACGGCGTGGTCGAAGTCGTTGGTGACGCCCACGCGGGCGGCCGGCGAGCAGGCGCTGGGGCCCAGCAACAAGGCAATGGCAGCCACAGCTAAACCAACAGGGCGGGCCAGGGAACGGGTGATGCGGTTCATAAAGACGATTAGAATACGGATTAGGAGAGGCACGGAAACAAGCGCAGCGAAAGCCCATGAGCCTGTTTCGGAAGCTATTACACTAACGAAAAACTTGGGGCCGTCGTTCACATTTTAGTCGAACGAAGCCCGGGTTTGAGCGATGAATTTCCAACCGTCCCAGATTGAGATAACCGGATTTTGTCCTACCTTACCCCCGAATTCCCCTCATCCTTTTCCAGCTTCGTCAATGAAAAGTACTGCCTTGTTGGCTTTGGCCATTGCCGGCATGTTCACGGCCTGCACCTCCGCCCGCGACGAGGTCCGGCGCACCGCTCCCAACACCGTGCCGGTACCGCACAACACCATCGTGGACTGCCCCGTGTACGACGGCATGACCAAAACCTCCAACGTGCTGACGCAAACCACCGCCGGCAACACCGTACAAGTGCTCGATACCATCAACGCCTACTTCGTGCGCGTGCGTCTGGAAAAGGCAGGCTTAGTGCAAACTGGTTACATGGACCGCCGCTGCTTTGGCGTGCGGGGGGATAAGTAACAGGTATTTGTCATTGCGAGGCGCAGCCGAAGCAACCACAGGACAGCGTAGCTAATCCGTCCTGTCAACACCAGACACGCCCTTTTACCAAAAAGCCCCGGTACCGCAATGGTGCCGGGGCTTTGTCACTTTACATGGCTGGTCGCTGAGAACAGGATGGATTAGCTACGCTGACCTGCGGTTGCTTCGGCTGCGCCTCGCAATGACAGCTGATTAGTACGACGGGCCTTTATCGGTTTGCACCAGGTCCTCTTCCTTATCGGCGTATTGCTCGATGGGCGTGCAGCTGCAGATGAGGTTGCGGTCGCCGTAGGCCGAGTCGATGCGGGCCACGCTGGGCCAGAACTTGTTGGCGCGCACATAGTCCATGGGGTACACGGCCTGCTCGCGGGTGTAGGGGCGGGTCCACTCGCGGGTGAGGACGGTGGCGGCGGTGTGCGGGGCGTGCTTCAGCACGTTCTCTTTGGCATCGGCCTGGCCAGCCTCCACAGCCGCGATTTCCTTGCGAATGGAAATCATGGCGTCGCAGAAGCGGTCCAGTTCGTCTTTGCTTTCACTCTCGGTGGGCTCCACCATCAGGGTGCCGGCTACCGGGAAGCTCACGGTGGGGGCGTGGAAACCATAGTCCATCAGACGCTTGGCGATGTCTTCGACCTCAATGCCGGCCTTTTTGAACTGGCGGCATTCCAGAATCATCTCGTGGGCGCAGCGGCCGTTGCTGCCCGAGTACAGCACCGGGTAGTGGCTTTCGAGGCGGGCCTTGATGTAGTTGGCGTTCAGGATGGCGGTTTCGGTGGCGCGCTTCAGGCCGTCGCCACCCATCATCGAGATGTAGGCGTAGCTGATGGGCAGAATGCTGGCCGAACCCCACGGCGCGGCCGATACCGAGCCAGCGTCGCGGCCCTCTACCGGTACCACGGCGTGGCCGGGCAGGTAGGGCACCAAGTCTTCGACCACGCCGATGGGGCCCACGCCGGGGCCGCCGCCGCCGTGCGGGATGCAGAAGGTTTTGTGCAGGTTGAGGTGGCACACGTCGGCGCCGATGTTGGCGGGCGAAGTGAGGCCCACCTGGGCGTTCATGTTGGCGCCGTCCATGTACACGCGGCCGCCGTGCTGGTGAATGGTTTCGCAGATGTCGACGATGGTTTCCTCGTACACGCCGTGCGTGCTGGGGTAGGTCACCATGAGGCAGCTCAGGTTGGCGGCGTGCTTCTCGGCTTGCGCCTTGAGGTCGGCCACGTCGATGTTGCCGTCTTCGGTGCTCTTCACCACCACCACCTGCATGCCGGCCATCACGGCTGAAGCGGGGTTGGTGCCGTGGGCCGAAGCCGGAATCAAGGCCACGTTGCGGTGGTGGTCGCCGCGGGCATCGTGGTAGCCTTTGATGGCCAGCAGGCCGGCGTATTCGCCCTGGGCGCCGGAGTTGGGCTGCAGGCTCACGGCGGCAAAGCCGGTCACCTCGCACAGCCAGTGCTGCAGGTCCGAGAAAATCTGCTGGTAGCCCTGAGCCTGCTCGATGGGAGCGAAGGGGTGCAGGCCGCCGATTTCGGCCCAGGTCACCGGAATCATTTCGGCGGTGGCGTTGAGCTTCATGGTGCAGGAGCCCAGCGGAATCATGCTGTGCGCCAGGCTCAGGTCCTTGTTTTCGAGCTGCTTCATGTAGCGCAGCATCTCGTGCTCGGCGTGGTGCGTGTTGAAGATGGGGTGCGTGAGGTACTCGCTGGTGCGCTGCAGGCTGGCCGGCACGCGCAGCTCGTCGGCTTCCACGGCTTCGGTCAGTTGCTCGGCTTCCTGACCCAGCACTTTGGCAAACACGTCCAGAATGTCGGCCACGTCGTGCAGCTCGGTGTTCTGGTTGAGCGAAATGCCCACGCGCACCTCGTCGAAGTAGCGGAAGTTGATGCGGGCGGCTTCGGCTTCTTTCTTCAATGCCTGGGCCAGCTCGGCGCTTTCCAGGCGCAGGTTCAGGGTGTCGAAGTAGCTTTCGTTGGTCTGCTCGATGCCCAGCTTTTTCAGGCCGGCTTCGAGGGTTTGAGCCAGCACATGCGTGTTCACGGCAAACTGCTTCAGGCGCTGCGGGCCGTGGTACACGGCGTACATGCCGGCCAGCACGCTCAGCAGCACTTGGGCGGTGCAGATGTTGGAGGTAGCTTTTTCGCGGCGAATGTGCTGCTCGCGGGTTTGCAGGGCCATGCGGTAGGCCTTGTTGCCGGCCGCGTCCACGCTCTGGCCGATGAGGCGGCCGGGAATCACGCGCTTGAACTGGTCTTTGCAGGAGAAGAAACCGGCGTGCGGACCACCGTAGCCCATCGGCACGCCGAAGCGTTGCGAGTTGCCCACGCACACGTCGGCGCCCAGCTCGCCGGGCGAGGTGAGCAGCGTGAGTGCCAGCAGGTCGGCGCCCATCACCACAAACACGTTATTTTTTTGGGCCTGAACGATGAAGTCTTTGTAATCAAACACTTCGCCGTCGGCGGCCGGGTACTGCACCATGGCGCCGAAGAAGCCTTCGTTGCTCAGGTCCACCTGACGGTGGTCGCCCACCACCAGCTCAATGCCGACCGGCGTGGCGCGGGTGCGCAGCAGGTCGATGGTTTGAGGCAGCACCTGCTCCGATACGAAGTATTGGTGTGCGCCTTTTTTCTTGGTCTGGCTGTGCAGCATGTGCATGGCCTCGGCGGCGGCGGTGCCTTCGTCCAGCAGGCTGGCGTTGGCGATTTCGAGGCCGGTGAGGTCAATCACCATGGTCTGGTAATTGATGAGGGCTTCGAGGCGGCCCTGGGCAATTTCGGCCTGGTAGGGGGTGTAGGCGGTGTACCAGCCGGGGTTTTCCAGGATGTTGCGCTGGATAACGGGGGGCAGGGTGGTGTCGTGGTAGCCGAGGCCGATGTAGGACTTGAACACCTGGTTCTGGCTGGCAATCTGCTTGAACTTCGCCAAAAAAGCCCGTTCGCTGAGGGCGGCGGGCAGGTCGAGGGGTTTTTTCAGGCGGATGGCCGGCGGCACGGTTTCATTGATGAGCTGCTCGATGCTGTCCACGCCGATGGTGCGGAGCATGGCGGCCTGCTCGTCGGCGCCGGGCGCGTTGTGGCGAGCTTCGAAAACGTCAACGGACGAGAATTTCAACGACATAAAGGCGAAAAAGGGGTGGGGAGAGAGCTGATTTCCGAGATAACAAAGGTAGCCCCGAAAGGCTTCCCGCCGCAGCAGATAATTCGGACCGGGGCGGTAGGGGCGGGGCTTGCCCCCGCCCGGTCTTAAGGGCCGAAGCAACCGTTTTGTTCAGCGCCAAACAGGGGCAAGTACCGCCCCGACAGCCCAAAATTTCTAGCTTTGCCAGCCCATCCATTCTCCAGCCCACCCCGCTCATGCCCTTCACCATCGGCCTCATTCGCGAAGGCAAAACCCCGCCCGACAAACGCGTGCCCCTCACCCCCAAAAAATGTGTCGAAGCCCAGGCCACTTTTCCGGGCCTGCGCGTGGTGGCGCAAAGCAGCCCCATCCGCAGCTACGCCGACCAGGAATACCGCGACCTGGGCCTGGAGGTGCGCGACGACGTGAGCGCCTGCGACGTGCTGATGGGCGTGAAAGAAGTACCCGTCGACCAGCTCATCCCCAACAAAACCTATCTCTTTTTCTCGCACACTGTGAAGAAGCAGCCCGCCAACCGCAAGCTGCTGCAAGCCGTGTTGAAGAAGAACATCACCCTCATCGACTACGAGCTGCTCACCAATGAAAAAGGCGAGCGCATCGTGGCCTTTGGCCGCTACGCCGGCATTGTGGGCGCCTACAACGGCTTACTCACTTACGGGCGCAAGCATGGCCTCTACGACCTGAAGCCCGCCCACCAGTGCGTGGACATGGACGACATGCAGGAGGAATTTTTCAAGGTGAAGAAGCTCCCGCCCATTAAGATGGCCGTGACGGGCTCGGGCCGCGTGGCACAGGGCGCGCTGGAGGTGCTCACCCGCATGGGCATCAGGCGGGTGAGCGTGTACGACTACCTGTACCACGACTTCGCCGAGCCGGTGTACACGCAGCTGTGCAGCTCCGACTACAACCGCCGCCGCGACGGCCGGGTGTGGGACACGCCCGATTTCCACCGCAACCCGCAGGAGTACGAGTCGGCTTTTGGCTTGTTTGTGCCCGTCACTGATTTGTTGATTGCCTGCGCCTACTGGCACCCGGCAGCGCCCCGGCTATTCGAAGAAGCCGACACCCGCATGCCCGGCTTCCGCATCAACACCATTGCCGACGTGACCTGCGACGTGGACGGCTCCATTCCGACCACCAAGCGCAGCAGCACCATCGCCGACCCGGCCTTCGACTACAACCCCACCACCGGCGAGCTGGAGCCGGCCTATTCCCGGCCCGGCAACCTGACCATCATGGCCGTGGACAACCTGCCCTGCGAGTTGCCCCGCAACGCCAGCCGCGACTTCGGCCGCCAGCTCATCGACAATGTATTTCCTCACTTGGTCGGCAACGACGCGGAGGGCGTGATTGCGCGGGCCACCATTGCCCGGGGCGGCCAGCTCACGGAGCGGTATGCCTACCTGGCTGATTACGTGGCCGAACGAGCAACTACCTAAATGCCACGCAGCACCGAGTATTTGGCTTGTACCAGCATGTAGAGCCCATAAGCCGCCAGCCCGGCGGCCACCACACCCAGCACAACCGGCCCCATGGCGGCCAGCAAGTCGAAGGCTTCGTCGGTACTGCCCACGGCGCCGGCGCGGGCTTGCTGCCCCGCTTGCACCAGAAAGTAGCCGACGAGACCCAGCACCACGCCCCGGGCCGTGAAGCCGGCCTGCCCGGTGCGGTACACCAGGCGCCGCTGGCTGTCGGGCAGCGCGCTGGCGTCCACGTCGCGGTGGAAACGGCCGGAATAGGCCCGGAACCCCTGAAACAGCCCAATGCCGATAACCACCAGCCCGCCCAGCAGCAGCAGCCAGTCGCCTCCGGGCCAGCCCAATACGTGGGCGGCCAGCGTCTTGGATGCGTCGCTGCCTTTCTCGGCCCGGCCGTTCAACGCCAGGCGCCCGGCATAGAGCGCCAGGCCGCTATAGAACAAGCCGCTCACGATGTACCACAGCCGCATGCCGAGGCCGCTGGCACCAGAGCCCTTACTTTCGGTATCGCGCACGGCCTGCGTGAAGCGCCACACGATGTAGCCCACGAGCCCCACCGCAATAAAGCCGAGCAGCACACGGCCGCCGGGCAGGTCTTGCAGGCGTTGCACGGCCTCTTCCTTGTCGGCGTGGGCGCCCTGCTGCTGGCCGGCTGCCGCGAGGAGTGCCAGCACGCCCATGAGCAAATACACCACCCCAATGGCGGCAAAACCCAGCCGGGCCAGGGTTTTGATGCCCGCAGCCGGGGAGGTAGGGACAGCGGACAAGAGAGTATCGGCAGCGGACATAATTTGGAGGGAAAGGCGAACTCCTTACACGGATGCAAAGACCTAAAGTTGACCTGACGGAAATAGCGGATAAGAAAAGGCCCCTCCTGAATTCAGAAGGGGCCTTTTGAGACGAAGCAGCCGCGTGTGGAGCTGGAAGGCACGTTTACTTCATCGGGGGAAATGCGGAAAGTTAGAAGGTGCGGTTGAACCAGGCCTTGATGTCGTCGACAGCATGGCCGGTTTTTTCTTGCAAGCGGCCGAGCCACTCGTCTTGTTTGCCTTCTTCGTAGGTCAGGTCGTCGTCGGTGAGGTTGCCCCACTTCTGTTTGGCCTGGCCTTTCACCTGGTCCCAGTTGCCGCGGGCGCGCCACTCGGTGCCGGTGGTCGAAGCCGTGGCGTTGTCGGTTTTCTCGTTGAACCAGTTTTTGATGCTGTCGATGGTTTCGCCCGTTTTCTCTTGCAGGCGGCCAAACCACTCGTCCTGTTTGCCTTCGTGGTAAGTCAGGTCATCGTCGGTGAGGCCGGCCCATTTCTGTTTGGCTTCGCCTTTCAGTTGGTCCCAGTTGCCGCGAGCGCGGAGCTCGGTGCTGTCGCCGATGTTATTGTTGTTAACGTCCATGAGTGAAAGAGGTGGGAATGAAAAGGAAAAACGTCGTTTGGTGGGCTTTGTACGCCCCGCCCAATGGCTGAGTTTATTGCGCCGAGGCGAATGCCCGAATTTTGCACCCATCATTATTTCATTACCCGACACTTCAAAACGCAAAAAGCCCCGCCATGCAGCTGGCGGGGCTTTTTGCGTTCGGGGCGAAAGCCGCTTACTTCTGGGGAGTAGCGGGCGTTTCTTCTACCACGCCGTTGGCGGGCGTGTTGCGCACCACGGCGGTGTCGCCGGGTTCGCGGGCCATGTCAGCTTTGGCGCTGTCTACGGCACCTTCCACGGCGTCGCCAGTGGCGGTAGCAGCGTTTTCGGTGGTGGTGGCGGCGTCATCGGCTTTTTTCTCGGAGCACGAAGCGAAGGTGAAGGTGCCCAGGGCAGCTACCAACAGCAGGGATTTGAAGGAGGTCTTCATGATGTTTTAAGGAAAGGAATGATTGAAAAAGTTACCCTTAATCGGCCGCCAAGCAAAAGGTAACCCACCCAAAAGCTATGGCTGAGCTTATAAAAGTGCCGTTAGCTCGTGTGAACGGGCGTGTAAATATGTCATGCAGAGCGCAGCGGCGGGCTCGTGTGCTGAAGCAAATACTGACAATTGAAAATCTCCACTACCGGCGAGAGGCTGTATTGCGCACAGCATGACAAGCTTTTTGCTAGCCTCTTCGCCGATAAAGCCCGAACGGCTTGCCGCGCCGTAATTTGGCCGCATGGACGACCTGCGCACCACGCTGCTAACCTTGGCCCCCGACGAGCGCCGCGACTTTGGCGTGTTCATTCAGCGGCAGCGCCGCAAGGCCGCCGGCCGGCAAGACTCGCGCCTCTACGAGCTGCTGGTGCAGGCCAAAGAGCTCAAAACCGAGCAGCTCATCGCCAAGCTCTACCCCGACGAGCCTAACCCCGTGGCCTACTACGCGGTGCGCAAGCGCCTGCTGCGCCACCTCACCGATTTCCTGCTGCTGCGCCAGCGCCAGCTCGACACCACGGCCGCGGCCTCGGTGCGCGGGCAGCTCACCCTGGCCCAGTACCTGTTCGAAACCGGCATTCCGCGCCTGGCCTGGAGCACCCTGCGCAAGGCCGAAAAGCTGGCCCGCGAAAACGAGCAGTACGAGCCCCTAAACGCGGTGTACAACCTCCAGATTCAGTACGCGGGCACGCCCCACGCCGTGCCGCTCGATGAGATTCTGCCCCGCTACCGCGCCAACAAAAAGGCCGCTGACGAGGAAGAGCGCGCCAACATTGCCGACAGCCTGCTGCGCCAGCGCCTGCGCGAGTCGCGCGCCCGCGGCCGCGCCACCGTGGCCGTGGACGGCATTGTGCAGCAGATTCTGGCCGAGTACGACCTGCAGGAGGCTTTCGCCCGCTCGCCCTCGTTGCTGAGCCGGCTCATGTCCATTGCCCGCAACGCCATGCTGGTGCGGCGCGACTTCACCTCGTTTGCCCCTTTCATCGAGCGCTGCTACAACCTCATGGAGCGGCGCCACGGCTTTGCGCCGGCCCAGCGCGGGCACCAGCTGCGGCTGCTCTACATGCTGGCGCACGCGCTCTACCGCTCGCGCCGCTTCGAGGAGTCGGTGGCGTACCTGGAGAAGGGGCGGGCGCTAATTGCCGCTGGCCCGGCCCGGCAGTTTGGCGAGCTGGTGCCGCGCTTCACCTTCCTGCTGGCCGCCAACTACGCCTTCCTGCGCCGCAACGCCGAAAGCATTGCCCTGCTCGAAAATGCCCTGCGCGGCCCCAAGCCCCTGACGGCTGCCGACGACCTCACGGCCCGCTTCCAGCTCTCGTTTCACTACTTCGCCGAAGGCAAATTCGCCAAAGCCAACCAAAGCATGCTCAGCCTCAACCGCACCGACCACTGGCTGGAGCAGCACCTGGGCCTAGAGTGGATGGTGAACCGCAACATCGGCGAGCTGCTCATTCAGTTTGAAATGGGCAACCAGGAGTTGGCCTTGAGCCGTTTGCGCGCCATCGACCGCAACCTGCGCGAGCAGTTTCCGGGCGTGCCGGCCGACGCCGACACGCCCGCCGTGCCCGTGGGCGGGCCCTACCAGGCCGTGCTCCTGTACCTGAGCCTGGTGCGCGAGGTGATTGAAAACCCTGCCGATGCGCGCCAGCCAGAATTTACCAACCGGGTTTGGCACATGCCCAATTTTCTTTCTTCGGAGCGCGAAGACTTGCAAGTGCTCAGCTTCTACGCCTGGCTGCGCGCCCAAACGTTGGGCCGGCCCTACTACGACGTGCTGCTGGAACTGGCGTATGCTTAGCTGGTTTGGGCACGCGCCCTCTCTCCGCGGCATTTGAAACGAAAAGGCCCGCCTGCAACTGCAGACGGGCCTTTTACTATGCAAACCGAAACCGTTCTTAGTTGCGGTTGGCTTCCTTCACGTTGGCTTTGGTTTGTTCGGCCGAGCGTTTGGCGGCGTTGCCCATGGCATCCATTTTAGCGTCAATCTTGTCGCCGGCGGCTTTCAGCTTGTCGTCAACTTTAGACATTTTGGCGTCGAGCTTTTCGCCGGCTGCGTCGAGCTTGTCGCCGACGGCGTTCATTTTGGCGTCAAGCTTTTCGCCAGCGGCCTCCAGCTTGTCGCCAGCCCGGGCTGCAGCGGCATCAATTTTGGCGCCGGCTTCGGCGGCCGAGCCGGCGGGGGCCGTGCTGTCGGTGGTCACGGTGGTGGTGGTGGTGCCGTCGGCGGCGGTCGTCGTTTCGGCGGTTTTGGTTTCGCAGGCGGTGGCGGCGAAGGCCACGGCAGCAGCCAGGAGCAGGGATTTCAGCGACATTTTCATGGGAAAACGGAATTGAAGTAAACAGATGAGCTTAATCAAAACAGGTCGCAAAAGGTAACCCAACGCCGGGCACGATTCGTGTGCAGCGACGACGGCTGGGCTAACTTTTTAGCCTTTGCGCTAGTATAGCCACCTACGCATTCTCTATTCCCAGCTTTCCTATGGACTCCACTGCCTCCACGCCGCAAACGCCCCCCACTCCCGAAGTGCCCCTGGCCGTGAGCGACCAGCAAAATACCGCCCTGCTCGACGATACCCTGACCTTCCTGACGGCGAGCACGCCCCTCAACTCCGGCCCCCAGGGCCGCACCGAGGTAGAGCGCTGGGCCGCCGTGCTGGCTGCTTCCGAGCGTCCAGGCCTGGCCAAAATTAAGCAGGAGCTGAATCAGCTCAGCGAGCTGCTGGCCGACCCCAAGAGCCCGGCGCACGACATTGCCGAAATCCTGGCCAGCCTCGGGGCCGAAACCGCCAAGGTGGCCGAAGACGCAGGCGGCGACTACAGCGGCCCGCTCACCAATCTGAGCAAGCAATTGCTCAAAGCCGGCAACTCGCTCTCGAAGTAGCGTAAGCCTGCGGCCAAATCACCGTAACCATTGTAGCGCGAACTTTGTAGTTCGCGTCCCCGCACCGCGCCGGATTTTCCGGCCGGCCGCGTGGCGACGCGGAACACCAAGTTCGCGCTACTGCTTTATGGCCCCATTGACTCCCGCCGACCTGCTGCCCTACGACCCGTTCGATGGCATGCGCTTCGGCCCCGAAACCTGCTTCCTCAGCGGCCGGCCCGTTGGCCCCGACGATACCGTGCCCGTCTTTGCCGAGTGGCTGCAAACCCGCTACCACCTGGCCGAGCGTCCCATTCAGTTGCTCGACCAGCGCACCGTTCTCATCAAAGACCTGCGCCTGCCTGCCAGCCCTGCCGCCCGCCAGCGCATCGAAGAGCTTGAAAGTAGGGTAGAAGCCGCCAGCCTGCAGGGCCCCGCCGCCCTGCGCGCCCTCGGCGACGACACGCTCTTCCAGTGGATGGGCAAAATGTTCTACGGCATCTTTATCACCGAGCTGCTGAATGAGTTTGAGCCGCTGATAAAGCCCAAGTACCCGCTGGCCGAAAACGCCGCGCTGGTGCGTCGCTTCCAGGCGTTTTTCCAGCTGCTGCAGGGCCTGCGCGTGCCCACCGAATACGCCGATTTCGTGCCCGGCTCCGTGTTCGTGCTCGAAGCCGACCCTACCGAAGACGTGACGCCATTCGAGTACGACGACGACCTGAACACCCTTGTTTTCAGCATTAAGCTCGACAAGGCGGTGCTGGTGGCTTGTCTGGTTGATGTGGGCCTCGTGGGCCAGGCCATGGGCAAGGTGTACGCCGATGCCCAGCGCCCGCTGCACCCCGTGCAGATAGCCGAGTTCAAGGCCCGCGTGTACTACGCCGCCCACCTGCTACACGTCGTGCCCGACATCTATCCGCGTCACCCGCGCCCCGGCGACACCCACCTCGTCTTCGACGCCCTCATCGACGACGTGACCGGCGCCATTTTCAACCCCTGGGAAAACAGCGCCTACACCCAAACCCTGGCCGAAATGTGGCTGCGTTGGAACATCACCCTCGCCGATGTAGTAGCCAAGCCCGCCGAGCCCATGACGCTGCTTTACAACGCCGACGGCACGCCGCGCGAACTAAAGCATTGGCCGGAACTCAACTAGAGAAGTAAAGGAACGTCATGCTGAGCCTGACATTCTTAAACATGCACACGCTACCGCCTTTCCTCCGTACCGCGCTGATTCTGGCGCTGCTCCTGCCGCTAAACGGCTGCATCCGGCTGCTGCTCAAGCCGGGCCGGGATTTTGAAAAATACACCCCCCCGCCCGCACCGGACTACGCTCAGGCCAGCAGCTGGGCCGCCCTGCCCACCAAGCGCGACTCGGCCGATGCGGTGCCGCGCCACTCCACGCTGCGCGACGAGCAAGCCACGGCGGCCGTCGATGTGTTCTTTGTGCATCCCACCACCTACTATTCGCCCCGGCACTGGAACGGCGATGTGCGCAAGAAGTGGCTGAACAAGTATACCGACCGCACCACCATCAAGCAGCAGGCCAGCGTGTTCAACGCCACGGGTCGCATCTACGCGCCGCGCTACCGCCAGGCCACGCTATTCTCTTTCCTCGACAAAGAGCCCAACGGTGAAAAAGCCCTAGAACTGGCATATTCCGACGTGCGCGCCGCCTTCCAGTACTACCTCGCGCACTACAACCAGGGGCGTCCGTTCATCATCGCCGGTCACAGCCAGGGCACCGACCACGCCACCCGTCTGCTCCACGAGTTTTTCGACAAGCCCACCGCGCTGCGTCGCCAGCTCGTGGCCGCTTACCTCATCGGCTTCCAGGTGAAGCCCAACGAATTCCTCACCATCAAGCCCTGCGCCGACTCGCTCGCCACCGACTGCTTCGTCGCCTACAACACCTCAGACGCCGGCCACGAGTCAACCATGTTTCAGCCCAGCATCGCCGTCAACCCCCTCACCTGGACGCTCGATTCTACCCTTGCCCCGGCCAGCCTCAACCGCGGCGCGGTCAGCATCCGCTTCCGGCACGTCCACCCCAATTTCACCGACGCTCAGATTCACCACGGCCAGCTCTGGGTGCACGCGCCGCGCTTCAAAGGCTTCCCGCACTTCCCGCCCTCCGGCAAGAAGAAGCTGCGCTACTCCCGCCACATTGCCGATTACGCGCTGTTCTACATGAACATTCGGGAGAATTCGCAGGCGCGCGTGCGGGCGTGGCAGAGACGTTAGTTGTTATAGATAATAATGCAATGTTAATCCAACTGGTGCACAAACACCACAAGCAAACCCGATTATAGACTCTCTACCCTTAGATGCAGCATAGATAAGTAAAGTAAGGTTGCTTAGCGCAAATGCTCCAATGATTAATGTGATGCTATTAAAAATTTTAGACGTGAATGCATTAACAATGTAGATGAATATCCACGATACCTCGAAGGCGAAAGTGCCGGCCACCCACTTGAAGAAACGGCCCATACCGAATTCAGGCCTATTGGATGGTATCAACGGTTTTGGTGCTGGCTGCGAATTATCATTCATAAATTGAATATAAGCGAAAAAGCCCCGCCGGCACAATGCCAGCGGGGCTTTCCATTTCTGTTACCAGCCGCAATTAAGCGCCGATAGCTACGCGCTTAAGTTCGTCATCGTCATGAGTTTTATTATTAGCTTCGTTATCTGATTCTGCCTTACTAAATAGCATGCAATCACTGCACTGATGACTACTGCAAAATTGATATGCTTGTTGCTGGTTGCGTTAGTTGTGAGCGTATCGGCTAAAGCCCAAACGGCGGTGTTGTATCCTAAGCTGAGCAAGACACTGGACAGCTTAAGAAACGTAGACCAATGGCCGATGCAACGCATCACGCGGCAGGAGCCCGACAGCATCGGAAGAAATCTGGAACAGGTTGAAAAAGACAACTATGCGCGGCATCAGCCCGTCCTGGAAAAGATTGTGCGTCAATTTGGCTTTCCCGGATTTCGAGAAGTAGGCAAGACCAGTTCTTATAACTTTTGGCTGCTCGTGCAGCACGCCGACGCCCACGTCGATTTTCAACGAAAAGTTCTTAAGCTGATGCGACGCGAAGTGCAACCGCACAATGCCGACCCGGTTAATTACGCGTACCTGGTCGACCGCTTGGCAATCAATACGGGTCAACTCGAAGAATACGGAACCCAACTAAAGTACACCGGCAATGTAGGCGATGATTACAGCAAGGTTGTCGCTGTTCCGGTATCGTTGCGCGACTCCAAGAACGTAGACAAACGCCGTGCTGCGATTGGAATGGGACCGCTGCAAGAATATTTGAACGGTATGGCCGATATGACCCGCCAAATGAATAAACGTAAACCGTAAGGACAATAAAAAACCCGCTGGCATTGCGCCAGCGGGTTTTTTGCAATGGGTTGCAAGCGGCAATTAAGCGCCGATAGCCACGCGCTTGAAGTCCGTCACGGTCATGCCTTTCGACTTGCTGTCGAGCAGCTGGGCGATGGTCATCGAGCCGTCTTTCACGAACTCTTGGTTCAGCAGGGTCTGCTCTTTGTAGAACTTGTTCAGCTTGCCTTGGGCGATTTTCTCCAGCATAGCCTCGGGCTTGCCTTCGGCACGCGCCTGCTCCTTGCCGATTTCGATTTCGCGCTCCACCGTAGCCGAGTCCACACCGTCCTTGTCAACGGCAACGGGCTTCATGGCCACAATTTGCATGGCCACGTCGCGGCCCACGGCAGCAGCATCGGCCGAGCCCACGTTTTTCAGCGCCACGAGCACGCCTTTCTTGCTGTCGGAGTGGATGTACGAAGCCACTTTCTCGCCGGTCAGCGTCACGTAGGTCAGGTCCAGCTTCTCGCCGATTTTGCCGGTCAGGTCGGTGATGTGCTCCTGAATGGTCAGGCCATCGTCCTCTTTCACGGCCAGCAGCTCTTCCTTGCTAGCAGCGTTGGTGCGCACAGCGGCATCCAGAATGCGCTGCACCAGCTCGCGGAAGTTAGCCACTTTGGCTACCGACTCGGTTTCGCAGGCCAAAGCCACCAGCTTGCCGTTGGTGCCGTCTTCGCTCACGGCCACGGTCACGAAGCCTTCCGACGTTTCGTTCTCGGCGCGCTTGTCAGCGATTTTCTGACCGGCCTTGCGCAGAATGTCACGCGCAGCTTCGAAGTCGCCATCGGCTTCGGTCAGGGCTTTTTTGCAATCCATCATGCCGGCACCGGTCATGGTGCGGAGCTTGTTTACGTCTGCGGCGGTAATAGCGGCCATTAGATTTTGTTTGGTTGGGTTGGAATTCAGGGAAAAGAAAAAGGGAACCTCCGGAGCCTAGACTACTCGAAGGTTCCCTTCTTTCAAAGAGCTATAGAAGAGACTATTCTTCGTCAGCAGCCGTTTTCTCGGCAATGGCAGCCTCGTCGGCTTCCTTGCGGTCGGCGTCTTCTTTGTCAACTTTGCGCTCCGACAGGCCTTCTTCGATGGCCTTGCCAATCACGCCAACAATCAGTTGGATAGACTTCGAGGCGTCGTCGTTGGCAGGAATCGGGAACTGCACCAGCTCGGGGTTCGAGTTCGTGTCGCAGATGGCGAAAACCGGGATGCCCAGTTTCTGCGCTTCTTTCACGGCAATGTGCTCGCGCTTCACGTCCACTACGAACAGAGCGGCGGGCAGACGGCCGAGGTCGGAGATACCACCCAGCACACGGCCGAGCTTCTCGCGCTCACGCGACATCATCAGCTTCTCGCGCTTAGCCAGTGCGGCGTAGGCAGTATTTTCTTTCACCATCTTGTCGATGGTGGCCATCTTCTTCAGGCTCTTGCGAACCGTGGCGAAGTTGGTGAGCATGCCACCCAGCCACCGGTCGGTCACGAAGGGCATTTTCAAACGCTCGGCTTCCGTCGTAACGATTTCCTGCGCCTGCTTTTTCGTGGCTACGAACATGATTTTGCGGCCGCTCTTCGCGATGTTGCGAATAGCCTGGGCTGCGTAGTCAAGCGAAACCAGCGTCTTGTTGAGGTCAATGATGTGGATGCCGTTCTTCTCCATGAAGATGTACGGCGCCATTTTGGGGTCCCACTTGCGGGTGAGGTGACCAAAGTGGGCACCTGCGTCGAGCAGGTCCTTATAGGTAGTCTGGGCCATGATGTATTTCCTCCTGGATTAGCGTTTCGAGAACTGGAACGAACGACGAGCCTTGCGCTTGCCGAATTTCTTGCGTTCCACCATGCGCGGGTCGCGGGTCATGAAACCTTCCTTCTTCAAAGCCGGACGGGTTTCTTCGTTGTCGCTAACCAGAGCTTTGGTGATAGCCAGACGGATAGCCTCGGCCTGAGCCGAAATGCCGCCGCCGCGCACGTTCACCTTGATGTCGTACTGGCCGACTTGCTCAAGAATTGCCAGGGGTTGGTTCACGACGTTCTCCAGCAGTTCGTTGCTGAAGTACGACTTCATGTCCCGGTCATTGATAGTGATATTCCCTTGCCCGGCCTGCATGTAGATGCGGGCCACCGAGGTTTTTCTTCTACCAGAGGTGTTGGTAATTGCCATTTAGTGGAAAAATAAAAGCGTAAGCCGTCGTTGGCTTACAGGTTTTTCAGTTCGATTGCCACGGGCTGCTGGGCCTCGTGGGGGTGCTCGGTGCCGGCGTACACGTACAGGTTGCGGTACTGGGCCGAGCCGAGCTTGTTGCCTTGCAGCATGCCTTTCACAGCGTGTTCAATCACGCGGCGCGAATCGCGCTCCATCTGCTCGCGCACCGTGCGACGCTTCTGGCCGCCGGGGTAGCCCGAGTGGGTGATGTAGACCTTCTCGGTCATTTTCTTGCCCGTCACGCGCAGCTTGTCGGCGTTGAGGACAATCACGTTGTCGCCGCAGTCGGAGTTGGGGGTGAACGAAGGCTTGTGCTTGCCACGCAGGATGTTGGCAATTTGGCTGGCAACGCGGCCCAGCGGGGCCACGCTGGCGTCTACGATAACCCAGCTCTTCTGGGCGTTGGCCTTATTGACGTGGGTCGTCTTGAAGCTCAGGTGGTCCATGAGTCGAAAAAAAGGTATGCTAAACTATTGAATAAGAGTTCAAAGCCCGGAAGGCTTCGGGAAAAACGGACACAAAGGTACTGATTTGTCGCGAAATAGGCAAACGTGTTGCAGTAGTTTTTCTGAAACTCCCTCACTACCGGTCCCACCGCTCAATCCAATAAATAGCGATGCTTGCGGTTGGGGCGTACTTTTGAAGCTTAATGTCGCTTATGAATCCTACGGCTGCACTTTCCGATACCACTGCTTCTAACCGCCGCGCCCTACTGCTCTTGGCAGCTGGTTTCCTTATTTCCGTGGTCATGGCCTTTATCACAAAAGGCACCTACGACTCGGGCGACAGCGTGAAGCACTACCTGTTTGCGCACTACGCCTTTCAGTACCCGCTGAATTATTTCGACTCTTGGGCCAAACCGCTATTTACGTTGCTGGCGTCGGGGCCGGCGCAGGCCGGCTTCATTGGCATGAAGCTGTTTCAATGCACAGTGGTGGCCGCATCGGCGTGGTGCTCCTACGTCATCGCGCGCACCCTGCGCCTGCCGATGCCGGAACTGGCCATCCTGTTTTGCTACACCGCGACGGATTACTTCCTCATTCAATTCTCAGGCCTCACCGAGCCGCTGTTTGGGCTGGTGCTGGTAGGCTCCGTGGCCTTGGCCATGACGGGCCGGCCGGGCTGGTCGGCGGCGCTGATTTCATTTTTGCCTTTCGTGCGCTCCGAAGGGTTTATTCTGATTGGCATTTGGGTGGTGTACCTGGCCTGGGAGCGGCAGTGGCGCTACTTGCCGCTGGTGGTGCTGGGCTACATGCTGTTCAGCATCGTGGGCGGCATCGTGCTGGGCGAGTTCGGCTGGGTGTTCGGGCACAATCCCTACGCCACCATTTCGGTGTACGGGCACGGCGCCTGGCCGCATTTCGTGGCGAGCCTGCCGGGCCTGCTGGGCTGGGTGTTGTCGGCACTGGTGGCGGTGGGCGGCATTTGCATGCTGCGCGACTGTTTCCGGCCAGCGCGGCGCCAAGAGCCCCTGTTTGTGGCCGAACTGCTGTTGGTGTACGGCAGCGTCACGGTGTTTATCGCGGCGCACACCATTTTTTGGGCCAAAGGCTTGTTCAATTCTTTCGGCCTGACCCGGGTGCTGGACGTGACCACGCCGCTGTTTGCCCTGGTGGCGCTACGCGGTCTGGCCGAACTGGCCTTGCTAGGGCGCACGCCGCTGGCCCGCCGACGCATTCAAATTGGCTTTGCGGTGGCAGCGGTGCTTTTCCTCTTCACGGGGGCCCGCAACGCCTTCCGCTGGAAGCGCGACTTCACCCCGCCGCCCGACCAGATAGTGGTGAACGAAGCCGCTGAGTGGCTGCGCCAAACCGACGACCTGGCTACGCGCCCCATGGCCTATGAATACCCCTACGTAGCCGTGGCCACAGGCAATAATCCTTTTTCTCCGCAAGAGCACCCCGGCCTGGGCCTGAACCAGAACGGCCAATTGGAACAGTTGCCCGTGGGCGCGCTGCTGATTTGGGACGACTGGTTTGCCCGCACCGAGGCCCGGGTGCCGCTGGCGACCATGCGCAACGACACGCGCTTCCGCGAGCGGTGGCAAACGGCCCTGCCCCGCCACCCCGAACATCCAGAGCACGACACTACGCGCATCATCATCTTCGAGCGGGTGAGGTAGCCAGGCGGCAGCTGCCAACAGAGCATTGCTGGCGGGGCATTTGCGCAGTTCCGCGTTGCAGCAGGGCTAAAGGTCGTCTATCGAGACAATGCCGTCATAATCTTCACTAAACGCATACTCGCCGGCTTCTAGTCCTTGCACATAATCTGTCATCCATTCAGCAAAAGAATGGGCGATTAGTGGGCGTTCTGCATCGTCGTGCCACATGCGGATAATCTGTCCGTATTGGCCGCCTTCAGCGGGTGCCAAGTCGAGGCAGCAATGATTGCCAGCGCCGTCGTACGTGAGTGGAAGCCAGCGGGAATTCCACCAGTCCGCCCTCACACCATTGGCCGGTGAAGACTCAGCATCACTAAAATCACCGCTGGTCAGCAAGTCATTCCAGACTGTCCACTCGTCCAGCATACGCTGTGTTGACAGTAATTCCTCGCCGTTAAGCAGGCCGCCGTCTTGGCTGTGCTGTCCGTCATGAATTCGATAAAAAGCCAGGAAATCATCGGGAAGTGACACGTTCAATGTCCTGGCCAACTTGTCTAACGCAGTTTCTGAAGCGCCGGGGTTCAGGTTACTAAGTAATTGTGGCGCGTTGGTCTGTAGCCAGTTTTCAAAGCGGACCCATGTTTCCTGCATACGAATTCAAGGTATAATTATCGGTTCTGGCCTAGCACCTCCACCAGTACCCGAAAATCCTTCGGGTAGGGAGCTTCCACGGAAATTTCCTCGCCATTCAGGCCGGTGAATTGCAGCTTAAGGGCGTGCAACGCAAAGCGCTTGATGAACGGCTGCTCTTCCTCGCCTTCCTTCATGTTGAATTTCTTCTTCAGCGACGACAGGTAGAAGTCTTCGCCGCCGTAGTCCTTATCGCCCACAATGGGGGCCTGCAGGTACATGAGATGCAGGCGAATCTGGTGCATGCGGCCCGTCACGGGCTCGCACAGCATCAGGGCGTGGCGGGCGTAAGTTTCAAGAGTGGTGAAGTGCGTTTCGGCGGGCTTGCCTTTGAAGGCGAGGCGGGCCTTGCCCCGGCTCGTGGTTTCGATGTTGCGCTCCACCACTTCGTCCTGCAGCTGCGGCGTGCCCCACACCACGGCGTGGTACTGCTTTTTCACCTCGCGGTTTTCGAACTGCATGGCGAGGTGACGGTAGGCTTCGGGGTTTTTGGCGAAGGCCAGGGCGCCGCTGGTTTCGCGGTCGAGGCGGTGGGCGGCCTGGATGTCGTCGTGGTGCTGGCGCGCTAGGCGCAGCATGTTGGGCGCGCCGCCCACCCGCTCGTCGAGCGTGGCCAGAAACGGCGGCTTGTTGACGACGAGGTAGTCGTCGTTTTCAAAAATGACGAGGTCGGAGAAATTCGGAAGCTTCATAGGCAGCCGTAAAGGTACGGCTACGGGTGGGCGATAGGTTTGTAGGCGTACTTCAGGGCAGTAATTGTACTTCCTGAGTTAGCGCATTAAGCTTGAATACGCGCAGGCCGCCATTTTCGTGCAAGCTCACAAAGCGGCATTCCGTCGGCTCATCGGCTCCGTCTTGATACAGGCCATCCGTCCACCATATGTTATCAGGCGCATCAAGCATCGTCGTTTCAAGCTGTTGCTTGATATCATAAATCGTAATGCCGCAGCCTACCACCACAACGTGGTTTCCTGAATACAAGAGAATAGCTGCTGCCGGGTCGCCGTAATGCCAAGCAATAGGCAAATCCCCCTTCTCCGCTTCGCTGAGCTTCTGGCTAGTTGCTTTCGTTTTTAGGTACACGCTTTCGTACAAAGAATACACTTTGTAGGTATCGTCTTCTGCTAGATAGCGAATGCCTGTTTGCATACCAGTAGGCTAGAATCTTTTATTGAATTACGCTAGCTACCCACCGGGCCGCTCTTGGGCTTGCTCAGCTTGAACTCCAACGTGGTGCCTTCTCCCACCGTGCTTTTCACCTTGATAGTCGACTTGTGCGCCTCCACGATATGCTTACTAATAGCCAGGCCCAACCCCGAGCCGCCCGACTCGCGCGAACGGCTTTTGTCGATGCGGTAGAAGCGCTCGAAGATGCGGTTTTGGTGCTCGGGGGCGATGCCGCTGCCGTCGTCGCGCACGGCAATGCGCACGCCGCGGCTGCCTTCTATCAGGGCCACCACCACGCGGCCACGGTCACGGCCGTACTTAATCGCGTTGTCAATCAGGTTGATAAGCACCTGGCGGATGCGGTTGCGGTCAGCAATGACCAGCAGGCCTGATTCGGGCAGGCTGGGCGGAAACAACTCGACCGTGGTGCCGCGCCGGGCCGCCTGCTGCTCCAGCAACTCAAATATCTCGCGCACCAGCACAATGAGGTCGAAGCGCTGGCGGCGCATGCGCACCACGCCCTTTTCGAGCTGCGCGATGGTGACCAAGTCCTGCACCAGTGCATTGAGGGTATCGAGGCTGGCGGCAGCTTTGCTCAGGAATTTGCGGCGTGTGGCCAGGTCGATGTCGTCATCCTCGTCGTCCAGAATAGTGTGCACGAAGCCCTGCGCGGCAAACAAGGGCGTTTTCAGCTCGTGCGACACATCGGCCAGAAACTCACGGCGCAGGGCTTGTAGGCGTACCAACTCGTCGAGCTCCTGCTGGCGGCGCTCGGCCATTTGCAGGATTTCGTCCCGCACGCGCTTCACCGGCTCGGGCCGAAACAGGAACTTGGCGCTCAGCTTCTTAAACTCCTTGCGTTTGATGTGCTCCAAGCCCGCGTAGATGCCGTTTATTTCCCGAAAAATCAGCGCTTCGAACGACAGGTACACCAGCAGGAAACACGCCGCTACCGTGACGCCCGCCGCCAGAAACGCCTCTCGAAACGGCAGCGTGGGGCCAATGCGGGCATAAGTAGTTAGTACGCCGGCCACCAGCAGCGCAATGAGAATGGCAATGGTGCGGGAGGAGAGATTCATGCGCAAATATGAAAAGGATGGACTTGGGAGACTAATCCATACTTTTAAGCTTCCGGAGCCATTGCCCGGTCTACCAACCATTCAATTTAATGAAAAAAACACTACTCTTATCTGCCGTTTTATTCGCCAGCGCCGGGGCGGTTCAGGCACAAACCAACGTCATCAAAATTAACGCCTTGAGCCTGGCGGTGCAGACCGGCTCCGTATTTTGAGAGCATGAGCTGGCCGTTGACAAGAGCCTCAATCTGGGCCTTTTCGTCACCAATTACAAAGACAAGCATTCCGGACCGCTGGCTTCCGAAACCCAATTCAAAGGTTTTGGTCTGACCGGCGAATATCGGTTTCACCCCGGCACTGAGGCATTGAGGGGCTTTTTTATTGGGCCCTACCTGCGTTTTCAGCATTTCGATTTTACCGAAACCTCCACGTTTCTGTCCAATGCACCCCGCCAGGACAAGGCTAAGCTGACCACCTTCGGCGGCGGGGCCGTGTTGGGGTGGCAGGGCATTATTAGCGGCCACTTCAGCATCGAGCCGTTTGTGGGGGTAGGGTATGCCGGTGGGAAAGTTGACAATCTGGACGACAACCAGGGAACGCTGGATATTCGCGGCGGAATAGTCGGCCTGGAACTGCGCCCCGGGCTGTCGATTGGCTACGCCTTCGGCCAGTCAAAAGAATAGTCCTGGGACCACATGAAATGCTGCGCCGCCGCTCGTGGGCACGAAAACCACGAGCGGCGGCGTCTGCTTAGTCTACATTGAACTTGTAGCCCACGCCCTTGATGGTCTGGATGTGGTGGTCGCCCACTTTCTCGCGCACTTTGCGCACGTGCACGTCCACGGTGCGGGCCAGCACAAATACATCGTTGCCCCAGATGTTCTGCAGCAACTCTTCGCGGTTGAACACCTTGTGCGGCGTGGCGGCCAGGAAGGCTAGCAGCTCAAACTCCTTTTTCGGGAGGGTAATTTTTTTGCCGTCCTGGTACACGGCGAAGGCCGTGCGGTCGATGCGCAGGCCGTTGATGTCGATGGCGTCGACGGCGGCGTGCGGGTCCTGGTCGCGGCGCTTCACGGCGGCCAGGCGGCCCAGCAGCGCGCGCGGCTTAATGGGCTTGGCAATGAAGTCGTCGGCGCCGGCCTCGAAGGCAGCCACTTCGGAAAATTCCTCGGCGCGGGCCGTGAGGAACAGAATGTAGGTGTCCTTAAACTTGGGCTGCTCGCGCAGCAGGCGGCAGGTGGCAATGCCGTCGAGGTGGGGCATCATCACGTCGAGCAGGATGATGTCGGGGTTGAAGTCGGCGGCGATTTCAAGGGCTTTGCGGCCGTCGGGGGCCGAGGCGGTTTGGTAGCCTTCTTTCTTGAGGTTGAACTCCAGCAACTCAACGATGTCCGGGTCGTCATCAACGACCAGAATCTTGTACACGGCGGATTTAGGAGTGCTCACGGCGGTTGGGGCTAAAGTGAAGCGAGGGAATGTTTCCGCAAAAGTACCGCCCGATGACGCCGGGGCGATGTTACGATTGTGTGACCTGTGGCGGGGCCGGGCGGTGCTCGGGCAGCCACAAGGCCAGGGCGTACATGACGTTCAGAAACATGTACAGCAGCGCATGGGCGGCCCACACCTGCACATTCATCTCTTTGGAAAGCGTGAGCAGGTAGTTGCTGGCCAGAAAAAGCAACATGTTGCTGAGGAAGTAGAGCAGCAGCCCGGTCGAAATCCAGAAGATGGGCTCGCACTCCAGCCGGCCGATGTTGTGCCGGCGGTTGAGCTCGCGGTGAAAGTAAAAGCCCACGAAGGCCAGCACCAGCAGGCACTCGATGAAGTGCTGCACCGGGCTGAACTGAGGCTTGTCAGCGCTTGGCGAGTAAGCCAGCGCCGAGCCCAGCACAAACCCGCCCAGGAGCCACGGAATAAGGCGGCTGATGCCGGCCGGCCGCAGCTCCCGCCGGTAAATCAGCCCGAGCAGCACCAACTCAATCACCGCATCAACGGGGGCCAGAAACAAGTTGGGCTGCTTGTAATAAGCAAGCACCCGGCTAATCACCTCCATCAGCAAAGCCAGCAAGCACAGCGCAAGCAGATAGCGCTGGGTAGTGCCAAGCCGACGGAACCGTCCCAGGCCCACCGCCACCGCGGCCGCAACGGGCACCACGGCAAAATGCAGCAGAAAATAGGGGAGAGCATCCATGCGGGCGGCCGGAGTGCCGCCACTGGGACGGAAGCACAAACAGGTAAGAACAGAGTAGCGGTGCTACTCCGCCCGCTAATTAACCATGTTCAGCTTCCATTTCAAGCCTTTGTAGCCCGACATGTCCACCTTTACGGTGCCCACAAACATCTCGGCCTGAAACAGCACCGGAATCTTGTTGCGGTCGTCGGAGAAATATACGGAGATGGCGTTTTCGCCCCGAAACAGCTTGTTGTTCGGCATCTTGGGCACCAGCTTGAAGGCGCGCACATCGCCGGCCTTGGTTTCCACCACCTCGCGCCCCTTAAAGGTCACTTCCAGCATGAAGTTTTCACCATCGAAATAGCCCGGCACGCGCACCACATCGCCCACGCGCATGCGGTCGAAGTTGAGGGTGCGCAGGTAGTAGAAGCCGCTCACCAGCTCCAGCGAGTTGTTGGCCACTTTCACCGTGGAGCGGGCGTTGTTGTGGGTGTGGTCGGTCACTTCGGCCACGTCGTGCAGGTGGTCGAACTCGACGGTTTCCTTTTTGCGGTAGTTTTTTTCGGCAATCTCGCGCTGGGCGCGCAGGGGCAGGATGCTGGTGGTGTCGATGTAGGCGCGCCACTGGTCGCGGATGCGCAGGAAAAAGTCGAACGAGCCGGTGGTTTTGCCGCTCACGGTGGCCTTGTAGCAGGGCCTGTCGTTCACACGCTCTAGGCCGCCGGCGGTTTCCACGGTAGCCTCGCCGCCGTTGATGAGGCCGTAATGCACGGTGTACTTGATGGTTTCGCCGCGACCGAAGCTGCTTTGCGGCACGTGGCGCACGGCATCGCCGGGGCCCAGCGCGAGCTGCGCCGACGCAAGTACAAACAGGATAGCAGGAGTAAAAAGAAGCCAGCGGCGGTTCATAACGGGATAAGTAGAGGTAACGATTGGAGCCCTAGACAAACGCAATGCCAGCCCAAGCATCCTCAAAGATACGGACGTAAAAAAAGCCCGTTGCACAAGGCAACGGGCTTTCTCTTTGACTGTTTTCGGCTCGATTACAGCGTGTCTTCGCCGTCTTCGGGGCCGGCCATGTCTACGGGGATGACGTCTACGTCGCCCTTGGCCATGGTACGGATTTTCTGTTCGATTTCGTCGGCCAGTTCGGGGTTGTCGAGCAGCAAAGTCTTCACCGCTTCGCGGCCCTGGCCGATTTTCTGGTCGCCGTAGCTGAACCACGAGCCCGACTTGGCAATGATGCCCATGTCGACGCCGAGGTCCACAATCTCACCGACTTTCGAGATGCCCTGGCCGTAGATGATGTCGAACTCGACCACCTTGAAGGGCGGGGCCACTTTGTTCTTCACCACCTTCACCTTGGTGCGGTTGCCGGTCACGTTGTCTTTGTCTTCCTTGATTTGGCCGATGCGACGGATGTCGAGGCGCACGGAAGCATAGAATTTCAGGGCGTTACCACCGGTGGTGGTTTCGGGCGAACCGAACATCACACCAATCTTCTCGCGCAGCTGGTTGATGAAGATGCACAAGCAGCCGGTTTTGTTGATGGTGCCGGTGAGCTTGCGCAGGGCCTGGCTCATGAGGCGGGCGTGCAGGCCCACTTTTGAGTCGCCCATGTCGCCTTCGAGTTCGCCTTTCGGCACGAGGGCGGCCACGGAGTCAATCACGCAGATGTCAACGGCACCCGAGGAAATCAGCTGGTCGGCGATTTCGAGGGCTTGCTCGCCGTTGTCGGGCTGAGCGATGAGCAGGTTGGCGGTGTCGATGCCCAGTTTTTGGGCGTAGATGGGGTCAAACGCGTGTTCGGCGTCGATAAAGGCGGCCATGCCGCCGGCCTTCTGGGCTTCGGCAATGGCGTGCAGGGTGAGCGTGGTTTTACCCGACGATTCCGGCCCGTAGATTTCGACGATGCGGCCTTTGGGCAACCCGCCAATGCCGAGGGCAATGTCGAGCGAAAGCGAACCCGTGCTGTTAGCCGGAATGTCGCCCACCTTCTGGTCGCTGAGCTTCATCACTGTGCCCTTGCCGTAGGCTTTGTCCAGCTTGTCGAGCGTGAGCTGGAGGGCTTTCATTTTTTCGGCGGCGACGTTCATGTCGCCTCGCTCCGCTTTTTCAACTTTGTCGGCTTTCGGAGCCGCTTTGGTAGCTAGTGCCATTGGGGGGTGATTGGGAAAAAGGAATTAGGTTTGGTAAAGTTAAGGGTTTTGGCGACGTGGCAATCAGATAAATCTATTCTTTGGTAAATCCTCCGAATAGCCCCTTTTGCGACGGCTTTTTCTAACACAGCGCCCACCGGAATCGTGCCGCAGAAAGCGGAAATATATGAGGAATTATCTAAGAATTTTAGTTGGTGTTGTGGCTCTGCTAATTAGAGTAGAAACAGCCCAAGCCCAACTGGACAACCGCGCCTTTACCAGTCCTGAGCCCGGTGCGTTGCGTGATACGCTGGGACGCCCGGCCGAGATTAGCACTGCCTTATCTCCTGATTCTCTCGCCTGGGAAAAAGCCGACTACACCCGGGCGCACACCTTCCGCAAGGGCGACCTGCGCCTTTCGCTCAATGCCTTCGTTTTCTTCAAGGACAACGAGTATTTCAACAAAATCATCGACGGCTACACGCTCTACGGCACGCACCTGAACCCGCAATTGGTTTATTACCCGTCGCAAAACCTGCGGCTGGAAGGCGGCGTGTTTTTGTGGAAAGACTTCGGCAACCCGCAGTTGCGGGCGGTGCGGCCCACCTTCCGGGCCACCTGGACGCACGGCAAGCAGCAGCTTATCTTCGGCAACATCCGCCCGCACCTGCACCACTATTACATCGAGCCGATGTTCAACTTTGAGCGGGTGATGCTAAACCCGTTGGAGGAAGGCATTCAGACGGTCATTCGCACCAATCGGTTTTTCCTCGACCAGTGGGTGGACTGGCAGCGCCAGCAGTACCGCTACAGCAACTACCAAGAAGAGGTGGCCGGCGGACTGAGCACCAGCTACCGCACCAGCCGCGACGGTAGCCGCTGGACTACCACCATCCCGTTCCAGTTCACGGCCATCCACCACGGCGGGCAGATTGATACGCTCGATAAGCCCCTGCAAACCGTATTCAACGGCGCCCTGGGCCTGGAAACGCGGTACCAACTGCAAGGGCCCACCGTGCGGGCCGTGCGTTTCCAAGGCTACGTGCTGGGCTACCAGGATTATTCGTTCACGCGTGGGCAGTTTCCGTTTCGCAACGGCTGGGGCCTGTACCTGAACGGCACCGTTGAAAGCCGTATTCTGGATGTGATGGTGAGCTATTGGCAGGGGCAGCGCTTCCTCTCGCCGCTGGGGGGCGATTTCTACCAGAGCGCCTCGCGCACGGTGTCGGACCCCGGGTTCCTGGACCCCCACCGCAAGATTATCATGGTGCGCCTGATGCGTGACATCCGCATCTCGGACGCGGCAGCCGTCACGGCGCGCGTCGAGCCAGTGTACGACCTCAACAGCGGCGCGCTTGATTATTCGTTGGCCATGTATTTCAATTTCCGGCAGGAATGGCTGCTGGGCAACATCGGCCGGCGGGCGCGGGTGGGGCAGTAGAACTCGGAGTTGCCCTAGGTTGCTTCCACTTTGCGCGTGAGCCACAGGCGGCAGATGCGGCTGAGGGCGTCCGAGTTGCGGAACCAGAGCGGGCGCTTGGGCGGCGGCTCGGGCGCGAAGCCCACGGCGCGGGCCACGGCCTGGCCTTTCTCGTTGCTAAGGAAGCAGCGCACCAGCAGGCGTTGGCAGCCGATGGCTTCAAAGCCAAAAGCAGTAGTAGCCACTAACGCCTCCCGGGCGTAGCCCTGGCCCTCGGCGGCAGCGGCTAGGTAGTAGCCGATTTCGGCCTGGCCTTTTTGCTGGGGCATAATGCAGATGTCGCCGAGGTACACTTCAGTGGCGCGCTCCCAGATGCCGAACACGTAGAAGCGGCCCGTGCGCCAGTCGTCGGCGAAGGTGCCAAGGAGGGTTTGAGCATCGGCCAGAGTGCGCACGGCCTGCAGGCGGTCGGGGAAGGAGGGCTGGAAGCGCGCCCGGTCGGCGTGGAGCAGGGCGAAGAAGGCCTCAGCATCGGCCGGTTCGTAGGGGCGCAGGCAGAGGCGGGCGGTGAGGAGCGGAGCGCGGGGCAGCATGCAGGCAAGTACGGCAAAAGCGCGGCCGTAGTAACCCAACCCGGGTTTAGAAGGTAAGAAAATACCGCCCAGTCTCCAGCCCGGGCCTTCCTTCCTTTCCACTTAACCCCTGGCCCAAGCTGGAGACTGGGCTTTTTATTTTCATGGCAAACAGACTCAGCGGCAAAGTTGCCATCGTGACCGGTGGCGGCGCGGGCATCGGCGAAGCCATCGCCAAAAAATTTGCGCAAGAAGGTGCGGCCGTCGTGGTCGCCGGCTTTGCCGAGGACCCCGTGCAGCAGGTGACCAACGAAATCCTGGCCAGCGGCGGCCGGGCCGTGGCCTTCCAGGGCGACCTCTCGCACGAAGCTACCGCGCTGGCCTGCGTGCAAACGGCCGTGGGCCAGTTCGGCAAGCTCGACGTGCTGGTGAACAACGCCGGCGCCTTCCCCGCCGCCGAAGAGCTAGACAAGTACCCGGTTGAGGCGTTTGAGTACATGGTGAAGAACAACATCTACACCACCTTCCACATGAGCCGGGCCGCATTGCCCGAGCTGCAAAAAACGCGCGGCAACATCGTAGCCGCCGGCTCCGAGGCCGGCCAGATGGGCGAGCCCATGAACACGCCCTACGGCGGCACCAAGGGCTTTGTACACGCCTTCATTAAGGGCATTGCGGGCGAGCAGGCCAAGAACGGGGTGCGCGCCAACTGCGTCGGGCCTGGGCCCATCGACACGGCCTGGACCCACAAGGAAACCGGTCCCATGACCTCGAAAATGGAAAAGCAAACCGTGGAGGGCGTGCCCATGGGCCGCCGCGGCACTCCCGAAGAAGTGGCCAACGTGTACCTGTTTCTGGCTTCGGACGAGGCCAGCTTCGTTACAGGCGCCATTTATTTCGTCGACGGCGGCGTCACCATTTCTAAGAGCAGCTCCGGTGCCGAAGTATCCAGCGACCTGAAAAAAGAGCCCGACGGCGAGCTGAACCTGGAGCACAGCAAGGACGGCCACACCGAAATACGCTCACAGGACGCCGGCCACATGATGGGCCGCTCGCCGCAGTAAGCATTTGGTTGTATCAGCTCATAAAAAAGGCCTTTCCACACGCGTGCGGAAAGGCCTTTTTCGTGAAGCAGACGATGCATTATTTGTTGGCGCCTACGTGGGGGTAAGGGCTGCCCAGCGACTGCTGGGTGCGCATCACGTTCACCTGCCGGGCGGCTTCGTTGAAGAATTCGAGGCGGCGGATGAGCATTTCTTTGGTCAGCACCCGGCCTTCCGGCGTGCGCATGGTGCCGCGCTTGTCGGCCAGCACCCGCTGCATGGCAGCCAGCGTCTGGCCCTCGTGCTTCATAAACTGCTGCTGAAACTCGGCCAGCCGGGCCACGCCGCTGGCCGAGAGCACGAAATCCTCGCCGGCGCCCTGATTCAGCACCTCACACAGCACGTACACTTCGAGGGGCAGGCTGGTTTCGAGGGCGGTGGTGCGCAGGTCGAGGCCCGCGGCCAATGCGTCGAGGATGATGCGCACGTTGCGCTCAAATTGCTGATAGTAGGCTTGGGCTTCCATTCGGTTTGGGGGCAATACAACGACAAAGAACGTCATGCAGAGCGTAGCGAAGCATCTTTACCGCAGAAGTAAATGATTACTATGGCGGGCAAGATGCTTCGCTACGCTCCGCATGACGTTCTTTTTGTTCTCTATAACAACTCTTTCACAATCTGCTCCACGCCGAGGCCTTCGGCTTCGGCTTTGAAGTTGCGCACGAGGCGGTGGCGCAATATCGGCACGGCCACGGCGCGCACGTCCTCAATGTCGGGCGAGTACTTGCCGTTGAGCAGGGCATTGCACTTGGCGCCCACAATAAGGTGCTGCGAGGCGCGGGGGCCGGCGCCCCATTCCAGCAACTGGTTGGTGCGGGCGTGGGCGCGCTCGGTGTTGGGGCGGGTTTTGTGCACGAGGCCCACGGCGTACTCCACCACGTTGTCGGCCACCGGCACGCGCCGCACCAACTCTTGGAATGCTTGAATGTCGGCGGCGTGCAGCACCTTGTTCACCGTTTGCTTGATGTTCGAGGTCGTGTTCTTCACGATGCTCAGCTCCTCGGCGTAGCTCGGGTAGCCCAGCTCAATGTTGAACATGAAGCGGTCAAGCTGCGCCTCGGGCAGGGGGTAGGTGCCTTCCTGCTCGATGGGGTTTTGGGTGGCCAGCACGAAGAACGGGCGCTGCAACGGGTAGCGCTGCCCGGCCACCGTCACGGCGTATTCCTGCATAGATTCCAGCAGGGCGGCCTGGGTTTTGGGCGGCGTCCGGTTGATTTCGTCGGCCAGGATGATGTTGGCGAAGATGGGGCCTTTCACGAAGTGAAAATCCCGCTGCTGATTCATCGTTTCCGAGCCCACGATGTCGGAGGGCATCAGGTCGGGCGTGAACTGGATGCGGTTGAACGACAAATCCAGCGAGTCGGCAATGGTTTGAATCAGCAGGGTTTTAGCCAGGCCGGGCACGCCCACCAGCAGGCTGTGGCCCTGCGAAAACACGGCGGTGAGCACCAGCCGCACCACCTCGTCCTGCCCCACGATGACCTTGCCGATTTCCTGGCGCAGCTTCTGGTAGGAAGCCGCCAGGGCATCGGCCGCTTCTTTGTCGTTTTGGAATTGAGCCATTAATAGAAAAGAGCTAAGCTAAAAAAGCTGTCATCCTGAGCACAGCGAAGGACCTTATCAAGTAAGAACGGTTTCCGTTCGGTGGTGATAAGGTCCTTCGCTGTGCTCAGGATGACAAAGAAAGGGGGCTATCTGTTATCCGTCGATTCCAGCACCTTGCACTGGGCGTACTCCGGCGCCACTTCCAAGTACACCGAGTTACGGTTCTTGGCAAACCATTCATCCAAGGCTTTAGTGCGCTTTTCGTTGAGGGCAGCAGCGGCAATTTTCTGGTAGTCCTGCTCCAGGTTGGCCTGGTGAGGAGGCGTGTTCGATTTCAGGTACAGGATGCGCATGGCGTCCTTGCCGTCGTCGGTGCGGTAGGGCATGGGCGGGGTGATGTGGCCCACCTTCATGGTGTCGATGACGAAGAAGATGGCCGGGTCGAGCTTATCAAGCGGTAGGCGCGAGCCGCCGTCCTGGCGGTTGGCAAGCAGGCCGCCGTTGGTGCTGCTTTGCTTGTCGGAAGAATTGTCTTTAGCAGCTTTAGCAAAACTGATGCTGTCGGACAGAATCTGGCGGCGCAGGCGCGTGAGCTGCTTGGCCGAGGCGCTGGCATCGGCCGCACCGGTTTCGGGCTTGAGCAGGATGTGGCGCGTCGAGTAGGTGTTGCCCTTGCGCTCAATAAACTGAATGAGGTGGAAGCCAAACTGCGACTGCACCACCGGCGACAACTGCCCCGGCTCCAGCTTCATCGACGCAGCCTCGTACTCTGGCACCAACTCGCCGCGCTTAAAAAAGCCGAGGTAGCCGCCCTCTTTGGCCGAGCCCGGGTCTTCGGAATACTGCTTGGCCAGCGTGGCAAAATCGGCCCCGCCCAGCACCTGCGCGCGGATGTCGTTCAGCTTGGCAATGGCGGCCTGCTTGGCCTTGTCGTTCACCTGCGCCGGAATCACAATCTGGCCCACTTCCACCTCGGTGCTGAAGTAGGGCAGGCTGTCTTTGGGCACGCGGCTGAAGTACTGGGCCACTTCGCGGGGCGTCACGGCCACCTTGCCGGTGATGGTTTCCTGCATCTTCTGCTGCGTAAGCTGCTCCTTAATCTGGGGCCGCAGGTCGTCTTTCAGCGCCTTAATGGGCTTGTTGTATTGCTCCTCGAGGCGTTTTTCCGAGCCAATCTGTTGCACGAAATAGGCCATGCGGCGGTCCACCTCGCTGTTCACCTGCTTGTCTTCTACCACCACCGAGTCCGTTTCGGCCTTGGCCAGCATCAGCTTGTTCAGCACGAGGCTTTGCAGGATTTTGCATTTCAAATCGGGCGGCAGCGGCTTGCCGGCCGCGCGGGCCACTTCCTGCCCGTAAATAAGCTCCACGTCGGAGCGGAGCACAATCTGGTTGTCCACCTTCACCACAATGCCGTCGAGCAGCTCCTGCCCCTTGGGCCGGCTGATGCCCAGCTGGGCCTTGGAAACGGGCACCAGGCCCACGAGCAACAAGAGCGTAAGAAGGGCCGACGCCGCGGCACGATTCACATTAACAAGCATATAATCAACTAAGAAAAGCCCGTCGGCCATTCGGCCAGGGCCTGAGCCACACCCACGCTTAACACGCAAATGGGCGCACAAATTTCATGATAAATCCGCGGGCGGACAAAAACAAGGAGCCGCACCCGGCGGAGAAGGTTGCAGCGCCTAAAAACGAGTACCCCGAAGCTCCGGCTTCGGCCCGTTGAACGTCCTTGTTCTGGCGGGCCGAAGCCGGAGCTTCGGGGTACAGGTATTACTTCGTGATGAGCTTATTCACCTCTGCCTCGTTCACCTGCACGGGGCGGGCGGCGCGCATCTGCGCAATCCACTCTTTTTCCAGGTAAGTTTGGTAGTCGCTGGTGGCCTGGCCGCGGGCTTCGGCCAAGGTTTTGGGACCGGCCGGCAGCACTTTGTCGATGGTGGCGGCGTAGTAGCGCCCGTCCTTCTGCACATTATAGGTGCCGGGGCCCTTGCCCATCAGCTCATCCATCACCTTGTTGTCGCCCTTCTGGAAGATGCGCTGGCTGATTTGCACCGACAGCGGGTTTTGCTCGTTCAGCTCGCTCTCGATGGCGGCCGGATTGGCGCTCACTACCGCCACTTGCACCTGGCTTTCGGCGGCAGGCGCCTTGGCCACGGTTTTGCTGATGCGGCGGGCCGAAATGCCGCCGCGCCGGCGCAGGTAGCTGGCCACCGAGTCGGCGCGGGCGCCGGCCAGGCTGGCTTTTTCGCCTTTCTTCACGCGGCCGGTCAGGGTCACGCGTGAAAGGGTGTCCTGCAGCATTTCCTTGAGCAAACCATCCAGAGCAATGCCGCCAATTTTGGTTTGAATGGTCCCGCCCGGGCGAACAGCAATAGCCTTGGGCACGTTCTTGGTCACCGGGGTGCGGCCGGCTTTCAGCTCTTTCTGCGCGCGGGCCAGCAGGGCGGGCGAAGCGGCGCTCACCACCGTGCCCTGCACGCGCTGGTCCCACTGGTACTTGCTTTGGTTGGCAGCGAAGTACTTTTTCAGGCCCACGGTGTCCTCAATGGCCTTGCTCCATACTTTCTCGTCCATCAGCTGGAAGAGCAGGATGCCGTCGCGGTACTCCTTCACCAGCATGCGGTAGTCCTCGTACTTGGTGTCGAGGCTGTTTTTCTCGTAGTCGGTCAGGCTTTGCTCCACGTACTGGTCGTAGAGCTGCTGCATGGCGAAGCTGGGCTGCGCGCCCGTGCGCGGGCGCTGGTTTTGCTGCGCAAAAGTCAGGAACTCCTTCACCGTGTAGGGCTTGCCGTTGATGGTGAACAGCGCCGAGTTGTCAGTCACGGCGTTCTTAGCGGGCGCTTTCATCGCAGCAGCCGGGGCCACGTACTTGTAGCGGCCGGCCACCAGCGCCGTGTCGGCTTTGCTGAATACGTAGGTTTTGGCGGCGGGCACTTCCGCAAACTTGTCTTCTTGGCGCACACGCTTCAGGAAGGCGGCCTTGTTCAGCTCCGAGCGCGAATCTTTGGCCACTTTGCTTTTCAGGCCCGCTTCCAGGTCGGCAAACTTGGCCAGCGGCTGCTTCTCAATCAGCCGAATAACGTGCCAGCCGTAGGGCGTCTGCACAGGAGCCGAGAGGTCGCCGGGCTTTTGCAGCTTAAAGGCGGATTCTTCGAAAGAAGGAATCATGCGGCCGGTGCCGAAGGGCGGCAGCTCGCCGCCGTTGGCCGCCGAGCCGGCGTCTTCCGAGAACTGGGCCACGAGTTTGTCCCAGTTCTCGCCCTTTTTCAGGCGGCTGTACAGCTCGTCAATTTTCTTCTTGGCGGTGATGGAGTCGGCTTTGGGTGCGTTGGCGTTCATCCGAATCATGAGGTGGGCCACCTTGATTTCGCCCTGCGCCGCGCGCTTGTCGTTCACCTTGATGAGGTGGTAGCCGAAGCGCGTGCGCACCGGCTGCGACACCTGCCCCACCGGCGTCTTATACGCCACCGACTCAAACGGGTACACCATCTGCATGGCCGTGAAATAGCCCAGCTTGCCGCCATTTTCCTTGGCCGAAGGGTCTTCGCTGTTGGCGCGGGCCAGCTGGCCGAAGTCTTCGCCCGCCTGGGCTTGCTGGCGCAGCTTCGTGATTTTCTGGTAAGCGGCCAGGGTGTCCTGCGGCGTGGCATCAGGCGCCACGCGGACGAGGATGTGCGAGGCATTTACCTCCTGGCTCATGCGGTCGTAGGCCTCACGCACGAGCTGGTCGGTCACGCTCTTCTCGGTGAGGTAGGGCTGGGCCAATTGCTGGCGGTAGCCTTCCAACTCGCGCTTGAAGGCCTGGGTGGTGTCGAGGCCGCGCTGCTCGGCTTCCAGCACTTTCAGGCGGAAGTTGGTGTAGAGGTCGAGGTAGTCGGTCACGCTCTGGCGGGTGCCGTAGTCAGGGGCCGAGCTGTTGTTTTTGCGGTACACGTAGGCAAACTCGTTGGCCGGCACGGGGTAAGTCCCCAGCGTTTCGACCACGGGGCCCGTGGCGGTGGTAGAAGCCACGGCGGCCGAGGGGGCCGGTTTAGAGGTCTGGCAACCCGCCAGCAACGTCACGACGGCTGCGCCGGCGTACAGAATGCGTTTGTGCATATAAAAAGCTAGAGAAAACAAGAACCTCGGCTGGGAAGAAGTCAGCCGCGCGGGCATAAAATTACCGGTGCGAAATTAACTAATTTCCGGACGGAAAGAAAGGCGAAGCTTATCAGCAGCCAATCCAAAACAAAGAACGTCATGCTGGGCGCAGCCAAAGCATCTCTCATGCGCAACGTAATTATTTACTATTGCGGCAGAGATGTTTCGGCTGCGCCCAGCATGACGTGCTAGAGGGCAGAAACGCTTCGATTTAAGCCAAATGCTTGCTCAGGTGGCACACCGTGTGGTTGCCGCGGGTAAAGAATTCTACCCGGTCCATGAGGCGGTTCACCAGGGTCATGCCCATGCCGCCTTTGCGGCCTTCTTTGATGTAGGCCCGCAGGTCGGGCGATTGGTGAGCGCCGGGCAGGAAAATGGTGTCGCCGTGGTCGGCAATTTCCACATTCAGCTCCTGCTTGGTAAAGGCCAGTTCCAGGTCCAGGAACTGGGTTTCGTCCTCGCCGTTGGCATGGATGATGAAATTGGCCACCACCTCATCAATGGCCAGCACCACTTGGTTGATGGTGATTTCGGGCAGGCTGAGGCTGCTGAGGTAATTCCGCACGAAATCCCGCACCTCTTGCAGGTGGCTGCGGGAGCAAGCAATGCGGAGCGATGATTTCACGTCGGAAGGGTTGAATGTTGAGGGTTGAATGTTAAATGGATACCTGTGCAGCGCAAGGGCGGACCCCGTTAACTCAACACTCAACCCTTAACATTCAAAACTTAATATCAGGCGGCTTCGGCTTCGGTGGCGCTGGGCACGATGGTCATCAGCGCATCCAGGCCAAGGATTTCGAATACGTTGAACACTTTTTCCTGCATGTTGAAGAACACCAGCTTCACGTTGGCATCCTGGAAACGCTGCAGGTGCGAGATGAACACGCCCAGGCCGGCCGACGAAATGTAGCTCAGCTTGGCGCAGTCGACGAGCACCTTGCGGTAGTTCAGAATATCGGGCTTAGCTAGCTCAGTGTCAAGGACAATGGCGGAGCTGGCGTCCAGCTCACCGTCGAGCAGGAGGGTAAGCGTATCGGCGGAGGGTTGAGCAGTTACTTTCATAGTGAGGTCGATACGTCAGGCTAACGGTAGGGGTTGGGCCGACTTGAATTTAATGACCAGCAAGGTCTGGTCGTCATGAATGGGGTGCCCGTGCGTAAAGCCGTTGAGGTCGTCGAGAATGAAGTTTTTAATTTCGTCGGCCTCCTGGAAATAGCTCTCTTCCAGACGAAGCTTCAGCCGGTCTTCGCCGTATTCCTCGGTGCCGTCGCCGCCGCGCGCTTCCACGATGCCGTCGGTGTAAATCACCATCACGTCGCCGGGGCTGTAGTCGTAAAACTGGTTTTTGATGTGCTTCTCGTAGCTCTCGTTGCGGATGATGCCGAGGCCCAGCCCCTGCGAATCAAAGTAGAACACTTCTTCGCGCAGGGCGTGGTAGTAGAGCGTATGGCAGTGCCCGGCGCGGGCAAATACGAAGCCGCCCTGCTCATAATCAATGATGTAGAGCGAGGAGGTGATGAACGAGGATTTTTCCAGGCAGTGGGTAAGGGCCATGTTGGCCTGGGCCATGAAGCGGCTGGGCACCGGAAATTTGTCGCGCTCGTTTTTGGCCAGCGGGTTTTCCTGCATCAGGGAGTGGAAAATTCCCTTCATCTGGGCCATGTGGAAGGCGGCGGTCACGCCCTTGCCGCTCACGTCGCCGATGATGACGGCCAGCCGCCGGCCCGGCAGGTGCAGGAAGTCGTAGAAGTCGCCGCCCACCTCCTTGGCCGCCAGCGAGTGCGAGCTGATGTCGAACCAGTTGTCGGTGGGGAGGTTTTTGGGAATGAGGCTGTCCTGTACCTGCGAGGCAATTTTCAGCTCTTCCTGGGTGCGCTGGTTGGCCAGCGAGGTGCGCACCAGTTCCAGGTTTTCGATGCTGAGCACGGCCTGGCTGGTGAACGTTTGCAGAATGCTCAGGTCTTCGCGGTCAAATGTGTGCGGCTCCAGCTTCAGCAGGTAGAGCATGCCGTAGTTGAAGTGCAGGCCGCGCATGGGCAACTGCAGCATGGAGCGGTAGTGCTGCGAAGTGCCTTCAAACCCAATGCGGGCATTCAGGTCGTTGGTGATGTATTCGCCCTCGGGCAGCTCGTGGCCCTGCAGGCGGGCACGCATGGCATCGGCCTGGTCCGGGGTGAGGCAGTGGTATTGCGTGGCGTCGGCTGCATCGATGCCGGCGTGGGCGGGGTCGAGGTCGAGCCAGGCGGCGTCGGCCTGCACCGTTTGCACCGCCGATTCGAGCAGAATGCGGTACACCTCGGTTGTGGTTTGGCCGCGCTGGATAATCTGGGTGAGCCGCTGCAGGCGCAGTATTTCGTTGCGCCGTTGCTCGATGACGTCGGCAATGGGCATGTTGAAAAACGTGACCAGTAAGCCCATCAAGGCATAAAAGGCCGAGAAAAATGCGGTGAGCAACAAAAACGCGTACTGCGGCTGCGGCGCAATAAGCTGGGGGTCGACCTGCGTGACGCGGAAGTACTGCACAAACACCAGCAGGCCGAGCAGCAGGCCGGATTGCAGCAAAATAGCCCGCCACTTTTCGCGCTGGCTGAGGTAGGCCACCCATTTCTGGTGCCCGCTCAGGTACACCCCAAACAAGCCCAGCCCCGCCACCAGCGGGTAGGCCAAATAATCGGGCGGGTTCACGCCCACCAGCCGAAACAGGAGCGTGGCACCCAGCAGCACTTCAAATACGGTCCACTCGCGCTGCAGGCGGGGCGTGGAGCGGAAAAGCACCAGCGCCCGCCATGCGTAGTTGGTGCGGGCCAGGAAAACGACAAACAACCCGAGGTTGACCGTGTAGATGCTCGTAAACAGCAGGCTGGCCTGACCGGTACCACCACCGGGCTCAAGCAGGCGCTCGAGCAAATGCAGGCCAATGCACACCAGCGCCAACAGGCCCGGCCCCAGGAGCAGGCGCTTCAGCAGGCGCACAAACGCCTGGCCTTGCAGCGGCGAGCGGTGGTAGCGGTAGAGCAAGAAAACGCCCAGCACAAACACGCCCTGCGCGAGCTGCGTGGTCCATTGCGGCCACGCGCCCAGCCACGGCCCGGCCCCCGAGTGGCTCAGGGCACTCAGCAGCAGCAGCAGCCAGCTCAGGGCCGTCAGCGGCAATAAAATGGAGCGTAAGCGTTGAGGCACAGACAGAAACTAGGAATAACACAAGCCCACCAGCCTCTTGCGCCGTGGGCGGCGCTCAACCGGCATGCAAGATACAATCGCAGGGACAAAACCCGGTTCATCCCGACGGCCATACGTAAGAAGCCCCACCAGCGTAGGCCGGCGGGGCTTGTTGAATCTCAGACGGCTAAAAAAGTTTGACTAGCGGCTCGAATAATTCGGCGCCTCGCGGGTGATTTGCACGTCGTGCGGGTGGCTTTCGCGCAGGCCCGCCCCGGTGATGCGCACAAACTGCGCCGCCTGCAGGGCCTCCATGTTGGGGGCGCCCACGTAGCCCATGCCAGCGCGCAGCCCGCCCGCCAACTGGTAAATCACCTCGCCCACGTTGCCTTTGAACGGCACGCGGCCCACGATGCCCTCGGGCACCAGCTTCTTCACGTCGTCCTCGGCGTCCTGGAAGTACCGGTCCTTGCTGCCGTCCTCCATGGCCTCGACGGAGCCCATGCCGCGGTAGCTCTTGTACTTGCGGCCCTCGTAAATGATGAGGTCGCCGGGCGCTTCTTCGGTGCCGGCCAGCAGCGAGCCCACCATCACGGCGGCGGCACCCCCGGCCAGGGCCTTCACCACATCGCCCGAAAACTTGATGCCGCCGTCGGCCACCAGCGTCACACCGGTGCCGGCGAGGCCTTTGGCGGCTTCGAGCACGGCCGACAGCTGCGGCACCCCAATGCCGGCAATGATGCGCGTGGTGCAGATAGAGCCGGGGCCCACACCTACTTTCACCACGTCGGCGCCGGCCTCGGCCAGGGCGCGGGCGCCGGCTTCGGTGGCCACGTTGCCGGCCATCACGTCCAGGTTCGGGTAGGCGGCTTTGATGGCGCGCACGGCATCCATCACGCCTTTGGAGTGGCCGTGGGCGGTGTCGAGGCTCACGATGTCGACTCCGGCCTCCACCAGGGCGGCCACGCGCTGGAGCAGGTCGGGCGTGACGCCCACGGCGGCGCCCACGCGTAGGCGGCCCAGGTGGTCTTTACTGGCGTTGGGGGCGCGGCGGCGCTTGCGAATGTCTTTGTAGGTCATCAGGCCGGCGAGGCGGCCCTCAGCGTCTACCAGCGGCAGCTTGTCCACTTTGCTGTCGGTGAGGAGCTGCTCGGCGGCGGCCTGGGTGATGCCGGCGGGGGCCGTCACGAGGCGGTCCAAGGGGACCATCACCGTAGTCACGGGCTGGCTCATGTCTTTTTCGAAGCGCAGGTCGCGGCTGGTGAGGATGCCTTCGAGCACTTGGCTTTCGTTCACCACCGGAATGCCGCCGATGTTGTGCTTGCGCATGAGCTGGCGGGCGTCGGCCAGGGTGGCGGTGGGCGGCAGGGTGAAGGGGTCCTGAATCAGGGCCGACTCGCTGCGCTTCACGCGGCGCACCTGCTCGGCCTGCGCCTTCACCGACATGTTTTTGTGAATGATGCCCAAGCCGCCTTCCTGCGCCAGCGCAATGGCCATGTCCGACTCCGTGACGGTGTCCATGGCCGCCGAAATCAGCGGGGTTTGCAGCCGGATGTTGGGGGTGAGGCGGGTGCTGGTGTCGCAGTCGCGGGGCAAAACCTCGGAGTACGCTGGCAGCAGCAGCACATCGTCGTAGGTGAGAGCCTCGAAGGCAATTTTGGGGGTTGCGGAGTCCGCCATGGCAAAAGGGGTTGGGGGTTGGTACCTTTTGCCAGTCAAAGTTACGGCGGGAAATCGGGTTGGCGCGAGAAAAGTTGCGCCGGCGATACGCTGTTGAGTGTTTTCCAGGCTTCTGGCAACCATACTGGGCCGCGTAGTCTCTAATTTATGGAAATGCAACCATACATCGTTTGATGCTTTTGCCCGTCAACTCCTTTCCCAAATATGACCCCACTACTCCGCCCCATTCTCGGCCTGTTGGCCGCCATGCTCCTGCCCTTGGGCGCCTCGGCCCAAGGCTGGGCCAAATCGGTGTACAGCCCCGGCAACACGCACTTTAACCGGGTGGTTGTCGACGCCAGCGGTGCCACGGTGGCGGTGGGCTACTACAGCAGCGCGGCCACGTACAACGGCCAAAGCCTGCCGCTCAATGGTCAGCTCAACAGTGCTTTGGTAACCAAGCTCGACGCACAAGGCGCCGTGCAGTGGACCACTGCCCTGGCCACGTCCGGCACGGGTACCGCCGCCCGAGCCGAAGATGTGGCCCTCGATGCCACCGGCAACACCGTGGTATGCGGAACTTATAGCGGCACACTCACTTTGGGTACTTTCGCGTTGCCGGCCAATGTCATCGGTAGCCGAGCCAACGGTTTCGTCGCCAAATTAAGCCCGGGCGGCACGGTGCTATGGGCTCAAGCCATCACCGACTCCAACATGAGTACTAACGCCGACGCAGTGGCTGTGGATGCCACCGGCATGGTTTACGTTGCCATCAGCAACCAACCCTCGGCGCTGGTAGCTGGGATGGGCCTGCGCTTGTTCTCGGCGGCCGGGGTGCCAGGTGCGCAAGTTGATTTTCCGGGCGTGAGCGGCGTGGCGGCCACTAGTCCGCTCGGGGTGTATGGCTACATTTCGGCGCTCACGGTAAATGCCACCACCGGCCAGCTGGCGGCCATAGGTGAGTTTCAGGGCACGCTGACTTTGCGCGCCGGGGGCACGCTGCCGGCGCTGGCGTTTACCTCGCCGCCCGAGCCACAACAAGGGGCCTTCGTGATGGGATTGACAACCGCCGGCGCCCCGCAGTGGGCGCAGGAGCTCACCAGTACCGGCTACGTCAACGGCGGCCAGCGCAGCTACCTGAACCGGCTGCGGGGGCTTTGCGCCAGCGGCAGCGGTTTCGCCGTGGCCGGCGGCTACCAAGGGGCAGGGACGCTGGCAGGCCAGCCGCTCCCCGGCAGCGCCACAACCCGTGGTGCTGTAGCCGTGCTTGGCCAATTCGATGCTCAAGGGCGGCTGCAGTGGGCACAAGCCGTAGCGGGCAATGGCGCTGCCGGCAACGAAGCCACAGCCGGCGCGGTAGCCTGCGATGCGGCCGGACAGCTGCACTTGGCTGGCCTTTTCGCCGGCCAGTTGGCCGCAAGTGAAGGCGGACTGAGCAGCACCGGCAACGCCGACCTGTTTCTACTGCGCTATTCGAGCCAGGGCCGGCTGCTGGGGGCCCAGCGCGACGGCAGCTATGGTCGTGTAACGCCGTACGCGCTGGCGCTCGATGCCGGCGGCGAGCCCCGCGTGGCCGGCGACATTCTGGGCACGGTGAGCCTGGGCGGCACGGTGCTGGCCAGCGGTAGCCGGACCAACGGCTTTGTGGCCCGGCTGAGCCGCACGCCGTTGGCCGCAAGCCGCAACGCGGCCATGACGACGCTCAGCGTTTTTCCGAACCCGGGCAAAGCAACGGAAGGGCTGACTGTTTGCCTGGAGGCCAACGCAACGCCCATCACCTTGTGCCTGATGAACGTACTGGGCCAGCGGGTGCGGACGCAGGTGGTGCCTGCCCATATCACCGCAGCCACACTGCCCACGGCCGGGCTGGCGCCGGGCCGGTACGTGCTGCAAGCTGCCGGAGCTACTGGCCTGGCAACCCGGGGCGTGGTGTTGGATTGATGGGAGAAGGCGCCGAACAAACCTTTCAGCAGGCGGACTGGTAAGAAGGGCAGTTACTAATTTCTTTCTAACCTCATGCCTGATTCCACCAACCAAACCTGGTTTATTACCGGCGCCTCGTCCGGCTTCGGCGAAGCCCTGGCCGACTACGTACTCGAACAAGGCGGCCGCGTGGCCGCTACCTTCCGCAAGCCCGAGCAGGCCGACGCCTTCACCCAGAAAGCCGATGGCCGCACCCTGGGCCTGGTGTGCGACGTGACCGATGAAGCCGCTGTCAAAAAAGCCATTGCCGATGCCATTGCCCAGTTCAGCCAGCTCGATGTCATAGTGAATAATGCGGGCTACGGCTCCATGGGCAGTATCGAAGAAGTGCCGGCCGAGGAAGTGCAGCGCCAGTTCGACGTGAACGTGTTTGGCGCGCTGCATGTGCTGCGGGCGGTGCTGCCGCAGCTGCGCAAGCAGCGGAGCGGCCACGTGCTCAACATTACCAGCATCGGCGGGCTCAAAACCTTCCCCGGCGTGGGCATCTACAACGCCTCGAAGTTTGCGCTGGAAGCCATTGGCGAAAGCCTGAGCCAGCAGGTGGCGCCGCTCGGCATCAAAGTGACGAACATTGAGCCCAGCGGCTTTCGCACGAAGTGGGCCGGCGAGTCGGCCACCATTGCCAACACCAAAATTGCGGATTATGAGGCCACGGTGGGTGAAAACCTGCGCGGTATTCAGGGCTACAGCGGCCGCCAGCCCGGCGACCCCGTGCGCGCCGCCAAGGCCATGTACGACGTGGTGCAGCTCGAAAACCCGCCCCTGCACCTGCCACTGGGCAAAGCCGCCGTAAAAGGCGCCCGCGAGAAGTTTGCGGCCATCAGCAAGGAACTGGAGCAGTACGCCGAAGTAGGCGACGCCGCTGATTTCCCGGCGGGGGAGTAACATGGTCTACTCGTTAAAAAGAAAGGTCGTGCTACACTCAGCACGACCTTTCTTTTTAACGAATTCTTAAACCTGTGTCACCCTGCCTTCCGGCGTATCTTCGCCCATGCCCTTTTCTGCCGATAACGACTACGAAGCCACGTCCTGGGAAGACCTGCAGCGGCTGCTGTTCCAGGATACCTGGGATGCCCGAATCGGTCGGTTCCGGTCGCCGTTTGTGTACCGGGGCGGCCGCTCGCGCCATTTCCAGCTCGACACGAGCCTGCAGCGCCTCGGCGGCGAATACCAGAACCTGGAACACCACCTGCTGCGCAACTTCCGCAAGTACGCCCGTGAAACCAGCCTGCCCACCGCCACCACCAGCACCTGGGACTGGCTGGCCCTGGCCCAGCACCACGGACTGCCCACCCGCCTGCTCGACTGGACGTACTCGCCCTACGTGGCCCTGCACTTCGCCACCGACGACCTGGCGGCCTACCACGAAGACGGCATCATTTGGGCCCTGAACTACGTGAAGGCCGCCGAGCACCTGCCCCAGCGCCTGCGCCAGGCCCTCCAGGCCGAAGGCTCCAACGTCTTCACCTCTGAGCTGTTGCAGCCAGTGAGCAGCAGCCTGCGCGAGCTCGAAGAGCTGCAGGCCGAGCCTTACGTGCTGTTTTTAGAGCCGCCCAGCCTCGATGCGCGCATCGTGCACCAGTACGCGCTGTTTTCGCTGATGAGCACGGCCCAAAGCGTGCTGCACGACTGGCTGGCCAACCGCCCCGACCTGTATTTCCGCATCATCCTGCCTGCCCGCCTCAAGTGGGAAGTGCGCGACAAGCTCGACCAGGCCAACATCACCGAGCGGGTGCTGCTGCCCGGCCTGGGCGGCCTCAGCCGCTGGCTGCACCGCCACTACTCGCCCCGGGCCAATGGCAAGAACTTCCTGGACGAGAACGAGATGCGTTGAGTAGTGAATTGGTGGGTTGGTGGAATAGTGGATTAGTGAAGCAGTATCCGTGTTTCCCTTAATATAAGCTCATCCACCGCTCCACCACCCCGCCAATCTACCTATTGTCCCAGCCGCTTTTTGGTAAGCTTGGTGGGAATGTGTTCCATGGGCTTGTCGGGCCAGGGGTGTTTGGGGTAGCGGCCTTTTAGGTCCTTGCGCACCTCGAAGTAGCCTTTTTCCCAAAAGCTGCGCAGGTCGCGCGTCACCTGCGCCGGCCGGCCGCCGGGCGAGAGCAGGTGCAGCAGCAGCGGCACGCGGCCGCCGGCCACAGCGGGCGTTTCGGTCAGGCCGAAAAGCTCCTGCAGCTTCACCGCCAGTACGGGCGCGGCCGGGTCGCTGTAGTCGAGGGTGATGTGCGAGCCGCTGGGCACTTCCAGCGCGGCCGGCGCGAGGCGGTCCAGCTCCTGGCGCTGGTTCCAGCCGCCGGGCAGGCGGGCCAGCAGCGGCTCGTAGAGGTCGAGGCGCTGCACCTGGTCGAGGGTTTTGAGGCCGGTGAGGTGGGGCCCGAGCCAGTCGGCCAGCTCGTGTGCGAGCGTTTCATCATCAAAAGGCGGCCACGGCTCTGCATCCTCCGTTGCCGGGAAGTGCTGCCGCAGAAACTCCAGCCGCTGCTGGAGCTGGCGGGCGGCGGGCGTCCAGTTCAGCTTGCTCACGCCGGCTTCCTGCAAATAATCGAGCAGGGCCCGCGCCACCAGCGCCGCATCGGGCTGGCCAATAATCTTTTCATCGAGCAGCAGCGCGCCCAAGCGGCGCACCCGGCGGCCGGTCACGCGCTGGGTGGCGGGGTCGTAGCGCACCTCATCGGTGGTCGTAATTTGCTCGGCAAAGGCCAGTTCCAACTCGTCTTGCCCCAGTGGTGCGGCCAGCGTGGCGCGCGGGGCCGAGGCTGTGCCCGCCAAATGCGCCACCGCAAAAAAGGTGGCCTGCGGGTCCACGTCCGTCGTGTTCAGGCTCACGCGCTGGCCCGTCACGAGGCGCAGGCGGTCGTGGGTTTCACGTTGGGCCAGCCGGTCGGGGTAGGCTAGGGCGGTGAGCAGGCCGACTGGTGGATGGGCGGATTGGTGGGTTGGTGGATTGCTCAGTTTGCCCAGGCGGCTGGTGAGGTTGCGGGCCACGTCGCGCGCCCGTTGCAGGGTGGCGTGGTGCAGGGCCAGGCCCGGCAGGGGCGGGCGGCCGCTGGCCAGCGCTTCGAGGCGCAGGCGCAGGTCGGGCGGAGCGGGGCGGGTGTCGGTGGGGGCGGCCCAGCGCAGCAGGTCCCGCTCGGCCAGCAGTGCTGCCAGCGAGGCCGCCGCGGCCCCGTGGCCCAGCTCCTGCCCGCGCACTACCAAGTGGCCCAGGCGCGGCGGCAGGCCCAGAGCGGCTAGTTGGCGGCCGTGGGACGTCGGCTTATTCAGGGCAGGAGGGTAGGAGAGTATGAGGGTAGGAGGTGTTTCCAGTGTACTTGGTTCAATGCCCTCATACCTTACTACCCCCTTACCTTCCTGCCCTGCAATTGCGCCCAGCCGCAACAGCAGCTCCCGCGCTTGGCCAAAGGCAGCGGCCGGCGGCACGTCCAGCCAGCGCAGGCTGGTGGGCTCGGCGGCGCCCCACAGGGCCAGCTCCAGGGCGAGGCTGCTGAGGTCGGCGGTTTGGATTTCGGGCGGGCGGTGGGCCGGCAGGTTATGATGCTCGGCTTCGGTCCAGAGGCGGTAGCAAGTGCCGGGCGCCAGGCGACCCGCGCGGCCCCGGCGCTGGTCGGCCGCCGCGCGGGCCACGGGCACGGTTTCGAGCGTGGTGAAGCCCGTGCGCGGCACGAAGCGCGGCACCCGCGCAAAGCCGCCGTCAACCACCACCCGCACGCCCTCGATGGTGAGGCTGGTTTCGGCAATGCTGGTGGCCAGAATAACCTTGCGCCGGCCGGCTTTGGCGGGGCGCAGCGCGGCATCCTGGGTTTCGAGCGGCAACTCGCCGTGCAGCAGGTGCAGGTCGATGTGGTCGGGCAGGGCATCTGCCAGCTTGCGGGCGCTGCGCTGCAGGTCGCCCACGCCGGGCAGGAACACCAGCACATCGCCCTCGGTGTGCGTGTGCAGCGCGGCGCGCACCTGGGCGGGCACCAGCTCGGCCAGCCGGTCGGCCGGTTTGTTGGGCAAGGTGGAGGCGCGGCGCGGGTCGAGGTAGTGGGTTTCAATCGGAAACAAGAAGCCCGCCGACGACACCACCGGCGCCGGCAGCCACTGCCCCAGCCGCTGGGCCTCGAGCGTGGCGCTCATGATGAGAATGCGCAGGTCGTCGCGCAGCACGGCTTGCGCATCCAGCGCCAGGGCCAGGCCCAGGTCGGCGTTGAGGCTGCGCTCGTGAAATTCGTCGAACACCACGGCCGCCACGCCTTCCAGCGCCGGGTCGTCCTGAATCATGCGCGTAAGAATGCCCTCGGTGATGACCTCCACCCGGGTTTCTTTGCTCACCTTGCTGTCGAGCCGCACGCGGTAGCCGATGGTGCGGCCCACGGGCTCGCCCAGCAGCTGGGCCAGGCGGGCCGCCGCACCGCGCACGGCCAGCTGGCGCGGCTCCAGCACCAGGATTTTATCGTCGGGCGCGCGCCACTCAGCGGCCAGCAGGGCCAGCGGCACCACGGTGGTTTTGCCCGCGCCGGGCGGCGCCTCCAGCACCACGCGGCTGCTGGTGGCCAGCGCCGAAAGGAGGTCGGGCAGCGCCGCAAGGATGGGCAAATCGGGTAGGGGCGGCAGGACGAAGGCGTTGGGCATTGGCCCAAAATTACGGCCTAAGCCAGCGTAGCAGGGCGGAACCGAAACAACAAAGCGTTAGCGTGCCGTGGCCCCTGGCGGGAGTTTGCCAAAACAACACTAAGTTTGGTTTATGGCCGTCTCATCTTTTCTCGCACTGTTCCGCAAGCGCCCGGCTTCTTCCCCCGCCGATGCGGCAGCCCTCGCCCATCTGCCGGCCATGCGGCAGTTCTTGGCCGAAATCGGCATTCCCACCCAAGATGCCCGGCTAGAAGCCGAAACCTTCTTGCCCGGCATTCTCATCGAAAACGGCGGCCTGCTCCTCGACCCCGCCAAGCTGCTTTACCCCGGCGACATCCTCCACGAGGCCGGCCACCTGGCCGTGACGCCCGCCGCCGAGCGGACCCAGCTGGCGGGCAATGTAATGGCCGGCAAGCCCGAGCAGCACGGCACCGACGGCGAGGAAATTGCGGCCATGCTGTGGTCGTACGCGGCCGCGCAGGCCATTGGCGTGCCGCTCGAAATTGTGTTTCATCCTGCCGGCTACCGCAATAGCAGCCAGTGGATTATGGAAAATTTCCGCCAAGGCGTATACCCCGGCCTGCCCCTGCTGGCCTGGATGGGGCTGACCACTGCCGAAACCTTCCCGAGCATGACGCGCTGGCTGCGCGAATAACCGGCCGCGCTGCCCTACACCCGCTGCATGGGCCACAGCTCCACGCTCACGGGCCCACCCACGTGCACCAGCGGCGCACCGGCCGGCGTGGGCAGGCCGTGGCTTTCTACCAGCGTCGATTCGTAATGCAGGACTTGGGCCGAACTCAAAGGCCAGGGCTGGTGTGCCACCCGGCCCCGATAGAGCTTGGTCTGGGCCTTGTTGCTGGCGTAGAGGCAGTAGCGCTCGGTAAGGAAAAAGGCCAGCGAGCCCGGCTCGGCCGGTGGCAGCGGCGCCCCTGTTTTCCAGGTAGCCCGAAACTGCGCGGCCGGCGCTCCGCGGTGGGTGCGCCGCGCCGAGAACTGCCGCAACTGCTCGCCGGGGCTTTCCATGTGCATGTCGGCCCGCAGGTAGGGCAGGTGAAAAAACGTGCGCGCCACCCACACCGCCAGCGGGCTGGTGGCATCAAGGGAGAAAAACCACACGCCGGGCACCCCGTCGAGGTGCACGTAGGTGCGCACGTTCAGCTCCAGGAATTCATCGGTGCCGGGCACGGGCGGCGTGGCCCGGGTGCGCACCTTGGCCATCTGAAACGGCACCACGGCCAGCCAGGCCATTCCCTCGTGCGTGTCGATGCGCAGGCGGGTCGGCAGGTGCGCCTGCAGCAGCTCGGGCGGCACCGGCCAGTGCAGAAACAGCAGGTCTTTCCATTCCTGGCGGAGCAGGGGCGTGCCCATGGGCCGCTCGCGCAGGGCCAGCCGGTCGGCCAGGGTAGGAGCATGCGGGTCGGCCGGTGCGGGCGGGGCAAAAGCGAAATCAGGCATTGGTAGAAGCAAGGTGTGCTCCTTCAACGGATTTCAGCCTCAAACGATTGGGAAACAGTTTTGAAAATGCCTCGAACGTCATGCTTCGCTCCGCGCTGCCCGACAGTTCAAAGAGCCTCAATACGTCGGAAACGCCGGGTCCACCCGTTCGGCCCAGGCGGCGACGCCGCCGCGCAGGTTCAGCACGTTGGTGCGGCCCAGGCGGTGGCGCAGGTAGCCGGCCGCCTGGCCCGAGCGCACCCCGTGGTGGCAGATGACGACCACCGGGCCTTCTTCGCGGATTTCGCCGGTGCGGCGCGTAAACTCACTCAGGGGCAGGAGTTGGCTGCCGGGCAGGTGGCAGTACTCGAACTCCATTTCCTCGCGCACGTCGATGAGTTGAAGGTCGTCGCCGGCCTGCAGGCGGCGGTGCAACTCTTCGGGGCTGATGTCGAGGGGGGCGCTTTCCATGGGGCGAGGGGTTGAGCACGCAAAAGTAGGCGCGGGGCTACCTTGCGGCTTTCCCTGACCTGCATTTCGTGGCCGCCCTGTTTCTTTTCGATTTTCTGCCCGCCGTCGGGGCCGCCCTCAAATCGGCCAGCCCGCTGGAAGTGGGCGGCGTGCTCACGGGCGTGGCCTGCGTGTGGCTGGCGGCCCGCAATTCCATCTGGAACTTCCCCGTCGGCATCGTCAACGGCATATTCTACATGCTGGTGTTCTGGCAGAGCCGGCTCTATTCCGATGCCGGCTTGCAGCTGGCATTCGTTGCCTTACTTGTGTACGGCTGGGCCAAGTGGCTGCAGGGAAGTGCGGCGGCCGAAGCGGCGCCGCTGCCCATCACGCGCACGCCGCCCCGGCTGGCAGCCTGGCTGTTGGGCGCGGGCGTGCTTTATGCGCTGGGCGCCGGCTTCCTGTTTTCCACCCGTACCGACGCCGCGCTGCCTTATTGGGACAGCACCACCACGGCCATCAGCCTGGCGGCCCAGCTGCTGCTTTCGCGCCGCCACCTCGAAAACTGGCTGCTCTGGGTGGGCGTCGACGTGGCCTATGTGGGCATGTACTGGCACCGCGACTTGTACCTCACCAGCGGCCTCTACGTGGTGTTTCTGGGGCTGGCGGCCTACGGCTACTGGCAGTGGCGACGCGAGATTGCCACACCGGGCAAGGTAATTTCAGCTTAATAATGAAGGTATTATGCTGCGATATGCCCGTAAAGTCATAACGATTTGCCATCTTTGAATAACTGTGTAGCCCGGAAGCACCCCCGTTAGTCCACCCCCTAACGCCTCTGCATGGCTGCTTAGCCCCTTTCCACCCCCGTTTTCCTTCGCTCACCTTTGCTGCGCATTTCCCTGACTGGCCCCGAATCGACGGGCAAAACGACGTTGGCTGCCCAGCTGGCGACGCACTACGGCACGTCCTTCGCCCCTGAGTTTGCCCGCGAATACCTGGCCGACTCGGGCCCGCACTACACGCTCGAAGACCTGGAAGAAATTGCCCGCGGCCAGCTGCAGGCCGAAGCCGCAGCCGAGGCCGGCGCCCACCGGCTGGTGTTTTGCGACACCGACTTGCTGGTGATTAAAATCTGGGCCGAGCACTCCTTCGGCGCCTGCCCCGAGTGGATACTGCGCCGCATCGACCAGCAGCAGTACGACCTGGTGCTGCTCATGGGCGTGGACCTGCCCTGGCAGGCCGACCCCTTGCGCGAGCATCCGCACCTGCGCCAGCAGTTCTACGACCTGTACCTGCGCGAACTGCGGGAGCGCATGTCCAACTTTGCCGAAATTTCGGGCGACCCCGCCCGCCGCTTTGCCCAAGCCCGTTATTTGGTTGACGAGCTGCTGCGCACCGCCGAGCAACCCGCTCTTTTGGAAGAACCCTCCCCGCCTTACACCGCCGTGCCCACCACCTACACCCTCGAAAGCCCAACCTGCCGGGCTTCCTTTTCCGCCCACGGCGCCGAGCTGACCAGCCTCGTCACCCTGGCCGACAGCCTCGAATACGTGTGGCCCGGCGACCCCGCCGTGTGGGCCCGGCACGCGCCGGTGCTGTTCCCGCTGGTGGGCCGCCTGCCCGACGACGTGTACCACTACGAGGGCCGCGACTACAAGCTGCCCCAGCACGGCTTCGCCCGCGACCAGGAGTTTGCCGTGCTGCACCACGATGCCACGGAGCTAGCGTTTCGGCTGCAGCACGACGAAACCACCCAGGCCATTTTCCCTTTCGCCTTCGAGCTGACCATCACCTACACCCTGCGCGACGCGCAGCTCACCGTGCGCTGGGACGTGCGCAACCCCGCCCCCAACCAGCCCTTGCTCTTCAGCATTGGCGGGCACCCGGCCGTGCGCTGCCCGCTGCTGCCGGGCGAGGCCTTCGAAGACTATTACTTCGAGTTCGACCACCCCGTGACGCTTGAGCGCCACCTGCTGCGCGGTGGCCTGCTCACCGGCGCCACCGCGCCCGTGCTGAACCACGAGCAAAAGCTGCCGCTGAGTTACGAGCTGTTTGCCGACGACGCCCTGGTGTTCAAGCACTACGATTTTACTAACCTCACGCTGCGCACGCACAAGTCGGCGCACTTCGTGCGTTTCCGCTTCGACGGTTTCCCCTACCTCGGCCTCTGGACCAAGGGCCCCGGCGCCGGTTTCGTGTGCGTGGAGCCCTGGCACGGCGTGGCCAGCGCCGCCGGCAAGCCCGGCGAGCTGCGCGACAAAGAAGGCATCATGACCCTGGAACCGGGCCAGGTGTTCACCGCCGCCTTCAGCATCGAGGTGGGCTGATGCTGCGCCGGTCGGACCGCCCTAGGCGGTCCGACCGGTCGCCGTGAGAACGAAAGCGTTGTTCCTTCAACCAGTCGGACCGCCTAGGGCGGTCGGACCGGGGCGGACGAAAATACGACTTGTTCAAAATCAACTTCTAATGCCCGGCTTACTTTTAATCCGGCCCGTTGGCCCAGAGGCCACCTACGCCCTGCGGCACCAGGTGCTGTGGCCCGACGAGCCGCTGGACTATGTAAAAATTGCCGAAGACGCGGACGGCCACCATTTCGGAGCCTTTCGAGACGAAGAATTGGTGGCCGTCATTTCCCTGTTTGTGACGGGGCCGGAAGCCCGATTCCGCAAATTTGCCACCCGGCCCGACTGTCAGCGGCAGGGCATTGGCAGCCAGTTACTGCGCCACGTTTTTGAGGAAGCCCGGCGGTTGGGCGCCACCCACATCTGGTGCGACGCCCGACGGGACAGTGCCGCATTTTACGAGCGGTTTGGGATGGAGCCCGAGGTCGAAATATTCTACAAAGGGCCCGTGGCCTACGTGCGCATGGCGTGCGCGCTGTAGACTACGGGCCCTTCAAATTTGCTTATCAAAAGGCTTATACGCCTACGCGGCGCCGGTTGTATTCCGGCTCCCAGTCGTTGATGGGGCGCGAGATGCCGGGCGGCAGGTCGAGGTCGGGCAGGCCGGGGTCGTGCGGTTCGCCGCCGTCGTCGTCGCCATCGGAGGGCGGGGGTGGGGGCACCACGCCGCGGCGCCGCGGCATGGCCAGCACAAACAGGAAAAAGGCGCAGAAAGCGACGGCGTAGAGGAGGCTGAACATGGCGAAGACAGCTAAATCGGGAGGGAAACTAGAAACGCAGGTTCCGGGTTCGGCGTTGCGTCGCCCGACGTCCCTAAATTAACTGACAGTCAGGAAACGCGCGCACTTCGGAGGTGGGAATAATAAAAAAATGATGCCGGGTGCCTCGGGTGTTACCTTTGCGGTCTGTTTAGGGGTGCTGGTGTTGTGCACGACACATCGGCTGAGATGATACCCATCGAACCTGAACCGGGTAATGCCGGCGCAGGGAACAAACAATCCGCGGACGTTTCCGCTGCCGCTCCGACCCCTGGGGCGACAGCGCGTTCCATTTTCAAGCCTTTCTTTTTTTGAAAAAGCTACTCTTTGCCACCGCCCTCCTCTGGTGGCTGGCGGCCGTGCCGGCCTGGGCGCAGGGCCCGGCCCTTATTACGGTGAAAGATGCCAGCACCGGCGCCGTGCTGCCCAATGCTACCGTGCTTCAGAACGGTAGCGCCCTAAAGCCCACGGGCGGCGGGCAGTTTGAGTTTTACGTGGTGGGCGATGGCCCGCAGGAATTTAAAATCTCGCACGTCGGCTACCAGCCGCTGCTGCGCCGCTTCGAAGGCCGCCCAACTTCCCGATACCTGGACTTTGAGCTCCAGGCCGTATCGGTGCTCACATCGGAAGTGGCCGTTACGGCCACCCGCGCCACCGACAAAACCGGCACCGCCTACCAAAACGTGAGCCGCCAGGAACTGCAGGCCCGCAACTTCGGCCAGGACATTCCCTACTTGCTCGACCAGACGCCCAGCGTGACGACGACCTCCGACGCGGGCACTGGCGTGGGCTACACCGGCATCCGCATTCGCGGCACCGACGGCACCCGCATCAACGTGACGCTGAACGGGGTGCCGGTGAACGAGGCCGAAAGCCACGGCGTGTTTTTCGTCGATTTGCCGGACTTGGCCTCGTCCACGCAAAGCATTCAGGTGCAGCGCGGGGCCGGGCCCAGCACCAACGGCGCGGGCGCCTTCGGGGCCAGCCTCAACGTGGAAACCCTCGGCCTGCGGCCCAAAGCCTATGCCGAAGTCAATAACTCGGCCGGCTCGTTTGGCACCTGGAAAAGCACGATAATGGCCGGCACGGGCCTCATCAACGGCCATTTTTCGGTGGATGCCCGCGCCTCGCGGGTGCAGAGCGACGGCTACGTGGACCGGGCCTCGTCGCGGCTGAAATCGCTGTACCTGACCGGCACGTATTCCGACGACAAAACGCTGCTGCGGGCCCTCGTCCTCACCGGCTACGAAACCACCTACCAAAGCTGGTACGGCCTGGCCGACTCGCTGCTGCACAAAAACCGCCGCTACAACGAAGCCGGCACCGATGGCGGCCAGCACCTGCCGGCCTATAAGAACCAGACCGACAACTACCAGCAGGACTACTACCAGTTCCTGATTTCGCGCCAGCTCGCGCCCGCCCTCAACCTGAGCGTGACGCCCTTCTGGACGCGCGGCGGCGGCTACTACGAAGAGTACAAGGCGAATCAGGATTTTGAGAAGTACGGCATCAGCGGGCCGGTGTACCAGCCCGCGGCCGGCGGTGGGTTCGATACGCTGCGCACCACCGACGTCATTCGGCGGCGCTGGCTGAAGACCGATATGTACGGTGCCACTTTCGCCCTGCAGGCCCGGCCCGTGGGCAGCCGCATCACCGAGGCCACGCTGGGCGGGGCCGTGGTGGGCTACCGGGGCCAGCATTTCGATGAGCTAACCTGGGCCCAGCGCGGCGCCTTTATCCCCGAAACCGGCACGCGCTACGACGACGAGCCCAATGCCCACAAGCAGGACGTCAACGTGTACGCCCGGGTGAACGTGAACCTGACCGATGAGCTGGCCGGCTTCGTTGACCTGCAAAACCGCTACGTGCGCTACGAGCTGTACGCGCCCGACGGCCGCCCCAACGGCGCCAAAAGCCAGCAAACGGCCCGCTTCACCTTCCTCAACCCCAAGTTTGGCCTCACCTACCAGCTGCGCCCCAGCACGCAGCTCTACGCCTCCTTTGCCATCGCCCAGCGCGAGCCCACCCGCACCGACTACACCGACACGCCCGCTGAGCGCCGGCCCACCGCCGAAAAGCTCTCCAACTACGAGCTGGGCCTGCGCCGCGCTACCGAAAAGGTGCAGGCCAACCTGAACTTCTACTACATGTACTACCGCAACCAGCTGGTACTGAGCGGCCGCTTGGACGATGTTGGCAACGCCATTCACACCAACGTGGCCGAGTCGTACCGCCGCGGTGTGGAAGCTCAAGTGACTTACAAGCCCGTGCCAGTCCTGAGCCTGACGGCCACTGCCACGGCCAGCCAGAACAAAATCAACAACTACACCGATTACCTGCCCATCTACAACGACAACTACGATTACATCGGTGACCGTGCTGTGGATTTCAAGGAAACCAATATTGCGCTTTCCCCTAGCCTCACGGCCGCCTACACCGTGGAGTACGAAGCGCTGCCTGGCTTGAAGCTGGCCACGCTGGCCCGCTACGCCGGCCGCCAATACCTCGACAACACCAGCACCGAGTCGCGCAGCATCAACCCCTACTACGTGCAGGACCTGCGCCTGCGCTACCTCTGGCACCCGCAGAAACTGGGTTTCCAGGAAATCGAGATGGCCGTGCTGGTCAACAACATTTTCGGCACGGAGTACGTGAACAACGGCGCCACCTACGGCTACATCAGCGGCGGGCAGGCGCAGTATTCCACCTACTACTACCCGCAGGCCAAAACCAATTTCCTCGCCTCGCTGAACCTGCGCTTCTAGACCACGGATTCGCTCGGATTTTTCGGATTAATCGGATTTTGTGGACGGCTTCCTAAGCATCATCCAAATTATCACACGCAAAAAGGCCACCCATTTGGAGTGGCCTTTTTTGTTGCGCTTGCGAAGGTGTATTGATACCATCCACAAAATCCGAAAAATCCGATTAATCCGAAAAATCCGAGCGAATCCGTGGTCAGATAATCAGCCGCACGCCGCCCAGCTCCGAAATCTGGTAGGGGAAACGGTCGCCGGGCGAGCCGATGAACATGAAGTTTTTGGGGATGTTCCACTTCGTCGACAGCTCTTCAATCAGGTCCGGGCCGAAGTGGCCTTGCATCGTTACCAGCTCTACTTCAATCTGCTCGTAAGCGCGGTCCAGCACCCGAATGTCGTTGAGCAATTCCTCGGGGTACTGCTCGCCTTCTTTGAGCAGGGTTACGATGCGCAGGCGGTTGGTGAATTCGTTTTCCACCACGTAGGCCATCACCTTATTGAGGTTCGACACATTGTCGCCCTTGGTGAAAAACACGAACTCCTGCTGCGCCAGGTCCTTGAGCTGCTTGCGCACCTTGAGGCGCGCCAGTCGCGCGGCCCTGGGCAGGTGCTGGGCCAGCGACTCGGCCGCCGACAGCAGCAGGTTCAGAATCGCAATGCGGTTGAGCATAATCGCCACCACGCCCATGGCTGGCAGGAAGTACTGCAGGAACACAATGAGGTATTCGGGGTGAATCTTGACGTTGCCGAATAACGCCACCAGCACCCCCAGCAGCGCCAGCGACACCGTTAGAATGCCCGCGTACACGGGCCGCGGCAGGTTGGGCCGCTTGCGCTTCAGCAGGAAATTGCCCAGCGCAAAAAAGGCCATCACCGACAAAAACGAGATGGTGTACACGCCCGCTAGCGGCCCCAACTGCCCCTGCGTGATGAAGAGCACCGACACGCACAGCGCGAAAAACACAATCAGAATGAGGTAGTTGCTGCCCCGCTTGTTCTCTTTCAGGAAAAATTGCGGCAGGATGCGGTCCAGCGTCATGCGCTTCATCAGCCCGCTCACGCCCACGAAGGAGGTGAGCACGGCCCCGCTGAGCACGGCCACCGCATTTACGGAGATGGCCGTGCCCAGCCACGGCCCACCCGTGACGGTGCCCAGGTGCGAAAGCAGCGTTTCGGTGTGCTGGCCCACTTCCACCAGCGGCAGCACCGCTACCGCCAGAAAGGCAATGAGCGGGTTGAACACCGTGACCACCACCCACATGTTGCGCAGCGTTTTCTGGAACACCCCACGGGCCTGCTCCTCCACGAAGTTGGCCGAGCTTTCAAACCCCGAAATGCCCAGCATGGCCGCGCTAAACCCGAAAAACAGTGCATTCAGAATGCTGCCGCCCTTCACCGGCACTTGGAAGTTGAGAGCCAGATTATGAAAGCCGTGCGTGGCCAGATACCACACGGCCACGCCCACCAGCAGCGTAAGCGAGGCTAGATGCACGAGAAATATAACCACCGCTACAATGGCCGATTCCGACATGCCCAGGATGGTGAGCAGCAGAAACAGCCCCAGCAGACCCACCGTGGCCCACAGAATAGGCAGCCCGTGCCACAGCGTGTGCAGGTAGTGCATGGCCTCGTTGGCCGAAAGCACCGCCGTGGCCATGTAGGACAGGATGGTGAGGCAAGCGGCCAGCGCAGCGTTGCGCTTGCTGGTGGTGTTCAGCAGCACGTTGTAGGCGCCACCGTTCAGGGGCAGGGCGCCCACCACTTCGCCGTAGATTTTGCGAAACAGAAACAGCACCGCGCCCACCACCAGCAGGGCCAGCCAGGCGTATTGCCCGGCATAGGAAATGGCCAGCGCCGATACGTAGAGACACGAGGAGGAAATATCATTGCCGCAAATGGCGGTGGCTTCCAGCTCATTCAGCTTGGCGGCGTGGGGGTGATGCTCGGCGGTGGCCATGAGGGAAAGGTGAATTTTTGACAAGCATACGGCTTTGTGTGCCAAACGTAGAAGCCGGCGGGGCTAGGCCACGCAAATAGGGCTGGCAAGTGGCTGATTATTGGGCCGCCGGCCGTAACCGCGCCCGCGCCGCGGCTGTTACCTTTGCGCCCACACTCCCACCCAATCATCCCTCTTAAACGCCCGCCCCATGTCTTCCGAAGCCGACGTTCTCTCCCCCCAAGCCAAAGCCCACACTGCCCAGAAAGGCAGCACCAACGCCAACGGCTTCACCGATTATTTCGACCTCGACGGCCTGCTGACCGAGGAGCACCTGCTCATCCGCCAGTCCATCCGCGACTTCGTCAAAAAGGAAATTAGCCCCAACATCGAGAAGTGGGCCCAGCAGGGGCACTTCGAAAGCAGCATGGTGCGCAAGTTTGGCGACGTGGGCGCCTTCGGCCCCACCATCCCGCAAGAATACGGCGGCGGCGGGCTCGACTACATCAGCTACGGCCTCATCATGCAGGAAATTGAGCGCGGCGACTCTGGCATGCGTTCCACCGCCTCGGTGCAGGGCTCGCTGGTGATGTTCCCCATTTACGCCTACGGCTCCGAGGAGCAGCGCAAAAAGTACCTGCCCAAGCTCGCCAGCGGCGAGTGGCTGGGCTGCTTCGGCCTCACCGAGCCCGACCACGGCTCGAACCCCGGCGGCATGACGACGAACATCAAGGACATGGGCGACCATTACCTGCTGAACGGCGCCAAGCTCTGGATTTCGAACTCGCCCGAGTGCCAGGTGGCCGTGGTGTGGGCCAAAAACGAGCAGGGCCGCATCAAGGGCGTCATCGTGGAGCGCGGCATGGAGGGCTTCAGCACCCCCGAAATCCACAACAAGTGGAGCCTGCGCGCCAGCACCACCGGCGAGCTGGTATTCGAGGACGTAAAAATCCCCAAAGAGAACATCCTGCCCAACATCGACGGCCTCAAGGGCCCGTTGTCCTGCCTCGATTCGGCCCGTTTCGGCATCGCCTGGGGCGCCATCGGCGCCGCCATCGACTGCTACGAGTCGGCCCTGAAATATTCGCTGCAGCGCGAGCAGTTCGGCAAGCCCATTGCCAGCTACCAGCTCCAGCAGAAGAAGTTGGCCGAGATGATTACCGAAATCACCAAGGCCCAACTCATGGCCTGGCGTCTGGGTGTGCTCAAAAACGAGGGCAAAGCCACCAGCGCTCAGATTTCGATGGCCAAGCGCAACAGCGTGGAAATGGCGCTGCACATTGCCCGCGAAGCCCGCCAGATTCACGGCGGCATGGGCATCACCGGCGAGTATCCCATCATGCGCCACATGATGAACCTGGAATCGGTGATTACCTACGAAGGCACGCACGACATCCACCTGCTCATCACGGGCGCCGACATCACGGGCATTCAGGCGTTTAAGTAGGTAGAATGGGCGCCACTTGCTCGCTGCAACAAATCTCACAAGAGGCTGCCGAGGCATACGTCCGGCAGCCGATTTTGCTTGTTAAGGCGCAGCAAGCAGAGCATGAGGATTTTAGCAGGCAGTGGCACCCACGCTTTGATTTCACGCTGTGGAATGAGGCCAGGAAACAACGCCTCTATGATTGGGTGGTGCTGGTGAAAGGCTTGCTGTCACTTAGCAGCGAAGCGTATCAGTTAGGTGTCCACGGCGGCCAGCAGGTAGGCGGACTGGAGGAATCCTGGCAATTAGAAGGCGACGCGAAGGTGTTCAATCCCGAACAGGTAGCAACGCTGTATCAAGCTATGGCTTCGGTATCGCTAAGCCCAGCCGACGAGCATAATGAGGAATACGCGCTGATGGTTCAAGACTTTCAACGCTTCCTGAAAGAAGCTGCCGAAACGGGCAAAGCTCTGTTGCTTTTTGTCGGACCATAGCGGTGTTCGTCAGGTTCGCTGAGCGCATTGGTAGTTTCAGCATAGTCTTGAACTTGTGCTAGCACCAAAAAAGCAATGGCCGCCCCAGCAACGGGGCGGCCGTTTTTGTTCCTGCAAAAATCTACCGCCGCTCCATCATGTACACCGTTTCGGTGGTGGCACCCACGCCCACGGTGCTTTGGGCCACGCTCACCAGACGCCAGCCCTGGGCGACGAGCTTGTTCACCTGCAGCAGCTCGGCGTGGTGCAGGGCCACGGCCACATCAGTAGTGCTGCGGTCGGAGCTAGGCTTCACATTGCTGAGGCGCTGCACCTGCTGCTTGCCGTCGGGCATGATGGTGACAATTTCGGGCACGTAGGACTCGTTGCCCGGGCGGCCGCTGCCCACCACCATCAGGTAGCCGGGGGCCGCCGGGGCCGCATTGGGGTAAAAAGCCCAGGAGCCGGCCACGGCCAGCGCCAGTGCAGCGGAGAGAAGCACTTTTTTCATGGCATGAGGGAAGAAGGGTGGATGGAATGTCCACGCAACTTACGCGGCGCGGTCTTATTCCACCGCTAGCCGGCGCACCTGTTCGCCGCTGCGCACCAGATACACACCGGTCGGCAACCCATCAAGCGGCAGCCGTGCTGTGCCCGCCGCATCGGTAGTGGCGGTGAGCAGCGCCCGGCCCAGCGCGTCGAGCACCGTGAGCGGCGCATTCGGCGTGGCGTCGGTGATGGTGACGACGCCGCGGGTGGGGTTGGGGAAGAGGCTGAGGGCGGGTGTGGGCGTGGTAGGCCGGGCGGCCGTCACCAGCCCCGGTTGGTTGAGGAGCACACTGGCCCGGCCGGGGTTGAGGGAGGCGCTAGTGGTCAGAATGTCCAGGTCGCCGTCCCCGTCCACGTCGCCGAACGCCGCGCTGAAGGGATTAAACAGTACATTGATATCTGCCCCGCTGCCAAATGTGCCACGGCCATTATTTAGCCGCAAGCATACTTTGCCGGCAGGTGAGCCGCTGCTCATGTAATTAGCATTGATGCCGATGAGGTCCAGGTCGCCGTCGCCGTCCACGTCGCCCAACGCTGCGTTGGTAAGCGACCCGCCGCTCATGCCCACGCTGGAGCCACCGCTAAACGTGCCATTCCCGGTGTTTAAGATTACCTCAACCTGCCCGGCGCCGGCGCCTACCACGTCGAGGTCGCCGTCGCCGTCGACATCGCCCAGCGTAAGGCTTTCCAGGTGCACGCCGGAAACTTCGTAGGTTCCAGCAAAAGCGCCGGCGCCGGTGTTAAGCCGTACACTCAGTTTGCCTGCGCTTGCCCCATCATTCGCCACCAGGTCCAGGTCGCCGTCGTTGTCCATATCACCGAGCGCAACGACGGACATTGCGGTAACAGGCGCGTCGGGGCCCGAGCTGAAGGTGCCGTTGCCGTTGTTCAGGCACACATTTACCGGGCTGGCGCCAAACCTGCCGTTGGGAACAACAATATCCAGGTCGCCGTCGCCGTCCACGTCGCCCATTCTTAAGTCACTCGGACTGCTGATGACCATGTCTTGGCCCGTGCTGAACGTGCCGCTGCCATCATTCAGGCGCACGCTCACCGTACCAGGAGCGCCATTGGACGGCGCCGTGGTGGCCATTAAGTCCAGGTCGCCGTCGCCGTCCACGTCGCCGGCTACCACGTTGGAAGCGGGGTTTGGAATGGGCACGTACTGGTTTCCGCTGAATGTACCGCTACCGTTGTTTAGTCGGATTCCGATGAGGGAGAGGTTAAGTAGATTGTTAGCCAAGTCCAGGTCGCCGTCACCGTCTAAATCGGCCACCAGTATGCGGGTCGGTTCGCTACCCACAGAAGGGGTAGAGCCCGTCTGGAAGTTTCCATTTCCCGTGCCGCCCACCGCCGCCGTAAACTGCCCCACGCGGCCCGGAGCGCCCCCGCCGGGGCCCGTCGTGGGCACCACGGTGTACTGCACCGTCTCGCCGGGCATGTAGGGGTAGGCCGTGGGCGCGAAGCTGAGCGCATTGCTGTTCACCACGGCTGGCGTGGCCCCGCGCGTTCGCAGCCCGCCGCGCTGGCTGCTGAACACCTTCAGCGCCCCGGCCGATGCGGCGGTGAGGGGCTGGCTGAAATTGACGGTGACCGCGCTGGTGCGTGGCACGGCCCGCGCATTAGCCATGGGGATGACGGAGGTGATAACCGGCGCCTGGGCCCAGGCCGGACCGGCCGCTGCCAAAAGCAGCGCAGCACCGAAGGCACGATGCGTGAAAGCGTAAAAAGGGTTCATAGAAAAAGCGGTGTTAATCGGCTGAAATATAGGATTATTATTCTGCCAACAACTCCGCCAGCCGCGAAATCTCTGCTTTGGCCTCGGCCACTTCCTCGTCGTCGGGATAGCCTAGCAGCATGTGGTTGGCTACGCTGGCCAGCAGCAACGGCTATGGGGTATCGTTGAGCTTGGGTGGCGGTTGGGCAATGTGTCGGGCCAGGTCAGCTTCGAACCGGGCACCTTCGCTGGGGTTGTCGTCTTCGGAAAAAAGCTGGGTTCTTGTCGTCAAGGTTTGCCACAAGAGAAGCTACCGAAATCTGCCACGCACGGTGGCAAAGGGAAATTGGGAAGAAAGCCTGCAAATGCCTATAGTTTGGCAGCGGTGCGGCAAAACCACCATTCTACCCGTAATTTTACCCAGGGGCGCGAAGCGCGAAGCGAACAAAATTTCGATAATCGGCCCGTTTCGCGTCAACAATCCCCCGGAATTAATTAAGGCTGGCCATTAGCGTCTTTATCACCCCCATTAGGCAGGAACCCGCCTGCTGCCCCTCTCTATGATTAAACCCCTTACCTCGCTAAGGTTTTTGTTTGCGTTCATGGTGTTTGGCAGTCACCTGCAGTTTTTCGACGCCGGCGCCTACCCTGGGTTTGCCCGCTGGTACGACCTGATATTAGGCGAAGGCTTCATCGGCGTCAGCTTTTTCTTCATCCTGAGCGGCTTCATCCTGTCGTTGAACTACGACGAGCGCCTGCTGAGCCGGCGGGTGTCGTTCCAGGAGTTTTGGGTGGCCCGCGTGGCCCGGGTGTATCCGTTGCACCTCGTCACGCTGCTGCTGGCGCTGGGCCTTATGCTGTACTCAAGCGAGCCCGGCAGTGGGCCTTTCGGCAACGTGGCCACCGGCATCAGCGTGCTGCTCACCAACGCCACGTTGCTGCAGGCCTTCATTCCGGAAATGGGGTACTATTTTTCCTATAACTGGCCGTCGTGGAGCATCTCGGACGAGATGTTTTTTTACTTCACCTTCCCATTCCTGGTGTTTTTGCTGGTGCGCAACAAGCTGCTGCTGCGCGGGGGCTGGGTGCTGTTCCTGGCCGTGCCTTTCCTGATGCAACTATCCGGCGAGGACGAATACCACAAGCTATTCTACATCAACCCGTTCTTCCGGCTCGTCGATTTTCTGCTCGGCATTGCCCTGCATCAGGTTTACCGGCTGGGCATCGTGGGCCGGGCCTACCGGTCCCGTTGGGGCGCCACCGCGCTCGAAGTGCTGGCGCTGGCCGCTTTCGTCACGGTGTTTCACTCCACCGCGACTATGCCATCGTCTACCGCTACTCGTGCTACTACTGGCTGCCCATGGCCTTCGTCATCTTGTCCTTTGCCTACCAGCGGGGCTACCTTTCGCTGGCCCTTTCGGGCCGCACCCTGGTGCTGCTGGGCGAAATCAGCTTCAGTTTCTACCTCATTCACCAGCTCGTCATTCGCTGGCTGAAGTACGAGAACGACCAGCGTGGGCTCTTCGACAATATGTACGTGATGACCGCCCTCATCTTCGGGCTGAGCTTGGGGCTGAGCTACCTGCTGCACCGCTACGTGGAGCTGCCCTGCAACCGCTACATCAAGGCGCGCTACAAGCGCAGCCGTTTTGCCGCGCCGGCGCCGCTGGCAGCGCCCGCCGCCCCGGCATCGGTGGCGGAACCCCTCGCCGTGCCGTAATTTGGCCGCATGATGAAAATCGTCCCCGCGTCCGAACCCCTCGTGCTGCTCGAATGCCTCGTGGCCGGCACCTCGCACCGCCCCAACCTGGAGAAGTACGAGCCCAAGCTGAAGGTGGGCCAGGCCCTGCACCTGAGCCGCGAAGCCGACAATCACTACGACGACTGGGCCGTGCAGGTGCACACCGCCCCCGCCACCGACCCCGCCAACGTCTGGCTCGGCTACCTGCCCGAGGGCCGCAACGAAACCGTGGCGCGCCTGCTCGACGCCGGCAAGCACCTCACCGCCCGCCTCAACCACAAGTCCTGGGAAACCGACTGGCTGCACCTCGACATTGAGGTGCTGCTCCACGAATAGCCAAGAAAACGTCATGCCGAGCGCAGCTGAGGCATCTCGCGTGCGGCAGTAATTCATTTTACTACCCATGCGAGATGCCTCGGCTGCGCTCGGTATGACCGACAAATTATTCCGCGTAAAAGGAGCTTTTTTGCCGGCTAAATAGTTACTCATTAGCTTAGCAACAAGCGACCAATAATTTTAGCAACTATATCTATGCGCGAAGCCTTTCTCACCGGCGGAACCGACGGGTTTGATGCCACCGATAAGGACATCGACAAAGCCCTCCGCCCGCTTAGTTTCGACGATTTCACGGGCCAGGACAAGATTCTGGAAAACCTGAAGGTGTTCGTGGCCGCCGCCAAGCAGCGCGGCGACGCCCTCGACCACGTGCTGCTGCACGGCCCTCCCGGCCTGGGCAAAACCACCCTCTCGCACATCATCGCCAACGAGCTGGGCTCGGGCATCAAGATGACCAGCGGCCCGGTGCTCGACAAGCCCTCCGACCTGGCCGGCCTGCTCACCAACCTGGAGCCGCACGACGTGCTGTTCATCGACGAAATCCACCGCCTCAACCCCGTGGTGGAAGAGTACCTGTACTCGGCGATGGAGGACTACCGCATCGACATCATGCTCGACTCGGGGCCCAATGCCCGTTCGGTGCAGATTTCGCTGTCGCCCTTCACTCTGGTGGGCGCTACCACGCGCTCGGGCATGCTCACGGCGCCGTTGCGCGCTCGTTTCGGCATCTCGGCCCGCCTGGAGTACTACGACTCCAAGCTGCTGACTACCATCGTGCAGCGCTCGGCCGAGATTCTGGGCACGCCTATCCACGAAGACGCGGCCTTCGAAATTGCCCGCCGCTCGCGCGGCACGCCCCGTATTGCCAACAACCTGCTGCGCCGCACCCGCGACTTCGCCCAGATTAAGGGCGACGGCACCATCACGGTCCAAATCGCGCAGTTTGCCCTCAATGCCCTCGACGTAGACGCCCGCGGCCTCGACGACATGGACAAGCGCATCCTCACCACCATCATCGATAAGTTCAAGGGTGGCCCGGTGGGCATCAGCACCATCGCTACGGCCTGCGGCGAGGAAGGCGAAACCATCGAAGAAGTATACGAGCCCTTCCTCATCCAGGAAGGTTACATCAAGCGCACCTCGCGCGGCCGCGAGGCCACCGAGGCCGCTTACCAGCACCTGGGCCGCTTGCTGCCCAACCACTTGCGCGGCAACAACGGCGCCAGCCTGTTCGACGAGATTACGTCGTAAGGTGTTTCTGTCAAATACAAAAACGCACCGCCATCCGGCGGTGCGTTTTTTATTCGCCCGTTTTTAACCCTTTATGCACACTTTTACTGCCACGCTTGAGCTGATTGGTGTAAATCCCTTTGTGTCGGTGCCCGCGGAGGTGTTGGCCGCAGTATTTGCCCGGGCGGGGCGCAGCAAAGGTCCTATCCGGGTGCACGGCGCCGTCAACGGCCAGCCTTACCAGCAAACGCTGGTGCGCTACGCCGGCCAGTGGCGCCTGTACATCAACCTGATGATGCTGAGCAATTCGCCCAAGCGTATCGGGGAATCGTTGGTTATTGCCCTCGATTACAATCCGGAGCCACCACTAATCCTGCGCTGTCCGGCCTTTGAGCAGGCCCTGGTCGAAACTCCTGCCGCAAAGCAGGTGTTTGCCGGGCTGTCGCCCTCACGGCAGCACGAGCTGGTGCGTTATCTGTCCCGTTTGAAAGGCGAGGAGACCTTGGCGCGCAACTTGGACCGGGCCGTCGGATTTTTGCTGGGCAAGAACCGGTTCGTCGGCCGCGACAAGCCTTAAGATTTAATTCCCCCAATATGCTTCCTTCGTCCCAATGGGCCCCGTTCATCAAGCGCCGCGCGGCGGAGCTGGGCTTCATGGCCTGCGGCATTTCGAAGGCCGAATTTCTGGAGGAGGAAGCGCCGCGCCTCGAAACCTGGCTCACGCGCCGCATGAACGGCAAGATGGGTTACATGGAAAACCACTTCGACAAGCGCCTCGACCCGCGCCTGCTGGTGGACGGCGCCAAATCGGTGATTTCGCTGCTGCTCAACTACTACCCCTCCCCCGAAACGCAGCAGCCCGACGACACCCTCAAAATCAGCAAGTACGCCTACGGCCGCGACTACCACTTTGTCATCAAAGACAAGCTGAAAGCGCTGCTGGCCGACATGGAAGCCGAAATTGGTGCCATCGGCGGCCGCTGCTTCGTCGATTCGGCGCCGGTGCTCGATAAGGCCTGGGCCAAGAAATCGGGCCTCGGCTGGGTGGGCAAAAACTCGAACCTGATAACGCCGGGCACGGGCTCCTTCTACTTCATTGCCGAGCTGATAGTGGACGTGGAGCTTCCTGCCGACGGTCCCATTCGCGACTACTGCGGCACCTGCACCAAATGCGTAGACGCCTGCCCTACGCAGGCCATCACCGAGCCTTACGTGGTGGACGGCAGCAAGTGCATCAGCTACTTCACCATCGAGCTCAAGGACCAGATTCCGACCGAGGTGGCCGGGCAGTTCGGCAATTGGGTTTTCGGCTGCGACATCTGCCAGGACGTGTGCCCCTGGAACCGCTTCAGCAAGCCGCACAGCGAGCCGCAGTTCGACCCCGCGCCGGGCCTGAAAGACCTGACGCCCGGCGACTGGCGCGAGATTACCCACGAATTATTTACAGAGCTTTTCCGCCAATCGGCCGTGAAGCGCACGGGCTACGAGGGCCTCAAGCGCAACATCCGGTTTGTGGCAGAAAGCAGCGAGCCAGCGCCCCTGGCTGCCGACTAACCCACGCCGGCAATCGGAAAATCGTCGCGGAAACGGCCAAACACGCGTTTCAGCACGTGCCGGTACACGCGGGCAAACTGCTGGTAGCACCAGCTCCGGAAGTCAGCTAGGTCGGCTGGCAGTACGATGTTGAGGGCTTTGCGGAGTTCTTTCTCGAACAGCGCCTTGTTGAAGCTGACTTTCGTCAGTATCAGTTTTACATAGTCTAACATTGGGTGGGATGGGGAGGACGGTGGAAACTGGAGAGCGGCGACACCCGGGCTACGCTCGGGCTTGGTTATTCGGATAATAGGAAAGATACAATATAGCAGGAGGCGAACGCAAGCAGAAGCGTAGGGCCTGTGGTGCTTGTGGGAGAGGCAATACGCGAAAAGAGCGGCCAGGGCCGCTCTTTTCCGAAAAAATGCCAAAATCTTATGCCGTTTGCCGGCTTAGCTGAATAAGTTGAGGGCGGCCTGGCCCACGGCGCTGGTAATGGGCTCGTCGAACGCCTCGGCCAGCGAGGGGTCGCTGATGGCCGTATTGTCGCGGATGAGGAAGAACGTCCCAAACGGCAGGGTGGTGCCGGCCGTGGCGTATTGCGTCACGTTGGCCTCGCCGCCGGTAGCGGCGGCGGTGAGGGCCTGGGCCGCTGCCGGCCGCACAATGGCGGCGTCTTCGTCGCTGGGCCAGGTACCAACCGTGGCGCCCCGCCCGCGGCGCAGGCTGCGCACATGGGCCGAGTGCTGGGCTTCCACGCTTTGCATGCGCAGCACGGCCTGGGTCAGGCGGGCATCGGTGGTGATGTTGAAGGCGTGGTTTTGGTAGAGGCGCACCCCGAAGTCCTCAATCTGCTGCGCCAGGGCTAGGAAATTGTCGTAGTTGCTGAACACGCCCGGAAACAGCTCCGGGTTGGCGGCCACGTTGCGCCGGCCGCTAAAATCGAACGTGGGAGCAGCGGGCACGGTGCTGCCCGCGTCCTGCAGGGTGCGCGTCAGGAACGCGACGTGCTGGCTTTGGTGGGCCTGCAGGCGCTGAAAATCAGCCGTCTGGCCGGCCGGAATCAGACCCGCAGCGGCCAGACCCTGGGTGTAGAGCGCCGCTTGCAGGCGCTCGAGCTGCAGCAGCTGCAGCAGGGCATCCAAGGTTGAGTCGTTGGTGGCGGCAGCGGCAGGCCGTGCGCCGAGGGCCAGCGGCAGCGCCGCTACGGCGGCCCGGCCCAGCTGCGCCAGCACGTCGCGGCGTGGGGCGGCCGAAGCAGTGGCCGGCGTGGCGGCCAAGTGGTCAAGCAGGGATATCAGCTTCATGCGGGAACCGCCGGAGCGGCCGTGGAAATAACGAAAAAGGCGGCGCTAGCCGTTGGCGGTGCAAAGGCCGGCGTCGGTGCCGGGGTTGGTGTCGGGGCAGGTGATGACCAGCACGTAGGGCGCCACGAAGGGCGCCAGCGCCGTGAGCACGGCCGTGGGTGTTTTGACGATGAGCTGCCCGTTGCCGTCGACCACGGCGCTGCTGGCAAAGCCGCCGGGCGTGAGCAGGTCGCGCACCGTGGCGGCGTGCCGGGCCTGCACCGTCGACATCTTGAGCAGCAGCGTGCGTTTGTATACGTTCGCGCTGTTGAACAGCGGCAAAATCACGGGGTAGGCCGCCGCCACCAGGTCTTCGAGCTGCTGCGCCGCTGCCAGCACCCCGGCTCGCGTGGTGAGTGTGAACGACGCTAGGTTGAAGGCGAAATCCGTGGGAAAAAGCTGATTGGCGCGGGTAGGGTCGATGAGGTAGCGCAGCGTTTCGCGGTGCACCACGGCGTGGTCGCGCAGGTCGCTGAAAATGGACCGCTCGGCCGCAGATAAGTCGCCGGGCGGCGCGTCAACCACCTTCTGATAGGTAGTGGCCTGGGCCAGGGCCAGAAAATAGGCGTAGGAGAGCAGCCCTTGGTTGCCCTCGGGCAGGACAATCTGAGTGGAAGCGGACGCCGGGGTGGGCGTGGAAGAAGAGCCGCAGCCCGCCGCCACCAAGGCTACCGAAGCCGCCGACGCGGCCGAAACCTGTAAAAACAAGCGCCGCCCCAGCAGCGGCTCCCGCCGCGCGGGCAAATGAGAGTGGTCAGACATTCGTAAACAATTCAAGCCAGCCCGCCAACCCGATAAGCCGGGCCCCAGCCAATACAAAGGTACTTCCTGCCCGTCCAATGGTTGCAAGGCCGGCACAACAAAGCCGGCCCCGTGCAGGCGGAACCGGCTTCATAAGAGCGCCAGGGCTAAAAAAGTGTCTTGGCAGCCAACTTAAGCCAGCAGGCCCCCGGCCCGTGAGGCGTCCAATACCTCGGCGGCTTGCAGGTATTCATCAAAAGCCGCCGCCGCATTGGCGGGGCTGTAGGGGTAGTTGGGGGCGGTGGTGCCGAAGGCCGTGGTGATGGGCAAGCCCACCTGCACAATGTTGTTTTCGGCGGGGCTGGGGGCCGTGTAGGCCGGAATGCCGAAAGTGCCGCCAGCCGTGGTCACGGTGGTGGAGGGAGTGGCCGTGACGCCGCTGGAGTAAACGGGGTGCGCGGCGAGGTCGTCGCCGTTGCTCACCCACGGCTGCTGGCCCCGCATCCGGCGAATATGGGCTGCGTGGCGCGCTTCCACCGAATGAATTTGCAGGGCCGTGGTGAGCAGCGTAGTACCCACCAGCTCGGCGGCGCGGCCCTTGTAGGCGCGCACGCCGGCATCTTCCAGCACCTGAGCCACCTGCAACTGGCCGGCGTAAGTAGCAGGGAAGGCCGAGGGCTTGAAACGCACGCCCGCCGTCGGGCTGCCCGTCACGGGCGTGCCGCCCGCCGCGCGAATGGCGCTCGTGAGCAGCGCCACGTGCGCGTCTTCGTGCTTTTTAATTTGGGTGATGGCCGCTGTGTCGGCGCCCGCCGGGAGGGTGCCGGCCGCCAGAAACAACCGGTAGTAGTCGGCTTCGAGCAATTCCAGGGTCAGGGCGTAGTTCAGCACCTCTGCCGGCGTGGATTTGGTACCGGCGTAGGCCTTCTGAAACAGCGCGCCCACAAACAGCGGCGTGGCGGCCAGGGCCGTGCGCTTGGCCACGGAGCCCAGGGAGTTGAACACCGCGCGCCGCGAATCGAAGCGGTCGAGAACGTCGGGGTCTACGGCCGCAAGCTGGTCGATAATTTGAAAAAAATTCATGGCAATAAGTAGTTACGAGCAGAAGGGAGGGCCTTATTTGCCAACTAAGCTGGCATCGAGCTGTTGGGTGATGAAGCTTTGGGCAGCGGCAATCACGTCGGTCGGCGTCATCTGCTTATCGAGGCCGTTGGCGTCAATCTGGTCGTCGGCGGCAAATGAGCCGGGCGTCAGCAGGTCGCGCACCAGGGCGGCGTGGCGGGCTTCCACCGACGCAATCTGGCCGGCAACGGTGAGGTAGGCCTGGCTTTTCAGCAAGATGCCGGCCCCGTTGTAAGCGGCCACGCCCAAGTCTTCAAACAGCTTGGCGGCGGTGAGCACGCTGTTGCGGCTGCTGAAATTGATGGTCGTAAAAATCGGCGTCAGGTCCTGCAGCAAGGAGCCGACTTTTTCCTTGGTGATGGCGGCTTTCAGGAAGTCGCGGTGAATGGCCTCGTGCGCCGCTATCTGCGTGAAATAGGCCAACTCGCCGGCCAGGAAGTCGGCGGCCGGCGTTTTCACCACCTGCGCGTAGAACGCGGCTTCGAGCTGCTCCAGCGCGTAGGCGTAGTTGAGCACGCCCACATCGCCTGCGCCGAGGCTGATGGTGCCGGGCGTGGAGGTAGTAGGGTCGCTGTCTTTAGAACAGCCGGCGAGCACCAGGGCCGTAGCCCCGGCATACGTGAAGAAGGAGCGCCGCTTGATGGGCGTGTACAGCGGCTGAAGATTGTCGGACATGAAAACTAAATAAGTATCGAACGCTCCGGTTCGGGAGCTGCTACGCAGGCAAGAGCCGGCACCGGGCCCGGAGGTTGTATGGTTGGGCAAGTAAAAGTAACGGCCCGGCAACGGAAATGGTCCGTCGTCTGGTACCTGACACGCAATAGCAACCCAAGCCGGCTGCCTGCAAAGCACAAAAAAGGGCCGACCCGGAGGTCAGCCCTTTTCATTGGCAAATAATTGGCGGCTTTGAAAAACTACGCCAGGAACGTGCTGCCGTTCACCACGAAGGTGCGGGCAATGGCTTTCACCGTCGTCACGTCCAGGGCTTCGTCGAAGGCCTCGGAGAAAGCCGACGCCGGGAAGCCGGTCGTGTTGGGCAGGGTGGTCAGGTTGGCACCGCCTTGGGTGGTGTTGCTTTCGGCATCGAAGGTGACACCGGTAGGCGCGTTCGTGTTGTTGCCTGCACCGTAGATGGGGGCCGTTTGGGCGGGCGAGGCGCCACCGTTATCGGTGCCGGAAATCCAGCTTTTGGGGGCCGCATTGTAGGGAGCCGCCGGTACGCCTTGCGAAGCGGCGTTGTTGTTGGCGCCACCGCGGCGCATGGTGCGCAGGCGGGAGGCGTGACGGGCTTCCACCGAGTGAATGTTGAGGGCAGCGGTGAGCACCGTTTTGTTGCTCATCAGCAGCGGGGCGCCGCCTTTGTAAGCCCGCACGCCGGTATCTTCCAGCGACTGGGCCACGGCCAGGTAAGTGGCCGGGTTGATGAATACATCGGCAAACGGACCCGCGCCAGTGCCTTTGCCGCCGGTGTAGTCGAAGGTAGCCGTGGTGGGGGGCGTGATGGCGGCCGCACCCAGTACCCCGCGCAGGAAGGTCACGTGGTTCGACTCGTCGACTCTAATGATTTCCAGCGCCGCTTTGTTGGTGGTGCTGAGGCCGAGTTGCAGGGGGGCAGAAGCTTGCCCTGCGTTGTAGAAGTACGATTCGAGGTACTCCAGGCTCAGGGCGAAGTTCAGCACGTCGTTCACCGAGGCGTTCATGGGCGTTTGGGCATACACCTTGTTGAAGATGGCGCCCACCGCCAGCGGCAGGGCCGCTGCCGACAGCTTCTGGCCCAGGCCGGTCATGTGCTTGAAAATGCTCCGGCGCGAATCGAGGCGGTCGTACACTTCCGGGTCCACTTTCTCGATTTCCGAGATGATTTGAAATAGATTCATGACAATGAGGATTCAGAGTTGAAAGGAGAAAGGGAGGTTATTTCAGGCCCGAAACGTTGAGCTTGGAGCCTTCGGCCAGGAAGCCGTTGGCTACGTTCACCACCTCGGTGGGCGTCATCGAGCGCTCCACGCTGGAGCCGCTCGGGGCGGCCCCACCAGCGCTGGCGCTGGCGTTGGCGCTGGTGAGGGTCACGATGTCGTTGCCCACGAAGTCGCCTTCCTTCACGAGGTCGCGGATAATGGCCGCGTGGCGGGCTTCCACCGACACAATCTTGCCGGCCAGCGTGAGGTACAAGGGCGAGGTGATGTACTGGCCGGCGCCGTTGTAGGCCGCCACGCCGAGGTCTTCGAATGCCTTGGCCGTGCCCAGCACGCTGGTGCGGCTGCTGAAGTCGACTTTGGAGAAGTCCGGCTTCAGGCTGTCGTTGATGCGGCCGCTGGTGATGGCGGCTTTAAAGAATTCGCGGTGAATGACTTCGTGGTAGTAGAGGTCATCGAGAATAAGCTTCTCAGCGCTGTTGGCGCCCAGGCCTTTGTAGTAGCTGCCATCGCGCAGGGCGGTGTAGAAACCGGCTTCCAGCTGCTCCAGCGCGTAGGCATAGTTCAGCACGCCGGTATCGCCCGAGCCCACGTCGATGAGGTTGTTGGTAACAACGGGGTCGCTGTCTTTAGAGCAGCCAGCCAGCACCAGGGCCGTGGCCCCGGCCGTGGCGCCGGCATACATGAAGAACGAGCGCCGCTTGATGGGCGTGTACAGCGGCTGAGCGAACGAGGCATCGTCGGAGCCGCGGGGCTGGAGATTGTCGGACATGGTGAGAAAAGTTTGGTGGAAAAACGAAGTGGTCAGAAAAGGCAATAACTATCCGCACGGCCCGGCAAGGGCCATTTTGGGAAACAAATCCGATTTTATTGTTGGGGTTTGTGAGGGCAGATACGGCAGTAGCCGCCGGAAAGGATTCGCCAAGTCGAAATTTTATTTTGCAAATGCCCGCCGGCCGTTGTATATATCCTGATGTGGTTTTGATGAAAATACGGATTCCAGCAATTCAGCCTACTTTTAAGGTGTGCTAACGAGCCGGTGACTATGGGAAGACTTTTTTGGCAAATGGCAGGCCTCTGGTGGCTGCTGGGGCTAAGCACGGCCGTGGCGCAACCCGGCGCCCCCAAGCCGGCCACCAGCCCAGCCCCGGCCGATGTGGAGCTGGTGCCCGGCCCGGCCACCTTGCCCGTCACGGGTGTTTTCACGCTGGGCTTCCGGCTAGGCGGCGGCACGCTGGAGAAGTACTCGGATTTTCCGGAGCTGGACGGCTTTAAAAAGGCCGGCAAGACGCGCACCAACACCGTGCGCACCGTGCAGGGCCGCCGCTTCGTCGACGTCACCATCACGCAGCGCTACGTGCCTTATGGCGAGGGCGACGTCGTTATCAAGCCCTTTCAGCTCACCGTGAATGGCGTGGTGCTGCGCGGCGGCGGCAGCACCGTGCACGTGGGACCGGCCCCGGCGCCCAACCCCGGCACCATCACCAAGCCCGCCAACCCCACCGCTCCCCTGCAAGCCGTGGCCGACCTCGACAAGATGTTCGGCAAGCCCAAGGCGGCGCTGTACCAGGACGTGCCCGACCACGCCTTTTTGGCCGTGGTGGCCGAGCAGCCGCGCGTGTTTGTGGGCGAGGGCGTGCGCGTGGGCCTGTACTTCTACCTTAAGCCCGAAGACCAGGCCCTGCTGGACTTTCACGATTTCAACGACCAGCTGCCGCCGTTGCTGCACGAGTTGCACCAGCCCACCGCCTGGCAGGAGCCCGGCCCCGAAGCCAGCGTGACGCCCGACACCGTGCGCCACCAGGGCCAGCGCTACCTGCGCTTCCGGCTGGCCGAAAACATCTATTATCCGCTCACGACCCAGCCCCTCCGCTTCCCGCCCCTGGCCCTGACCATGGTGAAATTCAAGGTGCTGAAAAAGCCCGAGCCGGGCCAGGACAACCGCCTGGCCGGCTACAAAACCTACTACGCGCCGGGCGCGCAGGTGCAGGTGCAGGCCCTGCCGGAGGCAGACCAGCGCGGGGCCGTGCCCGTGGGCAATTTTCGAATGCGGGAAGCCGCCAGCCGCACCCGGTTTCGGGTGGGCGAGTCGTTCACCTACATTTTTGGCGTAGAAGGAAGCGGCAACCTGGCGGCCGTGCTGGCGCCCTCGTGGCCGGCTTGGCCGGGCCTGGAAGTGTTTGGCCCCGAAGTGAAAGAACAGCCCACGCCGGGCGGCGGGCGCAAGCTGTTTCGCTACCGGCTGGTGGCGCGGCGCCCCGGTGTGCTGCCGCTCGACAGCCTCATCCGCCTGGTGGTGTTCAACCCCGCCACGGCCCGCTACGACACCCTGCGGCCCCAGTTGCGCCCGAATGTGGAGGGCGTTGCAGCCACTCCCACGGCCTTGCCCAAGCCCGAGGACGACCCCTTCTACGGCCCCGCCCTGGCCAATGCCGACGACACCCTGCAGTCGGTGGACGTGTACCGCGACGTGCGCCACTACGCCGACTGGCTGCTCATCGGCCTGGCGGGGCTGGCGGGCTTCGGCTGGTGGCGGGCCGGGCGGCGGGCGTAAGTTTGGTGCTTGGTTGTTGGTGCCTGGTGCTTGGTTTCTCCCGCACGAGAGCCAGCAACCAAACACTAGGCCCCAACAACCAAGCACCAAAACCATGTCCAATACTTTCGGCTCCCTCTTTCGCATCACCACGTTTGGCGAGTCGCACGGGGCGGGCATTGGCGTTGTCATTGATGGCTGCCCGGCCGGGGTGGCCGTCGATGCCGCCCGGATTCAGGCGGCGCTCGACCGGCGCCGGCCGGGGCAGTCCGACCTCACCACGCCGCGCAAGGAAGCTGACACCGTGCACATTCAGTCGGGCCTGTTTGAGGGGCTCACCACCGGCACGCCCATCAGCCTGTTCATCCCCAACGCCGACCAACGTTCCGACGACTACTCGCACATTGCCCACGCCTACCGCGCCAGCCACGCCGACTACACTTACGACGTGAAATACGGCCGGCGCGACTACCGCGGCGGCGGCCGCAGTTCGGCCCGCGAAACCGCCGCTCGTGTGGCCGCCGGTGCCGTGGCCATGCAGCTGCTGGCGCATTTCGGGGTTGAGATTGTGGCCTACGTGTCGGCCGTGGGCGAGGTAGAAGTGCCGCTGGACTACCAGGAGCTGGATTTAAGCTTAATTGACAGCAACCCTGTGCGCTGCCCGCACCCCGAAACAGCCGCCCGCATGGAAGCCCGCATCCGCGAAGCGCAGGCCGCGCGCGACACCGTGGGCGGCGTGATTACGGGCGTGGCCCGGCGCGTGCCCGCCGGGCTGGGCGAGCCCGTGTTCGACAAGCTGCCGGCCGTGCTGGGCCACGCTTTGCTGAGCATTAATGCGGTGAAAGGGTTTGAGTTTGGCTCCGGCTTTGCGGGCACCAAGCTGCCCGGCTCGGTGCACAACGACGAGTTTTACACCGACGAAACCGGTGCCGTGCGCACCCGCACCAACCACAGCGGCGGCAGCCAGGGCGGCATCAGCAATGGGCAGGACATTTATTTCCGGGTAGCCTTCAAGCCCGTGGCCACCCTGTTGCAGCCCCAGCAAACCATCAACGACCAGGGCGAAGCGGTGACGCTGGTGGGCCGTGGCCGGCACGATGCCTGCGTGCTGCCCCGCGCCGTGCCCATCGTGGAAGCCATGACGCAGCTGGTGCTGGCCGACTTGCTGCTGCGCGCACGGGCGAACAAGCTGTAGCGCGGACTCGGCGAGTCCGCGCATTACGGGCGGGGAGGACGTTCGACCAAGCGCGGACTCGCAGCGTCCACGCTACAAATCAATGTACCTACATTTGCAACCTCTCGTGCCCCATTGCGGTTGTATCTTTGCCGTTGCAAGCGCGTCAAGCTTTCTCCTTGATTTAAAGCCTCCCAGCCATGTCTGTTTCCATTTATGCCGAAGCCTCTCCCAACCCGGAGAGCATGAAATTTGTCCTCAACCAGAACCTGCTGGCCGATGGCGTGAGCGTGGATTATCCCACCCTCGAAGCCGCCGCCAATTCGCCGCTGGCGCAGGAGTTGTTCAATTTTGATTACGTGGGCCGCATTTTCATCGCCCAGAACTTCGTGACCGTGACCAAAACGCAGCCTGACCTGGGCTGGACGCAGCTCATCCCCGAGTTGCGCCAGTTCCTGAAGGGTTACGTGGAAGCCGGTGGCCCCATCTTCACCGTGGACCCCGCCGCTGAGCAGAAAGCCGCCCAGGCCGCCACGGCCGGCGACCCCACCCAGCAGGACGGTCAGATTGCCCAGAAAGTCATCGACCTGCTCGACAACTACGTGCGCCCCGCCGTGGAGCAGGATGGTGGCAACATCACCTTCAAAAGCTACCACGAAGGCATCGTGACCGTGAACCTGCAAGGCTCGTGCTCCGGCTGCCCCTCGGCCACCGTCACGCTGAAGTCGGGCATCGAAAATCTGCTCAAGCGCATGGTGCCCGAAGTGCAAAGCGTAGTGGCCGAAGGCGTGCTGGTGTAATTCGTTGCGCGTCGTTCCCCATTGCGAGCGTAGCGAAGCAATCCGTCCTGTCAAACCCAGACACTTCCTTTTACCAGAAAGCCCCGGCACTGCGCAGTGCCGGGGCTTTTTAGTTACTTGACTTAGTTGCAAAAGGACGCTTGTCGCGTTAAGAGGACGGATTGCTTCGGCTACGCCTCGCAATGACAGACGGGTGCCTTACAGCTGCGACTTGATGGTGAAATTGCGGGCCACGGTGAAGCCGAAGTAGATGTCGCCTTTGAAGAAGTTGCCTTCAGTTTGGGGCACGAAGAATTTTTCAATCATGCCTCTGGAATTGGTAACGTGCAGCTGGAAGACGTGGCCGCCGGTTTCGATGTCGACACCCAGGCCGAGGGCATTGTGGAAGTTATCGGCCACGTAGCCGGGCAGCGTGTAAAAGTAGTCGGCGGTGAAGGCCACGCGTTTGGTCAGCTTCTGGCGCAGGCCGGCCCCGATGGCGTACACGTCGTTTTGCATGCCGGCCAGCGCCACGTAGTTGCGGTGAATAAGCGTGGGCATGAGCTGCACCGACAGGTTGGAGTTGAATTTGCGGGCGATGAGCACCTGATAGGCGTAGTCGAGCCGCGAGGCGGTGCTGCGCGTTTCGACGTTGGCAAGCTGGTTGAATTTGAGCGTGGTGATGGCCGACGACGCAAACAGCGTGACCGAAACCGGCATGGCGTGCGCGCCGGTGCTCTGGCGCAGGGCCCGGTATTTCAGGAAGCCGTCGAAGGTTTTTTCCTGCGAGCTGCGCCCCACGCCCACGGCCAGCCGGTCGCTCAGTCCGTACTCGAAGCTGAGGCGCAGCTCGGCGTTATCAAGGCCGAAAAATTCGTAAGCGCCGCTGTTGAGCGTGCCGAAGCGGTGCTGAATGAGAAAAGCCAGCGTGCCGCGGCCCGGTGTCTCCACCGATTGGGCGTTGATGATGTGCGTGCCCTTGAACGTAGCGGCCACTGTTTCCTGCTGGGTCGAATCGGTGGTTTGCTTTTCGAGGTCGCGCAGCAAGTCGGTTTGGGCGCGGGCGGGGGTGGCCAGCGCGAGCAGGCCTGCCAGCAGCAGGCCCGGGAAGCAATAATTGGCGTAAAAATGACGGCGCATAAAAAAAAGGGGATAGGCAGGAGAGTTGAATTAGTGGGCCGGCGTAGCAGCGCCCACGGCGCCGCCACTCACGGGGGCGCAGGTGAGGGCCACGCGCACGGTCACGATTTTGGCGATGTTGTTGCGCACAAGCAGCGGAATTTCAATGTTGTAGTCGGCCGTTGCCACCGGAAACGTAGCCGCTGCCAGCACCTGGCCACTTTTCAGCTCCACGCTGGCGGGCACCTGCACGCGGTGCGTCACGCCGTGCAGGGTCAGGTCGCCCTCCACCTGCACGTTGTGTGGCCCCGCGGTGGCCAGCGCGGCAGCATCAAAGCTCACGAAGCGGCCTGAAAAGGTGGCTTTCGGAAATTTATCCGATTCCATGTAGTTCTCATTGAAGTGCTCCTGCATGAGCGTGCGCTTGAATACGAAGGCTTTGATGGGAACCGAAAAAGCCAGCTGGCCGCCCGCAAAATCGAGAACGGCGGCAACCTGCTGGTTCTGGGCTTCAATGTCCTCGATGGGACTGGCCGAAAAAAACGACACCCGCCCCGTCTTGGTCATGAACTTGCCTTGCGCGTGGGCGTGGCTCAGGGCCGTGAGCGAGAAAAACGCAAGCAGCAGAAAGAAAGGGCGTTTCATAGCGAAGAAAGTATTCGGAGTGAAGTGGCAGCTAGCAAGACTGTTACTGTTCGTAATTCCTGCTGCTTACTCTTGATTTCAACCCCGGATTAGTTAGTTGTTGGGCTTGCCGGCCGCTATCCATTTTTCAATGCGCTGGATGTCGCATTCCGAAAGCTTTTCGCGGTTCTGCGGCATGGGGTCGGCGTTGGGGGCGTGCCGGATGCTGCCGATGATTTTGGCGGGCGAGAAATAGCGGTTGATGGCCGCGTAGTCGCCGAAGTTGTTGCCGCCGCCCTTGGTCGAATAGTCGGCGGTGCTGTGGCACTCGCGGCAGTGCGCATCGAAAATGGGCGAGATGACGGCGCTGTAGGTCACGTTTTCGCTGGGCACGTCGCAAGCCGGCGCGGGGTCGCCGTGCGAGTAGGTGCACCCGGCCGCGAGGCCCAGCGCCAGGAGTGAAACGCCCGCTAACGCGAGCCGCACTTGGGCAGAAAAGGAGTAGTGGACGGACATACCGAATGGCATCAAAAAGAAGGAAAAGAAACGCCGCTTGGCGGCAGAAACCCGAAAGCTACGACACGTTGGGGGCCCTCACGCGCTTAAAACCCATATTTCACGCCCAGAAAAACGCCGGCGCTGGTAAGTTTCACTTTGCCGGCACCCACACCGCCCAGCGGCAGCTTGAAGTAAGGCTCGGCCTGCAGGCGCCAGTGGCGGCCCAGGCTGCGCTCGTAGCCAGCCGACAGGTTGAGGACGCTGAACAGGTGCTGGTTGGCGTTGACCAGCCCCGGCAGTTCCCACAGCTTGTAGTCGCCGCCTTCCAGGTAGTCGTAGCTGTAGTTTTCGCGGTGCATGAAGAAGGACGACAGGCCGGCCGAGCCGAACCAGCGGGCGTTATTCCGTACCACGGCATCGTAGCGCAGGTTCAGGGGCACGTCGAGCACGGTACACTTGCCTTCTACCCAGGAGAAGCTGCGGGTCTGGGCCCGGGGATAGTTCGTCCAGTCATAGTCTTCGCGGCGGGCGTAGTACTCCTTGTTGGCACGCAGCAAGCCGGTGCTCACGCGCAGCCGGTTGGTGAAGCGGTATTCCAGGGTCAGCCCCAGATTGAGCAGCGGTTTTTCTACGCCGACAAACTTCACGGTGCTTACGTCGGGCGCACCCACCAGGCCAATGAAAAAGCGCGGTTCCGTCTCCACAGCCGCAGGCTTGGTTTCGACTGTTGCCACCAATGCCAGCGGAGTGGGCAGCGCCGAGGTGGAAGAGGCCAGGGGCACCGGCCTGGCCGTCAATTCGGCATTGTCCGCAGCGGCCGGGACGCTTTCATTGGTGCCCGCCGGTGCATCTGTGGGTGCAGTAGCTGCCAAGGTGGCTGCCTCGAGCGCTGCAAGGCGGTCGCCCTGTTGCTTCAGCTGAGCCTTATGGCGAGTGCGACTGTTAGCAGCCAAGGCATTATCCTGGTCATCAGAAGCAGCTGCTACTGTGGTAGCCCAAGGTCTCAACTGCTTAGACCCAGCCGAAACCTTGCTCCGACGAGTACGCTGCTCCGGCTTTTCTGCGAGCCGGTTGCCCTTGCGCAGGTCGGCAGAAGCCAAGGCGCCCACCAAAGGCACAGGGCTGGTTCGCGTTTCCACCCTGCGGCGCTCAGGAGTTGAATGAAGCTGGGGTGTTGCTCCTAACACGGCCAGCGAATGTCTGGCATGTGCTGGCGACAGGTGTTGGCTGCCGGGAGTAGCAGCCCGTGCGGGTGCCAGAGTCGATTCAGATTGTGCAGTAGCAGCCGAAGCACCAGCTTCGTTAGCGGCAATGGGTTCAGCAGTTGAAATACCTGATGCGCCTGCGGTGGCGCCCGGCTGCGCCAATGCCTTGGGCCGGGCCGTAGTGGCAACCGAAAGCTGCTGATTTTGGGAGCGAGTTGCGCCGGAAACCAATACCGGGGAGGTCGCAGAAGCAGCCGATTTCGCCGGTTTCCACAGCACCCAGCCCAAGCCGACCAGTGCCACAACCAGTACCTCAATCGCAAAAAGCCGCCACATTTTCCGGCGCACGGTGCGCGCCACCACCTCTTTGTCCAGCTGCGTCTCCAGGCGCAGCCAGGCATCCAGCGGGAAGGGCGCAGGCTCCGGCTCCGGCGGGTTGAGCCGTTGAAAGGCCTTGTCAATATCGTTATCCGACCACATAGCGGGGCATTGAAATAGTAGCGTGTTGGGCCAGTAGCGTGCGCAAATGGGCGCGGGCCTTGAATAGGTTGGACTTGGACGTGCCCACCGAGATGCGCAGCTGCTCGGCGATTTCCTCGTGGCCAAACCCGTCAATTACCGCCAGGTTGAACACGGCGCGGTAGGCCGGCGGCAGGCGCTGCACCAGGGCCAGCAGCTCGTCGTAGCTCAGCGCGTCGAGGGGCGTGGCGCTCTGGTCGGCCTGGTTCAGGGTCACGTCGTCGAGCTCCTGCTGGTGCTGGTGGCGCTCGTTGGCGCGATAGTGGTCGATGGCCGTGTGAATCATAATGCGCTTGAGCCAGCCCCGGAACGAGCCCAGCACATCCTCGGGGTGGCGCGCCGCGTCGAAGCGGTACAGGTCACGGAATACTTTTAGAAAGCCGTCGTTGGCTGCCTCCAGGGCCTGGTCACGGTCGCGGGCGTAGCGCAGGCAAATGCTCATCGCAAAGCCGTGGAACTGCCCGTAGAGGCGGCGCTGCGCCACCCGGTCATGCCGCTGGCAGGCTGCCAGCAGCTCGGGCAGCGTGGGGGGAGCAGATTTAGGTGAGGAGAGGTGCAGCATGGGCGCGGCCGTTGGCGAGACTTCACTAGACCACTCGGAAGATAAGCAAAATCGGTTGCCTGTGCCTGAACCGCAGATTCAGCCGATTTAACGGATTTCGCAGATTCAAACGATTGGAGCAGCTATGAGCTAGTAGTTTAGCTACTGTGGGAGGAAGGCAAAACAAAAGAGGCCGCCCAGTGGGCGGCCTCTTTTGCTGCTGGAAATCACATCTGTGAAATCCGTTAAATCCGCTGAATCTGCGGTTCAGACCTAGACGTTGGCCTGGCTCAGCTTGGGCGTGCCAGCATCTACACCGTTGATGTCTTCACCAGCGGCCTTGCGCTCCCGCTCTTCTTTCTTGCCATAGGTATCGAGGATAATCGGCGTGGCAATGAACAGCGACGAATACGTGCCGAAGATGATGCCGATAATCATGGCGAAGGAAAACGAGCGGAGGGTTTCGCCGCCGAACACGTACATCACAAACACCACCAGGAACACCGTGGTGAACGTAATCATGGTGCGCGAAAAGGTCGAGTTCAAAGCCGGATTCACCACTTGGGCGAAAGTCAGCTTGGGGTTCTCGCGCAGGTACTCGCGGATACGGTCGTAGATAACCACCGTGTCGTTCATCGAGAAGCCGATAACCGTGAGCAGGGCAGCCACGAAAATCTGGTCCATCTCGTAGTTCAGGCCGAATAAGCGGGCAATGGGGAAGGCCGCAATCACGAGCAGGGCGTCGTGGAACAGGGCCACCACGGCGGCCATCGAGTACTGCCACTTCTCGAAGCGGAACAGCACATACACGAAGATGCCCAGCAGGGTGAGGCCCAGCGAGAGCACCGAGGTGCGCTTGATGTCGTCGGCGATGGTAGCGCCCACTTTCGAGGTCGACTTGATAACCGGGGCGTCGGCGCTGTAGCCGGCCAAGCCCTTGTTGAGGGCGGCTACTACCTTTTGGTCGGCGGCTACGCTCTCGTCTTCGGCCAGGTAGCCGGTGGTGATGCGCAGGCGGTCGGGGGCACCGTACTGCTTCACTTCGAGGCCAGCGCCTTCAAACACGGGGCGGATTTTGTCGGCCACGTCCGAGGCGACCATCGTTTTGTTGAAGTCCACCACGTAAGCGCGGCCGCCTTTGAAGTCCACGCCCAGGTTGGGGCCGCCCTGCACGGCCATCAGCACGAAGCCGGCCACGATAAAGAGCGTCGAGAAAGTGTAAGCCAGCTTGCGCTTGCCCACAATGTCGAAGTTGAGGTTTTTGAAGAGGTTGCGCGACAGGGCCGTGCTGAAGGTCATCGGGTGGTTCTCGTTGCCTTTCACCATCCATTCGATGATGAGGCGCGACACGAACACAGCCGACAGGAACGAGGTGAGCACACCAATGCCGAGCGTGACGGCAAAGCTTTGCACCGGGCCCGTGCCAAAGAAGCCGAGAATCACGGCAATCAGCATGGTGGTTACGTTCGAGTCAAAAATGGCCGAGAAGGCGCGCGAGTAGCCTTTGTTGATGGCGTCGGTGAGGCTGAGCCCGTGGTCGAGTTCTTCCCGAATCCGTTCGAAAATCAGTACGTTGGCATCCACCGAGGTGCCCATCACCAGAATCAGACCGGCGATGCCGGGCAGTGTGAGGGCAGTGCCGAACTGGGCCAACACGCCCAGAATCAGGAAGATGTTAAAAAGCAGGGCGATATCGGCCACAATACCGGCACGGCCGTAGTAGAAGGCCATAAACAGCATGATAATCACCACACCGGCCAGCGACGAGTACAGGCCCTGGTTGATGGCTTCCTGACCGAGCGAGGGACCTACCACGGCTTCTTCCACGATGCGCGTAGGAGCGGGCAGCTTGCCGGCCTTCAGACTGTTGGCCATGTCCTGGGTTTCCTCAATCTGGAAGTCGCCCGTGATGCTGGTGCCGCCGCCCGTGATTTCGTTTTGCACCACCGGCGCCGAGATGACGTAGTCGTCGAGTACCATGGCCACTTGCTTGCCAATGTTGGCACCGGTCATCTTGGCCCACTTGCGCGAGCCTGCGGGGGTCATGTTCATCAGCACTTCGGGCTGGCCAGCTTGGCCGATGTCGGCGCGGGCGTCGTTCACGGCTTCGCCGCTCAGCATGGGCACACCGTCGCGGGTTTTACGCACCGGAATCAACTCCAGGTACTCCTGCTTGTCAATGGTCTTGGGCTTGTTGAGCCAGGTCAGGGCCAGGGTGGGGGGCAAGGTGGCTTTGGCCTCGGGCGAGCGCAGGATTTTGTTCATGGCCGAGGTGTCGCGCAGGTTCACGCCCAGGCGGCCGGGCATGGTGAAAAGCTTGGCTAATACGCCGGGCTTGTTGGCTGCGGCCGAGTCCGCAGCAGGGTTTTTGCCGGTTTTGCTTTGCTTGGCGAGTTGGGCTTCCAGGGTGGTGGAGTCGCCGGCAGCGGCGGTGGTAGCAGTAGAGTCAGTGGTAGCGGTAGCTACAGCAGGAGCGGCCGTGGCGGCCGTCTGCTTGGCTTGCAGCTGCTTGTCGAGGGCTACTAGGTAGGGGCCGATTTCGTTCTGGTTCCATACTTCCCAGAACTCCAGCTTGGCCTGGCCTTGCAGCAGCTTGCGCACGCGGTCGGGGTTATCTACGCCGGGCAGCTCAATCTGGAGGCGGCCGGTGCCCTTCACGCGCTGAATGCTGGGCTGGTTCACGCCGAATTTGTCGACGCGGGTGCGCAAGATGTTGAACGAGCGGTCGATGGCTTCGTCCACTTCCTTGTCAATGGCGCCAATCACCTTCTCGTTCGAGGAGTTGATGTCAATGTTGCGGCTCTTGTTGGTGGTGTTGGCGAAGATGGTAGCCAGGGGCTTGCCGCCCGAGTTTTGCTGCCAAGCCTGGGCAAACAGCGCCGTGAACGGCGTGGTGGCATTGGTCTTCTGGGCTTCCTGAGCTTGCTCAATCGACTTGTTGAAGGCCGCATCTTTGCTGTTGCCGCTCATGGCGCGCACAATTTCCACCGGCGATACTTCCAGCGTCACGTGCATGCCGCCTTTCAGGTCGAGGCCGAGGCCGAGCTCGCTCTGGCGCACCTCGCGGTAGGTGAATGGCCCGAACACGGGCGCCCGCCACACCGAATCGAGGTAGTGCTGGCGCTGCCCTTCGTCGAGCTTGCCGTTGCGCGTGGCATAAGCCACGGCCTTCTGCTGCACCCCGCGCGAGACGTAGGTGAAAAACAGGAAGTACGCGCACAACGCCGTGACGACGAGGGTGAGCGCGATAATTAATCCTTTGTTACGCATTAGTTAGGAAGGTTGAGTTTTGAATGTTGAGGGTTGAATTCCTGCCGATGACAGCGCGGAATTAGCAAATCGAAAAGAGGGGAGAAGTGGGAAAGGGTTGAATGCTGCCCAAGTCTTCCGCCGGGCGGCGAAAGCTCATTCAACAGTCAACCCTCAAAACTCAACACTTCACTAGGGGGCCTGCGGCGACAGCGCCACGGCCAATAGCCGCGCCCGAAACACCTCGCCCGCCCGAATGCCGGCCCGCAGGCGCGGCACGGCCAGCCGCTGGCGCAGCGTGGGCAGCCAGGTGCTCGCAGTGGCCGGGAGCGGCAACCAGGCCGTGCCCAACGGCGCCACAAAATGCTTCAGCGAAGCCGTGGCTTCGAGCATTACTTTTTGTTTCACCACCGTGGCGCGCGTAAACCGCGCTTCTCCCTTGCCCACAGGGCGCAGCACACTCACGGCGCGCTGGTTCAAACCCAGCACCAGCAGCACCGTGGCGGCGAGCAGGGCAAAGCGGAGCGAGAACCAAAAACGGGAAAGCAGAGCCAGCATGGGTATGTACGGGGTCTGCAAAGATACCCATTTCAAGGCAATGCAGACAAGGGCTTCTTTGCAGGCCGCGGGCCAACTATTTCAGCGCCTCAAACGTGTACTGCGCATCGGCCCAGAAGGCATCAAGGGCGATGATGCGGGGTTTAAAAAATGAAATCAGCTTCGGCCAGTCGTCGCGGTTGAAGATATTGACGGGGCTCAGTTCCTGGTAAATGCAGCTCAGCGGCAAGCCCTGGGCATCGATGGAATCGGCTTCCCAAACCCAGGTTTCGCCCAGGGTTTCGTGCAGCAGCGTGCGCAACTCCAGAAACTGCTCCCAGAACAGCTCCCGAATACCCACGTCGGGGTGGTTGAGCTCGATGGCGATTTTGGCGCGCCGGTTGTCAGCCTGCATCCGAAAATACAGGTGCTTAATGCCCGTCTTGTAGTTAATCCAGTTGGTGGTGTCGCCCTCGGCCGAAGGAATGGGCGCCATGTATTGACCAAAAGTGGTCCAGAAGGCTTGGCGCAGTTGGGTAGCTTCTGCTTTGCTGTACATTTTTGCGGTAGGAGGGTATGGGGGCAGGAGGGTAAGAGTCGAATAAAGATGGGTCAAACTCCTGCCCTCCTGCCTTCATTACCCTCCTGCCCTACAATACTATAGTGGGGTGGCCCACCAGCCGGCTTCGTTGCTTTGGATAGCCACCCCGCCCGCGTTGTGGTAGTACTCCTGCACGCACTCTTTAAAGCCCGGGTTGTTGGTGCTAGCAAAGCACACGGCGTGGTCGGCGGTGGGCAGCGGGCCGGTGTGCACGGCAAACACGCTGCCGCGCTCGGCCTTGGTGATAATGAGGTAGGTCGTGTCGTTGAGCTTGCTCAGGTTGGCGTCGAAAGCCTGGCTGTAAGCGTTGTCGGGCGTCACCTCCACGCGGTAGGCCGAGTTGGTGGCCGGGTGCTGCATGATGCCCGCCTGGCCATTCTTATCGCAGCTGGTCAGCCCCAGCAGGCCGGCCGAAGCGGCTGTGAGCACAGCCCATTGAGAAAAGAGTAAACGTGCACGTTTCATAAGTGGCAAAGCAAAATGGATTATATGGACCAGGTGGCAATCAGGCTACCTGCGGCTGTTGGAAGTGCCGCGCTGGCCGCAATTGCAGGTCCAAGATAATCTATTTTAACTTCCATTTTATGAAGTGTTCTAAAAAATGTGCGCCCAACGCAAGTTGACCCGGCGTTCAAACGGCCTTAAAAGCAGCCGTATTGATGCTCGCGGCAGCGCTTATCGCTGCGCGGCGGCCACCTTGCCCTGCAGGAATCCCACCAACACCTCCAGCCCCTTTTCGAAGTGGCGGTTGTTGGGAATCACAATATCGGCGTAGTGCTTGTAGGGCGCAATGAACTGCTCGTAGGTGGGCGCCACGTGGTGGGTGTAGCGGTAGAGCACGTCGGCCAGGTCGTAGCCGCGCTCGTCGCGGTCGCGGATGATGCGGCGGTGCAGCTTTACGTGCTCCTGGGCATCGATGTACACCTTGAGGTCGAGCAGCTTGGCGATTTCCTCGAAGTGAAACACGAAAATACCCTCCACCACTACGATAGGCGCCGGCCGAAACACCAGCTCCTTGGGCGTCACGGCCGCGTTGTTGAAGGTGTATTCTTTGCGGCGCACCTCGTGCCCTTGGCTGATGCGCAACACGTCGTCGGCGTAGGCCGCGGCGTCGATGCTGGCGGGCAGGTCGAAGTTCTCGACGCCCTGGTCGTCGCGCAACTGCTTTTCGCGCGGGTGGTAGTAATTATCCTGCGAGATGAGGCAAATCTGCTCTTCGGGAAACGAAGCCAGAAGCCGGCGCAGAAACGTGGTTTTACCAGAAGCGCTGCCGCCGGTGATGCCAATTAGATACGGGGTGTGCATAGCAGGCAAAGGTAACGCTTCGCTCAATTAGGAATGAAGAATGGGAAGTGGAGAATTAGCAGCGCCCCTGTTAAATCGGCTGTCATCCTGAGCACAGCGAAGGACCTTCTCACGTCGGAATAGCCAAGCAATGAAATGTGAAAAGGTCCTTCGCTACGCTTAGGATGACAGAATTTTCCTCATTTTTTCAGCCGCTTACTCCGCCTGCAAAAAAGCCAGCAGCCCGGCCACGGCCCGCGCCCGGTGGCTGATGCGGTTTTTCTCAGTGCCACTCATCTCCGCAAACGTGCGGCCGTCGCCCTCCGCGGGCACAAACACCGGGTCGTAGCCGAAGCCGCCTTCGCCGCGTCCTTCCGCTATGATGGAGCCCAGCACTTCGCCCGCAAACTCGTGCGTGCTGCCATCGGCGCGGGCCAGGGCCACCACCGTACGGAAGCGGGCCGAGCGGTCAGGCGCGCCTTGCAGCTCGTGCAGGAGCTTGGCTACGTTGTCTTCTGACCGGCGCTGAGGACCAGCGTAGCGGGCCGAGTACACGCCGGGCGCACATCCCAGGGCCGTCACCTCCAGCCCCGTGTCGTCGGCGAAGCAATCCACGCCATAGTGCTGAAGTACATACTCGGCCTTTTGGCGGGCGTTGCCTTCCAGCGTGTCCTGGGTTTCGGGCAGTTCCTCGTGGCAGCCGATGTCGGCCAGGCTCAGCAGGGTGAGGCCGGCGGGCAGCAGCGGCCGAATTTCATCGAGCTTGTGGGCGTTGTTAGAGGCAAAGCAAAGTTGAGTGGGGGCGGGCATGAGGCGAGCGAAATTGTCAACTACAAAAGAACGTCACGCCGAGCGCAGCCGAGGCATCTCGCTTGGGGGAATAAATCCTGGCGATAGGATTACTACGGCACGCGAGATGCCTCGGCTGCGCTCGGCATGACGTTCTGATTAGTGGTTCCTACCGGAACATCGACTTGATGGTGCCCCAGGAGCGTTGCACGGAACTGGGGGTGCCGGCCAGCACGGTGAGGAAGCTCTGGTCGCCGCCGGGGCCGTGAATGGTGAGGCGGTAGGTAACGGGGCCACCGCCCAGGGCCGGCGTGGGGGCGCCGCCGGTGGCGGTGCGAAACACGTTGGCGTCGTAATAAGTATAGCGGCGCTGGCCGTTGGGCGTCACGCTGGTGAGGGCGGAGAAGCTGGTCTCGGCCGAGGTTTTGCGGGCCAGGTCGAAGCTCGTCACGTCGGTCTCGGTGTTCACCTCCCAGTCGATGCGGACCCGGGCGCTGTCGTAGGCGGCGGTGAACAGGCTGAGCGAGGCAGCCACGGCGGCTACGGCGCTTCCCAGCACCAGCAGCAGCGCTGCCAGGCCAAAACGGCGGAACGTACGGCGGACGGGTAGGGGATGCATCACGCGCGGGAAAGCGGCCCCGAGTGTGGGCCGGATTCAAATGTACAAACCTTTTCAGAAAATCAACCTATTCTTATAGTGAGTCCAAACGAGCCAGTCCAACGAGAAAATCTTGGGGCTGGCGTTGGGAATTTCCGAGCTAAGCTGTACTTTTGCAGTCCCTTCCGCAAAATCGGCAGGGTTTAACCGGTAAAACCGACCTCTCGATATGAAAAAGGACACCCACCCCGAGTACCAGGAAGTCGTATTCCAGGACTCTTCTTCGGACTTTAAGTTCATCACCCGCTCCACGATGAAGCCGACCGACACCATCGTGATGGAAGACGGCAAGACGTACCCGCTGGTGAAAATCGAAGTAAGCTCCGCTTCGCACCCCTTCTACACGGGCAAAAACATGTTCATCGACACGGCCGGCCGCGTGGAGAAATTCCGCAGCCGCTACGCCAAGAAAGAGCAAACCAGCACCAACAAGTAATTGCTGTTAGCTGCTCGTTGTCAGCTGTTAGGCCGACGATAAAATAATCAAAAGCTCCTGGTGGCCTCGCTGCTGGGAGCTTTTCTTTTGGGGAAACCCGAACTTTGCGTTCAGTGCGGCGGGCGTCTGGCCTTGCGCACGCCTGCCCACCCACAACGACCAACTGACCCCTAAGCAGATGCACGTTCTCCTGTTCGACGACCCGGCCATTCGGCCGCACTTGCTGCCTTTCACCTTCACGCGGCCGGTGGCGGCGCTGCGCTGCGGCATCCTCACGCTGGCCGAGAAATGGCAGCACCGGCTGGGCGTGGCCGGCGTGGGCTACCTCACGCAGCCGTATTTGCAGGCCAAGTTCCCGGCCGGCGAGGTGAGCGGGCCGGCCCTCATCATCAACGGCGCCGTATGCCCCGACGACCTGCTGACCCGGCAGGTGCAGGCCCTGCAGCCCGGCCAGGCCCTCTACAGCGACGAGCTGCTGGTGGCCGCCCACGTGGCCGACGCCTCGCTGGTGGCCGAACTCATTCAGGACGGCATTCCCGAAACCAAGCAGGTGGCCGAGCCCGTGACGGTGATTGACCGGCCCTGGCAGCTGTTTCTGCGCAACGGCGTGGAAATTCGCCGCGACTTCGCGCTGCTCACCAAAGGCCGCACCTCGCAGCCGGTCGGCGACGCGCACACCATTGTGTACGGGGCCGAAAACATCTTCATCGAAGAGGGGGTGAAAATCCGGGCCGCCATTCTCAACGCCGAGGACGGCCCCATTTACCTGGGCAAGAACTCGCAGGTACACGAGGGCGCCATTATCAAAGGCCCGCTGGCCTTGTGCGAAGGCTCGCACATCAACGCCGGCGCCAAAATGCGCGGCGACAACACCGTGGGCCCGTTCTCAAAGGTGGGCGGCGAAGTGGGCAACAGCATTGTGCTGGGCTACAGCAATAAAGGCCACGACGGCTACCTCGGCAACTCCGTCATCGGCGAGTGGTGCAACCTGGGGGCCGACACCAACACGTCGAACCTGAAGAATAACTACGCGCCGGTCAAAATCTGGAGCCACACCGCCAAGCGCTTCGTGGATACCGGCCAAACGTTCTGCGGCCTGATGATGGGCGACCACAGCAAGGCCGGCATCAACACCATGTTCAACACCGGCACGGTGGTGGGCGTGGGGGCCAACATTTTCGGGGCCGGCTTCCCGCGCACCTTCATCCCGAGCTTCAGTTGGGGCGGCGCGGCGGGCTTCGAAACTTTCAAGCTGCCCAAGGCCAACGAAGTGGCCGAGCGCGTGATGGCCCGCCGCAGCCTGCCGTACGATGCAGTGGAGCAAGCAATTATGAAGGCCGTGTTTGAAGCGACGGAAGAGGACCGGGTTTGGGAAAAGGCGAAGTAAGATGAAGCCCTACCGCGTCGAATACGTGCAGCTGGCTGGTTGGGAAACCAACGAGGTAGGCCTGTGGGTAGCTGAAAACGACGACTGGCTGCTGCTACGCCACATCCCCGCCGATTACGCAGTGGATGGCTATGTATTGTTGGTCAAGGAACACATCGTGTCCCGCAAGCCGCACCGTGACCGAAAGCAAGTTGAGCAGGTCCTGAAGCTAAAAGGCATCCAGCCAGAACTGCCGCCGCATTTTGCCTTTCTGGAATTGGTGGAGATGATGCGCTGGGTGGAGCAGCGCTATGGTCTGGTTGAATTCGCGCATGAGGAAGAAAGCTCATTTTTTGGCTGGATAGCACAAGTTGATGCTGTACACCTTTGGATTGACTTTCTCACCCCCAAAGGCATTCGGGATGTGCACCAAGAAGACGATAAACCGTTTCTGCTTTCCGAAATACAGGTAATAAAATTCGATACGGACTACTTCAATTCCATCAAGATGCTCTGGCAGCACAAGTCGCGTCAGAAACTTTTGAAACCAAGCGACAATTAATTAGCTGTGCTGTTCCAAGACATTCCCAATCAGTCTGCCGTCAAAGACCTGCTGCGCCAGTCCGTGGCGCGGCAGCACGTGGCGCACGCGCAGCTTTTCCGGGGGCAGGAGGGCGGCGCGGCGCTGGCGTTGGCGCTGGCTTACGCGCAGTTTCTGAACTGCGAGGAGCGCGCCCCCGATGCCGCCGACAGTTGCGGCCACTGCCCGGCCTGCACCAAAATGGCCAAGCTGGCCCACCCCGACCTAAATTTCATCATGCCCGTGACCACCACCAAAACGGTGAGCAAGGACGCGGTGAGCAGCAAGTTCATGGCCGAGTGGCGCAGCTTCGTGCTCGACAACCCCTACCAAGGCCTCAACGACTGGATGCAGCACATCGGGGCCGAAAACAAGCAGGGCAACATCTCGAAGGACGAAGCCGTGCAGATTCTGAAGCTGGTGAGCCTGAAGGCCTTCGAAGCACGCTTCAAAATCGTCATCATCTGGCTGCCCGAGCTCATGCACCCCGCCGCGGCCAACGCCGTGCTCAAGCTGCTGGAGGAGCCGCCGCCCGCTACCATCTTTTTGCTCGTCAGCCACGCGCCCGAGCAGCTGCTGCCCACCATCATCAGCCGGGTGCAGCCGGTGGTGGTGCGCCCCTTTTCGGAAGACGACATCACCGATTTTCTGCACGCGGCCTACCAGGTGCCCGAAGCCAAGGCCCGCCAGGTGGCGCAGCTGGCCGAGGGCAGCCTGGGGGCGGCCATCGCCAGCCGCGACGCCAACGCCGACCACGACTACTTCGAGTTCTTCGCGAAGTGGATGCGCCAGTGCTTCAGCCAAAAAGCCGCTGATATTCTCAAGCAAAGCGACGAGTTTCAGAAGCTGGGCCGTGAAAACCAGAAGGAGCTGCTGAGCTACTCGCTGGGCCTGCTGCGCAAGGTGCTGCTGTTCGGCATCGACCCGAAATTTGTGCCGCACCTGGCCAGCGGCGAACAGCAATTTGTGACCGGCTTTGCCAAATTCGTGACCCCGCGCAACGCCGATTTATTAACCAAAGAACTCACCGACGCCCATTACCACATCGAGCGCAACGCCAACGCCAAAATGGTGTTCGTGGACAGCTCGCTGCGGCTGGGCGGGTTCCTTAAGGTTTGAGTGTTGACTGTTGAGGGTCGAATGAGGCGTAGTGCCCCGTTCCACTTCTCGCGCGAATTACTCAAAACTCAACCCTCAAAATTCAACCCTTCCAGAATGACCATCCGCCTCGCTACCCGCGCCAGCCGCCTCGCCCTGTGGCAAACCGAACACGTGGCCGCCCTGCTGCAAGCGGCCGGTTTCGAAACCGAAATTGTGCCCATGCAAACCACCGGCGACGCCGTGCAGGACCGCAGCCTGGCCAAAATCGGCTCCAAGGGCGTGTTTACCGAAGAACTGGAAAACAGCCTCTTGCGCGGCGAAACTCACCTGGCCGTGCACTCAGCAAAGGATGTGCAAAGCAGCATTCCGCGCGAGTTGGAGCTGCTGGCTTTTCTGGAGCGCGAGCAGGTGAACGACGTAGTGCTGAGCTTTAACGAGCAATTTTCTCTTGACAAGCCCGGCATTGTGCTGGGCACCAGCAGCACCCGCCGCAAGGCCCAGCTGCGCCGCTTCTACCCGCACGCCGAAACCGCCGAAGCCCGCGGCAACCTCCAAACCCGCCTGCGCAAGCTCGAAGAAGGCCAGTTCGACGCCTTGGTGCTGGCCTATGCCGGCGTGCATCGCATGGGCTACGAGCACTTGGTGCGCCACACGCTGCCGGCCACACAGTTTGTGCCTGCCACCGGCCAGGGCAGCATCGCCGTGGAGTGCGCCGCCGACCTCGACGCCGACCTGAAAGCCCGCCTCAAAGCCGCCCTCGACCACCCCGCCACCCACACCTGCCTGCTGGCCGAGCGTGCCTTCCTGCATACCATGGAGGGCGGCTGCAGCATCCCGTCCTTCGCGCTGGCCACGCTGGACGGCGGCCGCCTGCGCCTGCACGGCGGCCTCATTAGCCTGAGCGGCGAGGAGTACGTGGAGGAAATCCAAACTGCCGAGCCTGCCGAAGCCATTGCCTTGGGGGTATCCGTGGCCGATTCCGTGCTCGGCCGCGGCGGCCGCGAAATCCTGGCCAGCATCCGCGAGCACCGGGGCTAGCGGCTACTTGCCCGGTGTGGCGGGCCCGCGGCCGACCAGCGCGTAGAGCAGCAGGGCCACCACGGCGCCGCTGGTATCGGCCAGCATGTCCTTTTGCGCGTCCCAGATGTCGCCTTGGCTGCCCAGAAAAGCCGCCCCAGCCGAGCCCCCGGCCTGCACGGCGTATATCCACTCGATGATTTCGTAGGCCATAGCCACCGTAGCAATGGCGAACAGCGGAAACAGGTATGAAACCACCCGGTTGCGAATGATGCCGCGCCGGTCGGTCAGCTCAATAATGGCATAAGCGTAGAAGCCCACCGAAAAGTGTGCCACCCGGTCGTACATGTTGCGCTCGAAGCCGAACAGGTCGTTGAACCAGGCAAACGGCACTTTCTCAAAAGTGTAGTAGCCGCCAATGGTATGCATGAACAGCAGCACGCTCATCAGGGCATAGGCCAGATTGGAGAACCGCACGCCACGCGCGTAGAGCACCGTCAGCGTGGCGGCAATAGCCACAATGGGCAGGTTCTCGGCCACCCAGGTGCCGCGCTCGGCGGGGTTGATGGCGCACACGGCAAACAGCAGCACGTAAGCCGCCAGCAGCAGCTTGGGAAACCAGTGGCCGGGCACGGCCGCTGGCCGGGTGAGGGTGGAAACAGCAGGAGAGGGAAGCATCGGTATAATGGAATGAATGCCGCCTTACGCACCCACCGCCCCGCGCGTTGGCCAGCGGCGGGCCCGAATGATGGGCCAGCGCCGGGCGCGCGTATTTTTGTAGCTCATCTGCTTCCTTTCATGCCCATGAATCAGAAATTTCACCGCGCCCTTTTCAGCCTGCTGGCCCTGCTGTGCTTCGCCGGTTCCGCCGCTGCCAAACCTGACAAGCCGAAAAAAGGCGGCAAAGACGAAGTCGTCACCATCACCACGCCGCAGGGCGTCATCCGCGTCATCCTCTTCGACGACACGCCCCAGCACAAGGCGAACTTTTTGAAGAAGGCGCAGAGCGGCTTTTACAACGGCACCACCTTCCACCGCGTCATCGACAACTTCATGATTCAGGGCGGCGACGCCAACTCCAAGGACGCCGACCCCAGCAACGACGGCCTCGGCCAACCTAATGAACCCAGCATCCCGGCCGAGTTGGTGGGCCACCAGCACAACTACGGCGCCCTGGCCGCGGCCCGCATGGGCGGCCCGGCGGGCACGCCCAGCAGCGGCAGCCAGTTCTACTTAGTTGAAAACCACGACGGCACCCACTTCCTCGATGGCCAATACACCGTTTTCGGCCAGGCGATTCAGGGGCTCGATGTCATCGACAAGATTGCCAAGCTGCCCAAAGACCCGCGCGACCGGCCCCTGGCCGACTCCAAAATGACCATGAAAGTGGAGAAGCTCAAGCGCAAAAAAATCACCAAGCTCTACGGCTATTCGTTTAACAATTAGCATCTACCATTTAACAGGCGTGTGATGCTGGTTGCGGCAGCAAGGGCCGGGCCATTGCTGCCTGATTGTTGAATGATACATGTTAATTGGTAAATGAAAATCCTCATCACCGGTTCCAACGGCTTGCTGGGGCAGAAGCTGGTAGCGCTGTTGCAGCCTAAGCCCGACGTAACGCTGGTGGCCACGTCGCGCGGTGCCAACAAGCTGGCGGCCTTGCATCCGGACCTGCGCTTTGTGCCGCTCGACGTGGCCGATGCCGCCCAGGTGCGCCGGGTGCTGGCGCACGAACGGCCCACCCACGTCATTCACACCGCGGCGATGACGAACGTGGACGAATGCGAGCTAAACCGCACCGCCTGCTGGGAGCAGAACGTGACGGCTGTGGCGCATTTGGTAGAAGTTTGCGCGGCGCTCGACATCCACCTCACTCACCTGAGCACCGATTTCATTTTCAGCGGCGACGCGGGCCCCCTCGACGAAGAAGCCGTTCCCGCCCCCGTCAATTTTTACGGCGAAAGCAAAGTTGCCGCCGAGCAGCTGGTGCGGGCCAGCGCCGGCCGTTGGGCCATTGCCCGCACCGTGCTGGTGTACGGCGTGGCGCACGAGTACGGCCGCACCAACATTGTGCTGTGGGTGCGCGACTCGCTCCGCGCCGGCAAACCAATTAAAGTGGTGGCCGACCAGTGGCGCACGCCCACCCTGGCCGAGGACCTGGCCGAAGGCTGCTGGCTGCTGGCCCGGCATTCGGCTCAGGGCATCTACCACCTCAGCGGCGACGACCTGCTCACGCCCCACGCCATGGCCTTGCAAGTGGCCGATTTCTTCGGCCTCGACAAAGCACTGATTGAGCGCGTCGATGCCAGCACGTTTTCGCAGCCGGCCCGCCGCCCGGCCCGCACCGGCTTCCGCATCGATAAGGCCCGCCGCGACTTAGGCTACGCGCCCCATTCCTTCGCCGAAGGCATCAACATCGTGAGTCGACAGTGTGAATAGGGCAAAAAAAACCCGCCGGGGTAGACGGCGGGTTAAAGCTCGGCGGGGGTAGCCTGCGAGCGGTAGATTAAGGATATTAGGGATGGGTAGAATATTATACCAAATGCGAAAGCTGGAATAAGTGGCTGGTAGTAAACTGGATGTGCTGCTATCGGCTAAAGCGGAAAGGAAGAATCAGGATTGCGGCCATACCCCTACCAGCAGGCCACCCACCAGCACCGCCGTGCGGCCCAGCAAGGCGGCTTCGCCCAAGGCACGGGGCACAACCATGCCGTCGGGCGTAACAAAATCGACACCCACCGAAACGGAGCCGGCAGGCCGAGCAGCCGCTTTGGGGCGGCGTGGAGCACTTAAGGAGGGGTAAATGAGAAGGTACATGCTGAGAAGGGTAGAAAAGCGAAGGGAACATTTGCTTTGGGTTTAATTAATCGGCCCAAAAGCAATACAATGTTACAGCTTCATTTTACCCCGAAAAAGGACATAACGCTCACTGATTAGACATCTGCAAAAAGTAAATCATACTAGTTTAATTATGTTAATTGATGTAATAATTAAATAAACGCAAACGGCCGCTTTTATGATATGTGATTTATAACTCTGTTTTTAAATTAGTTGCATTCAGATGTTCACTCGTTGCTTGAGCATAAACTGACTCGAAAAAAAGGCCGGTTTGTGACATCTGAAACATGAGTCTTTGCCTCTATTTATGCATCGATTCATCACCTGGTTTTACGCAGTAATTGTCGATTCTGGACCATTGTTATTTTCGCATTTTAGTTAACTGATATAAACTTAGTATGCTAATTGTCAACATGATAGATGGAAATAAGAAAAGCCACCATGCGGTGGGTTCTTGTCGATAAGACGCCAGCAGCCGGCCCCAACTGGCAACCTCTGGCGGCAAGCCAATGCCTAAAAAAGACAACGTGCTTTCCAGCCCTAATAGCCTCGCTAGGCTAAGTGGAAACAGGGTCTGCAAAGGCTTGATAGCATGGGGGATAGCATGCTTCAGCCAAATATGCCCCGTTGACATGCCAGCCGCTTGAGCGGCTTCTACGAATGGCAAAGTCCGGATGCGCTGCATCTGCGCCCGCACCAAGCGCGCCGAGGTCGGCCACGAGGTAAGCGCAAGCAATGCGAGCAAGCCGCTAGCCGAAATACTGCCAACGCTGGCCGCCAATGCCACCACCAGTACCAGGCGGGGAACGGTATCGAGCGCAGCGGCTCCCCCCATAACCAGCGCATCGAGCGGCAGGCGCCACGTGAGCCGCCAGGGACCGCCCACCACGGCGCTCGCTAAGCCGGCTGCCCCCACTGCCAGCCCCAGCCAAGGCGCGGGGAGCCGCAACGCCCACCACACCCCACCAACTGCCAGGGCCCAATACGCCAAGCCAACGTGGGCTCGATTGCCCCAAAAGCCTGCGGCCCCGCCCAGCAATGCCCCAATGATGGCCGCTAGCAGCGCGGCTGGCAGTGTGAGCAGCACTGCTGTGCGCGTGCCAAATACCAGCAGGCTCAGCACGTCGCGTCCCTGGCCGTCGGTGCCGAGCCAGTGGCGGCCGGGGCCCAGCGGCGCCTGGGCAATGTGGGCCAGGTCGAGGGTGTGGGGAGGGTAGGGCAGGGGCAGCGCGGGCGCGGCCACGGCTACCAGCACCAGCAGGGCCAGCCAAGCCACCGCCCACTTAGGCGGCCGAAATGCAAACGGAGGGACTAATGCTGCCAACGAATTCGAGGGTCGGCCCAAAAGGCGAGAAGGTCGGTGATGAGCAGCGCCAGCAGCCGCGCGGCGCCAATGAGCAACACCCCGCCCACCAACACGGGAAAGTCGCGGGCGGCGGCCGCTTCGGCCAGCAGGCGCCCCATGCCGGGCAGGGCAAAGGCCACTTCCACCACCACGGCGCCCGCCGCTAGGGCCGGCAGCAACTCGGCCAGCTGGGCCAGCGAGGGCAGGATGGCGTTGCGCATGGCGTGGTGCCGGATGACGGCCCGTGCGGCCAGGCCTTTGGCTCGGGCCGTGGTGGCATAGTCGGCGCCCAACTCCTGCTCCAAGGCAGCGGTGAGCTGCAGCGTGAGCTCGGGCAGAGCGCTAATTACCAAGGTTGTTGCAGGCAGTGTCATGTGCCACAAATAGTTTAGGAATTGGCTGCCGGCTTCCGTGTCCGCGTCAGTGGCGGGGTCGAGGCCGTAGCTGGGAAACCAAGCCAGGGCTTCCGGGTTGGCGAAGAGCAGCAGCAGACCCAGCGCGACGACAAAAAGGGGCAGCGACTGCAACGCAACAAGCGCGCCCCGCACCGGCCGGTGCCAGCCCGGCCGGGCGGCCAGGCGCGGAGCCAGAAATAGTGTCAGCAGCACGGCCAGAGCCGCGGCGGTGCCGGTGAGGGGCAGCGTGAAGCGCAACGCCTGCTGCAAGCGCCCGCGCACGCTTTCGCCCGTGCGAAAAGAGGTGCCCAGCTGGCCGCGCACCAGGGCACTAACCCACCGATGGTATTGGTTGGGCACGCCGTTCCAGTGCCACTGGCTTGCGGTGGCCGAAGCCGGGGCCTGTGTACCAACGTAAAAAAGTGGAATATCGAGCCCCAGCCGGTGCCGGGCAGCTTGCTCGAGGGCCGCGCGCTCGGTGGGAGTGGAAGCCGCGCCTCTCGTGCGCACCTCGGCGGGGTCGGGCTGCGCCAATGCGACGGCCGTGCCGCCTTCGAGGTGGCTCAGTAGAAACACCCCCGAGGCCAACGCCCACACGGCTAAGACCATCCGTAGCAGTCGCCAGAAAAGTAGCCGGGCCATGAGTTGGATTAAGGCGACGTGGAAGGGGGCGCTTCGTCAATGGCCATGGCCGCAAAGCCGGGCTTGAGGCTGGTCGGGTACAGGTGCGTGAGTCGTTTTTGCGCCGCCACGTGGTTCGACCGGAAGAAAAGGGGCACTAAGGGCATCTCGCGCTGCAGCAAGGTCTGGAAGCGCCGCAGCAGCTGCGCACGGTGCGGCACGGTGCTGGCCGCCGCAATGGCCTCAATCAGCCGGTCGCTTTCCGGGGTGCCGAAACCAGTCGTATTGCCCGCGCCCACCGCTTGTGAATGCAGGAAGGACGTGAAGTTGAACATGAACGGATTGCCGCGCAGGGCCCGCACGTACACATCAAACTCGCCGTTGTGCAGCGCTTCGCTGAAATTGCCCGACTCCGTAGGCAGTAAGCGAACGGGTACCCCAATGCCGGCCGCTGCCGCCTGAAACTGCAGCGCCATCGTGGCGAAGAGCGGCTCATCGGTTCGGTAGCGCATCGTCAGGCGCAATAGCTGGGGGCCGTGCGCGCTGTTGCGCTGCCAGCCGGCCTCCGCGGTGGCTCCGCGCCGCCAGCCCGCCCGACGCAGCAGCGCCACGGCCCCAGCCGGGTCGAAAGGCACCGGGGCCAAGCTGTCGTTGTAGTTGCGGCGGTCGGCGGGGCTGATGAGGCCTACCGTGCGCCGGCCTTCGCCCAACTCGCTGCCCTGCAAAATGCCCGCCGCATCGAAGCAGCGCCCCAGGGCTTGGCGCGTCAGCGCATCAGAGAGGGGAGGCTGACGGGTGTTGAAGCCTGCGATAACAACGTCGTGGGAAGCCGTAGTGTAAAAATTCAGGGCCGCGCGCGCGGTTGGCGCCTGGCGCAGGCGAATAAATTCGCGGGTGGGCATTTGCGGAAACACGTCAATGTCGCCGCGCTGCAAGGCCAGCGAGGCCGTGGCTGCGTCCGGAATGATGGCGTATTCGAGTTGCGCCGGGCGGGCCTCCAGCACAAAAGGCCGGGGGCGCACCCGGTCGGCCCACCAACCGGGCTTGCGCCGGAAGCGGAGGGACCGGTCCTTTTCCCATTTCACCAGCTGGTAGGGGCCGCAGCCGGGCAGGCGGGCAGGCGTTTGGCCCGGCGTGGCGGCGGCGTAGCGCCGGGCCAGGGCTTGGAGCACCGCCGGGGGCGCTTTGTCGCTGGCCGGGCGGCGTTGCAACTCAGCCAGCGAAAAAGCACGCAGTTCGCTTTTGGGGTCGAGGGCGGCTTCGGGCAATACAAAAAAATCGCCCGAAGCCTGCACGTATTCTACCGACTGGCTGGTGCAGACCAAGCTGAACCGCCGCGGGTTTTTGGGGTCAATCAGGACTTCCCGAATAAAGCTGTAGTCGCTGCGGGCCCGTTCGTTGGGCAGCCCCGGGCAAAACATCAGCTTTAACGTGAAGGCCACGTCGGTGGCCAGCACCGGGCGGCCGTTGTCCCAGGCGGCCTCGGGCCGGAGGGTGTATTGCAGCCGCATGAGCGAATCGCCGAGGAGCTGCACCGTGGGCAGGGCCTCGGCCAGGGCCGGCGCAAACCGATTCGTGGCAAAATCGGCCTGCAGCAGGCTGCAGTTTAATAAGTTGATGGCGTCGATGGCGGGCTGATTCGCCAAGGCCATGGGGTCAAGGTTTTCAGGGTCGTGCGCCCAGCGGATTTTGACGAGGCCAGCCGCACGGCGCTTGGCCGTGCAACCCTGTAGCAGCAAGGCAATTGCAAGACAGAGGCGGGCTCCGGCCAAGAAATTTTGCCTCACGCGGTACATTCTGACTATGAAGCCATGCTACAGTGAGCAGGCAATATAGGCACGAAAAGCGGGGTATTAATTGCCCGTGTAGTCGCCGGCCCAGCCGCCCGTGCCGCCGGGAGCGGCAATGTCGCCGGCCCAACCGCCGGTACCACCGGGAGTAGCAATGTCGCCGGCCCAGCCGCCGGTGCCGCCGTCAGCCGGAGCTGCGATGTCGCCGGCCCAGCCGCCGGTGCCGCCATCCAGTAGCGAGGTGTAGTCGCCGGCCCAGCCGCCCGTGCCGCCGGGAGCGGCAATGTCGCCGGCCCAACCACCGGTACCACCGGGAGCAGCAATGTCGCCGGCCCAGCCGCCGGTGCCGCCGGGGGCCGCAGCAGTGGTTACGTTCGCGGTATTGGCAGGAGCCGTAGCAGGAGCAGCGGGCGAGCAGAAGCTGGCAACTTGGAACAGGGCGATGGTGAGGAGATTCAGCACGGTATGTATGGCTTTAGGAGTGGGTCAGCTATTTGAACACCACAAAGTTGGGGGGCGCCCAAGCCGTGCAAAAGGACATTTATGCCCTAAAATTGACTTGTATGCAAACTATAAATAACTTAACTAAAAAAAGAAAACATATATTGACATGGCTTTTCTGTTTTTTAAATAACCTTTTTTTTATTGGGCTTTCAGAAAAAACACTCAATTTGTGACGTCTGAGCTTAAAAGCAGACGTAAATATTCACGATACAAATGTGGCCGGTTGGTTGCGGCGAAAAAAGGAAAGAATCTGCCTTTTTGTGACGTCGGTTTTAGAAGGGTGTTTAAGTCGAAAATTGCGTTTTTGCGTCGTATAGGCGGTTTTTAGATGAATGAAATTGCGAATTTGGCGCGAATTGTGACATCGCGCAGCCTGAGCGCTTTGCCGGTATTGGACCTGAATAGCCGCCAGCCAAGCAAGGAGAATCAATTTGTGAAGACCCTGGCCGAGGCGCCCGATGCCACCCAACTACAGGTGGTGAAGGCCTTGTATGGCAAGGCCACGCCCACCAACGTGCGGGCCTTGCACAAACTGCAGTCGCGGGTGCGCAGCAAGTTGCTCAACCAACTGTACTTTCTGGACCACTCCGACCCCCGGCACCTGGTGTCGCGCCGCTACGAGCTCGAATGCCTGGACATGTTGCACAAGGTAAGTATTTTGTATGCTGAGCGCGAGTACAAGCTGTCGGAGCGGCTATTGCAGCGCTGCTTGGCGCTGGCCGAAAAAGGCGAATTCACGCAGTATGCCGTGCTGTGCGCCCGCATGCTGCGCAACCTGCACGCCGAAAAGCGCGACGTCATTCCGTATAAGAAGGCAGTGAAGGTGCTGACGCACGTGCAGCAAGTGCTGGCGCTGGAAGACGAGGCCGAGCAGCTCTACACCGCCACCCAGCTGGCCCTGAGCGGCACCGTGGCCGCGCGCCGGGCCGTGCTGGCCGTGCTGCCCGAGCGCATTGCCCAACTCGAAGCCCTGCACCGCAAGGCCCGCAGCTTCACTACCTATAATGTGGTGTACCGGGCGCGATTGGCCTACGAAGAGCTGCAGGGCAATTTTCAGGAGATGATTCGGGTGACGGCGGCGGCTTCGCGGCGCCTGAAAGAAGGCAAGCTGAACGAGCGGCGGTTTGACTTGCGCTTCAACCACTTCGTGAGCATTTACGCCTACCTGCGCAGCCGGCAGCCGGTGCAGGGCCTGCGGCTGGCCGAAGAATACAACCGCGACTTCCACCCGTCGTCGAACAATTGGTTTTATTTTCAGGAGCACTACGTGCTGCTGGCGCTGCATGCCGAACAATACGAGCGGGCCCAGGAACTGATGGAAATCATTACCAAAAATCCGGCGTATCTGATTCAGCGCGAGGCGGCTTTGCAGCGCTGGAACTTGTACCGGGCCTACATTGACTTTGTGCTGCCGCCGGCGCGCCCGTCCATTGCCCGGCAGCGCCAGATGGCCCAGTGGGTGCTGCAACTGCCCGAGTACAGCCGCGACAAGCGGGGGCACAACGTGGCCATTCTGGTATTGCAGCTGCTGCACTTCCTGCGCGAGCGCAACCTAGAAGCCGTGCTCCTGCGCCTGGAGCGCCTGCGCAAGTACCAGCAGCGGCACCTATACGAGCCCACCACGGTGCGCAGCCGGTTGTTTTTGCGCCTGCTGCAGCTGATTGTGGAAAAGAACTTCGACGCCGCCAAAGCAGCCGAACGCGGCAAGGTGCTGTTTCAGCAGCTGCAGGACACCGCGCCGCCCGGCGAGGCCTTTGCCGAGGTAGAAATTATTCCCTACGAACACCTGTGGGAACTGGTGCTAAAGCTGCTGCGCGAAGGGGCGCCGGTGGCGAACGAGTTGGGGCTGTAAAAAGACGAAGGAGCAAGCCGCCGGAAATGCACCGGCCGCCTGCTCCTTCGTCATCGTAGAAACAGCTCCTTGCTAGGGCTCGACCACGATTTCGCGCGAAACGCAGTGGCTCTGGATGCAGGCCTGGGAGCCGTAGCCGCGCATGCTGAAGCGCACGGCGTAGGTGCCGGGGCGGCGGAATACGTGCTCGGCGGTGCGGCCTTTCTGCACGGTGCCATCGCGAAAATCCCACACAAACTGCACGTTCTGGCAGGTAAGGAGCTGGGCTTCGGGCGAGGCGAAGGAAACCGGCTGGCCCACGCGCACGCGGGTGGTGGTGGCGGTGAAATCGACCACGTCCTGCTGCACGAGGTTGATGGGGATATATTTCTGGCCGGTGCGCACCTCGCCGGTTTTGTCCACAATGACGTCGAGCTGCACCACGTAGTTTTTGCGCTCCTTATAGCAGTGCGTGATGGTAGGGCCGGTGAGGGTGGTGCCGTCGCCCATCTGCCATTTGTAGGTGAAGGGGCCGGCGGCTTCGTCGATGGACGGGCGGCCGTCGAGGTCGACGCAGAGCATGCGCGACAGGGGCGGGCCGCAGCTCACGCTGGTGGTGTCGCCGGCCTGCTGGGCGCGGGCGGCGGAGCTCAGCAATAAGAGGAGCGAAGCAACGGCAGCGGCCAGGTTGCCGGGGCGGAACGTTAAGCAGAAGCGCATGCCGAAATAGAAAACAGTTGAAAAAGCGGGTTCGAACGACTAAAACCGGTTGAGGCGCTGCATCACGTCGCGCAAGTATGTTTGGCCCACCGGAATCTGTTTGCCTTCCACGGTCAGCATGTTGTCTTCGAGGGCCTGGATGTATTTGACGTTGACGATGAACGAGCGGTGCACCCGCACGAACACGCTGCTGGGGAATTTCTCCTCCACGCCCTTCATGGTGCTGTATACGATGAGCTTGCTTTGGCCGGTGATGATGTGCACGTAGTCGCCGAGGGCTTCCACGTAGCGCACGTCGGCGAAGGTGACGCGCACCAGCTTGTTGTCGACCTTGACGAAGGTAAAGTCGTTGCTGACCGCGGCTTCGATGTTTTCGGCGCCGGCCGAGCCTTGGCGCTCGGTCATTTCCAGGGCTTTTTGCGAGGCCTGCAGGAAGCGCGCGTAGCTCACGGGCTTCACCAGGTAGTCGACCACGGCGTGCTCGAAGGCCTGCACCGCGTAGTCTTTGCTGCTGGTAATGAGCACCACCAAGGGCGGGTGCTGCAGGGTGCGCAATAGCTCAATGCCCGACATGAGCGGCATTTCCACGTCCAGAAACAGCAGGTCGACGGGCTGGGTGCGCAGGGCCTCGGCGGCTTCAACAGGGTTGGTGTAGCTGCCGACGGCGGTGAGGAAAGGCGTGTTGTTGATGCAGTTGAGCACCACTTGCACCGACATGGGGTCGTCGTCGACAACTAAACAACTTAGAACAGAAGCAGACATAAGCTAGAAAAAGGAGGGCGTTAAGCAAACGAAAGTAACCGTTGCCGCGGATTTCTAAGCGGATGCCCGGGCTTCGAGCTGCGGGTACAGCTCGGCCAGCTGCTGGCGGATGGACTCAACCAGCGGCTCGCAGTAGGGGTGGGCCGGGTGCTTGGCAGCCCGCTCCAACTCGTCGAGCTGGGTGTGCAGCACCGGCACGCCAAAGTACGCCACCTGACCCTTGAGCTTGTGGGCAGTGCCCGCCAGGGCGGTTGGGTTATCGAGGCAGTTGGTGGCCAGCAGGGCCTCTAAGGCGGGCGCCTCGGCCAGGAAAGTGCCTACAATCTGGCGCAGAAAGCCCTCGTTGCCGCCGGCCAGCTCTTCGAGCAGGTGCCAATCGGGCTTTATTCTTAGGGTAGGAGGGTAGGAGGGTAGGAGGGCAGGAGTGGTTTCGAAAGGGTCGGTGCGTGCGCCCTCTTGCCCTCCTACCCCCATACCCGCTTGCCCTGAAGCTGTCGCCTGCTCCTGGCTCCGTCCCGTGAAGTGGGCGAGGCGCGCGTAGAGCACGGCCGGCTCGAAGGGCTTAGCCAGCGTGTCGTTCATGCCGGCGGCCAGGGCCAGCACCCGGTCTTCGGGCAGCACCGAAGCGGTGAGGCCGATGATGGGGAACTGGGACGCATCGGGGAAGAGGGCGCGCAGGCGGCGAGCGGCTTCGTAGCCGTCCATCTCGGGCATCTGCACGTCCATGAGCACGGCGTCGAAGGGCGTGGGGGCGGCGCTGGCAGCTTCCACGGCCAGGCGGCCGTTTTCGGCAATGACCACCTGCACGTTCCAGGCTTCGAGGGTTTTGCGGGCCACCAGTTGGTTGAGGGCGTTGTCTTCGGCCACCAGCACACGCAGGCCGGGCTCGAAGGGCGTGAGCAGGCCGGCATGGGCGTCGGGCTGGGCGGCGCTGGCGTCGGCCACCTCGTAGGGCAATTCGAAGAAAAACTCCGAGCCCTGGCCTTCCTCGCTGGTCACGCCGAGCTGGCCGCCGTGCAGCTGCACGAGGTTGCGCGCGATGCTCAGCCCCAGACCGGTGCCGCCAAACTCGCGCGTGGTGGAAGTATTGGCTTGCGAGAAATCCTCAAAAATGGCTCCCAACTTGTCCTGCGGAATGCCGATGCCGGTATCGCGCACCGCGAAACGGATGAGCTGGTGGGTGGGCAGGTCGGCGGATTGGTGGGTTTGCGGTACGACTTCGGCCGTTACTGTCACGCCGCCCTGGCGGGTAAACTTGATGGCATTGCCCACTAGGTTGACCAGAATCTGGTTCAGGCGCACAGGGTCGCCCACCACGGCGGCGGGCACGTCATCGGCCACGTTGATGTGCAACGCCAGTCCTTTGCTTTCGGTAGCAAACTTAAACATGGCTCCGAGGCGGCGCACGGCCTCGGGCAGGCGGAAGGGCACCTGCTCCAGCGACAGCTTGCCGGCTTCCATCTTGGAGCTGTCGAGGATGTCGTTGATGATAACCAGCAAGTTTTGCGACGACGACTCGATAGCGGTGAGGTACTCGGCCTGCTCCTGGGTGGGCCGGGTGGCCTGCAGCAGGTTGGTGAGGCCGATGACGGCGTTCATCGGCGTGCGGATTTCGTGGCTCATGTTGGCCAGGAACTGCGCCTTGGCCCGGCGCGAGGCTTCGGCCGCGTCGCGGGCCACCACCAAATCGGCGTTGATGTCTTCAATCTGGGCCTTCTGCTGGCGCAGCTCGGCGGTGCGCTCGCGCACGGTACGTTCCAGCACATACTGCGTGCGGCGCAGGGTGCGCTCCCGAAACCGTACCAGCCCAAACACCACCCCGCCCAAACTCAGCAGGGCCAATGTCGCAAACCACCACGTGCGCCAAAACGGCGTGGCGATGCCAAAGCTCGACGTGACCACCCGGCTCCACGGGCCGGTGCTGCCGCGACGGACGCGGGCCTGTAGCTCGTAGCGGCCCGCGTCGAGGCCCGGAAACTGGGCTTCGCCCACGCGGCTGGGGCGGCTCCACTCGTCGGACAGGCCGCGCAGGCGAAACTGGTATTGCAGCGGCTCGCCGGCGCTGAGGCTGATTCCTTCAAAGGCAAAAGCTACCCGGTGCCGCGTGGCCGAGAGCTGGCCCAATGCCTGCATGGGCCGCGCCTCGCCGTCCACTTCTGCGCCGAGCAGCGCCATGCCAGGCGGCGGGGGCGTAAGCTGACGCAGGCCGGCCGTGAGGTCGAGGCGAAGCAGGCCGGCGCGGGTGCTCAGCCAAGCCCCGGCGGGGCCGCCGGGGCGGTGGGCCAGCGCGGACGGGCCCAGGCAGTCGCGCACCAGCGGGTTGTCGGGCGCGGCCAACGGCGAAAACTGCTGGGTGCGGGCGTGCAGCACCGTGAGGCCCTGGCGGTGCACCAGCAGCAGGCGTGGCGTAGAGCCGGGCAGCGGGAGTAGGCCGTAGATGTAGTCGGAGGGCAGCCGCCCGCCCGTGAATTGCTCCCATTGCCCGGTGGGCCGACGGCAAAACAAGCCCTGGCCTTCGGTGCCGACCCATAGGCGGCCGTCGGCATCTTCGGCGAAGCTGCTTACATCGAGGCCCTTTTTGGTGAGGCGGGCGTAATCGAAGGCATTGCGGCCGGGCTCGAAGGAGGCCAGCCCGGTGCCGTGGGTGCCCACCCACACGCGGCCGGTGCGGTCGGCCAGCAGGGCCGTGATGGTATTGTGGAGCAGTCCCTCGGCCGTGGTGAAGTGGCGCAGGGGTTTGGTCGCATCCGTTGGCACCAAATAAAGGCCGTCGGCGGTGCCCACCCACAAGCCGGAGCCGGGCGCGAAGGCCAAGGCCGTGACTTCAAAACTGGAATTGCCGGAGAGCCCGGGCACGGGTTCAGCCCTCTGACCGGGCGTGGCTACGGTGTAAAGCCCCGTGGAAGTGCCCAGCCAGAAGCCGCCCAGCCGGGCCGGGCGCGGCAGCAAGGTTTTCACCGGAGCGCCGGGCAGGGGCAGCACCAAGCCGTTGCCCATGAGCAGCGGGCCAGCACCGGGCCGCAGTTGGAAGAAACGGTTGCCGCTGAAGGTGCCCCAGGCTTCAGAGTGGCGATTTTGGGGCACGGTAGCTAGCGCCGGGGCTTGGCCGTTGGGAAAGGCGGGCTGGGCTTCCAGCCGCAAGTGTAGGTCGGAGTGGCGCCACAGGCCCTGGCCGGCGGTTCCCAGCCAGGTGTTGCCCTCGCGGTCGGCGAGCAGGCAAAGTGGTTCGGTGCCTTCGCTTAAGGTTATATGGTATCGCCGTAGGTAACGGCCGATGGCAGCGGTGTCGACGGGCGCCGGGCCGTCGGCGCGCAGGTGCAGGGCGGCGGGCACGGCCGAAAGCTTAGCAGGCGTGAAAGCGCTGGCCGCGTCTTTCTTTACCGAAATGCCGCCTTCGTAATGGCCCACCCAGAGCCGGCCGGTGGCGGGCTCTTCGCGGAGCGACACCACAAAATCTTCGGCCAGCCCGTCTTTTTTAGTAAACGTGACGAAGCGGGTGCCGTCGTAGCGCACCAAGCCCTCGCCGGTGCCCAGCCAGAGGTAGCCCTGCCGGTCCTGCAGCAGCGCGTAGATGAAGTTGGGCTGCAAGCCCTCGGCCGGGCCAAACTGCTGCAGAAACGCCCGCTGCGCCTGCGCCGGCCGCGTGAGCAGGAGCACGCTGCCCAGCAGCATCAGCAACAGCAGCCCCAACCGGCGGCGATAGATAAAGCGAAGTATAAGTTTCAAGCCGAAAAAGCTGCCCGATGGTTTAGCGGCGCAAGGTAGAAGCGGCCGCCGCGCCGCGTCGCAACTTTCCGATTATCAAAGCGCCCTGCCCGGTCAATGCGGGTTTTTGCCCGGCCGTGCTCGGCGGCAATTGAGTAGAGACGCATACTTGCGTCTCGTTGCCCGCGCCATCGGGGTTTCGGCTACGATTCCGTTCAACGACGAGACGTAAATATGCGTCTCTACTTCGTTTATGCAGCTACTTCGCGGTCACCTTGAACTCGGTGCGGCGGTTGAGCTGGCGGTTGCCTTTGCTGGTGTTGGGCACCTCGGGGCGGGTTTCGCCGTAGCCCATGGCCGTGAGGCGGGCGCCGGCGATGCCGTGCTGCGTGAGGTAGGTGACGACGGCCTGGGCGCGGCGCTGGCTCAGGTCCTGGTTCATGGCCGCCTCGCCTACGTCGTCGGTGTGGCCGGCCATTTCTAGCTTGAGGGCGGGCGTTTCGGTGAGGAGCTTTTGCAGGCGCTCCAGCTCGGCGGTGCTTTCGGGGCGCAGGGTGGCCTTGCCGGTGTCGAAGAAAATGTTGCGCAGCACGATGGTGGTGCCCACTTCCAGCTTTTTGAGCGGAATATCCTTGACTACTTCGGCATAAGCGGCGCCGGCCGGCAGGTCGAAGTTTTCGGAGTGAAACAGGTAGCCCTCCTGCCGCACCACGATGCCGTAGTTGGTGCCCGAGGGCAAACTCACGAGGTAGCGGCCCGAAGTAGCGTTGCTGCGGAAGGTGGCAATGGTCTGCCCGCTGGCGTTGTCGATGAGGTCGATGGCGGCATCGAGCGGCTGCTGGCTGGCGGCGTCGGTCACGGTGCCTTTCAGGATGGTGACCTGGGCGGTGGCCACGGCCACGGCGGGCGCCAGCACGGTTTGCTTCACCGGCGCCAGGCGCGAGGCCAGCAGCTGGTCTTCCTGGCTGAGCACGGGCGGCTTTTCGGGGCCGAGGAAGGTGATGCGGTAGATGTCCTTAGCGCCGAGGCCGCCCGGCCGGTCGCTGCTGTAGTAGCCGTGCCGCCCCGAGGCGGAGGTTACAAAAAACACGTCATCGTCGGGCGTATTGATGGGCCAGCCCAGGTTTTCGGGCTTGCTCCACTTACCGTTCTCGAATACCGATTTGAAGATGTCGTAGCCTCCCATCGAGTTGTGCCCTTCCGAAGAAAAGTACAGCGTCTTGCCATCGGGCGCCATAAACACGCCTTCTTCGCCGGCGCCGGTGTTAATGGTCGTGCCCAGGTTCACGGGCTGGTTGCGGCCTTCTAGGTCAATCTTATAAATGTCAGAGCCGCCGAGGCTGCCCTCTACCCGGTCGCTCACGAAGTAGAGCCAGCGCCCGTCGGGCGAGTAGCTAGCCGAGGTTTCGTGGTTCTTGGTGTTGATGCGTGAGCCGAGCTGCTTGGGTTTGGTCCAGGTGGTGCCGGTGAGGTTGGCTTCGAGCAGGTCGCCGCCGTTGGTGCCCACGTATACCAGCATGCGCTGGCCGTCGGGGGCCAGGCCCACGGTAGCGTTGTGGTCGTCGGTGTTCACGGGGGTGCCCAGGTTGCTGGCGCGACTCCACTTCTTGCCCTGCCAGTTGGCCTGGTAAATGTCCTCAAAATAGCCATTGCCCTCCGGGTCCTTCTTGCCGCCCGTCGAGCCCGCCCGGCGCGAGGTGATGAGAATGGTCGATTCATCAGCCGACACCACCGGCCCGTAGTCCGAATCCGGGGAGTTCAGCTCCGGCCCCGCATTATCAATGAACACCCGCGTGGGGTGCGCCGCCAGCTGCTGGCCGTTGCGGCACTGCTGCATGTAGCGCTGCAAATCGGTGGCCGTGATGGCCTCCGCGTCGCCGTTGCGGGTGTTGCTGCCGGTGGGCTGGGCCTGCTGGTATTCGGCCAGGGCCTCGCGCCACTTGCCGCTCAGGTGCAGGGCGCGGGCCAGCAGGTAGTGCGTGCGGGCATCGGCCGTGGCATCGAGCTTGGCGGCGCGTTGCAGGTAGGGGAGGGCGGCGGTTTTGGTGGGCGCGTGCAGGTAGCAGTCGCCGATTTTCACGTTCAGGGCCGCGTTGTTGGGGTTGAACTGCTGAGCGGCCAGAAAGTGCGGCAGTGCAGCGGCGTAGCGCGGCGGGTCGGCGCGGTACTCGGTGTCGCCGTCTTTCAGCTCGCGGTTGGCCTCGCGCAGGCCGTCTTTATTGTCGCCAAAGTTGTCTTTGGTGAAGGCCACGCTTTGGGCCGTGGCGGGCAGCGCGGCGGAGGCAAGGAGGAGCAGGAGGAAAAGGCGGAAAGGCATGGTCGGAGGGGCTATTGTTCTGAAAGGCGCAAGCATGGGGCCTCGCCCCCTAACCCCCTCTCCCTAAACAGAGGGGGCACCGGATATGCGCGGTTGTAAATCGTTAGGCTCCCCTCTCCACGGGAGAGGGGCTGGGAGTGAGGCCCCACGCCTGCGCAGCTAGTTTACTCCGCCGCCTCGCCCGCACAGCCGGCCGCGGCCGCGTAATCATTGCCTACCGTCAGTCCCAGTTCGGCGGCTTTGCGCCAGTCCTGGCAAGCTTCGTCGGCCTGGCGGAGCATTTCGCGGGCGTGGCCGCGGTTGAGGTAGGCCTCGGCGTAGTCGGGTTTCAGTTTGATGGCTTGGCTGGCGTCGGAGGCGGCGTCGGCGTATTTTTCCTGCTTGAGCAGGGCGGCGGCGCGGTTGTTCCAGGCGTAGGCGTACTTCGGGTCGAGCTGCAGGGCCTGGCCGAAATCGGCGATGGCGCCGGCGTAGTCCTTGTTTTCGAAGCGGGCGCTGCCGCGGTTGGTGTAGGCCAGGGCGTTGTCGGTTTTGCGGGCCAGGTAGGCGTCGTAGTCTTTCAGGGCCTGGGGCAGCTGGCCGGTGCGGCGCTCGGCGGCGGCGCGGTTGAGCAGGGCCGGCAGCAGGTCGGGCTGCAGGGCCAGGGCCTGGGTATAGTCCTGCGCGGCGGCCGCGAAGTTGCCGAGCTTCTGCTGGGCGCTGGCGCGGTCGTGGTAAGCGTAAGCCAGTTTGGGGTCGGCTTTGAGGGCGCCATCAAAATCTTCGCGGGCAGCTTGGTAGTCGCCTTTCTCGAAGCGCAACACGCCGCGGTTGTACCAGGCAGGGGCGTAGTCGGGCTTGGCTTTTAGGGCTTCGGAGTAGTCTTGGTCTGCTTCCGTGATATGGTTCTGGGCCTCCTGGGCACGGGCGCGGCCGAAGTAGCCGGCGTAGTTGCCGGGCTCTAGCTTCAGGGCCTGGTCGTAGTCGGCCTGGGCCTGCGGGTAGTCTTTCAACTCGAAGCGGGTAGCGGCGCGGTTGGTGTAGGCAGCCGCAAAATCGGGCTTCGCGGCAATGGCCTGGTCGAAGCTTTGCAGCGCAGCCGGGTAGCGCTGGGCCTGGAAGCTGGCGAGGCCGGCGTTGTAGGCTTTTTCGGCCAGCTGTGGGCCGGGCAGGGTGCTGGCCCGCACGGTATCAACCTCTTGGGCGCGGCTGGTAAAAGAAGCACCCAGCAACACGAGAAAAAGCAGAGTCTTTTGCATCATAGCCGGAAGATGGGTCGAATGAAAGGCGTATGTAGCGAAGATATTGGATTTTGGGCGATGAAGGGCAATGTGAATGTTTGAACGACGTAGGGGCGGGGCTTGCCCCCGCCCGGCCGTTGCACGGAATCGTTGTGACGGAGCGAATAGCCGGGCGGGGGCAAGCCTCGTCCCTACATCGTGCTGATTATTCCCGGCCAGCGCGTAGATTTGGCCCATAAACTTTAGGGGTGCTGCGCTTCGGCGCGGCTGAGATAATACCCTTGGAACCTGATTCCGGCTAATACCGGCGAAGGGAAAAGTACTGGTCCGCCCGCGGCTGCCTATGGGTAGTCCGTTGCCGGCACCCGCTATTGTTTATGGACTTGATTCGTTGCCAACTTTTCTAGTTGCCATGGTCTGCTACGTAAACAATTCGCCCCAGGAAACCGCCGATTCTCAGACGCTCACCCAACTGCTCGCTGGCCTCGCGCTGGCCGAGCAGCGCGGCCTCGCCGTGGCCGTGAACGACGAGGTGGTGCCCCGCGCCGCCTGGCCCGCCCACGAGCTACGCGCCCACGACCGGGTCACGATTATCCGGGCCACGCAGGGCGGGTAAAAGCGCCGTCTGCTTTGGTAACTGTCATCCTGAGCGCAGCGAAGGACCTTATCACCGAGAAACAGCTTGCAGTAGCTACTGCGTCAGGCGTGATAAGGTCCTTCGCTGCGCTCAGGATGACAGACGATTAAATGGCAATCAACTAAGATTTCACCGCTACACTTTCAATAGATGAAAAAGAAAGACCAGGCCCCGCAGCAGACGCTGGTGGAACGCCAGCCGCTCACCGGCTCCCGCAAAATCTATGTGCCCGGCAAGCTGCACCCCGGCATCCGGGTGGCCATGCGCGAAATCGCCCTGGCTGATACCGAGCGCAAGTTCGATTTCGGCTTCCCGTCGGAGCAAAACGCGCCCGTGACGGTGTACGACACCAGCGGCCCCTACACCGACCCCAACGTTGAAATCGACCTGAAAAAAGGCCTGCCCCGCCTGCGCCAACAGTGGATTCTGGGCCGTGGCGACGTGGAGCAGCTCAGCGGCACCACCTCGGAGTACGGCCAGCAGCGCGCCGCCGATGCCGGCCTCGACCACCTGCGCTTCGAGCACATCGCGGCCCCGCTGCGCGCCAAGCCGGGCTACAATGTGAGCCAGATGCACTACGCCAAAAAGGGTATCATCACGCCCGAAATGGAGTACATCGCCATCCGCGAAAACCAGCGTTTCGACGAGTTGCCCGCCGACGACCCGCTGCGCACGCAGCACCGCGGCCACAGCTTCGGGGCCAACACGCCGGAGGGCCACATTACGGCCGAGTTTGTGCGTCAGGAAGTGGCCGCCGGGCGGGCGGTTATTCCCTCTAACATTAACCACCCGGAGAGTGAGCCGATGATTATCGGGCGCAACTTTCTGGTGAAAATCAACACCAATATCGGCAACTCGGCCGTGACGTCGTCCATTGAGGAAGAGGTAGATAAAGCCGTGTGGAGCTGCCGCTGGGGCGGCGACACGCTGATGGACCTGAGCACCGGCAAGAACATCCACGAAACCCGCGAGTGGATTATCCGCAACTGCCCGGTGCCGGTGGGCACGGTGCCCATTTACCAGGCCTTGGAAAAGGTGAACGGCAAGGCCGAAGACCTGACCTGGGAGCTGTTCCGTGATACGCTCATTGAGCAGGCCGAGCAGGGCGTCGACTACTTCACCATCCACGCCGGCGTGCTGCTGCGCTACGTGCCGATGACTGCCAAGCGCGTGACCGGCATTGTGTCGCGTGGCGGCTCCATCATGGCCAAATGGTGCCTGGCGCACCACCGGGAGAGCTTCCTCTACACGCACTTCGAGGAAATCTGCGAAATCATGAAGGCCTACGACGTGGCCTTCTCGCTGGGCGACGGCCTGCGCCCCGGCTCCATCGCCGATGCCAACGACGAAGCACAGTTTGCCGAGCTGGAAACGCTGGGCGAGCTCACCAAAATTGCCTGGCAGCACGACGTGCAGGTGATGATTGAGGGCCCCGGCCACGTGCCCATGCACCTCATCAAGGAGAACATGGACAAGCAGCTGAAGGAGTGCCACGAGGCGCCCTTCTACACGCTGGGGCCATTGACCACTGACATCGCACCCGGCTACGACCACATTACCTCGGCCATCGGCGCGGCCATGATTGGCTGGTTTGGCACGGCCATGCTCTGCTACGTGACGCCCAAGGAGCACCTCGGCCTGCCCAATAAGCAGGACGTGAAAGACGGCGTCATCGCCTACAAAATAGCGGCCCACGCCGCCGATTTGGCCAAAGGCCACCCCGGTGCCCAATACCGCGACAACGCTCTGAGCAAGGCACGCTTCGAGTTCCGTTGGGAAGACCAGTTCAACCTCAGCCTTGACCCCGACACCGCCCGCGAGTACCACGACGAAACCCTGCCCGCCGAAGGTGCTAAGGTGGCCCACTTCTGCTCGATGTGCGGCCCTCACTTCTGCTCGATGAAAATCACGCAGGAAGTACGCGACTACGCCGCCACGCAGGACATGACCGCCAGCGAGGTGCTGGCCCAGGGCCTTGTGGAAAAGTCGCGTGAATTTGTGGAAAAAGGCAGCGAGATTTACTTCTAGGGCTTTTTAAGAACAGTACAAAGCAGCACGTCATGTAGCGCGCAGTGAAGCATCTTGCCCGCACAACGTAATTCTTTTAGTTGATTAATTGGTGGCGGGCAAGATGCTTCGCTGCGCGCTGCATAACGTGCTTTTGCGCGACGTTCTTCCCCGACAATCCTTTCTCAACCTATGTCCCAATCCTTCCGCCCTTACGCCCTCAGCATTGCCGGTCTTGACCCCAGCGCGGGGGCTGGCTTGCTGGCTGATGTGAAGACACTGGAGAGCCACGGCGTGTATGGGCTGGGGGTGTGCACGGCCCTCACGGTGCAAAACGACGTGTCGTTTGAGCGCGTGAACTGGGTGCCGGCGGCCGAAATTCGAGAGCAGATTCGCGTGCTTTTTGCCCGCTTCAAGGTCGATTTTATTAAAATTGGTTTAGTGGAAAACCTGCCGCAGCTGTTGGAACTGGTGGGCTGGCTGAAAGTGCAGAACCCGAAGCTGCAAATTGTGTGGGACCCGGTGCTGAAAGCATCGGCCGGCTACGAGTTTCACCGCCAAACCGACCGCCAGCTGGTGCAGGCCCTGTGCGCCGAAATGGCCCTCGTGACGCCCAACAAGCCCGAAATGCTGCGCATGTGGCCCGGCGAGGAATCGGCTGAAATAGCGGCGCAGGTCGTGAGCGCCTTCTGCCCGGTGTTGCTGAAAGGCGGGCACGACGACGGCGAACTATCGACCGACGTGCTGTACGCTCGCGGCAAGTGGGACTCGTTTTCGGTGGCGCGGCTGCCGCACGGCGAGAAGCACGGCAGCGGCTGCGTGCTGTCGGCGGCGGTGCTGGCTAATCTCGCCAAAGGCGAAACACTGGTAGATGCCTGCGAAGCGGCTAAGGACTACACCACCGCCTTTCTGGCCAGCAACGACACACTGCTGGGCTACCATTCAAGAACGGCGTAGGGTGCGGGGCTTGCCCCCGCCCGGCTGTGCGCGCCAATAAATGACCGTCGTTCAACGACGGGCGGGGGCAAGCCCCGCACCCCACCTCGCATGAAAATCAATTCTCTTCACTACATCACCACCAATGCCGAAGCGGCCGAACTGGCCTGCCAGGGCGGGGTGCGCTGGCTACAGCTTCGGGTGAAAAACCAGCCGCCCGCCATCTGGAAGCAGCTGGCGCTGGATGCGCAAGCCGTGTGCCGCCGCTACGGTGCCACGCTCATCATCAACGACAACCCCGCGCTGGCCCAGGAAATTGGGGCCGACGGCGTTCACCTGGGCAAGGAAGATTTGCCACCTGCCGAAGCCTGCGAAATGCTGGGCTCAAAATTCATTATCGGCGGCACCGCCAACACTTTCGCTGATGTGCAGCGCCTGGCCGCAACCGGCGTCGATTACGTGGGCCTGGGGCCGTTTCGCTTCACCAGCACCAAGGAAAAATTAAGCCCGATTCTGGGCCTGGCCGGCTATACCGAAATCATGCGGCAGTGCCAGGCCGCGGGCATTACGGTGCCCATTATCGGCATTGGCGGCATCACCTTGGGCGACGTGCCGGCGCTGCTGGCAGCGGGGCTGCACGGAGTGGCGGTGTCGGGAGCCATTGGCGCAACTGAAAATCCAACAGAATCAGCGGCATTGTTTGTCAATGAGTTATCAGCTTTAAAACCTGTTTAATTATTATGTTAAATAAAAATCTGGTCATTGCTGGCCGCACATTCAATTCCCGTCTGTTCACCGGAACGGGCAAATTTAGCTCGTCGGAGTTGATGGAAGAAGCGCTTTTAGCCGCGGGCTCGGAACTGGTGACGGTGGCGCTGAAAAGGGTGGACGTGGCCGATGCCGAGGATGACATCCTGCGTCACCTTTCGCATCCGCAGTTCAGCCTGCTGCCCAACACCTCCGGCGTGCGCACGGCCAAAGAAGCGGTTTTTGCCGCGCAGCTAGCCCGCGAAGCGTTGGAAACCAACTGGCTTAAGCTCGAAATTCATCCCGACCCGAAGTATCTGCTGCCAGACCCCATCGAAACCCTGAAAGCCGCCGAGGAACTGGTGAGGCTGGGCTTCGTGGTACTGCCCTACATCCATGCCGACCCGGTGCTGTGCAAGCGCCTGGAGGAGGTGGGCGTGGCGGCCGTGATGCCCCTGGGTTCGCCCATCGGCTCGAACAAGGGCCTGCTGACGCGCGAATTCCTCGAAATCATCATCGGCCAGAGCAAGGTGCCGGTGGTGGTGGATGCCGGCATTGGGGCGCCCTCGCACGCGGCCGCGGCTCTGGAAATGGGCGCCGATGCCGTGCTGGTGAACACGGCCATTGCCGTCGCTGGCAACCCGGTGGCCATGGCCACGGCTTTCAAAATGGCTGTAGAAGCCGGCCGCATGGCGTATGAGGCTCGGCTGGCTGCACCGGTAGCGCACGCCGAGGCCGTAGCCAGCTCGCCGCTCACGGCGTTTCTGGATTAGTGGTTAACGGTTGGTGATAAGTGGTTAGTAATGAACCAGCCGCTCCTTGCACTTTCCAACATTAACCACTTATCACTAACCGTTAACCACTGTAAAAATGAGCTTCCGCCCAATATTCGAGGCCCAGCCCTGGGACGACGTCAAGGCCAGCATCTACGCCAAGACGGCGGCGGATGTGGAGCGTGCCCTGGCCGCGCCGCACCGCACGCTGGAAGATTTCAAGGCGCTGATTTCGCCCGCCGCGGCGCCGTATCTGGAGCAGATGGCGCAGCTGAGCCACCAGCTCACGCGCAAGCGGTTCGGCAACACGGTGCAGCTTTATGCGCCGCTGTATCTGAGCAACGAGTGCCAAAATATCTGCACCTACTGCGGCTTCAGCCTCGATAATAAGATTGCGCGGCGCACGCTCAGCAGCGTGGAAATGCTGCAGGAAGCCGCCGTGCTCAAGGACTGGGGCTACGACCATGTGCTGCTGGTGACCGGCGAGGCCAACGTGACGGTGGGCGTCGATTACCTGGAAAAAGCCCTGCGCACGCTGCGGCCGCACTTCGCGCACCTCTCCATGGAAGTGCAGCCGCTGGACCAGGCCGACTACGAGCGCCTGATTTCCGAAGGCCTGAACACGGTGCTGGTGTACCAGGAAACCTACCACCGCGACGACTACAGGAAGCACCACCCCAAGGGCAAGAAATCCAACTTCAACTATCGCCTCGACACGCCCGACCGGTTGGGCCGGGCCGGCATTCACAAGATGGGGCTGGGCGTGCTCATCGGGCTGGAGGACTGGCGCACCGACTGCTTCTACACCGCGCTGCACCTCGATTACCTCGAACGCACCTACTGGCAAACCAAGTACAGCCTGTCGTTCCCGCGCCTGCGGCCGGCCGAGGGACTGCTGCAGCCCAAGGTGGAAATGAGCGACCGGGAGCTGGTGCAGCTTATTTGCGCCTACCGCCTGCTGAACGAGGAAGTGGAGCTGTCGCTTTCGACCCGCGAAAACCCGGTTTTCCGCGACCATGTGGTGAAACTGGGCATCACGAGCATCAGCGCGGGCTCCAAGACCAACCCGGGCGGCTACGCGGTGGCGCCGGAGTCGCTGGAGCAGTTCGAGATTTCGGACGAGCGCAGCCCCGCCGAAATTGCCGCCATGCTGCGCCGCCAGGGCTACGAACCGGTGTGGAAGGACTGGGACGCGACGCTGGTGGGGCTGCCGCGTTAAATAGAAAAAGGCCGTCATGCACAGCGCAGCGAAGCATCTTTACCGCAGGCACTAATCCTTTTCGCTCAGCGATTGGTTTGCTTATGGCGGTAAAGCTGCTTCGCTGCGCTGTGCATGACGTTCGAATTTAATTCCGATGACTCTTACTGAAAACGTTTTGTTGCCTGCCGAAACCAACCGCTACAGCCGCCACCTGCTGCTGCCCGAAATCGGCCTGGCCGGGCAGCAGCGCCTGAAGGCGGCCCGCGTGCTGGTGGTGGGCTGCGGCGGGCTGGGCTGCCCGGTGCTGCAATACCTGGCCGCCGCCGGCGTGGGCACGCTGGGTTTGCTTGATTTTGACACCGTGGACGACAGCAACCTGCAGCGGCAGGTGCTCTATGCCACCGCCGACGTGGGCCGGCCCAAAGCGGTGGTGGCCGCCGAAAAGTTGGCAGCGCAAAACCCATTCATCACGTTGCAAACGCACCAAGTGCTGCTGTCGAGAGACAACGTGCTGGAGCTATTTGCCGACTACGACATGGTGGTGGACTGCTCCGACAACTTCACCACGCGCTACTTAGTGAACGATGCCTGCGTCATCCTCGGCAAGCCGCTGGTGTTCGGGGCTATTTTCAAGTTTGAAGGGCAGGTGTCGGTGTTCAATTACCAAAACGGCCCCACCTACCGCTGCCTCTACCCGGAGCCGCCCGCGCCGGGCGATGCCCCCAGCTGCGCCGAAATCGGCGTGCTGGGCGTGCTGCCGGGCCTGGTGGGCACCCTGCAGGCCACCGAGGCGCTGAAGATTATTCTGGAGCTGGGCGAGGTGCTAAGCGGCCGCCTGCTGCTGGTCGATGCCCTGGGCATGCGCTTCCAAAGCATCCGCTTCCGCGCCGTGGCGGCCAACCAGCAGCGCACCGAATTGGCGCCCGACTACGCGGCTTTTTGCGGCGAAGCGCCCCTGCAGGCCGCGCCGCAGCGCGCGCCTGAAATCACGGCCGACGACCTGAAAGCCTGGCAGCAAAGCGGCCGGCCGCTGCAGCTGCTCGATGTGCGCGAGCCGCACGAGGCGGCCCGGCGTAGCATCGGCGGGCGGCTGATGCCACTGGCGCAGCTGGGCGAGCGACTCGGCGAAATCTTACCCGAGGTGCTCGTAGTGGTGCACTGCGCCAGCGGCGTTCGCAGCCAGAAGGCTGCCCAGCAGCTACTGGCGCAGGGTTTTCGGGAAGTGTATTCGCTGCAAAACGGCTTGGCCGACTACTAGCTGGCCAGCGCCTGCAGCTCGCGGAAGGCGGCCACCGGGTCGGGACTTTGCCACACCGTGCCCAGCACGGCGGCGCCCGCAAAGCCGGCCCGCCGCACGGCCGCCAGCTTACTGGCCTCGATGCCGCCCAGCGCCAGCACTTGCGGCACGTAGCCCATGCGCTGCCAAAGCTGCCGTAGCGCGTGGGCCACGGTGGCCAGCTCGAAACCGGCCGCGTAGCCGCTCTTGCTGAGGCTGTCAAAAATAGGGCTCAGAAATACGTAGTTGTACTTGCGGCGGTGCTGCCGGATTTCGGGCAGCGTGTGGAAAGAGGTGGATAAGGTTTGGCCGGCGGCTAGTTTCGGACGACTCACCCAGCCGTTGCGGGCGGCGGCGGTGAGGTGCAGGCCGCCCAGTTTCAGGTCGGAAACCAGCGCCGGGTGACCGTGCAGCACCAGCCGGGCGTGGTAGCGGGTCGGCAGCTGCACAATGAAAGCCGCCATTTCCTGCTGGCTGAAGGCGGGCTTGCGCAAGTGCAGGCGGGGCAGGCCGGCGTCCAGCAGTTCGCGCATTATCTCTATTTCCTGCGCCACCGCCTCCGGTGCCGAAATCACAACAAGCTGCATAGAGGGAGCAGGCTAGGCGGCTCCGTCAGCGGCGGGCCAGTTGGTCAACAGCGCCAGGATGTGGTCGAGACGCGCCTGCTTAGGAGCCGCGCGCCGGGCCACGGCCGTGCGCGTCCAGAAGTGGTGACTGGCGAGAAACCGCGCTTGCAGCTGAAACCAGGCGTGCTCGTCGGCAATGAGCTGCCGGGCGGTTAGCTCATCGAACAGGCTCGTGGAAATGGGCACAAAATCGGTCCGGCCGAGGTAGTCGAGGTCGGCGTCGCAGATAATTTCTTCGAGGTGGTTGTGCGGCTCCTGCGGGTACTTGGTGGCCGTAATCAGGCCGCATATTTGCTCGATTTGTTCCGGTGAGAAATCAAAGTCCGGCAGCGTGGCGCGGGCCAGCGCGCAGCCCTGGTCTTCGTGGCCCTGGTAGCTGTGCAAAAAGCCGGCGTCGTGGTAGAGGGCGGCGGTGCGCAGCAGGGCCAACGCCTCGGGGTCGGTCACGCCCTCGGCGGCGGCCAACTCCTGGGCCACGGCGGCCACGTCGAGCGTGTGGTGCAGGCCATGGTAGTAGAGCGTGGGAGAAAGGCCACGCCGCAACTCATTCACGATAAAATTTTCGGCGGCCAGGACGTTCATGCGGAAAGGGCCACGGGCAGCGGCGCCCGACAGGCAAGCAAAGCAAGCAGGTAAAATTGAAAACAGAAAATCAGCGCCTTATCCGGAGCCGGCTTCGCGGATAATTATGCCCGAATTATAGATGTTGCAACATCTTTAATCCATCTTTACGGTATGGAAATGGCGGCGCACGTTCGGGCTTATCAAAACTGCGGGCCGGGCAGTCTGTTTGGCCCGGCAATTCCTGCCTTTTACGCTTAGGTTGTGCCCATGAGATGGTTTTTTACGGTGCTGGCGATGTGGGCGCTCTGCGGCCCGGTGCAGGCCCGGGCGCGCTACTGGGACGCGGACTACGATTCGCTGGCCCGCACGCTGCCGCGGCAAACCACCGACTCGGCCCGCCTGCGCACCGTGGTGCATCTGCTGGACCTGCGCCCCACCGGCGTTGAAGCCGATTCCTTACTGGGCCAGTTGCTGACGCTAAACCAACGCCTGCAAACCCTCGACGCTGCGCCTTACCGCCGCCTGCGCGCCGGCCTGCGAATGTGGCGCCGCAACTCGCCCGCGGCTCTCGACTCCCTGAAGGCTGCCGTGGGTGAGTTTGACCGGCTGGAACGCCCCATGCCCTGGCTGCTGATGGGCCTGGTGGCGCTGTATAACCAGCAGAACGACATGGCGGCGCGCAAAAAATACTACGACGAAAAGCTGACGTTCTACCGCTTGCGCGGCGCGGTCGAAAACGTCACGGCCTGCTACATCTCGCAGGGGGCCTACTACCGGCGCATGGGCGACTACAACCGGGCCATCAACAGTACCCTGCGCGCGGCCGACATGGCGCTCCTGTTCAGCAACCGCCTGCACATCAATGAGCTGATTGTGACCGGCGGGCTCTACGCAGACTGGGGCAACCACGACAAGGCCATGCACTACCTGAGCCGGGCCCAGGCCATGCCGGAGTTCCGGCGCGTGCAGGGCACCAACCGGGTGTTCACGTTCCTGGCGCTGTCGAAGCTGTTTCTGCAGCAAAAGCAGTACCCCGACGCGCTGCGCTTGGCCGATTCGGCGCTGGCCGCCCACGTGGCCGACCCCGGCGAGCAACAAATGGACCGGGCCTGCGCCCTGGTGCAAAAAGCGGCCGTGCTGCTCCAGATGCGGAAGGTCGACCAAGCCCTTCCGCTGCTGCACCGCGCCCAGCAGCTCGACGATTCGCTGGACTTGCCCATGTCGAGCGGCCCCGGGGAGTTCGAGCTCGACGCAGCCTGGGCGCAGTACTACGCGGCGCAGGGCAACGCCCGGGAGGCCGAGCAGCACTGGCTGCTGGCCTACCAGAAGGCCACCGCGGCCCGCCTCAACCGGCTGCGACCCAAGTACCTGCAGGAGTTGGCCGCCTTCTACGACGCCCGCGGCCAGTTGGTGGAAGCCCAACGCTATTCGCGCGCCTACATTGCCCTGACCGATACCTTCAAAGCCGCTCAGGCCGCCTTCAATGTGGCGCAGTACGAGGCCCAGCGCATCGAGCAAGCCCAGAACAACCAGATAACCACCCTGCGGCAAGCCCAGGCCGTGCAGGCCGAGCGCCTGCGCCTGCGCAACTGGCTGCTGCTGGGGGCCCTGCTGGCGGTGGTGCTGTTGTCGGGGCTGGGCGTGTTCATCTACTGGCAGCTGCGCCTGAAGCGCCGGGCCCTGGCCCAGCTCCGTCATACGCAGTCGCAGCTAGTGCAGGCCGAGAAAATGGCCTTTTTGGGCGAGCTCACGGCGGGCATTGCCCACGAGCTGCAAAACCCACTCAACTTCATGAAAAACTTCGCCGAAGTCAGCTCCGGCCTGGTCGATAACATGAACGGCGAGGGCCCCGCCCGCTCCACGGGCCTGCAGCAGGAAATCCTGAGCGGGCTGAAGCAGAACCTGCAGCAAATCAGCCAGCATGGGCAGCGGGCCTCGTCCATCATCAAGGGCATGCTGGAGCACTCGCGTAGCGGCACCAGCCAGCGCGTGCCCGCCGACCTCAACGCCCTGGCCGACGAATCGTTGACGCTGGCCTACCAGGGGCTGCGCACCGAAGACCAGGCCTTCGAGGCCACTTTGCACAAAGAATTTGACCCCCGCATGGGCACCGTGGGCGCCGTGCCCCAGGACCTGGCCCGCGTGCTGGTCAACCTGTGCACCAACGCCTTGCACGCCGTGCGCCAGCGCCAGCGCGAAACCCGCGCCGGGGCGGCCTACGTGCCCACCGTGGCCGTGAGCACGCGCCGCCCCGCCGGCCGCACCGTCGAAATCCGGGTGAAGGACAACGGCACGGGCATGCCGGCGGCGGTGAAAGCCCGGATATTCGAGCCGTTTTTCACCACCAAGCCGGCCGGGCAGGGCACGGGCCTGGGCCTCTCGCTGAGCCACGACATCATCACCAAGGGCCACGGCGGCACCCTCACGGTGGAGAGCCGCGAGGGCGAGGGCACCGAATTTCTCATCGTATTGCCCGCTTAGGACCATCGGGCGTAGCTGCTACCCACGGGCCCCACAGGTGGCGCCGAATAGCGGTTCGCGCGTTGCTGATTAACATTGCCGGCCGCACGGCCGGGCAGCACTCCGGCCGGCAGCGGCTACTCCCTCATGGCTCATTACTCAAACAGCGACCTTTTCCTTGTCACCCCGTTGGTTTACGGGGTGGTGGGCGCCATGCGCAAGTTCCTGGACCTGCCCCGCCGCCTGCCCGGCTGGAACCGCGCCCTGAACTGGATATGGGTGCCGGGCGCGGCGCTGTTTCTGGCGGCCCAGGCCCTGGACCTGAAAACCACCACGCTGGGCGACGTGTACTGGCTGCTCTCGCTGGGGATGATAATGGCCGTGCTGCTGGCCCTGCGCGACTACCGCCCGGCCCGCTCGCTGTTGCTGGCCATGGCGCCCTTTGTGGTGTATAAGCTGGTGGAATACGTGCTGGAAACGCCGGAAGGCAAAATTCCCAAGCAGTACGACGCCGCCCTCGACACCACGCAGGGCTTCGTCATCATCTGGCTGATTACCTTCATTTTTATTGCCCGCAGCCAGAAAAAGCAGCTCGAAAAAGAGCGGGTGCTGCGCGAGGAAGAAGAAAAAGCAAAGCGCCTCATCGAGGCGCAGAACGCCCAGCTGGAGCACTTGGTAGCCGAGCGCACCGCCGCCCTCACCAACCAGGCCGAAGAGCTGCGCGCCGCCCTCACGGAGCTGAAAACCACGCAGGCCCAGCTCATTCAGAGCGAGAAGATGGCCAGTTTGGGCGAGCTCACGGCCGGCATTGCCCACGAGATTCAGAACCCCCTGAACTTCGTCAACAACTTTGCCGAGGTGAGCGCCGAGCTGGTGACCGAGCTGGAAGAGGAACGCGAAAAGCCTGACCGCGACCTGGAGCTGGAGGCCGACTTGCTGGCCGACCTCAAGCAGAACCTGCAGAAGATTCACCAGCACGGCGGGCGCGCCGCCAGCATCGTGCGCGGCATGCTGGAGCACTCGCGCCAGAGCTCCGGCGAGCGGGTGCCCACCGACCTCAACCAGCTGGCCGACGAGTACCTGCGCCTGGCCTACCACGGCCTGCGCGCCAAAGACAAAACCTTCAACGCCACGCTCAAACCCGATTTTGACCCCAGCCTGCCGCCCGTCGAAGTCATTGCCCAGGACCTGGGCCGGGTATTGCTCAACCTGCTCACGAACGCCTTCTACGCCGTGAAGAAGCGCCAGGAGCAAGGCGAACCCGGCTACGCGCCCACCGTGAGCGTGAGCACCAAGCGGGTGGGCAGCGACGTGGAAATCCGGGTGCGCGACAACGGCACGGGCATGCCCGAAAGCGTGCAGGCCAAAATCTTCCAGCCCTTCTTCACCACCAAGCCCACGGGCGAGGGCACGGGGCTGGGCCTTTCGCTGAGCTACGACATTGTGACCCAGGGCCACGGCGGCACGCTGGCCGTGGAAAGCCGCGAGGGCGAAGGCACGGAATTTATCATTAGCTTGCCGGCCTAACTGCCAACTTTTACTGGAATTAATTCCATTCGCGCGCAGAAGCTCTTTGCGCGCCGCCCGCCGTTTGCTTATGCGTCTATTGCTACTGCTCGCGGCCCTAGGGCTGCTTTTCGGGGTTGCTGCCGCCGCGCCGCTGCCGGCCGATACGGCGGTGCTGCGCATCGACCACCTGCCCGCCACGGGCCTGCTGCTGCAAAAAGGCTGGCGCTACCACCCCGGCGACGACCCGGCCTGGGCCCGCCCCAATTTCGACGACAGCGCTTGGGACACCATCACCGTGGCCCGCAGCGGGTTGCCGCTGCCGCAGCGGGCGCGGAACGGGGCGGGGTGGTTTCGGCTGCGCCTGCGCTTGGCCGACAGCCTGCGCGCCCAAGCCTTGGCTTTGCAAATGGCAAGCGAATCGATGGCCGGCCTGGAAGTGTACGCCGACGGCCGCCGCATTGGTCGCTCCGGTATTTTCAGCACCAACCCAGCCCGGGTGCGGCCCGCCAGCCGCCGGGGCTGGCCGCTGAATCTCGACCTGGTTTGGGCCGGACCCGGCCCGGAACTGTTGCTGGCCGTGCGCTTCTCGCCTTACCGGCCCGCGCTGCCCGGGCGGGCGTGGCTGGCCCCAGGCGATGAGCTCGTGGACTTTTCTTTCCGCTTGTATAAGCAGCAGCAGCTGCGGCAGCAGGAGCGGCAGGCGAAAATCACGGAATCGCTTTGGGCACTGCAGGCCGGGATGTTCTTACTGCTTGGCCTGCTGCACTTAACTTTTTTTCGCTACAACCCGGCCCAGCGCGCTAATGCTTACTTCGCGCAGTATGCGCTCCTGGGCGTGGCGGGGTACTGCCTGGATGCCTTTTATCCCTTGGACCTGGCGTTGGGATGGGCTAGCGTGGCTTTTTCCGGCACCAGACTTTTTTTGAATTATTACGGGTTTATAGCCGGGTTGCGGGCGATGTATGCCTTGTTTGGGGTGCGGCCCGGTTGGGCGTATGCGGGGCTGTGCTTGCTGGCCGGCCTGCTGGTGCCGTGGCAGGTGTACAGCGGCTTGCTCGGGGCCACTCCAACCCCCTGGCCCTACTTGAGCCTCTTCGCGGGGGCCATGCTTATGCAGGTGCGCCTTACCTGGCAGGCCGTGCGGCGCCGACAGCGCGGGAGCCTGCTGGTGGGCAGCGGCTTCGGCATTGGCTTGCTGCTGACGCTGGCGGCCGTGGCGCTGAGCTTTCTATTTCCGCAGTGGCAGTCGGCGGATTTTTTTCAACTTATTGGCGGTGTCTTATTTCTCTTGGGCAGCATCGCGCCAGTGCTGAGCATCTCGCTCTATTTGGCTCGGGAATTCGCCCTCGACGCACAACTCCTGCAAGTGAAGCTACGCGAAGTCGAGCGCCTCTCGGCCCAAACCCTGGCCCAGGAGCAAGAGAAGCAGGCGATGCTAGCCCAGCAAAACGAAACCCTCGAAACCCAGGTAGCCCAGCGCACCGGCGAGCTGCAACGCTCCCTTACCGACCTGCGCGCCACGCAGGCCCAGCTCATCCAGAAGGAGAAAATGGCCAGCCTGGGCGAGCTCACGGCCGGCATCGCCCACGAGATTCAAAACCCGCTCAACTTCGTCAACAATTTCTCGGAAGTGAGCAGCGAACTGATGATGGAATTGCGGGAAGCGCAGGCCGCGGGCGACGCGGAAGAAGTGGCGGCCCTGGCCGAGGACGTAACGCAAAACCTGGGCAAGATTACCGAGCACGGCAAGCGGGCGGCGGCCATCGTGAAGGGCATGCTGGAGCACTCGCGCACGAGCACCGGCGAGCGGGTGCCCACCGACCTTAACGCCCTCTGCGGCGAGTACCTGCGCCTGGCCTACCAGGGCCTGCTGGCCAAAGACAAAACCTTCAATGCCGCGCTCGAAACAGACTTTACGCCCGGTCTGCCGCCGGTAGAGGCCGTGGGCGCCGACGTGGGCCGGGTGCTGCTCAACCTGTTCGGCAACGCCTTTTATGCGGTGCAAAAGCGCCAGCAAGCGGACGCGGCCGGCTACCAGCCCACCGTCACGGTGAGCACGAAGCAGGCGGGGCCACAGGTTGAAATCCGGGTGCGCGACAACGGCACGGGCATGCCCGAAGAAGTCAAGACCAAAATCTTCCAACCTTTTTTCACCACCAAGCCCACGGGCGAGGGCACGGGGCTGGGCTTGTCGTTGAGCTACGACATCATCAGCAAAGCCCACGGCGGCACGCTCACGGTCGAGTCTCAGCCGGGGAATTTCACTGAGTTTCTGATTAGCTTGCCGCTTAATTAAGCAGGCCTATTTCAGAACTACTTAGCGGCTTCTTTGTCTAATGGTTTTCTGGCTGGTCAAATCAGCAATGCCCTCTTTGCCAGCGGGCATTTGGGCTAATTTCGGGCTGGCAAATCCGACGCCAGCCGGTAGCCTGCGAAGGCAGCCGGCCGGCGCCGCATCAGGCGGCCAGGGCTTCTCAAAATAGGAATCTGCTTTTTTTCCATCTGCGTTCAACCGTCGATTCTTGCGCCAACCCGTTACGCTTTTTTCTGTGCTATTGTCCAGGGCCAATTGGCTGTGCCTGCTGCTGACGTGCTGGCTGCTGGCGGGCGCAGTGCCGGCGCGCGCCAATGCTGGGCCGTCGCAGTTGCCGAAGCCGCTGCCCAAGCCTCCGCAGAGCCGGGCCGTCGACAGCCTGCGCCACCTGCTGGCGCTGCCCCAAACCAACTACGACCAAGTGCTACTGCTCTGCCAGCTCAGCGACCAGCTCTGGACGCAGCGCACCGACTCGGCCGCCGTGTACGCCTACAAGGCCCTGAACCTGGCCCGCCGCATCGGCTACCGCCACGGCGAGGGCGAGGCCCTCAACCGCCTGGGCGCCGCCCTGCGCGAAAGCAACCTGGCCCGTGCCCTGGAAGTGTTTCAGAAGTCGCTGCGCATTGCCGAAGCCACCCACGACCGCGCTCTGGCCGCCCAGAACCTGCGCAGCATCGGCATCATCTACGTGTACCTGCGCGACCAGCGCCAGGGCCTGGCCTACTACTTCCGGGCCCTGCGCCTGGGCGAGCAGCTGCACGACGACCGCCGCATCGTCATCGAGCTCAGCAACATTGGGCTGGCCTACGACCTGTTCAACCAGCTCGATTCGGCCCGCATTTTTCAGGAAAGAGCTTATACCCTGGCCCGGCGCCTGCGCACGCCCACCAACTACATCCTCTACGGCCTCGGCAATGTGGCCCGCAAACAGGGCCGCACGGCCCAAGCCAAGGCGTTTTACCGGGCCAGCATCGCCGAGTCGAAGCAGGTGCAGCACCTGCGCAGCCTCAACTTTGCCTACGTGGGCCTGGCCACCCTCTACCAGCAGCAGGGCCAGGCCGATTCCAGCATCTACTACGCCCGCCTGGGCTGCCAGGCGGCCCAAACCAACGGCTTCCTGCGCGGCGTACTGAATGCCAGCACCCTGCTCACGCAGGATTTTAAAGGCCGCGGCAACGCCGACAGCGCCCTGAAGTACCAGAGCTTGAAAATTTTGATGCAGGACACGCTCTTCGGCCAGGAAAAGGTGATGCGCCTGCAGGCCCTCAACTACCGCGAGCAGCAGCGCATGCAGGAAGCCGCTGCGGCCCAGGCGGCGCTCAAGGCCCGCTACCGCACCTACGCCCTGGTGGCGGGCGTGGTGGCGCTGCTGGCACTGGCGCTGCTGCTGGGCCGCCACGCCCGCCAGCAGCAGCGCGCCCGCGAAGCCCTGGAGCAGTCGCTGGCCGAGCTAAAAACCGCCCAGGACCAGCTGGTGCAGCGCGAGAAAATGGCCTTTCTGGGCGAGCTCACGGCCGGCATTGCCCACGAGCTGCAAAACCCGCTCAACTTCGTGAAGAACTTCGCGGAAGTGAGCACCGGCCTGGTGGATGAAATCACCGGCGAACGCCGCGACCCCAGCCGCAACACCGGGCTGGAGCAGGAAATCCTGAGCGGGCTGAAGCAGAACCTGCAGCAAATCAGCCAGCACGGGCAGCGGGCCACGTCCATCATCAAGGGCATGCTGGAGCACTCGCGCAGCGGCACCAGCCAGCGCCTGCCCACCGACCTCAACGCCCTCGTAGACCAGAGCCTGCGCCTGGCCTACCAGGGCCTGCGCACCAAAGACAAGGACTTCAACGCCGAACTCGAAACCCAGCTCGACGCGGCGCTGCCCCAGGTGCCCGCCGTGTCGCAGGACCTGGGCCGGGTGCTCATCAACTTGTTCACCAACGCCTTCCACGCCGTGCAGCAGCGCCAGCGCCAAGCCGCCGACCCCGCCTACCAGCCCCAGGTGAGCGTGAGCACCCGCGCCGTGCCGGGCGGCGCCGAAATCCGGGTGCGCGACAACGGGGTAGGCATTGCGGACAGCATCAAGGCCAAGATTTTCCAACCCTTCTTCACCACCAAAGCCGTGGGCGAGGGCACCGGCCTGGGCCTCTCGCTCAGCCACGACATCGTAACCACCGGCCACGGCGGCACGCTCACGGTGGAAAGCCAGGAGGGGCAGGGCACCGAATTTGTGCTGCGGCTGCCGGCTTAAGCGGCCGGGACTTTACCTTTGGCACCACAAAATCAGATAAGAAATCTACCCATGCAAATCCTGGTGGTTGACGACGAAACCGACGTGCGCGACTTGTTTCAGCAGCGCTTCCGGCGCGAAATCCGGAGCGGGGAATGGAGCTTCAGCTTCGCGTTTTCGGGCGAGGAGGCGCTGGAGTTTCTGCGCCAGCACCATTCTGAGGTGCTCATCATCCTCTCCGACATCAACATGCCCGGCATGAGCGGGCTCGATTTGCTGGGCCACGTGAAGGAGGAGTTCGAGATGCCGCCCACCACCATGATGATGATAACGGCCTACGGCGACGACGACAGCCACCGCAAAGCCCTAGCACTGGGAGCCCACGATTTCCTGAGCAAGCCCGTGGATTTTGCCGTGCTCAAGGAAAAGCTGGCGCACTTGCGGCCGGTCTAAGTTTCGGGGCTAGTTCTGTAGGGTATTCTATTATAATCAGTTGTATGAAAACAAAAATTCTGGTGGTCGACGACGAAACCGACCTGGAACTGCTGATTAAACAGAAATTCAGACGCAAGATTCGGGAGCAGGCCTACGAGTTTGTGTTCGCCACCAACGGCGAAGAGGCCCTGGCGCGCATCGTCGAGCACCCGGATACCGACATCATCCTCTCCGACATCAACATGCCGGTGATGGACGGCCTGACCCTGCTCACGCGAACGCATTCCGAGCACCCGGCCATGAAAACGGTCATCGTCTCGGCCTACGGCGACCTGGGCAACCTGCGCACCGCCATGAACCGCGGGGCCTTCGACTTCGTGGTGAAGCCCGTGGACTTTGCCGACCTGGAAGTGACCATCGAGAAAACCGCCGACCAGGTGCGCCAGCTGCGCGAAACCCTGCGCGCCATCCAGGAAAACAACATCCTGAAGATGTACGTCGACGAAACGGTGCTCAATTTCATGACCCGGCCCGACTTCGAGAACCGCCTGCTGGCCTCCGAAACGGTGGAAGCCACGGTGGTTTTCCTCGACATCTGCGGCTTCACGGCCCTGGCCGAAAAGCTGAACCCCACCGACGTGGTGAGCCTGCTCAATACCTATTTCGACCTGATAGTGAAGGAGGTAATTGCGCAGGGTGGCCACGTCGATAAGTTCATGGGCGATGCCGTGATGGGCGTGTTCCGCGGCGAGCACCACCTCGACCGGGCCATTGACGCGGCCCTCTCGGCCCGTACTGCCCTGATGAGCAGCGAAACCCCGCTGCCCGAAGGCTTCGACTACCGTCCCGAGGTGAGCATCGGCGTGAACACCGGCGAAGTGGTGTCGGGCAACATCGGTTCGGCCTCGCTCAAGCGTTTGGATTACACCGTTATCGGCGACGTGGTGAACATGTCGCAGCGCCTGCAGTCGGCCGCCAAAGCCGGCCAGATTATCATCAGCGAAGCTGTGTATGAGCGCGTGAAAGAGTCATTTCACTGCCAGTTCGTGGGCGAAGTAACGCTGAAAAACAAGGCCCTGCCAGTGAAGATTTACGAGGTAGTGGAGTAATCTGTAGCGTGGACTCTGCGAGTCCGCGCCTTGGCCAACGATGCTTGCGGCTCTAGCATGCGCGGACTCGCAGAGTCCACGCTACGGCTACTTATCCCGCTAGCTCGCGCATCTTCTCGTTCTGGGTGCGAATGCGCTGGCAGAGCATACGCAGGATGTTGCGCAGCACCTCGGCGCGCTCCTCCATCACGTCGTAGAAATCCTCTTGGTCGATGCGGAAGGCCAGCACCTGGCTGAGGGCCGCAGCCGAGGCGGAGCGGGGCTCGGCATCGAGCAAAGCCAACTCGCCGAAGAAATCGCCCGGGCCAAAAGTAGCCAGCTGCTGCTCGCCGTTGAAGATGCCCACCTGTCCGTCGTGCAGGATGAAAAGCGAGGTGCCGATGTCGCCCTTGGCAAAGATTTCCTCGCCCTCGTGAAACGCCACTTCCTTCATGATGGGCACAATGCTGCTCAGCACATTCTCGGGGGTGGAGGCAAACAGGCTGGTGCTTTTGAGCACCACCACACGTTCCAGGGCAGATACGCGGGTTTCGGAAGAGGCGGCGTGGCTCATGGGGGAGGGGGGAAGAAGCGAAATGGTAAGCGGCCGGCCGGTGTGGGCTTCCAGCGCGTGGGCAGCCAGTTGCGCGCTTTCGACCAGCAGCGCAAGGGGCGAGTGCAGGTAGGGGCGAAGCAGTTCTTCCGCATCGGGCTCGGTGGGCTGCCAGTGGCGCAGGGCTGCGCCGAGCGTCCAAGTGGTGAAGGCGGCCGGGCCGCGGCGGAGTAGCAGCGTCGGCAGCGGCTCGTCGGCAAGGGCGGGCGTGGGCACTGCCGGTGCCATGGCGCTGCCAGCTGCCGCTGCGGGGCCGGCGGGTGCCAGGTGATGATGAGTGTGAGTTGCTACCCCAGAGTTGGTCAAGGCAGCGAAAACGCGGGCCTTTTCGGCCACGGGCGTGTCGTCAAGCAGGGTCTGCAGGCCCTGGTAAATGGCCCTTGGAATCAGGTTGTCGAGGATTTCGAGGGCGTTGGCTTGGCGCTCGCGGGCGGCGTGGGCCACGTTGCGCTGGGCCGTAGCCACTGAGTCCGCATCATAGAGCTGAGCCAGCAGACCGAAGATGCGCTGATGCAGCAGCTCGAATTCGTATTGCACCGTGGCTTGGAGGGCCGGGCGCGGGTCGGCCACGAGGCCGCGCAGTAGCTGGGCGGCCAAGCCAAACTCTTCGCGCAGCAGGCGCTCAAACAGCGGGGTTTCGGCGTATTCGGCAGGGAAGCGGCGGAGGGCCCGCAACGCCACCAGCCGGGAAAACAGATTGGGCCGCTGGGCTAATTCAACCAGGGCGGCCCGGCTGGCAGGGGCGTCCAGCCGCTCCAGCACGGTGGTAAGGCGGTGGGTGATGGCATTGCCGGGGTCGTGCGAAAGGGCTTCGCGCACCAGTGGCACCACGGCCGGGCCCAGCGCCACGAGGCTGTCGGCGGCGGGCTGCCAGCGCTGCTTGTCGCCCAGGGAATGCAGTAGGTACTGCGCCAATGCAGTGTGCCCCACGGTGCCAATGGCTGCCAGCGCCGCCTGGGCCTCCGCCGCATCAGCGTTGTGCAGGCTGCGTTCCACCAGCTCAATCTGTACATCGAGCGGAAAGAAGGCCAATAGCGCCAGCGCGGCCCGGTGCGTGGTGGGTGTGGCGGCTAATAGGCGCAAATTGGCTTGGGCGACTGCGTGTTGCGGAGCGGTTTCGAGGCTGCCGCGCAAGGCGCCCTGGCGCACAGCCAGGTCGGTGCTTTCCAGCAGCGCGGTCAGGGTAGATACCTCGGGCGCGGCGGCGGCAAACTCGCGGGCGGCAGCTTCGCGCACGGCGGGGGCGGGGTCGTGGTGGGCCAGCTGCTGCAGGGTATCGAGGGGCAGGGGGCGCACTTCGGGGGTGGCCAGCAGGGCCAGGCGCACCCGCTCGTCGGGGTGCTGGAGCAGGGCGGGGGCGTGGCGGCCCAGGGCGTGGGGCTCGCGCTGGTGCAGCCAGCTCATGGCATTGAGCACTTCCAGCGGGTGGGCGCTTTGCAGGTGGCCAAGCACCACCTGGCGGGCGGCATCGGGCAGGGCCAGGTCGGCAGTTTCGGCGAAGCGGCGGCCCAGGCCTTCCTTCAGTTCAGCTAAATAGCTGCGGTAAGTGCGAGCCAGAAACAGCAGCGCCAGCAGCAGCAAGACTCCCATCCAGACGAAGGGCGCCGCCCCGCTCAGCCAATCAGCGTAGCGGAAGGTGAAAAACAGCAGGCCCGTGAGGCCCATGCCCAGCGGCTCGTAGAAGCCCTTGGCCAGCGTGTGCGCGGCCAGGCGCTGCTGCGGCGCCAGCGGCTGAAACAGCACCAGAAACACCGGGTCGAACACGGTGCGGCGCAGCACTTCCAGCAGCAGGTAAAGGCCGCAGAAAAAGGCCAGCTGGCCGGTTTGGGAATAGGCGCCGGTGGCCTGCAGGCCGCCAAAGATGGTGAGCGCAGCCAGCGCCACCACTGGCAGCAGCCGCAGCGACCATTGCACGCCGTAGCGCTCCAGCGCCTGCCGGCTCACCAATAGCTTGAAGAACATGGCCGCGAGGTAGGTGCCGCCCAGCACCCAGCCCACCGAGCGCATCACGTCGTCCGAAGCGTGAAACTTGTGCTTCACGTTCAGGAAAAACATGTACTCGACGCCCGTGAGCACGGCCCCAATGGCCAGCAAACTCAGGCACATGGCCAGTACCAGCTCGCTGCCGCCAAACAGCTGCCGCGCCAGCTGCCCCGGCGCCCGCTGCGGCCGGCGCACCGGCCGGGCGGCGGCCTCCACCACGTGCGAGCCGAGCGTGGCGCGCAAGGCAAACAGCGCCGCCAGGTAGGCCACAAACGACACGCCCAGCAGCACCGGCAGCTGCGCATCGCCGTGGATGAGAGCGGCCAGCAGGGCGCCCAAGGCCTTGGCCGGCATGTCGCCCGAACTGATGACGCTGAACAGGCGCTTGCTCTGCCGCACATCAAACACCACCGCCGACACGCCCCAGAATTCGAGGTTGGTGAGCAGGTAGATAACCCGGTAGCCGGCCATGATGGCCACGGCCGCCGCCACCGAATGCCCAAACACCACCAACGCGCCCACCGCCCCGACCAGGGCCACCACGGCCAGCAGCACGCGCACGGCCAGCTTTTTCAGCAGCAGGTGGTGCTCGAAGTAGGTGTAAATTTTGCCCACGGCCATCATGGCGGCGGCGCCGGCCAGGTAGCCGAGGGGTAGGCTTAGCTCGGGCTCGTGCTCGAGCAGCAGCACGTTGGCGGCCACGTACACCAGCACTGAGCCGATGCCGAGTAGAAAATTATGCAGCAAAAACAGCCCCACGGTGCGGGTTTCGCTGGCTTTGATGCCGAACAGGCGTTGAAGAGAGGTGGCCGAGAACATGCAGAAAGGGCGGCCGGCACCACCGGGCACAGCCGTTGCCAAAGATACGGGCGCGGCTTTTGTGCTGACGCAGCGTCTCGCTTTCTCCGGTGAGCGGCACCGAGGCATACACGAACGAAGTAGGGGCGGGGCTCGCCCCCGCCCGGTCGTTGAACGCAACCGTGGGAACGGCTCGTGCGACCGGGCGGGGGCAAGCCCCGCCCCTACACCTGTTGTTAAACCCTAATACACCTTAAGCGGCCGGCTGAAGCTGTTGTTGCTCTCCAGCCACTCGCCGATGGCGTTGCGGCCGTCGACGACGGCGCCCACGGTGAAGGTGCCGCTGGCGGTGGGCTTCCAGTTGTTAGTAGTGGCGGGCAGCAGGCGGGCCTGGCCGGGCAGCAGCGGCTGTTGCAGGCCCTGCAGACTGCCCACGGTGGCTTTGTCGACGGTAAAATTCACGCCGAGCTGGCTGCCGGTAGCTACGGGAGCGGTGCCCATGTTTTTTACCATCGCATAGAACGTCACGGCCTGGCCGGGGCGCGGGTAGCGCGGCACGGTGAACACCTGCGTCACCTTCAAATCGGGCTTGGCGGTGGCGGCTTGCAGGGTGAGGGCCCCGCCCAGGGGCAGCTTGTCGGAGGCCGGGCCCACCTTGATGGCGTAGGCGCCGGGGTGCACTTCGTAGGCCTTGGCTTGCTCGTTCCAGAGGTAAAAGTCCTCGGCCGAGAGCGTGAAGCTGACCGTCTTTTTCTGCTTCGGAGATAGGTTGATGCGCTCGAAACCCTTGAGCTGCTTTTGCGGCATGGCCACTTTCGCCGACTTGTCGCTGAGGTAAAGCTGCACCACTTCGTCGCCGGCTACGGCGCCGGTGTTGGTCACGTCCACGCTCACCGTGACGGGGGCGCCGGCGGCTACGGGGGCTTTGGGCAGCTGCAGGTTGCTGTATTGGAAGGTGGTGTAGCTTAGGCCCGCGCCGAAGGCGAACTCCGGCTTCATGTTTTTCTGGTCGTAGAGGCGGTAGCCCACGCCGTTGGGGTCGCGCAGGTCGTCGTTCCAGGCGGGGAGCTGGCTGTCGCCGGTGGGCATGGTCACGGGCAGGCGGCCGGCGGGGTTGTAGTCGCCCAGCAGCACATCGGCCAGCGCGGTGCCAGCTTCCTGGCCGGCGTAGAAGCTGTAAATAAGGCCTTTGGTACGAGGCAGGCTTTCGTGCATCGCGCACACGCCCCCGCTTTGCACCACCACCACCACGTTGGGGTTGGCTTTGGCCAAGGCCATAATCAGCGCCTGCTGCTGGCCGGGCAGGGTAGCCGAGTTGTTGGCGCGGTCGTGGCCCGAGTTGTAAGCTTCGCCCTCCTGGGTGCTGTCGAGGCCGGCGGCGAATATCACCACGTCCGACTTGCGGGCCAGCTCGCGCGCCAGCTTGAAGCCGCTGGTGTCGGCGCTGTTCATGTCGCAGCCTTTCAGGAAAGAGATTTTATCCACGCCGAGCTTGGTTTCTAGCCCTTGCTTCAAACTCACGGAGTAGGGCGGACTGGTTTCGGAGCTGCCGAAGCAATTCAGGTTGCCCTTATCGGCGTTAGGGCCGATGAGGGCGATGCGCTTCATGGTGGACTTTTTCAGGGGCAAAATGTTGCCCGCATTTTTGAGCAGAATGATGGACTCGCGGGCGGCCTGCTGGTTGAGCCGGGTGTGGGCTGGCGTGTTGGCGGCGGCCGGAGTGCCTTTGGGGTAATAGTCGAGCAGGCCGGCCATGATTTTCGTGCGCAGCACGTTGCGCACGGCCGCGTCGATGGCCGTCATCGGCACGGCGCCGCTGGCCACCAGGCCGGGTAGGTCCTTGAGGTAGTCGTCGGAGCCCATGCACACGTCGTTGCCGGCCATGATGGCCTTCTTCGTGTCGTGCACCGCGTCCCAATCCGACACCACGTAGAACGGGAAGCCCCACCGCTCACGCAGCACGGTATTCAGCAGGTTAGGGCTTTCGGCGGCGTGTTCGCCGTTAATCAGGTTGTAGGCCGACATCACGCTGAGCACGGCGCCCTCCTGCACCACCGTGCGGAAGTTGTAGCCGTAATGCTCCATCACGCCGCGGTCGGTAAAAAGCTCGTTACGTTCGTGGCGCGTGGCCTGCTTGCCCTCAATCATGAAGTGCTTCACGGTAGCCATCACCGGCGTTTTCTGGATGCCGAAGGCCACGCGCGACTGTAGCTGCCCAATCAGATAAGGGTCTTCGCCGCCGCTTTCGGCGCTGCGGCCGCCGCGCGGGTCCTGCGCCAAATCGATGCACGGGCCCAGCTGCTGCTGCTTGCCGAAGGCCCAGAACTCGGTGCCCATGGCTTCGCCCACACGCTCGGACAGGCTGCGGTTCCAGGTAGAAACCAGCCCCATGCCGGTGGGCCAGGCCGTGGCTTTCTCAAAGCGCACGCCGTGGGGCCCGTCGTCCATCACAAAGCCAGGAATCCGGAGCCGGGCGTTGTCCGGCGTGGTCATGAAGCTGTTTTTGGTGAGCTGGGCCAGCTTTTCCTCGGTGCTCATGGCTTTGAGCAGGGAGTCGACGCGGAATTCCAGCCCGAGGCGCTGGGCAGATGCAGACGCGCTGGCGGCCAGGCTCAGCGCGGCCGCAACGGCCAGTTGCCGGAAAATGGAGGAAGGTTTTAGCATAAGGAGGATAGAAATCATAAGGAGGATAGAAATTCAAAGGGAAGGGCGGCCTGATGCCGCAGAAGGAACGAGCCGGGCCGGCGCCTCACTCAGTTAGTGCCACCGGGCTCGTTCCTTCATCGTGACGCCGGTTGTCCATGAAGTCCGGCATCGGCAACACCGGCCGGAGTCTCACCAATCCGGCGGCGTAAGCTTCGAGTGGGCGCCTCACCCCCTGACCCCCTCTCTTAAAGGGAATGCGACCAAGCATTCTTCGGGGGCACCGGTCCTGCTCCAGATGGAAATCGGCTGGCTCGCTTCTCATTTCGGAGGGGCCGGGGGTGAGGCGCCTCGTGTCAACTCTTCTTCATGGCATAAAACCGCACGTAGTCCACCACCATCTGCTGCGGAAAGGCGGCTTCGTCGATGCCTTTCTGGCCGCCCCACTCGCCGCCCACGGCCACGTTCAGCAGCAGGTGGAAGGGCTTGTCCCAGGGCCAGGCCTCCCAGCCGGTGCGCTCGTTGCGGGTGGCGAAGTACAACTCGCCGTCGATGTCGGCGGTAATGGTTTCCGGCGTCCACTCGATGGCGTAGGTGTGGAAGGCCGTGGTGGCGTCGGGCAGCCTGGTGATGCCGGTTTTCTGGTTGTTGATGCGGAAGTAGTAGGCCTTGCAGTGCGTGGTGGCGTGAATCACGTTCGGGTCGTAGCCCACGTGCTCCATGATGTCGATTTCGCCGTTGTCGGGCCAACTGTGGTTGCCGTAGGGGTTTTGGTCGGGCAGCATCCAGATGGCGGGCCAGGTGCCGCGCCCGGCCGGAATCTTGGCCCGCACCTCGATGCGGCCGTAGGTGAGGCTGCCGCCGGGCCCACGCGAGACCAGCCGGGCCGAGGTGAACGGGTTGGCCGCCACCAGGGCTTCCTTGCGGGCTTCCACAATGAGGTGGCCGCCTTCCACGCGGGCGTTTTCGCGGCGGCGCTTGGTGTAGTATTGTTCTTCCTTGTTGCCCCAGCCGCTGCCGCCCACGTCGTAGGTCCACTTGGTCGAGTCGGGCAGGCCGGTGTAATTGAACTCGTCGCTCCACACCAGCTTCGTGAAGGTGTAGCGCGGCTTGGCGGGTGGCGCGGCAGGCGGCGGGCCGGCGTGGCCCAGCGCCAACAGGCCGGAAAGAAGCATGGAAATCATAGCTGATAAGGGCGAAAGTAGAACGTGTACCCCGAAGCACTGCTTCGGCTCACGTTGGCAAATGGTTGGCGTTTTCGTCCGGGTTTCGTTCAATGGACCGAAGCAGGGCTTCGGGGTACACGTTCTGCCATCGGGGGCAGCCGCACCCGGCTTGTCCGAACCGAGTGCAGCCGCCGCCCTATCCGGCGGGTCGAAATTCCCACCAAGTCCCGACCGGAGTGGCAGCGAGCCAGCCAAGCGGCTGGCTCATTGGTATTGATAGAAGCGCACGTATTCCACCTCCATTTGCTGCGGAAAGGTGGTAGTAGCGTCGGGGTTGCCGTCGAAATTGCCCCCCACGGCCACGTTCAAAATCACGAAAAAAGGGTTGTTGAACGGGTTGGGGCTGGCCCCGCCGTTGTTGAAGGTGAAGTACTGCTGCCCGTCGATGAAGAAGCGCAGCAGGTCCTTGCTGCGCACCACCGAATAGGTGTGGAAGGCGTCGGACAGGTCGGCCGGCTGGGCCTGCACAATGCCAGACTGCCCGTGGGCGCCCTGCGCGTTCTGGAAGTGCATGGTGCTGAGCAGCTCCCGGGGCCGGCTGCCGCGCAGCTCCATGATGTCGATTTCGCCGCAGCGGGGCCAGGGATTCTGGTCGATGTCGGCCCCCAGCATCCAGATGGCGGGCCACACGCCCTTGCCCTTGGGCACCTGGGCGCGCACGTCGAGGCGGCCGTACTGGAAGGTTTTGCGGCCCTTGGTGAGGATGCGGCCCGAGGTGTAGGAATTGCCGGTGGGCGTGGTTTTGATGGCCTTAATCACCAAGTTGCCGCCGCTGAGGTACACGTTATCGGGCGAGTTGGTGTAGGTTTCGAGCTCGTTGTTGCCCCAGCCGCCGCCGCCCAGGTCGTAGGTCCACTTGCTTTGGTCGAGGGTGCGGTCGTCGAACTCGTCGGCCCACACCAGCTTGGTGTAGTCGGCGAAGCTGCGCTGCTCTTCGTTGACGGCCGGCACCACCGGCGGGGCCGGCGGAATCACCTTTGCGGCTTCTTTGGTGCAGCCCGTCAGGCTCAGGGCCAGCCAGAAGCTGGCCCCGGCCCCGAACCGACTCAGCGCATTGTGCCGGGAAAAATTCATAAGCAGGGAAATGGGAAAGGAAATCAGATAAAAGCGGAAGCCGCGCGGCCCTATTTCACCACCAGCTTCAGGTCGAACACCACGCCCGCGGCCGTGCTGCCGGCCCGCAGCACCATGTTGGTGTTGCTAATGGACAAAATGCGGTAGGTGAGGTTGGGCGCATCCGTCACGCCGATAAAGGGCGAAGGGGTGGCGCTGGCCAAGGTAAGCTGGGCCACGCCCGGGCCTGTGGAGTCGCCGAAGGTGAAGGGCGTGCTCACGTTGCGCGGGGCCTGGCAGCCGCCGGTGGCCCCGGCCACAAAGGTCTGGGCCTTGGCGTCGTAGGTAAACACGTTGGCCGTGCTGAACGTGTACTCGTCGTCGGCCTGGCAGGCGGGCAGGCCGCCGGGCGCCGGGTTGCCGCCGTAGTAGCTCACGGGGTCGGTGTCGGAGGGGCCCACGGTGATGGGGGCCACCACGCCGTTGTCGAGCTTCCAGGTGCGCGACGAGCCGCCGGTGAGGTACTGCTTCACCACGTTCAGCGAAGAAGGAATCACCACGTCCTGGGGTGTGCCGAAGGTCTGGCCGCCCCGGCCGTCGGTTATGAGCTGCGCCTTGAAGGTACCGCCCTTGGTGTACACGTGCGTCACGGTTTGGCCCGTGGCCACCGAGCCCGTGCCGTTGGTGCCGCCCCCGTCGCCAAACTCCCAGTGGTAGAGGTACACATCGGGATTAGGCGCGGCCGTGAAGGTGACTTCAGTGGTGAGCCCCACGGTGCGGGAGGTGGTGGTGAAGGTGCCGGCGGGCGGGGGGCCTGCCAGAGTGCCGGTGTCTTTTTTGTCGCAGGAGGCCAGTAGCAAGGCGCCGCCCAGGAGCATCAAAACCGCGTTGTTTCGGAGGTTTTTCATGTCAAATCAAGCTGAGAAACGGTGAGAGGGACGGCCTAGTAGCCGGGGTTCTGCTTCAGGCCGGGGTTGGCGTCCAGCTCCGACTGCGGCAGGGGCAGCACCAGGTTGGTTTGGGTCGGAATGCCGCGGTCGAAGCCCTTGTTGAGCGAGCGCAGGTACAGGGCGTGCTCGGTCATGCGCGAAATCAGCTTGCCCTTGCGCTTGAGGTCAAACCAGCGGTCCATCTCGAAAGCCAGCTCGTAGAGGCGCTCGCGCAGCACGGCGTCGTCGAAGTTGGGCCCGTTGATGACCAGGTCACGGGCCGGCGAGGGCGTGTTGATGGGCAAGCCAAAGGCCCGGCGCCGCACCTTGTTGATGGCTTCGAGCCCTTCCGGGGTTGGGCCCACGGCCTCGGCCAGAATCAGGTACATTTCGGCCAGGCGCAGCACCTTCATGTTCAGGGGCGAGTCCCAGATGTTGGTGCCCGTCTTGCCCACAAACCACTTTTTGCAGTTGTAGTCGCCCAGCGGCGAGCCGGCCACCGGCGTGGTGGTGGCCCGGGTGCCGTCGGGGTAGGTGTCGCCGGGCACCCAGACGGTGGCCGCCTTGCGGGTGTCGCCGGCCTCGTAGCCGTTCACGAAATCAATTTCCGGGATGTTGAAGCCGTAGCCGCTACCGGGCGTGAGGTTTTTGCCGCGCGGGCCGAAGAACTCGTTCATGGCCGAGCCGGCCTGGTTGCGGGTGTAGCCGTAGTTATCGGTGTTCTTGCCGCTGATAAACTGCACCTCAAACAACGACTCCATGCCGTTGTCATTCTCCACCTTGAAAATGTCGGCGTAGTTGGGGTACAGGCTTTTGCCCGAGTTGGCAATCACGTCGCGGGCCCACCGGGCGGCTTCGGGCTTCTTGTCCTCGGTGATGTACACCTTGGCCAGCAGGCCGGCGGCCGACCACTTGGTGGCGCGGCCCAGGTTGTCGCCGGTGTAGGTGGCGTCGAGGTTGCCGTAGGCATCAATCAGGTCCTGCTCAATCTGTTTGTACACGTCGGCCACCGGCGTGCGGGCAATGTTGACTTCGGCCGGGCTAGTGGGCGGCTTCGTGAACAAGGGCACGTCGCCGTACACCCGCACCAGGTCGAAGTAGTACTTGGCGCGCAGGAACTGGGCCTCGCCCAGGCAGCGGCGCTGAATGGCCGGGTCAATGTTCTTGATGCCGGGCACCTTCTGCAGCACCAGGTTGGCCCGCTGAATGCCGATGAAGCTGCCGCCCCACAGGCGGTTCACCACCGTGTTGGTGGCCGGAATGGAAAACCGCTCCAACTGCTTGTACTCGATGCCGTCGTTGCCGTCGTCGGCGCCGGTGCCCGACACGTCGGCCATAATATCAATGGCCCACAAAGCGGCGTTGTACTGGCCTTCCTTGGTCAGCTCGCTATACGCCGAGTTCACGGCCTGAATGGCGTCGGTCTGGGTCTGGTAAAAGTTGCTGTCCGTCACCTGGTCGGTCGGGGCCTCTGCCAGAAACTTCTCGCCGCAGCCCGCCGAAAACAGGCCCAACGACAGAAGGAAAGCGCCGCAGGTAAATTTCGAAATAGTCATGATTGCTAGGTGGGAATTTGAGAGGAGGATTAGAACCCGATGTTGAGGCCGCCCATGAAGACGCGCGTCTGCGGGTAAATGCCCAGGTCGATTCCGCTGGCGCTCACCTCGGGGTCGTAGCCGGTGTATTTGGTCAGCGTCACCAGGTTTTGGGCCGTGAAGTACACGCGAATCTGCGAGGCCGAAATGCGGCTCATCACGTTGCGCGGCAGGGTGTAGCCGAAGGTCAGGTTCTTGAGGCGCACGTAGGAGCCATCTTCCACGTAGTGCGACGACACGCGCAGGTTGTTGTTCGGGTCGCCGTTGATGGCGCGGGGCACGTCGTTGCTGGTGCCGGCGCCGGTCCAGCGGTTCAGCAGGCGGGTGGTGCCGTTGGTGGTGCCGTACAGGGCCCCTTCCGTGATGTAGCGGTTAAGGTTGTACACGTCGTTGCCCTGCACGCCCTGAATGAAGAAGCTCAGGTCGAAGTTTTTGTAGCTGAGCGTGTTGGTGAGGCCAAACGAGAAGTTCGGGTTGGGATTGCCGATGAACGCTCGGTCCTTATCGGTGATGGTGCCGTCGCCGTTCAGGTCGCGGAACTTGATGTCGCCGGGGCCGGTGCCGCTCTGCTGGTAGTAGTCGGCCTTGGCAGAGCCGGCCACAGCCCCGGCGTTCAGCGAGTTCAGCTCTTCCTGGCTCTGAATCAGGCCGTCGGCCACGTAGCCGTAGAATGCCCCGAAAGGCTGCCCCACGTCGTAGCGCACCACGCTGCCGCTCAGGTAGCCGGCGCCGTTGTAGGGAATGCCCAGGCCCAGCGACTGCAGGCGGGTTTTGAAAGCCGACACGTTCAGGGTGGTCGACCAGTTCAGCGCCCCTTCGGCGCCCGTGAAGTTGTGCGAGGTCAACGACACATCCACGCCGCGGTTGTAGGCCGAGGCCGCATTGCGGTCCACAGCTTGGTAGGTGCCCGACACCAGCGACACCGGCACCGGCGCAATCAGGTTGGGCGAGTTGCGGCTGTAGAGGTCGATGCTGGCCTCAAAGCGGTTGTCGAGGAAGCCGAAGTCCAGGCCGATGTTAGTTTGGTTGTTCTTCTCCCAGCGCAGGTCCCCGTTGGCCAGGCGAATGGGGGCTGCGCCCACGTTCAGGGCGCCGTCGGGCCCGAAGGGGTAGGAGCTGCCGAAGTTGATATTGTACAGGTAGGCGAAGCGGCCGGCGTTCAGCTCGTTGCCCACCTGCCCGTAGCCCACGCGCAGCTTCAGGTTGCTGATGGTGTGGTTGCCCTTGAGGAATTCCTCCTCCGAGATGCGCCAGCCCGCCGAAGCCCCCGGGAAGAAGCCGAACTTCTCGCCCGGCTGAAAGCGCGAGGAGCCGTCGTAGCGGACCACGGCCTGGAAGATGTACTTGCCGCCGAACTCATAGTTCAAACGCCCGAAGTAGCTGGCCAGGCGCCGCGCCGCGTCGATGGTGCCCGCATTGGCCACCAGCGTGTTGATGGGGCCCGCGTTAATCACCTGCAGGTCGTTGCGCGTGTACTGCGAGCGGTAGGCCTCCACGTTGCTGTAGTTGAACTCCTGGGCCGACTGCCCCACCAGGAACGTCACCTGGTGCTTGCCGCCAAACAGGTGGTCGTAGGTGGCCGTGTTCTCAATCAGGTAGCTGGGCGCGTAGCTGGCCGTGGCCGAGGCGCCCGCCGTGAGGTAGGCCGGGCGCGTGGTGTAGCCCGCCAGCTCCGGCGCCTTGGGCGCAAAGCTGTTGAAGTTGTCGAAGATGAAATCGACGCCCACGTTGCTGCGGAACTTCAGCCCCTTCAGCGGCTCCAGCTCGGCGTAGAACGTGGTGATGGCGCGGTTGCGGGTGAACTTCTGGTTGTTGCGCAGCGAGGTAGCCAGCGGGTTTTCCTCCGTGAAGTTGTCGTGCTCGCTGTCGGGCTGGTACCAGAAGCCGTCGGGGCGGTAGGCCTGCACCGTGGGCGGCATGCGCAGCAGCTGCTGCACGGCGCCGTACTCGCCGCTGTTGCTCGTTATCTGCCGGTCGCTCAGGTGCGTGAGCGAAATGCTGTTGCCTATTTTCAGCATTTTGCCTACCTGCACGTCGCCGTTGGCTCGCAGCGTAAACCGCTCAAAGTTGGTGCCCACGATGATGCCGTCCTGCTGGTAATAGGTGCCCGACAGGGCGTAGCGGGCCTTGTCGCTGCCGCCCGTGGCGCCCAGCGAGTAGTTCTGAATCTTGGCCTGCCGGAACACCAGGTCCTGCCAGTCGGTGCCTTCGCCCAGCGCGGCCGGGTCGCGCAGCTTGTCCAGGGCAATGGGCTTGCCGGCCGCCATGCGGCTTTCGTTGTTGATAACGGCGTATTCCTGCGCGTTCAGCAAGTCCAGCTTGCGCGCCAGTACCTGCACGCCTCGGTAGCCGTCGAGGTTGACGGTGGTCCGGCCGGCCTTGCCCCGCTTGGTGGTGATGATGACCACCCCGTTGGCCGCCCGCACGCCATAAATGGCCGTGGCCGAGGCATCCTTCAGAATGTCAATCGTTTCAATGTCGTTGGGGCTGATGGCGTTCAGCTGGTTGTCGCCGCCGTCGGGCAGCGGGAAGCCGTCCACCACGTACAGCGGGTTGTTGTTGCCGGCCGACGTGATGCCGCGCACGCGCACCGAGGTGCCCGCCGCCCCACCCGGCGCCCCGCCGTTGGAGGTAATGGTCACGCCCGACACCTTGCCCTGAATGGCCTGGGTCACATCGGGCACGGGCTGCCGCACAATGTCGGCCGCGCCCACCGAGGAGATGGCGCCCGTCACGCTGCCGCGCTCCTGGGTGCCGTAGCCCACTACCACCACTTCGCTCAACTTCTGGGCGTCCTCTTTCAGGCTCACGGCCACGGCCCCGGCATTGGCCGCCGTCACCACCACCGTTTGGGTGGTGTAGCCCACAAAGCTGAACACCAGCGTGCTGCCCTCAGGCGCCGTCAGGTTGAAAGCTCCGTCGGAGTTGGTGCTGGTGCCCACGGTGGTGCCGCGCACCAGCACCGTCACGCCGGGAATGCCGGCGCCGTCGGGCCCGGTCACGCGCCCGCTCACGGGCACATCGGCCACCGGCCGGTTGAGCGGCCGGGCGGCGGCCACGGCCGGCGTGCTCGGAGCCAGCGCGGGCAGCCCGCAAGCCAGCAGCACCGCTGTGCGGCCAAGCAGCGCATTCTTGTAAACGTCTCGCTTCATCGTGAGATTAATGAAAGGGTGGGAAAAGTGTTGAAAATCAAAAGACAAGCCGCCCAGCAGCTGCCAGGCCCCAACAGCTAGTTGGTCGAGCCCGAAGCGGCCTGCCGTTCCGCCGTGGCCTTGCCGGCGTAGCGGAACCGGGCCATTTGCGAGCCCACGCGCAGCGTGTACCAGCCGTCTTCGAGCTGGGGCCGGCCGTGTCCGTCGGGGTAGCTCAAGTCCCGCAGCGGGTCGATGGTGAAAGCCATTTCACGCGACTGCCCTGCGGCAAATGGCTGTTTCTCAAAATGCTTGAGCAGGCGCACCGGCCGCGCCACGCGCCCCACCTCGTCGGTGAGGAACCACAGCACCGCCTCCTGCCCGGCGCGCGGCCCGGTGTTGGCCACGCGCACCGTGGCGCGCAGCCGGGCGCCGGTACCCGTCAGCGCCGAGTCGCTCAAGGCCAGGCCGGAATAAGCGAAAGAGGTGTAGCTCAACCCCTCGCCAAACTCGGTGAGCATGCCGCTCTGGTATTTGGGCGCCGTCTGTCCGAAGCCCGCGGCAAAGTCTTTGAGGTCGAGGCTGTTCTCGCTGTTGTCGTGGTGGTAGTTGGTGATGTGGCCGGCAAACTGCGGATAAGTGAAAGGCAGCCGGCCGCTGGGATTGGTGCGTCCACTAATGACTTCGGCCAGCGCCGTTCCGCCCCCATACCCCGGCAGCCCCGCCCAGATGATGGCCGCGCTGCCCGCCGCCACGCTCCGGATGATGCTCGGCCGGCCGCCAATGACCACCAGCACCGTTGGCTTGCCGCTGGCCTGGGCGGCGCGCGCCAGCTGCTGCTGGTCTTCAGGCAAGGTCAGGTCCGAGGTGTTGCCCAGCACTTCGGTGTAGGGCCTTTCGCCCAAGGCCAGCACCACCGCATCGGCGCGCTTGGCGGCCGCTGTCACGTTGGCTGGCAGGGTGTTGCCGGTAGCGGTGCTGTAGGGAAGGGTTTCAATGGCGGCGTTGGGGTATTCTTTGCGCAGGGCATCAACCAGCGTGGGCACGTCCTTGGGGAAATCTCCCTCGGGCCGGCCCTGCCAGCCCAGTGTCCAGCCGCCGCACAGGTTGGCGCGCGACTCGGCCGAGGGGCCCAGCACCAGCAGGCGCTTCACCCGGGCGGGCGCCAGCGGCAGCGCGTTGTTGCGGTTCTTGAGCAGCACCAGCGACTCCCGGGCCGCTGCCACGGCCTGGGCGCGCAGGGCCGGGTCGCCCACGCGGGCCAGCCGGTCGGCGCGCGGCATGGGGTTCTCGAAAAGACCAATTTCGTCCTTCATCTGCAGCACCCGCCCGGCCGACAGTTCAATGCGCTCGGGCGTTAGGCGCCCTTCCTGCACCAATTCCTTCACGAACTGGCAGAAGTTGGTGTTGTAGGGCGTCATGGCCACATCGATGCCCGCGTCCACAGCCATCCAGGTGGCTTCTTTCTCATTGGGCGCAACTTTCTGCACCTTCACCAGCCGGTTAATGTCCTCCCAGTCGGTCACCACCACACCCTTGAAGCCCATTTGCCCGCGCAGCAAGTCGGTAAGGATGGCACGAGAAGCGTGCACTGCCTCGCCGTTAATGGCCCCGGAGTTCACCATCACGCTCTTAACGCCCGAATCGATTGCGGCCTGAAACGAAGGCCGGAAGAACTCCTGCAGCCGCTGGTCCGGTATCAGGGCGTTGGTGCGGTCCCAGCCGTTGCGCGGGTCGGAGTAGCCGAGGAAGTGTTTGGCGCAGGCTGCCACCTGGTAGGGCGCTATCTCCTTGTTGGTCTGAATCTCCCGCACAAAAGCGGCGCCCAGGGTAGCCGCCACCAGCGGGTCTTCGCCGTAAGATTCGTACAGGCGCGGCCAGTAGGTGTTCACGCCCAAATCCAGGTTGGGAGCAAACAGCCACCGGTGGCCCAGGTCGGCCGATTCCAGCACGGTGGCGCGGGCCGTGAGGCGGGCCAGCTCGGGGTTGAAGGTGGCGCCCAGGTTGAGGTTGTGCGGGAAAATGGCAGTACCGCTCACGTAGCTGGCGCCGTGCACGTGGTCGATGCCGTACAGCACGGGGATGTGCAGCCGCGACTCGCGCAAGGCAATGCGTTGCAGGGCTGCACAGTAGCGCACCCACTGGGCCGCTGGCACGGCCTCCCCGTTGATGAACGAGCCCACGTGAAAATCCCGTACCAAAGCAGCGGCCTTGGCCGAATCAAGCACCACGTCCTTGTTCTCCCCCGTCGTGTTGATGGCCGAAAGGTTGAGCTGGGTCATCTGCCCGATTTTTTCTTCCAGTGTCATCTGGGCCAGTAGCTGCTGCACGCGTGGGCTGAAGGCCGACGCTGGCGACACCGGCGTGGGTAAAGTTGAGCTGGCAGGTGCAGAAGCTACCGTTGCCGCAGGCACCGCGCCCCGCTGGCACGCCACCAAAAGCGGGAGCAGCAACAGCAGTTTCCGGTAGCGGAAAGAGCTGGCTGCTGCCGTCGCAGATGCGCCGGAAGAAGCAACAGAAAGGGAGCCGAAAGGAGAGCGAAACACGGGCATCAGGTGGGATGAGATGCCCAAATGTATAGGGGTGTGTTTCGCAAACGCAAGCAGCAAAACTGCCTCCAGAGGCTGATTTCGGCGTTTTTTCGGTTAGTCGCCTAGTAGCTTATACGCTTGCCGCACACGCAAAAAATCCGCTTTCGGCCCTATAGCCCTTGCACGGAAGCTTTTCATGTTTTGGGCCTTCAGGCTAAAAAACAATGAAAAAAAATGGCTCAAATTGAAAAAAATATCATGTTGCGCAAGCCTTGGTAATAAATCTTAGGCAACACAGTCCAGATTCCTGCTAAAGCCGTTTAGCAGAAGCGCCCCTGTTTTGCAAACGTTGCCGGAACATTCTGGCCCGCTCACTCGCTGGTTTCCGCCGCCTCGGCTTCGGCTAGTTCGGGCTCGAAAGCCGCGTCGAGCAGCACATGCGTCCACGGTTCGCCGTCAGCGTAGTCGGGAGCTTGCCGGCGGCGCTGCAGGGCGGCCAATACCTTTTGGGCGAAGGCCCAACTAGTGGCCTGTCGCAGCTCCAGCACCCGCGCCAGCTCCGACGACGAGTACACGCCCCGGTGCGCATGCAGCAGAAACACCGCGTACAGCGCCTTCACGATGGAAAACTTACACTTCTGCAGCAGGGTGCCCGCCGTGGCCGACTCTACGTAGCGGCAGCGGGTGCAACGGCGCGCGTGAGGCTCGCGGGCCTCGCAGCTTTTCTCGTGGCCGCACTTGCGGCAGCGGTAGGCGTTGTTGGCCCACTTCAAATCGGCCAGGTAACGCAGGCAGGCGTCTTTGTCGGGGTAAATCTGGCTGAACTCGCCAAAGTCTACCTCGCGGGCTTCTATACGGGCCGCTTTCTCGGCGTGCAGGTCACGGCTCAGGTCGTTGTTCAGCTTCTCAATGGCGGCCGACTGCAGGGCCAGCAGGCCATTGGCTTCCAGCAGTTCGCGGTTCTGGGCCGCCACGGTGTCGTTTTGGCGGCGCAGCTCGGCGGTGCGTTGGGTCACCAGGGCTTCCAGCTCGGAGTTCAGCTGGTCTTTCAGTTGCTGGTTTTCGCGCATCTGCTCCACCAGGCGGTCCTGGGCCTGGTGCTTCTTGCGCAGCTGCTTCAGCAGGCGGTGCTGGGTGAGCAGGGTGGTGTCCATCAGGCCCTTGAGCTTTTCGCCCAGCGCGTAGCTCAGAATCACTACTTCGGCCACGAAGGCCGCGTAGAGACTGTAAACGGTGTAGGCATTGTTATAAAAGTCGATGCCCAGCTTGCGCATGATGAGGAAGGTGAGGCTGCTGGCCACCAGCGCCTGGGCCAGCAGCAGGTAGCGCGCTGGCCGCAGCCCATTGCGGTAGGCGCAGAAGGCCGAGTAGTACAGCAAGCCATACGGCAGCAAATACAGCCAGAAGCTAAAGCCCGAATGCACCACCGCCGCATCGAGCACCAGCAGGCCCGTGCTCAGCCCCACCACCCAGCGGCCCAGACGGTGCAGGGCCGGCAGGCGCGAGGCCATGTCCAGAAAGCCGCTCGCGTACACGGCAAACGTGATGAGCAGTAGCACCGGCGCCATTGCGCCAATGAAGTGGTTGAAGCTAGGCCAGTCGGACCACAGGTACTGAAACCCCAGCCCGTCTTCCGTCAGAAACAATAGCGTGCCGCTAAGCACGTACAGTACGTAGGACAAGTACGTCTGCTCCTTCAGGAAAAAGAACAGTATCAGGTTGTACAGCAGCATGATAACCAGGATGCCGTAGAACACGCCCAGCAGCCAGTACTGCACCGACAGTTCCGGTATCAGCCCCGCGCTGCTGTGCAGCATGGCCCGGAAGCTGGTGCGCGTGTCGGAGTGCAGGCGCAGGTAGTAGGTGGCGGTTTGGCCGGGCCGGGGCGGAATGTCGAACAGGAAATTCTTATAAGGATGGGGCCGGGTGGCAAAGGGCAGGTTGGCGCCCGTCGTCACGCTGTCGTAGCCGGCCGCCGCGCCGGGCCGGGGCCGGAAAAACACGGCCTGCCCAATGTGCGAGTCGTAGAGCTCCAGGTACCAGGCCGCTGTTTCGGTGGGGGCGTGGCGCACGGTGAGGCGCAGCCAGTAGGCGCTGTGCGTGCGGTTGATGTTGGCCGGGTGGCCCGAGCCGCGCATCATCACGAAGCGGCGGCTCCAGGCCGGCGACTGCACATCGGCCACGGTAAGCTGGCCGGAAGGGTCTTCCAGCATGCTGTAATAATTCTCGTCGAGGTAAACGGCCTGCTGGGCTGGGTTCACCACCAGCGTGTCTTCGGGCGCTGCCCAGGCCACGCCGCTGGTCCCCACAAAGCTCAGCAGCAGCAAAGCTGCGCTTAAAATGAGCTGTGAGAATTTTTCCCTTAGTCCATTGCGCTGGCCACGGGGCCGACCAGAAATACGTGCCTGTTGCATAAGGCGTCTAAAATACAGAAAGCCCACCGGCTTTCGACCGGTGGGCTCAGCAAGTACTTACTCACGCAGGGGTTACAGACGGAACTGCGCGCCTACTTTAATGCCAAAGTTGTGCGTACCGGGCACGTCGCGGTAAGTGAGACGGTGAATGAAGTCGACGCGGATGAATTTAAAGATGTTTTCCACGCCGTAGCCCACTTCCACGTAGGGCGTCGAAATCTGACCGGGCAGGTCGGGCGAGTCGCGGTTGATGCGGCGGCTGCGGTCCGAGAGCTTGCCGTAGAGCACGTTGCCGGTGGCCACGAAGCGCCAGTTGAGCGCGCGCAGGCCGGGAATGGAGTTGATGAACAAGCCTTCGAAGTGGTGGTCGAGGCGCAGCGAAGCCGAACGGTCCGTCACAAACTCGAAGTAATTCATCAGGTTGAAGGCGTTGGCGTTGTAGAAGGGCGTCTGGTTGCCCAGTGGCGTTTTCAGGATGAAGTAGGGCAGGGCCGTGGGAATGTAGTTGCCCTCGGCCCGGTAGGTGAGGCGGCCCAGCTGGCCCAACGACACGCTGTGCTGCACCGACAGGTTGAACTTGTGGTACATGAAGTTGCCGCGCGTCCAGTCGATGGCGCCCAGCGTGTAGCGCAAGCCAAACACCGGCCAGCGCTTCAGGCCCACGGCGCGGCGACGGTTTTCGCTCTGCACCAGGTTTTCGTCGGGCGCGAAGCGCGATTCCGACACCAGCTCGCTCAGGTGCAGAATGTTGGAGCCGGGCTCGTCGGTGGGCATGGGGTTGCCGGGGCCGGGGGGACGCGAGTGAATTTCAAACAGCGGGTTCACGTACTGGTAGCGCAGCGTCATGGTCTGCGTAAAGCCGTGAAACAGGTCGCGCTGCACGCTGAACGAGGTGAGGTCGCGCAGCACCGGCCGGCCCTGCTTGAAGCGGCCCCAGCGCGACGCCGCCACAAACAGGTTGTTATTGTCGAGGAAGTCGTTGTCGAGCAAGGCTGCTTGCTCCACGTCGTGCTTGAACTCGCCGGAAAACACCGTCCAATGCCGGCGCTCGGCGATGTAGCTCACCCGCGCCCCGTACTTGAAGCGGCCATCCATGGTGCCGTAGGCCAGGTAGGCCTGCGTGAGCCAGTTGCGGCTGATTTCGGGCGTGGTGCGGAAACCGATGCGGAAGCGGTTGCCCTCGAAGTCGTTGCGGGCATACAGCGTCGAGATGGGGCCCAGGTCGAGCTTGCCCACGCGCTTGTAGCCGTTCACCAGTAGCTCCACCCAGTCGAGCACGTTGCGCACCGAGGGCAGCTGCTTGGCCGAGTCGAGCACCGCAAAGGTCTGCTGCTCTGAGAGGCTCAGGGTGTCGGGCCGGTGCTGGTCGAAGTAGCCCGGCCCGTTCGGCGACAAACCGCCCAGCAGGCCGCTGGCCTTATCGTCGGTTTCCATCAGCGACGACACGATGGGCTGGTCGTAGAAACCGGCCTCGGTGTGCACCTTGTTGCGCGTAATGTTGCTGTTCACCGTGGTGAAGCGCACCAGCATGGCCGCCTGCTTCTCGTAGGGCCGCACGCTGATGAGCAGCTTGGTGCGGGCTGCGATGCCGGGGCCATCCTCCGGCGAAGTCAGGTCCTGGTAAATGCGCAGGTCGCTCACGAAGTTGATGTTCGCCTCGGGGCTGGCCACCACGTCGATGCGGCGCAGCGCGTAGCCCTGCTGCGTAATCCAGATGGTGCCCTTGAAAGCCAGGTCGTGGCTGCGCTTGGGCGTCACGGCAATCTTGTAGCACCAGTCCTTGCCCACAAACACCGAGTCCTGCAGCTCATACTCGTAGGTGATGCGGCCGCCCTCGGCAATGGGCGAGATGAAGTCCTTGCCCAGCACGTTTTGCCAGTTGGGGTAGAAGTCGAAGTTCTGGAAGTTCGAGCCCAGCATCTGGCTCAGCACCGAGCCCTCACGTGGGCCGGCGCCGCGCATCTGCTTGTGCTGCAGGTCTTCGCGGCGGCGCAGGGGCGTGTATTTCTGGTACACGCGCGAGCCCACTTCCGAGGCAAACACGGGCAGCGGCGCGTCGGGGTCGGCGGCGGCGATGGCACCCCGCCGCACGGCCAGCGCCCGGATGTCCTTCACCACCTTGCGGTTGGAGAGGGCCTTGGGCAGGTCGATGAGGCTGGTTTCGATGCGGTTGTAAGAATCGAATTCGGCCGCCTGCAGGGCGTTGCGCTCGTTCTCAGGCTTGTGCTTCTGCACTTCACGCAGGATACGGAAGGCTGGGTTTTCGGGCTGGCGCGATGAGACGAAGACTTCACCCAAGGTCACCCCGCCGGTTTTCATCCGGAACAATACCGTTTGGGTGGGCGCGTTGGTGAGCTTGCGTCGCTGGGTGGCAAAGCCCATGGCCGAGGCCGCAATGGAATCGGGCGAGCCGGCCACGGCCAGCTTGAACTTGCCGTCGGCATCGGCCGTGACGCCGGCGCTGGTTTTGGGAATGAAGATGGAAGCAAACGGCACCGGCTCGCCGTTCGTGGCCTCCACTACCTGGCCGCTTATGATGATGCGCTGGGCTGCGGCTGGCAATACCAAGAGGCAGGCCAGGAGCAGCGGAGCAAGAAATTTCATAGAGTGTAGTAAAGAGCCAAATACCAGGACGAGTAGTAGTCTCGCAATTTACGCAAAGCAAGGGTGGCTCCCAACTAGTTCCGCAGCCAACGGAGAAAAAAATGGCTGAACGATTAAACCTGCTGGCCGGATTGCAGTCAAGGCCCGCCCAACGGAACGGGCAGGAAAGTGAGCCCTTCCTCACTTTCCTGCCCGTTGAAGTAAAAACAATCGCGGCTGTACCGTTGGCAGAAGGCCAGCAGTACGCCGTGCTAAAAAAGACACGGGCGCCGTCACTTCCGAAGGGCTCCCGCCAATTTAATGATGAGCTGCTCCGAGAGGCTACGCTGGCAGCTTCAACACCCCGCTCTGCTCAGTGTAGGCCGGCGTAGGGGTTGCTGCTGGCGTCGACCAGCCAGATTGCCGTGCCTGCGGGCAGCTCCACCGCCGCGCCAAGGTCGAGCAGCAGGCCACGTGTGGGGGGCTCGGCGGCGTCGGGGCGGGTCACTTCCTCCACGGTGGCCGTGGCGGCGTGGCGGGTGCCATCGGGCAGCACCGCGGCCACGGCCAGCGCCGCGTGCAAGCCGTAGGCCGCCAGCGCTGGGGCGGTGCCTTCGGGCAGCGCCAGCAAGCCCAGGCCGGGCAGGGGCCAAGCCTGGGCCACACGCAGCAGCAAAACGCCTTCCATTACACTTCCACTTTCAGGGTGGCCGGGCCTTTGGTCACCTCAAACAGCTCGCCGTGGGGCACAATGGTAATCTGGCCGTATTCCTGCAGCAGCATTTTGTAGCTGGCAGCCACGGGGCGCGGCTTGCGGTCGAGGTCGTAGAGGCCGCAGGCATTCACCTTGCCCACCGGGCGGCTCAGGCCGATGTCCCAGTCCACCTGGTCGATGAGCGAGTACCAGGTGAAGCCCAGCACGGGCACGCCCTCGGCGCGCATCCGCAGGATGTTCACCCACTGCTTCCAGAGCCAGGTGGGTGCCTCGTGGGCGTCGAACACGTTTGTTTCGGTGTGCATCACGGGCTTGCGGTAGCGCCGGTAGTATTCGAGCGTGATGTTGTACCAGCCCAGCACGTCCATGCTGGTGCACTCGGTGCCGTCGGGCAGGATGATGCGTTCGTTGCGGCCGTAGTAGTCGTTGCCCATAATCTGGTAGCCAGGCGGCTCGCCGGCCATAAACCAGTCGTACTCGCGCCGCGTCATGCCGTTGTCGAGCAAGTAGTTCAGCACGTCGCCGTCGGGGTGGTGGGCGTACAGCAAATCGAGCGAAACGAAGCGCAGCTTGTTTTCCAGCGTCACTTCCGGCGAGGGATTGGCGCGCAGCTCATGCACGTATTCCGCCGACTCGCTTTGCACGATGATGCAGTCGGGCCGGCGCTGGGCAATCTGCTGGGTGGCCATGATGCTGGCCGCCACCAGGTGCTTCATGGCCGTCACGAAGCCGCGGTCGGTTTTCAGCTGCTCGTTCCAGAGGCCGTCTTTGCCGCTCATGCGGGCCGTCACGTAGATTTCGTTGATGGGCGTGTAATAGCGCACCCAGGGGTAGCGCTCGGCCACGGCGGCGGCGTAGTCGGCAAAGTGAATGGGCAGCTCGGGGTTCTGGAAATTGCCCAGCCAGTCGGGCACGCCAAAGTGCAGCAAGTCCAGAATGGGTGTGATTTCGAGGCGCTGCAGCTCGGCCATCACCTGGTCGGCAAACTCCCAGTCGTAGCGGCCGGGGCCGAGGTGGGTTTTATGGTAGGGCAGGCCGTAGCGCAGCACCTTCAGGCCCAACTCCTTCACCAGGGCAAAGTCTTCGCGCCAGCGCTCGTAGTGCCCGCACTCCTGCAGCAGGTCGCGCCGGGTGCGGCCGTGGTCGATGGTTGGGTTCGAGCACTCGATGCCGGTGGCAAACATGAAGTTGTTGGGCTGGCCCGTGGGCAGCCCGCGCCCGTCGTGCCCACGGGCGCCGCCGAACTCGTCGCCCGCGTAGCCGCCGTCGCCGAACTTCTCCTTGATGTGGGTGAGGAAGGTTTTCATTAATTGTTGTTGATTATGAACGATGTAGGGGCGGGGCTTGTCCCCGCCCGGTCGTTGAACGAAGCCGTTGGGCCGGCACGACCAGCTGGGTGGGGGCAAGCCCCGCTCCTACATCGTTCACGCGTCGCGCCGCTGTTGCTGCTCCAGAAACTTGTCGGCCGTGCGCAGGCTCAGGGCCATGATGGTCAGGGCCGGGTTCACGCTCAGGGCGCTGGGGAAAACGGAGTTGTCGGAAATGTAGAGGTTGGGCACGTCGAAGGCGCGGCCGTTGGCGTCCACCACGGCGTCGTCGCCGCTGCGGCCCATGCGGGCCGTGCCGATGACGTGCGCATAGCGTTGGAAGGCCCAGATGTCGGTGGCGCCGGCAGCTTCCCAGATGCGGCGCATCATCTTCTCGGCGTGGGCATTCATGCGCTGCTCGTTGTCTTGCGCGGTGAAGTGCAGGCGCGGCTTGGGCAGGCCGCGGGCATCTTTTTCTTCGGCCAGCTCCAGGAAGTTGTCGGCGTGGGGCAGGCAGTCGCCAAGGATGTTGATGCCGGCAATGTGGTTGAACTGGCGCATGTAGTCGCGCAGCGGTTGGCCCCAGAGCTTGCGGCCCCGCGCCACCTGCCCGGCAAATGTCACGGGCATCACGCCGATGCTTTGCAGCAGGTAGCCGCCCGCAAAATCCGCGTCCTGAGGCCGATGCGTGTCCTGCGAAATCAAGCCACCGGGAATGCCTTTGTTGGGCCGCACTTCCTCGGCAAAGGTGCCGAACACCTGCAGGCCGGGGTGGGCCATCAGGTTTTTGCCCACCTGCCCGCTGGTCAGAGCCAGCTCATTGAGTAGCAGCAGACGCGGGGTTTCCACCGAGCCGGCGCAGAGGAACAGGTGGCGGCAGCGCTGGCGCTGCTGCTCGCCGTTCTGGGTATACACCACGCCGGTGATGTAGCCCCGTGCGTCGCGCTCAATCTCGGTCACAAAGCTGTTGGGCCGGATGTAGGCTCCGTGCTTCACGGCCAGCGGAATGAAGGTCACGTCCATGCTGGCTTTGGCGCCGTTGGAGCAGCCGGCCTGGCAAAATCCGCGGTTGGTGCAGGCCTCACGCCAGCCGATGCCTTCCTGGTAATAGCGCGCTGACAGTGCCGCGTTGGCCGCCGGCGAGGTCCGAATGCCCACCTTCTCGGCGCCGCGCACCATGAGTTGGGCGGCACTGTTCAGCGGCAGCGGCGCCAGCGGGTAGCCCTTGCGGCGGGCTGGCCCCCAGGGGTAGGGCGTAGGACCGGAAATGCCCAGAAACTGCTCCAACTCCTCATAATACGGCTCCAGCTCCTGGTAGCTCACCGGCCAGTCCTCGCCCTTGCCAAAGTCGCGCTGCAGAGTCAGGTCATCGGGCAGGGGGCGGGGGGTGTAGGCGGTGTAGTGCAACGTGGAGCCGCCCACGCCGGTGCCGGAGTTGTTTTTGCCCATGGCCAGCGGGTCGTGGCCGGCGGCCAGGCGCTCGTCGTTCCAAAACAGGAAGTCCTGCGCCCTTTCATCGGTTGCGAAATCCTTCTCGGGGTTGTGCCAGGGGCCGGCTTCCAGCGCCACCACTTTCAGGCCGGCCATGGCCAGGCGGGCCAGCAACGGCGCGCCGCCCGCGCCCAGCCCTATCACCACGCAGTCCACCTCGTCGGCTTCGGGCTCCACGGCCTGGGGCTGTTCCAAAGGAATATCTGCCATTGCCGGCTTGGCTTCGGGCTCATCGGCCAGCAGCGCGCGCAGCAGCGGGTCCTGCACTTCGGGCTTCACGGGGTTGAGGACGCCTTCTTCGAGAACTTCTTCGTCGGGCATAATGGTGAAATAGTGATGTGATGAAATAGTGAGGTGATGAAATAGTGAGTGATGAACTGGTATGGCAGGAAGTATGATGTTCGCCTGACGCCAAATGCGTCGATACAAAATCAAACTCACCAACTCACTATCTCACCACCTCACCAAGTTCCCGGTCTTCTTTTTCGTTGAGGCCGATTTTCGACCAGGCGGGCAGGTCGGCCATGCCCACGTAGCCAATTTCCTCCTGGGCCAGCGGGTGGGCGTAGTAGGTCTCGGTCAGCTCGGCCAATAGTTCCTCGAAGAAGCGGCCCGCATCGAGGGTTTGCCAGGTGGCACCGGGCGGGTTGCCGGTGGCCAGCGCCTTCAGCACGGCGTCCTGTCCGGTGGCGTTCAGGTCCATAAAGTTGGCTTGGAACAACGCCTGCGCAATTTCCTGGATGCCGCCGAGGCCCAGGCGGTAGGCCTCGCGGTCAGGCGGCAGCGCGTCGTAGCGCCAGCCGTCGGCGCGGCCTTCGGCGAGGCGCTGGTCCACGGCCGGGGCCAGGGGCACAGGCTGCGTGGGCCGGTCGGGCTGGGGGAAGAGGCGGGCGGCCACGGCTTCGAGCAGTGCGTAGGCGTCGGGAGCCAGAAACCGCGGCGCGTAGGCCGCGGGTGCATCGAGGCGGGCTTGCAGCGCGGCGCGGGTGGCCTCGGAAACGTGCGCGCTGTCCAGCAGGGCGCGCACGGTGCCGCTTGGGTATTCGGGAGTGGGCATATAAGAAGCTTGGGCTGACAGCCGCATCGTCCGAAACGGCTCAGCTAATACTCCTTACGAGGGAAGCCCATCCAAAGGGTTCAACTTTCAGGGTTTATTTCTTAAACAAAATTCATAAAAAAGCAGCCGGCTGGTGAGCCGGCTGCCTGGCAGTAAGTCGATTAGGATGGGCGGGGGTTACTCGTCGCTGCTGAGCTTGCCGCCGGTCACGTGCACGAGGCTGCCGGTCATGAAGGAGCCGTCTTGCGAGGCCAGCAGCACGTAGGCCGGGGCCAGTTCCTCGGGCTGCCCCGGGCGCTTGAGCGCCACTTCGTGGCCGAATTTTTCGATTTCCTCGCGCGGCATGGTGCCGGGGATGTTGGGCGTCCAGACCGGGCCGGGCACCACGCAGTTCACCCGGATGCCCTTTTCGCCGAGGTACAGGGCCAGCGACTTGGTGAGGGCGTGGATGCCTGCTTTCGAAGCCGCGTAGTCAACCAGAATCGGGATGCCCGTGATGCCCACAATGCTGCCCGTGTTGATGATGCAATCGTCCTTTTTCAGGTGCGGAATCACCGCCTGCGCCATCCAAATGTAGCCCAAGATGTTGGTGTCGAAGGTCCGGCGAATTTGCTCTTCCGGAATCTCCTCAAACTTCTCCTGGCTGTTTTGGAAGGCGGCGTTGTTCACCAGAATGTTCAGGCCGCCCAGCTCGGCCAGGGTGCGGCGCACGGCCTGCTTGCACTGCTCCGAGTCGCGCACGTCGAGCTGCAGCAGCAGGCACTTGCGCTTTTCGCGCTCCACCAGCTGCTTGGTTTTTTCGGCGTCCTCCACGTTTTCGTTAAAGACCACGGCCACGTGCGCGCCTTCCTTAGCGAAGGCCAGGGCCACGGCCCGGCCAATGCCGGAGTCGGCCCCGGTGATGAGGGCAATTTTATCCTGCAGCTTGCCGGCGGCCCGGTAGTTGGACAGGTCGGAGTCGGGCTGCAGCGTCATGTCAGCCTGCTTGGCGGGGTAGGGCAGCTTCTGAGCGGCCGCCTTCATGTCTTTGGCCGTGGGACGTCGCTCGGCTTTGGCGGGAGCGCCTTTGGCGGCAGCGGGAGCTTTTTTAGTGGCGGGTTTGGCGGCCGCGGGTTTTTTGGTGGGCATGAGCAAGGAGGAATGGATTGCCCTGCATTACGCGAAAACCCTGAGAAAGGCTGTTGATTACATTGGGCTGTTGTCGGGGTAGCGGGGCGGGCGCGCCGCCAAAACGCGCCGCTGCCGATAGCGCCGAAAAGCCTCGGCCGTGGCCCACATGGCCCCCAGCGGCCCCACAAAATACAGCCACAGATGCGGCGCCTCGCCCGCCGCCACGGCGGTGCCCAGGGTGCGGGCCGGGTTCAAGCTCATGCCCGACAGCGGGGCCTCCACCACCACAAACAGCGCCAGCAGCGCGCCCGCCAGCGCGCCCGCCAGCGCGCCCGTCCACTTCTTGCCCCGGGCCGAGTGCAGCGACCACAGCAGGCCCAGCATCAGCATGCTGGAAATGAGCACTTCGGCGCCCAGCGCCAGCGCCCAGCCGTGGGGGCCGTCGATGGGCTTGGTGGTGTTGTAATGAATGCTGGGGTGGTCAAACCACGGCGCCAGCGCCCAGTGCATGCCCGCGCCCGCCGCCAAAGCCCCGGCAAACTGCGCCAGCACGTACCACAGCGCATCGGCTGTGGCTATGTGCCCCAGGTGCCAGAAGCCCAGCGTTACGGCCGGGTTGAAGTGGGCGCCCGAGCGTTTGCCCCAGGGCGAATAGGCCATGGCGGCAATCAGGCTGCCCACCACCAGGCCCACACCCACGCGCTGCACCCACTCCTGCGGCCCCAGCGCCCGTGCCACCGCCGAATCGGGGTGGTGGCAGAGCACCGCCGCCGAACCCGAAAACGCGAGAAACGCCATGATGCCGCCGGCTTCTACCAAGTAGTGGCGCCAGTGTTGGCGTAGCGCCTGGGTCATGCGGGTGGCGAAGGCCATAGAAATGGGGCGGATAGATGCCCTGTTGCAACGCAGAAAGGCCGGTGGGGTTGACGTTTGCTAAAGCCTGATTGGCGCAGGGGTGGGGCTTGCCCCGGCCCAGCGGCGAACGAAACACGCAACAACCCAGGCATTCGGGCGGGGGCAAGCCCCGCCCCTACGCCGTTCTTATTCACAGCCGGCGCAGCACCACGCGGCGGTTGCGGGGGCGTTGGGCGGGGTCGGCGTTGTCGGCCACGGGCTGGGTGCCGCCGTAGCCCACGGGGCGCAGCTGCCCGGTGGCCACGCCGTGGGCCGTGAGGTAGAGGCACACGGCATCGGCCCGCTGCTGCGACAGCTGGCGGTTGAGTTCGGCATTGCCCACGTTGTCGGTGTGGCCCTGCACTTCGAAGCGCAGCGTGGGCTGGGCGTGCAGGGTGGCGGCCAGGCCATCGAGCGCCAAGCGTGACTCCGGCAGCAGCCGCGCCTGGCCCTGGGCGAAGTACAAGTCGGGCAGCGTCATGGCCTCGCCCACGGCCAGCGTGGCCAGCCGCGCGGAGGCTGTGCGGCCAGAGTCGGCCAAAACGGGGGGAGGGGAAGGAAGGGGCTTCGCCACGGGCAGCGGCGCGGCTGCCGGAGTCGCTTTGGCTATCGGGCGCGGCGTTTGGGGCACGGGAGCTACGGCCGCCGGTTTTCTGCTCGGCGGCTGCGGGACAGGTTGGGGCTTGTTGACGGTCAGGGGCTTGGGGGCAGGCGCCGGAGGAGATGGGGTCTCGCGCTTTGCTACAAGCTTGGGGTTATTTAGAGAAAGGTAGGCCGACGAAATGGGCACGGGCTTGGGCTTATCAGTGGTCATGCCCCAGAGATTTCGCCAGGAAGAAGGCACCGTCGAAGGCAGCGCCCAGTTGACGAACACGCGGGTATCGAGGCGGTATTGGCAATAATCGACCCGCAGGCGGTAGGGCTCGCCAGCCCGCAACGTCACGGTGGCGGTGTATGAGCTTACGGGCTGCCCGCGCCACTCATCTAGTAGAAGTTTATCGTTCAGCCACAGCCGGATACCGTCGTCTACGGTCACGTGGAAGGTATATTCGCCGCTGGTAGGCGGCACCAGCCAGCCCGTCCAGCGCACCGAAAAATCCTCGGCCGGCAGGCCCGGCGCGGGCGGCTCGTGGCCCCAATTGAAATCGATGGTGGCGTCGCGGCGAGTTAGCACATATTTCTCAAAGTTGATTCCTTCGTAATAGTCGCCCTTCAGGCCATTAATGGCCGGCGGCGTCTGGGCTCGCGCCATTAGCGTGGTCAGCAACCACGGAAGCATCAGCAGCCAAAAGCGGCGGTTTTTCGGGCGACTCATGTTTGGACAACGCAACGACCGGACAGGCTAGTATTCATTTCTAACGAAATACCCCACTACTTAAACTCATTGCCGCAGTGAAAGCAATGGTAACGGCTGCCCCGCACCGGAAAGCGTAGCAGCACCGACAGCACCGATTCCCAGAAGCCGTAGGTGTTGCGCGTGGCCGGCCCCCAGGCCACGTCCGACGACCCGCAACGGGGGCAGCGCGGTGTCACGGGGTCGGGCGCATCGGCGGCGAAGGAGGCCACGTCGGGTTCGGTGGCCAGCGGCACCGGCTCGTGGTGCAGGATTTCCAGGGCCGCCTCGGCGTCGTGCTGGCGCACGTACAGCCGCACGCCGCCCGTGATGGGGCTGTAGAGCGGCAGCAGCGACACCAGGTTTTCGTTGCTCAGAAAGCAGGGAATGCCCGCCGCTTCCAGCCGGGTGCGGGCCAGGTTGGCCGCCATCGGTTCGTAAAACGATTCGAGGAAAACGATGGAATCAGGACCGGGCACTTCGGGAAGTGTTGAGGGGTGAGTGTTGAGGGCTGAATGCCGAGCATTGATTAACGAAAAAGGTCAACTCAACCTTCCATCCTCAACATTCAACCCTTATTTCGGCTGCACTTTGGTAGCATTGCTGATGCCCGAGGCCGTGTGCCCGGCTTGCAGTGTCACCCACTCGGCCTGCCGGGCCCGGATGGCCACTTCGTAGCGGGCCGGCATGTCGAGCCGAATCTGCTTGAGCTGGTCGTTCAGGCGCTGGTACACGGCGCGGGCGTAGTCCCAGTCGCGGTCGGTCCAGGTGGCGCGCTCGGCTCTCACCTCCCTGATGAACTGGGTGTAGGCGTTGGGCAGGTCGGCCGGCGTGAGGGCATTCACCTGGCCCGAGTAGGGGCCCAGTAGCTTGGTTTCCATGGCAATCTGCTGGCGCGGGTCGAGGGGACGGGCGCGACGGGCGCGGTTGGCGGCGTCGTAGGTGGCGGCGCCTTTGCCCACGCGGGCGAGTTTGTGGGCCGCGCTGCTGGCCAGCGTGTCCAGCTCGCGGCCGGCGTTGCGGGCGGCAGCCCGGCGCTCGTTCGGGGTCGAGTCGCAGCCAGCCAGGGTGAGCGTGAGGGCTGCTAAGGTGCCGGCCAACAGGGCGCAGCTGCGGCCGCTTTTTCCTTCAAAGGGTGATTTCATAGCGCAAGGCGGGTAGTAGGGCAAAATGCCGCCCGGCCTTCTACGGCTGGGCCAGCCGAAAGGTAAGCGTCAGCTCATATTCGGCCGCCACCGCGTGGCTGCCCACTTTGGCCGGAATCCACTCGTTGGGAATGGTGCGGGCCACGCGCAGGGCTTCCTGGTCGCAGCCGCCCCCGATGCTGCGCAGCACCCGGTGCCCGCTGGCTTGCCCCAGCGTGTCGACGGCAAACCCCACCGTGACCTGGCCCTGAATGTTGCGCTCCTGCGCCTGCAGGGGGTACTGCAGCTGGGTGGTGTAAGTGGCCAGGGCCGGGTCGCCGCCGATAAACAGCGGCGGCCGGTCCACGGCGTGGCGTTTCCACTGGCCCGGCTTCAGTTCGATGTTATAAATAAACTCACCGCTGGGCCGGAAGTACAGCAACTGCTTGGCCGAGTGGTCGTAGCGCTGCACCACCACCTGCTCTTTCGACGGCGTGTAGCCATAGTATTCCCACACGCCCACTTTGGTGCGCCGGTCGAGCTGGCCGCTTTCCCATTTGGTGGTGTGCATTTTTTGGGCATTAGCTGTCAGTGCCAATGCGAAGAGGGGAAACTGACAAATAGCGTAAATGTAATTATTCATAGTGGCACGGGTATTGAAAAAGGAGAAATTGCCGCTGGTTCGGTCCCAAACGTTTGCTGAGACCTAAGGTAGCAAAATCTTCTTTTTTCCCATGCTGCTATTCCAGCGCACCGCCGTCTTCGAGGCGCTCGCGTAGGTAAAGCTGCTGCTCGTGGAGGCCAGGCAAGTGCGGGCAAATGGCGGCCAAATGCCCTAACGCCCGCAATGCGCGCCGGTACTCGCCGAGCTGGCGCCAGATGCTGGCCTCGCCCCACAGCGCCCCAAAATGCCGGGGCTCCCGCCGCAGCGTCTCGGCAATGTCGTCGAGCGAAGCCCGGTATTCGCCCCGCAAATAATACGCCGTGGCGCGCTTGTTCCAGGCCTCGACAAACTCCGGATTGATTTGAATTATTTCGGTAAAATGTTTAATGGCCAGCGTCTGGTCTTCGGCCTGCATGGCGCGCATGCCAGCTTCCAGCATTTTGTCGAGGGCCACGTCGCCGCTCGTGAGCCAGAGCTGCCAGATGCCGCTTTGCAGCACCTCAATCTCGGCCGGTGCCGTGGCCGTGCGTAGTTGGGCAAACAGGTCGTCGAGCACTTTAGGGGTCCGTCAGATTTAAAAAAGAACGTCGTGCAAAGCGCCAGCATAGCCTCTTTACTGCACAACTATCAATCCATACGATTGAATTGCCTTCGCGGTAAAGGGGCTTCGCTGGCGCGCTGCACGACGTGCTGGATTTGTCTCAGAACCGGCTCTAAAACAACTCCGCTGCCACCCGCCTAATGCTTTCCGACTTGCCCATGCTGTAGTAGTGCAGGCAGGGCACGCCGTGGGCCATCAGCTCGCGGCTTTGGTTGAGGCACCACTCGATGCCGATGGCGCGGGCCGCGTCGTTGTCGCGGCACTGGCTCACGGCTTCCACCAGCGGCTCGGGCAGGTTGAGGTAGAAGGAGCGGGGCAGCATGGTGAGCTGGCTCTTGGTGGTGAGCGGCTTGAGGCCCGGAATGATGGGCACGTCGATGCCCGCGGCCCGGCACAGCTTCTCGAACCGGAAAAACTCCTCGTTGTCGAAAAACATCTGCGTCACAATGTAGTCGGCGCCGCGGTCCACCTTGTGCTTAAGGTAGCGGATGTCGGCGTTGTAGTTGGGAGCCTCGAAGTGCTTTTCGGGGTAACCGGCCGTGCCGATGCAGAAGTTGGTGGCCCACACGTCGTCCTGCTCCTGGTCGAGGTATTCGCCCTTGTTCAGGTTGGCCACCTGCCCAATGAGGTCGCAGGCATAAGCGTGCCCGTCGGGCTCGGGTTTGAACACGCCCTCGCTCTTGATGGGGTCGCCGCGCAGGGCCAGGATGGAATCGATGCCCAGGAAGTGCAAGTCAATCAGCGCATTCTCGGTTTCCTCCTTCGTGAAGCCGCCGCAGATGAGGTGGGGCACGGTGTCCACGTCGAAGCGGTTTTTAATGGCCGCGCAAATGCCCACGGTGCCGGGCCGGCGGCGCACGGTTTTCTTTTCCAGCAGGCCGTTGGGGTGGTGGCGGTACACGTACTCCTCGCGGTGGTAGGTCACGTCGATAAACGGCGGCTTGAACTCCATCAGGGGCTCAATGTTCGAAAACAGGTTGTGGATGTTTTCGCCCTTTTTCGGCGGCAGCACTTCGAAGGAGAAAAGGGTTTTCCCGTTGGCCTTGGCCAGGTGGTCGGTAACTTTCATTGAATGTAGCGTGGACTCTGCGAGTCCGCGCATGGAAGCGTGAGGTCGGAACTTTCTATTGACACTGTAGGGCGCGGACTCACAGAGTCCACGCTACACTATTTCTTCGGCTCGTAGTTGAGGTTGGGCATCAGCCAGCGTTCCAGCTCGGCTGTGGCCATGCCCTTGCGGTGGGCAATGTCGCTCACCTGGTCGAGGCCAATACGGCCGAGGCCGAAGTAGCGGGCATCCGGGTGGGCGTAGTACATGCCGCTCACCGACGAGGCCGGGTACATGGCCAGATTTTCGGTAAGCGAAATGCCGGTGTTGCCCTCGGCGTCGAGCAGTTGGAAGAGCGTAATTTTCTCGGTGTGGTCGGGGCAGCCGGGATAGCCGGGGGCAGGGCGCACGCCACGGTATTTCTCCTGCACCAGCTCTTCGCCGGTGAGGTGCTCGTCGGGCGCGTAGCCCCAGAACTCGCGGCGCACCCGCTCGTGCAGACGCTCGGCAAAGGCCTCGGCCAAGCGGTCGGCCAAGGCCTTCACCATGATGCTGGAATAGTCGTCGTGGTCGGCCGCAAACTGTTCCAGCAGTGTCTCAATGCCGATGCCGGCCGTCACGGCAAAGCCACCCAGGTAGTCGGCGCGTCCCGATGCCTTCGGCGCCAGGAAGTCAGAGAAGGCGAGGTTGGGAATGCGTGGTCCCTTCTCGCCCTGCTGCCGCAAGGTGAAAAACTCGGTGGCTACTGTGTCGCGCGAATCATCGGCGTAGATTTCGATGGTGTCGTAATCCACCGTATTGGCCGGCCAGAATCCCAGCACCGCGCGGGCCGACAGCAACTTGCCGTCAATAATGCGCTTGAGCATGGCCTGCGCATCCTCGAACAGCTTGGTGGCGGCCTCGCCCAGTGTCTCATCGGTGAGGATGCGCGGGTAGCGGCCCTTTAGCTCCCAAGTGTGAAAGAAGGGCGTCCAGTCGATGTATTCGGCCAGCTCGGCCAGGTCGTAGTCTTCCAGCACCTTGGTGCCGAGGAAGCTGGGCTTGGTAATCGAAACCGCGCTCCAGTCAGATTTAAAGCCGTTTTCGCGGGCCGCCTCGATGGTCAGGTAGTTCTTCTCGCGCTGGCGGCTGGCGTAGTCGGCGCGCAGCGCGGCGTAGTCGGCGGCCACCGTCTCGGCATACGCCACTTCACCCGAGCCTAGCAGGCCCGCCGCCACGCCCACGCTGCGCGAGGCGTCGTTCACGTGCACCACGGCGCCGCTGTAGGCCGGCGCAATCTTTACGGCCGTGTGCAGGCGCGAGGTGGTGGCGCCGCCAATGAGCAGCGGGGTTTTCATGCCGCGCTTTTCCATGGCCTGGGCCACGTACACCATCTCATCGAGCGAAGGGGTGATGAGGCCGGAGAGGCCGATAACGTCCACGTTCTGCGCCTGGGCTTCGTCCAGAATGCGTTCGAGGGGCACCATCACGCCCAGGTCCACAATATCGAAATTGTTGCAGGCCAGCACCACGCCCACAATGTTTTTGCCGATGTCGTGCACGTCGCCCTTCACCGTGGCCATCAGGATTTTGCCGGCCGTCTGCCGGTCCGAGCCCTGCTTGTCGGCCAACAGGTACGGCTCCAGGTAGGCCACGGCCTTTTTCATCACACGGGCCGACTTCACCACCTGCGGCAGGAACATCTTGCCGGCCCCAAACAGGTCGCCCACCACGTTCATGCCCGCCATCAGCGGGCCCTCAATTACGTCGAGCGGCCGGGCCAGTTCCCGGCGGGCCGCTTCGGTGTCCTCGTCAATAAACTCGGTAATGCCCTTCACCAGCGCGTGCGAGAGGCGCTCCTGTACCGGCAGACTGCGCCAAGCGTCGGCCACGGCTTCTACCTTGTCCTTCTTCTTTACCGTGTCGGCGAATTCCAGCAGGCGCTCGGTGGCGTCGGCGCGGCGGTTGAGCAGCACGTCTTCCACCAGCTCCAGCAGGTCCTTGGGCACCTCGTCGTACACCGCCAGCTGGTTGGGATTCACAATGCCCATGTCCAGCCCGGCCCGGATGGCGTGGTAGAGGAAGGCCGCGTGCATGGCCTCGCGCACCACGTCGTTGCCGCGGAACGAGAACGAAATGTTGCTCACGCCGCCGCTGGTGAGGGCGCCGGGCAGGTGTTGCTTAATCCAGCGTACCGACTCGATGAAGTCGACCGCGTAGTTGCGGTGCTCCTCCATGCCGGTGCCGACGATGAGGATGTTGGGGTCGAAAATGATGTCGGTGGCCGGGAAGCCGATGCCCATCAGCAGGTCGTAGCTGCGCTGGCAAATGGCAATGCGCCGCTCGTAGGTATCGGCTTGGCCTTCTTCGTCAAAGGCCATTACCACCATGGCCGCGCCGTACTGGCGCACCGTGCGGGCCCGCTGCAAAAACACCTCCTCGCCCTCTTTCAGCGAAATCGAGTTCACGATGCTCTTGCCCTGCACGCACTTCAGGCCGGCCTCAATCACGCTCCACTTCGAGGAGTCTATCATCACCGGCACCCGCGCAATGTCGGGCTCGGAGGCGATGAGGTGCAGAAACGTCGTCATGGCCTGCTCCGAATCAAGCATGCCCTCGTCCATGTTGATGTCGAGCACCTGGGCGCCTTCCTCCACCTGCACGCGGGCCACGGCCAGCGCCTCCTCATAAGCACCCGTGCGAATGAGCCGGGCAAAAGCGCGCGAACCCGTCACGTTGCAGCGCTCGCCCACGTTCACAAACAAGCTCTCGGGCTTGATGTCGAATGGCTCCAGGCCGCTGAGGTGGGTGGCGGGCTGCAACTCAGTCGGCAACTCGCGCGGCTTGTACCGCTCGGCCAGCTTGCTCAGTTCGGCGATGTGCTGGGGCGTGGTGCCGCAGCAGCCACCCACCACCGTCACGATGCCGTCTTTCAAATAGTCTTCCACCAGCGCCGCAAATTCCTGGGCCGACTCGTCGTAGCCACCGAAAGCATTGGGCAAGCCGGCATTGGGGTAGGCCGAAATGTGCACGTCGGAAATGCGGCTCAGCTCCTCCACGTACTGCTTAAGCTGGTGAGCACCGAGGGCGCAGTTCAACCCCACGCTCAGCAGCGGCAGGTGGCTGATGCTGTTCCAGAATGCCTCCACCGTCTGCCCGCTCAGCGTGCGGCCCGAGGCGTCGGTGATGGTGCCCGAAATCATGACGGGCACCACGCGGCCCCCATCGTCAAAGAATTTCTGCACGGCGTAGAGCGCCGCCTTGGCGTTCAGCGTGTCGAAGATGGTTTCGATGAGCAGTGTGTCCACGCCGCCATCCACGAGGCCGCGCACCTGCTCCAGGTAGGCAGTGGCCAGCTCGTCAAACGTCACGGCGCGGAAGCCGGGCCGGTTCACGTCGGGCGAGAGCGAGGCAGTGCGGTTGGTGGGGCCCACGGCGCCGGCCACGAAGCGCGGCTTGTCGGGCGTGCTGTATTCATCGGCCGCCTCGCGGGCTAGGCGGGCCGACTCGTAGTTCAGTTCATACACCACGTGCTCCAGGCCGTAGTCGGCCTGTGCAATGGTGGTGCCCGAGAAGGTGTTGGTTTCCACCATGTCGGCCCCGGCGGCGAAATACTCGGCGTGGATGCCCTTGATGATGTCGGGCCGCGTGAGGCTCAGCAGGTCGTTGTTGCCGCGCAGGGGCCGGTCGTGGTCGGCGAAGCGGGCGCCGCGAAAGTCCTCCTCCGTGAGCGGGTGGCGCTGAATCATGGTGCCCATGGCGCCGTCGAGAATCAGCAGGCGCTGGCGCAGGATTTGGGGAAGCGGAGAAGGAGCGGCGAGGGTGGCGGTGGGCATTTCTTTTCTGGGGTCGAATAGCTACGTAAGCGCGTATCCAGAAAGAAACCCGTGCGGGCTGGCACAGTTCCGGCTGTCATCTTCTTTCACCAAAAACAGCGGTGAAACGGGAGTTGGCACCTACTCGCGGTAGGTTGCCAAGACGTCATCGGGCCCGGTCCCTCGGTCTTTCTGGATAGCAGCGTAGGGCGAAGATACGACGCAACCCTTTAAATCAATTTGGCCCCGTGGGCCTACCTCCAAAACAAAGCCCCGGCCCGCGCCAAGTGGGCGCAGGCCGGGGCCTTCTGCTATACAAAGCCGCTACAAGAGCTAGTCTTTCTTCACGCAATTCGGGACGGTCTTGCCGTCTTTTTTCTTGGTTCCTTCCTGCTCGTAACCTTTCCAGCAGGGGTCTTTTTTGGCGGTGCTTGCTTTTTTCGTCGGCATAATTCGGGTGGCTTCCGGTGAGAAAAAAGACGGTGGCCAGTGCGCCGGGCCACCCTCAACACTCAGCCGCTGGCGCTGCGACTCGGGCTGCTGTACGCAGTCCGGGGCCAGAAGTTCAACTAAAGAACCATAAAAGCCAGCTTACAGCACCCAGCACGGCCACGCACTGCCCGCCAGAAACACGGCCGGCTCCGGCGGCAGCTCCAGAAACGCCGTGGCTCCCACCAGGCTCAACATGTCGCCCGAGCCGCCCACGCGCAGCGGCGTAGCCAGGCGCCGGCCTTCGGTATCCACGGTCAGGCGCACGGGCACGAAGTGTGTGAGCTGGGGCTTGAAGTTGATATCCACTGTGAGCACGGCCGGCGCAGGGGTTTCAACCGCTGCTACTGCCGGCGCACCTTCCGGCTGCTGCACGGCGCGCAGCCAGGGCCGCGCGTAGCGGCAAGCCGTGATGAAGGTGGAAACCGGATTGCCAGGCAAGCCAAACACCACCGGCCCGCCTTCCCGGGCCCCAAACCACAGCGGCTTGCCGGGGCGCTGCTGCACTTCGTGGAAAATTTCGCGCACGTGCAGCTCGCGCAGCAGGCCCGGCAGGTGGTCGGCGCGGCCTTTGCTCACGGCCCCGCTCAGCACCACGGCATCGAAGCCCGCGCCGAGGATTTTGGTGAGGCCGTCGCGCAGCTCATCGAGTGCATCGGACAGGTGGAAGAGCGAAACCGCGGCTCCGTCCTGCGTGAACAGCGCCTGCAACGCGTAGGCATTGGAGCGCCGAATCTGGTGCGGCAGCGGCGTTTCCTGAATGCCCACCAGCTCGTCGCCGGTGCTCACCACGGCCACGCGGGCGGCGCGCGTCACGGCCACTTCGGCGGCGCCCACGGTGGCGGCCACGGCCAGCTCGGCCGGACCCAGGCGGGTGCCGGGCGTCAGCAGGGCATCGCCGGCGCGGCGGTCGGCGGCCTGGTGGTGGATGTTGACGCCGGACGTTTCGGGCGCCGCAATCTGGATGCGGGCGCGGTTGTCGTGTAGCAGGATGTCCTCGTAGCGCACCACTACGTCGGTGCCGGCGGGCAGCACCGCGCCGGTCATCACCTCCACGGCCTTGCTGGGGTCGAGCAGGGGCCGGGACGGGGCGCCGGCGTACTGCGCGTGCTGAATTTCAAATTCCGTTTGCCCGCCAGCCCAGGCGGCGTGGGCCACCGCAATGCCGTCCATGGCCACCCGGTTGAAAGGCGGAAAGTCGCGGTCGGCCGTCAGCGTTTCGGCTAGCACGCGGCCGGCGGCGTGGAGCAGGGGCACGGTTTCGGGCGGCAGCGGGCGGGCCGTGGCGAGGACGAGGGCGATGGCTTCGGCGGGGGAAAGCATGGGATGGAGTTTGATAGAAAGTAGGGGCGGGGCTTGCCCCCGCCCGTCGTTGAACAATACTACATCTGACCGTTCAACGACGGGCGGGGTCAGGCCCCGCCCCTACCAATTCTGGGAAGCTACGGAATCAGCCGGTTCTGACGCAATTGCGCGAACAAGTCGAAGAAAGAGTCTTCCGTGCTCTGAAATACCGTGAAGCCGCGCTTGCGGCTGTTGGCCATGTCCGTCATCACCTCAATGGGCCGGCCCAGGTCCAAATCGGTGTGCCAGGGCGAAGCCAGGCGGTTCAAATCCGGCTCGGTCAGGCCGTGCTTGGTTGCGATTTCGCGCCAGGTGTTGGCATCCTGCGCCAGCTCGGTTTCCAGCGGGTGAATGGTGCCGTCGAAGCCCACGGCCTCCACCCCGAACCACTCGGCCAGGCGGCCCCACAGCTGGCTCCAGCGGAAAACATCGCCGTTCACCACGTTGTAGGCCTCGTTGCGGGCGGCTTCGGTGGTGGCGGCCCACACCAACTGCTTGGCAATGACGCGGGCATCGGTCACGTCCGACAGGCCTTCCCACTGCGCCTGCGAGCCGGGCCAGCGGAAGGGCCGCCCCGTTTCCTTGCAGATGCTGGCGTACACGGCCAGCGTGGTGCCCAGGTTCATGAGGTTGCCCACGGCCTTGCCGATGATGGTGTGCGGCCGGTGAATGCTCCAAGTAAAGCCGTCGCGCTCGGCCGCGGCGTACACCTCGTCTTCCTGAGCGTAATAAAAGTTGTCGAGCGCCAGCCGGGGCTGCGACTCGCGCAGAGGTGTGGGCGGCGGCACACCCCCGCTCACGTAGGCCTCAAACGGCCCCAGGTAGTGCTTCAGCCCCGTAACCAAGGCCACGTGCTGCACCGAGTGCTTTGGCCCGAGCACAGCCAGCAGGTTGCGCACCATGGCGCTGTTCACGCGGATGTTCTCGGCCTCGGTGTCTTGGCGCATCCAACTGGTGATGAACACGTGCGTGGGTTGAATGTCGGCCAGGGCGGTTTCGAGGCTGGCAGGGTTCATCAAATCGGCGGCCACGGGTTGCAGGCCGGGAATGCTGGTATCGGGCCGGCGGGCCAGGCCGTAGGTGGTCCAGTTGTGGGCCAGCAGCTCCTGGGCTAAGTTGCTGCCGATGATGCCACTGGCGCCGACGACTAATGCGGTATTGTTCATAATTAGATAGGGGAAAGGAGCGGCCTTAAATGGGCCGGCGCGGCGGATTTGCCGCAGCAGGCGCGGTCCATGCGGGCCGGCGCCGGTTAGAAAACGGCTGCCTGGCTCAATAGTTTGCCACAAAACATTTGGGGGCTGAGTTAGCTAGATGAGAAGCAGCGCGGACTTTGTAGTCCGCGTCCCCGCACCGTTCGGGTGTCATTTCGGATTTTAGCTTGTCGATACGGACTACAAAGTCCGCGCTACAGCCAGCGCATTTCACTCAACGATTAGTAGACAAACCACGTCTCTACGACCTATGCTTACCAAGAATTTTACCCACGTCAACGCCGCCAACCAACCCACCATGGTGGATGTGGGCCAGAAAACGCCCACCCGCCGCGTGGCCCGCGCCCACTGCCGCGTGGTGCTGGGCGAGGAACTGTTGAGCCGCGTGCAGGCCGGCGAGATGCCCTCGCACAAAGGCCCGGTCATTCACACGGCCATCCTGGCGGGCATCATGGGCGCCAAAAAAACGGCCGACCTCATCCCGCTTTGCCACCCGCTGGGCCTCGATGACTGCAGCATTACCATTGAGCCCGAGGGCGCTGACGCGCTGCGCGTGGTGTGCACGGCCGTGGTCACGGGCCGCACCGGCGTGGAGATGGAGGCCCTGACCGGTGCCACCGTGGCCGCCCTCACCATCTACGACATGTGCAAGGCCTTTTCGCACGACATCACGATTGATAACGTGCAGCTTATCGCCAAAACCGGCGGCAAGAAAGATTTCAATCGGTTCGAAAATTTGTAAATTCCGGCATGGATAGTCTGCCTAGCTCAACCGTAAAACGCTTCAAGCACGCCGCCCTCACCCGCCCCGACGTGGGCGAATTTGGCCGCCACGAACTCGCCATTCTCGGCGCGCCCTGCGGCGACATTCAGACGCTGGTAGCGCAGCTGCTGCCGCTGCTGGCGCCCCAACTGCGCGTCGCTTACGTGGATGCCGACCACGCCGCCGGCGATGCCGCCGCGGATGCACCGGCCGCGACCAGCAAAGCCATGCCCTATGTGGCCGAAAACGGCCTTTCGGCAGAGCTGGTTGATAAAATCACCCACCGTCAGCTCAACCTCACAAGGGTGCTGGACCGCTTCACGCAGCCCGAGCTGCTGGCTCACGAAAGCGTGGTGCTGGTGAATGGCAACCACTTCCGCGCCCGCCAGCAGGTCGTCATCGTCGACCCGCGCAAGCCCTTGGACAAGAAGCTCGACCGCCTCACCGATGTGCGACTTATTCTGCTGGCTGAAGGCCAGACGGAGCTGCCCGCCGTGCTGGCCGAACACTTCAGCGCCGCGCCGCTGCCGCCCGTGCTGCGCCTGCCCGAAACCCAAAAAATAGCCGCCTTCATCAAGCAGTGGTACCAAATGGCCGTGCCGGTGCTGCGCGGCCTCGTGCTAGCCGGCGGCCGCAGCGAGCGTATGCAAACCGACAAGGGCGCCCTGCACTACCACGACCTCGACCAGCGCCAGCACACCGCCGCGCTGCTCAGCGAGTTTTGCCCCGACGTGCGCGTATCCGTGCGGCCCGACCAGGCAGCGAATCTGCCCGCCGGGCTCAATCCCCTGCCCGATACCTTTCTGGGGTTGGGGCCGCTGGGCGGCATCCTATCGGCCTTTCAGGCCGACCCGAATGCGGCGTGGCTGGTGCTGGCCTGCGACCTGCCTTTCCTCACCCGCGACACGCTGGAACACCTGGTGAGCAACCGGCAGCCGGCGCGCATGGCCACCTCGTTCCGCAGCCCCTGGGATGAATTTCCCGAGCCCTTGGTCAGCATCTGGGAGCCGCGCAGCTACGGGCAGCTGCTGCGGTTTCTGAGCCTGGGCTACTCCTGCCCGCGCAAGGCCCTCATCAACTCCGACATCGAGCTGCTGACCGCGCCCGTGGCCGAGGAGCTGCGCAACGTGAACACGCCCGAGGAGCGGGCCGCCGCCGAGCAGGAGCTGGCCCGCTGATTTGCTGGAAAAGGCAGCCAGGCCGGCGGCCAGGCAGCTCAAAGCCCAGAAAAAAGATTCTTGATTAACTTTCTGAAAGCCTGATTGCCGCCACGGTAGTCAGGCTTTTTTCGTGCGCGATGGATGCAATGTGAGGGAAGAAAAGGGCGTTTGCAGCACAGGTTGGCACACTTTTCGAATTCCGCCCGCCAGCGTTTATTCATTCACTCGCTATTACTATCATGAAAAAAGTCCTCATTCCAGCCGCCTTGCTTCTGGCCACGGCCGCTGTTTCTTCGGCTCAGGCGCAGGATGTGCGCTTTGGCCTGCGCGCCGGAGCCAACTACTCCAACCTGGCCGGCGACATCAAAAACGAATCGACTTACAACAACAAAGTGGGCTTTCTGGGCGGCGTGCTGGTGAACGTGCCCGTGATCAGCGACGGCTTCTTCTCGGTGTAGCCCGAAGTGCTGTATTCGCAAAAAGGCTTCGAAAACAAGCCTGCTGAATACACCAACCTTCTCGGTACCAAGCAGAAGCGCGAAGGCCAGGTAAATTATAACTACCTCGACGTGCCGGTGCTCCTGAAAATCAATGCCGGTGGCTTCATTGCCGAGGCCGGCCCGCAGTATTCCTACCTCATCAGCGCCAACGACGAGACGAAAGTCACCACCACCTCGGCCCTGAACGGCACGCCCACTACCACGGAATCCCAGAACAAGCGCGACGTGAGCGGCCTCAACCGCAACGAGCTGGGCTACCTGGCCGGCATCGGCTACCAGGCCGATAACGGCCTGAGCCTGAACCTGCGTTACACCGGCGCCTTCAGCGACTTTGTGAAGTCCGACAACGGCACCTACTTCAACGGCGACCTGAAAAACGCCCGCCACTCGGCGTTCCAATTGTCGCTGGGCTACCTGATTCCGGCGAAGTAAGCAGCACACTCACCAACGCCTGTCATGCTGAACGCAGTGAAGCACCTTATCACGCTGGAACGGTTGGTTCTGGCGTGATAAGGTGCTTCACTGCGTTCAGCATGACGAATAGTTTACGGGTGCGCCGCCACCCACTCCGTGCCGTCCTCGTATTCCTCGCGCTTCCAGATGGTCACCACCTGCTTCAGCGTGTCGATGATGAACTGGCAGGCGGCGAAGCTTTCGGCGCGGTGCGGGGTGGCCACGGCCACCACCACGGCCACGTCGCCCAGCTCAAGCGTGCCTTTGCGGTGCACCACGGCCACTTCCTGCAGCATGGGCCACTTTTCGTAGGCCTGTGCCACCACGTGGCCCAGCTGCGTGAGGGCCATGCTGTCGTAGGACTCGTAGTGCAGGCGGCGCACCGGCCGGCCGCCCGACTGGTTGCGCACCGTGCCAATAAAAGAATTGACCGCCCCGGCCGCGTCGGTTTGCACCGCGGCGAGGGCGGCAGCAATGTCGATGGGCTGGTCGGTGATGGAAAGGGTAGGGGTCATGGAGTGTCAAGTAGGAAGTATTGGGTAGTGAGTATCGGGCAAGAGCAATTGTCTAACTACTCTATACTGACTACTGAATACTAAAAAATCAGCCGCCGGCCACGGGCGGAATCAAGGCAATTTCGTCCACGGTGTGCAGCGGCTGGTCGGCGTTGGCGTATTCGTTGTTGACGGCCACGGCGCAGCTGCGCAGCTCGCCGAGCGCGGGGTACTGGCGGCGCATTTCGGCCAGCAGCTCGCCCACGGTGGCTGGAGCGGGAGCCGGCAATTCGATGACGGACGTACCCACGATGTCGCGGGTGATGCCGAAGAGAGCGACTTTTAAGGACATATCTTTCGACGTAAACTTGGGCGAAAATCAGCCGCAGGCGGCACTTTGGGCTGTGGCCTGAACACCGGCCCGGCGTCCGGGGTTTACCACAGGCCGGCAGTCTTACGTACAGCCCGGCAAAATTGGTGATAAACGTGCTTCCATCTCTCCTCGCTTCCGCCGCCCCGGCCCGCACGCCGCTTTACGACCAGCACGGCCGCCCGCTGGAATACCTGCGCCTGGCCGTGACGGACCGCTGCAACCTGCGCTGCTTCTACTGCATGCCCGAAGAAGGCATCAAGTACATGCCCAAGCACGAGCTGCTGAGCTACGAAGAGATGCTGCGCCTCACGGGCCTGCTGGCCGGGCTGGGCGTGCGCAAAGTGCGCCTCACCGGCGGCGAGCCCTTTGTGCGGCGCGACCTCGTGCCCTTCATGGAGCGCCTGGCCGAGCTACCCGGCATTGACGATATAAGCCTGACCACCAACGGTGTGCTCACCGCGCCGCACGTGCCCGCCCTGGCCCGCCTGGGCGTGAAGGCCGTGAACCTCAGCCTCGACACGCTGAACCGCGAGCGGTTCTTCCAAATCACGCGGCGCGACGAGCTTCCCAAGGTGCTGGAAACCTTTTACGCCCTGCTTGATGCCGGCATTCAGGTGAAAATCAACGCCGTGGTGATGGACGGCCAGAACATCGACGCCCTCGTGCCCTTGGCTGCCCTCAGCCGCGACCTGCCCGTGGACGTGCGCTTCATCGAGGAAATGCCCTTCAACGGCGGCAGCCACGAGGCCGGCCCCGCCTCCCTGCCTTGGAACCACGTCCGCATTCGACAGCATCTGGAGGCGCACTTTGGCGACCTCACGCCGGTGCGCATGGCCGCCGGTGCCACTGCTTCGGAGTACACCATTGCCGGGCACCAGGGCACAGTGGGCATCATCGCGGCCTACTCGCGCACCTTCTGCGGCACCTGCAACCGCCTGCGCCTCACCGCTGAAGGCGGCATCAAAACCTGCCTCTACGACCAGGGCGTGCTCGATACCCGGGCCCTGCTGCGCGGCGGCAAAACCGACGAGGAAATCGTGGCGGCCCTGTCGGCCGCTTTCCGCCACCGCGCCGCCAACGGCTTCGAGGCCGAGCGGCAGCGGCCCCTGCACCAACTCAGCTTCGAGAGCATGGCCACCATTGGCGGCTAGGCCGCCTCGGCTGCTTTACCTTGCCGCCGGGCTCGCGGCCTTATAGCCGGCCCTGGTGCTATGAAAGTTGTTTTGATTATTCTGAGCGTGCTGGCCGGGCTGTACGTGCTGCTGTGCGCCGTACTTTATTTCAAGCAGGAAAAGCTGCTGTTTTTCCCCAGCCGACTGCCGGCCGACCACCGGTTTCGCTATCCGGGCAGCTTCGAGGAGCGGTGGTTCAAAATGGCCGACGACACCCGCCTGCACGGCCTGCTATTCCACGCGCCCCATTCCAAGGGCCTGGTGTTTTACCTGCATGGCAACGGCGGCGACGTGAGCAGCTGGGCCGAGGCCGCGCCCGTTTACACCCGCCTGGGCTACGATGTGTTCTTCCTAGACTACCGCGGCTACGGCAAAAGCGAGGGCGCCATCAGCAGCCAAGCCCAGCTGCTCCGCGACGTGCAGACGGCCTACCAACAGCTGCTGCCCGAATACCCCGAAAGCCGCACGGTGGTGCTGGGTTACTCCGTGGGCACGGGCCCGGCCACCTGGCTGGCCGCCCAGCAGCACCCGAAGCTGCTGATTCTGCAGGCGCCCTATTTCAGCATGCGCGACCTGGCGGCGCGGCTGTATCCGTTTGTGCCGGGTTTCCTGGTGCGCTACCCATTGCCTACCAATGAGTTGATAACTCAGGTCAAAGCCCCCATCGTGCTGTTTCACGGCGACCGGGATGAGGTCATATACCACCAGTCGTCGCTCCGACTGAAAGCGCTGCTTAAACCCACCGACCGGTTGGTGCTGCTGCCCGGCGCGGGTCACAATGGCATGACCGACAACGCCGCGTATCAGCGGGAACTGTCGGCTTTGCTGTGAGTGGAAAATCGCGCAAAAAACCAGCTTAAATCCGGAAATATCCACAGCCCCGTAAGTCTTTCACAAGCCTTAGGCTTTCTTGTAGTTAACCCCGTTCTATTGCACATTGGGTTAAATGCGTTTTATAATTTTAAAAATAAAAGTGCAATTTTATTTATTTTAATAAGTAGACAATAAGAGTGTTAGCATAGGGTATTACCGTATATTTGCTAGTGCTATACAAGGTCGTAATTATATTCTATGACTGATTTTTACAATTCTACCCTTCGGCCATTAATAAGCGAAGGCCAAACCTTGCTGCCCGCCGAGTTTGCCCAGGAAAACGGGCAGGTGGCTCAGCTGCGCCAGGCTTTGGCCGAAGCGCAGGCAGCATTGCGCTGCGCCGAGCAGCGGCTGGCCGACCAAAAAGAATTCTACCAAACCGCGCTCGACCACCTGAAGGTGAACGTGGCCGTGTTTGACACCGAGCAGCGTTTCCAGGCGGTCAACGCCAAGGCCTTTAGCAACCCCGAAATGCGGCAGTGGGTAATCGGCAAGACCAACGCCGAATACTGCGAGCGCCGGGGGGTGGCGCCCGAAATCGGGGCCACCCGGCAGCGGCTGCTACAGCAAGTAATTGACACGGGCGTCGAAGCCAAGTGGGAGGAAACCTTGCAAACGCCCGATGGCCCGTGCCAACTGCTGCGCTACTACGTGCCGGTGCTGGGCCCCGACGGGGCCGTGCGCATGGTGGTGGGCACGGGCACCGACATCACCAAGCGCCGGCGGGCTGAGCAGAAGCTGGAAGAGCAGCGCGAGTTCTTCGAGTTCACGCTCAACCACATTCCCAGCGACATTGGCGTGTTCGACCCCAATGGCCGCTACCTGTTTGTGAATCAAAGCGGTATCAAAGACCCCGTGAAGCGCGAATGGGTGATTGGCAAAGACAATTTTGAGTACTGCGCGCAATACGGTTACCCGCTGACGCTGGCCGAGGAGCGCCAGGAACGCCTGCGCGAGGCCTTCCGCGAGCGCCGGCTGGTGACGTTTGAAGAAACCTTTGACCGGCCTGAGGGCCTGCGGCACCAGTTCCGCTGCCTGCAGCCCGTGTTTCACCCCGATGGCTCGCCGCGCATGCTGGTGGCCTATGGTCTCGACATCACGGAGCGGGTGGCCACCGAGCGGGCCCTGCGCCACGCCAAGCTGGCGGCCGAGAGTGCCGTGCGGGCCCGCGAGATTTTCCTGGCCAACATGAGCCACGAAATCCGCACACCCATGAACGCCATCTTGGGCATGAGCCAGCTGCTGGCCAAAACCGAGCTGGCCCCCGACCAGGACAGCTACCGCCAGGCCATCAGCACGTCGGCCGAGCACTTGCTGGTGATTATCAACGACATTCTGGACCTTTCGAAGCTGGAAGCCGGCAAGATGGCGCTGGAGCAAGTCGGCTTCACGCCCACCCACCTGCTGGCCGAGATTGAGCAAACCCTGCACTATAAGGCCGAAGAAAAGGGCCTGCGCCTACTCACACGGGTGGCGCCGGCCGTGCCCCGCGTGCTGCTCGGCGACCCCTACCGCATCCGGCAGGTGCTACTGAACCTGGCTGGCAACGCCATCAAGTTCACCGAAACGGGCTACGTGGCCATCACCTGCGACTTCCAGCCCGACGCCGACGGCGGCATCGGCGAAGTGGTGTTCCGGGTGGCCGATACGGGCATCGGCATCGAGCCGGAGTTTGTGCAGCACATTTTCAGCGAGTTCAGCCAGCAGGATTCGTCGGTGACGCGCAAGTTTGGCGGCACGGGCCTGGGCCTGAGCATCTGCCGCAACCTGGTGAAGCTGATGGGCAGCGACGTGCAGCTGCAGAGCGAGCGCAACAAGGGCACCACCATGACCTTTGCCCTGCGCCTGCCCACGGGCACGGCCGAGGACCTGACGCCCAAAGTGGTGCTGCCGCCCAATAGCCCAACCATACAGTACCTGCGCAACAAGCAGGTGCTGCTGGTAGAAGACAACCGCTTCAACCGCCAGATTGCCAAAACCTTCCTCAGCCACGCCCACGTGCAGGTGACGGAAGCCGAGCACGGCGCCATGGCCGTGGAGCTGGCCCAGCACACGCGCTTCGACCTGATTCTGATGGACATTCAGATGCCGGTGATGGACGGCTACGCGGCCACCGCGCTGCTGCGCCAGCAGCTGGGGCTGGCCACGCCCATTGTGGCCCTCACCGCCAACGCCGTGAAAGGCGAGCGCGAGAAGTGCCTCTCGGCCGGCATGAACGGCTACCTGGCCAAGCCCTTCAAAGAGGAAGAGTTGCTGCGCGTGGTGGGCGACTGGACCCTGACCATGCCCCTGCCCGCCCTAGAGCCTGAGCTGGCTCCGTTTCCCAGCCTGGCTGATGCGCCCGAGCTGCTGGCCCCGCCGGCAGCCCCGCCGGTAGCGGCAGAGGTAAAGCTCTACTCCATTGCCGATTTGCTGGTGGCAGGCCAAGGCGACCAGGAATTTGTGGCCTTTATGCTCGAAACTTTTGTGGAAAGCTGCGAGGAAGCCACCCAAAACCTGAGCCGCGGCATGCAGGAAGGCGACATCAAGCTGCTGAAAACCACGGCCCACACGCTCAAGCCCAGCGTGGAGCACCTGCACGCCCTGCACGTGCTGCCGCCCGTGGAGGCGCTCGACCAGTGGGAAGGCCCGTTCCAGGCCGAAGCCCTGCAGCCGCTGGTTGATTCCATTACCCTGCTGCTGCGCGATGTGGTGACGCAGATTACGCTCGACACCAACGCCTAAGCAGGACGGAAGGTCGACTTTTGGCCCGGCGCACTTTAAGTGCGCCGGGCCTTTTGCTGTTCAATAATGGGCGTCGGAGAAAACTTCCCGAGCGCCGCGGGCGTTTGGCAAACTTACTTTTACGGCAAACAACGTGCGGGACGCGGCACTTCGGCGCGGCGGTGGGCGGCAAACAATATGGTTTCAGTGATTTCTCCGGCGCGCACGATTTCGCGCCAAGCCCACCGCGTGGCCGTGGGCGCTTTGTTCTTTTTGTTAGGCTTATGCTTTGCCACCTGGGCCTCGCGCATTCCGAGCATTCAGCAGCGCATGGGCATTTCGGAGGCCGGGTTGGGCGGCGTGCTGCTGGCCATACCGCTGGGGCAGCTGCTCACGCTGCCGCTGGCCGGCTGGCTGGTGGCCAGGCACGGCAGCCGCCGGGTGATACTGGGCAGCGTGGTGCTCTACGCCGCGGCGCTGCTGGGCCTGGGCTGGGCCCAGAACCTCTACCAACTGGTGCCCTGCCTGATACTGTTTGGCGTGGGTGGCAACCTGACCAATATCTCGGTGAATACGCAGGCCGTGGGGGTAGAGCGGCTGTACGAGCACAAGCCCATCATGGGCTCCTTTCACGGGCTGTGGAGCCTGGCAGGCTTCGTGGGGGCAGCCATTGGCTCGTTTATGATTGGGCACGCGGTGCCGCCGGGCCTGCACTTTGTGGGCATCGCGCTGTTTATTCTGACCGGGCTGGTGGTAAGCGCCGGCTACACCGTGCGTCAGGACAGCGGCGTCGACCCCGACCAGCCCATTTTTGTGCGGCCCGATAAAGAGCTGCTGGGGCTGGGGGCCATTGCCTTCTGCGCGCTCATTTGCGAGGGGGCCATGTTCGATTGGAGCGGGGTGTACTTCAAGAAAGTCATCCAGGCCGATAAAGCCTGGGTGGGGGCGGGCTACACGGCTTTCATGAGCACCATGGCGGCCGGGCGCTTCGGGGCCGACTGGCTGGCGGCGCGCCTCGGCCCGAAGCGCGTGATTCAGCTCTGCGGGTTGCTCACGGCCACGGGGCTCAGCATTGCGGTGCTGCTGCCGGTGCTGCCGGCGGCGCTGCTGGGCTTTTTGCTGGTGGGCTTTGGCACGTCGGCAGTGGTCCCGTTGGTGTACTCGGCGGCGGGCCGGTCCACGCACATGTCGGCGGGCATGGCGCTGGCGGCGGTGTCCACCATCGGTTTCTTCGGCTTTCTGCTGGGGCCGCCCATTATCGGGTTTGTGGCCGGGGCCACGAGCTTGCGCGTGTCGTTCGCCTTCATTGCCTTCATGGGGCTGTGCGTGTCGGCGGTAGCGGGCCGGGTGCGGGTGTAGGAAAGTAGGAAATGAAAAAGACCGGTCATGCTGAGCGCAGTCGAAGCATCTCTGCCGCACCAGTAATTCTAACATTTAGGTTACTTGCGCGGTAGAGATGCTTCGACTGCGCTCAGCATGACCGGTCTACTAATCAGCCCACAGCCTTACGCCTAATTCAATGCCCGAAAACCCCACCGCCACCAAATACACCTGGGACGCCATGCCCAAGGAGCAGGTGACCGAGCAGCTCTCGCGTCGCCTCATCACCGGCGACAAGATGATGCTGGCCCACGTCTACCTCAAGAAAGGCTGCATCGTGCCCCTGCACCAACATGAGAATGAGCAGATAACCTACATTCTGGAAGGCGCGCTGCGCTTCTGGATTGGCTCCGAAGATGCCGAGCCCATTGTGGTAGGCGTGGGCGAAGTGCTGCACATCCCCGGCAACGTGCCCCACAAGGCCGAAGCCCTCGAAGACACGCTGGACGTGGATATCTTCAGCCCGCCCCGCCAGGACTGGCTCGACAAATCGGACGACTACCTGCGCCAGAAATAAGCCCATGGACCTCGGACTGAAAGGCAAAGTGGCCCTGGTGGCCGCCTCCAGCAAGGGCCTGGGCCGCGCCGTGGCCGAAGAGTTGGCCGCCGAAGGGGCCTCGCTGGTGCTCTGCGCGCGGGGCGAAGAAGCCCTGCGCGAAACCTGCGCGGCCATTGAGCAAAGCGCCGGCGTGCCAGTACTGGGCCTGGTGGCCGATGTGGCCAACCCCGCCGACGTAGCCCGCCTGATGCAGGCTGCACAGGCGCGCTTCGGCCGCATCGACATCCTCGTAACCAACGCCGGCGGTCCACCCGCCGGCACCTTCGATACGCTGAACGCTGACCAGTGGCAGGCTGCCACGCAGCTGCTCCTCACGAGCGTGGTGGAGCTGACGCGCGCCGTGCTACCCGGCATGAAGGCACGTGGCTGGGGCCGCATCCTGAACATCACCTCCATCTCGGTGAAGCAGCCGGTGGAAAACCTGATGCTCTCCAACAGCCTGCGCGCGGCCGTGACCGGCATGGCCCGCACCCTTGCCACCGAAGTAGCCGCCGAAGGCATCACGGTGAATAACATCCTGCCCGGCTACACGCGCACCGAGCGGGTAGTGGGGCTAGCCGATGCCACGGCCGCCAAAGAAGGCATTTCGGCCGCCGATGCTACGGCGCGCTGGGAAAACCAGATTCCAATGCGACGGCTGGGCGAGCCGCGGGAGTTTGCCGCGCTGGCCGCGTTTCTGTGCTCGGAGCGGGCCAGCTACATCACCGGCACCTCCATTCCGGTGGACGGCGGCTGGATTCGCGGGCTGCTGTAGAATGCTCAGGATGACAGGCGAAATGGTATTCACCACTTATTACTCCGCCCGCGCCGTACCTTCGCCCCGTTGGTTCTCGGTTTGAATTCCTTCAATCAGCGGACGGTTTTTCACCCGGGCTTCGGCCGGGGTAAAGATTAAAAGGGAATCGGGTGCAACTCCCGAACAGACGCGCTACTGTGAGTTTTCCGGCCGCCAAGGGGCCGGAGCAGGCGGCCCCACTCATGCCCATTGGCCGTGCGCAAGCAGGCCGAGAAGGGCGGGGCCAGCCCGAAACAAGTCAGGAGACCTGCCGGCCGCCGAGTGATGCTGCCCTCGCGCTATGGGGCTGGCATCGGCGGTGCGGTGCCGCTGCGCTTTGGGCGTGGCCGGGGCAGCGTGCGGCCGGTGGCAGGCTTATGGATAGGGGGCTTGAGCGCAAACGGAGGCCATTTCTCACCTTTTCTCCCGTTGCCTCATGCTCCTGGCCGACCGCATTGCCCGCGCCGAAACGCGCATCTTCAAAGCCGTGTTTCCGAACACCACCAACCATTACGATACGCTATTCGGCGGCACCACGCTGCTGCTCATGGACGAAGTGGCCTTCATCGCCGCCACCCGTTTCTCGCGCCTGAAAATGGTGACGGTTTCGTCCGAACGGGTCGATTTCACGCACCCCATTCCCGGCGGCTCGCTGGTGGAGCTGGTGGCCAGCATCGAGCACGTGGGCCGCACCAGCCTCAAGGTGCGCGTCGAGTTATTTGTGGAGCAGATGTACTCCGAAGACCGCCACAAAGCCGTAACCGGCCTGTTCACCTTCGTGGCCGTGGATGAGCACAAGCGGCCGGTTCGCATCCTGCCCGAAGAAGCCGCCGTGGAGCCAACGCCGGCAGCGCCTTATGCGGCCCCGTAGCCGGCCTTCCTGACTTGGGAAGGCGGCTAGTGTTTCCCCAGTCCCACCCAGCCGCGCTGCTGGGCGTAGTAGATGGCCGTGCCTACCACCAGCCCCACAAGGTAGCCGTAGGGCAGCCCCGCGCAGAGCAGACCCACCAGCAGCGCCACCAGCAGGTCGGGGCGCTGGCTGCTCACGTCGCGCAGCAGCGTGGCCAGCGATAGCGCCTCAAACAGCAGCAGCACCCCCAGCACCGGCAGCGGAAAAATCTGCACCACATCGGCAAAGCCCTGGCTGAAAAACAGTCCCATCACCAGGAAAATGCCGCCGTAGATAACCACCGAGCCGCCCGTGCGCGCCCCAAACGCGTAGTGCCCCACCATGCCGCCCGAGCCGTGGCACACCGGAAAGCCGCCGAAAAACGGATTCGCCAGGTTCATTAGGGCATAGGTAAAGCTGATTTTTTTGATGGTGAGCGGCGCCCGCTCCGGAAATAAATCATGCGCCACTTGCTTGGTGGCGAGGATGGAGTTGCCGAGCGACAGCGGAATCTGGGGCAGCGCCAGCAGCACGGCGCCGGTGAGGATATCGGCCCGCTGGGGCAGGTGCCAGGCGGGCAGATGCAGGCCCACGGCTTTCCGGGCCGTGTCCAAATCGAGCTTGAAAACCAGCGCATAGGCCACGCCCAGGGCAATGACCACCAGCGCCGCCGGCCAGCGCCGGTTGCCAAACAGCACCACCGTGACCACGAAGGACGCCGCCGCTAGCGCGTAGCCGGCCGCGCCGTCGGCGCCCACGTACTTGGTGAGGGCCAGCGTGGCCAACTGCAGGGCCAGCCCAAACTGAATGCCGCGCACCACCGCCTTGGGCACCAACCGCGCCAGCGCATCAATCAGCCCGGTTACGGACAGGAAAAACATGCTGACGCCAATGGCCAGCCCGCCCCCAAAAATGACCCTGCCCGGCAGCTTTTGGGCAATGACCAGCGCCGCAAACGCCTTGAGCGGCTGCACGGGCATGGGCATGCGGTACCACAGCCCGGTGAGCACCTGCATCAACCCAAACAGAATGAGCACGCTCGCGCTGTCGATTTCTGAAGCCGCGATGACGCCGATGAGCAGCGGCAGGTCGGTGCCCAGGTCGCCAAAGGCACCGGCCACCTCGTTGCGGTCGAAGCGGATGGGCGGGCGCGTGGGGGCGGGGGGCGGGAGGGTTGGTTGCATCGGGGCAAAGGTGCGGCTTTAGAACGTGTACCCCGAAGCTCCGTTTCGGTTCGGCGGAGGTTTTTCAACAATTCCGCTGGGCCGAAGCGGAGCTTCGGGGTACACGTTCTACTTTCTGTTTTTGAGCAGGCGCGCCATTTCGCTGGCCTGCTCGGCGGCCTCGCCCAGGTATTCGCCGCTGGTGTAGCCCCGGCGGAAGCGTAGCGGCTTGAGGCGCTTGCCCAGCGCCTCCACGGCCATTTCGTGGTCGAGGGCGCCTTCGTGGTGAGCCAGGAAAACGGTGGCCACGCCGTTGCCAATGAAGTTGGTGATGCTGCGCGCCTCCGACATAAACCGGTCGACGCCCAGCAGCAGGGCCAGGCCTTCCACCGGAATCACCTTCATGGCCGTGAGCGTGCTGGCCAGCACCACAAAGCCGCTGCCCGCCACGCCCGCCGCGCCCTTGCTGGTCACCATCAGAATGCCCATCATGGTCAGAATCTGGGCGCCGGAGAGGTCGACGTGAAAGACCTGCGCCAGAAATAAAGTCGACAGCGACAGGTAAATGGTAGTGCCGTCGAGGTTGAAGGAATATCCCGTGGGCACCACCAGCCCCACCACCGGCTGGGCGCAGCCCATGCGCTCCAGCTTTTCCATGAGGCCCGGCAGGCCGGCTTCCGACGACGAGGTGCCCAGCACAATCAGCAGCTCGGCCTTGAGGTATTTCAGAAAAGACCACATGCCCACGTTGCAGGAGCGCAGAATGGCCCCGAGCACCAGAAACACGAACACGCCCATGGTCAGATACACCGTCGCCATCAGCTTGCCCAGCGGCAGCAGCGTGGCAATGCCGTATTTGCCGATGGTGAACGCCATGCCCCCAAACGCGCCAATGGGCGCCAGCAGCATCACCAGGTGCAGCCCGCGGAAAACGTATTTCGAGGCTTCTTTCAGAAAGTGAATGATGGGCTTGCGGCCGGCGTACTTGCTGAGCGTAATGCCGAGCACAATGGCCACAAGCAGAACTTGCAGCGTCAGGTTATCGGCTAGAAAGTGGCCCCACGAAAACTCCGTGGCCCGTTTGGTGAACTCGTCTACCTTTCCCGTATCGAGCCGCCCGGTGCTCACGCCCGCGCCGGGCCGCACCAGCGCCGCCACGCCCACCCCAATGAGCAGCGCCAGCGTGGTCACGATTTCGAAGTACAGCAGCGCCTTGCCGCCAATGCGCCCCACCTTCTTCAAATCGCCCATGGTGCTGATGCCAAGCGTGATGGTGAGGAAAATAATCGGGTTGATGAACAGCTTCACTACGTCGATGAACCGCTTGCCCAGCGACTCCATCTGCACCGCCTTGGCGGGCGCAAGGTGCCCCAGCAGCGCCCCCGCCACAATGGCCAGCAGTACCCAGAAGGTGAGGTTGCGGGTGAGTTTCTTGATTTTCATGGGCAGCGGAAGGAGCGAGGGAAAGGAGGCGGATGGTTTCGCAAGAACGTCAAGCCACCAAGAACGTCCGTTCGGAAGCACGTCATGCAGGGCGCAGCGAAGCATCTTGCCCGCCACCGCTAATCCTTTCGTTGGACGATTGGTTTACTGAAAGCGGCCAAGATGCTTCGCTGCGCCCTGCATGACGTTCCAGATTTCTGTTTCGCCCGCCCATGAACCCCGCCATTCTGCTTCCCGCCGCCAGCTACGAATTTGTCACCATTCAAAAAGTAAGCGGCGCCGGCCCGCCCGTGTCCGCCTCCGACCAGCTGGCCGCTGAGGAGCCGCTGGAAATCCGCGTTGGTTACGAAGCCGAGGGCCAGCGTGAGCACCGCACCCTGTCCGTGACCATGCGCACGCCCGGCCACGACGAGGAGCTGGCCGCCGGCTTTCTACTCACCGAAGGCCTGATTCACGCCCAGTCCGACCTGCTCGGCGTCATTCCCTGCCCCGATGTGCAGAAGGCCGAAGAAGCCGGCAACGTGGTGCGAGCCGAGTTGGCCGCGCACGTGCAAGTCGATTTTCAGGCGATAGAGCGGCATTTCTACACCAGTTCGAGCTGCGGCGTGTGCGGTAAAACCAGCATCGACGCCGTGCGCACCGCCTCCTGCCCGGTGCTGCCCACCGCCGGCCCGTACCTGTGCGCCGAGGTGGTGCACCAGCTGCCCGAGAAGCTGCGCGCCGCCCAGGCCGGCTTCGAGCAAACCGGCGGGCAGCACGCCTCCGCGCTGTTTTCGCCGGAAGGCGAGCTGCTGCTGCTGCGCGAAGACGTGGGCCGCCACAACGCGCTGGACAAGTTAATAGGAGCCGCGTTGCTGGCGGGGTGGCTGCCGCTGCACCAGCACGTGCTGCTGGTGAGCGGCCGCGTCAGCTTCGAATTGGTGCAAAAAGCTGCCGCCGCGGGCATCGGCATTCTGGCGGCGGTGGGGGCGCCCAGCAGCCTGGCGGTGCAAGCCGCCGAGAGCTTCGGGATGACGGTGCTAGGCTTTGTGCGCAACGAGCGGTTCAACATCTACAGCCACGGCTGGCGGCTGGCGGAGAACCCCGGCGAAGGGCTCGTCGACGCTGCTGCCGGGGCGCTATAGGGGCGGTTTTACCTCAAAATCGAAGCTGCCACTTCCCGCCGCCCCGTTGGGGCTAAGGCCCTGCACCACCACCCGGTATTTGCCGGCCTGGTCGGAGGTGTAAAACGTGAGCTCCTCCCCACTGGCGTTGGGGTTCCAGTAAAGCAGATTACGGAAGTCAGGCAAGCGGTTCTGGGCGGCCTGCGGGGTGTCGTAGCGGGGCGCGTAGAACTCGCGCTGGGCCTGCAGCCCCTCGTAGTCCTGCAGCAGGGCGTAGGGGTCGGGCGCGGCCCCGCCTAAATCGCCTTTGTAGGTGGTGTAGCTCACCACGCCGTTGTACACGAGCGGGCCGTGGAAATAGCGGGCCGTGATGACATCGAGCTGCTTGATTTTCAGGGGGTCAATGGCCATGATTTTGTTGGTGTCAAAAACGGGCATTCCGTCCAATAGCACCAGCGGGCTTTCCAGCACGTTGCGCGCGTTGTGGTCGAGCACCAGGAAGTGAAAGCCGTCTTTGCGCGTGCGCACCATCACACCCGGCACGTATTCGCGCATCACCTCTTCCAGGGTCTTAAACCGGGTAAATTGGTCGAGGTAATAACGCTCGTCGGGCTTGCCATAGAAGGCCACCGTATCGGGGCGGGGAATGGGGTAGACCGGTGGCTTGCTTTGGAAGTGCAGCTGCACTTCCGACTGCACATGGCGCCGGCGCAGGCTGGCTGCCCAGCCGGGCGGCAGCTGCAGCGAAGCCGCCGGCCGCTGCGCATAGCGCGTGGAAAACGGCGATAACAGGTCGACGCGGTACAGGGTATCGCGCTCGGTATTGGGCTGCACAATGAGCTGGGTAGGGCCGTGCAGGGCTGGCAGTTCGAAGCGGATGCTGCCGTCGGGCCGGCTCACGGAATTATAAAGCTGAAAATGGCGGCCGGGCACCGTCAGGTACACCGGCACGTTGGCCACCGGCGCGCCGGTGGCGCTCTGCACCACCCGGCCCCGCACCACATGGCCGTTGAGTTCGGGGAGGTGCTGCAGCGGCTCGGGCCGGGGGGCCAGCACGTCGGCCCACCTGAAGCGGCTCCAGCCCTGGGTCAGCATGAGGTTGTCGGCGGCTTCGGCGCGGTCAGGGCCTTGGCCTGTCACGTAGTATTCCGGGTTTTCTACCACGCCCCGCAGTTCCGAGGTCAGCCACAGGTAGGGCGCAACGTCGGTTCCACCCGCGGCCGAGAGCGAATCGAGCTGGTACACGGCCACCGACAAGTTGGCCGGACCAGGGACCGTTAGCCGCAGGCTCACTTTTTCGCGGGTGCCGTATTGCGGCTTGTCGGTTTGGGGGGCGAGGCGGAGCAGTTGGGTCGGCGGCCGGAAATACAGCCGCTCGCACACCGGCTGCCGGCGGCTGTTGAACAGCGTGAAATGCGAGACGCCATCGGCCAGCCCGGCCTTGGCCACGCTGAACATGGCTTTGCCCTCGAAGAGCTGGCCGGTGGCCGCCACCGCCACCTGCTGCCCGGCGTGCGCCAACAGGAAGAGGCGCTCTTCTGCATCGCCGGTGCCGGTGGCCTGCACCACCAGCCGCAGCCGGTCGGGGCTGGCATCTTCCAGGCGCAGCACGTAGCCCCGGGTTTCCACCACGGGCAGGCTCACGGAGATGGGCGGGCGGTTGGCCAGCTTGATTTCGGCCCGGTACCCCCCGCCCGCGCTGGCCGGAACGAAAGAAAAATTGCCCAGGCCCTGCCGCAGCGTGGCAAACTGCGCCACGCGCGCGCCGTTGGGGGCGAGCACGACGCCGGTGGCCGCCACGCCGTGCCCGGCCCCGTCCGTGACTTTAAAACCCACCTTGCTGAGCAGGCCTTGCACGAGGTGCCCGCCTTCGGGGAAAAATTGAGCATCGGGCGCGGCGGCCGGGCCGGCCGCCGGCAGGCCCGGTTGCGTGTGGGTGTTCACCACGCCCACGGTGGTATGAAAATACAATTCGGGGTCGCCGTTCTGCATCCAGCGGGTGTAGGCACGCACCGTGTAGCGGCCTGAGGGCAGGGAAACGGGCAGCACCAACGACCCCCACCCCGTGGCATTCACCAACCCGATTTTGGTTTGCAGCACGGGCACGTTCTCGCGGTCAAGCACTTCCACGTAGGCCACTTTGCTCGCCGCCAGGGGCCGGTGGGGGGCGGCGGCTACGGTGTAGGCATTGAACCACATGGTTTCGCCGCTCAAGTAGCTGGGCCGGTCCACGTGCAGGTAGAGCTTCTCGGTGGGCACGCGCTGGCTGTAGGCGGCAAAGCGCGGGCCAATGGCCGGCAGCAGGGAGTCGGCTGGCTGCTGAGCCCGGGCCGCACCCAGGCTCAGCAGCCAAGCCGCGGCCGCGCCAAGCAAGCGCGCCCGCCGTCGGCAATACGTCAGAAGCGGGTAGTATTCCATTGAAAAAAGGAGCGCGAAAAAGGCCGCGCAACGCGGCTCGTGAAAGTGCTTAACGCCAGAAAATTGGCTTCACGTTAGTGCCTCGCCGACGGCAGTCGACGCAGTCGGGCGACGCGGCCAGGTAGAAGGTGGGGTTGAAGCGTGCGTCGAGCAGGGCAATGGTGGGCACGTTGATGGGGTTCCGAAAAATGTCGTTGACCAGGCGCACCGGAATCGTGTCCTGATAGATGCAGCTTTCGTAGCCGGTTTCGTAGAGTGTGCCCAGGGGCAGCTGCGCCCGGTCGATGAAGAGGCGCTTCTCGGTCACGGACGTGGCGCCCACGTAGCCCAGCACGGGCTCGTCGGCATCGTCCAGGCAGTGGACGTTGCCGGTGAGCTGCGTGGGCAGCGGGTCGAAGAGCGTGCCGAGGCTTTCGGTGTTCTTCTGCAGCATTTCCCAGTAGGTGTATTCTTCGGCCGTTTGGGCAAGCTGCTGCACCAGCAGGCTGTACTTCACGCGCAACTTATACGAGTTGCGGGGCAGCAGGTGAAGCGGAGCTTTGGCCACCACGTCGTTGCTCAGCCTGAGGGTGTTGCCCAGCAGGATGGACGTGGAATTAGCCGTGGCCCAGCACGTGTAGATATTCTCGATGCGTGGCCGCATAGTCCCGTTGATGTATTCGTACTCGGACCGGAAAGCCGAGTTGAACTGCCAGGTTTCCTGCCCCCGCCAGCGGTAGTAGCGGGTGGCGTTGGTGGGGTCGTGCGAGCTCACGTAGAGCTGCACCCCTTTGCTGTCAGCGGTCCAGGTGACGCTGTCGATGGGCGGGGCCACTTTGGCCACCACCAGGTCGGAGGCGTAGCGCCGGCCCGTGGCCGTGCTTATCTGCAGCTGGTAGCGGCGGTTGGCGCTCAAGGTAAGAGGCTGGGACGAGTAGGTGCCCGGCAGTCGTTCGGTGAGGGGATACAGGGCGCCGGCATCGTCTTTGATGCTTACCATGGCCTTTAGCTCGAAGGGCGACACGGTGCTGGCCGCCAGGCTCTGGCTCCTCGTCAGCCGGATAACGGTGACGCCGCCCAGGTTGATGAAGCCGTCGACCACCAGGTAGCGGGCGGGCGAGCTTATCACCGGCGGCGCGTAGGGTTCCACGCAGGCCGTCAGGCTCAGCAACAGCCCCAGCACACAGTATTTCAAGGCGCGCAACATAGGGCGGGTCAAAATTTGAAGTTGTAGGTAACGGTGGGAATGGGCTGCGCAAAAATGGACAGCTGGTAGCCCTTGATTTGCCCGGCCACCGACTTGAAATAAACCGAATACGGGTTGGCGCGGCCGGTTACGTTGTACACGGCCACCGTCCAGGAGCTGTGGGCCAGCTTCTTGATGCGGTGGTTGCCCTCAATGTTTATCGAAAAGTCCACGCGGTAGTAGTCGGGCACGCGGTAGGCGTTGCGGTCGGAATAATACACGCGGCCCGTGCCGTCGATGTAGTACTTCGACAGCGGCAGCGTAATGGGCCGCCCCGTGCTGTAGTTAAAATTGACCGACGTGCTGAAGCGCTTGCTGAAGCGGTAGTTGCCGGCCAGGTTCACTTCGTGGGGCTTGTCGTAGTTGCTGGGGTAGTAGGCGCCGCCGTTGATGCGCTCGGCCGGGTTGTCGGGGTTCACCTGCGCCAGGGTGCGGGCGTAGGTGTAGTTCAGCCAGCCGTTGACCTTGCCCGCGGTCTTGCGAACCGAGAATTCCACCCCATACGCTTTGCCCCGGGCGCTCACCACGTCGGTTTCGAGGTGGGGGTTGAGCAGCAGCTTGGCGCCGCCTTTATAGTCCAGGAAGTCGCTCATCACCTTGTAATAGGTTTCTACCGACGTTTCAATGGTGTTGGATTTGAAATTCCGGTAGTAGCCGACCGACACCTGGTCGCCCACCTGCGGGCGCACGTAGGCGTCGCTCAGCTTCCAGGTGTCGGTCGGCGACACGGAGGCCGTGTTGGTGAGTTGGTGAATGTACTGGCGCGTGCGGTTGTAGGCGGCTTTCACCGACGAGTTGTCGTTGAGCGAGTACTTCAGCGAGGCCCGGTACTCGGGGCCGTGGTAGGTGGCCACGGTGCTGCCACCGCCGTAGCGCATCGTGTCGAGCACGGTGGTGGGGCTCAGCGGCCGGCCGTCCTCGTAGCGGTACACGTCGCGCGGGCCCAGCGCCTGGTAAAAAGAGTAGCGCAGCCCCAGGTACACCGAAAAGCGCGCCGTCACGTCCCACCGGTCCGAGAGGTAGAGGGCACTTTCCTGGGCTTGCTCGCGCGCCAGCGTTTGCGGCACCACCAGCGACTGGTCGCCGCGGGCTCGCAAGCTGCCCGGCGACATGCCGTAGCGCAGTGTGCTGCCCCCAAAGTCGAGCGTGTGCGCCGAGCTGTGGAAATAGCTGAAATCGACCTGGCCGCCCACCTGCTCAATGTCGAAGCGCAGCACCGAGGCGTTGACGGGGTTGCGCTCGCTTTCTATCTGGTAATCGTAGCGGCTGTAAGTGCCGGTGAGCACCCCAAACAGCCGGCTGCTGAAGGTGCGGCGCCACTTCACGCTCCCGTTCCGGTTCTGGTAGGCGTACGTGGTGTCGGAGCCGAACTTAAACCGGTCGCGGCTGAGGTAGGCGTTGACCGAAAGCGAGTTATTCGCGTCAAACGTGTGGTTGACCTGCGCATTCACGTCGTAGAACGACGCCGTGCTTTCGCGCAGGGTGCGGCTGGGCAGCTTGCCCAGCAGCCAGTCGGAATAGGATGTGCGCCCGCTCAGCAGAAACGAGGTTTTGTCTTTCACAATGGGGCCTTCTAGGGCGAGGTGGCTGGTGAGCAGGCCAATGCCACCGGCCCCGGCGATTTTCTGCTTGTTGCCCTCGCGGGTGGTGATGTCGAGCACCGACGACAGGCGCCCGCCGTACTTGGCCGGAATGCCGGTTTTGTACAGCTCCACCGACTTGAGAATGGCGGGGTTGAAGCCCGAGAAAAAGCCGAACAAGTGCGACGGATTGTAGACGGTGGCGTCGTTGAACAGAATCAGGTTCTGGTCGGTGCCGCCGCCGCGCACGCTGATGCCGTTGCTGCCTTCGCCCACCGATTTCACGCCCGGCAGCATCAGCACCACCCGCATCACGTCGGTTTCGCCGAAAGCCGTGGGCACCTGCCGCATGGTCTTGATGTCGAGCTTCTCGACCCCGATTTGCATGCCGGTTACGTTCTTGGTTTTCTCGGCCTCCACCACCACTTCCTTCAGCACCACCACGTCTTCTTCCATCTGCACGTCGAGCTGGCCATCGGACAGCAGCAGCACGCGGCGCCGCGTGTTCTTGATGCCAATGCCCCGGATGTTGAGCACGTGCGGCCCCACGGGCAGCGTCAGCGCGTAATACCCCTGCGCGTCGGTGGCCATCCCCACGCCGGAGCCATCCACTACTACCGTGGCGCCCGCCACCGGCCCGCCGGTTTTGGCCGCGCGCACGTGCCCGCTCAGCGTGGCCCGGCCGCTGGCCGGTGCGGCGCCCGGCCGCCCAATTTCGTAGAGCTGCGACGGGCTGGCGGCCACCGGCACCGGCCGGCGCGTGCCCGCCGCACTATCGGCCACCGCGGCCGTCGCTGGCTTTTCAAAAAAGCCACTGGGCAGCACCAACGGCAGGCTCCCGCCTTTGGTGATGAAAACGTGGTTTTCTGCGTCCATCGAAAACCGCAACGCGGTGGGTTCAAGCGCCTGCCGCAGCACCGAAGCCACGGTTTGCTCCCGGGCTTCTACCCGCACCCGCACACCCCGCACCGCGGCCGAATCGAAATAAATGCGGTAGCTGCTGCGGGCCTCCAGCTGCTTGGCCAACTGCTCCACGCTCAGGTCCTGAAAGCTCCCGCTGATGAGCGGCTCGGCCTGCTGAGCCAAGCCCAATCGGCTGCTCAGGCAGCACACAATCAAAACAACGAAGCGGTAAAGCTTTTTCATGCAGGCGAAACAGGTAGAAAAGATTCTGCTAAGGCGCGACAGGCGTTTGGGCAAAGAGCAAGCTGGTTGGAGAGGCGGCGCCCCACTAAGGCAGGGGCACTGTGGCCGCCGCGTAGCGCACCAGCTCCGTCAAGGCTCGTTCGCGTCCTTCGGTGCTGAAATCCAGCTGCTGTGCTTTGAGGAACTTGCGGAGGGCGGCTTTTTGCTCGGGAAATAGCTTCAGCACCGAATTGGCGCTGCTGGCTTTGTAATAATGGCCGTCCTTGCTGATGAAGTAGGACACCTGTTCTTCCACTTCGTCTTGCATACTGGTGCCTGTGGAACGGTGCTGGACCGATTTGCGCCGCGCCGCCAGCAGGCGCGCCCGGCCATCGGCCAGCACTTCGTAAAAACCGGTTCGAAGCGGGGCCTCTTCATCGGCGGCCACCACTACGCGCGTAAAGGCATGCGTGCCGATGGTGAACCGGGCCAGACTTTCGGAAACCAGCTGCAGGTAGTAATCGTCGGCAGGGGCCTTGATGACCACTTGGTCGCGCATCAAATCGTAGCGCAACTCCACTTCCGGATACAGCACGCCACTGTAGTAAACCGAGCCCGTTTGAGAGTCGGCCGCGCCGAAGTACTGATGCCCGCGGATATTGCCAGCCAGGTAGTTGGCGTGTTCCGGGCCATTGTACAGGCGGGTTTCGAAGCCCATGTCGGCCGCGTAATGCCGGTACAAAGCGGCAGGCAGCGAAGCGGACGCTCGTGCTGAGTCGGGCAGCGCATTGGTTTGCGCCCGGGCATTAGCGCTAGGCAGCAGCAGGAAAGCAAGGAGGCAGCAGGCAAGCCCTTTTTTCATTTGAAGGAAGAAGCCAACCGCACCCCGAAAGGAAAAGATGACCGTACAACGCAATATGGCCTCCTAAGGTACAGGATTTGCCGCAGACAGCCGATGGCAACGGTCAATCCCCACTTACGTTACATTAAACATCACCTCCCTCACAGCTACCTTGTCATGAAACTCCGCATCGAAGACGACACCCTGCGCCTGCGCCTCTCCGAGGGCGAGCTAGCCGAATTTGCCCAGCAAGGCCGCGTGGAAGGTGCCGTGCACTTCGGCCTCGGCCCCGAGCAACGCCTGACCTACGCCCTGGAGCGCGGCTCCGAGCGCCCCCAAACCATGCTCAACGAGGAGCCGGTGCAAATTCACTACGAGCCCGGCGCGCTCACCGTGCTGGTGCCCTTCGAGCTGGCCAAAACCTGGCTCGAAACCGACCAGAACGGCTTTTCGCACAACTTGCCGTTGGCCGACAATCAGCACCTGCGCATTCTGGTAGAGAAGGATTTAGACTGCAAGCACTAAGGAAATGTTGAGGGCTGATTTTTGGGTGTTGAGTACTCCGGCAGCCTCTTAAGATTCGGCCCTTTTGAATTCAACATTCAACACTTAAAACTCAACCCTTCAAGATGCCTGATACCCCGCACTCCCCGCAAAACGACCCCAGCAAGGCCGGCCGCGCCCACGAGCAGGGCGCCGAAGCCAACGCCCCCAAAAGCGGCGAGCGGCCCGACCAGGGCAGCGCCCCCGCGCCCAACCATTACCGCTCCGACCCCAACCGTACGCACGTGCACGCCCATATTCCCGCCCCCGACGTGGCCAACGCCAAGTATGAACACCCTGTGCTGGCCCAGCCGCCCGAAGCCCTCACCGGCCTGCAGCTGGAGGAGCGCCAAAAAATTGCGGCCGGCGTCACGGCCGTGCTCAAGTCGATGCAGTTTAGCTGGACCGAAGGCGGCATGACCCGTGGCACCCATGCCCTGCTGAAAATGAATCAGAAGGACGGCTTCGACTGCTCCAGCTGCGCCTGGCCCGACCCGGATGAGCACCGCTCGGTGGCCGAGTTCTGCGAGAACGGCGCCAAGGCCAGCGCTTCCGACTCCGACCACCGCGCCGCCGGCCCCGAGTTCTTTGCCAAGCACAGCTTGGCTGAACTGTCGCGCATGACCGACCGCGACCTCAACAACGCCGGCCGCCTCACGCACCCGCTGGTGAAGCGCCCCGGCGACAACCACTACTCGCGCATTGCTTGGCCCGATGTGTTCGACATCATTGCCCGGGAGCTAAACGCCATGAAGTCGCCGGAGGAGGCCATTTTCTACACCTCGGGCAAGGTGCCGAACGAGCCGGCCTTCCTGTTCCAACTGTTTGCCCGCGAGTTTGGCACCAACAACCTGCCCGACTGCTCCAACATGTGCCACGAGAGCAGCGGCTCGGGCCTCACGCCCACCACCGGACTGGGCAAGGGCTCGGTCACACTCAACGACATTCACGAGGCCGAGGTGCTCATCATCATGGGCCAGAACCCGGGTACCAACCACCCGCGCATGCTCTCGGCCCTGCAAATCGCGAAGCAGAACGGCGCCAAAATCATCAGCGTGAACCCCCTGATTGAAGCCGGCCTCAACCACTTCCGCAACCCGCAGGATTTCATGAACCCGCTCAAAGCGCTGGGCGCGCTGGTGGGGGGCGGCACGCAAATAACCGACGTGTACCTGCAGGTGCGCATCGACGGCGACATGGCCCTGCTACGCGGCATCATGAAGCACCTGTTCGAGGCCGAAGACCTGAACCCCGGCCAGGTGCTCGACCACGCGTTTGTCAAAGAATTCACGACTGGTTTTGAAGAATTCAAGCAGAACATTCTCAATACCAGCTGGGAGGACATTGAGGAAATCAGCGGCATTTCGCGGGCGCAGCTGCTGGAGGCGGCCAACATTATTGCCCGCAAGCAGAAAATCATCGTGTGCTGGGCCATGGGCATCACGCAGCAGCGCCAGGGCGTCGAAACGGTGAAGGAAATTGTGAACCTGCTGCTGATGAAGGGCGCCATCGGTAAGCCCGGCGCGGGCACCTGCCCGGTGCGCGGCCACTCCAACGTGCAGGGCGACCGCACCATGGGCATCTGGGAGCGCATGCCCAAATCGTTTCTCGACTCTTTGCAGAAGGAATTCGGCTTCACGCCGCCCACCAAAGACGGATTCGACGTGGTGGAGTCCATCAAGGCCATGCGGCTGGGACACACCAAGGTGTATTTCAGCCTGGGCGGCAACCTGTTGGCCGCCGGCCCCGATACCGAAGTGATAGCTGAAGCCATGCGCAAGCAGAAGCTGACCGTGTATGTGGGCACCAAGCTCAACCGCGGCCACTTGGTAACGGGCGAAACCAGCCTGCTGCTGCCCACCTTCGCCCACGCCGACATCGACATGCAAAAGGCTGGACACCAAATGACCAGCTGCGAAAACTCGATGGGCGTGGTGAGCCAGAACAAGGGCGTGCTGGTGCCCGTGGAGGGCGACCAGCTCAGCGAAGTGGCCATCATCTGCGGCATGGCCATTGCCACGCTCGGCAGCAAAACCAAGACCGATTGGGTGGCCATGACGGAGAACTACGACGTTATCCGCGACCACATTGCCCGCGTCATCCCCGGCTTTGAGGACTACAACATGAAGCTGCGCAAGCCGGGAGGATTCTACCTGCCCAACGGCCCCCGTGAGCGCAAATTCACCACCGACAACGGCAAGGCCAATTTCAGCAAAACCACGCTGGAGAAGTACCCCCTCGAACCCGACCAGTTGGTGCTGATGACCGTGCGCTCGCACGACCAGTTCAACACCACCATTTACGAGTACAACGACCGGTACCGCGGCATCCACGGCGAGCGCCGCGTGCTGTTCATGAACCCGGCCGACATGGCCGCCCGCGGCCTCAAGGCCAAGGACCTTATCGACATCACCAGCCACTACAAAGGCGAGCAGCGCCGCGTGGAGAAGTTCGTGGCCGTGCCCTACGACATCCCGAAAGGCAACGTATCGGCTTACTTCCCCGAGGCCAATCCGCTGGTGCCCATTGGCAGCGTGGCCAAAGTGAGCAACACCCCCACCTCAAAATACGTGGTAGTAACGGTGGTACCCACCGCCGCCAACAACGACCTGCGCATCAAGGAGCGGGAGAAGATTATGGAACAGGCATAAGCGTCTGTCATTGCGAGGGCGTAGCCCATGGCAATCCGTCCTGTCAAAACCAAACCCGCTCTTTTACCACAAAGCCCCGGCACTGCGCAGTGCCGGGGCTTTTCACATTAATGGGTTGGTCGCTGAGAACAGGACGGATTGCCACGGGCTACGCCCTCGCAATGACAGACGAACAGGGCTTAAACCACCGCCGGCTGCTTCTCCAAGTCGAACAGCTCGCCCAGCAGCTCCACCAGCTGGCCGGCGTCGTCGCGCTTGCAGGCGGCTTTGAGCTGCAGCACGTGCTGCTTCAGCACCTTTTGCATCAGCGAGCGGGTGGCTTCGTCGAGCAACTTGCTTTCGGCGGGGGTGGCTTTCTTTTGGAAACGGTCCAGCTCTTCCTGGCGCAGCTGCTCCAGGCTGGCTTTCACTTTCTGAATAATGGGTGATACCATCATTTCCTTGCTCCACTCGCTGAGGCCGGCGATGCTCTCGCCGATGATGGCGCGCACCTGCGGCACGGCGTCGAGGCGGGTTTGCAGCGCAGCGGAAGCCTTGCTCTGAATGGCGTCGATGTTGTAGACCAGCACGCCGGGTACCTGCTCCACGTCGGAGGCAATGCTGCGGGGTACGCTCAGGTCGATGAAGAACTTGAAGCTCAGCACGTCGAGGTGCTGCACCAGCTCTTTGGTGAAGAAAGGCTCGGCGCGGTTAATGGACGAGATGATAACGTCGGCTTCTTTCAAAGCAGGCACCAGGTTCTCAAAGTCCACGATGTTCATGCCGCACTCTTCGGCCAGCGCTTCGGCTTTGGCGCGGGTGCGGTTGCAGATGGTAATGTTGCCAAAACCTTTGCTGGCAGCAAGGTGGCGGCACACGTCGGCCCCGATTTCGCCCAGGCCCACCACCAGCACGTTGGGGTTGGCCACGTCGGCGGTCAATTCTTCCACCAGCTCCAGGGCGGCGTAGCTCACGGAGGCGGCGCCATCGCGGAAGCTGGTTTCGGTTTGCACGCGCTTGTTGGTGAAAAATACCGTGTGCAGCAGGCGGTGCAGGAAAGGGCCAGCGGCGTCGGCATCGGCGGCCCACTGGTAGGCCGTCTTCACTTGGTTGCTGATTTGCAGGTCGCCCACCACCTGAGCGTCGAGGCCCATGGCCACTTCGAAGAGGTGCTGCACGGCCGCGTCGGCGGTGGGCAGCAGGTCGAAGTAGGGGAGGAACTGGCCCACGTCGGGGCGGCCTTTGAGGTCGCCGAGGGCGAGGATAATTTCGCGGCTGCGGTCGTCCTCGGCGGCGTAGTATACCTCGGTACGGTTGCAGGTGCTGAGTACAAGGAGGTCGCTGAGGCCCAGCTCGTTGTGCAGCGTGTGTAGAAAGCGGCGACAGGCGGCCTCGTCTAAAGAAAGCAGCTCGCGGATGGCCAGCGGCGCTTTCTTGAAGGATAGGCTAACGGCCTTGAACGGATGCGACATAGATAGAAACGACACGAAATCGGACGACAAAATTACGGCAGGATTTCGGTACGCCCTACCAACAGTCAAGGCGAAGCCAGGGTTCGCCCCCAAACCTGACGAATATCAGCTGCCCGGCCGGCCCCAGGGGCAGTGAGGGCAACCGGCCAATTGATGGCTGACGAAAATCAGCCGCCCCGTACCGGGCGCCCCGTCCCAAAGCCGCAACTTTCCGGCATAACCGCCGTGCGGGGGGCGCGTACCTTTGCCCCATGTTATCGAAAGACCCTGCTGCCACTGATTCCTCACTCGCGTCCCGCCCCGCCGGGGTTGCCTCGGGCGGGTTCCAGGCCAGCGGCAACCCCGGGGCCGTGGGCGCCACCGATGAAACGGCTTCCCTCGAAGCCAGCGAGGCCCTGGCTCCTCCTGCGCCGGCCGCTACCACGCCCATGGCCTGGGTGCTGCTCATCGTGCTGGCCTGCATTTGGGGCACTTCGTTCATTCTGATGAAGAAGGGCCTGGTGGTGTTTTCAGCGCTGGAGCTGGGGGCCATTCGCGTGAGCGTGGCGTCGTTGCTGCTGCTGCCGTTTGCGCTGCGGCACGTGGGCGGCGTGGCACGCAGCCGCTTCAAGTGGCTGGCTTTGAGCGGGGTGGTCGGCACGCTGCTGCCGGCCTTCCTGTTTGCCTATGCCGAAACCAAGCTGGCCTCGGGCCTGGCGGGCGTGCTCAATGCCCTCACGGCGGTGTTCGTGCTGCTGGTGGGGGCGCTGCTGTTTGGGCAGAAGCTGACGGGGCCGCGGGTGCTGGGTATAGCGCTGGGGCTGGCGGGCACGGTGGTGATGCTGCAGCTCGGCGGCAGCGGCGGCGATGCTACGCCCGCCGGCGAGGGCAACGCCTGGTACGGCCTCTACATTCTGGCCGCCACCATCGGCTACGGCGTGAGCGTGAACGTGATTAAGCACAAGCTCAATGGCCTGACGCCGGTGGCCGTGACATCCATGCTGCTGATGCTCATCGGCGGGCCGGCACTGGCGTTTCTGCTGCTGGCCACCGATTTCCTCCACAAAATGGCCACCGCGCCGGGCGCCTGGACGGCCTTCGGCTACATTGCGCTGCTGGCCACCATGAGCACGGCGGTGGCCATGGTGCTGTTCAACAAGCTTATCCAGCAGTCAACGGCCCTGTTTGCCTCGTCCAGCACCTACCTCATTCCCATCGTAGCGCTGGCCCTGGGCGCGCTCGATGGCGAAGCGTTTAATATCTGGCACTTCGTGGGCATGGTCGTGATTCTGGGCGGCGTGCTCATCATTCACCGGGCCAAGTAGTAAGCAAGCACCTGTCATCCTGAGCGCAGCGAAGGACCTTATTACGCTGGAAATTTCTGACGTAATAAGGTCCTTCGCTGCGCTCAGGATGACAGGTGCTTCCCTCAATTACTCATTCACGTACGGCCACTCCCCAAACCGCGCCGGCAATCCCGCCTGCCGGGCATTGCCGCGCACGTAGGCCAGCAGGCGGGTGAGTTCGGCATCGTCCTGCACCTCGTATTCGTGCCAGCCCACCTGCCAAAACTCGGCTTCGGGCGGGAGCTTGGGGCGCACGAGGCGGCGGCAGGCGGTGCCGGTGCGCAGGTGCAGCAGGTCGATGGCTTTGGCGAAGGACAGGCGGCTATTCTTGGCCAGTTCGAGCACGAAGTGCGCGTGGTTGGGCAAGATGGCAAAGCCGTGCACGCGGAAGCCGGTTTCTTCCAGCATCAGGATTTCGCCGGCCAGTACTTCGGCTATTTTCTCGTTTTCGAAGTGGCGCGGGCCGATGGGCGCCCGGTCGAGCACGGCGTCGAACTTGGCAAAGAATTGCTTTTGTGCGCGGCGGTGGTCGGTGCCGGCCTCCTGCGCCTGGCGAAGCTCGGCTTTCAACTCGCGCCCAGTGGCGGCCGGGATGCTTCCGTGCAGGCGAAAGGTGAGGAAGTGGATTTCGCCGGGGCTCATGCCAGGGGGGCCAACGGAGGGCAACGCAGAAGAACCCGGCTACTCCGCGGGCTGAACCGCAGAATTGGGCAGTTGGATATAGAACGTGGTGCCCCGGTTTTCCTCGCTTTCCACCCAAATGGTGCCGCCGTGCAGCCGCACCAGCGTTTGGATGAGGTGCATGCCGAGGCCGGTGGTTTTTTCGCCGCGCAGGCCCGGGCGGCGGGCCTTGGTGAAGCGGTCGAAGAGCACGGGCAGCAGCTCGGCCGGAATGCCGATGCCGTCGTCGGCCACGGCCACGAGCACGTGCTGGGCCTGCTGCTCCACGCTCACCACGATGTGGCCGCCCTCGCGGGTGAACTTGATGGCGTTCGACATCAGGTTGTTGATGACCTGCAGGAACTTGTTGTGGTCGATTTCGACGAACACCTTGGGCTGGGCGGCCCGCAGGCTGAAGCGCTTGGCCACCAGGTGCTCGCCCTGCTGGTAGGTTTCCATAATCTGGCGCAGGGCCAGCACCAGCTCCACGCGCGCGCGCTTGAGCTCCACGCTGGCCGACTCCATGAATTCGCCGTCCACGAAGTCGCGGATGAGGTTCACGCTGTCGCGGCAGGTGTCCTGCATCACCCGAATCAGCTTCTCCACCTGCGGGTCGTTGAGCGCCTGGGTTTTCTCCCCGATGAACTCGGCCAGCTGCTGGAGCATGTTAAACGGCCCGGCCAGGTCGTGCGACAGAATCTCCAGCGTGGTGTTCTTCTTGGCCATGTACTTGTCGGCGTTGCGGATGTATTCCTGCTCCACCGTCACGTCGTCGACGGTGCCGGCCAGTAGCACCTGCCCCTCGGGCGTGGCCCCGCGGTGCGCCCGCACGCACAGCCAGCGCGGCGGCTGGTCGGGCCGCGGCTGCACCCGGAGCAAAAGGTCGTCGTGCAGCTGGCCGTGGGCCAGCTCGGCAAAGCACTGGCGGGCGTAGGCCTGGTCGTCGGCGGGCAGGTAGCTCAGCAGGTGCGGCAGGTCGGCGGAGGCGTCTTCGCGCCGGTGGCCGGGGAAGAGTTGCTCGTAGGCTGCGCTCACGTACACCAGCTCGCCGATGCTCACGTTGTAGATAAAAGACGTTTGGCGGCTACCTTCGAGCAGGTAATGAAACGGTTCCGGAGAAGGTGCCAGCATGGGTTTGAAGCAAGGAGGAAAGGTCAAAAAACGCGGCCGAAAGGGTGCTATGGCACCCGCCGAATTTTCGAAATATAGCCCTAAACGAAAATTCGGTCCCGTTTCTCGAAGGTGGGGCGGCTCGGCAGGCGGTACGCTTGTCGCCTCAGCAAGTTAGGCAGGTAGCGGCTGAGCATCGTTGGCTGCGCGGTGGTCCAGGCGGCATCGCTCAGAAAATCAGCAAAAAGGCCGCGACGAAATCCTCGTCGCGGCCTTTTTGCTGCCAGGTCAAGTTGGGTGCTTACGCCGCCACGGGCTGCGGGCCGGACTTGCCCAGCCGGGAGTTGCGGTAGCCGTAGCCGAAGTATACCGCCAGCCCAATCAGCAGCCACACGAAGAACAAGGTCCAGTTGCTGATGCCCAGCTCGGTCATCAAATAGAGGTTGATGAGCAGGCCCAAGGTGGGCAGCAACGACAGCTTCTTGCGGAAGGACAAGATGCTCAGCCCGATGCAGAACAGGAAGAACACCAGCGTGGGAATCTGGTGGGCGAAGCCGCCCGTGACCTTGCCGCTCACGGCATCGGTTTGCAGCCAGCCATGGGCCCCGCTGGCGTCGAGCCAGAACTCGTGGTTGGCGGCCGCGTTGTAGCGAATCACCAGGAAAGCGCCGATGACCAGAATCAGCGGCACCAGCCACTGCCCGTTGATGTAAGGTACCTTGAAGCGGGCCTCCGATTTGCCATAGGGGTCGATGATGAGGATGCCGCCGCACACCAGCGCAAACGCGAACAGCGTGCCGATGCTGGTGAGGTCCACCACCAAATCCATGTTCAGCACCAGCGCCGGCACGGCCACAAAAAAGCCCGTGACAATGGTGCTGAACGAAGGCGTGTGGAAGCGCGGGTGGATGCGCGAAAACACCGATGGCAGCAGCCCGTCGCGGCTCATCGTGAGCCAGATGCGCGGCTGCCCCAGCTGAAACACCAGCAGCACCGAGGCCATGGCAAACACCGCACTCACCGCCACCAGACCCGACAGGCGCGAGAGGCCCACTTTGGCAAACACGAAGGAGAGCGGGTCGCCCACGCCGAGTTCCTTGTAGCTCACCATGCCCGTGAGCACCAGCGTGATGATGACGTAGAGCACCGTGCAGATGACGAGGGCATACATCATAGCTTTGGGCAAGTCGCGCTGCGGGTTCTTGCACTCCTCGGCCGTAGTCGAGATGGCATCGAAGCCGATGTAGGCAAAAAACACGGCCGACACGCCCTTGAGCACGCCGCTTACGCCGTTGGGGGCGAAGGGCGTCCAGTTGGCCGGCTGCACGTAGAAGGCGCCCACCGCAATGACGACGAACACCACAATCAGCTTGAGCAGCACCAGCAGGTTGGAGGCGTTCTTGCTTTCCTTGATGCCCACATACACCAGCGCGGTGATGAGCACCGTGATGAGGAAGGCCGGCAGGTCGCACACCAGGTGAAAGTCGCCGAACAGCAGCGGCGCGGTGGCCCAGAGCTTGTAGCTGGCCTCCTGCGCCGCCGTGAGCGGCTGATGCGCAATCATGGCATTAAGAGCCGAGTGATAGCCCTGGTAGGCGCTCTGGGTGCCGGTGCTGAGGTAGTCGGGGATGTGTAACCCAATTCCATCGAGCAGCCCGGTGAAGTAATCGGACCAAGAAATGGCCACCACGATGTTGCCCACCGCGTACTCCATTATCAGCGCCCAGCCGATAATCCAGGCCGCTAACTCGCCAAACGAGGCATAAGCATAAGTGTAAGCCGAGCCGCTGACCGGAATGGTGGCCGCAAACTGCGCGTAGCACAGCGCCGAAAACGCGCAGGCCACCGCCGTGAACACGAACAGCAGCGACACCGCCGGGCCCCCGTCGAGGCTGGCCTTGCCGATGGTACTGAAGATGCCTGCCCCGATGATGGCCGCAATGCCCAGCGCCGTGAGGTCGCGCACGGTGAGGTGGCGGGCCAGGCCGCCGGCCTGGCCTTCGTGGTCGGCGGGTGGGTTTTGGAGAATGGCCGCAATGGTTTTGCGGCGAAACAAGGACTTCTGGGAACTCATGAAAGGTGGAGGGGCGGGTTTGAAGGGCAAAAGATAGCGCCCCGGCGCGGGTTTGCTGCCTCGCCGCCCGCAAAGCACTTACCAATACGCCGGGTTCAGGAGCCCCTGCAGCAGCGTGCCGCCCACGTTCAGCATGGCCGAGCTGCGACCTATCTGCATCGGAATTCCCACTGAAAAAGCCCCCAATCCGCCGTAGCTGCCGTAGGGCAGCGCGCCATACGGCGCGTTGCGCAGAGCGAGCGGGGCAAACCCCGGGTTGGCCGGCAGGCCCTGCGCCTCAGCCCCGGCGAAGGGGCCGGCGCCGTAGGTGGGCACGCGGTAGGGTGCGAAGCTGTATTGCACATACGGCCGGCGCCGACTGCTGGCGCTGCTGCCGAGCTGGTAGCGCAAAAACGGCTGCACGCCGTAGCCATAGCCGCCGGTAGTGGGCAGCGGCGAGTAGGCGCCCACGGCATAAGCGCCCGCCAGGAAGTGGCCTTTGCTGGGCGGCGCGGGGGCGGGCACTTCCAGGCCAATGGCACCGGCCGCGCCCGCCTGGGCGTGGCCAAACGATGGTGCCAGCAGCAGCGCCAGCGGGGCAACGCGTAGAGCAGTAGTCATCGCACGTCGGAAAAGGAGGTTGGTGATGAACAAGGTACGAGATTTTGGGTAGCAATGTGTGCAGTTTTCACTGTTTGGGCATCAGTTAGCCAAAGCCTGTGCTCATGCGCCTCACCACGTTCCTTCATATCCCGCAGCCCTGCTCCGAAAGCTGGGATGCCATGAGGCCCGTCGCCCAAGGCCGCCACTGCGCCGCCTGCCAGAAAACGGTGGTCGACTTCACGCACAAAACCGACGCCGAAATTCTGGCCCTGCTGGCCGGTGCCGCGGGCGGCCGCACTTGCGGCCGTTTCGCGGCGGGGCAGCTCGGGCGGCCGTTGCAGCGCGCCACCCCGGCTGCCCCAATGCCGGCGCGCTGGCGCACCTGGCTGGCGGCCGCCACGGCCGTATGGGGCGTGCGCGAAGGCACGGCAACAGAAACCAAAGCCCAGGTGCCCGCGGAATGGCGCGCCCGCTACTGGGGCGGCCCGGTGCCGTCCGCGCCGCCGGGCCCGGCGAAAGAGACGACCACGCTCAAAGAACACCAGCCACTGCCGCCGCAACAGGAAATAATGGGCGATACCGTGGTGGTGCAATCCGCTGCGGCAGCTGTTGCTGCCCGAGCTGCCGAGCCGCTGGTGCTGCGCGGCACCGTGACCGATGCTTCGACTCATCAGGGGCTGCCGTACGTCACGATTCTGTTCAATAATACCCTTATAGGCACGGTTACAAATGCTGATGGGGCTTTCGAATTACCTGTACCCGCACAGCTTCTTAGCAAAGGAAGTGTAGAGTTCTTAGTGAATTACGTTGGCTATAAGAAGCAGCAGCACACCCTGCCGTTGGCCGAGGTAGGTGTGAAACAGCAGTTTCAACTGCAAGTTGATGACCGGATGATGGGTGAGGTAGTAATTACTGCCTATTACAGCAAAATGCCGCCTGCCCCCTGGCACCCGCGCCGCTTCTACAATTGGAGCAAATACTGGCTCACGCGCCCCTTCCGGCGCGGCTAAGCCGCCAAAACCTTACATTCGCCGCATGACTACCAGCCCTGCTCTCCGCATTCCGCAGCCCTGCCCCGAAAGCTGGGCCGCCATGACGCCCACCGCCCAGGGCCGCCACTGCGCCGTGTGCGCCACCGAAGTGGTCGATTTCACCCGCATGAGCGAGGCCGAGGTGCTGGCGTTTCTGGCGGCACGCGGCGGGCAGCGGGTGTGCGGCCTGCTGGCCGCCCCGCTCACGCCCCGGCCCGTCGTGCGGCTGCAAGGGCCCCGGCGCTGGCTGTGGGCGGCGCTGGCCCTACTGGGCTGGCAGCCGCTGGCATCGTCGTGCGCCAGCAAGCCGCCCCAGGCGCCGCCCCCCACACCCACCGCCGCCGTGGCCGACCCGGCTGCCTCGCAGAAGCAAATAGTCATTCGCGGGCAGGTACTGGATGGCGAAAAGGGCCCTGGCGTGGCGGGAGCCTTCGTGTTCATCAACAAAACCCAATACGGCGCTACCGCCGACGAAAATGGCCGCTTCGAGCTGGTGCTGGCCCCCAATTGGGAGCCCGTGCAAGCCGGCGCACTCACCTTGCACGTGACGGGCAACCCCTTTGAGCTCAAGCCGCAGGATGTGCCCGTGAATGTGCGCACGGCCGCGCAGCCCATCGAGCTCAACATCAAGATGGAATCGACTGAAGGCCGGGGCCACATCATGGGCCGCATGGTGCCGCCTACGCCGCCGGTAGCGCCGCCACGGGGCTAAGCTTTAAGGGTCAAAACTGGTAATCCAGCGTCAGCAGGCCGTGCGCCAGCGAGCCTGGACTGGGGCCCAAGTACCAGTTTGCGTCGTCGCTGATACCCAGGAAGCCAACTTCGGGCCTGTAAATGGTTTCATCGTAGGTAGCAACCGGGCGGGCTTGGCCGCGCAGGCCCAGCAGGGCATTCCAGAGCAGGCGCCCGCCGGTGGCCCGGCGCAGAAAGTAGCCCCGGTAGCCCAGGCCCAGGCCGCCGCCGCCGCTTAGCCCCCGGTAGCGCAAGGAGTAGGGCTTGCTGGTTTTCTGATTAATCAGGTTGGCGTCTTGCCAGTAGCTGCACACGCTGGCTTGCAGCTGCAGGTAGAGGCCCGTGGGAAACTGCCGGGTGAAGAAGTGCCGGTAATAGCCCGTCGTCTGCCAGCCCTGGTAGCCCGCTAGGTTGCCGTAGTGGTAGCTGCCCAGCAGGCCCACCGAACTGTGCGGGCCTACACCCCGCTCGTAGCCCAGTTGGGTTTTGTAGAACAGCTCGACCGGCGAGACCGAAACAATATTGCGCCTGGCCGCTGCCGCCGGTTCGATGGGGGACTGGGCGTGGCTGGCTTGCGCGCTGCCAACGAAAAATGACAGTAGCAGCGCGGCTGGATTAAGTAGCAGGCAGTAGCTTTTGCTCATGGCCGGAAGTACGTTATCAGAAACTGGCTTTGTCAATTCAAAATTTACACAATAAGGACTTTATGAAGCCGGTCTGACGGCCCGGAATATGAGCGCGCGAGGCGGGTTAAGGCGTTGGCAGGAGGGATAAAAGGGACTTTAGCCCCAAACCTTTCTGCCCGGAAAAGCCTTCTCAAGGGGTATGAAGGTTCTGCGTTTTGCCCTGTTGCTCGTGGCCGTTTCGGCCTGTTCCATCCTCAAGCCCACCACCAAAAACGACGTTTTCCCCGGCCGCGCCCAGCTGCCCCAGGAGGAGGCGCCGCACGTGAATAACTCCTTGGAATGGTGGTATTTCACGGGCCATCTGAAGGACGTGAAAACCGGCGAAACCTTTGGGGTAGAATACGTTTTCTTCCACTTCAACCCCAGCGGCAAGCAAGACCAGCAAATGGTGCACTTCGCCCTGACCGACCCGCAAACCCAGCAGTTCCGCTACGATTACTACCTGGGCAAGCTGCCCCAGCCGCTCACGGCCACGCTGCCCATCGGCCTCCAGCAGCCCAAAGCCGCCCAAACCTGGACGCTGACCGGGCAGGAGGGCGCCTACCAGCTGCAGGCCCGCATGACCAACCACGCCGGCCAAGCCATCAATCTGCGCACCACGCCCGCCAAGCCCGTGCTGCTGCACGGCGGCACCGGCTACGAGCAGTACGGCCCCGTGGCCCAGGCCGGCTACTACAGCTACCCCCGCCTCGCGGCCACCGGCACCATCGAAGTGGCGGGCAAAACGCACGAAGTGACCGGCGAGCTGTGGTACGACCGCCAGTGGAACTGCGGCGGCGTGAACAAGCGCAACGTGGCCTGGGACTGGCTCAGCCTGCAGCTCGACGAGCCCCGCGAGGAGTTGATGCTCTACACCGTGCACGACATGAAAACCGGCCAGCACATCGGCGGCGGCTCGCATTTCGGGGCCAAGGGCGAAAACCTGCACCTCGCCGAAACCGACTTCAAGCTGGAGCCTGTCACATACTGGACCAGCCCCACTTCAAAGAAAAAATACCCCGCCACCTGGCACATCAGCGTGCCCAGCAAAGGCTACGACCTCACCGTGACGCCCCTCGTGCCCAACCAGGAGCTGAACCTGCGCGTCTTCAAAGTGCTGAACCTGCGCTACTGGGAAGGCATGTGCCGCGTAACCGGCACGCACAATGGCAAGCCCGTCACGGGCAACGCCTACGTGGAGATTACGAACCGATGAGAGGTGGGACTGTGAGAAGTGAGACTATGAGAATGGAATAAGCCCGCTTGCCATTCTCATAGTCTCACTTCTCACAGTCCCACCTCTCACTGGTTCAGCACCACCCGGAAGGTGGTGCCGCGGCCCTGCTCGCTCCACTTCACGAAGAGCTTGCCCTCGTGGTAGTTCTCGATGATGCGCTTGGCCAGCGCTAGGCCCAGGCCCCAGCCACGCTTTTTGGTGGTGTAGCCGGGCATGAACACGCTTTCCATCTTGTTTTTGGGAATGCCCTTGCCCGTGTCGGTGATGTCGACGGCCACCTGCCGGGGCGGGGCGCCACGGCGGTACCAGGTACGGCGCGTGCGCACCCGCCGCAGGTGCAGCGTGATGGAGCCGCGCCCGTCCATGGCGTCCACGGCGTTTTTGCAGATGTTTTCGATGACCCAGTCGAACAGCGGCACGTTGATACGGGCCGGCGTATCCATCGGCAGGTCCGATTCAATCTTGAACACTACCTTCTTCGACACCCGGCTTTGCAGGTATTCGATGGCGTTGCGCGTGGTTTGCAGCAGGTTTTCGTCCTTGAGCACCGGCACCGAGCCGATGTTGCTGAACCGCTCCGTGATGATTTCGAGGCGGCGGATGTCCTTGCCCAGCTCCTCCACAATGGGCTCGTCGCGGAACCGGTCGCTCTCGCGCAGGTAGCTTTGCCAGCCCACTAGGCTGCTGAGGGGCGTGCCCAACTGGTGGGCCGTTTCCTTGGCCAGGCCCACCCACACGCGGTTTTGCTCGGCCCGGCGCGAGGCGCTGAACGCGAAGTAGGCAATGACGGCCAGGCAGCCAATCACCACCAGTTGCACCAGCGGGTAGGTGCGCAGTTGCCGCAGCAGCTGCGAGTCGCGGTAGTAGATGTAGTTGCGCGCCCCGGCCCCCAGCTCCACCACAATGGGCGGATGCAGCAGCTTCATCTTGGCCAGCTCCTGCTGCAGCACAGCCATCGAATCGGCTTCGGGCAGGCGCGGCAGCATGTCGATGTTCTTGGCACTGACGATGTTGGTGCCGTCGGTGAGAATGACCGGGATGGTCGTGTTGCCGTTGATGATTTGGTCAAAAATGAACGGATTGATGGTTTCCGAATTAACGGTAAACTGCTGGGCTTTGGCGTAGAGTTGAATCTGCTGCTGCTCGCGCTCGGCCACCCGCTTCACCAACCAGTTGGTGTAGATGACGGTGGCCGCCCCGATAAGCAGGGCCAGCGCCGCCACCAGGATTTTGATGCGGGTTTTCTTTTCGTAAATCGGAATCATGTATGTGTTAGAAAAAACGTCATGCTGAGCGCAGCCGAAGCATCTCTACCGCAACAGTAACTCAAATGGTTGGATTACTATTGCGGTAGAGATGCTTCGGCTGCGCTCAGCATGACGTTCTAGGCGTGTTCTGCTAGCCCACCAGTACGGCGTCGCTGCTGGCAATCTCCTGCAAAATCTCGTACACCTCGGCCGGGGTGCCGGCCTCCACCAGGCGGGTGCGCCAGGCCTTGGCGCCCTCTAGCCCGCGGAAATAGTGCGCGTAGTGCCGGCGCATCTCAAAGATGCCCACCTTCGGGCCCTTCCACTCCACGCTGCGGTCGAAGTGCATCTGGCACATGGCCACCCGCTCTTCCAGCGTGGGCGGGGCCAGCAGCTGGCCGGTGGCCACGTAGTGCTTCACCTCCCGGAAAATCCAGGGGTAGCCGATGCTGGCGCGGCCTATCATCACGCCGTCCACGCCGTAGCGCTGCTGGTATTCCAGCGCCTTCTGGGGCGAGTCGATGTCGCCGTTGCCGAAGATGGGGATGTGGATGCGCGGGTTGTTTTTAATGCTGGCGATGAGGCGCCAGTCGGCCTCGCCCTTGTAGAGCTGGGCGCGGGTGCGGCCGTGCACCGTGAGGGCTTGGATGCCCACGTCTTGCAGGCGCTCGGCCACTTCTTCCACATTTTTGGTGCCCTCGTCCCAGCCCAGGCGGGTTTTCACGGTCACGGGCAGGTGGGTGCTTTTCACCACGGCGGCCGTCATGGCCACCATTTTGGGAATGTCCTGGAGCAGGGCGGCGCCGGCCCCGCGGCAGGCCACCTGCTTCACCGGGCAGCCGTAGTTGATGTCGATGAGGTCGGGTCCGGCCTCGGTGCTGATGGCCGCGCACTCGCCCATGGTCTCCACGTCGGAGCCAAAGAGTTGGATGCCGATGGGCCGCTCGTAGTCGAACACGTCGAGCTTCTTGCGGCTCTTGGCGGCCGCCCGAATGAGGCCTTCCGAGGAAATAAACTCGGTGTACATCAAATCGGCCCCGTTGGCCTTGCACACGGCGCGGAAGGGCGGGTCGCTCACGTCCTCCATGGGCGCGAGCAGGAGCGGAAAGTCGGGGAGGGAGATGTTGCCTATTTTGACCACGGGAAATAAGGAGTTGGATGAAGAAGAGTGTTTCGTTCCGGTCTTACGCCTCACCCCCTGACCCCCTCTCCCAAAGGAGAGGGGGCACCGGTTCGGCTCTAAATGTCGGCTGGCACCCCGCTCCTTTGGGAGAGGGGCTGGGGGTGAGGCGCCACGCCGAAACGAAGCACGTTCTTTGTTTGATTAAGCCTAAGTTAAAAACTGCGGTAAATTTACGCCCTTCCCAACTTGCGCCCCGCCATGAAAGGTTTCCTGTCCCGCACGCTGCACCCCGGCCTCCAGATTATATTTCTGCTGGTCTTCATGGTGCTTTGCCTCTGCGTGGCCTACGCCGTGATATTTGCCTGGGGCATAGGCGGCTTCGGCCTGTCGATGGGTGAGCTGATGACGGCCATGCAGCGCCCCACCGAATCGCCCAATGGCTGGGGCGTGATGATGATGATTCAGGGCGTGACACTGGGGCTGGTGTTTGGGGGTGGCGCGCTGGCGCTGGCCTCGGCGCTGGGCTACGGCTGGGCCGAGTACTTCAGCCCGCGCCGGTTGGGGGCGGGCTGGTGGCTGGCGGCGGCGGCCGCGCTCATTCTCGTCATCATGCCGCTGATGTCGGTCATCATTGCCTGGAACGCGGGGGCGCACTTCCCCACCGCCCTGCACGATTTTGAGGTGTGGGCCCGCGCCAGCGAAGACCGCGCTGCCGTGCTCACCAAATTCCTCACCCGGTTCAATACCGGCACGCGGTTTTTGGTGGGCGTGGTGGTGGTGGCGCTGGTGCCAGCCGTGGCCGAGGAGTTGGTTTTCCGGGGCGTGGTGCAGAAAAACCTGGTGCGCTGGTTTTCGCCGCACGTGGGCGTGTGGGTGGCGGCGGCCATTTTTTCGGCCATTCACCTCCAGTTTTTCGGGTTTGTGCCGCGCTTTGTGTTGGGCCTGGTGCTGGGGTATCTATACCTCTGGAGCGGCAATATTTTGGTGAGTATGGCGGCGCACTTCACCCAGAATGCCTTTCAGCTGCTGCTGCTCTATCTCACCCAGCAGGGCGCGCTGGGCTGGGGCTTCGATGCCGATTCCAACGAGGCGCTGCCGTGGTGGCTGGTGCTGCCCTCGGGCCTGCTCACGGTGGTGGTGCTCTACCTGCTGCATCAGCGCATGACGGCCGCCGCCGTGGCCCCGCCCACCCAGATGCTCACCCTCAGCAGCGAAGGCGTAACCCGAACGGTGTAGAGACGCGACCCTTCGCTTCTGCCCGTTGAACGACGCGTCCGAACAACCGTAATTGCCCTAATTCAAGCTCAAACGCCGAGACGCGAAGGGTCGCGTCTCTACACCCTTTCCTACTTTGGCCGACTCTACACCCCCGCTTTCTTCCGAAACCAACGCCGACAAAACTGGCCCCAGCAACCTACAGCTGCGCATCACCTGGGGCATCATCGGCGCCGCGCTGCTGCTGGGCAGCGTCTGGTTCAGCCCCTGGACGTTTGGGCTGTTCTTCGCCGCTGTGCAGGCCGTGATGCTGTGGGAGTTTTACCGCATGATGCGGGCGGGCGGCTACGCGCCGGCCACGTGGATTGGGGTGGGGGTTAGTACGTTGGCCTTTGCTTTGTTTCATACAAGACAAAGCCTGACAGGGCATCTGGAACACATATTTAAACCTGGCACGCAAGGTCCTTCCGATGGCTACGTAGCCATAACAAGTGGTTCACTGGTCTCAAGTTTGACCTCTGAAGCTTGGTTCATTTGTTACAATGCGCTGCTAGTTATCGCGTTTTTGACCCCTGTTATTCTGCTGTTGCGAGAAATGCGCAAATGGCCTGAAAGTAAGCAGCCGTTTGCTGATGTTGCCGTAACTCTTCTTGGGCTTCTCTATGTGACTATGCCGATGGTGACGCTAAGTCTCTTGTCGTTTAATGGCACTGGCTACGACTACCGCCGCATCTTCGTCCTGCTCTTCCTCATCTGGGCGTCCGACATCGGCGCCTACGCCGTGGGCCGGGCCATCGGCAAGCACAAGCTGGCCCCCAAAATCTCGCCCGGCAAAACCTGGGAAGGCTGGGCCGGCGGCTTCGTGCTCACGCTGGTGGTGGGCTGGGCCATCGGCTTCATGCTGCCCGACATGCCGCTCACGCACCGTTTGGTGGCGGCCGGCGTGGTGGCCGTGTTCGCGCCGCTGGGCGATTTGGCCGAATCCATGCTCAAGCGCAGCGTGGGGGTGAAGGACTCGGGCAGCATCATGCCCGGCCACGGCGGCCTGCTCGACCGGTTCGACGCGTTTTTGCTGGTGCTGCCGGTGCTGGCGCTGCTGCAGCTGCTGGCGGGGTAGGGGCCGAGCGAAAAGACGGAGAGCCTGTCATTGCGAGGCGGAGCCGAAGCAATCCGTCCTGTTCTCAGCGACCCACTCAATGATGTGACAAAGCTTTTTAAACCCAGAAAGTCCCGGCACTGCGCAGTGCCGGGGCTTTCTGGTAAAAGGGTGTGTCCGATTCTGACAGGACGGATTGCTTCGCTGCGCTCGCAATGACAGCTGGATGCTCCGTAGTGACAGGTAGTTACAACCGTCCCCAAACGTTTGCGGCAAATTCCTTCCGCATCCTGCCAAAACCAATACCTTTGCGGGCCTAAAACGTACCTATCGTCCCACCCAACGTTTCCTTAAACCAACCCCCTTCCGCATGGCTGCTAATACCGTGTATAAAGAACCGGCCCCGAAAGTCGACCGCGAAAACCCGCTGGAATCGATGATGTCGCGTTTCAACATCGCCGCCGAAATCCTTGGCCTCGACGACGAAACCTACAACGTGCTTAAAGCACCTGACAAGCAGGTGATTGTGCATATTCCGGTGACGATGGACAACGGCAAAATCAAGGTTTTTGAAGGCTACCGCGTCATTCACAACACCATTCTGGGCCCGAGCAAGGGCGGCATCCGCTACGACAAGAACGTACACCTCGACGAGGTGAAGGCCCTCGCGGCCTGGATGACCTGGAAGTGCGCCGTGGTCGACATCCCGTACGGCGGTGCCAAGGGTGGCATCATCTGCGACCCCACCACCATGAGCGCCGGCGAAATTGAGCGCATGACGCGCGGCTACACGCTGGCCCTTAAAGACATTTTCGGCCCCGACCGCGACATTCCGGCTCCCGACATGGGCACCGGCCCCCGCGAAATGGCGTGGCTGATGGACGAATTCTCGAAAACCAATGGCATGACTTCGCCCGCCGTGGTGACGGGCAAGCCGCTGGTAATGGGCGGCTCGCTGGGCCGCACCGAGGCCACCGGCCGCGGCGTGATGGTGTCGGCCTTGGCCGCGCTCAAGAAACTGGGCCTGAAGCCGACGGAAGTATCGGCCGCCGTGCAGGGCTTCGGCAACGTGGGCTCGTGGGCGGCGGTGCTGCTGCACCAGCAAGGCGTGAAAATCAAGGCCGTGTCGGACATTTCGGGCGCTTACTGGAATGAGAACGGCATTAACATTGACGAAGCCATTGCCTACAAAAACGCCCACAACGGCCGCCTCGAAGGCTTCACCGGCGCCACGCCGATGGACCCCAACGACCTGCTGACCTCCGACGTGGACGTGCTGGTGCCCGCCGCCGTGGAGGACGTCATCACCGAGCACAACGCCCACGACATCAAGGCCAAGCTCATCGTGGAAGGCGCCAACGGCCCCACCTCGGCCTCGGCCGACCCCATCATCAACGAGAAGGGCATTATGGTGGTGCCGGACATTCTGGCCAACTCGGGCGGCGTCACGGTGTCGTACTTCGAGTGGGTGCAGAACAAGCAAGGCTTCAAATGGAGCCTCGACATGGTGACCGAGCGCGCCGACCGCATCATGTCGGAGGCCTTCGAGAAGGTGTACCAGACCAGCCAGAAGTACAAGGTGCCGATGCGCATTGCCGCCTACGTGGTGGCCATCGACAAAGTGGCCCAGACCTACAAGTTCCGTGGCGGCTTCTAAGAACCGCAGATGGAACGGATTTTAACGGATTAAACAGATTTTCTGTGGTTCCGCGGGTTGTGAAGGCAGTGCTTCAACCGTTTTTAAAATCCTGACGTAATTGTTCTTGAAAAGGCACGGGCCGCGAGGTTCGTGCCTTTTTAGTTTTCCTGCCGACCTTTGTTTGCCGGAATTCACCCCGACGCATCACCCTGACGGCCCCTCGCAATCTGAGAAAACCCGTTTACTCGTAAAATATCCGTTCAATCCGCGGTTCATGAAAATACATAAAGAAGGACGACGCATTCTGTTTGTGACGCTGCTGATTCTGCTGGCGCTCAACTTGTTGATGTTCTATTTCAACCGGGGTAACACGCTGGTGAACCGCCTGTTTGCAGGCGCTACCGTCATCATCTTCCTGCTGATTCTGCAGTTCTTCCGGAGCCCGTTCCGGCACATGTTCACCCACGAAGACCTGCTGATAGCGCCCGCCGATGGCAAGGTGGTGGTGATTGAAAACGTGTTCGAGCCCGAGTACTTCGAGGATGAGCGCAAGCAAATCAGCATTTTCATGTCGCCCATCAACGTGCACGTGACGCGCAACCCGATTTCGGGCTTGGTGAAATACTTCAAGTACCACCCCGGCAACTACCTCGTGGCCTGGCACCCGAAAAGCAGCACCCAAAACGAGCGCACCACCGTGGTAGTGGAGTCCGACGCTGGCCCGCTGGTGCTCTTCCGGCAGATTGCCGGCGCCATGGCCCGCCGCATTGTGTGGTACGTGAACGAGGGCGACGAAGTGAGCCAAGGCGAAGAGTTCGGCTTCATCAAGTTCGGCTCGCGCGTCGACGTTTTCGTGCCCCTTGACACCGAAGTAAAGGTGGAGTTGGGCCAGAAAGTAAAAGGCGGCGAAACGGTGATTTGCCAGCTGAAGGTCTGAACCGCAGATTTTCGCAGATTAAACGGATAAGAACGGATTCACATGAGTCCGTTCTTTTTTTGGCTTTATCAAATTCGCTATCTTGTTGAAATAGAAATTCAAGTATGGAGAAAGCGCAAGTTGATTTAGGCTCGTACAAAGAATTGACGGGCAAAATCATTGGTTGTGCTATGCAGGTGCACCGGGTGCTGGGCCCTGGTTTTCAAGAGGTGATTTACCAGCGGGCGTTAGCTATTGAATTGGAGCAATGCGGGGTGGTGGCGCAGCGTGAACTGGAGATGCCCATCTATTACCGCCAAAATGAAATTGGCTCGCGCCGGGTAGATTTTCTTGTGAACGATACTGTATTGGTAGAGCTAAAAGCTCTGAGCGCCTTGAATGAAACTCACCACGCCCAAATTATCAACTATTTGGAGGCGTACCGTCTACCCATCGGCCTGCTCATAAACTTCGGAGGTCCTTCGTTAGAATTTAAACGCTTTGTCAAAACCAGATTCACTTATTGAATCAAAATCTATTACAATAAAAAAGAACGGACCCATGTGAATCCGTTCTTATCCGTTTAATCTGCGAAAATCTGCGGTTCAGACCAAGATATGCGGCACGAACTCCGACAAGTTGGTGATGAGCCCGGTGTCGCGACGGAAGCCGATGGCACAGGCCTCGCCGGCCCAGAACACGCCGGCCTGATAGCGACGGTCTTGCGCGTCGGTGGGCAGCTCGGCCCAGCGCTGGTAGAGCTGGGGCTGCTGGCCAAACTCGCCGGGGACTTCGGCGCCGGGGCGGCCGTCGGGTTGGATTTCGGTGACGTTCTGGCCTTCGCGGCCCAGCAGGGGTTTGCGCACGTGGTGGCCGGACAGGGGGCTCAGGCTGGCTTCAAGTAGCAGCGGGTGGTGCGGGAATACGTCCCAGAGGTGCGCCAGCAGGGCTTTGCTCTGGAACAGCAGGGTGTAGGCAGGGTTGGCCGTTACCACGTCGCGGGTGAGTTGCAGATGGGCGAGGTCGGCGGTCAGCTCGGGCTCTTCCTCGGCCAGGATTTCCCAGGGCACCAGCTTAAACAGAAAGTCGAACTTCTGCCACTCGCCGGGCACCGATTCGGCCCACACGCCCCGTTCCTCGCCCTGCACCGATACCGTCATGGCATCCACGGAGCAGATAAAAACGTCGGCAAAGCCGGCCGTGCGGGCGGCTTCAGCCAGAACGGCGCAGTTGGCTTCGTCCTCCGCACTGTCGGGCAGGTGCACGAGCAGCAAGGTGGCTTGCCGGTCGTTGTTGAGGCCGCGCCAGTGGCGGAACTGGTCTTCGAGGCATTCAAACAGGCCATTAGCCTGGCGTTCGTCGCTGGCTTGACCGGCGGCCACCAGGCTGGCCCACTGCACCACGGCGGTTTCGGGCAGGCTGGTGGCGGTGTCGGCGTTGAATTCCAGGAGCTTGGGTCCATCGGCGGTCAGGGCTAGGTCGAAGCGGCCGTAGAGGTGCCAGTGCCGCTCGTCGTTCCAGGAGTGGCGCACGGCCTCCCACAGATTGGCCGGGATGGCCAGCTTGCGCAGCAGCTCGTCGGGAATGGGGTCGGGAATGGCTTCCACCAGCATGTCATAGAGCGTGTCGGCGGCTTGCAGCAGGGCTTCGGCCTCGTTTTCGCTGAGCTGCACGGCTTCGCGGGCTACGTAATGCTGGCAGGCGTCCTCGATGGCCCAGTCCCAGCCCAGGGTGCGCACGGCCGGGGCCACGTCGCCAGAAAGGGGGAGAAGGTTTATCATTTTGATTGAGAAAAGGGGCCGTCATGCAGAGCGCAGCGAAGCATCTCGCTTGTCTCAGCTAACCCAAGCGCTGGAAAAGATTTGCTACCACACGCGAGATGCTTCGCTGCGCTCTGCATGACGGCCTTGTTGAGCATTGACAGATGTTACCCTCCAAACCCACGGAACCCCCCGCGGCTGCCGAAGCCGCTGCTGCGGCCCGCCGGTGCGCTGCTGCGGAAGCTGGGCCGCGGCGAGCTGCGCATGGTGGAGCGGCTTTCCTGAATGCCGGCCGACGGAGAGGTGCGCCCGCCGCTGAAACCGCGCCCGAAGAAGCCGCGCCCCCCCCGGCGCTCGTCCTGGACGGTGCTGCGCCAGGCCTGGTTTTGCTGCATCACGCCGGGGTTGGCGTAGTAGGCGGGGTTGGGCGTCATGTAGCGGCCGGCCATGTAGCCGATGCCGCTCCACATCAGCACGTTCATCATGCTGCTGTTGCCGACGTGGTTTTCGGGGTTGCGGCGGCTGTAGTCCTGCATCTGGCGTTGCAGGGCCTGGCCTTGCAGGGTATCGGTTTTGCCATCGGCGTGGTGCAGGATGGCGGCCACTTCTTCCTTGCCGGCGGGGCGCTCGGCCGTGATTTTCCACTCGCCGGGCCTCACCTCAGTCATTTCGGTGATGACGCCTTGGCTGTAGGTTTCGCCGCCCCAGTTGCCTTCGGCGCCGTTGTCGTCGGTGCGGGTGTCGTTGCTATCGGAGCAGGCGGGCAGCGTGAGGCCGAGGCTGCTGGCGGCGGCGAGCAGCAGCACGTTGCGGCGCCAGTCGCCGAGAAAGTGGAAATGCTTTTTCATAGGAAAGGAGATTGAATAAACGTTAGTCTGGTTGCACCAGGGCCTGAATGGCCGCGCTGGGGTCGCCGTGAGCGGCCAGCTGCGCAGGCTGATGAAATTCCTGCCACGGGTAGCCTGCACTCAGGTACCAGCCGGGCGCAGAGGTTGGCCCCAGGTAGCCGCCCAAGGTCTGGCCGTAGTTATAGCCGGATTTTCGCTCTTTATTCGCCGAAGTATAGGTGTAATTACACCCAAAACCGGCATTTGTATAAAGCCACTCCATCGCCACGTAAAAACCTTCGGGCGGCACTGGAACACAGTAGCTGGATAAATCGACTTCGTGCCAGCCGGCGGCGAGGGCGTGGGTTACGACGGAGGTGAGCAGCAAATCGGTGCCCGGTGCCCCGGCCGGGCCGTTGGCGGCGTACAGCCGCACCCGAAAAGGCGCCTGCAGGCTGGTTTTGCCGCAGTGCACGCCGGGTTTCACGTAGAACCGGACGGCCTGCACCGTGCCTGCGGGAGCATCGGTGAATTTGCGGGCCACCTGCCAGCCCTGGGCGCGCTCGGCCGTTAGCCTGCTTCCACCGCTAAAGCCGAATTTCGTGCCGTGGGCGGTGGGCCCCAGGCGTACCGGCGGCGCTGGCGGCCGCACCACGGTTTCGGGTAGGGCTACTGCCAGCCGCCGCAACGCCACCCGCATCGGCGATGCCGCAGGTACGGCCACCGCCGCCTTTTCAAAGCCCAGCGACGAGACTTGCAAAGAGTCAGCTGCGCTGAGGGTAGCCGGCAACTCCAGCAGGAACGCGCCCTGCTCGGTGGCCTGCACCCCCAGCGCCAGCCGCTTCAGTTCGACCACCGCAAACGGCACGGGCTGCCCGGAGGCTGCGTCCACGACCACGCCCGCCAGCGCGGGCCGGGCCGGCTGGACGTTGGCAGCACTGACCGTCCACAGGCCCATCACCAACCCGCATATGCCGTTGTATAAAGGGAAATGCATCGCAGCGGGTAGAAGAAAAAAGGCCTAAAACCACTGCGCTGCTAGCTGCATCAGCTGCTCCAGGGCGGCTTGGTCGTTCTGGTCGAAATGGTTGAGTTGGTCGCTGTCCACATCCAGCACAGCCACTACTTGACCATTTTTCAGGACTGGCACCACGATTTCCGACTTCGACTCTGAACTGCAGGCGATGTGTCCGGGGAAGGCCTCCACATCGGGCACCAGCACGGTTTCGGCCCGGGCCCAGCTGGCGCCGCACACGCCCTTGCCATGGCGGATGCGCGTGCAGGCAATGGGCCCTTGGAATGGACCCAGCACCAATTCATCGCCTTTCACCAGATAAAATCCCACCCAGAAAAAGCCAAACGCCTGCCGCAGGGCCGCCGCCGTGTTGGCCAGGTTGGCCGTCAGGTCGGGCTCGCCTGCGGTGAGGGCTTCGATTTGAGGCAGCAGCTGCTGGTATTGCTCGGCTTTGGTGAGCGTGGTGTCGAGGGTGAGGGATTCGGCCATGAGATTCTTCAATAGTTATTTGTTTGTCATCCTGAGCGCAGCGAAGGACCTTAGCGCGCTTGCGCTGTTTTAATTACAGCAGAGCTGTTCAAACCAGGTAAGGTCCTTCGCTGCGCTCAGCGAGGGCAGCTGTTTATTTGTTTACGTACCAGAACAGTTGGTCCGGCCCAACGTTTTCCTGGCTGCGCAGGCCACCCAAGCCCAGGCGCGGCGCCGCAATGCCCTGCCCGAGCGTCATGGGCGAGCGGAACACGCGGATTTCGTCCCACAAGCCGGCATTGAGCAGGGCGTTGAGCACTGTGGGGCCTCCTTCTACCAGCACCGACTGCACCTGGCGCTCATACAAATCGGCCAGCACCTGGGGTAGCAGGTCGTCGGCTTCGGAAAGGTGCACCAGGTCAAGGTTGGCTTTGTGGTAAGGCTGGCGGTAGGTGTAGATGAGGGTGGGCTGCGAGCCGTCGAGTAGGTTGTGCGTGGGCGGCAAACTCAGGTTTTTGTCGATGACGAGGCGGGTGGGCTGCTGGCCGGGCCAGTCGCGCGCGCTCAGGCGGGGGTTGTCGTGCAGGGCCGTGCGCGTGCCCACCAGGATGGCCTGCTCCTCGGTCCGCCAGCGGTGGGTGAGCAGGCCCGCCTGGGGCCCGCTGATTTGGACCGGCTGAAAGTAGCGCCCGGCCAGGAAGCCGTCGGCCGTTTCGGCCCACTTCAGCACCAGGTAGGGGCGCTTCTTTTCGTGAAAAGTGAAGAAGCGTCGGTTCAGCCAGCGGCCTTCCTCGGCCAGCAGGCCGGTTTCGACGCGCACGCCGGCGGCGCGCAGCTTCTCCAGGCCGCGCCCGGCTACCAGCGGAAACGGGTCGTCGTTGCATATTACCACTTCGGGCACGCCCTTGGCAATGAGCAGGTCGGCGCAGGGCGGCGTTTTGCCGTGGTGGGCGCAGGGCTCCAGCGTCACGTACACACGGCTTTGCTTTAGCAATTCCTGGTCGGCCACGGCGGCCAGGGCGTTCACTTCGGCGTGGGGGCCGCCGTGCTGCTGGTGCCAGCCCTCGCCGATGATGCGGCCCTGGTGCGTGACCACGCAGCCCACCAGCGGGTTTGGGCGGGCGTAGCCGGTGCCTTGCTGCGCCAAATCGAGGGCGCGGCGCATGAAAGTGGCGTCGTCTGTTTTCATCATGACGAAGGTAGCAGCCGCGCCGCAGCTACGCCGGCCGCCTACATTTGTCCCGATGACCGTCCGCCGCCTCACTACCGACCTCGCTGCTGCCCTGCAGCCCCTCTACCCAACCCGCGAAGCCGAAAACATTGCCGCCCTTGTGGTGGAACACCTATTAGGCATCGACTCGCTGCAGCGCATGATGGATGCCCAGCAGCCCGTGCCCGAAGCCGCCCAGGTGGCGCTGCCGGCCCTGCAGGCCCGCCTGCTGGCCCACGAGCCCGTGCAGTACGTGCTGGGCACCGCCTACTTCGCCGACATGGAGCTGGAAGTGACGCCCGCCACCCTCATTCCGCGTCCCGAAACCGAGGAGCTGGTGCACCTCATCACGCAGGAGCAGCGCGGGCGCCGAGGTTTGCGCATGCTCGACGTGGGTACCGGCTCGGGCTGCTTGGCGCTGGCGCTGGCCCGCGCACTGCCCCAGGCCCAGGTGCTGGCCGTGGATATTTCGGCCGAGGCGCTGGCCGTGGCCCGGCGCAACGCGGCGCGCTACGCTCCGCTCGTGGCCTTTCAGGAAGTCGATATTCTGCAGGGAATGCCGGATGGCATGGGCGCTGGCTCGCTCGATGTGCTGGTGAGCAACCCGCCCTACGTGCGCGAAAGCGAGCGGCCATTGATGCGCGAAAACGTGCTGGCCTGGGAGCCCGCCACGGCCCTGTTTGTGCCCGATGAAGACCCGCTACTGTTCTACCGCCGCCTGGCTGAGGTGGGCCGGGAATTGCTGGCCGCTGGTGGCAGCGTTTACTGGGAAATCAACGAAGCGCTTGGGGCCGAAACGGCCGCTTTGCTTTTGCCGGAAGCTTTTGAGGACGTGCGCGTGGTGCCCGATATGTTTGGGAAGGCACGGATGGTGCGCGGAACCCGGCGGTAGAGCCAACTTGTATTGCTTGTGCTCAGGATGGTAGAGCCCAACATGCCAGACGAGTATAGGCAAAGCGCTGCAGGGGCTACTGCCCAGCTTAAACTGTGCATTGGCCATTTTCGACTCTTTTCTAATGGCTGTATAACCAAATTCTATCAAACATGCCCGGCTTGTTTGGCGTTATTTGCGCAGCAAACACAGCGGTTTACATTCCTTCCACTAATCTTATTCAACCATGAGTGAAGAGCAAAATCCCACCTCCGGCGACGGCACGGGCACGGCCGTAAACGGCGCGGGTACCTCGCAGGACGGCCGCATGGCCTCCGGCGAAAACGCCCAGACCCTGACCACCCGCCAGGGCCACCCCCTTACCAACAACCAGAACACCCGCACCGTGGGCAACCGCGGCCCGGCCACGCTGGAGAACTACCAGTTCATTGAGAAAATCTCGCACTTCGACCGGGAGCGCGTGCCCGAGCGCGTGGTGCACGCCCGCGGCGCCGGCGCCCACGGCGTGTTCGAAGCCTACGGCAAAGTAGGCAACGAGCCCATTGAGAAGTACACCCGCGCCAAACTGTTCAACACGGCCGGTAAGGAGACGCCGGTGTTCGTGCGCTTCAGCACGGTGGGCCACGGCGGCCACTCGCCCGAAACCCTGCGCGACCCGCGCGGCTTCGCGGTGAAATTCTACACCGAAGATGGCAACTGGGACTTGGTGGGCAACAACTTGAAGGTGTTCTTCATCCGCGACGCCATGAAGTTTCCGGACCTCATTCACTCGCAGAAGCCCGACCCGGTGCACAACCGCCAGACTGGCGAGCGCATCTTCGACTTCATTTCGAACACGCCGGAAGCCATGCACATGGTAAGCTTCCTGTTCTCGCCCTGGGGCATTCCGGCCAACTACCGCCAGATGCAGGGCTCGGGCGTGAACACCTACAAGTGGGTAAACCAAAACGGCGACGCCGTGCTGGTGAAATACCACTGGGAGCCGCAGCAAGGCATCAAAAACCTGACCGCCAGCGAAGCCGAAGCCATTCAGGCCAAGAACTTCAACCACGCCACCCAGGACCTGTTCGAGAACATCGAGAAGGGCAACTTCCCCAAGTGGGAGCTGCGCGTGCAGATTATGAGCGACGACGAGCACCCGGAGCTGGACTTCGACCCGCTCGACGACACCAAAATCTGGCCCGAAGACCAGTTCCCGCACCTGCCCGTGGGCATGATGACGCTGAACCGCAACCCCGAGAACTACTTCGCCGAAGTGGAGCAGTCGGCGTTCGGCACCGGCGTGCTCGTGGATGGGCTCGACTTCTCCGACGACAAGATGCTACAGGGCCGCACGTTCTCGTATTCGGACACGCAGCGCTACCGCGTGGGCACCAATTACTTGCAGCTGCCCATTAACGCGCCCAAGAAGCACGTGGCCACTAACCAGCGCGACGGTCAGATGGCCTACCACGTGGACTCGGCCCCCGGCCAGAACAACCACATCAACTACGAGCCCAGCTCGCTGAACGGCCTGAAGGAGGCGCCCCGCACCGCCCCCGACCACATGCCGGAGTACAAGGGCCGGTTGATTCGCGAAACCATCGACCGCCAGAACAACTTCAAGCAAGCCGGTGAGCGCTACCGCCTGCACGAAGACTGGGAGCGCGACGACCTCATCAACAACATGGTGGGCGCCCTGGCCACGGCCAACCGCACCGTGAGCGATAAGATGGTGGAGCTGTGCACCAACTGCGACCCCGACTGGGGCAAGCGCCTGGCCGACGGCCTGGCCGCTGCCCGCGGCGGCCAGAACGCCGAGGGCGGCAACCAGTACAACGAAGCCAAGGGCTCCGAAGCCGTGGCTGAAGCCGAGGCCGTGGCGCACGACGCCAAGCCGTACTAGTTTCGATTGATTGAGTGAGAAAAAGGGCTCCCGGCAACGGGAGCCCTTTTTTGTTGGCATTCGGGGAGTTGTCATGCTTCGACTGCGCTCAGCATGACAACTACTACTTGTTCGCCTGAGCCAACTGCCGGCTGAACGTGGCCAGTGCCTGGCTCACACCCTGCTGGTTTTCGAGTAAGACAAAGTGTTTGCCGGGCAGGGGCAGCACGCGCTGGTGCGGGAAGCGGAAGGACTGGTGCTGTGGCCCGGTCACGTCGTCGGACTGGCCGGGCAGTACGAGGACGGGCATGGTCAGGCGCGGCGTGGCGGCAGTGAAGTCTTCGAGGTAGCCATTAATCACGCCCGGGCGGTAGAGCGAGGCGGCGAAGTCGTGGTTGGCAGCAGTTGGTTGGCGTTGCACGCGGCTCACGCGGGCGGCGGTGGAGTCGTCGGCGTACATCAGCTGATTGAGTAGGTGCTGCTGGTTGAGCAGGGCCATCACCATGCCGAAGCGTTGGGGCAGGGGCGCGGCGGCATCGAGCGGCGGGCGGGTGGTGGTGGGCAGCAGGGCGTAGCCGTGTGTGGCCATGCTTTCCATCGAGGCGGGCAGGTTCAGGATGCTGTTGGTGAGCACCAGGCCCAGCACCCGCTGCGGGTATTGCCGGGCATAGGCCGTGGCGATGATGCCTCCGAAGGAATGGGACATCAGCACCCATTTCTCCACGTGCAGCTGGTGGCGCAATTCCTCCAGGTCCTGCACTAGGCGGGGCAGCTCGTAGGCCCCGGCGGGTGCGCTGGCTGAGCGGCCGCTGCCGCGCTGGTCGAGGTAAATCATTTGAAAATTCGGCTCCAGCGCCGGGCCGGCGAGCTTTTCAATCACATCGGAGCCGGCACCTGGCCCGCCGTGCACGAACACGCAGGGCTGCCCCTGACCTGCCACGCGCACGTAAAGGCGCACGCCGTCGGAGGTGGTGAGGGCGGGCGTGCCGTTGCGCAGGGTTTGGGCGTGGGCCGCCGGGGCGGCGAAGAGCAGCGCGCATATGAGGGCAAAAAGGGCAGGGCGGAGGTGGCGGAGCGTTTTCATGCTCCAAAGAAGGAGCCGTTGCCTATCGGTCTTCAAGCGGAAGCAACCGAACCGTCGTTGCAGGCCGACGAAGTGTTGGCAGGGCACGAAGAGCGGGCATACACGGTTTGGGCGTACCGGCCAGGCTCACCAACGCTGGCAAAAGGGAGTCGCTGCCGCCGTCGGCAAAATATGGGCGGCCCGGCGCCGTTGATGACCACGCCGGGCCGGCGCTCAGCCTCAGCCCGGCTCACCGTTACCTTTGCACCATGCGTTTCCGCCATCTGATGCTGATTTGCCTGCCCGCGCTGCTGGCGGCCTGTTCCAAAACCAACGGGCCCGTCCGGCTCGACCTGATAGGCGCGTCTTCGCTCACGTCGGGCAACCGCACGGTGAGTCCCAACGATACCCTCACCACGCGCGTCTACGCCGTGAGCAACGACGATTCCCTGAAGCGCCTGCATGTGGAAGTGGCTTACAGCCCGGGCCTCAGCCCCATCAGCTACCCCACGCCGGTGTCGAGCTTCGACCCCGATAAAGCCCCCGACGACCAAACCATTGTGTACCTCGATTCCCTCATCAAGCCGGTTTTTAAGGCGTCTGACCCGCCACCGGCTGGAGGCGAGTACTTGTTTAACAACGCCTTTGTGGCGCGCGCCACGTCGGGTACCGAGCAGTGGCAATACACCATCAAGGATAAAAAGGGGGAGTCGGCCAGCCGGGCCCTGCGCCTCACGGTGCGCAAGGCCGATTCGGCGGCGGTGTACCACAGCTACACTGCCCAGCTGCGCCCCGTGCCCCGCAACCGCGCCGTGCCTGCCAGCACGCGCGACAGCCGCCGGGTGTTTCTAAACCTGCGCACGGGCCTGCTGCTGCCCAAGTATGCCGTGCTGAACCGCGAAACCACGGTGCAGAGCAATCAGCTGCTGGTCGATTTAATAGCCTTTAGCCCCGACGGCAATTATGTAAGCCTGAACGCCCCTGCCGACACCAGCATCTTCAAGCTGAGCCCGCAGCGTTGGCCCCGCAACAACCGCAAGGCCACCGTGCTGCGCGCCACGCGGCTCAACGACACCGATTTTACCAATATCACCACGGTGGCGGCCATTAACAATGCCTTCACGGCCGGGACGGCTTTCATCAATCCGTTCAATACCGATGTGCTGGCGCGCAACCAAGTGGTGGCCTTTCAGGTCACTGAGAAATCGGTGACGTACACCGGCCTGCTGCTGGTGAATAACATCGTGCTGGGCACTTCCCCGCAGTTTACCTGCTCGGTAAAGGTGACAAAATAGACCCTGCCGCCAGCGAATAAAAAAGGCGTCCTCTTGAAGAGGACGCCTTTTTTAGTGCAGAACAAGTTGCTTGTAGCCGTGCGGCTAGAACGTGATACCGGCTGTGACGCTGGTGGTGAAGCGCGAGTTGGTCACCTTGATGGTGGGCTCCAGGCCGCTCACGTTGTAGGGCGTGTACACCTGGTTGAACGTGGTGTATACGCCGGCCGCGTCGAGGAAGAAGTTGCCCTGGCGCAAGCCCAGGCCGGCGGTGTAGAAGTTTTGGGACCGGTCGTCTTTGGCGTCGGCCACGTACGGGTCGCCGTAGCGGGCGTAGCCCAGCCGCACCCGAAACACGTCGAAGCGGCCCTCGGCGCCGAAGCGCAGGTTCACGGTGTTCTTGTAGAGGTTGCGCACAGCGATGTTCTCGGCCGAGAAAGAGTAGTCGTCGCCGTTGGCGCCATTGGGGTCGTTGTGCAGGCGCGCCTGGCGGTAGCCCACGTATTCCACGTCGCCTGTCACGAAGCCGTGCTTGCCCAGCGTGAGGGCCACGCCGCCGTTGGCCCGGAAAGGCGTGGTGAGGGTATAGTCGTAGTCGTTGGGCTGAAAGGATACCTTCGGGCCGGTGCCCACGGGCAGGTCGCCGGGCACGCGGTCGGTGCCGGTGGCGCTGAAGCTGCCCACCAGGCTTTCGTTGTAGGTATCGCTCAGGCGCATGAAGGTCGGCGTTTGCACCGATGCGCCGATGCGCAGATTGTCCAGGGCCCGCACGATGACGCCCAGCCGGGCGTTGAAGCCGCTGCCCTTGGTGCGCAGCTCGGTGCTGCTGGTCAGGCTCTGGAAGTGGGTGGTGGGGTCGCTGTCCGACTCCGTGAGCGTGCGGGTTTGGGTGAAGTTAGAGCTCACAATGCCGATGCCGCCGCCGATGTACAGCCGGTCGCGGAAGCTGGCCCCGTAGCCCAAATCAAACTGCGACACCGACCCCGAGTTGGTCACCAGCTCGCTCTGCGTAATCTGGTCGCCCTGCACGCGCAGCACCACGGCCGAGTCGCCGCGGGTGCCCCGGCGGTAAGCCGAGATGTTAGCCAGATACGCGCCGTAGGCCAGGCCCAGGTCGGAGGTGTAGCGGCTGTTGTTTACTTGGGCGTCCAGGTCGTCGTAGAAACTCTGCGGCTGCACCCCGGCGCTGGGCCGGAGCCGGTCCAGAAAAGAAGGGGTTCCTGGCCCAAACGTGCCCTTGTAGTTGGAGCTGATGTTAAAGTCGGCCAAGCGGGTGAAGCCCAGCGCAAACGCACCGCCGCGCCAATCGCCCTCTTCGGTGTCGGCCTTGCGGTTGGCCAGCACCACACCCGTGCTGGCAATATGGAAGCTGTTCTTGGTGTCGTTCACGGCGGCGTCGGAGATGCCTTCGATGCGGCCGTCGCTTTGGCCCACGCCCACGCCCGGCGTGATGTGCAGCTCCGACTTCTGAAACAGGCCGAGGCCCGCCGGGTTGCTGGTAAGGTTGCCAAAATCGGCGCCGAGGCCTACGTTGGCCCCGGCAATGCCCTGCGTGCGGGCCGGGCCGCCAAACTGCAGGCGTGAGTAGCGCAGCGCGTCGCTGGCGCCTTGGGCAAAGGCGTGGCCGGCCTGCCCCGCTACGAGGGCCAGGCTAAGCCATAATATCCGGTTTTTCATAAGAATGGGAAAGAAAAGGAGCCGGCCGTTTGGCCGGCTCGCTAAAGGGAATTTTTGCAGAAAACAAACCGATTCAATTAGTCACGGCCCCGGCGGCCGCCACCCCCGCCACCGCCGCTATTGCCCCCACCGTACGACGGAGCCGAATACGAAGGCTGGCTGGGCTGGCTGTAGGTGCGCTCCTGCCGGGGCTGCTCGTAGCTGCGCTGCTGCTGCGGCTGCTCGAAAGTGCGCTGGGGCTGCTCATAAGTACGTTGCGGCCGCGACTGCTCGTAGCTGCGTTGCGGCTGCTGGGTCATCTGGCCGCCGTTGTTGGCCGGCTGGTCGCCGCCCAAGCTGCGGAAGAACCCACCGCGGCGCCGCTCTCCCTCCACCGGCTGCGGAGTGGCCATGGGCTGTGCCTGGCCGGCTTGCGCGTTCACGTCGGCGTTGCGCCACCGGCCGCGAACGTTGTCGCGCCCATCCTGGCTCTGCGCGGGCGCTATTTCGGGCTGGCGGGAAATAGTGGCCGGTTGGCCCATGTCGCCGTATTGCGGCTGTGCTGAACGGTCGATGCGCTGGGGGCGGTTGAAGCCACCGGTGCTTTGTTCCTGCGCCGGGGAAGCGGTGACGGAGCCGGCCTCGCCGCGCCCACGGTTCCGGTCAGGCGTCACGCCACCGGCCGTCGAGTTGGGCTGGGTCGCCATCTCGCTACGCATCCGCCCGCCGCTGGCCGGCACCGGAGCCGACGTGGTACCGCCGCTCACGCTGGAAGCCGAAGCCCGGCCTTCCGAGGCCCGGTCGGTGCGGTGGCCGTAGGTGCGGCCGTTGCCACGGTTGTCGTAGCCGTTGTTGCCGTAGCTGCCGCCGTTGTAGCTGTTGCCGTAGTAGCCACCGCGGCCGTAGTAGCCGCCGTAGAAGGGGCCACCGTAGTGGTAAGGCGAATAGAACGGGTCGTAGAACCCGCCGTAGCCGCCGTAGCCATAGCCGAAGGGCGAGTAGCCATACCCAAACGAGCGGCCGTAGCCAAACCCTATGCCGATGCTGATGCCCGAGCGGTAGCCATAGCCAAACGGGCTGTAGAAGGGGCTATAAAACGAGCTGTAGAACGGGTCATAAACCCCAACGCAGGGGTAGGGCGAGAAGCCGCAGGCGCCGCCGCCCCAGCCGTAGCCATAGCTTCCGGCGTAGCTCAGGGTGGTGTAGGGGCTATACGGGGCGTAGTAGCCCAGGCCCGGGCTGGTGGGCACGCCCTTCATGTAGGTGTACGTGTTGTCGTAGTACTGGTCGGAGCCGCTGCCCTGACGGGCCGATGAGCGGGCCGGGCTGCCGTTGTAGTCGGGGTTGGCGGCTTCGTCGGCGTTGGCCGGCACTGGCGCGGCAGCCACCACGGCTGTGGTGCGGTCCTTCGAGGAGTAATAGACCCCGTCGTCTTCCGACGTGGCGAGGCCGGCGGTGCTCGCGCAGCCACCCAGCGCGAGCAGGGCCAGGGCGGGCAACAAGGCGGTGAGTGTGTTTTTCATGACGGCAAAAAGGTGAGGGTGGGTAGCTGTTGTAAAGTAACGCACTATACGGTGGAAGCAGGATGAAGAGGCTAATAATCAGCCCCCCTTCGGCCCAAAATACTGGTAAGCCGGGAGCGGCGTCTACCGGAAAGTCGGTAGGGCCTCGGGGTGGCCGGGCCGGGCTGGCCCCGTATGAGGTACGCGTATTCCTAACGTAATTTGACCCCGAAACGGTGCCCCTGGGTTAATTCAAATGTTGTACCAGAGTTGGAACTTTTTCGATTACTCCTTCAGATGCCTTTTATGAGCAAAAAGTTGCCTACCCGCCAAGAAGATTATTCTCTCTGGTACAACGAGTTAGTGAAGCGTGCTGGCTTGGCCGAGAACTCGGCCGTGCGTGGCTGCATGGTTATTAAGCCCTACGGCTACGCCATCTGGGAAAAAATGCAGCGCCAGCTCGACGACATGTTCAAGCGCACCGGCCACGAAAACGCCTACTTCCCGCTCTTCGTGCCCAAAAGCCTGTTCGAAGCCGAGGAAAAAAACGCCGAAGGCTTCGCCAAAGAGTGCGCCGTAGTGACGCACTACCGCCTGCAGACCGACCCCGACAAGCCGGGCAAGCTCCGCGTGGACCCCAACGCCAAGCTGGAGGAAGAGCTAGTGGTGCGCCCCACCTCCGAGGCCATCATCTGGAACACCTACAAAAACTGGGTGCAGAGCTACCGCGACCTGCCGCTGCTCATCAACCAGTGGGCCAACGTGGTGCGCTGGGAAATGCGCACCCGCTTGTTCCTGCGCACGGCCGAGTTTCTGTGGCAGGAAGGCCACACGGCCCACGCCACCGCCGAAGAAGCCGTGGCCGAAACCCGCCAGATGCTCGACGTGTATGCCGAATTTGCCGAGGAGCACATGGCCCTGCCCGTGGTGAAGGGCGTGAAAACGCCCAACGAGCGGTTTGCCGGCGCCGAAGACACCTACTGCATCGAGGCGCTGATGCAGGACGGCAAGGCCCTGCAGGCCGGCACCAGCCACTTCCTGGGCCAGAACTTCGCTAAGGCCTTCGACGTGCAGTTTTCGAACAAAGAAGGCGTGCGCGAGCACGTGTGGGGCACTAGCTGGGGCGTGAGCACCCGCCTGATGGGCGCCCTCATCATGGCCCACTCCGACGACGAGGGCCTGGTGCTGCCGCCCAAGCTGGCCCCCATCCAGGTGGTCATCGTGCCCATCTACAAAACCGGCGAGCTGGATGCCCTCATCGAGCGCATCCGGCCCATTCAGCAGGGCCTCATCGCGCGCGGCATTTCGGTGAAGCTCGACAGCCGCGACACCGAGCGGCCCGGCTTCAAGTTTGCCGAGTGGGAGCTGAAGGGCGTGCCCGTGCGCCTGGCCATTGGCGCGCGCGACCTCGACGCCGGCATGGTGGAAGTGGTGCGCCGCGACACCAAGGAGAAAATGAGCCTGCCCCTGGCCGACATCGTGGCCACCGTCGACCAGCTGCTAACCGACATCCAAACCAACATTTACAGCAAGGCCCGGCATTTCCGCGACACGCACACCACCCGTGTGGACAGCTACGACGAGTTCAAGCGCATGCTGGACGAGGAGCCCGGCTTCCTGCTGGCCCACTACGACGGCACCTCCGAAACCGAGGAGCGCATCAAGGACGAAACCAAAGCCACCGTGCGCTGCCTGGCCCTGGCCGAGCCCGACGAGGAAGGCATCTGCATGGTAACCGGCAAGCCGAGCCCGCGCCGCGCGTATTTCGCCCGCGCTTATTAATTAGACATAGCTGCTGCATTTATTCTTTCGAGTGACGGCAGCGGCAGTCAGGCTAACCAGCTTATGCATGGTTTGAGCCGCAGTGTGGTAAAGGGCTCATAACGAGTTCATCGCCACGCTGCGGCTCTTTTTTTATGGCCCTACTCAGCGAGCAAGACTATGCCCAAAGCCAGCTTGATTATTTATATTTCTACAAATTATTTAATTTAATTGGTATGAATATTGTTCTTTCAAATTATCTTTGACCATGAATCTGCCGTGTTACAACGCGGCACAAACCCTTTCTCCTATGCGCAAACTTCTGCTCGCAGCCCTCATTTTCCTGGCAGGCAACGCCTATGCCCAAACCTCCATTACCATACCCAGCAAAGCGGCAAGCAAGCTTGAAAAGCTGCTTAAGCAAACGCAGGACGCCGTGGTAGTGGGCAAGAAGGCGGCAATTCTGCCCGTAGAGGCCCGCCCGATGACCAACCGCATGCTGGCGCAGTCCACTTCGGATTTTCTGGCCCTCGCCACGCGCACCAATCCCACCAAGGAGGCCTTCCTGCAAAGCCTCGACGCCGGACTGAGCCGCATCAACCCGCTGATGAAAACCCTGGAGGACCGCCAGCAAACCGCCTCCTTCTACCAGGACCTGCTCGACCTGGTGGGCATCGAAAGCTCCGAAGGGCGCCTCACCGCCTTTGTTGAAGCCGAGGCCACGGCCAAGCAGTAAGCGCTTGGCCTTCCAAACGAAAAGCCCCGGTGCCAAGCGGTACCGGGGCTTTTCGTTTGGAAGGCCAAGCGGCGCGCGGCGCGCTATTTCTTGGTAATCGTGAATTCCACGCGGCGATTGCGGGAGCGGGTTTCCTCCTGGTCGTTGCTGGCAATGGGCTTGGTGCCGCCGAAGCCTTCGGTGGTGATGCGGCCGCCGTTGATGCCGTGGGCCACCAGGTACTTCTTCACCTCGTTCACGCGGTCCTGGCTCAGCTTCAGGTTCAGGGCGGGGTCGCCCTGGTTGTCAGTGTGGCCCGCAATCTTGATTTCCACCGTGGGGTAGTCCTTCATGATGCGAATGAGGCGCAGCAGCTCGGGATAGGAGCTGGTGTTGAGGTAGTACTTGCTTTGCTGGAAGAAGATGTTGTTCAGCTTCACGGTCTGGCCCACGTCGAAGGGCACGAGGTACAGGTCCTGCTTCTGCTCCGAGTACTTGTCCTTGGCCGTCACGTCGAGGTTAGCGTTTTCGGCGATGTAGCCTTTGGCCTCGGCGCGCATGCCGTACTGCACGCCGCTGGGCAGCACAATGGTGTAGGAGCCGTCGCGCGGGTCGGTTTCGGTCACGCCGATTTCCTCGCCCGTGAGCAGGTTTTCGTAGTGAATGATGGCGCGGATGGGCTTCTTGGTGTTCACGTCGAGCACCTGGCCGGTTACCAGCGTCACCACTTCGGGCTGGAAGGCGGGGGCCAGCGAGATGCGGAAGATGTCCTTCGAGCCGTCCACGCCATTGCGCGACGACACGAGGTAGGCATCCTGGCCGGCGGCCGAGATGGTGTAGTAAGCGTCGAAGTCGGGCGAGTTCACCACCGGGCCCAGGTTGCGCGGGGTGCTCCAGTTGGTCCAGGTATCGTCGAGGCGTTTGGTGTAGAAGATGTCGGACTTGCCGTAGCCGCCGCGGCCGTCGCTGGCGAAGTACAGCGTCTTCTCATCGGCCGCCAGGAAGGGCGCAAAATCCGCGCCGGCAGTGTTGATGGTGCGGCCCAGGTTGAGCGGCTTGGTCCACTCGGTTTGGGCTTTCACGGTGGCCACGCCCTCGGGCAGCTTGTCCACTTTCGGGAAGCTCACGTACAAATCCTGGCCGCCGGCGCCGTCGTTGCGCTGCACGGCCATGAGCAGAGCCTTGCCCGAGGTGGCCAGGAAGCCGTCGATGTGTTCGGGGTCTTTATTGTAGAAGTCGTCGATTTCTACCTTCACCGGCTTGGTCCAGCCGCCGGGGGTTTGCTTGCTCATGCTGAAGCCCTTGGGCTGCATCAGGCCGTCTTCGTACACCCCGATGAGCAGGGCCGACCGGCCGTTGGCCGATACCGAGGCCAGGCCGTTGGGGTCTTCGGGGCTGTTGCTGGGCTCGGCCATGTTCTTGGCCAGGCTCCAGGTTTTGTTGCGGCCCGATACCAGCTTCGAGTACCAGATGTCCTGCGGGTCGCGCCCGCCGCCCACGTTGCCGGGGTGGTTTTGGCGGGCGAAGTAGAGCGTGCGGCCGTCGGGCGAAATCACGGGGTGCGTGTCGACGTAGCGGGTGTTGATGTTGGGCCCCAGGCTCACCAGCGACGAGTCAAACTGCGTCGACTTCACCGCGTCGGGGCCCTTGGGCTCCGTGAAGTCCTGCTTCACCATGGTGGAGGCCACGTCGGCCACGCCGATGGCGTCAATCTGGTTCACGCCTTCCACTTTGGCCGTGTTCATGTACACCTTCACGCCCAGCGTGCGGTAGTCGGCCGCGGGGAAGCGAATTTCCAGCGTGCGGAAGGTTTCGGGCAGCGGGCCGGGGTTGGCGTTGGCGTACACCTCGTGGTGCTCGCCCTTGGTGTCCACCAGCTCCACTTTGGTAATGGAGCCGGGGTTGAAGTTCTCGATGATGGTAACCTGCTGGGCCGCGATGGAGCGGGCAAAGCGCACCTCAATGAATTCATTCGGCCCCTCCTTGCGCGGAATCCAGGCGTCGTTGCTGATTTGGCCCAGCGGCAGGGCGTTGGGCACGCCCAACACCTGGTTGGGGGAGAAGGGGTCTTTGCCTTCCGACTTGTAGGACGATACCGCGACGAGGCGGGCGGCCCACTGCACGTGCTGGGCCAGGGCCGGCGCCGCCGAGAGCAGCAGCGCCGCGGGCACTGCCAATAAGGAGTTTCGGATAAGATAATGATTCATTGTAGCGGCAGGATGAAAAACTAGCAACAGGAGTAGGTTTGGCAAATAACGGCAATAGGAATGGAACTGGGAAGAAGTTTGCTGCAAATCACCTCTTGAAAAAGGATTTGCAGCGCCTGCCGCGCGAATGTATTACCTTCCCGAAACCGTTCCGTGAGGCACTATTTTGCGGGGCATGGCTGCGTGGCAATTCAAGGTTTTTCGGTGCGCGAAAGGTGGATGGAGGCGGGTTGCCGGCCCCTCATTCGGCGTGCCGTGGCCGGACTGATTTTATTGTTTTTCCTAGTGCCGGCCCCACGCGCCGCGGCGCAGGTAGGGGCCACCACATTCGGCCCGGTGTTCCGGGGCCTGCGCCCGGCCGGGGCCGACACGGCCCTGTTTTTGCTGGCCCGGGCCCGGCGGGTGGGCGTGAGCACCTTTGTGCAAACCAGCGCCGCGCTGGGCTACCTGCAGCTGGGGCCGCGCCAGCAGCTGCGCTACCGCGTGGGGAGTGACTGGATTTACGACTCGCGCGGCACCCCGCCCTTCGTGCGCCAGGACTACGGCGCGGATGTGGCCCACGTCTTCACGCTTGATGACGCCCAGCACTGGCAGCTGGGCCAGCAGCTGCACTACGACCAGAGCCGCGCCAACGCCACGCGCACCGGCCTGTGGCTGGGCCGCTTGGGCTACCACCGCCGCCTGCGCCCCGCCAGCCCACTCGACACCCTGAGCCAGCTGCACCTCACGGCCCTGGCTGGCCTGGCCACCGACCACCGCAATGGCCGCTCCGACGCCGGCGTGGCCCTGGGCTTCGACGCGGCCGCGCTCTATTTCCTCAACGGCACGGCCGCGCCGCCGCTGGCCGTGCGCGTGCTGGGCACCCGCGCCCAGCTGGGCCCGCGCACCCTGCAACGGCTGGTGGCCGAGGCTGCCGGTGAGCAGGCTTTTCTGGAAAATGCGCCACTGCTGGTGCAGGGCCGCCTGGGCTACCGCACCAACCGCGCCGAAGACTACCTGCTGGGCTCGGTGCAGCGCATTCAGTCCGACACGGTGCTGGCGCAGGCCGGCGCCACCTACAAGCTGAGCGAATACGCCACGCTGCGCTCCGACAACAGCGTGCTGCTGCCCACCCGGGCCTTTCGGTACCGGCGACTGAGCGAGCGGGCCGACACTTTGCAGGACGTGGGCTACCGCCAGCGCGAAATCGACACCCGGCAGGAGCTGCGCTTTGCCCGGCCCCAGCTGCAGGCCAGCATCGCCTTCAACTACCGCGAGCGCACCCGCGCCTACTACCTCGACAACTCCCGCCGCCTGAGCGCGCCCCGCCTGGCCGCGGCCCTGGCCCGCGAGCAGGTGAAGGACATCACCGAGCAAACCATTCTCTGGCAGGGCAACCTGACCTGGCTGCCCACGGCCCGCCACGCGCTGGCGCTGCTGGGCAGCGCCCAGCTGCTGCGCGTGGACGCCCCCAGCAAAGACAACCAGCAAATCCGCGACGAGGCCCAGCACCTGGCCCGCCTGACGTGGACCGGGCGCTGGGCCGGGTCCTTCCGCACCACGCTGGGCGTGGCCGGCGAATACCGCCAAACAGTGTTCATCCGGGCCGGGCTAAGCGCGGAGAATTACGCCGACCACCTGCTGCATTGGGAGCCGGGCTTCACGTGGGCGCCAGGCAAGTGGAGCATCCGCTCGCAGTACCACCTGTGGGTGAGCTACCAGGTGCGCGACCAGGCCACCGAGCAGGCCCGCAACCGCGCCAGCCGCGTGCTGGAGCAAACCCAAAGCCTCAGCTACCAGCTGCGCCCCCGCCTGCTGCTGCTGGCCGACTACGTGCGCCGCGAAAACCGCGTGGGCCAGCTCGACTGGACCCGCTTCCGCGAAAGCCCCCTCGATACCAGCGTGACGCACGACCTCAACATCGGCGCCCGCCAAAGCTGGGCCGGGCCGCGCGGCAGCACCAGCCTGCGCCTGGGCTACCGCCTGCTGGAGCAGCGCAACTACGGCCGCGCCGCCCTGCTGCCCGACGCCTCGGCCCTGAACCCCGCCAGCAGCCTGATTTACTTGCACAACATCACCCGGCAGCAGGGGCCCGAGGTGGCCGTGGAGCGCCGCGCCACGGCCGGCTTCAACCTCGCGGCCAGCCTGTGGCTGCAGTGGCTGCGCACCTACTCCACCTACGCCGTGGGGCGGGGCAGCTACATCGGCACCAGCTACGCGGCCGCGGATTTGGAGCGCGAAACCAACCGGGTGCTGCCCTACTTCGAGCTGACGGCAGAATGGCGCCTGGGGCGGCGGTAGTATTTTAGCTAAAGGCATTGAAATACAGCAAAATCGGCTACCTTGCTGTCGGCAAGCGACTGCTTGCCCGGCGGCCATCCAGTCGCCGTTTCGTCCCCCTTTCCCATTTTTTATGATGCAGTTCTCTACGTTTTCCCGAACCGCCGCTGCCGCTTGCGGCGCCAAGCGCTGGCTCAAGGCCAGCATCTACGGTTGCCAGTTGGTGGTCGATGGCGCGGTGCAGGCTACCCAACGCGTCGTCATTCAGTAAAGCCACCAAATGTTGCACCGATTTTACCGTAGCGCCGTCCTCGTGGCGGCGCTGCTGGGTGTGGCCTTGCCCGGCCGCGCCCAACTGCTGACGCAAACCGTGTGGGAAAACTTGGCGCCCCGTTCGCCTGATGCTTCGCAGGCCGCTTACCTGCGCGTGTTCTCCTACCGGGGGCAGTATCTGGCCGGCGGTTGCGAAGGAGTGCAGGCGAACCTGGGCTGGCCGGCGTACCTGGGGGCGTACGGCGCGGGCGGGCAGGTGGTGTGGCAGCACCGGGCCAGTGACATGTTTACCTGTGAGCAGGCGCTGCTGCCTTGGGGGGCGGGCTTTGCCTTCGTGGGCACGGCTTATGTGCCGGTTGGCAGCGTCAACGTGGCTGTGCCTTTCCTGGAATGGTTCACGGCCGGGGGCGTGTCGGTGCGCAAACAGGTGCTGCCCATGGCCCAGGTGCGTACCACGCCCAGCAACGCCCTGCGCGAGGCCGACGGGGGCTTCACGATGACGGGCTTCGGCTACGACCCGGGCACCCCGTCCACGGCCGACACCGATGTCTACACGCTCACGCGCACCGACTCGCTGGGCAATGTGGTCTGGACGCGGGTTTACCATTACCCGGTGCGGGCCATCCCTTACCCCAACGAAGTGCTGCGCACGGCCCGCGGGGGCTACCTGCTCACCGGCTTTGCCGGCTACCTGGCGCCCGGCACGCGCGCCGGCTACACCAACCGGCCCTGGCTGGTGGAAACCGACGCGGCGGGCACCCAGCTGCGCCAGGCCACGCTGCCCGTGGCCGCTTCCCTGGAAGCCAAGGCCCAGGTGCTGCGCACCTTCAACAACACGCTGCCGCTGGCCGGTGGGGGCGCGTACGCCCTGGCGGGGTGGGCCGACTCGGTGCAGGGCACGAGCGCGCGGCGCTGGGGGTACGTGGCCTGCTTCGACACGGCCCTGCAACTGCGCTGGACCACGCGCCTGCCCGCCCGCCGGGGCGGGGCCCAGCGCCCCACGCGGGTGCGGCAGCTGCCCTCGGGCGCGCTGCAGGTGCTCAGCTTCACCGAACGGCAATCGCCCTACCTGTACCTGACCACGCTCAATCCGGTGACCGGGGCCATCGTGCGGGAGGAGGAGTTTGCGATTGGCGGGATGTACGCGGTGGGGGTGTGGGACTGGCAGGCGCAGGCCGACTCCTCGATAGTGGTGGCCGGCTCGGCCGAGCGGCTGACGGCCCGCGGCGGGGCCGGCCCCCAGCAGGCTTGGCTGGGGCGCTACAAGCTGGTGGCGCGCCTGCCCACGGCCGCGGCCAGCACAATGCGGGCGGGCGAACCGCTGCGCGCATACCCCAGCCCGGCCGGGGCGGGGGAGGCCGTGCGCGCGGTGCTGCCAGCGGGCGCCGGGGCGGGGCGGCTGCTTGTGCGCGACGCGCTGGGCCGCACCTTGCGGGAGGTGGCCGTGGTGGCGGGCACAACTGAGGCAACGCTGCCGGTGGCCGGGCTGCCGCCGGGGCTCTACCTGGTCGAACTCGTGCCCGAGCAGGCCGACCAACCCCGCGCCGCCGCCCGGCTGGAACTGCGCTGAGGAGGGATAAAAAGGAAAACACGTCATGCTTCGGCTACGCTCAGCATGACGTGTTTTTTTATTCTCTCTTCTACCTCATTATCCGTTCTTTTCCCTGCCTTCCCGCCATCCTTTAACCTCAACCCATTCCCGCCCATGGCCGCTCCCTACCACGACCTTTACGAAAATCATTTTGCCAACATCCGGTGCAGCCGGGCCACATTTCTGGGCTTCCTGAACTACACCGCCACGGCCACCGCCGCCAGCCCCCACGCCGCCCTCAAGAAGCTGAGCGCCGACCTGCAGGCCGCCGCCCAGGCCCTGGCTGGCAGCGTGGTGGCCCGCGAGGGCCAGGGCGCCACCGGCCAAACCCTCACGCGCTCGAAGAAGGACGTGCTGCGCGCCATGCGCGTGTTTGCCCAGGACGCCAACGCCGTGAAGCTGGTGCCCACCTACCGCCAGCACCCCGAGAAGCTGAAGGAGTTGCTGCCCCAGGGCCTGATGCACCTCACCGACGCCAACGCCGAAGACCTGCCTAGTTCGGGTGGTGGGTGCCGACGGCGCCGGCGTGGGCCCTGCCCAGCGGCTGGTGGTGCAGCCCTGACGCAGCGGCAGCTGAATACGTCTTCTGCTTCCCGGCCTTTGCCCGGAATCGACTGGCTGGCGGAGGCCCGTGGCTCTGCTCCGCTAGGGAGCAACCCAGGCCACGGTGTCGCGGCGCAGAGCGTAGCGGCCCGGTTTTAGTTTGGGGGTGCAGCCGATGCAGAGGTCGTAGCCATTGCAGCGCAGGGCCTTGCTGCTGCGGGGCCGGCCCACCCAAAGCGCCCCGTAGCGGGCCTGAACGGCTTGCGTTGATTCGTAGTAATGGCGGCTGTTGGGCTCGTCGTGGCCGTACCATTCGTCAACGTAGCGAATAGGCGCTTCAAATACTTTGCGCGCCGTCGCTTCGCACTGGTAAATGGTCAGGGTCTGGCAAGCCGTGCCCCCGCCGGTCCCGTAGGCCTGCACCTCGCTGGTGACCAACAGTTCCGCCCGGTCTCGCCCGTCAATATTGGCCGTGTCGAGGGCCTGCACGTTGGGAAAGCTGCCCACCTCCTGCCAGGCCTGGGCAGCCGCTGGCCGGTAAAACACGGTTGCGAACGGTTCGCCCCGCTCGGGCGCCAGCAGATAGCAGCCACCGGTGACGGTGGCCCTTGGGAGGACGTACGCAAAAGAATCAACCCCCGCAAACAAGCCGGCAGGAGAGCCCGTGGGCACGGGCAGCGCGGCGGCATCCAGCGGCCCGGGCTTGCTTTCGCAAGCGCCCAGCAAGCCAGCTGCGCCTAGCCAGACCAGCCACCGGCTTCTTGAAAACGGGGCCTGCGCCGCTGCGGCTGCCCTGGCTCCAGTCGCTCTCATCAAGCCGTCACCCGCTCCGGCAGCCCGTCCAGCAAAGCCGTTAGCTCCCGGATGAACCCTTCCGTGGCGGCCCGCCGCCCGGCCTCGGGGGCGTCTTTCGATTCCACCACTTGCAGGTGGGGCACTACCCGGGCAGCGCCCACCAGGTTCAGGGAAGGGCGCAGGCGGTGGGCCACGGCGGCCACGGCGGGCCAGTCGGCGGCGGCCAGGGCGGTGCGTAGCTCCGCCACGCTGGCGGGCGTGTTGGTGTGGAAGGAGGTGAGAATGCGGTTCATGAAGGCCACGCTGCCGTGGGCCGTTTCGCGCAGCAAGCCCAGGCTGTAGAGCGGGGCCGTGGCGGCGGACGCCGATGGGGTAGGCGGGGCCGCTACGGGCGCGGGCTCAGGCGGTGCAGGAGCCGCGGGTTCCGGTTCGGCGATTACCGGCTCGGGTGCCTTGGTTTTGGGCAGGGCGCTGCCGCCGGCCATCAGCGAGGCCAGCTTGCTGAGCAGCTCGGCCTCGTCGAAGGGCTTGGGCAGCGTGTCGTTCATGCCGGCGGCGGCGTACTTCTCGGCATCGGCCCGGAAGGCGTTGGCCGTGAGGGCCAGGATGGGGGTGGCCGCCTTGGTGGGCTCGGCGTGGGCGCGGATGCGGGCCGTGGCTTCCAGCCCGTTCATGCCCGGCATCTGAATGTCCATGAGCACCACGTCGTAGCGGTGCAGCTCAAACAGCTCCAGGGCCTCGATGCCGCTGGCCGCTTCGTCGACGATGACGCCGTGGCCTTCGAGCAGCAGCTGAGCCACTTCGCGGTTCACGGGGTTGTCTTCCACCAGCAGCACGCGGGCGCCGCGCACGGCCGCCTCCTGCACCGGCACCTGCGGGGCCAGGGCCGCGGCGCGGGCTTCGGGGCTGGCCTTGGGCAGGGTGGTGATGAAGGAAAACGAGCTGCCCTTGCCCAGCTCGCTTTGCACCGTGAGCTTGCCGCCCATTTGCTGCACCAGGGCCCGGCTGATGCTCAGCCCCAGGCCGGTGCCGCCAAACTGGCGGGTGGTGTCGGCGTAGGCCTGGGTAAACTCCTGAAAAATGGTTTCCAGCTTCTCGGGCGCAATGCCGATGCCCGTGTCCGTCACCCGGAACTCGGTGGTGAGGGTGTCTTCGGTTTCGCTCACAAAGTAGCCGCCCACCGTGATAGTGCCGCCCACGGGCGTGAACTTGATGGCGTTGGAAAGCAGGTTGATGAGCACCTGGTTGAGGCGGTAGGAGTCGCCCAGCACCCAGGGGTGGGGGCAGGAGTCGCGCAGCAGCGTGCCCACCACCCGAATGCCCTTCTCCTGGGCCTGAATGGCCAGCGGCTGGCCTGCGTGTGCCATCGAGTCGCAGAGGTTGAAAGCCGATTGCTCCAGCTCCAGCTTCCCGGAGGTGATTTTGGCCATGTCGAGCACGTCGTTCACCACGTTCAGCAGGTGGCGCCCCGAGTGCTGAATGATGGCCGCGTAGTTGAGCTGCTGCTCGTTGAGGCCGGTTTTGGCCAGTAGGCTGGTCATGCCCAGCACCCCGTTCAGGGGCGTGCGGATTTCGTGGCTCATGTTGGCCAGGAAGTTTTCGCGGGCCGTAGCGGCGGCTTCGGCCGCGTGCTGGGCCTGCTTCAGGGCCGTGATGTCGGTGCTCACGCCCAGCACCTGGGTGGTACCGTCGGCCGGCACCAGGGGGCAGCGCACGGTTTGGTACCACACCGTCTCGCCGTTGGCCAGACGCATCGAAAACTGCGTGGTGAGCGGCTCGCCGGTGTTGAGCACCTGCTGGTCGGCCAGAATGGCTTGCTGAATTTCCTCCTTGCTCATGGCCGCTTCCATCGACACGGCCTTGCCCACGTCGGCAATGTGCTGGCGCTGGCGGCGCATCTCAGCGTTCTCAAAAATGGTGCGGCCCTCGGCGTCGCGCACCCAAATCAGGTTGGGGTTGAGGTCGAGCACCAGGTTGGTGAAGGCCTGCTGGGCGTCGCGCTCGGCTTCGCTCTGCCGGCTGCGGGCCTCGGCCTGCCGCCGCACCGTGATGTCGAAGCCGTAGCACAGCACCTCGCGCAGCCCGCCATCGGGCCCAAACACGGGCTGGTAATAGCACAGCCAGTACAGGTTGGGTTCGCCCTCGGGGCCGGGCCAACGCTCCTCCCAGCTCACCAGCTGGCGGCTTTGCACAGCCCGCTCAAACAGGCGGCGGCGGCGCGTGACCACGGCGCCGGGCAGGCCCACGGTGGCCGCATGGTCGGCAAACGACCGGCCGATGCGCGCCTGGCGCGCGGCCGGGTCGGGCTCGGCGTAGGGGTTGATGTAGCGGTAGCGCTGGTCGGGGTCGAGCACCGTCACCACGGCCGGCAGGTGGGCCAGCACGGTTTCATAAAACTCGCGTAGCTCGTCGTTGCGCTTTTCGGCCTGCCGCTGGTCGGTCACGTCGGTGAGGTAGAGCAGGGCCGTTTGCTCTTCCAGCAGCGGCACCACGTGCAGCACGAAGTGCTGCCCGTTGGCCACCACTTCGCGCCGGCCCACCTCGCCGGTGCGCAGGGCCTGGGTGGCGGCGTGCAGCAGCTGCGGCCGCAGCCGCGAGGGGCCGTTGCTTTTCAGCTCATGGGCCAGGGCCTCGGCGGCGGGGTTGGCATACAGCAGCTGGCCGCTGGCGTCCAGCCGCAGGGAGGGGTTGGGGTTGAGTATCGGCACCTGCGCCAGGGCGTGCAGGCGCTGGGCTTCGGCTTCGGCCAGCTCGCGGCGCGCGCGCTCGGTGAGCAGCAGCTCTTGCAGCTCCGCTACGTCGGTGGGCAGGGTGGGGGAAGGCAGGGCGTCAGTTTTCACCCTGTAAATATGATGACGGCAGGGTTAATGGCGGTGAAGGAGCCTCGTTCTAGCGGGCGCCTCACCCCCTGACCCCCTCTCCCTAGGGAGAGGGGGCACCGGTTATGCTCCCAGCGTCTGGCTCCCCCTCTCCCTGGGGAGAGGGGGACGGGGGGAGGCGCCCGCCAGAACGAGGCCTTACAGCTCCTTACGCAGCCGGGCCACCGGAATGTTGAGCTGCTCGCGGTACTTGGCCACGGTGCGGCGCGCGATGTTGTAGCCGCGGGCGTTGAGCATCTTTTCCAGCTTATCGTCGCTGAGAGGCCGTTCCTTGCTTTCCTTGCCGATGAGGTCTTTGAGGATGCTTTTCACCTCGCGGCTGCTGGCGTCCTCGCCCGAGTCGGTGGCAATGCCTTCGGAGAAGAAGTACTTCAGCGGGTAGATGCCGAACTCGGTTTGCACCGACTTGGAGTTGGCCACCCGGCTCACCGTCGAGATGTCCATGCCTATCATCTGGGCAATGTCTTTCAGAATCATCGGCTTGAGCTTGCTCTCGTCGCCTTCCACAAAGAACTCCCGCTGCAGCTCCACAATGGCGTTCATGGTGCGCAGCAGCGTGTTTTGCCGCTGCCGGATGGCGTCGATAAACCACTTGGCCGAGTCTAGTTTCTGCTTCACGAAGGTCACGGCCTCCTTCATCTTGGCGTCCTTCTTGGCGGCCTTGTCGTAGGTCCGGAACATCTCGGTGTAGGCCGGGCTCACGCGCAGCTCAGGGGCGTTGCGGGCGTTCAGGGTCAGGTTCAGCACGCCGTTGTCGTTCGTCAGGATGAAGTCCGGCATCAGGTACTGCGTCTTGCCCAGGCCCGTGGGGCCGCTGCCGCCCGGCTTGGGGTTCAGCTTCAGAATGACGTTGATGGCTTCTTTCAGCTCATCATCTTCCAAATCGAGCCGCTGCTGAATGCGCGGGTAGTGCTTCTTGGTGAACTCCTCAAAGGTTTCGGTGAGAATACGCTCGGCATTCACGGTATTGTCGTCCTGCGGGCGGCGCTCCAGTTGCAGCAGCAGGCACTCGGGCAGGTCGCGCGCCGCAATGCCGGGCGGGTCGAACTGCTGCACCACGCGCAGCACGGCCTCAATCTCGGGCACGGTCACCTCCAGGTTCTGGCTAAAAGCCAGGTCGTTGGCAATGGCCGCTAGGTCGCGCCGGATGTAACCGTCGCCGTCAATGGAGCCAATGAGCTGCTGGCCAATGGCCTCCTGCCGCTCGTCGAGGTCGGCAAAGTGCAGCTGGTCCATTAGCGAGTCGATGAGCGAGGCGCTGGTGTCGGCTAGCGGGGTGTCGCGTTCTTCCTCCTCGCCGGGGCCGTCGCCCTGCATCTTGTAGCCCGCTATTTCGTCGTCGTTGAGGTAGTCGCTCAGGTCGAGGTCGGTGTTGTCGGGCGCGTCGTCGGTCGAGGCCAGGTCTTCCTTGGCCGCCAGGTCGGGCTCGGGCATTTCGTCGGCCATTTCCGAGTCGTTGCCGCTGCGGTCGTCAAAATCCTCGTCCAGCGTGTTCTCGTCGTTGTCGAGGCTGGCGTCGGGGTCGTCCGAGTCGTCGCTGTCGTCATCGTCGCGGTCCAGCTCCTCGGCGTCGTCAGATTCGTCTTCTTCCAGGGCCGGGTTCACCTCCATCTCCTCTTTGATGCGCGTCTCCAGCTCCGCCGTCGGGATTTGCAGCAGCTTGATGAACTGAATCTGCTGCGGGCTGAGCTTTTGGGAAAGGAGCTGTTTGAGGTCGAGGCGTTGCATAGTAACGAAAGTACGGAAAGGCGGAAGCGGAGGTCAATTTTACTAAATCTTGGCCTGAAAAGTTAGTTGGCAAGCGCCGCACAGTTCGAGTACCCCGAAGCTCCTGCTTCGGATTGGCAGAACGTCCATCGTTCGTCCGGGCCGAAGCAGGAGCTTCGGGGTACACGTTCACTGCCCTACCTTTGCCCTCTTACAATCCGCTCCCCCGCAAGTTATGTCCCTCAAACGGTCCACCGTCAAAGAGCTTCTGGCCAGCCAGGAGCTCGACCGCGAAGTCCTCGTCAAAGGCTGGGTTCGCTCCCGCCGCGGCAACAAGTACGTGCAGTTCATCATCGTGAACGACGGCTCCACCCTCCACACCATTCAGGCCGTGGCCGCCGCCGAAAATTTCCCCGAGGAAAGCCTCAAAGACGTGAGCAACGGCGCCGCCGTGGCCATTCGGGGTACGCTGGTGGCCTCGCAGGGCAAGGGCCAGGCGGTGGAAATCCAAGCCACCGAAATCATCGTGCTGGGCGCCGCCGATGCCGAAGCCTACCCGCTGCAAAAGAAAGCCACCTCGCTGGAGCACCTGCGCGACATCGCCCATCTGCGCCCGCGCACCAACACCTTCGGGGCGGTGCTGCGCATTCGGCACGCGCTGGCCTTTGCCATTCACGATTATTTCAACCGCCACGGGTTCTACTACGTGCACACGCCCATCATCACGGGCTCCGACGCCGAGGGCGCCGGCCAGATGTTCCGCGTGACCACGCTGCCTCCCGAGCACCCGCCCCGCACCGCCGATGGCTCGGTGGACTTCACCCAGGATTTCTTCGGTAAGCAAACCAACCTCACCGTTTCGGGCCAGCTCGAAGGCGAGCTGGCGGCCATGGCGCTGGGCAGCATCTACACCTTCGGCCCCACCTTCCGGGCTGAAAACTCCAACACCGCCCGCCACCTGGCCGAGTTCTGGATGATTGAGCCCGAAGTGGCCTTCAACGAGCTCGAAGAAAACATGGACCTGGCCGAGGACTTCCTCCGGAGCCTGGTGAAGTACGCGCTGGCCAATTGCGCCGACGACCTGCAGTTCCTCAACGACCAGTACGACAAGGAGCTGCTGGGCCGCCTGAACTTCGTGGTCGACAACGCCTTCCAGCGCCTCACCTACACCGAGGCCATCGATATCCTGAAAGCCGCCAAGCAGAAGTTTGAATTCCCCGTGGACTGGGGCACCGACCTGCAGAGTGAGCACGAGCGGTACCTGGTGGAGAAGCACTTCAAGAAGCCCGTCATCCTCACCAACTACCCCAAGGAAATCAAGGCCTTCTACATGAAGCTGGACGACGACGGCCGCACCGTGCGCGCCATGGACGTGCTGTTTCCCGGCATCGGCGAAATCATCGGCGGCTCGCAGCGCGAGGAAGATTACACCAAGCTCACCACCCGCATGGCCGAGATGCACGTGCCCACCGAGGACCTGGACTGGTACCTCGACACCCGCCGCTTCGGCAGCGCCCCGCACGCCGGCTTCGGCCTGGGCTTCGAGCGCCTCGTGCTGTTCGTGACGGGCATGGGCAACATCCGCGACGTCATTCCCTTCCCGCGCTACCCCAAGAACGCGGCGTTTTAAAGCCGGTCCGACAAGTATGCAAACAAAAAAAGCGGTTCCCACGGGAGCCGCTTTTTTGTTTGCGGCATGTACTAGGCGAAAAAGCTAAGTATTGCCATTCAATAAGTAAGCAATTTTAAATGACTACATTGACGTACTTTTTCATGCTTTCTTCATAAAGCCATAACGCTATGAATGCACTCGTTACCCTTTTCCAAAATCTGAAGCGGGCCAGCTTGGGGCTGCTGTTGGTGGCCGGCATGTCCGCGGCGCGGGCGCAGGCTCCGGTCACGGTCACTGCCACGGTTGGCACTGGCACATCGGCGTCTTCCACCAATGTCTTGCTGAGTACCAGCACTACCACCAACAAATACGCCCGTACGGTGTCCATCTTCTCCGCAGCTGAACTGGCGGCGGCGGGCGCGGTGGCCGGCAATATCGTGAGCATTGCCTGGTTGAAGGGCGGCACCGGCGAGCTGACCAGTGCCGATTCGCAGCTCAATGTGTACATGAAAAGTACTTCGGCTACGCTCCTGGCTCCTAACCCCGTGGACTGGGCTACCGAAGTGGCAGGTGCTACCGCCGTGTATAGCAACAACACGCTGTCGTTGCCCACCGGTGTGGGCTACAAAACGTTCACCCTCAGCACGCCGTTTGCCTGGAATGGCACCAGCAACGTGGAAGTGCTGGTCGACTGGTACCGCAACGGCACCCCCACCGCCGACATCAGCTGGCAGTACACGGCCGTGGGCACTACCGGCATTCACGCCACACAGGTGAACAGTTCGGCCATTCCCACGGTGCGCTTTGCCGGCAACCGGCCCAATACCCAGTTTGTCATCAGCCGGACCGGCCTGGCCGCCCGTGAAACGCGCGAAGCGGCCTTGGTTAGCCTCTATCCGAACCCGGCCCACGGAGTGGTGAACATTGCCATTCCGGCCGAACTAGCCATCCGGCCCGTTGTGGCCGCATTGTTTAACGCGCTGGGCCAGGAAGTGGGGCGCCAGGTCCTGCCAGCTACGGTCAACGGTGCCAAAGGCCAGGTTGACACCAGCCATCTCAAAACCGGCATTTACACTTTGCGCTTAAGCATGGGTTCAGGCACCATCGCGAAACGGTTGGTGATAGAATAAATCAGCAACTACGCAGCGTTAGAAAAGAAAAGAGCCGCCCTGATGGGCGGCTCTTTTCTTTTCTAAAATCGGATGAATACTGCGCTAGTGCTTGCCGTGGCCGTGGCCTTTGCCACCGCCCATCTTCTTGGCTTGCCCGGGAGGCAGGCCGCCGTTGCTGGGGTTGGCGGGGTAGCCCATCTTTTTGGCCTGGCCGGGGGGCAGGGCGCCGTTGCTGGGGTTGCCGCCGCGGTAGGTCCAGGGCGAGTTGCCGCGGTATTCGATGTACTGCGGGTGGAAGTTGGCGGGGTTGTAGCCCTCCAGCCGTTCCACGCGCGTCCACTGGCCATTGCGCTGCACAATGTAGCGGCGGGCTGGCACGTCGTAGTAGCCCTTTATTTCGGGCACGTAGTAATACTGAGCATCAGCTGGGGCGCCTACCACGGCGGGCGGCCCTGTGTTGATGTTGACGTTAATCTGGGCCTGGGCCGCGGGGGCCGCGGCCAGCGAGGCGCCACCAAACAGCGCGGCGCAAAGCAGGTTGGGAATCAGTTTCATGAGGAAAGTATTGAATGAAGCAGGCAACACCCGGCACCGGGCCGGGCGCTATTATACTGCATTGGTAAATGGTAGGTTGATGGCACTCAGGTGGCCAGTCTAGCTGCGGCCGTGCCGGAGGGGGGCATTATTGCGCCCACTACCGTTGTTGCCGCCAAAGCCGCCGTGGTTGCCCGGGTTCTGGCCCGGGCCGGGGTTGTAGCCACCCTGAGGCGGCTGCGGCTGGGCCGGTTGGTTGCCGCGCGGCGGGTTGTAATTCCCGCCGGGGTAGGCGTTGCCGCCGCGGTTGTCGTGGCCGCGGTAGCCGCCGGGACCGTTGTAGCCGCGGCCGTTGGAGTAGTAGCCGGCGCGCGGGTGGCCGTAGCTGCCGTACCCGTTGTAGCCGTAGCCGCCGCTATAGTAGCCGGGGCGGGCGTAGTAGCGGTAGGGCTGGTAGGCGTAGCGCTGGTGGTAGTAATCGAGGCGGGACCAGGGCTGCGCGCCGCGGTAGTCCACTATTACCGGGTGAAACAGGTAGGGGTCGTAGCCATACAGCTCGGGCTGGGGCACCCAGTAGCCGTCCTGGAACACGATGTACTGTTGGTTGTAGAGGTCGTAATACCCATCAATTTCGGGGATGTAGTAATACTGCGTGCCGTAGGGCACCTGGGGGCCCCAGGCCGGCACGCCGATATTAATATTCACCCCCACCTGCGCCTGGGCGGCCGGTGCGGCCAACAGGGCAAACGCGCCCACCAGGGTCGCGCCAAAAAGTCTTGCGAGGGGTTTCATGCTATTGGGTTGGAAAAAATGGACTAACAGGCCACTAACGGCGCTGCTTCCGCATAGGTGCAAGGCAAGTGCCAATGTGCCGGAAAAGGTAGATTCAGCGGCAGAAAACGTCGCCCAAATGCCAGGAACCCTCGCCCGTTTATTTTCTGTGAGAAAGCCGGGGACAAACGGGCCGCTCTTGCTGTTACACCCCGACGCACCAAAAGCTAACCCGACTGGCAAATATGCCTTTCGGGTTAGCCTTCGGCGCCCTATCTACGTACCTTTACGCACTTATTCGCTGCGTTCCTGAATGGCCAAAAAATCCACTGCTGACCCGGTTGCCAAAGCTCCCAAAGCCGCCGCTTCCGCCAAGAAAAAACCAGTTGCCCCCGCCGCCGCGCTCAAAAAGCAGCTCGCCGGCGCCCTCACCGAACCGGAAGCCGCCGCGGCCAGCCAGCCCAACCCGGCCAGCGTGGCAGTGGCCCTGCAACACCAGACGCCCGAGACACTGCCGCCGGTTGAGACCACGCCCGCAGCCAATGGCTCCACGCACCACATCGACGCGCCCTTCATTGAAGTGTACGGCGCGCGCGAGCACAACCTCAAAAACGTGAGCGTGCAGATTCCGCGCAATAAGCTGGTGGTGTTCACGGGCATCTCGGGCTCGGGTAAGAGCAGCCTGGCGTTCGACACCATTTATGCCGAGGGGCAGCGGCGCTACATGGAGACGTTTTCGGCCTACGCCCGCAGCTTCATGGGCGGGCTGGAGCGGCCCGACGTGGACAAGATTGAGGGCCTGTCGCCGGTTATCAGCATCGAGCAAAAGACCACCTCGCGCAACCCGCGCTCCACGGTGGGCACCATCACCGAAATCTATGATTTCCTGCGCCTGCTCTACGCCCGCACGGCCGAAGCCTTCAGCTACGCCACGGGCAAGAAGATGATTCGGCAGTCGGATGACCAGATTATCAACTATATCCTCAAGCACTTCGACGGCAAGAAGCTGGTGGTGCTGGCGCCCGTGGTGAAGGGCCGCAAGGGCCACTACCGCGAGGATTTCCAGAAGATTGCCAAGCTGGGCTTTGCCAAGGTGCGGGTAGACGGCGAAATCCTCGACATCACGCCCAAGATGCAGGTGGACCGCTACAAAATCCACGACATCGAAATTGTCATCGACCGGCTCATTGTGAAGGAAGAAGACCGATTCCGCCTCTCGGGCTCGGTGCAGAACGCCCTCACGCACGGCAAGGGCACCATGCTGGTGCTCGACCCCGACGCCAAAAAGGCCCAGCCGCAGTTCTTCTCGCGCTTCCTGATGGACCCGGCCACCGGCATCGCCTACGACGACCCGGCGCCCAACACCTTCTCGTTCAACTCGCCCTACGGCGCCTGCCCCACCTGCAACGGACTGGGCGAGGTGCAGGAAATCACGGAAGAAGCCGTGCTGCCCGACCGCAAGCTGAGCATCAGCCGCGGCGGCATCGCGCCGCTGGGCGAGTACCGCGATATCTGGATTTTCCAGCAGCTCTCGCTCATCCTCAAGAAGAACAAAGCCACGCTGAACACCGCCATCGACAAGCTGCCCGAGGAGTTGCTGAAGCGCCTATTGCACGGCATTTCGGAGGACGAAGCTGACAGTGGCAAGGGCGCCTTTACGGAGCCATTTGAGGGCATTATTCCCTTCCTGCGCCGGCAGATGGATTCGGAGTCGGACAACATCCGCGAGTGGATTGCGCAGTACGCGCAGGCCCAGCCCTGCCCCGAATGCCAGGGCTACCGCCTCAAAAAGGAAAGCCTGCACTTCAAGATGGACGACAAGCACATCGGCGAGCTGTCGGTGATGGATTTGAACGAGCTGGCTGGCTGGTTTGAGGGCCTGGAAGACCGCCTGACGGAGCGCCAGAACGTCATCGCCCGCGAGCTGCTGAAGGAAATCCGCAAGCGCATCGGCTTCCTGCTCGAAGTGGGCCTCGACTACCTGAACCTGCACCGCCCCGTGCGCACGCTGAGCGGCGGCGAAAGCCAGCGCATCCGCCTCGCCACCCAGATTGGCACCCAGCTCGTGGGCGTGCTCTACATCATGGACGAGCCCAGCATCGGCCTGCACCAGCGCGACAACGAGCGGCTCATCAAGGCCCTGCAGCACCTGCGCGACATCGGCAACTCGGTGATTGTGGTAGAGCACGACAAGGACATGATTCTCAACGCCGACCATGTGCTGGACATTGGGCCCGGCGCGGGCATTCACGGCGGCCACATTGTGGCCTCGGGCACGCCGCAGGAGATTTTCAACTCCGGCTCGCTTACCTCGCAGTACCTCAGCGGGCAGAAGCACATCGAGCTGCAAAAGAAAAAGCGCAAGGGCGAAGGCACCGAGCTGGTATTGAAAGGCGCCAAGGGCAACAACCTGAAAAACGTGACCCTGAAAGTGCCATTAGGCAAGCTGGTGGCCGTCACGGGCGTGTCGGGCTCAGGCAAGTCTACACTCATCCACGACACGCTGTACCCGATTTTGAACCAGCACTTCTTCAACTCGAAGAAGGAGCCACTGGCGTACGGCAGCATCGAAGGGCTGGACTTGGTGGACAAGGTGATTGAAGTGGACCAGTCGCCCATTGGCCGCACGCCGCGCTCCAACCCAGCTACTTATACGGGCGTGTTCACCGAAATACGGCAGCTGTTTGGCGAGATGGCGGAAGCCAAAATCCGCGGCTACGGCCCCGGCCGCTTCTCCTTCAACGTGAAGGGTGGGCGCTGCGAAACCTGTGAGGGCGCCGGCATTCGCACCATCGAGATGAACTTCCTGCCCGACGTGCACGTGCCCTGCGAAACCTGCAAAGGCCGCCGCTATAACCGCGAAACGCTGGAAGTGCGCTTCAAAGGCAAGTCCATCACCGACGTGCTGGACATGACCGTGGAGAAGGCCGTGGAGTTCTTCGAGTTCCAGCCCCGCATCCTGCGCAAAATCAAGACCCTGAACGACGTGGGCCTGGGCTACCTCACGCTGGGCCAGCAGGCCACCACGCTGAGCGGCGGCGAGGCCCAGCGCGTGAAGCTGGCCACCGAGCTCAGCAAAAAGGATACGGGCAAGACCTTCTACATCCTCGACGAGCCCACCACCGGCCTGCACTTCGAGGATATTAATCACCTCGCCGACGTGCTTCAGAAGCTGGCCGACAAGGGCAACACCGTCCTCATCATCGAGCACAACCTCGACCTGATTAAGGTGGCCGACCACATCATCGACGTTGGCCCCGAAGGCGGCGCGGGCGGCGGCACCATTGTAGCCCAGGGCACGCCCGAGCAGGTGGCCAAGGCCGGTAAGGGCCACACCGCCCGCTTCCTTGCCGAGGAGCTACGCACAGGCAAGTACGCAGGAGATAATAAGTTGTAGAAATACACCGCCGGTTAGCCATAAATAACCCGTCCGACCGAAACTTACCGATTTTTACACAAATCGGTAAGTTTCGGTCGGACGGGTTATCTTTGCTAAAACTTACCGATTGTTATATAAATCGGTAAGTTTTAGTATTATGAACATTGAGCACCCGCCTGCTAGTTCTTTTGAAAATTTTGGCTCCGAAGAGATGGTCCGCTATTGGACCAGCGGAGACGTGAATAACGTGGTTCGAAAAGCCAATTACGAATACCTTTATTGGTCTGAGTTGAAAAGGCAAAAACTGCCCGATGGTTTTGTTCCGGGGCCGGTGTGGCTGCTAGTTAAGAGCAGCCGGCTGGGTAATTTACGGGAATTAGCCGTACCAAACATCCCCGGGTGTCGGTTTCGGTACCAAGTGACTGAGCCCACCTTAGAAAAGTTGCACCGGTTTGACCTGTACATGGGGGGAATTATGCAGACCGACAGCCTGATACCGGCTGAGGACCGTACACGCTATCTGGTGGGTTCTATTATGGAGGAAGCTATTGCCTCCAGCCAGCTAGAGGGAGCTGCGACAACCCGGGAAGTAGCCAAAGACATGCTACGGAAGAAGCGCAAGCCACGCAATGCTTCGGAACTGATGATTTTCAATAATTACCAAACCATTCAATACATTCTGGAGCAAAAAAAACAAGCTCTTACGCCGGAGATGCTTTGTCAAATTCAGGCCCGCATGACGCAGGGCTCCCTAGGCGACCCCGCGCACGAAGGCCAGTTCCGGCAAAACGACGACGTGCGGGTCGAGGATTTTACGACCGGGGAGGTGGTACACGTGCCGCCGTTGCAGCGGCATTTGCCGGAACTGCTGCGCTGGTACTGCGCGCTGGCTAACGACGAGATTCCCAGCCAAAGCGGTACGTCGGGCTCGTTTATTCACCCCATTGTGCGGGCCTCCATTCTGCACTTTCTTATCGGATACATCCATCCCTTTGCCGACGGCAATGGCCGCACGGCCCGGGCGGTGTTCTATTGGTATTTGCTGCGCAAGGGCTATTGGCAACTGGAGTACATGTCGATTTCGCGTATCATTCATAAATCGGCCTCCCAATATGCACGGGCCTACCTCTATACCGAATACGACGGCAACGACCTGACGTATTTCATCAATTATCAGGTGAAGACCCTCGACCTAGCGTTCACCAGCCTGCAGCAATACATCGAGCGCAAGGTGGCCGAGAAAAAACAGCTGCGCAGCTTCCGGCAGTTCGACCAGTTCAATCAGCGTCAGGTTTCCATATTGCAAGAGTTGATAACTGACCCGGACGCCATCTGGACCATTCGGGAAGTGCAACATCGTTTCGGTGTGGTGTACGACACGGCCCGGAACGACCTGATGCACCTCGAAAACATGGGCTTGCTCGACAAGCGTCGTGAAGGCAAACTGAGAATCTTATACCTGCGCGCCGAGAACTTCGAAGAAGCGGTGGCTCGTCTGAAAGGAGGGCGCTGAGATTGGGCAATGGCATCGGTCGGCCCAAGGCGGCACCATCGTGGCCCAGGGCATGCCCGAGCAGGTGGCCAAGGCCGGCAAAGGCCATACGGCCCGTTTCCTGGCCGAGGAACTACGCACGAGCAAGTACGCCACGGCCTGACCATAACAAACACTGCGAAAGAGGCCGGCAAATAAGTATTTGCCGGCCTCTTTTTATTCCCCGAGAAGTAACCTCACGAATGTTGCCGTTCAACTGCCGACTGAGCGTAGCGTTGCTCCAGGCGTTGGTGCCGCCGGCGCAGCAGCAGGGCCAGCAGCGGAAATGCCACCGCGGGCACCATTCGCAGCATCCAGGGCTGCACGAAGAACGACAGCAAAATGCTGGTGCCAAACACGATGGGCGACGAGAGGGGCCGCAGCAGGTCGAGGTCGGGGTGGGTGCGCTCGTGGGCGGCCGTGACGCCGTGGCCTGGGTGCCGCAGGTAGTTTTGCAGCTGGGCCTGCATCAGCCCCGTGGCAATGATGTTGATGCTGTAGATAATCCAGGGCGTGCGCAGCATGGCGTACTCGCTCTGGTAGGCCGTGGTGAAGGGCATGAGAACAATACAGAGCAGAAACAGCATGTTCAGCCAAATCAGTCGGCTGTCCAGGTGCCGCACGAAGCGGAAGATGCGGTGGTGCGCCACCCAGTAGATAGCAATGATAAAGAAGCTGATGAAGAAGCCTACTAGGAAGTGTTAACAATCGCGCAGCCAGAGCACAGTTGCTGCTAAGTGAATAAAAGCCAGAAAATGCCGGTCCAACTTGTCGTAGCGCGTGGCCACGCGTCGAAATTGCTTGAGGCGGCTGAAGAGTCGCTCGATGGGGTGGCGCTGGGCGTAGCGGGCCGGGTCGTAGGCCCGCGGGTGCCGGCGCTTGCGCCGGGGCGGAATCACGGCGTGGGTGCCGCGGGCAGCCAAAGCGGCCACCAGCGGGTCGGAATCGTAGCCCCGGTCGGCGATGAGGTGGACCGGGGCCAAGCCCTCGAGCAGGGGCAAGGCTTGCGGGGCGTCGTGGCGCTGGCCCGCCGTGAGGCAGCAGCGCACGGGCCGGCCGCGGGCGTCGGCCACGGCGTGCAGCTTGCACGTCAGCCCGCCGCGGCTGCGGCCGAGGGCCTGCGGTCCGTTTTTTTGCGCGCCCCGGACGCGTGCTGGTGGGCCCGCACGGTGGTCGAATCCACCAGCAGCGTGTGCAGGGCGGTTTCGTCCTGCACGGCCTCGAACACGCGTTGCCACACACCCGCGGCCGCCCAGCGCTGGAAGCGCGTGTACGTCGTGTGCCAGTTGCCGCGTTCCGGCGGCAGGGCCCGCCACCGCGCCCCGTTGCGCGCCAGCCAGAGCACGGCTTCCACGAACTGGCGGTTGTCGCGCCCGCGCCCACCGCTCGTGCCTTCCCGACCCGGCAAGAGGGGCGCCAACCGCGCCCATTGCGCATCCGTGAGCATTCTTTCCATGCCCCAAACTACCAATCACTGTTAACACTTCCTAGCTTGGGAATCAGTTGCAAAAAGCCGTGCCAGGCCTCCCTTTCGGTGCGGTGTTCCAGCTCCGGCACCTTCAGCTCAATGACGAGCAACGTGATGGCAATGGCAAACACGGCATCGGTGAACAAAATCAGGCGCTCCAGCTGAAACGCGTCGCGGTTGTGTTGGGCTTTCTCGTTGCCATCCATGGGATTAGGTGCGGCCCAAAGGCCAGCCTGGCAATATTAGGATGGCGACCAATGAAAAACGCCGCCCGGTTTCCCGAAGCGGCGTTTTTGCAGGATGAAGCGTCGAAAACCGATGCTTACATCTTCATGTTCGAGCCTTGCTGGGCCATGCCCAAGTGCTGTTCCACCACCGGCAGGGTCTTGCCGATGAAGGCTTTCAGGTCGGCGTCCTGGGTCATTTTCTCGTGGGAAGCCATGGTATTGGCCGTCTTTTGGTGGTCGGTCTGCATCTGGGCCAGGTAGCGGGTCTCAAACTCTTTGCCCGAGAGTTTCTCCATGGCCGGGGCCAGGGCTTTGTGCTCGGCGTCCATGTCGGTGGGCAGGGTCAGGCCTTTTTTGGCGGCAATGGCTTTCAGGTCGTTGGTCGACTTGGTGTGGTCGGCAATCATCTTGTTGGCCATTTCCTTGGCCATGCCGGTCACGCCCTTGGCCAGGGCCATTTTGCTTTGTTGAATCTCGTTCTGGTCGCTGTGCGCGGCCGTCATCATGAATTCCTTGTCGTCTTTGTGAGGGCCGGTGGGGCCGTTGGGGTCCGCCTTGGCCGAGCCGCCGCTCATCGCATCGCCGCCCATCGCGCTGCTATCGCCCATGGCGGAGCCTGCCCCGGCGGTAGTATCAGTGCCAGTGGCCGGCGTATTGGCCATGTTGCTGTCGGTGCTGCTTTCGGTGGTCGATTTGTTGCCGTCGCCGCAGGAGGCCAGCGTGAGCAGGCCCGTAGCCAGCAGGGGAAGAAGGGAGGAACGTACCATGGTGTGGGAAAGGAAAAGTTAGAAAAAGGTGTTAGCAATGACGTGCTTGCGGGTGGTACGGAATAATTACGGGTTGTAGTTGCACGGTTTGGTTAATAAAATTGCTAAGCAGAACCGTTGAATATCAGTAAGCTGAGCCGTAGTCGGGTATAAAAAAGTTCGCCCCGAACCCGGAGCGAACCTTAGGAATTGAGCAGAAGCAGCCTACTTGGCGGCGTCAACGGCCGGCTTCATCTTCGTCACCATGTCGAGGTGCATTTTCAGCATCGGCACCGTCTTGGCCGCGAAGGCCTTGATGTCGGGGTCCGCCGCTTTGATGGAGGCGTCGGTGTACTCTTTCACGTCTTCCTCGTGGTCTTCCAGCATTTCCTTGAGGTATTTCTGGTCCATTTTCACGCCTTTTTCTTCGGTCACTTCCTTCAGCACTTTCTGGTGGTCGTCGCCCAGCGTAGTAGGCAGAGTGATGTTCTTTTTGGTGGCCAGGGCCATCAGCTCGGCGTTGCCTTTGGAGTGGTCGTCCACCATTTGCTGGGCAAACTCTTTGGCCTGCGGCGTGATGGCGCGGGCCACTACCTGCTTGCCCAACTCTACTTCCAGCATGCCGCCACTGGCCGCCTTGGTCAGGAACTCGGAATCATAGTCCATGCCTGTCTTCTCAACCTTGCCCATTTCGGTATTGGCCGTTGCGCTGTCGGCTTTCACCTCGTTGGTTTTCTGGGCTTCTTTCACGGAGTCGTTGGAATTGCAGCTGGTAGCGGCCAGAAGCACTATGGCCGTGCTAAAGAGGGTAATGAAGGGGCGTTTCATCGGAAAAGAAAGGTGTTGGTGAAGTGCTAAAATTCAGCTAGCTACGTGAGCAAATGCTGAAGCCGTGCCGAAGCCGTTACGGCAGTTTTTCCGCCGCTTCGGCCGCTTCTTTGGCGGCATCCAGCTGCTCCTCAAGGGGGGCGTGGTACTTCGCCGCCAGGCCGCGGATGTCGCCGTCGTAAGCGTCGTCTTTCATGTCATCAAAAGCATCCTCGTCCTGCTTCTGGACCTTCACCAGCAGCGCCATCAGGCGCTTGTCGAGCTGGCTGCCGGTTTGGGTACTGGCTTCGTGGTAGGCGCTCTGTTCGTCGTCGCCCAGCGCCGAAGGCACGGCCAGTTGCTTGGCCGCGGCCAGGGTGCGCAGGGCCGCCAGCAGGTCGAGCCGGCTCTTCACCACGTCCGTGCCGAAAGCACGCACGGCCGGCGCCGTGGCCCGGGCCTGGGCCAGCTTGCCCAGCTCCACTTCCAGCAGGGCGTTGCTGGCGGCCCGCACCAGGAATTTGGCGTCGGCCTCCTGCTTGTCGGTGATGTCGGCTTCGTTGATTTTGCGCTCGTTCAGGGCTTCGGCGTCCTGGCCACCGCTCCCGTTGGAGGAGCAAGCCACAGCCAGCGGTAGCACGGCCACGCCCAGCAACAGCCGCCGCACGGCAGGCAAAACAGTCAGTGAAAGGCGCATAGGAGTGGAGTTTGAGTGGGGTGAAAAGGCGTTGCCCGCTATACGAGGGGCCAGGTAGGGGGTTTTTGAAGATTTTTTAAGCGGGCTTTAAACTTGTTTGCAACAGCGGCTTCCAACCGGCCACAACGGCAGTTCATCTTTCAACATCGTTATATTTTCACTTTCTTTTAGCCATGCGCACTCTTTCACTCCGTTCCCTCACGTTTGCCTGCCTCGCCAGCGGCCTGCTGCTCACCACCGCCTGCAACCGCAAAGCCGACGATGCCGCCCCCGACGACATCACCACCGCCGAAGACCGCAGCGAGGACAACATTGAAACCGCCGTGAGCTCCGACGCCAAGCTGGCCGGCCCCACCGACCCCAGCGTGCAGGGCTCGGCCTACGCCACCACCGACGCCGAGTTCCGCACCCGCTTCGGCGCCTGCGCCACCCGCACCTACGACTATAACACCCGCACGCTCACCATCGACTTCGGTCCCACCGACTGCCTGTGCCCCGACGGCCGCAACCGCCGCGGCCAGATTCTGGTACGCTTCACCACCGATGTGCTGACGCGCCGCGCCGGCGCCGTGGTCACGCGCCAGAACTACTTCGTGAACAGCAACCAGCACACCGCCACCCGCACCTTCACCGACCTGGGGCTGGGCTCGTTCTCGGTGGATGTGACCAACGCCAGCATCATCCGCGCCAACAATGGCGGCACCCACTCCTGGACCGCCAGCTGGACTTTCACCCAAACCGCCGGCTTCGGCACGCCCCAGTTTGCCGACGACGTGTTCAGCGTGACCGGCTCCTCGGCCGGCACCAACCGCAAAGGCGTAGCCTACACCACCACCATCCAGACGCCCCTCATCAAGCGCGGCGACTGCTTTAAGTATTTCGTGCAGGGCGCCATCAGCATCAGCAACACCAAGGGCAAAACCATGGTAATGGACTACGGCAACGGCACCTGCGACAATTCCGCCACGGTGTCCATCAACGGCCGCACCCGCACCATCACGCTCCGCTAGTACACCGGGGGCTTCGGCCCAACAGTTTTCCGCTGCATATAGAAAGAGCCGTCCTTTTTGGGACGGCTCTTTTCATTGATGGAAAGTGCGTGCTGCGAAAATCAGTTAGTACAGCGTTTTAGTTTCCGGTGAATGCCGGCTTGCGCTTCTCACTAAAAGCCTTCACTCCTTCCTGATAGTCGGCCGATTCACCGGCAATCTGCTGGCAGTGGGCTTCGTAATCGAGCATCTCGTCCAGGGTGGCTGCACCGGCCTTGTTCAACATTTGCTTGATGAGGCCGATGGACTTGGTAGGTGCCGAGGCGTAGCGGGCGGCCAGCGCGTAAGTGGCTTCATCCAGCTGCTCGGGCGCCACCACCTGGTTTACCAGGCCCAGCCGCAACGCCTCGTCGGCGGGCACTTTTGAGCCCAGGCTGCACAGCTCAAACGCCTTAAGCGTGCCCACCAGCCGCGGCAAAAACCACGACGAGCCCGAATCCGGCACCAGCCCGATGTTGATGAACACCTCAATCAGCGAGGCGTCGCTGCTGGCCACAATGGCATCACAGGCCAGGGCCAGCGAGCAGCCGGCGCCCGCCGCCACGCCATTGAGACGCCCAATGATGGGCTTGGGCAGTCCGCGCATGGCCCGGATGATGGGGTTGTAGCGCTGGTGCAGCGAGTCGTAGAAGGAGCGGGGCTTGCCCTCGGCGGCCGCGGCTTCCTGCGCCGCCTTCAGGTCCTGGCCCGAGCAGAAGGCGCGGCCGGCACCCGTAAGCACCACGGCCCGCACGGCCGCATCGCGCGCCACCTGCTTCAGGGCGTCTTGCAGCTCGTAGCTCATGGGGTCGTTGAAGGCGTTGAAGACCTCCGGGCGGTTCAGGGTGATGGTGGCCACGCCGTCGGGGCGCACGTCGTAGAGCAGGCTGGTGTATTGCATTGGGGGGATTGATGGGTGGGAGGGCGAAAGTAGCGCGAACTTTGTAGTTCGCGTGGCCCGCGCCGTTCGGGTATCGTGCTGGCACGCGAACTACAAAGTTCGCGCTACAGTGCGGCTGCTAGCAGCGCCTCCGCCACCACCAAATCCTCCGGCGTCGTGATTTTCAGGTTGCGGTAGTCGCCATCCACCAGCTGCACGCGGCACAGGTCGTCCACCACCGTGGCGTCGTCGGTGAAGGAGGCCAGCTCCGGCATGACATAGGCGCGGCGCAGCAGGTCGATTTCAAACGTCTGGGGCGTTTGCATCAGGCGCAGGCGGCTGCGGTTCTGGGCCGCGGAGCCGTGCTGCGACACCAGCCGCACCGAGTCCTTCGGCATCACGGCGGCGGCGGCGGCGGCGTGCGTGGCAGCGGCGGCGTAGGTGCGCTCCACCACCTGGCGCGACACCAGCGGGCGCACGCCGTCGTGCACGGCCACTAGGCCCTCCGGATAGTCCTTCAGCGCTGCTAGGCCGGCCTTCACCGAAGCCCAGCGCGTGGCGCCGCCCGTCACCAGCCGGTGCGAAATATCAATGCTGAACTGCGCGCACAGCGCCTGCCAGGTATCAATCTGGTCGGCCGGCAGCACCAGCACAATTTCCCGCACGCCCAGCGCCGGCTCGGCAAAGCGACGCAGCGTGTGCAGCAACACGGGCTCGCCGCGCAGCAGCAGAAACTGCTTGGGCCGGTCGGCGCCCATGCGCGTGCCGCTGCCGCCGGCTACCAGAATGGCGAGCCGGGGTGCCTGGGCGCTGGGAAGCCCGGGGGCCTGGCGGGGAAGGGTAGGGGTTTTCATCGGCGCGAAGTTCTATCAAAAAAGAACGCCGGAACTCCTGACAAGGAATTCCGGCGTTCCGAAAGCCAGCGGCTCGAATGCTTACAGAATCAGCATGGCGTCGCCGTAGCTGAAGAACTTATACTTCTCCTTGATGGCTTCCTTGTAGGCTTCCATCAGCAGCGGGTAGCCGGCGAAGGCCGACGCCAGCATGATGAGCGTGCTCTCCGGCATGTGGAAGTTGGTGAGCATGCAGTTGGCGATTTTGAAATCGTGGGGCGGGAAGATGAACCGGTCAATCCAGCCCTGCGTGGGCTTCATGCGGGCATTGGCCGACACCGACGCTTCCATGGCGCGGATGGTGGTGGTGCCCACGGCGCACACCTTCTTCTTGGTGTCGAGGGCCTTGTTCACCACTTCGCAGGCCGGGGCCGTCACAATGAAGTTTTCCGAGTCCATCTTGTGCTTGGTCAGGTCTTCCACGTCCACCGTGCGGAAGGTGCCCAGGCCCACGTGCAGCGTCACAAACGCCGGCTCCACGCCCTTGATTTCCATGCGCTTCATCACCTCGCGGGTGAAGTGCAGGCCGGCCGATGGGGCCGCCACCGCGCCAATGTGCTCGGCGTAGATGGTCTGGTAGCGCTCCTTGTCGGCCGCTTCGGTTTCGCGGTTGATAACCTCCTTCGGAATCGGGGTTTCGCCCAGCTCGTAGAGCGCCTTACGGAACTCCTCGTCGGTGCCATCGAACAGGAACTTGATGGTGCGGCCGCGCGACGTGGTGTTGTCAATCACCTCGGCCACCATGTCCGACTCGCCGAAGTACAGCTTGTTGCCCACGCGGATTTTGCGGGCGGGGTCCACCAGCACGTCCCACAGGCGCAGCTCCTTGTTCAGCTCGCGCAGCAGGAACACTTCGATTTTAGCGCCGGTTTTTTCTTTGTTGCCGTAGAGGCGGGCGGGGAATACCTTCGTGTCGTTGAACACCAACACGTCGCCTTCGTCAAAATAATCGAGAATATCTTTGAAGTTGCGGTGCTCAATCTGGCCGGTGGCGCGGTGCACCACCATCAGGCGGCTTTCGTCGCGGTTGCGGGCCGGGTGCATGGCCACCAGCTCCTCGGGGAGTTCAAATTTGAACTCATGCAATTTCATCGCCATAGGGCAGTAATTGGGGAATATACGGAAATTTGGGGAGGCAAAAGTACGGCTTTTTTCGGGAGTATCGTTTTTTTGGAGAAGGCTGGCTTTGCGGGCGGGCTTTCACCGTCAGCAACTTCCCCGCGCAATCCCGTCTTTTGAGTTTGTAAATCGCCTCTACGAAAAACCGCCGCCCGCGGCGAAAGTTATCCGGTGCACTTTTGCAGGCGCTACCGGCCATCGTTCCTTCTTTCTGCACTCGCTCCGTTCATTATGCTCACGCTTCGTCTCGTCTTCGAAAGCTTTCGCTTCGCCCTCGACGCCCTCAAGGCCAATTTGTTGCGCACCATTCTGTCGCTGCTGGGCGTCACGGTGGGCATTTTTTCCATCATCGCCGTCTTCACCGTCGTCGATTCGCTGGAAACCAACATTCGCAGCAGCCTCGATTTTGTGGGCGACAAAATCATTTACGTCCAGAAATGGCCGTTCATTTTCTCGCCCGACTCGCCTTGGTGGAAATACTTCAACCGCCCCAACCCCACGCCGCGCGAGTTTCAGCAGCTGCGCCGTCAGCTTGGGCCGAATAACAAAGGTGTGGCCATGTTTGCCGCCAGCGGCAGCAACACCTTCAAAGCCGGCTCCAACTCGGTGGCTGACTGTGCACTGCAGGGCGTGACCTACGATTTCCGCACGGTGCGCAACGTGCCCCTCAAGGAAGGCCGCTATTTCACTACTCAGGAGATGGACGCGGGTCGGCCGGTGGCCATCATCGGCGCCATCATTGCCGAAAACCTGTTTCCCAACGGCAATGCCCTGGGCAAGGAGTTTAAGGTGCGCGGCCGCACGTTCACCGTCATCGGCGTGATGGAGAAAGAGGGCAAAAAGCTGCTCACCATTGCCAGCAACGACGACAACTGCATCATTCCCTTCCCGCTGTTCGCCAAGCTGTTCAGCGTGAGTACTTCCGGCTACGGTAACGGCCCGAGCACGTCCATCGCCGTGAAAGGCCGCGACGAGGACGCGGGCCTGCTCGATTTGGAATATGAACTGCAGGGCGTGATGCGCAACATCCGCGGCCTCAAGCCTCGGGAGGAAGACAACTTCGCCCTGAACCGACCCGAAATGATTGCCTCGATGATTGGCACGCTGTTCAGCCGCATCGGTGTCATCGGGGCCGTGATTGGCGGGCTGGCCACGCTGGTGGGCGGCTTCGGCATTGCCAACATCATGTTTGTGTCGGTGCGCGAGCGAACCAATATCATTGGTATTCAGAAGTCGTTGGGGGCCAAGAACTTCTTCATCCTTTTTCAGTTCCTGTTCGAGGCCATCTGCCTGTGCCTCATTGGCGGCGGGGCCGGCCTTTTCCTGGTCTGGCTCGTGACAACGATTCCGCAGGACGCTCTGCCGCTCACCATGACCACGGCCCGCATTGCGCTGGGCTTGCTCATTTCAGTGGCCATCGGCGTCATTGCCGGCATTGTGCCCGCGGCCGTGGCGGCCAACCTGGACCCGGTAATTGCCATTCGGGCGAAGTAGAGATGCCTAATGGCGTCTCGTCATTGTGCGATGACGGGCGAATGGCGCAAACAACAAGACGCCATTATGCGTCTCTACAGCACACCATTTTTCTATTTGATGGCGCTTCCTCCCTTTCTGAATCACGAAATTCTAGGCAATTCCATTGGCCAGTACCTGCTGGCCGGGTTTATTCTATTAGTGGGCGCGGCCTTGCGGCGGCTGATGTCGCGGCTGCTGAGTGCCATTCTGTTTCGCCTCACCAAGCGCTACACGGCCGGCGTGACCGAACAGGAGCTGCACGATTTGCTGATTCAGCCGCTGTCGGTGCTGCTGTTGCTGGCCACCCTGTACCTGGCGTTTGGGGTGCTGCGCTACCCGATGCCGCCCGACGCGGTGCCCGGCATCGAGCCCTGGCCCAAGGTGGCACTGCTGCGGGTGTTTCTGCTGGGCATCATCCTCACCATTACCTGGGTGGTGCTGCGGCTGGTCGATTTTGCCCTGCTGGTGGTGCAGCGCCGCAACGAGCTGCGCCAAACCGCCACCGCCACCCGGCTCGACAGTCAGTTTCTGCCCTTCGCCAAGGATTTGCTGAAGGTGCTGGTCATCATCATCGGCGTGCTGGTGGTGCTGGGCGAAGTGTTCAGCGTGAACGTGACGGCCCTAATTGGCGGCCTCGGCATCGGCGGTTTGGCCGTGGCCTTCGCCGCTAAGGAAAGCCTCGAAAACCTCATTGCTTCCTTCACCATCTTCCTCGACCAGCCCTTTGGCGTGGGCGACTTGGTGACAGCCGGCGACGTGAGCGGCACCGTGGAGAAAATTGGTTTCCGCAGCACCCGCCTGCGCACCGCCGAGAAAAGCTACGTCACCGTGCCCAACAAAAGCATGATTGACAAGCCCCTGGATAACCTCTCGCTGCGCACCTCGCGCCGCGTGGGCTTCACCCTCATTTTCGACCAGAAAACCACCAGTGTCCAGTTGCACGCCATCATCGCCGACTCAATAAAGGCCATGCAGGCCCACCCGCTGGTGACGCAGGACGTGCAGATGAAATTCAATGCCCTCACACCTGCCGGCCGCGAAGTCACCGTGCAGTACTTCGTCGACACCACGAGCTACGACGAATACCTCGACGTGAAAGAAGACCTCAACTACCGCCTCGTGGAAATGGTGGAGCAGCACGGCGGCGTGTTTGCCGGCACGCCGGTGGTAGCACCGCCCGCCAAACCCTGACCCACAGACCACGGATTCGCTCGGATTTATCGAATTCCGCGGATTTCGTGGACGGCGCAATTTGTAGGACTGAAGCTGGTTTAAAAACCAAAAAGGCCGCTCATACGAGCGGCCTTTTTGGTTGGAGATATTATTAGGTAGTCGTCCACAAAATCCGTGGAATCCGATAAATCCGAGCGAATCCGTGGTCCTAGCGCCCGCCAAACAGGCCGCCGAGCATGCCGCCCAGGCTGCTGCTGCCCAGCAGGCCACCCAGGCCGCTGCCGCCCGCGCTGGCCGGCTGCGAGTTGGGGCGCCCGCCCAGGCCGCCGAGGATGGACATCATCGAGCCCAGGCCGCCGTTGCCGATGGCCGAGCCCTGCTGCGGATAGTTGGCGGCCTGGTTGCCACCGCCCATCAGGCCGCCGAGCATGCCGCCGCCAAGCAGGCCGCCGAGCATACCGCCCAGCCCGGTGCTTGCCGCGCCGCCCAGCAGGCCGCCCAGGCTGCCACCGCCACCCAGGCCACCCAGCAGTCCACCGCCGCCCTGGTTGCCGTAGCCTTGGTTATGACTGCCGCCGCTCATCACGCGCGAAATCACCATGGGGGCTACCACCCCGAGCAGGCCGGTCATCAGGGCAGTTTTGGGGATGCCCACGTTGGAGAGCTTGTCGCCAATGCGGTCGAAGAACCCTTGCTTGGCGGGGTCCTGCGGGTCGTGGGCCACGGTGGCGGCTTGGTCCACCACGGTTTCCAACGCCTGTTTTTGCTCGGGGTTGATGCCGAGGTACTGGGCCATTTTGCTTATCATAGCCTCTTCGTCGTTGGCGTAGGAGCCGTCGGCGCGGGCGAAGCTGATGAGGTCGGTGACGAGGGAGAAGCGCAGGTCGCTGCTTTTCAGCGCGTCAAGGTTTTGCTGGATGCCTTCATTGCTGGCGTTTTGGGCCGCGGCGGCCACCTGCTGGGTCGAGCTTTCGGAGAGGCCCGCTTGCTGGCACAGGGCCTGTAGGAACTGGCCTTCGGCTTGGGAGGCCTGGCGGTCGGCGGTGGCGAGGCTGGCAATGGCGCTCAGGTAAGCCGTTTTCTCTTGCTCGGAGTAGTTTTGAAGGAGTTGGGTGTCCATCGGGAAAGAAAGTTTGGTTGGAAAGTGAGATTTGGAAGCTTAACGGGAGCGGCCTGAATACGTTGCCAGCCCAGGCGCCTGCCCAATGACGTTGCCAAGCGACATTTTTCAGTAAAAATTCTTGGCCTGAAAATGAGCGAATTGCTGCTGAAACAGCCCTTGGCGCGAAAAAATCAGGGTGCTAAATCCGTGTTGCGTTTGGCATTTTCAAAATCACCTCCCATCTTTGCAATCCCAAACGGGAACAACCCCACGGGAGATTAGCTCAGCTGGTTCAGAGCATCTGCCTTACAAGCAGAGGGTCGTAGGTTCGAACCCTACATCTCCCACAGTAAAAATCAGCCACTTAGGCGTCAAGCTGAGTGGCTGATTTTTTTACCGCAAGTGTAGCCAACGCTTGTGTTGATGCATTTGGGAGGTTAGCTCAGTTGGTTTAGAGCGCTTCGTTCACACCGAAGAGGTCGAAGGTTCGAATCCTTTACTTCCCACACAGAAACCGCCACTCAGTTGTAAGATTGAGTGGCGGTTTTGCTTTTGGCGCGGCTTGCTTTAAAGCTGACAGGCCGGCCAGTCCGCCCGTTATCACTCCCTTTTAGCAACCTGAGCTATTTCGTGAAGCGCTTCCTTCTTTTTTGTGGCTTGCTGCTCAACGGTTTGCTGGCTGGTGCAAACGACCGAGCGGGCACCACCGACAGCCTGCTCACGGAGCTGAACCAAGTGCTGGCTCACAAGAAGGAATACGATGGGCAGCGCCTGAACCGCATTGCGGCCCTGACGGCCGACTTCGCCTCCAGCGAAGCCAGCGACAATGCCAGATTCGACCTGGGAGTGCGCATTTACGAGGAGTACAAGGCGTTTAAGTACGACTCGGCGTTTGCTTACTGCCAGCGGATTACACAGCTGGCGGCCCAACTGCGCAACCCGGAGAAAATAGAACTGGCCAAGCTAAAGCTGGCGTTTGTGCTGCTGTCGTCGGGCTTATTCAAGGAAACCTTCGACACCCTGGACCGCATCAATCCGACGCTGCTGAGTGGGTCCGACAAACAAAGCTTCTACTTCCTGAAAGCCAGAGCCTACAGCGACCTGGGCAATTTCAACCAGGACCAGGTGTACCGCCCGGGCTACTATGCCAGGGCCCTAGCGTATGCCGACACGGCCCTGCAGTTCAGCCGGCCCGGCTCCTACGATTACCTGTCGGTACAGGAGTTCCGGGCCCAGAAAATGAACAATTTGCGGGCCGGAGAAATGATTTATGCGCAAATTCTGCGGCTGCCGCACCTCACGCTGCACCAGTTAGCTGTGAGCGCCAGCACCACCGCTTACCTCTACGAACTGGCTGGCCAGCCCGGCAAGGCGTTTGAGCTGCTGCTACGGGCGGCCATTGCCGACGTGAAAACGGCCACCAAGGAAACCACGGCCATTTTCAAGCTCTCCGACTATTGCTACCGGCAGGGCGACCTCCAAAACGCCTACACGTTCATCCGCGAAGCGCGCGAAAATGCCGCTTTCTACAAAGCACGGCAGCGGCAAATTGAAATCAGCCACGTATCGTCCATCATTGAGGGGCAGAAAATTAACATCATCGAAAGCCAGCGCAAGTCGCTGAAAACCTACGCCATCATCATGACGGCGCTGGCCGGGGTGGTCATTGCCTTTGCGGTGGTGAGTGGACTAGCCTTGCGCAAGCTGCGCCGGGCCGACCAGCTTCTTTCCGCCGCCAACGGCGCGCTGCAGGCGCGCAACGACGAGCTGCACCAGCTCAACCACGGCCTCAACGAAGCCAATAAGATTAAGGAAGAGTACATCGGCTACTACTTCCACAACAACTCGCAGTACATCGACAAGCTCGAAAACCTGAAGAAACGGGTGGAAGCTTTGCTCAGTAGCAAGCAGTACGTTGGCCTGCAAAAGCTGGTCGATGGCGTCAACATCAAGACTGAGCGCAATGAACTGTTGCGCGGCTTCGATACAGTTTTCCTGCGACTTTTCCCCAACTTCATTGCGCAGTTCAACGCCTTGTTTCGGGAGGAAGACCGGGTGGTGCTGGCCGACGACCAGCTGCTCACGGCTGAGCTACGCATCTTTGCCCTCATCCGGCTGGGCATCGCCGACAGCGAGCAAATCAGCCGCATGCTGGGTTATTCCATCAACACGATTTACACTTACAAAACGCGGGTGAAAAACCGGTCGGTGGTGCCGAACGAGGAGTTCGAGGCGCGCATTCAGGCCATCGAGGCGGTGTAGTGAAACGGGAGGGAACAAGTGAGAATTGGGTGATTTGGAAGGGACTTTGCCCCTTTTTTTATGGCATATTGGCGGCAATTCTGGTGATATATCTTCTATACTTCGGGGTGAAATTATTGAATTAATTAATTGATAATGAAATATTTGTTATGAATACGGGTTGATATTTTTCATACTGGGGTTTGACAAATTCCGGCCGGTTGGCGCGCGGGGTAGTTTTGAGCACTTTCTCCTCCAAAACGACTGCGGCAACGCGACGCTGGGCACGGCCCGGTTGGCGCGGCGTGGCGGATGCAAGGGCCTGTTCAATTCCCACTTTTCCCTTCTTACTATGCTGACATCGTTTACCCCTCGGGGCGCCCGGCGCCTGCTTGGGCTGGCCGTTGCGGCGCTTGGCTTGAGCACTGCGGCCCAGGCCCAGACCCGCGTACTGTTCGTGGGCAACAGCTTCACGCACGGCCAATACACGCCGGTGCTGTATTACAACTCCGCCGCCGTCACGGACCTGAACTTCGGCCTGCCCGCCGGCAACCCGCGCGCCCACGACGCGGGCATGCCCAACGCGTTTGGCGGCGTGCCCGGCATTTTCAAGAAGTTCACGGTGCAGGCTGGCCTGAACTACAACGTGCAGATTGAAGCCGTCAGTGGCACGTCGCTGCAATTTCATAACACCAATGCGCTGTCGGTCATCGCGCAGCCAAACTGGGACAAGGTGGTGTTGCAGGAGCAGAGCGTGAGGCCGGTGCCCACGGCCCGCGGGGGCAACCGCGCCGCCTTTTACACCGCCGCGACGCAACTGGAGCAGGCCATTCACGCCGCCAACCCGGCCGCGCAGGTCTACCTCTACCAAACCTGGGGCCGCCCCGATTTCACCTACCCCGCCGGCCAGGCCTACACGGGCTTTCCCATCGACACGATGACGGCCGACCTGCACAACGGCTACTACCGGCAGTTTGCGGCCAATGGCCGCTACGCCGCCGTGGCCTCGGTGGGCGATGCCTGGCTGCGCGCCATCACAAACGGCGTGGCCACCCGCAACCCCTACACGCCCGACCCCACTAAGGTCAACCTCTGGAACGTGGACTACGTGCACCCCAGCAGCACGGGCAGCTATTTGAGCGCGCTGGTGCTGTTTTACCAGCTCACGAATGTGGACCCGCGCACCCTGGGCGCCACCGAGCAGGCCGCGGCCGACCTAGGCATTACGCCCACCCAAGCCGTCGCTTTGCAGCAAGTTGCCTACCAACAGGTTGCGTCGCCAGCCAACGCCACGGCCTTCACGCCCGGCAACATCGCCACGGTGCGCGTGGGCGACGGCTCGGCCACGCTGACCACGGCCGCCACACCCGAATTTGTGGACGAATACACGCTGAGCGGCACGCTGGTGCGCAGCATTGCCCTGCCCACGGCCGACAACGGCACCGTGCGGGCCTTTACCAACAGCGGCACCGCTACTTCCGATAACATCACCCGCACCGTGGACGGCCGCTACCTGCTGCTCACCGGCTACAACGCCGTGCCCGGCACGGCCGGCATCGTGACGAGCACCAACAGCGGCACCACCAACAACCGCCTCGTGGCCCGCATCGGCGCCGACGGCAGCGTGGACACCAACACCCGCATCAACGACGCTTTTTCGGGCTCCAACATCCGCACGGCGGTGAGCACCGATGGCAGTGCGTTTTACGTGTCGGGCGGCAACAGCGGCATCCGCTACGTGCCTTTCGGCAACACGGGGGCGACTACGGCGCTGAACACCGGCTCGGTGGTGAATTTTCGCATTCTGGGTATTGCCGGCGGCCACCTGTATGCCACCTCGGCCGCCAATTCCAACTACGGCCTGAACCAGATTGGTACCGGCCTGCCCACGGCCGCCGGCGCCGCCGTGACGCTGCTGCCGGGCTTCCCCACGGCCACGGGCCCCAGCCCCTACGGCTTTTACTTTGCTGATTTGAGCAGCACCGTGCCGGGCCTCGACGTGGTGTACGTGACCGACGACGCTGCCACCGGCGGCATCCAGAAATGGAGCCTGGTGGGCAGCACCTGGACGCTGAACGGCACCATCGGCGGCTCGACGACGGCGCTGCTGCGCGGCCTCACGGGCCAGCGTGTGGGCGCGGCCGTGCAGCTGATTGCCAGCGGTGGGGGAGGGCTCTACACCGTGACCGACCAGGCGGGCTACAATGCCGCGCCCAGCACCACCGCCCTACCCGCGCCCTTTGTGCCGCTGGCGGCCAATACCTCGTTCCGGGGCGTGGCGTTCGCGCCGGTAGCTACCGCGCTGGCCACGAGCAAGTCGGTCGCTGCACCTGACGTAGCCGTGTATCCTAACCCCGCCACTGACCAGCTGACGGTGCAGCTGGGTGGGCTGGCCGGCCCGGTTGGGGCTGTGCGCGCCACGCTGCTGAATCCGCTGGGGCAGGTAGTGGCTGAGCAAAAAGGCACGGGCAGCGCCTTCACGTTTGGGCTGGCCGGCGTGGCCGATGGCGTGTATGTGCTGCGCCTGCAAACGGCGGCCGGCGTGAGCAGCCGCTGGGTAGAGGTGCGGCGGTAGCGGCGCTGCTTTCCTGAATGCCAAACGACGGCGCGGGGCCGGGCTCCGCGCCGTCGTTCCATCAAATTAAACCACTTATTTTAGAGGATTGACCCTTGGGCACCGCTGCGGCCAGTGTGGGCTTGAGCGTTGTCCGTTATCTATCTTATGAGAAAATTTCTGCTGGCAATTTGCCTGCTCCCGGCCGCTTACCGAGCCCAGGCCCAGCCTGCCACGCCCCTGAAAGCCCGCCTCGATAACGTGAGCCTGACCGTGGCGCTGGGGGCCGACGGCCGCCCCACCTATGCCGTGGCTTATGGGGCCAAAACCGTGGTCAAGCCCTCCCGGCTGGGGTTGAGCTTTGCCGACGGCAAGGGCTTTGACGGCCCGCTGGTGCTGGCGGGTAGCGAAACCAAGGACGTGGACGAAACCTGGACGCCGGTGTGGGGCGAGGTAAAAACCATTCGCAACCACTACCAGCAGCTCACGGTGCACCTGCGCCAGCCAGCGGCCGACGGGCGCAAGCTGGACGTGGTATTCCGCGTTTTTGCCGATGGCGTGGGCTTTCGCTACGAATTTCCTAAGCAGCCCAGGCTGCAGTACTTCAAGGTGCAGGACGAGCACACCGAGTTCAACCTGCCGGCCAACCACAAGGCGTTCTGGATTCCGGGCGACTACGATTCGAACGAGTATGCCTACACCACCAGCCGCCTGAGCGAGGTGAACACCACGCCCATCGAGGCCATTCAGCAGAAGGCCGACCCCAAGCGGGTGCAAACGCCGCTGATGCTGAAATCGGACGACGGGCTGTACGTGAACATCCACGAGGCGGCGCTGGTGAACTACCCGGCCCTGTTCCTGAATGTGAACACGCAGACCTTCAGCCTGAGCAGCCAACTGGTGCCCGACGCCACCGGCACCGGCGCCAAAGCCTACCTGCAGGCGCCGGAGCACACGCCCTGGCGCACTATTGTGGTGGCCGATAATGCCCCGGCTGTGCTGGCCAGCAAGCTCATCCTGAACCTGAACGAGCCCAGCAAGCTGCCCGAAACGAGCTGGATTCAACCCCAGAAGTTTGTGGGCGTGTGGTGGGAGATGCACGTGAACCGCGCCAGCTGGAACTACGCCGATACCAGCAACATCAAGCTTGCCGGCACTAACTGGAGCGCTTTGAAAAACAACGGCCACCACGGCGCCAACACCGCTAACGTGAAGCGATACATCGACTTTGCCGCTGCGCACCACATCCCCGGCGTGCTGGTGGAGGGCTGGAACGTGGGCTGGGAAGACTGGGCAAATAACTGGAAGGAGGAGGTGTTCGACTTCGTGACGCCCTACCCCGATTTCGACGTGGACGAGCTGCAGCGCTACGCCGCCGGCAAGGGCGTGAAGCTCATCATGCACCACGAAACCAGCAGCTCCGTCACCAACTACGAGCGCCGGCAGGATGCCGCCTACCGCTTCATGCAGCAGCACGGCTACGACGCCGTGAAAACCGGCTACGTGGGCCGCATCATCCCGCGCGGCGAGCACCACGACGGGCAGTGGATGGTGAACCACTACGTGCACACGGCCCAGCGCACGGCCGATAGCCGCATTATGGTGGATATGCACGAGAGCGTGCACCCCACCGGCCTGCACCGCACCTACCCCAACTGGCTGGCCAATGAGGCCGCCCGCGGCAACGAGTTCAACGCCTGGAGCAGCGGCAACCCGCCCGAGCACGAAACCATTCTGCCCTTCACCCGCCTTATGGGCGGACCGATGGACTACACGCCCGGCATCTTCCAAATCAAGCTCGACGACTGGAACCCTGCCCGCAACCAGGGCAAGCAGGTGCACACCACCCTGGCCAAGCAGCTGGCCCTGTACGTGACCATGTACTCGCCCCTGCAAATGGCCGCCGACCTGCCCGAGGCTTACAATAAGCATCTCGATGCCTTTCAGTTCATTGAAGACGTGCCGGTGGACTGGGACGATACCCGCATCCTAGCCGCCGAGCCCGGCGACTACCTCACCACCGTGCGCCGGGCCAAAGGCAAAGACGAATGGTACCTGGGCAGCATCACCGACGAAAACGCCCGCCAGCAGCCCGTGAAGCTGGATTTCCTGACGCCCGGCCAGCGCTACGAGGCCATTATTTATGCCGATGGCAAGGGGGCCGACTGGCAGAAAAACCCCATGGCCTACCGCATCACCAAGCAAACAGTAACCAGCAAGTCGTCGCTGAAGCTGCAGCTGGCGCCGGGCGGCGGCGCGGCCGTCAGCTTCAAGCCGCTGAAATAGTCGTTGTTAGCCGTTCCTTCTTTTCGCTTTCTTAATCAGTTTCTTATGTCGATTCGTCAAATTTTACGTGCCAAGGCGCTGGTGCTGGCCGCTGTGGGGCTGCTGGCCGCCTGCAACAAGGATGCTGCATTCCCCACCATTGACACGCCGAACATCACCTCTACGCCCACGCCGCCGCAGTACGGCACGCCCTACAATGGGGTGCCCAACCGCGAGGACGCGGTGATTTACCAGGTGAACATGCGCGCTTTCAGCCAGAGCGGCAACTTTGCCGGCGTGCTGGCCCGCCTCGATTCCATCAAGGCCGTGGGCACGAACGTGCTATACCTGATGCCCATTTACCCGGTGGGCACCGACAGCAAATCGGTAAATTCGCCCTACGCGGTGAAGGACTACCGCGCCGTGAACCCGGAATTTGGCACCCTTGCCGACCTGCGCACCCTGGTAGACGCGGCCCATGCCCGCGGCATGGCCGTGATGCTGGACTGGGTGGCCAACCACACCAGCTGGGACAACGCCTGGATTACCGCCCACCCCGATTGGTACAAAGCCAGCCCAGCCGGCGGCATCGCGGCCGTGTCGAACAACGGCACCACCTTCCCCGATGTGGCCCAGCTCGATTTCAGCAACGCTTACATGCGGGCCGAGATGATTTCGGCCATCAAGTCGTGGGTGTATACGGCCAATGTGGACGGCTTCCGCTTCGATTACGCCGACTTTCAGCCCAACGATTTCTGGAAGCAGGCCATCGACACGCTGCGCAACGTGAAAACCCATAAGCTGTTGCTGCTGGCCGAGGCCACCCGCAGCGCCAATTTCGCTTCGGGCTTCGACTACAATTTCGGCTTCAATTTCTACGGCGGCATCCGCAGCGTGTACGCCAGCAACGCCCCGGCCACCACGTTTGATGCCCTCAATGCCAGCGAATACACGGGCGCTACCGGCACGCAGCAGGTGGTGCGCTTCACCACCAACCACGACGTGAACAGCTCCGACGGCACACCCGTGGCGCAGTTTGGCGGCAAAGCGGGCGCCATGTCGGCCTTTGTGGTGGCGGCCCTCTACAAGGGCGTGCCCATGATTTACAATGGCCAGGAAGCTGGCATGGCCGCAAAAATCCCCTTTCCTTTCACCTCCGTGAAGGTGCAGTGGGGCGTGAACTCCGATGTGAAGCGCGCCTACCAGCAGCTGATGGCGGCCCGCGCCGCCAGCCCGGCCCTGCGCGCCGGCACGCCCACCGCCTACAGCACCACCAACGTGTGCGCCTTCACCAAAACCGCCGGCACCGAGCAGGCCTTCGTGCTCGTCAACGTGCGCAATTCGGTGCAAACCTTCACCGTACCCACCGCCTTGGCCAACACAAGCTGGACCAATGCCCTGCAGGGCGGGACCTACGCCGTGGGCAGCACCATTTCACTGCCAGCCTACGGATACATGGTGCTGAAGAAGTAGGGCGTTTAGAATAAATAAAAGAAGGGTCAGGCTGCGCTCAGCCTGACCCTTCTTTTATTTATTCTGCCCAATCCTATGAGAAGCCCAGCACAGGGTGCGGCTGGTACGGCTCTTCCAGCCGGTTTATCTCTTCGGCGCTGAGCTTTACGCCTACTGCCGCCACAGCGTCTTCGAGGTGGCCGGGCTTGCTGGCGCCCACGATGGGGGCCGTAATGACGGATTTGCTCAGCATCCAGGCCAGCGCAATTTGCGCGTTGGGCAGGCCGTGCTGCTGGGCAATTTCCGTCACGCGGTCGGCCACGGCAAAGTCGTCGTCGCGGCCATAGAGGCTTTTGCCGAAGGCGTCGGTTTTGGCGCGTTCGGTTTCGTTGCGCTCCTTGCCGCGGCCGCCCGTGAGCAGCCCCCGCGCCAGCGGCGACCATGGAATGACGCCTATTTTCTGGTCTTCGCACAGCGGCAGCATCTCGCGCTCCTCCTCGCGGTACACCAGGTTGTAGTGCGGCTGCATGCTCACGAAGCGCGTCCAGTTGTGCTTGTCGGCCAGGTACAGGGCCTGCGCAAACTGCCAGCTGTACATCGACGACGCCCCAATGTAGCGCGCCTTGCCGGCCTTCACCACGTCGTGCAGCGCCTCCAGGGTTTCTTCGATGGGCGTGTTGTAATCCCAGCGGTGAATCTGGTAGAGGTCGACGTAGTCGGTGCCAAGGCGTTTGAGGCTGGCGTCGATGGCACTCATGATGTGCTTGCGCGACAGGCCTTTATCGTTGGGACCTGGGCCCATGGGGTTATAAACCTTGGTAGCCAGCACCACTTCGTCGCGCTTGGCGAAGTCGCGCAGGGCCCGGCCCACCACTTCCTCGCTGGCGCCGTTGCTGTACACGTCGGCCGTGTCGAAGAAGTTGATGCCGAGTTCCAGCGCTTTCTGAATGAAGGGCCGGCTCTGGTCTTCGTTCAGGGCCCAGGGCCAGCGCTCGGTGGGGGTGCCGTAGGTCATTGTGCCCAGGCAAATGCGCGAAACCTGTAGGCCGGTATTGCCCAAACGTAAGTATTCCATAAAAATCAGGGAAAGGAGCTGACCAAGGGCCAGCCGGTGGTTTGTTGGCGGTGAAATCTGATTTCAACTCCAAAATCGTAGGTGAGGTTTTCAACGCAGCTCAGCTTTTCCACGGCTTGGTTGAGTTTTCCAGGTAGCTACTCAATGTGCTATTTATTGGATTATACCTGGGTATTGCATAAAGAATTGTTTGGTCAAAAAATTGGCAAAATTATATCTGTTAAATTTGTATCGATAATTTATTAAAGTGTCTAAATTGGTTTGAATTAAGCTTTATAAAGCGAATTCCTGCTTCTTTCCTCTCTTGTTTATCAAGTAAAATATCGGTTAAATTATACTAGGTCTCTCACATGGCAAATTTCTACCGATTTCGTCGTGCCCTGCGTTTGGCGAGCGCAGGAATAGTTGGGTTTTTTTCATTAACCAGCGCGCTGGCCCAGGTACCAGCCGCCTTGCCCTCGGCGGCCGACACGGTGCGGGCCATGCCCGAGGTGGCGCTCGACGACGTGGTGGTGGCCCCGGCCGCCGTCGATACCAAAGAGTGGCTGCTGCTCAATGCCGACATTCAGACGGAACTGGACGGCGCGGTGCACAACCTCTACAACTTCAAGTTTGACCAGGCCGAGCGGCAGTTTCGGTCGTTGCGACGGCGCTACCCCCAGCACCCCATGCCCTATTTCCTGCTGGGCCTGAGCACGTGGTGGAAAATCATGCCCAGCAACACCTACAACCAGCAGTACGACAAGACCTTCTTCGCCTATATGGACACGGCCACTACGAAGGCCCAGAAGCTCTACGACGCCGACAACAACAACTACGAAGCCAGCTTCTTCCTCTCGGCTGCCTACGGCTTCGATGCCCGCCTGCACGCCGAGCGCCACGACTGGCGCAAGGCCACCGTGAGCAGCAAGCGCGCCCTCACCTACCTGCAGAAAAGCCGCGAGGCCAACGGCCTGAGCCCCGAGTTTGTGTTCGGCGAAGGCTTGTTCAACTACTACGCCGTCTGGATTGCCGAGGAATACCGTTGGCTGCGCCCAGTGCTCTGGTTCTTCCCCAAGGGCAACCGCACCACCGGCCTGGCCCAGCTCGACGACGTGGCCCAACACGGCTTCTATACCGCCGCCGAGGCCCGCTTTTTTCGGATGCGCATTCTGGGTAGCCCGCGCGAGAACAACACGGCGGGCGCCCTCGCCGTTGCCCGCGACCTCACCCGCGACTTTCCCGACAATAGCTGCTTTCAGCGTGCCCGTGCCCAAAACGCCTTTGCCGAAGGCGAACTGACCGAGTGCGAGCGCACCAGCCGCGACATCCTGGCCAAAGTGAATAAAGGCCTGCCCGGCTACGAAGGCTTCAGCGGCCGCGCCGCGGCTTACTACCTGGGCTACGTGGAGCAGCACCGCTACCACAATTTCGCGGCCGCGCAGGATTTCTACCAGCGCTGTATGGTGTTCTCCGAGTCGGTGGGGCAGACCAAGGGCGGCTACTACCTGTTTGCCGCAGCCGGGCTGGGCCGGCTGGCGGCCCAAGCCAGCAACCGGCCCCTCGCGCAACGCTACTTTCAGGTGGTGTTGCAACAGGCCGAGCGCAAATCGGACCTGTACCAGGAAGCCAACCGCTACCTGAAAAAGAATGCGATGGCCCGCAACCCGGCTGCCACCGAAGCAATGGCTTCCAACTAAACCCGGCTTCCGCCGACGCTGCTAAAGGCCCTCTGGCGCAATGCTGGTGGGCCTTTGGTCTTTTTGTGGCCTGCCCGCAGTCGGGCGGAAAACAGAGACTCAACCCTTTGGGCTGCGCTGTCGTTTAAGCCAACGCACAGCCTGTATTTGATTTATGCCGGCTCAACGTTCTCCTAAACATATTCTTCCTATGAAAAAGCAACTCATTTTGGCGCTACTGTTCGTCACGGCGGGCTATTCGGCTAGTGCGCAGTCGAGCACGACAACCACCACTACCCGGCAGACCACGGTAACGCCGGCCACGCCCGCTTATCCGGCCACTCCGGCGCAAGCCCCCGCTTCGTCCACTACCACCGAGTCCACGACCACAACAGTGGAGCCGTCTAATACAACCAGTGTAACTCAGGCTCCGGTCATTCCGAGCGATACCAAGATTAAGGGCAAGCGCAGCGGTAAAACCAAAGTAAAGCCCAAGGACTAGCAGTGAACTGCTGCCTGCGACCATAACCCGGCCGTCATTCTCACGGTCGGGTTTTTTTGTTCTTTTTCGCCAGCTTCAACCATATAAATTATATTACTAATTTGATAAATTACAAGAATTTTCAGTTAATAATATTCAGAAGCAACATAGAATATTTAGAAATTAGGCAAATGGGTGTGGGTGAACTAATCGTTGTAGCAAATAATGTTTTTCAAATAATAAAGAAGATTTTTACTTAAAAGAGGTATATATATTATGTTTTTAGTACATTTATTTCGCAGATGAGTGTTTGTGTGCAGCGAAAGCAAGCATGGTAATCTGCCCGCCACCAACGCAACGCTATGAAATACAACACACCATTTTATTCAATTTCATTGGGCAAACCCGCGTCAGAGGTTTATCATACAAATCCTAAATGCCGGGTAGGGCAGAAAATTGAGCCAGCCGACCGGGTATCCGGTATGGGCGACGGCCGAAGAGAATGCCCCTTTTGTTTCGTGATGGGGCAGTTGCGCACCACCCGGCTGGTCGATATGCCCAACCCGACCAGCTCAGCCGGCCAACTGGCCACCAAGCAGATTTAACGCTGGCAACCGAAGGCGAGCAAGCACTGTTGATAGCATGAGGGCCAGCCCTTGCCAGGAGCAACAGGTATGAAGCCGTAGTTAGGCCGTTTCTTTGCGCTGTTACCGGGCTTTCGGCGGCGCGCTTGCGTGGCTGGGCCGCGGTGCACCGCCTTGCATATGCCGCTACTGGAAGTTGTTGATGCCCGCCTGGCGCGGGAGTTTATTGAATTACCGGCTCGCTTGCACGCCGCCGTGCCCAATTACATTGGCCCCCTCGAAAACGAGGTAGAGGCGGTGTTTGACCCCGCCAAAAACCCGAAGTTCAAAAACGGCGAGTGCGCCCGCTGGGTACTCACCAACGCCGGTGGCCAAACCATCGGCCGGGTGGCCGCCTTCCTGAACCGCGACGCCGTGGACGTGCAAAACGCCGACCTGCCCACCGGCGGCATGGGCTTCTTTGAGTGCATCGACGACCAGGCAGCGGCCAACCAGCTGTTTGAGGCGGCGCGGCAGTGGCTGGCGGCGCGGGGCATGCAGGCCATGGACGGCCCCATCAATTTTGGCGAGCGGGACCGGTTCTGGGGCCTGCTCATCGACGGCTACGACCTGGAGCCCAACTACGGCATGTTCTGGCACCCGGCGTACTACAAGGTGCTGTTTGAGCAATACGGGTTCGAACTGTATTTTAAGCAATACACCTGCTACCGTACCACGGCGGCCGAGCTACACCCCAGCTTTGCCAAGCGGGCCGAGGAGCACGCCGCAACTTACCGCTTCGCCCACGCCCGCAAGCAGGACGCCGAGAAGCTTGCCCAGGATTTTCACCACGTGTATAACCTGGCCTGGGCTAAGCACTCGGGGGTGAAACCCATGACGCTGGACGAGGCCCGTAAGATTGTGAAGGAAATGAAGCCCGTGGTGGACGAGCGCCTGCTCTGGTTTGCCTACCATGGGCAAGAGCCAGTGGCCTTTTTCATCAGCCTGCCCGAGTTGAACCAGATTTTCAAGCACGTGGGCCGGCGGCTGAACTTGGTGGGCAAGCTGCGCTTCCTGTGGGAGCAACGGCACTACATGCAGCGACGCGACAAGAAGCTGTTTGGCATCATTTACGGCGTGGTGCCTGAGCACCAGGGCAAGGGCGTGGACGCGGCCATGTTGGTGTATGCCCGCCAGGCATTCATCGATGCAGGCTATGCCGACATCGAAATGAACTGGATTGGCGACTTCAACCCGCGCATGCTGGTCACCATTCGCTCCATCGGCGCCAAAATTCTGAAGACGCACGCCACCTACCGCTATCTGTTCGACCGGGAGCGGCCGTTTGAGCGGATGCCGATAATTCGCTAAGGCCGGGCCACCGGTGGCTGCGGCAATGGGCGCGGGCTAGTGTTTCCGGGCAAACGAGTAGCCAAGGGAAAGCAAAAACGCGTCGTTTTTGGCATTCCTCTGGTAATCGCCGCGGCCCAGGGATGCGGCGGCGGGCACTGACTTATAGACGTTGCTGATGCCGATGTCGAAGCGCAGGCCTACCGAAAGACCATTGGCGAGCTGGTAGCCGGCGCCCATGGCGAAGCTATAGGTGAGCTTGTTGAACTCCGGTTTGACGTCGTCTTTGGCTTCGTTTTCGGCACTGAGCAGGAGGCTGGCCTGCGGGCCTCCTTCAAAAAACACGCCTCTGGCGCGAAACAGCCCGGATGGCTGATAGCGCAGCAGCACCGGCACGTCGAGGTAGGTAAGGGTACGGTTGCGGGCCGCCTCGGCAAAGTCGGAGCCTTTGCGTGTGTACAGCGCTTCGGGGTGCAGCGAAAGGGTGCTGGCAAGGCGGAAATCGGCCGTCAGACCGGCCTGGTAGCCCAGCTTGTACTTGCTGGAAACGGCCCGGGCGTCGCTGCCCTGAAAGCTGCTGTAGACGCCGCCGGCCTTCGCGCCCACGGCCCACCACGTCTTAGCCGAGGTGGAATCGGCCGGAGCCGGGGGGGCAGGCGTCGCTTCCGTGGTTTGGGCCGCGGCCGCGCTGATGCTGCCAGCCAGCAGCGCCGTTACAAGTAGCGAAGGTTTCATAAGCAAAAACAATGTCGGGGTGCAGTAAGCAACCACAAAGCTAACGCCTGGCCGCGGCTTGCGTGCGTGCGGCAGGGGCCACCTTGCACCCGGCACTATTTTTTTCGCTTAGAAGGGATACCCGATGGCCAGGTTGAAGCGGCCGGTTTTGCTGTCGGGCGTGCCGTAGGGGGCTTGCAAGGGAATGGCGTAGTCGAAACGGATAACGAAGAATTGCACGTCGACGCGCAAGCCTACGCCGGCGCCCACGGCCAGCTCTTTGAGGAAAGTGCTGGGGTTGAACTTGCCGCCGGGTCGGTCGGGGTCTTCGTTGGCCAGCCAGATGTTGCCGGCATCCACGAACACGGCGCCTTTGAGGTAGGGCACCAGGTCCTGGCGGTATTCGAGGTTGCCTTCGAGGCGAATGTCGCCCACCTGGTCGTAGAACTGGTTGAGCGTTTGCTCGCCGGGCGCAGGCTTGTAGGTACCCGGCCCGATGCCGCGCGCCGCGAAAGCCCGGATGCTATTGGGCCCGCCAATGCCGTACTGGCGGGGGTAGGGGAGCACCACCGAGTTGCCGTAGGGCATGCCCACGCCGGCCTGCAAGCGGCCCACAATGCGATTGCCGGAAGCGGGGTTCGGGCTGATGCGGTAGTACTCGCGCAGCTCCAGGTCGAATTTCAGGTACTGGCTGAACTGCTGGCCGCCTACGGTGTAGCCGCGCTCGGGAGGGTTGCGCGTCTGGCCCGTGGAGCCGGCAATGAGGCTGGCCAAGTTGCCGCTGCCTTCCACCTGCCCGCTGAAGTAAATCTGCTGGCGGCGCTGCTCCAGCACCTGCTGGTTGTAGGTGTAGCGGTAGGAGCTGGCCAGGATGAACTGCTGCTCGAAGGCCGTGCGCAGGTAGCGTCGCTCGGCTAGAATCCTGTTGAACGTGTCGGTAGGGGCAAACTGAACGTAGGTGATATCAATCGGCCGGACTTCCTGCTCGTTGGTAATCTTGGTTTTGAAGGTGTAGCCGTAGTTCAGGTTGAAGAAGTTCTGCGAGAAGTAGTTGGCCCGCGTCACCGTGCGGATGCCGGCGCCCAGCGTGGTGCGCGGCTGGAAATCGGAGTTGGGCAGGCGCACATCAAGCAGGGGCAGATTGGGCACCACGAGCCGCGGAAACAGCAGCTGCGCGTTGATGCCGTACTCGTAGCTGGTGAGGCCCAGGGCGCCATTGCCGTTGCCGGTCTGCGTTTCGGTCGATACCACGCCGTTCACCAGCAGCTGCTCACCGCCGCGCAGGGCCGAGCGGTTGCGGAACGATACAGTGAGGCCCGGGCCGGTAAAGCCGTTGCTCTTGCTCACCAGCTGTAGGTCGGCCCGCAGGCTTTTCTTCTTGAGCTGCGTCATGCGCACGTCGGCGTCGAGGCGGGCGCGGCCGGCCGAGTCGCCGGCCGTGGACGGCAAAAAGCGGATTTCTACAAACTTGAACGTGTTCAGGCTCATCAGGCGGCTGATGGTCTGGTCGCGGCGCTTGCGGCGGAACAAGCTGTCCGGGTACAGGAAGGTGGCGTTGGTAATGGCCTTGGCCTTGAACACGTCTTCGTCGGGGTAGTACTCGTATTTCTTGTAGATAATGGGCTGCCGGGTAGTGGTGTCGGTCAGCACATAGTTGGTGTTCAGCTTCACGCGGTCGAGCCAGTAGGGCCGGGTGGCCTTGGTAGGGGCCGATGCCTTCACGCGCAGGTACACGTTGATTTTGTTGTGCAGCGTGCTATCGACCTGAAACAGAATGTAGTCGGGGTTGAAATAGAAATAGCCGGCGTTTTTCAGCTCGTTGTCGATGCGCACCCGCTCATTTGTGAAGGTGTTGAGGTTGTAGGCATCGCCCACCTTCAGCAGCGTACGCGGCTGGGTGGCGCGAATGTCCTTGTCAACCAGCGTGTCGCGGTCGGGGAAATGGATTTCCTGGATGGTGTACACCTCACCCGTAGTGGCGGTGTAGTTCACCTGGGCGGTTTTCTCCTGTGTTTTTACCTCGTTGGTCACCACCCCCTTGAAGAAGCCGTTGTTGTAGAGACGGTTGGTGATGAGGCCGCTGGTGGCCTTGATTTTTACATCTTTCAGCAGCACCGGCGGCTCGCCAAACTTGTCGGCGAGGAACTTACCCAGGCCCTTTTTCTTGCCCTGGCCGCGGCCCCAGAAATACAGTTTGGGCCGCATGCCTAGAATGGAGCCGTTGGGCTTGGGCGTGATGACGGACTCGAGCTCGGTTTGCAGCGCGCTCTGGTTCGGCAGCTTCTCGGGCGACTTGATGATGACCTTGCTGCCCGTGTACAGCTTCTGACCCTCGGGCACATACTTCAGGCCCGAGCAAGCGGAGAGCGCCAGCAACACAGCGAAAAGCAGTGGAAACGGCTTCATAAGCAATTTCAGACCGCCCGTACCCGAGTCTCTGTTAGTCATATCGTATTCTCCATTCCTCATTCTTCGTTGCGCTATTTTTTAGGCGTCCGCGTGGTATCCACCCGGGCCGAGGGCTGGTTCTGCACCGAGTCCTTTTCGGCCTTCTTTTCCGCTTTGGCTTCCTTCTTGTCGGCCCGGCGTTCAGCCTTAATGTCCTTGGGCACCTTCGAAAACAGTTCTTTCAAGTCCTGGTAGTCGCGCTGGAACACCAGGCCCGCGCCGGTCCGGATAATCTGCCCGTCGATGTCCTCGTAGCTGTTTTGGCGGAACACGCGCACGCGCAGGCGCCCATCGGCCAGCACACGGTACTCGATGCTCACGTCGCCGGCCAGGTTGCTGGCGCTGTTTTGGCCGCGGGTGGCCTGGGTGCCCGTGCCGCCGCTCAGGTTGATGTCGGTGCCCACGCGCACGGTGAGGCGGTTGTTGAGCAGCTGGCGGCGCAGGCCCACGTTCAGGTCGGTGCGGCTGCCCTGGCTGCCGTCGGCGCCGTAGGCGGCCTGGTTGGTCACGCCCAGGTCGAGGCCCAGGCCCGAGAGGTACTTGTCGGTGAGATTGGTGAGCTGGTCGGTGAGCACGGCGCTGGCGCTGCCGCGCAGCTGCGAAGCGACGATGCCTTCGCCGCTGCTGGTCTGGAAGGGGTTTTGGGCCACAAACCGGCCGAGAATCAGCAGCGAAAACACCTGCTTGCTCAGTTCCGAGGTTTGGTTGGGCTGGCGCAGTTGGGCGAGCTTGGCCTCCACCTGCCCGCCGAGGGCGCCGCGCTGGTTTTCGGGCAGCGTGATGTCGAAGCCGATGGTGGGCTTGCTGAGTTGGTCGGTCACCTTCAGCAGCACGTTAAACGGCAGGCGGTTGCGCGATACCGTGGCGCTGGTCAGGTCGTCGGTGCCCTGGCCAGCCAGCAGTTCGGCCGGCGCGGCCTGCACCTTGTAGATGGCCGTGAGGTCGAGCGTGGCGTTGTAGGGGTCGCCGTCCCAGGTGATGGACGAGCCGCGGCTCAGCAGGAAATCGCGCGAAGCCAGGCTGTAGAGCGACATGTGGTACTGCCCACGCGCCACGTCCAGCCGGCCGCTGAGCGAGATGGTGCCGTCGGGGGCAATGTTGGTGTTGAGCGTGCCGGCAGCACGCACGCGCAAGTTGTCCCCACTCACCGGGTCGATAACGATGGTGAAGGGCGTGCGGTCGGTGATGGTGACCACGGCCGTGATGTCATAGCCCGTGGCATTCACTTTGGTGGTGTCGAGGGCCACTTTGCGAGCCAGCATGGTATCGAGCGGGGCACTCTTGTCGATAAATTCGACGATGCCGGTGCGCTCCTGCGTGGTGGGCGTGGCGGCCGGCGACTCCACCGTGAGGTTGGAGCCATTGGCCACCGTTACGCGGGTATCGATTTTAATGAGCTCGACCGGCCCGGTCAGGCGCGTTTCCGAATCGAGCACCAAGCGGCCGTAGAACAGCTCGTTGTTTTCGCGGGTGCTGCGCACGGCCAGGAAGTTGTTGGTCGTGGCCCGCATGTCGAAGGAGTAGTTCACGAAGTCCTTGCTCAACAGGTAGCCGTTGATGACGGCCTTGTTCGAGGCCGAATCCAGCACCGTGAAGTTGTTGAAGGCAATGCCCCGGTCATCGAACGTGAGCGCCTGGTTGGGCAGCCGGAACGGTGAGCCCAGCTGCGGCACGATGAAACCGGCATCATCGGAAGTATTGAGCGTGCCCCGCACCACCGGCGCAGCGGGCGCGCCCGTCACCGTCAGTTGCCCGCGGATGTAGCCCGTGGCGCTGCGCACCTGCCCCACCGAGAAGGGCTCCACCAGTTTCAGGTTGAGGCGGTTGGCGTCCACGGTAAGGTTGAGCGGGGTGGCGCTGCTGGCCAGGTAAGTGCCCGTCACGTGCACATCATTGCCTGCGCCGCCCACGGTGCCGGCCGCGCCGCCGGTCAGGCGTGCGTCGATGTCGTAACGGCTGGGGGCGGGGTTGGTGGCGCGCAAGGCAATGTCGCCAATGGAGGCCTTCTGGAACACCAGGTTTTTGATGGTGGCATCGGCCGTGAAAGCTTGGTTGGGCTTGCCCAGGTTGTCGATGCGGGCCGTGCCGTTGAGCTGCCCGGCCACCAGCGAATCCTGCTGCTGCACAATCTTGACCAGCTCAGCCAGCTCGAAATTGGTGAACGTAACGCCCAGCGGCGAGGTAGGCACCTGCGGGTTCTGGCTTTGCAGGGCCAGGGTGCTGCGGCCGTTGGTCAGGTTCAACCCATCGGCCACCACGGCGCCGCTGGGGTAGTAGCGCACGAAGTTGTTGGCGCCGGCCGTCCAGTTCTCGTAGTTTATAACCTGCTCGGGCGCCGCCTGAAACTCATACACCACGCTGCTATTTTTCCCGCTGCCCTGGGCCAACGCCTGCAAAGTGCCGGCCACCGCCAGCCGCTCCCGGTTGGCCGAGTCGCCCAGAATGGCCACGCGGCTGAACAGCTTGTTGTTGGCCACGTTGCCCACAATGCTCGGCCGCCGCAGCCGGAGCGTGGTATCCTGCGCGGCCTGGGCCAGGCGCAGGGCATAGTTCAGCTTGCTGGGGTCGGAGTCCACGTTCAGGCGAAGCGAATCAATGCTGTACTGGGTTTTGCCTTTGGGGTCCTGGTACCGAATGACGGGAATGCTGGTGTTGGCCGTGAGGCGGGCCGCCTGCCGCGAGTAGTCGCCGGCCAGCGTGAAGGGCGAAATCCGTTTCAGGCCCGGCACCAGCTTGGTGGCCAGCTTGGGGTCTTTCAGCTTGAGCGAGTACGTGAAATGCCGGTCGGCCGAGCTGGGCACGTACTTCACGCCCGGCACATCGAAGTAGCGGTCGAGGTGCTGCTGCAACTCGGGAGCGATGTCGCCGAGGTGCACGTTGCCGTCGAGGTTCACGTTGGCAATGTCGGAGGTGATGGTGGCCGTGGTGCGGGTGGCCGTCTGCACAATGCGGCCGTTGAGCGAGTCGAGCGCGAAGGGCTGGTTGTCGCGCACTATCACAATCTTCTGGCCGCTGAAGGTGCCGTTCAGCGTATTCAGGCTGGAGCCGCGCAGGTTGGCTTTCAGGTTGCCCTGCACGCGCAGGTCGCCGCCGGTGTAGAAGCCCAGCGCCGTGAGGTTGGCGCCGCGCAGGTTCAGGTTGGTCACCTCGTAGGTGGGGTTGCGCGGGTCGCGCAGGTTCACCACGGCGCTCAGGTCGAGGTTGAGGTTGGGGTCGTTTTTGCTGCTGGCGTTGATGACGTAGCGGTTGCGGTCAAGGTCCACCGTCGCGGCCACTCCTTTATAAGTGTAGCCGTTGTAGCGGGCGCTCTGCACGTTGGCGCGCACCTGGCCCACCAGCGTGCCGGGGTCCTGCAGGTTGCCCGTGGCGTTGATGCGGCCCGTGGCCGTGACGCGCCCAATCGTGGGGTCCTTCAGCAGCTTGCCAAAATCGAACCCGCCAATGGCAAACGTGCCCACCAGCGGCTGCCGCCCATTGGCCTGCTTGCGGCCGAGGTTGCCGCTGAAGGCCAGGTTGCCGTAGCTGGTGCGGGCCGTGAGGTCGGTGTTGAATTGCAGCGTGGTGGGGTAGCCCTTGAAGGTGCCGCTCACCGCGAAGGTGGGCGGAATGCTGATGTTGTTGGGGATGCTGCCCTTCGGCGCGAGGCTCAGCACATCGGCCCGCGATGAGCTGAACTGCCGCAGGTTCGCATCGACGTACAGCCGGCCGTCCACCTCCGGCAGGCCGGTGATGCGGATGCGGGGCGCTTTCACAATGGTGTTGCGCAAGCCCACAAACTCGAAGTTGCGAATCGTCAGGTCGCCCACGCGCCCGACCACTTGCCCATTCAGCAGCACCGACTGGTTCGGGCCAGTATTGAAGGGCGAGGTGCCGGCCAGGTCCGGCGCCAGGTACAGAATGTCGCGGAAGCCCAGCCGCACGTCGTGCAGGTCGCCCTCAATCTTCAGATTCGGCAGGTTCTTGGTGTCGCCCAGCGCTGCCAGGCTTTCGTAGCCGATGGCCAGCGTGCGCCGAATGCGGGTGTGCGGCGTCACCAAATCGAGGCTGTCGAGGCGAATCTGCACCGAGTCGTAGACCACGTTAGCCTGCCACTTATCCACCCGAAAGCCGCTTTTCTCTTGGCCGGCCAGGTTATCGACGCGCCCAGTGGTGCGGTTTTCGGAATAGCGCAGGTTGCGCGTGTTCAGCACGAGGTTGCTGAAGTCGAGGTGGTTGTAATCGAGCGCCGGGATGCGGGTGCGCTGCTGCGGCTGGTTAAAGTTGTCGAACTTCACGGCCAGGCCGTTGATGTCGGACTGGTCCAGGTTCACGCGCCAGCCGGGCGAGGCGGCGGTTTGGCCGGTAGCGGCCTTGGCCTTGTCGGTGGCTTCGTCCAGCTTGCGCACGGCCTCGGCGGGGTTCACCACACGCTGCTCCACGGGCACCTGCTCGTTTTGGGCGTAGGCGAAGGTGGTATTTTTGAGGGTGAGCTTGCCCAGGTTCACGCGCTGTCGCTGCAGGTCAATGTCCTTGGCCGTGACGTCGGCCAGGCCGATGTTGGTGTTGATGTACTGCGCCGCCGGCTCGTTCTTATAAGTGAAGCGCACGCTGTCGAGGGTGGCGCGGTTCAGGCCAAACTGCAGGGTCAGCGGCTCGGTCGGGCCAGGGTTTTCCACCTCGGGCGCCGTTTTGGTTTGGGTGATGCTGATGGCCGAGCGGCGCAGGGCCGCGTTATCCACCTTGTAGATGGAGTTGTCCACATCTACCTCGTCCATGTTGGCCGTGAACTCGCCGATGCGCGCCCGGATAGCGGAGCCGGTGACCTGGTCGTCCTGCGTGAAGTAGATGTTGGTAAGCCGGGCTTTGCCGATGTCGTACTTCAAGCCCGAAGCCGTGGTATCGACCGGCGCGGTGGGGTCGGTGAAAGCTTTAACGATAAAATCGTAGTTGTTCACCGAATCGGGTTCGGTGCGGGTTAGGCGCACGCGGCCGTTGTTCAATTCGATATTCGAAACGTTGATTTGCTTGTGCAGCAGGTCCCAGATGGCGACATCGACGCCTAAATGGCCCACCGACAGCAGCGTGTCGTTCTTTTGGTCTTCGAGGTACACGCCGTCGAGGTTGATGGCGTGGCGGAAATCGGTCCGGAACTTGCCAATGCGCACCTCCGTACTGAGCTTATCGCGCAGGTAATTCTCGGCTCTCTTCGCCACAAAGTCCTGTCCGGCATCGAATTGCAGAAATACCACCACTGCAATGACAAGCAGCAGCACGAGGGCAATTAAGCCCAACAATCCGTAAAGGGCACGACGCAGAAAAGTGGACAAAGCAGGACGGGATTAGCAGCTACACGGGGCAAAGCAGCTATTCCAAACGCAAAATCGTACGCCGGGGTTGGACGCGGGCGCCGGGCTTCACTAAGAATGTGGAATGCGAAACGAATAATTCGAGGCAATAAGCTCGTCCGTATGAGCGGGGTTGGGGCGGCCTGTGCCGGGCATATGTTCAATCGATTGCACAAAAGCGTGGGCCGCGCCGCGACTTCACCCCACGCGACTGAGTTTCATTCCTCCATCCTCACTAAACGCCGCCTTATCTTCGGCCCGAAATCCCACCAAGCATCCCATGACCGTACGTTTTTCTCTTCCTTACCGCACCGTGTTTGGCCAGCAAATGGCCGTGTGCGGCTCCCTGCCCGCGCTGGGCAGCTGGCAGCTGGCTGGGGCTGCCCTGATGCATTACGACGAAGCCACCACCTGCTGGAGCCTCGACCTGGAAGTACCAGATGCCGCCGGTGCCCTCACCTATAAGTATGTACTGCTCGATGCCAACACCGGCGCCCAGCACTGGGAGTACGGCCCCAACCGCTCGGTGGCCTATGACGCCGCCCGCACTCCGGCCGTGCGGCTGGCCGACTATTGGCGCGCCCCCGCCCAGCCCGAAAACGAGCTGCTGACGGCGGCCTTCACCAAAGCCCTGTTCCGCCGCCCCAGCCGGCCGGTCGCGCCGGTTGAGGCACCGGCCCCGAAAGCCAGGAAAGCCGCCAAAGGCACAAAAGCCGCTAAAGCTGCTACGGAAGAAACCGACCCAGGCACCCAGCACCAAGCACCAGGCACCAACCCCGCCCCGGCCGCTGGCGAAACCGTGTTTCAACTGGTGGCGCCCCGCGTGGCGCCGCACCTGGGCCTGTGCATTCTCGGCTCCGACCCGGCGCTGGGCGCCTGGGACAACACCAAGGGATTGGTGCTTTCGGATGCCGACTACCCGACCTGGACCGGCCGCATCACGCTGCAAAACCCCGGCGAGGACTGCCACTACAAATACGCCATGTGGGATGCCGCCGCCGGCCACGCCCTCGACATGGAAGGCGGTGAAAACCGCGTGGTGCCCGCCAGCCAGGACCACACCGCCGCCCGCGTTTTCAACGACGAAGGCTACCGCTACCCCGACGCCTGGCGCGGGGCCGGCGTGGCGCTGCCCGTGTTTGCCATGCGCTCAGGGCAGGGCCTTGGGGTAGGGGAGTTCTCCGATTTGAAGCTGCTCACCGACTGGGCCGTGCAAACCGGCCTCCAACTGGTGCAGATTCTGCCCATCAACGACACCGTGGCCACCCACACCTGGGTTGATTCGTACCCGTACGCGGCCATTTCGGTGTTTGCGCTGCACCCGCAGTTCATCCACCTCGAAGGCATTGCCGCGCTCAAGGACAAGAAAGCCGCCAAGGAACTGGCTCAGCTTAAACAGGAATTTAACGCCAAGGACTTCGTGGACTACGAGCCGGTGATGAACGCCAAGTGGAAGTTCCTGAAGCTGTTATATAAACAGGAGAAGCAGAATTTCCTTGCCGATGCCGGCTACCGCGCCTTCTTCGCCAGTCAGGCCGAATGGCTGGTGCCCTACGCGGCTTTCTCCGCATTGCGCGACCGGTTTGGTACCGCTGACTTTCAGCAGTGGCCCGAGGAATTCCGCAGCCCGCAAAACCTGGAAGCCCTCACCGCGGAAACTGCGCCCGATTACGACGAGTACGGCCTGTTCTTCTTCGTGCAATACCACCTCGACAAGCAGCTGCTGGCTGCCGTTGACTACGCCCGCTCCCGCGGCGTGGTGCTGAAGGGCGACCTGCCCATCGGCATCTACCGCCACTCGGTGGACGCCTGGACGCAGCCCGAGCTCTACCACATGGACCGCCAGGCCGGCGCCCCGCCGGATGACTTCTCCACCACCGGCCAGAACTGGCGCTTCCCCACCTACAACTGGGAGCGCATGGCCGAAGACGGCTACCAGTGGTGGAAACAGCGCATGGGCCACCTCGCCCGCTACTTCGACACGCTGCGCATCGACCACATCCTGGGCTTCTTCCGCATCTGGGAGATGCCGATTGAGTCGGTGGAGGGCCTGCTGGGGCACTTCTCGCCCGCGCTGCCACTGCACCGCCATGAGATTGAGCGCCGCCTGGGCTGGTTCGACTACTCGCGGCTATGCGAGCCTTACATCCGCTGGCACATGCTGCAGGACATCTTCCAAGGTGAGGCCCAGCAGGTGTTCGACGAATACATGTACGACGCCAGCTACGGCCGCATTCACCTGAAAGAGGAAGTCGACACCCAGCGTAAGATTGAAGCCTACATCGCGGCCAAAGTAGTGGCTGAGCCCGAGCACGCCGAATACTTTGCCTGGGTGCAAAAGGGCCTGTTTGCGCTGGTGAACGAGGTACTGTTCGTGCCGGCCGGCGACGACTTCTACCACCCGCGCATCACGCTCAACAAGAGCTATTCCTTCCGCGAGCTGGACAGCGACGAGGACCGCCGCCGCCTCTACGACGACATTTACATTGACTTTTTCTTCCGTCGCCACGAGGAATTCTGGCGCCAGCAGGGCCTGGTGAAGCTGCCGCCCGTGCGCTACGCCACCGACATGCTCATCTGCGGCGAAGACCTGGGCATGGTGCCCGCCTCGGTGCCCGGCGTGATGAAGGAGCTCGGCATCCTGGGCCTCAACATCCAGCGCATGCCCTCGGACCCCGCCACCGAGTTCGGCCACCCCGACGCGGCGCCCTACCTGAGCGTGGTCACGACCAGCAGCCACGACATGAGCACCGTGCGCGGCTGGTGGGAAGAAGACCGGGTGCGCACCCAGCGCTTCTTCGAAACCATGCTGGGCCACTGGCGCGAGGTAGCGCCGTTCTACTGCGAGCCTTGGGTGGCGCGCGAAATCCTGGTGCAGCACCTGCACTCGCCGGCCATGTGGGCCATTTTCCCGCTGCAGGACCTGCTGGCCATCGACAGCCACCTGCGCCGCGCCAACCCGCACGACGAGCAAATCAACGTGCCCAGCAACCCCACCCACTTCTGGAAGTACCGCCTGCACCTGCCCTTGGAAGAGCTGGTGAATGCCGTGGGCTTCAACGAGCCGTTGCGCGAGCTGGTCAAGGCGAGCGGCCGACGCTAGCCCCGAAGCCATTCCACCCTTAATTGCCGGAAGGCGAGTCGTCCCAAGCGGGAGGGCTCGCCTTTTCTGTATTTAATGGCATAGTGTAAATTAAAGATAAAAAAATCAATAAATTATTTTTTGATAATTTATAATTTATTGTTTATGCTGCTAAAGGTAAAATAATTTGATTGCGTTGTAAGTCCTATTGTCGCAATAGGGCATGTGTTTTTATACGGCCTGCTCCTTTAGCTTGTCAATGGCATCATTGGCATTGAAAGAGGCACCTTGTGGATTTTATTCACAATTAAATTATGACAAAGAATGCATGATGACTGGACAGTATGTATTTACTTTGTACAATTAATCTGCGTGTGTGCCTGATTGGGCAATGATTGTTATTTTGTACTTTAACGCTTTATCCTGTAATAAAAATAAAAGATATTCCCCTAGGATAGTTCTATAAAAGCGCAAAGGGCGCTGCACGCTGGGCTCACTGAGCCAGCGGTTGCTCCGCTACCAGCTACAGCGCCAGGGCCAAACCGGTGGGCCAGCGGCATCTGCACTGACAAACTGGGCTTTAGGCGAAGAAACCCATTGGGAAGCGGCCCTGACGACAACGCATCTAAACAGTACTCCTTTCAATTTTATCAGATTTTCACATGAACATACCCTTACCTTTAAAAACAAGCTTGCTGGTTGCGCTGACCCTGCTGGGCTCAACGGCCAGCGCCCTGGCCGAGGGCTCGAAGCAGCTAACGCCCAACACCAACCCCACCGTTGCGCTGACGGATGCCGCCAACACCCGCTCGGGCTACCTGTCGCACGACGACAACTCGCCGGCGGCCGTGTCGCTGGGCTTCCTGAAGCCCTCGACCTGGGTGGGACCCACCAGCGAGGCGTTTTCGGAAGACTACCGCCTCTATGTGCATTTGGAGCCCAACGAGGTGCTCTACTACGGCGTGCACCGCATCGTGCGGGCAGGCGCTGATGCGGCCATCGTTCAATCGGACTTGACCCTGACCCTGCGCTACGGCTCCGGGGCGGGCACCGTGGCGCAAACCACCACGCTGGCGCGCAACACGGCCAGTACCAACCAAGCCCTGCTGTTGGCCCAAACGGGCGTCATCAACACGGCCACCGAGGCCCTGGCCGGACCCCAACCCAACGCGGGCGGCTACGCGCCGCTGACCTACACCAACACCACGGGCAGCGCCCAAGAGTTTTACATCGAGTTCACCCAGGTGGGCGAAAGCACCATGTCGGAGGACAACAAGCGCTCGGAATACGACTTCTGGGATTTCACGGTGCGCAGCGGCGGCGTGGAAAAGCCCGGCCGTCTGTATAGCAAGCACTGGGCTTTCTCGGCAGGTGCCTCCAGCACATCGACCGACAATTTCCAGAACCGCCTGTCGGCCACGTTCAACCTTTATCCTATGGTAGAGAGCCGCAAGACGCCAGGCCAGTACTTCGTGAAGCAGGTGGAACTGGCGGGCATGCGCCCGCTGTCGTTCTACTTCGTGAGCAACGAGTTCGGCTCGACTTATGACGCCACTTCCCGCAACACGGTGGCAACGCGCCAGCGCAGCCAAACTACCCGCACCAGCTACGCGCAGTACCCCAACTTCGTGAACAGCCCCGACGTGGCCATTTGGCCCAGCGCGGCCATTCCGACGGTGAGCACCAGCGCCGCCACGTTTTGCAGCAGCGGCGTGACCCAGGTGGCCTTCACCACCCGCAGCGACGAAACGGGCGCTTTTGATATCCTGATTGACCTGAACGGCGACGGCATCAACAACAACAACGACGTGCTGCTGCAGCAATTCGTGACCGGCGGCACCTATAACACGATTGTGTGGAACGGCCGCGACAAGAACAACGCCGTGGTGAACCCAACCGGCCAAACCATCAAGTACAACTTCACCAGCAAAGGCGCCACCATCAACTTCCCGGTGTTCGATGCTGAAGGCAACCCCGACGGCTTCCGGGTGCGCAACGCCCGCCCCGGCAACGCGGCCTACGACCTGCTGTACTGGGACGATACCAACCTGACCAACTTCACCACCAAAGGCGTGCAGCTAACTGGCCTGGACTCGACGCCGGGTGTGCACATCTGGGGCGCCAACAACAACGAAGGTGACACCTACACCGTGAACAGCTGGACCTACGGCTTCACCGTGTTTCAGGGGGCCAAAACCTTTGCCTACACCACGGCTTGCGACAACGACAGCGACGGCGTGGACGACCTGGTCGACATCGACGACGACAACGACGGCGTGGTGGACGCCGTGGAGGCCTTTTCGCCCGTGGGCGTGGCCTCTACGAACACCAACTACGTGGACCCCAGCAAATTTGTGGCCGGTGCGAGCGTACCCGCCTACCTCGATGTCAATTACGTGCACCCCGTGCTGGGCGCCTTCCGCGACGCCAACGGCGACAGCGTGAACGATATTTTCGACGTTGACCAGGACGGTATTCCCAACCACCAGGACCTCGACGCCGACGGCGACGGCCTGACCGATGCCTTTGAGGCCAATGGCAATGCCAACCCGACGTATACCTACGGACCGGCTACCTACAATACGGGCAACGGGGGAAGTGCGAGAACCTACATCTACCAGAGTTCGTTTGACGCGACTTTGGGGCGCTACACCACCAGCGCCGCCGCCGCTGCAAGCTCTGCCGGTGCCTCTGCCGGTGTAGGGCCTAATGGCTTGCCCGATGCCGTGGAAACTTCGGTAACGCGTACGGTAACCGGCAACGGTTCGAGCCAAACCGTGACGACCACCGAATCCGGCGTTAGCAAATACACCTTGGGCGATGCCGACGGCGACTCGCGCACCAACGGAACCCTGACCAGCCGGGCTTATAACTTCCTGGACCTCGATTCTGACAACGACGGCATCACCGACAACCTGGAGGCCCAGACCACGGCGGCCTACCGCGCTCCCAGCGGCACCGACACCGACCGCGACGGCATCGACAACACGTACGACCCGACCCCCGGCTCCGGCCAGACGGTTGGCACAGCCCTGACCACCGTGGCCAACACCGACGGCGATGCTACGGCCGACATCTTCGATACCGACTCAGACAACGACAACGCGTCAAAATCGGCCCTGCCCATCTACCGGCAAACGGCCGACTGGAGCGAAGGCTTCGACACCAGCGGCAACGGCTACGCCGGCGACGAGATTGTGGCCAAGGCCCGCGCCTTTGCCGCTGCCAACACGGAAAAGGCCGCCTACTACGTTGTGGCCAGCCCGGCTGGCAGCACCACGGTGTCGGCTTTCCTGCAACTGAGCAAAACGGTGGCCGGCGACAAGATTCCCGCCTTCCTGGACCCCGCTTCGGCTTATTACCACGACGACAACTTCAACGGCCTTGTTGACTTGTACGACCCCGCTTACGGCGGTGCCCCTTCGGCCGCGCCCCGCACCGGCACGGGCCAGCCCGATGCCAACTTCCGCAACGCGGCCGTGAGCACGCCGCTGCCCGTTGAGCTGACGGTTTTCGAAGCCACCGCCGCGAAGGCCGACGCCTTATTGACCTGGGCCACGGCTTCGGAGAAAAACAACGACCATTTCGTGGTGGAGCGCTCCTTCAACAGCACCACGTTTGCGGCCGTGGGCACGGTGCGCGGCCAGGGCAATACCGCCCGCACCACCGAGTACCGCTTCACCGACGCCGGCGTGGGCCGCCTGGCCCAGGGCACGGTGTACTACCGCCTGCAGCAGGTCGATGCCGATGGCACCGCTTCCTACGGCCCGGTGCGCGAGGTAGTGTTTGGCTTGGGCAAGACGGCGGTGTCGCTCTACCCCAACCCCAGCCCGGGCAACGCCACGCTGGACCTCAGCGGCCTGCCCACCGGCAGCTACCGGGTGCAGGTGCTCGACCTGACCGGCCGCGTGCTGCGCACGCAACAGTTGGACGCCGTGGCCGCGCCGCTCAATTTGCAAGGCCTGCCGCAGGGCGCCTTCGTTGTGCGGGTGCAAGGTGCCGGCATTAGCCAAACCCTGCCGCTCATCCGCCGCTAACGCACGCAGGTTGCCCCGGTGCGCGGGCAATCTGATAGAAATACAAAGCCTCGCCGGTATCCGGCGGGGCTTTGTGCTTTTGTGCTGCGTCGCAACACGCCCATTTCAGGTCTAATAGCTAAACTGTTATAGCGTTTTCTGAATGAATTTGAGGAACATAATAAAACCTTTACACAGGTCGCAATCCGAGCGTTTTCTCGAATCGTAACTACGGGTCAGTTAATGCTATAGATGTGATTTAAAGCGCGTTTAGTTGGCATTATCGGAGCTCCAAAGCTTGATTTTATGCTTACGTAAAATTGCACTTTATGGTTTTGGAATTTACTCTCGCTAACGTATTTGCTGCCGGGATACCCTTTGGGAGCATGCATTGGACTGGCTTTAGAGCGGGTAAATCCCGGCCGTTCGCCCCTGCATTTTGGGCATTTACCGGCAAGGGGAGGGAGTTAGGCGAAAAGCACTACCGATAAAAATGGGGCAATTCTAGTTTTGTAGCTGAATAGTGCCTTTACGATTTAATAAAGTGCCTTTTTGATTTCGAATTCATTTTAACCCTTTTACTTTTTTACTTCTTTTCCAACCACGTAAGACTTATGGAAACATCCTTACGAAGTATGGTGCTGGGCCCTCCTCTAAAGGCAGCCCGTACCATCAATCATCCAACACAACCCCGGTGGCGCCTGGCGCTGCTGCTGCTGCTGCCTACCTTTGGCCGCGTGGCGCTGGCCCAGACGCCGACGCTGGAGTTTGCGACCGGTGCGGGCAATACGACGGCTAACGGCCCAAGCATTGCGAACCAAGTCATCACGTTCCAAAACAACGCTAACAACCCGAACGACAACGTTTTTACGGCGGTGAATCCGGCCGTGACGGCCACGTTTAGCCTTGGCGCCCCGCAGCAGTACACCAACGTGACCAGCGTTCCGACGACGAACACGGGAACGTCGTTTGGCGCAACCATCAACGGCAACAACGTCAACGCAACCGGAACGGCCCTCTTCCCCACGATGCAGGGGCTTTTCGGGACCACTTACGCAAATAACATTTACACTTCGGCGCCTACAGGCCCGACGGGCACGGGCATCAACACCACCGTTAACCGGTCGGTGGGCATGTACAACTCGGTGAATGCCCTGCAGGGCCAAGGCACGACCCCGAGCACGACCCGCTTCTTATACTCAACGCTGACCATCACCTTCAGCCAGCCCATTGCCAACCCGGTTATTCAAATCACCGACCTGGGTGGCAATACCGGCATTGTTGGGTTCACCACCGACCTTGATTTGGTTACCTCGGGAGTGACGCTTGGCAAGCTGAGTGGCACCGCCAACCTGGCTGTGAGCGCCGCACAAATCCGAAACTCCAGCACCACCTTTACGGCGGGTAATTTTGCGAGCGGCTCGGTAGTGGCAAATACGCCGGCGGGTGGCGTTACGTCGCTGCAGTTTAACCTGTATGTGCACGGTGACGGCAGCGGCAGCTGGCCCGTTGCCAACGAGCGGCAGGGGGGCGACGTGTTTTACCTCGGCTTAACCGCGTCGAGCACGCCCTCGCTGAGCGGGTACGTGTTTGAAGACGTGAACTACGGCGGCGGCGCGGGCCGGCCCATAACGGCCGCAGGGGCTTCGGCCCGGTCGGGCGCTACGGTAGAGCTGTACAACAGCTCCGGGGCCTTTGTGGCCACCACCACCACCGATGCCGACGGCCAATACACCTTCAATGTGCCGGCCGGTTCTTACACGGTGCGCGTGGTGAACAGCACGGTGACTTCTTCGCGCACGGGCTATGTGAACACCCTCGTGCCGGTGCAAACGTATAACGGCACCACAACGCGCGTGGGCGGCGAGAACCCCCGGTTCACCGACGCAGCCGCCAACTCCGGCACGCAAACACTGGCCGCCCTGAGCAGCGGCACCGTGACGCCTGAATCAATTGCCACTATCAGCGTCAGCGGTCTGGCAACGGCCGGCCCTGACTTTGGCTACAACTTCGACACCGTGGTGAACACCAACGACAGCGGCCAGGGCTCGCTGCGCCAGTTCATCATCAACTCCAACGCGCTGACGGGTTCTAACCTGTTGGCCCAGGCTGGCTTCTACACCAACGCTGAAAACTTGGCCACCGGCTCTACGGCCGCCGGCCGGGCCGGCGTGCCCCTGCCCACCGGGCGCGAAACGAGCATTTTCATGATTCCGGCCGCCCAGCTCACCAACGGCGTGGCCGTCATCAACACGTTGACCGTGCTGCCGCAAATCAACGGCGCCAACGTGGCCATCAACGGCGCTACCCAAACCTACAACATCGGCAACACCAACGACCGGCTGCTGGGCGCCGGCGGCAACGTAGGCACCGCAAACACGGCCCTGAGCCAGCTCAACGGCCCCGAAGTGCAGCTGAAAGGCACCCGCACCGGCACCGGTCTGGAGTTCGTAGCCGGAGCCAACAACGCCACGGTGCGCGGCCTCAGCATCTATGGCTACCAGAACCAGGTAGGCGTGGCCACGGACGTGACCAACACCCTGATTGAGCAAAACATCATTGGCGCAACGGCCATCAACTTTGCGGACCCCGGCACGGGCGTGCGCGGCACCGAGCAGGGCATTTACCTCTACAACTCCGACGGCGGCACCGTGCGCAACAACCTCATTGGCTACAACGGGGGCATGGGCATCTGGGTGTTTGGCGACGGCAACGGCGCCAACAACAACATCATCAGCAACAACGAACTGCGCGGCAACGCCCAGGAAGTGCGGGTCGGAACCTACCCCACCGAAGGGCTGGTGTTCGACGGCATAGAGCTGCAGGGCGCGAGCACGGGCAACACCGTGTCGGGCAACCTGATTACGCAAAGCCTGGGCCACGGCATCGACGGCTACGGCAACATCGTGAACGGCGCCATTGTGGCGGCCGGCGGCAACACCATCCAGGACAACACCATCAGCAACAACGGCCAGGGCATTGTGAGCGGCACAGGCGTGGAAGGCTCGGGCCTGCGCGTCTTCAGCTCGACCAACCCGACCGTCATTCAGCGCAACGTGCTGAGCGGCAACAACGGCTCGGGCGTGCTGGTGGAAGCTGCCGCCAACAACGTCACGATTTCGCAGAACTCGACCTTTGGCAATACCCGCCTGGGCATTGACATCCTCACCACGGCCGAGGGCAACACGACAGCCACCACCTACAACGGGGCCACCGGCGCCAACTCCAACGTCAGCATCAACGACAACACCGACGCCGACACGGGCGGCAACGGCGTGCTCAACTTCCCGGTCATTACCAACGCCGCCGTGACAAGCAGCGGCCTGCTGGTGCAGGGCTACGCCCGCCCCGGCTCGGTCATCGAATTCTTTACGGCCGACGGCACGGCCAACAGCGTGGCGGCCAACGTCGGCTTCGGCCAGGGCCGCACCTACCTGGGCAGCGCCACCGAAGGCAGCGCCGCTGACCTCGACGGCGGCACGGGCACCTACACCAGCCCCGTGAACGGCCTGAACCAGGGCACCGACAACACCAACCGCTTCTCGTTCCTCATTCCGCTGACCACGCCCCCGGCGGTGGGCTCGGCGCTGACCAGCACGGCCACGGTGGGCAGTTCGACGTCGGAATTTTCGGGCAACGCCACCATCGTGGCGGCCCTGACGGGCTATGTGTTTGAAGACGTAAACTACGGCGGCGGCGCGGGCCGGCCCCGCACGGCCACCGGCGCCGTGGGCCGCCCGGGTGCCAAAGTAGAGCTCTACAACAGCAGCAACGCGCTGGTGGCCACGGCCATCACCGATGCCAACGGCCAGTACACCTTCAATGCGCCCACGGGCACCGGCTACACGGTGCGCGTGGTGAACAGCTCGGTGATTTCGAGCCGCGCGGGCGCCACTTTCACGGGCTCGGCCACGGCCGGCTACACCAGCACCCAGGTAGCGGTGCAGACCTACAACGGCACGACGACCGCCGTGGGCGGCTTCAACCCCGCCTTCACCGACGCGGCCGCCAACAACGGCTCGCAGACGCTGCTCGACCTGCGCAGCGGCACCGTCACGACCGAAAGCATTGCCACGGTAGCGGTGACCGGCGGGAGCGCCAACAACGGCCCCGACTTCGGCTTCAACTTCGACGTGGTGGTGAACACCAACGACGTGGGCCAGGGCTCGCTGCGCCAGTTCATCACCAACGCCAACGCCTTGGGCGGCGAAAACCTGCTGGCCCAAGCCGGTTTCTACACCAACGCCGAGAACCTGGCCGCTACTTCTACGGCTGCTGGCCGCGCTGGTGTGCCTCTGCCGGCCAGTGTAGAAACGAGTATCTTCATGATTCCGGCCACTCAACTGACCGGCGGGGTGGCGATTATCAATGCCGCCACGGCTTTGCCGGCGATTTCGAGCCCCAACCTGGCCATCAACGGCGCCACCCAGACCTACAACATCGGCAACTCCAACGACCGTCTGCTGGGCGTTGGTGGCAACGTGGGCACCGGCACCACGGCCCTGAGCCAGCTCAACGGCCCCGAGGTGCAGATTAGCAAAGCCGCGGGCGCTACCATCGGCGTGGGCCTCGACATTGCTGCCGGCGGCACGGGCACCAGCATCATGGGCCTGGCCATCAACGGCTTCGGTTCTACGGCTGACGACAACGCCAACGCTGAAATCCGCGTGGCGGTGGGTGGGGTCACCATCTCCCGCAACATGATTGGCACCTCGGCTACTTCGTTTGCCGACCTCGGCACCACGCGTGGCGTTTCGGACGGCATCCGTTTCACGGGCGGCACCACGGCCAGCACCGTGAGCAACAACCTCATCGGCTTCAACGCCGGCAAAGGCATTTCGACGAACGGCGGGGTGACGAACATCACCATCAGCAACAACGAAATCCGCAGCAACGCTTTGGTTGATACCCGCTTCGACGGCATTGACCTGCAGGGCAGCGCTTCGTCGGTAACGGGCAACCTCATCATCAACAACACCGGGGTGGGCGTGGACAGCTACGTGTCGGCGGGTTCCATCACCATCAGCAACAACACGGTGAGCGGCAACGGCCGTGGCACCTCGGCCCTGGCGCCGAACGAAACCGCCGGCATCCGCATCTACGGCACGCAGAACACCGTGAGCCAGAACGTGGTGACCGGTAGCTACGGCGCCGGCGTGCAGGTGCAGGGCAACGCTGCTGCCACGCTGGTTACCCAGAACTCCATCTACAACAACGGCACGGTGCTGGCGGCCAATGGCGGCGCCGCGTCCGGCCAAATCGGCATCGACCTTAACACGGGCGCCGAAGCCACCGGCACGGCTCCCTACGTGACCATCAACGACAACGGCGACGGCGACACCGGCCCCAATGGCCTGCTCAACTTCCCGGTGATTACCTCGGCCACGGTGGTGGGCTCCAACCTGGTGGTGCAGGGCTATGCCCGCCCCAACTCGGTGATTGAGTTCTTCAGCCCCGGCGCTACCGCCGACCCCAGCGGCTTTGGTGAAGGCCAGACCTACCTGGGCACCTACACAGAAGGCGCGGCCGGCGTGGACACCAACGCCGGCACGGGCACCTACGGCCCCGGCAACGTGAACGGCCTGAACCAGGGCACCGATGCCACCAACCGCTTCACGTTCACGATTCCGCTCACGGGCAGCTTCACGGGCCTGGTGGCCGGCAACCTGCTCACGAGCACGGCCACGCTGGGCGGCGTGACGTCGGAATTCTCGGGTAATGCGACCCTGAACGCGGCTCCGGTGCCCAACACCGTGACCAACGTGAACATCCCGGACAACAACGGCGCCACGGTGCTCAACCCCAACCTGAGCAGCTCGGTATCGGGCACGCTCTCGGATGGCACGGCCAACACCATTCAGTACTACACCCTCACGTCGCTGCCCGCCACGGGCACGCTGACCTACAACGGCACGGTGCTGACGGCGGCCAACATTGCCGCCACGCAGATTACCCCGGCGCTGCTGGGCACCCTGACCTACACGCCAGTATTCGGCGTCGCCACCACGGTGAGCTTCACCTACACCTCGACCGATGCCAACGGCATCACGAGTGCCACCAACAACAACGGCGGCACCATCACCAGCGGCCCGGCTACCTACACCATTCCGGTGGTGGAAGTGGCCGACGTGACGACGGTGGTAACCGGCCCGGCTACGCTGAACGCCGGCCAGCCCTCGGGCACCTACATCGCCAGCTTCACCAACAACGGCCCCAACACGGCCGCCGGCGTGACGCAGCGCGTGACCCTGCCGGCCGGCGCATCGCTGAGCAGCCAGCAGCGGTCCGACTTGGTGGCTGCTTACCCCGGCACCTCCTTCAGCGGCAACGTGATTTACTTCACCGGCGCGCCGGTGAGCCTGGCCAGCGGCGCTACCAACTCGTACAGCTTCGCTTACACGGCGGCTAATACCACCGGCAGCGCCACCCTGACCAGCAACGTGACCACCACCACCAGCCAGGGCACGGTGACGGCCGCTCCCGACTTCTTCAACCTGGGCGTGACGGTGAACAGCGTGGCGGATGTCGTGGCGACGATTTCGGGCAACGGCCCGCGGAATGCTGGCGCCCTCGCTACCTTCACGGCTACTTTCAGCAACAACGGCCCGCAGGCGGCTACCAGCGTGGTGCCCACCATTCAGCTGCCCACCGGCCTGACCAACGTCACCATCACCCCGCCTACGGGCATCTCCTTCATCTACAGCTCGGCCACGGGCCTGGTGACCTTCACGGCCACCCCGACCGGCGGCGCGATTGGTTCGCTGGCGGCTGGTGCGGGCAATGCCCTCACGGCCACCATCAGCTACACCCAGCCCCAGGGCGCGGTAGCGGCTACGGCCGCCATCAGCACCGCCTCGAACGAGGCCGGCCTCGTGGCCAACAACCAGCAGTCGGCCACCATCAACTCGAACACGGTGTTTGACGTGGCCACGACCATTAGCGGCCCGACCACGGCTACCGCGGGCACGCAGGTGGCCTACAACGTGACCACCTCGAACAACGGCCCCTCGGCCGCTCCCAACGTGGTGCAAGCCGTGACGCTGCCGGCCGGTGCCACCAACGTCTTCGTGACGGGCAACGCCACCATCAGCGGCAGCACGGTGACCTTCCCGGCCATCGCCTCGCTGGCCGCCGGCCAGACGGTGAACAACACGGTGAGCTTCACGGTCCCCAGCAGCAACTACTCAGTGGTGGCCAACGTGACGCCCTCGACGACGGGCGGCGACACGGATGGGACCAACAACTCGCGCACGGCCTCGACCACGGTAACGGCTATGCCGGATGCCACCAAGTTTGCCAACGCCTTCGTGACGGTGGGCGTAGCTACCACGGCTGCTCCCGGCACGCCGGTAACGAGCGTGGACGCCGGCACGTCGGTGACCTTCACGGTGACGGAAGGCAACAACGGGCGCGATGCCGCCACCGGTGTGGTGACGCGCGTGGCCATTCCCACGGGCCTGCCCATCACGGGTGCCAACGCGCTGAAGATTGGCGTGAATGGCGGTACGCCGGTAGCGCCCACTAGCACTTCGGGCACCTTGGCCACCTACGGCTCGGGCACGACGGCCATCACCTATGATTCGAGCACGGGCATTGTGACTTCGGGCTCTACAGCCTCGCAGGCCACGGGCTCGGCCAACTACCTGACCTACGCGCTGGTGTTCAACGCCCCGACTTCGGGCGTGGTGACGGCCACGGCCGATGTGTCGACCTCGACCATCGACAACGTGCCGGCCAACAACCTGGCCACCGCCCAGCTGACCGTGAACCCGGCCCTGACCGACGTGGCTACCACCATCACCGGTCCTGCCACGGCCACCGCTGGCCAGCTGCTGAGCTACAACGTGACGACCACCAACAACGGCCCAGCCCCCGCCAACAGCGTGGTGCAGCTGGCCAACATTCCGGCCGGCCTGCCCGTGACGGGCGCCAACGCCCTGCTCATCAACGGCGCGGCCCCGACCTCGGTGGCTACCGTAGCCGGCGTGACGACTGCCACCTACGGCGGCGCCACCTACAACCAGAACACGGGCCTCGTGACCTTCGCCAGCCTCACTTCGCAGGCGGCCGGCGCCACAGCCAGCAACACCATTGCCTACTACGCCCCGGCCAACGGCAACACGAACCTGACCAACACGGCCGAGGTGAGCACCAGCTCGCCGGAAAGCACGACCATCAACAATGCGGCTGTGGTAACCACGGCCCTGACCCCGGCGGCTGACGTGCAGGTGGCCATCCTGGGCCGGACTTCGGCCTTCGCTAGCGGCACCATGACCTACACCGTGGTAACCACCAACAACGGCCCCAGCGTGGCAAACACCGTGGTAACGACGGTGCAGCTGCCCACCGGCCTGACTGGCGTGGTGGTGCGCGACGTGAACGGTACGGCGCTGGCCAACTCGACCACGACGGGCTACAACTCGGCCGATGGCATCGTGCGCTTCACCACCCAAACCAACCAGGCGGTGGGTGCGCTCGACAGCAGCACCGGCACCATCACCTTCGACGTGCCCACCAACACCAACCTGATTCAGCCCACGGCCACCGTGGTGGTGAGCGGCGGCGTGGTGGACCAGGTGGAGCGCAACAACACCGCTACCATTGCCACCACCATCAAACCGGTGAGCGGGACGATTATCGACATGGGCACGAGCATCAGCATCACCACGCCGGCCACGCCGTCGTCGGTGGCCGCGGGCTCCACCATCACCTACTCGGTGGTGACGCGCAACAACACGGCCGGTACCACCGCCACCAACGTGGTGCAGCGCGTAGAGCTGGCTCCCGGCCTGCCCACCTCGGGCGCCAATGCCCTGCTCATTAACGGTGTGGCTCCCACCAGCGTGAACCCCACGACCGGTGTAGCCACCTACCCCACGAGCACCTACGACCCGGCCACGGGCGTGGTGACCTTCCTGACGGCTTCGTTCCCCACCGGCTCGGTGACGAACACGCTGACTCTGGTGGTGCCCGGCACCACGCCGCAAGTGGCCACGGCCATCGTGCGCGCCGACCAGGCCGAGCCCACCTCGGGCTCTGTCCTCGCTAACATCGCCACCAGCGCCGTGAACGTGACGCTGACCCCGGACGTGGCCACGGCCATCACCGGCCCCGACCAGACCATTGCCGGCGCGCCGGTGAGCTACACGGTGGTGACGAGCACGGCCGGTCTGTCGAACGTGAGCAACGTGACCCAGACGGTGAAACTGCCTGCTGGCGTTACTTCCTACTCGCTGAACGGCGGCGCGCTGATTACGGTGGCCTCGGGTGCTACCATCACCATCCCGGTGCCCAGCTCCCTGAACCCCGGCGTGGCCAACGCGGTGTCGAACGTCATCACCTTCGCAGCCCCCGCTGCTTCGTATGATGTGACGGGCTTTGCCACGGCTACCGGCGACGCGGGTGCCGCGGGCAACAACACCTCGACCCAGTCTACGGCCATCATCAACAAGGCGCCGGTGGCGGCTTACGTGGTGAACACCCTGCAGGCGCCCCAGAGCAACTCGGCCAACACCAACCAGCTGGCCATCTCGCCCCTGAGCGCCATCGACCCCGAGGGCAACGCCATTACCTACACGATAACGAAAGCTCCCGATGCCGCGCAGGGCCGCCTCTACTACAACAACGGCGGCACCTACACGCTGGTGACCGATGGCCTGTCGGGGCTGACGCCCACCCAGGCAAGCACGCTGCGCTTCGACCCGACGCCGAACTTCGTGGGCAACGTAGCCTTCCAGTACACGGCTACCGATGCGCTGGGTGCAGTTTCGAACACGGCCATCTACCTGGTGCCCGTCGGCTCGGATAACGCCGCTGTGTACACGGCTACGCCCGCTAAGGGCGGCAACAACAACCAGTACCAGAACGGCGACGTGCTGGCCTACGGCATCGACCCGAACGGCGCAGTGTATAACACGGCTGGCCTGATTTACGCCACCAACGGCGGGGCCCCCGCCACCGGTACCGGCGCTGTGGAAGATGGTATCTCGTTTGGCAAGTTGAGCGTAGCTGACTCGACGGCACTGGCCGCCATCGGCATCCGCTACACTTCGAGCACCGGCCTGTTCACGGTGGTGAACCGCAACCTGCTGCCCCGCGCGGGCCGCTCGACCACGGTCAGCATCACGACGGTCGACCTGTTCGGCGGGGTGACGGTGCAGAGCTTCACGCTGACTACGGGCAACAACCCGCTGCCGGTGGAGCTGACCGACTTCACGGCCACGGCGGTGAAAAACATCGACGCCGCCTTGGTGTGGCACACGGCTTCGGAGAAGAACAACGAACACTTCGACGTGGAGCGTAGCCTCAACGCCACCGACTTCGTGAAAATCGCGCAAGTGAAAGGCCAGGGCTCGACCTCCGTGGCCACGGCCTACGCCCTGACCGACGCCGGCATCGGCCGCAAAGCCACGGGCCTGGTGTACTACCGCCTCAAGCAGGTAGACACCGACGGCACGGCCACCTACTCGCCGGTGCGCACCGTGAGCTTCACGGCCACGACTGCCGAGCCCGCCATCAGCCTGTTCCCGAACCCCGCCACCTCGACCACGCAGCTCGACCTGACGGCTCTGCCCGCCGGCACCTACCAGGTGAGCGTGCTCGATGCCACGGGCCGCGTAGTGCTGAGCGTGACGCGCGAAGCCGGTGTGGCCCAGGCCCTGGACGTGAACACCATCGCCAGCGGCACCTACATGGTGCTGGTGCGTGGCCAGAACAACGGCCAGGCCATCAACCTCACCAAGCGCCTCATCAAAGAATAAGGCTGCTTCCGGCCTGGCCGGTGATTCGACCTAAAAGCCCTCCCCACGCCGGGGAGGGCTTTTTTGCTTTTAGCACAACCCCAGCGCCGCGCGGGCAGTTACAGCAACCGACCTTTCCCGCAGTTGATGCAATACGATGTCCTGATTATTGGCGCGGGCAGCGCCGGGCTCTCGGCGGCTCTCACGCTGGGGCGCTGCCTGCGCCGCGTGCTGCTGGCCGACGGCGGCCGCCCCCGCAACGAATGCTCGCCGGGCGTGCACGGCTTCCTCACCCGCGACGGCGTGGCCCCCGACGAACTGCTGCGCCTGGGCCACGAGCAGCTGCGCCCCTACGAAACGGTGGAAGTGCAGTGCCTGCGTATCGAAACCCTGGCCAGGCAAGGCAGCGGCTTTGTGGCCACCGGCCGCGGCACCGCCAACGACGCGCCGTTTGAGTGCAGCGCTAGGCGCGTGCTGCTGGCCACGGGCGTGTCCGACGTGCTGCCGCCGCTGCCGGGCTTTCGGGAGCTGTGGGGGAGGGGCGTGCTGCACTGCCCGTACTGCCACGGCTGGGAGGTGCGCGGCCAGCCCCTAGCCGTGTACGGCCAGGGCCGCACCGTGACGGGCCTGGCCCTGCTGGTGAGCCGCTGGAGCCCCGACATTGTGGTGGTCACCAACGGCCCGGGCCACCTCACGCCCAACGCCCGCCGCCGCCTGCGCCGCCAGAACATCCGGGTGCAGGACGCGCCCATTGCCCGGCTCATTGGCACGGCAGCGCGCGATTTAAAATGCATCGAGTTCGAAGACGGCAGCCAGCTGGAGCGGGCCGCCCTGTTTCTGCACGCGCCGCAGCTGCAGCGCAGCTCGTTGGCCGCCGACTTGGGTGCCCGCATCACCAGCAAGGGGGCCGTGTGGGTGGATGGCGGGATGCAAACGTCTATTCCGCGCCTTTACGCGGCCGGCGACACCACGCCCGGCGCCCAGCAGGCCCTGATAGCCGCCGCCGAGGGCAACCGCGCCGCCATTCTCATCAACGAGAGCCTGACACGGGAGGAATGCCCGCGGTAAGGTGTTGGTTTTTAGGTGTTAGGCGGTGCGGTATTTTCTTTTCTAATTCCTAGAACCCAATACCCAACACCCAACACCTAAAACCAACCTCCAAGCCTTACTTCGCCAGATTTCCCAGCACCAGCAGGGCGGCGCGGGCGCGGGTTTTCACCGTGGCCAGCGGAATGCCGAGCTGCTCGGCGGCTTCTACCTGGGTACAGCCGCCGAAATATAGCAGGTCGATGACTTCGCGCTGCCGGGGCTTGAGGCGCACTACCAACTCGCGTAGGCCGATGTGCTCGGGGTTGAAGGAAACGGGCGCCAAGGCTTGTTGTGCCCCGCCCACTTCCAGCGACTTGTTGGCGCTGTGGAAACGGTGGCGCGGGCTGCGCAGGGCATCGATGGCCTGGTTGCAGCACACGCGCACCATCCAGGTGAAGAGGCGGCCCCGGGCGGGGTCGTAGCGGGCAATGCTGAGCCACACCTTCAGCAGGCCCTCCTGCAACACGTCGCGGGCCAGTTCCTCGTGGCGCACCAGGCGCAGGATGACGGTGAGCAGGTTGCGGGCGTAGTGGTCGTGGAGCAATCAGAGGGCTTGTTCGTCGCGGGCGAGGAGGCGCTGCACCAGCGCTTCTTCGTCCGCTGCCGTCAGCAGCGCCAGAGTTGATTTCATGTAGAATAGAATAACTGGCGCTGGCCGGCAGGCGACCAAGGGCAGGGCTTGCAATAAAAGGAGAGTGGACCGGGATAGTACGGGTTTATTGCAGATAGAGGCGGCGTAGAAATACGTAATTTAAAGGACGATAAGAATGTCCAAAGTCGTGCTATGGCACTGCGAATAAGTAATTGAGGCGCACTTACGGGAAATAAAGGGGCAGCGGTTTGCATCGTTGGTGAAAAAAGTTGTTTTATGCAGGCCAGGTCCTGACAGCCAACTGGCTGCGCCACCAAGCGGCTTGGTCGGCAGCTGCTGAAACAAGTGCTGTACCGGCGAGCCTTTGCGCGACTTAAGGCATCGGGTTGCCAAAGCCGGTTATCCGCCGGACTCAAACAAGTAGGGCCGGCTACAGCTTATTCAAGCCTACTGCGTACGGTAGTGCTTACGCTACTCATTCCTCTTATGCCCCACACCATTATCGCGTTGCACTGCTGGGCCAGCTCGGGCCGCGAATACGACCTGCTGCGCCAACTCCTGCCCCCCGGTACGGCCCTGCTCGCGCCTAGCCTGCCCGGTTTTGGCGGCCAGGCCGTGCCCGCGGGGTTCGACTATTCGGTGCGGGCTTATGCCGACTGGATAGCCGCCTTTATAGCGCAGCACAACGTGGCAGAATTCACCCTCATCGGCCACAGCATGAGCGGCAAAATGGCCCTGGCCCTGGCCGCGCGGCAACCGGCCGGCCTGCGCCGGCTGGTGCTGCTCTCGCCCTCGCCGCCCGCCGGCGAGCCCATGACCGACGAAGACCGCGCCGCCTCCGTGGCCGCCCACGGCAAGCCCGAGGAAGCCGAAAAAACTTTTCGCAAAATTACCCGGCGCCCCATCGCCCCCGACCTGCGCGCCCGCGTCATCGCCGACAACCTGCGCACCACGCAGGCCGCCTGGACCCACTGGCTGCTGGAAGGCGCCCGCGAAGACATCACCGCCCTGATGACGCGGGTGCAGGTGCCCTGCTGCCTGTTGGTAGGAGAGGGCGATACCGCCATCACGCCCGAGAGCCAGCGGCACCTCACGCTGCCGCTGCTACCAGCCGGCACGCCGTTCCAAGTGGTGCCGGGCGCCGGGCATTTGCTGCCGCTTGAGGCGCCGGAAGAGGTGGCAGCGGTTTTAGGTGTTAGGTTTTAGTGTTGGTTTTCGGTGTTTGGATTTTAGAATATAAGCCAGAAACCTCCGGTCTATTGCCGAGTACCCAACACCTAATGCCCAACACCGAATACCTAAAACCCAACACCTAACGCCCTATTCCAGCGCGCGGCTGCGGAACAGCAGGAAGCCCAGGTGTCCGTAGATACCGAAACGCTCAGACGGGTCGTCGTAGAAGCGGGCGTGCAGGGCCAGCGGGCCCACCGGCGTCTGGAAAATGAGGCCGGTGCTACCCGTCACGCGGGGCCGGTCGAAGCCGGACTGGCGCACGGCCACCTGGTTTTCACCCTGCCGGAGCGGCTGGCCGTTCACGTGCACGTACACTTCGGTGCGCCATTCCAGCTTTTTCAGGAAGGGCTGGTTGTAGCGCAGGCCCACGGCGGCGTAGCGCGACGAACGGTAGGCATCCATAAACAGCGTGCGCGAGTCGGGCAGCGGGGCAAACACCGGCGACGTGGTTTGCGACGACCGGTAGTTCGAAAACGTGCCCTGCGTGCTCACCATCAGCTCCCCGAAATAGCCCCAGGCGTGGCGGTCGGCCTTCAGCCCGAAGTACCGCTCCACGGTGGCCCGGAACTGCACCCACTCGCGGTGGCTGGTGCTGGCCTCCTGTTGGGCCGTGGAGCCGGGCGTGTAGTCCGACTCGCCCGTGACGCCGCGCAGCGTGTACACGTAGCGGTGGCCACTGGTGGCGTACTGCTTGCGGTTGAGGGTGTTGCGGGCCAGGCGCAGGGCCGCCGTGGCGCCCCGAAACACGGTGGCATCGAGCACATCAGCCGACCTGATTTCCTTGGAATTGGTGTACTCGTCTTTGGTCACGAAGGTGGCCACATCGAGCAGGAAACGGCTGCGGTAGGTGGGGCTGATGCCGAACTGCCCGCCCAACTTGGTGTCCTGCTGCCGCACTTGGGTGTTGATGACATCGCGCCCCAGCACGCCGCCCGTGTTCTGGAAATCCCACTGGTTGTAGGTGATTTCGGGCTCAAAAAAGTAGGCGAACTTGGCGGGAATGTTGATGCGGAACGAGCCGTGCGCGCCGTTGTAGAAACGGCCCAAACTCACATCGGCCGAGGCCGTGTAAAGCAGCCGGCGCAGGTAGCGGTACTCGATGCCAAAGTACAGATTATCAATAGGACGGTTCGAGAGCACGAAGCCCACTTCGGTGCTCACGTTGTTGTTGCGCTGCGCATCCACGCTGAACACGTAGCCCTGCCGCGCCGCGTCGTAGCGAATGCGCGGGTAAATGTTCTTGAAATAGTCGTCCGACGCCAGGCGGTAGTAGCCCTCCTCAATGTCATCGAGCGAATACTCGCGGCCGGATTTGCGGAAAAACCGCGCCGCGTACTCGTTCTGGTCGGGGCGCAGGCCGTTCACTTTCACGTCGATGAAGCGCGGCTTCGGGGCCTGGGCCTGGAAGGCAAGCCGGCGCTTCTGCAGCTCCGTCGAATCGACGCGCCGGCCGATGCGGGCCTTTATTTTCTCCATGTTGCGCAGGGCGGCCGTGTCGCCTTCGGCAATGAAGTCCTTCACCCGGTCGAAATCGCCCACGCCCATGCCGTCGAGGTCGGGCTGAATGTAAATGCCGTTTTTGCCCACGCTGCCCGTGTCGGCCACGCTTGTGCCCAGAAAGGCCACCGTGCTGGCCAGCAACTGGTCGTCGTTCTTGGGGTATTTCTTAAAGGCCACATCGCCCACGTTCACCCCGATGATGATGTCCGGGGCGAAGGTTTTTTTCATGGTGCCGGTGGGGAAGTTGTCGTACACCGCCCCGTCGTAGTAGTACTTGCCGTCGAGGTTGCGAATGGGACGGAACGCCAGCGGAAACGACATGGAGTTGCGAATGGCGTCGGACAGCGAGCCCGACTTCTGCTCCACCACCTGCCGCGTAAACACCTCCGAGGCCATGCAGCGGAAGGGCACAAACAGCTTGTCGAAATTGTAGCCGCTGCTGGCCGATGCCGGCGCCAGCAGGCGGGCCAGGGCCAGGTTCAGGTTCAGGTCGTTCACCAGGTTGGTGCTCACCCGCGCCTTGAAGGTGGAGTCGATGGCAATGCCCAGGCGCAGGGCCGAGGGCGAGGGCTCGGCCGTGAGGAAGTTGAAGGTTTTGCTCTCCAAAGGCTTGCCCGAGGTCCAGCGCTGAAACTCGGGGCTGAGCACTATCTGCTCAATCTCCTCGGGCGAGTAGCCGGCCGCGTACATGCCGCCCACCACGGCGCCCATGCTCGTGCCCACAATGTAATCGATGGGAATGTGGTTTTTCTCCAGCTGCTTGAGCACGCCGATGTGGGCCAGGCCCTTGGCGCCGCCCCCGCTGAGTACGAGGCCCACCTTCTGGGCCTGAGCCGAAAACCTAAAAACACCTGCCAGCAGCAGCGCCAGCAGCATCCGAGAGAAAAATTGAGCCATAAAATGCAGAAAAACCGTGCCGTGCAGAGCCACGCCGCTGCGGCTGGTACGCCGGGCCGGGTCGCTAGGTTTTTATTGGCCGTAGACAATAAGATACCGGTTGATTATCAGTATTATAAATCGCAGTAAAGTAGGGGCGAAAACGGCGACTGCTGCAGGTCTGGCAACGGCATTGCTGCCTTGGCCCAACATAACGGCAGCGGGCCAGCGGGCGGGTGCAGCTTGCACCTGAGGTTCAGGCGCAAAGGCCGCCTGAAAGAGCTACGGCTATCCAAAGCGCACTTGCCGCCTTTGGCTCACCACTTCTTGAAAATCACATACACAGCCGCCACCAGCAGCCCGAAGCCCACGAGGTGGTTCCAGCCCAGCTTGTCGGTTTTGAACACGAACACGGCGCACAGCGTGAACACGGCGAGCGAAATGACCTCCTGAATGACCTTGAGCTGGAACAGGCTGAACGGCCCACCGTTTTCCTCAAACCCCAGCCGGTTGGCCGGTACCTGAAACACGTACTCGAACAAGGCCAGCCCCCAGCTCACCAGAATGACGCCCACCAGCCCCAGCTTGGCAAACCAGGCCATTTTCTTGAACAAGTGCAGGTGTCCGTACCAGGCAAACGTCATGAACAGGTTAGAAATGGTGAGCAGGATGAGGGAATAAACGCCTTTCATAGAGGTCGAGCGAGGAGGAGAGGGGTGGCGGATTGATTGAACGCCTGCGCTCTCTACTGTGCAACCCGGCCGATGGTTCAGCTTTACTATTGCAGTGCAGTTGCGCGTTGGGGTCTCCTGGTTGGGCCGGCTCCGCCAACATGCGGTTAACTCACCGTTGCGGTATACGGCATGAGGCTATCTTATCTTGGAATATGGAAGCAATCCCAACCCTCGCTGCTTTACAAGTCGAAAACGATGCCTTGAAAGCGAAACTGGCCGAACGGGAGAAGCAACTCTACCACGCCCTTGGGGTCGTGGTGGGCATGTGGAATCAGTATTGCCCACCGCCACGGACGCATATGTGCATGAACGCAGGCGAGGATGCCGAAGAACTGCTGAAGGAATGGGAACTGCTGCTGCCGGATGAAACTGCCATCGATTTTTGGGGGCTGTGGTGGAGACCCGAGGGGATTGAAGTTCCGCAAAAAGTACACGCTCTGATTGACGGCAAGCAATAGCCCATCTGAAACGCTTTTTCTTCTGGTCAGATGGTCAGACCCTTTGACTGAACCAAGCCTCTCTTGTCCCATGCACCCGGTTAAGCAACAAGTCGTCCGCCTGATTCACGCCTACCAAGCCGCGGTGTTTCGGGCCGTGGCCTTGTTAAACGCCAAGTCGGCCCAAGAGCCAGGTTTCCAGCGGCGCCGAACCGGCTACTTGGACGCGCACCAGCAGTTTCGGTACGCTTTTCACGGCGCGGGCTGCTTGGTGACAATGCCCGGACTCGAAGTGGATTTTGATTACGCCAAAGAAGGCGGGTGCGCCGGGATTGACGGCTGGTTTCTGGTGAACTTTCTGGAATACAACCCGGCCGTGCGCGCCCAGCACCCCTTGCTGACCAGCGGCGCATCCGTGGAGGAGGCTCTGCTCGAACTCGCGAAGGCGTGCTCACCCGGGAAGCTTACGCCTTGGACAGCCGTTACTTCCTAACAGCAGAAGCGGGGAGCCCTCACCCGGCCACGGTCACGTTGCATGCGCCCAACCACGGCAGGGTTTCATAGGGACAGGTCAGAGAAGTTCATGAGCAAAAGCAGCAATGGTGGGTTTGGTGTAATATATTGACAGCGTGCTTGCTACATGGTTTATAAGCCGTGCACGAGCGACGCCAGTGCCTAAAACAAAATAATTTACTTTGTAATACAAAGTTCTTTATAGTAGCTTTGTTTCGTTGGCTTTCCGCGCCAATTGACACCAATTCTCCCTTGGTGGCTGAACCGGGCCGTTCACCAGGAAGGCCGGCTATTCCATTGATGCGCCTGCGCTTTAGATGACGTTCGTAATATCTTAAGAAATGCCCCACTTCCAGCCGTACCGCCAATACGTTTCTTTGGTTCTGCTCTTTGTTCCCCCCGTTTTATTTGGGGCCCTGTTGCTGGCGTTTCGCGGGAGCGACCACTTAAAACTGGCCAGCGAATGGCCCTACCTGCCGTGGCAGTTTCTGGTGGTGGCCGTGGCGGGCGGGGTGGCCACCCTCGGCGGGGCATTGGATTGGCGCTACCACCGCAGCCCCCTCAACATGAAAATTCCCAAGAAGGAGCGCGACGCCGAGGCCGCGGCCCTGGGGCTGGGCGGGGTGCCGATGTTTGTGCTCATGTGGGGGGCCATGATGCATCCTAAGCCCACGCTTTGGTTAATTCCCATCCTGGTGGTTCTGATTTACACCGTGGTGGCCATCAGTTACGACGAGTTTGTTTTCCACATCAAACGCTGCGGGCGGGTGGAAAACGCCTACCATCGCATGCTCGTGTTCGGCAACGGCATTGCCTGGCTGGCCTGGTTTCATTTCATCTTCTGCTAAGAACATGACCGTCAAGGCCCTGATTGCCCAAGCCGCACGGCAATTCAATCGGCAGCCCCATCAGATGCAGCAGGTGTTTTCCCACCGCATTTTTGCCACGGGGGCGCGGTGGATGTTCGAGCAACTGCCGGAAAACGGGCCAAAAACCAACTCAGGGTTTGACGCCGCCACCCGTTTTGGATTATACGGCGGCTTAAAATACGGCCTCAGCTTGCTGGCCTTCGCCGGCGCGCTCTGGGCGCTGGGCAAGGTGAGCTTACTGCTGACGCCGCTGGCGGTGCTAGTTTTCTACCTGGTGGAGGTGCATTTCCTGTTTCTGTTTCCTTTGCTGCTCGACCGGGCCAGGAACCCACTGCGAACCAGCATCCGGGAAACGCACCGAATCGGCCTGGCCAGGGCCTTGATTTGGGTGCTGGCCATTGGCGTTTTCATGCTGTCGGGGCTGCTAAACCGGCGGCAGCCGCTGCGTCGGTGGCACATCGGCTGTTTGTCTGTCCTTCTCTGGTACCAGCATGAAGTTAGAAATCGGATACAACCACGACTTTGAGGTGCGGGAAGAAGTGTGCACCGTCGCGGCGGGCAGGGCCTTCACCGTGCTGTACCTCTCCGACTTGCACCTGACCGGGTTCAGCGGCCCCACCGTGGCCAGGCTGATGGCAACAATCGACCGGTTGAACCCCCGCGTGCTGCTGCTGGGCGGCGACTACGTGGACAGCGCCGCTGGATTTCGGCACTTCACCCGGTTTGTGGAGTTCATCGCGGGGCGGGAAAACGTCTTCGTCATCGCCGGCAATCACGACGTTTTTTTCGGTGTGCAGAAAATCAAGCAGCTGGTCGAAGCAAACCACCTCGTGTGGCTGGCGGATGAGCCCGTCCGGATTTGCCTGGACGGCCGCCGGGTTCAAATCACGAACAACGGCACGAGTGACCGGCCCGAAGACGTCGATTTCAGCGTGTTGTGCTTGCACCAGCCCGTGGACGTAGCGGCGCTTCCCGGCCGGTACGAACTGGCCTTTGCTGGCCATTTGCACGGCAGCCAGGTGGTGCTGTGGCGTTCGGGCCAAGGCCTGTTTCCGGGCCGCTTATTCTATCGGTGGAACAGGCTAAAGACCACGGTCGGCAATTGCCTGTATTTGATTAGCAAAGGCTTGGGCGACACGCTGCCCCTGCGCTATAACTGCAAAAAAGACGTCGTGTTCGTCACCGTCAAACCCCATTCCCAACGTCCCTAATTAAAAGTGCCATGAAGTTCGTGTTTGCTGCCGCCTTCGCCGCCGTGTACGGGTTAGTTATTCGACTGTTTTTTGGTTCCGCCAACGGCTTGATGGAAATCATGAGCGTCACGTTCCTGTTTTTGGTGCCGGTGGTCATTGGGTTTCTGACCATCATTCTGATGCCGGCCGCCAAAACGACCTCCGGCACCGCCGCCTTCTTCAAGCCCTGGCTCACCAGCTTGATTGTGCTCCTGGTAACGATTCTGTTGAAGATAGAGGGCTCGATTTGCTGGATTATGATTTTCCCGATTTTCGCGACGTTCGCGGGCATTGGGGGCCTGATTGCCTACCACGTGCGCAACGCTAGGTCCGGCGGTCCAAACGATTCGGATGAAAATAAATGGCAGCGGCCCAACACCTTGAACGTGTCGCTGCTGGTTGCGATGCCCTTGGCGCTGGGCCTGGTAGAAGGGGAGAAGGCGTCGGCACCCCAGGAAATGGTTATCCAAAGGGCCGTCATCCTCAACGCGCCCGCGGCAGAAGTCTGGCAGCAATTGACCACTAGCCATGCGATGAGTGCGCCCACCAGCAAAATGTCGGTTTCCGCACTGCTGGGGTTTCCCAAACACAAGAGCACCACGCTGGATGCCCGGAGCGTGGGCGGCAAACGAACGGCTTACTACGAAAAGGGCCTGTACTTCGACGAAACGATTACCCAGTACCAGCCCGCGCGCTTACTGGTCCTGCGCGTCGACGCCAATCCCAACGCCATTCCCCCGGCGGTCATGGACGAGCACATCTTGATTGGCGGAAAACACCTCGACATTCTGGAGGACGTCTACGAGTTGGAATCCTTGCCCGGTGGCGGCACCCGGCTCACGCTGTCGAGCCGGTTTTACATCAACACGCCTTTCAACTGGTATGCCCGGCTGTGGGCGCACTACCTGATGACGGATATTCTTCAGAGCGAGCTGGAACTGGTTGAAAGTAAGCTGCCACGTCGCGCATGAGGGCGGCAGGCCCCGTAATGAACGGCGGAAGGAGCCCAGGGCGTCCTGTGGTTGGGCCACGGCTTAGCTCTTCTTTTATTCACCAAGCGGGAGGCTATTGAGGCACTGTTTGCACCACCGGCGTGCGCCGCAAGGCAGGTTGCCGCGAATAGCTTTTGCTTTGCCTCATCCCGAATCGAGTGTTTTTATGACTTCAAATGAGCGGCTGGTGTTCGGCCTGTTGAGTGGCCTGCTGGGAGTGGCTTTGCTCGTATGGTTCTGGGAGCCAATTGCCCAGGCCGCCCGAACCGTATTCATCCTGTTGGCTTCGGTCGGGCTGCTGGTTTATTACGCCCGGTGGGTGTACGCGGAACGGGCCCTGCGCTCCTGGCTGGCCCCGGCCCTGCTGCTGGGCTGCTTGCTCTTGGCGGCAGGTGTAAAAACGGCCGTATATGAGCGCGCCCACACCGTGAGCTACGTGCGCGAGGAGCGCTGGATAAGCGAGACCGTCTATTACGAGCCGGAATATGAGGGGGAGGAATTGGCGCTGGCGCTACTCCTGGGCGGCCCGCTGGTGGGGATAGGGGTGCTGCTGCTCGGCGTCGGCCCCGGCCAGCGCGGCCGGCAGTTCTTTCATTACCTCGTCCTGCTCGGCATGCCCTACCCCGTGGCCGCGCTGTGGTTTTTCGCTCCCATCGGCGCCAAACCCCGCTACGAACAGGGCGAAAGTCTTCCACTGGTGGCCGGTTCACTGCGAGTGGTCGGGAAGGAATCGCCGTACCGAATCTACCTCACCCAGCAATAGCGGCGGGCCGGCGCTCACCCTGGGAACACCTTTGGAAATGGGCACAGGTAGCTCGTCGATAAGCCCCTGCTCAGAAGGGCAGCCAAAAGAACTCCCTCATCGCGAGCCGCCGCTCCTGCTTTCATTCGGACCGTTGCGATGGACTGCCTTTCCTTTGCCGTAGGCTTATCATCAACTCCCCTAGCATGCCCACGCTCGACCCCGGCATTGGCGAAAAATTCTCGCGCCGCACCCAGCGCGCCATCAACCACGACGGCACTTTCAACGTGCGGCGGCGCGGCGGCCCGCACCAGCACGACCCTTACCAATGGCTCATCACCATGCCGTGGTGGCCGTTCATCGGCATTGTGGTGGTGTTTTTCACGGTGTTGAACGTCGGTTTCGCCCTGGCTTACATTGCGCTGGGGCTCGACGACCTGCCCGGCGTGGCCGCCCCGCACGGCTGGTGGCAGGACTTTCTCAGCGCCCTGTTTTTCTCCATCCAAACCTTCACCTCCGTTGGCTACGGGCACGTGTACCCCGGCAGCAACGGCTCGGGCTTTCTCTCCAGCGTGGAGGCATTGGTGGGCGTGCTCACGTTTGCGCTGGCCACGGGCTTGCTCTACGGGCGGTTTTCGCGGCCCACGGCACGCATCCTGTTCAGCCGCACGGCCCTCATCAGCCGCCGGGCCGATGCCACACCCTGCCTGCAGTTCCGCATCGCCAACCTGCGCAACAGCATCCTCATCGACCTGCAGGCCCGCGTCATCCTCAAAACCGTGGACGAAGCCACCCTCGACCAGCGCTACGACCTGCTGCCCCTGGAGCGTAGCGCCATCAGCTTTTTTCCCCTCACCTGGACGCTGGTGCACGACATTACCCCCGAGAGCCCGCTCTACGGGCTGCAGGCCCACGACTACGCCCGGCTGGGCATCGAAGTCATCGTGCAGCTAAAGGGCTACGACGACACCTTTGCCCAAGACGTGCACGCCCGTAACTCCTACACCCACGACGAGATTGAGTGGCACCGCCGCTTCATTCGGGCCTACGAAGTAGCCGACGACGGCATCGCCGTCGTCAACCTGGACGAAGTCCACACCACGGAACCGTTGAATTGAAGCCCGGCATGGTAATGCCTGTCATTGCTTCGCTGCGCTCGTACATGACAGTATAAGCCAGTCCGCTTACTCGTCGTGGCCCGGCACTACCCGCGTGGGGGCCACGGCAGTTTGCTTGGCCTCCTGCTCCAGGCGCAGCTGCTCTTTTTCGGAGGGTGTGCGGGGTAGCTGGCGCAGGTCGGGTGAGCCGCCGTCGACCCAGCAGGTAAACCAGAAGTCGCCGATGAGGGACGCCGCGTAGCGCATCTGGCGCTCCACCTGCCCGTTGAGCTTGGCGTGGTAGGCCCGGCTGAACTCGCGCGAGTAGGCCCGCACGGTGTTGTTGCCGCGCTGCTCGTAGCCGTATTTCTGGTCGCCCGACATCTGGGCCGTTAGCTGCTTCTCAAACAGCAGCACCGAATCGACGGCTGCGTGCGAGCGAATCACGGCCGCCCAGATGGCGTCGGTCGGGTTCGCCATGTATTCGGCCTTGCCGGTAAACAGGTCGTAATCAGAGCTCAATAGCTCGGGCAGGCGCGACTCCCACAGCCCGTGAATGCCGCGCTGGCCGGTGAGCTGGCCGTTGTAGTTCTTGGTGGTGTGCAGCGGCACGCAGGCATCGGCCACGTAGTGCCCCATATCGGCCGAGAGGCGCAGAATGCGGTCGGTGTCCTTGGCCTTGAAGGCGGCGGTGAGCTGGTTTTTCATGGTCACCACGTTCCAGGGCACAATGCCGTGGCGCTGCAGCGAGTCCTCGCCGTAGCGGGCCACGGCGTCGGCGTACTTGCGCGGCAGCTTGTATTCGGCGCTGTCGCCGTAGCGGTCCACGTCCAGAAAGTGCTTGGGCGCCTCGTCGGGCACAATGCTGCGGCGCGAGTCGGGCCGCGTGGCGTTCACCGTCAGGTAGTCGATGTTGGCCTTGTAGAAGCCTATCATGCCCGGTGGCAAGGTGTACACCGCCAGCCGGTTGAGCAGCCGGTGCCCAAAAAAGCCCCAGGCCTGCGCCCGGTAGGCCACAAACACCAGGGGCAAACAAATCAGCAGAGCGTAACCGTATTTTTTCACGGCTAACAAGATACGGCGCCGGCTGCGTAATTAATCAAAGAACCAATATAAAACCTATCATCCTGAGCGCAGCGAAGGACCTTCTCACGTTTGTGCCGTTGGGTTTACTGCAAACCGTTCAGTCGTGAGAAGGTCCTTCGCTACGCTCAGGATGACAAGAGATGGTGTTTAATGCGAGCTAAATGCTGCCTTACCGCCGCTTGCCGTCGCCGGCAAACTTCATGCGGTAGTCGTGCCGCACGTCGCCTTTGCTGATGCGGGCCAGCTTGCCTTTCAGCAGCTGCTTCTTGAAGCCCGAGAGCTTGTCGGTGAACAGCACGCCCTCCAAGTGGTCGTACTCGTGCTGGATAACGCGGGCGGCCATGCCCGAGAATGCCTCTTCGTGCACCTGCCGGTTTTCATCCTCGTAGCGCAGCACAATGTCGGCGTGGCGCGTCACCAGCTCCCGGATGCCGGGAATGCTCAGGCAGCCTTCCTCGAAGCCCCATTCCTCGCCGGTTTCGCTCACCATTTGGGGGTTGATGAAGGCGCGCTTGATGCCCTGCTCGGGCACTTCGCCGGGTTCGAGCTCGGCCAGGTCTTCCTCGTCCAGCTCCACCATTGGCCCCGAGTCCATCACAAACAGCCGAATGGCCTTGCCAATCTGGGGCGCGGCCAGGCCCACGCCGTTGGCCGAGTACATGGTTTCAAACATGTCGGCGATGAGCTGCTGCAGTTCGGCCGCGGGTAGGTCGGCGGGCAGGTTCTTGGCTTTGGTTTTCAGCACGGGGTCGCCGATGGCGACAATGGAATAAATCATGGTATTAGTGACTAGTGATTAGCGGTTAGTGGTTAGTTTCAAAAGGCCAGCCGTTGAATTAACCACTAACCACTCATCACTAACCACTGAAATCAGACTTCCCGCATCAGCGGCGATTCGAGAAACGACTGCAAAATTAAGGTCGCGCTGATGCGGTCCACGGTGGCTTTGTCGCGGCGGGCTTTCTGGCCGAGGCCGCCGGCCAGCATGGTGGCGTGGGCCATGCGCGAGGTAAACCGCTCGTCGAGCTCGTGGATGGGCACCTCGGGCAGCTCGCGGCGCAGCGTGCGCAGCAGGCCCACCACGGCGCTGGTCACATCGGTGGGCTCGTTGAGCAGCGTGCGGGGCATGCCCACCACCACGGCCCGCAGGGGCTCGCGCTGGTGGTAGGCCTTCACGTAGGCCACCAGGTCCTTGCTGTGGATGGTTTCCAGCGGCGAGGCAATCATGCACAACGGGTCGGTCACGGCGAGGCCTACGCGCTTGTTTCCGTAGTCGATGGCAAGAATGCGGGGCATGGCGAAAGGGGAGGGCAGGTGCCCGGTTTGGCACAAAGGTACGGCTGTCCCGAGATGCCTGCCGCTGTCAAGCTAACGGGTCGGAACGGATGAGATGACTAAAAAATCAAATGCCTGAATAATGCTTCCCATGGGAAGCATCAGTAGGTTTAAGCCTAATATAAGCCTAATAGCAACCTGGTACAGCCGTTTTCATTGACACCGCCAGCTGGTACCGCGCTTTCTGTGGCGGCCGCAATCGGCAATGCAGTCTTCTGAAATATAGGCATTAGCCAGGCGGCAAGCCGCTGCTTATTCAAGCCCCGGTTTGGTTTAAACACTCCCTTATGCGCCCTGCTTTGCTGCCGCTGCCCGCTTTCGAAACAGCCCTGCACACCTACGAGGCGGGCGACCCGGCCGGGCCGCTGGTCGTTTTCGTACCGGGCAATTCCATGGGCGCCGACTTATTTCAGGGCCAGCTGCAAGCCCCGGAGCTGCAGGCATTCCGGCTGGTAGCGCTGGACCTGCCCGGGCTGGGGCTCTCGCCGCGCGTGGCGGCCCTGTACGCGCCCGACCGGCTGGGCGCGGCGCTCGTGGCAGCTGTTGAAACCCTGGCAGAAGGCCGACCCGCGCTGGTGGTGGGCCATTCCTACGGCGGCAACCTGCTGCTGGAAGAGCTGCCCCGGCTGTCCTGGTTGCGGGGCCTGCTCTTGCTCGGCGCCCCGCCCGTGGGGACTGCTGACCTGGCCGCCGCCTTCCGCTTCGATGCCACGGGGCAGCTATTGTATGCGCCCGAGCTGTCGGCCGCGCAGGCGGAAGCCCTGGCCGCCTGGTGCCTGCGCGCCGACGCCCCGGCCGCCGAACAAGCCCTGGTGGCGGCCGACGTATTGCGGGCCGACGGGCGCGTGCGGACGGAGCTGGCCGCCTACATCGGCAACGGGCTGCTGCGCGACGAGCGGGCCCACGTGGCGGCCACCTCCGTGCCGCTGGCCTTCGCCACCGGCGAGCAGGAGCGGGCCCTCGATTTTGCCTACTTCGACACGCTGGCCGCTCCCACGCGTTGGGGCCAGTCGCTGCACCTGCTGCCCGGGGCGGCCCACCTGCCGTTTCTGGAAAATCCGGTGGCGTTCAACCGGCTGCTGCTGGCGTTTGCGGCGGCCACGGCCCTCCCGTAGCCCCGGCGCGGCCCGCGGCTACTCGTGGAGGTGGCGCAGCAGCTCGGAAGGATTGCGCGACTGCGTTTTGGCGGTGATGTTGCGGCGGTGCGTGTTCACGGTGTGCACACTGACGTGCAACTGGTCGGCAATCTGCTGCGAGCCTTGGCCTTGCAGCACCCGGTCGAGCACCTCACGCTCACGGGAGGTCAGGGCCAGGTGGGCGGCGGGGCGCAGCAGCTCATCGAGCCACTGCTGAAGCTCCGGGTGGGTGCCGTGGAAACACAGGTCCTGGGTGCGCTTGTGGTGGGTGATGTCGGTGAAGGTGCTGCCGGCCACGGTGGGCGTGCCATCGGGGGCGAAATCGAGCGGGAAATTTTGGCGCAGCACGCGCAGGTAGTGCCCGGCCTGGTGGCGCAGGCGGTAGTCGGCGGTGAAGGCGTGGCCCAGGGCCTCCTGCCGGTGCTTGTTGAGCCAGCGCGCCGATACCGCCGTGGCCTGCCCGAGCAGGTCGGCGTCGTCGGGGTGCACGCGGCTGTAGAGCCAGGCCATGCTGAAATCGGCCGGCGGGCAGCCCAGCAGCGCCTGCACGCCCGGGCTCACGAAGAGGTGTTGCATCACGCGCAGGTCGATGAGCAGCATGAACTGGTTGTGGAACAGGTACTGCGCCATTTGGCGGCCGGCGGCTACAGCCGATGCCTCGTCGACTTCCAGCGTGGGGCTGCCGGAATGAATCTGTCGCCAAGCAGCCTGGACTTGTTGGTAGGCGGGCGGCGGGGGGTAAGGCATAAGGAACAGAAGGGTAGGTAATGCAGGTATTTGAATACTGGATAGTTGTAGATGAATTTTTGCTGTATTCGGTGTGGATGAATGGTTCAGCTTTCGGGAAAAAATCCCCTGGCGCTATAACGGTGAGGGTTTTTAGAAAGATGAAGAACGGGTGAAATATACTTAAAATTAAGTATTGATAAAGCCCTACGCAGCACGGAAACTTTGTCTTTAGAGCAGTAGTCGAATAGTAAATGTTCAGTTAAATATTGGAAAGAGTAAATAATTACGCTCTTCTCGACCTGCCTTTTCTGCCAATGGTGGCGGCTCTGCGGACTGGCCATGCGCTGGGCAACAGGCAATCATCTGCATCCGGCTGAGCTTATGGAGCCGGCTTTTCGGGCTCCCTTCACCCATCCTTTCATCCCATTTTTCAACCTTTTTTCAGTACCATGAAAAACCTTTTCGCTTCCTTCCTTTTCGTGCTGGCCGTGGCCGCCGCCCACCTGGCCCAGGCCCAAACCATCCGCCGCGTGAACAACACGGGCCTCACCATCGCGGGCGTCAACATCTACTCCACCCTGCAGGCGGCCCACGACGCTTCCAGCGCCGGCGACATCATCTACCTGGAGCCCTCGGACATTTCCTACGGCAACCTGCTGTGCGTGCGCCCGCTCACCATTATCGGCAACGGGTATTACCTGAACCAGAACCCCACCTTGCAACTCGACAAGCGGGAATCGGTGACCGGGAGTGTCACCTTCGCCGCAGGCAGCACGGGCTCGCGCATCACAGGCTGCTACATCAACGGCTTCTGTTCCATCGCGGCCAGCAGCATCACGGTGGAGCGGAACCGGATTAACAGCACGGTCTACATTGGCTACAATGCCACTTCGGGTGCTTATGCGACGTTGAATACGGCTATTGTGCGTCAGAATTACATCACCAGCACGGTGGCCTTCTACACGAACGGCGCCACCACCGTCAGCAACGTGAGCCTGAACAACAACATTCTGGCTAGTGCTAGCATCTCGACTTCGGGGAGCTACGCTGGCCTTGGCAACATCCTTATTTCCAACAACGTGATTGGCGACCTGGCGGGCAACAGCGGCTACGGCATCGATATCGACAACGCGGTAATCAAGAATAACATCCTGACCTACACCAGTGGCACAGGCAGCAACTTCACCCCGCGCAACAACGCCTACAGCTACAACATCAGCGGCAACGCGGCTTTCGGCACGGCCAATGGCAACCAGTCGGGTGTTGCGCCTTCGTCCATCTTCGTGGGCGGCACCGCCTCTACGGACGGTGCGTTTCAGCTGCGCACGGGCAGCCCGGCCCTTGGCACGGGCGAGAGCGGTACCGACGTGGGCGCCTTTGGCGGCACGCTGCCCTACCGCATCGCGGGCATTCCCAACGTGCCGTCGATTTACCAGTTCAACCAGGCGGTGTCGGGCAACAGCCTGAACGCCACCATCAGCACCCGTTCCAATAACTAAAGCGAACGACGCCCTTTGCGGGGTGTTTTTCTGCGTCTGTTTATGGACCTGCTGCGCTTGATACGGCATACCGGGCTAGGCCTGGCGATGCTATTGCTGGCGGCGGTGGGGGCCTTGTTTTCGCCCCTGCACGCCCAAACCGCACCCAGTTTCGACCGGGTGGAATATTACTTCGATACCGACCCCGGCTACGGCCAGGGCACGGCCGTGACCCTGCCCGCCACGCCAGGCACCAACATTGCGGCGCTGCCCTTCACGGTCAACCTGACGTCGCTTTCTTCGGGCTTCCACAGCCTGTTCATTCGCTCGCGGGCGGGCGCTGGCAACTGGAGCCAGACCTACCGCCAGATTCTGTACAAGGAGCCGGCGTCGAGCACGGCCCCGGTGCCCGCCCTGGCGGGTGCCGAGTATTACCTCGACACCGACCCCGGCTACGGCCAAGGCACGGCCATTGCCATCACGGGCGGCGCCACCAACGCGGCAGGCGTAGCCTTCACGGTGGGGTTGGGCAGCGTGAGCGCGGGATTCCACTCGCTGAGCGTGCGCTCGCGCGACGCCAACGGCGCTTGGAGCCAGACCTACCGCCAGATTTTCTACGTGGAGCCGGCCGGCAGCACCGCTGCGCCCGCCAACCTGGCGGCTGTGGAGTACTTTGTGGACAGCGACCCCGGCTACGGCCAGGGCCAGAGCGCGCCCATCACAGGCGGCGGCACCAATGCCACGGGCGTGAGCTTCTCGGTGGGCCTGGGCACCTTGGCTGTGGGCTTCCATACCTTGTACTACCGGGTGCGCGACGTTAATAACAAATGGAGCCAGACCTTAAACCGGGCATTTTACGTGGAAGACCCCACGGTGGCGGCTATTCCTAACCTGAACAAGGCAGAGTATTACTTCGACGCCGACCCCGGCTATGGACTGGGTACCAATGTGCCCGTTCCCACGCCGGCCACCAACCTCACCAACCTCAACCTGCTGGCCGACGCCAGCGGCCTGACCAGCGGCCAGCACCGGATTTTCGTGCGGGTGCGCGACGCCAACGGCATGTGGAGCCAGGTGCTGAGCCGGGCGTTTGCCAAGAGTGGCTGCAGCAACTCGCCCAATTACGCGGCCGGGCAGCCCGCGGCCAGCTACACGGGCTCCGGCATCACGGCCACGGCCGTGGAGCAGATGTTCAACGGCGGGTCCGTGACGGGTAGCTCCTCGACCTTCCTCAACGGCTACTACGCCCAGGCAGACCTGGGTGCCAGCACGCTGCGCACCGTTTCGGAGGTGCAACTAGCCCTGCGCAACGTGAACGGCACGGCCGTAAGCTACACGCTGACCGTGGAGGTATCGGGCAACCTGAGCGCCTGGAGCCAGGTTGACACTTATACGGCCACGTTGCCGGCCAGCATGACTGCGCCGCTCAACGTGACGCGTACCCTGGCCACGGTGCAGAACAACGTGCGCGGGGTGCGCCTGCGCCTCACGCTACCCAGTGGCATCTCACAGGGCATCCAGCTCACCAACGCCGGGGTGTATTTCTTCCCGACTACCTGCCCGGTGCCGGTGATTACCAACTTCACGCCCGCCACCGGCCCGGCCGGCACGGTGGTGACCATTACGGGCACCGACCTGGACGGCGCCACGGCCGTGACCTTCAACGGCACGCCCGCCACCGCCTCCATCACCAACAACACGACCACCGGCCTGACGGTGGTAGCCCCAGTGGGCGGCACCGATGGGCAGATTTGCGTGACCACGGCGGGCGGCACAGCTTGCACTTCGGCCAGCTACCTCTACCCGCCGGCCATTGCCACGGGCACGATTTCGGCCAGCTCGTATTGCACGGGCAACACCCTCACGGTGCCCTTCAGCACCAACACGGCGCGCTTCGCGACGGGCAACACGTATAGCTTCCAGCTGTCGGATGCCAGCGGGGTGTTTGCGGCCAATGCGCCGCTGCTGGGCACGCTGCAAAGCATCAACGCCACGGGCGGTGTGCTCACGGGCGTGATTCCGCAGGCCACGCCGGCCGGCAATGGCTATCGCGTGCGGGTGGTGGCCTCCAACCCGGCGGTGACGGGCACCGACAACGGCGCCAACCTCACCATTGGCACCACGCCGGTGAGCCAGGCCGCCGGCCCCGCCTCGGTGGCCAACGGCGCGCCCATCAACCTGAGCGTGTCGCCAACTTACAGCGGCGCTACCTACGCCTGGAGCGGCCCGGGCAGCTTCAGCTCCACGCTAGCCAGCCCCACGGCCAGCACCACCACGGCCGGCGTAGCCCGCTACAACCTGACCGTGACGCTGGGAACCTGCAGCTACAGCAGCTTCGTGGACGTGACCGTGCAACCCTCGACGGACCCGATTCTGGCTTTGACGGCCTTCAATGGTCCGATTTGCCTGGGTGCGTCGCGCAGCATCAGCTTCGCGGTGTCGGGCAACCCGTTCCCGGCCGGCAACACCATCACGGCTCAGCTCTCGGATGCCAGCGGCTCGTTTGCGGCGCCGGTGAGCATTGGCTCGGTGGCCTTCAGCGGCCAGGGTAATGGCTCGGTTTCGATTACCATTCCCGGCAGCACTTCGGTGGGCACCGGCTACCGCGTGCGCTTGGTGGGCTCGAACCCGAGCACCATCGTGAGCAACGACAACGGTTCGAACATCACCCTGAACGCTCTGCCGACGGTGACGGCGACCAGCAACTCGCCGGTGGCTTCGGGTGGTACCATCGTGCTGAACGGCGGCCCCGCCGCCACTGGTAACTCCTACCTGTGGACGGTGCAGTACAACGGCGGCGGCACCGCCACCGTGGGCAACACCCAGAACCTGAGTCTGACCAACGCCACCCCGGCGCAGTCGGGCAACTACACGCTCACCATCACCAACGCGGCCGGCTGCTCGGCTTCGGCCAGCACGCCCGTGACGGTGAATGCCGCCGTGCCCGTGACCACGCTGTCGCTGACCCCGCTAGCTGGTCCGCTCTGCGCGGGCAATGTATACATGCTGCGCTACACGGCCGGCGGCCCGAACTTCAACGCCGGCAACACCATTACGGCATTGCTTTCGGATGCCAGCGGCGCGTTCTCGCCCGGTACGGTTATCCGCTCGGTGGCCCGCACGGCTGTCACGACGGATACGCTGATGGTAACCATTCCGGCCTCGGCGTCGGGCACCGGCTACCGCATTCGCCTGCAAAGCTCCAGCCCGGCCATCGTCAGCAACGACAACGGCTCCAGTCTGACCATCACGAACCTGAGCTTGGTTTCGGCCGGCTCGAACTCGCCGGTGGCCTCGGGCGGCACCATCTCGCTCACGGCCACGGGCATCAGCGGCGCCTCCTACGCCTGGACCGGCCCGAACGGCTACACCGCCACCGGCCCCAACCAGAGCATCAGCAGCGCCACCACGGCCAATGGCGGCACGTATTCGGTGACGGTGTCGCTGAACGGCTGCTCGGCTACGGTTAGCACCACGGTGGTGGTGAACGCGCCGGTAGTGGTGGCCAGCATTCAGACGGCGGCCCTCACGGGCGGCTACTGCGCGGGCACGGCCCTCAGCGTGCCGTTCACGGCCACGGGCTTCACGGCCGGCAATGTGTTCACGGCCCAGCTATCGAACGCCAGCGGCTCGTTTGCCAGTCCGGTGAGCCTGGGCACCCTGACGGGTACCGGCACGGGCACCATCGCCGGCTTCGTGCCGGGCAATACGGTGGCCGGCATTGGCTACCGCATCCGGGTGGTGGGCAGCCAGCCGAACACCGTAGGTGCCGACAACGGCACCAACCTGAGTGTCACCGCCGCCGGCCTCAACACCTGGCTCGGCACCACGGACACCAACTGGTACAACGCCGCCAACTGGAGCTGCAACCAAGTGCCCGACAGCACCAGCACGGTGATGATTCCGGGCAGCCTGGGCAACTATCCGGCCCTGGGCGCCGGCTTCTTCCCGCTCACCAACCTCACGGTGGCCAGCGGCGCCACCATGAGCATCAGCGGCAACCTGTACCTGAAAGGCAACCTGACCAACAACGGCACGCTCAACGCGGCTTCGGGCAACCTGATTTGCGGCGGTCCCACGGCCCAGGTTATCAGCGGCAACCCCGTGCGCTTCCAGAATGTGACGCTGAACAACCCCGCGGGCGTGACGCTGCAAACCACCCTGGGCCTGCGCCGCGTGCTCACGCTCAACCTCGGCAACCTGGCTTCCAACGGCAACCTGACGCTGGAATCGGACGCAACGGGCACCGCCATGGTGGTGAACCGCACCGGGGGCGGCGTGGTGACGGGCGCGGCCACGGCCCAGCGCTACGTGAGCCCGGCCCTGAACGCCGGCCTCGGCTACCGCCACTTTGCCTCGCCGGTGAACGGCGCCACGGTGGCCGACCTGCACGGCGCCGGCAGCCCCGCTCCGGTGGTGAACCCAGCCTACAACACGGCCGGCAATACCGTGAACCCTTTCCCGACGGTATTCACCTACAACGAGACGCGCCTGACAGCCGCCGGCAGCAGCACGTTTGACCAGGGCTGGCAGTCGCCCGCCGCCCCTTCCGACCCGCTGACGGCCGGCCAGGGTTTCACCGTGAACCTGGCCCCGGCTACGCTCAACCTGACGGGCACCCTGCGCACCGGCAACTACGCCTTGACCATGAGCCGCGGCGCCACCGCCAACTCGGGCTGGCAACTGCTGGGCAACCCCTACCCGGCCCCGCTGAACTGGAACAACCTAACCCGCCCCACGGGCATGGACAACGCGCTGTACGTGTACCAGAGCAGCGGCCCGTATGCGGGTTCCTACGTGGGCTACGTGAACGGCGCCGGGCCTGCCGGGGCTAACCTTGTGGCTTCGGGCCAGGCTTTCTTTGGCCGGGTAAGCAGTGGCTCGCCCACGCTCACCTTCACCAACGCCGCCCGCGAAACCACCTACACCAGCCCCACGCAGTACCGCAACACGGCCGAAACCCGCCCCATGCTGGAGCTGGCCCTGCAGGCTCCGGCCGCCGGTAGCCTGGCCGATGTGCTCTACGTGTACCAGGAAGCCGGCGCCACCGCCGCCTTCGATAGCCACTACGACGCCCTCAAGGTGGTGCTCAACGGTGGGCAGCAGCCCACGCTCTACCAGCAGGCCGGCCCCGAAAGCCTGAGCATCCAGGGCCTGCCCGAGGGTACTCAGCCCCAGGCCCTGCCGCTGGGCGTGAATGCCCCCACGGGCGGCACGTTCACCTTCACGCCGCAGCGCCTCGACAACTTCCCGGCCACGGCCACGCTCTACCTGGAAGACCGCCTCCGCGGCACCTGGCACAACCTGCGCACCGGCGCCTACACCGCCACGCTGGCGCAGGGCCTGAGCACCAGCCGCTTCGTGCTGCACCTTAACCCGGCCGCCGGGCCGCTGGCTACCACGGCCAGCACCCAGCCCTTCGCCGAGCTGCAGGTGTACCCCAACCCAGCCAACTCGCAAACGGCCGTGGTGCAAGTAGTGGTGTCGGGCCAGGCCACGGCCCTGGCCAAAGCCCGCCTGGAAGTGCTCAACAGCATTGGCCAGCGCGTGTACAGCGCCGCCGGCCCCGCCACGTCGCCCACGGGCACCCTGCGCCTGTCGGTGCCCACCACCGGCCTGGCCGCCGGCGTGTACACGGTGCGCCTCAGCACCGCCACGGGCGTGCTCACCCGCAAACTGGTACTTAACTAACGCGCTATGAACAATAAACTTGTTTCGCTCCCGTGTCCCCGGCTTCGTGCCGGGGGCACCACGCGCCCCACGCGGCGGCCGGGCTTCCTGCTGCTGTGCGGGCTGGGCCTGCTGCTGAGCTTCTCGGCCGGGGCGCAGCCCGGTTCCGGCGGTCCTGGCCCCGGCACGCCCACTCCGCCCGTCACGCCCACCGACGTGCCCATCGACGGCGGCGCCTCGCTGCTGCTGGCCGGCGGCGTGGGCTACGCGTTGCGGCGGTTGCGTCGCGCCCGCAAGGCGTAGTCGGACATTTCGATAGTTGAAAAAAAGGGCTGGCCTTCCGCAAGGGGCCAGCCTTTTTTGTTTTCAGATGGTGAGGCCGGTGGCAAGCCATCGAACGAGGTAGGGGCGGGGCCTGCCCCCGTCCATCCATCCGCGCCGCCCGCAAGATTCCGTTCAACGATAGGCGGGGGCAGGCCCCGCGCCTACCTCCTACTAACGACGCCGCTTTGAGCCGTGGAAGCCCCGCGCAGATAGGACCAAATCCAAAGCTCAACCGTATTCGTATCGAATTTTCGCGCTGTATATCACTGGCATCGGAAAAGAGCCGATTGAGCGACAAACCCTGCAGGCTCATCGAATTGCTTTAAAATATGTATTAGCAAAATTATAATTTTGCCATGCATTAAATAAGCGCTTCGGCTAAGGTAATAATTGCAATATGCCGTTGTGATATGCTTTATTTTGCGTTTTAGAGACACATTGTTGTATTTATTGAATAAATTCAGGTTATTGAACGTATTGAGGTTTTGAGCTAAGAAAATTTCAATAGTTTTGACCTACGCTACGCTATACTCTATTCGAGCACTTCTATACTTTACATGCCTATTTCGCCGCTCAATTCTTTAGGGAAGACCCGGCCCGTCGCGACGAAGCGGCGGGCCGGGCTGCGGCAAATCCTGATGCTACTGCTGGCCATGGGCACCGGCGCGCTGGTGGCCAACAACCCCTTCCGGCCCTCCTCGGAAAACCCCGACGCCACGGCCCGCGGCTACCTGCGTTTCAAAGAAATCCTGAGCTACGTGGACCGCGACTACGCCGACTCGGTCGACACCGAGGGCTTGGCCGATTACGCCGTGGTGCAGATGCTGGAAAAGCTCGACCCGCACTCCGTGTACATCCCGGCCCGTGACCGGGACAGAACCGATGCCTTCCTGCAAAGCGACTACGACGGCATCGGTATCGAATTCAACGTTTTCCGCGATACCATGACGGTGGTGGCCCCGCTCAGCGGCGGCCCGGCCGAGCAAGCCGGCGTGCAGCCCGGCGACCAGATTCTGAGCATAGCTGGCAAGCGGGTGTCGGGCGCCCACCTCAGCACGGCCCGCCTCAGCGAGCTGCTGCGCGGCCCGCGTGGCAGCAGCCTCATGCTGGAGCTGCGCCGCCGGCACCTGGCCCAGCCGCTGCGCCTGAGCATTGCCCGCAGCCGCATTGCCAATTCGTCGATTGACGCCGCTTATTTGGTCGACGACCAGACCGGCTACATTAAGGTGAGCCGCTTTGCCTCGAATACTTATGATGAGTTCAAAGCCGCGCTGGTCGATTTGCGCCGGCAGGGCCTCACGCGCCTCGTGCTGGACCTGCGCGGCAACCCCGGCGGCTACCTCGACCGCGCCACTCGCCTGGCCGATGAGTTCATCGGCGGCTCGCGTAAAATCGTGTACACCGACGGCAAGGGCGAGCAGTACGACTCGCAGACCTACGCCAAAGTGGCCGGCGAATTTGAGGAAGGCGCCTTAGTAGTATTAGTAGACGAAGGCAGCGCCTCGGCTGCCGAAGTAGTGGCTGGAGCCCTGCAAGACCACGACCGCGCCATTCTGGTGGGCCGCCGCACCTTCGGCAAAGGCCTCGTGCAACAGCCCATCGCGCTGAGCGACGGCGGCGAGCTGCGCCTCACCATTGCCCGCTACTACACGCCGGCGGGCCGCTCCATTCAGAAGCCCTACGGCGCCAACTACGCCGAATACAGCGCCGACGTGGCCCACCGCGCCGCCCGTGGCGAGCTGCAGTCGGCCGACAGCGTCCGCTTTGCCAAGGAGTTGAAATTCCGCACCGACCACGGACGCCCGGTGTACGGCGGCGGCGGCATCATGCCCGACGTGTTTGTACCGCGCGACTCGGTGGCCCACTCGGCCTATTACACCAAGCTACTTGCCCACGGCGTGGCCCGCGCCTTCGCCCTGAATTTCTACCAGGGCCACAAGGCCGAGCTGGAAGGCCTGCGCTTCGAGCAATTCAACGCCACCTTCCGCATCTCCGACACGCAACTGGCGAGCCTGACCGCCCAGGCTGCCCAGGACGGCGTGAAGGCCGACCCGGCCACCGTGCGCCGCTGCGCGCCGCTGCTGCGCAACCTGCTCAAGGCTTACATCGCCCGTAGCGCCTACGGCTTAGTGCCCTACTACACGGTGCTGCGCGAGCAGGACGCCGAGCTGCAAAGCGCCCTGCACGCCGTGGGCGACAGCTCGGCCCAGCTGGCGCTGCTGGGGAAGTAATGGAGGCCTTGTTGTCATTGCGAGCGCAGCGAAGCAATCCGTCCTGTTCTCAGCGACCAGCCTGATAAGTGTGACAAAGCCTTAGCGCTGTGCATTACCGGAGCTTGTCGCAAAAGAACGTGTCTGGCTTTGACAGGACGGATTGCTTCGCTGCGCTCGCAATGACAAACGGTACTCGTAACTTCACGGGCCCAATCCACCCCTGAAATCCCACCCGCCCATGTCGCATTACCACCGCCTCGGCCAGATTCCGCGCAAGCGCCACACCCAGTTTCGGCAGCCCGACGGCTCCTTGTATTCGGAGCAGCTCGTGGGCACGCTGGGTTTTCACGGCGTGTCGTCGCTGCTCTACCACGTGCACCCGCCCACCCAGATTAAGCACGTGGGCGAGCCCAGGCCCTACGCGCCCAAGCTGCTGAAGGACCGGCCGCTGCAGCCCGAGCACCTGCGCACGCTGGCCCAAACCAGCACCGGCGGCGACTACCTGGCCGCCCGACAAACCCTGCTCGGCAACGCCGATGTCACCATGAGCATCTGCAACCCCACGGAGAAGCGGATGGATTATTACTACAAGAACGCCCAGGCCGACGAGGTGATTTTTGTGCACGAAGGCCGCGGCGAGCTGTGGAGCCAGATGGGCAAGGTGGCCTTCGAGCCCGGCGACTACGTGGTGGTGCCGCGCACCATTATCCACCAATTGCACTTCGAGGAAGGCCCGGTGCGGCTGATGATTATCGAGTCGTTTAGCCCCGTGGAAACGGTGCGGCGCTACCGCAACCACTTCGGCCAGCTGCTGGAGCACTCGCCCTACTGTGAGCGCGACATGCGCCCGCCCACTGAGTTGTTGCCCCACGAGCAGCCCGAGGGCGACTACGTGGTGCGCGTGAAGAAGGAAGGCATGCTGCACGAGCTGACCTACGCGCACACGCCCTTCGATGTGGTGGGCTGGGACGGGTATTTCTACCCCTACGCCTTCAGCATCCACGATTTTGAGCCTATCACCGGACGCCTGCACCAGCCGCCGCCCGTACACCAGACGTTTGAGGGGCACAACTACGTCATCTGCTCCTTTGTGCCGCGTTTGTTCGACTACCACCCGCTCAGCATTCCGGCGCCCTACAACCACGCCAACGTGGACTCGGACGAGGTGCTGTACTACGTGGCCGGCAATTTCATGTCGCGCAAAGGGGTTGATTTGGCGTCGTTTACCTGGCACCCCACGGGGCTGCCGCACGGCCCGCACCCCGGCACGGTGGAAGCCAGCATTGGCAAAACCGAAACCCACGAGCTGGCCGTGATGGTGGACACCTTCCGCCCCCTCTACCTCACCGAGGCGGCGCTGCCTTATGTGGACGCCCGCTACCCCATGAGCTGGAACCCCGGCTTCGTGCCCGACCCGCCCCGTTCGGCCGATATGATGGATTAAGCGGCGGGTGCTTAACTTTAGAATGCTGCCGGGTGGCAAACTTTTTAGCGGCCGGGCTGCGTATACCGAAACCTAACCAACCGTTCGACCATCTATGAAAAAACTGCTTTTCCTCGGCCCCGCGCTGGTGCTGCTAACGGTATTCGGCTGCAAAAAAAACGCGCTCGATGAGCTGCTGACGTTTACGGTAGATGTGTCGCAGAATTCGCGCATCCCCCCGCCCAGCATCTTCTACACGGGCCTGCCCAAGCCGGTTTCCATTATCACGAACTCGGAGGCCTCGTTCCGCAACAACAAAACCACGCGCGACAAAGTCAAAAACGTGCTGCTCGACCAGATGCAGCTCACGCTGGTGAGCCCCAGCACGCTCAACTTCGACTTTCTGGACAGCCTCAAGGTGTACATCAATACGCCGAAAACCAACAACCGGATTATGCTGGCTTACCTCTACAACCCGCCCCGAGGAGCCAAAACCCTGACGCTGGTGCCCACCACCGAACGGCTCGACGAATACCTGAAATCGGAAACCTACGAGCTGACGGTGTACAGCCGGCAGCGGCCTAACTACTTCATCCGCGACTCGCTCACCATCCGCTCCGATACGCGCTTTAAGGTGACGGCCAACTCGCTATAAGGCGACTTAACCGGGCATATAGCAAAAAAGCCGACCTGCAAGGGTCGGCTTTTTTGTTAACAACTTTAGCGCGCGTCTTGCCGGGCCGGCGCGTTATTTTACCACTGCAATGCGGTTGTAGTGGTCCATCATTTTGGCGATGTCGGCCGGGCGGGTGTAGTCGAGGTGCTGAGTGGTGGCGAAGGTGCGCACGTCGTTGGCCCGGCCGCCGAAGAGGCGCAGTACGGCCGCCTCGGAGGGCTCGAGGGGGCGCAGGGGCTCGTTGCCCACGGTGCCGGGGCCGGCCACCAGCGTGCCCACCAGGGGGCGCTTGCTGGTGGGCGTATCGTCGGCCGGGGCGTACAGCCAGCCCAGCAGCAGCGGACCGGCGTCGATGGCGGTGAGGACTTCCACGTACTCGCGGCGCGTGCCGGCGCTGCCTTCTTTCACCAGGCGCGAGCGGAAGCGGCGCACCGGGGCGGCGGGGTCGCCGGCCTCGCCCAGGTCGAAGCCGCGCAGGCTGCCGGTGGGCCACAAATGCGACGATTCGAGGTCAATGGAATCCTGGGCTTCGAGCAGGTGCAGGCCGGCGTGGTAGCGCAAGCCGGGCACCAGCAGGGTGCGCCCATCGGCGGTGCGCAGGAAGCCCAGCTGAAAAGCCGAGCCGCCTACGAACCCGCTGGTTTGCTGCTTCAGCGAAGCGCGGTAGCCTTCGGCCACCGCGCCCGTGTTGGCTTGCTGGTAGGCCGCGCGTGCATCGGCAACGTCGCGCGAGATTTGGGCAGCGGCGGGCGTGGACCAGGCCGTGCTCATGGCGAAAAAGGTCAATAACGAATAAAAGGATTTCACGAATAATGAGGTTAAAAAGAGCCGAGGCAAGACGCAAAATTACAACGTCAGCGGCGGCCGCGGTGCAAAGATGTGGCCAGTATCCAAGAGCTTAACGGTTGAATTTCACCGCATCACCGTCGGAATATGGCTATTTCCCCTGCAGGTTGTAGTATTCCACCATGCGCAACACCTGGGCCAGGTCGGTGTAGCTGAGGTGCTCCTTGGCGGCGTAGGCCTCGACCTGGGGCGCGCGGGTGCCAAACAGCCGCGTTACCTCCTTCCGGTTGAGGGAGATGGCCCGCAGCGGCTCCTGCGGCGTCACGGACGGGCCGGCCACGACGACCTGGCCAATCTCGGTGCGGGCCGGACGAACTTCGGTGCGCAGCACGGGGTCCAGCACGGCGTCGTCGTGCACGTAGTGGTGCAGCACGGCCAGCACCAGAAAGGCATTGTCGTCGGCGGTCAGCACCTCCACGAAGTTGCGCTCGGTGCCGCTGTTGCGCACCAGAAAAGTGCGAAAGTGCCGCGTGTCGGCCCCCTTGCCCATGTAAAAGCCGTCGAGGCTGCCGGGGGGCCACACGTGGCTGCCGGTCGAGTCGCGCACTTCGAGCAGGCGCAGGGCCACGTTGTATTTCATGGCCGGCACCCGCACGCGGCGCTTGTTGGGCAGCACCAGCACGCCCGGCTGGTCGATGCTGACGAGGTAGGCCTCCGGCGCCTTGATGAGGTCTTTGCGCATCCGCTCCAGCGCACCGGGCGAGTTGGCCTGCTGGTAAATCCCCAGCGCCAGCTCGCCCAGGTCGCGCGAGTAGGTGGGCTGGGCACGGGCCGGCGTGAGCAAGCTGCTGATGATGAGTGCAAAGGCGGCGTACAGGAGGGTAAAGGGGAGTTTCATGGGGGATGAAGTGGAAGATGGTAGAACCGGTAAGAACGTGTACCCCGAAGCTCCGCTTCGGCCCGTTGAACGATTCCCGACGCGGGCCGAAGCGGAGCTTCGGGGTACACGTTCTTACCGGTTGCGGCCGTATTGCTCGTGGCTGCTCACCCAGTCGGAACTCGAAATGGCAGCGCCCAGGCTCAGCTCGCCGGCCAGCACTACGCCGGCCACTATTTCGGCAAACTTGCGCACCGTGCCGCGGCCCACGCAGCCCAGCATCTGCAGGCACTCGTTTTGGGTGGCCAGGCCGGTGCCGCCGCCGTGGGTGGCCACGATGAGCGAGGGGATGGTGATGCTGATGTAGAGGTCGCCGTCCTTGTTCACTTCCGAATACAGGATGCCCGCGCTCGATTCGCTCACGTTGGCCACGTCCTGGCCGGTGGCAATGAACAGGGCCGTGATGCCGTTGGCCGAGTGCGCGCCGTTGTTGTTGGCGCCCGAAATGAAGGCACCCACGTTGCTCACCTGCCCGTGATAGGCCAGCTGCTCAGGCGTCACGCGCATGCGCTGCATCAGCACGTCGCGCTTCACCACGGCCTCGGCCACCACGCGCTTGCCCCGGGTGCGCATCACGTTGATTTGCGAGGCCTTTTTGTCGGTGGCAAAGTTCGATTCGAGGTAGAAATGCTCGATTTTCGGACCCTTGTAGTTCTCCAGAATCCAAGAGCAGGCCGCGAAGGTGGCGCGGCCCACCATGTTCTGGCCCGCGGCGTCGCCGGTGCTGAAATTGAAGCGCAGGTAGGCAAACTTGTTGCTCAGATACGTGTCGATGTACTGCAGCTTGGCCACGCTCGACGTGCTTTCGGCCTGCGGCCGAATCTGGTCGATGCTGTCTTCCACCCACTTGCCGAAGTCGCGGGCCCCGCGTGCATCCTCGAACACGAACACCGGCGCCCGCTGCATGGCATCGCCCACCACGGTGCACTTCACGCCGCCGCACAGGTTGAGCACCTGCATGCCGCGGTTGTAGCTGGCCACCAGCGTGCCCTCCGTGGTGGCCATCGGAATCAGGAAGTCGCCCTGCGCGTGCTCGCCGTTCACGGTGAGCGGCCCGGCCAGGCCCACCGGAATCTGGGCCACGCCCACAAAATGCTCGCAGTTGCCCTTCAGGACGTGGGCATCGAACGAATACTGCTTGAGGTGCTTGAACTCCTGGCCCGAAAACTCCTCGGCGAAGCGCTGCCGGGCCGCAATGGCGGCTTCGGCGTAGTCGTCTTCGTCGGAGCGGGGGATGCGGGGCTTGTGGTTGGCGGCGCTCACAATGGCGTCTTCTACCTCCACGTGCAGGTCGCCGAAGGCATCGGTCGAGAACCAGGCCTGCACCGGGTGCATGCCCTCGGCCAGGGCCGGCGTGGCCAGCCGAATGGTGAGGGAGCGGCCCACCGGCAGGTCGATGGCTTGGCCGTCGGCGTTTATCTGGCTGGCGGGGCGCTGCTCGCCGTCGCCCAGGTCCACGGTGATGTTCTCGGCCGGCACCACCGTCTCCCCAATCTTCACCTGCTTAAAACCGGTCACCTTCACGGTGTCGAGCCGGTTTTTGATGCTGAAGGCCACGCCCGCGTTGTTGGGCAGGTTGTGCAGGCTGCCGCGCGTGTAGAGCAGCTTGAGGAGCATGGGGCTGGGCGTGAAGACCATGGGAGCGGTGGGCTTGGGAGGATGAATGAACAAGGCGGGCCGGAAGGCGCGCCGTGAAGATGGGGGATTTCAAGGAAATGCTGAGGACCAACCCGACTTATTGCGGTTTGATATCGATTGGCAGGTTGATGCTCACCTTCACCGGCCGGCCATTTTGCCGGCCCGGCCGCAGGCCGGTCAGGTTGCGGGCAGCTTGCAATACCGCCGCGTCCAGCCCGTCGCTACCACTACTCTTTATAATTTGCGCATTGGCAACAGCGCCGGTTTCGGTCACCACGAAATGCACGAAAGCTTTGCCTTCGGCCTCGTCCAGGTCGGCCCGCGAGACGTGAATATTCTTCTGGAAATAAGCCACTATTCCGGCCATGCCGCCGCCCTGCGGGGCTTCCGGCATCTGCTCCACGTAGCCATATACAGCGGCGCTATCGGGTAGCGGCAGCGTTTCTTCCATCACCACCGATTCCACGCCGCCCTGAATGAATTCTTCGGGTATTATCTGTTCCTGTACCGCCTCCGCCACGTGCTTTGGCTTCTTTACCGGCGTATACTTTCTGCGGGGCGCAACGGCCTTGTGCGGCACCGGCTTGCGCACCTGCGCCAGGGCCTCCCGCGCCGTCAGGCCCTGGCCCATCACCAGCACCAGCGCCATCACAAACCAGCGCAGCCGCCGCGTCAGGGTAGGGGCAGGGGCAACCTGCGCCCGGCGGAAAGTGCCGCACACCCGCCCGTCGGGCGAGGCGGCGCGGGCGGCGGCCAGGTCGGCAATAGGGTCGGCGCTCTGGCTGAAGTCCTGCACCACGCGCTGGCACTGGCCGCAGAAGCGGCCGGCCGGGTGCGCTGTGAAAGTGGCTCGGTCTACGGAACAGGCATTGAGCGTTGCCCGGAAGGTGGGTAATTGGAAAAGCATTGAAAATAAAAATTAAGCAGGACCCTGGCAACCGGCGTGGGCCCGGGCCAGGTATCTAACGCGGGCAGCTGGTGGTTTAGCGCGTGGCTGGGGCCGCTAAGTTGGGGACGGTAAAGTATTTAGCGAAGCTGGCCGTCGGCAGGGGCGGGGGGCGGCAGCATTTTCACAATCTGTTCACCCACCGGGGGCGTACTTGGGCGGTTTAAAACCCTCGCGCGTCGGGGCGGTTTATAGCGGCTGCGCAGCCGCCAGCGCCCTTTCGGCCCGACAGGGGCGGCGCCGGGCATGTTATCTTTGTATGTCGGTTGGCCCTCCCGCCGGCCGCCCTTTTCTGCTATGGCTCTATCTGCTGATTACCCACGCTTCACCCTCGGCCCTGCCCTCACGGCCGAGCAGCGGGCTTTTTTCGCTAAATACGGTTTCCTGCATTTTCGTCCTTTTGCCTCGCCCGAACACGTCCGGCAAATCCTGCAAGCCACCCAGGAGGTGCAAGCAAAGTGGCTGGCCGAGGGCGTGGAAAAAGTGAACGGCGTGCCCATTAAGTACGGCAAGGACGTGGACGGCGCGCCCATCGTGCAGCGCTTCGCCTTTGCCTCGCAGCACCACCCTGTGCTACACGAACTGCTGCAGGACGAGCGGTTTCGGGCCTTGTTTCCGCTGCTCGAAGCCGAAGGCGGCCGGGTGGGCGAGAACGAGAAAGACGGCCTCGTGGTGAACCACTACGTGAACGTGCCCGGCTCCGAGTTCAGCCAGATGGGCTGGCACACCGACTCGCTGCGCGACGTGTTCTACGGCAAGCGCATCGGGCCCATGCTCAACGTGGGCCTGCACCTCGACGGCACCAAGGCCACCAACGGCGGCCTGCGCGTGATTCCCGGCACCCACCGCCAGGGCCTGCACAAGATGCTGTTTCGCAAGAAGTACTACAAGGACGTGTACTACGACCCCAACGAAATGGCCATCGAAACCGAGCCCGGCGACCTCACCGTGCACGACGGCCGCATGTGGCACCGCGTGGCCCAGTCGCCCCTTATCGGCGACGCCAGCCGCCGCCGCGTCATGTACGTGCCCATCATCTCGGGCAAGTACCAGCCCAAGAGCGAAGACAGCCCCACGCCGTTCTACCTGCGCTTCCTGCACTTGGTGAAGTAAAGCAAAGCCGCCTGACCGTCATGCTGAGCGCAGCCGAAGCATCTCTACCGCGAGAGTAGATAATTACTTACGCGGTAGAGATGCTTCGGCTGCGCTCAGCATGACGGTCTATTTCCCACTCGTTAATCCACCAACCCACCATGTACGCACTCGTCACCGGCGCTTCGCGCGGCATTGGCCGTTCCATCTCCCTGTTGCTGGCCCGGCGCGGCTACGACCTGCTGCTGGTGGCCCGCTCCGAAGACCAACTCACCGCCCTGGCTGAGGAAATCGGCCAGAAGCACCAGCGCCAGGCCCAAGTGCTGGCCCTCGACCTGGCCGCCCCCGGCGCGGCCGAAACCGTGGCCACCTGGGCCACCCAGCAAACCGACCAGCTGGCCGTGCTGGTGAATAACGCCGGCTACGGCCTCTGGGGCCGTTTCGAGCAGCTCAGCCTGGCCGAGCAGCAAAACATGTTGCAGCTAAATATGAGCCTGCCCGTGGCCCTCACGCATGCTCTGCTGCCGGCCCTGCATCGAGTGCCCAAAGCGTACATCCTGAACGTAGCCAGCACGGCGGCCTATCAGGCCGTGCCGTCGCTCTCGCTCTATGCGGCCAGCAAGGCTTTTCTGCTGAGCTTCAGCCGCGGCCTGCGCTACGAGTTGAAAAGCAGCAATGTATCGGTGACGTGCCTGAGCCCCGGCGCCACCACCACCAGCTTCGCCGACCGCGCCGGCATGGGTGCCGAGCTGCAGGCCACCGCCAACAAAGTGTCGATGACGCCCGAGGCCGTGGCCGAAGCCGCCGTGAACGGCCTGCTGGCCGGCGAGGCCGAAATCATCCCCGGCGTGCTCAACAAGGTATCGGCCGGCCTCACCAGCGTGGTGCCCAAGGGCATCGTGGAAAAAATTGCGGCCGGGATTTACGAGAAGTATTTGTAGAAAGTGCGGGCAGGTGAGCGGAAGCAATAAGCCGTCATGCTGAGCGCAGCCGAAGCATCTCTACCGAGTAGTAATTGATTTACTCTTGCAGTAAAGATGCTTCGGCTGCGCTCAGCATGACGGTTTAGGAGTACCCTGCCATAGCTTTTCTACTTACTCTAAAATATAGCTTGCTTTTGTAAATCCTTCCGGTAGCTTTACGGCGCTCACGCATTCTACCGGCTATGAAGCACTTACGCCTGCCCGCTGCCGTGCGGGCTACCGCTATTTCATGCGCCTTGGCCCTGGTCCTAGGCAATGCCCGCCCCGCGGCCGCACAAGCCGTGGTGAGCACCGTAGCCGGCACGGGCACGGCCGGCACAGCGGACGGCCCGGCCGCCACCGCCCAGTTCAACGGCCCTAACGGGGTGGTGGTGGACGCGCAGGGAAACTGCTACGTGTCGGACTCCAACAACAACGCCATCCGCCTGATAAGCGCGGCCGGCGTGGTGACGCAAATCGCCGGCAACGGCGGCTTCGGCTATTTCGACCACCCCAACGGGCTGTTCAGCGCCTTTAGCCTGCCGTACGGCCTCACGCTGGGCCCGGCCGGCAGCCTGTATGTGGCCGACGCCGGCAATGGCTCCATTCGTCAAGTCGCGCTGCCCGCTGGTGGCGTGAGCACCTGGGCCGGCAACGGGCAGCGGGGCTACCAGGACGGTCCAGGGCCGGCGGCGCGGTTTGGTACCACCACCGGCGTCACGAGCGACGCGGCGGGCAACCTGTACGTGGCCGATGCCGGCAATTTTCGCCTGCGGCGCGTGGACCCCGCCGGCAACGTGACCACACTGGCCGGCACCGGCGTGAGCGGCATGGTGGACGGCCCGGCTGCCACGGCGCAGTTCCGCGAGCCGCAGGGCCTGGCCCGCGACGCGGCCGGCAACCTCTACGTGGCCGACCGCACCGCCCACCGCATCCGCAAGCTCAGCCCGGCGGGCGTGGTGAGTACCTACGCCGGCACGGGCGTGAAGGGCAGCCTCGACGGGCCGGCGCTGAGCGCGCAGTTTTCGAGCCCCACGGGCCTGGCCCTCGACGCGGCGGGCAACCTTTACGTGCTCGACCGCGACAACCCGCGCGTGCGCCGCATCGACGCGACCACGGGCGCGGTGAGCACCGTGGCCGGCACGGGCGTGGCCGGTTTTGCCGATGGTCCGGCTTTGCAGGCCCAGTTCAACATTCCGTACGGGCTGAGCATCAGCCCCAACGGGCGGGAACTATACATTGCCGACGCCGGCAACCACCGCATCCGGCGGCTGGCGCTCGGGCCGCTGGCGGCGGGAGTGGGCCGGGCGCTCAACCCAATGATGAGCTTGTTTCCAAACCCGGCCGCCGGGCTGGTCCGCGTGTCGGCCACGTTGCCGGCGGGTGTAGGGGGCCACCTGACGGTGCTGGACGCCGTGGGCCACCGCGTAGCCGAACCGGTGCAAGTGGTGCGGTCCACGGCCACCAGTTGGGAATGGACAGTCGATGTAGCCGCATTGTCCCCAGGCTTATACCTGTGTCGGATAACGGGCAATTCCTTCACCCAAACCCTTCGGCTTATGGTAAAACCCTGATTGATAATTTGCTCGCCCTAATGGTTTGTTGTTTTTTACGCTTTGTTCTTTCTCCAGTATGAAAATCAAAACTACCTTTTTGTTAGCGCTCAGCGGCCTGTTATTAAGCCGCATTCCCGAAGCGAATGCGCAGGTAAGCCGGCCAATTGTATGCGACGATAAGGGCAATAATTGCCATATCGACGACGAAATACTGATTCGGCTTGATGCCAGAGCATTGGATGTGACCGTGCTGAACAACCCAAGCGTGCTGAGCCTTCCGTTGTCAGCTTTTGTGAGTGACAATGCCCTGGATTCCCTCTCGAGAGCTGCGGGCTTTGATATGGCGGGCGTAACCGCCTACAAGCTGGCACCAAATCAAGACCCGGAGCAAACGACCGGAATGGATAATGTAGGTGAAGTAGTACCATTGGAAAAATTTTGGACGATGTTTCGATTGGCTTTGCCCTTGAATGCCAATGAAGAAGGGGTATGTAATAGATTGCGAGAATTGTTTCCGTTAGTAGGCTTCGCCCACCTGAACTGGACCATGACCCTGACCGGTGCGGCCAACGATAATAATTACCCTAATAGTCAAGCTTCACTCCATCCTACTGCGACCTTCACCAACGCGCATATTAACGTGGAAGGGGCCTGGGACCACACCACCGGCAAGAGTGGCATTAAAGTAGGGGTGCTGGATTCGGGTATTCGGGCCGACCACGAAGACTTGCAATTCGGCAACCAATCGGTAGTTGTCGGGGGGAAAAACGAAGTCACGCCCACGGGTTCGAATAGCGGTACCAACACCAACCCGTTGCAGGATGTGAATGGGCACGGCACGGCCGTGGCGGGCATCATTGGCGCCGTGCGCAACAATAACCTGGGAATAGCCGGCATCGCCGGGGGGAACGGCACCACGCAGGGCGTTTCGCTGTACAGCTTGAAATGTTTTGATGATACCGGGCTAGCCGCTATGAGTGATGTGGCGTCGGCCATATTCGATGGCGTACTGCCCGTGAGTGCCGGTGGCGCCGGAGCACAGGTGCTCAATTTCAGCGGCGGCGAGATAGTCGACGGGTACCGGCTATTCTTGGACTATGGCGTATTGACGGATGCGCTTCGGCAGGCTCACCTCAGCAAAGTGACGATGGTGGTGTCGGCCGGCAACAATGCGCTCACGCCTTGGCAGGCGGTTTACCCGGCGCAGGCCCGCGACAGCTGGACGCTGACCGTGGGCGGCTCGGACCAAAACGGCAATTATTTTAAGGAAAGCAACAGCTTCATGTCCACCCCCCATCCCTTTGTGGATGTGGCCGCTCCGGCTTCTAATACTTCGGCCACGGGCGCGCAAACGGTGAATACGCTGGGCCACACGGCCCCCAACAGCTACGTCTCTTTCCGCCGTACGTCGGCCGCCGCACCGCACGCGGCCGGCGTAGCGGCCCTGATGATGAGCCAGTATAACAACCCCAGCCTGCCGGCCGATAACCTGTGGCCCGAGGACGTCGAAAATTTGCTGGAAATATTTGCGCGCGATATCACGACGCCCGCGCCGGCCCAAGCCGGCGTAGACGATGCCAGCGGCGCCGGATTAATCAACGCCTCCGCCACCTTGCGCAGCCTGTACGGGCCGATGTATCGGATGTACCATTCGCCGGCTATTTCCGCCGACCCTTCCTTGCCCAACGTGGTGGTGACGCCGGTGCCGGGCGGGGCGAAGAACTATTACATGGAAGGGGGCACGCGCTTGTTTCCGGGGATATACAATGCCCAGGCATATAAGGTGCAGATAACGGTTCCGGTCCCGTATTATGCGGGCTTTTACGATGTGCGCCTGTGGGCCCTGAACGGCATTGAGCAGACCAAGTCGTTGTTTGGGCCACCCGTGCCCTTCACGGGCCCCGGGTTTACCAATTATACGCCGACGGAAATGGTGACCATGGAGCCGGAAGTGCGGGTAGTGGGACGCGGCAGCAAAACGACCGTCATCGTGGAAGGGTACGCTTACCAGCTGTTCGACTATAAAAGGGTGAATAAGCTGCTGCCTGCTCCTACCTATGAAATCAGCACCACTAGAGCGACGCCCGCCATGCCGTGGATACCGTTCAATCCCAATGACAACACCAGCCAGGACGGCCGCGCCGTGCGGTTGGCCATGCTGACGTACAACCCCAACCGGGAAGGCGTCAGTGCCCGTAGCGCTTTCGGCGAAACCGAAGACAGCGCCGAGGCAATGGCCGGCGCCTACCCCAACCCAACCACCGGGCAGGCAACGCTTTATTTCCCGGCCGATTTTGCCGAGCCCTCGGCGCAAGTGCAGCTCACTACTTTGGATGGACAGCCGGTGCGGACAGAAAAGCAGCCCATTGCCCGGCAGGATGACCGGACGGGCGCGGTGCAGGTATCGCTGGCCAACCTGCCGGCGGGCCTCTACTTATACCGCATTATCACCGGCACCGGGGTCCGGCAAGGCCGCCTGGCCAAAGTTGATTAAAGAAAATGACTGCACTACCTGCGATTGTACGGGCTTGGGGCCGCTGGCTGGCGGGGCCGCTGGGGCTGGCCGCCGGGCTGGCGGGCTGCTCCCTGCCCGATATCCCGCTGCCGCTGCCGCCGCCAGCGGCCGAACCCGAAGCTGTGGACCCGCCCTGCGTGAATATTCCCAATTCAGCGAGCTGGCTGGGCTATCAATCCCTGATTGAAGGCAATGCTCTGTGGTATTCGGGGTGCTTCAACCCGGCCAACGCCGACGAGGCCGCCGTGGTGGCCGAACTGCCCGGCCTCACCGGCGGGGCCTACGGCCTGTACCGGCTGAACCTGCGCACGCACCAGTACCAGCTGCTGTTTGACGGCGTGGCCAGCAAAACCGCCACCTGGAGCCGCACCGGCTGGATAGCCTTTCTGCGGGGCGGCGAACTGTGGAAAGTGAAAGCCAACGGCGACAGTGCGCGGCAGTTCACGGCTACCAACCGCAGCCTGAACGGAATTGAAGACTGGAGCCCGGACGGGAGCCGGATTCTGTGCTGGTACCGCGCCGCCAGCTATGCCCAAACGGGCCTGGCCATTTACTCGGCCACGGGCGCTTTCGTGCGGCTGCTGCCCGATGCCGGCACCCGCGCGTTTGAGGGAATTGGGTGGTCGCCGGATGGCCAGCGACTGGCGTACGCGGGCGGCCCCAATTCGCCCGCGTCCGAACCGCGCCTGTGCTTGTACAGCCTGGCCACAAACCAGCTCGACACCCTAAATGTCTTGCCCCAGGGCTCTGCGGGCCTGTGGGGCGTGCAGTGGCTGCCCAATGGCCGCGAAGTGGCGTGGGCGGCCAGCACCGGGGTAAGCGTGACGGACCTCACCACCCGGCGCACCCGGCAGCTGCGCGGCTCCTGTCCCATCACCTCGGCCAGTGCCATTCCGAGCCACGAGTTCGGGCGCTTCGACGTGTCGGCGGATGGGCAGCGCCTGTTGGTGGCCCGCCTCGATGCGGCCCTGTCGTCCACCACTCCCAACCTACTATTGGAACGCTACAGCCTGGAAACCATGAGCCCGCAGGGTAACCAGATTCGTAAGGTTACGCCTTAAGCAGCGGGTTAAGCACCGTTTTAAAGCCCGCTGGCCTGTTGGCCGGCGGGCTTTTTGCGGCACACCCGGCCCGCCAGCCAATACGCCAGCCAGGCAAAGAGCGGCGCGGCCAGCACGTCGTAGCTGTAGTGCACGCGCTGCACCAGCACCAGCACGCCCACGGCCGCCGTCATCAGCAGCAGCGCCCGGCGCAGTTTGCGGCCGCGCACGGCCAGCGCGAGCAGCGTCATGGTGGCGGTGTGGCCCGAGAAAAACAGGTCGCGCACGATGGGCTGCGTGGTGACTTCAAAAATGCGGTCCATCACCGGGTCGCGCAGCAGCACCAGGGCCGCGGGCGGCTCCAGCGGCAGCAGCCACAGCGTGCCCATGCGCAGCAGCTGCAGAAACCAATAGGCCCACAGCGCCCGCAGCAGCAGGTTGGGCCGGGGCAGCAGGTACACCAGCGTGCCTGCAATGGCCCCGTAAATCAGCGCGAAGGTGGGCACCGACACGTCGTGTACCGGCAGCAGAGCCAGTAGTGGGTCGGCCAGCAAGTGGCCCGGCCGCGCCTGAATGAATTGGAAGAAGCCCGGCACTACCGATAGCAGCGCGGCCATCAGCAACACCACCAGCGCCAGGCGCAGCCGGAAGGCAGTGCGGGCCCAGGCCGCCGCCCATGGGGCCGGGCGGGCACCGGGAATGGTAGAAGAGGAGTCGGCCGGTTTCAGAAGCGTAGCCACAGGGCGAAGGCAGTCAGATAATTAACCAGGAATGAATTATCCCACAAAAATACGGCATAAGCTTGACTGCCGCGCGGGAGTTGGTAGCGTTGGCGTAACATTGCAACCCGCCCGCAGGTGCCGCTACGGGCTCATTCACCGCCGAAAAATTGCTTTGCTTATGCGCTTCAACTATACGCTTTCCTTGCTGGCCACCACAGCTGCCTTGGGCCTTGCCGCCCCCGCCGCGCAGGCCCAAAACGCCGCCCTCAATGCCCGCATTGCCCAACTGGCCACCCAAGAAGAAGCCAAGGTCATTGCTTGGCGGCGCGACATTCACGAGCACCCCGAGCTAGGCAACCAGGAAACCCGCACCGCTGCCCTCATTGCCGCGCACCTCAAGAAGCTGGGTCTGGAAGTGCAAACAGGTGTGGCCCGCACCGGCGTAGTAGGCGTGCTGCGAGGGGGCAAGCCCGGCCCCGTGGTGGCTCTGCGCGCCGACATGGACGGCCTGCCCCTCACCGAAGCCAACGACCTGCCCTTTGCCTCCAAGGTGAAAGCCACCTACCTGGGCCAGCCCGTGGGCGTGATGCACGCCTGCGGCCACGACACCCACGTGGCCATGCTCATGGGTGCCGCCGAGGTGCTCAGCCAGGTGAAAGCCGACCTGCCCGGCACCGTGAAGTTCATCTTTCAACCTGCCGAGGAAGGCTCCCTGCCCGGCGTGGAAGGCGGCGCCAAGCTCATGGTGAAAGAGGGCGTGCTCGACAAGCCCAAGGTGGACGCCGTGTTCGGCGTGCACATTCAGGCCCAGACCGAGGTGGGCACCCTGAGCTACCGCCCCGGCGGCGAAATGGCTTCCTCCGACCGGTTCACCATCAAGGTGCACGGCAAGGGCGCGCACGGCGCCTACCCCTGGAACAGCGTCGACCCCGTGGTGACGGCCGCCCAAATCATCCTGGGCCTGCAAACCATCGTGAGCCGGCAGGTGAAGCTCATTGACGACGCGGCCGTGGTCACGGTGGGCACCGTCAACGGCGGCGTACGCTACAACGTCATTCCGCCCGATGTGGAGCTGAGCGGCACCATCCGCGCCCTCAACCCCGAGGTGCAAAAGCAAATCTGGGCCAGCATCCGCCGCATTGCCACCAACATTGCCGAGAGCGCCGGCGCCACCGCCGACGTCAGCATCGAGCCCTACGTGCCCGTCACTACCAACGACCCCGCCCTCACGGCCCGCATGCTGCCCACGCTACAAGCCGTGGCCGGCCCGGCGCACGTGCAGGAAATGAAGGCCGTGACGGGTGCCGAGGACTTTTCTTTCTACCAGGAGAAGGTGCCGGGTCTGTTTCTGTTCGTGGGCGGCATGGCCAAAGGGCAGGACCCCGCTGCCGCGGCCGACCACCACACGGCCGGCTTCCGCATCGACGAGAGCGGGCTGACCTTGGGCGTAAAGACACTGTCGACCTTAGCCGCCGACTACCTCAGCCGTGCCCAATCGCAGCAAAAATAAGTCCAGTCTGGCCATTTCAGGGTAAAGGATTATTTCAATTTGCCTGAGTGCAAATCCGTCTTCATCATTTGTTCAAAATTTTGTCATTTGTATTAAAATTTTTAATCGGTAACGTTTGCGGACTGAAATAATGACTATGTTGCGGCTGTTAAAGCACGAATATTGCAAAACGTGCTAAGTCCTTCCCACCACATTTTTCATCCATTAAATGAGAAAACAATACTCAGCTGTAGCATTAACCCTGCTCGGCGCACTGGCCGCTACCACGGCCCAGGCTCAGGATGCCGCGCGCATCCAAACCAAAGTTTTGGGCGACGACAAGCAGCCCGTGCTGGTGCAGTTCAACACCGAAGGCAAGATGGCCAACCGCGGCCTCAACGGCGAGCAGGTGCTGCGCCAACAGCTGGCCCTCACCAACGCCGACCAGATGCGCGTGGCCCGCGTCGAAACCGACCAGCTCGGCTTCACGCATCAGAAATTCTTGCAGTACTACCAGGGCATTCGCGTGGAGCACGCCGACTACACGGTGCACGCCAAGGGCGGCACGGTGGAAAGCATCAGCGGCGACTTTGAGCGCATTTCGGGCCTGAACACCACGCCCGGCCTGAACGAGAGCACGGCCCTGAGCCGGGCCCTGGCCCACGTGGGCGCCCGCAAGTACATGTGGCAAACCAACGAGGCCAACGCCAGCGAATTTGCGCCGGCCGGCGAGCTGGTGATTGTGCGCGACCTGCGCCAGAACCCCGAAAATGGCCCACTGGTGCTGGCTTGGAAGTTCAACGTGTACGCCGCGCAGCCCATCAGCCGCTCCTACGTGTACGTTGACGCCAACACCGGCCAAGTGGTGCTGCAGGACAACATCATCAAGCACGCGGCGGCTACGGGCACCTTTGCCACGGCCTACAGCGGCTCCCGCTCGTTTGCCGACGGGACTACCACCGGCGGCTACTTCCTGCGCGAAACCACCCGCGGCCTGGGCATCCAGACCTTCAACTGCCGCAAGAGCAACAGCTACACCTCGGCCGTCGACTTCATTGACGCCGACAACAACTGGACGTCGGCTGAATACAACAACGCCAACTTCGACAACGTGGCCGGCGACGCCCACGTGGGCGCCCAGGCCACCTACGATTACTGGAAAAACGTGCACGGCCGCAACAGCTTCGACAACAACGGCGCCATCATCAAGAGCTACGTGCACTTCGACGATGTGCCCGGCGGCGCCGGCTACGAAAACGCTTACTGGGACGGGGTGCGCATGACCTACGGCGACGGCGCCACCCGTTTCCGCCCGCTGACGTCGCTGGACGTGTGCGGCCACGAAATCGGCCACGCCGTGTGCGAGAAAACCGCCAACCTTACCTACGCCAACGAGTCGGGCGCCATGAACGAGGGCCTGTCTGACATCTGGGGTGCCAGCATTGAAGCCTATGCAGTGGCCAACCTGGGTTTCACCTCGGGCGGCGTGAAAGCCAAGAACACCTGGCTCATCGGCGAGGAAATCGACAAGCAGCAGGCCGCGTTGCGCTCGATGAGCGACCCCAAGTCGTTGGGCCAGCCGGCTTACTACAAGGGCCAGTACTGGGCGCCGCTGTCGTCGTCGCCCTCGAATGCGAATGACCAGGGCGGCGTGCACACCAACTCGGGCGTGCTCAACCACTGGTTCTACATCCTGGCGGTGGGCAAATCGGGCACCAACGAAGGCGGCAACACCTACAGCGTGACCGGCCAGGGCATTGATGCGGCTGCCAAAATCACCTACCGCATGGAAAGCGTGTACATGACGGCCAGCTCGACCTACGCCCAGGCCCGCACCTACGCCATTCAGGCGGCTACCGACCTCTACGGCGCCGGGTCAGCCCAGGTAATTGCCGTGACCAACGCCTGGTACGCCGTGGGCGTAGGCGCCGCCTACAGCGGCGGTGGCACCACCACGCCGCCCCCCACCACTACCACTTACTGCACCATCAAGGGCACCAGCCAGTCGTACGAGTGGATTGACCTTGTGCAACTGGGCAGCATCAACCGCACTTCGGGCAAAGATGCCGGCTACTACAATGGCACGGCCCTGAGCACCAGCGTAGCCGCCGGCTCGTCGCAGACGGTGTATTTCTCGGCCGGCTTCACCAGCACCGCCTACACCGAGTACTGGAAGGTGTACATCGACTACAACCGCAACGGCGTGTTTACCGATGCCGGCGAGTTGGTAGTAAGCGGCAGCAGCGCCAGCGCCGGCACCCTGAGCGCCACCTTCACGGTGCCCACCACGGCCCGCAACGGCAGCACGGTGATGCGCGTGATTATGAGCGACAACTCGGCCACCACCAGCTGCGGCACCTTCAGCTACGGCGAGGCCGAAGACTACACTCTCAACATCACGGGCGGCGCGGCCATTGCGCCCACCATGCTGACTGGTGATGCTACGCCGCTCGGCAACGAGCTGGCCCGCACCCTGGAGCTGTTCCCGAACCCGGCCACCGACGCCCTGCGCCTGGTGCTGCCCGGCAACGCTGAAGTAACCGCCGTGACGGTGAGCGACGTGCGCGGCGCCCGCATGACCGGCACTACGCTCAACAACGGCGTGCTCAACATCAGCGGCCTGGCCAAGGGCATGTACACCATCAGCGTGAGCGACGGCCAGAAAGTGTTCCACCAGCGCTTTGTGAAGGAATAGCCTTTTGCTAACCGAATGCCATTAAAAAGGCCCGTCAGCAATGCTGGCGGGCCTTTTTGTTGTTTGTCATCCTGAGTGCAGCGAAGGACCTTACCACGTTGAAGCGACTTGTCCGGGCGTGATAAGGTCCTTCGTCTCTGCTTTCGCAGAATGCTCAGGATGACAGAAAATAAAAACCTACTCCAGCGAGTAGTCGAGCTTGAGCATCACGGTGCCAAAGCCGTCGTTGCCGCGCGAGGCCCCGCCCAGCTTCACGCTGATGTCGTCGAGTTGGTCGGTGGTGGTGAAGTAGTAGTTGGCTTCGACGTTGGCGCGGAGCTGGTCGGTGAGGCGCACGCTGAAGCCGCCACCCACCGGCGCCACGCCGGCCAGGTAGGGGTAGTCGTTGCGTTCCGGGGCTAGGTACACCGTTTTATCGCCTGGGCTCGTGGTGCCCAGGTAGGAGCGGGGGTCGAACAGCAGCAGGCCGGCGCCGCCCTGCACGAACACCTGGAACGTGGGTGCCTCGGTTACGGAGGATGCGAAAATGGACTCGTCGGGCAGCAGGTCGAACCGCAGGAAAAGCGTGCCCAGGCCGTTGGTGCTGCTGAAGGCCAGGCCCCGCTCCTTGGCCTTGTCGCGGGCCCCCAGTTTCAGGTAGCTGAACTCGCTGCCCAGGTGCAGGTGCGGCGTGAGGCGGTAGAGGATGCCCGCGCTGATGGCCGGGCCAAAGAAATTGTCGCCGGGGCTGTTGCCCAGGTCGCCGTTGTAGAGGCCCGTGCCCCCGCCGAGCGTGACGTGCAGCGGCCCCCGGTAATAAGGGCGGCCCTGGCGGTTGTAGTGCCGCACCGAGTAATGGTATTGGGCGTGAGCCGTCTGGCTGCTGAAAAAGCCAGCCGCCAACACTGCCAGGATAAAAAGGCGAAACCGCATGCTATTAGAAATGGGTGATGAAAGCGCGTATACGAACCGCAACGCCAAAGCTGCCGGAATCCGTCTGTCGGCCCGCAGTTATTTGAAGGTGCCCTGCGGGTCGGGCTGCTTGGCCAGCAGGTCCGACACGAGGTTAAAATCGAGGCTGGTGGGGCTGATGGACTGGCCTTTGTGCACGGCGTTCCAGGCCTCGGTGTATTTCTCCTGGTAGAAGTAGCCGCGGGCCAGCTCTTGCCAGGCCACGGCGTTGGCGGGGTCGGCGGCGGTGGCGCGCTGCAGCAGCTCCATGCCGGTGGCGAGGTCTTTTTTCTTCTTGGTCTGGTTGTAGCGGATGAGGTGGCTGGTGCCCAGGTCGCTCATCAGCACCGCGCTGCTGGGGGCAAGCGCCAAGCCCTTGGTTAGCAGGCCAATGGCGGCGTCGGGCGTGGAGGCGTTGCTAGCCACCACGCCCAGGCCCCGGTAGGCCTCGGCGTTTTTGGGGTCGAGCAGCCAGGCCAGGTTGAAGCGGTACACGGCCGTGTCGGGCTGGTTTTCGCGCAGGTATTCGTAGCCTTTGCTGGTGAAAAACGCGCTGGCCTCAGCCGTGGAGCCAAAGCTGGCGGCAATGGCCTTGAGCTGCGCCTCGCCAATAAGCTGGGTGGCCTGGGCGGGGCTGAGACCGCCAAACATGGGCTGCAGGCGCGCTGGGCGGCCGGGCGCGGTGGAGGTGGTGGCGAGGCTGCCGTCGGGGTTGGCGGCCGAGGTTTTGCCCCGGCGCTGGGCCTGGGCCGGCGTCGCCAGCAGCACGCCCAGCAGCAAAGCCGCCGTCAGCGCCGAGGAAATCATTTTGAGCGAAGCAGAGATAAACACCTTGAAAAATAAATGAATGAGTAAAGCTGACGGCTATTAAAAAGGGCTAGCCGCGGTTTCTGACAAAGATAAAGCCAGAGGCTGTAGCGCAGGCTTTTCGTGCGCCCCCGGCGCAACCCGAGCCACTTCCAGGCCGTGTGGCGAAGCGCATGAAAAGTCTGCGCTATTGCGGCCCCCGGCAAACTGCTGGCGCCGCCCGGGCGTAGGTGAGCCGCAGCTGGGCGCTTTCTCAAACCTGGCGATATTTCATTCGTTTCCGTTTTATGCGTCGATTTCTGTTGTTGGGCCCCGTGGCCGTGTTGTTGGCTGCCGTGGTGGTCATTTTGGCCACTGAGTTTGCCATGGCCCGGCCCAGCCACCGCACCAAAAACGTGGCGTACGTGGCCATTTCTGCGCCCGATTTCGATAAGGAGCGGCACGTGCTGGATGTGTATTCACCTAAAAAACCGGCATCCGCGGCGGCCGGCTACCCGGTGGTGTTGTTCATTCACGGCGGCAGCTGGACAAGCGGCAACAAGAACATCTATACCTTCATCGGCCGGCGCCTGGCCAAGCAGGGCGTAGTGGCCGTCATCATTAACTACCGCTTGGCGCCGCCCGTGCACGTGCCCGAGCAAGCCGCCGACTGTGCCCGTGCCCTGGCCTGGACCGTCGCCAACATCTCCCGGTACGGCGGCGACCCGGCTCGCGTGTTCGTGATGGGCCACTCGGCCGGCGGCGGACTGGCGGCCCTGCTGGCCACCGACGACGCCTTGCTGGCAAGAAACGGCCTCCCGCAAAACCCCGTGCGCGGCGCCATCATGGACGACCCGGCCGGGCTGGACATGTACAGCTACCTCAAGGAAATGCGCTACGAGGGCGACGCGCAGTACAAAGTGCCCTTCTGCAACGACCCCGCGGTGTGGAAGGAAATGTCGGCCATCTACAAAATCCGGCCAGGAATTCCGCCCTTCCTGTTCTACCTGGGCGGCGAAACGTACCCGAGCATCAGCGGCAGCTCAGGCCGATTTCGCGACCGACTGAATGCCATCGGGCAGCCCGCGTCTTATAACATCATTCCCGGCCGGCACCACATTCCCATGGTGCTGCAGCTGTATTGGCAGCACAATGTTATTTACCAGGGGCTGCTGAAGTTTGTGGGGGCGTAAGAACGAGTACCCCGAAGCTCCTGCTTCGGCTCGCGTTGGAATCGTTCAACGACCGAAGCAGGAGCTTCGGGGTACTCGTTTTAACTTAAAACAGCCCGCCCTGCCGCGTGGGCTGCTCAAATTCCAGCAGCCACTTTTTGCGGTGCATGCCGCCGGCGTAGCCCGTCAGGCTGCCATCGGCCCCGATGATGCGGTGGCAGGGGCACACAATGGCGAGCGGGTTCTGCCCATTGGCCGCGCCCACGGCCCGCACCGACTTGGGATTGTTCAGCAGCTTGGCCACATCCAGGTAAGAGGCTGTGCGGCCGTAGGTGATGCCCAGCATCGCCTGCCACACCTGTCGCTGAAAATCGGTGCCGAAAGCTGGTGCATACGTCAGGCTGAACTCCCGCAGCTCCCGCCCGAAATAGGCCTGTAGCTGGCGGTGCGCCTCGCGCAGGCACTCCGGCACGGCCGCCGCTGCAGTAGCTGTTTCGGTGGCGTCGTTGAGAAACGTGACGGCGCTCAGCCCCGCTTCGGAGCCGGTGAGGGCCAGCAGGCCGAGGGGAGTATTGAGGTAGGCCGTGACTGGGTTCACGGCTTGAAAATAGGCGCGGCCAGCGACAAGCTGGCTTGCATACTGGTAGCGCTTTGCCGGCGGCGGGGCGGCTTGGCGGCGGCTACTTCGGCCTGGGCGCGGAGCAGGGCCTCAGCGCTGGGCTGGTGCAGCACGCGGGCCGGGCCGGGCTGCGAAAGGTCGGCGTCCCAGAGGCCGGAGCGGTGCCACTGGTCGAGGTGGTCCCAGTCGGGCCGGTCGATGAGCGGGTAGATGCACACGCCTTGCAGCGGCAGGCCCTTGCGCAGCACGTGGGCGCACTCTTCGGCTATCATTTTCCACCAAATGGGCCGGTCCACGCCGGGGTGGCTGGTTTCGGTGATGGCAAAGGGGCGGCCGTAGCGCTGGTAGGCCTTGCGCAGCAGCTTGTGCAGCGGCACCCAGCGCGGGTCCATCTGCACGTCGTTCCAGCCCAGCTTCTGGTAGGGGTGCAGCTGCCACTGGTTGTCGTAATAGTAGTTAAAACCCACGATGTCGAGCAGCTCGGGCGAGCCGCCCAGCTCGGGGCACAGGCGGCCGCAGAGGATGTCGGTGGCCTGAAACTGGTTGTTGTGCGAGTCGCGGGCCTCGCGGCGGTGCTGGGGCCAGGGGTTGGGCGGCGGCACAATGCTGATGAGCGGCTCGGTGGTGAGCAGGCGAATGCTGGGGTCGGCCTCGCGCAGGGCGTAGCTGCCCTCGATGTAGGCGCGCATCAGGCCGTACTTCACGCGCCAGCCCTGGCCGTGGCAGTAGGGCGAGGTACCGTTGGCCTCGCCGCCCAGCCAGCTGATGAAGCTGACCTCGTTGATGGGCGTGACGATGAGAACGTCGTCGGGCCGCTCGGAGCGGTAGAAATCCACAAACGCGCGGCAGAGCGCGGCAAAGCGCCGGGCAAACATGGGGTGCAGCGGCGTGAGGTCGTCGGGGTAGCCGAAGTGGCACAGGTCCCAGATTTGCTGCACGCCGTGGCGCTTGCCCGCGTCCAGTATGGTTTTCACGGTGCTGAAATCGTAGTGGTAGGGCGTTTTCTCAATCATGGCCCAGCGAATGCCCTCGCGCACGGTGCCGATGTTGAACGGCTTCTGGGCCGCATAATCTTCGTCAATCAACTGCAAATGGCCGGTGAGGGGCAGGAAATCGACGCGGTTGCCAAAGGCGTTGAGTTGGTCGGTGCACTCGTAGCCGCCCCACCAAAAGGACTGAAACGGGTTGGGCTCGGGGGTAAGAATGGCCATAGCTTGGAAACGGGGTAATAGGCGAATGCCCGCGCCCGCTGGTTGAGGCGGGCACGGGCAGGGTATGGCTTAAACTGAAAAAAGGCGCCGGAGGTTAAGGCCGAGGTTAGTGGAGACGGCAAATAGAACGAGTACCCCGAAGCTCCTGCTTCGGCTCGTTGAACGATGCTGCCGCGAGCCGAAGCAGGAGCTTCGGGGTACACGTTCTACTTCCCGGCGGCCTGCACTAGGTTCTTGGCCTCGATGAAAATGCGCTGCACCTCGGGGTGCTCCTTGCGGATGGCGTCCTGCAGTTCCTCCACGGCGGTGGCCACCTGGGTCGAGCTCATGTTGTCGGCAAAATCCACGTCGAGGGCCATGATGACGTCGTTGGGGCCGAGGTACATGGTGAGGGGCGAGCGGATTTCGCGCACCTGCGGGGCGGCACGGGCAATGCGCTCCAGGTTGGCTAGGGTATTGGCATCCACGCCGGTGCCCACCAGCAAGCCCTTGGTGCGCCCCACCAGAAACACGGCCACCAGCATCAGCAGTAAGCCAATGGCAATGGAAGCGCCGCCGTCGAAGTAAGGATTGTTCAGCAAATGGCCCAGAAACACGCCCAGTCCGGCAATGGCCAGACCGAGCAGCGCGGCCAGGTTTTCCATCACGGAGGCAAACACGGCCGGGTCGCGGCTGGTCTTCAGCATCTGCACGAAGCCCACGTTGCGGTCCGCTGTCGCCAGCAGGGCCTTCACCGACAGAAAAAACGCCAAGCCCTCAAACAGAAAGGACAAGCCCAGCACCACGTAGTTCCAAGTGGCGTCTTCGATGGGCTCGGGGTGCTGAATGTGCTTGATGCCTTCATAAAACGACATGCCACCGCCGATGGCGAAGATGAGCACCGCCACAATCAGGCCCCAGAAATACAGCTCCTTGCTGTGGCCAAACGGGTGTTCGGCATCGGCCGGCCGCTGGCTCTGGGCGGTGCCGTAGAGCAGCAGGCCGCTGTTGCCGGTATCCACCAGCGAGTGGATGCCCTCGGAGAGCATGGCCGATGAGCCGGTGAAATAAGCAGCCACAAACTTGCTGATGGCAATGGCGACGTTGGCGGCGATGCCGCCGTAGAGGGAGAGTTTGGATGCGTTAGCGTTGGCCATGCGGCGGGGTAGGGGTGGGGTGTTGAAGGCAAAGAACGTCATGCAGCGCGCAGCGAAGCATCTCGCGTGCGCAATGCAATCCAGTCCATTGGGTTTAGTTAAAGCGGGCCAGATGCTTCGCTGCGCGCTGCATGATGGTCTTTTAGCGTGCTACTACCCGGCTCGACAGCGACTTAGCTTCTACGAAAATGCGTTTCATCTCGGGATATTTTGCCCGGATGTCGTCCTGTAGCTTGTCGATGGCGTGCTCAATCTCCTCGGCCGTGAGGTTGTCCTTAAACTCCACATCCAGGGCCAGAATGACGTCGGCCGGGCCGAGGTAGGAGGTGAGGGGCGGGCCCACTTGCTCCACATGGGGCTGGGCCCGCACGAGGGCTTCGATGGCGTCCACGGTTTCGTCGTCTACGCCGGTGCCCACCAGCAGGCGCTTGGTTTTGTAGATGAGAAACAGCGCCACGCCCACCAGCAACACGCCGATGGCAATGGAAGCCGCGCCGTCGAGGTAGGGGTTGTTCAGCAAATGGCCGAAGTACACGCCCGCCAGCGCGATGACCAGGCCCAGCAGCGCCGCCAGGTCTTCGAGCAGAATGGCAAACACCGACGGGTCCTTGCTGCGGCGCAGGGTTTCCCAGAAGCCCGTGTCACCCCGGTCGGCATTAAAGGCCTTGAACGCCAGGAAACAGGAAATGCCCTCAAACAGCAGCGAGAGGCCCAGCACCCAGTAGTTCCAGGTGGGGTCGGTGATGGGAGCGGGGTGCTTGAGGTGCTCAATGCCTTCATAGAACGACATGCCGCCGCCCACCGAAAAAACCAGAATGGCCACAATCAAAGCCCAGAAATACAGCTCCTTGCTGCGACCAAAGGGATGGCGCTTGTCGGCGGGCTTCTCGGCTTGCTTTACCCCATAAAGAATAAGAATGCCGTTGCCGCTATCCACCAGCGAGTGAATGCCCTCGGAGAGCATGGCCGAGGAGCCCGTGAAATACGCTGCCACAAACTTGCTGGCGGCAATGGCCACGTTGGCCCCGATGGCGCCATAGATGGCAAATTTCGAACTGTTTGGTGAACTCATGACGGGGGCTTACGCGGGAGGTTAAGGCAGTGTTTGGACCGCAGCGTGGGCTGCCAGTCTGCGTTGCATCATCGGGTAGGGCGCTGACTGAAAGCCCGCGCTACGACGCGACGGCCGGACTGGCGTCGGCGTGCCCGGCCAACGAGGAGGCTTCGATAAAAATCTTGTTGAACTCGGGGTATTTTGCTTTGATGGCGGTTTGCAGGCGCTGGATGGCTTGCTCTACTTCCACTGCCGTGAGGTGGTCGTGAAAGGCGATGTCGAGGGCCAGAATGCCGTCGGCCGGGCCTAGGTACATGGTGAGCGGGGCGCGCAGCTCGCTCACGGCGGCGTCCTGGCGGGTCAGGGTTTCGAGGTGGCGCAGCACGTCGGGGCTGGCGCCTTCACCCACCAGCAGGCCCTTGGCTTCGCTGAGCATAAACACGGCCATGCCTACTAGCAGCGCCCCAATGGTCATGGACGCTACGCCATCGAGGTACAGGTTGTTGAGCAAGTGCCCGAAGAAAATGCCAGCCAGCGCAATGACCAGGCCCACCAGCGCGGCTAAGTCTTCGAGCAGAATGGCGAATACGGCCGGGTCGCGGCTGGTGCGCAGCGCCTGCCAGAAACCCTGCTCGCCCTGCGTCTTCTGAAACTCGCGGTAGGCCAGCGTGCAGGCCACGCCCTCAAACACAATGGCCAGCCCCAGCACCCAGTAGTTCCAGGTAGGGTCGGTGAGCGGGGCAGGGCTGCGAATGTACTGGTAGCCCTTGTAGAGCGACATGCCGCCGCCCACGGCAAATATCAAAACCGCCACAATCACCGTCCAGAAATAGATTTCCTTGCTGTAGCCGAAGGGGTGGCGCGCATCGGCGGGCCGGGCGCTGCGGTTCATGCCAAAAAGGATAAGCAGGCCGTTGCCGCTGTCGACGAGCGAGTGAATGCCCTCCGACATCATGGCCGCGCTGCCGGTGAAGGCCGCCGCCACAAACTTGGACACGGCAATGGCCAGGTTGGCCCCAATGGCGCCGTACACCACAATTTTGGAAGAACTGCCCGCCATGGATTTTAGATGAAGATTTGGTGAAGTATTGGCGAGGCTTACGGGGCCGCGGCGGTAGGGGTTGGATGAGCGAGTACCCCGAAGCTCCTGCTTCGGCCCGCCCTGAACGACTTGCTGGGTTTGGTGCAGGCGGGCCGAAGCAGGAGCTTCGGAGTACTCGTGCCAGGCGTGCCGCGTACTCGTTCCGCGCTACTTTCGCCCCCATGTCCGCACCTTCTTTGCAGCGCCGCCTCGGCCTGGTTCAGGCCACCGCCCTAAACATGATTGACATGGTGGGCATTGGCCCCTTTGTCACCCTGCCGCTCGTGATGGGCTTTATGGGGCCGAATTTCCTGCTGGCCTGGCTGGTGGGCGCCGCCCTCGCTTCCGTCGATGGTCTCATCTGGAGCGAGCTGGGCGCGGCTTACCCCGAAGCCGGCGGCAGCTACCGCTTCCTTAAGCTGGCCTATGGCGAGCAGAAGTGGGGCCGCTACATGTCCTTTCTCTATGTGTGGCAAACGCTCATTCAGTCGCCGCTGGTGCTGGCCTCGGGCGCCATCGGCTTCGCCCAATACTTCGGCTACCTCGTGCCCATGACCGAATGGTGGCAGCCCAAAGCTGTGGCCGGCACCGTGGTGCTGCTACTGGTGGTGCTGCTCTACCGCCGCATCGAGGACATTGGCAAGCTGGGCGTGGCGCTGTGGGTGGGCGTGCTGGGCCTCATGGGCTGGCTGATTTTCGGCGGCGTCACCCACCCCAACCACCACGTCGACATCTTCCCTAGCGGTGGCTTTCCGGCCTTGCCGGGCCTGCTGATTTCGGTGGCCATGGGCCAGGCGGCCGTCAAAACCATCTATTCCTACCTCGGCTACTACAACGTGTGCCACCTCGGCGCCGAAATCGTGAACCCGCAGCGCGTCATTCCGCGCAGCATTTTCCTGAGCATTCTCGGCATTGCGGCGCTCTACCTGCTGCTGAACTGGAGCGTAGGCACCGTCATTCCCTGGCAGGAGGTGCAGGCCTGGCAGGCGGGCGCCGGCGACAAGTCGCAGTTCATTGTGAGCGTGTTTGTGGAGCGGCTCTACGGGCCGGCCGCCGCCACTTTTGCCACCGGGCTGGTGCTGCTGGTAGCGTTCGCCTCGCTGTTTGCGGTGTTGCTGGGCTACTCGCGCATTCCCTACGCCGCGGCGGCCGATGGCGAGTTTTTGCCCGTGTTCGGCAAGCTGCACCCCACCAAGCAATTCCCCTACATCTCGCTGCTGCTGCTGGGCGGCGTGGGCTTCGTGTTCAGCCTGCTGTTCCGGCTGGGCGAAGTCATTTCGGCCATCCTGGCCATGCGCATTCTGGTGCAGTTCGTGGGCCAAGCCGTGGGGCTGATGCTGCTCCGGAAGCGGCGGGGCACGGCGGCGCTGCCGTTCAAAATGCCGCTTTATCCGCTGCCCGTCATCGTGGCTATTGCGGTGTGGTTGTTCGTGTTTGTGGGCATCGCCCCGGCCGAGGTGACCTGGGGCGGCGTGCATTTTAAAGTTTATTTCCAGCTGGCGGCATTGGGCATGATGGCGCTGGGCACCGTGGCGTTTTTGCTGTGGAGCCGGCGGCTGGGGCGCTGGCCGTTTGAGGCCAGATAGAACAGTTTTACCGGGTTGCTAACCGATTTATTATGGCCAAGTGGGCGTTACTGGTAGCGTTTTTGTTAAGCGGCATTCAGAGTCGGGCTCAGCTGTGGCAGCCGGTAAAGCCGTTGTCGGCCGACTACCTGCTCTGGAGCCCCACGCGCCGGCTTCGGCCCAGCGACTTCCAAATGCAAGTGCGGCCGCAAAACAACCTGAACCAGAGCTTTGCCTTCTTCGGCATCCAGCTGCAAGGCATGAACCTGGACTTGCTGGGCAAGGGCGCCAACCACATGGTGCAGAACTTCTTTCAGCATTCTGCCTCCTACCTGAACCCCGTCGACACCCTGCATACCGCACTGGAGCTACGCTATATGCAAACCGAGTGGGATATCTACGAAGTGGCCTCCCGGCGGCTCCGCCAGCAGCTGCGGGCCTCGGCCAAGCGCATCATTCTCATCGGTAAGCCCGACCCCAACGAACTATTCCGCACCGCCTACGACGAGGCCCACAAACGCGTCGTTCAGTACGCCGACGAAACCAAATACGGCCTGTTTCTCGACAAACAACTGGAATGGGAGCGCCAGATAGCCAGTGAACTGGCCGCGCTAACCGATTTTGCAACGGCCAAGTAATACACTGATTCCTGGTCTTACCCCAGCCACTGCGCCAGCCCGCCCGCTACCAGCGCCCCGGTCAGGGTATTGATAAAATTGACCGCATTATTGCCCAGCACGCCCCGCCGTTCCAACGTAGCGCCCAGCACCGAATCCATCAGGTTGCCGGCCGTGCCCGCTACCAGCAGCCAGCCAAATGTAGTGCCCCAGCCTGCCCCAAGGCAGTAGGTTGCTGCCAGCACGGCCGTGCCGGCCAGCCCCAGCAAAGTGCCTTCCAGGCTCACCACGCCGTTCAGGCCGCGTGTATCGGGGCGGAAAGTCAGCACATTGAAGTAACGGCGGCCATACACGTTACCCAACTCGGAGGACAGCGTGTCGGCCGTAGCCGCGGCAAAGCTGCCGGCCAGCATCAGGTCTGCAAGCGGGGCGTGTTGCGGCAGCTGCCAGGCCAGCAAGCCCAGCAGGCCCGCCACGCCGGCATTGGCCACTACCTGGCCGGCGGTGCGGCGTCCTTTGTTCTCCTCGGCTAGCCCCAGGCGGCGCTTCTCGGCCACGCGCCAGCCCGAGGCCGCTGTGCCCAGGCCGAAAAACAGCGCCAACAGACCCAGCCCACCAAAGCCGCTGCCGAGGTAAATCAGCAGTCCCAGCACCCCGCCGGTGGTTGCGGCGCTCACGGTCAGCTTGCCCGCGCGCACGCTGTAGAACATGCCCAGCCCCAGCAGCAACACCACCAAACCAAGCCGCGAGAAATCCACTATGCCAGCCGCTTCTCGTAGCAGAAGAACCGCAGCCCCGGCCGAAACGCCAGCGTAATCTCGCCCGCAAAGCGGTAGCCCAGTTTCGGAAACAGCCGCTGGGTGGCCACGTTTTCGGAGTTGGTATCCACGCGCAAAACCTTCAGACCTTGCGCTACGGCCTGTTTTTCGGCTTGGTTCATCAAGGCCAGTGCCACGCCTTTGCCTTGGGTGGCTGGGTCCACGGCCAGGCGGTGCGTCACGAGGGCGGGCTCGGTCACGTCCCAGTCGGCCTGCGCGTATTCGGCGTCCTGGTCCTGCGTGAGGGCGGCCACGCCGGCAATGGCACCGTCCAGTTCCGCTACCCATAAGTGGTTGTGCGCAATATCGGCGGCAAAAACGGCCTCGTTCGGGTAGTCAGCCGTCCACTGAAAGTTGCCGCTGGCCTGCATGAGGGGCACCACCCGGCGCACCAGGGCAAGGATGTCGGGAATGTCGGCAGTGGTAGCGCGGCGGATGGTGAGCATTGATATAATGGCAATGGAAGGACGCTGAAACGAAGTAGAGACGCGACACTTCGCGTCTCGGCGTTCGAACGATGGTGTGGGAATGGCGCGGGGACGAAAGCGGCGCGGTCCCGGTCGTTCAGCGCCGAGACGCGAAGTGTCGCGTCTCTACATTGTTATTCCCTACCCGCGGCGCAGCACTTCGGCCGCCTCCTTGGCAAAGTAGGTCAGAATGGCATCGGCACCGGCGCGCTTGATGCTGGTAAGCACCTCCATCATGGTGCGCTCGCCATCCACCCAGCCGTTTTGGGCAGCGGCTTTAATCATGGCGTACTCGCCGCTCACGTTGTAGGCCGTGACGGGCAGGTGGGTGTGGTTTTTCACTTCCCGAATGATGTCGAGGTAGCTCAGCGCGGGCTTAATCATCACCATGTCGGCACCCTCAGCCTCGTCCAGCGCCAACTCGCGCAGGGCTTCCAGGCGGTTGGCGGGGTTCATCTGGTAGCTTTTCTTGTCGCCTTTCTTCGGAGCCGACGACAGTGCATCGCGGAATGGCCCGTAGAACGCCGACGCGTACTTGGCCGTGTAGCTCATGATGCTCACATGCTGAAAGCCGTTCTCATCCAGAATGCGCCGAATCCAGGCCACGCGGCCGTCCATCATGTCGCTCGGCCCGATGATGTCGGCGCCGGCGCGGGCCTGCGCCAGGGCCATTTGGCCCAGCACTTCCAGGCTGGGGTCGTTGAGGATTTCGCCCGAATCGGGGTCCACCACGCCGTCGTGCCCGTCGGAGCTGTAGGGGTCCATGGCCACGTCGGTCATTAGCACCACTTCCGGGAACTGGCGCTTGATGTCGGCCACCGTTTTCAGGTACAGGCCTTCGAGGTTGGTGCTTTCGCGGGCCATGGGGTCCTTCAGCACCTCATTGATGTTGGGAAAGGGCGCAAAGGCTTTCACGCCCAGCTCCACGCACTGCCCTATTTCGTCAATCACCCGGTCGGCCGTGAAGCGCATGATGCCGGGCATCGACTTGATTTCCTCGGTCTGGTTCTGGCCTTCGGTGATGAAAATGGGGTAGATGAAATCGTGGGCGGTGAGGCGGGTTTCCTGCACCATATCACGAATGACGGCGGATTTGCGGTTGCGGCGGGGGCGGTGGGTCGGGAGAAAAGACACAGCGGATATGTTTGGTAAGATGGGTTAGAACAGCCCGCGCAAAGGTAATGTTGGAGGCAGGCGCCGCTATCGGATGCCGCCGTAGGCCGCACCGGCCAACAGAAAGCTTATCAATCCAACCAGCAAAGCCACATTACCCGACAATACGCCGGTAAGCCCCAGAATGAGCGCAACCAGCACCATCAAAGTCCCTACGGTGAAGATTATTTCGCCAGGACTGGTCGAGGTGGTCGAGCTGCGCGCCAGCTTGAGCCGCTGCCAGCTGCGAAGGGTAGCAAGCTGGCGGCGGAACCGCGCCGGACGCGAAGATGGGCTTGGTGATGCTGGTCTATTAGGCCCGGCAAAGCCCCTGGCCCCTATGTAAGTACCGACCAGATACAGCAGCACCCCAACTCCTAAGCCTGACCAACCTCCGATGTTGATGCCAGTTATTACCGCGGCTACACACAACGACACACCCAGCAAAAACATGATGCTATTCCACGGCGGGTCATCAATAGAATGCCTGAGTGTAGAAGTCGCAACAGCCAGCGAGTGACGTTGCGCCTTGCCATGTGGTAGCAATTGCCCGCTGCGCTTGGCAGCACGGGGGAGGCCGACTCCGCGTGGTTTGTGCCGCGACAGCGCCGGCGATGGAGAATTTACGGAAGCTAGCAGCAACGAACGACTCACGAAGCAGGCCGTTTCGCCCGGTTGTGCAGCTACTGTTGCCTTGGAAGCCAACCTAGTGCCTTGGCGTTTATCAACAGGTTGAGACCGGAAAGCCACCTGCTCACTCCGACACCCTGCGGCCCAACATATTAAAATCAAGAGGCGCCAGCCCCAACTTCTTGCTCGTGCCATCGGAACATTGTGATGAAATACAATGCCCCAAGTTCATTAGCCCGCCGAAGGAAAGCCTAACGCATATTTCAGTATGTTAGACTTTATAATAAATAAGGATTTTTTATCAAATAATTGCTTAATAGATAGTTGGCGCAATAATTATTCGATTTTATAAAACGGCTGATGCCAAAGGCTCTACCGTCCAAACGGGTCGATGTACGCCACCAGCACCGCCAGTGCTGCCAGCCCGCCCACAATTATCCAGCCCAGCGCGCCACCGCTCAGAATCAGCCCCAGCGCGGCAATGGGCAGCATTATCAGGCCCAGCACACCCAGCACCGTGGTGCCCAGCCCCGCCTCGGCCGTGGCGTGCGGCCGCTGGAGCAGCACCCGCCGCGGCTGCTTCTTAAGCTGCCCGACCTTGGGCGTTGCCAGTGCCTTTGCCACAACCGCAAGCCGGGGGAGGCTGCGCTGGTGCTTTAACTTAGGTTGCCCAGGTGCCACCGAAGGCGCGATGGGTGTTGCGGAAACTGCTGCCAGAGTTGTCGCCGCAACTGTGGTTGCTGCCGTTTCAGCCACTGCGTTTTCTGGAACTGCTACCAGCTGCGTCGCCCGCCCTGGCGCAGGCTGAAACGCAAAGCCGGGACGGCTGCTTTGGCAGCTGCTTATCAAGCTTCCAAGCACAAGAAGCGAAGGAAGCAGAAATGAAGACAAGCGGGTACGCGTAGCGACGGGCATAAGGAAAAGCCGAAAGTGGAATCTGAACTGTGCTCTACGAAATCTATCGGCTTTCCGCTATGCGTTGGCCAGCATTTCGGCGGCGCGCCAGCCGGTGCCCGCGCCCAGGGCCACGCCCATGCCGTTGCAGCGCACCGCGGCCAGCACGCCCGGCCGCGCCCAGTCGATGATGGGCGCCAGCGCCGGCCCGAAGCCCATCACTCCGCTCCAGCGGTAGTCAATACGCGGCTGCCGGCCGGGCACGATGACCTCGTGCAGCAGGTTTTCGAGGTATGCTTGCACGGCGGGCGTAAGGCCGGACGCGGTGGTGGCTTCGGCGGCGAAGTCTAGGTTGCGTCCGCCGCCCAGCAGCACGCGGTGGTCGGGCAACTGCCGGAAATAGGCATAGCCGTGGTCGTAGTGAAACGTACCCGGCAACTGTACGTCCGGCAGGGGTTCCGTCACCAGCACCTGCCCCCGGCCGGGCGTTACGGACAGTTCTGGCAGCAATTCAGTAGCAAAAGCGTTGGTAGCCAACAGCACTCGGTTGGCTTCGATAATCGCGCCATTGGCAAGTGGTAGCGAGTAGCCTACCGCGGCAGTTTCGATGGCTTTTACCTCGCAATTGGTGAGCACCGGCACATCCGCGGCCCACACGCGGGCCAGCAGGCCACGCATCATGCGCCCGGTGTCGAGGCTGCCTTCGTGCTCATTCTTGAGCAAAGTGCCCACACCCCCAAAAGCAAAACGGCCCGCCTCTTCACTCGCATCCCGAAAGGTGCGGCCGTGGCCCACCACCGGCGCCAGCAGGGCGTTGAAATAATTAATTTTCTCGCGGCACTCCGCCGCCAGCGCCGCTTCCTCGTGCCGGAAAAGCTCGTAGCCGCCCACCGGCTGGTAGTCCAGCGCGGCATCGCCCAGCAACTCGCGCAACCGCTGCAGCCCCTCGAAACGGGCTGCCACCACGGCCTGCAAGTCGCCCCGCTTTTCCTGTTCTATCAATTCCGAAACCGACCCGAAACAGGCAAAGCCGGCGTTTTTGGTGCTAGCGCCGCTGGGAAGGGCGCCCCGTTCCATCACCACCACACGCCAGTTGGGCCGCTGCTGCTTCAAGTACAACGCCGACGTGAGCCCAACCAGACCCGCGCCGATAATGGCCACGTCGGCCGGGCCGAAAAAGGACTGGTGCTCCCAATACGATAGCGCAAGGTTTCGCAAAGTCAAAAGAGGTTTCGCAAGGTGTATTCACAAACCGCGTTTAGCGGCACATCAAACCTAGCGAAACCTCTCTTAACCTTGCGAAACCTTGCGCTTAGAAGGCCAGAATCACTTCCGCAATCACGTCGCAAGCTGCGTGCAGTTGCTCCTCCGTAATCACCAGCGGCGGGGCGAAGCGGATAATGTCGCCGTGCGTGGGCTTGGCCAGCACACCGCGCTCCATCAGCGTCACGCATACGTCCCAGGCCGTGCGGCCGTCCTCGGTGGGGTTGATGACCACGGCATTCAGCAAGCCCTTGCCGCGCACCAGGTCTACTACCTCAGGGCGCTTGGCCTGCACCTGGCGCATCCGCTCGCGGAAAATCTCGCCCAGCCGGAAAGCATTTTCGGTCAGCTTCTCGTCCCGAATGACGTCCAGCGCGGCGCGCATCACGGCGCAGGCCAGCGGGTTGCCGCCGAAAGTGGAGCCGTGCTGCCCAGGCTGAATGGTGAGCATAATAATATCGTTGGCCAGCACCGCCGACACCGGCAGCACGCCGCCGCTCAGCGCCTTGCCCAAGATGAGAATATCGGGGTCCACGCCCTCGTAGTCGCAGGCCAGCATGCGGCCCGTGCGGCCCAGCCCGGTCTGAATCTCGTCGGCAATGAACAGCACGTTGTGGGCCTGGCAAATGGCCGCGGCTTTCTTCAAATAGCCTTCCGACGGCACCATCACGCCCGCTTCGCCCTGAATAGGCTCCACCATAAAGGCGCACACATGCGGCTCCCGCACGGCTTCTTCCAGCGCCTCCAGGTCGTCGTAGGGTACCACCTGGTAGCCCGGCATGTAGGGCCCGAAGCCGCCCGTGCTGTCGCCATCGGTGCTGAAGGAAATGATGCCGGTGGTGCGCCCGTGGAAGTTGTGCTCGGCTACGATAATGCGGGCCGAATTCGGCGCAATGCCCTTTTCCTGGTAGCCCCACTTGCGGGCCAGCTTCAGCGCCGTTTCCACCGCCTCGGCCCCGGAGTTCATCAGCAAGGCCTTATCGTAGCCAAACAGCTCGCACAGCTGCTTCTCGGCCTCGCCCAGCTGGTCGTTGAAAAACGCCCGCGACGTGAGCGTGAGCTGCTGCGCCTGCCGGGTGAGCGCCCCGATGATGCGCGGGTGGCAATGCCCCTGGTTCACGGCCGAGTAGGCCGAGAGAAAATCGTAATACTGCTTGCCGTCCACGTCCCACAGCAGCGGGCCTTCGCCGCGGCTCAGCACTACGGGCAGCGGGTGGTAGTTGTGGGCGCCGTACCGGTCTTCAAGCTGCATGAGCTGCTCAGCGCGGCGGCTGGTGGCGGTGGGGGAGGAGGTCGTATTCATAAGTCAGGTGGGAAAATGGGTGAGCCCACGAAACTACGATTTTCCCGCCCGCCGGGTGGCGTTGGCCTACCGAAACGGCAGGCTTTCCATCTGCTTCGACGTGTCGATGTAGCGGCCCACGTAGTTGCCTTCTTCGCGGCCGCTGGCCCGCAGCAGGGTCCAGTCCACCACGGCGGTTTCGGGGAAGCTCACCGGCGTGGGCTCTGCTTTCACGGCCGCATCGGCGGGCGGCAGCAGCAGGGCCTGCACCGTGTTGCCGTGCCAGCCCAGCACCCGCGCCGAGGCTTGCCGGAAGCTGGTGTCCGTCGCAATTACCCGCACCGACAGCAGAAACTGGTCGCCGGTGGGTAGGCCCGCCAAAAACTTCTTTTTCGCCAGCGGCAGGGTGCGCAAGGCCTCGCGCATGGGGTCGGCCAGGGCGGTTTCCTCCCGCGTCAGGGCCGGCCGCACGCCTGCCGGGGCGGTATCGGCCGTCAGCACCACCGGCGCCGGGCCCTGAGCAATGGTGGGTAGCGCCAGCAGCAGGGCCACCCCGGCCAGTAGGGGCCGTCCGAAGAAAGTAGATGTTTTCATAGAACGAATAGGCGGATTGTGAGAACAAGATACGACTTACTTCCCATTCAACGCGCCCGGTTCTAACTTTGATTCACCCATGCCCCCAGCCCAGCCCCAGCCGCTCCAGCCCGGCGATTTTTACTATACGCCGGAAGGATACCTCGTTTTCACTGAGCAGTACCACCTCCGGCGGGGCACCTGCTGCGGCAGCGGCTGCCGCCACTGTCCCTGGAAATTTCGGCCCAAAACCAGCCCTCCGGGCCCTTCTGAGCAGAAATAAGCCCGGGTGTTTGGTGAATGCCAGACTTTTGCCGATATTTGCGGCCCGTTTCCCTGCTTTGTAACTAATTAACCCTCCGATATCATGGCCCGTGTTTGTGATTTGACCGGCAAGCGTACCCGCGTTGGTAACAACGTTTCGCACGCTAACAACAAGACCAAGCGCAAGTTCTACCCGAACCTGCAGAAAAAGCGCTTCTACGTGCCCGAGCAAGACGCCTGGGTAACGCTGAAAGTAGCTACCTCCACCATCCGCACCATCAACAAGAACGGCATCATGGCCACCTTGAAGAAGGCCAAGGAGCAGGGCTTCATCGTTTACTAGATTTTCAAGTATTTAGTACTGAGTAGCAAGTAGTAAGAACCTCAAAGTTCTTAATTACTATCTGCTTAAGACTTGCTACCTAAAGCCAGCGCCGCTACGGTTGTCTCTCAGGCAACCGTAGCGGCGCTGGCTTTGTCTATTGGCGGCTATCTGTCTTGCGTTAGCACTGGGTTCTTCTCACTAAGCTGATTGTTATGCTGCTACGTTACCCTCGTTCTTCGAATCCGCGGCCGTGGCAGCGTGTTTCTCAACTGGCGCTGGTCGGCTGGCTGGGGCTGGCCGGCTTTGGCGCCGCTGCCCAAACGCCCACTTCCATTCCCGAGCCGCTGGTAAACAACCCGGCACCCGCCCGGCCCACCGATTTTCTGCCGCCGGCCTTCCACAAGCAGCGGCGCGAGCTGCTGCGGGCCCAGATGCCCGCCAACAGCGTGGCCGTGGTGTTTGCCGCACCCGTGCGCAACCGCGCCAACGACGTAAACTACGTCTACCACCAAAACCCCGATTTCCACTACCTCACCGGCTGCGACGAGCCCGACGCCGTGCTGCTGCTCTTCAAGGAACCACGCACCGTGGGCGGCCAGCCGGGCATCACCGAGGCCCTGTTTACCCAGCCCCGCAACCCCGCCCGCGAGCAGTGGACAGGCCGCCGCCTGGGCGCCGCCGGGGCCAAAGGGCAACTGCAACTGCAATTCGCGGCCGATAATAAAGACTTCGAAGCCGCCGGCATCAAGTGGGCGGAATTCGATAAAGTGCTGTTCGATAACCTGCCTACCGACGCGCGCGACGACGCCCGCAACCCGGCCGACCTCTACAGCTTGGTGAACACCTTCCGCCAGCAAGCGGGCCTGGCCACCGGCTACAATCTCGCCGTATCGGAAGCCGAAAACATGACGCGCCGCTACGGCCTGCTCGACGGCAAGGCCGCGAATGGGTTCATCAGCCAGGCCATTAAAGAAAACCCGGCGCTGGGTGCTTCGCCGCTGCTAAAAGCTTTTCTGGCTGCCCCCACCGATGCCGCCCGCAAGGCTGCCATCGAAGCCCACCCGCCCGGCCGCCTCGACGACGCCACGCTGGGCGAAAAGCTCGACGGCCTGCGCGCCATCAAAACGCCCGAGGAACTGGCCCTGCTGCGGCGGGCCATTCGCATCAGCGCCCAGGGCCAGCGTGAGGTAATGAAGCTCATGCGCCCCGACATGGGCGAAATGGAGGTGCAGGGCCTGCACGAGTACGTGTACCGCCGCTACGGCGCCGAGTTTCAGGGCTACCCCAGCATCGTGGGCGGCGGGGCCAATGCCTGCATTCTGCACTACGAAACCGACGACCGCCAGCGCCTCGACAACGACCTTGTGCTCATGGACTGCGGCGCCGAATACCACGGCTACTCGGCCGACGTGACGCGCACCGCGCCGCCCTCCGGCACGTTCAGCCCCGCCCAGCGCCAGATTTATGAGCTGGTACTGGCCGCCCAGGAAGCCGGGTTTGCCGCCTGCAAGCCCGGCGCACCCTTCGATGCGCCCAACAAAGCCACCCAGGAAGTGGTGGCCAACGGTTTGGTTAAGCTGGGCATCCTCAAAAAGAAAGAAGATTTCCGCCGCTACTACCCGCACGGCGCCAGCCATTACCTCGGCCTCGACGTGCACGACCGCGGCAGCTACGGCCCGCTGCAGGCCGGCAACGTCATCACCGTGGAGCCCGGCATCTACATTCCCGCCGGCTCGCCCTGCGACCCCAAGTGGTGGAACATCGGCGTCCGCATCGAAGACGACGTCCTCATCACTGCCACCGGGCATGAGAATTTATCGGCTGAGGCCCCGCGCACCGTGGCCGACATCGAAAAGCTCATGGCCGAGCCCAGCGCGCTAGAAGGCTTCAGGCTGCCGGAACTAAAGTAAGGCGGAGTACCGCGGAATTTTATTTCGTGATACTCCGCCTAGCAGAACCGCTGTTTTACATGATGTTGCCTAGCCCTTTGCAATTTCCAAAAATCCCCGTACCTTTGCAGTCCTAAAAAATTAAAATCATACACCCCCGTCGAGATGGCCAAGAAAGGAAACCGGGTGCAGGTTATCATGGAATGCACCGAGCATAAAAACTCGGGGATGCCGGGCACCTCGCGCTACGTCACTACCAAGAACCGCAAGAACACGCCTGAGCGCATCGAGTTGAAGAAATTCAACCCCATCCTCAAGAAAATGACCGTTCACAAGGAAATTAAATAACCTGAACAATGGCTAAGAAAGTAGTTGCTACGCTGAAAACCACCGAGAACGCCAAGAACTGGGCGAAGGTGATTCGGGCCGTGAAATCGGAGAAAACCGGTGCTTACACCTTCCGCGAGGAAATGGTGCTGCTCGACAAAGTGCAGGAATACCTGGCCACCGGCAACAAATAAGTTGCCCGCCAGTTTCGTTTTGAAAGCGTAAAAAGTCCCACCTTCGTGGGACTTTTTTAGTTGATGGGGGTAGGAGGGTGAGGGTTTAAGAGGGCACCAGCCGTTGCCTGATGGCGTGTTGCTCATTTCTACGACTCTTAACCTCTTGCCCTCCTACCCTCATACCCCTCCCCATGGGCCTCTTCGATTTTTTTAAAAAGGACAAGGAAACTCCCGCTCAGCAAGCCTCGCTTGATGCCGGGCTGGAAAAGACCAAAACCAGCTTCTTCGAGCAGCTAAGCAAGGCCGTCGTCGGCAAAGCCACCGTTGACGAAGCCGTACTCGACGACCTCGAAAGCCTGCTTGTGCACGCCGATGTGGGCATCGAAACCACTGTCAAGGTCATTGACCGCATCGAGGCCCGGGTGGCCCGCGACAAATACGTGAGCACCGGCGAGCTGGACCGCATCCTGCGCGAAGAAATCGCCGGGTTGCTGGAAGACAATAAATCGGGGTCGATGGCCGTGCTGGATGGCGCGGGCAGCACCGGCCAGCCTTACGTCATCATGGTGGTGGGCGTGAACGGGGTGGGCAAAACCACCACCATTGGCAAGCTGGCGCACCGCTTCCACGCCGCTGGCAAAAAGGTGGTGCTGGGCGCCGCCGACACCTTCCGCGCCGCTGCTGTGGACCAGCTCATCATTTGGGGCCAGCGCGTGGGTGTGCCGGTCATCAGCCACGGCATGAACACCGACCCCGCGGCCGTGGCCTTCGATGCCGTGCAAAAAGGGGTGGAAATGGGCGCCGACGTGGTCATCATCGACACAGCCGGCCGCCTGCACAACAAGGTGAACCTGATGAACGAGCTGAGCAAAATCAAGCGCGTGATGCAGAAAACCATTCCCGATGCCCCGCACGAAGTGCTGCTGGTGCTCGACGGCAGCACCGGCCAGAATGCCTTCATGCAGGCCAAGGAGTTCACCAAAGCCACCGAAGTAACCGCCCTCGCCATCACCAAGCTCGACGGCACGGCGCGGGGTGGTGTGGTCATCGGCATCTCGGACCAGTTCAGCATCCCGGTGCGCTACATTGGGGTGGGGGAGAAGATGACCGACCTGCAGCTCTTCGACCGATACACGTTCGTGAATTCGCTGTTCAAGAAATAATCACCGCCACTTGGCGTTTGCTGCACAAGCCACTTCGGGCGCCGAACCAATTGGCCCTTGAAGTGGCTTATTGCTTTCCTAACCTAATCCGTAAACCATGAGCCGTCATTCCTGGGTGTTTCCTGCTGCTTGTGTTGCCTTGGCGCTGGCCGCCTGCGGTAGCAAAAACAACGACCAGCCGGCCATCCCCTACGCGCCGGTGAACTTGAGCATCAACCTCACCAGCCAGGAGTACACCCGCCTGCGTTTCGATAACGGCGCCGTAATGCTGCCGGTGAAGGGCCCGGCTGGCGATGGTGGCGTGAAAGGGGTGATTGTGGTTCGGCAAAACGCAAATTCTTACTTGGCCTTCGAGCGGAATTGTCCCTACCAGCCCTACGACGCCTGCGCCACGGTGAGTCTGGACCGCAATTCGCGCCTGTTCATGCGCGATTCCTGCTGCAATTCACAATTTAATTTGCAAGGGCAAGTCACTGGCGGGCCCGCTCCCCGTCCACTTAAGCAGTACAGTGTCAGCCAACAAGGCTCTCTGCTCAATATTATCAACTGAAGCAGTGAATAAATTTTCAGAAAAAACATTGCGCTAGGCTTGTGTATTCCTGAAAGGCGTTTGTAGATTTGCACTCCGAAACGACAACAACCGGGTTTCGGACTAGAAAAAGCTTCCTTAGCTCAGCCGGTTAGAGCATCTGACTGTTAATCAGAGGGTCCCTGGTTCGAGCCCAGGAGGGAGCGCTAAAAGGCCACTTACGGTATCGTGAGTGGCCTTTTTTGATTATTGCCCCTGGTTTCGTCCCCTTCTCTAAACCCAATCCCTTGCCGACGTGTAGGTAGGTTGGGTGGCTGGTAGGTTACGCGACGCATCGCACCTGCGCACAGGGGGCGTCGGCGCCTAAACGCGTTTCGCATGACGTCTTCCTAGTAGCCGGTAGAAACCCGATAAATGCCTAGCCCTATGAGCACCGCCAGTGCCCCGGCTCCGAAGCTGAGACCGGCTGGGCGCTTGGCGGGCTGGGCCACGAGCATCAGGGTCACGCCCAGGGCGGCGAGCAACACCGAGATGAGCGGGTGTTCGTGCAGCCAGGGAAAGCTGCTGCGGGAGGGGCCGTGCGCCCCGGGCAGCTTGGCAGACACAACGATGACCAACAGGTAGAAACTGCCCGTCAGCCCACTGGCCAATGCCGCCAACGACACCAATCGCATTTGTCGGGCCCGGCCCATCAGGTCCGCCATTTGGCTGAGTTTGTAGAAGCGCAGGCCGAGCACCAGAATGACCACGGGAGGCCCCACTAGCACCAAAAAGAGAAATAATAAAAAGATGCTGGTTGACATAAGCAGAAAAAGAAAAGAAGTACAGTTCTGCCAGCATCTGCGGGCGGAGATAAAGAACTAATTGTTAGCCCATAAGCAGGCTTTTGCTCGGTAGCCATCGTTAGCGCCCGAGCCCCGCTCACCCGGCGCTGAGGATGACTACCGGCCTTCTCGCTTCCTGCCGGAGCTGCTTGCGGAGGCGGTACACGTGCCGGAACTCTTGGGGAAGCTGCCGGATGCGGGCTTTGCTGCGGTCGTCGTTTTCCCAGCGCACGGCCACTTCCTGGATGCGGAACCCCTGGGCACGGGCGCGGGCCAGCACTTCCAGGTCAAACGACCAGCCATCGACGGTGCAAGCGCTAAAGATGTGCTCGGCCGCGGCGGCCGTGATGGCCTTGAAGCCGCAGTGCGTGTCGGCCACCCCGGGCAGCAGCACCCGCTGCACCACCCGGTTGACGAGCCGGCTCCAGACCCGGCGAAACCAGGGCTGCGGCCGCGTGACTTGGGAAGCCGCCAGGTAGCGCGAGCCAATGGCCACGTCGGCTCCCGCCGCCAGCGCCTGCAGCAGCCCATCCAACTCCTCAATGGGCGTGGAGCCGTCGGCGTCGGAAAACAGGCGGATGCGGCCCCGGGCCGCCCGCATGCCCAGGCGCACCGCGTGGCCTTTGCCGCGGTTGGCCGCGGAGCACAGCACGCGCAGGCCGGGCAGTTCGCCGGCCAGGGCCGTGACCAGGGCCACCGTGTCGTCGGTCGACCCGTCGTCGACCACCAAGATTTCGAAGCGGGCGGGGCGCGCGGCCAGAAACAGGTGCGCACGCCGCAGCGTGGGCCCGATACGTTGCGCTTCGTTGAAGGCCGGGATAATCAGGCTCAGTTCCATCAGGTGCGGGCACTTTTTTGGCTTCGAAAACCGTCGAGGCGGCTGCCCAGGTGGGCGTAGGCAATGGGGCAGCGGGCCGCGCACGTTTTGCCGCAGTCGAATTGGGCGCGAATATCTTCCACGGAGTACTCCGCCAGGGGCTTGGCCGGCGAGCCGGTTTTGGGCTGGCACAAGTGCACCAGGCCCGCGCCGTCCACCTCGAAGTGGCGGGCCCCCGCCCGGCATTTCCAGTTCTTGCTTTCGCCCCGGGCCAGGGGCAGTTGAAAGTTGTCGTGGAGCACGAGCGGCAGGCGGCCTTTCATGGCCCGGATGCGCAGGTAGGCCTGCAGGGCTTCCTCACTCAGGGGCAGGGCTTGCCCGCGGCTGTCGCGCATCAGCGAGCACTGAAAGCCAAAGCCGAACCCGACCACCGCCTTGGCCACTTCCTCCATCTCGGCCGGGTTGCCAGACCCAAGCACCCCGTTCACCCGCACCCTGAACTGGGCGTGCTGCCGCAGCAGCTCCAGCTTGGGGTGCAGCCGGCGCATGCTTTTCTCAGTCACCTCGTTGTCTTCCAGGCTGTCGCAGCTCAGTTGCATGCCAAACAGGCCGGCCTCGTTCAGGCTCTTGATGAGCGGAGCCTTGAGCACGTGGCCGTTGGTGTTTATCATGGGCACCATGCCGGCTTCGGCGATGTAGCGGACTAGCTCGGCAATGTGCGGATGCAGCAGGGGCTCGCCGCCGTTGAGCGTCACGAACACGGCCTTGAGCCTGCGCAGCGTGTCGACGCGGGCTTTCAACTCCGGCAGGGGCACGGGCTTCGATACCTTGTCGTACTCGTAGCAATAGCCGCAGGCCAGGTTGCAGCGGCGCGTCACCACGATTTGCACCAGCACCGGCCGGTCTTTGTCTAGGGCAGCCTTGGCCATTTTCCACAGCACCCCCGGGTGCGGGAAATGCGCATTGCTTTGTCAAACGAAGGGAGTTTCATGCAGCGGGGAATGAGGGTGGGAGAGGGAAGTGCAGCGTCCGGCTGCAGCTAGGATGGGACAATAATCCCGCGCCGTGAACCCGTCCGAAAGGGCTTTCTGTCGAAGCCGGATTTCGGGGCAATGAACTGGGATAGAAGTCTGGTGAATCGGCCGGCCGAATGAAGCTTTTCGCCGGGCAGCTTGGTAATTTTGCCTTGTTGCTCCAAGGCCAGTGGCGAGGCCCTGAGCACAACAAGTAGGGGCGGCCGCCTCTGCCTTCTTCCCTTGCCCTGACGCCCTGCGTCGCCCCAACCCGGCCCCATGATTCGAAAAATAGCCTTGGCGGTACTGGCGGCCACCGCCGTCTTCCACATGGCGGTGTTCATCCAGTATGGCACTATGTGGGTGGGCGCGCAGGCCAGCTACAGGCAACTGCTGCTGCTGTTTGTCTTCTTGCTGGCCACCTTCTTGATTCACGCACCCATTGCCCGCCTCTTCGGGCCGGCCCGCCTAACGCGTCTGCCCGCCTCGGCCAAAGCCTTGGTGGAGGGGCAGTGCGTGGTGCTGGTGAGCGTGGCATTCTGGCTGCTGTTTTTCACCTGGCCGCAGCACTACCTGGTGCCCACGGCCGACGTGTCGCCCAAGGTCCTGCGCCTTTCGCTGGCCGTCAGCGCGGTGCTGTCGTTGTTCTTCTACTACTTCGTGGAGCGCGAGCATGTGCGCAAAAACCTGGAGCAGGAGCTATATCGAGGCGCGCAGCTGCAGAAAGAAACCTTCCAGGCGCAGCTCGAAGCCCTCAAAAATCAGGTCGACCCCCACTTCCTGTTCAATAGCCTCAATGTGCTCGGCTCACTGATTCACATCGACGCCGACCGGGCCGTGCAGTTTCTGGGCCAGCTGTCGGACGTGTACCGCGCTCTACTCGATGCCGGGGCGCAGCCGCTAGTGCCGCTGCACCGCGAAATGGTGCTGGTGCGCGCCTACGCCCAGCTCATGGAAACCCGCTTTGGCGCGGCCCTGCGCGTGGAATGGGACATTCCTTCCGCCTGGGAACAGGCCCTGGTGCCGCCCACCGCCGTGCAAATGCTGCTGGAAAACGCCATCAAGCACAACGGCTCCACCATTCGCAAGCCCTTGTGCATCAGGGTGACGGCTGCCGACGGGCTGCTGGTGGTCGAGAACAACCGGCAGCCCCGCACCGATGCGGTGGCATCGACCCGCCTGGGCTTGCAAAACATCCAACGCCGCTACCAGCACCTCACCGACCGCCCCGTGGAAATTGTGCCCACGCCGGCGGCCTTCATCGTTCGCCTCCCCCTCCTCACCGCTCCCGCCGCATGAACGTCGTTATCATTGAAGACGAGCCCCTGGCCGCTCAGGCGCTGGCTGCCCTGCTCACCCGCCTGCGGCCCGCCACGTGCGTCTTGGCATCGCTGGGCTCAGTGGAAGAGGCGGTGGAATGGCTGCGCGAACAGCCGGCCCCCGACCTGCTTTTCTGCGACATCCACCTGTCGGACGGCAATAGTTTCGACATTTTCCGGCTGGTGGCGGTGGCCGCGCCCGTCATCTTCACTACCGCCTACGACGCGTACGCCATCCAGGCCTTTCAGGTGAACAGCGTGGACTACCTGCTCAAGCCCCTGCAAGCCGCCGAGGTGGAACGCGCCCTGCAGAAGTACGAAACCCTGCGCCCGGCGGCGCTGCCAGCCGCCGTGGAGAACGTGCAGCGCTTGGTGCGCAGCACGCCGCGCGCGCGCTTCTTGGTGAAAGCCGGGCAGGCCCTGAAAGCCGTGCCGGTAGACCAGGTGGCATATTTTCTGGCCGAAGAGGGCGTGGTGTTCCTCGTCACCCACCCTGGCAAGCGGTACATCATTCCCGATACGCTCGACCAGTTGGAAGGCCAGCTAGACGCCCAAAACTTCTTTCGCATCAACCGCCAATTCATCCTGAGTATAGCCGCGGTGCAGGAAATCCGGCCCTACTTCAAGGGGCGCCTGGTGCTGCAGGTAGCGCCCCCGGTGGCGGAGGAAGCCCTGGTCGTGAGCGCCGGCCGCGCGCCGGCCTTTAAGCACTGGCTCGACCATTAATGCACGGTTGTCTTTTCGACTCGATGCCCCCGTGCTCCGCACCAACCAGCACCTATGTGCAGTAGGGAGCACCGCCGGGCCAGGGGCAGCAAACCGGTGCGGTTGCTGCTCCCGGCCCTGTTATCTTCGGGTATGAAACACATACTTTCGCTTTACGGCTTGCTCATCTGCTTGCTGGCCACGGCTTGTTCCAAATCCAGCGACCCGGCTCCGGCCGCGGCCCCCGCCTTCACGGCCAGCCGACCGGTGGTGGAGGTGGACGAAGAACTGCAGTTCAGCAACGCCAGCACCAATGCTGCCCGCTACGAGTGGGCATTCGGCGACGGGCAAACTTCCACCCAGCCCAACCCGAAAGTTCGCTACGCCCAGTCGGGCACCTTCACCGTGACCCTGACGGCCTTCAACACCGAAAACAAGGCCGCCACCCAGAAGGCGGTGGTGACCGTGGGCCGACGCAAGCTCAGCGGCATCCGCGTGGTGCGCATGTCTTTTGTGACGCCCGCCGGCCAGCCCTGGGATACCGACGGCACGGGCCCCGACATCAGCTTTGAGTTTCGGGGCACCAGCCGTGCGGGCAGTTCCGTGCCCTTCACGACGAATGTGTCGCTTGGGACGCTGTACTCCGACCTGACCCCGGCCAGCTTGCCGCTCAACATCGACCTGACCCGCACGCCGGTGGAATTTCCCCTCGACGGCAACTTCACTTTTGCGATGAAAGAGTACAACAACGCCCAGCTTCTTATCCGAACCATGGTTGGGGCGACCTTGCTCACCACGGCCCCATCTGCCGACCGCAATGCGCAGGGCAGCGGCACGTACACCTACGAAAGCCCGGACGGCGCCTACCAGTTGGTCTTCTCGTACATCACCACGCCCTAAGGGCCGCTCATTCTTTTTAAGGCTTGCGTCAGGATTCGAAAATTCGTTGAATTCAGAAGCAAGCGCTAAAAGGCCACTTACGATGCCGTGAGTGGCCTTTTGGCATCAATGGCCGCGACGCAGGCGGGGCTCAGCCCACGGGCCGTTTGGATAACCCGGAACAACCTCCGGTGCCCGGCAGGGTGGTCGAATCTTTGCGTAATCCGGGCAGCACCGCCGAGTGCCAGGAGCGCAGCGGATGGCGGATTTCTCTTGTGCGCGTGTGCGGTGTCAGGTGACGGGTGGGGCGGGCCGGAAAGGCAGCCGTGGGGCCGGAAAAGTATGCAGTGTCGGCGAAAAGTGGCTTTTTCCCGTAAACATGAGGACTTTCCATTCTTGCTATTGCTATGTCGCGAACGATTATTGTCTCCAACCGCCTGCCTACGAAAGCCCTCCGCACCGACGACGGCCTCACTTTTCAGCCCAGCGAAGGCGGGCTGGCCACCGGCCTGGGCTCTATCTACCGGGCCGACGGCAACGTGTGGGTGGGCTGGCCCGGGCTGTTTGTGGAAGACGAAGCGGAAGCCGCTTTCGTAACCGAGCAGCTGGCCGCCGACAGCATGGCCCCCGTGTTTCTGACCGAGGCCGAAATCCGGGATTACTACGAGGGATTCAGCAACGGCACGCTCTGGCCCACCTTCCACTACTTTGCCCAGCTGGCCGTGTACGACGAGGACATGTGGCGGGCCTACGTGGCCGTGAACGAGAAATTCTGCCGGGCCGTGCTGGAGCAGGCCGGCCCCGACGACACCATCTGGGTGCACGACTACCAGCTGCTGCTGCTGCCCGAGATGCTGCGCCAGGCCCGCCCCGAGGCCACCATTGGCTTTTTCCTGCACATCCCGTTTCCCAGCTACGAGCTGATTCGGGTGCTGCCCTGGCGCACCGAGCTGCTGCGCGGCATGCTGGGGGCCGACCTCATCGGCTTCCACACCTTCGGCTATATGCGGCACTTTCTGAGTGCGGTGTCGCAGCTATTGGGCCTGCCCAACCAGCACGGCCAGATTGAAACGCCCACCCGCTCGGTGCTCGTCGACGCCTTCCCCATGGGCATCGACCACCGGCGCTACGCCGAAGCCGCCGCGTCTGAAGCAGCTGATAACCACGTGCGCGAGTACCGCGAGGCGCTGAAAGAGGTGCGCGTTATTCTGAGCATCGACCGGCTCGACTACACCAAGGGCATTGCCCAGCGCCTGCGGGCGTTTGAGCTGCTGCTGCTGCGCTACCCCGAGTGGCGCGGGCAGGTGAGCCTGCTGATGGTGGTGGTGCCCTCGCGCGACCAAGTGGCTCAATATGCCGATTTGAAGGTGGAAATCGACGAGCTGGTGGGCCGCATCAACGCCCAGTACCGCACCATTGCCTGGAACCCGGTGCATTACTTCTACCGCTCCTTCCCGCTGGAAGAGCTGGCGGGTTTCTATCGAATGGCCGAGGTAGCGCTCGTCACGCCCATGCGCGACGGCATGAACCTGGTAGCCAAAGAGTACGTGGCCAGCAAGGCCGACCAGCGCGGCGTGCTCATCCTCAGCGAGCGGGCCGGCGCGGCGCGCGAGCTCTCCGACGCCCTCATCATCAACCCCACCGACACCGGCCAGCTGGCCGAAGCCATGCACGAGGCCCTGGTGATGCCCGAGGAAGACCAGGTGGCCCGCATGACCAACATGCAGGCCCTCGTGCGCCAATACGATGTGTTTGCCTGGACCAAGCTGTTTATGGACCGGCTGGCCCACGCCAAAAGCCATCAGCAGACCCTGGCCACCACCAAGCTCACACCCGCCGCCACCGAGCAGTTGAAGAAGAACTACCACGATGCCGAGCGTCGCTTGCTGCTGCTTGACTACGACGGCACGCTGGCGCCCTTCCACGCCAACCCGCAGCGCGCCAAGCCCGACGAGGAACTGCGCTTGCTGCTGCGCGCCCTCACCGACGAGCCCCGCAACCGCGTGGTCATCATCAGCGGGCGCGACCGGGCCACCCTGCAGGAATGGCTGGGCCACCTGCCGCTCGATTTCATTGCCGAGCACGGCGTGTGGCTGCGAAGCCCGGGCGAAGAGTGGACGCTGTTCCAAGAGTTGCGCGCCGATTGGAAGCAGGACATCCGTCCCGTGCTGGAACTGTATGTGAGCCGCACGGCCGGCTCCTTCATCGAGGAAAAGGACTACTCCCTGGTGTGGCACTACCGCCGCGCCGACGCCGAGCTGGGCGCCAGCCGCGCCCGCGAGCTCACCAGCCACCTCACCTTCATGGCCTCCAACACCGAGTTGCAGGTGATGGAGGGCAATAAAGTGGTTGAAATCAAAACCGCCGGCATCAACAAGGGCACGGCGGCGGCCCGCACCGTGGCCACTTACCACCCCGATTTCATTCTGGCCATCGGCGACGACCGCACCGACGAGGACACCTTCCGCGCCATGCCGCCCGACGCTTACACCCTGAAAGTGGGCAGCGCTCCTCGCTCACTTGCTCGCTTTCACGTGGACGGGGTGGGGGCGGTGCGGGGGCTGCTGCGGGAGTTGCTGTAGGGGTCCGGGCAGGGTATAATGCGGCCAACTATTCAGCAGCTATTTTCAAGCTTTTGGTAAAAGTGTATTGGTCAAAATTCAATCCAATGAAAGCGCTGGAAATACTCAATGATAAGCTGGTTGGCTCATTCATCTGTTCATTTCATATAGGTGATAATTGGACGCTGGACTTCGGTGATTACTATCTCTGTGCCCAAAATGTGCTTTCCCCAGACGAAGAGGTGTTGAATGGCTGGTTATGTGCTCATTACCGTTCATTTGAAACAGCAGTGGATAAAGATTCTGTGGCGAAGAGCACAATAGTGGCAGCCCACATGAGAAAAGAAGTCACAAGCGTGATGCTTGATAGAGCCTGCAATCTGACAATCTATTTTGAGAACGATAGCGAATTAGTCATTCCATCCAACGAAGACATTGTCGATTGGCAATGGTGCTTGAACGAAACGGGTAAGGACCCTTATTTGGATTACTTGGTAGCCTGTTTTTGGGAGGATGAAATTACTGTTAATGAAGTTGGATAGATAATAGTAGCGCTCAATAGAAAAGCCCCAACACTACGCAGTGTCAGGGCTTTTTTATGATAGCCGGTTATTCGTCGAGCGCAAGCCGCATTGCCACACTTTGCTAAGCAAGCAGCGCCTTACACGAAGTTGGGTCGGTCCAGCTTTTTAGCAATGCGGTAGGCGGCGTTCATCAGCCCCACGTGGCTATAGGCTTGCGGGAAGTTGCCCCACTGCGAGCCGGTTTTGGCGTCCACGTCTTCGGAGAGCAGGCCCAGGTGGTTGGCGTAGGCGATGAGCTTTTCGAACTCGCGGATGGCGTCGTCGAGCCGGCCCACGCAGGCCAAGGCTTCCACGTACCAGAAGGAACAGATGAGGAAGGTGGTTTCGGGCGTGCCGAAGTCGTCGGCGTGGCGGTAGCGGTAAAACAGGCCCTCGGGCGTCTTGAGCTCATTTTCCAGCGCTTCGAGGTGGCGCCGGGCGCGGTCAGAGGCCGGGTCGAGGTAGCCCATGAGGATAAGCTGCAGCGTACTGGCGTCGAGGTGGGGCGAGCCGATGGCGTTGGTGTAGGCGCCCAGCTCCTCGCTGTAGCACTGCTCAATGCGGCGGGCCGCTTCCTCGTTGAGCTTGGTGGCGAGGGCTTCCATTTCCTTATTGCCCAGCGCACGTGCCGTTTGGCGGGCGGCGTGGCTGCCAGCCCAGTGGAATAGGTAGGTGTAGCAGTGGTACTGCGCCAGGTTGCGGAACTCCCAGAGGCCGGCATCGGGCACGTCCATGGTGGTTTCAATCAGCCGCAGGGCCTCGTACATGAGGGCTTCGGGGTTGGCCCGTTCGCGGTTCACGAAGCGCTGGTCCACGTAGAGCGGCAGCAGGGCCACCAGCACCTGGCCATACACGTCGTTCTGCACGTGCGTGTAGGCGTCGTTGCCGATGCGCACGGGCTGGTTGCCGAGGTAGCCGGCCAAATCCAGCTCCTGCTCCACCAGCGCCGTGGTTCCGCTGATGCCGTACAGCGGCTGGTACTTGCCCTGCACCTTGCCCGAAAGGTTGGCGATGTAGTGGAAATACCGCTCCATCTCCTCAAAATGCCCGATGTTGTTGAAGGCCGTGAGGATGTAGTAGGTGTCGCGCATCCAGCAGTAGCGGTAGTCCCAGTTGCGGGTGCTGCCGGGCGCCTCGGGCAGGCTGGTGGTGGTGGCCGCGATGATGGCGCCGGTGTCTTCGTACTGGTGCATTTTCAGGGCCAACGCCGAGCGAATCACCTGGTCCTGGTGGAAGTTGCCGATGCTCATGTTCTTCACCCACTTGCGCCAGTAGTCGCCGGTGGCGCTCAGAAACCGCTCCGCCGTGGTTTCCAGCGGGGCCTCCAGCGGCGCGCCGTAGGTGAGCACGAGGTACTTGGTTTCGTTCAGGGCGAAGTCTTCGCCGTCGAGCACGTAGGTGAGGGCGATGTTGGTGGTGAGGCGGATTTCCTCTTCCAGCCCCAAATACGCAATGTGGTTGGAGCTGCGGCGGCGCGTGAGCTGCTTGCTGCCGTACTCGCCCACGGGGTTGCACACCACGCGCACGCGGGGCGCGCCGGCCAGCGGCTCCAGCTTCCGAATGAACATGAGGGGCTTGTAGTACCGGTCGTACTGCTCGAAGCGCGGCGCGAAGTCCGTGACGCGGTAGCGCCCGTCGGCCGTCGTGATTTCGGTGCGCAGCACGTTGGTGTTTTCCTGGTAGTACTGCTTCGACTGGAGCGCGGCGCCGTGAGCCGGCTGTATGCTGAACTCGCCGCCCTTCTGCGTATCGAGCAGGCTGCCAAACACAAAGCTGCTATCGAAGCGCGGCCAGCAGAGCCAGGCCACCGAGGTGTCGGTGTTGATGAGGGCAAGAAAGGCGCAGTTGCCCACCAGGCCCATGTCATAGGTATGTTTCGTCATCAGGTCGGGGAAAGGAGCAGCGGCCCACCGGGCCGGCTGCCCGGTGTACCCCGTTTTTTGGGTTGAGGTTACCGGGCGGGAAGAGTTAAGAATTAACGCTCAACTCCTCCCGCCGGTCCTCCCGCCGGTCCACCTGGCTTGTTTCCCGAATGAAACCGGCTTTGAGGTGCTCGTAGAGCGAGTGCGGGTCGACAAGCGAGGCCACGCCCTGGGCCAGCAGGCCGCTGATGAGCAGCTGGAAGATGGCCGAGTGCCGGTCCGTCATTTCGAGCACCAGAATGGCGGCCGTGAACGGCGAGCGCACCACCCCGGTCAGGAAACTCACCATGCTCACCAGAATGAGCAGGTTGCGGTCGGCCACGGCCACGGCCACGTCGAACACTTGGCAGATGCCATCGCCCAGAATGGCCCCGGCGCTGAGCGAGGTAGCGAAAACGCCACCTGCCCCGCCGCTGCTGTAGCTGAGCGCCATGCCCGCAAAGCGCACCGGAAACAGGTACCACGGCGTCTCGCCATTGTTCTGGAACAGTAGCCGGTTGATGATGGGCTTGCCCGTGCCCACGCCTTCCTGGCCCACTAAGTAGGCTAAGCCGCCCAGCAGCAGCCCGCAACCCAGCACCCAGCCCGCCTGCGCCGCCAGCGTAGTGAAGCGCTGCCGGTAGCGCCCCAGCCAGAGCAGGGTTTTGGCGAATACTGCCCCGGCCAGCCCGCACACCACCGCCACCACCAGCACGAGTATTTGAACGCGCCCCACCGCCGGCACAATTTTGGGAAAGCCCAGGTACAGGTAAGGCCCCAGAAACGTCTGCGCCGTGAGGCCCGCAATGATAACCGCCGTGAACACCGCCATCCGAAACCGGGCCATGTGCATCTGCGTGAGCTCCTCCACCACAAACACGATGCCGCCCAGCGGCGTGTTGAAGGCCGCAGCCAGGCCCGCCGCGCCGCCCGTCACCAGGGCAATCTGCCGCGAGAGCTGGGGCCAACCGGCCGGCTGCAGCTTGTTGATGGCTCGGAAAATGGCGGCCGAAATCTGGATGGTCGGCCCTTCGCGGCCAATGACGCCGCCGCCCAGCAGCAGCACCACGCTGCTCAGCACCTTCACCACGGCCACCCGCAAGCTCAGCAGGTACGCCGTGCGGCGGTGCTGGCTGGCGTTCGAGAGCTCGATGCCGGCCATCACCTGCGGGATGCCGCTGCCCCGCGCCGCCGGGGCCCACTGCCGCACCAGCAGCCACGACGCCCCAAACGCCAGCGGCGTGAGCACGAAGGCCAGCCACGGCGTGTGCGCCAGCCAGGCAAAACTCATCTGCTCGGCCCAGCCAAATACTTTTTCGTAGCCCACCGCCACCATGCCGGTCAGGATGGAGGCAATCCAGAACGGAAAGCTTTGCAGAATCAGCCGCCGCACCCGGTCGGTGTAGAAGGGGCGGATGATGCGCTGGTCGAGCCAGGCGAGGATGCGGGCGTAGCGGGAAACGGAATCAGGCATTCAGGGAGTTTCGGGTGAATGGGCGCCAGGGCCCCGGCTGCGAAGCCGTGCTTTTCTGCAAAGTCGGCCCTCTTACGTGGGGATTGAGTGAAAAGCGGCTACCTTGTTGAACTCCTCCCTACGCCGGAACCGTGCCGATGGGTCTGCCCATCCCGGACCAGTTCAACGCGGCCGGGGTCGAAATCATGTCGCCCCACTACCGCGCCGGCAACCAGGCCACCATTCCCGCTGATTACCTTGCCCAAGGATTACGTGGCTCCGAAGTTTCGGGTGGAGGGGAAGGAGTAGCGGTATTTTCTCATACTAATAGCGGGTATACTATTTTGGTAGCAATTATGTAAATCCTAAACAACCTGCATCTTTACAATATGCCAAAACTAATTCTTGTTTTTTTAAGCTACATCTTCTCTGTCCAAGCTTTCGCACAAAGCAAATATGAGGCAATTAAATACAGTGAAATAATAAAATATAAAGTTGATGAAGGCCGTTTTGAATTTGGTTGGCTTGGAAATGTTTTTAGTGGGGTGCCCTGTTTTAGAAATTACACAAAAAACAAACTTAAAAGTCAACTTATAATTCCTGAAACAGATTCTGTTATTTATACTTCAACAGAGCCAGAAATGAATGGCTTAAAGATTATACCTAGTAAGATTGAGCTGAACAAAAAAAGTAGGCTCTTACAAATTAATGGGCAAATAACAGGAGCATGGGAAGATGTAATTCCTAGAGAATTTGAAATCTATATTGGACACCGCCACGATACAACTTCTAACATCACACTTTCTCCAAATTTGCATATGACAGTTTTTTATAATGGAGTCAAGCTCGATAGCACTATTATCGTCGACAGAGTTCCAGCGTTTTACATGACCCATTTGCAAAAGTTTAATGTGGATAGAGGACTAAAGAACTTGCCAGGCACAACTTATAAAGAAATGCTTTTCAATATCAGTGCGACCATTGACGAAAAGAGTATTTTGGTATTTGGACTGTCATCAAGATATGCGGAGATTTTTGAAATAGGCAAACTACTGACACAATAAGCTGCCTTAACCTATTTTCATACAAAAAGCCTCTGCACCCGCAGAGGCTTTCCTGTTGCTCCAGCCACTGCGGGCCGCCAGATTTGGGAGCGGGTTATCAAAACCCAGTCGGCACAGTACTTAATTGTGCTACTGGCCCGCTTCCCCTTTTGCATGCTGGAATTTCACCACGCCTTCGACCTTCTTTCCCGGAAGCTCACCGGCTGGGTGCAGCAGTTTATTCTGCTGCCCAACCTGCTGATTGCCCTGCTGATTCTCGTGGCCACGTTTTTCGCGGCGCGGCTGGTGCGGCGGCTGGTGACCAACCTGCTGGGGCGGGTGTCGGGCAGCGGCACGCTCAACAACCTGGTCGTGACGGTGTGCTACGTGGGCGTGCTGCTCGTGGGCATGTTTTTCACGCTGTAGGTGCTCAGCCTCGATAAGACGGTGACCTCGCTGCTGGCTGGTGTCGGCATCATCGGGCTGGCGCTGGGATTTGTGTTTCAGGACATTGCGGCCAACTTCATCAGCGGCATCATCATCGCCGTGCAGCGGCCCTTCATGGTGGGCGACGTCATTGAAACCGACAAATATTTCGGCACCATCGAAAGCATCAACCTGCGCACCCTCGACCTGCGGCAGGTGACCGGCGAGCTGGTGCGCGTGCCCAACCGCAAGGTGTTCGAAAGCGCCGTCATCAACTACAGCGTCACCACCCGCCGCCGCGTCGATTTGCCCTGCGGCGTGGCTTACGACTCGGACCTGGAGCAGGTGCGCGCCGTGGCTCTGGCCGCCATGCAGGGCGTCCCCAACCTGCTGCCCGACCGGCGGGTGGAGGTGATGTTCACCGGCTTCGGCGACAGCGCCATCAACTTCACCCTGCGCTTCTGGATTCCGTACGTCCGGCAGGCCGACTACGTGGGGGCCAAAAGCGAGGCCCTGATGCGCCTCAAGCGTGCCTTCGACGGGGCCGGCATCGTCATCCCGTTCCCATTCGCACGCTCGACGTGTCGGCGGCGCTGCTGGCGCAGCTGCGCGGGGCTGCGGCCGTGCCCGGCGCCGCGCCACCGGACGGTCAGGGCTGATTTTTCGCCAATTTCGTGGGTGGGCGCGTAGGCTAAAGCACTATGGACTTCTCTCTCGCCTGGCAAAAGCTCAACCAAAATTGGCCGCGACCTGATGCTGGCCCTGCCCAACATCGTGTTTGGCCCGCAAGCTGATGTTGGAAGCCATTGGCGAAGTAGAAGGCGTGCTACAGGACCCCGCGCCCGAGGCGCTGGTGATGGACCTGGCCGGCAGCTCGGTCAATATCCGGGCCCGCTGGTGGGTAGACCCGCCGCGGCAGGCCGACGTGCTCGACGCCCAGGACCGGGTGCTGGAAGCCATCAAAAACAAGCTCTCCGAAAACGGCATCGACCTGCCGTTTCCGACCCAGCAAATTCTGCTTCACGACCAGACCGAAGCCACCGACGGCAACCGCCGCCAGCAGCGCGAAGGCTGGCCCGCCGGCCACCATCAGCGTGGGCACAAACCACAGGCTGGCGTTCAGGTTTTGCCACAGGGCGCGCAGTCGGTTCACGGTCGGGGTAGGTTAATGGGGCGCGTGGTCGTCGGCCGGGCCGGTGCTCAGGCCCAGCCGTTTCACCAGCGGCCCGATGGTGAGGCCCTGCCCGATGATGCTGAAAATGACCACTACGTAGGTGACGCCCACTATCAGGTCGCGGGGCATGGAATCGGGCAAGGACAGGGCCAGGGCCACCGAGATGCCGCCCCGCAGCCCGCCCCAGGTGAGCACGCGCAGCGTTTGGCGGTCGAAGGGGTAGAAGCGCCTGAGCAGCACCAGCGGCAGGCCCACCGACGACCAGCGGGCCACCAGCACCACCACGATGGCCACCAGGCCGATTACCAATGTGGTGCGGCTGATGTCGAGAATAAGCATTTCGAGGCCGATGAGCACGAAGAGCACCGCGTTCAGAATCTCGTCCAGCAGCTCCCAGAACTTGTCGAGGTACTCGCGCGTCTCGTCCGACATGCCCAGCTCGCGGCCCTGATTGCCCACAATCAGGCCGGCCACCACCATGGCCAGCGGCCCCGAGGTGTGCAGGGTGGCGGCCAGCGCCGTGCCGCCCATTACCAGGGCCAGCGTAATCATCACCTCCACCTGGTAGTTGTCGATGCTGCGCAGGGCCCGGAAGCCGCCGTAGCCCAGCACCGCGCCCAGCACCACGCCGCCCACCGCCTCCACCAGAAACAGGTGCCCGATGGCGGCCGGCGTGGCCTGCGCCTTGCCAAACTGGGCAATCTGCAGCAGGCTCACAAACACCACCACGGCAATGCCGTCGTTGAACAGCGACTCGCCCACGATGCGGATTTCCAGCCGCTTATCGATGCGGGCTTCCTTGAGGATGCCCAGCACGGCAATGGGGTCGGTGGGGGAGATGAGGGCCCCGAACAGCAGGCAATGGATGAAGGCAGTGGGCAGCCCAAACAGCGGCAGCAGGTAGTAGAACGCCGTGCCCACCAGCGCCGTCGAGAGCAGCGTGCCCACCGTGGCCATCGCGCCCACGGCCACGCCTTCGCGCCCCAGCGCGCGAACGTCCACGTGCAGCGAGCCGGCGAAAAGCAGGAAGCTGAGCATCACCTGCATGAGGGCGGTATGGAAGTCGAAGCCCCGCACCAGCCGGCTGGCCGTCAGCACCCAGTCCACGCCCAGCTTGCCCAGCCCGATGGCCGCCAGCGACGACACCAGCGCCAGCACCATGAGCCCGATGGTATTTGGCAGCTTCAAAAAACGGTGGTTGAGGTAGCCAAAGATGGCGGCCACCACAATCAGCAGAGCCAGGGTATTGTATAGTTCCATGAGCAAGCAAGGGCGCGTTCGACTCTGTAGTACGTTGATGCGTGGCCAGGGTGGGGCCTGCGGGAGGCCTGGGCACGTGAGGCGGCTACTCGAGCAGCAGGCGCACCGGCTGGTGGCCCGCGCGCACCTGCAGCCACTGGCTGAGGCGCTGGGCTTCGGCGGCGGGCAAGGGGCGCGTGGTGCGCACGGCCACCACCACGGTGGTATCGGCCCGCAGCGAGTCGGCGGCGGGGCGCACAAGGCGGCTCAGGCCCAGCTGGCGCACGGTGGGGTGCTCGGCCTGCACCTCGCGCAGCAGCGCATCGGGTGCGGGCAGGCCGGGGCCGGCCTGTTGCTTTAGCAGCTCTTGCAGCTGGGCCAGGCGGGTGTCGTAGCCGGCCAGCGTTTGCTCGTTGCGGCTGCGCAGGTCCTCCAGCAGGCTGCTGCGCAGGGCGCGGGCATCGGCCGAATCGAGCTGGGCCAGGCCCTGGCGCACGATGAGCCGGGCCCGGCCCAGGTTATAGTCGGCCAGCCGGGCGCGCACGGTGCGCAGCTGCCCGGCCGTGAGCACGCGCCCCGTGAGCAGCACGTTGATGGTGCGCTTTTCGGGCTCAATGCGCCGGGTCACAACGTAGGCGCCTGGCGGGTTCAGCTCTTCATCGACAAAGCGCTGGGCGTTGTGCTCGAAAGTGGTGCGGCGCACGATGCGGGCCGCCAGCCACACGCTGGGCACGGCCATGACCAAGGCCACGGCCCAGAACAGTATTTTGGCCCGTCGGGCGTGCCGGGGGTTGGCAAAGGCGTGGTGCGGCAGCGGCAGAATGCGCGCCACCAGAAACATGGCCAGGCTGATGAATGCCGCGTTGATGCAGAACAGTTAGAAAGCGCCCGCCATAAACGACCAATGGGCCGTGGCCAGCCCGTAGCCGGCGGTGCACAGCGGCGGCATCAGGGCCGTGGCAATGGACACGCCCGGCATCACATTGCCCACCTCGCGCCGGGTGAAGCCGATGGCCCCGGCCGCCCCGCCAAACAAGGCAATGGCCACGTCCCAGGTGGTGGGCTGGGTGCGGGCCAGCAGCTCAGACCCCGCATCGGTGAGCGGGGTGAGGCGGAAGTACAGCGCCGACACCAGCACGCTGAGCCCGGCCGCAATGGCCAGGTTTTTCAGGCCCCGCCGCACCAGGGCTACGTCGGAAGTGGCCGCCCCAAAGCCCACGCCCACAATAGGCCCCATCAGCGGTGAAATGAGCATGGCCCCGATGATGACGGCCGTGGAGTTCACGTTCAGCCCAACCGACGCCACCAGAATGGCAAAGAACAGCACCCACAGGTTGGTCCCCTTAAACGCAATGCCGGCCTCAACATCGGCCACAATTTCAGCCGGTTCGACCATGTCGTGGTTCAGGTCGAAGCGGGCGCGCAGCCAGCGAATAAGGGGTAAATCCATGCAAATGAGGGAAGGCAAAACAACAGGCACGCGAAGCCGCCTGCCTCGGTAGGCAGCTTACGCCGCTTCCAGCCACGCCGTGGCCTGGGAAATATCCTCGAAAAGAGCTACTTCGGCGTGGCGGCTCAGGGCCTGCACTACCTCGTCGGTGTGCAGGCGGCGTTGCGGGTCGGGGCTGGGCAGGGCGGCGTAGCGCACGCGCGGTATTTCCTCCGCGGTGCTCGGGAACCAGTCGGTGAGCAGCCACTCGCGCTCGGTGGGGGCAAAGGCCGTGGGCATGGCGCGGTGGTCGGCCAGGATGCGGCGCAATTTGTAGCGCAGCAACAGGTTGCGGGCGTGAATGTAGAGGGCGCGCAGCTCGGGGCCGTGCAGCGGCTCGCCGGTCCAGTGCAGATACACGAAGGAGCCGGGCACGTACAGCACCGAGCCGACGGCGTTGGAAAAGTAGTGCTTCGTGTCTTCTAGCATTAAATGGGGAGTTCCGCCGCTGCCAGTCAATGAAGCTGGTCGGGAACGGGTAAGTAGCAGAATCCAAAAAGCTATTCGGCCGGTACTGTAACGGTAATTCTAGTGCAAAGGATGGAGGCCACAGCCGGATGGTCGTTGTAATCACCATCGAGCCGAAGCGCTGCGCGGGTAGCAAACGGCGCCTTCAATGGCCACGAAACTACAAAGCCTGACGAAAATCAGGCGTCTGGCTGATTTTCGTCAGGTAATATTCGGTGATGAAATAGAATGTTTGTCGTTCATCTCATTTCCCACCATCATGCTTACCACCGCCGATTTCCTGCAGCTTGTCTTTTGCGCATCCACCGTCACGGCGTCCGTCCGGGCCGGCTGGTGCACCACGCTCACCACAGCACCGGTTAAGCAGCCGCCGCAGCCGCCGGTGAATCTGCCAATGCCCTCGCTGCTGGCCGTGGCCTGGGCCTGACCAGCTTCGGTGGTTTTGGTCGGGTCCGTGGCCGTTTAGCCCACGTTCAACCAGTCTACGCCCGGCCGCAGCCATTGCTGGGTAGTGGCCTCGCGCGAGTCCGGCTCCGGCGTCAGGTTGTAGTGCCACTCGGCCTGGGGCGGTAGGCTCATGAGGATGGACTCGGTGCGGCCGCCGGTTTCGAGGCCGAAGCGGGTGCCGCGGTCGATGGCCAGGTTGAACTCGGCGTAGCGGCCGCGGCGCACGCGCTGCCACTGCAACTCCGGCTCGGCGTAGGGCAGGGCCGCATTTTGACGCATAATGGCGCTGTAGGCGCGGCCGTATACCTCGCCCACGTCTTGCACGAAGGCGAATAATTCCTCAAACAGCCCGTCGCGGCCCACCGTCAGGCGGTCGAAGAAAATGCCGCCCACGCCGCGCGTTTCGCGGCGGTGGGGCAGATAGAAGTATTCGTCGGCCCACTGCTTGAAGCGCGGATAGTAGCTGGTGTCGTGGCGGTCGCATACCTCCGCAATCTGCTCGTGGAAGCGGCGGGCCTGCTTAGCATCCACGTAAATCGGGGTCAGGTCGAGCCCACCGCCAAACCACGCCTCGCCGTTGCCGGCCTCAAAATACCGCACGTTCATGTGCGAAATGGGCACCATGGGGCTGCGCGGGTGATGCACCACGCTCACGCCGGTGGCGAAGTAGCGGCGGTCGGGCATGAGCAGCTGCTGGGCGGCCCGCTCGCTCATCTCGCCCCACACGGCCGAAAAGGCCACGCCGCCTTTTTCCAACACGTTGCCCTGCTGAATGACGCGCGTGCAGCCGCCCCCGCCGCCCTCGTGGGCCCAATCGTCGCGGCTGAAGGAGGCGCCGCCGTCGGCGGCTTCCAGGCGGTGGCACAGCCAGTCCTGAAAATGGCGCATCCAGTTTTCCACTATTATGCGAGGTGGAGCAATCGGAATGAAAACGGAGGAAGTCATGAGGCAGGCGGGATGAGAATGAGAGACAATGAAAGGGTTAAGCCCAGCGCACGGCGTAATAGTCGGCACGCGCGGGCAGGGTGGCCGGGGCTGCTTCCTGGGCCAGGCGGGCGGCGCAGCGGTCGCAGCAGGCCACCTGCGGCTGCCGCTCGGCGGCCGAGGGCAGCACCAGCATCGGAATGCGGGTGTGGTAGGCCTGCGTGGTGGCGTAGCAGGCATCGAAAAAGCGCAGCAGTTCTTCCTGGCTGCCCGGCGCGATAACGAGCAGCTGCGCCTGCAGGTGGGCGCAGAAGTCGCTGATGCCTTCCAGTGGCGCATCGTCTTCCAGCAAATGCGTGGCGCTGAAGGGCCAGGCGAGGTGCGCCGAGGCCTTGCTCAGCGCCTGCTTCAGCTGGCGGCGCTGGGGCCGGTCGGCGGGGGCGTAGAATTGCACCAGGTCGAGCGGGCCCGGAAAAGCGCCTTCCAACCCCGCCAGCCGGGGCAGAATGTGCAGCCCCAGCGTGCGGAAATCGGCCGAAAACACCATGCGTTTGGGCAGGGAGCGGCGGCCCGCCGGCACCACCAGCAGGGGGCAGCTCACCAGTTTGGCAATAGCGGCAGCGTGGTTGCCGGGCGCTTGCTGCCGGTTGCAGTCGATGTGCTCGAGGCCCATGAGCACGAGGTCGGCGGCGCAGCGCAGGGCTTCCTCGCGGATGTGGTCGTGCAGGCAGCCGGCCAGTACGCGATAGTGGTACTGAATGCGGCGGCCATCCTGCCGGGTGAGCTGCTGGTAGCGCAGGCGCTCCACCAGGCTGCGCAGGCGTTGCTCCTGGTTGCCCAGCGTTTCCACCGGCTGGCCCGCGGCCGGCTTGTGGTGGCAGTAGAGCACCACAATCTCGGCCGGCCAGCGCACGGCCAGCTTGTTGGCGTAGGCAAGGGTGTGTTCGGCGGCAGCAGTGTGGTCGAGGGCAACGAGCAGGGTTTTCATTATGGAAGGGAGTATTGAGAAATGAGATATGAGAAGTAAGAAGCGAGATGTGGGGCAGGGTGAGCGTTGGCGTCTGAGGCTTTTCTCACTTCTCATGTCTCGTATCTCACTTCTCTTAATGGCAATAGTGCACGGTGAGCGGCTGGGCCTTCGCTGTTTCAGTGGCAGCATTCAGTTGCGGGCTCAGGTAGGGGATGCCCAGCCCCAGCCCGCGCACGATGAATAGCACGGCTAGCAGCGAGGCCGCGTAGGGCACCACCCGGCGCAGGCGTCCGCGCCAAAGCAGCGGCACCAGTTGCCCGCTCAGGGCCAAGCCCAGCATCAGCGGCAGCGTGCCCAGGCCGAAGCAGGCCATATAGGCCGCCGCGCCCGCCACGCCCGGCGCGCTCAGGGCCCCAGCCAGCGCCAGGTACACCAGGCCGCAGGGTAGCAGGCCGTTGAGCAGGCCCGTGGCATACAGCGCGGGCAGCGAATTGCGCTGAAACAGGCCGGCCAGGGTGGTTTTTACCCAGGTCAGCGGCCGGGCCAGGCCCAGCGCGGCCGCTAGCCGGCCGGTGTGGCGCTCGGGCACTGCTACCAGCAGCAGAATCAGCACGCCCGAGGCAATGGACAGGCTTTGCTGCACGCCGGCCAGGCGCAGGCTCGCGCCCACCAGCCCGGCCCCGGCGCCCAGGGCGGCGTAGGTGCTCACGCGCCCCAGGTTGTAGAGCAGGCGCCCGCCCAGGAAGCGGCGCGGCGCAGTGCCCTGCTGCCCCGGCAGGGCCAGCGCAATGGCGCCGCACATGCCCACGCAGTGGAAGCTGCCCAGTAAGCCAAACAGAAAGCCTGCCCAGAGCATGAGGTGAAATGGTGAGGTGTGAAATGGTGATTTTGACGTTCAATAGGTTGAGCCGGCGCAGATGAAAAATCAATCTCTCCAGCTCACCATTTCACACCTCACCGAATGGTAAGTTCTTTTTCGATGAAATAGACCTGGCTGCCGGCCGAGAAATCGAGGCGCACGCGCCAGTAGCCGGGCGCCATCTTGCGGGTGCTGAATACCTGCGCGGCACTTTGCAGCGGCAGGCTGAAATCGAGCTTTTGGTCGGAGGGGCGGAAGAAGTGAATCTGGCCCTGCACGGCCTGGCCAGTCAGCGCGGGCGGCAGCTGCAGCGTGAGGTGCTGCGCGGCGGCATCGTGGGTTAGCTCCACGGGGGCGGGCAGGGCAGCCGTGCGGGCCACTGATTCCATGCGCTGCGTGTAGGCCAGTTCCTGCTTGTAGTAGTCGGGGCTGACGAGGTCGACGGTGGTGCGCATGGCCTGCTGCACCATGAAGCCGATGTAGCCCGCGAACAGGACGAACACGGCGATAATGGCGTAGGGCCAGAAGGTGGTGCGGGTATTGGGGGCGGTGGTAGCCATGAGATGGGGATTTGGTCAGCATTCCCGGTCCGACGCCGGAGGCGTCCGACCGGTCGTTGTGGGCCGATGTAGGGCAGGCGGAGCGGGTGGCGACCGGTCGGACGCCTTCGGCGTCGGACCGGGAATTACTGAGCCGGCCCGAGAAACTTGGTGCTGGTTTCGGCAATGAGCTTGTTGCCGCTGAACAGGCCGATGCGGATGGGCTGGTTGGTGCGGTGCAGGGCCGTGCGGGGCAATTCGGCGAAGAATACGCCCTCGGCAATGCCTTGCGCTGGCAGCTTGAGGCCGTTGCTGCCCACCAGCGAGATGCGGCCCTGGGCGGGCTCCAGCACGCGCAGCGTGAGCGGATAGGGGCGGTTGGTTTTGTTAATGACCGAGATGTTGTAGAGGTTGGTGATGGTGCCGTGGCTGGTTTTCTGGAAGAGCTGGCCCGGCGTACGTAGCACCGTGGCCGCCACGTTGGCCCGCGACACCAGCAGGCCCGTGAGCACGAGCAGCAGCACCGCCAGCACCCCGGAAAGAGCCTTCGCGCGGCGGGTGAGACGGAACTTGGTGCCATTGGAAATGTCATTCTCTGTGGCGTGCCGAATCAGGCCCTCGGGCTTGTTGAGGAGGGCCATGATGTTGTTGCAGGCGTCGATGCAGGCGGTGCAGTTGGTGCATTCGAGCTGGGTGGCGCCGTTGCGGATGTCGATGCCCGTGGGGCACACCTGCACGCATTGGTTGCAGGCTATGCAGTCGCCGGCGGTGCGCAGCTGGTTTTTGCGCAGCTTCTCGCGGGGCTCGCCGCGCTGGTAGTCGTAGGCTACCACTAGGCTGTCTTTGTCTACCAACACGCCCTGCAGGCGGCCGTAGGGGCACACAATGGTGCACACCTGCTCCCGAAACCGGGCAAACACGGCGTAGAAAATGCCGGTGAAAAGCATCATCGAAGCCAGCCCGCCCAAGTGGGCCGAGGGCGCGTCGGTCACCAGCTTCAGCAGCTCATCGGTGCCGATGACGTAGGCCAGAAACGTGTTGGCGATGAGAAAGGAAATGGCCAGGAACAGCACGTGCTTGGTGGTTTTGCGCCAGAGCTTGTCCCAGTCCAGCGCGCGGCGGTCGAGGGCTTTATGTTGGGGCGCGTCGCCTTCCATCCAGTATTCGATGCGGCGGAAAACCATCTCCAGGAAAATGGTCTGCGGGCACACCCAGCCGCAAAACACCCGCCCGTACACCACCGTGAACACAATGATGAACACCAGGAACGTGAGCGAGCCCAGCAGCAGAATGAAGAAATCCTGGGGCCAGAAAATCTGCCCGAAGATGATGAACTTCCGCGCTGGCAGGTTGAGCAGCAGCACCGGCAGGTCGTTGATGCGCAGCCACGGCCCGGCAAACAGCAGCGCCAGAAACCCGTAGCTGAGCAGCTTGCGGTAGCGGTAGAGGCGGCCGCTGGGCTGCTTGGGGTAGAGCCACACCCGTGCCCCGGCCGCGTCTATCGTGGCGATGGAGTCGCGGTACGAGTCGTTGGGCTTGAATTGGGTGGCGGACATGGGGAGTAGGAAATGAGAGACGGCGCGGGAGGGGAACCTCACCCCCGGCCCCTCTCCCCAGCAGAGGGGAGCCACGGCGGCGCGGGATGTAGCGCGGACTTTTAGTCCGCGCGTGAGTAGTTGGTTTTGGTTAATAAGTGCTTGACTAGTTGGTTAAAAGTCAGCGCTGCAATCGTCAGGCTCCCCTCTCCCTATGGAGAGGGGCCGGGGGTGAGGTTCCACCAGCCGCGCCGTCAGCTACTGCTTGGCCACGGTCTTGGCCGATGCCTCTTTCTCGCCTTGCGGCGGCTTGGCGTTGGCCGGTTTCGAGCCTTGCAGGCTCAGCACGTAAGACGTTACCTGTAGAATCTGCTTGCTGGAGAGCTTGCCTTTCCAGGCAACCATGCCCTTGCCGTTGACGCCGTATTTAATGGTTTTGTAGACGTGGTTCACCTCGCCGCCGTGCAGCCAGTACTCGTCGGTTAGGTTGGGGCCCACTTTGCCTTCGGCGTTGGCGCCGTGGCAGGGGGCGCAGTTGGTGGCGAAGAGGCTCTTGCCGCTGCTCAGCTCGGCCGGGGCGCTCAGCGCCGTGTAGGTGGTGAGCTGGTTGGGGTCGTCGGGGATGCTGGCTACCACGATGGCAGCCTGCTGCATCTCGGCGGCGTATTCGGCGCCTTGCAACTGGCCGGTCTTGAGGACGTGGTAGTAGGTCACGTAACCGATGGCGAAGACGACGGTGAGGTAGAAGCCGTACTTCCACCACGGCGGCAGGTCGTTGTCGAACTCGTGGATGCCGTCGTAGTTGTGGTCGAGCAGGTCGTCGCGCACCTCGCCGTTCACCAGGCGGGTGTCGCCTACCAGCAGGCCCAGCACCCGGCCGCTCCAGCTGTCGTGCACCGCAGGCTGGTTGTAGAGCTGGCGCAGGTAGGGCCGCATCCAGCTCACTAGCGCCACAAAGAGCACCAAGAAAACCATCGAAACCAGCACCAAGGTGCTCAGCACAAACCAGAGCATGGCGCGTTGCGGGTCCGGGGCCGGGCCAGCCGATTGGGCCAGGGCGGGGCCAGCCGTCAGCAACAGGAGGGCGGCCCCTAATAGCGCTTGGTGGGGGCGGCTCATGCGTAAGCTACTTCTTCGCGGGTGGCAACGGGAGCGGCTTGAGGCGCAGCGGCAACGACCGGAGCCGCGGGCACAGCGGCGGGCTGGGTTACCTCTGCCGGGGCTTGCTGTTCCTCGTAGCGGCGCTGGGCGGCAGAAGTCACCGAAGCGCCCGTCATGATGGCCATCAGCAGCACCACGCCGGCCAGCCACCACACCACCCAGCTCAGTACGGTGGTGGGCGTGGGGCCCGCATTGGCGGCGGTGGTTTGGGCGGCGGCGACAAAGCCGGTGAGCAGGCCCAGGGTAGTCAGCGAGAAAGTGCGGAGGGTTAGCATAACACGTCGTGGTTGAGGTTGGATTGGAGGGTTGGTTCGTCGTCGAGGAGCGGCATCTGGCTCATGGCGTGCAGGTGCTGGCGGCTGCTCAGCAGCACGTAGACCAGCAGCCCGAGGAAGAAGAGGCCGAAAATGACCAGCGAAATCACGGGGTAGATGCCGACCCCGGCGATGGATTGCAGGACGTTTTTATCCATGGTGGTTGGGTAGTTGTAGCGTGGACTCTGCGAGTCCGCGCCGGGGCGTTCCAGATGGTTAGTTCGGGAGGGCGCGGACTCGCAGAGTCCACGCTACTGCGCGGCGGCTGTGGCGCTGGCCGTGGCCTGCTCGGGCTTCACCTTGATGTCGGTGCCCAGGCGCTGGAGGTAGGCAATGAGGGCCACGATTTCCTTGTCGGGCATTACTTCGATTTCCTCCTTTTTCAAATCGGCCACGATGCCCTGGGCTTGCTTTTGAGCATCAGCCACGGCCTCGTTTTCGAAGCTGGCGGGGTAGGGGGTACCCAGGTGGCGAAGGGCCTTAATCTTGGCCGGCAGCATGTTGTAGTCGATTTTGTCCTCGAACAGCCAGGGGTAGGGCGGCATGATGGAGCCGGGCGACATGCTGGTGGGGTCCATCATGTGGTTGTAGTGCCAGGAGTGCGGGTATTTGGCGCCCACGCGCTGCAAATCGGGTCCGGTGCGCTTGCTGCCCCACAGGAAGGGCCGGTCGTACACATACTCGCCGGCTTTGCTGTACTCGCCGTAGCGCTCGGTTTCGGAGCGGAAGGGGCGCACCATCTGGGTGTGGCAGTTCGAGCAGCCTTCGCGGATGTAGAGGTCGCGGCCCTGCAATTCGAGCGGCCGGTAGGGCTTCACGGAGGCAATGGTGGGCACGTTCGACTTCACCAGGAAGGTCGGAATCATTTCTACCGCGCCGCCGATGAGAATGGCCACCGTGGCGCCCACGGCCAGCTGGAAGGGCCGCCGCTCAATCCAGCGGTGCCAGTGGCCGCCCTGGTGCTCTTCCACCAAAGAGGCGGGCAGCAGGGCTGGCGCCTGGGCTTTCTCATTGGCCAGCAGCGAGCCGGCCTGGGCGGTTTTGATGAGGTTGTATAGCAGAAGAAACACGCCGCTGAGGTAGAGCACCCCGCCGATGCCGCGCAGGTAATACATGGGCACCAACTGCAGCACGGTCTCCAGGAAGTTGGGGTATTGCAGCATGCCCTCGGCGTTGAACTGCTTCCACATCAGGCCCTGCGTGAAGCCGGCCCAGTACATCGGGATGGCGTAGAACACGATGCCCAGCGTACCCAGCCAGAAGTGCGTGGTGGCGAGTTTCTTCGAATACAGCGGAGTGCGGTAGAGGCGGGGCCACAGCCAGTAGAGCATGGCGAAGGTGAGGAAGCCGTTCCAGCCCAGGGCGCCCACGTGCACGTGCGCTACAATCCAGTCGGTAAAGTGCGCAATGGCGTTTACGTTTTTCAGCGAGAGCATCGGGCCCTCGAAAGTGGCCATGCCGTAGGCCGTAATGGCCACCACCATGAACTTGAGCACGGGCTCCTCGCGCACCTTGTCCCAGGCGCCGCGCAGGGTGAGCAGGCCGTTAATCATGCCGCCCCAGCTCGGCGCAATCAGCATCACCGAGAAAGCTACGCCCAGGCTTTGGGCCCAGTCGGGCAGGGCGGTGTAGAGCAAGTGGTGCGGCCCGGCCCAGATGTAAATGAAAATCAGCGACCAGAAGTGGATGATGCTCAGGCGGTAGGAGTACACCGGCCGCTCGGCCGCCTTGGGCAGGAAGTAGTACATCAGGCCCAGGTAGGGCGTGGTGAGGAAGAAGGCCACCGCGTTGTGGCCGTACCACCACTGCACCAGGGCATCCTGCACGCCGGCATACAGCGAGTAGCTTTTCAACCAGCCCACCGGCAGCTCCATGGAGTTGACGATGTGCAGCACGGCCACGGTCAGGAAGGTGGCGATGTAGAACCAGATGCCCACATACAGGTGCCGCTCGCGCCGCCGGGCAATGGTGCCGAACATGTTCCAGCCAAACACCACCCACACCAGCGTGATGGCGATGTCGATGGGCCATTCCAACTCCGCGTATTCCTTGCTGGTGGTGAAGCCCAGTGGCAACGTAGCTACAGCTGAGAGAATAATCAGCTGCCAACCCCAGAAGTGAATCTTGCTGAGGGCGTTGGAGAACATGCGGGCCTTGCACAAGCGCTGCAGCGAATAATACACGCCCGTGAAAATGCCGTTGCCGACAAAGGCGAAAATCACGGCGTTGGTGTGCAGCGGGCGGATGCGGCCGAAGGTGGTGACGGCCGTGCCCATGTTGAGCTCGGGCCGGGCCAGCTGGAAGGCGGCCAGCACCCCCACCATCATGCCGATGATGCCCCACACCACGGTGGCAATCCCGAAGTCACGGACAATCTTGTTATCGTAGAAAAAGGTGTCGACGGCCCGGCCGGGGGAGGTGGGAACAGGCGGCGCGGCGGGTAAAACAGTCGGAGCAAATGATTCGGCCTGCATGGGTCGGAGAAGTATTGTTTTTACTGCTCCAAAGGTCCGGCAAGGCCTTTTCGGGCTAACTGAGCGAAATCAGACGGGGGCCTGATTGTTGTCAGGCGGCCGTACCGTGCAGGGCTATTTCCACCAGTTCAATCACACGCTGCCAGGTGATGCCGCTCAGCTGGTCAGCGCTCAACGGGTGGCCTTCGTCTGTTACTTCAATGCGCGGGATGCTGCCCACTGGCTGTGTGTGGACCAGCGTTTTCAGGTTCAGCGTATCGGGGTAACCCGGGAGGCTGGTTTGCAGCCAGCCAAAATAGGCCGGCTCGTTCACCCGTTCAGGGTCGTGCCACACTTCATTGGTGCGCCAGAAGTTTGCTTCGCTCAGCGTCGTCCACACGTTCCAGCAAAACACTTCGCTGGAATCAATTACCGGTATTTCGATTCGGCCGCGAATGAAAAAATGGGCGTCATCAACAATGCACAGACTTTCCGTCAGCTCAATTCGGGTTTCTCTCTCCTCAACCGGTATGCTGAAATAGTAATCCGGAAACTCTGCTCCGAAGCACATCGGAAACTCCGCATGAAATTCTCCGCATTTCGAGCACGTAAATCCTTCCATGCTGCTTGGCTGCAATTAAGCTTGAAAATGCCGTCAAGATACCGCAGGCCGCTTTAGCTACTTCTCATCAGGCACGGCCTCGTCTTCAAACAGCATCCGTACCGAGGGTGTGTAATCGTCTTCGTACTGCCCCGAGCGCACGGCCCACAGAAAGGCACCCAAAAACGCCAGTGCCACGCACAAGCTGATGCCGATGAGGAGGAATATGATTGACATGGTGGGGATTGGTGTAGTGAGGCAATAGTTACAGCCCGCGCCGCCAGGCGGCCAGCTTCACCAGCAGCGTGGCAAACACCATCACGCTGAGCGAGCTGATGGGCATGAGAATGGCCGAAATAATAGGCGTGAACCGGCCCTGCACCGCCAGCCCCAGGCCGATGCCGTTGTAGCAAAACGACAGCACGAATGTGGCCAGCACGATGTGCAGGCAGTCCTGTGCGAAGCCCAGCACGGTGGGCAGCCGGCCAAAGCTGCCGGCTTCGAGGATGCCATCGCAGGCAGGGGAGAAGTTGGTGAGCGTGTCGGTGAGGGCCAGGCCGGCGTCGGCTTGCTGCAGGGCGCCGGCGTCGTTCAGGCCGTCGCCCACCATCACCACGCGGCGGCCCTGCTGCCGGAGTTGGGCCACGTAGTCGAGCTTCTGCTGCGGGGTTTGGTGGAAGTGCAGCTCGGCCTGCGGGCCAAACAGCTCGCGCAGGCGGGCACGCTCGGTTTCGTTGTCGCCCGAGAGTACGGTCAGGCGGTAGGTTTTGCTCAACTCAGTCAGCACCTCGCGCAAGCCCTCGCGGTACACGTTGCGAAAGGTGAAGCAGCCGCTCAGGCCACCGCCGAAGCTGATGTAGACGCGGGACTGGCGCACATCGGCCTCGGCGGAAGGGGCGGCCTGACCTACAAACGAGGCTGAGCCCACGCGCGCACCCACGCCGCTCACAGTGCCGCGCACGCCCGCGCCGGGCACTTCGATAAAGTCATTCACATCCAGCGACACGGCCGGCAGCTCGGCGGCCAGGCGCTGGCTGAGCGGGTGGGTAGACTGGCGCACCACGGCGGCCACGGCCTGTTGCTGTGCCAGGCTGAGCGCCGGTCCTTCGTATTCCACAGCCGAGCGTTTCACATCGGTGAGCGTGCCGGTTTTGTCGAAGACTAGGGTATCGGCGCGGCCCAGGGTTTCGACCACGGCGCTGTTTTTCAGGTAGAGCTTGTGGCGGCCCAGCACCCGCAGCGCGGCGCCCAGCGCAAACGGCGTGGCCAGCGACAGCGCGCAAGGGCAGGCAATCACCAGCACCGAGGTGCAGGCCCGCAAGGCCATGGCCGGGCTGCTGGGGTACCAGTAGGCCGCCGCGCCCAGCGCCAGCAGCAGCGTGAGGGCCACGAAGTAGCGGCCTACTTTGTTGGCGTAGGTTTCCAGCGTGGCCGTATCGGCTTTCTGGAAGGCGGGGTTGTTCCAGAGCTGGGTGAGGTAGCCCTGCGACACCTCGCGCACGACTTCCAGCTCCACGGCCTCGCCCACCTGGCGGCCGCCGGCATACAGCGTGTCGCCGGGCACTTTGGCCACGGGCTCACTTTCGCCCGATACAAAGCTGTAGTCAATCAGGCCCTGGCCGCGCAACAGCACCACATCGGCCGGAATGATTTCCTGGTGCCGCACCCGAATGCGCTGGCCCGCGCGCAGCTCCCGCACCGGCACGGCCTCCTCGCCGCTGGGCGTGAGGCGGGTGGCGGCCACGGGGAAGTAGGAGGTGAAGTCGCGGTCGAAGCGCAGGGCGTCGTAGCTGCGCTGCTGCACCCATTTGCCCATGAGCATGAAAAACACCAGCCCCGTGAAGGAATCGAAATAGCCGGGCCCGCGGTGCGTCGTTATTTCAAAAACGCTGGTCACGAACAGGGCCGTGAGGCCCAGGCTGATGGGAAAATCGAGGTTGATGTAGCGCTGCCGCAGTCCCTGCCAGGCCGAGCGGTAGAAGCCGCGCGCGCTCACCAGCAGCACGGGCAAAGCCAGCAGCAAACTCAGCCAGCCAAAAAACTGCCCGAACGCGGCCTGCAGCTGCGCCGTGAAGGAAAAATACTCGGGCAGCGCCAGCAGCATCACGTTGCCGAAGGCGAAGGCCGCCACGCCCAGCTGGTAATAGAGCGTGCGGTTGGCGTGGTGGGGCTGGGCGCCCAGCTCGGCCAGCGTAATCTGCGGCTCGTAGCCAATGGAAGCCAGCAGCGTCACCACTTCTTTGAGCGAAGTGACGTCCGGCTGGTAGCTCACCGTAAGCTCTTTGCGCAGGAAATTGACCCGCGACGCGGTGATGCCGGCATTGAGCTTAAACAGGTTTTCGAGTAGCCAGATGCAGGAGGCGCAGTGCATCTGCGGGATGCTGAAGGTGAGGCGCGCGAGCGTGGGCGAGCGAAACTCCAGCAGCTGGCTTTGCATCGATTCCAGGTCCAGGTAGTCGAAGCGGCCGGGCAGCTCCACGGGCTTCACCTTCTGGCCAGGGCGCTCATCGAGGCGGTAGTAGGTGCACAGGTTGCGGGCCGCCAGCAGCTCGTACACCGCCCGGCAGCCCTGGCAGCAGAAACTTAGCGCCGGCTCTTGGGCTAGCCGGATGGGCTCGTCGGGGCAGGCGTCGCCGCAGTGGGCGCAGGCGGTGTGGGTGCGGGTTTCGGCAGGAGCGGGGGCGACATTGGGCACGGGCAAGCAAGGATAATGCTACCCCAAAGCTCCGGCCCCCGACGCGCGGTCAGGCTGACGAACGTCAGGCCATTGGCTGATTCTTTTCAGGCCCGGGGCACCGACGCGGGTTCAATTTTGTAGCATCTTTTCGTCGTTGAAAGGCCAGCGCAGTAGTCGGGCTTTTCATTTTTTGCTATTGTATGTCTCCTGTCCGTCCTGCTGGTTCTTTGCTGCTGGTGCTGTCGCTGTTTGTGTGGGCGGGCCTGGTGGCGGGCATTTCCTTCCTCGAAGCCCCGCTGAAGTTCACCGCGCCGCACATCACCGTGCCACTGGGGCTGGGCATTGGCCGCATCGTCTTTGCGGCCCTCAATAAGCTGGAACTGGCCCTGTGCGCCGCCGCCCTGCTCAGCGCCACCGTGCGCTGGGCCCCCGCCAATATCTGGACGGCCCTCGCGCTGCTCAGCGTTGTGCTTCTGCTCCAAACCCTGTGGCTGCTGCCGGCCCTCGACCTGCGTGCCACCGCGCTGCTGGCCGGCCACCCGCCCCTGCCCAGCAACCTGCACAAAACCTACATCGGCCTCGAAGTAGTGAAGCTCATTACCTTGCTGCTGGCCGGCAGCTGGGCCTACCAATGGGGCACGCGGGCACCGCAGGCAGCAACCGTTTCAGCGGTTCCCCCGCGCCAGTTGGCTTAATGCCCGCCGCTTTTCAAAACCTTGTTATGACAACTCCCCGCCCCGATATCACCACCGAAGCCGACGTGCGCCTGCTCGTTGATACGTTCTACGCCCGCGTCAACGAAGACCCCCTGCTCGACTCCATTTTCAACGGTTTCGCGCAGGTAGACTGGTCCCACCACCTGCCCAACATGTACGATTTCTGGAGCGGCCTGCTGCTGGGCACCAGCCGCTACCACGGCCGCCCCTTCCCCAAGCACGTGCCGCTGCCCATCGATGCCACGCACTTTCAGCGCTGGGTGGCCTTGTTCTGCGCCACCGTCGACGACTTGTTTGCCGGCCCCACCGCCGAAGAGGCCAAGCTGCGCGGCCGTGCCATTGCCCAGGTGTTTGAAGCACGGCTGCGCGGGCGCAATTCCCTCACGGTGCTGTAGCGGCCCAGGTTTCTCTCGTCGCTTTTGCTACCAGTTGGGCTGCCGCAATTTATCAGGCTGCACCACCCGGATGCCGTGGGCCGTCTGCTCAATCAGCCCGTCGTGCTTGAACTCGCTCAGCGTCCGAATCAGGGACTCGGGCGCGATGCCCACCACGGCGGCTAGGTCGTCGCGCGAGAGCTGAATGGCCGCGTCGGGCGCTTGCTCGTGCAGGCGCAGCAAGGTGGTGGCCACGCGGCGGCGCAGCGAGTCGTAGGCCATGCCCAGGAGCTGCTGCTCACGCTCGTTTACGCGGCCGGCCAGCAGGCGCACAAACTGCTGACCCACGGCCGGGTGGCGGTGCAGCAGCTGGGTAAAGTCTTCCTGCGGAATGTAGAGCAGCACCGCATCATCGAGCACCACGGCCGAGTCGGCGTGCGGGCGCTGCTCCAGCAGCGGCAGGTAGCCCAGGAACTCGCCCGGGCCGTACACGCCCGTAATCAACTCCTTGCCGCCAGACGTGCGGCGCACGGTTTTCACCCGCCCGCTTTGCACGAAGTACAGGCGCGTGGCCTCGTCGCCCTCGGCGTACAGCTCCTGCTTTTTGCGCAGGGCGTGGGGCTTGCGGTCGGCGGTGAGGCCGGAGAGGTGGCCCACGGCGCTGGCATCGTCCAGAAACTGGCCCAGGCCGCCGGGGGCCTGCAAGTCATATTCGGGCCGGAGCTGGCCGAAGCGCGCCAACCGGCTATGGATGGCGCTAAGCAGCTCGGTTTCCTCGAAGGGCTTGGTGAGGTAGTCGTCGGCGCCGAGTTCCATGCCGCGGCGCAGGTCAGCGCGCTCGGTTTTGGCGGTGAGGAAGATGAAGGGCACGCCGGCCAGCTGCGGGTTCTGGCTGAAGATGTGCAGCACGCCGTAGCCATCCAGCACGGGCATCATGATGTCGCACACCACCAGGTCGGGCTTGGTGATAAGGGCTTTCTCCACGCCAATTTTACCGTTCTCGGCCGTAATCACCGCGTAGCCGGCCAGCTCCAGAATCTCGGCCGTGTTTTCGCGAATCAGGTCGCTGTCTTCAACGAGCAGTATCGTCTTCATAGGGAAGGGTAAGGGTGACGGTGGTGCCCCGGCCCAGCTCGCTGTCGAGCCGAACGGTGCCGCCCAGTAGGTCCAGGTAGCGGGCCACAATGTACAAGCCCAGGCCGGTGCCGGGCAGGTTGGCCGCGTTGCGCGCCCGAAAAAAACGCTCAAACAAATGCTCCTGGTCTTCGCGGGCAATGCCCAGGCCCTGGTCCTGCACACTGAGCGTGAGCCAGCCGCTGTCGGTGGCGGCGCGCACCGTCACGGGCACTTGCTCGGGCGAGTACTTAAACGCGTTGCTGAGCAGGTTCACCAGCACCTTGCGCAGCAGCGAGGCGTCGGTCCACAGCGGTTCGAGCGGCCCGCCGAACTCCTCGCGCAGGTGCTGGCCGGGCTTGCGCAGGCCTTCGGTGTCGGCCAGGGCTTCGTGCAGCAGCACGGGCAACTCTACCCGCGTGGGGTGGGCCTCCAGCCGGCCTTCCTCAATCTTGCCCACCGACAGAAATTCCTCCAGAATGTCGGTCAGGTGCTTCACCGAGGTGCGGATGCGCGCTAGGTGGCGCTGGCGCTTGTCCTGCTGCTCAGTGGTGGTGTACTTCTCAATGAGGGCAGCCGAGGTGAGCACGCCCGTGAGCGGGGTGCGAAACTCGTGCGAGGCCATGCTCACGAAGCGCGACTTCAGTTCGCCCAGCTCCTGCTCGGCGGCCAGGGCCTGGCTCAGCTCCTGGCTGCGCAGCTCCAGCTGGGCCAGGGTATTTTCCAGGGCCTGGGTGCGGTCGGCCACCTTCTGCTCCAGCTCGGCGTTGAGGGCGGCCACGCGCTGGTGGTGGGCCAGCAACTCGCGCTCGGCCTCTTTCTTGAAGGTGATGTCGATGACGTACGACACCACGAACAGCTCTTCTTCGAGGTGGAAATAGCTCAGGCTCACTTCCACCGGAAACTCCGTGCCGTCGCGGCGGCGGGCCATCAGGTCGCGGTTGTGGCCCATGCTGCGCACCTCGGGGCGGGCGTTGAAGGACGTGCGCAGCCGCTCGTGGTAGCCGCTCACGGCGGTGGGCACCAGGTCCTCAATGCCGTGGCTCAGCAAGGTTTGGTCGTCGTAGCCAAACAGGGCGTGGGCCTTGCCGTTGGCCAGCACGATGCGGCCGGCCCGGTTGCACATGATGATGCCGATGGTGGCGTGGCTCACCACGGCCTCGAAACGGCCCAGGCTCATGGCCAAGCGGCGCTCGGCCGTGTGCAGGCGGTCGGTGTCGGTGAGGCGGATGACGAAGTAGCGGCGGCCTTCCACCGCTAGGTTGGTCAGCTCAATTGAAGCCCAAAACTGGTCGCCCGACTGCCGCCGCAGCTCGGTTTCGAACGTGTAGTGGCCATCGCGCAGCACCCGGTCGCTTAGCTCGGCCCATTCTTCCGGGCTCATGCGCTGGCCGCGCAGGGTGCGGCGCGGGTCGTCGTAGAGGGCCTGGGCCGAGGGGTAGCCCAGCAGGCGGTAGCCCGCCTCGTTCACCCGCTTAAACCACCGGTCCTCCACGTCATACAGCCCCACAAAGTCTTTGGCCTGCTCAAACAGGATTTCCGTGAGCGGATTGTGATATAAGTCGACGGGCATTTGCAGGAAAATGAACGGGGCGAGGTTACAGCAGACGAATGGACTGTTGGTAGAATATAAAATTTAATCTATATGAAACCAATCCACGTCCGCGTTGCCAGAATCGTTGAATTTAGCCGTGCGAGAGCAGAATAAGCCCACTTTGGCGCCAATCCATTTGCCCTCGCGGGCCTGAAACTCGGCCCCCAGTGGCTGAAAGGTCTGGTTGTCGAAGCTGTAGCTGAACTGGCATTTGGCGCCGGCTTTCACGGCCACGCGCAGGTAGATGGGCTGGCCGGCGCGGCCCGCGGGCACCTCCACGGCGGGCGTGCTGGTTTCGGCCGTGCCCTTGTCGGCGTCCTTGCACACGCTCTGGATGAGCTGCAGCTTGCCGCCCTGGTTGCTGAGCGCAAGGTAGGCATAATCGAGCCCCATCAGCAGCAGCGCCACTTTCTCGCCGTCCACCCGCGGGCTGAATGTGAGCTTGGTGGTCACGGTGAATACCTCGGCCGGTAGCTTTTGCATGAGCAGGTTGGGCACCTGCCAGAGGTTCTTATAGCCCTCGGGCAGCGGCACCGAATACAGGCGCAGGACGCCGGCCGCGGGGTTCAGGTAGGCCCAGTAGTCCTGCGGGTTAGCGTGCCACTGCCACTGCCGGCCCAGGGTCACGCGGCCAAACTCGTCGGACGTGGGCGGCGTGGCCAGCGGCTGGGCGGGGCTTTTGATGCGCGGCTTGCGGTAGGAGAGCACCGGCTGACCTTTGCCATCGCCGTCGGGGTCTTCGCCGATGACGGGCCAGTCGTTTTTCCACACCATGGGCTGCAGGTGCACCACGCGCCCGTAGGCGCCCCGGTCCTGAAAGTGCAGAAACCAGTCCTCGCCCGTGTCGGTGTCTACCCAGGCGCCCTGGTGCGGGCCGTTGATGGGCGTTTTGCCCTGGTCCATCACAATCTTCTCCTCATAAGGCCCATACACGCTGCGGGAGCGCAGCACCAGCTGCCAGCCCGTGGGCACGCCCCCGGCCGGCGCGAAGATGTAGTAGTATCCGTTGCGCTTGTAAAACTTCGGTCCTTCCAGCGTAGGGTGCCCGGCGTGCCCGTCGAACACCAGCACGTCGTCGCCGAGCAGGCGCTGACCGTCGGCACTCATCGGGCTCACCGCCAGAATGGTTTTGATGCCCGCCCGCGAGCCCGCAAATCCGTGCACCAAGTAGGCCTTGCCATCCGCATCCCACAGCGGGCAGGGGTCAATCCAGCCTTTGGCTTCTTTCACGCACACCGGCGCCGACCACGGCCCGGCCGGGTTCTTCGCTTTCGTGACGAAAATGCCCAGGTCCGGGTCGGGGTAGTAGATGTAGAACTCCTGGTTGTGGTAACGAATGGCCGGTGCCCACACGCCGTTGCCGTGCTGAGGCTCGCGGTAGCGCGCCAGGGGTGGCTGTTCCTTGAACACACTCCCGAGAATGGTCCAGTTCACCAAATCCTTGGAGTGCAGAATCTGCAGGCCCGGCACGGCGTTGAAGCTGGAGGAAGTCAGGTAGAAGTCGCTGCCAACTCGCACCACGTCGGGGTCGGAGTAGTCGGCGTTGAGCACCGGGTTCTGGTAGCGGCCGTTGCCCAGGTCGGGCACCCACACTTTGGAGAGCGCAGCGTTGGGCGTTTGGGCGAGGGCGAGGCCCGGCAGGCCGGTAAAAACGAGCAGACCCGCCAGTCGCAGCAAGCGGGCAAACGGCCGGGAAAAGCGAGAAAGGTGTGTTTTCATTGCCGCGCGAAGGTCGCACGCAACCCGGCATTGCGCACCAACAATCCGCTGCGCTGGTCTGCCGGCCAGGCGGTTTCTTTTTGGCGCACGCCGCAAATGCGGCGCCGGGCGCCAGCGGCTGGGGCAACCGAAATTTTCGGGTTACTCCAGCCGCTGGCGCCCGGCGCGTCTTCGGTTTTTCTTCGAATGCTTAACGCAGGTTGGTGCTGCGGTGGTTGAGGCGAATAACCTGGCCCTCCTTCTTGCCGCGCTGCTTGAACTTGGCCGTAGGCATGGGCGCCAGCACCAGGCGCGGCAGGGTGCAGTCGTCGAGCGGCACTTCGATGAGAGAGTAGCCCGCAGCCTGCACGTCCAGAATCTGGCCCTCGTACACGGGGTCCGTGAGCTGGAAGCGGCCTTCCGAATCCGTCACGTAGATGTCGTGGGTGCCTTTGATGAGCAGCGTGGCGCCCACCAGCGGCTTGCCGTTGGGGTCGTATACGGTGCCCATGAGCGGCGCGCAAGCCAGACGCGGGCGGGCCGGGGCCGCGCGCTCGGGCCGGGCCGAAAGGGCAATGCGCTCCTGGCTGTTGCCCGCCGCCGGCGTCCGCGAATCGGCTTGCTGAGCCACCGCCGAATGGGTGCCACAAATGGTTGCTAGGGCGAAAAAGAGGAAAGTAAAGCGCATAGCGAACAGATGAAGGACGAGGTCCGAGAATGGCCCATGAAGGCACGGGCGGGGTAATCTTCTAACACGCAACTTCATACGAGAAGTTGCCTGACAGGCTCGGAAGTCACGCAATCGATGGCGTTAGGCTGGCGCGGTTTCTGTGCGCTGACCCGGGCCATGTTCACGGTAATTTCAGAACCGAACCTCTAAGTTGCAACTTAAAATCGATTACATGCTATTCTTTTTCAAAGATTATTTTTCAGGAGTATCAATTCGATGTGTCGCAGGCGCCATAAGTGTAGGCCTGCTGGCTGCTGGGCCGGCCTGGGCGCAGGGCCTGCTGGCCTTCCCCGGGGCCGAGGGCGCGGGGCGTTTCACCACCGGCGGGCGGGGCACGGCGGCCGTGCCCACCACGGTGCTCGAAGTGACCAACCTGCTCGATGACGGCAAGCCCGGCAGCCTGCGCCACGCCCTGCAACTGAGCGCCGACAAGGCCCCGGCCCGCACCATCGTGTTTCGGGTGTCGGGCACCATTCACCTGGCCTCGCCGCTCACCATTAGCAAGGCCAACACCACCCTCGCCGGCCAAACGGCGCCCGGCGAGGGCATCTGTCTGGCCGACTACCCGGTATCGGTGAAGGCCAACAACGTCATCGTGCGCTTCATCCGCTTTCGGATGGGCGATAAAAACCAGAACAAGGGCTTCGTGAACGGCGGGGGCGGCGACGATGCCTTTGGCGGCACCCGCAACAACCACCTCGTGGTCGACCATTGCTCGATGAGCTGGAGCACCGACGAGGCGTTTTCGGTGTACGAGGGCGACAGCACCACCCTGCAGTGGAACCTCATTGCCGAGCCGCTGAACTACTCCTACCACTACGAAACCGGCGACAAGGACTTTGAGCGGCACGGTTTCGGCGGCATCTGGGGCGGGCAGCACGCCTCGTTCCACCACAACCTGTTTGCCCACTGCAACAACCGCACGCCGCGCTTCAACGGCAGCCGCTACACCCACCCGGCCGGCTTCGAAAACTGCGATTTCCGCAACAACGTCATCTACGACTGGGGCACCAACAACGTGTACGCCGGCGAGGGCGGCAACTACAATATCGTGGGCAACTACTACAAGCCCGGCCCCAGCACCAGCCTCAAAACCCGCGCCCAGCTGCTGAACCCTTATAAAATCGAAAAGGAAAAAGGCCGCCTTCCCTACGGCAAGTTCTACCTGGCCGGCAACTACGTGGACGGCGCCCCCGCGGTGACGGCCCACAACTGGAGCGGCGTGGTGATGAACGGTGGCACCGCGGCCGACACCGTGCAGTCGAAAGTGACCACGCCGTTTGCCCTGGGCCCCTTCACGCTGCAACCGGCCAAAGCGGCCTATGAAGCCGTGCTACGTGGCGCCGGTGCCACCCGCCCCGTGCGCGACACCCTGGACCAGCGCATTGTGCGGGAGGTGCGCACCGGCACCGGCACCCTCATCGATGTGCAGGGCCACTACCCCCACGGCACGCCCTACAGTCTGAGCCAGCGTGCCTGGCCCGCGCTGAAGTCGGCTCCCGCCCCGGCCGATGCCGACCACGACGGCATGCCCGACACTTGGGAAAAAGCCTACGGCCTCAACCCCCAGAACGCTGCCGACCGCGCCCTGCGCGCCCCGAACGGCTACACCAACCTCGAAAACTACCTCAACAGCCTGGTGCCGGCGCTTGCTGCTGCTGCGCCCGTTGCGCCCGCCGCACCTAAGGCAGCGAAGAAATGGGTGCCGGCTGCGAAGCCCGCCGTGCCTAAGGCCGTGAAGAAATAGGCGTGTTTCACAGGTGCAAAGCCTAAGAGGCCCTCATGCAGCGCACTGCATGAGGGCCTCTTGCATACGTGTTTACGCCGGCAGCGCGGCGAATTCGCAGAACACGATGCGGTTGCCGAATGGGTCGACGACTTCCATCTCCAGCACCTGGCTGTTCCAGTAGGCCGGCACGAGGGCGGGGCGGACGTCCTGGTTTTTTCTTGCGAGCTGGTGGTGGAAAGCGAGGAGCCCCTGCATCTCGGCCCGGGCCTTGGCGCCGGCGGGCACGTTGTCGGGCAAGGCGTTGAGGTGAAGGATGACCTCGCCGCGCGACACCTGCACGTACACCGGCTGCTTGTTGCGCACTTCCTCCCAGTCGATGCGAAAACCCAACCAGCCGATGTAGAACGCAATGGCTTTCGCGTAGTCGGAAATGCTGAAAACCGGAGTCACCATATAAGCAGGCAGGAGCATAAATAGAACCGTTGTGGGCAGGAATACTCTAGGTATAGTGCTGTTAATTTCAGGGAAAGGTAAATAAATTTGGCGGGCTTTCAGCAAAGACAGCATTAAATAACTTGCAAAGAGCCACTGATAATAGCCAGAGGCAATGTTTAGCTGCGCCCTTTCCTGCGCTGAAGGCAGGCAGCCGGAAACAGCACGAAAACCAACACTTTGCGATTTTAGAATTTTGGGTCCGTGTTGCATTCGGGGTGGAAGGGGGCCCGCAACCGGTTCACTGGATAGAAAGCGGCAGCGTAATTTTGATAACTTCAGCAACCCCAACTACCAGGCGCGCCTGGCCGAGCTTCTACCCCCTTGCATGCAGCTGCGTCCCATCGTTGATACCCCTGGCATTTCCGTTGGCTACGACGAGGACAACCAGTGGCTCTACGTGGACTGGAAGGGCGAGCACGACGCCGATTCCTCGTGGGCGGCCTGTGGGCTGATGCTGGAAACCCTGCAGGGGTTTCCCTGCGCCAAAATTCTGAACGACAACTCCAACATCACCCGTACCACCATGCAACTCTCGGCCCGCAGCCTGGAGTGGGTGGCCCACATGCACGCCGCCGGCCTGCGCTACCTGGCCTGGGTGATGCCCCGGCAGCTCAACTCGCGGCAAACCACCGAAGGCGTGGTGCTCGAAATCGAGGCCCCCATCGTGTGCACGTTCGACGACCTGGCCTCGGCGTTTGTCTGGCTGCAGCGGCAGGGCGCGCCCGAGCTACCCGCCTGAACGAGTACCCCGAAGCCCTGCTTCGGTTCAGCCGAACGATTTTAACGCGAGCGAGGCGGAGCTTCGGGGTACTCGTTCAGGCCGGCTAGCCGTGCTTCTTCACCACGCTGATGCTGCCGTTGCGCTCCAGGCGCACCGCTTCGGTGTCGGCCAACGCGGCCACCTTGCCGCTGTCGCGGATGCCTTCGAGCAGGTCGTTTTGGGTGAGGTTGTGCTGGGCCAGGGTTTCGGGGCGGGGCTGGCCGTGCTCGGCCAGCAGCACGGCGTCGCCCTTCACGAGGCGGCTCACGGCCTCGCTGCGGAACGAGGCCCAGGCCAGCAGCCGGTGCAGGCCCACCAGCACCAGTCCGGCCAGCAGCGTGCCCCCAAACGGTGAGGCCGCCACCACGGCCCGGCTCAGCACGGCCCCCAGCATGATTTTTACCACCATGTCGAAAGCCGTATTGCCACCGAACGTGCGCTTGCCCGAAAGCCGCAGCAGCGCCAGCGCGGCAAAAAAGACCAGCACCGCCCGCACCGTCATTTGCAGGGCGGTGATGGTGTGCGAGTCGGCGTCGGAGCCAAACAGGGTGTCCAGCAGCTCTTCCATGGCGCTAGGGGAGGGCCGCGGCGGCCTCAGCCAGCAGCGCGTGGGCCGCCGCGGCCCCCACGCGCCGCAGAACCTTCAGTTCCTGGCCCTTCACGGCGTTGTAGGAAATGAAAAAGTGCTCGATTTCGTGCAGCTGCTCGCGTGGCAGGTCCGTGATTTCGCGCAGGTTGTGGTGCTCGCGCGAGTCGGCGGCCACAGCCAGTAGCCGGTCGTTGCGCACCACCTGGCCGTCGGGTTCCTGCTGCTCTACCTCCAAGGCCCCGATGAGGCTGGCCTCCACCACGCAGCCAGCAAACGCGGGCGCCACCAAAATGAGCAGCACGTCGAGCGGGTCGCCATCGGCGGCTTTGGTGGAAGGCACGAAGCCGAAATCGAACGGAAAGCTGTGGCCCTCGGGCAGCGCGCCCTTTAGCTTGAAAACGCCCAAATCGGGCTCGAAGGCGAATTTGTTGCGGCTGCCCTTGGGCGTTTCCACCACCACGTGCACGCGGCTGCGGGAGTGGGGCACGTAGGCCGGCAACTGATGCAAAGCAAGAGACATAAGCAGGGCGGCAAGCATGGAAAGGCAATTGCCTGCCCGCTAGGACGCACGATGTTACGCCAATGTTGCTAGTGTGCAGCTTGCGCAGGCGGGCAGTAAAAAGCCCCTTGCCATGCCATCAGCGCATTGCAAGGGGCTTCAAACCCAACCTTGAGCCAGGGCTTTCTACTTATCGAACACCTCGTTTAGCATGCCCGCCAGCCGGATGCCGGCTTTGAGAATCTGGTCTTCCACGGTGGGCCCGAAAGTGGGGTAGAAGTGCCAGTCAAACTTGGGGTTGGTGCTGGCCGCCGCGTAGGCCGGCGGGCACAGCTGGTACGACTCAAACAGCCAGGCCGTGGGGTCGCTTTTCTGCCACTCCTTGATTTGGGCGGAGCTGGCGTGGTCGTAGGCAGCGGCCATCTCGGTGAAGGTGAAGCCGGAGTATTCCACCAGGTCGCCGTCCCAGATGCTGTGCAGGTTGGTGTCGCGCCCGCGCCAGCTCACCATTATGCTGTTGCCGCCCTTGTCTTCGAGGTGGCCCAGGTGCAGGGGCTGATGCACGTCGCCCACCAGGTGAATCAGGAATTTGAGGGCAATGCGCTTTTCGTCGGCGGTTTTCTTGGGGTCTTTCAGGTCCTGGCGCACTTGCAGCAGGGCGGCGTAGGCGTTGGTGGGCAGGGCCGGGGCGGGCTGCACGGTGGCCTTGAGCTGGGCGGTGAAGGCGGCGTAATCGAGGCCCACGGGCACGTTCACGTAGTGCCAGGGCGCGGTTTCCTTGAACTGCGGGTCGTTGCGCAATTCATCGGCCCAGGTGCTGACCAGCGGCATGGTTTCGCGCCCCAGAATGCGGGCCACTTCGCGCTTGGCGGTGGATGAGAGGTGGTTTTCGGCAATGCGCGCCACGGCCCGGTGGCCGAGTACGCCCCAGGCCAGCAGACTGTAGGGCGCGCAAAAAAGGACCAGCAGGGCAACAAGTTTTCGGAGCATAAAGAAGAGAGAAAAGAAAAAAAAGAAGCCCGTCAAGGCGCAAAACCGTGCGCGCCGCACCGGGCCAAACCACAAAGCTAACACGGAGCACCGCCGCTTTTGAAAGCGAAACCGTGCAATGGATTGCGCGCCGAGCGGCGCGGCCCCGTAATTTTGAAGCTTCATCGATTTGCTGTCCCGGTTTTCATGCAGTTGCACGTCATCATCGACACGCCCGCCATCTTCATCGGCTACGACGCTCCCAATCAGTGGCTGTACGTGGACTGGAAGGGTGAGCACGACCAGGAAAGCTCGCAGGCCTGCTGCCTGCTGATGCTCGACAGCCTGCGGGCCTACCCCTGCGCTAAAATCCTCAACGACAACTCCAGCATCAGCCGCACCACCATGCAGCTCTCGCTCTGGGGCGCGTGGTGGATAGAAGAAATGCGCAACGCCGGCCTGCAGTGCATTGCCTGGGTGCTGCCCCGCAGCCTGGTGGCCCGACAAACCACCGAAGCCATTGTGCAAGCCGTCGAAAGCCCGCACATCGGTACCTTCGACGACGTAGCGTCGGCCTACGTCTGGTTGCAGCAACAGCCCGTGCGGGTGTTGCAAGGGTGAATTAGTAGCCTAATTTGCAGCGGCAAAGCAAGCCGGGCATGTAGGTTGATTAAAGTTTGCATGATGCTCTTGTACTGCCGAAGCCTCGCTTGTGCCAAAAAGATGTCATCGATAGCAGTCTTGTACTCTTAAGACCCCGCATGTACCAGAATCCCATCATCGACGACAACTTTCCGGACCCCACCCTCATCCGTGCTGCCGATGGCTGGTACTACGCCTACGGCACTCAAACCAAGCGCGCGGGCGTCATTATCAACCTGCAGGTGGCCCGGTCCCGGGATTTAGTTAACTGGGAATACCTCGGTGAGGGCCTGCCCGAAAAGCCTGTCTGGGGCCAGCAAAGCCAGAAAATATGGGCCCCGCACGTGAGCGAGCACGGTGGCCACTACTACCTCTACTACTCCACCCGGCCCGATGGCGCCGACTTCTTCAGCCTGGCCGTAGCCGTAGCCGACGCGCCCGCCGGCCCCTTCCGCGACTGCGGCCAGCCGCTGCTGCCGGGCCCCGGCTTCACCTGCATCGACCCCATGGCCTACGACGACCCCGCCACCGGGCAGCGGCTCTTGTACTGGGGCTCGGGCTTCGGGCCCATCTGGGTGCGCGAGCTGGCCGAAGACCGGCTCAGCTTCGCGCCCGGTAGCGAGGCACAGGCCGTAATATTCCCCAGCGGCACCGACGACCCCGACGACTACCACCGCCTCGTGGAAGGCGCCTGGGTGCATTACCATGAGGGCTGGTATTACTTGTTTTTCTCGGGCGATAATTGCTGTGGGCCGCATGCCCACTACGCCGTATTGGTGGCCCGCGCCCGCCACGCCACCGGCCCCTTCGAAACCTACGCCGCAGCCACCGGCAACCCCCACGCAGCCCTGCTGGCGGCCAACGACCACTGGCGCGCGCCCGGCCACAACTGCGTGGTAACCGACGCCGCCGGCCACGACTGGCTGGCCTGCCACGCCATCGACCCGCGCCAGCCCACCTTCGACGCCATCGACGACTCGGAAGGCTACGCCCGCCGCGTGCTCATCCTCGACCGCCTCACTTACGCCAACGGCTGGCCCGTGGTGGCCGGGGGGGCGCCCTCCTGGCAGCCACAGCCGGCGCCGCAAGGGCAGTAGCCTGCGCTTCTCAGAAAACGGTGCCATGAAGCCGGCAGCACCCGGTTTTCCGTATCTTGGGCTGCATTGACTCTATTTTGCTTATGCCGTTTTCGATACCATTTCTTCGCGTTTTGAGTGGCCGGACGGCAGGTGTGCTGACGCTGCTGGCAGTTGGAAGCTCAGGCGTCCGCGCCCAGACGCCCGCGCCGGAGCTGCACTGCCTCATGCAGCCCGTCGACCCGGCCCGGCGCGCCCGGCAGGCGGCGCTGGTGGTCGAAGCCCAGGTGCTCGATGCCCAAGGCTTCTGGAACGCCGGCCACACGCGCCTGTTCACACGGCACCGGCTGCGCGTCTTTTCGCTGCTGAAAGGCCAGGTGACCGACACCACCGGCCTCGTGCTCGTCACCGAAGGCGGCCGGCTCGGGCTCGACCAGCAGGTCCTCACCAACACCCTGCAGCTGGCCCCCGGCCAGCAAGGCGTCTTTTTCCTGACCCATACGCCTTGGCCGGGGCTGCCTGCCGGCGCCAATGCCTACACGCCCTACGCCAGCCAGCAGGGCTTCATCGAATTCAACCCAACCGAGCGTACTGCCGCCGAGCCATTCCGCACTTATGCGGCCCTGGACGCGTCTTTTTTCAAAGGCATAAGCAGCCTGACCGGCCAGCCCCGCCAGCTCTTGCAAGCGAATACGGCGCTAGTGCCCGCGGCCACGCCCAGCCGGCGCAACATGGCCCCCACCATCAGCAGCTTCTCGCCCCAAACCCTGCCCGCCGGCACCGGCGCGGTGCTTACCATCACCGGCGACGGGTTTGGCAACAGCCGGGGCACGGGCTTCGTCGACTTTCGTAACGCCGACGACGGCGGCAGCACCCGCGTCAAGGCCCGCGATGCCGACTACCTCCGCTGGACCAATAACCGCATTGAAGTGCGGGTGCCGTCGGCCGCCAACGGCGGCTCGCCCGCCAGCAACGGCCACCCGGCCGGCTCAGGCACCGTCCGCGTCACCACCTCAGACCAGTCGGTGGTGGAAAGCGCCAGCGCCGTTACCGTCATCTACGCCCTCACCAACGTGGAAAACACCGACGGCACCATTCTGCAACGCCCCAACCACATTGCGCTCAATGCCACCGGCGGCATCAGCTTCCGGTTTGGGCCTGGTTTCGCGGCCGGCGCCGCGGCAGCCTGGCAGCGGGCCCTGGCCACCTGGCGCTGCCAAACGGGCATGAACTGGGACGTGGCCGCCGCCAACCCCAGCAACGTCATCGCCGAAGACGGCCAGAACGTGGTGGCCTTCGACGCCGGCAACGAACTGCCGGCCCAGGTGCTGGGCCGCACCACCAGCTACTACCGCGGCTGCTACGCGCCCAGCGGCGAGGTGGTGTTTTGGGTGAAGGAAATCGACATGCAGTTTGATGACGGGGCCAACTTCCAGTTTGGACCCGCGCCGGCTATTGGTTCGCTGGGACAGATTGATTTTGAATCCGTGGCCGTGCACGAGTTGGGGCATGCCCAGCAGCTCACCCACCTCATCCTGCCCGGGGCCGTGATGCACTACGCCGTGGCCCGCGGCCAAAACACCCGGGCCCTCAACGCCAACAGCGACGTGGCCGGTGGCCGCCAGGTGCTGCGGGGGCGTAGCTTCCTTCTACTGGGCTGCGGCGGCCCGGCCCTGCTGCCGGCACCACTCACCGGTTTTGGGGCGCAGTACGCCGCCGGCACGGGCACCACCCTCACCTGGGCCACCCGCGATGAATGTTTCCTGAGCAGCTTCGTGGTGGAACGCAGCCTCGGCGGCGACACCACTGCCTGGACGCGCCTGGCCACCGTGACTACCCGCCCGCCCGCGGCCCAGTACCAGTACCTGGACGCGCAAACGCCCGGCGGCCTACACTACTACCGCCTGCGCCTGCTGCGCCCCAACGGCTCGCTCGACAACGCGGCGCCCGCCCTCGTCACCACCGAAGGAGCCAGCGTGGCGGTTTCCATTTTCCCCAATCCGGTGACGGGCGATGTGCTGCGCCTGCAATACCCCACCGCCGCCGATGGCACGGTCATCTTCCGCATCTACGACCGGCTGGGCCGCCGTCTGAGCACCAGCTCCGTCACCCTTTCTGCCGGCCTGAACGTGGTGCCCTTCAGCATTGCCAGTCTCATTCCGGGTTTCTACATCTTGCGCTGGCAAGATGCGCAAGGGAAAACCGGCAACCGCAAGTTTATGCGGTACTGATTTTCTGGCTGGGATTAAACGTAGAAAAGCCCGTCGTGCTGTGATGCACAACGGGCTTTTTGTTTCGAAGGCCCTCAGAATTTGGCTCCGACCTATTTAGCAGCCACTGCCACCGAAGCCGCTGGCGCTACGGCGTAGCTGGCAAGCTGCGCCTCGTCGAGGTTGCCATTAAACCACTCGCTCTCGATGGTAGCGCCCAGCTTCTGGTAGAAGGCAATGGCGGGCTCGTTCCAGTTCAGCACCTGCCACTTCAGGCGCACGGCGCCGGTAGCGCGGGCCTCGGCCACCACGGCATCGAAGAGCAGCCGGCCCAAGCCGCCGCGCCGCGCCGCTTCCGTCACCACTAAGTCTTCCAGGTAAAGCATTCGGCCCTTCCAGGTCGAATAAGCGGTGTAGAACAGGGCGAGGCCGATAATCTCGGCCGTCTCGTTTTCAAGCACGAAAAATCCGAAAATGGGCGCCGGGCCAAAGCCATCGCGCTGCATGGCCGTCAGCGTGTTGGTCACGGCCTCCGGCGCGCGCTCGTATAGCGCCAACTCATGAATCAGGCCCAGTACCTGGGGCAAATCGGCTTCGACGCCGCGGCGGATGGTGTAAGTGTCAGTAGCCAAGGGATGTGGGGCAAAGGGGAATAGGGAAATATCCGGCAACAAAAATGAGCAATGAAAAACGCCGAAGCCGGCATTATTCATTGCTCATTACGTAGCGGCCAAGAGCCAGATTACATCTGGGGCTGCATTTTTTTGATGTCTTCGGTGGCGTTCACGGCGTTCAGCTCGCGGAACTGCTCGGCTTGCTTGGCACCCTTGGTGGTGTCGGGCGCGGCGGGCAGGGGCGGCAGCGTGGCGGTGGCGATATCGTCGTCACCCTCCGTGGCCGAAGGACCGCAGGACGGCAGCGTGAACGACAGCAGGGCAGCGGCCAGCAGGCCGGGGAGGAGCGTTTTTTTCATTGTAGGGGAAAACGAATGCGGGCGCAAGTTACGCACGGAGTGCGGCTTGCCATACGGAAAAACATAGTACGGGGCTGCGTATACCCATTCAAGCGGTGCGGTCCCTACTCTTGCACCTTAAACCACGGAATGCCCAACGCGCCCGGCATGAGGCGCACCCGCAAGCGGTTGCCGGGCCGCAACCGGTGGTAATAAGCCTTGCTCACGTGCACCGTGGTTGAGTCGGAGAAAGGCCCCCACGGCTCCACTACCGCGCTGAAGCCGGGTAGTTCGTCGTCGTTGATGTACTTCCGCAGCAGGACAGGCCGGTAGTCAGCCGGCCGGCCGGTATCGAAGGCCACGTTATAAGCCACCGGGGCACTGTAGCCGTACAGCACCGCCGCTATGAGAATGATGATAATCGGGCCGCCGTTTCCGTTTTTACCAAACAATTGCTTCCAACCTCCGGCCAGTAAGAGCAAGGCAAAGCCACCTCCTGCCGGGTATGCCCACGTCTGAATGGTTGCAGTGCTAACCAGCTCCGCATCTAACAGCATCCGGACAAACAAGCCAATACTGGGAATTGACAGGCTTACACCCAATGACGGAGCGGGCGCGGCATCCGGTTCATCGGCCCTCAACATACCCGGGTAAAGCCACTGTGCGGCAATGGCCGCCAGGGGTAGCAGCAACCCTGCCGAAATAGCCAGCGTGTAAGGTTCGGGGTAGAAAAGAAGCCAAGGGACGGTCAGCCAGCTACACCAATTTAACAGCCGGGCCGTCTGTTGTGCTTCGGCCAGTTTGCGACCCGAGCCGGACAGCTCGGCAAAAGGCGCTGGCACAAGGGCTTCTTGCACCGGAGATGCTGCGGCGGTCTTTTTATTTTCACGGTTTAAGCTGGGATAATAGTCGTTGGCCCACGCTATTATTTCACCTACATGCTCCGTCAGCAAACTGATTTTAACTGGACGCTTACGCTTATCCGTCGGAATAAATCGCAAGTAGTTTCTGTCAACCTGAAAGCCTCTGATTTCCACGAGCTGCAGGCTGGTTGTGCTCAGTGCGCCAGCTTGGGTAATGACGCCATTGGCAATTACAGTGCGGCTTTTGATGATTTCAGCTAGACCGTAGAGGAAGAAAGCTGCAAAGCCCAACGGCATGGCTGAATAAGCCAGCCAAGCCAGCAGACGTCCCGTATGCCGTTGCCATTCCCACACCGGCATGCCAACCAGCAACAAGAGCAACGGAGGCACCAAAACGTAGAAAAACACGCGCCAGCCCCGCTCGATGCGGTATACGTGATGGCCATTGGGGTCAAAATCCATGAAATCTGAAGAGATAGAGCGCTTGCTGTCGTTAAAGATGGCCGTCGCCCCGCATTCGGCCTCCGCTTACCTTTGCCCGCCCATGCCCGTCCCGCTTTCCGTCGTCATCATCACTTTTAACGAAGAAGCCAACATCGTCCGTTGCCTAGAAGCGCTGGGCGACGTGGCCGACGATGTGCTGGTGGTCGATTCCTTCTCCACCGACGCCACCGTGGACCTCTGCCGGCAGCACGGTGCCCGCGTCATCCAGCACGCCTTTGCCGGCTACGTGGAGCAGAAAAACTACGCCACCAGCCAAGCCCGGTTCGACCATGTCCTCCAGCTCGACGCCGACGAGGTGCTGACCGAGGAGCTGCGCCAGTCCATCCGCGCGGCCAAGCAAAACTGGCAGCACGCCGCCTATAGCCTCGCCCGCCTCACCAACTACTGCGGCCACTGGGTGCGCCACGGCGGCTGGTACCCCGACCGCAAGCTGCGCCTCTACGACCGCCGCCTGGGCCGCTGGACTGGGCTGCTCCTGCACGAGAAATTCGAGGCCGATGCCGGCCAGACCACCGGCCCGCTCGCTGGCCACGCCCTGCACTACAGCTACCACAGCATTGCCCAGCACGTCAGCCAGCTCAACAAGTTCACCAGCATCACGGCCCAAGAGCTGGCCTTGCGCGGCAAAACCAACGTGGGTCTGTTTCACCTGCTGCTCAAGCCGCTCTGGAAATTTGTGCACGGCTACTTTTTCCGGCTGGGTTTGCTCGATGGCTTCGCTGGGCTGTGCATCGCCGGCATCTCAGCCTGGGGCGTGTTCCTGAAATTTGCCAAGCTGAAAACCCGCACCGAAAGCGCCGAAGCATGAGCCCCGTAACGCTCCGTACCTTCCTCGTCTCCCGCACCGATGCCATCGGCGACGTAGTATTGACTCTACCGGTGTGTGGCCGGCTGAAACAATTGTTTCCAGGCTGCCGGGTGGTGCTCATTGGTCGCACCTATACTGCGCCCGTGGCCGCCGCCTGCCCGTGGGTCGATGATTTTATCAATTACGACGAGTTAGAGCAGCACTCCAAGGATTATCAGATAGCCTCTATTCAAGCGTGGAATGCAAGTGCTATTCTGCACGTTTTTCCTAACCGCAAACTTGCCAGGCTGGCTTCTAAAGCCGGCATGTGGCGAAGCATTGGTACGCGCAACCGTTGGTTTCATTGGTTCACTTGTAACCGGCTAGTGAGCTTAAGCCGGCGTAATTCTTCTTACCACGAAGCACAACTCAATATGCTGCTAGTGCTGCCTTTAGATGTAGAAGAACAACGAGGTCAATGGAAATCGAACTTCAAGCAGAGCATCTTTTCGTGGGGTAATTCTTCCATTGCAGAACCGGATTGGCAGCCTGTACCCCCGCCACTGTCCGAAATAGCCAAATTGGTGCGCCTGCAAGCCACCGAGCCGCTGGCGGGGCAGTGGCAACTACTGCTTCAGCAGCGCCAGCCTGGTCAGCTCAACGTCATCCTGCACCCACGCAGCCGCGGCAGCGCCCGCGAGTGGGGCCTCGATAATTTCGGCCAGCTCGCCCGTCTGCTGCACCAGGCCGGCCACCGCGTTTTTGTCACCGGTACGGCGGCAGAAGGGGAGGAGCTTGCTGATTGGCTCAAGCAAAATGCCGCCTTCCTCGCCGCCGACCTCACCGGCCAACTCAGCCTGCCGCAGTTCATGGCCTTCATCGCCGCCGCCGATGGCCTCGTGGCCGGCAGCACCGGCCCGCTGCACCTGGCTGCCGCACTGGGCCGCCACGCGCTGGGTCTTTACCCGCCTATCCGGCCCATGCACCCCGGCCGCTGGGCCCCGCTAGGTCCGCACGCCAAGTTTATGGTGTTCGACAAGCCTAACTGCGAGGACTGCCGCCAGCAGCCCGCCGCCTGCACCTGCATCCGGGCCATTGAGGCGGCGGCCGTGGCAGCGCAGGTAGCGGCTTGGCAACCCTTGTCTGTGGGATAAAAGCCGGGCTCTGCTAAACATATTCCGGCCAATTCGACTACTTGGTTTGTTAGTTAACGGCCGTTACGCAACCTAGCGGGCGTTGCCCTGCGTACATCGGGCTGCGCCTGGCCCGTCGGCAGTGCGTTTTTAGGTGTTTTTAATGCCTTGAAACGCGCTTTGCTGGGTAGCTTCGCGCCGGCAGAAAGCAACCTGGCCACCCGCTTTCACGAGTTGTTAATTCTGCCGATTTTTTTCCTAATTCCCTATTCCTTCGTAGGTTTCAACCTGCAATTTCCCCCGCCCACCTGTATGAGCGATTCTCCCGAACGGGTTAAACTGAGCAAAGAGGAAAAAGACCGCCGCTTCCAGGCCGAGCTCATGCCCGTGCTCGACCCGCTCTACAACTTTGCCTACCGGCTCACCCTCGACGAGGACGATGCCAACGACCTCGTGCAGGAAACCTACCTCAAGGCGTACCGCTTTTTCGAGTACTTCGAGCCCGGCACCAACGCCAAGGCGTGGCTTTTCCGCATCCTGAAGAATTCGTTCATCAACGACTTCCGCAAGAAGAGCAAGCAGCCCGCCAAGGTCGATTACAGCGAGATTGAGGGCTATTACAACCCCGACGACGTGGAGGCCGAGGGCGAAGTAGGCGCCTCATCGTCTGACATGCGCCAGCAGTCGGCCCGCGACCTCATTGGCGACGAAGTGGCCAGCGCACTAAATTCTTTGCCGGTCGATTTTCGCACCGTCATCATTCTCTGCGACCTGGAAGGATTTACCTACGAGGAAATGGCCAAAGTGCTTGATATTCCGATTGGTACCGTGCGTTCGCGCCTGCACCGGGCCCGCAATTTCCTCAAGGATAAGCTGGAGAAATACGCCCAATCAATGGGATATGGCAATGACGCTATTGACGACGAAACGGAACTAACCGACCCCGAAAATAATTAACCCTCCCGACAAGCGCATCTAGTCGGTACCTAGGTCGCATCCCATTGGCGTTCACTTCTTTCCCGGCATTTTCAATTATGACCCCAGCTGCTACTACTAAAACCAATACGTCGGCCCCCGTTGCTGCTACCCCCGACAACGGCCCCGACTGTGAACGCGTGAATACTGTACTTGACCAATTCATCGAAGGCCAGCCCCTGACCATGGAAGAAGAGGATTACCTCATCGACCACGCCAACGACTGCTCGCCTTGCTTCGACGACATCGAGAAGCAGCGCATCTTCATCTCTTTCCTGAAGCAGCGCGTGTCCTCCCCGTCGACGCCCGCCACCCTCCACAGCTCCATTTTGGCCCGTGTAGGTGCCGTAATGGCCTAATACCGGGTTCGGCGGCTTAGCTTTGCGTGATGCAAGGCAAAATCATTGTGTTTTCGGCGCCTTCGGGCGCGGGCAAAACCACCATTGTGCACCGGCTCATGGAACGGGTGCCGGAGCTGAGCTTTTCCATTTCGGCCTGCACCCGCGACCGTCGCGGCCGGGCCGAGGAGAACGGCAAGGACTACTATTTCATCACGGCTGATGAATTCCAGGACAAGATTCGTCACGACGAATTTGTGGAATGGGAGGAAGTCTACGAGGGTGCTTTCTACGGCACGCTCAAGTCGGAAATCGAACGCATCTGGGACAGCGGCAAGCACGCCATCCTCGACGTGGACGTGAAAGGTGGCCTCAGCATCAAGGACTTCTACAAGGACCGTGCGCTGGCCATTTTCGTCCGCCCGCCGTCTATTGAAGTCCTGGAACAGCGCCTGCAAGCCCGCGCCACCGATTCGCAATCCAGCATCTCTTCGCGGGTGTACAAGGCCAAGTTTGAGTTGGCGTTTGAAGACCGGTTCGACGTAACCGTTGTCAACGACGACCTCGACGAAGCCAGCGCCCACGCCGAGAAGCTCGTGCGCGACTTCATCAGCGCCGAGCCGGCCGTGGTATGAGCCGGCGCATCGGCCTGCTCTTCGGCTCGTTCAACCCCGTACACATCGGCCACCTCATCCTGGCCGAGCACTTCGCCACGCGCACCGACCTAGCCGAAGTCTGGCTCGTTGTCACGCCCCACAACCCCTTCAAGCAAGCCGCCGACCTCCGGCCCGAAGCCGAGCGTCTGCGCTTGGTTGAACTGGCCATTGCCGGCAACCCGCGCCTGCGCGCCGAGCCCATCGAGTTCGGCCTGCCGCGTCCCAGCTACACCATTGCCACCCTCGACGCTTTACGTCAGCGCTACCCCGCGCACGATTTCGTGCTCCTCATGGGTTCCGACAACCTGCCCGGCCTGCCGCGCTGGCAGGAAGCGCCGCGCCTGTTGGCCGAGGTCGACATCTACGTGTACCCGCGTCCCGGCACTGAAATTTCCGACCTAAGCACATTCCCGCGCGTGCAGGTTATATCTGCTCCTCTGCTTGACATATCCGCGACCTACGTCCGCGAAAGCCTGCGTGCCGGCCGTAGCATCCGCTACTTGGTGCCCGCCGCCGTCGAAGCAGAATTGCTGAAGCAAGACAGCACTGCGCCCCCTGCGTAAACCCTTGCAAACGCTACGGGAAACAATACCCACCAAAAAAGCCCGACGAGTAATCGCCGGGCTTTTTTGCATCCGAAAAACGACCAAATCAGATGGTCATAATCTCCGATTCCTTTTTGCTGAGGACCTTTTCAACTTCCGCGATGTAGCTATCGGTCGTTTTCTGCACCTTCTCCTCCGCCGACTTCACCGCATCTTCCGAAGCGCCCTCCTTCAGCAGCTTGCGCAACGCCTCGTTCACATCCTTGCGGATGCCACGCACGCGCACCTTGCCGGCTTCGCCCTCGTTTTTAGCTTGTTTCACGAGGTCGCGGCGGCGCTCCTCAGTCATGGCGGGGATGTTGAGACGCACGCCTTCCGCATCCGACACCGGGCTCAAGCCTAGGTCGCTGTTGCGAATGGCCTTGGTTACCTCAGCAATCATGTTCTTTTCCCAAGGCTTGATGAACAGCGAGCGGGCGTCAGGAGTCGAGATGTTCGCAATCTGACCAATGGGCGTCGGGGTACCATAATAGTCCACCCGAATGCCGTCGAGCATGGCCGGGGAGGCCTTGCCGGCCCGGATGCGACTCATTTCCACGTTCACGTGGGCCAAAGCCTTGCCCATCGACTCTACCAGTTCATCAAGGTAAAACTGAATTTCTTCGTCCATTTTTGGAAGTGTTGAATTTTGAGGGTTGACTGTTGAATGATGTTGAGTCGGGGCCGAGAGAATAACTCAACCCTCAAAACCCAACATTCAAAATTTCTTACGCTTGTTCCGGCAGCTTGCCCACCAGCGGCTGCAATAAGCTGTTGATGGGGTCGAGCGAGTGCTTACGGCCGTCGCCCTTGCCGCCGTCGTGCACCAGCGTGCCCATGGGCTCGCCGTTGAGCAGACGCTCCAGGTTGCCGGCCGTGTTCATGTCGAATACGATGATGGGCAGGTTATTCTCCTTGCACAGCGTAAACGCCGTCATGTCCATCACATTCAGCTTCTTGCTGAGCACGTCATCAAAAGTAATTTCGGTGAAGCGCGTAGCCGTGGGGTCCTTCTCCGGGTCGGCGGTGTAGATGCCGTCCACGCGGGTGCCTTTCAACACCACGTCGGCTTCAATCTCAATGGCTCGCAGCGACGCGGCCGAGTCAGTGGTGAAGTAAGGCGAGCCAATGCCGGCCCCGAAAATCACCACGCGGCCCTTCTCCAGGTGTCGCACCGCGCGCCGACGGATGTAGGGCTCGCACACCCGCTGAATGGTGAGGCCCGACAACAGGCGCGTGCTCACCTCCAGCTTCTCAAGGGCGCTTTGCAGGGCCATGGAGTTGATGACCGTGGCCAGCATGCCCATGTAGTCGCCCTGCACGCGGTCAAGGCCGAATGCTTCGGCCTCCACACCGCGGTAGATGTTGCCACCGCCAATCACCACGGCCACTTGCACGCCAGTGGCGGCCACAGCCTTAATTTCGGAGGCGTACTGCATCAGCCGCTCGGCGTCGATGCCGTACTGCTGCTGGCCCATCAGCGCTTCGCCGCTGAGCTTAAGAAGAATGCGGTTGTATTTCAAGTCGTAGTGAATAAGAATGTCGGAATGATAAAGACAGTTACGAGAACTGCACCAGCACTTGGCCCTTCTGCACGTTGTCGCGCAGGTTCACCTTGATGCTACCTACGGTGCCATCGGCCGGAGCTTTCAAGATATTCTCCATTTTCATGGCTTCGAGCACTAGCAGCGGGTCGCCCTTGTGCACGGCTTGGCCGGGTGCAACCCGAATGTCAACGATAAGCCCGGGCATGGGAGCTTTCAGCTCGTTCACTTTCGCGGCGGTGGCGTTGCTCATGCCAAGGCGTTCGAGCAACAGGTCAAACCGGTCTTTGGCGTTAAGCTCGACGCGCTGGCCGTTGATTTTGAGTACGATGTTTTTCGTGGCGAAGTCAGCCGATACAACTTCGGCCTTGTAGGAGCGACCTTCGTGGAGCACGTGGAAGCGGCCTTCGCCTAAATCGACTAAATCCCAGGCAAAAGGCTCCCCGTTGAGCGTGACAGTGTCGGCGGCGCGGTAGTCAACTTCCCAGAGTTGACCGGGGCCGGTGCTGATTTGAAGCATCTGCAGTGAATAGGGTGGGAGGAAAGCTGGGGTTAAAGGTAGCCCAAATCTCAAATTAATTCAGAAATTGACGCGTTTTTCGCCCGTTCTTGTTGGCATGAAGTATCTGGTTCCAGGCCTCACCAGTCTGCTATTATTGGTGCAGTTAGTGGCTGCTGCCCAAGTCACTAAGCCGCGCAGCAGCAAGCCCCTACCGAAGGCGCCGGTGCACAAGAAAGCGGCCCCCACCGCTACGCCCGCGCCCGCCCCGGCCGGCCTGGTAGTGCCCTCCTGGCTGCCCGCCGAGGCCCCCTTGCAGCCCGCCGCCACCATCCTCACCGATGTACTGGACACGAAGCTCGACGTGCGCTTCGACTACAAAAAGCAGTACCTGCTGGGCACGGCCGTGCTCACGCTACGTTCGCATTTCTACCCGCAGTCGGAAGTGGTGCTCGATGCCAAAGGCTTCGATATCCAGAAGATTGAGTTGGTAGGAGAGAAGAAAAACCGCAGCCTCAACTACAATTACAACCGCCGCAAGCTCGTCATCGCCCTCGGCCAGCCCTACCCACGCACTACGCCCTACCAGCTGCGCATTGTGTACGTGGCCAAGCCCAACGAGCTGCCCCAAGGCGGCTCCGCCGCCATCACTTCCGACAAGGGCCTGTACTTCATCAACCCGCTGGGCACCGAGAAAAACAAGCCGCGTCAAATCTGGACGCAAGGCGAGACCGAAGCCAGCTCCTGCTGGTTCCCCACCATCGACAAGCCCAACCAGCGCATGACGCAGGAAATCAGCCTGACGGTGGAAAAGCAGTTCAAAACGCTTTCCAACGGCACCCTGACTTCCTCTCGTGCCAACGCCGACGGCACCCGCACCGATACCTGGAAGCTCACCCAGCCCCATGCGCCCTACCTCGCCACGATGGTGGTGGGCGACTTCGCCGTGGTGAACGACTCCTGGCACGGCAAGCCCGTCGACTACTACGTAGAGCCCCAGTACGCTGGCACCGCCCGCGCCATCTTCGGCCACACGCCCGAAATGCTGGATTTCTTCTCTAAAAAGCTCGGCGTGGAGTACCCCTGGGAGAAATACGCCCAGGTGGCCGTGCGTGACTACGTGAGCGGCGCCATGGAAAACACCACCGCCACCACCCACGGCAGCACCATCCAAGCCACGAAGCGAGACTTGCTCGACGCCAACTACCAAACCGCCGAATCGGTCATCGCCCACGAGTTGTTCCATCACTGGTTCGGCGACTACGTGACCTGCGAAAGCTGGAGTAACCTGCCCCTGAACGAGTCCTTCGCCGACTACTCCGAATACCTCTGGGCCGAATACAAATACGGACCCGACGAGGCCAGCTTGGTGCAGGAAATTAAGCTCAACAACTACCTCGAAGAAGCCACCGCCAAGCGCGAGCCTCTTATCCGCTACCGCTATGTCAACCGTGAGGATATGTTCGACCGCCACTCCTACGACAAGGGCGGCCGCGTGCTTCACATGCTCCGCAAGTACGTGGGCGACGACGCCTTCTTCACGGCCTTGAACCGCTACCTCACCCAAAATAAGCTGTCAGCAGTTGAAGTATCGAAGCTGCGCACCGCTTTCGAGGAAACCACCGGCGAGGACCTTACCTGGTTTTTCAACCAGTGGTTCATGCAGCGCGGCCACCCGGAACTGCGCATTTCGCACAACTACGCCAATGGCCAGGTAAGTCTGCACGTGCAACAAACCCAAGACACGCTGTTCCAGCCCGTCTACCGCCTGCCCGTCAGCGTGGCCGTCTGGACCAACGGCAACCAGCCCACCGAGCACCGCATCACCGTCACCAAAGCCGACCAGACGTTCACGCTGCCCGCCGGCCAGAAGCCGGTCCTGGTCAAATTCGACAGCGAAAACCAGCTTCTGGCCCAAATCGACGAAGACCGCAGCCAGGATGAATTAGTCTTCCAGTTCTACCACGCCAAAACCTACCAGCAGAAATCCGAGGTAATGGAACTGCTGCAAAACAAAACCGCCGACCTAGCCGTGAGTAGCATGCTCCGCAATGCCCTAAACGACAAGTTCTGGCAAGTGCGCCGCCTCGCCCTCGACCACCTCCGCCGCTACCGCGGCCCCGAGCCCGAAGGTATGCGCAAAGACATCCAGCGCCTCGCCGCCTCCGACCGCAACTCCCGCGTCCGCGCCCAGGCCATTGCCACCCTCGCCACCTTCCCCGACGGCAACTACGGCCCCATCTACGGCGCCGCCGTCGCCGACAGCTCTGCCCTGGTTGCCGCCGCCGCCATCCAGGTACTGGCCAAAAAGCCCGAGCCCAACACCCGCCAGCAGGTAGCTGCTATCGAGAACACCAGCAGCGGCCCGCTCATCCTCGCCATTGCCGACTACTATGCCCTCAACGGCGGCCTCGACCAGTACCCCTGGTTCCTGCGCCGCCTGCCCGATGTCACCGAAATGGACTTGTACAGCTACTTCCAGTCCTTCGGCACGCTCATGACCCACATTCCCGCGGTAGAGCGCGATAACGGCATCAAAATCCTGGAAGACTACGCCCGCAATGCGCCGCGCTACGAAATCCGCTTGGGTGCCTACAAGAGCCTCGCTTTGCTGCTTCCCTCCATGCCCGGTATGAAAGCCACGCTGCAAAACATCCGCGAGAAGGAAACTGATGACCGACTCAAAGCATTTTATAACCTTATGTAAAAGCGACTTCCGCAAAAGCAGCAAAAAAAGAACAACCTTTTTTTGCTGCAGCACTTGCCTTGTGTCGAAAAACCTCTAATTTTGCAGCTCCTTACGAAACACTACTGCCTCGGCAGCCAGCGAATCAAAGGGAAAGCGCCTCTCGGCAATCGGCCGAGGAGCACCAAAAATGGGGGTATCGCATAGCGGCAATTGCGGGTGACTGTAACTCACCTCCTTCGGGTTCATAGGTTCGAGTCCTGTTACCCCCACTTTTTACATGATGCCATCTGCGGGAGTAGCTCAGTTGGTAGAGCGGCAGCCTTCCAAGCTGCAGGTCGCGGGTTCGAACCTCGTCTCCCGCTCACGTTTTCAGAATAAGCCGTTTTAGCTCAGTGGTAGAGCACTTCCTTGGTAAGGAAGAGGTCATGGGTTCAAATCCCATAAATGGCTCAGATTAATTCAAGTCCAGCGGTCGGAGTTATTCCGGCCGCCGGCACGGTTCTCTCAGGCAAGCGACGCACAGTTTTCTATTACAGTAGGGGCTGAGTCTCGCTTTCTTCGTGTAGGTCCGGTTTTTACCTTCAAATTCACTTCACCACCTCTTTTTTTACTCTTTACAATGGCTAAAGAAAATTTCGACCGGTCCAAGCCGCACGTTAACATCGGCACCATCGGCCACGTTGACCACGGCAAAACGACCCTGACCGCTGCTATCACCATGGTGCTGGCAAACCAGGGCCTGGCCGAAAAGCGTGACTTCTCTTCGATTGACAATGCTCCCGAAGAAAAAGAGCGTGGTATCACCATCAACACCGCTCACGTAGAGTACTCCACCAAAAACCGTCACTACGCCCACGTTGACTGCCCCGGTCACGCCGACTACGTGAAGAACATGGTAACGGGTGCTGCCCAGATGGACGGCGCTATCCTCGTGGTAGCTGCTACCGACGGCCCGATGCCCCAGACCCGTGAGCACATCCTGCTCGCCCGTCAGGTAGGTGTTCCCCAGCTGGTGGTGTTCATGAACAAAGTGGACATGGTGGATGACCCCGAGCTCCTCGAGCTGGTGGAAATGGAAATCCGCGAACTCCTCTCGTTCTATGACTTCGACGGCGACAACATTCCGGTTATCCAGGGTTCGGCCCTCGGCGGCCTGAACGGCGATGCCAACTGGGTTCCCAAAATCAACGAGCTGATGGACGCGGTTGACTCGTTCATTCCGATTCCTGCTCGTCTGACCGACCTGCCCTTCCTGATGCCAGTTGAAGACGTGTTCTCGATTACCGGCCGCGGCACCGTGGCTACCGGTCGTATCGAGCGCGGCGTTATCAACTCGGGCGACCAGGTTGACATCCTCGGCATGGGCGCTGCTGCCGGCCTGAAGTCGACGGTTACGGGTGTGGAAATGTTCCGCAAAATCCTCGACCGTGGCGAAGCTGGTGACAACGTAGGTCTGCTGCTCCGCGGTATTGAAAAAGAAGCCATCCGTCGCGGCATGGTTATCTGCAAGCCCGGCTCGGTAACTCCTCACCAGAAGTTCAAGGCTGAGGTGTACGTTCTCTCGAAAGAGGAAGGCGGCCGCCACACCCCGTTCTTCAACAACTACCGTCCGCAGTTCTACCTGCGTACCACCGACGTTACCGGCATCATCACCCTCCCCGAGGGCGTTGAAATGGTAATGCCCGGCGACAACATCACCATCACCGTTGAGCTCATCAACAAGGTGGCAATGGAGAAAGGCCTCCGCTTCGCTATCCGTGAGGGTGGCCGTACGGTAGGTGCCGGTCAGGTAACCGAAGTTCTCGACTAAGCTCCGGCTTAATCAGTAAAAAAGCCGCTCTCGAAACTTCGGGGGCGGCTTTTTTTACACTGAAACAGAAGCAAGTATTTGTTTTGTGTACTGTTTCTCTTACCTTTGCACTCCCTTTAGCGAAATGCGTTAGCGGGAAGTGTCTTTACACGAGTGTAGTTCAAGGGTAGAATAGAGGTCTCCAAAACCTTTGATGGGAGTTCGAATCTCTCCACTCGTGCAATCTGGGCCGGTTGGTCCGCTCCATGTTATTTCAGCGGCAACGCTGTGTTCTTTATCACAATGGACAAACTGAGCAATTATTTCCGCGCCACCATCGAGGAAATGCGCTACAACGTAACGTGGCCTTCCACGACCGAGCTGCAGAAAAGCGCCGGCCTCGTGCTGGTGGGCTCGATTGTGTTTGCCGTAGTGGTAGGTCTCATGGACGTGGCTTTCAAGGAGTCGTTGGAAGCTTTCTATAACTCGTTTCGCTAATCAGGTAAGAAGATGAGCGAATTGAAATGGTACGTGGTGCGCTCGGTGAGCGGCCAGGAGAAGAAAGCGAAGAACTACCTCGAAACCGAGCTGGCGCGCCACAACCTGACTACCTACGTGCCCCAGGTATTGATTCCGGTAGAGAAGGTGTTTGAGATGCGCAACGGCAAGAAGCGCGTGCGCGAGCGTAACCTGTATCCTGGCTACATCCTCATTGAGGCCGAGCTGGGCCACGGCGAGGTCGACCACATCATCACCAGTACGCCCGGCGTAATTGGTTTCCTCGGCGACAAAGACAAGAAGGACGCGGCCAACAACAAGCCCGTTCCGCTGCACATCACCGAAGTGAACCGCATCCTCGGTATCGTGGATGAGGCCGAGCAACAAGCCGATGCTACCCTCGACAAGCCCTACGTAGTGGGCGAACTCGTGAAAGTGGTGGATGGCCCCTTCAACGGCTTCTCCGGCAACGTGGACGAAGTATTCGAAGAGCGCAAGAAGCTCAATGTAGTCGTGAAGATTTTCGGTCGTTCGCAGCCGGTAGAACTGAGCTATACGCAAGTAGAAAAAGAAGCATAGCAGAAACGTCATGCCGAGCACTGCGAAGCATGACGTTTTAGTGTATTAAAAATATCCACACCGATTATTCGCTCCGGGTCGGTGGGGCTTCCAAATAGGAGTTTTAAATACTGAGGCAAGCGCGAGTTACGACGCAGGAGCCGCAGCCTAATCAATCCAATGGCCAAAGAAATCAGAGGTTATCTGCGTCTGCAGATAAAGGGAGGCGCCGCGAACCCTTCGCCGCCGGTAGGACCTGCACTTGGTAGCAAAGGCTTGAACATCATGGAGTTTTGCAAGCAGTTTAATGCTCGCACCCAAGATAAAGCCGGCCAAGTTTGTCCTGTACTCATCACCATGTACACCGACAAGTCGTTCGACTTCGTGGTGAAGACGGCACCGGCTCCGGTGCTGCTCATGGAAGCTGCCAAGTTGCAGAGCGGCTCGAAAGAGCCGAACCGTAACAAAGTGGGTTCCGTGACGTGGGACCAGGTGCGTACCATTGCCGAAACCAAAATGCCTGACTTGAACGCTTTCCAAGTGGAAGCTGCCATGAAACAGGTGGCCGGCACGGCTCGCAGCATGGGCATTACCATCAAGGGCGATTCTCCTTTTGCTGAATAATTAAACGGAGAAAAGACAGATGGCACAAGTAAGCAAAAAGCGCAAGGAAGCTCTTGCCAAACACGACCTGACGCAAGTGCGCAGCCTCGTGGAAGCCGCCAAAGTGGTGAAGGACATTACCTACACCAAGTTTGACGCATCCGTAGATATCGACGTACGCCTCGGCGTGGACCCCCGCAAAGCGGACCAGATGGTTCGTGGCGTGGCCACCCTGCCCCACGGCACCGGCAAAACCGTTCGCGTTCTGGCCCTAGTTACTCCCGACAAGGAGGCCGAAGCCACTGCTGCCGGCGCCGACTTCGTGGGTCTGGACGACTATATCTCGAAAATCGAGAAAGGCTGGACCGACATCGACGTAATCATCACCATGCCGGCCGTGATGGCCAAAGTGGGTCGTCTGGGCCGTGTGCTCGGTCCCCGTGGTCTGATGCCGAACCCGAAGTCGGGCACCGTAACGACCGACGTAGCCAAGGCTGTACAGGAAGTGAAAGCTGGTAAAATCGACTTCAAAGTTGACAAAACCGGTATCATTCACTGCTCGGTTGGTAAAGTATCGTTCGATGAGAAGATGCTGGCCGAAAACGCTCTTGAGGTAATTCAGACGCTGGGTCGCCTGAAGCCTTCTTCGTCGAAAGGCACCTACATTAAGAGTATCACGCTCTCGAGCACGATGTCGCCCGCCGTTCCGGTGGACAGCCAAGTAAATTCCGCTAGCTAATTAAACCAACCAAACATGACCCGGGAAGAAAAACAAGCCCTCGTGGATGAGTTGAGCGGAAAGATGCAATCGCACAACTCGTTCTACATTGTCGATGCTTCGGTAATGTCGGTAGCGAAAATCAACGACTTCCGTCGCCTGGCGTTCACCCGCGGCCTGGAGTACAAGGTGTACAAAAACACCTTCATCCGGAAAGCACTGGACACCCTCGGCCACGACACGTCGGAAATGGATGCCGCACTGAAAGGCCAGTCGGGCGTGCTGTTCTCCACGGAGAGCGGCTCGGCCCCTGCCAAGATGCTGCGCGACTTCTACAAAGCCCAAAACTACGGCCGTGGTGTTGAGCCCAAGCCCGTGCTGAAAGGCGCTTACGTAGATGCCAGCATCTACATCGGTGCCAACCAGCTCGAAGGCCTGACCACCATCAAAGGCAAACAGGAACTGCTCGGTGAACTCATCGGCCTGCTCCAATCGCCCGCCAAGAACGTTATCTCTGCTCTGTCGAGCGGCGGCAACAAACTGGCCGGCATCCTCAAAACCCTCAGCGAAAAAGAGGCCGCTTAATCCGCAGCTTTTTCGCCCCTCTTTAAATTTTCAACAACACATTTTTTAACAATCTACAGAAATGGCAGATTTGAAAGCATTCGCTGAGCAGCTTGTAAACCTGACGGTGAAAGAAGTAAACGAATTGGCAGGCATCCTGAAGGACGAGTACGGCATCGAGCCGGCTGCTGCTGCTCCCGTAATGGTAGCTGGTGGTGGCGGTGGCGCTGCTGAAGAGGCTCCCGAAGAAAAGACTGCTTTCGACGTAATCCTGAAAGCTGCCGGTGGCCAGAAACTGGCTGTGGTGAAACTGGTGAAAGACCTGACCGGTCTGGGCCTGAAAGAAGCCAAAGAACTGGTTGACGGTGCTCCCAAGCCCCTGAAAGAAGGCGTAACCAAAGACGAGGCTGAGTCGCTGAAGAAGCAACTCGAGGAAGCCGGTGCTGAAGTAGAAGTTAAGTAATTTCTGCTCCTGAAGCATCTCCGGACCCGCTTCGAATAAGGATTAGACCTGGCAACTTAGCCAGGTCTTTTCCTGTTTGTAGCGTGTCAACCGCGCGAGCTACCCGGTTCGCGCTTTTGCTATGTCAGCTAACCATCTTGTTGCACAGGTGGTTAGGGAGCGCATCGCGCCGCTGATGAGCCGCCACCCCGGCTTCCCACTTTACGCTTCTGTGTCCATCTTATAATCCCCATCGCATTGGCTACACCGAAAGCACAGACGGCCGCCCTCAAGAAAACGGCCGCCGAGCGAATCAATTTCGCCAAGATTAAGAAGGTTATCGAGTACCCGGACTTCCTGGACGTGCAAGTGCGCTCGTTCCAGGAATTCTTTCAGTTGGAAACCGCTGCTGAGCGTCGTTCTAACGAAGGATTGTTCAAAGTGTTCGCCGAGAACTTTCCGATTTCGGATTCGCGCGAAAACTTCGTGCTCAACTTTATCGATTACCACGTCGACCCGCCGAAATATTCGGTTGACGAGTGCATCGACCGTGGCTTGACTTATTCGGTTCCGCTGAAAGCCAAGCTGCGTTTGATTTGCAATGATAAGGACAACGAAGACTTCGAGACGATTGAGCAGGAGGTGTTCCTCGGGAACATCCCTTACATGACCGTGAAGGGCTCGTTCGTTATCAACGGTGCCGAGCGCGTTATCGTATCGCAGCTGCACCGTTCGCCGGGCGTGTTCTTCGCCCAGAGCAAGCACACCAACGGCACGAAGCTTTATTCGGCCCGTATTATTCCGTTTAAGGGCTCGTGGATTGAATTCGCCACGGACGTGAACAACGTGATGTACGCGTACATCGACCGGAAGAAGAAATTCCCGGTGACGACGCTGCTTCGCGCCATCGGCTACGGCACCGATAAAGACATTCTCGACCTGTTCGGACTGTCGGAAGAGGTGAAGGCCGACAAGAAAAACCTCAAGAAAGTGGTGGGCCGCAAGCTGGCTGCCCGGGTGCTGCGCACCTGGACGGAAGACTTCGTGGACGAGGACACCGGCGAAGTGGTATCCATCGACCGCAACGAAGTGTTGCTGGAGCGCGATGCCACGATTGAGGATGCTGACATCGACGTGATTCTGGAGGCCGGCGCCAAGTCGGTAATCCTGCACCGTGAGAATGTGAACATTGCGGACTTCGCAATTATTTACAACACGCTGCAAAAGGATAACTCCAACTCGGAGAAAGAAGCCGTTGAGCAGATTTACCGCCAGCTCCGTAACACGGAAGCTCCGGACGAAGAAACCGCTCGTGACATCATCCAGAAGCTGTTCTTCTCGGATAAGCGCTACGACCTCGGGGAAGTGGGCCGCTACCGGATTAATAAGAAGCTGCAGATTGACATGGCGCAGGAGTCGCGGGTGCTGACCAATGAGGACATTGTTCTCATCGTGAAATACCTGATTGGCTTGATTAACTCGAAGGCCATTGTCGATGACATTGACCACTTGAGCAACCGTCGTGTGCGCACCGTGGGCGAGCAGCTCTACGCCCAGTTCGGCGTGGGCTTGGCCCGTATGGCCCGTACTATTAAGGAGCGCATGAACGTGCGCGACAACGAGGACTTCAAGCCAGTCGACCTGATTAACGCCCGGACTTTGTCGAGCGTTATCAACTCGTTCTTCGGCACGAACCAGCTGTCGCAGTTCATGGACCAGACGAACCCGCTGGCCGAAGTGACGCACAAGCGTCGCGTATCGGCTCTCGGGCCGGGAGGTCTGTCGCGTGAGCGCGCTGGCTTCGAAGTACGTGACGTTCACTATACCCACTACGGTCGTCTTTGCACCATCGAAACGCCGGAAGGCCCGAACATCGGTCTGATTTCGTCGCTGTGCGTGCACGCTCGCGTGAACTCGATGGGCTTCATCGAGACGCCTTACCGTGATGTTAAGTCGGGTAAGGTGGACATGAGTGAGAACGTGAAGTTCCTGACCGCTGAGGAAGAGGACACGCACCACATCGCCCAGGCCAACTCGCTGCTGGACGACAACGGTAAGCTGACCCAGGAACTGGTAAAAGGCCGTTTTGAAGGTGACTTCCCCGTGGTTAGCCCCGAGGAGTACACTTACATGGACGTGGCCCCGAACCAGATTGTATCGGTAGCTGCTTCGCTAATTCCGTTCTTGGAGCACGATGACGCCAACCGTGCGCTCATGGGCTCGAACATGCAACGTCAGGCTGTGCCGCTGCTCCGCCCCGAGGCTCCCATTGTGGGCACGGGTCTGGAAGGCCGCATCGCTACCGACTCACGTGTGCTCGTAGTGTCGGAAGGCGAAGGCGTGATTGACTTCGTGGATGCCAACAAGATTGTCGTGAAGTACGACCTCTCCGAGGACGACATCATGGTGAGCTTCGACGCCGAGCGAATTACCTACGACCTCATCAAGTTCCGTCGCACCAACCAGGACACTTGCCTCAACCTGACGCCGCTCGTGAAGCGCGGCGAGCGGGTAACCAAAGGCCAGCCCCTGTGCGAAGGCTACGGCACCAACCAAGGCGAACTCGCCCTGGGCCGCAACATGCAGGTGGCGTTCATGCCGTGGCAGGGCTACAACTTCGAGGATGCTATCGTCATCTCGGAGCGTGTGGTTCGCGACGACATCTTCACCTCGATTCACATTGAGGAGTTTGAGCTGGAAGTGCGTGAGACCAAGCGCGGCGAAGAAGAGCTGACCTCGGAAATCCCGAACGTGAGCGAAGAAGCCGTACGCAACCTCGACGACAACGGCATCATCCGCCTCGGCGCTGAGGTGCGGGAAGGCGACATCCTGATTGGTAAAATCACGCCGAAGGGTGAGACGGACCCGACTCCGGAAGAGAAGCTGCTCCGCGCCATCTTCGGCGACAAGGCCGGCGATGTGAAGGATGCCTCGCTTAAGGCGCCGCCCTCTTTGAATGGTGTGGTTATCGGTACCAAGCTCTTCTCGCGTCCTAAGAAAGACAAAAACCTCCGGGCTAAGTCGAAGAAGGAAGTGGAAGACCTAAAGGATAAATATGCTCAGGAGCTACGCGGCGTGCGGGCCATCATGGTCGACAAGCTGGTGCAGCTGCTGGAAGGCAAAACGTCGCAGGGCATCAAGCACCGCTTTGGTGAAGAGATGATTTCGAAGGGTGTGAAGTTCAACCGTAAGAACATTATGGAAGGCTTGTTCCCCGAGAAGAACCCTTACAAGGACGAGAGCAACTACGCCGTGCCCGAAGAAGCCAACCTGTTTAAGGATTTGGTGATGGAAGGGTGGACCGCTGATGCTCGCGTGAATGGTTTGGTGCAGGAGCTGGTGAAAAACTACGCCAAGCGCCGTAACACCATCACGGCTCGCTTCAAGCGCAACCGCTTCACGCTGGAAGTAGGCGACGAACTGCCCGCTGGCATCGTGCAACTGGCCAAGGTTTACATCGCCAAGAAGCGCAAGCTGAAGGTGGGTGATAAAATGGCCGGCCGCCACGGTAACAAGGGTGTAGTAGCCCGCATCGTGCGCGATGAGGACATGCCCTTCCTGCCCGACGGCACGCCGATGGACATCGTGCTGAACCCGCTGGGTGTACCAAGCCGCATGAACATTGGTCAGATTTACGAGACGGTGCTGGGCTGGGCTGGTCTGAAAATGGGTCGTACTTACTCGACTCCAATTTTCGACGGCGCAACCGAGGACGAAGTGGCTCGCGAGCTGACCGAAGCTGGCTTGCCCGACTGGGGCCGTGCTTACCTGCACGATGGTCTAACGGGCGACCGTTTCGACCAGCCGGTAACCGTGGGCGTGATTTACATGCTCAAGCTGGGTCACTTGGTTGACGACAAGATGCACGCTCGTTCCATCGGGCCGTACTCGCTCATCACGCAGCAGCCGCTGGGTGGTAAGGCCCAGTTCGGTGGCCAGCGCTTCGGCGAGATGGAAGTGTGGGCACTGGAGGCCTTCGGGGCTTCCAACGTCCTCCAGGAAATCCTGACCGTGAAATCTGACGACGTGGTGGGCCGCGCCAAGGCGTACGAAGCCATTGTGAAAGGCGACGTGCTACCCAAGCCGAATATCCCCGAGTCGTTCAACGTGTTGCTCCACGAACTGCGTGGTCTGGCACTCGAAATCACGATGGAATAGTGAGAAACGCGGGGTGCTGAGGCGAAAGCTGCTTCAGTATCCCGCAAGCTTGCTTACCGGCAGGCAGGACGAGCGGCTGATTGAGCGGCTCCGGTAAATGAGGATGCGAAAACGCTTCGGTGAAAGAGGAGCGGGGGCTGTTCCGAGATATGGTCATAACAGCGACAAACCCCGGCGAATCTTAATCGAAGGCCTTCCCATCCTTTGCTCTGACGGTGAGATTAATAATATAGACCTTCTTAAAAGTGCCTTTGCTCGACATACCTATCTGTTTCGCAAGGGCACTTTTTTAAGCGTCGAACTGTTTGAAACTCTTGCGCCCATCTGGCGATGTGCGAAGGCTCAAACAGCAACAAAGCCAACAGCTAAACGCTTAAAACCAATCAAATGGCTTTTGCAAAAAACAAGAAAGTAGTTCAGGACTTCTCCAAAGTCACCATCTCGCTGGCCTCGCCCGAAGCAATTCTGGAGCGGAGCACCGGCGAAGTGGTGAAGCCTGAAACCATCAACTACCGCACCTACAAGCCCGAAATGGGTGGCTTGTTCTGCGAGCGGATTTTCGGTCCGGTGAAGGACTGGGAATGCCACTGCGGTAAGTACAAGCGCATTCGCTACAAGGGCATCATCTGCGACCGTTGCGGCGTGGAGGTGACTGAGAAGAAGGTGCGTCGTGAGCGCATGGGCCACATCGAACTGGTGGTGCCCGTAGCCCACATCTGGTATTTCAAGAGCCTGCCGAACAAAATCGGCTACCTGCTGGGCCTGCCCACCAAGAAGCTCGACCAGATTATCTACTACGAGCGGTACGTAGTGGTGCAGCCCGGCACGATGGCTGAGGAAGGCGTGCAGCAACTCGATTTCATGACCGAGGACGAGTACCTCGACGTGATTGACAAGCTGCCCCGCGAAAACCAGATGCTGCCCAACGAGGACCCGCAGAAGTTCATCGCCAAGATGGGTGCCGACGCGCTGCAAATGCTGCTCGAGCGCATCAACCTGGACGAACTGAGCTACTCGCTGCGCGACTCCGCTGCCCACGAAACTTCGCAGCAGCGTAAGGCTGAGGCCCTGAAGCGTCTGCGCGTGGTGGAAGCTTTCCGTGACGCCGCTACCCGTATCGAGAACAAGCCCGAGTGGATGGTCATCCGCATGGTGCCGGTGATTCCGCCGGAACTGCGCCCCCTCGTGCCGTTGGATGGTGGCCGTTTCGCCACTTCCGACTTGAACGACCTGTACCGTCGCGTTATCATTCGCAACAACCGCCTCAAGCGCCTGATTGAAATCAAAGCGCCCGAGGTGATTCTGCGGAACGAGAAGCGCATGCTGCAAGAGGCCGTGGACTCGCTGTTCGACAACTCGCGTAAGGTGAACGCCGTGCGCGCCGAAGGCAACCGCGCCCTGAAGTCGCTGTCCGACATGCTGAAAGGCAAGCAGGGCCGCTTCCGTCAGAACCTGCTCGGTAAGCGTGTTGACTATTCCGGTCGTTCGGTAATCGTCGTAGGTCCGGAGCTAAAACTGCACGAGTGCGGTCTGCCAAAGAACATGGCGGCCGAGCTGTTCAAGCCGTTCATCATCCGCAAGCTCATCGAGCGCGGCATCGTGAAGACGGTGAAGTCGGCCAAGAAGATTGTGGACCGCAAGGACGCCGTGGTGTGGGACATCTTGGAAAACGTGCTGAAAGGCCACCCGGTGCTCCTCAACCGTGCTCCTACGCTGCACCGTCTGGGCATCCAGGCGTTCCAGCCGCGCCTCATTGAGGGCAAGGCTATCCAGCTGCACCCGCTCGTTTGTACGGCCTTCAACGCTGACTTTGACGGTGACCAGATGGCTGTGCACGTGCCCCTGGGCCCGGCCGCTATCCTGGAAGCTTCGATGCTCATGCTGGCGTCGCACAACATCCTGAACCCCGCCAACGGCGCGCCCATCGCGGTACCGTCGCAGGACATGGTTCTGGGCCTGTATTACGTGACCAAAGGCAAGCGCAGCACTGACAATGAGAAAATCGCCGGCGAAGGCCGCGTGTTCTACTCCGACGAGGAAGTAGTTATCGCCATCAACGAAGGCCAGCTCTCGAAGCACGCTTTCATTAAGGTGCGGACCCAGGTACGCGACGAGAACGACGACCTCGTGACGAAAGTCATCGAGACCGTGGCTGGCCGCGTGCTGTTCAACCAGCTGGTGCCGACGGAAGTGGGCTTTGTGGACGAGCTGTTGACCAAGAAGAAGCTCCAGCAAATCATCTCGCTGGTGTTCAAGCGCACGGGCATGGCCCGCACGGCGCAGTTCCTCGATGACATCAAGACTCTAGGTTTTCAGTCGGCTTACAAAGGCGGCTTGAGCATGGGTCTCGGCGACATCAACATCCCGATGGAAAAAGACGTGCTGGTGAAGCAAGCCCAGGCCGATGTGGCCGCGGTGACGCAGAACTACCAGATGGGTCTGATTACCGACAACGAGCGTTACAACCAGGTTATCGACATCTGGACGCGCATCAACAACCAGATTACGGAAACGTTGATGGGCCGTCTGGAGAAGGAAAACCAGGGCTTCAACTCCATCTACATGATGATGCACTCGGGGGCCCGCGGCTCGCGCGAGCAGATTCGTCAGCTGGGCGGGATGCGTGGCCTGATGGCCAAGCCCCAGAAGTCGCTGCAAGGCTCGATTGGCGAGATTATCGAAAACCCGATTCTGTCGAACTTCAAAGAAGGCCTCGACGTAATCGAGTACTTCATCTCGACGCACGGTGCCCGTAAAGGTCTGGCCGATACAGCTCTGAAGACGGCTGACGCCGGCTACCTGACCCGTCGTCTGGTAGACGTGTCGCAGGACGTGATTGTGAACGAGCAGGACTGCGGTACCCTCCGCGGCATCGAGACCTTCGCGTTGAAAGACAACGAGGACATTGTGGAGCCGCTGTCGGAGCGCATCCTTGGCCGTGTGACGGTGCACGATATCGTGGACCCGAACACCAACGAAGTGCTGCTGCCCTCGGGCTCGGAAATCAAGGAAGACACGACGCGCCGCATCGACGTGGCCGGTATTGAGTCGGTGGAAATCCGCTCGGTGCTGACCTGCGAAAGCAAGCGCGGCATCTGCGCCAAGTGCTACGGCCGCAACCTGGCTTCGGGCCGCATGGTGCAGCGTGGCGAGGCCGTGGGTGTTATCGCCGCTCAGTCGATTGGTGAGCCCGGCACGCAGCTGACCCTGCGTACCTTCCACGTAGGTGGTACGGCTTCCAACATCGCCGTTGAATCGAGCATCAAAGCCAAATTCGCCGGTGTTGTTGAATTCGAAGATGTGCGCACCGTGACGTCCACCGACGCTGAAGGCCGCAAGGCTGATGTGGTGATGGGCCGTTCGGGCGAAATCCGCATCGTGGAGAAAGGCACCGGTCGCATCTTTACCTCCAACCACGTGCCCTACGGCTCGTTCATGCTGGTGAAAGAAGGCCAGGAAGTGGAGAAAGGTGCCGAGCTGAACACCTGGGACCCCTACAACGCCGTAATTCTGGCCGAGTTCGACGGTACCGTGGTGTTCGACGCCATCACCGAAGGCATCACGTTCCGCGAGGAATCGGACGAACAGACCGGTCACCGCGAGAAGGTGATTATCGAATCGAAGGCCAAGGACCAGAACCCGTCCATCATCGTGCGCCCCGGCAAAAAAGGCGATGTGGAAGGCCAGAAAGGCTACAGCATCCCGGTGGGCTCGCACTTGAACGTGGAAAATGGTGATAAAATCACTGCTGGTCACATCCTGGCCAAGATTCCGCGTTCAGTGGGCAAAACCCGCGACATCACCGGTGGTCTGCCGCGTGTAACGGAGCTTTTCGAAGCCCGCAACCCGTCGAACCCCGCCGTGGTATCGGAAATCGATGGCGTGGTAACCTACGGCACCGTGAAGCGGGGCAACCGCGAAATCTTCGTGGAGTCGAAAGACGGCGTGAAGAAGAAGTACATGGTGCCGCTGTCGAAGCACATTCTGGTGCAGGACAACGACTTCGTGCGCGCCGGCGCGCCACTCTCTGACGGTGCCATCACGCCTTCGGACATCCTGAACATTCAGGGCCCCGGCGCCGTGCAGGAGTACCTCGTGAACGAGATTCAGGAAGTGTACCGCTTGCAGGGTGTGAAAATCAACGACAAGCACATCGAGGTGGTCGTCCGCCAGATGATGCAGAAAGTCGTGATTCTGGATGCCGGCGACACGTCGTTCCTCGAGAACCAGGTGATTGACAAAATCATCTTCATGGCCGAGAACGACATGATTATCGACATGAAGGTGGTGACCGAAGCCGGCGACTCGACCAACATGAAGCCCGGTCAGATTGTGACGGCCCGTCGCCTCCGCGACGAGAACAGCAGCCTGCGTCGCCGCGACCTTGCCTTAGTGCAAGTACGCGATGCCCAGCCCGCCGTTTCGCGCCCCACGCTGCAAGGCATCACGCAGGCGTCGCTGGGTACGGCCTCGTTCATCTCGGCCGCTTCCTTCCAGGAAACGACCAAGGTGCTGAGCGAAGCCGCCATCCGCGGCAAGGCCGACCAGCTGCTGGGTCTGAAGGAGAACGTAATCGTTGGTCACCTCATCCCGGCCGGTACTGGCTTGCGCGAGTACACGCGTCAGGTGGTGAGTTCGAAAGAGGAAATGGAGGCTGCCCAAGCCGCCCAGACCGCCGAAGCCGCCACTCCCGCCAAGCGCCCCAGCCGTGCTGGCAAGCGCGAAGTGTCGGCTGAGTAATCAGTCGTAGGTTTGTAATGGAAAAGCCGACTGGGGTGACCCGGTCGGCTTTTTCTGTTTTGTTGAAAGTCAACTCATCATGTAATATGTCAGACCATTCAGTCGCTCCATTACAAGACATAACTACTTCTAAGTATAAGGTTGGGCAAGTGTGGGCATATCAAACGCGATCTAATGAACCTCACTCGGTAATAACAATTGTCAAAGTAGAATTGCAGCACGGTACAGCAGTTGCAGTACACATCCACGTAGACGGTTTGAATCTCAAGCCAGCCGACCCCGGTGGTATTCCCGGTACGACTGCTTCGCATTTGCCCTTTTCAGAAGAAGCACTTGATGCCAGTGTGACAAATATGGTAGACCACGTTGTAGTATTGCCTGACTTTGAAGAAGGCTATATGATGTGGCGCGAGGCCTTTCTGGAAGGCAAGGCAGGTATATTCAGTTTGACAGTAGCTGAAGTAATGGATTTCATAGAATCAACTATGAGCAACTAACCATCATTAGAAGATGCAACCAACCGACCAAAACCCGGACCCCAACGCCATCAACATCGAGCTTTCCGAAGCCATGGCCGAGGGCGAATACGCCAACCTCGCCATGATTGCGCACAGCAACAGCGAGTTCGTGATTGACTTCATCCGCATGATGCCCGGCCTGCCCAAGGCCAAGGTGAAGGCGCGCATCGTCGTCACGCCCGAGCACGCCAAGCGTCTGCTGCAGGCCCTCACCGAGAACATCGAGCGGTTTGAAGCCGCTTTCGGCACCATCAAGATGCAGAGCGAAGCCCCCAGCTACCCGATGAACTTCGGCGGCGCGGTAGGGGAGGCGTAGGGAATTTCTAACCGCCCGTTTATCTTTAGTATCTATGGAAATCGTCTTTGAAGTACCCGAAGACCGGGCTGCATTCATGCTTGAAATGCTACGCAGCATCACCTACGTTAGCAACCCGCGCCCACGGCGTGCCCGCAAGGCAAAGACGGTAGAGATGGACACTACTGAATACTTGCTTTCTTCCGAAGCAAATGCCGAACACTTACGGCGCTCTATCGAGCAGTTAGAGCGTAGCGAGTTCGTGCAAGTGGAAATTCCGACAGAATGAGAAACGTAGTTTTCTCACCTGATGCTTTCGAGCAGTACCGTTACTGGCAGGAGAACGATAAGGCGGTTTTGAAGAAGTTGAATCAACTGCTGCAAGAGTGCCAGCGTGACCCATTCAAAGGCACGGGCAAACCAGAAGGTCTGAAAGGCAACCTTGCCGGATTGTGGTCGCGGCGTATCACACAGGAACATCGGCTAGTGTATCGGACTGATGCGAACAACGTCTATGTGGCATCTTGTCGCTTTCATTACGGCTGATGCTAAACTGAACCAGAAGCTCCAGCTGCGAAAGCGCCTCCATTTTCCAGTGGAGGCGCTTTTGTTTTTCGGCTATAACGGATAACCATAAAATTAACATCCTCACTCTGTTTGCTATTGCGGCGGAATACTCTTACCTTTGCAAGCCAAATTTTAGGGGCAAACGGCTCCAAACCAACCATTCTCTAAATGCCAACCATTAACCAACTCGTACGGAAAGGCCGTGAGGCTTTGACTACCAAGTCAAAGTCGCCCGCCCTTGATTCGTGCCCGCAGCGTCGGGGCGTGTGCACCCGTGTGTACACCACCACGCCTAAGAAGCCGAACTCGGCTATGCGCAAAGTGGCCCGTGTGCGCCTTACCAACGGTAAGGAAGTAAACGCATACATCCCCGGTGAAGGCCACAACCTCCAGGAACACAGCATCGTGCTGATTCGTGGTGGCCGGGTAAAAGACTTGCCAGGCGTGCGTTACCACATCATCCGTGGCGCCTTGGACACCGCCGGTGTAAGCGGCCGTCTGCAGCGCCGCTCGAAGTACGGTGCCAAGCGTCCGAAGCCCGGTCAGCCCGCTGCAACCGGCAAAGGTGGAAAACCAGCACCCGGTAAGAAGAAATAAATAGAATTAGTAGCAAGTAGTAAGTATTGAGTAGTGAGACCAATACGGTCTTGCTACTTGTTACTCAATACTTACTACTACATACTTACTACTATCATGAGAAAGTCAAAACCGAAAAAGCGCGTTCTGCTGCCGGACCCTAAGTACAAGGAGACGCTGGTAACCCGCTTCGTGAACTACATGATGTACGACGGCAAGAAAAACCTGGCGTACACCATTTTCTACGATGCCTGCGACCTCGTGGAGCAACGCACCAAAGAGAGCGGCCTCGAAATGTGGCGCAAGGCGTTGAACAACGTGATGCCCACCGTGGAAGTGAAAAGCCGCCGCGTAGGTGGTGCCACCTTCCAGGTTCCGATTGAAGTGCGTGCTGACCGCCGCATTTCGGTAGGCGCCAAGTGGATGATTCAATATGCTCGTCGTCGTGGTGAGAAAACCATGAAAGACAAGCTGGCTGGCGAAATCATCGCCGCCGCCAAAGGCGAAGGTGCTGCCGTCAAGAAGAAAGACGACACCCACCGCATGGCTGAGGCTAACAAGGCCTTCTCGCACTTCCGCTTCTAAACAAGTGCGAATGAATGAATGGGTGAATGAGTGAATGTTTCTAAGCGGAACCATTTACCTCATTCACCCATTCAGGCATTCACAAATTCACTTATTGTAACAATGGCCGTTAACCAAGAACTCACATACCTCCGCAACATCGGGATTATGGCGCACATCGACGCCGGTAAGACCACGACGTCGGAGCGTATTCTGTACTACACGGGTAAAACCCACAAAATCGGGGAAGTGCACGACGGTGCCGCCACGATGGACTGGATGGAGCAGGAGCAGGAGCGTGGTATCACCATCACTTCGGCCGCTACCACCACCTTCTGGAACTACCCCACCGATGCCAAAGGCAACACGACGGGCGAAACCAAGCAGTACAAAATCAACCTGATTGACACCCCCGGCCACGTTGACTTCACGGTAGAAGTAGAACGTTCGCTGCGCGTGCTCGACGGTGCCGTGGCCCTGTTCTGCGCCGTTTCGGGCGTAGAGCCCCAGTCGGAAACCGTATGGCGTCAGGCTGACAAGTACAGCGTGCCCCGCATCTGCTTCGTCAACAAGATGGACCGTGCCGGTGCTGACTTCTTCAAAGCCGTTAACGAAATCAAGGAGAAACTCGGTGCTAACCCCGTGCCGCTGCAAATCCCGATTGGCGCTGAAGACACCTTCAAAGGCGTAGTTGACCTGCTCACCGGCAAAGCCATTGTGTGGGACGACAAAACCGAAGGCAAATCGTACGACGAAATCCCTGTTCCTGAGGACCTGGTTGATACCGTTGCTGAGTGGCGTGAGAAACTCATCGAGAGCGTTGCCGAGTACGACGACACTCTGATGGAGAAATTCTTCGAGGACCCGGAAAGCATTACCCGTGAGGAAATGATGGTGGTAATCCGCAAAGCGGTTATCGACATGAAGTTTTCGCCCGTGTTGTGCGGCTCGGCCTTCAAGAACAAGGGTGTGCAGACCATGCTGGATGCCGTTATGGCTTACCTGCCCTCGCCCCTCGACATGCCCGCCATCATCGGCACCGACCCCGACTCGGGTGCGGAAGTGGAGCGTCACCCCGATAACTCGGAGCCTTTCACCGCCTTGGCGTTCAAAATTGCCACCGACCCGTACGTGGGCCGTCTGTGCTTCTTCCGCTGCTACTCGGGCGTGCTCGACGGTGGTTCGTACGTGCTGAACAACCGCACCGGCAAGAAGGAGCGTATCTCGCGCCTCATGCAGATGCACTCCAACAAGCAGAACCCGATTGACAAAATCCAGGCGGGTGACATTGCTGCAGGTGTAGGCTTCAAGGACATCAAAACCGGCGACACGCTGACCGACGAGAAGAATCCGCTGATTCTGGAGTCGATGAGCTTCCCCGAGCCGGTAATCGGCTACGCCATCGAGCCCAAGACGCAGGCTGACGTTGACAAAATGGGCATGGCCATCGCCAAGCTCATCGAGGAAGACCCGACCCTGCGTGTAAACACCGACGAAGAGACCGGCCAGACCATCTTGCGTGGTATGGGCGAACTCCACTTGGAAATTATCATCGACCGCATGCGTCGGGAATTCAAAGTAGAAATCAACCAGGGTGCTCCCCAGGTGGCCTACAAAGAAATCCTTACCAAGAAGGTTGAGCACCGCGAAACCTACAAGAAGCAAACCGGTGGCCGTGGTAAATTCGGCGACATCGTGTTTGAACTTGGCCCGAAAGAAGTGGAGCCCGAAAAGGCTGGTCTGGAGTTCGACAACGCCATCGTAGGCGGCGTTATCCCCCGCGAATTCATTGCCCCCATCCAAAAGGGCTTTGAAGAGGCTATGAAGCGTGGCCCGCTGGCTGGTTTCCCCATCGAAACAATGAAAGTGCGCCTGTTCCACGGCTCGTACCACGACGTTGACTCGGATGCCCTGTCGTTCGAATTGGCAGCTCGTGACGGTTTCCGTGAAGCCGCCCGCAAAGCCGGTCCGAAACTGCTTGAGCCCATCATGGCTGTAGAAGTGGTTTGCCCCGACGAGTACACCGGCCCCGTAACGGGTGACATGAACCGCCGCCGTGGCCTGATGAAGGGCATGGACACCAAAGGCGGTGCTCAGGTTATCAAAGCCGATGTGCCGTTGTCGGAACTGTTTGGCTACGTAACCGACCTGCGCACGCTGTCGTCGGGCCGTGCCTCGGCTTCGCTCACCTTCTCGCACTACGAGCAGGTGCCCGCCAACATGGCCGAAGCCATCGTGGCAAAAGTTAAAGGAGGTAAATAAGCTTTTCTCAATGGGGGCAATCGGCCCCTACCCAACACAATGAACCAGAAAATTCGCATTAAGCTGAAAAGCTACGACCACAACTTGGTCGACAAATCCTCCGAGAAAATCGTGAAGGCGGTGAAGGCCACCGGTGCTATCGTGAGCGGCCCTATTCCGTTGCCCACGCAAAAGGAGAAGTTCACCGTGCTGCGCTCGCCCCACGTGAACAAGAAGAGCCGGGAGCAATTCCAGCTTTGCACTTACAAGCGCCTCGTGGACATCTTCTCGACCTCGTCGAAGACCGTGGATGCCCTCATGAAGCTGGAACTGCCCAGCGGCGTTGACGTAGAAATCAAAGTCTGAGGCACCGATTTCAGTCTTAATTGAGTTAAAGCCCCACCGCACCTGTTGCGGTGGGGCTTTTTCTTTGGAACTTGCAGGGCCACTCTTAAGCTTTCATGCCATCTGTTTTCACTTTAGCTCGTCTGCACCGCGCCGCTCTATTTTTCTGCGGATGCATCATCGTGGGCATTTTCGTTGCCAATTGGTTTCGGATACTGCCCAGTATTGGGATGGCTGGCATTACTCTTACCGGCATCGTATATTCCGTTACTCACCGTCGGGTAGCCAACTGGCAGTTATGGCCGGTATTCGGAAGCTTGGTGCTAGTATTTGGCTTGCACGTGGTTTCGGGCCTGCATACAGAAGCTCGCCACTTAGCAGACTACGGTCGAGATGTAGTAATGCAACTTCCCTTTCTTTTGCTGCCGCTCGGGTTCTGGCTGCTCCCAGCCATGCCGGGGCGATACCTGCGCTGGCTTTGGTTTCTGCTAATAGTAGTGGCAGCTGTGGCAGCTGCGGGTGCCACCATCAATTACTTGCAGCACTTCGCGGAGATTAACGAGTCCTACTTCCGCTCCAAGGTGATGCCAACCGAGCCTGAGCACATCCGCTTCAGTCTGCTTATCACAATGGCCATTGTCGCAGGGGTACTCTTATTGGTACATGATGCTGTACAGCGCAATTGGCGTCCGTGGGTGATTACTTCCGTAATAGTGCTTGCCCTGTTCTTGCATTTGCTGGCTGTGCGCAGCGGCGAAATGACATTTTACGCACTTGGCGGCATAGCCATTTTTTGGCTAGCGCTCCGCAAAGGACAATGGAGAAAGGCTGGTGCGCTGGCAGCGGCATTGCTTCTGCTGCCAGCCTTCAGCTATATAGCTTTTCCTACGTTCCGCAACAAAATCAGCAACACCAAAACAGACGTCAGCAAAGCCACCCAGAAGACGGCCCACGAGGGAAAGAAATTTTCAATCTCGGGACGACTGTACTCTTACAAAACGGCCATAGCTGTGTGGCAACAAGACAAGCTGGTAGGCGTTGGAAAGGCCGATTTGGAAAGTGAAATGGCGCAGGAATATGCCAGGATTTACCCTGAGATGACCGAAGAGTACTACATTCTGCCCCACAATCAGTATCTCTACAATCTGGCGGCTTACGGTGCAATCGGGTTGCTGGTGTTTATGGTCGGATTGTTTTACCCCGCTTGGTGGGCCCGGCGAAAGTGTGCTCCATTATTGCTGGCCCAATACGTCAGCGTCGGCCTGTCGTTTTTGGTTGAATACACGCTGGAAACGCAGATTGGTCTCGCATTCGCGGTATTCTTCCTGCTACTCGCCCTACAAGGCTCCCTGCCCAGCGACGACGAAGACCCCGTTTGGCGTCCGGCCTAATTCGGATGACAAAACCGGCCTTTCGCCGAGCTAACAGCCTCACTGCGAAAATATTTATGCGATGGGTTGGGATTGCTCAGCCTTTTTTCTTAGCTTTGCACTCCCTTAGCGAAAACGGCACTCGGCCGTTTTCTTTTTGTGTCATTTAATCATTAACAGAATGCCTGGCATTATCGGTAAGAAAATCGGTATGACAAGCCTCTTCACTCCGGACGGGAAAAGCATTCCCTGCACGCTCATCGAGGCGGGTCCGTGCGTAGTGACGCAGGTTAAGACTATCGCGAATGACGGCTACACCGCCATTCAAATCGGGTACGGCGAGAAAAAGGCCAAGAACACCACCAAAGCATTGGCTGGTCACTTCGCCAAAGCCGGTACGACCCCCAAGAAAAAACTGGTTGAATTCCGCCTCGACGCTGAATCGATCTACGCCGCTGGCGCCACCATCGATGCTACTCTGTTCGAAGAGGGCGAGTTTGTGGACGTAGTAGGCACCTCTAAAGGCAAGGGTTTCCAGGGCGTTGTAAAGCGTTACAACTTCCAGGGTGTTGGTGGCCAGACCCACGGCCAGCACAACCGCCTGCGTCACCCCGGTTCTATCGGTGCTTGCTCGTGGCCTTCGCGCGTATTCAAAGGCATGCGCATGGGTGGCCGCATGGGTAATGACCGCGTCAAAGTGCAGAACCTGAAGGTGATGCGCGTAGTAGGCGACAAGAACCTGATTCTGGTGAGCGGCTCGATTCCTGGCGCGAAGAACTCTTACGTGGTAATCGAGAAATAGACTAGTACGATGGAACTCGCAGTATATAACATCAAAGGCGAAGACACCGGCCGCAAGGTGACCCTGTCTGACGCCATCTTCGGCCTCGAAGTAAACGAGCACGTGATGTACCTGGACGTGAAGCAGTACTTGGCCAACCAGCGCCAGGGTACGCACAAGTCCAAGCAGCGCGCTGAAATCAACCGTACCACCAAGAAGCTGAAGAAGCAAAAGGGTACGGGCGGCGCCCGCGCCGGCAGCATGAAATCGGGCGTATTCGTAGGCGGTGGCCGCATTTTCGGTCCCCAGCCCCGCGACTACGGTTTCAAGCTCAACAAGAAGACCAAGCGTGTAGCCCGCCTCTCGGCTCTGTCGAGCTTGGCGAAAGACGGCAAGATTTCCCTCGTAGAAACCATCTCGCTGAACGCTCCCCGCACCAAGGATTTCGTTGCCATCCTCGACGGCCTCAAGCTGAACAATGGCAAAAAGACCATGCTGGTTACCGGTGAGGTAAACAAGAATGTTATCCTCAGCGCCCGCAACCTAGAGAAAGTAAAGGTGTCGACGCCCATCGGCCTCAACACCCACGACCTGCTCAACACGGATACCTTGTTGATTTCGGAAGACGGCATGGCTTCATTGGTTCAACTCTATAGCACCGCCGAATAATGAGCACGCTGAAACGCCCCATCGTGACCGAAAAGGCCACCGGCCTCAACGAAAAAGGTCGCTACACTTTTGAAGTGGAGCGCACCGCCAATAAAGTGCAAATCAAAAAGGACATCGAAGCCCTGTACGGCGTGACGGTGACCGAAATCAACACGATGCGCACCATTGGCAAAATGAAAACCCGTGGCACCAAAGGCGGTCAGGTGACCGGCCGTCGGGCCCACGGTAAGAAAGCCATCGTGACCGTGAAAGAAGGCGACGTTATCGACTTCTACGGCAACCTGTAGGCCTCTTCAATTTTTCCGCCGCAAAAGCACAACTAGCTAGTAATGGCACTTAAAAAACTCAGACCAACAACCCCAGGGCAGCGCTTCCGCGTTGCGCCGGCGTTCGACGAGATTACTGCGTCGACCCCGGAGAAGTCGCTCTTGACTTCCCTCAACAAAACGGGTGGCCGGAACTCTTCCGGTAAAATGTCCAACCGCTACATCGGCGGTGGTCATAAAACCCAGTACCGCATCGTGGACTTCAAGCGCGACAAAGCCGGCGTGCCGGCTGTCGTGAAGACCATCGAGTACGACCCCAACCGCACCGCGCGTATCGCCCTGCTCAACTATGCTGACGGCGAGAAGCGTTACATCATCGCGCCCGCCGGCATGCAGGTAGGCACGACGATTGTGTCGGGCCCCGGCGTAGCTCCCGAAGTGGGCAACACCTTGCCGCTGCGCGAGATTCCCCTCGGTACCATCCTCCACAACATCGAGCTTCAGCCCGGCCAGGGCGCGGCAATGGCTCGCTCGGCCGGCACCTACGCTCAAATCGTAGCCCGCGAAGACCGTTACGCCACGCTGAAATTGCCTTCCGGTGAGATGCGCATGGTCCTCGTGACCTGCATGGCCACGGTTGGTACCGTTTCGAACGGCGACCACATGAACACCCGCATGGGCAAAGCCGGCCGCAACCGTTGGGCCGGTCGTCGTCCCCGCGTTCGTGGTGTGGTAATGAACCCCGTTGACCACCCCATGGGTGGTGGCGAAGGCAAGTCGTCGGGTGGTCACCCGCGTAGCCGCAACGGCATTCTGGCTAAAGGTCAGAAGACCCGCAACAAGAACAAGTATTCGGAGAACCTCATTGTGAGCCGCAAAGGCAAGAAGTAATAGATGGCACGTTCACTAAAAAAAGGGCCGTACATTGATTTCCGGCTGGAAAAGAAAGTCACGGCACTCGATACGGCTGGTAAGAAATCGGTGGTGAAGACCTGGTCGCGCCGCTCGATGATTTCCCCGGATTTCGTTGGCCACACGTTCGCTGTTCACAACGGCAATAAGTTCATCCCGGTGTATGTGACCGAGAACATGGTAGGGCACAAGCTGGGCGAATTCGCCCCGACGCGCAACTTCCGCGGTCACATCGCCAAAAAAGATAAAGGCAAGCGCTAAGATGGAAGCAGTAGCAAAACTCCGCAATGTGCCGACCTCGCCTCGCAAGATGCGTTTGGTGGCCGACCTCGTGCGCGGCAAGAAAGTGACCCAGGCCCTCGGCCTGTTGCGCTTCGAAGCCAACATCGGCGCCGAGAAGATTGAGAAACTGCTCCTGTCGGCCCTGGCCAACTGGCAGCAGCACAACGAAGAAGAGCGGATTGAGGACGCAAACCTCTACATCAGCGAAATCTTCGTGGACGAAGGACGCCAGCTGAAGCGCCTGCGCCCCGCCCCCCAGGGCCGTGGCCACCGCATCCGCAAGCGCAGCAACCACGTGACGCTGAAAATCGACACGAAAATTGAGAAGGCTGGCTCGAAAGCCGCTCGTGCTCAAGCTGAGAAAACTACCGAGCACGCTAAGCAAGTTGGCACTACCGAAAACCCCAAGGCCGACGCCAAATCCTAATTTAGTATGGGACAGAAAGTAAATCCAACTGGCTTCCGCCTCGGCGTTATCAAAGGCTGGGACTCTAACTGGTACGGCGGCAAGGACTTCGCCGAGAAACTGGTGGAGGACGAGAAAATCCGCAAGTACATCAACGCACGCATTCAGAAAGGCGGCATCAGCCGCATTGTGATTGAGCGCACCCTGAAGCGCATCACCATCACCATCAACACGGCTCGTCCGGGTGTGGTGATTGGCAAAGGCGGCCAGGAAGTAGACAAGATTAAGGACGAGCTGAAGCAAATCACCAGCAAGGACGTTCAAATCAACATCTTCGAAATCAAGCGTCCGGAGTTGGATGCCAAGCTGGTAGGCGAGAGCATCGCCCAGCAGTTGGCCGCTCGTATCTCCTTCCGTCGCGCCATGAAGATGTCGATTCAGGCTGCCATGCGTGTTGGTGCCGAAGGCATCAAGATTCAGTGCGGTGGCCGTCTCGGCGGTGCTGAAATCGCCCGTTCGGAGCAGTACAAAGAAGGTCGTACGCCGCTGCACACGCTGCGCGCTGATATCGACTACGCTTTGTCGGAAGCTCAGACCGTGTATGGCAAAATCGGCATCAAGGTGTGGGTGATGCGCGGTGAGGTGTTCGGCAAGCCCGACCTCTCGCCGAACCAGCAGCTCACCAACCCCGGTGGTGGCGAAGGTGGCGGTGGTCGTCGTGACGACCGCGGCCCCCGCGGCGAGCGTCGCGAAGGCGACCGTGGCCCCCGTCGTGACGGTGGTGCCGGTGGCCGTGGCGGCAACGACCGTGGCCCCCGCGGTGGTGCTGGCGACAACGCCGGTCCCCGTCGCAACGGCCCCGCCCAAGGTGGTGGTGCCGCCGGCGGTGCTGGCCGTGGCCCGCGTCGCTAGAACAAAGTTCAGTTATTTCGCTTCGTTTGCCGCTTCAGGTGAACGAAGCGAAATATTTGGCTGTTCGCCCCTCTCTTTTAAGAACACTCTTTTTACAATAAACTAAAATGTTACAACCGAAAAGGACCAAGTATCGCAAGATGCAAAAGGGTCGCGTAACAGGCTTGGCCTACCGCGGCAGCTCCATAGACTTCGGTTCGTTCGCTATCAAGTCGCTGGAAGTGTCTTGGATTACGGCTCGCCAAATTGAGGCTGCCCGTATCGCCATGACCCGCGCCATGAAACGCGAAGGGCAAGTATGGATTCGCATTTTCCCCGACAAGCCGATTACCAAGAAGCCCGCTGAGGTGCGCATGGGTAAGGGTAAAGGCTCGCCCGAGTATTGGGTAGCCTGCGTGAAGCCCGGCCAAATCATGTTCGAGTCGGACGGGGTTTCGCTGGAAGTAGCCAAGGAGTCGCTCCGTCTGGCTGCCCAGAAACTGCCGGTGAAAACTTCTTTCGTGGTTCGCCGCGACTACACTGAAGCCGCCTAATTCCGATGAAGAACAAGACCGACCTCAAAGGCCTTTCGGCTGACCAGCTGAAAGAGCAAATTAAAGCCGAGCAGACCACGGGTCAGCAGCTGCGTTTCGCTCACGCGATTTCGCCCCTCGAAAACCCCGCCCGCCTGAAGGCCAACCGTAAGACTGTCGCCCGCCTGCTCACCGAGCAGAACCGTCGCAAAAGCGAGCAGTCCACTAACTCCGCTCAATAACCGATGGCAACCGACGTAACAACCCAAGACCAAGCCGTAGCTGAAGACTCGCGCAACATGCGCAAGGAAATCACCGGCACGGTAACGAGCTCGAAGATGGACAAATCCATCACCGTGGCTGTGGTGCAAAAGCAGAAGCACCCCAAGTACGGCAAGTTCGTGACCAAAACCACGAAATTCCACGCCCACGACGAGAAAAACGAGTGCGGCGAAGGCGACACGGTGCGCATCATGAGCACCCGTCCGCTGAGCAAGACCAAGCGGTGGCGCTTGGTTGAAATTGTTGAACGCGCTAAATAATTCAGTCCGATGATACAGCAAGAATCCCGCCTGACGGTGGCCGACAACAGCGGCGCCAAGGAAGTCCTCTGCATCCGCGTTCTGGGTGGCACGGGCAAGAAATACGCCAGCGTTGGCGACAAGATTGTGGTGGCCATTAAGTCGGCTATCCCTTCGGGCAACGCCAAGAAAGGCACCGTGAGCAAGGCCGTGGTGGTGCGTGTGAAGAAGGAAGTGCGCCGCAAAGACGGTTCGTACATCCGCTTCGACGACAACGCCGCCGTGTTGCTCAATAACAACGACGAGCCCCGCGGCACGCGCATCTTCGGCCCCGTGGCCCGCGAGCTGCGTGAGCGCCAGTTCATGAAAATCGTATCCCTAGCCCCCGAAGTAATCTAAACCATGGCTATCAAGAAAGCAGACCCCGTGCAACTGCACGTGAAGTCGGGCGATACCGTGAAGGTGATTGCCGGCGACGAGAAGGGCAAAACCGGCGTGATTAAGTCGGTGAACCGGGTAACCCAGCGCGTGGTGGTGGAAGGTCTCAACCTGATGACCAAGCACAACAAGCCGAGCGCAAAGTCGCCCCAGGGCGGCATCACCAAAATCGAAGGCTCGATTCACGTTTCCAACGTGAAGAAAGTTGATTCGGCCAACGCTTAATCCGCACCTATCATGGCACGACTCAAGGATATTTATCAGAAAGACGTAGTACCGGCGCTCCAGGAGAAATTCCAGTTCAAGAGCATCATGCAGGTACCGCGCATCACCAAAATCTGCATCAACCGCGGCATTGGCGCGGCGGTAGCCGATAAGAAATTGGTGGATAACGGCGTGGAAGAGCTCACGACCATCACCGGTCAGAAAGCCGTTCCGACCATCGCCAAGCGTTCGGTGTCGAACTTTAAGCTCCGCGAAGGCATGCCCATCGGTGCAAAAGTGACCCTGCGCGGCGAACGCATGTACGAGTTCATGGACCGTCTGCTGACGGTGGCCCTGCCCCGCGTACGTGACTTCAAGGGCATCAACGACAAAGGTTTCGACGGCCGTGGCAACTATACGCTCGGCGTGAAGGAGCAAATCATCTTCCCCGAAATCTCGATTGACAAAATCAAAGGCATCTCGGGCATGGACATCACGTTCGTGACCACGGCCGAGAACGACGAGCAGAGCTACGAGCTGCTCAAGGCGTTCGGCATGCCTTTCGCCAACGCTAAAAAAGACGCTTAATCTTCCGAACTCATGGCTAAAGAATCCATCAAAGCACGGGAGCGCAAGCGCATTGCCACCGTGGCCCGCTACGCTGAGAAGCGTAAGGCGCTGAAAGCTGCCGGCGACTACGAAGGTCTCGACAAGCTGCCCAAAAACGCGTCGCCCGTGCGCCTGCACAACCGCGACATGATTGACGGCCGCCCCCGCGGCTACATGCGCAAGTTTGGCATCAGCCGCGTGCGTTTCCGCGAAATGGCCCTCGCCGGCAAAATCCCCGGCGTGACCAAGTCGAGCTGGTAGTATCAGCACGATTATAGAAGAAAGAATAGGCGTCTCTACTTCGGTAGGGACGCCTATTTTCGTTTCACAAGACTACTAGAGTAATTTCTAACTGGAAAACAGAATACGGCAATGGATTTAACGACTCTTAAAATGGATTTTCTATCATCGGATTGGACCATTGCTCAGCCTGCTCTAGATAAGCTAGTAAGCATTGGCGGGGACGAAGTATTTGAATTTCTCATTTCCTTTCTTCCCGGGACTAATACTACGTTGCGAAATCGCGCGTCCATTGCTCTGCACGATTTAAAAGATAGCCGTGCTGTGAAGCCCCTGATGCAGGCAATTACCAAAAAGGAAAATGAAAACTATCGGGGTACAATGGTATATGCCCTAGAAAATTTGAACTGTTCTCACCTACTAGTTGAAATGTTTGACTTGCTATTTTACGGAAATGCCGAAGTCAAAATGGGAGCAATGAGCATATTAGATGAACAGATATTCGAGTTCGATTCGGATGACCTACATACTATTCAAGCCAAATGGAATGACGTGCAACAACATCCTGAGCTATGCCCTGAGTATACTGAACACAAAGAGGATATTCAGCATACAGTTGATGGTTTTGTTGCCTATTTAGCGGATTAAGGATTATGTCGCCGTTCCCAAATCTTCGGCGTCCGGCTGGTTGTGGGACCTTTTCAGCCGAACCGTTGGCCGGAAACTACCAATGCGTTTGGCACCAAGGTTAGGGAGCCACTCCTATTTCCTTAGCTGCTGGGGCGGCGGGGGGTGGGGGAGGGGCGAACAGCTGCCGTTGCCCAAAAACCGTCCAACGGGCCATCCTAGAAAAAGCTAGTGCCGAGCTGGCTTTCCAACGCGGCACTACAGAAAAATGTGAAGGCCCGTTGGACGTCCAACGGGCCTTCACATTTTTTTTGTCGGTCTGTCGGACGTCCGACAGACCACTAGGGAAAAAGCCTAGGGCTTCGTTGGAATGCTGCCGGAGGAGAGGGCGGCGGCTTCGGGCTGGTTGTGGGGCAGCATGGAGAAATCGAAGTAGGTGGCGGCGCGCTCGGGCGTTTTGTAGTAGTGAGCCAGCAAGGCAGTGTAGGCGCCGAAGAGCTCCACGAGCAGGTCGGTTTCGTCGGCGTCGAGGTCGGTGCTGGCGGCTTTTACCTGCTTCTTGCGGGCGGCTTGCGCGTCGCGGGCGTCGGTGTATTGCTCGGCCAGGGGATGAGCGGTTTTGAGCAGGTCGGCACCGCCGGGCACGTCGGCCTTGTGCTCGGTCAGGGTTTTCACGAAGCGGGCGAAGGCCGTGCCCATGCCCTTGCGCGAGGCCGACGAAAACTCGGTGCGCCCGGCCGGGAAGAATTCCTTGAACAGCGCCGGGTTGTCTTCTTCCAGCGCGGCGAAGTTGCGCTTGTAGGCCCGCTTCATGAACTGCTGAACCAGGTCGAAGACGGTATCGGCCATAAGGGTTTGGGAGCCGCGCCCAGCGCTGGCCCCGGCCGAGGTGGTGAGGCCGGCGTCGAAGCCCTCGTAAAGCGGCCGGAGGCGGTCGAGCTGAGTTTTGAACAGCGGGCCGTCCTGCTCCAGGGCCTGGATGGTGTAGCGGGCAACCGCTTTCAGGTTCTGCCGCGACACCACGAGGTAGAGAAACCAGTTGCGAAACTTGGTGCTGAAAAGCTTGGTGGGTTTTTTAGCCATGCGAAATAGGGTAGATAAACCGCGGGCGACGTTGCCCGGAGGCACACCATAAGCATAAAAGCGCAACAATGGAGCCCCTTTCTGAATGGCTGTTCAGGGCGCCATTTGCAGCAAACGCGTGCTTGTGGTACCCGCGCCGCAAGGTTTGCCGTTGAAGCCTCTGGCATCGCCATTCACCCCATCCATTTTTACTTACACATGCAACCCACCACAACCACCGGCTGGATTGGCCTCGGCAACATGGGCACGCCCATGGCGCGCCGCCTGCTCGCCGCTGGCCTCCCTCTCACCGCCTACAACCGCGGCCCCGCCAAAGCCGAAGCCCTGCGCGCCGAAGGGGCCACAGTCGCGCCCACCCCCGCCGCCGTGCTCGATGCCGCACAAGTCATCTTCATCATGGTATCGGATGACCAAGCCATCCGGGAACTGTTCACCGGCGAGCACGGCCTGCTACAATCCGGCGCCATCGGCAAGCTCATCGTCAACATGAGCACCGTCTCGCCCGGCGTCAGTCAGGATGTAGCTGCGCTTAGCCGCACCCACGGCCACGAGTACCTCGATGCGCCGGTATCCGGCAGCGTGAAGCAAGCCGAAACTGGCCAACTCGCTATCATGGTGGGAGGGGAGGAAGCAGCCTTCCGGCAAGCCGAACCCTTGTTCGCCCACCTCGGCAAGCTCGCCCTGCGCGTGGGCCCCACCGGCGCCGGCAACACCGCCAAGCTGGCCATGAACACCCTGCTCGGCTTCCAGGCCCAGGGCTTGGCCGAAGCCGTCCTCTTCGCTCAGCAGCACGGGCTGGAAACGGCCGACTTGCTCAATCTCATCAAAAGCAGCGCCCTTGCCAGCGTCTTCATCAACCTCAAGGGCGAGGCCATTCTCAATGAGAATTACCAAGCCGCCTTCGCTCTTAAGCTACTTGCCAAAGACCTGCGCCTAGCCAAAGCCGAGGGCTCGAATACCCCGCTGGCCAATGTAGCCCATCAGACCTTTCAGGAAGCTGAAGCCACGCACGGCGACGAAGACGTGATTGCCATTCTCAAGCATTTGCAGCAGTAATAGCGACGCTGCGGATTTGGCGGTTTTGGGGTAGCGGCTGTGCTGTGTCCAAGAATAATTCTGTCAGGCACTTGCAAAAGCCCTTGGAAGCCTGCTACCTTTGCACTCCCAAACCCGAGGCGTGCCTCAAAAATATTTGGCAGGTTGCCGAAAGAAACCATTGGCCGGACCGTCGCCGGACGTGCCAAGTAGTCTTAACCCGAAATTTCGCTGGGCGCCATTGGCAGCCGGGCGAAATTTTCTTATCTTTGCGCTCCGAAAAAAGCGGACGTATTTAATTATCAATGAACACTGACCCCATTGCCGACTACCTGACCCGGGTGCGCAACGCCATCAAGGCGAACCACCGGGTGGTAGAAATCCCGGCCAGCAACATCAAAAAGGAAATCACGAAAGTGCTGTACCACAAAGGGTACATCCAGTCGTACCGTTTTGATGATTCGTCGGTTCAGGGCACCATCAAAATCGCCCTGAAGTACAACCCCACCACGAAGGCCCCCGCCATCACCAAGCTGCAGCGCGTTTCGACGCCCGGCTTGCGTCAGTACGTGGCCGCCGACAACCTGCCCCGCGTCCTCAGCGGCCTGGGCGTCGCCATCATCTCGACTTCGAAAGGCGTGATGACCGAGAAAGAGTGCAAAACCGAGAACGTGGGCGGCGAGGTGCTGTGCTACGTGTACTAGTCCGGAACCGCTTTAGCAAATTCAATTATGTCACGTATTGGTAAACTGCCGATTGCCGTCCCCGCCGGGGTCGCCATCTCGGTCGACAAAGACAACACGGTGACGGTGAAAGGCCCCAAGGGCACGCTGACCACCCCGGTGGACCGCGACATCGCCGTTGCTATCGAAGACGGTACCCTCACCGTAACCCGTCCCACCGAGCAGAAGCGCCACAAGGCCATGCACGGCCTCTACCGCTCGCTCATCAACAACATGGTAACCGGTGTGAGCACCGGCTTCACCAAGCAGCTTGAACTGGTAGGCGTAGGCTACAAAGCCACCGCTACCGGCAGCACGCTGGAGCTGGCCCTCGGTTACTCGCACAACGTGTACTTGGCCCTGCCGAAAGAAGTAGCCGCCACGGCCGTTACTGAAAAAGGCAAAAACCCCATCGTGACCCTGACCAGCATCGATAACCAGCTGCTTGGCCAAGTGGCCGCCAAAATCCGTTCGCTGCGCAAAGTGGAGCCCTACAAAGGCAAAGGTGTGCGCTTCGTGGGTGAAGTTATCCGTCGCAAAGCTGGTAAAACGGCTTCTAAATAAATTCGCATCATGGCATTTGATAAAGCAACTCGCCGCAAGCGGATTCAGCGCATCATCCGCACGAAAGTGTCCGGCACCTCGGAGCGTCCGCGCCTGTCGGTGTTCCGCAGCAACACGGGCATCTACGCCCAGATTATCGACGACACGGCTGGCCGCACGCTGGCTGCCGCTTCCTCGAAAAAAGTAACCGCCGAAGGTGGTAACGGTGTGGCCCTGGCCGCTGCCGTTGGCCGGCAAATCGCCGAAGTAGCCAAGGAGAAAGGCATCACGAAAGTGGTGTTCGACCGCTCGGGCTACCTCTACCACGGTCGCGTAAAATCATTGGCTGAAGGTGCCCGCGAAGGCGGCCTCAATTTCTAAACTATCATGGCGCAAGAACGCGACAACAACAACCGGGGCGGGGGCGACCGTCAGCGCAGCAACGACCGCGACCGGAACAAGGACAACTCCCGCATGGGCGCTGATTCCGACTTCAAAGAAAAAGTAGTAGCCATCAACCGCGTAGCGAAGGTGGTGAAAGGCGGTCGCCGCTTCAGCTTCTCTGCCATCGTGGTAGTGGGCGACGGCAACGGCAACGTGGGCTACGGCCTCGGCAAAGCCAACGAAGTGACCGACGCCATTGCCAAAGGCATTGACGACGCCAAGAAGAACGTGGTGAAAGTACCGATGTACAAGCACACCGTTCCCCACCTCATGGAAGGCCGCTACGGCGGTGGTTTCGTGCTGGTGCAGCCCGCTGCCGCTGGTACGGGCGTAATCGCCGGCGGTGCCATGCGCGCCGTGTTCGAGAGCGCCGGCATCAAGGACGTGCTGGCGAAGTCGAAAGGCTCGTCGAACCCTCACAACGTGGTAAAAGCTACGTTTGCTGCCCTCGCCAAAATGCGCGACCCGCTGCAAATCGCTCAAGCCCGTGGTATCTCTTTGGCCCGCGTTTTTAACGGTTAATTGAACATGGCACAAATTCAAGTAAAGCTCGTGCGCAGCGCCATCGACCGCCCCGAGCGTCAGAAGCGCATCGTTCAGTCCCTGGGCCTGAACAAACTCAACAGCACCGCGCAGCACGACGTGAACCCGTCCATCATGGGCATGGTGAACAGCGTGAAACACCTGCTCGAAGTAACCGAACTGTAAGACTCGTAATTCGTCATGCTTAATCTCAGCAATCTCCAACCCGCCGTCGGCTCTACCAAGGGCAAGAAAATCATCGGCCGGGGCGAAGGCTCGACCCGCGGTGGCACGTCGACCCGTGGTCACAAAGGTGCCAAGTCGCGTTCGGGCTACAAGCGCAAGTCCGGCTTCGAAGGTGGACAGATGCCCCTCCAGCGCCGCGTGCCTAAGTTCGGCTTCAAGAGCCTGAACCGCGTCGAGTACAAAGCCATCAACCTCGATGCTTTGACCTCGCTGCTCGACAAAGACGCTTCGGCCACGACCATGGATGCCGCTTACTTCGTGGCAAACGGTCTGGTGTCGAAAAACGCCAAAATCAAAGTTCTCGGCCGCGGCGAAATCGCCAAGGCTGTAGAAGTTCATGCTCACGCGTTCTCGAAGTCGGCTGTTGAAGCCATCGAGAAGGCCGGCGGCAAAGCGGTAACGCTCTAATAGCTACCTTCGGCAATGAATAAGTTTATCGAGTCGATAAAAAACATTTTTGCGATTGAGGATTTGCGTACGCGAATCCTCAATACGCTTTTCTTCATTGCCATCTATCGCCTAGGCGTTTACGTGGTGTTGCCGGGCGTTGACCCCACGCAACTCAAGACCGGCGCCCAAGGCTTGTTTGGCATTCTGGATACGCTGCTTGGCGGCGCATTCAGCCACGCGTCCATCTTCGCGCTGGGCATTATGCCGTACATCTCGGCGTCGATTGTGTTGCAGCTGCTCACCATCGCCGTGCCCTACTTCCAAAAACTCCAGAAGGAAGGCGAGTCGGGACGTAAGAAAATCAATCAGTACACCCGGATTCTCACAATTCCGATTGTGCTGGCCCAATCGGTTGGCTTCATCGCCACGATTAACGCCGAAGCCATCATCAACCCCGGCACGTTCTTCACCGTCTCGACCATGATTATCATCACGGCCGGCACGTTGTTCTGCATGTGGCTGGGCGAGAAAATCACGGACAAAGGCATCGGCAACGGTATCTCCATGATTATCATGATTGGTATCGTGTCGCGTCTCCCCGGTGCCATCATCGGCGAAGCCGCTGCCAAAGGCGTGAACAAGTCCCTCATCTTCCTGCTGGAAATGGTGGTGCTGTTCCTCGTGGTAATGGCGGTTATCGTACTCACGCAAGCGGTTCGCCGCATCGCGGTACAGTACGCTAAGCAAGTGGGTGGCACTACGCAGCTGGATGCCCAGCGTCAGTTCATCCCCCTTAAGGTGAATGCGGCTGGCGTAATGCCCATCATCTTCGCTCAGTCGTTGATGTTCGTGCCCGCCATTGTGGCGTCGGTATGGCAAAACCAGAGTGATACCGCCAGCTACATCGGCGTGAAGTTTTCGGACTACACCTCGTGGCAGTACAACCTGACTTTCGGCCTGCTGATTATCATCTTCACCTACTTCTACACGGCCATCAGCGTTAACCCTAACCAGATTGCCGATGACCTGAAGCGGAGCGGTGGTTTCGTACCCGGCGTGAAGCCTGGCCGCGATACCTCGGAATACATCGATGAAATCCTGACGCGCATCACCCTGCCGGGTGCCGTGGCACTGGCCCTCATCGCCATCTTCCCCGCACTGGCTTTGTTGCTGGGCGTAACACGTCCGTTCTCGGCTTTCTATGGCGGCACGTCGCTCATCATCATGGTGGGTGTAGTGCTCGACACGGTGAACCAGGTGCAGAGCTACTTGTTGATGCAGCACTACGACGGCATGATGAAATCGGGTAAGCTGCGCGGTCGCACGGCCCAGCCCATTTCCATTGCCTCGTAATTAGCAATGGCAAAGGGTCCGATTCAATACAAAACCGAAGAGGAAATTGACCTCATGCGGGCCAGCGCTCAACTGCTGGCCAAGGCTCACGGCGAAGTCGCGAGCCTTATCAAGGAAGGAGTAACAACGCGCCAACTCGACAACCGCGCGGAGGAATTCATCCGAGACCATGGCGGAGTACCTTCCTTCAAAGGATTATACGGTTTTCCCTACAGCCTGTGCCTCTCGCCAAATGCGGTCGTGGTGCACGGGTTCGCCACCGACGAGCCGCTGAAAAGCGGCGATATTCTGACAGTGGACGGGGGCGTTTTCCTGAATGGCTTTCATTCAGATAGTGCTTACACCTATCCAATCGGGGAGGTGGCGCCGGAAGTGCAGGCCCTGCTGCGAGAAACCAAAGCGGCCCTGTACAAAGGCATCGAACAAGCCGTGAGCGGCAACCGCGTGGGCGACATCAGCTATGCTATCCAGAACCATGTAAGCCGGTTGGGCTACGGGGTGGTGCGCGAGTTGGTTGGTCACGGAGTTGGCGCTGAGCTGCACGAGAAGCCTGAGGTGCCGAATTACGGCAAGCGGGGTTCCGGGCCGCTCTTGCAGACGGGTTTGGTTTTGGCCATTGAGCCGATGGTGAACTTGGGCAAGAAGGACGTGGTGCAGGAAGCGGATGGCTGGACTATTCGCACCAAGGACCGCAAGCCCTCGGCGCACTTCGAGCACACCGTAGTAGTTAGAAAAGAGAAGGCAGAAATTCTGACCTCTTTTGAATACATCGAAAAAGCATTGCAGCAGTAGCCCTTATGGCAAAACAAGCCTCGATTGAGCAGGACGGTACCATCCTCGAAGCCCTTTCCAACGCCATGTTCCGCGTGGAGCTGGAAAACGGTCACCAGCTGATTGCCCACATCTCGGGCAAGATGCGGATGCACTACATCAAGATTCTGCCCGGCGACAAGGTGAAACTGGAAATGTCGCCCTACGACTTGTCGAAGGGCCGGATTAAGTATCGTTATAAATAAACCCGTTTCCCTTCACAGGTCATGAAAGTAAAAACCTCGGTGAAAAAGCGTAGCGTGGACTGCAAACTGGTCCGCCGTAATGGCAAGCTCTACGTCATCAACAAGAAAAACCCCCGCTTCAAGCAGCGTCAGGGTTAATTCAAATTTTTAGAACCCCGGAACCTTGGGTACTGAGTCGTTGGTTACTAGCCTTCGGCCCGCCTTCCAAGTAGTTGCCGGGTTTCTGTCCGCAAACACATAACCACACACAATGGCTCGTATCGCAGGGGTTGATATCCCGGACAACAAGCGCGGCGAAATTTCGCTGACCTACATCTTCGGCATCGGCCGGAGCAATGCCAGCAAGATTCTGGTAAAAGCTGGCGTCGACGTCAACAAGAAGGTGAAGGACTGGACCGACGAGGAGTCGGGTGCTGTCCGCGCCATCATTGCCGCCGAGCACAAGACTGAAGGCGTGCTGCGCTCGGAAGTAACGACGAACATCAAGCGTTTGATGGACATCGGCTGCTACCGTGGTCTGCGTCACCGCAAAGGCCTGCCGGTTCGTGGTCAGCGCACCAAGAACAACTCGCGTACCCGCAAGGGCAAGCGCAAAACGGTGGCCGGCAAGAAGAAGGCAACGAAATAAACTTAACCGGGAATCGGCGCTGGCTCTGGCGAGTAGCATACTCGCGCAGCCAGCGCCAACACCTCCCGCATTTTTTGCGATAACCAAATGGCACAAAAAAGAAAAGACAAAGCCAAGAAGCGCGTTGTCGTGGTGGAGCAGGTGGGCCAGGTACACATTCGTGCCTCGTTCAACAACATCATCATCTCCATCACCAACAACAACGGTCAAGTTATTTCGTGGGCTTCGGCCGGCAAAATGGGCTTCCGTGGTTCGAAGAAAAATACGCCCTACGCCGCTCAAATGGCGATGAGCGACTGCGGCAAAGTGGCCCACGACCTGGGCATGCGCAAAGCCGAAGTATTTGTGAAAGGCCCGGGTGCGGGCCGTGAGTCGGCCATCCGCGCCCTCGGCAACGTGGGCATTGAGGTGACCACCATCCGCGACGTAACGCCGCTGCCCCACAACGGCTGCCGCCCCCCCAAGCGTCGTCGCGTTTAGTTTTTCACTTCAGTTAGGATAATAAGATGGCACGTTATACCGGCCCTACCTCAAAAATTGCCCGTCGCTTCAACGAGCCGATTTTCGGCCCGAGCAAGGCGCTCAACAAGAAAGCATATCCTCCGGGCCAGCACGGCCGCGGCCGCCGCAAGAAGCAGTCGGAATACGCCGTGCAGCTGATGGAGAAGCAGAAGGTGAAGTACATGTACGGCATGTTGGAGAAGCAATTCGAAAACCTGTTCCACAAGGCTGCCACCATGCCCGGCATCACCGGCGACAACCTGCTCGCCCTGTTGGAAGCCCGTCTGGACAACACCGTGTACCGTTTGGGCATTGCCTCGACGCGTCGCGCGGCTCGTCAGCTGGTGGGCCACAAGCACATCACGGTTAACGGTGAAGTGGTGAACATTCCTTCGTACCACCTGCGTCCCGGCGACATCGTGGCCGTGCGGGAGAAGTCGAAGTCGCTGGAAGCCATCACCACGAGCCTGTCGGTTCGCAACTCACGCCAGTTCTCGTGGCTGGAGTGGGACGGCAAGGAGCTGGCTGGTAAATTCACCAACGCTCCTTCGCGCGAGCTGATTCCGGAGAAAATCACGGAGCAGCTCATCGTCGAACTGTATTCGAAGTAAATAGCGCTACTGGTAGCGGCCCGGCAATTTGCCGGGCCGCACTTGTGCTTATACTTCACCAACTTTTTTTACATTTTTTACGCCCCATATATGTCAATCTTAGCTTTTCAGATGCCGGAGAAAGTGGTGATGGAGAAATCCGACGACTTCACCGGGACGTTTGAATTTAAGCCGCTCGAGAAGGGCTACGGCGTCACCATCGGCAATGCGCTGCGTCGCATTCTGTTGTCGTCGCTGGAGGGTTTCGCCATCACTTCGGTGCGCACCAACAGCGTGCTGCACGAGTTTTCGACCATCGAAGGCGTGATTGAGGACATGTCCGAAATCATCCTGAACCTGAAGATGGTCCGCTTCAAGAAGGTGAGCGACGCCATCTCGGATAAAATTACGGTGCGCGTGAAAGGCCAGGATACCTTCTCGGGTGCTGATATCGCCAAGTTCGCCAGCGGTTTCGAAGTACTGAATCCCGACCACGTAATTGCTCACCTTGACCCCAGCGTGGAGCTGGAGATGGAGCTGACGATTGCGCGCGGCCGTGGCTACGTGCCCGCCGACGAGAACAAGCCGGCTGACCAGGTTTTCGGTCAGATTGCCATCGACGCTATCTACACGCCCATCAAGAACGTGAAGTACAGCATCGAGAACACCCGTGTGGAGCAGAAGACCGACTACGAGAAGCTCGTTATCGAGATTCAGACCGACGGTTCGATTCACCCGGAGGACGCGCTGAAAGGTGCGGCCAACATCCTCATTCAGCACTTCATGCTGTTCTCGGACAACACGATGACCCTCGAAGGTCCGCGTGTGACCGAAGACGAGCCGATTGATGAAGAGACCATGCAGATGCGCAAGATGCTTAAGACTCCGCTGGAGGACATGGAGCTCAGCGTACGCGCTAAAAACTGCCTCAAGGCGGCTGATATTAAGACGATGGGTGAGTTGGTGCAGCTCGAAATCGCCGACATGATGAAGTTCCGCAACTTCGGTAAGAAGAGCCTCACCGAACTTGAAAACCTCGTGGAAGAGCGTGGCCTGGAGTTCGGCATGGACCTGAGCAAGTACCGGCTCGACGAAGAATAGCCATTGCTGAGTAGTCGGTAGTGGGTAGTCAGTAAGCAGACTCATCCGTCCGACTACTGAGTACTTACTACCGACTACTTTTTTATTTTTCATCAGTGTGCCCCAGGGGCAGCGGTTCTAATGAGGCTTAAATAGCCCGCCGTGGTCGCCGCCCGCAAGCACACATTTTTTCAAACGACCGATGCGTCACGGAAGAAAAGTTAACCAATTGGGCCGGACTACCGCCCACCGCCACGCCATGTTGTCGAACATGGCTTCGTCGCTCATCCTGCACAAGCGTGTGACTACGACTGTGGCCAAAGCCAAAGCCCTGCGCAAGTACGTGGAGCCGATGCTGACCAAGTCGAAGGAAGACACGACGCACTCGCGCCGCATGGTGTTTGCTGCCCTGCAAGATAAAGAGTCGATTAAGGAACTGTTTGGCAACATTTCGGGCAAAATTGCCAACCGTCCCGGTGGCTACACCCGCATCCTGAAGCTGAGCGCTACCCGTCTGGGTGACAACGCTGATATGTGCATCATCGAGTTGGTGGACTTTAACGAGACCCTGCTCGAGTCGAAGCAAGCTGCTGCCGAGAAGACTACGACTACCCGTCGTTCGCGTCGTGGTGGCAAAAAGGCTACGGATGCTACCAACGAAGCTGGTACTTCGGCTACCGAAGTATCGGGTGAGGCTGTAGCTCCCGCCGCTGTAGTTGAGCAATCGGCTCCGGCTGATACGGCTACCGAAACCCTGCACAACGGCGAGAGCCGCGAAGAAGCTAAAGCTGACGAAGCTGGTGCTTAATTTGTAGCAGTTTCTGCAAAGTTGAAAGGGACGTTCCGTAAGGGGCGTCCCTTTTTGTTTTTAAACAAGATGTGCTTATGCCGGCCGATTCGCGTACGTTTGCGGCATATTTAACCGTTTACAAACCGACTTGCTATGAGCTTCATCTCGCAAATTCACGCTCGCCAGATTTTTGATTCCCGCGGTAATCCGACGGTAGAAGTTGACGTAACGCTCGATTCGGGCGTGGTAGGCCGGGCCGCGGTTCCGTCGGGTGCCAGCACGGGCAAACACGAGGCCGTAGAGCTACGTGACGACGATAAGTCGATGTACATGGGCAAAGGCGTGCTGAAAGCCGTGGAGAACGTGAATTCGCGCATTGCGGAGGAACTGGTAGGCTTCTCGGTGTACGAGCAGGCGCTGCTCGACAAGATTATGCTGGAGATGGACGGCACGCCCAACAAGGCGAACCTTGGTGCCAACGCCATTCTGGGCGTGAGCCTGGCTGCGGCCCGCGCGGCGGCGCAGGATGCTGGTATGCCGCTGTACCGCTACGTGGGCGGGGTAGGGGCTTCGACGCTGCCGGTGCCGATGATGAACATCCTGAACGGCGGTTCGCACGCCGATAATTCCATCGATTTCCAGGAGTTCATGATTATGCCGACGGGTGCATCTTCCTTCTCGGAGGCGCTGCGCTGGGGCACGGAAATCTTCCATCACCTGAAGAACGTGCTGAAGAAGCAAGGCTTCAGCACCAACGTGGGCGATGAGGGCGGCTTTGCGCCGAACATCAAGTCGAACGAGGACGCCATTAAAATTGTGCTGCAGGCCATCGAAACGGCTGGCTACCGCCCGGGCGAGGACGTGTTCATTGCGATGGACGCGGCCGTGTCGGAGTTCTATGAGGATGGCGTGTACCACTTCAAGAAGAGCACCGGCGACAAGCTGACCAGCAGCCAGATGGTGGATTACTGGGCCGACTGGATGAAGAAGTACCCCATCATCAGCCTGGAAGACGGTATGGACGAGGATGACTGGAGTGGCTGGAAGGCGCTGACGGAGCGCGTGGGCAAGCAAACCCAGTTGGTGGGCGATGACTTGTTCGTTACCAATGTGAACCGCCTGCAGCGCGGCATCGACGAGGGCATTGCCAACGCCATCCTCATCAAGGTAAACCAGATTGGTACGCTCACCGAGACGATTGATGCCATCAACCTGGGCCGCCGCAACGGCTACAAGAGCATCATGAGCCACCGCTCGGGCGAGACGGAGGACAACACCATTGCTGACCTGGCCGTGGCTTTGAATACCGGCCAGATTAAGACGGGTTCGGCTTCGCGCTCGGACCGGATGGCCAAATACAACCAACTGCTCCGCATTGAGGAGGAGCTGGGCGAGGTGGCTTATTTCCCCGGCAAGAAGATGTAATCCTGCTGAGTCTTAGTTGCATAAAAGGCCAATTCTGCGGTAGTGGAATTGGCCTTTTGTATTACCTTTATCCCAATGAATCTACCTCATTTTATTAGCCCGTTGTTTCGGGTGTTGCGCAGCTTTTATTTTCTCACCGGCATGGGCTTTTTGGTCTGGATGCTGGTGTTCGACGCCAATGATTTAGGCAAGCAGTTCGACATCTACCGCAAGTGGCAGGACCTGCGCAACGAGAAGCAATACTACCTCGACAACATTGAGGTGGTAAAGAAAGACCGGGCGGAGTTGATGAGCTCGCCGGCCCTGCTGGAAAAATTTGCGCGGGAGAAATACCTCATGAAGCGTCCCGGAGAGGACGTATTCGTGCTGGTGCCCCAAAACGATAACTAAAAAGGAAAACCAAGCCGCCCGAATTTCCACTCTTTGCAGTGGGCGGGGTGGCTTGGTTTTTGCACTTTAATATTCATACTTTTCTCATCAAATTTCTCATATGAAACAAAACTACCATTTGCTATTACGGGGCAAAACGTGGCTGGTGCTGCTTGCTGCAGTGTTGTGGTGGGGCCAGGCGGCCCGGGCCCAAACGTATAACCTGCCCACCACGGGCATCACGTCGGTGACGACCTGCTCGGGGACGCTGTACGACGACGGCGGCGCGACGGGCAGCTATTCGTCGAACGCCTTCGGCGGGACGACGCTGGTGCCAGCCACGGCCGGCAATAAGATTCGGCTGCAGTTCTCTTCGCTCAACGTGGACCCTTATTACGACGTGGTGCGGGTGTACGATGGCAACTCGACCTCGGCGCCGCTGATTGGCGAGTACACGAGCTACAACCAGCCGCCGACGTCGCTATACGCCACCAACGCATCGGGCTCGCTCACGGTGGTGCTGCAAAGCGACAACTACTACAACCAGGCGGGCTTTGCGGCTTCTATTTCCTGCGTGACGAGCGTGCCGCTGGCCGACCTGGCCGTGCAGGGCGCTTCGGTGAGCCCGCTGAGCACGGTGGCCGGCAACTCGGTTTCGCTGAGCTGCTCCGTCTACAACATCGGGGCGGGCGCGGCAGCGAGCAGCAACGTGGGCTTCTATTTCTCGACGGACGCCACGCTGGACGCCAGCGACGTGCTGCTGAGTTCCTCGACGGGCTACGCGCTGAACCCGGGTTTGAGCTCTTACCGCTCGGGTGTCGCCACCATCCCGGCTACGGCGGCGCCCGGCAACTACTACATCCTGTTTGTGGGCGACTACCAGAACCAGGTGACCGAGAGCAACGAAAGCAACAACGTGGCGGCGGTGAACGTGACGGTGGTGGCCCCGAGCATCGACCTGACCATTCAGCAGGCCGCGGTGTCGCCGCTGAACACGGCCGTGGGCACGCCCATCAACATGAGCTGCTACATTCTGAACTCGGGCAACGCGGTGTCGCCCAGCAGCAGCGTAGGCTTTTACCTCTCCACCAACGCCACGCTGGACGCCAGCGATGTGCTGCTGACTTCGCAGTACGGCGGCGCGCTCTCGACGACGTACTCGTCGTCGCGCTACGGCACGGCGGCCATTCCCACGGGCCTGACGCCCGGCACGTACTACATCCTGTTTGTGGCCGACTACCAGAACCAGGTGAGCGAGAGCAGCGAAACCAACAACGTAGCCGCGGTGGCCATCACGGTAGCGCCTCCGGGTGTGGACCTGGTGGTGCAGCAGGAAACGCTGTATCCTTATTCCGGCGCGGCCGGTAGCACGGTGCAGGCTTCGGCTTCCATTCTGAACCAGGGCAACGTGATGGCCACGAGCAGCAACCTGGGCTTCTACCTCTCGACCAACACCACGCTCGATGCCAGCGACGTGCTGCTGTACACGGCCACGGGCAGCGCCCTCAGCCCCAACTTGGCATCGTACCGCTCGGGCTACCTGACCATTCCGGTGGGGACCACGCCCGGCACGTACTACATCCTGTTCGCGGCCGACCCCACCAACCTGGTGAGCGAAACCAACGAAACCAACAACGTGCGCAGCCTGGCTTTCACGGTGCTGGCGCCTTCCATCGATTTGACGGTGTCGTCGGCCTACGCGTCGCCGAGTACGGTGGCCGCGGGCAATTCGACCAACGTTTCGGGCTACCTCTACAACCAGGGCAACGCGCCCGCCAGCCCGGCCAACCTGAGCTTCTACCTGTCGACCAACACCACGTTCGACGCCAGCGACGTGCTGGTGGGCAGCCAGAACACGGCCACCCTGACGAGCAACAACTACGTCAACATCTACTCCAGCGTCACGGTGCCGGCCGCTACGGCTTCGGGCACTTACTACCTGCTGTTTGTGGCCGACCCCAGCAATCTGGTGGTGGAAACGAACGAGAACAACAACGTGGCCTACACCACGCTGCTGGTAACGGCGCCGGGCATCGACCTGCAGATGGGCCAGACGTACGCCAGCCCTTACACGGTAGGCATCGGCGGCACGCTGAGCATGACCTCGTACATCTACAATACGGGCACGCTGGTATCGCCCAGCAGCACCGTGGGCTACTACCTCTCGACCAACGCCACGTTGGACGCCAGCGACGTGCTGCTGACCACTACAGCGGGCACTTCGCTCTCGGCTGGCCTGAGCTCGTACCGCACGGCCACGGCCACCATTCCGGCCGGCACCACGGCCGGCTACTACTACGTGTTGTTTGTGGCCGACCCCACGAACGCCGTAACGGAAACGAACGAGAACAACAACGTGGCCTACGCCACCATTCAGGTGACGGCCCCGTCCATCGACCTGCAGATTTCGCAGTTTTACCTGAGCGGCGCACCGGTGTCGCCCGGCGGTACGCTGTCGGTTTCGTCGTCTGTCTTCAACGCCGGCAACACCGGTGCGGCGAGCAGCAACGTGGGCTACTACCTCTCGACCAACACCATCCTCGATGCCAGCGACGTGCTGCTCACCAGCACCACCGGTGGCGTGCTGGGCAGCTACCAGTATACCACTTCCAACGGCAGCGTTACGATTCCGACGGGCACCACGGCGGGCAACTACTTCATGCTGGCCGTGGCCGACCCCACCAACCTGGTGAGCGAAACCAACGAGAACAACAACGTGGCCTATTACCAATTCACGATAACGGGGCCGTTTACGGGCACGGTGGTGCCGTACACGGGCACCGCCACGGTGACCACCTGCAACACAACGGTATACGACCACGGCGGATTCGGCCCCTACTCGGACAACGCCAACGGTACCCTCGTCATCAACCCCGGCACGGCCGGCAGCCGCGTGCAACTGGCGTTCAACTCGTTTGCCGTGGAATCCTGCTGCGATGCCTTGCGCATCTACGATGGCCCGAACGCGCAGTCGCCCTTGCTGGCCACCTTGAACTACTTGCCCACGCTGCCCATCCAGGCCAGCCCCACCAACACCACGGGCGCGCTCACGCTGGTATTTACCAGCGACGGCAGCGTGACGGGCACCGGCTTCGACGCCACGGTGTCGTGCGTGGCGGCGCCGGTGCTGTTGTCCGACCTGCTGCTGACCCAGATTGGGGCTTCGCCGTCGTCGGTGCCTGCCGGGGGCAACCTGTCGTTGAGCGCCACGGTGCTTAACCAAGGCTCGGGCACGGCCGCAACGTCGGCCGTGGGCTACTACCTCTCGACCAACCAGACGCTGGACGCCAGCGACGTGCTGCTGGGCAGCAACGCCGGCTCGACGCTGGTCTCGAATGTGAGCGCCAACCGTCAGTTGACGGCGGCCGTGCCGGCCGCCACCGCGCCGGGCGCCTACTATGTTCTCTTCGTGGCTGACCCGCTGAACGCGGAAACGGAAGCCAATGAGAACAACAACCTGGCTGCTCTGGCCGTGACGGTGACCCGTGGCCTGGCCGCCCGCGACCAGACGGCCGGCTACACTGTGGCCGTAGTACCCAACCCCGTGGCGAACGGCAGCGTGATGCGCGTGCAGCTGAGCGGTGCCGGCACCAGCGGCCCGGCCTCGGCTGACCTTTACAATGCCCTTGGCCAGCGCGTGCTGACCCAGGCCATGCAACTGGGCAGCGGCCGGGTCAACCAAGCGGAATTGCCCACGCAGGGCCTGGCTACGGGCGTGTATACGCTGCGCCTCACCGGCAGCGGCCTGAGCGTGACGCGCCGCGTGGTGATTGAATAACGACTAGCAGAAGCCGGTGCCACGGTACCGGAACGAAGGCGGCAGGCCCGGCATCAGCGCCGGACCGGCCGCCTTCGCTTATTTTGGGCCATGCTAAAGAAGCTTTGCCGGGGTTTGGTGCTGATGACGGTGGCTGCGGGTGCGGGGTTTGGCTTGGGCAGCACGGCGCCTGCAGTGCAGCCCAGGCCCCGGCTGGGGCAGGCGCAGGCCGCGGGTTTGTTTCTGCGGGCTGTGCTGCGCGCCAATTACCCGGCGGCCTACGCGCGCTTGGCACCCGAGGTGCGCCAGGGCCTTAACTTGAGGCAATTTGCCGCTGCCGCCCAGCCCATCTGGAAAAGCGGGCAGCGGCATGGAACGGGCATTGAGCTTTACAAACTGGGCGTACGCCTGGGCGACCGCGGAGGCTCGCGGTTGTTTTATACCTTCTCATTCGCCGCCGATTCGGCCATGAAAAGCCCTTCGGAGCTGTTAGAAGTAACTTTTCGTGATACGGCGGCGCGGTCCGTGCTGGGCTTTGGCTTGCGCAGCACGGCTAAAGCAGGTCCCCGCAAATGAATGGTGCTAATGCAATGAAAGCAGCCGTTCAAATGGTCGCTAAAGGGCGTCCTCAGGCAAACTGATTTCTTTAGCGGGACGAAACGTCTGCTGATGCTACGGAAGGCTGCAGCGCCGCCGTGTCAGTGGCGCTGGGGAGCATGGCCGCCCGGGCGTAGTGGCGCTGCAAGCCAATGGCCAGCCAAAACAGCACAATGACGCGGGGCTCCTGCCAAAAGTCCTGGGTGAAGGAATGCAGCAGGAAAAACAGCAGGTAAACGGTGAAGCCCACCTGTGCCGGCGTTTGCTGCCCGCGAAACACCCACCGCAGCTGCCGCACCAGCAGATAGCCCAGCAGCAGCAGCCCCGAAAGCAGGCCCAACGCCCCGGACTCGGCCAGCCAGTCGAGGTAAAGGTTGTGGGCGTTCATGCGGCGCAGGGTGGGGGTGTAGTTGGGATGGGCCGGGTCGTGGCGCACAAACTCCAAGTAGCGGTCGGGAAAGGTGGCGGGGCCCGCGCCAACCACGGGCTCCTGCTGGAAAAGGTCGAGGCTGAACACCCAGCGGCTCATGCGCTCGGCGTTCGACTCGTTGGCCGAAGAAAAGTCGCTCACCGAGCCCAACTCGTGCAGCAGGTTGGTTTCGGTGGCCGTGGGTGGGTGCGGGTGCACGATGTTGATGACCTGCCAGGCGCTGAGCACCAGGCCACCGGCCACCGCCCAGGGCAGCAGCAGCCGCACCCCCGCCTCGCGGCCCGAGAAAGCCAGCAGCAGCAGCGCCTGGGCCAGCAGCGAGATGTAGGACGCCCGCGAATACGAGAATGCTACCACCATCAGCACGGCCGTGAGCAGCATCGTGACCATAAACCGCCCACGCTGCTGTTGCGCCCGCGCATGGTACAGCAATATCATGTTGAGCACCAGCACCAGCGGCTCCAAAATGACGGTGAGGTTGGTGTGGCCGTGCTCCAGAAAGGGCCGGGCCACGAAATAGGAAAACGTGTACGAAATGCCGATTTGCGCGTGCTGCAGCAGGGCGTAGGCCGCCAGCAGGCCGGTGCCCAGCGCCAGCGCACCCAGGGCCCGAAACCACTCGGCGCGCTCGAGCCGCAGCACGCGCTGCACCCCGTAGCCAAAGCCGATGTAGAGCAGTATCGTGGCAAAGTACTTAGCCGATACCAGCACATTGCCCGAAAAAACCGTGGAGAGAAAAAGCGCCCCCACGTGCAGGCCAATGAGTTTGTCGAGGCGCCGGGCGGTGCGGGGCCAGGCCACCCAGCCCGCCAGCAGCCCCAGGCCGAGCACGCCCACCGTGAGGACCATCAGCGGCTCTGAAGCCAGCAGCAACCCAAAACGCCACCGCTCCGAAAACCAGGACACCGACAAGGGCACGCTGGCCAGCGCTACATAAAATAGCCCCAGCAGCCGGCTTCGGAAAAGCGAAGGAGTCATGCGGTAATTAAAAAGTGCGCCGTTGCGCGTCGCAATAAGGTGGTTAGCCGATTTTTTTGCCGGCCATGGCCTGTTGGATGGAAATGTTCATCACCCGCTCGGCATAGGGTCGGGTCAGCTCGTCCAGCTCGTCCATGGCTTTCAGGATGGGGTCGCGGTCGGACCCCGCCAGGGCCGTGCGCACCTTGGCAACCTGCGCTTCGGTGTCGGCCAGCTCCGTTTCAGTGAGGTGCTGGCGGTTCTTGCGGGTGAAGTTTTCGACCTGGTACAGCAGCTGCTCGGCGGCCGTGCGGGCTTCGATGAGCAGGCGGGCGGCCACGTCGTCCTTGGCGTTCATCAGCGAATCCAGCAGCATCTGCTCCACCTGCTCGTCGGTGAGGCCGTACTGGGGCTTGATTTCGACCTGCTGGCGCGTGTTGGAGCGCAGCTCAATGGCCTCTACTTTCAGGATGCCGTCGGCGTTGAGCAGGAAGTTCACGTCGACCTTGGGCAGGCCCGCCGGCATGGCCGGAATGCCCGTGAGCACGAACTCGCCCAGCTTGCGGTTCTGGCTCACGAGGTCGCGCTCGCCCTGATAGACGGCAATTTTCAGGTTCACCTGCCCGTCCACGCTGGTGGTGTACTGGCGGCCGGCCTTGGTCGGAATTTTGGAGTTGCGCGGAATGATGGGGTCGAGCAGGCCGCCGAGCGTTTCAATGCCCAGCGTGAGCGGCGTCACGTCGAGCAGCAGCACGTCGCGCCGGTTGCCGGCCAGAATATCGGCCTGGATGGCCGCGCCCAGCGCCACCACTTCATCGGGATTGAGCGAGTTGTTGGCCGGCTGCCCAAAAAATTCTGACACCGCCTCGTACACCAGCGGCACGCGCGTGGAGCCGCCTACCAGCAGCACGGCGTCAAGTTTGGGGTAGGAGGGCAGGGGGGGAGGAGGGTAGGAGGTGTTTTCAGTTTCCTCTTTCCCCTCATACCCTCTTACCCCCTTGCCCACCTCACCCAACTTGGCATCGGCCACGGCCTGTCGGCAGGCGGCGATAGTGCGGTCCACCAGCGGGCGGATGAGGTCGTTGAACTGCGCGCGGGTGAGTGTGACGGTGGTGTTCTGACCGGCTTCGTCGGTGAGGTGGGTGGTGAAGTCGTCGTGCTGGCTCAGGTATTTCTTGGCCATCTCGGCGGCCAGGCGCAGCTGCTGCTGCAGGTGCGGGTTGGTTGCGAAGGTTTCGGGCAGGCCGAAAGTGGCGGTCCAGTGGTCCACCACGGCGCGGTCCAGGTCGTCGCCGCCCAGGTAGGTGTCGCCGTTGGTGCTCAGCACTTCAAAAATGCCCTGCTGAATGCGCAGGATGCTGATGTCGAAGGTGCCGCCGCCGAGGTCGTACACGGCCACGGTTTTCTCCTCGTCGGGGTCGAGGCCGATGCCGTAGGCCAGCGCGGCGGCCGTGGGCTCGTTCACGATGCGCAGCACTTCGAGGCCCGCCAGACGGCCGGCGTCGCGGGTGGCCTGGCGCTGCGAGTCGTTGAAATACGCCGGCACGGTGATGACGGCGCGGTTTACCGGCGTTTTGAGGGCGTGCTCGGCGCGGGCGCGCAGCTCCTTCAGGATGTCGGCCGACAGCTCGATGGGCGAATAAAACCGGTCTTCAACCCGGATTTTGACCAGGCCTTCGGAATTATCGTCGATGACTTTATAGCCGAGCTGCTGGGCGTGCTGGCCCAGGTCGCGGTAGCTTTTGCCTAGCAGGCGCTTCACTGAGTAGATGGTGCGCTGCGGGTCGGTGAGCAGAAACTCGCGGGCCTCGGTGCCCACCACGGGGCCCGACCCATCGGCCGGGAAGTGCACCACCGAGGGCACGATGGTGCCGCGGCCCAGGTCGTTGATGGCCGCCGGCTGGCGGGTTTCGGGGTGCACGTAGGCCACCAGGCTGTTGGTGGTGCCCAGGTCGATGCCCACAATGAGTTCTTCTTGCTGAAGGCTGCCGGTGGCAAGGTTGATAGCGACTGTAGCCATAGGAGGAGGGGGCGGTGCAAACGCTGCCCGGGAAATAAAAAAATAATAGCGCAAAGCGCGGTACAAAAGTAGCCCCTAAACCAAGCAGGCTATAAATTGATGCAAGCGCGGCTGCGGAAGAAGACAAAAGCCCAAATTTTATTGGACATTTTCGGGCGGCATCCAAACCGAAAAGAACGGTGGGCTCGTAAGGGAAGAACAAATGCATAAACACATTTGGGTTGTCTCATTATCTGGTTGTTACAACAACTAGTGTCAGGCACCGCTTTGCCTCTTTTTTCACCACTTTACCCCCCCTTTCTTTCACATGAAAAAATTGCTTACTCGTCCTCTGGTTCCGGCTGCGGTATTCGCCGCTGCGGTAGGAGGGATGCTGGCCTGGAGTGGTCAGCACAACATACTCGAAGCTTCCAGCCACCGCGAAGCCCCGCTCATCGCCGATGACCCGCTGGCCGACAACACCGACCTCTACGTGTTCCGCTCGCCCGACGCGCCCGCCAACGACGCCAACGCCACGGCCACCATCATTGCCAACTACATCCCGTTTGAGCTGCCACAGGGCGGCCCCAACTTCAACTCGTTTGGCGAGAACATCCGCTACGAGATACACGTCAAAAACAACCCCGCCACGACGGGCGACGACATCACCTACCGCTTCACCTTCACCCGCACCAACCAGGACCCGACGACTTTCTTCCGGGTGCGACTGGGGCAGGAAAACCTGAAAACCACCTACCAGCTGGAGCAAAGCCTGGCTGGTGGTGCCTTCACGACGCTGGTAACCAACGGATTGGTGCCGGCGCCTAACATCGGGCCCCGGTCTATCAACAGCGCGGCTGGCCTGAGCCGGCCCAACTACCAGGCTTACCTGGAAAGCACCATTCAGTCGGTGGCAACTACCGGGGGCAACATGCGGGTATTCTGCGGCCCTTCCGACGACGCCTTCTTCACCGACCTGGGCGCTATTTTCGACCTGGGCGCGGTGCGTGCGCCCAGCAGCGCCCGCGACGGCCTGGCCCGCAAGAACGTGCACAGCATCGTGATGCAGATTCCAGTAGCGGCCTTGGTTCGCAGCGGCACGCCCGCTCTCACGGCCACTACCAACCCCTTGGCGGGCACCACCTCGCCGGCGTCGCCCGTGTCGCCCTACACCATTGGCGTGTGGGCCTCGGCCAGCCGCCTGTCGCTGCGCACCATCAACGCTGATGGCACGCGCACCCAGACGGGTACTTACGTGCAGGTATCGCGCCTGGGCATGCCCCTCACCAACGAAGTGGTGCAGCCCGTGGGCATGAAGGATGCCTGGAACAACGACTCGCCGTATGGGGTGGCCGTACCGGCCGCCGGCTCGCGGCAGGCCATGTTTGAAGCCAACCTGAAAAACCCCGAGTTGGGGCTGTACATGGCCGACAACGTGCCCGTGAACGGCGCGGCCCCCAAGCCGGCCAACCAGACGTACTATGGCGAAGCCATCCAAGGTCCGGTAGGTCCGACGCGTGGCCTGGGCCTGTTGCGCATTCAGTCCAAGTCGCTGGCTGGCCTGCTGCCCGCGCCTTTGGCCGGTGGCTTCGACTTCCGGAACGGCGCTCCGGGCTTGGCTCCGATTTTCAACAATGCCCTGACGAACGGGACGGCCCTGGCCCCCCAGGCACAGGGTGGCTTTGGCGAAGTGCTGCTGAACGGCGGCGTGAGCGGTGCCCCACGTTCGGTCGACCTGCTGCCCATCTTCCACACCGGCGTGCCCAACCTGCCCCCCTACCAGTTGGCTACCGGCAAAACCGGCAACAACCCGCTGACGGCTGGCAAGCCCTTCATCAACAACTTCCTGCCCACCTTCGGCGACATGCTGCGCATCAACCTGGCCGTGCCGCCCACGTCGCGTACCTCGGCCGACTTTAGCTCGGAAGGCTTGCTCGCAGCCGCCGTGCTCGGCCTCACCGATGCCCGTTACACCGCCAGCGGCGCCAACTACATTGCCATCCCGAACATGGACGGCTTCCCGAACGGCCGCCGCCTCGAAGACGACGTGACCCGCATTGAGTTGCAAGCCGTGAGCGGCGCGGTGCTGGCCGCCATTGGCCTGTGGTACGACGACTACACCGTAGGCACCTCGCCCTCGCCCCTCACGACGCAGCTGACCAACGTGGTAGGCTTCACTACCAATGTGGAGCGCAACGACACGACTTTCCGCACGGCCTTCCCGTATGTGCAAACGCCCTGGAGCGGCACCAATGCCCAGCGCGTGGCCCTGGCCCAGCGCTCGACCGGCCTCGGCCTTTCGCCCAGCCTGACCGTGGCCCAAGCCTACCCCAACCCCTTTGTTGGGAGCACCACGCTGCACTTTGAACTGCCCGTCAAAGGCACGATGAGCATCGTAATCAGCGACGCAGCGGGCCGCCGGGTGGCTACCGTAGCCAAAGACCGGGTCTTCGGCCAGGGCGTGAACGAACTAACCTGGCAGCCGGGCCGCGACGTGGCCCCTGGCCAGTACATCGCCACGCTGTACAACGGTAAGACGATGGTGCAATCGGTTCGCATCGAGCGCCAATAAGCGGTTTTAACGCTTGAAAAACTGAGCCGTCGTTGGACCCGTATGGGACTAGCGGCGGCTCTTTTTCAGTATTTTTATCTACGTAGTGCATTTGACTTTTTAAGTACCCTTCTGCTTTGAGAAAGTACCTATACCCGTCCTTGCTGGTGGTTTTTGGCCTGCTGGCCGCCGCCATTTTTGTATTCAAGAAACCGGCGCCGCGCACGCCCCAGCTGAAAGAGCGCCACGGCGACCTGGCCGCCGGCGGCGAGTGGCTGAACACCAAAGCGGCGATTGAAGGCTTGCTGGCCAAGCTGCGCGCCGACCCCAACGACCAGAAAAGCCGCCTGCTGCTGGCCCAGGCCTACATGCAGGAAGCCCGCGTGACCGGCGACCACCCGTATTACGACGGTGCCGCCACGGAATTGCTTGACGAAGTGCTGAAAGCCGAGCCCGAAAACTTTGAGGCCCTGTGCTGCAAGTCGTCGCTCTGCCTCACGCAGCACCACTTTGCTCAGGGGCTGGCCCTGGCCGAGCAAGCCGTGAAGCTGAACCCCAACAGCGGCTTCGTGTACGGCCTGCTGACCGACGCCAACGTGGAAATGGGCCACTATGAGGAAGCCATCAAGATGGCCGACAAGATGAATGCCCTGCGCCCAGAGCTGGCGTCGTACGCCCGCGCCAGCTACCTGCGCGAAATTTATGGTGATGTACCCGGCGCCATTGAAGCTATGGACATGGCGGCCAAAGCCGGCTACATCGGCCTTGAGCAAACCGAGTGGACCCGCGTAGCGCTCGGCCACCTTTACGAAATCAGCGGCGATACCGCCCACGCCCGCGCCCACTACCAAATGGCCCTGCTGGCGCGCCCCGGCTACGCCTACGCTCTGGCCGGCCTGGGCCGCATTGCGGCGGCACACAAGGACTATGCAAAGGCCATCAAGCTGTATCAACAGGCCCGCGTAACGGTGAAGGACTACGCTTTCTCGGACGAGCTGACCGACCTGTACCGACTGAACGGCCAGCCTGCGGAAGCCGATAAAATGGCCAAGGAATCCATCGAGATGCTGGCCAGCGCCGCCGAAGAGGCCGACGACAACGAACAGATGGGACACTACGCCGACCGCGAGCTGGCCTACGCCTACGTGAAAACCAACGAGCTGGACAAGGCCCTGGAGCACGCCAAAATTGAGTACGAGCGCCGGCCCGACAACATCGATGTGAACGAAACCATGGCCTGGGTTCACTACAAGCGCGGCGAGTTTGCCGAGGCCCAGAAGTACATGCAGGTGGCCCGCCGCACCGGCTCGAAGAACTCGGTGCTGCTGTGCCGCGCTGGCCTCATACTCAGCAAGCTGGGCAAAACGGCCGAAGGCCAGGCCCTGATTGAGAACTCGCTGCGCACCGCGCCCTACCTCAACCCCGAGGTGGAAGCGGAAGGCAAGAAGATGCTGGCGGCCCGCTAAAATGTACCCTACCCGAGGACCGTTGCAAAAGCTCACGCGCCGCGCCCTGGCGGCGCTGCCGTTGCTGCTGTTGCTGACCCAGCCGGCCGCCGCGCACGTCCTCAACACGGACCTGAGCAAGCTCTCGCGCACGGAGATTTTCTGGACCTACCTGCAGCTGGGCTTCACGCACATCATTCCGCTGGGGTTCGACCACATCCTGTTCATTGTCAGCCTCTACATCTTGGAGCCGCGCCTCAAGCCGGTGCTCATGCAGGCCACGGCTTTCACGGTGGCGCATTCTATCACGCTGGGCCTAGCCATGTATGGGCTGATTTCGCCGCCCTCGGCGGTGATTGAGCCCATTATTGCGCTGTCTATCCTGTTTGTGGCCATCGAGAACATCATTACCGACCGGCTGAATCCCTGGCGCCTGCTCATCGTGTTCGGTTTTGGGCTGGTGCACGGCATGGGCTTCGCCTCAGCTCTGACGGGGCTGGGGCTGCCGCAGCAGGACTATTTCGGTTCGCTCATCTCCTTCAATGTGGGCGTGGAATTAGGCCAAGTGGCTGTGATTATGTTGTGTTGGGCGCTGGTGGGGCGCTGGGCAGCCCACAAAAGCTGGTATAAGCAGCGCGTGGTGGTGCCGGTGTCGGTAGTCATCGGGCTGGTGGCCGCTTACTGGACCGTGGAGCGCGTCTTTTTTACTTAATAAATTTCGTTAAGTCAGTCTGTTCGTCGGCTGATTCTCGTAACTGATTGACACGGCCACGGCCGGGCTTTTGCCCACGGTGGTTTCGCTGACTACTCTCCCAACCCTATGCCTCGCCAGTTCCTCACGTTGCTGCTGCTGCTCAACTACCTGCTGGTAGTGGGTGCGGGCCTCGTGGAGCGTCCGGCGCGGCCCATCGAGCGGCCCTTTGCCTACGTGCACAGCCAGGATTGCCAGCTCAAGCACACCCTGCGGCTGGCCTGCTTCGACGACTGCAACGGGGTGCAGTACACGGTGAAAAAAGCCGGCGAGCGGCTGCCTTTGCAGCAGCTGCTCAGTTCGTTTAAGGGCTTGGATACGCACTGCCTGTCCGATGTGCAGGTGGCGTTTGCCCGGCCCGTTTTTGTTACCTCACAATCCCGGCTGGCGGCCCGCGTAGTGGCTGTTCCCACGGGGTATGGGGGAGAAGTTGAGTTGCCGCCTTGTCGGGGGTAAGTAGGGTCCTGGCCTTCGAACCATTCAGTCTTTGGTTCGAATCCAAACGGGGCCAATGCGTGCGTTTGCGCCAAAGCAACGGCGCCGCTTCTGCTTATCCAACCATCCGACGCTGCTTGCCGGGCCGTGGTGCCCGGGCGCGTTCAACTCTTATTCCTATGATTTTCCGGGCTAATTCCCTCCAACCCGTAGCGGCTGCTGCGGGCGTTGTTTCCTGCGTGCAATTGCCAGCCACGGGTCGCCTTGCCGCCAATCCATTGGGCCTGCACGGCCGCGTGGCCTTGCCCACTGAAACTACTGCGCACCGCCAGCTGCATGGGGCCCCGGGCCAGCACCGGGCCCAGCACCGCGCCCAATGCCGGGCCAACTGCATGAGCAAAGCCAATTTCTAACCTGAACGGGCGGCCCTGCTCCGGCGGGGCCGCCTGCTTTCTTCTGCATCAAATGAAACAACTCGTTACTCTTTTACTGGCTTTGCTCATCGGGCTGGGGCTGCGTTTGCCCGCCGCGGCCCAGACTGCCGCCACGCTACGCGGCACCGTGGCCGATTCTCTTTCCGGCCTGCCGGTGGCGGGCGTGAGCGTGGCCCTGCAGGGCCAGCCCGGCGGCACCGCCACCGATGCGCTGGGCAATTTCCGCCTCAATGGCCTCGCGCCGGGCGCGTATTCGCTGCGCATCGGCGCTTTAGGCTACCGCGCCCAAACGGTGCCCGTGACCCTGGCCGCCGGCGAAACGCAAAACCTGAAACTGCGGGCCGCCGCCACCACGCTCAGCCTGGCCGAAGTGACCGTGAGCCAGCCGCGCGACCCCAACCAGAGCCTGGCCGCCATCTCGCACATCGACCAAACCTTGCGGCCCGTGAACTCGGCCCAGGACCTGCTGCGGCTGGTGCCGGGCCTGTTCATTGCCCAGCACGCAGGCGGGGGCAAGGCCGAGCAGATTTTCCTGCGCGGTTTTGACGTGGACCACGGCACCGACTTTGCGGTGAGCATCGACGGGCTGCCGGTGAACATGGTGAGCCACGCCCACGGCCAGGGCTACGCCGATTTTCACTTTGTGATTCCCGAAACGGTGGAGCAGCTGAAGGTGTACAAAGGACCCTACACGGCGCGCTTTGGCGATTTCGCCACGGCCGGCGCAGGCGAGTTCAGCACCAAAACACGGCTGGAGCACAGTCAGGTGAAGCTGGAGCTGGGCCAATTCGATACCCGCCGGGCCTTGGTGATGCTTGACCTACTGGGCAGCGGCCGCCACCTGCTGAGTAAGCGCCCCGAAAGCGCCTACGTGGCCGCCGAGTACAACTTCACCAATGCCTACTTCGACCAGCCGCAGCACTTCAAGCGCTTCAACGGCCTGGCCAAATACACCGGGCAACTGTCGGAGCGCACCTCGCTCACGCTGCTGGGTTCGCACTTCGCCTCGCGCTGGGACGCCAGCGGGCAGATTCCCGAGCGCGCCGTGGAAGACGGCAGCATCTCGCGCTACGGCAGCATCGACCCCAGCGAGGGCGGCCGCACCGGCCGCACCAACGCCAGCGCCGTGCTCACCACCGCGCTACCGCACGACGGCGTGCTGCGCCAGCAGGCCTACTACTCGAAGTACGATTTCAGCTTGTTTTCCAACTTCACCTTCTTCCTGCGCGACTCGGTGAACGGCGACGAAATTGAGCAGACCGACGACCGCCACCTCTTCGGCTACACCGCCACCTACGACCGCGACGACCAGCTCGGCGCCCGCCAGTTGCACAGCACCCTAGGCGTGGGCACGCGCAACGACTTCTCCAACCTGGGCCTCTACGCGGCCGTGCAGCGCCAGCGCCTGGGCACCACTACCGAGGGCAAGCTGTACGAGCGCAACATCAACGCCTACCTCGACGAAACCCTGAACCTGACCGACCGCCTTACGGTGAACGCCGCCGTGCGAGCCGACTTCTTCACCTTCGATTTCCGCGGCCAGCTCGCCAACAAGGACAACAACGGCGACCTGGACCCGCTACGGGGCCGCGTCAGCCACGCCCGCGTGTCGCCCAAGCTCAACCTCTACTATCAGCTCACGCCCGCCGTGCAGCTGTTTGCGCGCTCGGGCTTTGGCTTCCATTCGAATGATGCGCGGGGCGTGATTCGCGACGCCAATGCCAACGTGCTGCCCCGTGCGTTGGGCTCCGAAATCGGCAGCACCTTCAAGCCATTGCCCAGCCTGGTGGTAAATGCCGCCCTCTGGAGCCTTCACCTGCAGGACGAGTTGGTGTACGTGGGCGACGAGGCCGTGGTGGAGAGCACCGGCCCCACCCAGCGCTATGGTGTGGACGTGTCCCTGCGCTACCAGCTCAGCCGCCGCCTGTTTCTGGATGGCGACTTTAACTACAACCACGGCCGCCAGCTCGACGCGCCCGCCGAAGCCAACTACATCCCGCTCGCGCCCACCTTCACCAGCACCGGCGGCCTCACCTACAAGGCGCCGCGGGGCCTGAGCGGCAGCCTACGCTACCGCCACATCGACTCGCGCCCGGCCAACGACGATGGCAGCATCACGGCCCGCGGCTACTTCCTCTTCGATGCTGTGCTAGCTTACACCACGCCCCGCTTCCAAATCGGGGCCACTGCCGAAAACCTGCTCAATGTAGCCTGGAACCAGGCCCAGTTTGCCACCGAAACCCGCCTGCGCAACGAAACCGTGCCGGTCGATGAGCTGCACTTCACACCCGGCACCCCGTTCTACGCCAAGCTGAACGCCAGCATCTTTTTCTGATTGGCTGGGCCTCTAAGCGGCACCAACCAGCGGTTTAGTGGTAATTTTAGGGCATGTTTGGGATGATTGATGGCTATTTGCCAGCCATAAACAGGGCGATAAAGACAGTGCTTTGGCCAGCAGCAGCCGGCCTGCTGCTGGCCGGTTGCCAGCTACGGGCCAGTGAAACGCAGGCTCCGCGAGTAGCGCTTGCCGCCGCGCCACCACCGGTGGTTGATACAGCTGTGGTGTCCGCCGCGCCCGTACCCGATTCGCTCCGCCTCACGCCCGTGACCGCCACGCCCGGTGTGCCCGACACGCTGCGCCAGGCTATCCGGCAGCTGCACGCCGCCCTGGGACCCACGGCCGCCGAGCTGCGCCCCGAGGTGCTAGAACAGGCCTGCGTGGGATACCTCACGCTGCACCCCACCGGCCGCATCGAGCGGGCCGGCCTGCTGGCCGTGGCCGACATGGACCTGCCCAACACCACCGAGCGCCTCTGGGTCATCGACCTGAAAGCAGCCAAAGTGCTGCACCGCAGCTACGTGGCCCACGGCGAGGGCTCCGGCCACCTGCGCGCCAAGCGGTTTTCCAACGAGGAAAAATCGGCCTGCACTTCGCTGGGCTTCTACCGCACGGCCGGCACCTACGACGGCATTCACGGCTACTCGCGCCGCATCGAGGGGCTAGATAAGGGCCAAAACGCCAACGCTTTCGACCGCTACGTGGTGCTGCACGCGGCCGATTACGTCAGCCCGAAGTACATCGAGAAGTACGGCCACCTGGGCTACAGCCGCGGCTGTCCGGCGCTGCCGCCTGAGCAGTTCAAAGACATCATTGCCACCATGCGCGTGGGCAGCATGATGCTGCTTAGCGGCCCCGGCATCAAGTCGCGCTGGCTCGACGGGCCAGCGGCCGGACGGCGCTTTTTGCAGCGGGGCTGGCGGTAGGGGAGGAGCCGAGCATAGCGGTTTGGAATTATTTGGCGGTGAAATGCGTTCTGACCTTGCCCATTCGGGCAGCGCACTCGTATAATGTCTTAAGCCAATGGCGGCCTGATTTAAAGGCCCCTTTATTGGTTAATTCACCAGCTATTCTCTCACTATCATGCACCAGACCAGCATCATTCAGCGGAAACGGAAGTCCTTGCGTCGTCAGCGCCTGGCGCGGCGGGTGCTGCCTTTCCTGGCCTCTTTGTTCTTGGCTACGCCCATGGCTGGCCCGGTCACGAAGTCCATGGCCGGCGGCTCGCCCAGTGGTGAAGTGCGAATGCCCAAAATCGCTTTCTCGCCCCAGGCGCAGTTCGACAAAACTTTGCGCACCACCTACGACGCCCTCGGGGCCGAGCAGCAAGGCCTGCGCTTCGAAACCTTTGCCAAGGCCATGACCGGCTACCTCAACCTGCGTCAGGCCGGCAAGCTGGCCGAGGACAAGCAGACCCTGACAGTGGTCGACTTCGACTTGCCCAGCACCGAAAAGCGCCTGTGGGTGCTCGATTTGGCCAAAAACGAAATTCTGTTCCACACTCTCGTGGCTCACGGCCACAACTCGGGCGAGAACGAAGCCACCAACTTCTCTAACACCGACCAGAGCAACATGAGTAGCCTGGGCTTTTATGCCACGGGCGGCGAGTATGTGGGCAAGCACGGCCGTTCTCTCAAGCTGGAGGGCCTCGACGAAGGCTTTAACACCAACGCCGAAGCGCGTTCGGTGGTGATGCACGGCGCCGATTACGTGAGCGAGGACTTCATCAAGCAGAACGGCCGCCTGGGCCGTAGCCTGGGCTGCCCCGCCCTGCCCATGGACCAATACGCCCAGATTATTGACGCCGTGGATGGCGGCACCTGCTTGTTCCTGAACAAGTCGGACGCCGGCTACTCCTCGCAGTATCTGAACCAGGACGTGGCCATTGCGGCGCTGGTGCCGGCTGCCACTGGGCACGTGTCGTAGGTATAAAGCACCGCATTTATGATTAGCCAGCGGCGCCTCACCGGAATTTTTCCGGGAGGCGCCGCTCTTTTTTTTGCCTTCGTGAAAGGCCACTGGAGAGAATGGGTAAAGCATCAGGCAAAAGCGGTACCTTCCAAGCCTCATTTCTTATTCCCACCCTTTCCACATTCTATGGTTTTTTCTACACAATGTTGGCGCGGGCTTAGTCTTGCGCTAGCCCTGCTGGCTCTGGCTTTTTCAGGCCAGTCCCAAACCCTCTCCGCGCCGCCCAAGCGCGAGATGCGCGCCGCCTGGATAGCCCACGTTTTCAACCTCGACTGGCCCAGCGCCCGCACCCGCACGCCCGTGCAGCAGCGCCAGGAGTTCGTGAGCCTGCTCGACCGGCACCGGCAAAACGGCATCAACGCCGTGGTGGTGCAGGTGCGTGCCGCCGCCGACGCCGTCTACCCCAGCACCCTGGAGCCCTGGAGCGAGTGGCTGAACGGCACGCAGGGCCAGGCCCCCAGCCCGGCCTACGACCCGCTGGCCTTCATGGTGCGCGAAACGCACCGCCGCGAGATGGAATTTCACGCCTGGATAAACCCCTACCGCGCCCTCACTAGCGCCACGGCCAGCGTGGCGCCCACCCACGTCACGGTGCAGCACCCCGACTGGGTGGTGCCCTACGGCACCCTGCGCGTGCTCGACCCCGGCCTGCCCGCCGTGCGCCAGTACCTGGTGCGCGTGGTGATGGACGTGGTGCGGCGCTACGATGTGGACGCCATTCATTTCGACGACTACTTCTACCCGGCCCCGCAAACGGGCGTTACTTTCAACGATGCCGCCACGTTTGCGGCCTACCCGCGCGGCTTCACGGTGCTGGCCGACTGGCGGCGCAGCAACGTGGATTTGTTCGTGAAAATGGTGTCCGACAGCATTCGGGCGGCCAAGCCGTGGGTGAAGTTCGGCATTTCGCCGCCCGGCGTGTGGCGCAACGGCACCAGCGTGGGCGGCACGGCCACCACGGCCTTCCAGAGCTACACCGACGTTTACGCCGACTCGCGCAAGTGGCTCAAGCGCGGCTGGGTTGATTACCTGGCGCCGCAGGTGTACTTCGCCATCGGTCAGACGGCCGCCAACTACAGCCTGATTGTGCCGTGGTGGAGCCAGCAGGTGAACCCCGACACCGTGCGCCACGTGTACGTGGGCCAGGGCGCGTACCGGGTGAGCGCCACGGCCACCGAGCCGGGCTTCCGCCTGCCCACGCAGTTGCCGAACCAAATCCGGCTGTTGCGCCAGCAGCCCAACGTGCAGGGCAGTATCTTCTATAGTTCCAATACGTTGCTGGCCAACCCCATGGGGTTTGTCGATTCGCTGCGCACCAGCTTCTACCGCTTCCCGGCCCTGGTGCCCACCATGCCCTGGAAAGATGCCGTGCCGCCGCTAACCCCGCGCCAGGTAAGCCAGTACAACGACGTCGCCCAGGCCGAAACCCGCTTGAGCTGGCAGGCCCCGCTGCCCGCCACCGATGGCGAAACGGCGCGCTGGTACGCCGTCTACCGCTTTCCGGGCCGCACCACGCCCATTACCGCCGCCGACCTGGCCAACCCCGCCAACCTGCTGGGCATCACCGATACCACGGCGTACCGCATTGGTGGCCCGCCCGACCCTGCCCGCTACGTGTACGCCGTGACGGCCCTCGACCGGCTGCACAACGAAAGCGCCCCCGCCAACGTGTCCGTGTTCCTGCTGACAGCCACCGCGCAAGCCAACGCGCTGGCCCTGTTCGAGCCCGCCGCGCCCAATCCCTTTACCGCCGAAACCCGCCTGGCCTTCACGCTGCCCACCGCCGGCCCCGTCAGCCTGCGCGTCATCGACCTGGCGGGCCGGGAAGTGGCCGTGCTAGCGGAAGGGCTACAGGCTGCCGGCCGGCACGAGGCAGCGCTGCATGCGGCCGACTGGCCTGCCGGCCTCTACGTGGTGGTGCTGCAAACTGCGGGCGGCGTGGCCCGGCAAAAGGTATTGCTGCTGCGTTGAGCTGTTGCAGGAACCAGCGATAACGCGGGGCTGGGCCCGGGCCGACCAGGGTGGGCTCACGAATTGCTATAACCCAGCCAATTGGTTCTAAATTATTGCCTGATAAAGCGAACGGCGCGCTAACTTTGGTTGGCGTGCCGTTCGCGTTTCACCTGCTGCTTATGCTGAAAATTTATCCCGTTGTAATTGGACTTGCTGGGTTGTTGTTGGCGGGCTGCGGCCGCGAGCGCAGCCCGCAGGAAACGGCTGCGCCGCCCGCAGCAACTGTAACCGCCCCACTCGCAACCCGTCCGGCCGCGCCACCCACTGCCCTGCCGGCCGAAGCGGTGGCCGCAGCACCACCTCGGGCCTCTAATGTGCCAGCAACCGTTAGCCCCCGGCCCAAGCGCGGCGCCACCTCCTTTGCCGATGTACCCGATGAGGAGCCGGCTGAAAGCCCCGCTCCGGCTGTCGATTCGGCCCGCACGGCAGAGCTGCAGGAGTTTCTGCGGGCCGGGCTGCCCGCGGCGCAGGCCTTCAGCATCCGGCCTGGGCGCGATACGATGATTGTTGGCGCGCAGGGCACCCAGTTGCTCATTCCGGGCAATGCCTGGGACCTGCCCGACAGCGCGGCCACCGTGCAGCTCGAAGTGCAGGAGTTTTATAGCCCTGCCGACATGATACTCGCCGGCCTGAGCACCACCTCGGGCACGGAACTGCTGGAAACCGGCGGCATGCTGCGCGTCACGGCCACGGCCAAAGGGCGGCCGGTGCAGCTGCGGCCGGGCCGCTACGTGCATTTGCGTATGCCAGCCAAAGAAAAAAAGCCGGGCATGCAGCTGTTCACAGGCACCGTGCGCGGCCACGACCAGCGCGTGGACTGGCGGCTGCCCACCGGGCACGGCTCCGTGGCCCGCGTAGAGCCCGCCGGCAAGGCCCGGAAAGCGAGAGAGGAGAGCACCGACCGGTCCCATTTCGAGGACGTGCCACGCCCCCAAATGAAGTGGCCCGAATATGAAGAGCTCCATGAGGAAATGCGCCAGGCTTTCCGTGCCCCGTCGGGTACGCGCCGCCGCCTGCACCGCGTGCCCGACGCCTCCTTCCGTGAAAAAATGACCCTGGAAGAATTGTCGCAGACCTACGACGTGCGCATCGTGCGGCGGGCCACGGTGGCTTTCACCGTCGATTCCAGCGGGGCCGTGACGCGGGCCGTGCCCGACCCCGGCACCGACCCTGAGCTGGGCGCCATTGCCAGCCAGGCCCTCCTGAAGATGAAAGCGTGGAATCCTGCCGAACTGCCGCGCGCCCTCAAAGGCCACGTGCGGACGGAAAATACGCCGGCGGTGTGCCGGCTGAACCTGGCGTTCCCCAAGGTGGGAAACCCCCGGGTTTACTTATCTGCCTGGAGCTTACCGAGCCCCAACCGGAAGCGGGCGAAAGCCCTGCGCCACGAGCTGGATTCGCTGCTGGCCGAAACCGGCTTTCGGAAGCGCTACCGGCAAGACCTGGACTCGCTGGAAGCGCTTAAGCAAACTCGGCAAGGTGCACTGGCCGAGCAGGAGCGGGCCCGCCTGCGCACGCAGTTCACCGATACCTCGCGGGCAGCCGTGACGTCGGCCGGGGTATACAACGAATTGAGCACCCAGGGGTTGAACCTGATTAACTGCGACCGGTTCATGAATGCTGTGGCCCGTGTGGCCTACAAAGTGCGGGTGCCCGAATCGGACGCTATTACCAGTCTGGTCTTCAAAGAAATGAATTCCGTAATGCGCGGCCAGGACACTGGCGGCTTCAAGGTGTTGTTTGATAGGGTGCCCCTGGGCAAAAGTGCTACCGTGGTGGCCCTTCGGCGCGAAGCCGGCGTGACGTACCTGGCCACGCGCTCAGTGCTGGTGCAGCCCATGGCGCTAGAGACTCTACGCTTCCATCCCGTCACCATGGCCGAGCTACGCGCCGAACTGGCCCGCCTCCAATAGGCCAGTCTCAGAGTTTCACACCAAACTTCGCGCCCACGCCTTCCAGGTCTTTCACCACCGCATCGAGCAGCGGAATGCCGTCCATAATGCGATGGGCGGCCATTTCCCGCTCCGGGTCGCCGGGGATGAGAACTTTCTTGCCTTCCACGGCCTGCGCGTTGCGGAAAGTCGAAATCCAGTTGTCCATGTGGGCTTTGAATTCGTCGGCGGGCCGAAAGGCATCGACGCGCATGGCGCCGAAAAAGTGGCCCAGGCCCTGCCCCACGGGGTTGGCCGAGGGCTGCAGAAAGGCCACGAAGGGCGGCACCCAGGGCCCGTAGTTGGCGCCGGAGAGGACGGCCGAGAAAATGTCGACGATGCTGCCCAGGGCGTAGCCTTTGTGCGAGCCAGTGGCGCCGCCGAGGGGGAGGAGGGCCCCGCCGTTTTTTACGGCGTTGGCGTCGGTGCTGGGCTGGCCGTCGGCGGTTTGGGCCCAGCCTTCGGGCAGGGGCGTGCCCTTGCGCTGGGCTATTTCGAGCTTGCCGTTGGCGGCGGTGGTGGTGGCCATGTCGGCCACAAAATCGGGCTGCTCGCCGGCGGGCACGGCCACGGCAATGGGGTTGGTGCCGAGCAGGCGGTCAAGCGAGTAGGTAGGCGCTACGAGAGGGGAGGCATTGGTCATGGCCACGCCTATCATGTCGTGGGCCAGGGGCAGCATGGCGTGGTAGCCGGCAATGCCGAAGTGGTTGGAGTTCTTCACCGACACCCAGCCGGTGCCCACTTGCCCGGCCTTTTCGATGGCCACGCGCATAGCCTTGGGCCCCACCACCAGGCCCAGGCCGCCGTCGCCGTCCACCACAGCGGTGCTGGGCGTTTCATACGTCACGCCCACGCGCGGCGCGGCGTTGATGCGGCCGGCCTCCCACAGCCGCACATAGCCCACGAGGCGGGCCACGCCGTGCGAGTCCACGCCGCGCAAATCAGCCGAAAGCAGGGTTTCTGTGGCGAGGGTGGCGTCTTCTTCGGGGCAGCCGATGCTGCGAAAAACGGCCTCCGTGAAGGCAAAGAGTTGGCTGTAGGAAAAGGTCATGGCGGCAAAATTAAGGGCGGCTGCGGCGTGACGTCCCGCGGCCCCGGTTTCCCCAGGCTTCTTGCTACGAGCGGCCCGGGCCGAAGCGGTGCGCGGCGCTAATCCAGCTTATACAGTCGGCGCAGCAGCTCGTGGTGATAGGTTTGGCTCACGGGCAGCACCTGTTCGCCTACCTGCGCCAGGTTGCGCACCGGGTCGAAACGCTCCAGGTAGTCGAGGTTGATGTGGTAGCTGCGCTGAATCTGCACGAAGCGGTCAGGCGGCAGGTGGCGCATCACCTCGCGCAGGGGCATGCGCACCACCACCGTGCGCCCGGCCAGCACCAGGCGGCACACCTTGTTGTCGGCTTCCACGCTCTGAATTTCGCTCACGCGAATTTTCTCCAGCAAGCCGTTCTCTTTAATGAACAGCGTTTCCGGGGCTTTGACCGGAAGCGGCGCGACTGGGGCAGCCGAAGAGTCAGCCGCCGCGCCGCTGAAGCTGTCGATGGCAAGTGCCATGGCTCGTTTCAGGGCATCGAAGGCCACGGGCTTGATAAGATAGGCGGCCGGGCCCAGTGGCCGGGCGCGGTCAAAGGCCTCGTCGTCGGCCCGGGAGGTGAGGAAGATGATGGGTACGGCGCGCAATTCCTGCAGCTGGCCCGCCAGCTCGATGCCATCCACCGCTCCGCGCAGGTGCACGTCGAGCAGCACCAGGTCGATGGCTTCGGTGCGAAACAGCGAGAGGGCTGTGCGCGCGTCCGTGGCCGGGCCGATGAACTCGCAGCCCAGGTCTTGCAGGTAGGCTTCGAGTTGGTCGGCGTAAATCGGCTCGTCTTCCACCACCAGCACACGAATGGCTAAATCGCCCATAGTTTTTTCGGGTTTCTGCCGAAAAGTACGCAGTCCGAACGACGTAGGGGCGGGGCCTGCCCCAACATTGTTCAAGCCACCTCGCCTGCCAATTGCGCAACCCCAACGCGCGTGCTCACGGCTGCGGGCAGCGCGACAACCACCGTGGTGCCCTGCCCGGGCGCACTCGTCAGCCCCAGTTGTCCGCCCTGGGCGCTGGCAAACGACTGGCTCAGCCGCCAGCCCAGGCCCGCCGGGCCGCGCCGCCCGGCCGGATAGGCGATGGGTGCCTCGGCCAACAGCCGCTGCACTTGCGCGGCGTCCATGCCCGCGCCGGTGTCGCGCACCACCAGGTTGAAGTAGTTGGTCGGCCCGGCTTCAGCGGCGAGGGTGATGGTGCCGCCGGCTGGGGTGACGCGCAAGGCGTTGCTGATGAGGTTGCGCAGGATGGTGTGCGTCATGTTGCGGTCGGCCACCAACTGGCCGGTGGCGCCGGGGGCCACGGTGAGCCGCACCCCGGCAGCTTCGGCGCCGGGTTGGTAGAGCTCGGCGGCTTCGGCCAGCAGGGTGGCGGCGTCCAGGGTTTCGGGCTGGGGCGTGAGTTCGCCGCGCTGGGTAAGGGCCCAGCTCAGCAGGTTGTCGAGCAGGCCGCGGAGGCCCTCGGCGGCTTGTCGCATACGCTCGCCCAGGCCCAGCAGGCGGGCCGTGTCGTGCCGCTCCACGTATCGCTTTAGCAGGTCGGCCAATGCCGAGAAGGCCACCACGGGGCTGCGCAAATCGTGGGCAATGAGGGCATAGAGGCGGTCTTGCTCGGTGCGGGTGGCTTGCAGCTCGGTGTTTTGACGGGCCAGTTGGGCCCGGCTCAGGCGCAGGCGCCAGGCCAACAGGCCGGCCCCGCCCAGGCCGGCGGCCACGGCCAGCAGCAGGCCCCCGAGCAGCCAGAGGTACTGCCGCTGTTTGGCGGCTTGTTGCTGCTGCAGCTGGGTGCGGTGGGTGAGTTCGCGCACGCGGCTCTGCTGCCGCTCGGTGTCGAACTGCACGCGCAGGCGGGCCAGGGTTTGGCTCCGCTCCGCCGATTCCAGGCTGTCGAGCAGGGCCTGGCCGGTGTAGGCCAGGCGGTAAGCGGCCAGGCCCTGGCCCGTTTCGGCCAGCGCAGCGGCCAGCAGCTTATCGCCCTGGGCTTCGAGGCCGGTGGCTTTGAGCTGCCGGGCCCAGGCCACGGCGGGGCGCAACAGCGCAGCCGCCTCGGCGGGGCGGTGGCGGGCCAGTAGCACCTCGGCCAGGTTCAGGCGCGTTTCGGTCTGGCCGAACCGGTCGCCGAAGCGTTGGTAGAGCCGTAACGACTCGTGGAAGCAATACTCGGCCGAGTCGTACTGCCGGTGCAGGGCGTGCACCTTGCCCATGTCGCCGAAGCAGGAGGCTTGGTTGGCGTCGGGCGGCAGGCGGCGGAAGGTGGCCAAGGCCTGGCGGGTGTAATGGGTGCAAAGGCGGTCGACAGAATCGGGCGCGGGCTGTCCGGAGCGCAGCCAGCCGTAGTAGAGCGAGGCCAGGCTGTATTGGCTCAGGCCCTGGTCGGTGAGCGAAACCGGGCGGCGGCGCTGCAGGTGGGCCAGGGCCAGCCGGCCGTACTTCTCGGCTTCGGCAAAGTCCTGCTGCTGGATGGCCACCCGGCTCAGGCCCAGCAGGGCCAGCATGAGCTGGCGGTCGGCGCGGGGCGTGGTTTCGGACCGGCGCACGGCCTGCTGGTAGTAGCGAATGGCAGTCAGCTCGTCGTGCTGCAGGTAGGCGGCCCGGGCCAGGGCGTTGAGCAGGTACACTTCGCCCAGGCCGAAATGCAGCTGCCGGGCCAGCGTCAGGCCTTGCTGGCCATAGGCCAAGGCCTGGGCCACGTTGTGGGTGCTGGTTTGCCAGCACAAGTGGTTGAGCAGCAGCACGCGGTTGGTGTCGGGCGGCGCGGCGGCCAAACGCTGCCGCAGGCTGTCAATGGGCGACGTCTGGGCCCCTGCGCTCAAGGGCAACACTAGTAAAAGCAGGAGGCGAAGGAAGCGCACGAGCCGGATGAAACAGACGGAATTACCCAAGATACAGTGGCCGGGTTGAAACGGCCAACGCGGACTCGCACTCCGAACCCACGGACTCGCACCCAAAACCGCTGCACTCGCGCCCGGAGGGTTTCGGCGGGCAGTCGGTGGGTATACCTTGTGCAGCAAGGAATCCGGGGCCGGTGCCCCATCCGGCGTTAGCCCCATCCGAGGTTTTTCCACCAACCTCTTGCCCATCCCAAATCTCTAAAGCTTTACCTATGCCTGAAACGACTACTTTGTCCCGGTCCACTCGCTGGTTTCGCCTAAGTGGCGCGCTACTGGCTTTGCTGCTGAGCGGCCCGGCGGCCCTGGCCCAGCTCAGCGGCGCCTACACCATCAACAGCGCCCAGCCCACGGGCGGCACCAACTACGCCAGCTTCGGAGCGGCGGCCACGGCCCTGACCACCAGCGGCGTGAGCGGCCCGGTGACATTCACAGTGAGCGGCGGACCCTACACCGAGCAGCTGCGCCTGCCGGCCATCACGGGCAGCAGCGCCACCAACCGCGTCACGTTCAACGGCGGTGGGCGCACCATTCAGTTTACGCCCACGGTAGCGGCTGCGCCGGCCGTGGTGACGCTGGACGGGGCCGACTTTGTGACCATCAACAACCTGAACGTGACGGCTCTGACCGGCAGCACGGCCAGCTGGGGCGTGCAGCTGGTGAACAACGCCGACAACAACGTGGTGAGCAACTGCACCGTGACTGCCGGCGTGGCCTTCAACTGCGCCGGCATCGTGTCGGGGGCTTCCACCACGAGCATCACCGGGGCCGGCGCCACGGCCAACCAGAACGTGACCATCAGCGGCAACACGGTGCAGGGCGGTTACTACGGCATTATCGTGATGGGCAACACGGCCGCCGCGCCCACGCCGGGCGTGGTCATCAGCAACAACACGGTGCGTGACTTTTACCAGTATGGCGTGTACGCGGGCTACCTCACGGCGCCCCAGATTACGGGCAATGAGGCCACGCGGCCCACGGCCGCCTCCGTCACCACCTACTACGGCATCTACCTGACCACCGGCGTGAGCGGCGCAGCGGTGGAGCGCAACCGTCTGCACGGCGCCTACGCCCCGGGGCTGGGCGGCGTGGCCTACGGCATCTACGTGGGCACGGGCACGGCGGCTACGGCCACCACTACCAACGACGTGGTGAACAACCTGGTGTACGACATTTCCAGCTCGGGCGCGACGTACGGCATCTATAACAACAGCTCGGCCTACGCCCGCTACTACCACAACACGATTGATATCAACGACCCCACCAGCACGTCCGTGAACAGCTCCTACGGCTTCTACCAGCTGCTGGGGCCGAATGTGGAATTCCTGAACAACATCGTGCGCATTAACAAGGGCGGAGGCATGCCCCAGTTCGGGGTGTTTCTCTCGACGGGTTCCGGGGGCTCCACCATCTGCAACTACAACGACCTGAGCGGGCAGGGCGCCAACTACATCACCGGCTCCTACGCCCTGACCAGCTTCCCGACTTTTGCTGCCTGGCGTACCGCCAACGGCGGCGCCTTCGACCAGGCCAGCACCAACGCCGAGCCGGGCTTTGAAAACGCGGCCACCGGCAACCTGCGCCCCACTTCCAGCGCCCTCGACGGCAAGGGCACGCCGCTGGCCCGCGTGCCGCAAGACTTTGCCGGCGTGGCCCGTGGCACCGCCCCCGACCTGGGCGCCTACGAATTCACGCCCCCGGCCCTCGATGTGGCCGTGCTCAGCATCGATGCCCTGGCCCCGCCGCTGGCCCCCGGCCCCCGGCCGGTGACGACGACTATTCTCAACAACGGCAGCGCGGTCCTGACGTCGGTGCGCCTGCAGTACGTGCTGAACGGCGGCACCGCCGTGGGCCAAACTTTCACGCTGAGCAACCTGGCCCCGGGAACCGCCCAAAGCCTGACCTTCACCACCCCCGCCAACCTGGTGGCCGGTGCCGACACGCTGACCGTGACGGCCAGCCTGCCCAACGGCCAGCCCGATGCCAACGCCGCCAACAACACCCGGACCACCGTGGCCTACACCGCCCTGCGCGGCACCTACACCATCAACCAGCAGCAGCCCGCCAGCGCCACCAACTTCGTGAGCTTTGGCACGGCCGCGGCGGCGCTGAACGGCGGCGGCGTGAGCGGCCCCGTGCGCCTGAACGTGCTCAATGGCCCCTACACCAACGACCCGTTCATCCTGGGTGTGATACCCGGCGTGAGCGCCACCGACACGGTGGTGGTGGACGGCGGCACCGCCAAGCAAACCCTGACTTACAACGGCACGGTGTCGCAGTCGGCGGCCATTTCCCTGCTCGATACCGACTACGTAACCCTGCAAAACCTGACCATTGACGTGGCGGGTGCCCTGGGGGCAACTATTAATTACGGCACGGGCGTGCAGCTGCAGGGCGCGGCCGAAAACAACCGCATTGCCAACTGCGTGATACTGGCCTCGCTGACCACCACTTCGGGCGGCTGTGTGGGCATTTCCGTAGCGCCCGGCAACTCGGGCACGCTGGTGCCCCCCGGCAACGCCAACAACCTGCGGGTGACGGGCAACGTCATCAGCGGCGGCTATACCGGCATGGCCTTAATCGGCTACACCAGCGCCAGCCGGGCCGCAGGGTTTCGGGCCATTGGCAACGAGGTGCGCGACTTCTACCAGCGCGGCATCGATGTGGAAAACAGCACCGGCGCGCGGGTAATCGGCAACAACGTGCACCGCACCAGCCGCTCGGTGACGACGGTCTTCTACGGCATCTACGGCTTCAACAACCTGTCGTCGGTGGTCGAAAGCAACCGCGTCCACGACACCTTCACGGGGTCGCCCACGGGCGGGGCCAACGCCAGCGCCTACGGCATCTACTATGCGTCTAACAGCGGCACGCTAGGGACTGAAAACGAAGTGGTGAACAACGTGGTGTACAACTTCACTGGTACGGGCATCGACTACGGCATCTACAATTCGAGCACCGGCTATACGCGCTACTACCACAACACCGTATCGCTGGACCAAACGACGTACACCGGCACGTCGAGCTGCTACGGCTTCTACCAGACGGGGGTGGCCAACTTTATTGATTTCCGCAATAACCTGGTGAGCGTGACGCGCGGCGGCACGGGCAGCAAATACGCGCTGTATTTCGGCACGGCAGGCTCCGCCATCACGTCGGATTACAACGACCTGTACGTGAGCGGCGCCACCAGCTACACCGGCTACTACGGCAGCAACCAGGCCACCCTGGCCAACTGGCGCACCGTGAACAGCGCCGCCTACGACCAGAACAGCGTGCAGATAGCCCCGCAGTTTGTGGACGTGGCCACCGGCAACCTGCTGCCCCTGAACGTGGCCCTCGACGGCACCGGCACCAGCGCGCTGCTGGCCCGCGTGCCGCGCGACATCGTGGGCGTGCTGCGCCCGGCCCTGCCCGACCCTGGCGCCTATGAAATGACCGTAGTGCCCAACGACGTGGCCGTGGTGAGCATCAACGCCCCCGCCACGCCCGCCGTGCTTGGTACCAACCCCGTGACCGTAACCATCCGCAACGAAGGCACGGCCACGCTGACTTCGGCCACGCTGACGTACACCGTGAACAACGGTGCCACGCCCGCCACCAACTCCCAAACCTTCAATGGCCTGAGCCTGGGCTACCGCGCCACCCAGCAACTCACCTTCACCACGCCCATTAGCCTCGCCCAAGCTGGCACTTTCACCCTCACCGTAACCGGCAGCCTGCCTAACGGCCAGCCCGACGGCAACGCCAGCAATAACCTCCAAACCATCACCTTCGACCAAAACCAGCCGGCCAACGACGAGCCCTGCGGCGCCCTGGCCCTCACCGGCCAGCTCACCAGCACCACCGCCAACTGCACCACCAGCACCATCGGCGGCATCGTGAACTCGCTACCTACCTGCTCGAACGCGCAGCTACCCAAGGATGCTTGGTTTACCTGGACGCCCACCGTCAGCAACCCCACGTTGTACTTCGGCGGCAACGCGGCGGGCCTGGTGCGCGTGTTCACGGCCGCTACTTGCGCCACCGGGTTTGTACAAGTGACCTGCCGCGCCAGCGCCGGTCCCAACACCAGCCTGGGCGCCGTGGCCTTCACCGGTCTCACAGCCGGCACGCGCTACTACCTGGCCGTAAGCGGCTACGCCAGCAACGACCCCACGGGCCCCTTCACCATTGGCCTCACCCCCCTCGGCACCCGCCCGCAAACCAACGCCCCGGCCCTCGCGGTATTCCCCAATCCCACGGCCACCGGCTCCTTCACCCTGCGCCTGGCCGACGGCAGCGCCCGCACCGGCCGCCTCCAGTTGCTCAACGCCCTGGGCCAGGCCGTGCGCACCCAGGCGCTGACCGCCGCACCTGAGCAGCAGGTGAGCACCCGCGGCCTGGCCCCGGGCCTTTACACCCTGCTGGTGCAAGCCGGTGCCGAGACGCTGACCCGCAAAGTGGTGGTAGAATAACAGAACGACGTAGGGGCGGGGCTGGCCCCCGCCCGGACGTTGAACGATTCGTTGGAACGGCGCAAGTAGCAGGGCGAAGGCCAGCCCCACCTCCACATCGTCCTACCCTAAATCAAGTTCAAGCTGATTCTAAGTAAACGAGAGGCATTTCCCCGCGGGAAATGCCTCTCGTTTGTCATAGAGCCAAAGAGACTTTCGGTGGTTTTACCGGCCCAGCATTTCTGCCAGTACGCCTTCTTTCAAGGCATAAGCCGATGTGCGGATGCGCGTGATTTCGGTGATGCCCAGCACGTAGTCAATCAGCACCGATGCCACTACCAGCATGTCGGCCCGCATGGGCAGGATGCCGGGCAGGGCCAGGCGCTGCGCGTGGTTGCCGCTGAGCAGGTGGCGGTAGCTTTCCTGGAACGATTCCACCGCCAGCTCAGTGCTGGGTGGCAGCTCGCTTTCGGTGCGCAGGCGGCCGAGCTGCATGTCGGCCAGGCTGTCGAAGCTGCCGGAAGCGCCCACCAGGCCCACGGGCCGGTAGCGTTGCACGGCCTCCACCAGTGAGGCTAGCACCGTGGCTAGGTACTGCTGCTCGGCTTCTACTGCCTCGGCCGGAAACACGCCGCTGGGGTCGGGAAAGAACTTGTCGAGCAGGCGTTGGGCGCCGATTTCGAAGCTCTGCTTCCAGAAAATGGTGGTTTGGTTGGCGACAATAAATTCCACCGAGCCCCCGCCGATGTCCATAATCAGCTGCGGCTCCTGGCCCAAATCCACGGCCTGGCGCACGCCTTCGCAAATCAGCTCCGCCTCCCGCTCACCGGGAATGACGTTGACCTGAATCCCGGTTTGCTCAAAGATGTCGCGCACCAGCTCCGGCCCGTTTCTGGTTACGCGCATGGCGCTGGTAGCCGTGGCGCGCACCTCCTGCACTTCGTGCAGCTCTATTTCTTCCTTGAAGCCGGCCAGCGTGTGCAGGGCGCGGGCGTAGGGCTCAGGCGCAATGATGCCGCGGCTGATTCCCCCTTCGCCGAGGCGCACGCCGGCTTTGGTGCGCAGCAGGATGTGGGGCTTGCCGCCGGGCTGGGTGGGCATTTCCACAATGAGCAAGTGGAAGGTGTTGGTGCCCATGTCGATGAGGGCGACACGGCGATGGGCGTGCGAGGTGTGCATAGGGATGTTTTATTCGCCTTTCATCCTGAGCGCAGCGAAGGACCTTACCACATCAGCGCATTTAATATTCTGATGTGAGAAGGTCCTTCGCTGCGCTCAGGATGAAAGGCGGTTTTAATGACCGAAGAAATCAGTTGGCAAACCGGCAGAACGTGCCCAGCGGCAATTTCCGCTGGCCAGCGTCGTGCAGGTAAATCTCGCCCAGCTCGCGCACGGCCTTCGGGCCGGGGAAAACAGCGGTGGTCAGGTTGTCGAGAATCAGGGCCGAGAAGCCCAGCGAGTACAGGTTCACCACGAAGAAATGGTCCTCCGGGTCGAGGAGCTGCTGGCTGAGCTTGAGCATCTCGTTCAGCTCGTCTTCGAGCTGCCACTTCTCGCCGTTGGGGCCGCGGCCGTAGGCGGGCGGGTCGAGGATGAGGCCCTGGTACTTGCTGCCGCGCTTCACCTCGCGCCGCACGTACTTCATGGCGTCTTCCACCAGCCAGCGCACGCCGTCGAGCTGGCTGGCGTCCATGTTGTCGCGGGCCCAGAAGTTCACCTGCTTCACCGAGTCGAGGTGGGTGACGTCGGCCCCGGCGGCGCGGGCGGCCAGTGTGGCGGCCCCAGTGTAGGCAAACAGGTTGAGCACGCGCGGCAGCTTGGCACGGCGTTTTTTGGTTTGGTTAAAGATGAACTGCCAGTTGGGGTCCTGCTCCGGAAACAGCCCCACGTGTTTAAACGACGACAGGCCGAGGCGGAATTTCAGCCGCAGCCCATCGGGCCGCTCGTAGGCAATCACCCACTGCTCGGGCATGCTGGGCTTGAGGCGCCACTGGCCTTTTTCGGTGCTGCCGGGGGCCCGGGCGAAGGCGGCATCGGCTTTTTCCCACTCTTTCAGCGGCAGGTGTGGGTCCCAGATGGCCTGTGGTTCGGGGCGGGCCAGCACGTACTTGCCGAAGCGTTCGAGCTTCTGGAAGTTGCCGGAATCAATCAGCTCGTAGTCGGGCCAGGGCGAGGTAGTGAGGAAGTCGTACATAAGCAGGCTGCAAAGGTAGGGGCGGGGCGGGCGCTGCTAACGGCCGCCCGACACCGTGGCCTGCACGGCGGCGGCCACGTAGCGTGGCGGCAGCTGCTCCTGCTCCAAGCGGGCGTTGGTTTGCAGCAGGGTTTGGTACAGCTGCTGCTCGGCACTGGTCAGGTTGGGGAGTATTTGGGGCATAAAATTGCCGCCCGTGCCGCCGCCGTGGTACCGCGCAAACGTGCCCACATCCATCAGCAGCGACTGCGCGGCCGGGAAATGCGTCCGCAGTTGCGCCAGAATCTGGAAACCGTGCACGTCAAGGTCGCCCCAGTAAAAAAGCGGCTTGTCGCGCAGCCAGTCGGCCCCGGCCAGCAGGCTCACCGCAAAGCCGCCGCCCCAAACGGCCAGCGCCTCCGCCACCGGCGGAAAAGCCAGAAAAGAAGTCAGGTTTTCGATGATGTACACCCGGCGCACGGGCAGATTAAGCTGTCGGAACTCGCTGGCCCACACGCTGCACTGCGACACGGCCGGGTGCAGCCGCCGCGCCGCGTCCAAAAAGCGCACCTTGATGCCGGGCTCTTCCAGCAAGAGGTGAAATCGCCGGAAAAAGTCGGTTTCCTCGGCTCGCACGAAGTTGGGAATCAGCCAGTCGAGCAGCGGGCGTAGGGCGACTTGGTGCTGCTCCACAAACTTGGTGGGCAGCGGCAGTTCCAGGCTGCGCACGTACTCATTGGGCTGCGGGTTTGCCTGGAAATAAGCGCACACCGTGAGCAAGCCGGGCCAGTCAGCGAGGTTATCCAGCAGCAGGCGCGGCGTTTGTTGGAGCAGCGGCAGCAGCTCAGGCACCTCGCTGGCGGTGCGGCGGGCATTGGCTTCAAGCAGGTCGAACTCCGTTTGCTTATCGATGAAACCCAGAAAATCGGCCCGCGTCTCAAATTCAATACGGCTGACTTCGCTCTGCCCGGTCTTGCGGTTGGGCTTGGTGGATAGCCAATAGCCGGAACCCGTGCGGTTTTTAGAGTGCTCGACTAGTTCTTTTAGTTGCTCATAGATATGAGCGCCGCCTTGTGTACGGTCCAGCGCCTTGCTGGCCCGGATTGGCAGCGGGAATATGTTTTCGCCCTCCAGGTGCGCCCGCAGCACGGCCATGTACTGCCGCATGGCTTTGGCGCGCAACTCGGGCAGACTAATCATGGCTGGCTTCGGCCGTGAGCAAGGCTTCCTTCTCGGCCTGATACACGCGAATGGGAATGTCGCGTACCACCGAGCGGCGCTTGTCCTGCTTGGCTTTGGTCACCCAATGAATCACGCGCACGTCTTTTTCGAGCAAATGCAGCGAGGTCAGCGGCGTCACCACCATCAGCTGCAGGCCCAGGCTGGCGCAGAGCTTGAGCAGGTAGGCCGACTTGTCCTCGTCTAGCTTGCTGAAGGCTTCGTCAATCACGATAAACCGGAACGAGCGGTGCCCGCCCGATTCGCGGTTGATGCCGAACTGGTAGGCAATGGCTGCCCCCAGCACCGTGTAGGCCAGCTGCGCCCCTTCGCCGCCCGACAGGCTACCCGAACTTTCGTACACTTGCTTCGATGTGTCGTCGTGTCGGTATTTTTCGCGGGCTTTGAAGCGTGACCAGTTGCGCACATCGGTGACGTACTGCCGCCACTTTTCCTGGTCGCGCAGCTCCAGAATGAAGGGCTGAATGACCTCGGCAAAGTGAGCCAGCTCGATTTCGCGCTGGTTGCTGGCCAGCCCGTGCACGGTGTAGTCGGGCTGCCAGCTGCGCAGCTGCTCATGCCGAAACTTATGAATCAGCGGCTCGGTCGAGTCGGTTTGCTCCAGCTGGATGTAGGTGTCGGGGTTGAGGTTGAACGGGATGCCGCGCAACGACTCGTTTATCTGCCCGATGGTCTCGCAAATGAGGTCGTGCTGCTGCTCCAGTGAGGTCACGAAGTCGCTGAGGGCCTTGGTCACGCCCCGCTTGAACTCGTCGTGAAAGCGGGTTTCCAGCTCGGCTAGGTTGTCGTTTTTGATGTGCTCGTAGCGGTCCACGTACTCGGCCAGTCGCTCAATCTCGGGGCGCAGTTCCCGGTTGTCGCTTTCCCAGTCGGTAAACTTGGCCGTGACGGCCGGGCCGGGGTGCAGAAAGCGGTACATCGCCTCGCAAATCTCCTTGGCCCGCGCCCGCACCTGCTCGTCCTGCCGGAACACGCGCCGGCCCATGTCCTGCCCAAACGCTTCTTTCTGGGCCGCAAACTGCGCGTAGCTGAGGCGGCCGCGCAACTCCCGCGTCGGTTCGTCCAGGCTGGCGAGGTCGGCCGCCGTGTTGGCCGAGTCGAAGCTGTCCAGTTGTTGCCGGGCCGCTTGTCGCTCATCCCGAAGTCTTTTCAGCAAGTCTTCCGTGCGTGTAATCCGCTGGTTGGTTGCCTTGATTTCATCGGCCTGCTTTTGCAGCTCCGTTTTCAGCGTCCGCAGCTGTTCCTGCATGGTTTTCAGGGCGGTGCTGTCGTTTTCCAGCGCATCGCGGCGGTCGGTCAGCGCCTGAATCTGGAATGCGTCGGCCTGCCAGTCGATTTTGGAGAAATGCTCGGCCAGCAGGAAGTTGGCGCACGCTTTTTCGCGGTCCTCGGCCTGCGCAATTTCCTTGCTCAGGCGGCGCAGGCCGGCTTCGGCTTTGGCAATGGCCTCGCTCAGGTCGCGGGCCTGGCGGGTACGCTCGCGCAGCAGCTCGCGGTTGTCCCAGCCTAGAATGTGGTCTTGGCGGCGGCTGTCGTCGCGCTCGTGGCGGTTTTTGTTGCGCACCAAGCCCGAAGGTAGCAGTGCCTTATCGGCCCGCTCAAAGTTGGCCGCGTCCTCGGTACAAAGGTGGTCGAAGCGGCTGGCAATGTGGTGCTCGGCCCAGGCGGCATACTCGCTTTTGTCATTAAGATCAAGCTTGCCCCACACCGAGTCATCATTTTGAAAAACAGTAGGCGGCGCCCGGCGCTCCACGCGGTGAAACACCACCTTGCCGCGCAGGTCGCGCTGCTCGTGCACGTAGGCCCGCACCGCCGAATACAGCCGCTCGGGCACCAGCAAGCTCAGGCCGGTGCTGTGCAGCAGCTTCTCCAGGGCGTCGTTCCACACCTTGCGCTCATCGGGTTTCACCTGCACCACCTCGGCCAGAAACGGTATTTCAGCCTCCGTGGCGCCCACGGCTTCCAATATCTCCTGCCGGATTTCGGCCGGCCGACGCGTGATTTTGCCCTTGCTGCTTTCCAGCTGGTCCACCTCGGCCTGCACCTCGGTGTGCCGTTTCTGCTGCTCCTTTAGGTGGGCGTAGTCGTCCAGCTTTTGCTGCTCCAGGTCCTGCCGGGTCTGGCGCACTTCCCGTTGCAGGGCCAGCGCCTGCTCCACGTTGGCAGCGAAGGTGCCCGCGTCGGGGTTCTCAACCAGGCCCAGCCCGCGGGCCAGCGTGTTATAGCCGCGCAGGCTCTTTTCCTTCTCGTTTTTTGTTTTGGTCAGGTCGCTGATGTCGCGGCTCAAGTCGCGGATTTGCTGCGCCACTTGGTTGTTGGCCACCTGCACTTCCAGGGCCACGCGCTGCTCATTGGTGGCATCGTGACCTTTTTCCTGCTGTCCCAGCTGGTCGATGAGCTGGTCCAACTCCCGGTGCTGGCGCGCGGTTTCGTCGTCCCACAGCGCCACCTGATGGCCGGCAAACCACGGCTCCAGCAGCCGCTGCTGCGCCTTCAGCTGCTGCAATGTCTGCCGCAGTTGCTCGTACTCAGCGCTCAGCTCGTGCACGGGCTGGAGCAGCTGGAGCTGAGCGCGGGCTTTTTCGAGGGCACAGTAGGCCGTGAGCAAGGTCTGGTAGTTGCCGAGCAGCTTGTCAAATTCGGCCTGCGCGGTGCTCTCTTCCAGCATGTTGGTGCGAATGAACTCGTCCAGGTCGCCCAGCACCTTCATGCCCACGGTTTGGTTGAACAGGGTCTGCGCCTTGTCGCTGCGCATCCCAAACAGCTGCCGGAATTTGTCGGCGTAGCGCGGAAAGCTGTCGAATTCTTCCACCACGCGGTCTGGGAACTTCTTTTTCAGCTGGCTCACCCATTGCCCGCTGGTGCTGAACTGAATGTGTTCAGCGATGTTAAGCTCGGCCTTGGCCACCAGGTAGCGGCGCTGCAGGCCCGCGCTGCTGAACCAGCGCACCTGCACCAGCGTCACGGGCAGGCTTTGGGCGTTGGCAAACACGCCCAGAATGATGGAATACGGGTTGTCGCTGCGCTTGCGCAGCTGCTCCACCCGCGACTTCTGCTGCTCATCGCCCTGCGTGCGGCCGTAGTGGCCCTCCACGTACGATTCCTCGCTGCGGTCGGTCCGTTTCTGCGCCCCCGACGATTGGTTGAAAAACCGCTTCGTGGGCGGTACCAGCAAGGCCAGCAGCCCATCCACGAGGGTGGTTTTGCCCGAGCCGTTGGCGCCCGTCAGCAGCGTGTTTTCCCCATCGGGCTTCAGCTCCCAGATGTCGTTCTGCGTGCTGCCCTCGTGAAACGTGCCCCAGTTGAACGCCTGCAGGCGGCGGAGGCGGTAGCCCGCCGGCCCGGTCAGCTCATCAAACAGATTCAGCATGGCGGAGCAGCTTTTCTTTAAATTCTTCGAGTTTCTCCAGGCTGATTTTGGCCTTGAGCAGGGCTTTAACCTCGTATTTCGTCTGGTCGGGCTGGTTGTCGTCGCGCTGATGCAGCTTCAGCAGGCCGTGCAGCTCCAGCTTTTCCACCACGGCGTCCAGCTTACCGAGCCAGGCCTTGCGGTTGGTAGGCTGATTGAAAAAAAGCTCCACCCGCTCCCGGATTTCGGCGCGGGTGGCAAACAGCCGGCGGGTGGTGGTTTGGGCGCTGGCTTCGTGCTCCTCCAGCCACTCGCGCAGCACCACACACAGCAAGCTTTGCTCGTAGCTGAGGCCCACCCGGCGCAGCAGGCGCCGGGGCGGGGCCGGGTCGTCCTCGGCGGGCTCGGGCTGCGTGAGGCGGGCGTAGCCCTCGGCGCGGTTCAAGTCCAGGCTCACGCCAATCTGTTCGAAGTAATCCCGCACAGGCACTTCATAGTCCTGTAACTGCTGCCAGTACTGCGGGTCGTCGTCGGAGTAAAGCGCGTGCGTTTGCAGCAGCTTGATGAGCAGCGAGGCGTAAGGTTTGGGCATAAAGTAGAAAGGCTAGCGGCAGAAAATGATTTCGGGAAACTCGCAGGCCCGCCCCGGCCCGAGCACGAAAACCTCGGTGCGCTGGTCGTTGAGCAGGTGCTTGTCGGAGGCGGCGGCAATGCTGCCGTAGGTCATCAGCTCGGCCAGGCCGTGTTGCAGGGCGTGGGCGTCCACCACCTGGCGCAGGCTCACTTGCGGCCGGGCGCGCAGCAACTGGTCGATGTTGGCCAACAGCACCGCCTTCTCCACCACGCGCGGCCCCAGCAGCGGCACAAAATCGGCTTCTTCCTGCCGCGCCACCGCCAGTGGCCGGGCCACGATGCCGCTTTCGCGCTCCTCCAGCGCCACAAGCTCCCGCAGCTCACTGGCCTGGTAATCAGCCCTCCCGTCGATTTCCAGAAACACGGCGTCTTCGGGTGGGGCTTCCATGGCGTCAAACGCCAGCTGGCGAATGTCCCGAATGAGGGCCAGCGAGCGGCGGCGTTCACGCAGGTTTTTCTCCGAAACTATTTTCTCCAGCTTGCGGGCTAAGGCGTGAAACGACTCGTTCACCTTCTGCCCCTCGCCATGCAGGTAAAACCGGATTTTGCGCAGAAAGCCGTCGCCATTGGCCAGCCCGCGCGCCTGCAACAGCTCAAATACCTGCTTCACCAACTGGTCGAGCTCGGCTTTCTGGCGCGGGTTGGTGAGGTGCTGGTAAAAGGCCTAGAAGCTGCGGCCCTGGGGGGTGTCGCGCAGGGCATCGAGCGCATCGAGAGCCAAGCTAAGCAAGCTGCCCTTGGTGTGCCCGGCGGCCGACTGCTGCTGGTAAATTCGTTGCGTAATTTCCCGGAAATTGCCCTCCACCTCCCGGAAATCGCGCAGCAGCCCGCGCGCCAGCCCGCTCACGTTCTGGTAACGCTCCGTGATTTGCACGTCGTCGTAGGTTACCACGGTTTTACTCAGCTTCAGCTCCCGAATTTGCTTTTCGAGGTTGCTTTTCTGATTTTCCAACTCCGCCAGTTTATTGCGCCAGTCGTCGTCGGAGTTTTGCACCAGCTCGCGCAGCTTGTGCATAATGTCCAGAAACCGGGATTCGGTGCCCACGTGAGCCGGCTTGTCGAGCAGCGAATGCACCCAGTCGAGCACGCTTTCCAGTTCGGGCGTGAGAGTGTGCTGGTCGGTGCCGTGCTCGTCGGTGTAGAGGGTGAGGTAGCCGTGGCGCACCCATTTCTTCAGCAGCTGCGCGGCTTGTTCGTCGTAGGGGAGGCCCAGCGTGGTCAGGTCGCCCTCCTCGGCGTCGCCGGCTTGCTCGGTTTCTAAAAACTCAGCCAAGTCCCGGGCCAGCTCCTCGCTCGCCAGCACCGGCGAGTAGTTGCCAGCCTTGAAGCTCTGTTGTAGGAAGCATAGCACCAGCGGCGCGTTCTGGCTCCGCAGCAAACGCACGGCTGCAGAAGGCCGTTCGGGGCTGAAGAGCTTGCGGTAGTCGACGTAAGGCATGGTAGAAGAGAAAGGAGGGCTAAATATATAAGCTTAACCAGAAATAATTACTTATCCTTTTTGCAGATGTATTCAAGCGGTGTGCCTGCCAGTTGATCGAAGAGCGCGCGCCTACCTACTTCTGATTCCCTAGCTTTACCCGATGCAAAAAGCTCTTCCCTGGAAAACCTTGCTCCTGGTTTTGGCGCTGCTGCTCAATGCCTGTTCCTCACCGGGGCAGGAGGCAGGGGCACCGCCGCCCGTGCAGGATTCCACGTTCGGGCCGCTCACGCCGCGCCGCCTTGCCTCTACCGAGCCGCTGCGCCGCGGCCGCGTGCTCGACCGCAATGACTCGGTGCTCATCGCCACGCGGCCCGTGTACGTGCTCACGCTGCCCCAGCGCCCGCCCCTCGATTCGCTCAAGCTCAGCAGCCTGCTCGGCTGGCGCGACAGCCTGCTCTGGCGCCGCATCGAAGCCGCCCTGCCCTACGAAGGCGCCCGCCCCAAAGGCGGCGTGAAGCTGCTGCTGACCAACGCCGAGGCCCAAAAAATTCAGGACAACCAAAAAGACTGGCCCATGCTGAAGCTGGAGCAGCGCACCCTGCGCAGCTACACCACCAGCACGGGCGCGCCGGTGCTGGGCTACGCCTACAGCAACGCCCAGTCCTTCCTGAGCCTGATTCAGCGCTACCGCCGCGGCCGGTTCTACCGCGTGCGCAACGGTGGCGTCGAAACCTACTACAACGGCCTCCTCAACGGCCACCGCGGCTACGCCCACCCACTCGTCGACACGCTGGGCCAGCCCCACGGCACCTGGGCCACCGACACGGCTTTCCAGCAGGGGCAGGACATTCATTTGACCATTGATGCCAACTTGCAGGCCTACGCCGAAAAGCTGCTGGCGGGCCGCAAGGGCTACCTCGTGGCCCTCGACCCGCGCACCGGCGAAGTGCTGGCGGCTGTGTCGGCCCCCACCTTCGCGCCCGGCGTCCTCACCGCGCCCGACCGCGCCGGCACGCGCAACAAGCTGCTCTACAACGAAGACATGCCCTTGCTCAACCGCTCGGCCACGTTGGCCAACCCGCCCGGCTCGGTGTTCAAGCTGGTGAACGCAGCCGTGGCCCTGCAGCTCGGGGCCATCCAGCCCACCACCGGGTTCCGCTGCGACCAGTCGCTCATCAACTGCGTGCACCACCACCCGGTGCCCCGCAACCTGACCCTGGCCCTGCAATACAGCTGCAACCCTTATTTCTACCAGGTGATGCGCAAGCTCATCGAGCACGTGCCCGATAGCCTGGTGGCCGACACCACCACCGCCCGCCACCGCAACCTGGCCGCCTGGCAGCGCTACGCCAAGTCCTTCGGCCTCGACACGCTGCTGGGCGTCGATTTGCCCCGCGAGCAGGCCGGCTTCCTGCCCACGCCGGCCTTCTACGACAAGGCCCGGCGCACCCGCTACTGGAAGTTTCGCTCCATCTACTCGCTAAGCGTAGGGCAGGGCGAAATCAACCTCACCGGCCTGCAAATGGCCAATATGATGGCCATCATCGCCAACCGGGGCTGGTACTACACGCCGCATTTTGTGCGCAGCGTGGGCAGTAGCGGCCCGCTGCCGCGCTTTCTCGAAAAGCACCACACCCTCATCGACAGTGCCAACTTCGAAGCCTTGGTGCCCGGCATGATGGCCGTGATGCAGCGCGGCGGCACCGCCGCCACCTCCAACCTGGCCGATGTGGGCATCACCATTGCCGGCAAAACCGGCACCGTGCAAAACGACGAGGGCGACGACCATGCCACCTTCGTCGCCTTCGCGCCCGCCAACAACCCCAAAATTGCCATTGCCGTGTACCTCGAAAACGCCGGTTTCGGGGCCACGGAAGCCGCTCCGGTCGCGGCCCTGGTCATCGAAAAGCACCTGCGCGGCAGCATCGCCCCCAAGCGCAAGCACTGGGAGCGCCGCATGAAATACCGGGGTTTGGCGTATGAGCGGGAGCACCGGTAGGACACCACAGGCAAACAGGACAACCAAAAGCCTGTGGGAGCGCGCTAATTTTGCAGGCTTAAAATCAACAAATGCACTTCCACAAATACCAGGGCACCGGCAACGACTTCGTCATGATTGACGACCGCGCACGCACCTTCGACGAAACCAACCAGCCCCTCATTGCCCGCCTCTGCGACCGCCGCTTTGGTATTGGCGCCGACGGGCTGATTCTGCTGCGCAACAAGCCGGATTTCGATTTTGAAATGGTGTACTTCAACGCCGATGGCCGGCCCAGCTCCATGTGCGGCAACGGCGGCCGCTGCACCGTGGCTTTCGCGAAATTTCTCGGCCTCATCGGCGACCAAGCCCACTTCCTGGCCGTGGATGGCCCCCACGATGCCCGCATCGAGGCCGACGGCACCGTGCGCCTCCGAATGATTGACGTGAACCCCGCCATCGAAGCCGAGGTAGGGGAGGAGGGTGACGTATTCCTGCACACCGGTTCGCCCCACCACGTCCACTTCCTCGACCCCGAAGAAGGCCACAAGCTGGCTGAGTTCGACGTGTACAGCGCCGGCCACGACATCCGCTACGACCAGGCCTACGACCCCGCCGGCACCAACGTCAACTTCGTGGAAGTGCCCGCCGACCCCGCCCACGCCTGGCCCGTGCGCACCTACGAGCGCGGCGTCGAAAACGAAACCCTGAGCTGCGGCACCGGCGTCACGGCCGTGGCGCTGGCCGCTTCTCAGCGCGGCGCGGCATCGCCCGTGCGCCTGCAAACCATGGGCGGTGAGCTGGAAGTGTCTTTTGACCACCGGGCCGATGGCGGCTTCACCAACGTGTGGCTAAGTGGTCCGGCCAAGCGGGTGTTCAGCGGCGAAGTGGAATAAAGAATTCAGGGCGTCATACTGAGTAGCTGCTCAATATGACGTTTTTGCTAAATAGTTATTATAAACAATGACTTGTCTCCGCGCACTTGAGCCAGATGACCTTGACTTTCTCTATGAATTGGAGAATGACCGGGACATTTGGGGCGTGTCGGATACCTTGGCGCCGGTGTCGCGGCACGCCTTGCGTGAGTATTTGGCTCATGCATCTGCGGATTTCTACGTAGTGCGGCAGCTGCGGCAGGTGGTTAATACTGAAATTAATGGGCTACCGGTGGGCGTGGTCGACCTTTTCGACTACGACCCGCTACACCAAAGGGCCGGTGTGGGCATCACCATTCTGGCCAGCGAGCGGCGGCGTGGCTACGCTCAACAGGCGCTCGAACTGTTGAAAAAACATGCGCGTGAGGTGCTGCGCTTGCACCAGATTTATGCTACGGTAGAGCATACTAATGGCGCAAGTATGAGGCTGTTCCAAGCAGCAGGTTTTCGACAGGTGGGCACCCGGCAAGAGTGGTTGCGCACCCCCGGCGGGTGGGCCGACGCGGTGGAATGGCAGTGTTTGTTGTAGCGCAATGAACATCGGAATAGGGCTGCGCGTATGTAAAATGAAGATTTGATGAGTAGTAGTGTTGGCTGAGCCGAACTCCGGGCAGCTATATCCTTTTACCGGGGGCCACGTATAAGAAGGCAAGCACCCCGGACGGGTTTTCCCTGCACTATTCCGGCACGGCGCGAAACTCCTTTTCTTCCTGCTACACTTTCATGCCACCTTCTTCGACGGTGGAAACGCCTTTGCGCGCTTCTGCCAACGCTGCCCGGCCCAGCGACTCAGCCGCCGAAACCCCTACTGCTTACACCCTGCCCGATTTGGTTTGCTTCGCACACCTGCATTGGGATTTTGTTTGGCAACGCCCGCAGCATCTGCTCTCGCGTTTTGCCCAGCACGGCCGGGTTTTTTACGTCGAAGATGCTTTTTACCACAACGACGACCTGATTGAGCCGCACGTTGAAATCAAAAACCGCGACAACGGCGTGAAGGTGGTGGTGGTGCATTTGCCCCAACGCCTCCGCGCCGACGAAACCGCCGCCGACCAAGCCCAATTTGAAGTTCTAAGCCACTATTTTAACGAACAAGGCGTTACAAACTACATTTTCTGGTACTACACGCCGATGGCCCTCGGCAAGTCGCGCCAGTTCACGCCCAAGCTCACCGTGTACGATTGCATGGACGAGTTGGCAGCCTTCAAGTTTGCCCCGCCCGAGCTGAAAAAGCGCGAGCTGGAACTCTTCACCAAAGCCGACCTGGTATTCACCGGCGGCCACACCCTCTACGAGTCGAAGCGCGAGCAGCACCCCGACGCGCACCCCTTCCCCAGCAGCATCGACAAGGCCCACTTCGGTCAGGCCCGCGGCCCGCTGGCCGAGCCTGCCGACCAGGCCGGCATTGCGCACCCGCGCATCGGCTTCTTCGGCGTGGTAGATGAGCGGCTCGACATAGAGTTGCTGCGCCAACTGTCACAGGCGCACCCGGAGTGGCAATTTGTCATCATCGGGCCGGTAGTCAAGATTGACCCCGCCACGCTACCGCGCACGGCCAATGTGCATTACCTCGGCGGTAAGGACTACAAGGAACTGCCTTCCTATTTAAAAGGTTGGGATGTGGCAACGCTGCTCTTCGCCGACAACGAAAGCACTAAGTTCATTTCGCCCACCAAGACCCCCGAGTACCTCGCCGCCGGCAACCCCGTGGTGAGCACGCCCATCCGCGACGTGGTGCGGCCCTACGGCGACCTGAACCTCGTTCAAATTGCCGACAACGCGGCCGATTTCGGCAAGGCCATCGAAAAGGCCCTCACCCAGCGCGAAGATGCCGACTGGCGGAAGCGCACCGACGACTACCTGGCCACCATCTCCTGGGACCAGACCTGGCAACAAATGGTGGACCTGATGCAGGACCGCCTCGCCGCCAAAAAAGACGACGCCTCCACCACCGTCGGAACCAGCCAGCCGCTGGTTGCCACCAAAGTATCGGAGGTCGAGCTGCCCCCGGTCACGCCCGCTTAGCAAGCCCCTCCCGTATACATCCCTTCAAATAATTCCTTCCTTACCACATTCCATACCCCTGCACTATGTTCGACTACCTCATCGTTGGGGCCGGTTTTGCCGGCAGTGTGCTTGCCGAACGGCTGGCCACCCGCAGCAACAAAAAAGTCCTCGTGATTGACAAGCGCAGCCACATTGCTGGCAACGCTTACGACCATTACAACGAGGACGGCATTCTGGTGCATAAGTATGGTCCGCACATCTTTCACACCAATTCGAAGGACGTATTTGATTACCTGGGCAATTTCACCGACTGGCGTCCTTACGAGCACCGTGTGCTCGCTTCGGTCGACGGCCAGCACGTGCCGATGCCCATCAACCTCGATACCATCAACAAGCTCTACGGCCTGAACCTGACCAGCTTTGAAGTGGAAGAATTCTTCGCTTCGGTGGCCGAGGCGGTGCCGGTCATCAAAACGTCGGAAGACGTGGTGGTGAGCAAAGTCGGCCGCGAGCTGTACAACAAGTTCTTCAAGAACTACACCAACAAGCAGTGGGGCCTCGACCCCTCGCAGCTGGATAAGTCGGTGACCTCGCGCGTGCCTACCCGCACCAACCGCGACGACCGGTATTTCACTGACACCTACCAGGCCATGCCCCTGCACGGCTACACCCGGATGTTTGAGAACATGCTCAACCACCCGAACATCAAGGTGATGCTGAACACCGACTACCACGAGGTAATCGACTTCATTCCCTTCAAGGAAATGATTTTCACCGGCCCGGTGGATGAGTATTTCGACTACAAGTTCGGCAAGCTGCCCTACCGCTCGCTCGAGTTCAAGCACGAGACGCTGAACAAGGAGAAGCACCTGGCCGCGCCTGTGGTGAACTACCCCAACGAGCACCCCTACACCCGCATCACGGAGTTCAAAGCCCTTACCGGCCAGGACCACCCCAAGACGGCCATCGTGTACGAGTACCCGCAAGCCGAAGGCGACCCGTACTACCCCATTCCAATGCCGGAAAACGCCGAGCTGTACAACAAGTACAAGAAGCTGGCCGATGAGACGCCGAATGTGCACTTCGTGGGCCGCCTCGCTACCTACAAGTACTACAACATGGACCAGGTAGTGGCCCAGGCCCTGACGCTTTACAAAAAGCTGACAGAGAAAGAAGACGCCGCCAAGCCCGTTCGTCCGGCCATCTCGGGCAGCACTGCTTTGGTTGAGAAGCTGGTAAGCCGCTCGCCGAAACAGGAATAGAAACCAAGAATTCCGCCTTTCCAAGCCCAAGCTGCCACCCCGCGCATCTGCGTTGGGGTGGCAGTTTGATTTAAGCCCGAACCAAGCTGAACGCTATTTCGAGCCATTGTTCTACCTATTCCCATTGCTATGAATCGACTTGAACTATGGGGCGGCGTCGAGTGCAGCCACTGCCGCGTGGGCGACACCTACTCGGACCAACTCAGCCGCAGCGGCCATTGGGACCGGGTGTCGGACCTCGACGCCCTGGCCGACCTCGGCCTGAAAACCCTGCGCTACCCCGTGCTGTGGGAGCACACCTGCCCCGACAACCCCGACGCCTGCGACTGGAGTTGGGCCGATGCCCGCCTGCCGCGCTTGCGTGAGCTGGGCATCAACCCTATTATTGGCCTGGTGCACCACGGCAGCGGCCCCCGCCACACGGCTTTGCACGAAGACAGCTTTGCTCCGGGCCTGGCCCTGCACGCGGCCAATGTGGCCCGGCGCTACCCCTGGCTCACGCACTTCACGCCCGTGAACGAGCCGCTGACCACGGCCCGCTTCAGCGCCCTCTACGGCCACTGGTACCCACATACCACCGACGACCGCACCTTCGTGCGCGCCCTGCTCAACCAACTCGATGCTACCCGGCAGGCTATGGCGGCCATCCGCGAAATCATTCCGCACGCCCAACTGGTGCAAACCGAGGACTTGGCCCAGGTGCACAGCACGCCTGCCATGCGCTACCAGGCCAATTTCGAAAACCACCGCCGCTGGTTGAGCTTCGACATTCTGTGCGGCCGCGTCAATCCCTCACATTTTTTCTGGCATTACCTGCGCCAGCACGGCGCCACCGAAGCCGAGCTGCAAAGCTGGCTCGACAACCCCTGCCCGCCCGATGTGCTGGGCCTGAACCACTACCTCACGAGCGAGCGGTTTCTGGACGAGGCCGTCGACAACTACTGGCCTTGCCACGTGGCCGACAATGGCAGGCAGCGCTATTCCGACATCGAGGCCGTGCGGGTGGGCCGCGTGTCGCTGGCCGGCGTGACCAGCCTGCTGCTCCAAGCCTGGCAGCGCTACAACATCCCGGTTTCCATCACCGAGGCCCACCTCAACTGCACGCGCGAGGAGCAGGTGCGCTGGCTGCACTACGTGTGGGAATCGGCCCAGGAGGCCCGCGAGCAAGGGGCCGATGTGCGCGCCGTCACGGTTTGGTCGCTGTTTGGCGCCTTCGACTGGAACAGCCTGCTCACCCGCAACGTCGGGCATTACGAAACCGGCGTTTTCGACGTGCGCAGCGGGCAGTTGCGCCCCACGCTGCTGGCCAAGCTGGTGCGCAGCCTGGCGCACGGCCAGCCGTTCGGGCATCCGGTGCTGCAAAGCATGGGCTGGTGGCAACGCCCCGGCCGCGTGCATTTCCAGTCCAGCACCGCGCCCGCTAAATCCATCGAGCCACAGCCTCACAGCCGGGTTAAAACGCTGAAAGACGTGCGGCCTCTCACCAAAGAAAAACTGCGTTATGCGGCCTGATTTCGTTCCTGAGCATGTTCCTGAAGAAAATATCCGGCCCCTGCTGATTGCGGGGGCCAACGGCACGCTGGGCCGGGCCTTCGGCCGCATATGCCACACCCGCGGCTTGGTTACGGTGGCGCTGGGCCGCGACGAGCTGGACATCATCAGCCCGGTTTCGGTGGAGAAAGCCCTCGACACCATTCGGCCCTGGGCCGTGGTGAATGCAGCCGGCTACGTGCGCGTTGATGAGGCCGAAAGTGACGCGGGGCAGTGCTTTAGCGAGAATGCAACTGGCCCCTCGGTACTTGCCACAGCCTGTGCCGCACGCGGCTTGCCTTTCCTCACGTTTTCGTCGGATTTGGTGTTCGATGGGCAGCAGGAGGGACCCTACACCGAGTCCTCCAAGCCCAACCCGCTGAATGTGTACGGCCGCAGCAAGCTGGCTGCCGAGCAGCGCGTGCTGGCCGTGCACCCGCAGGCGCTGGTGGTGCGCACCAGTGCCTTTTTCAGCGGCTGGGATGCTTTCAACTTCGTGCATTTCGCCCTGGAAGCGGCCCGCGACAAGCAACGCTTCGAAGCAGCCGATGATGTGCGCATCTCGCCCACCTACGTGCCCGATTTGGTGAATACGTCCCTGGACCTGCTTCTGGATGAAGCCAGCGGCATCTGGCACGTTACCAACGATGGCGCCTGCACGTGGGCCGAATTAGCCCGAATGGCCGCCGAGCGGGCCGGCTTCTCGACTGATTTCGTGGTGCCGCGGCCCATGGCTGCGTTTGGCCTGTCTGCGACCCGGCCGCTGCAAAGCATGCTACGGAGCGAGAAGGGAATGGTGCTGCCGTCGCTGGAAGACGCGCTGAGCCGCTGTATTCGGGAAATAGGGCATCACCGTGTACTAGTGTAGCGTGGACTCTGCGAGTCCGCGCTCGGGCGAACGTTCTGCCATGCGCGGACTCGCAGAGTCCGCGCTACATCATGCCAGCATGGCACAATTTCCTTTTTGGGACGGTTTTAGCGGAAGCCTCCGTAAATTTGGGGTGCGCTCCGGCGCTATTCGCTAAAATACTACCTGATGTTTGACTTCCTAGGCAAGACCGTCGCCAAAATATTCGGCTCCAAAGCAGAGCGTGACTTGAAAGAAATCACGCCTTACGTGGCGTTGATTAATGCCGAATATGCCAAACTGGCCGGCCTCACCGACGACCAGCTCCGCGAGCAGACCGACGCCGTGCGCGCCCGCATTGCCGAGCGCCTCGCCGGCCTCGATGGGCAGATTGGCGGCCTGCACCAGCAAATCGACAGCCAGCCCCAACTCGATGTGGCCTCCAAAGAAGCCATCTTCGAGCAGATTGACGCGCTGGAAAAACAGCGCAACAAAGACCTCGAAGCCGTGCTGCTGGAGGTGCTGCCGCAGGCTTTCGCCATCGTGAAGGACACGGCCCGCCGCTACAAGGAAAACGGCCAACTGGTGGTGACGGCCAACGCCCACGACCGCGAATACGCCGCCACGCACCCTAACTGCCAGATTGTGGGCGACCAGGCCATCTGGGCCAACAAATGGACGGCTGCCGGCGCCGAAATCACCTGGGACATGGTGCACTACGACGTGCAGCTGATTGGTGGTGTGGTGCTGCACCAGGGCAAAATTGCCGAAATGGCCACGGGTGAGGGCAAGACGCTGGTTTCGACGCTGCCGTCGTTCCTCAACGCGCTGTCGAAGCGCGGCGTGCACCTCGTTACCGTCAACGACTACCTGGCCAAGCGCGACTCGGAATGGAACGCGCCGCTTTTCGAGTTCCACGGCATTACCGTGGACTGCATCGATAAGCACCAACCCAACACGCCGGAGCGCCGCAACGCTTACCAAGCCGACATCACCTACGGCACCAACAACGAATTCGGCTTCGACTACCTGCGCGACAACATGGCGCGCGACCCCGAGGAGCTGGTGCAGCGCAAGCACCACTACGCCATGGTGGACGAAGTGGACTCCGTGCTGATTGACGATGCGCGGACGCCGCTCATCATCTCGGGCCCGGTGCCGCGCGGCGACGTGCACGAGTTCTACCAGCTCAAGCCGCGCATTCAGCGCCTCGTGGATGAGCAGAAGAAGGTGGTGCAGAACTACCTGGTGCAGGCCCGTAAGCTCATCGCCGAAGGCAAAACCGGCGTGGAGGAAGGCGACAAAAACGGCGTGGGCGGCCTCATGCTGTTCCGCGCGCACCGCGGCCTGCCCAAGAGCAAGCCGCTCATTAAGTACCTGTCGGAGCCCGGTATCCGGGCGGTGCTGCAAGCCACCGAAAACCACTACCTGGCCGACAACTCGCGCCAGATGCCCAAGGCCGACGAGCCGCTGTTCTTCACCATTGATGAGAAGAACAACCAGATTGAGCTGACCGAAAAAGGCCTGGATTTGATTACGGCGCAGGGCGAAGACCCGCAGCTGTTTATCATGCCCGACATCGGCATGGCCATTGCCGACATCGAGAAAAACGCCGCCCTCTCGGCCGAGGAGAAGCTCCAGCAGAAAGACAAGCTGATGAGCGACTACAACGAGAAGAGCGAGCGGGTGCACACCGTGAACCAGCTGCTGAAGGCCTATACGCTCTTCGAGAAGGACGACCAGTACATCCTGACCGACGACGGCAAGGTGAAAATCGTGGACGAGCAAACCGGCCGCGTGATGGAAGGCCGCCGCTACTCCGACGGCCTGCACCAAGCCATCGAGGCCAAGGAAAACGTGCGTGTGGAAGACGCGACGCAGACCTACGCTACGGTGACGCTGCAGAACTACTTCCGCATGTACCACAAGCTGGGCGGCATGACCGGCACGGCTGAAACCGAGGCCGGCGAGTTCTGGGAAATCTACAAGCTCGACGTGGTGGTGATTCCGACCAACCGCGCCATCAGCCGCAAAGACTCCGATGACCAGGTGTACAAGACGGTGCGTGAGAAATACAACGCCGTGGCCCTGGAAATCCAGAAGCTGGTGGAAGCCGGCCGCCCGGTGCTGGTAGGTACGACTTCCGTAGAAATCTCTGAGTTGATGTCGCGCATGCTCAAGCTGCGCGGCATCCAGCACCAGGTGCTCAACGCCAAGCAGAACCAGCGCGAAGCCGAGATTGTGGCCGCCGCCGGCTACCCCGGCACCGTGACCATCGCCACCAACATGGCCGGCCGCGGCACCGACATCAAGCTGCGCGAAACCTCGCGCGAGGCGGGCGGCCTGGCCATCATCGGCACCGAGCGCCACGAAAGCCGCCGCGTCGACCGCCAGTTGCGGGGCCGCGCCGGCCGCCAGGGCGACCCGGGCACCTCGCAGTTCTTCGTGAGCCTGGAGGACAACCTGATGCGTCTGTTCGGCTCCGACCGGATTGCGAAGCTGATGGACCGCATGGGCATGGAAGAGGGCGAAGTGATTCAGCACTCGATGATTACCAACTCCATTGAGCGCGCCCAAAAGAAAGTGGAGGAAAACAACTTCGGCACGCGCAAGCGCCTGTTGGAGTACGATGACGTGATGAACGCCCAGCGCGAAGTGGTGTACAAGCGCCGCCGCAACGCCCTGCACGGCGACCGCATGGAAGTCGACATCCTCAACATGATTTACGACGTGAGTGAGGACATCGCCAGCGGCCACAAAATCACGGGCGACTTCGAGGATTTCAAGCTCAACGTCATCAAGGTGTTTGGCTACGACACCTTCCTGACGGCGCAGGACCTGAGCAGCCTGCAACTGCCGGCCCTTACCCAGAAGCTGTACGACGAAGCCCTGGGCTACTTCCAGAGCAAGAACGAGCACATCGCGGCCACCAACCTGCCGCTGGTGAACGACCTGCTGAGCAACGGCTCGCCCTACGAGAACATTGCCGTGCCCTTCACCGACGGCAAGAAGCAGGTGCAGGCCATTGCCAACCTGCGCCGCGCCCAGGCCACCGGCGGCCACGACATTCTGCGCCAGATGGAGAAAGTGGTGGTGCTGAGCGTGATTGACACGGCCTGGACCCAGCACCTGCGCCAGATGGACGACCTGAAGCAGGTGGTGCAAAACGCGGTGTACGAGCAGAAAGACCCGCTGCTGGTGTACAAGTTCGAGAGCTTCGAGCTATTTAAGCGCATGATTGCCAAGGTGAACGAGGAAACCACCACCTTCCTCTTCCACGCCGACGTGCCGGTGCAGCAAGGTGCCGTGGGCACCAACGAGGAGCAGGACTACTACCTCGAAGACGAGGAGCAGCAAACCAACTTCACCGTGGAGCACGAAAGCAACCTCGATTCGCTCGGCGCCGGCCCCGAAGACATGGGCCCGCAGGACCTGCCCGCCGAAAAGCAGGTGCCCGTGCGCAGCCAGAAAGTGGCCAACCGCAACGACAAGGTGAACGTGCAGTACATGGACGGCCGCGTGGTGCGCGACGTGAAGTACAAAGCCGTGGAGCAGGACGTGGAAAGCGGCCGCGCCGTGCTGGTGGATTAAGCGGACTTAATTGCTGAAAATGGGAACGCCCCGGCCGGTTGGTCGGGGCGTTTTTGTTTGAATTACTTTAAACATAACGAGTTGCTATATTTACCAGCAGTGCTATTCCACCACCTTGGTTTTTGTCTGACCTTTAATGAATTACCTTTTCACCCTATTGCTTTGGGCCTTATTGTTAATCGGGTCAAGCGCATTCGCACAAACGCCAAGTTGGCAATCTGCTGCGGCGAGTAGCCAAGCTGGCGGAAGTTATTCAGTCGCCAATGCCACAGCCGTCGATGCAAATGGAAACATATATATTCTGGGGACATTCACCGGTACCGTCAGTTTTGGCACCACAACGCTTGCATCTACTACCACCAGCATTTTCGTAACCAAATGGAGCACCAGCAGCAGTAGTTTTGTTTGGGCACAGCAGGCGGGTAGTGTCGGATATGACTACGCTAAAGCAATAGCGGTAAATGGAAATAACATATACATAACGGGGTATTTCACTGGGCCTGTCGCTACATTCGGTAGCATCACGCTGAATAATTACCTCGCTTATTCAGGCTCTGATATCTACGTGGCCAAATTAATCGATATGGGCATCACCAGCAGCTTCGTTTGGGTGCAGCAGGCAGGCGGCCGAGGGCTAGATTACGCCAATGGCATCGCCGTAAGCGGGAACAATGTGTACATAACTGGGCAGTTGCTTGGGGCTTCGGCCGCATTTGGCAGTATAACCGTGGTTCCGGTATCTAGTATTAAGTATAGTATGTACGTCGCTAAAATCGTCGATTCGGGAAACACCAGCAGCTTTGTGTGGACTAAAACGGCCGGTGGGAGCGCAACAGATTGCAATGCTTCTGGAATAGTGGCTAACGGAACCACCTTGTATATAATCGGTTTATTCGAAGGCGCTTCAACGTCATTTGATGCCATTGCATTGACCGGGCGGAGCATGTACGTCGCAAAATTGACCGACCAAGGCAACACCAGCGCTTTTACGTGGGTGGACGGCACAGCAGGTGCCGCTTCGGCAAATAGGGGGGGAGCTACGGCATATGCCTTGGCGGTGACTGGTTCGCAGGTATACGTAGCTGGAAGCTTCTCTGGTACCGTGACGTTTGGAAACAGCGTATTGGTAAATAGTAGCGGTATTACCGGTTCCGATGCATTCATCGCAAAGCTCACCGATGCGGGCAGCAGCAGCAACGGGTATACTTGGGCCCAGCGGGCGGGCGGCCCCACTTACGATGATGCCAACGCCATAACTGTGCAGGGAAACAACGTGTATGTATGTGGGAGTTTTTCTGGTGCAACCGCCTCTTTTGGAGCTATTAACTCGACAAGTGCGGGCTCGTTGGATGCCTACGTAGTCAAGCTCACGGATGCAGGCAATAGTAGTACCTATGATTGGGTAAAGCGGGCTGGCGGTGTGGACAGTGATATAGCATACGCCGTTGTCTTGAGCGGCAGTAAAGTGTATGTGGCCGGTTCGGCACGTGGAACAGCCAATTTTGATAACTTGACACTCAACGGCCCAGTCACTACACCACCGGGCACTCCATTTTGCTTTTTGGCATCTATTGCCGACCCCACCCTCACGGCCACCACGGCTGTTCTGCGCCCCGAGAGCATCGGTCTCTTCCCCAACCCCGCCCACGGCCGCGCCACCGTGCAGCTGCCGGCCGGCGCCGGCCCGGCCGCCCTCACCGTGCTCGACGCGCTGGGCCGCCCCGTGCGCACCCAAATAGCCACTGCCTCGAAAGCCGACCTCGACCTGACTGGCCTCGCGCCCGGCCTCTACGCCGTGCGGGTGCAAGCGGGCGGCACCACGGCCACCCGGCGGTTGGTAGTAGAGTAGGCAAGCCCCAAAGTTGGCACGTCTCGGCCGTTTGGTTGGGGCGTTCCAGGTTCCAGCGGCTCCGTGTAGCTTTGGCAATGCTGGCGCTGCTGCTCGCCTCTTTTTTTGCGTCCTGTTCCCGATGAAACATTGGTACTTGCTTCGATTCGTTATTGGTGTTTTGCTGGGCTTTGGAGCGCTGCCGTTAGCCGTACCGGCGGCACACGCTCAGGGCCCAACCTGGCAAACGGCGGTAGCCATCGGTCAGGCCCCGGGCAGCGACACGAGCGTGAGTGCTTCCGCCGTCGATGGAGATGGCAATGTGTTGATGGCCGGCTCCTTTACCGGCACGGCCGTTTTCGGAGCCACAACGCTAACCAGTGCGGGCAATACCGACGTGTTTGTGGCCAAATGGAGCCCGGCCACCGGTTCTTTCATTTGGGCGCAGCGGGCAGGTGGCGCAGCCGAAGACCGGGCCGTGGCATTGGCCGTGCAAGGCAATGCCATTTATCTGGCGGGGTATTTCAACAGTCTCAATGCGGGTTTTGGGTCCGTTGGGCTGGTGAATGTCAGCTCGGGCAATTCTGATGGCTTCGTGGTCAAACTCACCGATGCCGGCGCTACGGCTGCCTTCGGCTGGGCACAAGGTTTCGGCGGCGCCTACAGCGACGGGGCCTACGCGCTGGCGGCAAATGGCAACAACGTGTACCTGGCGGGCCAGTTCAACGGCGCGGCGCGCTTTGGCAGCACCGTGCTGACGACCGGCTCCGGCAGTAACGTGCTGCCCAATGGCTTCGTGGCCAAGCTCACCGACGCCGGGGCGTCCAGCTCATTTACTTGGGTGCGGCAAGTCTCCGGGGCTTCCCTCACCGACGCCCGGGCTTTGGTTGTCGATGGCCCGAGCGTGTACATCGCGGGTTATTTTAACGGGACGGCTGGTTTCGGCGCCAGCAGCCTGACCAGCGTGCAGTTTCACGACGGCTTTGTGGCCAAGCTCGCCGATGCGGGCGCTACTGCCAGTTTTGTCTGGGTTCAGCCGATAAGCGGCCCCGACCACCAGAACGCCACCGTACTTGTCACCAATGGCCGCGGTACGCTGTATGTGGCAGGCAACTACACCGGGCCCACCGATTTCGGCAACATTCAGTTGTTCACCCCGCCCATCACCAGCCGTCGTCACATATTTGTGGCAAAACTGCTTGATGCCGGACCTACGGGCCGGTTTGCCTGGGCCGTGGGTGGCGGTGGCAGCGGCGATGACGACCCAGCCGGCTTGGCCATCAGCGGTAACAGTGTGTATCTGGCCGGAACAATCGGTGGGATGGCCACCTTTGGCAGCACTGTGCTGAATACGCCCATGCGCACCGATGGCCTCATTGCCAAGCTCACAGACGCTGGCACCACGGCGAGCTTCGCCTGGGCCCAGCAGTTCGGGGGAGTAGGGTTCGATTTTGCCGGCCCCATAGTTGCGGCCGGCACCGGCCTGCTCTACTTAGGCGGCAGTTCCGAACTGCCGGCCAGCTTTGGCCCGCTACAATTGTCCGGCCCAGCGAACGGAAGCCTGGGTTTTTTGGCGACCCTCACCGATGCATCGCTGACTTCGGCGACAGTCATTGCACCTGCCAAGGCGGTTGTAAGCCTCTTTCCAAACCCCGCCCACGGCCGCGCCACCGTGCTGCTGCCCGTCGGCACCGGCCCGGCCACGCTCACCGTGCTCGACGCCCTGGGCCGTCCCGTGCGCATCCTTACAGTTACCGGTATCAAAGCTGAACTGGACCTGACGGGCCTCGCGCCCGGCCTCTACGCCGTGCAAGTGCAGGCCGGCGCGGCCACCGCAACCCGCCGCCTCGTGGTGGAGTAGGGGAGGGGCGGCCTTACCCGTTACCTTTGCCCCATGAACCTTGCCGCCCAAATCGACCACACCCTGCTGCGCCCCGACGCGACGGAGGCCCAGATACTCCAGCTCTGCGACGAGGCCGTGGCCCACGGCTTTGCCACCGTGTGCGTGCCGCCGTGCTACGTGGCCCTGGCCGCCGGCAAGCTGGCCGGCACGGCCGTGGGCATTTGCACAGTGATTGGGTTTCCGCTGGGCTATTCAGCTTCCAGCGTCAAGTTCAAGGAGGCCGAGGTAGCGCTCTATGATGGGGCCACGGAGCTGGACATGGTGCTGAACATCTCGGCCCTGAAATCGGGTCGCACGGCCGCCATTCAGGATGAAATCCTGGATTTGGCCGACCTCTGCCACGTGCACTCGGCCCTGCTCAAGGTCATCATCGAAACCGCCCTGCTCACCGAGGAGGAAATGGAACTAGCCGCCCGGCTCTGTGTGGCCGGCGAGGCTGATTTCGTGAAAACCTCCACCGGCTTTGCCAGCCGCGGGGCCTCCGTGGCCGACGTGGAGATGCTGCGCCGGGTGCTTCCCGAAACCATGCGCATCAAGGCCGCCGGCGGCATCCGCACCCGCGCGGCGGCCGAGGCCCTGGTAGCTGCCGGGGCCGACCGCATCGGCTCGTCCAACAGTGTGGCCCTCATTGCTGAAAATAATGACCCGACCGTTGCTTAAAGTGCTGCTTTTGCCCGCGCTGCTCTCGCTGGTAGCCTGCGCCAGCACAGCCCAGCAGGCCCCCCAGGCCAGCACCCCGCCCGACACCACCCGCAAGCCCGTGGCTACGGCAGCGGCACCCGCGCCCATGCCGGCCGAAGACGTGAGCAAGTACCGCCCGGTGTTTGCGGTGCCCAAGCCGGCCGCGGCCACCGCCGCGCCGGCCGCCCCCAAAACGGCCGTGCCGCCCACCGCCCACGTGAACCCACAGGTGGAACAGCGCCTGCGTGACCAGGCCTACACCAACCAGAATGTGAAGTATGCCCAGGGCTACCGCATCCTGGTGTACCTGGGCCTGGAACGCGACAAGGTGATGGCCATTCGGCGCACCATCATCGGCCGCTACCCCGACGAAACGGATTACATCGTGTTCAAGTCGCCGGTGTACCGCCTCTACATCGGCGACTACCTCACCAAGCTCGACGCCGCCCGCGGCCTGGCCCGCCTGCGCGGCCTCACCCCCAAGCTGGAGCTGGAGCCCACCCAGGTGCTGCTGAACAAGAACCCGTAGGGGAGAAGCAGAACGAAAACTCCCCTCCTTACCAACCGAAGGTCGGCGTAGCCAAGGAGGGGACGCGGCCGCAAAGCGGACGCTGGGGTGGTTGTGGGCGTTGAACGACCCGCCTGAACGACTCCCACACAAACCGTTCAACGCCCACAACCACCCCCGTTTCAGCTTTGCTGAAACATCCCCTCCTTGGTAAGGAGGGGAGTTTGACCGCTCAACCTCGCCATGTCCGACCTCATCCCCCGCATTCAAGCATTCGCCGCCCAGTACGCGGCCGACACCGTGGCCATCCGGCGCCACCTGCACGCCCACCCGGAGCTGTCGTTCGAGGAAACCAACACCGCTGCCTTCGTCGCGCAGGAGCTGCGGAAGCTGGGCCTCACGCCGCAGCCCATTGCCAACACCGGTGTGCTGGCCCTGATTGAAGGCCAGCCCGGCGGCCCCACCATTGCCCTGCGGGCCGACATGGACGCGCTGCCCATCACGGAGGCCAACGACGTGCCGTACAAATCGACCAACCCCGGCGTGATGCACGCCTGCGGCCACGACGTGCACACGGCCTCCCTGCTGGGCGCTGCCCGCATCCTCAACGAGTTAAAGGGGGAGTTTAAGGGCACTATCAAGCTGATGTTTCAGCCGGGCGAGGAGCGGCTGCCCGGCGGTGCTTCGCTGATGATACAAGAAGGCGTGCTCGAAAACCCAGCCGTGGGCCACGTGCTGGGCCAGCACGTGTTTCCGCACCTGCCGGCCGGGAAAATTGGCCTGCGCCCCGGCCGCTACATGGCCAGCACCGACGAGCTCTATCTCACCATCAAAGGCAAGGGCGGCCACGGCGCCATGCCCGAGATGAACCTCGACCCCGTGCTGGTAGCGGCCCACATCATCGTGGCCGCTCAGCAGATTGTCAGCCGCCGCGCCAACCCGAAGATTCCGTCGGTGCTCAGCTTCGGCAAGGTCATCGCCAACGGCGCCACCAACGTCATTCCCAACGAGGTGTACCTCGAAGGCACCTTCCGCACCCTCAACGAGGAGTGGCGCGCTGAAGCTCACCAGCACCTGCGCCAGCTTTGCGAGGGCCTGGCCGCGAGCATGGGCGCCGTGTGCGAACTCGAAATCCGGCACGGCTACCCCTACCTCGAAAACGAGCCCGCCCTCACGGCCCGTGTGCGCGCGGCCGCCGAGCAGTACCTGGGCCCCGAGAACGTGGTGGAGCTCGACCAGTGGATGGCCGCCGAAGACTTTGCCTACTTCTCGCAGGCCGCGCCAGCTTGCTTCTACCGGCTCGGCACCCGCCACGAAGACGGCCGCTTTGCCGCCTCGGTGCACACGCCCACCTTCGACATCGACGAGCAGGCCCTCGCCACTGGCCCGGGCCTCATGGCTTGGCTGGCCGTGCAGGAGCTGGCCGCTAACCAGTAAGAGTTGGTCGAACTGGCTTGAAAGAGGTAGAGACGCATATTTGCGTCTCGTCGTTGAACGATGGCACCCGAAACCAAACGGCCCATAAGGCGCAGGCGACGAGACGCAAATATGCGTCTCTACATCGTTCTGGACGAATCCAAGCTCTAATTCTTACAACTGTAAGCCCTCCCATGAAGCACCTTTTCATCGGCGCCGCGCTGGGCGCGCTCCTCGCCCTGCCGGCCGCCGCTCAAACCCGTCGCAGCGTTTTCGGCTGGCAACTGTGGCCGGAGGCGCAGGCCGAAGTGGCGCTGCCCGGCAACGACTACCTTCTCTTCTCGTTGCGCGGCCAGAACCTCACCGACAACAACGGCTTGCCCAATTCCAGCCGGGTGCTGGGCTTCGATGAGCGCCGCCTTGCCGTGGGCTACGAGCATTTCTGGAACGAGCATTGGAGCATCGGTGCCACCGCGGCCTACGTTTCGGCTTACAAAACCTATACGCTGGTGCCGGAGGTGCTGCTGCGCCACCGCAGCCCCATCGGGCCGCTCACCTTCGGCCAGCGCCTGAGCCTGGAGCGCGAGATTCCGGGTGCCACCGGCGTCAGTGGCCGCACCAACGCCCGCCTGCGCGTCGACCTGGAAAAAATCGTCTCGCTTGGCCGTCTCGCCATTCGGCCGCGCCTGAGCTACGAGGCCCTTGCCCACGTGCGCCTGCTGCGCGCCGACACCGATGCCAAAGAGCGCACCATTGACTACACCAGCCTGCGCGGCGAAGTGGGCGTGCGCCTCACCAACTGGCTCGATGCGACGCCGTGGGTGGCCCGCCAGACGGGCTACTCGTTTGGGCAAGACCAGTTCGATATCGACGGCAACGTGACCATCCCGGCCGGCCGGGCCAATGCCGTGTCGCCGGTGGTGGGATTGGAGGTGCGTTTCACCTTCCTCAACGGCCAGGATGCTGCCAGCCGGCAGCAACTGCCCACGCAGCACTAGCTAACGGCTGCTCGTCGTAGTGACATATTTTCAGGCTGATGTTTTTCGGATTTATGCGGTTTGGAAGGTGTGGGCTGTCTTTCTTGCACTGGGTGCAGCAAGATTGAGTGAATGATTATCGCAGAAATAGACATTTTGTCTTGAAAATGCGATGAAAATTGGTTTGGTACAGATTTGAATGAAAGCGAGTGTACGCCGCTAGCCGGCAGTCATTCTTTCACTTCAAACTTCTATATCAACCATGGCAACCCTGCTGTATAACACCCGCCCTTCTCTCCGCCCCAGCCGTGCCCTGAGCGCCATGCTGGCCGACATGCTGCAAGCCCCGCAAACCAACGCGGCGCAGCCTGCCCCCGCCTTCACGCCGGCTGCCGACATCCTCGAAACCGCCGAAGGCTTTGAGCTGCACCTGGCCCTGCCCGGCCTGAAGAAGGAAGCGGTCAACATTGAATTCCACGACGGCCAGCTGGTGATTTCGGGCGAGCGCGCCAACCCGGCCGCCGCTGCCAAAGAAGCCGCCGCTACCGCCACCGAAGCCAACGCCGGCGATGAAAACAAAGCCGACGAGAACAAGCCCGCCGTGGTAGCCCCCGAGGCACCCGCCGCGCCCAAGTTCCGGCGCCTCGAAACCAACTATGGCACCTTCAGCCGCAGCTTCCGCCTGCCTGACACGGTGAACGTGAAGGCCATTGGCGCCGAGCTGACCGACGGCATCCTGCGCGTCACGCTGCCCTTCGACACCGACAAAGTGACCAAGCAGCACATTGAAATTCGCTAATTGCCGGCCACTTACGCAAAAAAGGCACCCCACGGGGTGCCTTTTTTGCCGGTGCTGGTGTTAAGCTCATATCTAACCTGATTTGGCCTATTTTCTGCTAAAAGCAACCTTGGAGCGCTAAAGCGAATCCTTTCTGCGTTGATAGCAATATTGCTGGTTTGACTCATCCGCTTTTCATGCGGTTCTCGTTAAATTAGCCCTCACAATACCTGGTTTCACCTTTTTCCATTTTCCCTTACCCCATGCAAGCAAAACAAATGATGCTCGGCCTGCTCGGTTCCGCCATTTTGGGCGGCGGTGTGGCCGTGGGGGGGTACAAGCTGCTGGAGCCCGCCCAAGTGGCGCCCCAGGCTGTAGCCGCCAACCCCCAGGTGCGTTACACGTCCGAGATGCGGAGCACGCCCTACACCGTGCCCGAAGGCCTGAACTTCGTGGCCGCCGCCGCTGCCGTGACGCCGGCCGTGGTGCACGTGATGACCGAATACGCCGCCGCGCCCACCGACACGCGCCGGCAGCAGATGGACCCTTTCCTGCGCCAGTTCTTCGGCGACCAGTTTGACCAGTTTCAGCAGCAGCCCCAGGGTGGCGGCCAGGGCTCCGGCTCGGGCGTTATCATTGCCGCCAACGGCTATATCGTGACCAACAACCACGTCATCGACAAAGCTTCCAAGATTGAGGTAGTGCTCGATGACAAGCGCAAGTTCGACGCCGAGCTGGTGGGCGCCGACCCCACCACCGACCTGGCCGTGCTGAAGGTGAAAGCCGACAACCTGCCTTTCGTGAAGTACGGCAACTCCGACGACGTGAAGGTGGGCCAGTGGGTGCTGGCCGTGGGCAACCCATTCAACCTGAACTCGACTGTGACGGCCGGTATCATTTCGGCCAAGAGCCGCAACATCGGCATCCTGAACCGCAAGGACAACATGGGCCTGGAGTCGTTCATCCAGACCGATGCCGTGGTGAACCCCGGCAACTCGGGCGGTGCCCTGGTCAACCTCAACGGCGACCTTATCGGCATCAACTCGGCCATTGCCTCGCACACCGGCAGCTACGAAGGCTACTCCTTTGCCATTCCCAGCGCGCTGGCCAGCAAAGTGGTGGACGACCTGCTGAAATACAAAGTGGTGCAGCGCGCTTTACTCGGCGTGCAGATTCAGGAAGTTGACGCCAAATTGGCTTCCGAGAAGAAGCTGAACACCCTGAACGGCGTGTATATCCAGGGCCTGAGCGAAAACAGCGCTGGCGCCGCTGCCGGCCTGAAAACCGGCGACATCATCACCCAAATCAACGGGGTGGCCGTGAACACGTCATCGCAGTTGCAAGAGCAAGTGGCACGCTTCCGCCCCGGCGACAAGATTAAGGTGAGCTACCTGCGCGGCGGCACCCCCAATACCACCGAGGCGGTGCTGCGCAACACAACCGGCACCACCGCCGTGGTGCGCGAAGACGCCGTGGCGTCCATCAAGTACGAGGGCGCCACCATCTCGGCTGTGCCGGCCCGTGAGCTGGCCAAGCTGGGCCTGGAAGGCGGCGCCAAGGTGAGCGGCATCAAGGGCAGCGCGTTGCGCGAAACGGGCATGGCCGATGGCTTCATCATTACCCGCATTGAACGCAACCCGGTCACCAAGCCTTCCGACGTGAAAGCGTATCTGGAGCAGGGCCGCAACGGCTCGGGCGTGCTGGTAGAAGGCATGTACCCGGACGGCCGCAAGGCTTACTACCCCATCGGCGCTGAATAACATCTTTCTGCGTTGCAAAAGCCCCTGCCAAACCGGTAGGGGCTTTTTTTTGCACTAAGGCAGGACGGTTTTCCGAAGAGCTTTTCGGCTAAAATTATTGGTAAAAATTTATTTGGCAACACTTATAGAAAAGACTAAATAATAGGCATAACTTCGACAAATTTCCGTTGAAATACTGGCAATTGGCTTAGCAGTTCAAGTCTGTTAGCCGATTTTTATCGTAAGTATTAGTCCCAACTTGGGAAATTTTACTGCCGGTTTCAAACGGTAAGCGCATTGGCTTGCTGGCCAACACAAGTGAATGGAAAACGTCATTAACACCCTTTATATCCAGAATTTCAAGTCGATTCGGAGCGCCGTGTTGCATCCGCGGCGCGTCAACCTCATCATTGGCCAGCCCAATGTGGGAAAATCGACGGTGCTGGAGGCCATGAGCCTGCTGGGTAGTTTTCCGTTTGAAAAGAAGAAGAAATTCCTGAGCAGCTTTGTGCGCTATGAGAAGCCGGCGCACCTCTTTCATGACGGGGTAATGACGCACCCCGTACGCATTGAGACTGACCGCGATATCTGCTTGCTGGGGCATGAAAGCAAAAGCAAACGATTCCGGTACGGCGTGTTTAGCCAGGCCATGTACCGATTGCTACGGGCCAAGCTGGGCCTGCCGCTGCTAGAAGGCCGCAGCAAAACCCGCTCCGGCGACGACGCCCTGCTGCTTGACCGGCTGTATCCGCACCTGGCCACGGCCACGCCCATGCCCGAGCCGGGGTTTCTCTATACCGAGTTTGACCGCCACGGCCACTTGGACCAGCCCGGCGAAGACGGTCACTTCGTGGCATCGAGCCCAACCTGGCAGCCGCGCGCGGTGAAATCGTACCGCTACAAGCCCGGCGGCCATATCGACCGTCATTACCCCGACGTCTCGCTGCGCCCGCCGCACGGCAACAACCTGGTGCAGGTGCTGGAGCAGCACGCCGCCTTGCGCCACGAGTTTGCCAGCCTCTTTGCCGAGCGCGGCCTGCGCATGCGGGTGCGCCCCGACACCGGCCGGTTCGAGGTGATGAAAGAGGTGGACGGCCTCAGCTTTGCCTACCCGTATTCGGGCAGCGGCGACACGCTGCAGCGCTACGGCTTCTACTTGGCCGCCATGGAATCGAACCGCAACACGGTGATTTTGCTGGAAGAGCCCGAGGCGCACTCCTATCCGCAGTACGTGTCGCAACTGGCCGAGCGCATCGCCACGCAGCAGGAAAACCAGTTTTTTGTGACCACGCACAGCCCGCACTTCTTCAGCGAAGTGCTCGAAAACATGGTGCCCTACGAAAACCGGGTGCCCGAACTGGCCGTGTTTGTGGCTTATTACAAAGATTTTCAAACCAAAGTCCGGCAGCTCTCCGATGAGGAGGTGCGCAACCTGCGGCGCGACAGCCTGGACGTTTTCAACAACCTCGTTGACCTGGAGCAGGAGCGGGTGGCCCTGCGAAAAGTGGGATAGTACGTGCCCTGCCTTGTCCAAGCGAAGGCCTCTTTCTGGCACAGAAAGGGGCTTTTTTATGGCCGGCCAGGGCCACAGGCAGTAGGCGGGAGGATGCCCGGGCGTTAACCTCGTCTTTGGCTTGGCGTATATAGCACTGTTCGCCATTCCCATCCTGCCGTGCCTGCCTTTCCCGCCAATGCCTTTTCGCTCGAATACCGTTCCGATTTAGGGGTTCTCATTGGGCGGTGGTTGCAGGCCATGCCGCCGCCCGAGGTGCAGGAAACCTATCGGGTGATGCTGGCCGCGGCCAAGGAGCACGGCAACTGCCGCTTCTGGCTGCTGGATTTGCGCCGCCGCCCCCTGGATGGGCCCGACCTGAACGAGTGGTTCCGCGACCAGTTTTCGCCGAAGGTGGCCGCCGAACTGGGTGGGCCGCTGTTCACGGCGTACCTGTCGGGGCCGCACCAGCGACAGGCCGCGCAAAGCGCCGAGATGGAGCAGCACCTGCGCCATTCTGCGACCATCGACTCGTACCCCCTGTTTTACGACGACGAGGCTGAAGCCATGGCTTGGCTGCACGACCAGCAGGAGCGGGCCGGCATGCTGCCTTCCAACGAGTAAAAAGAGCGGCCGGGCTGACCCGTTGGCAAAGGAAATCGAGGGACGGAAGCACGGGCAGCGAATAGGCTGCCCCGTTCGTTGGCAAGCTGTAGCTTTGCGCCTGCATCATCCCACCCCCCTCATCGACATGAAGCAGGCCCTCGAAGAAGCCACCGCGCCCGACGTTACCGTGGCGCATCCCCACGAAGACCCCCACGGCATTCAGGACGTGCTGCGCCAGCTAGGCGTGGAGTCTGAAAACGCCGCCTACAGCACCGGCCGCACCTGGGGCGGCCAGGCCAACGCCGAGCGCCGCGTCATCAACGCCCCCGCCGACGGGCGCCGCATTGCCAGCGTGGCCTTCGCCACCCTCGACGACTACGACACCGTCATCAAAACCGCGCAGGAGGCTTTCCAAACATGGCGGCTGGTGCCCGCGCCCAAGCGCGGCGAAATCGTGCGGCAGATTGGCAACAAGCTGCGCGAATACAAGGAGCCGCTGGGCAAGCTGGTGAGCGCCGAGATGGGCAAAATCCTGCAGGAAGGCCTGGGCGAGGTGCAGGAGATGATTGACATCTGCGACTTTGCGGTGGGCCTCTCGCGCCAGTTGCACGGCTTCACCATGCACTCGGAGCGCCCGGCGCACCGCATGTACGAGCAGTACCACCCGCTGGGCCTGGTGGGCATCATTTCGGCCTTCAACTTCCCGGTGGCCGTGTGGAGCTGGAACGCCATGCTGGCCGCCGTGTGCGGCGACGTGAGCATCTGGAAACCCTCCGAAAAAACGCCTCTTACGGCCGTGGCCGTGCAGCACATCATCCGCGAGGTGCTCGAAGAAAACGACATCCCGGAAGGCGTATTCAGCCTGATTGTGGGCGGGGCCGACATTGGCGCGGCCATGGCTGCGGATAAGCGCGTGCCGTTGGTATCGGCCACGGGCAGCACCCGCATGGGCCGCAAAGTAGGCGAGGTGGTAGGCGCCCGCCTGGGCCGCGCCCTGCTGGAGCTGGGCGGCAACAACGCCATTATCGTCACTAAGAATGCCGACCTCGACATTGCCATCCGCGCCATCGTGTTTGGGGCGGTGGGCACGGCCGGGCAGCGCTGCACCAGCACCCGTCGCGTCATCATCGAGGACAGCGTGTTTGAGGAAGTGAAAAACCGCCTGCTGGCCACCTACCCCAAGCTGCCCATCGGCCACCCGCTGCAGGAAGGCACGTTGGTGGGCCCACTCATCGACGCCGATGCGGTGAAGATGTTCAGCGAGGCCCTGGAGAAAGTGCAGGCCGAAGGCGGCAAGCTGCTCACCGGCGGCCAGGTGCTGAGCGGCGCCGAGCTGCACGGCGGCCACTACGTGCAGCCCGCGCTGGTGGAGGTAGAAAACCACTACCACACGGTGCAGGAAGAAACCTTCGCGCCCATTCTCTACCTCATCAAGTACAGCGGCGGCGTGGAGAAAGCTATTGAGCTGCAAAACGACGTGCGCCAGGGCTTGAGCAGCAGTATTTTCACCCTGAACATGCGCGAGGCCGAAGCCTTCCTGGCCGCTGCGGGCTCCGACTGCGGCATTGCCAACGTGAACATCGGCACGAGCGGGGCCGAAATCGGTGGCGCGTTCGGCGGCGAGAAGGAAACCGGCGGCGGCCGCGAGTCTGGCTCCGACGCCTGGAAGGTGTACATGCGCCGCCAGACGAATACCATCAACTACTCCACTGAATTGCCGCTGGCGCAGGGCATTAAGTTTGATATTTAATGATGGCTTCGACGTAAAAAAAGGCCGTCCGGGAAACCGGGCGGCCTTTTTTTGTAAAGAGAGCTGTCTTGTCCGGGTGTGGGGCCTCACCCCCTGACCCCCTCTCCGAAGGGAGAGGGGGCACCGGTCTTGCTCCTGGCGTCTGGCGCCCCTCTCCCTTTGGAGAGGGGCCGGGGTGAGGCGTCACGTTGAGAAATCTATTCCTGCTTCTTTCGGAAATCGCCCTGCGAGAAATACTTTTCAATCAGGCAGTACATCATGATAAAGAAGTAGCGGCTGCCCATCTCCTTGATTTTGAGCTTGCTCTCACCGTATTTGCGATTGGTCCATGAGTTGGGCACTACGGCGTAGGAGTAGCCGCGCACGATGGCCTTGAGCGGTAGCTCCAGCGTGAGGTTGAAGTGCGGTGAGAGGAAGGGCTTGAGGCCTTCCATGGTGTGGCGCCGGTAGAGCTTGAAGGCGTTGGTGCAGTCGTTGTATTTCAGCCGGAATACCGTTTTCACGATGGCGTTGGCCATGCGGTTGATAACCCGTTTGTGGGGCGGGTAGTCGACCACCCGGCCGCCCTTGCCCCAGCGCGAGCCAAACACGCAATCGTACCCCTCCTGCATTTTGCGGTAGAAGCGCACCAGGTCGGCGGGGTCGTCCGAGAGGTCGGCCATCATCACGGCCACGCAGTCGCCGCGGTAGCGCTCCAGGCCGTAGCGCACGGCGTAGCCGAAGCCGTTGGGGCCGGCGTTGGTGTAGTACACCAGCGTCGGAATTTCGCGGGCTAGCTCTTCGAGTCGGGCCAGGGTGTTGTCCTTGGAATTGTCGTTGGTGACAACGATTTCGTGGGCAATGCCCTCGGCCAGCAGCGCGGCGTGCAGGCTGTGCAGGGTTTCGCCGATGCTTTCCTCCTCGTTGTAGGCCGGAATGACCACGCTCAGCAGCGGAGCGGCCGTGGCGGCTGCGGCTACATCGGGCAGCCCGACCGGAGACGTGGGCTCACTCATGCCGAAGGGGCGGGTTGGCGCTGGCGCAGCTCGTTGAAAATCTGGGTGAGGGTGGCCGTCAGGCCGTACTCGAACTGCCAGCCGGGGTAGTGCTGCTGGAAGCGGCGCACGTCCGACACGTACCAGATGTGGTCGCCCACGCGGTTCTGCTCCGAGTAGGAGTAGCTCATCTTGTTGCCCGTGATTTCCTCGCACAGCACAATGGCTTCCTGCATCGAGCAGTTGGCGAAGCGCCCGCCGCCGGCGTTGTACACCTCGCCGCCGGTGCGCGGCTGCTGGTAGAAGTGCCAGAACATGTTCACCAGGTCGTGGGAGTGGATGTTGTCGCGCACCTGCTTGCCCTTGTAGCCAAACACGGTGTAGTGCTGCCCGGTGATGGCGCACTTCATCAGGTACGACAGGAAGCCGTGCAGCTGCGCCCCCGAGTGGCGCGGCCCCGTGAGGCAGCCGCCGCGGAACACGGCGGTTTTCATGCCGAAGTAGCGGCCGTATTCCTGCACCAGCACATCGGCCGCCACCTTACTGGCCCCGAAGAGCGAGTGCGTGGTGTGGTCGATGCTCATTTTTTCGTCGATGCCGTGGGCGAAGTAGGGGTGGCTTTCGTCGATTTCCCAGCGGGTTTCCAGCTCCACCAGGGGCAGGAAGTTGGGATTGTCGCCGTACACTTTATTGGTAGAGGTGAAGATGAACACGGCTTCCGGGCAGTGCTGGCGCGTCATTTCCAGCAGGTTCAGCGTGCCGTTGGCGTTCACCGTGAAGTCGGTGAAGGGCTCGCGGGCGGCCCAGTCGTGGCTGGGCTGGGCGGCCGTGTGCACCACAAGGGCGATATCGGTGCCATACTCCTGGAAAATGGCCGTTAGCGCGGCCTGGTCGCGGATATCGACGGCGTGGTGGCGGTAGTTGGCAAAGGTGCTTTGCAGGCGGGCGCGGTTCCAGTCGGTGCTGGCATGCTCACCGAAAAAGTAGCTCCGCAGGTTGTTGTCGATGCCCACGATGAGGTCGAACTTGTCGGCGAAGAACTCGACGGCTTCGCTGCCAATCAGGCCCCCGGCCCCGGTTATGAGTGCTATTTTCATACGATGTCAGAAAAGGGGGCTAGCCTAAAATAGGTTTCAGCTGCGCCTCGTTGTCGCGCAGCCAGTGATACACGTCGGTCACAATCTGCTCGGCCGAGCGTTTGGGCGCCCAGCCGGTGAGGTTGGTCACGCGGGAGTTGTCGGTGAGGTAGAGCTGGATGTCGGCCTGCCGGTTCTCCACCTGCGAGCTGATGGGCACGGTGTGGCCCGTCACGCGCTGGCAGATGGCCGTCAGTTCCTGCAAACTCACGCTGATATCGCGCCCGCCGCCCACGTTCAGGGTCTGGCCGTTCACCTGGTCGAGGTTTTCGAGCTGGTACTGCACCAAATCGAACAGGTCGTCGACGTGCAGAATGTCGCGCACCTGCTTGCCTGTGCCGCCGAAGCCGAAGTAGCCCAGCGGCTGCTGCCAGAAGTGGCGCGCCACCCACAGCACCACCACGCCCTGGTCGACCTTGCCCATCTGCCAGGGACCGGTGAGCACGCCGCAGCGGTTGATGACCGTGCGCAGGTTGTAGAAGTGGTGGTATTCCTGAATCAGGTACTCCGAGCACAGCTTGGTGGCGCCGTAGAGCGAGCGGTAGCCTTCCAGGGGGAAGTCCTCGGCCAGGCCGCGGGGCGAGATGCCGGCAATGGGCTGCTCGGAGCTCACCTCGAAGCGGGTGTCGGCCTCCACAGTCCGGATTTTGTCAATCTGGTTAATCGGGTAAATCCGGCTCGTGGACAGGAACACGAACGCTGCGTTGTGCTGGCGGGCGTAGTTCAGGCAGTTCACCGTGCCGGCCAGGTTGGTGTTTATCAGGTAGTCGGGCGCCGAGGTGAGGCCGGCCAGCACCGAGGGCTCGGCCGAGGCTTCGATGACGGCCTCCACGGCGGGCAGGGCGTCGAAATCCTCCTTGTTGCGGATGTCGCCGTGCACAAACTCGATGCCGGCCTCGCGCAGGCGCGGCAGGTTCAGCTCCGAGCCGCGGCGCTTGAGGTTGTCGAGGGCGAAGATGCGGCACTCGGGGTAAGCCTCGCGGAAGCGCAGGGCCAGGGCCGAGCCCACGAAACCGGCGCCGCCGGTAATAAGTAGGGATTTGAGGGGCATAGCGAATAATTCGACTGTAAAATTGGCAACAAACCAGCGAAAAGCGGGCGTGCTGCAGCCAAGCCGGGCGCCCGGCCCTACTGTTGTGGCTCGTGGCGCACGTCGCCGTGGCCTTTGTACACCAGCCCGCTGGCGTCCGTTACCACATAGTAGAGCCGGTACAGCTCGCGCGGGCTGAGGCCGATAGCGGCATAATCGAGCCGGAAACTTGCTGCAAACCCGAAGCCAAGGGGACCAAACCGCTGCAGCACCTGATACTGCCGGTTCACCACCACGGCCCGAACGGTGAATGGATTGACGCCGCTGCCGGCGCCGCGTTGGGTCTGCAACGTCCACGTTGCCACGCCCGCCGGGGCCGGATTGGGGTAAGCGGTGGCAAAGGAAATCAGCGCCGTACGTTGCGCGCCGTTGAGGTCCACGTTGGCGTCGGCAAACAGGTCGCGCTCCGGCTTGTTCCAGGTGGCGTCCGTCGTCCAGTCGGTGTAGTCGCGCGGGCCCATCGGGAAATTATTGCCGTCGCGGTAAGTGATGCCCTCGCCTTCGCCGAAGTCGACAATGGGGTTGGTGTCGGAGGTGCTGCAGCTCCACAGGGCAGGCAGCAGGAGCAGGGAGAGAAGTCGGCGGGGGCGCATGGGAAAGGAAATGAGCAGGGATAAGACGTCAAAGGTAAAGAACCAGTAAATTGCACTTCGCCTCCGCTGGTCTGCGCCGCCCTGCAACCCTGCCGCCCGGGCCGGAGTCCTTCACCCGCTTAAGCATTTCAAACCCCGCCTTTCTCTGCACATGGAAGCCGCCGTTGCCTACGTTGACATCAATGCCCCGCTGGTGGAGCGCTGCCGCCTGAACGACCGCCAGGCCCAGGCCGAAATTTACCGGCGCTACGCCAAGGCCATGTTCAACGCGGCCCTGCGCATCACCGGCGACTACGCCGAGGCCGAGGACGTGCTCCAAGAGTCGTTTCTGAGCGCGTTCCGGGAGCTGAGCAGCTACAAGGGCGACTCCTCCTTCGGGGCCTGGCTCAAGCGCATCGTCGTCAACAAAAGCATCAACTGCCTGCGGCAGCGGCGGCTGGCGCTGGTGCCACTGGGCGAGCAGCACCACGAGGAGCCCGCCGAAGCCGCCGGCCTTTCGCCCGACGACGAGGCCGACACCCACTACCGCGCCGACGTGCTGCGCCGCTGCATTCAGGAACTGCCCGACGGCTACCGCGTAGTACTGAGCCTGTACCTGCTCGAAGGCTACGACCACCTCGAAATTGCCGGCATCCTGGGCATTTCCGAATCTACTTCTAAGTCGCAGTACAGCCGGGCCCGGGTGCGACTGCGCGAATTGGCCGCCCAGCGCGGCCTGAGTTAAGCCAATACCGTTACCTATTTATTACCTATTTCCACCTACTCTTCATCCTTTTTCGCCTGGCAGCGGCCACCCATTATACCTCCGCAGCCCCCTGAAACCTGGAAGAACCGTGCGTCTGTAACCCTTTCATGAACACGAATAAGCCAAATTCTTTAGAAAACTTCGTCGAGCGGCACCGCGCCGATTTCGACACCCACGAGCCGCGCCCCGACCTGTGGGCCGCGCTGGAGCAGCAACTCAACGAACCCGTGGCCGCACCCACCCTGCGCCTAGCCACGGAGCCCGCCGCAATCCCGGCAGTGGCCCCCCGCGCCAACTGGCTGCAGCGCTACGGTGTGGCCGCGTCGCTGGCCCTGCTGGTATTTGCCGCCGGCGCCAGCGAGGCTTGGAAATCGCATTCTCCTGCGGCAGAAGTAGCCGCAGTCCCGGCCCAAGCGGGCACCAGTAATGCAACTGCCGAAGCCGACGCCGCGCTCTACCAGGGCGGCAACCCGCTGGCCATGGCCGCCGCCGAGCGCACCACCGGCGCCGACAGCCAGCTCGTGCGGGCCGTGTGGGGCATGGAAGCCTACTACACCAACCAGTTGGCCCGGCGCCAGCAAGAACTAAGTGAGCTGAAAGGCCCCGGCATGGCCAGCGTGACCGCCGACTGGCAGCTGGAGCTGGTGTCGCTCGATTCGAGTTACCGCCAACTCAAGGCCGAGCTGCTGAACCACCCGCAGCCCGACGCCGTGCTCACGGCCATGAACCGCAACCTGCAGGTGCGCCTCGACATCCTCGACCAGCAGCTGCACCTGGGGGCGGGTGCCCTCGCCGAAGAGCGCAACACCAGTTCTTACGTGCTGGCCGACAGCCGGCGCCAGGCCGAATGAGCAAGTCCGTTCACGCCGCGCCGGGCTGGGTGCTGGGCCTGATGGTGGGGTTGCTGGGGCTGCTGGGCTCGCTGCCCGGCCGCGCCCAGGCCACGCAGTGGGTGGTGGGGCCGCAGGCCTTCACCCGGATGCAGACCTACGTGGCCGTGGTGGCCGAGTACGAGCAAAGCGGCCAACAAAACCCGCTGCCCGTCCAGGACACAGAGCAGGCCAGCAGCATCCTACAGGCCGAGCAGCGGCGGCGCCTGAGTCGCAGCTATGCTGTGCCCAAAACCGGCCGTTCCTTTTCGCTCGAAACCCGCTACGGTCGGGTGCAGGTGAATACTTGGAACAAGCGCGAAATCAAAGTGGACGCCGAATTGGTGGCGCGCTCCGAAACCGAGGCTGGTGCCCGCCAGGTGCTGGACGCGCTGGGCGTGCAGTGGCTCGACTACGACGCCCGCACCGGTGGCGTGGCCGTAAGCACGCAGTTTGGCCCGGCTTTGCGCGGCCGGCCGGGCGGCTGCCGCTACGAGGTGAACTACACCGTGTGGCTGCCCCGCACCACTGCCCTGCGCGTGCACAACAACTTCGGCGAGGTGGCCATTGCCGGCGACCTGACCGGGCCCACCGAGTTGGCCGTGGACTACGGAACCCTGCGCGCCGGCCGCCTCGACGGGCCGCGTAACCTGCTGCGCATCGGCAACGGCGACTGCACCGTGGCCTTCGCCGGCCGCGCCAGCATCGACGCCAGCTATGCCCGCCTGCGCCTCGACGAAGGCACTACGGTGGACCTGCGCAATAACTTTTCCGACATTGACATCGGCACCGTGCAGGACCTCACCGTGCACAGCAAGTACGGCGACGTGGCCTTGGGCACCGTACGCAACCTGCGCGGCTCGTCGGGCTACTCCCGCTTTACGGTGGATAGGCTGAGCGAAGGCCTGGACATGGCCGTGCGCTACAGCCCCGATTTCGTGGTGCGCGACATGGGTGCCAACTTCCGCCAGGTAAACCTCGACGGCGGTTTCAGCACTATCCGCCTGGGCTTTGCCGAGGCGCCGGGCTTCCGCTTCGATGTGAGCACCGAGCAGGGGCAGTTGCTGGTGGATAAGAACTTCGTGCGGGTGCTCTCGCAGGAAAACGGCCCCCAAACCAGCGACGTGCTGGGCGTATTCGGCGGTGCCGTGCCGGCCCGCAACGCCGGGAATGTGAATATTAAGGTGCGCTACGGCACGGTGCGGTTTATCAAGTAGTGGGCTTCGTTCTCACGGGCGCCTCACCCCCTGACCCCCTCTCCATAGGGAGAGGGGGCACCGGTTTTGCTTTAAAAGAAGTCGACTGGCACCCCTCTCCCTGGGGAGAGGGGCGGGGGTGAGGTCTCATGCCTGAACGAAGCATATGCGCGGCTAACTCTTACCTTGCCCCGTGTTTCGCCTGCTTCTCCTTTGCCTTCTGGCTAGCCCTGCGCTGGCCCAAACTGCGCCCGCCGTGTCTGCCGCTTCCACTTCCGCGCTGAAAACCCACGCCCTGCGCCTGCGACCGGGCGACGACCTACGCCAAAGCCTCAACGCTTTTGCCAAAGCCCACAACATCCGGGCGGGCGCCATGGTGACGTGCGTGGGCAGCCTCACGGTGGCCACGCTGCGGCTGGCCAACCAGGAAGGCCCCAGCGTGTACCGCGGCCACTTCGAGATTGTGTCACTGGTAGGCACGCTGTCCGTCAACGGCTCGCACCTGCACCTGGCCGTGAGCGACAGCACCGGCCGCACAATCGGTGGGCATTTGCTCGATGGCTGCCGGGTGTACACCACGGCCGAAATCGTGCTCAGCGAGCTGGCCGGGCTGGAGTTTCGCCGCGAGCCTGACCCTACGTTTGGCTACCAGGAGCTGGCCGTTTACCCGGCCGCGGCCGCGCAGCCAGAGCCGGTTGCAACGCCGCCGAAAAGAGGGCAGTCCAAAGCCAAAAACAAGTGAGCAGAACGCCTTTCCTAAGCGGCCGGCTGTATCACTTTGGCCTTCGATTAAGTCTGCCGCGCCGGGGTGAATAACTCGGCCGATTGGCATGTAGTGGTGCTGGTTTTGGCAGGATGGGTTAGCTGCGCTGGCTTTCAGCTGCTGCGCTGCGCTCGCAAAGACAAACCCGTACCTTCGCTCCATGCCCACCGCCTCCGCCGATACCCCGCAAGCTGCTGCCTTCCGCCGCCAGGTGCTCAATCCCCTGAAGCTGCGGTTATTCCTGCTGCAAAAGCTGCCCATGGCCTGGCTGGCGGGCCTGCGCCTCACGCAGCTCACGCCGGAGGCCGCCACCGTCACCGTTCGCTACAAGTACCTCACGCAAAACCCGTTTCGCAGCATCTATTTCGCCTGCCTGGCCATGGCGGCCGAGCTGGCCAGCGGCATTCAGGCCATGATGCACGTGCAGGCCGGTGGCCCGGTTTCGATGCTGGTGGTGGGCCTGCAGGGCGACTTCAAAAAGAAAGCCGTGGGCCTGATTTCCTTTACCTGCCCCGACGGCCCGCGCATCGCCCAGGCCGTGGCCGAAAGCCGCGCCACCGGTGAAGGCCGCACCGTGGAGTGCACCAGCACCGGCGTGGACGAGGCCGGCGACGTGGTGGCCGTGTTCCGCCTCACCTGGTCGTTTCGGGCGAAGCGGTAGGGGACGGAATTGTCATTGCGAGGGCGCAGCCCGTGGCAATCCGTCCTGTTCTCAGCGACCAGCCTTCTAGGGTGACAAAGCCCTGACATGCACACCTATTACGTCTATCTGCTGACCAACGCCAACCACGCTGTGCTCTACATTGGCGTGACTAATGATTTAGCGCGACGCATTGCAGAACACAAAGCAGGAACGCACGAAGGCTTTACCAAGAAATACAACGTGCACAAGCTGGTATACTTTGAAACGTACGGCACGATGCCGATGCCATAGCGCGCGAGAAACAGCTTAAGGCTGGCTCTAGAGTTAAAAAAACTGGCGTTGATTAGTGCGAATAATCCGGCCTGGGAAGAATTGGTAGCTTAAGAGGGCTTTGTCACATTATTAGGTTGGTCGCTGAGAACAGGACGGATTGCTTCGGCTTCGCCTCGCAATGACAGGTGGCCCCGCGCCTACTCCTTCTCCGACGTAATCACGTCCACCAAGCCGTCCTCGCTCACCACGATGGCAATGCACGGATGCTCCGAACTTTCCACGTAGCGCAGGGCCGAGTTGTAGCGGGCGCCGCGGGCGCCGTCGCCCCGGCCGGAGGCACGGCCGTCCAGAATCACGCCGATGGAGTAGCAGTAGCCCTCGGGGTCGAGCAACACGGCGCCGTCGATGCTGGTGACGAGGCGGGTGATGAGCGGCGTGAGCGGCACGGGCTCGATGAGCGTGCACTGCAGCTTGAGGCGGTCGGCTTCGGCCAGGGCTTCGGTGGTGATGACGAGCAGCGTGCCGTGGGGTTGGCGGCTGGCTTCGAGCACTACGTCCCAGAGGCGTTCTACCTTGGTGTGGTCGGTGAGGGCGAAGGTGCGCTTGAGGGCCTTGCGGAAGCCGGTACGGTTGAGGCGGGTGTGGGGCAGGCCGGGCAGGCCGTAGTGCGAGCGCAGCAGCACGTGGCCGGCGTGCTGCAGCTCCCAGGCGTAGTGCGTCACGAAGCTGATGACGAACAGGTCTTCGCGCTCGGCGTCGTAGTGGCCCACCTGCCGGCCCAGGGCGTACACGCTGTTGCCGTCGGCCAGCAGGTGCACGTCGGGCGTGGTCATCTCCAGCAGCTTGCGCACGGCGCGGAAGTCGGTGAGGTCGGTGGGGCAGGTGAGGGCGAAGATTTCCTCCAGGTTGGGGTGGCCGCGGCGGGCCAGCAGCAGCTTGCCCACGCCCTCGGCCCCCTCGTAGCGCAGGCTGCTGATGGTATTGCAGGTGCTGAAGAGCTGCGTCACGGCCGGGTCGAGCCCCAAGGCCTGGGCGGGCGTGTCCATCAGGGCCTTGCCGGCGCTGCGCAGAAGCTCCTCGCTCTCGCGGGGCCGCACGAAAAAGCCCATGCCGGCGGCTGCTTCCTTCAGCGCCTTCACGGTTTCGTCGTTGAAGCGGTGCATGGCCGCCACTAGCAGCGAAGGCGCCAGCGGCCGCCCGCTGGTATAGAAGCGGTGCGGGCGCAGCGAAGGGTAGGCCCGCAGCGGCTTGCGCTGCAGGCGCAGCACCGTCACCACAAAATGGCCGTGCATCTCCACGGGCCAGCCGGCAAAGTGCTGGTGCGGCGCGCTCTCGTCTAAGAGGTCCAGGGTTTCCTGCACGGCTTCCCGAATGCCGATTACCTCGTGCTTGCGCCGCACCATGTCGGCCGATACGTCGGCGCTTTCCACGTAGGGTGGGGGCGTGGTGAGCTGAATGACCCTACCCCGCGCCACGGCCCCATCAAACGGCTCGCTGGGCAGGCCGCAGTCTTCGGGCTCCAGGCAGCGGGCGCACTGCGTGGGGTCGGCGGGCAGGGCCAGCAGCAGCACATACGGCTTTAGGTCGTCGTCGAGGAAATCGAACAGGTCGTTCGCCAGGCTTTGGGCAGCTTCGCGGTAGCGGGTTTGGTGGGCCCAGAGCAGGGTGGGAGAGGTGGCGAGGATGAGCGAGGGAATCATGGGAAGCAGGAAGTTGAGAACGTCAAACTCCCCTCCTTTTTTAAGGAGGGGACATTTTTGCGTAGCAAAAATTGGGGTGGTTACGCTCGTTGAACGACATCCGAACAAGGCCATCGCACGTCGTTCGGCCATCGTTCAACGATTTCACCACCCCCGTCCGCGCTTCGCGCGAACATCCCCTCCTCAAAAAAAGGAGGGGAGTTGCTTACAACTGGAATAAAACAGGCAAAAGCATCTTTTGCTTTATCGGCTTGCCCTGAAACATGGCGGGCTCCCATTTGGGCGCGGCTTTGATGAGGCGCAGGGCTTCTTCGTCGAGGCCCGAGCCCATCTTGCGGGCCACGCGCACGTCGGTGAGGCTGCCGTCGGGCTGCACCATAAACTCCACCATCACCTTGCCCTGAATCTTGCGCTGCTTGGCCAGCAGGGGGTATTTCTGGTTTTTCTCAATCCAATCGAAGAAGGCCTGGGTGCCACCCACAGGCTGGGTGGGGCGGTCGGGGGCCACCACGGGCCGCACGTTGGGGTTGGCCGAGGCGGCAATATCAGCGGCCGAGGTGAGGATGGGCCGCTCCTTGCTGGCCGCGCCCACCGTGACGGTGCTGCCCGGCGACATCACGAACGACACGGGCACCACCACGCGCTGACGCACCACTTCGTTGCGGTGGTGACGGGCCGGCGTCCACTTCGGAGCGCTTTTGATGAGGCGGATGGCTTCGGCGTCCAGCTCCGGCGACAGAGGCTTTTCAACCTTTACTTCGTTCACGGTGCCGGTTTTCTCCACAATGAAGCTCACTTTCACCGTGCCCTGGATGCCCTTTTGCATGGCGCTGGCGGGGTATTTCTGGTGGTCGGCCAGGAACTGGGCGTAGCGCTCGGTGCCGCCGATGGGCACGGCCGGCTGGGCCACCGAGTCGTACACGGTGCCGCTGGCGGGCTTGGGCGGCATCTTGAGCTTTTGGGCCTGGGCGCCGAAGCCGAGGGCGCAGGAAAGCAGTAGAGGAAGCAGGATTTTCATGCGAATAGCTGAATAAATTCGTCGGGGATGTGTGCAAATAACGGTACGCAGAACACAGCCCACTGAAAAAACCTTGCCAGCCGAAGCCGTTAAATGGGCTGACGTGCGGCCCGGCGTTTTACTTTCGCCTTGTCACATCATATTTTACTTTTCGCATGGCTGAGTCCGCCGCCACCTCCCGCGCCCCCGAGCCCGTGGGCGCCTACCCCTACACCCGCCGCGTGGGCAACCTGCTGTTTCTCTCCGGCGTGGGCCCGCGGCAGCGCGGCCAGAAGGCCATCCCCGGCGTGGAGCTGGACGAAGCCGGCAACATCCTGCAGTACGACTTCGAAAGCCAGTGCCACGCCGTGTTCCAGAACGTGCGCTACATTCTGGAGGAAGCCGGCGCCCAGTGGGACGACCTCGTGGACGTGACCGTGTTTCTGACCAACATGAAAGACGACTTTCCGGTGTATAACCGCCTCTACGCCGAGTACTTCGCCACGGCCCAGCCTTGCCGCACCACCCTCGAAATCAACTGCCTGCCCACGCCCATTGCCATCGAGCTGAAGTGCATCGCGGCCCTGCCGAATTAATCGGACTTTAATTTCTGAAGCGCAACAACCCCTCTTCTTTCCCGGTTTAGGTCGGTAATGTACATACGTAAAAACCTCCGGTGGAGCGTCGTTTGGCGGCTTACCTGGCGCAGCCTGGTGATATTCACCATTTACAATACCTTGGTCTGTTTGCTCTACGGACCACTCGACTTTCACTTTCTTGACATTCCGTGGCAACCGGTGGCGCTGCTGGGCACGGCCGTGGCCTTCTACATCGGCTTTAAGAGCAACGGCTCCTACGACCGGTTCTGGGAGGGCCGGCAGCTGTGGGGCAGCATCGTGAACACCAGCCGCGTGTGGGCCATTCGGGTGTTCGATTTCGTGCACCCCGAAGGCAACGCCGACCCCCGCGACCACCCCGAGCTGACGGCCCTGCACCGCCGCCTGTCGTACCGCCACGTGGCCTGGTGCAACGCCCTGCGCCTGCACCTGCGCCGCCAAACCGCCGAGCTCTGGGACACCGAAGTGGCGCCCTTCCTGCCCCCCGACGAAGCCGCTACGGCCAAAAACCTCAGCAACCCCCCCACCCACCTGCTGCGCCGCCAAAGCGTGGAGCTGCGCGAATTGGTGAAACAGAGCCTGCTTACCGAGTTTCGCCAGGTGGCCCTGATGCAGACCATTCAGGACTTGTTCAATGCCCAAGGCGGCTGCGAGCGCATTAAAAACACGCCTTTCCCGCGCCAGTTTGCGTTTTTCAGCTTTGCCTTCGTCTGGATTTTCGCGGCCGTGCTGCCGCTGGGCCTGGTCGAGGAATTCGACCACCGCATTGCCCTGGGCCAGTACCACGTGTGGCTGATGGTGCCGTTTTCGGTGCTGGTGTCGTGGGTGTTCAACGTCATCGAGCTGGTGGGCCACACCAGCGAAAACCCCTTCGAAAACGACCTCTACGACGTGCCCATGACGTCCATCTGCCGCAGCATCGAAATTGATATTCGCGAGCTGCTGGAAGAAACCGAGCTGCCCCCCAAGATTGTGCCCGTAAACGACGTACTCTATTAAGCAGCCAACTGCTTTGAAAAAAGAAGACCCCGAAGCAGCGCTCCGGGGTCTTCTTTTTTCAGGGAGGAAGTTCTCTACTTCACCACCTCTATCCAGGTTTTGTTTTCCTGTCGACGGCCGGCGCAGTCGGTGTATTCCACTTGGTAGTAGTACATGCCGGCGCTGTTATCCTCTGCTTTCCAGCCCTTGGCGGCGTCGTTGCCTTCGTATACCTTGCGGCCCCAGCGGTTGAACACGCGGAGGCGGTAGCCGGTCACGTCGCTGATGCTGAGCTTCAACTCCTCGTTCTGGCCGTCGCCGTTGGGGGTGAGTACGTTGGGGAATTTGGGCACGGCGTCGCTTTTCACCGTGAGCGAGGTGGTGGCCGTGGCCGGGCAAGCGCCGCTGCTGGTGTAGCTCACGGTGTAGGTGCCGGCGGTGGAGTTGCCCACGTCGATGAGGCCCGTGCTGGCGTTGAGGGCCAGCCCGGCCGGCGTGGCTGTGAACGTGCCGCCCGCCGGCTGGAACGTGGGCGCGCCGCTGCTGCCCACCCGGCAGTAGGTGCTGGCCGGGTAGGCCAGCGCGGCCACCGTGCGCACCAGCGTGATGGACGTGGTGGCCACGGCCTGGCAGGAGTTCGGAATGGTGTAGGTCACGGTGTAGGTACCCGACGTGGAGGCCGTCAGGTTCACGGCGCCGGTGGCGGCGTTGAGCACCAGGCCCGCGGCGCTGGTGAAGGTGCCGCCCATGGGGGTAAAGCTGGTGGGCGTCACCGTCTGGACGGGGCCGCCGGCGTTGCCCTGGCAGAAAGGTCCGGCCGGGTAGGCCACCGTGGCCACGGTGGGCGGCACCGTCACGGTCACGGCCGAGGAGTTGCTCGATTGCAGGCGGCAGGTCACCACCGCCCGGTAACGGGTCGTCACCGAGGGCGTCACGGTGAAGAAGGTGGAGGTGGCGCCCCCGATGTTGGTGTAGGTGGTGCCGCCATCAGTGGAGGCCTGCCACTGGTAGGTGATGCCGCCCGTGGCCGAAGCCCCCGTGAGGCCCAGCACCACCTGCTGGCCCGGGCACACGCTGGCGGGGTTGGCCACGGCCGTGCCGCCGGTGGGCACGCCCAGGCAGTTCGAGCCCAGGCTGATGCCCATCACGTTCAGCACCGGGTCGGTTGACTGCTTAGATACGAACACTCTTTCCACCGACTTGCTGTAAGCGGTTACGGGCAACGACAAGCGCACCTCGTAGATGCGCGGGTCGTTGGCCTGGTTGTCAATCACGTCGTCGGGCCGGTTTACACGGCTGCCGACGATGATGGCCGGCGTGATGGTGCCGCCAAACCAGTCGGGCACTACGATGTTGGGGAAATCTTCCCGGCTGCCATCGGTGAAGAAAACGGTGAATGACTTGGGGGCGCTGCTGCCGTTGCCTTCGGTGGCCAGCACCATCACCTCGCTGCACGGCTGCGGATTGGTGAGCGTGAGCGTGCCCGAGCCATTGCCGTCGATGCGCAGCGAGTTGTTGCCGCTAAAAGGGCCCATCTGGTAGGTGAGGCCGGGCGTGCTGATGCTGGTGATGAGGCCCGACTGCGGCAGGCCGCGGGTGGGGCGCTGGCCGGCGGGGTTTTGGTAGTTGGTGGTGGCAAAGCACCAGCGCACCGACGAGTTGCCGCGGTCCACGGTGTTGGTGGTTTGGCTGGCCACAGTGCCGGGGCCGCCGGCATTAGGGCCTGTGGTGATGCCTTCGGCCACCACGTCGGCGTTGTAGCCGGTTACGGTAGCCGGCACATACACGGTTTGCGCCTGGGCGGTGCGCAGCGCTCCCGGGCCCAGCAGGGCGAGAAGGAAGGCCAGTTGCGTAATTTTTGTTCTCATTGGGTGATGAGGGGTGAAAGAATGAAGGGGTGGTGAAGAAAATAGTCAGTTACCTGGCTACCTGGGGGCAAATTAGCCACAATAAACGTTTAAGCAACGACAATTTTCATGCCTCAATGCACCGCTTACCGTGGCCGTATCGGTTGAGGCCCACACTTTTCGGTGGGGCAGCCAGCCGGGAAGCGCAAAAAGCCCGTCCATAGGCTGGAAACGGCTATTTCAGCGCTCGGCCGAGTAAGCTCAACCTAACGCTGCTGCCGGGCCGGGCGTAAGAAGGAAACGCCTTTTTCCTTTCCGCTATGCCCAATAAGTTTCCCAATCCCGCCCGCACCTCCGGCACCACCACCACTTCGTGGTTTGGCACCGCGCCCACCTTGCCCACCTTCGAGCCCCTCACCGAAAACGCCTCGGCCGATGTGGTGATAGTGGGCGGCGGCATCGCCGGCCTCACCACGGCCTACCTGCTGACGCGCGAGGGCCTCGACGTGCTGCTGCTCGAAGACGGCGAGCTGGCCAGCGGCGAAACCGGCCGCACCACCGCTCACCTCTCCAACGCCCTCGACGACCGGTACACCACCCTCGAAAACCTGTTTGGGCAGGAAGGCGCCCGCCTGGCCGCCGACAGCCACACCACGGCCATTGCCGCGATTGAGGGCATTGTCAAAAAAGAGAAAATTGACTGCGACTTCACCCGCCTCGATGGCTACCTGTTCCTGCCCGCCAACGGCAGCAGCAAGGAACTGAGCCAGGAGTTGGAAGCCGCCCACCGCGCGGGCCTTACCAAAGTAGAACACCTCTCCGAGGCCGGCACCACCGGCTTTGAGCCCGGCGAGTGCCTGAAGTTTCCAGCGCAGGGCCAGTTTCACATCCTCAAATACCTAGTGGGCCTCACCGCCGCCATCACCAAAAAAGGGGGGCGCATTCATACCAATACCCGCGTGAGTGAGGTGCACGGCGGGGCCAACGCCCGCGTACTCACCGCCGACGGCGCCGAGGTGAAGGCCCGCAAAGGCATTGTGGTAGCCACCAACTCGCCCTTCAACGACCGGGTGGTGATGCACACCAAGCAGGCCGCCTACCGCACCTACGTGGTGGCCGCCCGCGTGCCGAAAGGCAGCATCACGAAAGCCCTGTACTGGGACACGGCCGACCCCTACCACTACGTGCGCCTGCAGGAAGTGGAAGCCGGCCCCCGCGGCGGCGCGGCCAACTACGACCTGCTGATAGTGGGCGGCGAAGACCACAAAACCGGCCAGGACGAGCACCCCGAAGCCCGCCTGCGCTGCCTGGAGGAGTGGACCCGCGACCGTTTCCCGATGGTGAAGGACTTCGACTACCGTTGGTCGGGCCAGGTGATGGAGCCGCAGGACGGGCTTGCCTACGCCGGCCGCAACCCACTCGATTCCGACAACGTGTTCATCATCACCGGCGACTCGGGCCACGGCATGACGCACGGCACGCTGGGCCCGATGATTATTACGGACCTTATTCAGGGCCGGCCCAATCCCTGGGCTGAGTTGTACGACCCGGGCCGCATCACGGCGAAGCCCGAAAGCGCCCTGGAGTTCATCAAGGAAAACGTGAACGTGGCCTTCGAGTATACCGACCTGCTGACCGGCGGCGACGTGAAAACCACCGAGGAAATCCCGGTGGGGGAGGGGGCTGTGCTACGCCGCGGCCTGAGCAAGGTGGCCGTGTACAAAGACAACCAGGGCACCACCCACGAGTGCTCGGCCATATGCCCGCACCTGGGCTGCGTGGTGCATTGGAACAACCTCGAAAAAAGCTGGGACTGCCCCTGCCACGGCTCCCGCTTCACGGCGCTGGGCGAACTGCTGAATGGCCCCGCCGCCAGCGGCCTGGCTCCGGCATAAGTAGAAATTGCAAAAACCTACGGAACGTCGTGCCGCGCGGAGCCGAGGCATCTCGCGTGCGGCAGTAAACCAATCGGTTCAGGCACTATAGCACGTGAGATGCCTTGGCTCCGCGCGGCACGACGTTTCCATTCCCACCCATACATCCTTCCTTTCCCATGCCTTCCCGCAAAACCAAACCCCATCCTAAAAAAACGGAAACCGAATCTACCTGTCTGCCCCCCAAGGGCGTCCTCATCGCCATTGGCGGGCACGAGGATAAATCGCCCCGCCCCGGCCTTGAGGACGAGGCCAACAGTGCCCCGGATTCCATTCTGCGCCGCTTCGTGGATGAGGTGAAGGGAAGCAAAAACATTCTGGTGCTGCCCATTGCCTCGCAGGAGCCCGAGGAGGCCGCCCGCGACTACGTGGAGCTGTTCAACAGCCTGGGCGCGGGGCGCGTGGAGGTGCTCGACCTGCAAACGCGTGAGCAAGGGCACGGGGAAGAAGCCCTGCGCCAGATGGAGGAGGCCGACGGCTTTATGTTCACGGGCGGCGACCAGCTGCGCCTCACGGCCTTGCTGGGCGGCACGCCCTGGCTGAAGCGCCTCAAGGAGCGGTTCACGCACGACGAAATTGTAATTGCGGGCACCAGCGCTGGCGCCGCCGCCATGAGCACGCCCATGATTTACCAGGGCCGCGACAACCAGGGCATGCTAAAGGACGAAATCCACGTCACGACTGGCCTGCAGTTTGTGCACGACGTGGCCATCGACACGCACTTTGTGGCGCGGGGCCGCATCATTCGCATGGCCCAGATTATTGCCACCAACCCCGGCTGCATCGGCTTGGGCCTGGAAGAGGACACGGCCGTGGTTATCCGCGACGGGCGCGAGCTCGAAGTTATCGGCAGCGGCGTGGTGACGGTGGTCGACGGTCAGGACTGCACCGATACCAACATTCACCGCATCCAGTCGGGCGAGGCCATCACCATCCGTGACCTGCGCGTGCACATCCTGAGCTGCGGCGAGTTCTACACCCTGCCCGTGCAGGAGGACTTGCACCGCTAGCGCAGGCGGCCCGCGCCGCTGCCACCGCCTCATCTGTGCCGGTGAAGACTGGCTGCTGGCCGCAGGGTCCGGGAAGGTGCCCACGGTCTAACAACACCTAAGTTCCTTGCCGTGTGTGCATCTGCGCCAGAGCCAATTAACAATTGGCCCAACGAACTGGAAGCGGCCTTGCTACGGAGCATTGCCGAAGGCTGCCCAAACCCGGCCCTGGCCGTGCAAATCAGCCAGTGCCGGGTGGCGTTGCGGGAATACAGCGGCTACGGTTTTCACTACGCTGACTGTGCCCGCCGAGAGCCCCCTCATTATTGAGGAAGCACCAACGTTGAATGGCAGCGACGTGGAAGCCCCGGAGTTGTCGGACGGGGCCGGCAGCGAGCTTTTCAAAAAGGATGGCCGGCTGGCCCGGCGTAGCCAGCTAGGGCGTGCGTAATTTTGAGCGTATGAAAAGCACAAGGCCCTTCTTTTTCTGCCTGATTGCTGGCGGCGGGCTACTGGCCCTGCCCGCCTGCCAGGCCGACCAGCAACGCCTGGCCCAGCTCGAAGCCATCCAGCAGCAGCAGGCCCGTGAGCTGGCCGCCCTGCGCCAGCAACTCGCCGAAAAAGAAGAAGAGGTAGCCCAACTCGAAACCTGCGTCGACGACCTGGAAAACGCCGTGTACGAGGACGAAGGCGACTCCGGAGTGGATAGCGGCGAGGACGGCCCGCCCCAAACAACCACGCTGTAGCGCCGGCAGGGAGCGGGAAGCACTGATAAGATTAGAACGTCATGCCGAGCGCAGCCGAGGCATCTCGCCACGGGAAACTAATTGCCACCGCGCGCATGATGCCCCGGCTGCGCTCGACATGACGTTTCAGGTGCTCAGCCATTCGGCCGGAATCTGGTCCGCCCCCAACCCATTTTGCCGAGCTTCCCGTTTATTCGCAGCCAGTCCGCGCTTTTTTCGAATGAACACCTACTCCCGCCGCATCAGCTATTTCCTGTCCGGGCAGCACTTTTCCGATGGCGTGCGCACCACGGTGTCCATCCTGCTGCCGGCGCTGCTGCTGGCGCAGTGGGGGCATTTTGAGTTGGGTCTCACCATCTCGACCGGCGCCGTGTGCGTGAGCGTGACCGACACGCCCGGCCCCGCCGCCCACCGTCGCAACGGCATGCTGGCGGCGCTGGGCATGGTGCTGCTCACAGCCCTGCTCACCAGCGTGGCGGCCAGCAGCGTGTGGCTGCTGGGCCTGGAGGTGGGCTTGCTCAGCTTCGGCTGCACCATGCTGCTGGTTTGGGGGGCGCGGGCCGGGGCGGTGGGCACCGCCGGCCTGCTGAACGTGGTGCTGATGCTGGCCCACCCGCCCGCGCTGGCCGAGGCGCTGCCCCACGCGGGCCTGCTGCTGCTGGGTGGGTTGTGGTACGCGGGCCTGGCCATGGTGGCCTACCAGGTGCTGCCCTACCGGCCGGCCCAGCAGGCGCTGGGCGAGTGCATTCACGCCCTGGCCCGCTTTCTGGAGCTAAAAGCCAAGTTCTACAACCCCGCCACCGCCCTCGATGAAGACTACCGCGAGCTGGTGGCCCAGCAGGTGGTGGTGAACGAAAAGCAGGAGGCCGCGCGCGACATTCTGTTTCGCACCCGCCAGATTGTGAACGAAACCACCAGCACCGGCCGCCGCCTGGTGCTCACCTTCGTCGAAACCGTGGACCTCTACGAGCGGGTGACGGCCGGCTACTACGACTACGCCGCCGTGCGCGCCAGCTTTGGCCAGAGCGGCGTGCTGCCCTATATCTCTACCCTCATCCGCCACATCGCCACCGAGCTCGACCACCTCGGCGTGGCCATTCAGGCCAACCGGCCCTACGACGGCACGGGCCCCGACCTCAGCGACGAGTGGCTGCGCCTGCAGGCCCGCATCAGCGCCCTCGACAGCGAGGCGGACGGCCATACCCGGGTGCTGAAAAAAATACTGGTGAACCTGCGCGACATCATCCGACGCATCGGCAACATCCGCCGCTACTTTGATGAGAGCCAGGCCGCGGCCGCCGTGCCCAGCCGCGCCGCCGAGCACACCCGCTTTGTGGCCCACCAGGAAATTGAGGTGCAGGCCCTGCGCCAGAATTTTACGCTCAAATCGAGCGTGTTTCGCCATTCCGTGCGCATGACGGTGGCCTGCCTCGTGGCCTTCGGGCTGGCCGAAAGCCTCTGGCACGGCCAGCACAACTACTGGATTCTGATGACCGTGACCATCATGCTCAAGCCCGGTTTCAGCCTCACGCGCCAGCGCAACCAGGAGCGCATCATTGGCACGCTGGCGGGCGGGGCGCTGGGGGCAGCCATCCTGTGGGCTTTGCCCTGGACGGAGGTGCGCTTTGCCATCCTCGTGGTGTTCATGGTGGTGGCCTACAGCTTCCAGCGCACCGTGTACCTGGCCACGGTGATATTCCTGACGGCCTACCTGCTCATCCTGTTCAGCTTTCTGGGGCTGAGCTACATCGGGGTGGCCGAAGAGCGCATCGTGGACACGCTCATGGGCTGCGCCATTGCGTTTTCGGCCGGCTATTTCCTGTTTCCGAGCTGGGAGTCGGAGCAACTGACCGACTACATGGCCGCTGCCCTGCGGGCCAACCTGGCCTACCTGCGCCAACTGGCCAACCGCCTGGCCGGCCGCCCGCTGCCGCCGCACGAGTACCGCCTGCTGCGCAAGAACGTGTACGTGAGCGGGGCCAACCTCGCGGCCGCCTTCCAGCGCATGCTCACCGAGCCCAAGAGCAAGCAGCACCGCCCCGCCGAAACCCACGAATTCGTGGTGCTGAACCACATTCTGTCGTCCAACATCGCCGCCCTCACCGGCACCCTGCGCGAGGCCGCGCCCGCCGTGCCGCCCTTCGCCGCCGAGGGCCGCCGCGCCCTCACCAGCGCCGCCGCCGCGCTGCAAAAAAGCCTGACCCGCATTGCCCCCGCTTCCATCGAGCCCAGCCCCGAGCTGCCCCCCACCGAGTCCGCCGTGCCCGCCGATGCCGACGACCGGTCGCTGCTGGAGCAACTGGTGTTTCTGCAGAAGGTGAGCGGGGATATTGGGAAGGTGACGGAGGTGCTGTTGAAATAGGGGCGCCATCTGTCATTGCGAGCGAAACATTCTGCGCATCAAGCAGAGATGAAGCGCGGCAATCTGTCTTGTCAAAACCAGAGCCTTTCTTAAGCCAGAAAGCCCCGGCACTGCGCAGTGCCGGGGCTTTTTCACACTAAATGGCTGGTCGCTGAGAACAGGACGGATTGCCACGGGTTGCGCCCTCGCAATGACAGGCGCACCCACCCCTCTCACCCCGGCAAGCTCACCACCACGCGTGTGCCCACTGCCGGAGTTTCGATGCGGACGCTGCCGCCCAGGTAGGCGGCGCGGGTGCGCACGCCGCGCAGGCCGATGCCCGTGGTGGGCGTGTCTTCGCCACGCCCGAAGCCGCGGCCGTCGTCTTCCACGCAGATTTCGAGGGCGGCCAGGCGGCGGCGCAGGTTCACCTGCACGTGGTGGGCCTGGGCGTGGCGCACGGCGTTGTTGAGCAGTTCGGCCACAATGCGGTAGGCGGCCGACTGTACGGCCGAGGGCAGGTTGTCGAGGCTGTCGTCGAGTTGGGATTCGACGTGCGGGGTGCCGTTCAGGTTGAAGGCGTCGCAGAGGGCGGTGATGGAGGTGCTGAGCCGGTTGGTGCCCGGCGCCGAGGGCAGCAGCGCGTGGCTGAGCTGGCGCACCTGCCCGTAGAGCTGGCCCAGAATTTCCTCGGTGAGCAGGCCGATGGTGGCGGCGTTGGGGGCGGCGGCCAGGGCGTCGCGCACGGCGTTGCTTTGCCAGGCCATGTGCAGGGCGGCCAGGTTGGGCCCCAGGGCGTCGTGCAGCTCGCGGGCCAGCTGCTCGCGCTCAGCATCCTGAGCCGCGATGAGGCGGGCGCCTTCCTCGTTGCGGTGCTGCAGGCGCCGGATGCGCAACTGGGCGTTCTGGCGCAGGGTGTGGCGGAAGCGGCCGGTGAGCAGGGCGCTCAGCACCAGCAGCTCGGCAAACAGGCCCCAGGCCAGCGTATTGGGATAGATGGGGTTGAAGCTGCTTAGGCCCAGGTGGTTCAGCCAAAACACGCCATAGCCCACAAAAAAGAACAAATAGGTGAGGGCATAATAAGCCGCCAGCCGCCGCCAATGATGCTTCAGGAAAGCCGAAATCAGCAGCACCCAGCCGTAGCCGAATACCAGCACCATGAGCGCCTCGCGGCTCCAGTTCAGCGCCTCCACCACCGCTAGGCTGTGGCGCACCGCCCACGGAAACAGCACCGCATACCCCGCCACAAAGGCCACCGCTCCTGCCGCCAGCCCGGTACCGGTGCGATAAAGCCGCGTTTGGCGCGGCCAGCGCAGGAAAAGCTGCATGATGCAGATGCCCGCCGCCCCGGCCAGAATCATGAAATTGTATTGGCCCACCGACCACAGCAGCCGGTAGAGCCCGGCCGGCAGCAGCATGGCGTCCAGCCCGTCTTCCATCATCAAAAACAGCGTCACGGCCGCCACGTAGGCAATGTACCAGAGGTGAATCCGGTCGCGCAGAAAGGCAAATAGCACCAGGTTGAACAGGGCGCTGCCCAAATAGAAACCCAGCAGCCACACCCAGTGCCGCTCAAACGGAAAGCCCATTTCCCAAGCCAGAAAGTGCTCAACGGTTTCGATGTAAGTGGGCAAGTACACGCCCCCCGTATGTGCGTCAACGCGCAGCATAAGCACCGCCGACTCGCCCGCATCCAGCTCAAAAGGGAAGCTGACCGAGCGGGCCGGAAACTGCCGCTCGGCCGCCGGCACCCAGGAGCTGGCCGCCCCCAACTGCCGGAACCGGGCCTCGCCCGGGCGGCGGCAGTAGAGCGCGGCGCTGTCCACGAAGTTGAAGATGCTCCACACAAAGCGCAAGGCCCGAGCCTCGGTGTTGCGCACGGGCAGGCGCAGCCACACCCGCTGGTGCAGCAGGCCCAGGTTGAGGGTTTTGTGCCAGGGGCCGGGCTGGAAATGGCCGGCGCGCCAGGCGGCTTCGGCCCGCTCGGGGTCGGGCGCCGCGCCAAAGGGCTCGGTGTAGTAGCGGTAGGCCTCTGAAATGTGCGCGCCTTTGGGGTCTTTCAGCAGCAGGGTGTCGCGCAACTGGGGCGGCACGTCAGCCGCTCGCGCGGACTGGCCTAGCAGACTCCCTGCAATCAGCAGCACCCATAGAATAATGCGCATAACTAAATGGTGAAACATAAGAGGCCTGCCAAATACGTATTATTTCACCGAAAAAGACCAATTTTTATAAAAACAAAAATCCACTGGTTGGCCACCTTTTCCAGGCAAGCCGACCAGTGGATGTGCTCAATTGATTGATAAAAAGACTACTTCGCTACCGTGCCTTCGGGCTTGAGCGTGCGGCCCAGCCAGTCGAAAAACACGCGCTGCCACAGGATGACGTTCTGCGGCTTCAGTATCCAGTGGCCCTCGTTGGGGAAGTAGAGGAAGCGGCTGGGGATGCCGCGCAGCTGCGCCGTGCCGAAGGCGTTAGCGTACAGCTGGCTTTTCCCGTCGGTGATGAGCCGCCGGAGAAGCCTGGCCGAAATGCAGCAAGCAGTTGGCTAGTTAGCCAGCACAAGGCGGGCGGTGGCTGGGGGCACCGCTGGCCGGTCGGGCACGAAGCGCAGCCAGTAGAGGCCGGGCGGCAGGCCGCTGGTGGGTAGGTCGAAGCCGCTGGCTACGGCCTGACTGGTTCCCACCGGCTGGCGGCGCACCACGCGGCCCAGCGCGTCGGCCACGTGCAGCGTGCCGGGGCCGGCGCCCCCGGGCAACGTTACGCCCACGGGCGCGCCGGGTACGGCCGGGCTGGGCCACACCTGCAGCCCACCGGGCACCACTGGCGCGGCCGTGGCTAGGGGGCGCCCCAGCTTGTAGCGGCCTATCCAGGCCTCGGCCCCGCGCGGGGTGGGGCTGGCGCTGCGCAGGGCCTGGCCCACCACCACGATGGACGAGTCCGACTGAGGCTGCCAGTCGATAAGCGAGGTCCAAGCGAAGCCGGCAAACTGGTATTCCTGCGTGCCGAGCAGTGCGCCGGTGGTGGTGCTCAGGCCCAGCACGTAGGCGTAGGGCGTGGCCCGGTTGCCGCCATCATTGCAGGCCACCTGCAGGCGGCCGGCCCCGTCTTCGTACACATGCAAAGGCACGAGGTGAGAGCCCCGGCGGGCGGGCAGGCGTTGGGTCCAGACCACGTTCAGGGCCGTGTCGAGGCGCGTGACGAAGCCCCAGGACCGGCGGGCCGCGCCGCTCGAAGAAGTATTCAGCGAGTCGATAAAGCCGCCCACCACCCAGCCGCTGCCATCGCGCAGGATGCAGGTTTTGCCGTTGAGCCCGGCCGATAAATAAGTATTAGTGCCGCGCGCGAAAAGCGGGCGCAGGGTGGCGCGGCGCGGCTGGCCCAGCGCGTCGGTTTCCACCAGGTAGGGCACGCCGTGGGACACGTCGAGCGGGTCCTGCCCCTCGCCAATGAGCAGAAAGCCCCCGCGCGGCGTGCGCACCAGGTCACGCTCTGTTGCGCCGCCGCCGGGGGCGGGATTGGGGTAGGCACGGCTCCACTGCACCCGGCCCAGCGTGTCGGTACGGGTGAGGGTGAAGTAGTTGATAAGGTTGGCCCCCGGTCCCGCGTTCAGGTCGGCACCGCTGCCGGCGATGTAGCAGCCGGCCGAGTCGGCCAGCACGGCTTCCGGGATGCTCAGCACCTGCGTGCGCGGGATGAGGATGGCGCGCAGCGAGTCGCCCCGGCCGTTGTACCACTGCAGAAACGGCGTGGTTTGCCAGGAGTTGGTGGGGGCCTGCGGGTCGTCGTGCCCGCCCACGAGCAGCAGCCCGCCGGCCGGCCGGGCCCAGGGCTGCACCATTTTGAGCCACCACACCAGCTTGCGGCTCGTGGCCTGCCAGCGCACCTGGCCGGTGCTGGTGTAGGCGTGCAACAGCGCCGGCTGGGAGTTGCCCAGTAAGCTGCCCACGGCCAGGAGGCCCCCCTGGTAGGAAAAGAGCCGAACGTATGCGCTTTGAGAAGCGGTGCCGGGCAGGGGCACCGCACGCTCCCAGAGGACGCGCGTGGCCAGGGCCTGGCCCTGGGCAGGCAGCCGGGCCAGCAGGCCCAAGGCCAGCAGCAGGCTGATAGCAGAGAAGCGTTTCATGTGCTGGAACGCTACTCTACCACGAGGCGGCGGGTGGTGTGCAGGGCGCCGCCCACGTACACGTGGCAGGCGTAGGTGCCGGGCCGCAGGCCGCGTAGCGATACCTGGCCGGTTTCGGCACTCACGGGCACCTGGCGGCACACCCGGCCGGTCAGCAAATCCACGAGGCGCACTTCCAGCGCCGGGCCGGGGTCGCCCGCCACGCGCACCGTGAGGGCGTCGTGGGCGGGGTTGGGGTACAGGGCCAGGGTGGGAGCCGGGTCGGGGCGGAGCAGGGGGGCGGGGGTGGGCACAGGAGTGGTGGGGTAGTAGTAGGCCCACCACTGCCCGGCTTCCAGGGCCTCGGCCTGCCGGCTGAGCAGCAGCCGGCGCAGGGCCAGGCTGTCGGCCGGGGTTGGGCCCCGGCCGGCTGCCCGGCGGGTGGCGCCCAGGCGGCCCACCACGTCGTAGTAAGCCAAGCGGGCGCGCGCCGGGGCCGAGGCGAGGGCCAACGGGAGCGCGCCCAGGGCGGCGCGCAGCCGGGCGGCGTCGGCAGTTTGGCCCTGCGCGCGGTAGTAGCTCATCACGTCGAAGCCCAGCGCCAGGCAGGCGGCGGGGTTGGGGGCGGCCAGCGTCAGGGCGTAGGCTTCCAGGTCGGGCAGCAGGTCCTGGTCGAAGAAATAGGCGCGAATCTCGGCTTGGTAGTAGCCCAGGCGCACCCGCGGGGCGGCCTGCCGGCGCAGCGTGTCCATCAGGGCCTGAATGCGCGCCGGCACGGAGCCCGTGGTAGCAGTCTGCCGCTGCTGAGCGCCCACCTGCCCGTTGCCGGTGCGGGAAGCGCAGTTGTTGCTGGCCGAAATGGCAATGCCGCTGCCAAAAATAAATTGTGGCCCACCCGGCCCGTTTACGACCATACTCGAAGGCTCATCCACGGAGTTGTCGAAGCGCAAGTAGTCCACTAGCAGGTTGGTGTTATCGTTGTAAACACGAGGATAAGCTGGTAGCCGATGGTGGTGTAAACGGTGCTGCCGTTGGGAAACCGCTTGCCTTTGGTAAAACCGTCAACATCCCAGCTGCCGCTGCTGATGGTGTATGTGCCATTAGCCAGATACAGATTCCCCACCACGTGTTAGTTGCCGGTATAAGTGCCCGGCGCCAGGGTGGTGAGCGCGCCGCCCGGCGTGCCCAGCACCGTTTGGCTGCGGGCCGGAACGAAGCTGGTGAGCACCAACAGCACCACAACCAACAGGCAGCCGCCTACCGGCCAGGAAGGAAGCCGGTAGCCCGGCCCCCGTAACGGAGTAGAAATTTGCATATTGGTTTAGGCTTAGCTGTCACTAAACCTAAACCAATAAGTCTGAAATCCAAAACGATGGGATAAAAAAAAGTCCGGCTGTTCGCCTTCGGCCCCGAGCCGAAAAAAGCTGCTTGGGCTACTTCGCCGCCTGCCCCTCGGGCTTGAGCGTGCGGCCCAGCCATTCAAAAAACACGCGCTGCCAGAGGATGGCGTTCTGCGGCTTCAGAATCCAGTGGCCCTCGTTGGGGAAGTAGAGGAAGCGGCTGGGGATGCCCCGCAGCTGCGCCGTGCCGAAGGCTTCCATGCCCTGGCCCTCGGGCACCCGGAAGTCCTTGCCGCCGTGGATGACGAGCATGGGCGTGTCCCAGTTTTTGGCAAACAGCTGGGGGTTGAACTCGGTGTAGGACTTCGCGAGATTGGCGTCCCAGGGCGCGCCGCCCATGTCGTGCTTGGCGAAGAACATTTCCTCGGTGCTGGGGTACCAGCTGGTGAGGTTGTAGAGGCCGCAGTGGGCAATAAAGGTCTTGAAGCGGCCCTCGTGCTTGCCGGCCAGGTAGTACACCGAGTAGCCGCCGTAGGAGGCGCCCACGCAGCCGCGCCGGTCCTTGTCCACATAGGGCTCCTTGCTCACGTCGTCAATGGCCGAGAGGTAGTCGCGGATGGGCTGGCCGCCCCAGTCGCCCGAAATGGCGTCGTTCCACTGGCGGCCGAAGCCGGGCAGGCCGCGCCGGTTGGGCGCCACCACAATGTAGCCGTTGGCCGCCATCAGCTGGAAGTTCCAGCGGTAGCTCTGGCTCTGGGTGATGGGGCTTTGCGGGCCGCCCTGGCAGTAGAGCAGCGTGGGGTACTTCTTGCTGGCGTCGAAATCGGGCGGGTAAATGACGTACACCTGCATCTGCTTGCCATCGGTGGTGGGCACGCGGCGGTCTTCCACCTTGCCCATCCGGATGCCGGCCAGCTCCTGCTGGTTGATGGTGGTGAGCGGGGTTTCCTTGCCGGTTTTCAGGTCGAGCCGCACAATGTCGGCGAAGCTGCTGAGCGTGGTGCGGTTGGCCACGGCCTGGTCGCGGCCCACCAGCTCAAACGCGTTGTAGTTCTGCGCGCCCTTTGTGATTTGGCGGATTTTACCGCCTTTGCTGGCCACCGCAAACAGCTGCTCGGTGCCTTCCACCACGGCGAGGAAGTAGATGGTTTTGCCGTCGGCGCTCCAGCGCACGTTCGCCGCGCTCAGCTCCGAGCCCTTGGTGATGTCCTCCCGCTTGTTGCTGCCGAAATCATATACCATGATGCCGTTGCGGTCGCTCTCGAATCCCGGCGTGGCCATGCTCAGCCAGGCCACCATCCGGCCGTCCGGCGAGAAGCTGGGCTCGGTGTCGTAGCCGCCCAGGCCCTCGCTCAAATTCACGGTTTGCTGGCTGCGAATGTCGTAGAGGTAGATGTCGGAGTTGGTGCTTTCGGCCTCGGCCTTGCCCGTGAGCTTGCGGCTGGTGTAGGCCAGGTGGTAGCCGTCGGGCGAAAACGCCAGCTGCTCCGAGCCGCCGTCGGGCATCAGAGGCGAGTCAAATTTTTCGCCGGCCATCACGTCTTTGCCGTAGCCGGTAGGCCGGCCGTCGGCCCCCAGCGGCTGGAAGAATACGTGGCTGGCCAGGTGGTCGTCCCACACGTTCCAGTGGCGGTAGTTCAGGTCGTCAATGATTTTAGCGTCGGCCTTGGGCAGGTCCGGAAACATATCCAGCGTGCTCGGGCTCGATTTTACATCTTGGGTATAGAGGATGAAATTGGCCTTGGGCGCGTATTTCAGGTTGCTCAGGCCCTGGTCGGGAAAGTCGCTGAGCTTGGTTTTACCGGAGCCATCGGCGTTCATCACGTAGAGCTGGTCGGTGCCGCTTTCGCCCGAAATGAACGTGAGCTTGCCGTCGGGCCGCCAGTTCAGGGTGTTTTCGGAGCCGGGCGTGTCGGTGAGCTTTTTAGGCGTGCCGCCGGCCACGGGCACCAGCCAGATGTCGGCGTTGCCTTTGTTGTCGGCCACGCTGTACTTGGTCACGGTGTAGGCCACGGTTTTGCCGTCGGGCGACACCTGCATTTCGCCCAGGCGGCCGAGCTGCCAGAGCTTTTCGGGCGTGAGCACGCCGGAGGGGGAGGTTTGGGCGGCGGCCGCGAGTGGGAGCAGCGCCAAGAGAATTTTTTTCATGTGGCGAAAATACGGACGGTGCGCAGCGTCCGCGCAGCCACGAATCGGGCTGCTTCTGCTGTTGTCAGCGTCGCCCCGAAGGTTATTTCACTGGCAGCGGCAACCAGTGCAAGGCGGCGCGTCCGGTGATGTTGGGCGGCAGTACCAGCACTGCTTTCGTGGTGCGGCGAGCATTGAGGGATTGCAAAGTCATACGATTGTTGCTAAAAAAGCCGTATCGGTCCCGCGGCACAAATGCATGAGGCCAGGCTACTAGTTTGCGGCCTTGGGAATTGATTAGTAACATTCTATTCCTCTTGTGCACCAGCCAATAAGGGAGCAGTTGGCCGCTGGCACTGTCACGGCACGGATACAAGCTGTTGCGCTCGTAAGCAGGCGGTATCACCAGCTTGCCGTGCTGGTCGGCGGTGCCTTCGCGGCCGTGTTGCACCACGATAAACCCCTCGCCAACCGGACGCATCGACTCGAAGCGCGGCGTCAGCAACCAGTTGCCGGTGGCCAATTCAAGCAGGCCCACCAAAGGCTGCGGAACGGCGTAGCGGGTGCGTGCCGAGCCATAACGCTCATAAGTGACACTACCCGGAACATTGGCATAGGCAATGGCCCGCGTGCTATCGAGGGCTTGCAAATAGACGAATAATTTGGGGGTTACCGGGGTGCCATCGCGCCGCAGCAGCACACAGTTTCTATCTCTGTCGACCAAGTATTGGTCTTCCTTCCCGAAGGGGGCAACGCGGCTGCCAAGCATTACCTGGCGGCCCGTTGTATCAAGCACGGTGTAAGCGCCGCCCGTTGCATGCTCTCCGGGCATCAAATCGCCGATGCCTACCAACTCCCGACTGAGCCATTTGATGGGGGCCACCTGCTTACCGTTCAGCAGCAGGCGGCCGCTGCGGTGCAATAGCTGCTCACGGTAGTAGGGCGCTGGTTCGTGGTAGGTTACCATGCAGCCGCTGTGCGAGGTATAGCCGGCGTAGCCCGCCAACAGGCCAGCGGCGAAGTGTTCCGAAACCAGCGCCAGCGAATCGATTCCGGTCCCGGCACGGAAGGGGCCAAGGGCGCGGATGTAAGCATACTTTGCGGGCAATACCGCCCGTCCGTCCGGGCGATAGAGGCCAAGCCGGTACTCATCGTGCGGGCGCCGATTGGTTCGATGGTTGGCAATGTCGCTGGGAGACTGCACCAGGGCCGGCAGGAAATCCACCACCAGCACCAGGTGCAGCGGCAGGCGGACATCCCGCTGCGCCCAGCCGGGGACCAAACGCTTAATTAGTTCGTAGCTGTCGGGCGCATCGGTGTAGGCCGCGGCAGCAAAACGCACAGGAACTACTTCCCGGCCGGTAGCATCAACATAGCCGTAGCTCGTTCCCCGCCGCACCCGCGCAAGTCCGTGTTGCGGGGGCTCGGTCTCATCGTAAGGGGGCAGGGCCGGAATCTGGCTCCTGGTGGCCGCACTGCTTCGATGGATTCCCCTGGCTGGTGCTTGCGCCAGAGCCGACGCCCCGGCCAGCTCCAGGATAAGGAGGAATAAAAAACGCATGGCAAAAGAGGCTGCGAGTGAAACGACATTGCCCTTGATGCTCGCAGCGTCATTTTTCCACAGGTAGTGGGTGAATGGCGACCGATTCGGCGCGACCACAAAAAAGCCCCGCCGGCGTCAACCGGTGGGGCTCTTCAAGTGGCGTTACGAACCACGGGGCTGCGCATAAGCGCACTCAATAGCTACTTGCTATCCTTTTTACGGCCCGAGCCGCCGGGTTGTTTCCCGCCGCCGTCATTTTTATTGACCGTGGCCCAGGCGCGGGCCTCGGCTTCTTCCTCGGGCACGCCGCGCTTTTCGTAGCTTTCTTCAATGTGCTCGGCCTGGCGTTTCTGCTTGTCGGTGTACTTCGACTTATCTCCCTGTGACATGGCGGTGAAAAACTAAAAGGTGGAAAGGAAGCGGTGCGGGGCGTTGCACCACACTATTTTTACGCCAGGAGCAGGGGAGGAGTTAGGCCGAGCTTACTATCTTCGTACCCGCTTCCTGGCCTTATTTCCTTGTTTATGCGCCACGTCGCCGACATTCCGCACCCCGCCGTCAAAATCACGCTGCTGGCCTGGAACGGCAAGTTCTTGCTCAAGCTGGAGCAAGGCAACCTCGAACAAACCTACAAAGTGGCCGAACTTGACCTGCTCACCGGCACCGACGCCGAAGCCCGCGAATTGCTCGACGACGAGTTTCTGGCCGCCGCCATTGCCCGCTTCCAGGCCATGCGCGACGACCTGCAGGCCGCCTTCGACCGCCACGAGCTGCGCTAGCCGCGCCGCCCCTCACCCCACCTTTCCCATGCAAAAAATCTGTTTCCTGCTGCTCCTGCTAGCCGGCTGGCTGGCGCCCGCCCTGGCCTCGGCCCAGCTCTACGACGTGCGCCCCGGCGAAGTGAACTACAACAAGAAGCCGCGCCCGGCCCTCAAAGTGCAGGTAGACGGCAAGGCCACCGAGGTGCGCGAGTTCCTGCAGGACTGGATGAAGTCGAGCTACAACGTGAAATTCAAGACCGGCGGCGTGCTGGGCATGGGCAAAAGCGACATCCTCATGGCCAAGCAAACACCGGCCAGCACCGTGTCGGGCAAGCTCGTCGACCTTTATGCCACCATCGTGGCCCCGTCCGATTCGGTGGCGGAAGTCATGGTTTTCGGCGGCTTCGACGACAATACCTTCTTCGACCCCAGCAGCACCAAAACCGAGTATGAAGCCCTGCGTGCCATGACGCAGAATTTCGCCGGTGCCGCCCGCCTCAAGGCCTACCGCGACATGATTGCCGAAGCCGAGAAAAAGCTTAAAGCCACCGAAAAGGAAAAAGAACGCCTCGAAAAAGAGCAGGCCGCGCTGAAAAGCAACACCGAAGCCAACCTGGCCCGCATCGAAGAGCTAAAAAAGAAGAACATCGAAAACCTGGTGCAGTCACGCGCCGACTCGGCCGCGCAAGTCAAAAACAAGGTGCTGCTCGACGACAGCCGACTGCGCCTGCAGCGCCGCCGCGACCGCCTCTCGGCCCTCGACCGCAAAAACTAGCCCCGTTCCCGGTCGTATTCAGGACATGGACAACCCCAATTCTTCGCCCCTCGACACCCTACGTCAGCTCAAGGAGATGCTTGATACGGGCGCCCTCACGCCCGCCGAGTTCGAAGCCCTGAAGCAGCGCCTGGTGTTTCACGATGGCCCAACTCCGGCAGCACCCACCGCCCCGGCTCCCGAAACCACCGCACCCGCAGCGCCCGTCGTCTTGCCCGCCAATCCGGTGCTGGAAACCCCGTCGCCGATGTTCGAGGACGTGGCCCCGGCTGAGCCGGCTGCTGTAGCGCCGTTGCCAACCAGCTTCACCACCGCTGCCCCCGAACCTGCCCCCGTAGAGGAGGAGCCGGCTTTCATTCCGCCCGCTGTGCGCCGGGCCCTCGAAGCCGACAGCACCGCCGCGACGGCCCCAACGCTGCCCCCGCCGGCCGCTCCTTCGCGGGGGCTCACAGCAGCCGACTCAGGCTACGTGGCCGACGAGTTTCCGGAAGGCACGGGCCCTGCCGCCCGCAGCCCGTTGGCGCTCATTCTGTCCATCGGCGGCTTGCTGGCTTTGTTGGGCCTGGTGCTGTACCTGTCGCTCAACCGCCAGCCCTCGGAACGCCTTTCCAGCACCAGCCTCACGCCCGCCGATACACTGACTGCCCCCATCGAAACCGGCCCACAAGCCGAGCAGGTGGCCCCCGTCACGGCAGCCCCCGAAACCATCCGCCTAGCGCCCACCAACCCGGCGCCTGCTTTGCCGGCGCGGCCCGCGCCCGCTGCGGCTGACTCAGCAGCTGCTCCAGCACCTGCGGCAACGGCAGATTCGACTGCTGCTCAATAAACAGCGTCATTCCCAACGCCGGCACGGCCCGGCCGTATGTAAAAGCCTCAACCTAACCGGTTGGGGCTTTTTCCTTTCCATCCCATTCCTTCTTTCATGTTTGCTTCCCGACTTCTAACCCTTGGGAGCGGCGCTGCCCTCGCAGCCGCCAGCCTCCTAAGTGCCTGCTCATCACCATCTGGCAGCACCGACACGGCCGCAAATACTGCGGCCACCGATTCGACCGCCACCGGCCCCGCCGCCCCAGCCAACTCGCCCCTGCAAGTAGTGGCCGAGTTCAACGACCCGCAGATGGTGGGCGTGGCTGTGGCGCCCGGCGGGCAGGTGTTCGCCTGCTTTCCGCGCTGGGACTGGAACCCGTCGTATCCCATTGCCAAAGTGGGCCCCAACAACACCCTCACGCCCTACCCCAACGCCAGCTGGTGCATGTGGAACGACTCGGTGAAGTCCGAGCCGCTCAAGCACTGGATTTGCCCACAAAGCGTGTTTGCCGATAAGTCGGGCATGGTTTGGGTGCTCGACCCCGCCGCGCCCGGCCTGAAATTCACCGTGCCGGGCGGCCCCAAACTGGTGAAAACCGACCCCAAAACCGGCCAGGTGCTACTTACCATTCCGTTCTCCGAAATGGTGGCCCCGCGCAAGTCCTACCTCAACGACGTGCGCATCGACCTACAAAACAATTACGCCTACATGACCGAATCGGGCCTGGGCGCGCTGGTCGTCACCGATTTGAAAACGATGAAATCGCGCCGCCTGCTCGACAAGCACCCCTCCACCAAAGCCGTGAAGGGCCTCGTCATCAAAGCCGAAGGCCACCCCATGATTGACCTCGAAGGCAAGCCCGCCCGCTTCAACGCCGACGGCATCGCCCTGAGCGCCGATAACGCCTACCTCTACTACTGCCCACTCACGGGCCACACCCTCTACCGCATCAAAACCGCCGCCCTGCGCGACGCCAGCCTCTCGGAAGCCCAACTGGGTCAGCAGGTCGAAACCGTGGGCGAAATTCCCGGTACCGACGGCCTCGAAATCGACGCCGCGAACAACGTATACCTCACGTCCTTCGAGCAAAGCGCCTTGCTGCGCCGCACGCCCGCTGGCAAAATCGAAACCTTGGTGAAAGACCCGCGCCTGCAGTGGCCCGACACCTACAGCTTCACGAATGACGGAATGCTGTACGTCACCAACTCCGCCATTCACAAAACGCCCAACTGGAACAAGGGCGTAGGCCAACCTCGCTCGCCCTTCCGCATCTTCAAAATGGCCCTGCCCAAATAGCCGCAAGTGCCCATGGCACCAGGCATATAAAAAGCCGCGCCCAGAAGGGCGCGGCTTTTTGTTGTAGCTTATAAGTTGATAATGAGCCTTAAATAGAAGGTATCTATAGCTGCGCCACCTTCTGAATCTTAACGCCCTTCGTGAAAATATCAAGCTTTTCGCTGGGGTGCGCCAGGATGTCCATGCAGTGGCGATGCCGCCGGTTCATGGTGTCGTGCACCGTGTACACGCCGTCGAGCTTGGGCGAGATGCCGCGCACGCGCACCTTGTCGCCGTAGTCAAACTTGCCGCCCCAGGGCTTTAGCAAGTCCCTCGAAAGCGCCATCCAGCGCTTTTTGGTGCCGAAGTGGCGCTTGATATGGGAATTGTCGGCCGTAATGAACGGCTCGTTGTCCGTCTGGCTGGGTACCGCTTCGTACACGGTGGCCGTCACGGTGTAAGTAAGGCTGTGAGCCACGGCCTTCCTGGCTTTGGCTTTGCTTACCAGGGCGGTATTATGGCTAATGCCCCGCGAGGCGATAAACTTGTGAAGGCCAACTGCTTTGGGGCTCCGCGAGGCGGCATTAACAAGCGGCGCTGTCAGCGCTGCGAATGCTAAAAATCCTGCTATAAATAAGCGTACATTATACATCTATTAGGGGTTCATCCGGCCGCCATTCCAGCCCGGCGGTATAGGCAAAGCCTTGCTTATTAAGCAAAGGCGGAAAAGTAAAACGGCTGATAGGGCATATAAGTTTGCTAAAAATAAATTATCCAATTGCTAAACCCTTTGGAGAGAGCTGAGACAGGACATATAGTAAAAACTTTATAGAAAAGGGGGAAGCAGTGCTGAATGATTTGCGCCGCATTCACCTACCCAAACACTCGGCAAAATCCTGACCTGCGCCGGCGTTTGTGCGTAGTAGCATTGCTGCACATATCCCGAAATGTGATAAATTGACCAACAAAAGGCCGTTAGCGAGGGAGACTTGTGAAGATAATGAGTTGGTTTGCTGGTTTATTTGTGCAATCGAATGTAGGTTTTTGCTTGATAGTTAAGTATAATACCTTTACGAGACCTTACCAAGCTGAATTCCCAAATGGACACCTACTCGTATATCGCCAACGCCGACGCGGCGGCCATTGAAGCCCTGTACCAGGCCTACCGGCAAAATCCCGAATCGGTTGATTTTGGCTGGCAGAAGTTCTTCGAAGGGTTTGACTTCTCGCAGCAATTTCCGGAGGGCGCACCCGTAGTGCCCGGCGCAGCCGCGCCCGCCAATGGCACCACTAGCAGCAACGGCACCGCCGCACCTAAAACGGCAACTGCCGCCCCGCAAGCCAACGACTACGGCGTACTCAACACTTCTGCCTCAACCAATAATGCCCCCACGGGCATGAGCAGTGGTGAAGTATCGGCCGACAAAGAAACGGCTGTGCGCAACCTCATCCACGCCTATCGCAGCCGCGGCCACCTGCGCGCCAAAACCAACCCGGTGCGCGAGCGCAAAGACCGCAAGCCCCGCCTCGACCTCGCCGATTTTGGCCTGGGCGAAGCCGATTTGGATACGGTGTTTAAGAACGGCGAGGTGTTGGGCCTCGGCGGCCAAGCCAAACTTCGCGACATCGTGGCGGCGCTGGAGAAAATTTACACCGGTGCCATCGGTTTCGAATACATGTACATCCGCGACCCGCAGGTGCTGGACTGGTTCCGTGCCAAGGTGGAGCGCGACTCGCTGGCCTTCAACCCCGGCGTGGAGTACAAGAAGCGCATTCTGAAGAAGTTGAACGAGGCCGTGGTGTTTGAGAACTTCCTGCACACCAAGTTCCTGGGGCAGAAACGCTTCTCGCTCGAAGGCGGTGAAACGACCATTCCCGCGCTCGATGCCATCATCGGCAAGGGCGCGGAACTGGGCGTGAAGGAAGTAATGATTGGCATGGCCCACCGCGGCCGTCTCAACGTGCTGGCCAACATCATGGGCAAGACCTATGAGCAGATTTTCAGTGAGTTTGAAGGCACCGCCGTGCCCGACCTGACGATGGGCGACGGTGACGTGAAGTACCACATGGGCTACAGCTCGGAGGTGGAAGCCAGCGGCGGCCAGAAAGTGAACCTGAAGCTGGCCCCCAACCCCTCGCACCTCGAGGCCGTGAACCCGGTGGTGGAAGGCTTCGTGCGCGCCAAAATCGAGCACCAGTACGGCGGCGACTACCACCAGATTCTGCCCATCCTCATTCACGGCGACGCGGCGTTGGCCGGCCAGGGCATTGGCTACGAGTTGACGCAGATGTCGCAGCTGGAAGGCTACAAGACAGGCGGCACCATCCATTTCGTGATTAACAACCAGGTTGGTTTCACGACGGATTTTGAAGACGCCCGCTCGTCGATTTACTCGACGGACCTTGCCAAAATCATTGATGCGCCGGTGGTGCACGTGAACGGCGACGACCCCGAAGCCGTGGTGTTTGCCGTGCAGCTGGCTACCGAGTACCGCCAGCAGTTCCACGCCGACATCTTTATTGATATGGTGTGCTACCGCCGCCACGGCCACAACGAGTCGGACGAGCCCAAATTCACGCAGCCCACGCTCTACAATCTCATCTCGAAGCACCAGAACCCGCGCGAGGTGTACAACGCCACGCTGGTGCAGCGCGGCGACGTGGACGCTGAGCTGGCCAACCAGATGGACAAGGAGTTCCGCGACACCTTGCAAGCCCGTCTCGACATGGTGAAGCAGCAGCCGCTTCCTTATAAGTATCAGGCGCTCGAAAACGAGTGGCGCAGCCTGCGCCGCAGCACGCCGGAAGACTTTGAAAAGTCGCCTGAAACCGGCATTTCGGAAGAAACGGTTCAGAAAGTGGCCAAGGCCCTAACCACGATTCCCGAAGGCTTCAAGCCGATTAAGCAGATTGATAACCTGCTGAAGGAGCGCCGCAAGATATTCTACGAAACCCGCGTGCTGAACTGGGCCGCTGGTGAGCTGCTGGCCTACGGCTCGCTGCTGAGCGAAAACCACATTGTGCGCGTAAGTGGCCAGGACGTGCAGCGCGGCACGTTCTCGCACCGCCACGCGGTGCTGCACGACGCCGAAACGTCGGCCCCGTACAACTCGCTGAACTTTATGGAAGGCGAGCACGAGCAACTGAGCATCTACAACTCGCTGCTGAGTGAGTACGCGGTGCTGGGCTTTGAATTTGGCTACGCCATGGCCAACCCCACGGCGCTGGTGATTTGGGAAGCGCAGTTCGGTGACTTTGCCAACGGTGCCCAGACCATGATTGACCAGTTCATCGTGTCGTCGGAAAGCAAGTGGCAGCGCATGAACGGCGTGGTGCTGCAGTTGCCCCACGGCTACGAAGGCCAGGGCCCGGAGCACTCCAACGCCCGCCCCGAGCGGTTCCTGCAGCTCGCGGCCGAAAACAACATCATCGTGGCCAACATCACCACGCCGGCTAACTTCTTCCACGCCCTGCGCCGCCAGCTCACCTGGAGCTTCCGCAAGCCGCTGGTGGTGATGTCGCCGAAGTCGATGCTGCGCCACCCGCTGGCCGTGTCGCCCATCGAAGAGTTTACCAGCGGTGCGTTCCGTGAGGTGCTGGGCGACGACTTCGCCGAAGCTAAAAAAGTGAAGCGCGTGCTGCTGTGCTCGGGCAAGGTGTACTACGACCTGCTGGAAGAGCAGCGCACCTCCAACCGTACCGACGTGGCCATCATCCGCCTCGAGCAGCTGCACCCCTTCCCCAAAAAGCAGCTCGATGCCGAACTGGCCAAGTATGGCAAAGCCAAAATCTACTGGGTGCAGGAAGAGCCCGAGAACATGGGCTACTGGAACTATATGCTGCGCTTTATGCGCCGCGAGCTGGAAGACGTGGTAGCCCGCAAGCCCTCGGCTTCGCCCGCCACGGGCTACAACAAAATCCACGTGAAGGAGCAGAAGGACCTTGTGGCCCGCGCCTTCGACAAGCCCAAGGAAGCCGTGGCTGACGGCAACATCAAGGCCGTGGCCGAAGCTGCCAAGAAACAGGACTAGCCCAACTCCTCTCCCTGCCCGACACTTCTTCTTAACTGACTAATCCCAAACGCCTGCTCATGGCTCTCGAAATCAAAATTCCCGCCGTTGGCGAATCCATCACCGAAGTCACCATTGCGAAGTGGCTCAAGAAAGACGGCGACGCCGTGAAGCGCGACGAGGTTATCGCCGAGCTCGAATCGGACAAAGCTACGTTTGAGCTGCCGGCTGAGGCCGACGGTGTCCTCAAAATCCGTGTGGCCGAAGGCGAAACCATCGGCATCGGCACCGTGATTGCCGATTTGGACGGCGCTGCTCCTTCTCCCGCTCCGGCAGGTGCCCCGGCCGCCGCGCCCGCTGCCAGCGCCGACCCGGTTAGCCAGGGCGAGCAAAACCCCCAAGCCAGCGACCAGTCGGGCTACGGCGGCGCGCCTGCCGGAAAAGAAAGCAACGACCCCAGCACGCCTGGTGCCCCAGCAGCGTCTCCGGCCGCCGCACCCGCGGCTGGCGGTGGCTCGGTGGAGATGAAAATTCCTGCCGTAGGTGAATCCATCACCGAAGTGACCGTGGCCAAGTGGCTGAAAGAAGACGGTGCCCAAGTGAGTCGCGACGAGGTGATTGCCGAGCTGGAATCGGACAAGGCCACCTTTGAGCTGCCCGCCGAAGCCGCCGGCACCCTGCGCCACGCCGTGAAGGAAGGCGAAACCATTAGCATCGGCGCCATCATTGCGCGCATCGAGGGTGGTAGCGGCGCAGCCGCGTCGGCCCCGGCTGCCGCTGCCCCCGCCCCGGCGGCTGCGCCCGTGGCGGCAATGGCCTCGGCTCCCGCTGCTGGTGGTGCGGCTACGTATGCCACCGGTGTGCCCTCGCCGGCCGCCGGCAAGATTCTGGGTGAAAAAGGCATTGCCGCCGCCGACGTTGCCGGTACTGGCCGCGACGGCCGCATCACCAAAGAGGATGCGCAGAATGCCCAAGCCAAACCGGCCGCACCGGCCCCGGCTGCTGCTCCCGCAGCTCCGGCTGCTTCGGCTCCGGCCGCAGTGCCTGCCGCTGGTGGCAGCCGCGAAGTGCGCCGCGAGCGCATGAGCAACCTGCGCAAAACGGTGGCTCGCCGCTTGGTGACGGTGAAGAACGAAACGGCCATGCTTACCACCTTCAACGAGGTGAACATGCAGCCCATCATGGACCTGCGCAATAAGTTCAAAGACAAGTTCAAGGAGAAAAACGGCGTGGGACTGGGCTTTATGTCCTTCTTCACCAAAGCCGTGTGCATCGCTCTGAAAGAGTGGCCCGCCGTGAACGCCCAGATTGACAACGGCGAAATCGTGTATTCCGACTTTGCCGACATCAGCATTGCCGTTTCGGCCCCGAAAGGCCTCGTGGTACCCGTGATTCGCAACGCTGAACAGCTGAGCTTCGAAGGCATTGAGAAGGAAGTGGTGCGCCTAGCCGGCCTGGCCCGCGACAACAAGCTCACCATCGAGCAGATGAGTGGCGGCACGTTCACCATCACCAACGGTGGCGTGTTCGGTTCCATGCTCAGCACGCCCATCATCAACGCGCCGCAGTCGGCCATTCTGGGCATGCACAACATCATCCAGCGCCCCGTGGCCGAGAATGGCCAGGTGGTGATTCGCCCCATGATGTACCTCGCCCTGAGCTACGACCACCGCATCATCGACGGCCGCGAGTCGGTATCGTTCTTGGTGCGCGTGAAGGAATTGCTCGAGGACCCGACGCGCATGTTGTTCGGTATCTAATTCCGGATTTAGGATTTTTGAAAGGCCGGTTCCCAAAAAGGGAATCGGCCTTTTTCATTTTTGGACGTTGGAAACGGTTATTTAGGGGTTGAATGAGGTTAAACGCTCGATTAAAATTTTAATTAAAATTGAATTATTAAGCGAAGTTGTATCTTTGGGTTGCGCAAGCCTATTCATCTGCTCTTCTATGGGAAAATTTACTACACCGAAATGCCAGGAGTGCCCGCACCGCAAGGGCCCTCTTATGGGTTGCTGCCAACTGGAGGAGTTGGAGTTCATCTCGGGCAATAAAGTCGCGCAGAGCTACCAGAAAGGGCAGCGGATATTCCAGGAGGGCGCCCCGTCGTTGGGTTTGCACTGCGTAAGCCAAGGCAAAATCAAGGTGACCAAAACGGGCGGCGACGGCAAAGAGCAGATTGTGCGCCTAGCGAAGGACGGCGATATGCTGGGCTTTCAGTCGCTGCTCACCGAGCCGAAGTATTCCACGTCGGCCGTGGCGCTGGAGGATTGTGTGGTGTGCTTCATCCCGCGAGCCGATTTCTTTCGGGTGTGGCAATCCAACGTGCAGTTTTCCACTTCGCTGATGCAGATGATGGCCAAAGCCCTGGGCGCCGCCGAGGTGCAGATGCTGCACCTGGCCTACAAGCCCGTGCGCGAGCGGCTGGCCGAGGCGCTGCTGCTGCTCTACCACACTTTCCGGAAAGAGCAGGACACCGAAATCTTCAGCATGAGCTTCTCGCGCGAGGACCTGGCCTCGCTGGTGGGCACGGCCAAGGAAACGGCCACCCGGCTGCTGTCCGATTTCAAGGAGGCGGGCATCATTGCCACCCGCGGCAGTTTGGTATCCATTCTGCAGCCCAACCGCCTGAGCGAAATCGCTTCGCTCTACGATTAGCAGCGGCGCAGCATTGGGCTGCTGCGAGCGCATGCCGCGCCAACCATGCCAATAAGGGTTCTTATGACTCATTGCCCGGCTGGGCAGCGAGTAGGTGAGCTGCGTGGCAATTGATAGCCTGAGTGGGCTTAATAAAATATTGGATTAATTATAATTGTAAAAAGCGAGCGCCTACGATGAATCGTGCCTCTTGGTTTCTGGTTTGACGTAAATCATTCTCAAAAGTGACGTAAGTCATTTTTATTGGGGTAGTGCAATGCGGAGCTTTGTAATGTGAAACAGGCACTACAGATTATGTTGAAAGTGCAATTAATGTGATTGATATTATTATTTATTCCTCAGCTTATTTTAAATGAATGTTATAGCGGCCGCCAGCGAGACGCTTCCTCAACGCCTTGGAAGTATGCGGCTGGTGGTGAATCAAGAGGCACTTGACGCTTCGGAAATTCCGCTGGTTAAAATTAAAAAAGTAATAAAAGAAGTGCTCGGCCAGCTGCCCGCCCTGACAACCATTGCCGTGGTGGAGGTGGTCACCGGAAACTGCCTGGCGCACCTAAGCCGGCGGCGGGGCTTCAACCCTGTGGCGCTGGCCACCCACCATGCCGAAACGGTGCGCCAACAGCAGCAAGCCTTGGCCATGCTGGCCACTCGCGGCGAACGCCTCGAAGACATCCTTATCCCGCTACGAAAACAATTGCATCTGATTCGACTGGCTAAAAACGGCCAATGGTTTGTGTTCCTCGCCGTGAAAGCGCAGGACACCAGCCTGGCGCTGGCCCGCGAAATATTGAAATCCATCATTGCTTAAAACCGCATCCAACAACTCACTCATTCTTTTAACCTCTCCTTTATTATGGCTTACTCCGCAAATTCCCCCGCTGGCAAAGTAGTACAAGACGTGTTGAACGACCTGCCGGGCCTCGTGGCCGTGGCCGTTGTCGACATCACCTCGGGCATGGCCCTGGCTTCGCACTCCAACTCGCCCGCCATCAACCCCGAAACCGCTGCCGCTTACAACACCGAAGTGGTGAAGCAGAAGCAGAAAGCCATGTCGGCGCTGAAGCTGACCGGCGAAAACATCGAGGACATCCTCATCACCCTCACCAACCAGTTTCACCTCATCAAGCTGGCCGGCAACAAGTTCATCTACCTGGTGGTGAACTCGCGTGAAACGAACCTGGCCATTGCCCGCGAAGTGCTGCGCAGCTCGTCGGCCAGCCTGAACTAGTTCTGATTGTGGCGGCTCAGGCCGCCGACGTTCACCACGCATTGCGACCGGGCCCGACTACCCACGGGCCCCGGCCGCAGCACCAGCCGGGACGGCCCACCCCGCGCCTCATGAAAATCCCCTTTCTCAAGCAATTGCAGCGCCTGGCCGGTCCGGCGGCCCACGAAGTGGAATTGTTGGCCCCCGCTGGGCCGGCCGGCGCTGCCATTGAACGCACCATGCGGCACCTGCTGGCCGAGCTGCCCGATTTGCTGATGGCGGCCGTGGTGGAAGTGGCCTCGGGCAAGCCCCTGGCCACCTACACCGTCGACCGCGACCTGCGGCCGGGCGCGGTGGCCGGGTTCAACGCCGAGGCGGTGCGGCAGGTGCAGGCCGGGCTGCGGGCCCAGGGCATGGCGGGCGAGCAAGTGGAAGAAATGGTGTTTACGCTGCCCTCGCAGCTGCACTTGCTGCGGCTGGTGCCCACGGGGCAGTGGTTTGTGTACCTCGCCGTGGACTCGCGCGATACCAACCTGGCCATTGCCCGCGAGGTGATGCGCGGCGGCCTGACGCTGCTGGAGCCCGCGAGGCGGGGGCAGTAAGTAGCTGGAATTTGGCCCGTGGCTGGCCGGTAAGCCACACCGTTTCTTTTCTCACCCTTTTTTTCTGTTCATCAAATGAAGCTTACCGCTACTCCATTTGACCCGCAAACCGGCGAACTGCTGCCGGTGTACCGCGACGCTTACCTGCGCGGCGACCTGGCCCGCTCCTCGGCCCGTGCCGTGGAAGACTACCTCCGCAAGGACGCCACACAGGCCCACACCACCGTGTCGCGCTGGCACGAGATGGCCACCCTGGAGGCCGAAGCCGCCGCCCCCACCACCTGGGTGCAGAAGCAGCTGCTGTTCATCCGCGAGCAGCCGCAGCGCTTCCGCCGCCGGGCCTTCTCGATGGTGGGCGTGGCCGCGCTGGTGGCCGGCGTGTCGATGGCCGGCACCCGCCTGCCTTCCCACAGCACGCCCGCCGTACCGGTGTCGCTGCCCGAAATGACGGCCCTGGCCGAGGCCAGCACGGCCGCTGCCGAAGCAACTGCCAACGCCAACCGCCTCGTGACCGTGAGCGGCCGCATCCTCGACGAAGCCGGGCAGCCCCTGGTGGGCGCCACCGTGCTGCGCAAAGGCACCGCCCAGGGCGTGAGCACCGACGCCAATGGCAACTATTCGCTGCGCATGACGGCTGGCACCGTCGCCAGCGCCACGTTGCAGTACGGCTACGCCGGCTACCACGACCAGGAGCTGAAAGCCACCGACGTGGCCGCCCAGGGCGTGACGCTGCAGCCCCGCGCCAAGCGCAAGCACTGGCTGTTTTTCTAATCGCGAGAAGCAAGTAGTCAGCAGGGCGAGGTTTTACTGCCAGGGCATCGCATTCGGACTACTTGCTGCTTCATTCTACCTACTACCTATTTAGTTGCCGGCCTCAGCGGCCTTATCCTAGTGAAAGCGAAGACTTACCGCAGACGGTTTGCGAATGAGCCTCAAGAATCTTCTTCCCTCAATTCCCCTTCCCCAATAGCCGATATGGCCTACTCTACAAACAGTCCTGCCGGAAAGGCAGTCGAAGCAATTATCAACGATTTGCCGAGCCTGGTGGCCGTGGCCGTGGTTGATGTGAACTCGGGCATGGCTCTGGCTTCGCACTCCAACTCGCCCACCGTGAACCCCGAAACCGCCGCTGCCTACAACACCGAAGTGGTGAAGCAAAAGCAGAAAGCCATGTCGGCCCTGAAGCTGACCGGTGAGCGGATTGAGGACATCCTCATCACCCTCACCAACCAGCTGCACCTCATCAAGCTGAATGCGGCCGGCAACAAGTTTATTTATTTGGCCGTGAACGCGCGCGAAACCAACCTGGCCATTGCCCGCGAGGTGCTGCGCACGCACGCCGACGATATTAACTAAGCACGACAGGTGCTGTTAATGCCCACGAAAAAGCCCGTCCGGTATCGGACGGGCCTTTTTTTGTTGTAGCGTTTTATGTTGTGGAGAGGATGAGGGATGAAGACTCCGGCGTACACCAATGCCATCGGGGCTCATCGGGCTCTGAATTATGAGCAACAGGGTAAAAGGCGTCTGAGCGGTTGGGCCGATTTTATGAACCAACCCATGACCTAGGCGCGCCCGATACCGTTTAACAGGCCACATCCCTCTTTCCATATGAAACCATCCAAACGCTATTCTCGCCGGCCGGCCAAGTTCTGGCCCGCCGTGGGGTTTGCCACCCTGGCCGGCATGCGCAGCATGAGTGCGCCCGCGTTCCTAAGCCACTATTTGTCGCGCCAGCCCAGCAGCGGCCTGGCCGGCTCTTCGTTGCGCCTGCTGCAAAAGCCCGTCACTGCCAGCTTGCTGAAAGCCGTTGCCGCTGGCGAAATCGTGGCCGACAAGTTGCCCGGCACCCCCGACCGCATTGCCCTGCCTGTGATGACAGGCCGGCTGGTGAGCGGAGCGCTGGTGGGGGCGGCCTGGTACCGTTCGCGGCACGGCAGCGCGCTGGGCGGCGGGCTGCTGGGGGCAGCGGTGGCATTTGTCTCCACCATTGTGAGCTACGCCCTGCGCACGGGCATCAGCGAGAAGGCGGGCGTGCCCATTGCGCTGGTAGGGGTGGGCGAAGATGCGCTGGTACTGGCCGGCGGCTCGGCCCTGATTGGGGCCCAGCGCCCGGCCGCCAGCGAGTGGCACCCGCTGTAGCTTGAATGCTGCGAGTCCGCGCCCCGGCCGAACGGCGTGGGGTTCGGGCTCGCAGCCTCAACCAACCATTAGCTGGACGTTTTTCGGCGCCCGCCCAGCACCACCAGCACCACGGCCAGCACGATGAGCGCCGCGCCGCCCAGCATCTGGGGATTCAGCACCTCGCCGGCGAAAGCCCAGCCCAGCAGCACGGCCACCACCGGGTTCACGAAGGCGTAGGTGCCCGCCAGGGCCGGCTCCACCACGCGCAGCAGCCAGATGTAGGCCGTAAACGCCACGATGGACCCAAACGTGACCAGGTACGCATACGCCCACCACGACTGGGCCGAGACCTGGGCCAGCTCGAACCCCGTGGCTTCGCCCTTCAGCAAGCCCACCACCACCATCACCACGCCGCCGCACAGCATCTGCATGCCGCCAGACAGGAAGGGCGAGGGCGCCGGCCGGTGGTTTTTGGCGTAGAGCGAGCCGATGGCCCACACCAGCGAGGCCAGCAGTACCGAAAACACGCCCAGGCCGGTGTGGCCAGGCTGCTTCACAGCGCCGGCTTTGGTGTGAGCCACCAGCAGGTAGAGCCCCGCCATGCCCGCGCCCAGCCCCAGTGCTACCCACTTGCCGGGCCGGGGCGAGATGCCGCTCAGCCACCCCAGCACCGCCAGAAACATGGGCACCGTGGCCACCAGCAGCGCCGTGATGCTGCTCGGCAGATACACCACACCCAGCGTGGTACCGCCGTTGCCAAACCCCAGCAAGCAAATGCCAATAAGCGCTGCGAAGCCCCAGCCCCGCCACGTGGGCGCCGGCTCGCCCCGCCCGCGCATGAACAGGTACAGCAGGCCGCCCGCCAGCGCGTAGCGCGTGCCGGCCATGAGCAGCGGCGGCATGGTGGCCACGGCAAATTTCATCACCACATAAGTAGAGCCCCAGATGAGGTAGACCAGCGCAAAAGCGGTGAGCAGCGCGGCCCGCGAGGGCGCGGCCGGAGTAGGTTCGGACATGTTGGGTTGGAAACAGAGGGCGCAAAAGTACGGCGCCACATGACCCCACTCCCGGCCCCTCCCCTCCGGGGAAGGGTGCCAGTCGTCTGCGTGCGTCAGAACACACCCCTCCCCCGGAGGGGAGGGGCCGGGGGGGGTAGCCGGGCTAAACCGTCGCTCCGTCGTTGCTTTGCGGTATGAAAAAGAAACTTCTGGTTCTGCTGTTGCTGCTGGCCGCTGCTGTGCCTGCCGCGCAAGCCCAACTCCTGCAGCCCAAGCCCGTTGCCTATACCCGCGCCGACTCGCTGCGGGGCAGCCTCACCACGCCGCTGCGCACCTGCTACGACCTCAACTACTACCACCTCGACGTGAAGCTGGACCCGGCCCAGCGCTTTATCAGCGGCTCCAACTTGTTCCGCTTCACGGCCGCGCAGGATTTCACGCGGCTGCAGTTCGACTTGTTTGCCAACCTGAAGGTGGAGAAGGTGCTCTACAAGGGCAAGGACGTGCCTTTCACCCGCGAGGCCAACGCCGTGTTTGTCACTTTCCCCAAGCCTATTGCCAAGGGCAGCCGCGACGAGTTTACGGTGTATTACTCCGGCAACCCCACGGTGGCGAAAAAAGCGCCCTGGGACGGTGGCATGGTCTTCACGCAGGATGCTGCGGGCAAGCCCTGGGTGGCCACCGCCTGCCAGGGCACGGGCGCCAGCATCTGGTGGCCCACCAAAGACCAGCAGGCCGACGAGGTAGACTCCATGCTCATCAGCATCAGCGTGCCGAATGGTTTGAAAGACGTGTCGAACGGCCGCCTGCGCAAAACCACCAAGCTGAAAGACGGCTATACCCGCTTCGACTGGGCCGTGCGCAACCCCATCAACAACTACGACGTGGCCCTGAACGTGGGCGACTACCAGCACTTTTCGGACTCCTACCAGGGTGAGAAGGGCTTGCTTACCCTTGACTACTGGGTGCTGCCCGAGAACGTGGCCAAGGCCAAAACGCAGTTTGCCGCCAACGTGAAGCCCATGCTGAAATCAATGGAGCATTGGTTCGGGCCCTACCCCTGGTACCAGGACGGCTACAAGCTCGTCGATGCGCCCCACCTCGGTATGGAGCACCAGAGCGCCGTGGCCTACGGCAACAAGTACCAGAACGGCTACCTGGGCCGCGACCGCAGCAACACCGGCTGGGGCGACAAGTGGGACTTCATCATCATCCACGAAAGCGGCCACGAGTGGTTCGGTAACAACATTACCACCAAGGACATTGCCGACATGTGGGTGCACGAAAGCTTTACCTGCTACTCCGAAGCCTTGTTTACGGAAGGCCAGTTCGGCAAGCAGGCCGGCCAGGAATACGTGCACGGCCAGCGCCGCAATATCCAGAATGACGGGCCCATCATCGGCCCCTACGGCGTGAACAAGGAAGGCTCGGGCGACATGTACGACAAGGGCAGCGCCATGCTCAACACCCTGCGCACCATCCTCAACAACGACGAGAAGTGGCGCCAAATCCTGCGTGGCCTTTCCAGCACCTTCTACCACCAGACCGTGACCGGCCAGCAGGTGATGGACTACCTCAACCGCGAAAGCGGCCAGGATTTCACCAAAGTCTTCGACCAGTACCTGCGTCACGCCAGCCTGCCCATCCTCGAAATCCGCTTCGAAGACGGCAAAACCCTGGCCCGCTGGGTGAGCGAGGTGGAGAAGTTCGACATGCCGGTGCGCGTGCGGGTAAAAGGCGGCGAGTACCGGTTTATTAAGCCCACGGCCCGCTTCGCGGAAATAAAGGAGCTGGCTGGCGCCACCCGCGAAACGCTGGAAGTCGACACCTTCAACTTCTACATCGGCGTGCTGGTCGACTAAAGCCTCAGGGCTACCGCTGGGCCTGCCCGCCCACCAGCGCTTCAAGGCGGCGCAGGCGCTCTTCCAACGCCGCCGCGGCCGCGGCCTGGGCCGCAGGCGCCGGCTGCTGGCGGCGCAGGGCGGCATTTTCGGCTTCCAGTGCCCGCACGCGGCGGTAGAGGGCCTGGATGGCAATGAGGTTCACGCCGTCGAAATCCGACTGGTTGATGGTGCTGTCGTTGCCGATGGTGCCCACGCCGTCGTGGCCGAAGGCGGCGTAAAAATCCTGCGCCATGGGGCCGTAGTGGCGCATGGTGCCGGGGTCCTGGCCCTTGTAATTCCACGAGCCCAGGCGCATGCCATCGATGCGGGCCAGGAACCGGTTGCCGTCGGCTAGGCGGCGCAGCTCCTTTTTAGTCGAATCGGAAATGACCGTCCAGGAGTTGCCCCCGGCCGCTATCTGCACGCCCACGGTCTGGGCTATGTTGGTGTAGAGGCGGTAGCCGCCCACGTAGCGGGCCGAAAACTGGTTGTTGGCCGAGGCCCGCAGCGAGTCGTTGCCGGCCGCATCGGCCAGCACGAGCGTGCCGGTCCTGGCATTGGCCGAGGCGAAGCGGCCCAGGGCAATGGCGTTGTTGGCGTTGGCGTTGCACCGCTCGCCCCAGGCCAGCGATAGGTTGCCCTGCGCCTTGCTGAAGAAGCCCCCGGCCACGCTGTAGTTGCCCTTGATGCGGCAATTGCGGCCAAAAGCAAACGCCGCTGACGAGGTGAAGTCGATTGCGTTGACGTAGCCCAGGGCGGCGCTGTAGCTGCCGCGCACGGCAATGCCGTAGCCGGCTCCTAAGCTGTAATTGCCGGCGGCCAGCGTGTTGTAGCCAAAAGCCGCCGAATAAAACCCCAGGTTGCTGCCGTCCCACTGCGCGCCATCTACCCCGCCGGCCCGTAGCGCGCTGTAGAAGGAGGACCACATCAGCCGGTCGCCCTGGCCGGTTGCGGGCGGCGTCAAGGGGCCGAGGCCGATGCCCGTCCGCACCAGGAAGCCGGCATCGGCATCCAGTACGTGCAGGCCCAGCCCGTTGTCGTAGTTGCCGCTGGGGCGAACGCCTTGCATGGAGAGGCGGACCAACCCGTTGCCATCGATGCGCAGGCCGGACACACCGGGAGTCGTCGCCGAGCCGCCCACCAGCCGGTTATTGGCCAGGTTGAGGTTGCGGGTGGCCGTGTGGTTGCCCAGGTTGTCGCCCGAGCGGGTTTTGTCGGGGATGTAAAGCCAGGCGCCGCCCACGCAGTACCAGAAACCCTGGCGGCCGTCGGTCTGGAACACCATCAGTCCATCGGGCGGCGCGGCAATGCCGGCGCGGGTGGCCGAGTCCATGCGCGGGATGAGCAGGCCCTTGCCCGTGGCCGAGATGTCGAGGGCGGCGGCGGCATCAGGGGCGCCGGGTGTGCCGATGCGCACCCCGCCGGGCGTGGTTTGGGCCAGGGCGGAAGTGGTGGCCAACAGGCTGGCGGCAAGCAGATACAGGTATTTCATAGCGTAGGCGCAAGTGAAAGCAGTAGCCGAAATAATCCCATGTCCTCGCGCCCGCCAAGCTTTGGTAGTCAACAGCGGCAGGTGGTATGTGAACAACCACCTGGCGGTAGTGAGCCGTGAGCCAAAATGCTTCCTGGATTGTTGTCAAGCCGTACCGGGAATGCCAGCCGCCCGCGGCCAGTCGTTCTTTGGTGCACCACCCGCATGCGCTGTGCCTTACCTTCGCGGCGCGAACAATCACCGAACCTCCGGCTCATGAATCAATACGACGTCACCGTCATCGGCTCCGGCCCCGGCGGCTATGTAGCGGCCATCCGCTGCGCTCAGCTCGGCCTCAAAACGGCCATCATCGAGAAATACCCCACCCTGGGCGGCACCTGCCTCAACGTGGGCTGCATCCCCAGCAAGGCCCTGCTCGACTCGTCGGAGCATTACCACAACGCCCACACCGCCTTTGCCGACCACGGCATCGGCCTGGAAAACCTGACGGTGGACATGAACCGCATGATTGACCGCAAGGCCGGCGTGGTGAAGGCCAACGTGGACGGCATCTCCTACCTGATGAAGAAGAACAAAATCGACGTCATCACCGGCGTGGGTTCATTCATTGATAAAAACCACATCAGCATTGTGCCCCGCGAAGGCGGCGAGGCCCAGCAGATTGAAACCAAAAACGTCATCATCGCCACCGGCTCCAAGCCCACGGTGCTGCCGTTCATCGCCCAGGACAAGGAGCGCATCATCACCAGCACCGAGGCCCTGAACATCCGCGAAGTGCCCAAGCACATGATTGTAATTGGCGGCGGCGTGATTGGCCTCGAAATGGCCTCCGTGTACGCCCGCCTCGGCGCCAAAGTGAGTGTGGTGGAGTTCATGGACAGCATCATCCCGACCATGGACCGCGGCCTGGGCAAGGAATTGAAGCGGGTGCTAGGCAAAATCGGCATCGAATTCTTCTTCTCGCACAAAGTGACCGGCGCCACCCGCGACGGCGACAACGTGACCGTGACGGCCACCAACGCCAAGGGCGAGGAAGTGAAGTTTGAAGGCGACTACTGCCTCGTGGCCGTGGGCCGCGTGCCCTACACCGCCGGCCTCAACCTGGAAGCCGCCGGCGTGCAGATGGAAGAGCGCGGCCGCATCAAGGTCGACGAGCACCTGCAAACCAACGTGCCCGGCATCTATGCCATCGGCGACGTCATTCGGGGCGCCATGCTGGCCCACAAGGCCGAGGAAGAAGGCGTGTTCGTGGCCGAAACCATCGTGGGCCAGAAGCCGCACATCAACTACCTGCTCATCCCCGGCGTGGTGTACACCTGGCCCGAAGTGGCCGGCGTGGGCTACACCGAAGAGCAACTCAAGGAGCAGGGCAAGGCCTACAAAGTGGGCTCGTTCCCCTTCAAAGCCAGCGGCCGGGCCCGCGCCAGCGGCGACACCGACGGCTTCGTGAAGGTGCTGGCCGACAAAACCACCGACGAAATCCTGGGCGTGCACATGATTGGCCCGCGCATCGCCGACCTCATCGCCGAAGCCGTGACCGCCATGGAATTCCGCGCCTCCGCCGAGGACGTGGCCCGCATGAGCCACTCGCACCCCACCTACGCCGAGGCCATGAAAGAAGCGTGTTTGGCGGCTACGGAGAACCGGGCCATTCACATGTAATCCGAAAAGCCAGGGCTATCATGTGGCTTTTTGACACCACTCGATACGGCCGCTTCCTAATGGGAGCGGCCGTATTGCTTTCGCTGCTGGCCTGCGAGCGAAAGCGCCCCCGCACCATTGAGGAAGTGGTTGCCGCGGCCAAAGCGGTTCAGCTCGCCGACAGCCCGGTAGCAAAGGCTACTCCTGTTGCCCCACGTACCACCAGAAAACCGGATACAGAGGTTCCCCGCCGGGAACTCCTTGACGGCCTGGGACCGGTAAAGTTGGATAGTCGCTCTGTTGATATCAACGAATGGCTCGACACGACCGAATGGCGCTATAGCGCCAGAAACGAGGTGAGGGTGGATACCTTGCTCCAGAACTTTGTGCAAGTGCGAGCACACGGCGAGCCACCCCGGCTGCTCTACAGAGCTTCCCCAACTGCGCGACAGTGGCGGGAGGTGAGCCTGGATTTTCCGGACCTTTATTATGGCCACTTAGAAGACGCGGTATTTACGCTCGATACCGCCAACCTTGACCATCGGGGAGCGCCAGAGCTATTAATCAATATCCAGTGGTCGGTATATGGCAATCGCTCCGGTTCGTCCCAACGGCGGGCAATTGTATTAGATGTGACCCGCACGCCCCTGTTATTGCTGAATGCGTTGGTAGAGGAGGGAGATGAAGAATTTGGACGCAATGATATGATTTTTGACCGGCCTTATTCGGAGATAGTTGCTGAGCTACGGAGGCATGACTAGACCCAAGAAAAAAACGCAGGGTGTACGCGTTCTATCAAACTCAAACGTGATATTGAATTGGGACCAATCAGGCACATTGGGTCCAATGATAATTGTGATGAAATGACGCCGCTGCCGGCTGGCCGCTACCGCTACCAGCACGGCAAGGTGTTTCGGGTTGGGCAGTAGCCTTCGTGCTACTGAAACGCAAAAAGAGGCTGAAGCTCCCATAGCATCAGCTGCCTTGGCGTTTTCTGTATCTTGAGGCCCAAACGAAGCTACTCTTTATGGCCGCTCCTTATAATAGTCAGGTGAAATTTGAATGCGAACTCCCGGCAATTGACGCTGTGCTGCTTAAATTATTCGAGGTTACGGGTTTGCTGCTCAATTGTGACCCTGTTGAGAGTGAAGGGGGACTTTGGCATTTGATAAGCCCCATCACATCAATGGAAATCAGCGTGATGCATTACTCAAATTCTTACGTCTTATTTTTCTATCCGTTTGATGTGAGTGTATGGAGAAATCGCCCTAACTCGAATGAATACTTGCACGAGTCGGCCTTATTTGCACTGCAGGAGCTTGGTGGCCAGCCTGAGGAAACGTTAGAAACGTGGGCCGGTGAATCCTGGGACATTGCCAAATGGCGGTGGAATCCGAAGCATCTGGATGGAGGAGGCCGAAACTAAAAGCGGCCGAAGCTCCCGTAGCTTCGGCCGCTTTTAGTTTCGGCCTCGGCGTTTACTTGCCCGACTGGTGCATTGTGAGTCGGGTAATGAGCAGCTTGAGCAGTTCCGGGTACGAGTACTCCAATGCGTTAGCCGATATGTTTATGGGCGAGCCGTATGATTTGAAATTGGTGTTCATCAGCTGGCGTTTGAAGGAATTGGGCTGCCGGCTGATGTACGCTTCGGGGTCGCGCAGCATCACCATCACCATCTTCTGCCGCATTATCTCCAGCTCGCGGATGCCCGCTACGTCGGCCCAGGGAATGAGCCCGCCCACCAGGCCGCTGGCATTGTCAACCAGTCCTTCGGCCGTGACCACCAGTCCGGGGTTCGGGTCGCGCATTTTCTTAAGGACAAAAAACGCCAGGATGCCGAAAAACACCAGCGCCAGCAGGCCAAAGGCCCGTATCCAAGCCGGCGTGTGCAGAAAGGGGTTACCCAGCCAGTCATTAGGCCGCACGCTGAACCACAGGCCCAACGCCATAAAAACCAACGCTCCAATCAGCGAGTAAGTCAGCTTGCGCTTGCTGAGGGCAATGGTGACAGTGGAAGAATCAGACATGAGGAATGGTGGGTGGATGTGAGCCAAACGTTGTTGTGCACTGCAAGCCGCTAGAGCGCCGTGTTCAGCCGGGTCAGGTCCAGCACGTCGCCGATGTTATACTCCTCAAAGCGGTCGATGAGGGCATCGGCGCCCTGCTCCATTTTCAGGTCCATTTCTTCGCGGTAAATGGGGTAGAGGGTGTAGAACTGCACCGTCTTTTCGGGGCTGATTTCCAGCGTCTGAAATTCTTCGGGCAGGCTCAGGGCCGTGAGCAGGAGCATGCAGCCCAGCTCGGTTTCGTCGGAGAAGGGCGCGGCGTCTTCGCCGTTGGGGATGGTGTGGCCGAAGCCCAGCCAGGTGCCGTACTCGTGCGGCAGGCGGGCCAGCATTTTCAGCCAGCGGATGGGCCAGTACACGTTTTCATCCTCAAAAGCCTCGGCTACTTCGGCCGAATCCTGCGGGATGTTCCAGGTGCTGGGCAGCAGGATGCACAGCTCGGCGTAGGGCGGAGCTTCGTCGATTGGGGCGCCGGGCGGCACGGCCATGGGCCGGTCGCTCATGCCCGAGGTGACGAGCGTGTAGAAGGGGAAGTCGGCGCTGGGCGGCACCACGTGCACGTCGAGGTGCACCTTGTCGGACAGGATTTCGTGGTACACGCCGCTCACCGGCCCCAGGTGGCGCTCGATGTGGTCGGAAATGGCCGCAATGGTGGTTTCGTCGCCATCGGCCAGCTCAAACGGAGCCGCTTCTTCGTGGCGGTAGATGGGCGCGCCCGAAGGCGTCAGTTCCGGCTCGTCTTGGTCGGGGCGGGTGGGGGAGTGGGGCGTATCGGGCATAGCCGGCTATACGGGGCGGGTTTGCGCCCGGGTTGCGGGCGGGTCTGGCCGCTGCGGGCAAGCGGCCGGTGCCAGAACCAAAGCCGGTAGCGCCTGTTTCCAATGCTGTGCGTTGGGCTAGGCGAAGCTTAGCGTTGGTTTGATTTGTTTACTTTTGAAACATGCCCATGCCCACCCCGCCGCCTGCCGTTTTGCCCGCCCCAGCCGGCGCAAACACCCCCGCCGCCCAGCTGCCTCCCCTCGTCGCGTCGGGCCGCGTGAACGTCTATACCCGCGAGCAGTTCAATTACCGCAGCCTGACGTTTGGGCGGCGCGATTACTATAAGGTGGCGCTGCTCACGGGCACCAGCCGTTACAACTACGCCAGCCGCGGCGTGCTCATCGACCGGCCCGCGCTGGTGTTTTCCAACCCGCTCATTCCCTATTCCTGGGAGCGGGTGTCGGAGGAGCAGGGCGGCTACCTGTGCATGTTCACCGAAGAGTTTCTCATTGTGAACGACCGGGCCGCCAGCCTGCAGGAGTCGCCGCTGTTCCGCCTCGGCTCCGACCCGGTGTACTGGGTGAACGAGGCGCAGTACGCCGACCTCAGCCACCTGTTTGCCAAGATGCTGCAGGAGATGGGCTCGGGCTACCTCTACCAGCAGGAAGTGGTGCGCAACTACTTGAACCTCATCATTCATGAGGCCCTAAAGATGCAGCCCCAGGCCACCTACTACCAGCACCCCAACGCCGCCAGCCGCATCGTGGCGCTGTTTCAGGGGCTGCTGGAGCGGCAGTTTCCCATCGACTCGCCCGCCCATGGGCTGAAGCTGCGCACGCCGGGCGACTTTGCCCGCCAGCTCTCCGTGCACGTCAACCACCTCAACCGGGCCGTGCGCGAGCTCACCGGCAAGCCCACCTCGGCGCACATTGCCGAACGCCTGGTGAGCGAGGCCAAGGCCCTGCTCCAGCACACAAGTTGGAGCACCGCCGAAATCGCCTACGGGCTGGGGTTTGAGTACCCCACGTATTTCAACAACTTCTTCAAGAAGCACACCGGCGCCTCGCCGTCGGCCCTGCGCGCGCTGCTCAGCCAGGAGCACGCGGGCGCGACGGCCCAGCTGGGCGTTTGAATTTCTTACACTTTCGTTTGAATCCTGTTAGCGCCCCGTGGTGGGGTGGGGGACCTTTGTTCTGTTAATCAACGCAGCAATAGTCCCCCTCATGAAATACGCTCTCATTACCGGCGCCAACCGCAGCATAGGCTTCGAAACGGCCCGCCAGCTGCTCCAGCAGGGCTATTACGTGTACCTCGGCAGCCGCAGCCTCGAAAATGGCCAGCAGGCCGTGGCCCAGCTTCACGCCGAAGGCCTGACCCAAGTAGAGCCTGTGCAGCTTGAAGTGACCGACAGCGCCTCCATCCGGGCCGCCCGGCAGGCCATTGGCCAGAAAGCCACTGGTCTGGACGTGCTCATCAACAACGCGGGCATCAGCGGCGGCTTTCCCCAAACCGCCACGGCGGCCGATGTGGCCGTGTTTAAGGAGGTGTACAACACCAACGTGTTTGCCGTGGTGGAAACGACGCAGGCCTTTCTGGACTTGCTGCGGCAGGCCAGCGAGCCCCGCATCGTCACCGTAACGTCGAGCCTGGGTTCCATTGCCCTGAACGCAGACCCGGCCTGGGGGTACTACCACGTCAAGCCGGCGGCTTACAACTCGTCCAAAGCCGCGCTCAACATGTACACCGTGGCGCTGGCCTACGAGCTGCGCGACACCCCCTTCAAGGTGAACGCCGTGGACCCCGGCTATACCGCTACCGATTTCAACGGCCACAGCGGCCCCGGCACCGTGCCCGATGCGGCCGCTCGCGTGGTGAAATACGCCGTGGTAGATGCCAACGGCCCCACCGGCCAGCTGTTCAGCGAGGAAACTAACCCGGAAACCGGCGAGATTCCCTGGTAGCAGCGACGCTTTAGTAGCGGTTGCTTAAGGTTTTCAAGCTTTCTGAACGTCATGCTGAGCGCAGCCGAAGCACCTCTGCCGCTTCGTCCGGCTCCCCTCTCCTTTGGGAGAGGGGCTGGGGGTGAGGCCTCACAGTAGAACGAAGCGGTAAAGATGCTTTGCTGCGTTCAGCACGACTAGACAAACCCCATATCCAAATCACAATCAACCATTCCCCATGCATTCCACCATCACCATTGCCCCTAATTCCGCCCATCCGCTCACCGTCAACCGCCTGGGCTACGGCACCATGCGCCTCACCGGCCCCGGCATTTGGGGCGAGCCGGCCGACCGGCCGCAAGCCCTGGAAATCCTGAAAACGGCCGTGGCCAGCGGCGTCAACTTCATCGATACCGCCGACTACTATGGCGAAGACGTAACTAACCGGCTGATTGCCGAGGCGCTGCATCCGTACGCGAAAGACCTGGTTATCTGCACCAAAGTGGGGGGCGCGCGCAAACCCGACAAAAGCTGGATTCCCTTCGCCCGCCCCGAAAACCTGCGCACCAGCATCGAAAACAACCTCCGCACGCTGCGTCAGGAGCAGATTCAGCTGGTACACTTCCGGGTGTTGCCGGGCGGCGACGTGCCCTTTGCCGAGTCGATGGGCGCGATGTACGAAATGCAGCGCGAAGGCAAAATTCTGCATGTGGGCGTGAGCAACGTGACCCCCGAGGAGCTGACCGCCGCCCTGCAAATGGGCGAAGTAGCCAGCGTGGAAAACATGTACGGCTACGCCCAGCGCACCACCCTCGACGACGGCCACGGCGAAACCCGCGGCGGCGAAGTGCTGCCCCTGTGCGAGCAGCACGGCATCCCGCTGGTGCCCTTCTTCTCGCTGGTGCACGGCCTGCCCAAAGCCGGCGACAAGCTGGCCGAATTGGCCCGCCAGCGCGGCGTGACCGAAGCCCAGCTCAACATTGCCTGGCTGCTGCACAAGTCGCCCCTGCTGCTGCCGATTCCGGGCACTTCGTCGCTGGCCCACCTGCGCGAGAACCTGGCCGCAGCAGACATTCAGCTCAGCGCGGAGGATATGGCGTATCTGGGGTAGTAAACGGGATGAGTATAGGAAAATAGACCGGTCATGCTGAGCGCAGCCGAAGCATCTCTACCGCGCAAGTAGTTAGGTTTACTACTGCGGTAGAGATGCTTCGGCTGCGCTCAGCATGACCGTTTCTTTTGGTCTGTTCTTGCACCGTTTTGTTGGGGCGCTGTCTCCTGAACGCGCAAACCCCCTAGCTTCGCCCCATGCCCACGCTACTCCTCGACCAGCCCATCCCACTTTACCCCCTGACAGCGCCGGACGCTCCCGGCAACCGCCACTTCCAACTAACGCGAGCCGAAGGCCAGCAACCGGCCTTCCGGCAAAACATGCTGCAGCCGCACCGCAAGGACTATTACCACCTAGTGTTCGTGCAGCGCGGCGGCAGCCGGCACTGGGTGGACATGACGCCCTACGTGCTCAAGGAAAACGCGCTGTACTTCTCGGCCCCCGGCCAGCTGCAGCTCAAGGAAAAGCTCGCGCCGCTGTGGGGCGTCAGCGTAGCGTTTACGCGCGAGTTTCTGGCCCGGCAGCCCAACGAAGCGCTGGCGCAGCTGCCGCTGCTGCGCAACCCTCAGAATGGCCACGAGCTGCTCCTCACGCCCGCCGATGTGGCTTTTGTGGAAGACACCCTGGCCCGGCTTGAAGCCGAGTACCACCGGCCCGGCGAGTGGCAGCAGCCCATGCTCACGGCCCACCTCACCGTGCTGCTCACCTACCTCAGCCGGCTCTACACCGAGCAGTTTCCGGGCGACGAGCCCTCGGCCGACCAGCTGCTGCTGCGGAAGTACCGGGCCCGGATTGAGGAGCATTTCCGCGAGCGGCACGAGGTGGGCGCTTACGCCGCCCTGCTGAACATCTCGGCTGGGCACCTGAGCGAGGTGGTGAAGGCCCAGAGCGGCAAGCCGGCCATTGCCCACATCCAGGAGCGGCTGGTGCTGGAGGCCCGGCGCCTGCTGTTTCACACGCCGCAGTCGGTGAAGGAAATTGCCTACGACCTGGGCTTTGCCGATGCGTCCTACTTCAGCCGCTTCTTCAAGCGCGAAACCGGCCTCACCCCGGCCGAGTACCGCGCCGGCAGCCGCGAAATGTACCCGTGATGCCGCCAAATGTGCCGTAACGGCGCTACTGGGGCCCGGTAATTTTGTGTTGTTCAATAAGCAACACCCTCTTACCATGAAAAAAGCCCTGATTACCGGCGCCAACAAAAGCATCGGTTTTGAAGCCGCCCGGCTGCTCCTGCAGCAAGGCTACTACGTGTACCTCGGCAGCCGCGACCCCGAAAACGGCCGGCAAGCCGTGGCCCAGCTCCACGCCGAAGGCCTGACCCAAGTGGAACCCGTGCAGCTCGACGTGGCCGACCCCGCCTCCGTGCAAGCCGCCCGCGCGGCCATCGGCCAGAAAACCGACGTCCTCGACGTGCTCATCAACAACGCCGGCATCAACGGCGGCATGCCGCAGTCGGCCCTCACCTCCGAAATCAGCCAGTTTCAGCGGGTGTTCGACACCAACTTCTTCGGCGTGATAGCCGTGACGCAGGCCTTCCTCGACCTGCTGCGGCAGTCGCCAGCGCCCCGCATCGTAAACGTGAGCTCGGCCCAGGGCTCGCTCACCCTGCACAGCGACCCGGTGCACGGCTACAAGTACTACCACCACAAAGCGGCCGTGTACCACTCTTCCAAGTCGGCGCTCAACATGTACACCATCAATCTGGCCTACGAGCTGCGCGACACGCCCTTCAAAGTGAATGCCGTAGACCCCGGCTTCGTGGCCACCGATTTCAACGGCCACCGCGGCACCGGCACCGTGCAGGAAGCCGGCGCCCGCGTCGTGAAATACGCCCTGTTGGGCGCCGACGGCCCCACCGGCAAGTTCGTCAGCGAGGAATACAACCCGGCCACCGGCGAAATCCCCTGGTAGCCACCGCCCCGCCCGGCGGCCGAAACGCAAAGAGGCTGAAGCTACGGGAGCTTCAGCTTCTTGCGTTTCTGCTCATTTCATATTAATCTCAGGGGGACTTATAGCTGAGTTTTGGATTACTCTTTTAACAATTTCATCTGCGCTGTTTCCACTAGCAATTAACTTGTCTCGCTCTAACATAAGCTTCTTGTTTAAAAAGTCGTGCTTGAGTTCAAATTCGTTAAAAACTTCTTTCCAAGTCTTTATATAAAATTTGATTCGGCCAGAGTCCTTTGACATTACTAAAGAAGTTTCCCCATGTGTTCTGTTTGTTTCTATCTGGCTTTCGATAAAGCCTGACGTGTCAAACTTATTGCCAATCAAGTAAAACTTCCACTCCATGTTTGGGGCGTTGAATTCAGGTTGGCTAGATATTACGCTCATGTACTTGAATACTTGAGAATATTCTTTCTGGCCTAGCCCAATAGCTGGGTGCTTTAGCTCTACAACGATGTTTTCAATCTTGTTACTCTTTATATTCTACCTACAGGAAAAAATATCCATTTCCTTGTTCTTGTGCTCGTGGTCGATATTTACTTCTGGTTTTTCTCCATTTAAGTGAAAAATATATCTCCTCAATGCTTCATTAAATTTGGGTTCCGCTGCAGTGACTAAGTGATATTCTTCACCAAAAATCCAATAATGGTTCTCGATTAGGGTCTGCAAGTGAGGAACTTCAGCCGCGTTTAATTCGGGCTTGAAGACAATGTCATATAGGTCATGGTAGGTTCTATACCTGTCTTCTATCAACTTAAGAGTTGCGACTATTCTGTTGAGCTTAGTGGTTTTGAATAAATTTGCTAAGTCTTTCCTCTCAGCTGAATCTAGGTTTGTAACTTCTTCGAGAATGTCAAAAATATGTTCTCGCTCATTTGATTCTAATAATAGATTTAAGAATCTAACAAACGTTTTCTTCTGTTCAAGGTTTAAATCAATAAATATTTTGGGCTGGACTTCGTAGAGCCCCATAATGGTTTCTTTTAGCTCTGTTTTTCTAGCAGATTCCCAAGAATTTTTAAATTCCGGAAAAACACCTAGACGCTCATAATCATCTATGAGCGTTTCTGCATAGTGCCGTAGGTATGGTTTGCGTTTTTTCTGTAGAAAAATATCTAACTCTTTATTTAATGTTTTGTATTCCGGCGCCGATTTAGCTTTTGCGAAAAGAAGGGTTTGTGCTTCATTTTGGTTTCTAAAATCAAAATTATTGAAGAAATTGCTTTGAATATATAAGCTATGATAGAATTGGTCGCCTTTCCTATTGAGCGTAGTAAAATCTTTATAGACTTCACTATTCTTGCTGTTTAGGTAGTAGAATTTTGAATTCTCTTTATTGAGTATTTTAGACCATTGTATGTATTTGATTTCGAAAACCGCTGATTGCTCTTTAATAACAAAATTTTCTGAATCAAGGATTAAGTCGCTATAGTCAAGCAAAGTGTTATTGATGATTATGCGATAGCCCTTGGATTTGTGAAGCTCAAGAAACCAGCAAAACTCCTCTTTTAAGAAAGGGATTACTTCCTTTTGAATATTTTGCTCAAATATTGTTATGTTGTTAAATGTGACAGTGGTTTCAGTTTCTTGAAAAGGAGGTTCGGTTTCTACTGCTGTGGAAGATTTTAGATTATCCGAATCAATGCGAATGATTCCTCCTCTAAATTTCCCATTCTTATAGCAAGTCTTCCATTCTGCATTGTTAGCAAAAGTAAAAAACGTCAATCGGCCAATTCCATTCTTGCCATGTAAAGTTGATGAGTGCTTTGGAGATTGAATTTCAATGCTTTTCTCAGAATCGTAAAACTTGTCAAATTTCTCATCTAATTTGGCCGTGTTGATTCCATAGCCATTATCACTAATAGATATTGACTGTATTCTCCCAATGGCGTCAGCCTCATAATCCAATTTCACTGTTGTAGCTTTTGCATCGAAACCATTCCATATAAATTCTGCAATAGAATTATTATGGTTATAATTCTTGAGAACCTTCTTGATGCCTGCAGAAGTGATTTTCGTCTCTCTTTTCATAGCTCGGTCTTGATGCTCTTACCTTAAAATGGTAGAGGGCTACTAATGTAGTGGCAAAAGTCTACTTCAGCCGCCCCCAGCTTCCCCAGCCCCATCAGCGGCTTCCCAATGCTCGCCAACGGCTTCTGGACCACAAACCTTTCCTTCCCAACGCTCGCCAACTGCTTCCGAACGCCCGCCAACACCTTCCGAAGCACAAACCTTGGCTTCCGAACGCCCGCCAACCGCTTCCGAAGCCTCGCCAACCGGTTCCGAACAACAAACCTTGGCTTCCGAAGTCCCGCCAATCGTTTCCGAAGCACAAACCTTGCTGCCGAAGCACCGCCCGAGGCTTCCGAACCACAAACCTTCGTGCCGAAGCACAAACCTTCGTTGCCGAACCACAAACCTTCCGTCCGGACAACAAACCTTTCCTTCGCACTACAAACCCTCGCGCCGCACCACAAACCCGCCCATGCCCAGCCCCGACGCCCACCCCCAGTTCCAGCCCGCCAGCCGCGCCGAGTGGCGGCAGTGGCTGGCCGCGCACCACGCCAGCGCCGCCGGCGTGTGGCTGGTGTACTGCAAAAAAGCCAGCGGCCTGCCCAGCCTCAGCTACGCCGAAGCCGTGGAAGAAGCCCTCTGTTTCGGCTGGATAGACTCGCACCCGCGCAAGCTCGACGCCGCGCGCTCGCAGCAGCTCTACACGCCGCGCCGGCCCCGCAGCGGTTGGAGCAAGGTGAACAAGGAGCGGCTGCAGCGCCTCGAAGCCGCCGGGCTGCTCATGCCCGCCGGCCTGGCCGCCATTGCCCGCGCCAAGCAAAACGGGGCCTGGGAAAGCCTCGACGCCGCCGAAGCCGGCCTCGTGCCCGACGATTTGGCCGAAGCGCTGGCCGCCAATGCCGCCGCGCAGGCCCAATTTGCCGCCTTCGCGCCCTCGGCCCGCAAGCAGATTCTGACCTGGGTGCTGGGCGCCAGGCAGCCCGAAACCCGCGCCCGCCGCGTGGCCGAAACCATGCGCATGGCCGCGCTGGGCAAGCGGGCGAATTTCGACCGGGAGTAAAACCGCCGGCGGCCGGGCGTGGTGGCACCGGGCTGCTACGGGGTGCGCAGGGCGTTATAAATCTCGCCGATGCCTTGCGTCACTTCGGCCAGTTGGGCGTGCAGAACCTCCAGCCGGGCCCGCTTTTGCGGGTTTGCCACGGGAAAATCTTCCTGGTAGTCGGCCCAGTGGCTGTCGAGGTAGTGGCCCAGGGACATCACCAGCGTGCTGGTGTCGTCGGCCGTTACCTGGAGGGGGGCGGCCAGCCGTTCCATCAGGCTATTGCGCTTGTTGCGCGTATCGGCGGTGCTCACGTCGGCCCAGTCTTTCGCGGCCCGGATGTCGGGCGTGTACAGTTGCAGCAGCTCGTCGAGGGCTTGGGCGCCCCGTTGCAACAGGGCCTGGTACGCGGCGCGGTAATTTACCATGATTTGTGGAGGGCAGTAACGTCGGCGCTGTGGTTGCCGAACCCGTAGTCTTTGTCGCGGGCCAGCTTATTGGGCACGAAGCATTGCCCGTCGCCGCTTTTCAGGCAGTGCCCGTTGTTGAGCTTTCCCTTGTAGTCGCCCGATACGGGCTGCGCCGTGGCCGGCCGCTCCTACACGTAAAACTTGGGTTCCTTGTTCACGGGGTCGGCGTAGGGCGGGGCCGTGCATTCGTACACCCGCTGGAAATTGTTCCGCTCGGGCATGGCGCGGCGGGCACGGGTGCTGGGCCGCGGCTCAGAACCAGCTGTAGGGCTCCCCGTTGCTGGCGGCGTACTGGGCCAGCAGCAGCTCGGTGGGCATGGGCGGCGCCACAAAGGGCACGCCGGTGGCGCGGTTCACTACAATGGGCCCCACGCCAATGGCCATGGCGCCCACGTTGCCGGTTTCCACGTATTCGCGGGTGTTGAAGGGAAACAGCCACGCCAGTTCAGCCTCCACCACCAGCGGTTCAATCAGCATCAGGTTCAGGTCGGCATTGCCGGGCATTTCCTGAATAATGTCCAGCGTGGTGCGGGCAACCCGGCGGGCCTCGTCTTTGGTGAGCATGGGAAATGAAAGGAAGTGAGCGAAAAAAGCGCGGCGGGCGCCTTAGCGGGCGGTGGGCGGCGGCACTACCCCCAGCTTGAGGTCGACGGCCGCGCCGTAGCGGGCCTGGGCCTGGGCCGGCGTCGTGAACGTATCGGCCGGATACGTCGGTCCCCAGCTTTGGCCCTCGATGATGAGGGGCGCACCGTCGGGGTTGACGATGAGGACGACGTGGGCACTCACCGTGTGCCGGTCCAGGATGAGGAGCAGGGCCGAGGTGCCCGGCGCGCTGTCGGCCATCAGCCGAAAAACCTCGGCAAAGTCGGCCACCTGTTGCAGCTGCACGCGCAGGCTGGCTTCAATGTCGCGCAGCAGGCGGGGGCCGGCATTGAGTGCAATGGCCTCGGGATTGGTCTGGTGCAGGCGGGCCAGAATGGCCTCGGGAATGTAGCCGCTGTTCATAAAAAGGGCAGGCAGAATGGGGGAGAAAACCTAATTGCCGGCAGCGGCGTCGGGGCCGGCCCCGACACTGGCCAGGTACTCGTCCAGCGCCTCGCCCTGCAGCATGGGCGGCAGCTGGCGGGCCTCGCCGGTGCGGCGGTTCACCATGAGCGGCGTAATGCCGAACACCATGTGGCGAAAATCGCGCGAAGCGTTATACTCCGCCGAATTATAGTTGAACACCCACGCCATTGGCTTTTCAATGATGCCGTCTTCCATAATAACGAGGTTGTCGCCACTGGTTTTGCTTAAGTGGCCAATGACTTCGAGCGCAATTTGCCGGGCTTGTTCTTTGTCGAGCATGGGAGGGGAAGCAGGGAGGTAAGGGGGCGGCGGTGCAACGCCAGCCAGCCACTAGGCCGGCAGGGAAGTATTGGGGGGCGGTAGAATGGCCAGCATCAGGTGGGTAGCGTCTTCGTCGCCGTAGCGGCGCTCGGCGCGCGTCGAGCTGGTGATGAGCTCGGCGGGGTTGAGCATATCCCGGTGCTGCCCTTCAATGATGGTGGCCTTGCCGTTGTTGTTCACCACCGTCACGATGTGGCCCATGCTGCCCGGCCCCTTGGGCAGCATCACGAGCAGGCCAATGGTGCCCTCCGGCTGGCTCTCGATGTCGCGGAATGCTTTGTGAAAGTCCGTGCCGGGCTCGCGTTGGAAAGTGATGCCGTGCATCGCCTCAATTTCAGGAATTTTCCGCAATTGTCCATCGGCGGGGGCCACAGCTTCGGGGTCGGTGCCGCGCAGGCGGGCCACCACGGCTTCCGTGATATGCGTGCAGTTGGTCATGCCGTTTTCCGGGTTCACGGCTTTGGGCAGGGCCTTGAGGTTGAGCGCAGCCATGTTGCTGGCTACCAGGGCCGCCGCTGCTGCTACCTCCTCGGCGGTGGCTACGGGCCGCACTACCGCGGGCACGGCCGGTTCGATGCTATCGGCGCCGGCTGCCAGTGCGGCGCTGGGCAGGTCTTGGGCCTTGCGGCCGCCGCTATGGCCACTGCCGCTGCTGCCAATGGCCATTGCCGCTATGGCCACGGCCGGCCCGCCACTGCGCAGCTCAAAACTCGCGGCCGCAACGGTGAGGTGGCACACGTAGGCGCCGTCGCGGCCAGCTCCGCTCTCAAAATACTCCTGGTAGCCCACGCATTCGCCGGCCGAAAATGCGATGGTTTCGTGAGCGATGTACTGGGCAGTGTCGTAAAAAACCACCTGGCCGGCCAGGGGCTTGTGCGGCGTGGCCGCCCAGTCCAGCAGCACATCGTTGTTGGGCACGTCCAGGGTCAGGAGCAGCAGGTCGTGGCGCACCTTGGCATTCACCCGGCCCCGGGCATCGGTGGACTGGTGGCAGGCATACTGGCAGCGCACCACCCGGTAGGAAGTGCCCGTCAGGTGCAGCTCGGCATGGAAAGAGGCCATATGCTAGGCAGGGAAAGGAAGCAAACGCTGGGCTGTTGGTCGGGTGAGACCGGGCCGCCGGCGGTGCGGTAAAGATATACCGATACGCAACAACGGCTCCGTCCGGTCAAATAACCCGACTGCGTTCCCTGCCGGACGGGCCAGCGAAAAGCGCTGCAGCTCGCCTCGGCCCGTCTGGCGTGGGAGCCGCCGCAAGCGCGGCTTTACCCAAAAAGCCTGCTTGGGACGGCCGCTACCCGTTCTTAAACCACGCCAGCAGCTCCGGCTTGTAGGAATTGCCGATGGGCAAGGCCGTGCCGTCGGCCAGCAGCACCTGCTCGGGCAGCAGGCGCTGAATGTGCGCGGCGGCCACGATGAAGGAGCGGTGCGTACGGCCGAAATCGGGGCCCAGCTGGTCGGCCATTTCCTTCATGGTGGCGTGGTGCAGGTAGGTTTTGGCGGTGGTCACCACCTTCACATAGTCCTTACAGCCTTCCACGTAGCGGATGCTGCCCAGGGGCACCCGCAGCAGGCCGCCCTGGTCCTTGAGCAGCAGGTGGCGCTCCTCGGCCGGGGCGGCGGGCGTGGGCGGCTGGTAGCGGCCGGTGGCTTTCACGAACCGCTCGTAGCTGAAGGGCTTGAGCAGGTAGTCGAGCACGTCGAGCTCGTAGCCCTCGTAGGCGTACTCGCGGTAGGCGGTGGTGATGATGGTTTGGGGCGGATGCTTGAGCGTGCGCAGGAAGGCCAGTCCGTTCATCAGCGGCATCTCGATGTCGAGAAACAGCAAATCGACGGGCTGGCTGGTGAGGTGCTCGTGGGCTTCCATGGCGTTGCGGCAGGTGCCGGCCAGCACCAGGCCCGGCGTTTGGCTGATGAACTGGGTGAGTACCTGGTGAGCCAGCGGCTCATCATCAACAATGAGGCAGCGGATAGGGGCGGAGGGCATGTGGGGCTGTAGCGTGGACTCTGCGAGTCCGCGCATAAAAGGGCTAGTAATGTTCGGGCAGGCGCGGACTCACAGAGTCCACGCTACGGAAACTGCAAAGTAAGCTCCGCCCGGTACCGGCCGTCCTTTTCCGACAGTCGCAGCTCGTGGGCGTTGGGGTAGTACAGTTGCAGCCGCTGGCGGATGTTCACCAGACCAATGCCGCCGCTGCGGGGCTTGCCCGGCGCGGCCGGCATTTCCGGTAGCATGTCGTTTTCAATGACGAAGTGCAACCGGCCGGGCGCGGTGGTGAGGGTGGCATCCACGCTGGCATCGTCGGAATAATGGTGGCGGCCGTGCTTGAAGCTGTTTTCGACCAGCGGCAGCAGCAGCAGGGGCGGCACCTGCAGGCCCGCCGCGCCCGGCCCGACGGTGGTGAGGGTGATGCGCGCGCCGGCGTATTTGCGCTGCTCCATCTCGAAGTAGTTTTCCAGAAAGGTGATTTCCTCGGGCAGCGCGATGTACTCCTTGCCGCTGTCATACAGCACGTAGCGCATCAGCTCCGAGAGCAGCAGGATGAAGCGCGGCGTTTCGGGCGAGCCGGCCAGGCTCAGGCCGTAGATGCTGTTGAGGGTGTTGAACAGGAAGTGGGGCTGGAGCTGGCTCTTGAGCTGTGTTAGTTGCAGGGCCAGGTGGTCGCGCTCTACGTGGCGGCGCCGGTATTCCTGCTCAAACGCCACCCGCACGAAGGCCACGCAGCTAAAGGCCAGAAAATCGGTGAGCAGCAGGCCCAGGTAGGGGTTGGCCACGTGCAGCAGCTGCTGGCCCGACATCGCGGCCAACTGCTGGTAGTAGTCGGTGAGCAGGGGCGGGGCCGCCACGGGCACAAACAGCAGCGCCGCCAGCCAGAGGTTGAGCTTGGTGCCCCACCACAGGTAGAGCAGCGTGCCCACGCCCAGCAGGGCGTAGCGCCGCTGCCGCAGCAGCGCGGGCACCAGCCAGCGGTAATAGGGCACCACGTAGACGGTGGCCAGCAGTGCAAACAGGATGAGCTGCGGGTAGGGAAAGTTGCTGGGGTGGCCGGGCCGGTGCACCAGGGCGGCGTCTTCCATGAAGCGCGCATACTTGAATACGCCCACGTAGAGTGCCCAAATCAGGAGCTCAAACAGCAGGGGGAAGCGGCTGGGCCGGTCGGCGGGTGGGGGGGCTTGCATGGGGCGAAGGTGGCAGGTTTTGGGCGGGCGCCGGCTGCGGGGCGCGGCGTTTTTCGACTAATGCGGGGATTTTTTCGACCAAAAAACCGGGCGGCCGCTTTGGTCGGAAAGTGGCCCGTAGTGGTCGAAAAACCAGAAAAAAGGGCTTTTCGGCGTCGTTGCTTTGTCCCATTCCCAGCCGGCTAGCGGCTTGGGGCATCCACTTCCGCCACGTCCTTTTTTTCATCGCCATGAAAAACGCTCCCGCCTCCGTTCTGCTCTTAAGCGCCCTTGCCGCCCTGCCCGCCACGGTGGCCGCCCAGGCCCCAGCCGCCGCTCAAGCCGCCACCAAAGGCACTGCCGCTGCTAAAGTGGCTGCCCAGTCGCTTAGCCGCTCCGCTGCCCAGTCCCTCACCGGCACCGTGGCCGACAGCCTCGGCCGCCAGGCGCTGCCCTTCGCCACCGTGGTGCTGCAAAGCGCCGATGACGCCAAAACCCTGCTCAGCACCGTGAGCGACGCGCAGGGCGCCTTCCGCTTCGAGGCCGTGCCCGCCGGGCGCTACACGCTGCAGGTGCGCTACGTGGGCTACAAAGCTGCCGCGCCCGTGGCCCTCACCATGGCCGCCGATAAGCCCGCCGCTCTGGCCCCCGTGCTGCTGGCCGCCGACCGCAAAATGCTGGGCGGCGTGACCGTGACGGCCACTAAGCCGTTCATCGAGCAGCGAGCCGACAAGCTGGTGCTCAACGTGGCCGCCAGCCCCATTGCCGCCGGCGGCACCGCCTACGACGTGCTGGGCCGTGCCCCCGGCGTGCTCGAAAGCAGCGCCGGCTTCCAGCTGCGCGGCAAAAACGTGACCGTGCTGCTCGACGGCAAGCCCACCAACCTGGCCGGCGACGAGCTGAAAGCCCTGCTCAGCGCCATGCCCGGCAATACGCTGGATAAAGTCGAAGTCATTGCCAATCCCTCGGCCCGCTACGACGCCAACAGCGCGGCCATCCTCAACATCATCACTACCAAAAGCCTGAAATTCGGCACCAACGGCGTGGCCACGCTGGGTGTGGGCGCCGGCCAGTACGGCCGCTACAACGCCGGCCTCAGCCTCAACCACCGCACCGCCAAGCTGAACGTGTTCGGTGGCCTCGACCGCCAGGACAACCAGACCTACAGCACCACCCAGGCCCGGCGCACTGCCGGCGGCGAGCTGGAAATCATTGAAAACGGCCGCGAGGTGCGCCGCAGCCAGAGCAACACGGCCCGGCTGGGCTTCGACTACACGCTGAGCAAGACCACCTCTTTCGGCCTCACCGCCAAGGGCATGCTGAACACCCGCGACCGGGCCGCCGACAACCTGGCCCAGTTGGGCACGGCCGCCGGCCTGGCATCGGCCTCGAACGTGCACACCGATGGCACCGCCCAATTCCTGAGCCCCTCGGTGAACCTGTACTACAAAACCACCCTCGACACCACCGGCCGCACCCTGAGCTTGAACGCCGACTACTTTGGCTACCAGAAGGACTGGCAGAACGAATACCTGACCCGCAACTTCGACGGCGGCTTGCAGGAAGTCGGGCCCGCTGGCCTGCTGCGCGACAACTCGCCGGCCCGCAACTCGGTGCACTCAGCCTCGGCCGACTACTCGCAACCGCTTTACAAAGGCACGCTGGAGGCCGGCCTGAAAACCACCTTCACCACCACCGACAACGACATCCGCTGGGAGCAGGCCACGGCCGGCCAGCCCTGGACCGTGGACGCGGGCAAAACCAACCACTTCATCTACCGCGAAAACATCAACGCCGCCTACGGCACCTACGCCCGCACCGTGCAGAAAATGAGCCTGCAAGTGGGCCTGCGCGCCGAGCAAACCAACACCGACGGCACCTCCCTCACCACCGGCCAAAGCACCCAGCGCCACTACCTGAGTTTCTTCCCCAGCGTGGCGGCCCAGTACAACCAGTCGGAAAAAGTGCAGCTGGGCTTCTCCTACAGCCGCAAGATTGACCGGTTCCGCTTCGGCATCGTCAACCCCTTCGTCACCTACATCAGCCAGTACCGATACGCCCAGGGCAACCCCAACATCCGCCCCTCGTTCTCGCACAACTTCGAGTTCACGCACTCCTACAACAGCCTGCTCACCACGTCCATCAGCTACGGCCACCACACCGACGTGCTGGTGGAAACCTACCAGAAAAACGACGCCACGCAGGTCGTGGTCAACTCCTTCGACAACTTCCGCAGCGCCGAATCCCTCTCGGCCAGCACCACGCTCATGAAGCCCTGGCTGAACAACAAGTGGATGACCGTGACCACCCTCGGCCTCGAATACGCCCGCATCAACCAAACCGCCAGCGTGGGCCTGGGCGCGTCCCGCCCCTCGGCCTATCTCTCCAGCAACCACACCCTCACGCTGCCCAAAGGTTTCAAAGCCGAACTCTCGGCCATGTACATGTCGCCGATGACCTTCGGCGGGCTGGCCTTCCAGTCGCGCTTCAGCAGCAGCGTGGGCGTCTCCAAGTTGCTGTTCAAGGACGCAGCCACGCTCACCCTCAACGTCACTGACCTGTTCAACACCCAGCAGAACCGCTACTCGGTACTTGCCAATGGCGTCAATTCTGTGAACCTCGACAAGGTGGAAAGCCGCTTCGTGAAACTCAACTTCAGCTATAAGTTTGGCAACAAGAACGTGAAAGCCAGCCAGCGCCGCAGCACCGGCATCGAAGCCGAAAAGATGCGCATGGATAACTAAGCGGCGCGGCGGGTGTTGGTTGGTAACCCGCTCGAAAAAAGGAACGTCATGCTGAGCGCAGCCGAAGCATCTCTACCTCGTAACTAATCGAATTTAGTACGGCGGTAGAGATGCTTCGGCTGCGCTCAGCATGACGTTCTTTTGACCTCTTTTCCACGCCGCCCCTGCTTCCCTTGCCGCTCCCACCCCACATGCTTTCCGAACCCACTTACCTCACGGCGCGCATGGCCGCGCCCATGATTGAAGCCCATTTTGCCCGGCACCACGCCGCCAGCCTGGAAGACGCCGACCGGCTGGCCGCCCCACCCGAGGCGCAGTGGGTGGAAGCCGTGGTTGACGTGGCATTTTGGGCCAGCCTGCGCCGGGAGGAGGGCCACCCGCCGCGCATTTCGCTGGCGCTGCTGCCGCCCGACCAGGTGCGCCGGCCGCTGCTGTTCGGCCACAAGCGCCGCCTCACGCCCTACAACCTGCTGAAGCTGGCGCCCGCCGTGGAGCAGCCTGGCATTCACCTCGGCGTGTGGCACGACGCCGATGGCCTCTACCTCTGGGGCACGGCCAATACCATTCCCTCGCTGTGCTTTGTGCTCGAAGTGGTGGAGCCCGGCCTGCTGGTGGTGAAGCACCGCCGCGTGGGCGGTTTCGGCAAGTACGTGAATGTGGCCGTGCTGCGCGGCGACCACCTGCAACTGGTGGACGAGGAGCACGGCGGTATGGCCGACTGCCCGGCCCTGCGCGCCTTCCTGCCCGGCCGGAGCCTGCCCTCGGCCGGCTCCGGCGAGGTCGATAACGTGCTGCTGGAGCTGGCCGCTGCCATGCGCGCCCACGGCCGCGGCGGCCTGGTGCTGGTGGTGCCCCCCGGCTCCGACAAGTGGCAGGAATCGGTGGTGCACCCGCTGAGCTACCCCGTGGCGCCGGCTTACAAGGGCATCACGCTGCGGCGCCGGCCGGGGCAGTCGCGCCGCGGCCTCCAAACCCAGCTGCACCGCAGCATCGGCGTGGTGGGCGGCTTCACCGCCGTAGACGGCGCCACCGTCATCACCCAGGACTACCACCTGCTGGCCTTCGGGGCCAAGGTGACGCGGGCCGCCCGCAGCACGCCCGTGGAGGTGATGACGCTGACCGAGCCCGTGGTGGGCAGCGAGCCCCGGCAACTGCATCCGGCCCAGAACGGCGGCACGCGCCACCTGGCCGCCGCCCAGTTTGTGCACGACCAGCGCGACGCCATTGCCCTGGTGGCCAGCATGGATGGGTTTTTCACGGTTTTCGCTTGGTCAGAGGACTTGCAGCAGGTGCACGCCCACCGTATCGACGTGCTGCTGCTCTGAGGGCAGAAAGCCAGTTCTTGGGCAGTAATTCACTCATTTTGAATAAAATGAGCATCTGATTGAAGCGGCAAGTATGGTCTGGCTATCATGTTAAGAATTAACAAAACGGCAACCTTCCGGCTGGGCCCTGCGAATACCATCATCCGCCGGCCGCGCCAGTGCCCCGGTATTGCCCCCGCAAACCTGCTATGGCCTTCCCGCTACAATTCCTTCTAGAAACCGTTGTTTTACCCAACCTTCTCATGGCCAAAGACAAAAAGAAGAAGCACAAGAAAGACGATGTTTCGGAAGATATTCTGGACGTTGCTGCCTTGTCCATCAAGAAGTTTCGCAAGGTGACCAAGGAAATCGGCAAGCTCAGCACCGGCCAGAAGCTGGTGGGCGGCATTGCTCTGGTGGCCGCCGGCCTCACCTACCTGGCCACCCAGGACGGCGGCGCCACCCCATCCGCCAAAGCCAAAGATGCGGAGGACAACGACTCCGGGCCGGCGCACCTTTTGGCCGGCCGTTCTGCCGACGATGCCGAACCCACTCCCGCTCGCCACAAAAGCCGCAAGGCACCCAAAGCCAAGTCCGCCTCCCGGTCCGAATCGGAAGATTAAAGCCTCGTTTTTTCCCGCATTCACATTCTCGCTTAAGCAACTGTCATGAAAAAGACCAAAAAAAACAAGGCCGCTAAAAAGGCCACGCTGCTCGGCGGCGCCACCAAGTCGCTCAAAAAGCTGGGCAAAGGCAAAACCTTCGGCAAGCTGAGCACCACCCAGAAAGTGGTGGGCGGTGCGGCCCTCGTGGCCCTGGGCCTGAGCTACCTCTCGAAGCGCCGCAAAGCCGGCACTGCCGCTGCTGAAACCGACACGAGCACCGATGCCGCCGCCGCTGAGCAAAACCTGGCTGCGCTGGACGGCAACGCCTAGTTAGCTCCGACCGGTTGCTGAATTAATGACATCGGTGCTACTTCAACCGGTCGGACCGCCTACGGCGGTCGGACCGGAGCAAATAGCTTTCTTGCCAGTTCAAACGCAAAAAGGCTGACGCTCTTGGAGCGTCAGCCTTTTTCTATTCCTGAAGCCATGCTTACTCGGCCGCGGCGGGCGGCGGGGTGGCGCTGGCCTTTTTCACGCGCACGGCGTTGGGGCCTTTCATGCCCATTTCGGTTTCGAAAGTCACCTTGTCGCCCTCGCCAATGGTGAGGCCGCCCAGGGCGTTGGCGTGCACGAAAATGCTTTCCTGGCTCTGGCTGTCCTTGATGAAGCCGTAGCCCTTCGAACCGTTGAAGAACGTGACGGTGCCGGTGCGGGTCGTGTCCTCGGGCTCCCGGTCTTCCTGCTTGCGCACGCTGATTTGAATGTCCTCGTCCTTGATGACGCGCTTGCGGGTGGGGTCGGGCGGGGTGGTGGTGATGTTACCGTCCTCGTCCACGTAAGCAAACATTTCTTCCAGGGCCACGCCCGATTTGGCGTTGGCCTGGCGCTCGGCTTTGCGCTCCTCCTTCTCGGTTTTCTTCTTGGCGCGCTTTTTCTCGTTGTCTTTCTTACCAAATGTCTCTTGAGACCTACCCATAGTGTTTGTTTTGTTGCTGATTCGTTGGGGCGACGGGGCCGGTTTCGGGAAAGCCGGCTCCGCCGCGGCGTGGATTATCACGAAGATACGCAATATTCGGAGCGTTTCCGCTGGGCTCAGGCGCCGGCCGGGCTCCAGCGGGCTTTTCGCCAGGCGGCTTGCTGCTGCGGCTTCAGAAACGTCCAGGCCACAAGGCGGCTTTTCTTCTGGCCCTGAGCCATTTCGATGGTGCGCACGTCGGTAGCACCCGCCGTTTGCAGGGCGCGGTACACGCCGGGCAGGGTTTCTTTTTTCGACACCAACGACGTGTACCAGTAGGCGGAAGTGGGCCGCCGCCCGCTTTCCTGCACCATGCGCCGCATGAAGCCGGCCTCGCCGCCCTCGCACCACAACTCGTTGTGCTGTCCGCCAAAATTGAGCGTGGGGCGGGGGCCGCGCCCGCGGGCCGGGCCGGTGCCCAGGCCAGCTACTTTGCGCTGCGAGCCGGCCGCCGCCTCCGCTGCCGACGCATGAAAGGGCGGGTTGCACATCGTCAGGTCGAACACTTCCCCGGCTTGAATGAGCCCGTCGAAAATGCGGGTGCGGGAGGGTTGCAGGCGGGCCTCGATGGCGCCGGCCAGGCTGGGGTTGGAGGCCTCAATCTGCTGGGCGGCGCGCACGGCCACGCCGTCCACGTCGGAGCCCACGAAGTGCCAGCCGTATTCGCGCCGGCCAATGATGGGGTAGATGCAGTTGGCGCCCACGCCCACGTCGAGCACGGTGATGTCCTCGCCGCGCGGCAGCTGGCCGCCGTTGCTGTCGGCCAGCAAATCGGCCAGGTAGTGCACGTAGTCGGCCCGGCCGGGAATGGGCGGGCACAGGTAGCCGCGCGGAATGTCCCAGTGCTCAATGCCATAAAACTGCTTCAGCAGCGCCCGGTTAAGCGCTTTCACCGCCGCCGGGTCGGCGAAGTCAATCGACAGATTGCCGAACTTGTTGGGCTGCACGAAGGCTTTCAGCGCCGGGCTGGCCTGGCTGAGCTGCGGGAAGTCGTAGGGCGCGCGGTGCGGGTTGCGCGGGTGCAGTTGCTCCTTTTCGGTGGGCGTGGCGGGGGCGGGTTTTTTCATGGGATATACTTATAAAATTTGAACGACGTAGGGGCGGGGCTTGCCCCCGCCCGGACGTTTGCGCCGAACCAGGTGTATCGTTCAACAGCGGGCGGGGGCAAGCCCCGCCCCTACGTCGTTCGAGCTGCGTTAAGTCGTCTTATACAGGTACCAGCCCTCGCCCAGCGGCTTGAGCACGATGAGGTGCTCGGGCGTCATGGCCGGCAGTTGGGCGGGCTCGGGTTGGTAGAGCAGGCCCACCGTGCTGTTCACCTTGCCGCCGATGACGAACTCCAGGCAGCTGGCGCAGCCGGTTTCGCGGCGCGTCACGCGGCTCAGGTACAGCTTGCGCAGCAGGGCGTGCACGGCCGGGTTGGCATTGGCGGCTTTCTCGCCAGCGGCCAAGCTATCGACGCGGGCAAAGTACTGGCCGCTCTGCACCAAGCGCAGCACCTTGCGAAAATCAGCCCGGTTTTTTCGAAAATGAGCGGCAATGTCGGCGTCGGCGGCGGTCCACAGGCGCAGGTTGCCGATGGTGAAGGCGTGGCTGGCGTCGGGGTGCTTGCGGTCGTAGTCGGCCACTTCGGCGGGCGGCAGGGCCGAGAGCAGTTCCACCATGGGCGGCCCCAGGTGCGTCATGGCCAGGTTGCGGATGGCGCCCAGCTTCCAGCCTTCGGCTTCGTGTCGGAAGTGCAGGTAGAAGTCGCGGTGCTCGGCGGGGCCCTGCAGCTCCACGGCCACCACGGCGGTGCTGTCGCCCTGCGCCACGAGCTGGCAGGTGCGCTGCAGCTGCGGCGGAATCTGCTGGCCTAGGGTCTCGCGCTTGGCCTGCCCGGCGGCCTCGCAGCAGAGGTAGTCCTTCATGTCGGCCCAGCCCAGAGGGGCCACAAACTGCTCGGCAATCTGGAGGGGCGCGAGGGGCGGGGCGGCGGGGGGCGCGGCCGGCAGCCACAGGCCAAAAAGCAGGAACAGGTGATTCATTCGGCAGCTAACGACAGCGGGCGGGGCAATGATTCCGGCCGTCGGCACTAGCGCGGCCGGCCCGGGCCCCGGCTTCCGCTCTTGCCGGGGCCCGCCGGGCGGCCGCCGGCAGTGCCGGGCCGGCCACTCTGGGGCCGCGCCGAACTGCCGGGGCCGGCGCTTTTGGGCCGCTGGGGCGACGGGGCCGAACTCTTGGCCCGCGCGGGCCCGCCCGGGCCGGCCTTGGCGGGGCGCTTGCTGCCGGGCGCGGCCTTGCCCGCGGATGCGTCTTTTTCGGGGCGCGGGCCCCACCAGCCGGTGCCCGAGGGGTTGAACATGGAGGGCGGGCCCGGCTTGCGCGGTCGGGGCTTGCCGGGCTGCGCGGCCGGGGCATCGGCGGGAGCGGAGGCGGCTTTGCGGGCCGGCGCTTTGCTGCGGCTGCGGCCACCGGAAGCTTCCTCGGTGCCGCTCGAATTGGCCACCATTTTCATGATGCCGGCCAGCTCAGCAGGCGTCAGCTCGCGCCAGTCGCCCACAGGCAAGCCTTTCAGCGTCACGTTCATGATGCGCACGCGTTCGAGCTTCACCACCTCGTAGCCGAAATGCTCCACCATGCGCCGAATCTGGCGGTTGAGCCCCTGCACCAGCGTGATGCGGAAGATATAGGGCGTTTCCTTTTGGATGACGCACTTTTTGGTGACGGTGCCCAGCATGGGGATGCCGTTGGCCATTTCGTCGAGCATACGGTCAGTGAGCACGCGGTCTACCGTCACCACGTATTCCTTTTCGTGCTGGTTGCCGGCCCGCAGAATCTTGTTCACGATGTCGCCGTCGCTGGTCAGGAAAATCAGGCCCGATGAGTCCTTGTCGAGCCGGCCGATGGGGAACACGCGCGCGGCGTGGTTCACGTAGTCCACGATGTTGCCGCGCACGCCCGGCTCGGTGGTGCTCGTGATGCCCACCGGCTTGTTGAAGGCCAAGTATACGGCATCTTCGGCCTGTTTCGGTTCCAGCTTGTGGCCGTTCACGCTCACCCGGTCGCGCGGGCCCACCTGGTCACCCACTTGGGCGGGCTTGCCGTTCAGCAATACCAGGCCCTGCTCGATGTAGCGGTCGGCCTCGCGGCGCGAGCACAGGCCGCTTTCGCTGATGAATTTGTTGAGGCGAGTAAGCGAGGTGAGCGGCATGGGGCGGAAGCTAAACGGGGAAAACAGCCTGGCTGGCGCGGGCTGCATGGGCAAGAAGGCAAAGGTACCCCCTAGGGTGGCAGTCTGGCGCCGCGCGGAGGGAAGTTACTTATCCTCGATGTAGGCGTCGCCGCCAATAAAAATCATGCTATTGTCGGCGTGGGCCGGGGTGCCGGCCGCTCCGATGGCGAACGACTGGCGCACGGTGCGGCCGTCGGCGTAGGTTAGGGTGAGGGTGTGGCCCTGCAGGCGGTAGGTGCCGCTGGCGCTGCGGCGGCTGCCGCCCGCCGCATTGGCGGTGACGACGCCGCCGTCCGCGCCCTCGCTGAAATGGCTGCCATCAAGGAATGTAATCTTCGAAATGACCAGCGACGTGGCACCGCCTATACTGCCGCCGCTGCTGTTTTTGTAAGCGCGCTTCAGCGGCACGGCGCCCGCTGCGTAGGCCGGAAACCAACTGCCCGTGCCCAGCTTGTAGTCGTTCGACTGGTTTTTATAGTTGGTGAGTACCACGCCCGAGCCGTTTTTGCGCCAAGTGCCCCAGGCGGCGGGGCGCTTGGCTTTGTCGGCGGCGGGGTTGAGGGATTCCAGAGGGCTTTCGCCTACTTCGCAGTACTGCCCATTGGCCAGCAAGGCCACCGGCTCGAAGGTGATGCTGCCGTAAGCATCGCCCACCGAGCGGAAGAACCACTGCGCCCCGGCCGCAGCACCCGTGCCGCTGGGAGCGGCCGGGGCCGTGGCTGCTTTGGCTGGGGTGGCGGCTGCGGTGGTGGTGGCACCGGCCTTAGGGGCAAAGCCTTGCGGTGTGAGCCGGAACCGGGCCATGTCCATGCCGTACTGGTTTTTGAACATGCCGGCAATGCTTTGCCGGTAGGCCGGCAGGGTGCGTTCCCGCACGGCAGCTTGCCAACCGCCTTGCACCACCACGCATTGCAGCTTCATTTCCTCGCCCAGCTTGGCGGCCACGCCGGGGGCGGCCAGTTGGGCGTTGCCCGCCATCTGGGAAGCCAGCTGGGCCCGCACGCCCCCGGCCATGGCAGGAGTGATGGCTTTGTCGTCCAGCACGTTATTCGTTGTCATCCAGCCCATAATCATAAACGAGCTCATGGCCGCGGCCGCGTCGTTGTCGGCCAGGCCGGTACCGTCGATGATGCCCCGGTAAATCTGGCCGTAGTCGTACTTGCCGGGCCCCAATGTGCTTGCCACAGCCCGCGAAGCGGCGGGGTTGGTGGCTTTGAGCCGGTCGACGTAGTTCTGCACGGTTTGGGCCTTGAGCGCTGCCGACGGTGTGTACGCAAACGAAGCCGCGCTGCCCGGGCGCCCGGCTTTGGTGCCGGAGCGGGCGGTGCCGCGGGCCACCTCGCCCAGGGCCAGATTGGCAATTTGCGAACTCGCCTGGGTGTATTGCAGCTGGGGCATGGCGTCCAGGTTCTGCGCCCAGAGGGTGGGGGCTACCAGCATCAAGCCGCTGAGGAGGGCGCCGAAAGCAGTATTTTTGGCAGGGGCATTCATGGAACAAGCTGGTGGTGCAGTACAGGGCTTTACGGGCTTGACTGCAACGGGTTAGCAGCCAATTCCGCGCTGCTGGTCGCAACCCGGGCCGGGCCGGGCCGTTAGGGTAAGCTCAACCTTTCCCTATTTCTATTTCCATGTCTGACAAGCCCACCATTTTCCCGCCCCAAAGCCAGGACGCGGGCGCCGGCAAACCCGGCCTCGAATATAAGATGACCCCCGAGCCCGAATTCATCCGCGAAGGCTACAAGGGCGCCGACAAGCTCAAGGGCAAAGTGGCCCTCATCACGGGCGGCGACTCCGGCATCGGCCGGGCCGTGGCCGTGCATTTCGCCGTGGAAGGGGCCGACGTGGCCATCAGCTACTTCCCCACCGAGCAGCAGGACGCCGAGAAGGTGCAGGAGCTGGTGCAGGCCCGCGGCCGCCGCTGCCTGCTGCTGCCCGGCGACCTAAAGTCGCCCGCCTTCTGCCAGGAAATCGTGGACCGCACCGTGGCCGAGCTGGGCGGGCTGAACGTGCTGGTAAACAACGCCGCCGAGCAAAACTGGCACGACTCGCTGGAGGATATCAAGGACGAAGAACTCGACAGCATCTTCAACCTCAACATCATTGCCATGTTCCGCATCTCGCGGGCTGCGCTCAAGCACCTCAAGGAAGGCGACTCCATCATCAACACCGCTTCGGTGAACGGCTTCAAGGGCAACGAGATGCTGCTGGATTACACCTCCACGAAAGGCGCCATCACGGCCTTCACGCGGGCGCTGTCATTGCAACTCGTGAAGAAGGGCATCCGGGTGAATTCGGTGGCGCCGGGGCCCATCTGGACGCCGTTTATCACCGGCGTGGGCTTGCTGAAGCTGCCGCTGTTTGGCCACGACGTGCCCATGGGCCGCGCCGGCCAGCCTTCGGAAGTGGCACCGGCGTACGTGTTTCTGGCGTCAGAAGACGCCTCATACTTCTCGGGCCAGACGCTGCACCCCAACGGCGGCTCGGTGGTGAACGCCTAGGGCTGGGTGCACCGCAAGGCCGAGTACCCCGAAGCTCCTGCTTCGGCCCGGTGAACGACGCCAACGCGGGCCGAAGCAGGAGCTTCGGGGTACTCGGGCCATATGGCAATAACCCCACTGCAAGCGCCACCGTATCAGCCTCTTTAAAATGGCTACATCGCCGTTTCTAATTACTTAACCGCTTACCATGAATACGAAACTGCTCGGCCTGCTGGCCGCCGCCTCGCTGGCCACCGCCGCCTGCCAACAGGATAAAAAGGTGGAAACCACCACCACGACCACGCCCGAAACCACCACTGCGCCCGCCACAACCACCACGACCACCACCACCGTGGATACCGTGGCGCTGCACGACGACGCCCGCCGCATGGCCGCCCGCGTGGCTGAGGACCTCAAGCTGAGCGACCCGGCCCTGACCACCCGCATCGAGCGCACCTACTACAACCGCGGCCGCCGCATCAACGAGCTCGAAACGCAGTACACCGCCGACACCACCGGCCGCTACGCCGCCATTCGCCAGGCCAACGACGACGCCGATGCGCAAATCCGGACCGACCTCAACAACGATGGCTACTACAACACATACTCCTCGAACCGCGCCAACTACGGCGACGGCCCTTATTCGATAACCCCCGTGGTGGTAACGACCACGACCACAACTGCCCGCCGCACCGGCGGCAGCGTGGGCCAGGGCTCGGGCGTGAAGAAGCTGGAGCGCGAAAACGACGGCGACAGCAAAACCAAGTACATGAACGGCGCCAAGGTGAAGCGCGACGACGACGGCTCGGTGAAAATCAAACGCGCCGATGGCACGAAAATCAAGATTGACGAAGACGGCAACCGCACCGTGAAAAAAGGCCTGTTTAAATAAGCCCTGACAAGGTCGAAACAGACCGTCATGCCTCGGCTAAGCTCGGCATGCTGTTTCAATACACTATATAAAAAGCTCGTTCCTGCATCAGGAACGGGCTTTTTTTGTCATGTTAATCTACCAGCGCAGCGACCACGACGCCCCGGTAAAGGGGCCGTAGGTGTAGGGCGAGAACTGGCCCTGCCGGTACCAGGGGCGCGGCTTGCGCGGCGGCACCAGGCCGGTGCCGTGGGCGGCCGGCCCGTTGGGGGTGGCCTCCACGCGGGTGCGGCCGTTGCGCACGGCTATTTTGGCGAAGGCGTAGCCGATGGCGATGCCCACGGGATAGTCGGAGGCCCAGTGCACGCCGTTGTTGAGCATGGAGTAGCCCAGCAAGCCCATCAGCGAGTAGCCCACGGGGCGAATGAAGCGGTATTCGGGGTAGTTGTCGGCGATGACCGTGACGGTGGCCATGGCCGTGGCCAGGTGGCCGGTGGGAAAGGCGTCGTAGTTGGGCACGAAGCTCTGGTAGCGGCTGTAGGACGGGAACAGGTGCCACTCGCCGCGGTCTTTGGTGGCCACGTAGGGGCTCTGGCGGCCGGTGAGGCGCTTGAGCGTTTGGATGACCAGGCCGGTGCTGAGAATGGCCTCGCCGAGCTGGCTGGAGGTTTGCAGGGCGCGGTTGTCCTTCTTAATGCCGCCGTATACCCAGAAGCTGCTGGCCACGGTGAGGTGCGTCCAGCCGTCGCCAAGAAAATAGAACGTGCTGTTGAGGTTGTCGGGCACGTTGAACTCGAACGGCAGGTTGGCCGAGCCCACGCGGAAGGGGATGTACACCAGCGTTTTCTGGGTGCTGGCGGCTTTCAGCCCCACGAACTTGCCGAAGTCCTGGCTCCACTCGATGATGGCTTGGTCGGCCACCCACAGCGCCACCGAAGCGGTGGCCAGGCCAATGAACGTCTCCTTGTTTTCCTTGCGGAACATGTAGCCCGGCGCCTGGCCCAGGTCGCGCGGAATGTGGAAAAGCCAGCGGAACGGCTTGGTTTTTTCGTAGTGCCAGGTCACGCCCGGCGCCACGGTGTAGTCGCTGATGCGGCCGTCGGCGCCGCGCGGGTGAATGCGCACCAGCGAGTCGGCAGGGGCGGCTTTGGCCGCGGCAGATTGGGCTTTGGTGGTGTCGGCGGGGGGCGGAGGGGCAGCTATCGAATCGGCGGCGAAGCCGGTAGAATCGGAGGGAACCGGGGCAGCGTGGGCAGCGCTGCGGGTGGCAAAACCCAAACTGAAAGACAGCGCAACAAACAGCCGCAGGGCGCGGCGAGGGTAATAAGAATTCACGAACGAGGAGAAATAGCGGATATCGGCGGTGCGGCCTCGCGGCAGGGGGTGGGCGAGGGGGAACCAGATGGGAAAACGGGCAAGCCGCGGCTCGCATAACGAACCACAAAGGTAACACCGGCGTCACGTTGGGCTAACCGCCGCGGCACCGGCTAGCGCTGACGGATGGCGGCATTAAATATTTTAGGTTAGCCGCGTATCTTTCTGCAAGCCCAACCCCGGGCCGCCGGCAAGTCGTATTATCTGCCTTCGTCATCCCAATATACTCATGCCCGAAACTGCTGCTGCGCCCCTGGAAAGCCTTGCTTCGCCCGCCACGGCCATTGCCGCCAACCGCTACGGAGCCGCCTTCGAAGCCCTGCGCCAGCGCACGCCGGCCCTGCGCCAGGAAGGCGTGGCCGCCCGCCGGGCCCGCCTGCAAAAGCTCAGCGACTGGCTGCACGCGCACCGGGCCGCCATTCATGAGGCCCTCTTGGCTGACTTCCGCAAGCCCGCCGCCGAGACGGACCTCACCGAAATCTGGACCTCGCTGGTGGAGCTCAAGCACACCAGCCGCCACCTGAAAAAGTGGATGGCGCCGCGGCCGGTAGGCACCAGCATGGCCCTGCTGGGCACTCGCGCCTGGGTGCAGGTGGAGCCCAAGGGCGTGGTGCTCATCATCTCGCCCTGGAACTACCCGTTTTACCTGGCCGTGGGTCCGCTGATTTCGGCCATTGCGGCCGGCAACGCCGTGGTCATTAAGCCGGCCGAGCAGACGCCGGCCACCTCGGCGCTGCTGCAAAAGCTGGTGCAGGACCTGTTTCAGCCCGACGAGGTGCTGCTGCTGCAAGGCGACAAGGAGGTGGCCACCGAGCTGCTGAAGCTGCCCTGGGACCATATTTTCTTCACCGGCAGCCCCGAGGTGGGCAAGATTGTGATGCGCGCCGCCGCTGAACACCTCTGTGGCCTCACGCTGGAGCTGGGCGGCAAGAACCCCGCCGTGGTGGACGAAACCGCCGACCTGCGCGACGCCGCCGAGAAAATCGTGTGGGGCAAATTCCTCAACAACGGCCAGACCTGCGTGGCGCCCGACTACCTGCTGGTGCAGGAAAGCGTGCAGCCGGCCTTGCTGCAGGAGCTCACCACCGCCATCCAGCGGGCCTACAACCCCGGCGGCGCGGGCATCGAGCGCTCCGAATCGTTGGCCCGCATCGTGAACCAGCACCACTTTGCCCGCCTCGCCGGTCTGCTCGAAGACGCCCAGGCCCGCGGCGCCACCGTGGCTGCCGGCGGCACCGTCGACGCCCTGCAGAACTACATCGAGCCCACCCTGCTCACCAACGTGCCGGCCGGCGCCCGCGTGCTGGAAGAGGAGATTTTTGGCCCGCTGCTGCCCGTGCTGACTTTTAAAGCCCTGCCCGAAACCACAGCCTACATCAACGCCCGCCTCAAGCCGCTAGCGCAGTACGTGTTCAGCACCAGCACCGAAAACCGCCGCTACCTGCTCGAAAATGTGTCGGCTGGCGGCGCGGGTATCAACGAAACCGTGCTGCATTTTGCCCACCCCGAGCTGCCTACCGGCGGCGTGGGCAACTCAGGCCTCGGCAAGGCACACGGGCATTCGGGCTTCCTGGCTTTCAGCAACGAGAAGGGCGTGCTGCGGCAGCGCGTGGGCTTCACCGGCATCAAGGCCATGTACCCGCCCTACACTGGCAAGGTGCAGCGGCTGATTGGGTTGCTGGTGAAGTACTTGTAGCCGCGCGGCCTGCGCAAGGTTACTTTTTGGGATGAAGCCGCATGAACAGCCATGATGACTTCACAACGATTGCGTAGCTGGGGCCTGGGGACCGCCGGCCTGCTGCTGGCCGCCTGCGACGACGGCCCGGAAGTGCGCTTTGTTCAGCCATTTCCGGCGCAGGCGGCGGATATGGCGGTTTTTCCGGCCCGGCACCGCGGCGTGTACACGGCCGCCGATGTGGGTAAGTCGCTGTGCATTGGCCGCACGGCGGTGTGGCGGCAAGAGTTGCAGCGGGTGATGAGCACCCGGCGGCAGGCCGATTCGGCGCTGCGCTACCATTTGCGTGCCGACACAACCTACGAGCAGGAAGGGCGTCTGCACTACGTGCACCTGGTGGGCCGCGACTCGGTGCGCGACAGCTGGCTGTGGACGGACACCATCTTCACCCTCGCGGGTACCGAAGCCGGTAAGCTGCGTCGCTTCCAGGGACGGTATTATCTCAACAGTCCCACTGACCTAAAAGACAAGTGGAAAGTGGAGCGACTGGAAATTGACGGCCTGGGACTCAACTGGCAAACCCTTGGCACCGACACTCTGCGCTTACAAGTCCTGGCTCCTGGCACCGTGCGTTACCACCGCGAAAAGGGGGCGCTGACTTCCATTTGGCTTACCCCCGCATCGCGGGAGCAAGCGCGCCAAGTGGGCCGCTACGCCGGGCTGTGGGAAACGCAAGAAACGTATCAGCGGCGGCACTAGGGGCTGGTTGCAACTGACGATGAAATTGGATGTGGCACCGCGCTAGCCGCCTGCTACTTCTGCCGCTGCTGCATCTCCGTAGCTATTTTTTGCTGAGTGGCTTTGGTTTGGAGCTGCTTGAATTTAGTGGGGCCCACCACGGCGCTCAGCTCGCGCTGAGACTTGGTGTTGATGCGTTTGAGCTCGGCCAGCAGCTGAGGCGACTTGGGCGCGTATTTTCCCTTGGCAGCATTCGATTCGCTGAGCGTGCCGTTGAGGATGGTGCGGACGCGGCCGGTTTGGTCGGGGGTGAGCTTGAGTTCGGAGCCCATCACGTCGGCCAGGTCGCGGGCGGCAGTGGGCGGCGCGGGCGAGTCGGCGGTGCGCACGGTTTCGACCACCGGGGCCGGCTTGTCGCGGTGGAAAAGGGAGCAGCTAGCGGCGGTCAGGCTCAGGGACAGCAGCAGGGAAAAACGGGAAGCGCGCATAATTGGGAAACGGCAATATTTCCACAGTACGCAAAAAGCGGCGGCATGGCCAGGGCAGCCGGCTTAGCGCGTGTCAATGTTGAAGCGGATGGGCGGAATGAGCGGGCGGTTGTCGGGGGAGAGCAGCTGGCGCGTCATCTTGCGGCGGCGGTGCTGGTACTTGGCTCGTTCCCGGGCCGTTTGCGCACCGGGGTAGATGTATTCTTCGTAGCGCGAAGACGGAGCCGGGCGGAAAAAGCTGTCGATGCGGGCCGTACGAAGCGAGTCGATGCGGCGGAGCTGGGTGCGCCGGGCGCCGCCGCGCAGCTGCTGTCGGGCCTGGGCGCGCCGGGCCTGCTGCTGCGCCACAATGGCGCGAAAGCGTTGGTGGCGCTCCGTGGTCATGGCTGTCACCACGCCGCGCACGCCGCCCCCGCCGCAGTTGCCAAACAGCAGTACCGCCAGCAGCGGCAGCAACAGTAGATACGTGGGCGACGATGACTGTTTCATCTGCCTAAAGTAACAAGCTTTGAGTTAATTAGCTGCGCGCTGGAAAATGGTCAGAATGGTCATGCCATTGACTCGGATGTCGTGCACCGGCGTGCCAAACGGCGGCTCGTAGGGCCCGGGATGCCAGCGGTAGATGCCCAGAAAATACCGGGCCTGCGCGTGAGGCACAAAGCGCAGGCGGGCGCGTTGCGCGGCTGGCAGCAGCAAGGAGTTATTGCGCAGGGCAATTTGCTGCGACAGCGTATCGCTGACGGCCACGGTGGCGCCGGGGTCGTGGGCCAGCACCCAGGCCAGGCCGTCGCGGCCCGAGACGCCCCAGTAGTCGCGCTCGAACAAGCGCTGCGCCACCGACCCGGGCAGAAAGCTGAAGTAGCCGTATTGGTAGGGGTGGTCGTGCACCTGGCGCACAAGCGTGTGCACGCCGCCCAACACCAGCAGCCCGCCGGCCAGCCAGCCCAGGCGCCGGCCTCCCGAGGCGGCAGGGGCAGCCTGCCAAGCCTGCACGCCCGCCCGCAGCCCGCGCACGGCCAGCAGCACGAAGGCCGGGTAGATGAAATAAACGTGCCGCCAGCCATCGTAGACGACTGATTTAATGGCAACTATTACCACCAATGGCCCCAAGAGCCAGGCCCCAAACAGCAGGTCCTGGCGGTTGGTGGTGTGGCGCAGCCAGGCCGTGGGGCGGGCCAGCAGCCCACGCAGCACCGCCCAGGCGCCGCTTAGGGCCAGCGCCGTGTGGGTTACCGGCGTGGTCACCAGCAGCCACACCGGCAGGTAGTGCCACGGCAGCCGCTGGCAGGAGGTCAACTCGCCCAGGTAAAAGACGTTCATGGTCTGCCGGTAGCGCCGGAAGCTGCCGAAGCACTCCCAGAACCGCGCCACCGGCGCTTCCCACAAAAACGGCCAGAACAGCACCACCAGCGGGGCCAGTGCCCCCAGGTACCACCCCAGCGCCCGCGTGAGGGCCGCCCGCCGCGCCGGCCGCGCCCACATTTCCAGCCCCCCGAAGGCCACGGTGAGGCCCGGCAGCAGAATGCCCATCGTGCGCACGTCGGTGGCCAGCGCGCACACCAGCGCGTGCCCCAGCGCGCCGCGCGCGGTGGGCCGGTGCAGCAGCCGCCCGAGCGTGAGCACGGCCAGCGCAAACAGGCTCATGAACACAATGTCTTTGTAGTTGTAAAACGCCTCGGCGAAGATGCGGGGCGAGAGCACCAGCAGCCCCGCGCCCACCAGCCCCCACCGCCAGCTGGTGAAGCGCGCCCGGCCCAGCCGGTACACGGCCCACGCGCCGGCCACAAACACGCCAAAGGTGAGCAGATGCCGCATCCAGCCGGCGCCGCGCGGGTCGTGGCGAAAAAAGGCGATTTCCAGCACCGCCAGCAGCATCTGGAATACGGGGCCGTGGTCGGCGTCGCCGTGGGTGGCCAGCTCGTGAATGTTGGTGAAGTGGCCGGCCGCCAGCACCTGCGGAGCCAGCACCTGGGCCACATAGCGCAGGCTCATATAGCCCACCATGCGGTCGGCGCGCTCGTCCCAGCCCATGCCGTAATCGCGCACCAGCAGCGGGCCGAGCAGCAGCAAAATTCCGAAAAACAGGCCGGCCGCAATCCGCCGTCTTCTATCGTCAAGCTTCCCCATGAAGTGCCTAAAATTGACTTCAAAGGTAGGACCCGACGGGGCCCCTCAGGCTTCCACTGCCGCCGGCGCTGCTACCGCCCGGCCGGCCTTGATGCCCTGCGCCGTGAAGTGAGCCAGGGCCATGATGGTGAGCATGGGGTTGACGCCGCTGCAGGCCGGGAAGGCCGAGCCGTCGGCCACGAAAAGGCCCTGTACTTCCACGGTTTCGCCGGTGGTTCGGAGCGGGTGGGTGGCCGCGTCGCCGCCCATGCGGCAGGTGCTCATCTGGTGGGCGCTGTAGAGGCCGAACTGGTTGGGCTTCCAGCTCAGGTGCGGCAACTGGTCGAGCAGCTGGGGGTTGAGCAGCACGCCGTCCTGGGCTTCCAGCGTGGGCAGCGTGCCGTGGGGCAGGTACACCTTCTCGGCCCCGGCCGCCACGTGGATTTCGGCGGCGGCGCGCACGCCTTCCAGCATGTTGGCCCGGTCGAAATCCGACAGCACGTAGTCAATCAGCGGGGCGCCGTTTTTGTCGATGGTTACGCGGCCGCCGTCGCGGTCGCGGGTGAGGACGATGAAGGAGCCCAGGTGGCTGGCGTCGCGCAGCAGCTCGTGGTGCTGCCGGCCCGAGCGCCAGGGCAGCACCATGCTCAGCAGGCCGGGGTGGGTGGGGGGCGTTTCGAGCTTGGCGCCGAAGTTGGTGTCGTGCAGGCGGGTGTAGGTGTCGTTCACCACGCTCATGCTGGGGCCGTGCCAGGAGTTCATGGCCTGCGGATAGCGGGCGCCTACCACCACGGTGGGGTGCAGGTGCAGGTGGCGGCCCAGGTGCGGGTGCTTCAGGCCCGAGCGCAGCAGCAGCGCGGGCGTCTGGATGGCGCCGCCGGCCACCACCACGCGCTTCGCCCGCACGGTAATGGGGATTTGCCGGCCGTCGGCGGCGGTGTGCACGGCCTCCGCGCCGGTGGCGCGGTCCTGGCTGATGGTGACGCGGTCTACTTTAGTGTCGGCCAGAATGCGGGCGCCGTGCTCGAAGGCGGTGAGCAAATAGGTATTCAGAGTGCCCTGCTTGATGCCGTGGGCATCGCCCAGGGTGGTGTAGCCCAGGCTGCGGAAGTGGGCATCCGAATCGGTGAGGCCCTTTTCGTTGCGCGGAATCAGCTTCACTTCCTGGCCCAGCTTGGTTGAGCCGTTCCAGAGGGCCTGGTTCTGGCCGTTGTGGCGGGTGTAGTTGGTGTTCACGCCGATGGTGCGGGCCACGGCGTCGAGGCTGGCCTTGAATTCGGGGGTGATGAAATGGGGCGCGGCGTGCTCGCGGGCCCATTCCTGCAGCACGTAGTCGGGCGTGCGGAAAGCGCCGGCCCAGTTCACGGTGGTGCCCCCGCCCAGGCAAGCCCCGGCCAGGATGCCGATGCTGCCGTCCTGGGTGCAGAGCGTGCCCTTGGCGTCGTAGAGCGTGCCCAGCATGTCGACTTCGCGCTGGGTAAAGTCGCAGCCGTGGCAGTAGGGGCCTTTTTCCAGCACCAGCACGTCGAAGCCCGCCTCGGCCAGCTCGCCGGCTACCACGCCGCCGCCCGCGCCGCTGCCAATCACCAGCACGTCGCACTCGTAGGTAGTGGCCTCCGTGGGCTTCAGGGTGCGAATGGGCTTGGGCGAGTCTACGGGCATTTCGTCGGGCCCGGGGTAGCCCAGCAGGTCCCAGGCGGCCGGCACCTCAGCCATGCTGCCGCCGTAGTAGAGCAGCGTGCACAGCTTGCGCAGCGCCTGAAAGCCCTTGCGCAGCTGCGGCACGTTGCTGGCGGCCCAGCTTTGCAGCAGCTGCTCGCGGTGCGCGGCATCGAGCTTACGAAAAGGCTTCAGGGGGCCAAACCAGGTGAGGCCCAGCAGTGGCTTTTCCAGCAAATCGAGCAACTGGCCAAACTCTTTTTGCGCGCCCTCGGGCTGCTCCCTAATAGCGGCCTCAAGCTTCTCCAGGTTCACGCCTTCGGAGCCGGGCGGGCTGCCGTCGGGCAGAGAGGGGATGAAGGTGTCAGCCAGAGCTTTTAGAACGAGGGAGCGGTTGGGCGTGAGCGAAAACATGCGGCGGGAATTTGGGTGGTAAAAGGTAGGAAATTTTCCGCAAAGTGTTAGGCGTGCCGAGTAGTTCGGACGGTGGAACCTCACCCCGGCCCCTGTACCCAAGGAGAGGGCCGGGGTGGGGTTCCGGCGCCTGACGCTGCATCACGTTCAATGTGCCGACCTTTGCCCCATATCCTCCTGCCCTAAAGCACCCCATGCCCAAGCTCATCCAAACGCCCGAAACCACCTACCGCGTCCATTTTCAGGACTGCGACATGCTGGGCCACCTCAACAACGCGCGCTACTTCGACTACTTCCTCAACGCCCGCGAAGACCACACCACCGAGCATTACCAGCTGAACATGGGCGAAATTGCCCGCGAGCAAAAGGCTGGCTGGGTCATCACCAAACACCACATCAGCTACCTCAAGCCGGCGCGGCAGGGCGCGCGGGTGCGCATCCTGAGCCAGCTCATCCATTTCGACAACTCCAACCTGGTGCTCGAAATGCAGATGCGCAGCGAGGACGGCCTGCGCCTGCTGGCCCTGCTGTGGTCGGAAATGGCCTTCGTGAGCATGCCCGCCGGCACCCGCACCGACCACTCCAACGCCATGATGGACCTGCTCGACCAACTCGACGTGGATACCGTGGACTACGACCCCGACGGCTTCGACGAGCGGGTGAAAGAGGTGCGCCAGGAGCTGAAGAAGCAGCGCCGCAACGCGGGCAGCGACGAGTAAAGCGAAAACGGTCATGCCGAGCGCAGCCGAGGCATCTCGCGTGTGAAAGTAAACCCTAACATCCGGATTACTATCGCACGCGAGATGCCTCGGCTGCGCTCGGCATGACCGTTTTTGATGCTCCTCTAAAACGCCACCTGATATTGCAGTATGTACTCCCCGCGCCGGCTGGTGGCCTTGACGTCGCCGTTGGACTGGGCGGTGTAAATGGGCCGGTTCTGGTAGTTCACCGACAGCTTGCTGAGGTTGCCGAGGATGAGCCAGTTCACGCCCACGTTATACACCATCAGGGGGTCGGCGAGGCGCTCGTAGCGCGCCCATTGGGCCTGGGCGTAGGGCTGCAGCGTGCCGAGCCCGCCGAGGAGCCCCTGCCGGAGCAGGTAGCCGGCCTGGGCGTACAGGATGTGGCCGGTGCCGGTGAGCGGGACGTTGTTGCCGGGCCCGTTGAAGGAGCCCTGGCCGGCGCGCACGCCGTTGGCCGGGTTCATGACGCCCACGTTGCGAATGTAGCCGGGGCCAAAATCGTAGCGGTAGTACCCACCGTACGCGGTAATGGCCGTGCCGGCGGCGCGGCTTACCGGCGCATCATAGTACACGTCGACCGCCCACAGGTTCATGTCGGTGCTGATGGTGTCGCCCGCGGGCCCGCGGTGCCACATGGCGCGGGACTGGTGCACCAGGCCCGCGCCGAGGTTGAGCACGCGCTTTTTGCCCAGGTACGAGCCCGCGTTGCCGGCCCCGGCGTTGCTTTCCTGGTCCAGAAACTGGTACATCAGGTAGCTGTGCACGGCGGCACGCGGGTTGCGCGTCGAGTATGTGGAGTTGCGCGAAATCGGCTCGGGCACGGCCGAAGCCGTCTGCGTGATGAAAGGCTGGCCCACCGACGCCCGGTAGTCGAGTTTGCCCAGCTTGCCCTTGGCGTAGCCGCCCATGCGGCGCAAAAACTGGTCGTTCACGTCGATGTTGGCTTCCTGAAAGACGGGCAGGTCGAGGCCCAGAATGGAGGCCGTGGACGAGTTGGCAAAGCGCGAGGGCCCGTTCCAGCCGTTGAGGCCGAAGCCCAGGCTCAGGTGCTTTTTGATGAGGGCGTAATCGGCCGTGACGTCGTGAAAAAACGCGCCCGTTTTGCGCGGCGACAGGTACGAAAAGTTGTTTTGGCCGAACTGCAGAAACACGTAGAGCCGCGGCGTGAGCTGCCCGCTCAGCACCAGGCGCACCCGCCGGATGCCCACGTCCACGGTATGCGGCTCCGGCTCCCCGTTCACGGTGGTGCCCGGGTTGCTTTCGTTGAGGCGCGCCCAGGTTTGGGCCAGGAAGTTGAGCTTGAGGTAAGTGCTGCTGTCGGGCGAGAGGTAGGTTTTCAGGCCGTCGCGGATGCCCGGCGGCACCGTGGGCGGCGGGAGCGTAGGCGCCACCTGGGCCACGGCCGGGCCGGTGCCCCCCAGCAGCAAGGCCAGAAGAACGGCTTTGGAGAAATGAGCGGCGCTGCTACGCGGTAGTACTGATAACATCAAACGGAAAGGCAGGTAGCTACAGCGGGGCGGGCCGTAGCGGTGGGAGAAAGCGAACAGAATAGCCGGGCCAGCGCCCGGCTGCTTGCCGCACCCGGCGCCGGCCAAAAAGGCCGGGCGCGTTGAATGCGGAGGGTTGCAAAAAGCCCCGCGCTGACCAGCAGCCCGGGGCTTTGGAGTACAAATTACGGTCGGCTTTGGGCGATTGATGCGTCAGTGTTAAGAAATCATTACCCGAGAGCCGCCGCTGGCGCCACTACCCGCCGGGTTATCAGCGCGCTGCGGTGGCGTTGTCTTTCTCGTTGGCATCCATGAAAATGCCGCCGTCCACGCGCACCGATTTCACGGCCTTGGGCAGGGTGAGCGTTGCTTGCTTCTGGTTGGCCTGCCACACGGCGGGCGACTGGTGCAGGGTGGCCTTGCTGCCGTCGGCGTACTCCACCAGCATATCGAAGGGCACCACGAAGCCGCCGATGTTCTGCACCGTCACCGTGTTGCCGCTGGCCGTCACGGCCAGGTCGATGTAGCCGTTCGTGAAAAACCAGTTGTTGAAAAACCAATTCAAATCCTGGCCGCTGGCGCTGCTCATCGAGTTGAAGTAGTCCCACGGAATGGGGTGCTTGCCGTGCCAGCGGTCCATGTACTCGTGCAGGCTTTTCTTGAATAGCTCGTCGCCGAGCATGTCTTTCAGGGCGAAGTAGCTGAGCGAGGGCTTGCCGTAGGCGTTGTTGCCGTAGCCCGACTTCAACTCGCTGCTGGGCGTGATAATGGGCAAATCCTGGGGCGTAGCAATGTTGTTAATCCAGCTGCTTACGCGGAACTGCTTGTAGAACCTGTCGGCCGTTTCGGCCCCGTTTTCGGCCGTGTTGATGAGGCGCTCAAACGTGGTGGCCCAGCCCTCGTCCATGTAGGCGTAGCGGCTTTCGTTGATGCCCATGTAGAATGGGAACCAAGTGTGCGCGATTTCGTGGTCCTGCACAAACTGCGCGAACTTGGGGTCTTTCTGTGGGCTGTCGTTCACCATCATCGGGTATTCCATGTCGGCAAAGCCCTGGAAAGCCGTCATTTTGGGAAACGGATAGGCCACGCCCGGCCAGTTTTTGGGGTTTGAAAACCAGCCCAGCGCAAACTGCCCGTTCTTCACCGATTCGCGGAAGTCCACCGTCGAGTCGGCGTAGGCGGCCTGCATGCTGGCGCGGCGCTTGGCTTTGGCATCCACAATCACGCTGGCGGCGTCCCACACGTAATGGTCGCTCAGCCCCACGGTCACGTCCGAGATGTCCTTGGCCGTCCACACCCAGGTATTTATCGCCTGTTGGGCCGTAATGCTCTTCTTGGCCAAATCAGCGGCCGTGGCCACGTGAATGACGGCGTCGCTGGTCATCGATTGCTTGAGGCGCTTGGCGGCGGCTTTTTGCAGCACCTGGTCGGGGTTTTGCAGGGTGCCAGTGGCCCACACGATGTAGTTGGCCGGCGCTTTCACGCGCAAGGTGTAGTCGTTAAAGTCGTTGTAGAACTCCTTGCTGTCGACAAAGGGCAGGCGGTCCCAGCCGGCGTAGTCGTCGTACACGGCAATTCGCGGGTAGAAATAGGCCAAGAAGTAGGTGGTGGGGTCAATCATGCCCTCGCGCCCGCTTTCCTTGGAAATGGGGAAATGCCAGGCTACAGCAAATTTCACCGAATCGTGCGGGGCCAGCGCCTTAGGCAGGCGCACGCCTGGCGCAGTGCCGAGGTTTTGGGGTAGGGGCTTCGACTGGCCCGCCACCAGAAACGTGTCAATCACCACGCCGGAGGTGAGGTAGTCGGGCGAAGCGTCGCCGTCGCGGGAGGCGCCGGGCTTGTGGATGTTCTGCATGATGCGCAGCACCACCTGACGCAGCGTGTCGGGGCTGTTGTTGTAATAGGTGATGGTTTCGCGGCCGCGGATGTCGCGGGCGGGCGGGGCGGCCTGCACGGTGATGTCGTAGCGGGCGCGGTTTTGCCAGTAGCGGGGGCCGGGGCGGCCGTCGGGGCTGCGAGTGCCTTTGGCGAAGGCGGCTTTGATGTCGCGCGGCATGTAGAGCGGCGTGGTTTGGGCAGCGGCCGTATCGGCCAGGCCGGCGAGCAGGAGCGCAGTGAGGAGGGGTTTAATCATAGCAGGGACAGACGCAGGGAATGAGACGGACGTTGCATGTAGCGTGGACTCTGCGAGTCCGCGCATCCGGAGGACGTGCGCCCAGGCGCGGACTCGCAGAGTCCACGCTACATGCTCGGTCGATGCAATGCCCCCATTCGGCGGCACAACGCCCGGCTGCATCTTTTGCTAAAAAACCGGCCAACGCTACGCCCGTATTTTTCCGGCTTAAAGCTGCTCTATGCCCGTTCCAAATCTGAAAACATCCTGGCTCAGCCTGCTTTGCTGGGTTTTGCTGCTAGCCCCCGCCGCGGCCCAAACCACCGTGACGAAGGAAGACACGATGGCCGTGGACACCACTGCCACCCGCGACGACTCCTACCGCCTCGAAGTGGGCTATACCACGCTCAGCAGCATTTCGGGGCAGGTGCGCAAGGTATTCGACACGCGCGGGCTGGCCGAGGAGCTGCCCGACGTAGTGGAGAACCTCAAGGCCATTCAGTACACGCTCAAGCAGAAGGGCCAGGTGGTCGACATCAAGCAGCTACAGATGTGCCAGCTCATGCTCAGCACCATCCAGGACGAGCTGGGGGAGTGGCGCGCTGAACTGGCCGAGGCCAACCAGCAGCTGGCCGCCATGCAGGCCCGGCTTAAAACCATTGCCCCGCCGCCCGCCCGGGCAGCCTCGCTTGATGCCACCGCGCTGGCCCTGGCCCGCTCCGACTCGGCGCTGTGGGCGCGGCGCCAGCGCATTGCCGGCCTGCTCGAAAAGCGCTATCTCAAGGTGAAGCAGCTGCAGACGCAGGTGGCCGCCAGCTACATCCAGGGCATGGAACTGCAGGACGAGGTGGGCGACCAGATGCGCCGCTACAGCCGCACCAGCGCCAAGCTCAACTACCCGCCGCTGTGGGATGCCGCGGCCACGCCCCCCGTGCCGCCCGACCCCAAAGCCCGCAAAGCCGGCCAGTACCGCCGCGAAATTATCGCCTTCTACTTCGCCCACAACTGGGACAACTGGGCCTACATGGCCCTCATCGGGCTGGTGTTCTACGGCTGGGTCACGTTCAACTACCGCCGGGCGCGGGCCGAGGGGCTGGTCATCACCGAGCCGTTTCGCTACCTGCGGCCGGGGCCGGTGGCGGCCACGCTGGTGGTCATGTTCAGCCTGGCGCCGGCCCTGGAGCTGCACCCGCCTCCCATCTACCTAGCCTTGTTGCAGCTGCTGCTCTTGGTGGCACTCACGGCGGTATTTGCGCGGAGCTGGCCGCGGCGGCATTTCTTTGGGTGGCTGGGGCTGGTGGCGTTTTTTGTGTGGCTGAGCATCACCAACGCCAACGCCACCACCGGCTTGCTGGCCCGCTGGGGCCTGTTGGGGCTCAACGCGCTGGCGGTGGGCATTGGCGTCTGGCTGTTGTGGCGGCTGCGCCAAACGCTGGCCAAGCTGCGCTTTCTGATTCCGGTGACGGGCCTGTTCATCGGGCTCAATGCGCTGGCCGTGTTTTGCAACGTGGTGGGGCGCCTGAGTCTGGCCAAGATGTGCAGCACGGCGGCCATTTTCGGGCTCACGCAGGGCATCGGGCTGGCGGTGTTCATCGAGCTGTTCACCGAAGCCTTCCACCTGCAGATTCTGTGCAGCCGGGGCGCCACGGGCGCCGCTTCGGCCTTCGACTACGACAAGATTGAAGCCAACCTGCTCCGCCTGCTCACGGTGCTGGCCGGGGCGCTGTGGCTGGTGGTTTTTACTTCCAACCTCAATATCTACAGCCTCATCTACGGCTTCTTCGAGCGCCTGCTCACCACCACGCACGTGCTTGGCAGCACCGAATTCACCTACGGCAACATCCTGCTGTTCTTCGTCATTCTCTACGTTTCGGCCCTGCTGCAGCGCTACATCGGCTACTTTTTCGGCGATGTGGGCAACGACGACAGCGTGGATGCGCGGCAGCGGGGCTCGTGGCTGGTGGCGCTGCGGCTGCTGCTGGTGCTGGTGGGTTTTGCGCTGGCCACGGCCGCCACGGGCCTGCCGCTGAGCAAAATCGCCATCGTGTTTGGGGCGCTCAGCGTGGGCATCGGCCTGGGCTTGCAGAGCATCGTCAACAACCTGGTATCGGGCATCATCCTGATTTTCGAGCGGCCTTTTCACGTGGGCGACTACATTGAGGTGGCCGGCAAATCGGGCCGCGTGCACGACATCGGCATCCGGTCCAGCAAGCTCACCTCGCTCACGGGCTCCGAAATCATCGTGCCCAACGGCGACCTGCTCTCCAACCACGTCATCAACTGGACGCGCACCAACGACCATATCCGCACCGACCTCTCTTTGAAAATGACGCCCGGCACCGCCGATTTGCAGGCCAGCCTGCAAACCGCCCGCGAACTCATCCAAGAAGAAATCAAAACCAGCCCCTACACTTTGCACAACCTGGCGCCCGAAATCCTGCTCAGCAGCATCAACGGTCAGGTGTACGAGCTCAAAGTGCTGTTCTGGATTACCAACATCCGGCAGGAGCAGCTCACCAAGAGCGAGATTCTGGCCGGCATTTACCGCCGCTTCACGGCCGAGGGGCTGATGCTGAGCTAGAGGCTGAGGCTCCGGGGCGCCTACCTTGCCCCGTAGCCTCATCCAGCCATCAAAAAACTGCCCGGCGGCCCGACGACGCGGTGGTCGGCGTCAAGGGCCAGCTGACGGCCGGGTTGCAGGCTGCCGGCTACCCACTGGTGACAGCGTTTGCCGGGGAATGATGTAGCGTTGGGATGCACGGGCCGCTACGTATCTTAACCTCGGCCAAAGCTTTTGCTGAAAGCAACCGGCGTCACGGTCCCCCTTTGCTATCCGTATGATATACCAGGCAACGCAGCCGCACCCCGCCCTGCAGCCCTACGTGAAGGAGTATTTGCTCTGCGACTTCGATTTCAGGGGGCTGCGCGAAATTCCGACCAAGCTGCTGCCGGCGCGGGCCGAGCAAAGCATCATCTTTTACCCCGGCGAGGCGTTTACCAAAGTCAGCCCCGACCGGAACCAGCGGCGTCTGATGCCGCACACCCTGATGCAGGGCCAGCCGCTCACGGTGTGGCACCACCATTACCCGCGCACGTTCAGCCTGGTGAAGGTGATTTTTCAGCCGGGCGGGCTGTTTCATTTGCTGGGGGGCGCCCCGATGGCCGAGTTTACCGACGCGGCCATCGACGCGGAAAGCGTGTTTGGCAAGGAGATGGGCGAGGTCATTCAGCAGCTGATGAACACGGCGCGCTACGCCAAGATGCTGGCGGTGGTGGACGCATATCTGGTGCAGAAGTTCGGGCGGCTGCGCCTGCGCCGCGAGCCCATCGACCAGCTGGGGCGTTGGCTGCAGGCGGGCAGTCCGGCCGTATCGCTCGACTACCTCGCCCGGCAGTCGTGCCTGAGCTTCCGGCAGTTCGAGCGCAAGTTTCGGGAGCGAATGGGGGTGAGCCCCAAGCTGTTTATGCGCATTGCGCGCTTCAACCGGGCGTATGCGCTGAAAGAAAAAACGCCGGCCCGCGACTGGCTCGACATTGCGCTGGCCTGCGGCTACGCCGATTACCAGCACATGGTGAAGGATTTTAAGCAGTTTGCCGGCGTCACGCCCACGCTTTTTGTGGAGGCCGAGGCGCGCTCGCCGGAGCACATTTTGCTGCTGCGCTAAAGTTGTCGTTTTTTGACCACCGGGCCGGTGCTGCCTAAGCATAGGTTTGCTGAAATAATTCGCTATTTCAGTACACGCCATGGATACAGCATCGCGCCGCGCGGCCCTCAAAACTCTTTCAGCTACGGCAATTGGTATGGCCCTCTCTCCTCATCACACGCTGGGCGCGGCCCCGGCGGCCCAGAAAAAGCCCTTCGTGGTGCGGCACGCCGATGCCCGCGCCGCCGAGCATTACCACATGATGGGCTTTGACTTGTATTTGAAAGTGTCGGGCAAGGACACCGACGGGCAGCTGGCCATGTTCTCGGGCGCCTACCGCAAGCACGACGGCCCGCCCCTGCACGTGCACTACGAGCAGGACGAGGAGTTCTACATCACCGAAGGCGAATTCTTGGTGCAAGTAGGGGAGGAGAAGTTCACGCTGCGCGTCGGCGATTTGATTTTCCTGCCGCGCAACATCCCCCACGCCTTCCTCACGCTGAGCGACACGGGCCGCATGGTGTTCATGACGCACCCAAGCGCCGGCACCGAAATGCTGTTCAAGCAGCTGGCGGCCCTGCCGCCCACCGCCACGCTCGACGACGCGCAGAAAATTCACGTGGCCAACGGTTGCCGCATCCTCGGCCCGAAGCTAACCGCGGGCTAAGACAACGACTCGGGCCTTTTGAGGAAACGAGCCACTGCTACTTTCGTGGTACCTGCCGGCGCGCCCACACCCCCGCCAGCCGGTGAAGGCCATTAACCTGCCCGGCAGCTTCCTTATGCGCATGCGGTTTTCAAAACGAAGGGCCGGGGCCTGGTTTCCGGGCTGGCTGTTTCTAATGCCGTTCCTTGCCACCTGCCAGCGGCCCGATGACGCGGTGGTCAGCATCAAAGGCCAGCAATACCACCGCACTCCGGCCGAGCTGGCGCAGGGCCAACTCACGCCCCGTTTAAAAGATGCCGACTACCAGCTGGTAAGCGACATGGCCATGCTCAGCGCCATCGTCTATTCGGGCGTAAAAACGACCAACCACCGCCCCAACTACCGCCAGGACACCGCCAAGTACGCCGTGGAGCGGCGCGAACTGGCCCGGCGCGGCTGGCAGCCGTTTCCGTTCACCGACACCTTGGCCACTCCGGCGCGGCAGCATCGGCTGGGCGGCATGGTGTACGACGTGTGGGTGCAGCAGCGGCCCGGCGCCCGGCCGCTGGCGGTGCTGGTGTTTCGGGGCACCAACTACCTGGAGTTTGCCGACTGGGTGGCTAACACGCGGCCCGTTACCAACTGGCCCGCCCTGTGGGACCAGTACGAGCAAGCCCGCGCCCTCACGCCCGCCGTGGTGGCCCGGCTCGATGCGGCTTATGGGGGCCGGGCGCGCATCATGGCGGCGGGGCACTCGCTGGGCGGCGGGCTGGCCCAGCACGCCGGCTACACCTGCCCGCGCATCGAAAAGGTATTCGCCTTCAACTCCTCGCCGCTCACCGGCTACTTCGACCTGGCCAAAAAAGAGCGGCTGTTTCACGGCAGCCAGCGCCGCACCTTTCTGGTGTATGAGAGCTACGAGGTGCTGGCGCTGTTTCGGGCCGTGCCGTCGTATCTGGACCGTTTTCGGAATCTGGACATCGTGATGGTGCGCTACAATTTCACTACGGGCCTCGATTCGCCCTCGCCCTTCCGGCAGCACGCCATGCAGCGGCTGGTGACGGGGCTGAAGGAAAAACGGTAAACCGAAAGAAGCTTCGAAAGCGCAGTTGGCATTGGGCTGTCAGTGTCGACCGGTTGCGGCCTCAAGCGTAGGTGCATTGCCTCCGGACCTGGTAATAGCTCACCACACTCAAAATCAGAAGCAGGAAAACACCCACACGCCGGGGCTATTTCATAAAAAAAGCCCCGCCGGTATCACCGGCGGGGCTTTCCAAATCTATTTATTGGGGGTTATACCCACTTGTTATCGAGCGATGCGCCATTGACATCAATCTTGTTGGCCGAGATGACCAGGCTCAGAAGCATCGAAGCCTGCGTTTCGCCGCCCCGGGCATCAAAGCTTTCGCTGTAGCCCACGCAGTAGGCTTCCTTGAAGGAAATCTCCTTCATTTTCGAATCCTGGTCACCGCGCTTGAACACGATTTTGCCATCGGCCCGTTTGTAGGGGTCCAGCATCCAGCTGATGAGCTTCACGCTATCAGTCGACACAATGGTCACCTTGATGGTACCGCCTTGCACAACAGACGAAGGGCGACCCTTGTCATCGGTGGTCTGGTTGAAGGAGTAGCTGCAGCTAACTACTTCGCAATTTTCGCTGCCAGCAGCGTCAAAAACAGCACTGAAAGAGGCCATAGGGTAAATTTGGTTGTTGGTGAAAAAAAAGGAAAGGCAAAAAAATATCGGTTATTCAACCGAGGCAATCAGGAGTAGTCTCTGAAAGACAAGGGGAAAGGGGAAATAAGTGCCCACTCAGGGCATTATTGTTGAGCATATTCGGCGCTCCAGTCGCGGCCGGGGTTGTCCGGGTCGTCGCCTTTTGTGCCATCCAGCGACACCAGGAAGGTTTTGGCCGGGAAATAAGGCACCATGTGAATATCGAGGTTGATGCGGTCTTTTTGGTCGGGGTCGCGCTCGAATTTCTTGATGGAGAATTTTTCAATCAGTTTGCCCGGGCCCGCGATGCCGTCGAGGAAGCGCACAATCTGGTTCTGAATGTCCATGCGCATGTTGTGGTCCCAGTTCTCGAAGGCGCGGCGGTTGAGGAAGTCAATCAGCACCTTGGTCACGTAGTCGAACACGCGCACCACGGAGTAGGTCTGCAGGCCGATGTTGTCGCCGTTGAAGAGCGTTTTGGCCGAGAAAGCCATCACGCGGCCGTACTCGTTCACCATCGGCACCAGGCCGATTTTCTCCATGTTGGCGATTTCGCTCTTGCGCAGGGGAAACTTGACGCCTTCCACCTCGTTCAGGGTGCCGTGCTTGCGGCCGGCCGTGACCTGCGACGCCAGCGTGGAATAGATGCGGCCTGCCAGCGCCGACGAAGGCGGCACGAACATGTCTTCCTCTTCCCCGATTTCCTCAATCTTGCCCCGGCCCACCAGCCAGTTGGCAGCCATCACCACGTTGGCCTTGTGGGGCTCGGCGCCCGTCAGGTTGGCCTCGTCGAACAGCTCGATGACGTCCTCGGGGGTGTCGTAATGCTCAAAGTCGGTCACGAGCATCACCTTGTTTTTGTGGGCAATTTTGGCCCACTTGTCCACCACTTTGTTGGAGCCCAGGTAGCCGGGCACCACCAGCAGGGAGTAGTTGTCGCGCAGGTCGAGGCGGTCGTAGTTCTGTTCCAGCTCGTCGGCCACGGCATCCACGAAGGTGGTGTTGTCCAGGTCTTTCAGCTGGTCTTTGTCGGCGTTGAGGATGGACACGTTTTTCACCTCATCCTGGTCGGTGTTGCGGAAAAACAGCGCCACCGAGCGGTAAGCCTGCTCCAACTCGTGGGTGGCCTCCACGGCCGTTTTCAGGTTGTCCGTCAGTTGCTGCTGCGTGTCTTCCACGCGCTGCGAGCCTTTTTCAATGGCATCGGCCACGGTATCGGCCTCGCTGAGCAGCGAGTGCCACAGCGCCAGGCGCTTCTTGAGCTGCGCGCGGTCGGCTTTCTTGTTTTCTTCGGAAAGGAAGATTTTTTTCCGGGCCTTCTTCTCCGGATTCAGGTTTGAAGCCCCGTCGATGGTGGTTTCGAGCAAGTCGAAACCGCCCACTTTCAGGAGCGCCTGGGTGCTTTGTTCCAGGCTGGGCGCGGCACCCTCACGGGCACGGTAATTGGCAGCGGTGTCTTGCTGTTCGGGAGCCATAGGTAGGTTCGCTATGCGGCAATAAAAAGGAAAGGATGCCTGGGCTTATTCTAGCTCATCCATCATGGCCTGAATGGCGGCGAGGAAAGCGGCTTTGGTTTCGGGGTTCTCGAGGGCCGTTTTCAGAATCTTGTTCGACTTGAGCTGCCGCAGCAGCTTTTGCATATCGTCGGTTTCCGAGGCCAGGCCCTGCAGAAAGTTGCTCTGGTTGATGATGCCCTTCTTGCCAAAGTCGCCCAACGACGCGAAATGCAGCTTTTCGGCCACGGTGCCGCCCTGGGCGTTTTCGAACTCGACGGCTACTTCGGGCTTGAAGTGCGCGAATACCGCTTCGGGGGTTTTGAGCCCCTCTACCACCACCGGCCGCAGGGGCGCGTTGGTGGTGAGCTTTTGTACGAGCAGCGTGCGGTTGAGGGGGATATCCGAGATGGCTTCGGATGCATTGTCGAGCTTGCGCTCTTGGCCGCCAATTCCGTAGGAGTACATGGGAGGAAGGGAAGGAGGTGTGGTTACGCGCGGGGTAAAACGCAGCAACCAGCCAATGAAGGTTTTCAACTGAAGTAGGGCTTCCGTTAGCGTTACGGCCAGGTCCGCACTTGAGTTGGGCTAATGTAGAACAAAACAATTACATAACACTGCTACGGCGGCTTAAACCAGGGCCTACGGCGGGGCGTATGCACCTTGCCCACCCAAGGCCAGCACCACCCAACCAATACGGGCGCGCCCCTCTGGCTTTAGGCCCGCCGGTTTTTTCTTCCTTTCCACTTCTCGTCCCCTTTCCCGCTTCTATGGCGTACTCCGACAATCTGAAACGCAGCCTGCACATCGCCCAGGCCGTGGCCCACGAATACCGTCAGCAATACTACGCGGCTCCGCACTTGCTCACGGCGTTGCTGCACAACGAGATAGGCTTGGCCTCCTGGCTGGTGGCCGTGTTGGATAAGGACATCCATTACTTGCGTGAGTGGGCCGAGGTGCGCCTCGAAGACCAGCCCAAGGCCGCCCGCCCACCCGAAATGCCCACCCCCGACCCTGGGGTGCAGCAGGTGCTGGAAATGGCCGATTTGGTGGCCCTGCAGCTCTCGCGCGACCAAACCGACCCGCTGGCGGCGCTGGCCGCCCTGCTCCGGCCGGGCCTGGCCTTCACGGCCGAGCAGCTGAAATCTTTCCCGCTCACCCAAAAGGAGGTGCTGGACGCGGCCCAGGCCGAAATGCCGGCCCCGGCGGCCACCGAAACCGACGACAATAATGCTGCCAGCGCCAAACCGGCCGCCGCTGCCGGCGGCAAGGGCGGCGCCATTGCCACGTACTGCACCGACAAAACCGCCCAGGCCCGCGCGGGCCAGCTCGACCCCATTGTGGGGCGCGACCGCGAAGTGCGGCTCATGGCCGAGATTCTGGGCCGGCGCACCAAGCCCAACGTGCTGCTCATCGGCGAGCCGGGCGTGGGTAAGTCGGCGCTGGTGGAGGGCTTTGCCCAGCAGATTGCGCAAGGGCTGGTGCCGGTGCATTTGCGCGAGGTGACGCTGTTTGAGCTGGACCTGGGCACGCTGGTGGCCGGCGCCTCTTACAAAGGCGAGGTGGAAGACCGCATCAAAAAGGTCCTCACCGAAATCAAGCAATACACCCGCGCCATCTTATTCATTGATGAAATCCACGTGCTGCTCGACCCCAAGGGCAGCGCCGGCAGCGGCATTGCGCAGCTGCTGAAACCGGAGCTGGCCCGCGGGGAACTCACGGTAATCGGCGCTACGACCAACGACGAGTACCGGCAGTACATTGAAAAGGACGAGGCATTCAACCGTCGCTTCGACATCGTGCGGGTGGAGGAGCCCACGATGGTGGTGGCGGAGCGCATGCTGGAGCGCGTGCTGCCCATCTACGCCACCCACCACGACCTGCTCATCGGCGAGGGCACCATTGGCGAGGCCGTGCGCTTGGCCAAGCGCTACCTGAAAGACCGGCAGCTTCCCGATTCGGCCATCGACCTGGTGGACCGAACCATGGCCGCCATCCGAATGCTGGACGAGCAGGCGGTGGCCGGCCTCACGCAGCTGCAAACCGAGTTTGAGGCCCTGGCTGCGCGCCGCGAGGAGCTGGAAGAAGCCGACTACCTGCGCGAGCTACGCTGGTTTCTGTACCAGGTGCAAAGCCAGGTGAGCCAGCTCTGGCTCAACCAGCTGGAGAACGAGCAGCAGCCCGAAACCCTGGAAACCAGCGCCGAGCTGGAAACCTACCTGCGCGAGATTCTGACGGCGGTGCTGGGCCTGGCCGATACCAAGAAAACCAGCGTGGAGAAGCAGGACATCGCGGCCATCGTGTCGGGCAAAACCGGCATCCCGCTGGGCAAGCTGCAAAGCAACGAGCGCGAAAAGCTGCTGCGCATGGACCAGATTCTGCAGAAGCGCGTGGTGGGCCAGGACTACGCCGTGAAGGCCATGTGCGCGGCCATTCTGGAGTCGCGCTCGGGCCTCACCAAGGCCGGACAGCCCATTGGCTCGTTCTTTTTGCTGGGGCCTACCGGTACCGGCAAAACCGAGCTGGCCAAGGCCTTGGCCGATTTTCTGTTCAACGACGAGTCCTTCCTCATTCGCTTCGACATGTCGGAGTTCAAGGAGGAGCACTCGGCCGCGCTGCTCTACGGGGCGCCTCCCGGCTACGTGGGCTATGAGGAGGGCGGCCTGCTGGTAAATAAAATCCGGGAGAAGCCCTACGCGGTGGTGCTGTTTGACGAGATTGAGAAGGCCCACCCGTCGGTGTTCGACATCTTCCTGCAAATTCTGGACGAGGGCCGGCTCAGCGACCGGCTGGGCCGCGAGGGCGATTTCTCCAACGCCGTGATTCTATTCACCTCCAACATTGGCTCGGAGCAGATTGCGGCGTCTTTCGCGGCCGGCAACGTGCCCGCCTCCACCGACCTGATGGAAACCATGGCCCGCTTTTTCCGGCCCGAGTTTCTGGCGCGCCTCACCGAAATCGTGCCCTTTGCCCCCATCTCGGAAGAAAACGTGGGCCGCATTTTCGACATTCACCTGCGCCCCCTCACCGAGCAGCTGCGGCGGCAGGGCATCACGCTCACGCTCAGCCCCGAGGCCCGGCAGCACCTGGCCTTGTCGGGCTTCACGCCCAAGTACGGGGCGCGGCCCATCACCGGCGTGATTCGGCAGCAACTGCGGCGGCCCATCTCGCGGCTCATCATCAGCGGCGAAGCCCGGCCCGGCACCGTGCTCACCCTGGACAAACCCGAAGGCAGCGACGCCGTGACGTGGACTACTACGCAAACCGACGCTACCGATGAGGCCATGGCCACCGCAGCTCCTGCTGAGCCGGCCAGCGCCATCGCTCCCGCAGATGCCTGATTTGCAATTTTTAGTTCTGTGACAGATAAACCGGTGGCTACAAGCTATTTGCTTGTAGCCACCGGTTTATTACCTCAACCCGCCGTTTTCACCACCACCTCGTACGGCATGTTCAGGGCCGACTGGCCCGATAGCACCGTGTGCAGCTCTTGGCTGGCGCGCTGCCACTCGGGCGCGCTTAGGCGGGTGGGCTCGGCCGGCGTGAGCATCACCCGGATGCAGCGCACAAAGCCCGCCGTGGGCGTGCTCCCGGTCTGGAAAGCCTTTTCGACGTGCACGGCGGCCAGCTGCGGGCCCAGCTCGGCCCAGCAGGCGGCCTTAATATCGGCCAGGGTCACGAGGCGGTTGCGGGCCAGCAGGTTGCGGCGCAGGGCGTGGGTGCGTTCCTCGGGGCGGGGCCGCTCGCGCCCGCCGCTGGTGGTGGTGAGCAGGCGCACTTCGTCAATAAAATGGCCGTCGTGGATGCGCAGCTGGCTGCCGGCAGCCAGGCGGTTGGCCGCTTCGCCGTTGCTCGACCAGTATTCGAGGTATACGCTGTCGTTCACGTTTTTGGGGCGTAACAGCACGTAAGGCACCGGCTGCTCGGCGGCGCGCGTGCGGTCGAGGCGCTCCTCAAGACGGGCCAGGTTCTGGTCGAGCTCGCGCAGGATAGAGCCCACAAAATCGGTGCCGGCGGCCGTGAAGGCGCTGCTTTCGTCGCGCAGCAGCTCCAGCAGCTCGCGCAGGGCTTCGCGGCCGGTGCGGGTGTCGAAGCGGCCCACGCCGTGGGTGCGCAGCGTGTAGGTATCGGTGGCGCCCTCGCTCAGGTCACTGAGGGTGGTGGGGCGGTAAGCCACGTTGCTGAGACTGTAGACGTCGCGAATGGCCAGAAACGGCTCCTCGCTCACCAGCGGAAACAGGTTGAGGGCCGGCTGCAGCCGAAACAGCACCTTGTGCAGGCGCCGGTTGAGCACCGGGAAGCAATTGAGGGCACACACCAGCTGCTCGAACGCCTCGGGCGGCAGGGCGTGGGCAAAGCGCACTTCCAGCCACGTCAGCGGCTGCGTGAGGCCCTGCAGCTCGGTGGCAGCCTGAAAGGAATCGGCCAGCTCGGCAGGGTAGGGGCGGGGCGCGTAGGCTGCCAGCGCGCTTGCCGGGCCGCTCAGCTGCACAAAGGCCGGTGCGTACAGCTCCCGCACCTGCTGCTCTACGCGCTGCAGGAAATCATACTCCCCGTTGAGGGAGCCGGCCGGGGCGCCAACGCCGGCGGGCGGCTCGGGCAGGCCCTGGCTGGCTTGCAATTCATAGCGGCCCAGCAGCCACTGCTCGCCAGGCAAAAAGGCGGCGTAGGCGGCCCGACGCGGCTCGTTCAGCCAGTCGAAGTAAAACGTCAGGTCGCTGATTTTGACGCCTTCGGCCGGGAGGCTCAGGCCTATCCAGAGGCGGCGGTGCTCGGTGGGGGCGGGGCTGGCGGCCTGGGCCACCACGCGCTTCTGGCCGTTGGCTTCCACCTGCCACACGGTGGCATCGGTGGCCAGGCAGCGCACGGCCCCGCTCACGAGGCGCGTGCCTTGCAGCGGCGAAAAAAACAGTTCCTGGCCGGCGGCCTGGCGGCCCACGGTGGGCGGCGCAAACACAAACTGCGCGTCGTTGGGCAGCTGCACCAGCGCCTCGCGGGCGCGGGCCTGCGCCACGGCGTGGGCCGGGTGCGGGGCGTCCACCACGTCGGGGTTCAGCAGGGTGGCCAGGCGCTCCACCAGCCGGTCCTGCGTGCTGTGCAGCTCTTGGCCAATTTTCTCAAATTCCACGGCGCAGGCTTCGAGCAGCACGTGCACCAGCGGGTCGAAGCCGTCGAGGTCGGCCTCGCCGTAGCCCCACAGCTCGGCCGCCTGGCGGGTGAGGCGGCTCTTAATGCTGGCTTTGCTGAAATCGGTGGCGGCGGGCGTGGGGAAAGACGGCGGAGGCAGCACGGGAAAGAACCGGAAGGCGTGAAAAAACGGGGAGTAGAAGGAATCAGCTAATCGACTGAGAGCGGCGCCACAAACAGGCTGGCCTGAAAGGCAAAGGGCTCGTCGGTGCGGTGCAGGGCGGCGTTGATGGTTACTTCCAGCCGTTTGCGAATGCGCTGGTTGACGTTTTTGAGCTCAAAATCCATCACCGCCACCTGGGCCTGGGCGCGCACCAGGCGGGGCTCAAACTCTCGAATGGCTTGCTCTACGGATTTCTGCACGCTGTCCTTCCAGCGCATGGTGGTCATAGCTTCAAAGTCCTGCTCCCACACCTGGCAGCCGAATTCGGGCTCGTAGCGCGACTCGCCGAAGTGGGTGGTGAGCATCAGGTACAGGTGCTGGGCAATGGATTCCTGCACCGAGCAGCGCGGCAGCTGGCGGCGCTCCAGAATCCCTTCCAAATCGAGCGGCAGACGGTAGTAGGTGGCACTCATACAAAACGATACGGCAGTGCGAACGCAGGTGGCCAGGCAAATGCCGAAGCTGGCTGCTTTGTTTGGCCAAATAAACGGTTTTCCGGCCACTATGGCCGTCGGCGGCCGCAAATTTTCCCTGCCTCCAAGGCTGGGGCAATGCGGGTGGGGGCCGGGGCCGGAAGTGGCCGGCGGCATCAAAGCGCCTGCGGAGTTGGCGCTTTCTTCTATCTTTATTTTCCTTCCATCGTATCCTAAGCCAGGGGCTGACTTGTTGGTTCTCTGGTTTACGCGTCCACTCACTGCTACCCTTATGTCGTTCAGCGCCGCGCTCATCGTCAACAACAAACAGTATTCCGTCCGGCGCTTTAGCTGGGGCGTGCAGCAAAACACCGACGTGGTGGGCCGTCCCGACGCCCGCGTGCAGGGCGGCCGGCTGCAGGTCGAGTTGGATTCGGAGCCCGACGAGGCGCTGCACCACTGGGCCCTGGACGATACCAAAAGAATGAGTGGGGAAATTGTGGTGTTTGCGGCCCATAACCGCCTTTCGCGCCGCAAAACCATCCGCTTCGAGGATGCCTACTGTGTGGGCCTGGGCAAGCAATTCGACGGCTCGGCTTCGGAAATGGGCATGACCATGACGCTCACGCTGTCGGCTAACCGGCTCAGCAGTGGCGAGGTGACGCTCGACAACAAGTGGCCCGCTTAATCCTTAGCTCGCCGGGGCTGCCCGGTTCCTTTTATGGCATCTTTTCGCTGCATACTCTCCCTGGCCGGCCAGGATTATCCGGTGGTGCACTGCGCCTACGAGTTTAGCCAAACCACCAGCGAGCGGGGCCGGGTGTCGGCCAAGGTGCGCAGCGGCCTCATCACCCTGCACCTCGACGTGCCCGACGGCGACCAACTGCTGGCCTGGGCCACCGACCCGCACAAAAAGCACAGCGGCTACCTCACCTTTCAGCAAACCGACCGGCCCATTGCCCGCGAAGTCCTCACGTTTGAGGACGGCTTCTGCGTGGCCTATGATGAGATTTTCGTAGCGGGCTCCAACACGGCGGGCGCTTACCAATGCGTATTGCACATTTCGGCCGCCAAACTCATGCTGGGCATCACCGAGAAGGACAGCGCATGGGTGCAGACGCGCTAGCGCGCTGTCGCCTGCTTTTTGAAACAGCTGCCTATTCAGGGCCAGGCGTGGCGGCTGCCGTTGCCGAATCAACCTGCGCGGCGGCCCGGTTGTCGAAGATGCGCAGGTAGGTCCACTCGCCGTTTTCGGAGTAGCTGGCCGAGGCATGCGTGCCCGGCCACCGGTATTCGGTGGGGCTCACCTGCACGCCCTCGCCGTAGAGGCGCTTGCCCGCCGCGAGCAAGCCGGGGCGCTTGGAGTTGAAGTCGATGCGGTAAAGTTTATCTTTCCAAAACTCGTAGCTGATGCCATTAACGGGTACCGTGTCGAGGCGCAGCCTGTGGCTGGGAATGGTGTACATGGTGGCGGGCAAGGGCCGCGGCACCAGCTGCAGCTGCACGTCGGTGATGCTGCCCAGCGAGTCGCCAAGGTGGTGGCCGCCGTAGCCGTTCTGGGCATCTACTATGGCGTTAGGAGCGGGGCTGGCGGCTTCCGGCGCGGGCGCAGTAGCCTGTGATACTTCGCCGGGGGGCGAGGTGGGCGACGAGCAGGCCGCTAGCAACGGCAGAAAGAAGAGCAGGCGTTGTTTCATTATTGCTAAAAATGCTTGGGCGGCGGAGTGGCAGCGAGGGGAAGCCAGCGTGTGGTTTTCGGCTGCGTGAGGCCTGTGGCTCGACGAAATAGCGGGTGCAAGCCCTGGCGGCACCGCTTTTGCCTAGCCCTAGCCGGGCTACCGGGCCGGCAGGGGAATCGGCGATACCTCCCAGCCGCCAGGGGGGCTGCTCTGAATGCTGTCGGGCACGGCGAGCGTGAAATGGCCGGTGCTGACTTCGGGGTCCAGCCGGTCAAACTCGACCACAAAGCGTGCCCCATTTTCGGTATTCATGCCCGTTTCGCTGATGTCGGTGGCCTCGTATTTTTTGCCGTTCACGAGGTAGTAGTAACTGTAGCTTTTGCCGCTTTTGGGCCGGTAGATGCCGCCGGTGAGATAGCCGATGGTGTAGCGGGGGCGGGTGTGCATGGCCTGCTTGGCGCGCATGCCATACCAGCCGCCCGCCAGGCAAACAATGACCACGATGTAAACCAAATACTTCTGCATCCAGACAAACAGGCTCATTTTTTCAGTGACTTGGGTGCCACCTTTTGCAGGGCTGCTCTCTTAGCCGCTGCTTTCGCGGCCTTTTCTTTTTCGTCCTCGTCGGCGTAATAATTTTCTACGGTTTTCTTAATCGTTTCGAGCGTGGCCCCGATGTGGAAGCTCAGGGACGCCACCATGCTTTGGTCAACCAGTTTCAGGTTGGGCGTGGGCATCACGCGGTGGTGGCGCAGGGCCGTCAGCATGCCCATCGTGTTGGGCGTCCGCATGACTTTTTCCATTATCGGGGCTCCGTATTCCTTCACCTGGTCGAACACAGTGCCGGCAATGATATTGATGACGAAGTCTTTGGTTTCTTTGGCGTCGTTCAGGTTCACCAGGTGGCCAAAGCCCTTATATTTTTCCTGGTTGTTGAATTTGACGGTGTACGCGTTGGTGCCCGCCGCCGAGCCAAAGGCCACCAGCAGCTTGGCGTACCACTTCAGGCCTTCCGCATTCACGGCCGCGGCGCCGAGCGTCGACATCCAGTTGATGTCCATAAACGACGCCTGGGCGCGCTGGCTCCACGAGCCTTTGCCTGTCACGGCGCCCACGCCAAACTGCGTGGTCAGGTCAACCAGTACGCGGGTGCCGGCACCCTCCGCCGCTTTCACCGCGTAGGCCCGCACGGCCGTGGCCACCGGCACCAGGGCGCCCACTTCGTACAGCAGGCCGCCCGTAAGCATGCCCGCGCTGATGCCCAGAAAGCCCTTTTCCATGTAGCCGCCCACCACGCCGGTGCCGGCCGCCATGTTCTGGAATTGCGCCTTTTCCGACATGTAGGTGCGGCTTTTGGCCTCAATACCGTATTCCGGCTCGAAGGATACCAGCACTTTCGTGTGCGTGTTGTATACCCAATACCTGCGCGTGCCGTAGGCATCGTTCACGGTGCTGGCAAATACCCATAGCTGGCCCACCACGTAGCGCTCCTGCCCCATGGGGTTGCCGTAGGCGTCCACCACGTCGGTTTTGGCGCGCGGGTCTATTTTATTGGCGTTGTACTTCGCGTAAGGCAGCGCCTCCATCTGGCGCCGCAGCCGCGCGTCCGATTCCTGGCGCCAGGCTTCCTCCTTGGTGAGTTGCACCAACTGGTTGACCGAGCGCTTGACGCGGCTCTGAGCGGCGTTGACGCTGGCCGTTTGCCGGGCCGACATGGGCCGGGGCCCCGGCCGGCCAGCTGCCGCCTGGTGGGCGTGCTGCACGGTGCCCGCGCCGGGGCGGCGGCCCAGCGGGCTCACATGGCCCGTGCTGGCCAGCGAGGCCACGGCATTGGCGCGGGGCCGGCGGCCCTCTTGAAATCCTGGATTCATGGGCGAAGCAGTAGTTTCAGAACAAGATACAGCGCCGCGCGCTGAATTTGTTGGCGGGCCGTCGCCCCTTTAGCCGAACAAGATGCGGGGGCTTCAACCTTAGAAGGCGTGGGTTACGTAACGAAGTATGGTTAATTGGGTTACTTTTACAACTACTCCTTTCCACCCTTTCCTTGCCGCATGTCTTATCCGGTAAACGTTAGCGTGCATGTTGAAGGCGGCACTGCCCTGGCCGACTACAACAAGCTCACGCTAAGCCAGCACGTGCTCACGCACCATTCGTTCGCGCTCGACTTCTCGTTCGAAGCCTTAGGCAAGGCCTTAGGTATCAAGCCCGAAACGCTGTTTTCGCAGGCCCACGAGCAGCTGAGCGGCAAAGGCATCACCATTGGCTGGACCAGTGGCGCGCAAGCCGATGCGGGCCGCTCGTTCGAGTTCAAAGGCATCATCACCAACATCAGCATCCAGACCGATGCCGATTTGGTGAACTACTACCACATCAGCGGCTACAGCCCCACTTTCCTGCTGGAAGACGGCACCCAGAACCGCACGTTTGTGAAAAAAACGCTGCAGGCCATCTTCCAGCAGGTGCTTGGCGACTACCCCGGCAACCCGCTCCAGAAGCAGCTCAAAGCCCAGGGCAATGACGTGCTGCCCTACGTGGTGCAGTACAACGAAACCAACTTCAACTTCCTGAGCCGCTTGGCCGCGCAGCAGGGCGAGTGGCTGTACTACGACGGCACCACCCTGCAGCTGGGCCGGGGCGCGGGCAAGACCATTCCGTTCCGGAGCAACAGCGCGCAGGTGTTCACGCTCTCGATGCACCTGCAGCCGGGCAAAACCGAAGGCGCCCACTACAACTACCGCACCCACGCGCCGCTCAAAGGCAAGGCGGCGGCCCCCGCGGGGGGCCACCCGTTCGGGCAGTTTGCCGTGCAGAAATCCGACGAGCTGTTCACCCAGCCCCACCGCCTGCAGGCCGGCGCCCAGCACAACGACCAGGCCCAGCTGCAGCGCGCCTTGGACGGGCTGGCCGCCAAGCGCGCCGGCAACCAGGTGAGCCTGGAAGGCAGCGGCGAAGCCTTCGACACCGTGCCCGGCTGCGTGCTCGACGTGCAGGACGCGGCCGGCGCGGCCTACGGCAAGTTCCGGGTGCTGGCCGTGCGCCACGAGGTAGACGGCGACGGCAACTACACCAACCACTTCGAGGCCATGCCCGACGCGGCCCCGGCCCCCCCGCCCAACCCCCTCTACGCCGCCTCCGACGCCCAGCCCGAGCTGGCCGAAGTCATCGACCTGGACGACCCACGCCGCTTGGGCCGCGTGCGGGTGCGCTATTACTGGCCCGTGGCCCAGCCGGCCGACGCCGAGTCGGCGTGGCTGCGCGTGAGCACGCCGTATAGCGGCGATGGCAAAGGGCAGATGTTCACGCCCGAAGTGGGCTCGCAGGTGCTCATCGGCTACGAGCACGGCCTGGCCGAGTTCCCGGTGGCACTGGGCAACCTGTTCCACCCCCAAAACAAGCAAGGCAAGTCCTACAGCCCGCCGAATAACAACCTCAAGGGGATGCAGACTTCGGGCGGCAACAAGTTTGTGATGAGCGAGGTGGCCGGGGCGCAAAGCATCCTGCTCTCCAACTCCAACAACAAGAACACGGCCATCAAGCTTAGTTTCAAGGGCGACGGCAGCATTGAAATCAAATCCAACGGCCCGATAACGATTAATTCCGGCGACAGCATTTCAATTGAAGCCAAGAAGGACATCACCATGCGGGCCGGCGACAGCATTTCAATTGAAGCCAAGAAGAACATCAACGTGGCCACGCAGGAGGAAAACGTCACGTTGCAGGCGCACAAGGAACTGCTGCTAACGGCCGTAACGGACGACGTTACCGTAGAATCGGCCAGTAAGAAACTGACCATTCAAGCCGCTAGCAATGTCGAAATTACTTCTTCGGCGGTGGTCAAGGTAAGCGGCCAAGACGTGAAGCTGAACAACCCTGGCTAACGTTTCGCTCGTTGTGGGGAGTAGTCGGGGCGCTGCTTGGCGGCGGACCGGTGACGCACATTTTCTGCTATGGTACAACATCATTCCTTACCTGAGGCCGGACGTCGTGCCGCGCCTGAAAAGGCGGCGGAAGGCTTGCGAGAAGCTATTTCGCACGCCCGACCCCGGCAGCTACAGAAGCCGGTGCAGCTGCGGCGGCAGGCCACGCCGCCGGAGGGGCTGCGGTATGCGCTGGTTTCGTTTTGGGAGGAGCGTTGCGCGGGCGCGGTGAAGCGCACCACCATCGACAAAACCATCACCCTGCATTGGAAAGCGCAACCGGCGGCCTTGGAACAAGCTGTTCTAACGTACGAAACCGCGCCGCCCGTACTGCAAAAACCCAGCCTCACGGCCCTGGAAAAGGCCTTGCTGCTGCTGGCTTCTCTCTACCAACGCCTCGAGATAGACGCCACGCCCGCCGGGCAGCTGCTTTCGCTGCGCAACCACGCCGAGGTGTTGAAAACCTGGGCCGAGGTGCAGGCAGAGCTAATCCGACGGTCGGGGGGCGAGGACGAAGTGACGCAGGTACTGCTGCAATCAGTGGGCGCCCAGCTGGAGCGGCCCGATGCCCTGCTGGCTTCGCTCCGCCACGACTATGCTTTCGCCTTCCTGTGGCCCGATTTGTACCAGCAGCGCTTCGAGAGCGGTTTCTACTACGAACAAGCCCGGGAATTCCCGCTGTTTTTTACCGACACCAGCCTGTGGTTCCGGGAGCGTTTGGAGGTGGCGGAGCCCACGGCCGCGGGGCAAGCCCGGCTGCGGGCCAGTGGAAATCTGGATGCCCAACGCACCGATTTGGACACTGTGGCCCGGCAGGTAGACGCCGCTTTTACCGCGGCCGGCCTCACCGCCCCGCCCACCGCCCCGTTTGCCCTGAGCGGCACCTACGAAGCCTCCTTCGACCTGAACCCGGATACGGGCTGGCCCGTGACGGTGGAGGCGTCGGTGATTTGCCGGGCCGGGGCGGCGTACAGCAAAGAATATTTTTTACGTTTTGAGCAACTGCCTGCATCATGAGCCAAACCGGACAAGAATACGTGTGCAACAACGCCGTGTGCCGCTGCGACAAGGGCTCCCTGCCCAGCATGTTGCAAGTGGTGGCCAACCAGACGGTGCACCTGCAGGGCAAGACGGTGGCCACCACCCTCGACAAGCTGTTCATGCCGTTCGGCACGTGCATGATGAAGAACAACCTTCCCTGCGTGCCCATGCTGCTGATGTGGCAGGACTACTTCGACAAGGTGAGCCTGGTGGCGCCCGGCTGCCACCCCCTGCTCGAGAAAAGCACCATCAAGTGCGCGCTGGGCGGCACGGTGAGCATCGTGAGCACCTTGCAGATATCGGTGCCCTTGCCGCCGCCGCCGCCCCAGGCCGAAGGCGTGCGCACGGCCAGCATGAGCCTGTGCCCGCTGCTTTTCAATCCGGCTTAATTCGGCCGGCCCCGCGTAGCCCCGTCTCCTTTTTGCTCACCAACTACCCGCCCCATGATTACCCCCTATTCCAGCATGCTTGCCGCCCAGCGCGTGGGCGTCGATAAAATGGTAGTGGGCAAGGCCCCCGAGCGGCCCAACCGAACCGGCGTAACCGTGGAAGCCGCTGTGTTTTTCGACGGCACCCTGAACAACCGCAACAACACCGAGCGCCGCACCGGCGTGGGGGCCGCCCGCCCCAGCGCCCAGGCGGCCGCCATCTACAAGCGCTACGGCGAAGCAGACAACAGCTACGCCAATTACTACTCCAACGTGGCCATTCTGGAGTTTCTCAACAAGAACATTGACGCCAACAAGCGCCAGGTTTCCATCTACGTGGAGGGCATTGGCACCATCAACGACCGCGGCGACGACATGCAGGGCTACGCCTTTGGCTCAGGCTTCACGGGCGTCATCGAGCGGGTCATCAAGGGCATTGGCCTGCTCACCGAGCGACTGAAAAAACTGCCGCTGAAAAAAAATGAATACATCGAGCGCGTCGTCATCGACGTGTACGGCTTCAGCCGCGGGGCGGCGGCGGCGCGGCACTTTGTGTCGCGCAAAACCAACCTGCACCGGTTCCAAATCTTCCGCACCACGCTGGGCAAGAGCCTCAAAATAGAAGACCCCAACGACATCGTCTTCCGGTTTGTGGGGCTGTTCGACACGGTTTCTTCGTTTCAGGAAGGCCACCCCATTGCCGACAACCTGGGCTACCACAACTTCAACAACGACGTGTCGGAGCTGGATTTGGCCATGGGGGGCACGGTGCGCAAGGCCGTGCACCTCACCGCTGGCGACGAATACCGCAGCAATTTTGCCCTCACCACCATTGGCAGCACCGTGCAGGCCGGCAAAGGCTTTGAGCTGCGCATGCCCGGTGCGCACTCCGACATTGGTGGGGGCTACGCCGAGGTGGAGAAAGAAGAACGCAAGCTGGGCGACGCCAAGGAGCGAAAATGGCTCATTGACCAAGGCTGGTACGCGGGGCCCGACGGCCGCGAAAAAGACATCAAGCACTGGAAGGAAACCCGCTACATTGCCACGCCCTACGGCTACGGCGGCACTTCGTACCAGGTCGACCGCGAGGTGGGCTTGCGCACCGTTCCGTACAACTACCAGTTTATCCCGCTGGCCATCATGATAGCGCTGGCTGAAAAGCAGAGCTTTTACGGCAAGCCCGCCTTTTCCCGGACCGACCCGCAACGCCAAATCCGGGTGACGGTGCCCGATGACCTGAAGCCCGTGCAAGCCGAGCTGCTGAACTTCGCGTTGCAGCACGACGGCGCCCGCAGCCTGGGCGTGACCGTGCCGCAGATAAAATGGCTGCGCAATAAATACTTGCACCGCTCGGCCAGTGGTTCCATTGGCAAAGGCGCCCGATACGTCGACGGCCTGCCCAAACGGCGCATCATCCGCGACACCGATGGCTAGCCTGCACCCGCCGCACTCGCCAGCCGGCCGCGCCTGGGCCCGCCGGTCTTATTCCATCTTATTCTTGCTCGGGGGGCTCTTGGCGGGCACTTGGGCGTTTTCTGCGTGCCAGCACTCTACTATGAGCGACTACAAAACCGAGAAGTTCAAGCTGTCGGCCAGCCCGGCCGCGCCCGACGGTTATCAGATGGTGATTTTCGAGGGCCTGTTTCACCGCTCCGACGGCGAAACGTTTCCCGTGCCTTCGGGCCACCGCCTCATCAGCAGCTGGGAGAGCTCCAGCATTTCCTGGGCCGTGGGCGACGCCGAACAGCCGGCCCCCGACAGCCTGTCGCTGGTGTGGTACTCCACCACGGAGGACAAATTCTACGCCGGGCATTTCCTCCTGCCCCAGCAGCGCATCTACAACTTGCTGAAAACCGGCTTCTGGAATACGGAGGAACAGCAGCAGCAAACCTACGATGAGCTAACCGTGCTGGTGGGCGTTAAGGGCATGGCCGTGGTGTGGCTGGCCGGCGGCAAAAACAAGGTGCTAATCGGCCGTTTTCAGGCCCAGGAAACCACCAGCCGGTTTCCGAACCAAAGCGCGCAGGAGCACGCCGAGATACTGCAGGAAGAACGGGCCGAGCTGCCGTCGGCCGTGCAGCAGCAAATCCGCGCGGGCACCATCAGCGCCAAGAAGTGGGAAGACTACCTGCGCGTCTACCCTTGGAAGCTGGCCTTCAACCAACCGTTGAAGCTTTACAACTACGGGCTAGACTACCTCAACGCCGAACGCACCAACTATCCCGCCACGCGCGATATGGCCCAGTATGCCCGGGGCATTCTTGAGCCCAGTCCCAAAGCCGTTCCGCGCGACTTGGACCTGTTCGTGGAAACCGAAGCCGGGCAACGCTACGAAATCCGGGTGGTGGCCTTCGACGAAGCCGAGACGATGGCCGCCTTTGAAGCATTGCACCAAGCCGATGCCCAAGCCCCCATCACGCTGCGGGTGGAGCTAGACAAACCCGTGCGGAAAGTACAACTGGTACTGGACAATGGCTTGAAGCAACTGCCACTGACCAAGACAACCCCTGAAATCTTTGCCGCCGAATAACGGGTAAATTCTTTGGTTCAAATTAGGGTTGAGGTGCTAATCGAGTATTCCTGCGTAGTACTTTTTTTGCTGCTTACGACGAGGCCGAGAGATTGTCCGCTTTCCGCGGCCAGCCCGACTAGCCCCCTTACCCTGCTTTTCACGCTCGACAAGCCGTTTCAAAAAGCCACGATGACGCTGCAAAACGAAGCCAAACAGATTCCCTTGGCCAAAACGAAGGTTGACGCGTTGAGCCAGGAGTAGGGCGGCGTGCGTACACCCTTGTCTATGAACCTGCTTGTGCGCCTGCTTCTGCTGCTCCCCGGCTTGGCTCCAGCCGGGGCCAAAGCCCAGAAAGTCCCCGCCCTGCCTGCTTCCGCCACCGACTTGTTTTCGCTCTCGGCCGCGCCCTGCACCGCCGACGGCTACTTTGTCACCATCCACGCGGGCGAGTTCGTGCGCCCCGACGGCCGCACCTTTCCGGTGCCGACGGGCCACCTGCTGGAAGGCAGCTGGGGCGCGTCGGGCACGCGTTGGGCCGTGGGCGACGAGCAGCAGCCGGCGCCCACGCACCTGCGAATGCTATGGTTTTCCTACGCCGAAGACAAGTTTTACGAAGGCGATTTTGCGCTGCCGCAAGCTAAAATTCACGAGCTGCTGCAACAAGGCTACTGGGACATGGAAAAACAGCGTCCGGCTACTTATAATATGTTGGTTGTGTGCACCATTCCGAAGGGCGGGGTGGTGCTCTGGCTCGGTGGTACTAACCAGACGCTCATCGGCCGCTTCCAGGGCCACCCGGCCAACGTAGATTTCAAGGAGTTCTACGGCCCCGCCAACCGCGCGAAGCTGCTGCAGGAGGTGCAGGCGCAGATGCCGCCTGGTGCGCAACAACAAACAGCCGCTGGCACCGGCGCCGGAACTTGGGACGAGTATCTACGCCGCTATCCCTGGAAAATTGAAATCAGCCAGCCCATGACCCTGTATAAATACAGTGTGAGCTATGTGAATGCCGAGCGCACGCGCGACCCGCTCAGCCGTGACCTGGGCCCCTACCGGCAGCAGCTGTTAGCCGCCAGCCCGAAGCCGGTGCCCTGCAAGCTGCACCTCTACGGGCAAGCCGAACACGGCGCCCGCTACCAGGTGCGGCTCAACCCCGTTGACGAAGCCGAAACAATGGCCGCCTTCGAGCAATTGAGCCGCGCCAATCCACAAAGTCCGATTACGTTGTTCGTCGACGTAAGCAAGGATTTCAAGAAAGGCACCCTCACGCTGCGCAACGAGCGGCAGCAGATTCCCCTGCTAAAAACCCAGGTGCAACTCTTCGACGAGAATTAGACGGCTGTTGCTGAGCTTGGTGCTGGCTTAGCGCAGCAGCCCGAAGAAGCGCGGCTCCCGGCCCAGCTCCACGTTGATGGGCGCCAGGGTTTGCTCGATGCTCTGCTTGAGGTCGTCGGTGGCGGGGTCTTGCAGAATCTGAATAAAGGCCGTGCGGGAGCTCTCCAGCAGCTGGCGGCGCTCCTTGCTGCGGGGCTTGTGGTCGAGGGCGCGCTGGCGCTGGCAATCGGCTTCGGCAAAAGCCACCTGGTCGCGCAGAAGCTCAATCTGAAGCTTTGCGTTGTTGCTGGGGGGCGCCACTACGGGAGCGCCGCCCCCGCCACCTCCGCCGCCCCGGGCCGACGCGGCCGCCAGCGCCGCCTGCAGCGTCACCACCTGCTGCTTGGCCGACGAGGCTTCCTGCTTGGCGGTGGCCAGCTCCGAAACCAGCCGCTCGCTGCCCCGGGCGCCCTCGCCGGATTTAGTTACTTCCTGCCGCAGCACGTCGATGGAGTTGCGGGTCGAGCGGTAGATGTCGAAATCGCGCAGCACGTTGCGGGCCACTAGGCGGTGCGCCGGCACCTGCATCCGGGCCGTGTCGTTGCGCAGCTCGCTCAGGCGGGCGGCAATGGCGTTGTTGTAGTCTTGGTTTTTGAGCAAGAGCACGCTGCGCACGTTGGGGTTCGATTCGGCCATCATGCGCAGGTCGATGCCGTCGATGCGCTGCAGGTGCTGGGTCAGCGTATCGAGCCGGGTGGTAAGCAGGGCTTGCTCCTGGTGGGTCTGGTCGAGCTCGCGCTTGAGTCGGGCATTTTCGTCGGCAATGCTGGAGTTGGAAAACAGATAGTACGAGGCCCCCAGCGGCACGAGCAGCGCCAGGAGGTAAAGCAACGAAAACTGCCACAGCCGGGTGCGACGTTCGGGTTGGTTGAGGGGTTTCATGCGGGCGGGTGGGGAAGAGCGGGCGGCAGCTTCTTAAGTAAAAGGATTCCAGCGCACCGGGCTGCTGGGGCGGTTTTCCGGCTCGGGAGCCAGAGCCGGGCCCGACCCGGCCACCGGGTTTTCGTTGATGAAGGTCTGCCAGCCCTCCTTGTTTTTGCCAATGTACTCCAGCTGGCTGAGTTGCCGGAAAATGCTGCCAATCAGCTGCCACAGATACTGCTGCTGGCGCAGGTGCTCGTGCACCAGTTGGTGGTTGTAGCTGAGCGTGACGGCCGTTTGCAGGGCCGAAAGCAGCGTGGCGGGCAGCGTTTCCGACCATTGCTCAAAGTACTTGAGCAGTTCCTCGCGCTCGGCTTCGGTGAGGCTGTCGAGCGAAGTTTTGAACTGCTTGGCCACGCGCAGCAGCGCGTCGAGGAAGTAGATAGGCGGCTGGGCCGCCGCCATCAGGCGCAGTGTGGTGAGCTGCTGGGCCAGGGCAAAGGCCGTGCGCTCGGCCAGCTCGCGCACCAGGTCGGCCAGGTGGCTGCGCTTGTCGGTGCGCAGCTTCACCTTGTGAATAATCTTGAACGCGTCGGTTTCCAGCTCATTGAGCTGGAAATCAATCTGGTGCAGGGCCTGTAGCAGCGCCGGGTGGCTGGCCAGGGCCGTGCTCGGCGGAATGAAGTGGCTCACGGGGCGCAGCTCGCCTTCGGTGAGCAGCAGCTCGCCCACCGGCAGGGCGAAGGCCCCGCCAAACGTGCTGTTCAGCTGCTGCGTGGGCACGAAGCTGAGGGCGTAGGCCGGGCGGGTGTAGGGGTGGCGGGGCGGCAGCTCGTCGGGCGAGGGCGTGCCGGTGGGCACCCGCTCAAAGGGGTTCACCGTGAGCATCACGCTGAAGCGCAGCCCTTCGGTGGCGGGCAAGCCAAACGTGTTCAGCAGCTGCACTAGGTTGGTGCGGGCGCTGAGGGGCGTGCTGGTGGCCGTAATCTCGATGCGCACCCCGCCGGCCGTGACGGCCCGGCACTGCGTGAGGCGGGCCTGCACTTCGTTTTGCGCATCCACGCTCAGCAGCAGCTCGAAGGCCGGGCTGCCCAGCTCGTTGCTGGTGGGCAGCAGGCCGTAGTAGTCGGGGCGCAGGTGCAACGCCGTGGCATCGCGCAGGTGGTCGGTAGTGAAATGGTCTGCCTCGGCAAAATGGCGGCGGGCTATTTTCATCCCGTCCACCCAGTTCACCGGGTAGTGCGTAATTTCAGGAAGCATAAGCGCAAAAGAGAAGGGAAAGGAATAAAGGAGCAGCCCGGGAAGTAAATGGCCTTATTCGGGCCGGGGCTCGGCGGGCGTGGCCGGCACGCGCTGGGCCACAATGATGCTGCCCTGGCGCAGGAAGTTGTCCTGAAAAGTGAAGTCGGGGTCGTAGTACTTGCGGCGGCGCCACCAGGGCTGCTTGGCGTAAAACAGCCAGCCAAATGCTTGGCCCTGGTTGTCGAGGTACTGCAAGGCCTGGTCGGGCTTGAGCTGGTTATAGTCGGAGAGGAAGATGGCGAACAGGTCGCTCAGCCGCATCTGGTAGGGCGCCTTCGACGAAAAGTCGTGGTAGAGGGCCTCGCCGAAGCGGCGCGTCATCCAGAAGTGCACCACCATGAAATTGTTGAGGTCCATGCGCGACAGGTCGGGGCTGGGCGCCAAAGGGTTGTAGTGCCACAGCTTGTAGCGCCGGTGCGGAATAGCCAGCCAGGCCCGATACGATTCCCAAAAGAAATAAGGCAGCAAAAACGGTATTACGGCCGCCGTGAAGCCTGCCGGCGGCAGGTAGTTGCGGGCCCACGGCACCCAGCGCAGCGCTAGGATGGCGCCCGCCCCCAGCGCCGCCGTGAGCACCAGCGTGAGGGCCATGGGGCCGCGGCGCTCGGCGCTGAGCCAGCTCAGCCAGTTGGGCAGTTGGGCTGCGTAGAGCCAGCCCAGCAGCGCCAGCGCCAGCATGAGCAGGCCCAGGGTGGGGGGGAAGCCCCAGGGGCTGCGCACCGCCGCCAGCCCCAGCAGCCCAAACGCGAGCACCGTGCCCAGCACGTAGAAAAATACACTCAAAAAAACCTTGCTGCCCTGCACCCGCGAGCTGAGGTTGGATAACGCACTGTTGGCGGCCCCACGGGCCTGAGAAGAAGGGTCGGGAAGCATGTGGAAAGGAACACGCACGGGAAGGGTCGTTGAGCCTGCCGTTCCCGTGCTTGGCAAGTGCCCAAAGTACGTCAAATTTTATGGCGGCGCCAACGTCGGCCACCGGCTTACTCTCGTACGAAGCTCATCCGCTAATGGCTACACGCAAGGGCTAGAAAGGACATTTCCTATCTTCGCCCGGTCCTTTTCACTTCCTTACCAATGCCTGACACCACATCCGTTCACGCGCTGCTGGCCAGCTTGCGCCGCCAGCCGTTCGACCTGCGCCTGGAGGTCATCCTAGCCGAGCTGCTGGACTACGGGTATGCATTCGACGATTTTCTGGTGCAGCCCGTGGGACTGTTTGCCCGCCGCTACCGGCGCGACCTGGGCACCGTGCGCGACGAAACCTTTGAGCGCGGACACCGCCCCGTGGTGCGCACCGTGCTCGAAATGCACCGCGAAGGGCTCTACGACGCGCTGCCGCAGCAGGTGTTTCACCAGCCCGGCAGCGGCACCGACGGCCCGCCCGGCGTGCGCACCATGGTGGAAGACATCCGGGTGCAGCGCCGCAAGGAAAAAGCCACCCGCCAGTTCTTCCTGCCCTTCGAGCAGGAATTCTTTCGCAGCCGCGTGCGCATCGAGCAGCAGGAGCGGCACTACTTCACCAACCTGTCGGCCCGCTGGTACAACCACGCCATGGCCCGGTTCTGGGGCATAGCCGACGCCAACCTGCCTCCCGAGCCGCTCACCAACCTGCTGTATCTGCTGCCGCTGGCGCACGGCATTGTGGGCGATTTGGCGCGCACGCAGCAGTGCTTCGAGAGCGTGCTGGGCCTGCCGGTGCGGCTGCGCATGGTGGCCCCCTTGCGGCACCCGCTGCCCACCGAGCCCGGCGCGGCCGGCAGCCCCGCCACCGGCCACACCCTGGGCAACCTGGAACTGGGCCGCGACCTGACGCTGGGCGGCGACTACCAGGAAACCCTGCCCGCGCTCGAAATCAGCCTGCACGGCCTGAGCGTGGCCGAGCTGGAAGGCTACCTGAGCGGCACCTGGCAGGCCAGTGCCCTGGCCTTGCTGTGCGAGTACTTCGTGGCCTTCGAAACCGACATCACTGTGCGGTACGAAATGGCGGCGGCCGAGGCCTCGTTTTACCTGGGAGAGGGAGAAGATGCGGCGGTGCTGGGCTTCACCACGGCCGGTATCTGAGCTGTGGAGAAGGCGCCGTGCCCACGCCCCTTTTGCTGGCTGCCTGCTGCACAGGCTAGCGGCCCGCTAAGCGGAATGTCTTCTTGTACAGTGGTTTTACAGTGCCATGCGGTGGGCCGTAGGGCGGCAGGGGCCCTTGGCTGAATGGCGAAGCCCTATTCATATTTTATTTTGGGTCATTTTATAACCTCAGCCATACCTTGGGGCGTTTTTGAAAAAAGCCAATAACCTGCTGCGGAAGCGCACGTAGTAGGGTGTTGCTCAAGGCCGCCCCCTCAAGGCGCCTTCCGATACTGTTCTGCATGATACACATTGTTTAAATCATGAGCCGGGCCGTGCGCCCACTTTCAGACCAAGACCTGCAGGAACTGCTCGACCAGTGCCGCCGCGACAACGCCGCGCGCAACATCACGGGCGTGCTTTTCTATAGCCACGGCAACATTGCCCAACTCATCGAGGGCGAGCCCGAGGTGTTGGAGCCGCTTTTCGACGTCATTTCCCGCGACGGCCGCCACTCCAACGTCGTCAAGCTGGTGGACAAGCCCATCACCGCCCGCAGCTTTTCGGATTGGTCGATGGCCTTTCACCCCATCGAATCCAGCGGGTTTGAAGCCCTGCAGGGCTTTCTGCTGCCGCAACACTTGCCGCCGTCCCCCAGCTCCCTCAGCATTGCCGATGCCATGCTGGTCGATTTGGTGAAGCTGGCCGTATTTGGCGCCGAGCAAAACCCGACCGCGGCGGAAGTGGAGCATGTATAAACACGGAAAAACAAGCCGGCCGGCTCCCTCCGCCAGCCGCCCGGCTGGCAGTGCCCAGCCCGTTCCCGTGCCTACCTTTGGCCATGCGTGAGCAACAACTGCGGGACATTTTAGGGCACATGCCGGCCGGAGTGGCCACTCTGCAAGGGGAGGAGCTGCGCTATGGTTTTGTGAATGAGGCCATGCAGGCCGTGCTGGGCACTTCCGTGCAGGAAGGCGAAGCCGTGGCCGAGCACGCCGGCGCCTTCCCGGCCGATTTGCTGGAGGTGATGCAGCAGGTGTACGGCTCCGGGCGGCCCTACGTGGCCAAGGCCTACTGCCTGCCCCTGCCGTCGGCCGAGGGCGAAGCCCCCACGCCCCGCTATTTCGACATTGCCCTGGAGCCCGTGCGCGAAGGCGACGGCCCCGTGAGCGGCCTGCTGCTCTTCGCCGTGGACGTGACGGCGCAGGAAGAAGCCCGGCAGCGCGCCCACCACCTGTCCATCGAAACCCGCCGCCTCGACACGCGCCTGCGGGTGCTCACGGAAACCGTGCCCCAAATCACGTTCACCGTCGACGCCGAAGGCAAGTTTGAGTACGTGAGCCCGCAGTGGTACTACTTCACCGGCCAGCCACCCACAGCCGACCTGAACGCCATCTGGCCGCTGCTCATCCACCCCGACGACCGCCTGCGCGTGCTCTATCAGTCCGACACAGCGCGGGCCAGCGGCATCGGCTGGAGTTACGAGTACCGCCTGCGCCGCCACGACGGCCAGTACCGCTGGATGCTGAGCCGCGCCCTGCCCGAGCTGCACGCCCCCGACCAGGCCGTATTCTGGCACGGCGCCCTCACCGAAGTGCACGACCAGCGCGAGCTGGCCGATGCCCTGCGCCGCGGCGAGGCCGAGCTGCGCTTCCTGGCCGACAGCATCCCCGAACTCATCTGGACGGCCACGGCCGAAGGGTTTATTGATTATTATAATAGCTACACCGGCGAGTATTCGGGCCTGACCAAGGAAGAGCTGGGGCCTACCGGCTGGATAAACCTGCTGGAGCCCAGCGAGCAGGCCGGCGCGGCCCGGCGCTGGGTACACAGCATTGCCAGCGGCCAGCCCTACGAAGGGCTGTTCCGCATGCGGCGGCACGACGGCCGCTACCGCTGGCACATCATCCGGGCGCGGCAGCTCACCGACGAGCGCGGCCCGCGCTGGTTTGGCACCTGCACCGACGTGGACGACCAGTACCGCCTGCGCGAAGTGCTCCAAACGCAATACGACGAGCTGGCCCGCACCAACCGCGACCTCGACACCTTCGTGTACACGGCCAGCCACGACCTCAAACAGCCCGTGCTCAACCTGCGCGGCTTGTTCGACGAGCTGCGCCGCACCGCCACGTTTGCCGACCCTGAGGAAGGCGAAATTGTGGGCATGGTAGACGAAGCCCTGGCCCAACTGGACACCACTTTGCTGGACTTGGCTGCCACCGTGCAGGAGCAGCGGGGCCTGTCGGCCCCGGTCGAAGTACTGGACTTACGCAGCGTGGCCGACGAGGTGCTGCTGGGTTTGCGGGCCCAGGTGCAGGAGGCCGAAGCTACCGTCAGCCTCGACTTTGAAGCCGCGCCCACCCTCACCTATGGCCGTGCCCACCTGCGCTCCATTCTGCACAACCTGTTCAGCAACGCCCTCAAGTTTGCCGATGCCGACCGGCCGCTGCACCTGCAAGTGCGCAGCCACCTCACCGACGCCGGCCAACCCGTGCTTGTGGTGCAGGACAATGGCATGGGCATGGAGCTACCCAGCCGCCGGGCGCCAGTGTTTCAGCCCTTTGCCCGGCAGCACCCGCACATTGCCGGGGCCGGCGTGGGCATGTACCTCGTGCAGCGCATCGTGGCCAGCCGCGGCGGCCACCTCGAAGTAAGCAGCACCGTGGGCGAAGGCACCGCCTTCACCATCCATTGGTTTGAAGGCTGAGGGCCGAATTTTGTATCAACCTCCGCCTTGGAAAGGGCGTACAGAATAAGCCGGACCGTTTCCGGCTTTCTTCTTTTTATCTCCTCCCTTTCCACCATGAGTATTTTCAGCAGCGACAAACTCAAAGGCAAGAAAATTGCCATCATCGCCACCGACGGCTTCGAGCAGGCCGAACTCGACGAACCCAAAAAATACCTCGAAGGCGAGGGCGCCGAAACCCACGTCATCTCCCTCAAAAGCGGCTCCATCAAAGGTTGGGACGGCCCCAGCAAGGACTGGGGCAGCAAAGTCGACGTCGACAAAGTCATCACCGAAGTGCGGCCGGCCGACTACGATGCCCTGGTGCTGCCCGGCGGCCAGATGAACCCCGACATCCTGCGCACCAACAAAGACGTGGTGAGCTTCGTGAAGGAATTTGCCGGCTCGGGCAAGGTGCTGGCCGCCATCTGCCACGGCCCCTGGCTGCTGGTGGAGGCCGATGTGGTGCGCGGCAAGCGCGTGACGAGCTGGCCCAGCGTGCACACCGACCTCAAAAACGCCGGCGCCCTCTGGGAGGATTCCGAAGTGGTAACCGACCACGGCCTCATCACCAGCCGCAAGCCCGAAGACATCCCCGCTTTCAACAAGAAAATCGTAGAAGAAATGTTGGAGCCCCAGCACGGCGGCCACAACTAAGCAGGCAGCAAGGCCTCGCTTGTCATTGCGAGCGCAGCGCAGCAATCCGTCCTGTTCTCAGCGACTAGCCTATATAAAGTGAAAAAGCCCCGGTACTGCGCAGTACTGGGGCTTTCTGGTAAAAGAGCGTGTCTGGTGTTGAGAGGACGGATTGCCACGGCCTGCAGCCTCGCAATGACAGGCGTTCCGTCCTGTAACAACAGCCGGGGCCTTACTTCTGACTGCTTATCCACTTGTAGACATCCGCCGGCGTATCGGGGTTGAAGGCGGCGGAAGCGGCTTCGGCGGGCGTGTCGCTGGCAAATTGCAAGGCGTGGTTGAGGTTGGGGTAGCGCAGCTCGGCCACGCGGGCGTTGTTGCGCAGGCCTTTGCGGAGGGCCGTGAGGTTGGCGGCGGCGTTCACCTCCCGGTCGGCCTCGCCCTGCAGCAGCAGCACGGGGCACTTCACGCCGGGCAGATCGGGCTGCGGGTCGAAGCTGAGGTAGCTGCGGTAGGCGGGCGTGGTAAGGGTTTGCACGCTGGCTTGCAGGTCGGTAGGGGCGATGCCGGGGTAGCGCTGGCGCAGCATGTTGCCCAGAATGGCCTGTGCCTGGCCGTTGTCGGGGGTTTGGCGCACGATTTCGAGCATGGCCCGCTGCTGCTTGATGAGGGCTTCTTCGTCGCGGCGCATGGCGGCTTTCTGGCGCAGGCGCTGCTGGTCGAGGTAGGTCTGCACCTGGGCAGCGTTGGAGCCGTTCAGGCGCATCTTGGCGGCTTCCTGCTCGGCAGCCAGCATGTCGAGCCGATACTTGCGGGCGCGCTGCACGTCGGTCGAGTCGTTGCCCAGCACCTTGCCGTACATAGCGGGCTGGGTGGCCAGCACTTCGCGGCCGGGCAGGCCCGCGGCGGCCATGGCCACCACAAACGTGGGCGCCAGCGGCTGCGCGCCAGCCAGCAGGGCCACGTTGGCCCCCTCGCCGTGGCCGATGAGGCCTAGGCGGGTAACGTCTACCTGGGGCCGGGTGCGCAGGTAGTTGAGGGCCGCAATGGCATCGGCCGACCGCTCGGCTAGCGTGGTGGTGGCCGCCGAGCCGCCCGAGCCGCCGCGTCCCCGCTCGTGCAGGCGCAACACCGCTACGCCCTGGCGTACCAGATAGTCGGCCAGGCCATTCAGTAGCTGGTTATCGGCCGAGTGGGGGTTGCTGGCATCCACGCCGCGCTCGGGCAGCAGCACCGCTGCCGGGAAAGGCCCCTGGCCTGTGGGCAGCCGCAAGATGCCGTTGAGGCGCACGCCACCGGCGGGGCTGGTCACGGCCACCGCCTCGGAGCGGTCGAGGGTGCTGGCGACCGTCCCGGAAAGGGAAGCCAGTGACAAAAAGCAAAAAACGGCGAGAGTAAAAAGGCGCATAACGATTCCTAAAATGTACTAACTGGCAAATGATGGTTATCAAGCCGGTGCCCTTAATAGGAATCCAAAATTCATCTATCAGCGTGATTACTAAAAGATAAATAAGTTGAAACCGCCTCTTTGACCGACTTACTGGCCTAATTGCCCGATGAAAGAAACGGTATTTTCTCCAATCTGGATTTCGTTCCCAAATTGAGATATGAGCTATGTGTTACCGGGCGGTTAAAGTAATGGAATCCACGCCCGGCCTTGCCCGTGCAACAGGCCCCACACCGCCGCATCAAACACCAGCAGGAAACCACCCTGCACCCACAACGACCGGCCGAAGCCATCCAGGCGCGAGGCATCGGCCCGGCCCGGCGTTGCCGCCAGCGCGCGCAGGTAAAACCCCGTCATCACGTAAGCCACGTCGAGGCCGGTGTTTAGCATGAACAAGTTTTCGTTGTGGAGCTGTGCGGCCACCAGCTCGGCCAGTCGCAGGCTCGGCGGGGAGGTAAACCGCAGGTGCAGGATGCCCCAGCAGGCCAGCACGGTGTTTACCAGGCCCCAGCCCACATTCATGCCGTGGAAATAGTAGGGCGCAAAGCGGCGGTCGGCTTGCTTCACAAAGGTGCCGCTCACCAGCAGATTGAGCAGGGCCCAGGCGGCCAGCACGGCCAGCGCCCGGCCCAGCAGCATTTCGCGGGCGTGGTCCAGCGCCGCTAGGTCGAGCGCGGGCATTGGCAGGGCTAATGCTTGAAGCCCAGCCCCAGGTACACTTGGAATACCTGGTTGCGGATGTTGTTGTCGCCGATGGCCGCGCCCGTGCTCGTGTTGTAGCGCAGCACGGTGCCGTCCTTGTACACCTTGCCCAGGCTCCAATCGAAGCGGGCGCCCAATTTGGCGAAGCCCAGGCGGGCCTCGGCGCCGGCAATGGCGCCGTAGTCGAGGCTGTTGTAGCCGTTGTCGCCGATGTCCACGGTGGCATCGCCGTTGCGCACGTTGGTGAGCAGCGACACCTGCGGCCCCACGTGGATGCTGAGCGTTTCGGTGAGGTTGCCCACGAAGAGGATGGGCAGCTCCAGGTAGTCGAGGCGGGTGTCGCGGGTGGCGGTGCCGAGGTAGTCGGTGCGGTAGCCCTTGCGCGAGTACAGCAGCTCCACCATCAGCGAGGCGAAGTTGTTGAACCCGAATTGGCCATACACGCCCGCGTGAAAATCTTTCAGGTTGTCGCGGTTGGTGAACAGGCTGGCGCCCGTGCCCTGAATGCTGGCCAGGTTGTAACCGCCCTTGATGCCGAAGCCGGTATTGCGCGACTCGGTGCCGTCGGTGGCCACGTAGTCGGTGGAGGAGCCCACGCCGGGCCCCTGCTGGGCGTGCACGGCCGGGGCCAGCGCCAAGCCCAGTGCCAGGGTGAATAAGGCTGTTTTCATGACGAAAAGCAATGATTGGAATGCTTGAGGAAACGTGCCCCTTCGGCCAAGGTTGCCGTTGGGGCATGCACCAGAAATAAAAAAAGGAGGCCCGAAGGCCTCCTTTTTGAAGAATCGAAGCATAGCGCTGCTTATTGCGTGAAGCCGATGCCCACGTACACTTGCAGCATGTTGTTGTAGAGCTTGCTGTTGGCGAATTGGCTGGCCACCGTCGTCACCTTGCTGGGGCCGTCCTCAAAAACTTTGCCTAGGAACAGGTTGTAGCGGGCGCCAACGCGGGCCGGACCGATGCGGGCCTCCAGGCCGGCCACGCCGCCAAAGTCAAACGAGTTAAACCCGTTGTCTTTCGCGTCGAGCGACTGCTCGTCCTTGCGGATGTTGTTGAGCAGCGACACCTGCGGCCCCACGTGGAAGCTCAGGTTGTCGGTAAAGTTGCCCACGTACATCACGGGCAGCATCAGATAGTCCATGCGGAAGCGCTGGCTCCCGCCATTGGGGCCGGTGTTGGCCTCAAAACCCTGGCGCGAATACAGCAGCTCAGCCTGGATGGACGAGAAGTCATCAAAGCCAAACTGGCCGTAAACACCGGCATGGAAGTCGCTACGGGCTTGGCGGTCGATGCCCTTCACGCCGTCGCCGCGCAGGCCGTTGAGGTTGTAGCCGCCCTTGATGCCGAAGCCGGTGTTGCCGGATTCCGTGACGGCGCCACCGGTGTAGTCCTTCGATGATTGAGAGCCGCCGGGGGCAGCTTGGGCAAAAGCAGCCGGCCCGGAGGCCACGGCAAGCAGCAGAAATAGAAAAATCTTTTTCATGGTGAAAGAGGGTAAGGAAATGAGGCCAGTGGCCCGGGAAGATTACTATTCCCGTTTGCCCCTATACTTTCCCGAGGCCGGCAAAGTTGCCCCTGCTGCCAGCGCCCGGCAAAAAAAGCCGCCCCGGCTGGTACATCAAGCGCCGGCAGGCGCTACCTTTGGGGCCGCGCCGCCGCTCAGGCAGGCCTATTCCGGAGTGTTAGCTCAGTTGGTTCAGAGCGCCACCCTGACACGGTGGAGGTCGTTGGTTCGAGCCCAATACGCTTCACGAAAATGCCCAATACATCACGTATTGGGCATTTTTATTTTGCGAGCCCGGTTTTGCCCCCGGTTTCACTAAACATGTGGAGAAGTGCGCGGGCGGCAAAGAATGCGCTAAGTGTCTTCGCCTCGCGCCTTGCTACCCAGCCCATTGCGCTGGCCTGCCTGGCCCGGTTCTGCCGCTGGTGCTCCTGTGATGGGCCCAACCTCTCAAAATTCTATGGTCTGCGCCGACCAGGTTCGGCGCCCGAACTGGTGACGCCCACTCTCCAAGAGAAAATCAAAAAGCCCCGACCAACCGGCCGGGGCTTTTGCGTACGGGGCGCCAAAGGCTAATTGAGCCACACCCGCTCGATGATTTCAAATCGGTGCTGGCTGAAGGCGTTGAAATAGGGCGCTTCGCCCTGAAAGCCCAGCACGTGCACCAGGTCCGTTCCTTCGGCCTTGCCCTCCGTGACGCGCACGGGGTAAACCTGGCCCTCGACGGGCCAATCGCCTACGTGCTTGGCGGGGCGGTTGCTGTCGTCTACACACACGGCGTAATCGATGAACGGCGCGGTGCTCGTGGCTTCGGCAAGGGTGTGGTTGGTTACTTCCATAAATTAAAATTACAAAAAATTACAAAAGGCCAGCGGATGAGGCTGGCCTTTTGGTACGGCTCTGGTGTTTCCTCAGCTTGGCCAGCAGCTGGTGTCCACTAATGCAATAGTAGCTGCCCTGCCGGTATAACACAAGTACCGTAGGTTATGATTCCGAGAACAAGCCAAGCGCGGTGCCCCACGGCCGCTCACCGGCGGGCACAACCCGGCGTGAGCGGCACGCACTGGGTAGACTGCTGCCCCGAAGAGCCGTGGCGGTGGGGAACAACAGAAGGTCGGACCAACCTTACTTTCGCCGGCATGAAAAAACTACTCTTCCTGGGAGCGTGCCTGTGGGCGCTGAGTGTAAATCCGGTGTTGGCGCAGACAGCAACTCCGGATATCGCAGTGGTACGGGTTCATGAATATGATACCTCCACCCAATTGGCCCTCACGTACGGGGAAGGCAAAACGGAAATCCTGAAATTTGACAACGGTGTCCGGGATAAGTCGCTGATGGCTTCCGCTGAAGGTTGCCACCGCTTAATGCTCAAGCTCTATCAAGCGGGCTATACCTTGCAGAGTACCTTCAGCGGAACTCCAACTGCCTCGAGCACGGTCACGACGCTGGTCTTCGTCAGGGCCCCAAAACCGTAGCAAGACGTTGGAAAGCACAACGCACCGCCCGGTTGCTGCTCGTCGGACTGTGCGGGTTGGCTGAGCGGAGCTTTGGGCTGCCTTGCCTCCCCGGAAGCTCCGGTCGTTGCAGACAGGCGTGGGGGCGCAGGTGTTCGCACCAAGTCCCGCGCACGCAGCGGGACTTGGTTTTTTATGGCTGTCAGGTGCTAAGCCGGCTCAGCCGCTACACCAGCTTGTCGGGCGTGATGGGCAGTTCGCGCACGCGCTTGCCGGTGGCGTTGAACACCGCATTGGCGATGGCCGGGGCCACGCCGATGGTGGCAATTTCACCGATTCCCTTGGTGCCCAGCGCGTTCACGTACGGGTCGGGCTGGTTCACAAAGGCCACCTGGATGTCGGGGGCGTCGGCGTGTACGGGCACGTGGTAGTCGGCCAGGTCCTTGGTCACGTAGCGGCCGAACCGGTCGTCGATGATGGCGTGCTCCATCAGGGCCATGCCGATGCCGCCCACGGCGCCGCCCTTCATCTGGTTGCCAGCGGTTTTCTCGTTGATGATGGTACCCGCGTCGGCGCAGCTCACCAGCTTGCTCACCCGCACCTCGCCGGTGAGGACGTGCACCCGCACCTGGGCAAAATGCACCGAAAACGAGTACATGGAATACTTCTGGCTGTTCTCGCCATCAGGCTTAGCCTGCACCGTGACGGCAGTGCCACCGGCCTGCTTCACCAGGTCGGTGTAGCTGGCGCGGGCAGAGTCGTTGCCATTCAGCGTGAGGTGGTTGTCGGCAAACAACACGTCTTCCTTTTTAGCTGAGGCAAAGGCGGCATTGCCGGCGCTGGCTAGCTCACGCAACTTGTCTTTCAGGGCCAGGCAGGCTTCCTGCACGGCCGGGCCCACGGTGTTTACAATGGCCGAGCCACCCTGGGTGGGGGCCTGCGCAAAGTCGGAATTGCCCCACTCAAACCGGATTTTGGCGGGCGCCAAGCCCAGCGTGTCGGCCGCAATCTGGGTCATAGCTGTGCCGGTGCCGGGGCCGATGTCGGTGACGGCGCTTTGCAGCAGCACGGTGCCGTTGGGCAGCAGCTGGGCGCTGGCTTTGGAGGAGCCGCGGTGCGCCCCGAAGGTGCCCACGCCCATGCCGTAGCCCACCAGCCAGTCGCCGTCGCGCACGGCGCCGGGCGCCAGTTTGCGCTGGTTCCAGCCCACGCGCTCGGCGCCCAACTGGTAGCATTCCTTCAGAAACTTGCTGCTCCAGGGCTTGCCATTTTCGGGGTCTTTCTCGGTGTAGTTGCGCAGGCGAAATTCCAGCGGGTCGAGCTTCAGCAGGTAAGCCATTTCGTCCATGGCCGATTCGAGGGCGAAGGCGCCGGTGGCCTCGCCCGGCCCGCGCATCCAGATGGGCGAGCCCACGTTGAGGGACGCCAGGCGGTAGCGCGTGGTCAGATTCGGCGACTCGTACATCATCCGCGTCTGGGCCAACGTTGACTCCGTAAACTCCTCGTAGGTAGATGTCTGGCCGATGCTTTCGTGGGTGATGGCCGTGATTTTGCCGTCGGGCGTGGCGCTCATGCCCACCTTCTGCCAGGTGTGCGGCCGGTAGCCCACCATCGTAAACATCTGCTCGCGGGTCAGCATCAGCTTTACCGGGCGGTTTACCACTTTAGCGGCAATAATGGCGGCCGACTCGTGCGGCCAGCTGTGCAGCGCGTTGCCAAACGCGCCGCCCACGTAGGTGGCTATCACCTTCACATTCTCTTCGGGCAGGCCCCATTCCTTGGCGAAATCGCGCCGGGTGGCCATGGTGCCCTGGGTTTTGTCGTAAAGCGTGAGGCGGTCGGGCGCCTCCCAGTGTGCCGTGATGGCCTGTAATTCCATGGGGTGGTGCACCTCGGTCGGAATCACATATTCCTGCTCCAGCTTGATGGCGCCGGTTTTGTAGGCATCGGCCTGGCCGCGCTGGTAGTCGTTCATCGGCGACTTCGGGTTTTTCTTGGCCGAAGTGGGCAGGAAGGCCTGCGGCTTGTTGGCTTCCAGGTTGGTCTGGTGCTTTTCTTGGGCATACTGGCCCTTCACCAGCCGGGCAGCGAAGCGGGCGCGCTCCAGCGTGTCGGCCACCACCACGGCAATGGGCTGGTCGTTGAAGCGAATCTGGTCGTCGGTGAAAATGCGCAGGGCGCTGCCCACCGTTTGGGGCTGCGAGGGGTCTTTGCCCACTGGCTTGCTGCCCGGCGTCTTGGGCGCGTTTAGGTGCGTGACGACGGCCAGCACGCCCGGCGCCCGCTCGGCGGCCTTGGTGTCGATGCCCGTGAGGCGGCCCTTGGCAATGGTGCTGCCCACCAGCACGCCGTACACGAGGCCCGGCAGCTCGTACTCGGCCGAGTAAGTGGCCGCGCCGGTCACTTTCTGGCGGCCGTCCACCCGGTTCATCGGCTTGCCGATGTGCTTTTCTGGAGTTTTCATATCTGGAGAGAAGAAATGCTGAAAAAGAACGTCATGCAGAGCGCAGCATTTTTACCGATTCGTTCTGGTGGGCGCCTCACCCCCCGGCCCCCTCTCCCAAAGGAGAGGGGGAGCCAGGCAGGCGATGTAAGCCCCCTGCGTTGCTCCGCTCGGCATGAGTTTTTTAAGCCGCTGCTGCTGTTTTCAGGGCCTGCACAATGGCATTGGGGCCAAGCCGCAGCTTGTATTCGTTGTGCTTGAAGGCTTTGGCGCCCTGCATGGCCACGGCCGCCGCCTGGCGGAAGGTTTCTTCCGTGGCGGGCTGGCCCACCAGCGCCTGCTCGGCCGCCGCGAGGCGCCAGGGCTTGTGGGCCACGCCGCCCATGGCCAGTCGCGCCGCCTTGATGGTGTTGCCATCCATATCCAGCGCCGCGGCGACCGATAGCAGGGCGAAGGCGTAGCTGGCCCGCTCGCGCACTTTCTGGTAGTGCACGTGCTTGGTGAAGGGACTGTCTGGGATTTCCACGGCCGTTATCAGCTCACCGGGTTCCAGGTTGGTGTCGCGCTGGGGCGTGTCGCCGGGCAGGCGATGGAAGTCGGCAAAGGCCAGCTTCCGGTCGCCTTTGGGGCCGCTGAGCAGCACGGTGGCATCAAGGGCGACGAGGGCCACGCTCATGTCGGAGGGGTGCACGGCAATGCACTTATCCGAAAAGCCGAAGATGGCGTGCATGCGGTTGATGCCTTCGAGCGCGCCGCAGCCGGAGCCGGGCTGGCGCTTGTTGCAGGGCATGGTGGTGTCGTAGAAATAGGGGCAGCGGGTGCGCTGCAGCATGTTGCCGCCCACGGTGGCCATGTTGCGCAGTTGCGGGCTGGCGCCGGCGTTGAGGGCCAGGGCCAGCAGCGGATGCTTCTCGCGCACCAGCCGGTCGTCGGCCACGGCCGAGTTCAGGGCCAGCGCGCCGATGCGGAGGCCGCTGCCGGCGCGCTCAATCTGGCGCAGCGGCAGGCGGTTGATGTCGACCAGCTTCTGGGGCGTCATCACGCCGCGCTTCATCAAATCGACGAGGTTGGTGCCGCCGGCGATGAAGGCGGCGTTGGCGTCCTTAGCCACCACGTCGATGGCGGCCTGCTGCTTGGTGGGCCGCACGTATTGGAACTGGTTCATACTTTTTGCCCTCCCTGCTTCACGTCCTGAATGGCGGCCACAATGTTGCTGTAGGCCCCGCAGCGGCAAATGTTACCGCTCATGTATTCCCGAATTTCTCCTTCCGAGCCGGCGTGGCCTTCGCGCACGCAAGCCACGGCGCTCATTATCTGGCCGGGCGTGCAGTAGCCGCACTGAAAGCCGTCGTGCTTCACAAACGCCTCCTGCATGGGGTGGAGCTTGTCGCCGTTGGCCAAGCCTTCAATGGTCGTGATTTCCTGGCCGTCGTGCATCACCGCGAAGCTCAGGCAGCTGTTCACGCGCTGGCCTTCAACGTGCACGGTGCAGGCGCCGCACTGGCCGTAGTCGCAGCCTTTTTTGGTGCCGTTCAGGTGCAGGTTTTCGCGCAGCAAGTCGAGCAGGGTGGTGCGGGGCTCCACCGCGAGCTTGTATTTCTTGCCGTTCACTTTCAGGCTCAGCGGCACTTTCTCGATGGATTCGGCCACCCGTTCGTCGAGCTTGGCCTCGGCCGCCGACACCACCGGGCCGGGCACCAGGGCCATGGCCGTGAGCAGCGACGACTGCTTGAGGAACGTGCGCCGCGAGTCGTCACGGGGTCTTTCTTGTTCGGGTTCTGCGTTCATAGCTAATCGGGAATACGGGGAGGGGCCCGGCGCGCCGGCGGGTCCGGCCGTGAGAGAGTAACAAGTTATGGAAAGATGGGTTACGTAGCGCAAAGGTCTTCAGCCTCTTTTCTGGGCGAAAAACAGCAGTCAAACAGCTTCTGGTAAAAGCCAAACCGCTGCCTTTGCACCCGCAACGCCCACTCGCGCTGCCCCGTACCGAACCGTCAGCAACTCGCTGCTTTCTTTCAATACATCTGTTTCTTTCCGCATGAAACCACACGTCATCTGCCACATGATGGCCTCCCTCGACGGCCGCATCATCACGCAGCGCTGGGGCCCGCGCCCCAACACCAAGGCCTACGAAACCACTGCCGCCCGCTTTACTTCCCAAGCCTGGCTCTGCGGCCGCGTCACATTCGAAAAAGACTTCACCGACGGCCTTCAGCCCGACCTGCAGCCCGGCGCCACCGTGCCCGACCGCCACGATTTCATCGCCGATAAAGCCGCCACCTCCTTTGCCATTGCCATCGACGCGCACGGCAAGCTGGGCTGGGAGTCCGGCCACATCGACGACGACCATATCATCAGCGTCGTTTCGGAGCAGGTCAGTGACGAATACCTGGCCTACCTGCGCCGCGTGGGCGTGTCCTACATTTTCGGCGGCGCGCAGGAGCTGGATTTCAAGCTGGTGCTCGACAAGCTCAGCCAGCAATTTCCCATCGAAACCATTCTGCTCGAAGGCGGCGGCCACGTCAACGGCTCCCTGCTGCGGACCGGCTTGGTTGATGAAATAAGCCTGTTGCAGTATCCTGTCGTCGACGGTGCGGCTGGTTCGGCGGCCGTTTTCGAACAGGGCGACGAGCCTGGCCCCGCCACTCAGCTGCGCCTGAAACACGTGGAGCAGCTGCCCGAGGGCCTCGTATGGCTGCGTTATGATGTGCTGGTGCAAGAATAACGAGCCGTAACAGGTATTGAACAGAAAGCGCCGCCAGCCTCGTGATGAGACTAGCGGCGCTTCTTATAAAGAACCTGGCTGCGACTATTTACTGCGGCATCACGCTGATGGCGTAGCCGCCGCCCGGCGCGCAGTATTGCGCCAGCTTGCTCTTGCGCGTCACCGTCATTTTGCGGATGGCGTAGGCCTGCGGGTTATTCTCGTAGTGGGCGTCTTTGGCGTCGGCGTAGATGGTGGCCGTGTACTTTTTGCCGGGTTCCAGGAAGCTGAAATTCACGTTCGAGGTGCGGCCATTCTCGTCGCAGGTGCTGCCGATGAACCAGCTGCTTTTGCCCTTGGCCTTGCGGGCAATGGTGATGTAGTCGCCGGGCTCGGCTTCGAGCACGTGGGAGTCGTCCCAGTCCACGGCCACGTCCTTGATGAACTGGAAGGCGTCGAGGTGCTCGTTGTAGTGCTCAATCATGTCGGCCGCCATCTGCAGGGGCGAGTACATGGTCACGTACAGCGCCAGCTGGCGGGCCAGCGTACTGTGCACGAAGGACTTATTGGCCGGATTGAAGGTGCTGATGCGCGTCTGGAAAATGCCGGGCGTGTAGTCCATCGGCCCGCCGATGAGGCGCGTGAAGGGCAGAATAGTGGTGTGGTCGGCGTTGTTGCCGCCGAAGGACTCGTACTCGGTGCCGCGGGCGGCCTCGTTGCCAATCAGGTTGGGGTAGGTGCGGGCCAGGCCGGTGGGGCGCACGGCCTCGTGCCCGTTCACCATGATTTTGTGCTCGGCGGCTTTTTCCAGTACGTAATTGTAGTGGTTAATCAGCCACTGGTCGTAGTGGTGGTGGCCCAGGGGCACGATGTCGCCCACGTAGCCGGTTTTCACGGCGTCGTAGCCGTACTTGTTCATGAAGTCAAACGCGGCATCCAAGTGGCGCTCGTAGTTGCGCACCGAGCCCGAGGTTTCGTGGTGCATAATCATCTTCACGCCCTTGCTGGCGGCATACTGCTGCAACCCGGCCACGTCGAAATCAGGGTAGGGCGTCACGAAGTCGAACACGTAGTCTTTGTGCTTGCCGAACCAGTCTTCCCAGCCGGTGTTCCAGCCCTCCACCAGCACCGCGTCGAAGCCGTGCTTGGCCGCGAAGTCGATGTACTCCTTCACGTGGGCCGTGTTGGCGCCGTGCGTGCCGTTGGGCTTGACCTTAGTGTAGTCGATGGAATCGAGCTTGATGTTGTCCTGGTTGGTGTACGACCACGTGCTTTTGCCCGTAATCATCTCCCACCACACGCCCACGTACTTCACCGGCTTAATCCAGCTCACGTCCTTGAACTTGGTAGGCTCGTTCAGGTTCAGCACCAGTTTCGATTCCAAGATGTCGCCCGCCTTGTCGCTCACAATCACCGTGCGCCAGGGCGACTGCGCTGGCGTCTGAATCAGGCCCTTGTCGCCCACTGCGTCGGGCGTGAGGTGCGACTCCAGCACGAAGTTCTTGTCGTCCAGGTCGAGGTGCATGCAGGAGTAGTCAATCAGCGCCGCCTCGTGGATGTTGATGTAAAGCCCGCTCGGGCTTTTGAGCATGAGCGGCGTTTGCAGGCCGGTGGGGGAGAAGGGCGTCTGCGAGGCGTTGCCCGTCACGGCCGATTTCATCAGCCCGCGCACTTCCGAGAGCTTCGACGTCACGGTGCTGTACTCCTGGGTGTCGTAGTCGCCGGGCAGCCAGAAGGCCTTGTGGTCGCCGGCCAGGGCAAACTGCGTGCGCTCCTCCTTGATGGTGAAGTAGTCGAGCTTAGGCTGGCGCGGAAACTCGTAGCGGAAGCCCAGCCCGTCGTCAAACACCCGAAACCGCACCCGGATGCTGCGGGCCGTGCTGGCCTGCGTGAGCGTCACGGCTAGCTCGTTGTAGTGGTTGCGAATGGTTTTCACCTCGCCCCATACCGGCGTCCAGGTTTCGTCGAAGCTGCGCTGCTTGCTCTCGGCCACCGCAAAGCCGCTGGTGAGGGCAGTGGCGTTTTTCAGGTCCAGGCCCAGCTTGCTGGTTTTGATAACGTCGCGGCCCTTGTAGGTGAGGCGGTAGGTGGGCACGCCGTCGCCCTGCAGGTTAAAGCTGAGTGTAAGCTGGCCGTTGGGCGACTTGATATCTTCAGCTGCGGCGGCCTGCCACAGCAGGCTCAAGCCAACAAGCAACACGGCGCAAGCCGATTTTGGGAGGGAAAAACGGGTTGGGAAAAAGCGGTGGGAATGCATAGGCAGGAGCGTGTGTGAAAACGTTTGCGCAAAGGTCCCGATTCTTTTGAGAAAAGCAAGCGCGGCCCGGCTGGCAGCTAGCGTCTTCCATAGCGTTTCAGGCCCTGAGCAGCCAACGGTACGTAAGTAATGGCCGACAGGGCTTCTCGGCCGGTTTTTCTTGATTTTACTTTATGCTCTTTTCTACAATTGTTCGACTTATTGCGGGAGTGGGGCTGACCAGCAGCGTGCTCCTGGGCTGCCAGCAGCGCTTGGCCCCGGCCGCCATTGCCAACCCCGTGCTGCCCGGCGACTTCCCCGACCCTTCGGCGACCAAAATCGGCGACACATACTGGGCCACCGCCACGTCCTCGAACTGGGGTCCGGCATTTCCGCTGCTCAAATCGAAGAACCTCACCAATTGGCAGCTGGCGGGCTACGTATTCCCCGACCAACTGCCAGCCTGGGCCGACTACTACTTCTGGGCGCCCGAAATCAGCCAGGAGGGCGGTAAAACATACATCTACTACACCGCCCACCAAAAAGGCGGCAACCTGGCCGTGGGCGTGGCCAGCGCCGACCGCCCCGAAGGCCCCTACCGCGACCACGGCCCCCTGGTATCCCAACCCGACGGCTCCATCGACGCTTTTCCCATGCGCGACGAAAACGGCCAGCTCTACCTCGTCTGGAAGGAAGACGGCAACAGCGTGCAGCTGCCTACGCCCATCTGGGCCCAGCGCCTGAACGAGGCCCGCACCGCCCTCATTGGCGAAAAAACCGAGCTGTTTCGCAACACTGCGCCATGGGAAGGCAACCTCGTGGAAGGCGTGAGCATGCTGCGCCACGGCGGCTACTTCTACGCCTTCTATGCCGCCAACGGCTGCTGCGGGTCCGGCTGCACCTACGCCACCGGCGTGGCCCGCGCCAAAAACCTGCTTGGGCCTTGGGAAAAGTGCCCCCAAAATCCGATACTGACCAACAACAGCCGCTGGAGCTGCCCCGGCCACGGCACGGCCGTGGAGCGTAACGGCCGCTGGTACCTGCTGCACCACGCCTACCAATCCGGCAGCGCCGAAAACGTGGGCCGCCAAGGCGTGCTCAGCGAATTTCACTGGAATAGCGCCGGCTGGCCCGAGTTTTTGAACCAGCAAAGCGAGCCCACCGCAACAGCCAATTCGGTAACCACCCGCCCCGTAGTCGATGAGTTCAACGGCACAGCCCTGGACCTAAGCTGGCAGTGGCCCGTGGCGCACAAGCCGCAGTTTGCGCTGAGCAACGGCCGTCTGCAGCTCCGTGCCCAGCCCGATTTCGGAGGTGCTGCCCTGGGCCGGCACACCCTCACGGCCAGCTACACCGCCACCACCACGCTGCTCCACCCGGCTGCCTTGCCCGCTGGGGCCACCGCCGGCATCGCGGCTCTCGGCGACCCTGATAATTCCCTAGCTCTCACCACTGGCGGCGGCCGGTTGCAGCTCTGGGAGCGTCGCGCCGGCCAGCCCCGTCTGCTGGCTGAAGCTCCGCTACCGTCCAACGCCACTGCTGCCATCCAGCTGCGCCTGCAGGTGCGTAACGGCAACAGCTACCGCTTCGCCTACAGCGCCGATGGCCGCACCTGGACCAACCCGCTACCCGCCGACGGCGCCACCAGTGGGGCCTACCTGCCGCCCTGGGACCGGGGCGTGCGCGTGGGGCTGCTGGCCGAGGGCCCCAGCACGGCCACGGCGGATTTTGAGCGGTTTGAGTTGGAAAACAATGCTGAGTAAATGATTGATGCGAAGCAACAAATCATGCAGCGCGCAGCAAAGCAGCTAGCTTGTGGTACTAGTTCATTTTGCTGTCATCCTGAGCGGAGCGAAGGACCTTCTCACGGTTGCGCTATTTTGAACTACTGCAAGCTGTTTGAACGTGAGAAGGTCCTTCGCTCCGCTCAGGATGACAAGAGGCGCAGGCGAGCGAGGTACTTCGCTGTGCGCTGCATGACGTTCCTTATACCGATTATCCCATAATGCTATCTATCGCCTTCGCCCCAAACTACGCCCACCCGCTTCCTGCCGGCCACCGCTTCCCCATGCTGAAATACGAGCTGCTGCCCGAGCAGCTTTTACACGAAGGAACCGCTACGCCGGCCGACTTCTTCACGGCCCAGCCGCCCCCGGACGAGGATATTCTACGCGTGCACGACGCTGACTACTACCAGCGCCTGCGCCTGGGCAAGCTCACCCGCCAAGAGGAGCGCGCCACCGGCTTCCCGTGGTCGGCGGAGCTGTTCGAGCGCGAAATCACCATCCTAGGCGGCACGATTGGGTGCGCGCAGCGGGCCCTCGCACACGGCGTGGCCTTCAACATTGCCGGCGGTACGCACCATGCCTTCCGCGACCGGGGCGAAGGGTTTTGCCTGCTGAACGACCAGGCGGCTGCCGCGGCCTGGCTGCTGGCCCGGGGCCACGCCCGCCAGGTGCTCATCATTGACCTCGACGTGCACCAGGGCAACGGCACCGCCGCCATTTTCCGGCACGAGCCGCGCGTGTTCACCTTCTCCATGCACGGCGCCCGCAACTACCCCGCCCGCAAAGAGCAGTCCGACCTCGACCTGCCCCTGCCCGACGGCACCGACGACGCCCAGTATCTGAAGCTGCTGGCCGACACGCTTCCGCGCCTGCTGGATGAGGTACAACCCGATTTCGTGTTCTACCTCGCCGGCGTCGACGTGCTGGCCACCGACAAGCTGGGCTACCTCGCCCTCACCCGCGAAGGCTGCCGCCAGCGCGACGAAACTGTGCTGCGTCTCTGCCACCAGCACCGGTTGCCTGTGGTGGTGTGCATGGGTGGCGGCTACTCCGAGCGCATCGCCGACATCGTGGAGGCGCACGCCAATACGTTTCGGGTGGCGGCGGGGGTGTGGGGCTGACAACCGGAACGACAAACCTAGTCCTATTGCGGGTTGAGCGGTAGAAACAGCCTCAACAAAAAAAGGCCGCCCCGCAATGCCGGGCGGCCTTTTTTGTAAAAACTGTTTGCCTACGGGGCCTGCACGAGCAGGCGCGCCGTGGCGGCGGACTGGCCGGGCGCGAGCACGCGCAGGGCGTAGAGCCCCGGGGCCAGCCCGGGCGGCAGCGTGAGCTGCCACTCGCCCGCCACGGCCGCGGCAGCCAGTGTGGCCACGGCGCGGCCCAGCGCGTCGAGCAGCAGCACCGGGGCCGCGCCCTGCGCCGGACGGGCCGGCACCAGTCGCACCGCGCCCCCCGGGGAGGCCGGCTGCGGGTAGAGCACCAGCGCGGGCGCGGGCGCCAACCTCGGGCGGGTAGCCGTGACCACGGGGATGGCCTGGCTGCGGCAGGGCCGCTCGAAGTAGGCCAGCCAGGCCGGCTGGGCCAGCAGCCGCCCGCTGGCGTCACGCTGCTGGCCCCGGCCGCTGACCAGGATGGTACTGTCGCCGGGCAGCAGCTGCCAGTACTGGGGCAGGGCCGTGGCCAGCACCTGGGAGCAGTAGGTGTCGCGCCGGGTGAGGCGGCCTTGGGCGTTCAGGTGCAGTACTTCGAACTCGTTGGGCGCCGGGCGGGGCGTGGTGGCGTAGGTGAGCACGCGCAGGCTGCCGTCGGCCGCTTCCTGCACGCCGCTGGTGTAGCGGAGGGTGGTGGTGTAGCCGCCGGTCGGCACCGGGGCGTCGATGAGCGTGCGCCAGACCACGTTCAGGGCCGTGTCGAGCCGGGCCACGAAGCCGTGGGTGCGCGCCTGCCCGCCCAGCGAGTCCAGCTGGGCCTGGCCCGACACCACGTAGCCGCTGCCGTCGCGCAGGCGCAGGGCCCGGGCTGAGCCGGACATCGTCACAAAGGATGTCCGTCCGAAGGGCTCGACCCAGCGCGCGCGCCGGAACCGTCCGCCCGAGTCGACCTCAATGGCGTAAAGCTGGAATTTGATGGAGTCGCGCTGCGTGTCGCCCATCAGCCACCAGCCCCGGCGCGGCGCTTCCACAATGCGCCGCAGGTAAGCATAGCCGTTGGTGGCCGGAAACTGCGGGCCAATGCGGATGATGGGGTTGGGGTAGTTGCGCTGCCAGCGCAGCGTGCCGGCCGTGTCGAGGCACGCCAGCGAGTAATGCAGCACCACCAAGGGCTGCCCCGTGCCGCCGTTGTCGCCCGTGCCCGCTACATAGTAACGCCCGTCGCGGCTGGCGGCGCTCGTTGCTAATTGGTCTACACGTAATGCCGGGCTTTTGCGAGTGCGAACAGTATCCCCATTGCTGGTTACCCAGTTGTATAGCCCGGTGTAACCAATTCTGTTATTGGCTGGCAGAGCACCATAAGCGAAAAAGCCGCTCCGCCACGGAAAGCCGACCCACCCCCCTGCTGCATTATTGAAGTTGCGCTGCCAGAGCAATTGTCCGCGCAAGGTATATTTCGCCCAGTAGCCAGGACCAGAACCAGCGCCCGAAACAATAACAGACCCGTCCTGAATCAAAAAATTGGGGTACTGATTGGAAACGTTCAAGGAATTGACATTACCAAACAAGTCCGTGCGCTCCCAATTTCCAATTCCCTGCCCATGTACTCGTGAACCTGCTGCGACTAGCAGCAGGGCACAAATTATCCATAGTCTCATGATTATTCCGCTAAAGGCCCAGCCTGCCGTGGCGGCCGGGCCTCATTGCTTTAACGGTTAATCAATACTTTTTGCGTGGTAGCAGGCATTCCGTCCGCGAACAGCGTGGCGGCGTACTGCCCGGGTTTCAAGGCCAGCACGTCAAGGTCGGCTTGGTAGTGGCCTTGCTGGTCTGCGTGCAATTTCTTTTCCAGCACCACCCGGCCGCTCAGCAGGTCGGTCAGGCGCAGTAGCACGGTTTGGGGGTGGGCGGTGGCGGTGGCTTCCACGTGCAGGCGGTCGGCGGTTGGGTTGGGGTAGAGGGCGCGCACGGTGGCCGGGCTCAGGGTTTCGGCGGCGCGGTGGGCGCCCGCGGCGGGCGGGGCCACGGCCGGCCGCAGGCCCACGCCGGGGTAGAGGTAGTTGAACCAGAGAGCGGCCATTTCGGCGGCGGGGCCGGGCGTGCGGGCCACCCGGCGCAGGGCGGCGCTGTCGGCCGGGGCCACCTGCCGGGCGGGCCAGGGCGCTAGGGCGCTCACGCGGCCCACCACGTCATACAGCGCCAGCCGGGCCGCCGCCACGGGGTGGGCGCCCACCCGGGCGGCCAGCAGCGGGCGCAGCCGGGCGGCGGCCAGCCGCCGGCCCGCGCCCCGGTACTGTTCCAGCAGGTCGAGGCCCAGGCCGAAAAAGGCATCCGGGTTGGTGGCGGCCAGCGTGCCCACGTAAGCTTCCAGGGCGGCGGTGTCGGACTGCTGCACCAGCAGCTCCTGCCGGATGGCAGCCTGATAGCTGCGCAGCCGCGCCAGGGGCGCGGCCTGCCGCCGCAGCGTGTCCATGATGGCTTGCAGGTAGGCCGTTTGCAAAGCGCCCCGGGCCTGCGCGCCGGTGCTCACGCCCTTCGTGGTCTGGCAGAACGAACCAATAGCAACGGGGCTGTTGGTGCCAACCGCAAAGCCTGTTTGATTAGGGGCAGGTAGAATGCCATCCGTTACTTGTGAAGCTAGCTCATCGGTTGAGCCCTGATATCGGTAATAAATAAAGCTGTTTCCCGCATTACGGTTCATCAGCGAACGGTCACCGTTCTGATACGAGTCGAACTTGTTTCCTTGTGGCTGATTGGGTGCGCCCTGCTGGTTCAGTACGGCCTGGTCTTCTACCAGAATGGCCGATGAAGTGCCGGCGCTGGAGCCCTGAAAGTTATTGCAGCTGATGTTGAAGCTGGCGGTGTAGCCGCCCGTGTTGGGCCGGATGCGGATGCCGTGCCAGCACCCCTGAAACACGTTGCCCGCGATGTCGCCGGCGCCGTCGCTCAAACTCAGGCCGAAGGTGAGGTTGCGCAGGGTCAGGTTGGAGAAGCTGCTGTAAGCCTGGTTCAGAAAGATGCCGGTTTGGGCTTTGGAGGCAGTGGTGTCGGTGGCCGCGCCGCTGCTGCCGCCAATGTTGAGGGTGGCGTAGGCGGCACTCGTCACCGGGCTGCTCACGCCGTTGCCCACCAGGCCGTACATCGGGTCGGGGCCCTGCGTCCAGTAGGTGCGGTAGGTACGGCTATTGATGGTGCCCGTGTTCATGCCGATGAGCGTGTGCACCGGGAAGTTGACCAGCGCGGCCAGCTTCTCGAGCCAGATGCCCGTGCGCACGGCCCGGGAAATGGTCAGGTTGCCGTCGAAAGCCAGCGGCCCTTGGCCGGGGCGGTTGGCCACCAGGCCGTAGATGCCGCCCTCAATAAAAATATTCGACAGGTCCACGCCCCGGTTGCTGCCCGTGACCGTGGGGGTCAGGTGCAGCGCTTCCAGCGTCCAGGTATCGTCGGGGTTGGCTTTGTAGGGGGCCAGCAGGCTGGGCGTGCAGTACAGGCCCAGCCCCGTCAGGTAGGCGTGGTGCAGGTCGTCGCGCTGCCCCTGGTCGTAGATGTGGTAGAGGTTCTGCTCGAAGCGACAGTCTTCGATGTTGTATTGCGTGGCGTACAGCTTAGTGGGCGAGGCGCCCGGCACGTACACGCCGTACTCGGCGTAGGCCACCCGGCAGGTTTTCAGCTGCAGGCTTTGGTCGGGCTGCTCGTACTCAAACCGGATGCCCTGCCACAGGCTGACGGTGGGCGGTGTGAGGTTGCCGTTGCAGGCGCCCGTAAACAGGGCTTCCTGGGCCACGAAGTGGGCCCCGCTGCCCAACACGAAAGCGTAGCCGCTCACCCGCTGCTTGCCCTTGAACGTGGTGATGGCCCCGTCGACGTAGAAGTTGGTGCCCGGCTGCACCGTCACGGTGCCACCCTCGAAGTGCAGCGTGCCCACCACGTGGTAATTGCCCACCGGAAAGGTGTAGTTGCCCACGTAATTCGTCACCGTAGCCGGGTTGCCGATGGTGTAGTTGTAGGTGGGCGAATTGGCGCAGCTCGGCGCCGTGACCGGCGGCAGGAGCGGGTCCTGGGCCGCGACGGGCCGGCTAAAGCAGCACATCAGCAGGAAGAGAGAGAGAGAGAGAGAGAGCAGCTTCAGGCGCTGCGCTCCGGGGCGAAGGGTAGTTGTGCGTTGCATACTGTGAATGAGGAAAGTGAGAAAATACAATAGGCCCAAGATAGCAAAATTCAATTCTCATTTGGCTGCTTATCAGAAAAATAATGGCGATGCCATTCAGTGGCTGACAATCGGCAATCCCAGACTAAGAACATGCGATTCCAGACTTATCTGCGCCCGCGCTTATTTCAGCAGCACCAGCTGCCAGCGAAACGCCCAGCGCCAGCGCAGCTCATACCGCGTGATGCCCGCCCGTGCCAGCAGTGCCACCCAGTCGGCGCGGCGGAAGGCCCGGGCCACCGACAGCGGCGCGTCGTGTTGCACCAGGTAGGAGCCGCCCAGCAGCCGCGTCAGCCACTTGATGCTGTGGTAGGCCAGCCAGTGCCGGTGCAGGTCGTTGATAACGACGGCCACTTGCGCCTGCTGCTGCCAATGCCGCAGCAGCGTCACTAATTCCTCGTCAGTGAAGTGGTGGCAAAACAGGCTGCACGTGAGTATATCGTAGGGCTGGGCCTGGAACTCAGGCGAGAAAATATCGAACTGCCGGTAGCTGATTTCAGTGTAGTCTGCACTTTTACTAGCGGCATAATCCAGCATGAATTCGTTGGCATCAATGCCGCTTAATTCTACAGCAACCCTCTTTTTGCGGGCCCAGCGGGCTATCTGCCGCAGGGTATCGCCGCCGCCGCTGCCCAGGTCGGCCACGCGCAGGGGCCGGCCGGCCGGAAACTGCGGTCGTAGGCGGTCCAACGCGTTAAGTACTGGCGCGTAGCCGCCCAGCCAGGTATTGATGGTTTCCAGCTCGTCGAGGTTCTGGCGCAGGGCGTCGGAGGCCAGCGTCAGGTCGTCCATCAGCTCGGGACCGGAAGCGCGTTCTGCAAACATTCTCAGGGAGCAGTTGTCAGTTAACGGTTATCAGTTTTGCAGCCCGCTCCATCTTCTCTTGTGGCAGATTCGTCGCAACGGCAAGCTGTTCACTGTTATCGGCTAGCGGCTCACTGCTCCCCGATAACTGCATCAGCATCGCCTCCATCGTCAGGCCCGGGCCGAAGGCGAAACTGAGCACCGGCGCGCCGTGGTCGGCGGGGGTGGCGGCGGCCAGCACGTCGCGCAGCACAAACAGCACCGTGGCCGACGACATGTTGCCGTAGTCGCGCAGCACGCGGTAGGCGTGGCGGTTGTCGTCGCGCGTCAGGCCCAGCTCGGTTTCGATGGTTTCCAGAATCTTGCGGCCACCGGGGTGAATGGCGAAGTGCCGCACGTCGCCCAGCTGCACCGGCAGGCTTTCCAATAGCCCATCGGTGAGTTGGCGGATGCCGCGCTGAATGAGCTTGGGCACGTAGCTGCTCAGCGTCATCTCAAACCCGAAGTCGTTGATGTGCCAAGCCATGTCGTCGTGCCCGTCGGGCTCCAGCCCGCAATGAAAGGCCTGCAGGGCCAGGCCGGGCGCGTCGTTGGGCAGCGGCTCGGCTTGCACCAGGCAGGCGGCCGCGCCGTCGCCAAACAGCGCGTTGCTCACGAGGTGGTCTTCCTCCCGGCTTTTCTGGAAGTGCAGCGTGCACAGCTCCACGCTCACGATGAGCACCCGAGCGCTGGCGTCGGCCTGGCAAAAGGCATCGGCCAGCTTCACGGCATTCACGGCCGCGTAGCAGCCCATAAAATTCACGCAGGTGCGGCGCACGTCGGCGCGCAGGCCCAGGGCCCGCACCAATTCAATATCCAGCCCCGGCGCGTACATGCCCGTGCAGCTCACCGTCACGAGGTGCGTAATGCTGCTCACGGCCACATCGGGCACCTGATTCAAGCTATTGCGTACGGCTTCCACGGCCAGGGGCAGGGCTTCGCGGCGGTAGGCGGCCATGCGCAGGCCCACGCTGGGGAAGGGCTCCAGGTCGGGCGTGTTCGGGAAGAAGATGTACTCGCCGTTGGCCCGGCCGTAGTCGGGCAGCACCGAGTAGCGGTGCTCGATGCCCGACACGCGGTAGAGCGCCCGCAGCTTGCGCGTGTCGGCCTCGCCAAAGCCCAGCGCGCCGGCCATGAACTCGGCTATCTGCGGCTGGGCAATGCGGTGGACAGGATTGGCGGTGCCAATGGCACCTAAATAACTCGGCATGCCGGAAAGGAATTGCGGGCGAAAGAGGGCAGGGCCGCCGCCCGGAATACCCTCCGCGCCTTGGCAAGCCCTATTTACGGGATTACAAACAGTTTCGCGCGCAGCTTGGCTAAAATCCCGACAATAACTTTTTGGCGTGGGCTGAGCAAGTAGTGAGAATGAAGCAGTGAGTAATGAGATTCCGCGTGGCGTTAGCGGGATATTATCTGATAGCGCAGTACTTACTTCTAACTACTAAAATCTCAGAATTCCCGGCCGTGCGTGCGGCGCATCAAGGCTTGCACCGCGCCCGGCCAGTGGCGCAGGCCGCCCACCACCAGCTCGCTCAGCACCGGCCCGCCGAACAGCCGCTGCACGGCCCGCCCCACCCGCAGCCGCGCGCCAAACTGCGCCTGCCAGGCCCGCGCATACGCCCCTTCCAGGCCCGCCCGCGTGGTTTTTTGGGTGAGAAAATCGTGTGCTGCCGCTGCCGCCAGGGCCGCGCCGTGCAGGGCCATGGCCATGCCGTTGCCGCACAGCGGGGTAATGAGCCCGGCCGCGTCGCCCACCATCAGGATGTGCTCTTCCACGGGCTGCTTGGGCGCGAAGGAAATTTCATTTATCACCTCCGGCTGCGGGTATAGCATCTCCGCCGCGCCCAGAATCTCGCGCAGACGGGGGTTTTGAGCCAGCACTTCGGCTTCCATGGCCGGGATGTTGCCGTGGCGGCGCAGGTTCTCGCGGGTGGTGAGGTAGCAGAAGCACAGCTTGTCGGCCTCAATGGCCGAGATGCCCGCGTAGCCGTCGGCGAAGTTGTGCAGCGCAATCACGTCGCGCGCAAAGCCGGGCAGGCGCAGGTGGTACTTCACACCCAGGTAAGGCGAGCGTTGCCCAAAAAAGCCGCGTTGCAGCTGCCGGTCCAGGTTGGCGCGCTTGCCGTAGGTGCCCAGCACCACGCGGGCCGCGAGCTGGCGGCCGTCGGCCAACGCCACCACGTGCTGGTCGGCCTCGGTGTCAAAGGTCACGTCCGTTACCGTGCTTTTCAGGTAAAACGTAACGCCCCGTGCCACGGCCTGTTGGTACAGAAAATCGTCGAGCATGTAGCGACTCACGCCGAAGCCGCCCAGGTCGAGCGGCGCGGTGAGGGTGCGCCCACCCGGCGACGACAGCAGAAACTGCGTGATGGCGGCCGGGCCCAGCGCCGCCGGGTCGGCCCCAAGGCGACGCAGGTAGGGGAGGACTTCGTTGCTCACGTACTCGCCGCACACCTTATGAAAGGGGTACTGCTTGCGCTCCACCACCGCCACGCGGTGGCCGCGCCCGGCCAGGTCGAGGGAGGCCGCCAGGCCGGCCAGCCCGCCACCAATCAGGAGAATATCCACTTAGTTGGTCGGCAAAATGAGAACGGCGGAAGCGAAAACAACGTAATTCATCGAGGTTTCTGTATATTAAGAGTGGGCCGGCAAATTAACTGCCTTACCTTTGTCAACTAAAATCACCATTTCTCGTTATCTCCTCTACGCCTCACGCGTCTTTCCACCGCTAACTATATTATGATGCAACGCTACTTTCTATCTTTCTTGTTGTGTGCGGGCCTGAGCCTGGGCCTGGGCCCGGTGCTGCGCACGCTGCCCGTTGCCGACGCTGCCCCCCTGCACCGCCCCGGCCAGCAAGGCAGCAAGCCCGGCAACGATGAGAAAACCCTGGTGGTGTACCCCAACCCCAGCACCGGCATCGTGCACCTGACCATCAACAACCAGCAGGGCAAAAAGGTAGAGCTGAGCGTACTCAACGTCATCGGTTCGGTAATGTACCGCGAAACCCTGACCGAACTCAACGACCGTTACACTAAAATGCTCGACCTGAGCAAGTTTGCCAACGGCCTCTACTACGTGCGCCTCGAATCCGACAACAACAGCCAGATGTGCAAGCTGGTCATCCGCTAAGCATCTCCGCCAGCTCGCTGGCTCAGCTAGGACAATAAAAAAAGCAGCTTTCGGGCTGCTTTTTTTATTTAACCAAACGGCTGGAAATTACTTCACGCGCACCGGAGCGGGCGTCAGCATTTCCTTGATGTCGTTAACGGTGCTATAAGCGAGGATGGCCGTCACAACGAGCAGGCCGAGCATGAACAGAAACATAATGTTAGACGAAAAGCAAGTGGATAAAAAGCAGCCCCGGTCGGGGAGCCACCGTGTGTGCATTCAACCCCAAACGGCGAAGGCAGGTTTCAATAAGATTTAGGCATTTAGAGCCGCGGCCGGCTTCGGCCGCTAAGCTTGTTCCGGAAATTCGGCGCGCAGCGCGGCCATCACCTCCTCGGTCACGGCGCGCACCTGGGCAATCTGCCGGGCGGCGTGGGCGGGGTCAGGCGCCGCGTTGCCGTAGGCCTCAATTTCGCGGATGACGTGGCGCAGGCTTTCCACGCCCAGGCCGTCGAGCGAGCTTTTGAGGTGGTGAGCGGCGTCGCCCACGGCCTCCCAGTCGGGCTTCACCAGGGCCTCGTCGAGGGCGGTGAGGATGGCGGGCGTGGTTTCGATGAAGGCCCAGGCCAGGCGGCGCACAATGGTTTCATCCTGGCGCACCAGCTGGCGCACGTTGCTCAGGTCGTAGAGGGGTTTTGCAGAAGCCATAGGGTCAGGAGTTTGGTAAGCGGAGTAGGGTTCGGCCGCGGCGGCATGGCGGGCCAGCACGGCGCGCATGGTTTCGAGGAGTTGTTCTTCGCGGTAGGGTTTGGAGAGGTAGCCGTCGAAGCCGGCGCCCATCAGGCGCTCGGCCTCGCCGGCCTGGGCACGGGCCGTGAGGGCAATGATGGGCGTGGCCGCCCGGGCGGCCTCGGGGTGCTGGCGCAGGGCGCGGGCGGCCGTTTCGCCGTCCATGCCGGGCATTTGAATGTCCATCAGCACGAGGTCGAAGGGCCGGTGCTCGAAGAGCTGGATGGCGGCCGGGCCGCTGGCGGCCGTCGTCACCTGAAAGCCCCAGTTGCGCAGCACGGTTTCGGCCAGCAGGCTGTTCACCAGGTTGTCTTCGACCAGCAGAATGCGGCCGGCCCCCGTTTCGCTGAGCCCGGCCGGGGCGGGGGCGGGCGGAGGCACCGCGGCCGGCACAGGCCGCAGCGGCAGGGTGAAGGCAAACGTGCTGCCCTGGTGCAGCTCGCTGCTCACGCGCAGCGTGCCGCCCATCAGGCGCACCAGGCCCTCGGAAATGCTCAGGCCCAGGCCCGAGCCGCCAAACTCGCGGTCGGTGCTGGCGGCGGCCTGGGCAAAGGGCTCGAACACCTTGTCCAGGGTGTCGGGCGCAATGCCCAGGCCGGTGTCGCTCACCACAAACTGCAGCCACACCGTGTCGGCGGGCTCGGCGTGGCGCAGGGGCGCGGGCACCCGCCGGCAGCGCAGCCGCACCTGTCCGGTTTCGGTGAACTTAATGGCATTGCTTACCAGGTTGAGCAGTACCTGGCGCAGCCGGTGGGCGTCGCCCAGCACCTCGGGCAGCGCGGCGGGCCGCTCAATGCGCAGGCGCAGGCCTTTCTCGCGGGCGCGGGGCCGCAGCAAGGCCGCGCAGCCCGCCAACAGCTCGGTGGGGTTGAAGGGCGTGGTTTCGGGCTGCAGCTTGCCCGCGCCGAGGCGGGCGGTGGTGAGCACGTCGTTCAGCACCGTGAGCAGGTGCTCGGCCGACTCGCCCAGCAGGCGCAGGTAGTCGTGCTGGCTGCGGCTGAGGCTGGTTTTGGCCAGCACCCCCGTCAGTCCCAGAATGCCGTGCAGGGGCGTGCGGATTTCGTGGCTCATGTTCGCCAGAAAGTCCTCTTTGGCCTGCACGTCCACCTGGGCTTCGCCAATGGCTTTTTCCAGCGCCTGCTGGGTGCGCTTGAGCTCGGTGATGTTGCTGTCGAGGCCCAGCACCTGGGCGGTGCCGTCGGCGCGCACAAACAGGCGTTTCACGCTGCTGAACCACGACACCGTGCCGTCGGGCGCGGTGTACGATTCTTCCACGGTCAGGTCCTCGCCGGTGGCCAGCACCTGCCGGTCCTGCTCGATGTAGCGGGCCGTGTCGCCGCTGTTGAGTTGGGGCAGGTGGCCGGCATCGAAGCGCACCAATTCTTCCGGCGTCAGCCCGTAGAGGGCGGCCATGGCCCGGTTGGCCAGCTGGTAGTTGCCGTGGCCGTCTTTGAGGTAGATGGGGTGCGGCAGCGCGTCGATGACCTGGCGGAACAGGCGGTGCTGCTCGGCCAGGCGGTCGGTGGCGGCGCGGCGGTGGGCGTCGGTGGCGCGGCGGTCGGTCACGTCCTCGGCCACCCCGATGATGCTGGTCACGTCGCCGTTGGCGGCCCGTGCAAACGGCGTGTGGGTGCTGCGCAGCCAGCGCACCGTGCCATTGCGGTGCTGCAGGGCATATTCCAGGGTCAGCACTTCGCCATCGGGCAGGCGTGCTACATCGTTCCAATGCGCCAGCAGCCGCTCCCGCTCCTCGGGGGCAAGCAGGGAAGGCAGCAGGGCGCCCTGCGGAAAAGCCAGCAGCTCTTCGCTGGTGTAGCCGAGCATCAGCTCCAGGCGCTGGTTGGAGTAGACGTTGCGCTCCTGGCGCAGGTCGTAGATATAAATCAGGTTCGGCACCAGGTCCACCACCTGGCGCAGCAGGTGCCGGCTCTGGCGCAGCTCTTCCACGGCGGCGCGGTGGCGGGTCACGTCTTCGGCGCTGCCCGTGATTTCGAGCACTTTGCCGAGGGGGTTGCGCGCGCTGGCCCGCAGGCGCAGGCGCAGCCAGCGCCAGCTGCCGTCGCGGTGCCGCACGCGGCAGTCCCAGCTCAGCGGCCGGTCGGCGTGCAGCAGGGTGTGCAGGTTGCCCAGCTGCGCCTGCTTCTGCGAGTCGGGGTGCAGCAGCGTGGGCGCCAGGCGCGGGCCCAGGGCCAATAAATCCTGCGCGGTGTAGCCCAGCACCGATTCGCAGTGCGGGTTGCAGCGCCGCAGCTGGCGGCGCTGCACGTCGTAGTCAAACAACATCAGCGGCACCTCGGCCAGGCCCGGGCCAAAGGCGGGCAGCTCGGGGCCGGAATTTTCCGGGCCCGCCCGGCGGGCGGCCCGCTCGGCTGCCCGCCAGGTGCTGGGCGCGGCCTTTCGGCGGGCCAGACGGGGAGAGCGGGGGCGACGCATCATCGGGAAAAAGCTAGGCCAAAACGAATTGCAACAGCAAGATAGTGGAGCGTTACGCACCCGTTAGCTTATGTGCAGTTCCCGTTGCTGTATCATTCGGTAAATGGTTGATTTGCCGATGCGCAGGCGGGCGGCCACGGCCAGCACGTCGCCCTCCATCTCGTCGAGGCAGCTTTGCACAATGGCGGTGGTTTGCTCGCGCAGCGACAGCTGGCTGCCCGGGCCCACGGTGGTGCGGCCGGCGCGCAAGGGCAGGTCGTCGCCGTTGATTAATTCGCCATCGGCCAGCACCGCGGCCAATTCCACCACGGCCTTCAGCTCGCGCACGTTGCCGGGAAAGGGGTGGCCCTTGAGGCGCTCGCGGGCGTCGTCGGCGAGCAGGCGGGGCGGCAGGTTGTTCTGGGCGCAGAAGTCGCGCACAAATTCTTCGGCCAGCAGCAGCACGTCGTTGCCACGCTGGCGCAGGGGCGGCAGGGCAATGGGCAAGCCCAGCAGGCGGTAGTACAGGTCTTCGCGGAAGCGGCCGGCCTGCACCTCGGCCAGCAGGTCGCGGTGGGTGGCCACTATCAGGCGCACGTCGAAGCTCACGGCCTGGTTGCCGCCCACGCGCGTCACCTCGCGCTCCTGCAGCACGCGCAACAGCTTGGCTTGCAGGCTCAGGTCAAGGTCGGCAATTTCGTCGAGGAAGAGGGTGCCGCCGTTGGCTTCTTCCAGCCGGCCCACGCGGCGCGCCACCGCGCCCGTAAAGGCGCCCTTCTCGTGCCCAAACAGCTCGCTCTCCACCAGCTCGCGCGGGATGGCCGCCATGTTCACGGCCACAAAGGGCTGCGCGGCCCGGCTCGACTGGAAGTGAATGGCTTTGGCTACCAGCTCCTTGCCCGTGCCCGTTTCGCCGCTCACGCTCACCGTGATGGTGGTGCGGGCCGCTTTGGCAATGAGCGAATGCACTTGCTGAATGGACGCGTGCTCGCCCAGAATGGCCTGCCCGGCCCCGTAGCGCGCCCCGATTTGCTGGCGGAGCTGGCTGTTTTCGCGGCGCAGCCGGGCTTGCTGTTCCACCTTGCCCACGATGTTCCAGAGGCGGTCCAGCGTGTTTTCGTCCTTCACCAGGTAGTCGTAGGCGCCCTGGCGCAGCATGCTCACGGCGGTGCCCACGTCTTCCTGCCCCGATACCACCAACACCTCGGTGCCGGGCAGGCGCTCCCGAATCTGGCGCAGCAGCTGCTCGCCTTTGGCGTCGGGCAGCGAATAGTCGAGCGTGATGAAATCGGGCTTTTCGTCCAGGTGGTCGAGGCAGGCCCGGGCCGTGGCGAAGCGCTGCACGCTGTGGTTGGGGTTTTGGCTCAACCGGTACACCAGCAGCTCGCCATACCACTCGTTGTCTTCAATGACAAAAATCTTGAATGGTAAGGTAGATGTCATGGAACTAGGGAATGAAGAGGTGTGTGCAAGATGGCCCAGCGAATAACAGTTGGTGTCTGGAACGATTAATACATTGGAAAAATCATAATTACAAAATTACATCATAAATACCTCTAGGGGCAAAAAGCTCATCAAAATGGGGGATATACGAAGTGAAATTGCGTTCGGATTGCGCTAATAAATTGGCTTGTTTCTCAAATTAGGAACATATTCCGGTTTTGGGAATGATACGGCTTGCTGCGCAATTCATATCTAGTTGAGAATAAGCCATGCAGCTAGCCTGGCACGTGGTGGCCGCGGAATTGCAAGAAGATGGCAGGCACAGTGCCAATTAGTTAAAATATTTTTCTTCAACGTCATGCACGCTTTTACTCACATGCTTCATTCCACCGGCCGGCTCCGTGCCCTGCTGGTGCTGGCCACTGCGATGGTTCTGCGCGCGGGAGTTTCGGCCGCAGCGGGCCTCCCGGTTTATTCAAACAACAACCAGTATTCAGACTACGACCCTTACGTCTCCACAACCATTCCCTTCACTTCCGTCACTTTAGAATCGGGGGTGCAAAATCCGGAGCGGACAGCCGATGCGTCGCTTACCAACTACGCCACCCTGAACACCACCATTGGCGTGCTTTCGAGTTCGGGCATTCGCCTGGGGTTCAACGGCACAGGGGCAATTGGCGACCGCGCCGGCATTGTGGTGGCCAACGTGAGCACCAATCGAAACCTGATTAACCTCAACGCGCTGGGTGCCATCACGCTGCGCACCTACGGTACCGGCAACAACGTCCTGGAAACGCGCGTGGTATCGGCCGCCGTGGTGCGCGACCTGCTGGCGGGCGACGAGCGGCCCACGCAGTTGGAGTTCGTGGCCAACCGGGCCTTTTCGAAAATCAGCATCACCGTGGGCGGGGTGGCCTCGGTTTCGTTCAAGCTGCGGATTTACTATGCCTACGCCGTGCCGTCGCTTCAGCAGCAGCAGGCCCGGGGCGTTATCTCGCAGTTCAACCTGCCGGCTGCTTCGCTCACGCCATACTACGGCGCCAGCACCTCCAACGTGGGCGTGGTGAGTGTGTGCGCCGGAGCCGGCGTGCAAAACCCCGAACAGGCCGTGAACAACAGCCTGACCGACTACGCGCAGTTTGTGACGCCGGTGGGCGTGTCGTGTGCGCAGTCGCTGTCGGTGAAGCTGGCCGATACCCGGCCCGCCCCGGCCGGCTACTACGCCGGCTTTGTGATTGGCAACGGCGGCCTGCTCGATTTGGACGTGCTGTCGGGCCTGCGCATTAGCACCTACCGCAACGGCGTGGCCACCGGCGAGTCGGTCACCGGGGCGGGCTTGCTGGAGCTGCGGGCGCTGCCCGATGGCAAATACCAGGTCAGCTTCCCCACCACGCTGCCCTTTGATGAGGTGAAGATTGAGCGCGTGGGCACGGTGTCGGCGCTCGACAACCTGCGGCTGTATTATGGGTTTGGCGTGGAGCCGCGCGCGTTTGAGGGCACCACACACGTGCTGTCGGACAACGACCCCACCCAGCCCGGCTTCTCGAATACCTACGAAGTGCGGCAAAACGCTGTGGTGTGCGTGGCCATCAACGGTACTTGCGGCGTGACCAACCCGGCCGGTGCCGCCGACAACGACCCCAACACGTTTGCCACCATTGCCATGCCCACGGCCGCCCTTTCGACCGTCGACCTGAAGCTGGCCCTGAATGGCACGGGCGCTGCCGGCAACCGGGCCGGTATGGTGGTGGGCGCGGGCGCTGGCCTGCTCGACGCAGCTGCCCTCGACCAACTTACCCTCACCACCTACGATGCCAACGGCAACGTGCTGGAAAGCGCCTCGGGCAGCTCGCTGCTTTCGGTGAACCTGCTGCCCAACGGCCGCCAGGAAATCTCGTTTCTCACCACGCAGGCCTTCAATTCGGTGCAGATTACGGCCACGTCTGGCTTGTCGGTGCTGTCGAGCCTGCCCGTATACACGGCCTTTGCCGACGACCGCAGCGGGGGCCTGCCCTCGGTCATCACGCCGCTGCCCGTGGAGCTGACGGCCTTCGCCGCCAAATGGAACAACGGCGCGGCCGACCTGACCTGGGCCACGGCCACGGAAAAAAACAGCAGCTACTTTGTGGTGGAGCGTGCCAAGGGCCCCGAAACGGCCTTTGAGGCGGTGGGCCAGGTGGCCGCCGCCGGCAACAGCACCCAGGCCCGCACCTACAAGCTGCGCGACGCAGAAGCCGGGGCGCAGGGCGTTGACCTCCTGTATTACCGCCTGCGCCAGGTCGACGTGGATGGCACCACCACGTACTCGCCGGTGGCGGCGCTGACGGTGGGCAAGCTGGCCGCCACCCCGCAGCTGCAAGTGTATCCCAACCCCGCATCCGGCGCCGAAGCCGTGCTGGTGCGCGGCCTCAATCTGCCGGCCACCGGCGGCCTGGTGCAGGCTTACTCGCAGCTGGGCCAGCTGGTGGGCCAAGTCGCCATCACGCCTGCCAATGCCCAGCCGCAGCTGCCCGCACTCGCGCCCGGTCTCTACCACGTAGTGTTGCGCGACGCCACCGGCCAGAAGCTGGCCACGCAACGCTTGGTGATTGGCAACCGCTAATTTCACCTGTCTTTCTGCAAGCAAAAAAGCCCTGCCGACACCGTCGGCAGGGCTTTTTTGCTTGCAGAGAGGCTGAGCAGCCTGGCTTATTGCGCGGCGTTGCGCAGCAGGCGCACGCGCTGGCTGCCGTCGGCGGTGCGGGCCAGGTAGAGGCCGGCGGGCAGGCTTGCGGCCGGCTGCCAGCGCACCGAGCCATCGGCCTGGCTGCGCACGGTGGCCACGGCGCGGCCCAGGTTGTCGCTGATGGTCAGGGTTTGCACGCCCGGCGTGCCCAGCTGGAACTGTACCGCGTCGGTGAAAGGGTTGGGATAGGCGTCGATGGTCAGGGCCGTTTTGGCGCGGGCGGCCAGCGGGCTGCTGGCTGCCACGCTGAAGGTGACCATCTTCGTGTCCATGCCCTTGATGGGGCAGGCGTTGTCTTCGGCCGTCACGGCCACGCGGTAGGTGCCGGGCACAGTGCCCAGGGCCGGCGTGAAGGTGAGGCGCGCCTGGCCGTTGCCAAGGTTTTGCAGGGTGGCACCGGGCACGGCGTTGTAGTCGAGCGTGAGGGCGAGGGCTTGGCCGGCGTTGCGGTCGGTGGCGTTGATGAGCACCGAAACCGACTCGCCTGCTACCACCGGAATGGCCTGGCCCAGGGCCTGCACGGTGCTGCGCGTGCCCGCCTGCACGGTTACCTGCGGGCCTACTACCGGCATGAGGTTGGTGCCGCAGTCGTACACCATAAAGTACAGCTCGCGCCGCATGGTGCCCACGAGCACATAGCGGCCGTTGAGGCGTCGGTATTCGCTGATTTTAATGGCTGCTGCGTATTTATTATCCCCGTTGGCGCTGGTGGTGCTCAGGTAGCGGCCCGGCTGCATGGTGATGTTGCCCGTGCGGGCATCGAAGAAGAAGCGCGGGTTAGCGGCCGTCTTCACCGGGCAGGCGCCAAGGGTATCTACATCAACGATAATAGGCATCGTGGGGCTATACGCCGAGATGGGCAGCGGCTGGTAGATGCACGTCGGGTTGGTGCTGATAACGCTGATAGAACTAGTCGGGTAAGGATTGTAGGTGGCCGGGGTGCTGCAGGCCTGAAGTGGCGATTCGAGCGAATACACCAGCGAGTCGCCGTCCACGTCAAAGGCATTGTTGCTCAGCGAGGTGAGCTGGTGCACCGGTACGAAAAAAGCAGGCTGCACGCTGGCTATGGGCGAATTGTTGACGATGGGTAGCCCGGTCGTGCCCGCCTGCGGGAGCAGGTTATTCAATGTGGCTTCCAGGTACAGGTCGCCGGCGACAATATTCGCGGTGGCGGGCCGCGCGTTCTGTTCAGTGCTGAGTATCCACTGGGCAGCCGGGGGCAAGGTCACAGTGGCGGTGTAGGTGTAAGCCTCGGTGTTGGTGACGGTGCCGTTGCAAAGGCCCGTGAGGGTAGCGCAGTACTGGCGCGCCGCCACCGGCTGGCCCACTTGCACAAGCGGGGCCGTGACAGTGGCAGGGCCGTTGCAGCCACTCGATTTACAGCTCAAAGTGAACTGGCTGGGAGTGATGCCCGAACAGTCGCGGTAGAGATGAAGCGTGACCAGGTAGCGGTTGCTGCCCAGCGAGACGTAGGTCAGGTCGCCGCCCTGCAAGTGGGAAGCCGCCGCGGGCTTGGCGAAAAACAGGCCGAGTAGGGCCAATATCCAGAAAAGGTGTAAGCGTTTGCGCATGTGAAAAGATGGAAAAGGTGGAAAAAATGGAGAGAAGTACACTTTTGAATTAACTCAGAACAGCCGTTCGGGCGCTGCCAAAGATATTCGAATAAATGCAATATGTAATGCTCAAATATCATTCCATAAAGCTGATAGTCAATGCCAAAATTTTGTGCTTTCCTCACGCAGGATAATGATAAAGCAACCGTAACATTGCGATGGTGCCGCCGCATTGCCCTCGCCGGAATTTTGCGGCCACTGCTCACTTTCTTTCTTTTTTTTATGAAGCAAACTTTCCTACGCATTGGCAGCCTGGCGCTGCTCACGGCCTTGGCCGTGTCCTGCTCGCGCACCGAGCAAGTGGAGCCCAACCAAACGCCCACCGCCGCCACCGTGAACCAGGACGCCACGCGCGACAGCCACCTCGCCATGGGCAACCCCAGCGGCGCCGTGACCGACGCCACCAACTCGCCCAATAATTACCTGATGAGCAAAACCCAGTACGCCCTCTCGTATAGCCGCGACAAGGGCAAGCCCAACTGGGTGAGCTGGCACTTGAGCAGCGCCTGGCTGGGCAGCACCCCCCGCCAGGACAACTTCGCGTCCGACGCCACGCTGCCCAGCGGCTGGTTCCGGGCCACGAGCAGCAGCTACACCGGCTCGGGCTTCGACCGCGGCCACAACTGCCCCTCGGCCGACCGCACCGGCTCGGTGGCCGACAACTCGGCCACCTTCCTCATGACCAACATGATGCCCCAGGCCGCCAACAACAACCAGCAAACCTGGGCCGGCCTCGAAAACTACGAGCGCACCCTCGTGGGCCAGGGCTACGAGCTGTACGTCATTTGCGGGAGCTACGGCAGCGGCGGCACCGGCGTGAACGGCTACGCCACCACCATTGCCAGCGGCAAAATCACGGTGCCGGCCCGTTGCTGGAAAGTGGTAGTGGTGCTGCCCGAAGGCAGCTCCGACGCCAGCCGCGTGACCACCGGCACGCGCATCATCGCCATCGACACGCCCAACACCACCAGCATCAGCTCCAGCTGGAGCGGCTACCGCACCACCGTCGACGCCATTGAGCAGGCCACCGGCTACAACATCCTCTCGGCCGTGAACAGCACCGTGCAGGCCACCATCGAGGCGCGCGTCGACACCGGCCCCACGAGCTGATTTGCGGTTGTGCGCAGGCTTTTAGCTGATGCGTTGCGCCGGTGATAAGGACGCTGCCCGCCAAGCAAAAAGGCCCTGAAATACCGAGTATTTCAGGGCCTTTTTGCTGCCTGTTGTTTGCAGTGGGCGGTTGCATTTCAGGGGCAAAGCTGTCAAAGTTACGGCGGCTTGTGCTTGCAACGCAATGCGTTACAAAGGGCTGAAGTTTTTTATTCGTCGAAAGCCCAAGCGAAAAGGGCCCTGATTAGGGAGTTAGGGTCGAAACAAAACGGCGAAAAAACATCACAGTAAAAAATTAATATTACCAAAGGTTGACCGGGCGTAACGCTTCGTTAATTTTGCATCGTGCTTCACCCCAATAACCAAACGATGAAGTGCGGAACGCTCGGCTACGACGCTCCGCAACGAGGCCAGCAGGTCTTGTCGCCTGTCGGTTTTGCCGAATTTTCTGCTGCTTTTTCTGGTGTTTCGCCCGTTGCCGTTCCGGTTTTCCGAAACGGTTTTTTTGTGCCCAGCCCGGCCGCCGTGCCGCATCTATCTTCTTGTGTGTAGCCGTTTCGTTTTCGAAGCGGCTTTTTTTCTGCCCAAAACTCCTGCCCTGGCCACGCCTTATCCTTTCGATTCTGCCGCAGTTAGTACCCCCGCTATTACTCTTAACTAAACGCGTGACGCTAAGCTCCGCCTGGCCCACTCTCTTTGGGGAGAGAGGCGGGAACGAGGCGAACACCCGCACAACCTTATATGAAAATATGAAACTCGGCGCTATTACCTTACAGAATGCGGTGTGCCTGGCGGCCGCGCCTTGGGAGCTCGACGGCGCCGGCTACGAGCAGTTGGGCGCGATTTTTACTAAAACCGTGACCATGGAGCCCCGCGCCGGCCTGCCCGGCGACGAAGGCATCCTGCAAGTGGCCGACCAAACCCTGCTCAACCGCACCGACCTGCGCATCGAAGGCGCCGAACTGCTGGTGCAGGAGCACCTGCCGCGCCTGCGCCGCTTCGGCGTGCCGGTGTTTGTGAGCATCACAGCGCCGGGCGTGCCCGGCTTCCGCAAGATTGCGCGCTACCTGCAGCGCGAGGCCGGCAACCAAATCGCGGGCCTCGAAGTGTACATCACCACGCCGCCCGGTGCCTCCGGGGCCGATGTGACGGCCCGCTTCGTGCGCGAAGCCACCGAGGCCGTGCGCAACGAACTGCGCGCCGACGCGGCCGTGGTGGTGAAGCTGCCGCCGTGGCCCGAGCACATCCGGGGCCTGGCCCTGGGCGCGCAGGAAGGCGGCGCTACGGCCCTGGCCGCCACCAATACCCTGAAGGTGCTGCACCTGCCCGCCGACCCTGCCGCCTCGCCGCTGGTGGGTGGCCTCTCGGGCGAGGCGCTGCGGCCCTTGTCGCTGCGCTGCGTGTGGGAACTGGCCAATGACGAGAAACTGACGCTGCCCATCTTTGGCACGGGCGGCATTTTCACCCTCCGCGACGTGCAGGACTACCTGCGCGTGGGCGCCCAGGCCGTGCAAGTGGCCAGCGGCGAATGGCTGTCGCCGGGCCTCGCAGCGCGGCTGGCCTCTGAGGTGATGCAGAACGCGAAATGATGAATAAGAACGTCATGTCGAGCGCAGCCGAGACATGACGTTTTGAATAGACTCCTCCTACTTTCCTCCTCCAAATCCCACCCAAACTCTCCGCTTCGCACCCCGCTATGCAAAAGCTCCTCACCCGCGTCGAAACCGTTAACTCCCTGCTGTGCGTGGGCCTCGACCCCACGGGCGATGACGCCCAAGCCACCCAGCGGCTGCGCGAAGTCATTGCCGAAACCGCGCCCTACGCGGCCGCTTTCAAGCCCAACCTCGCCTTTTTCCTGAGCCGTGAAAACGGCGTGGCCATGCTCCGCGACACCGTGCGCAGCATCCCGCAGGACATTCCGGTGATTCTGGACGGTAAATTCGGCGACATTGCCAATACCGCCGAGCAGTACGCCCGCTTCGCCTACGACATCGTGGGGGCCGACGCCGTGACGGTGAACCCCTACATGGGCGACGACACCATTCGGCCCTTTGCACGGCCCGGCAAGATGGTGTTCTCGCTCGCTAAAACTTCCAACAAGCCCCTGCACGGCCTGCAGGACGCCGCCATGACGCGCGGCGGCTCCATCAGCGACTGGGCCGCCCGCTTGGCCCGCCTCATGGACGAGGAGCTGACCGAATCGACCATCGGACTGGTGGTGGGCGCCACCGAGCCGGCCGCCGTGGCCAAGGTGCGCGCCGCTTGCCCCGCGCAGTGGTTTCTGGTGCCGGGCATCGGCGCGCAGGGCGGCGACCTGGCCGCCACGCTCCGCGCCGGCCTCCGCGCCGATGGCAGCGGCCTGCTCATAAACTCCTCGCGCGGCATCTGGCAGGCGAAAGACGCAGGTGCTGCGGCGCGCGAATTGCAAGCGCAAATCAACGAATTTCGGGCCGTGACGAGCCCAACCCACGCCTGAACCAAAAAGCCGCTTCACTGCGGCTTTTTGCATGTTAGTTTTTCTAAAACAGATGACTGAGACCACCAACACCCATTCGCCCATCGCCCTCGACGCCGAGCTGCTGGAGCAGCAGCTGCGGCAGGAAGACGCCCTGCTACGCGGGCACTTCCGGCTGTCGTCGGGCCTGCACTCCGATGCCTATGTGCAGTGCGCCCGCTTCCTGCGCCGGCCCGATTTGGCCGCGCCGGCTGCCGCCGCGCTGGCCGGCCAGATTCAGGCCGCCGGCTTGCAGCCTGATGTGGTGGTGGGCCCCGCCATGGGCGGTGTGGTGATTGGCTACGAGCTGGCCCGGCAGTTGGGCGTGCCCGGCATCTTCACCGAGCGCGACGCCGACGGGCAGATGACCCTGCGCCGCGGCTTCACCCTGGAGCCCGGCGAGCGGGTGGTCATTGCCGAAGATGTGGTGACGACCGGCAAAAGCACCCAGGAAGTAGCCAAGGTGCTGCGCGCCCTGGGCGCCGAAGTGCTGGCCGTAGCCTCGCTCATCGACCGCACCGGCGGAAAAGGCGGGCTGGATTTCCCCCATTTTGCGCTGCTACAGGTCCAGGCCGCGACATATGCGCCGGAGAGCTGCCCTTTGTGCGCCGCTGGCCTGCCGGTGGTGAAGCCCGGCAGCCGGCCGGAGAAAGCGTTCTAACTAAGTAGGGGCGGGGCTTGCCCCCGCCCGCCGTTGAACGGAGTCGTTCGATGGCAATCGTGCAACGATTCGGGCGGGGACAAGCCCCGCCCCTACATTCCAAAATGACCGATACCCACACCATCCAGCTCACGCTGAAACCCGGCCAGCACGACGGCGACGGCCAGCGCGTGGCCGAAGCCGCCGCCCGCCACCTCGGCCTCCGCACCGGCCGCGTGCGCAGCGCCGCCCTCTACACCGTGCGCTACCCGCTGAGCGAAACCCAGCTGCGCGACTTCGCCACCCGCTGCCTCGCCGACCCGGTGCTGCACGACGTGCGCCTGAACGAGCTGAGCGGCGCCGAAGGCTTCGCCACATACATCCTGGTGGCTCGCCGCCCTGGTGTGACCGACGATGAGGGAACCTCGGCCCAAAACGCCTTGGCCGATATCCTAAACGAGCCGCTGGACGTGCACACCCAGCACATTTTCAGCAAGAAGCTTTACCTGCTCGAAAACGACCTGCCCGAAACGGAACTGCGCCGCCTCGCCGAGGAGCTGCTCGGCAACAAGCTCATCAACTGGCTGGAAGTGGGCCGCGTGGCCGATGGCATCCGCGACTATACGCCGCGCCCCGGCGGCGGCGCGGAGGCCATTACGGAGGTTGTTTCACTGACTGGGTTGAGCGACGCGGAGCTCGTACAATTGTCGAAAGACAACATCTACGCGCTGAACCTGGAGGAAATGCGGGCCGTGCGCGACTACTTCGCCGCCGTTGAGACGCAGGCGGAGCGGCAGGCCGCCGGCCTGCCCGCCGACCCTACGGACTGCGAGTTGGAAATCATTGCCCAAACCTGGTCGGAGCACTGCAAGCACAAGGAATTTGCGGCCGTTATCAACTACAAAGACACCGAGACGGGCGAGGAAAAGCAGATTGATTCGCTCTTCAAAACATACATTAAAAACGCCACTTCGGAAGTAGACCGGCAGCTGCGCGCCAACGGCAACGACTGGCTGATTAAAGTGTTTTCGGACAACGCTGGCGCGGTGCGCATCAACCCCGATTCGCTGTTCGTGTGGAAGGTAGAGACGCACAACTCGCCCTCGGCCATCGACCCCTACGGCGGGGCCATCACGGGCATTCTGGGCAACAACCGTGACCCCTTGGCCACCGGTATCGGGGGTGCGCGGCTGCTGTTCAATACCAACGTGCTGTGCTTTGGCAACCCGGAATTTGACGGACAATTGCTGACCGGGCAGCTGCACCCGCGCCGCATTCTGGAAGGCGTGCGCAAGGGCATTGAGGACGGCGGCAACAAATCGGGCGTGCCCACGGTGAACGGCGCGATTGTTTTTGATGACCGCTACGCCGGCAAGCCGCTGGTGTACTGCGGCACCGGCGCGGTGATGCCCATGCAGTTTGCCGGGTTGGACTCGTGGGAGAAGAAGATTGACGCCGGCGACCGCATCATCATGGCCGGCGGCCGGGTGGGCAAGGACGGCATCCACGGCGCGACGTTTTCGAGCATCGAACTGGACGAAACCGCACCGGCCACGGCCGTGCAAATCGGCTCGCCCATCACCCAGAAGCTGGCCATGGATTTCCTGCTGCTGGCGGCCCGCGGCGGCCTGCTGAAGTGCAGCACCGACAACGGCGCGGGCGGCCTGTCGTCGTCCGTGGGCGAGCTGGCCGGCATCTCCGGCGGCGCGGTGGTGGAGCTGGAGCGCGTGCCGCTGAAGTACCCTGGCCTGCGCCCCTGGGAGATTTTCGTGAGCGAGTCCCAGGAGCGGTTTACGCTGGTGGTGGAACCCGGCAAAATGGCCGAAATCACGGCGCTGGGCCAGGAAATGGAAGTGGAGCTGACCGATATCGGCTACTTTACTGCCGATGGTTTCCTAGACGTGCGCTTCGACGGCGCGCCGGTGGCGCGGCTCAATATGGAATTCCTGCACGAGGGCGTGCCCCGCAAGGTGCTGGAAGCAGAGTGGACCAAACCAGAAGGATTCGAACCCCAAATCCCTTCCTCTCTTGATTACACGGAAACGCTGACCCAACTGCTGGGCTCGCTCAACATCTGCTCGCGCGAGTCCGTCATTCGCCAGTACGACCACGAGGTGAAGGGGCGCACGATTGTGAAGCCCTTGATGGGCGCGACCGGCCAGGCTCCGCAGGATGCGGCCGTGGTGCGCTTCAATTTCGAGAGCTGGGAAGGCGTGGCGGTAAGCAACGGCATTCTGCCGCGCTACGGCGATTTGGACGCTTATGACATGTCGGCTGGCTCGTTTGACGAGGCGGTGCGCCAGATTATTGCGGTGGGAGGGAAGCTCCCGAACCTGACTCCCGGCGACGGCATTTTCTGGTCGGTGAACGACAACTTCTGCGTGCCCGATTCGGTGTACGACCCCGCCGGCAACCCCGACGGCAAGCAGAAGCTGGCCAAGCTGGTGCGCATGTGCGAAGCCCTGCGCGATGCCACGGCGGCCTACTGCATCCCGCTTACCAGCGGCAAGGACTCGATGAAAAACGACTTCAAGGCCGACGGCGTGAAGATTTCGGTGCCCCCCACCGTGCTCTACTCGATGACGGCCAAGATGGAAGACGTTCGCCGCGCCATCACCTCCGATTTCAAACAGGCCGACGACGTGGTGTACCTGCTCGGCGAGACTCACGACGAGCTGGGCGGCTCCGAATTCTACGCCCTGCACGGCCAGCTGGGCGCCAATGTACCGAAGGTGGATTTCGAAAAAGCCAAGGCGCTCTATACCTTGGTGGGCCAGGCCAACGACCAAAGCCTCATCCAGTCCTGCCACGACCTGAGCGACGGCGGCCTCGCCGTGGCGCTGGCCGAAACCACGTTCGGCTACGGCTACGGGGCGGTGGTGGAGCTGCCCGAAACGGGCCTGCCGCTGGCCACGCAACTGTTCTCGGAGTCGCACTCGCGTTTCCTGGCCACGGTGGCGCCGGAAGACGTGGTGGCGTTCGAGCAACTGCTCGGCGAGCGTGCCTCACGCCTCGGCATCGTGACATCAGATGGCGAGCTGACCGTGCGCCACGCCGGTAAGACGGTTATTTCGGCCAATACCGCTGCCCTGCGCGCCGCCTGGACCAACGGACCTGTAAACCATTTACTTGGTGTAGTTTCAAACGACAACCTCAGCCATTCCAATTCGCTCTAAAAGCACAAGACCCTTTTCCATTGGCCCAAAAGACTTTTGAAATGGCACAAGACTCGGCTCAACGAGCACATAAAGTTCAATCGGAGGCACAAACTGATGCGGGCAATGCAGCTGGCACAGTGCGGGCGCTTGTGCTGACCGGCTTCGGTATTAACTGCGAAGAAGAATTTGCGGCTGCCTACCGCTTGGCTGGCGCCGAAGCCGCCATCGTGCACTTCAACCAAGTGCTACATGGCCAGGTGAGCATCCACGATTTCGACGTGCTGAACTTCCCCGGCGGCTTCTCCTTCGGTGATGATTTGGGCTCGGGCGTGGTGTTGGCCAACAAGCTGCGCTACCGCCAGACCAGCGCCGACGGCCGCACGCTACTCGACGACATCAAGCAGTTCATTGCCGACGGCAAGTTTGTGCTGGGCATCTGCAACGGCTTCCAGGTGCTGGTGAAGCTGGGCCTGCTACCCAACCTGGGCGGCGATGTGACCCCCGAAGTGACCCTGACCCACAACGCCAGCGGCCGCTACGAAGACCGTTGGGTGACGCTCCGCGTGAACCCCGCCGCCCGCACCCCCTTCCTCAAAGGCATCGACAAGCTGGAGGTGCCCGTGCGCCACGGCGAAGGCCGCCTCGTGGTGCCCGATGCTGCCACCCGCGCCGCCATCGAAGCTGCTGGGCTGAACTGCCTGAGCTACATCGACGCCAACGGCGACGGCACCAGCGAATACCCCCTCAACCCCAACGGCGCCGACCTGAACTGCGCCGGCCTCACCGACCCCACCGGGCAGGTGTTCGGCCTCATGCCGCACCCCGAGGCCTTCCTGGCCGCCTACAACCACCCCGACTGGGCCCGCCGCCGCCGCCAAAATCCAGACGCGAGCGAGGAAGGGGAGGGGCTGCAGATTTTCAAGAATATCGTGGCGCACATCGCCGAAAAACACGCTGCTGCGGCACCCACCGTGCAACTCGCCACCCAAAACTAGCCTCCCAGAAACGTAGTTAATGAACACCCTCACCCACTTCGCTTCTCCCCAACTCCCGCTGCTGCACCGCGGCAAAGTGCGCGACAGCCTCCGCGCGCCCAGCGGCGACCGCCTCATCATCGTGACGGACCGCCTCTCGGCCTTCGATTCGGTGCTGGAAACGGCCATTCCGCACAAGGGCGCAGTGCTGAACGGTTTGGCAAACTTCTGGTTTGAAAAGACGTCGCACATCATCCCCAACCACGTCATCAAGCTCGTTGATGCCAACGCCATGCTGGTGAAGGAGGCCCAGCCCATCAAGGTGGAAATGGTGGTGCGCCAGTACCTGACGGGCTCGATGTGGCGCGGCTACCAGGCCGGCCAGCGCACGTTCTCGGGCGTGACGGTGCCAGATGGACTGACGAAGAATCAAGCCTTCCCGCAGGCCATCGTGACGCCGACCACCAAGGAGGAATCGGACCGCGAAATCACACCCGAAAGCTTGGTGAGCGAAGGTTGGGTGACTAAGGAGCTGTACGACCAGATGGCCGTGAAGGCCCAGATGCTGTTTGCCGTGGGCTCGCGCCTGCTGGCTGAAAAAGGCATCATTCTGGTGGATACCAAGTATGAATTCGGCTTGCTGAACGGCCAGCTTATTCTCATCGACGAGATGCACACGCCGGACTCTTCTCGGTTCTGGAGCACGGAGGACTACGCCCGGAACCCCGAAACGGCCGAGCAGATGGATAAGGAGTATGTGCGCCAGTGGCTCATTGCCAACAAGAAAGACGGCCAGTACCCTCGCGCCCTCACCCCGGAAGTAACCCAGGAAGCCAGCCGCCGCTACCTCGACATCTACGAGCGCATCGTGGGCGAGCCCCTGCCCACGGCCGAAACCGGCGCCGCTGACGCGCCCCACACCGGCCGCCAGGACGCCCGCGCCCGCATGCAGGCCAACCTCGTGGCCGCCGGCCTGATTAAGGACGCCTGGGTGAGCATCGTGTTGGACTCGCCGGACTATAAGGAACACGGCGAGAAAATCCGCCAGCAGTTGGAGGGCTACGACGTGTTCACTCAACTGCGCGTGACTTCAGCCTACCAATACGATGAAGCCATCGCCGGCATGGTTGAGGCTTGGAACAACAGCATCGAGCCCGGCGTCATCGTTGCTGTGACAAGCAACGGCGGCGCGCTGGCTGCCAACGTGAACGTGCCCGTGATTTCATGTCCGCCCTATCAGGACTATGCCGAACTGGCTCTGAACCTGAACGCGTCGGTCATCATGCCCGGCGGCACGCCCAGCCTGGCAGTGCGCCCCGAAAACGCCGCCCAAGCCGCTCTGCGCGCCCTGAATCTGCCCCGGCTGCGCGAACGCCTGAGCAAGGACATTCTCGCCACCAAAGCCAAGCTGCGCGCCGCCGACGAGGAGTTGCGGTTACTGTAAACTGCTGAATGAAAACGGTAGAAGAATTATTGGCTGGTTACGCGCTCAACGACGGAGAAATATGCTCTCTGAAGCTGGAAGTGAATTATACAGCCAATAATTCTTCGCTTCGGCAAGCTGCTTTAGAAGTATTGATTCGCAAAGAAGCTACTCGTGGTAAATGGGTGCCTTGCCTGCTGAAAATCCATATGGCTGGCGTACAAAGAATTGTCATTAGCGAAGATTTTGCTATGAGTCGTTATTCTGATGTTGTTTTTAAGACGCTAGAAGAAGGGAAATATTACCTCTCTTTTGACCCTTGCGGAAACTCGGGTGAACCTCATGAAAATGACAACTTGGTATTCATAGCGAGTTCAGTAAGCGTAGAAGAGAGCATAATTCAAGATAGATTTTAAGTTCAGAAGACATTGGCAGCCTCTAAAACTCTTCTCCTCCTCGGTTCCGGCGCGCGCGAGCACGCCCTGGCCGAAAAGCTGACCCGCGACGGGGCCACGGTGCACGTGCTGCCCGGCAACGCCGGCATCCCCAACAGCCACCCCGAGGTGAACCCGCTGGATTTTGAGGCCGTGCGGGCCTTCGCGCAGGCCCACGATTCCCGGTTGATTGTGGTGGGGCCGGAGGCGCCGCTGGCGGCCGGCATCACCGACTTTTTTGCCGGTTCCGATATCCAGGTTTTTGGGCCGACCCGCTCGGCGGCGCGGCTGGAAAGCTCCAAGGTGTGGAGCAAGGAGTTTATGCGCCGTCACGGCGTAGCGACGGCGCAGGCCTGGCCGTTTCGGAGCGACAACATTGCCGCGGCCCGCGCGAAGGCGGCCGAGCTGGGCGGGCACGTGGTGGTGAAGTACGACGGCCTGGCCGCTGGCAAAGGCGTGTACGTGTGCTCCTCGCCGGAAGAGGCCGAAGCGGCGTTTGATGACCTGCAAACGAGCTATTCGGGCTGGTTTTCCTTCCTGCTGGAAGAAAAGCTGACCGGTCCTGAAATCAGCATCATCGGCCTCACCGATGGGCGCGTTATCCGCCTGCTGGCCACCTCGCAGGACCACAAGCAGCTGCTGGCCGGCGACCAAGGTCCCAACACCGGCGGCATGGGCGCCTACTGCCCCGTGCCCTTTGCCGATGCCAACGTGCTGGCTGCCATTCGCCGCGACATCGTGGACCCCACCCTGCGCGGCCTGCAAAACGAGCAGTTCGAGTTCCGCGGCTTCCTGTATTTCGGCATCATGCTCACGCCCACCGGCCCCAAGCTGCTGGAATACAACGTGCGCCTCGGCGACCCCGAAGCCGAAGTGCTGCTGCCTGCCTTGGATAGCAGCCTGCTCACGCTGATTGAGGCCACTTTGGATGGCACCCTCGCCAAACAAGGCGTGCAGCAACGGCCCGGCGCCTTCGTGGGCGTGGTGCTGGCCTCGGGCGGCTACCCGGCCGCGGGCTTTCCCACCGGCTTCCCCATCTCCGGCCTCGACAACCTGCCGGCTGGCGTGCGGGCCTACCACGGCGCCACCAAGCGCAACGAGGCGGGCGAGCTGGTGACCAACGGCGGCCGTGTCCTCGTCCTCTCCGCCCACGGCCACGATTTGGAGGAAGCCACTGCCCGCGCCTACCAAGCCTGCGCCCGCGTCACGTTCGAAGGCGCCTACTTCCGCCCCGACATTGCCCAGCGCCCCGCGCCGGTGCTAACCGCTACCGTTGTAAATTGAGACCGGAAGCCCAACTGAAACTGATGAAGCTCCTGTCATCCTTCGAGCAATTTAAGCAGTCGGTCCTCTCGTTCGGCGAAGGGCAGGAGGGAAGGCGGGCGCGTTTGGCCATCCTGCTTTCCGGTCGGGGCTCCAACATGCTGGCGCTGGTGGAAGCCACCAAAACCGGTGTGCTGAAAAATCTGGCCGAAGTAGTGGTGGTGTTCAGCAACAAGCCCGACGCTTTTGGCCTCGAAGCGGCCGCGGCCGCGGGTTGTCCGGTGGCCTCGCTGCCCAGCCAGGGCCGCAAGCGCGAAGCGTTCGATGCCGAAGCAGCCGCGCTGCTTCAGCAATACCAGCCCGATTTGGTGGTGCTGGCGGGCTACATGCGCATCCTATCACCGGCCTTCATCCAGCCCTTCGCGGGCCGTATTCTCAATATTCACCCCGCCGACACCCAGCAGCACCAAGGTTTGCACGCCTACGAGTGGGCGTTTGAAAACCAGCTGCCCGAAACCAAAATTACCGTGCACTTGGTTGACGAAGGCCTCGACACCGGCCCCATCCTCGCCCAGCAAACCGTGGACTTGCGCGGGGCTGACTCCTTGGAAGAAGTGGAGCGCCGCGGGCTGGCCGTGGAGCACAAGCTGTACGCGCGGACGCTGGCGGAATTGATAGAAGTAGGGGCGGGGCTTGCCCCCGCCCGCCCGGCTGCGCCATAAGCATGAGGCAAAGCCGTTCAACGACGGGCGGGGGCAAGCCCCGCACCCTACCTGATTTAACTAAAATAACGACCCCATCCCATGTGCGGAATAGTAGGTTTTCACGGTCCCGATAACGTGGTGGGCGACATGATTGTCGGCCTCACCGCCCTGCAACACCGGGGGCAGGACGCGGCCGGCATCGCCACCTTCGACGACTCATTTCACCTCTGCAAGGGCCAGGGCCTCGTCAATGACGTGTTCAAGCCCAAGCACGTGAAGAAGCTGAAAGGCAATATCGGCATCGGGCACGTTCGCTACACCACCCAGGGCGCCAACGACTCCGACCTGGCCCAGCCCTTCACCACCAGCTACCCTTTCGGGCTGGCCATGGTGCACAATGGCAACGTCATCAACTTTCGCGACGTGGCCAAGCGCCTGCACGACAAGTACCACGTGCTGCCTAAAACCACCAACGACCTGGAGCTTATCATGTACACCTTCGCCTCGGAGCTGCGCGTGAAAGACCTGGACCGCATTTCGGTAGTCGATATTTTCGACGCCGTGGAAACCACGCAGGAGCTGGTGGAGGGCGCTTATGCCACCATCACCGTCATTGCCGGGCACGGCCTGCTGGCGTTTACCGACCCGCTGGGCATCCGGCCGCTGGCGCTGGGGCGGCGCGATACGCCCAATGGCCCGGTCTACGCCTTTGTGTCGGAAAGCACCTGCTTCGATTACCTGGACTTTGAGTTCATTGAAAACGTCGGCCCCGGGCAGGCCATTTTCATCGACAACAATTTCCAGGTGCACCGCAAAAACCAGCCGGCGCCGCCCAAGGCGTTCTGCGTGTTTGAGCAGATTTACTTTGCCCGCGAAGATTCTGTGATTCATGGCCGCCTGGTGGCGCGGGAGCGGGTGCGGCTGGGCAAAATCCTGGCCCGCAAGGTGGTGGATGCCGGCCTCAAGCCCGATATGGTGATTGACGTGCCCAGCTCCGGCTACTTCTCGGCCTCCGGACTGGCCGAGGCCATTGGGGTGCCCTACCGCCGGGCGCTGGTGAAAAACAACCACATGGGCCGTTCCTTCATCGTGCCCACCCAGGCCGGGCGCGAGGACGTGGTGAAGAAAAAGCTCAACCCCATCCGCGAGTTTGTGGAAGGCAAAAAGGTGGCCGTCGTAGACGACAGCATCGTGCGCGGCACCACGTCGCGCCGCATCGTGCGGCTGCTGCGCGAGGCGGGCGCCAAGGAAGTCTATTTTATTTCGAGCGCGCCGCCCATCGTGTCGCCCTGCATCTACGGCATCGACATGGCCATGAGTACCGAGCTCATTGCGGCCAACTACACGGAGGACGAAATCTGCCGCTACATCGAGGCCGACAAGGTGATTTACCAGGATTTGCAGGACCTGTACGAGCTGTTCTCGGAGGAGCGCGGCCACGGCGGCAGCTGCTTCGCCTGCTTCTCGGGCAAGTACCCCACCGGCGATGTGACGCACTACCTGCGCCACATCCAGGAGGAGCGCGCCAGCCACCGCGGCGACAAGAAAAAGAAAGACAAGAAGTCGGTGAGCGCCAAGGCGCCCGCGCCGACGGAGCACTAACCCCACCCCAACCCCTCCCCGTTGGGGGAGGGGCTTTTTTGATTTTACCAAAGCAATTGCCCTGAGTGCCCTGCGCCAGGCTCCCCTCTCCCGGAGGGGAGGGGCCGGGGGTGGGGTCAACCGCATGAACGATACGAAAAACAACCCCGCCGGCTATTCCATCGAAGAAGGCAACGCCGCTTCCCGCAACGCCTACGGCTGGGCTAAAAAGACCTTCGCCAACCGCGCCGGCAAGCCCGGCGAAGCCGCCCCCGACCTCGACGGCGGCTTTGCCAACGAAATCCGCTTCGGCAACGCCCGCCTCGGCATCAGCTCCGACGGCATCGGGACCAAAATTGAGGTGGCCGAGCGCACCGGCCGCTACGATACCCTGGGCTTCGACCTGGTGGCCATGACCGCCGACGACCTCATTGTGGCCGGCTTCGTGCCCACCAACCTCTCCAACATCATCGACGTGAACCACCTCGACTACGAAGTGGTGGACCAGATGATGCGCGGCCTGCACGACGCCTGCAACTTCGCCGGCATCGCCATCACCGGCGGCGAAATTGCCGAACTCGGTAACCGCATCGGCGGCTGGCCCGGCGCGGCCATGAACTTTAACTGGTGCTCTACTGCTATCGGCAGCCTGCACCCCAGCCTGGCGCGGCCTCTGAGCGGGCACACCGCCCAGGCCGGTATGGCGGTGGTGGCGTTGCAGTCGCCCTCGTTCCGCTCCAACGGCTACTCGCTGGCCCGCAAAACCCTCACCCGCCTCTTCGGCGACAACTGGCACGAAGCGCCCTACGACGGTACCGATGCCGACCAGTACGCCACCTGGGGCGATGCCCTGCTGGCGCCCTCGCTCATCTACTCGCCGGGCCTCACGGCCCTGCTCGATGCCGGCCTGCCGCTGCACGGCGCCGCCCACATCACCGGCGGAGGCGTGGCCGACAACTTCAAGCGGGTGCTGAAAAACGGCCTCGGCGCAGTCTTGGACAACCTGTTTGCGCCCCTGCCCGCCATGCAGCGTCTCTGCGAAATCGGCGGCATCGACGCCGAAACGGCCTACCTCTACTGGAACATGGGCACCGGCATGCTCCTCGTGACCGAAGAAGCCAGCGCCGCTGCGGTAGTAGCCTCGCTGCAAGCCAGCGGCTACCAGGCGCAGGTGGCCGGGCAACTCACGGCTGAAAGCGGCGTGACCTTGCGCGTGGGTGCAGGCGAGCTGCGCTACGCGTAAGCTGCCGTAGGCTGGCTGTGCATGATGTTTGTAGGGCGGTTGCTGCAATAGTTTATCTTCCGGCTCCGTTAGGGCTGGCAACAACGACTCGGCATGAATGTACCACGACTACTAAACGGGGCGGCGCTGCTACTAGGCCTCTTGGGCGTGTACTTTAAAGTACATTGGTGGTACGGCGCCAATGCCCTGATGCTGGGCGGCTTTGGTGCCTTGCTGGCGTCGGTGCTGGGTTTCACGGCGCGGGCCAATGCAGAAGCCGGCACCTCCGATGCCTTGAATTACGTGATGGTAGCCACCCTCACGGTGGGCATTCTGGGCGTGGTGTTTCGGGTGATGCACTGGCCCGGCGATGCCCTACTGGTGGTGGCCTCCGACGTGTTGCTGCTGGCGCTGGCCGTGCTGCTGATTTTTTCCCGCAACCGCGTGGTGTCGCATCAGTTTGTGACGGTGCTGGCCGTGTTTTTCAGTTTGGTGATTGCGCTGCTGACTTTCGCCTCGGGCCACCCCAGCGCGCCGAAGCAACCCAGGCAACAGCCGGAACCCGTAGCACTGGAAGAGAACTGGCCAGAGTTTGATTAGAACCGGCAAATGCTTGGCACGAAAAAGCCGTCACGCTGAACATATGCTCAGCGTGACGGCTTTTTCGTCTTAATTAACCGCTACGCCCCGCGCACGGGCTTCTTCTCCAGAATAAGCTCCGTGCGGTAGTCGCACAGCGTTTTCTCCAGGCCCACCGGAAACACGTGGGGGTTGAGGAAACGGCGGATGCTGGGGTCGAGGCTTTGCACTTCGCGCTGGGCGTGGGCGCGGCTTTCGGCCAGGGTGGGCAGGTCCAGCACGCGCTTGCCGGCGCGGAATACGGGCTCCAGCAGCTCCCGAAACTTAGTTTCGGGCTTGATGGCCAGGCGGCGGGTGAGGTCGGCCGGGTCGATGATGGTGAGCTGGTCGGGGAGGGGCACAGCGGTGTTGTAGAGCATGTCGGCGCGGGGCTTGCCGTACTCGTTCAGGTAGCGGCGCACCTGCAAAATGCCCGGCACACTGGTTTTGGCCACCTGCTCCGAAAGCTTGATGGTGAAGTCCCAGCCCGAGTCATCGGCCTTGCGCAGCGCGGCCAGCTTGTACACCCCGCCCAGCGCGGCCTGGTTGTAGGCCGTCACGAGCTGGGTCCCCACGCCCCAGGTGTCGATGCGGGCGCCCTGTTGCTTGAGGCTGGTGATGAGGTTTTCCTCCAGGTCGTTGCTGGCCACGATGCGCGTTTCCGTAAAGCCGGCTTCGTCGAGCACCGCCCGCGCCTCGCGGCTGAGGTAGGCCAAATCGCCCGAATCGAGGCGGATGCCGGCCAGCTCGTGCCCGTTGGCGCGCATCTCGCGGGCCACCTTAATGGCCTGCCGCACGCCTTCCAGCGTGTCGTAGGTATCGACTAGAAACACCGAGTCGTCGGGAAAGGCCTGCGCGTAGGCCGAAAACGCCTGAACTTCATCGCCAAATGACATCACCCAGCTGTGCGCGTGCGTGCCGCGCACCGGAATACCGTAGCGCTGCCCGGCCAGCACGTTGCTGGTGGCATCGGCCCCACCCAAAAAAGCCGCGCGGCTGGCCCCCAGGCCGCCATCGAAACCCTGGGCGCGGCGCAGGCCAAACTCCAGCACCTGGTCCGAAGGGCCCGCGGCCTCGCGGATGCGGGCGGCCTTGGTGGCAATCAGGGTCTGGAAATTGACGAGCGTGAGCAAGGCCGTTTCCAGCAATTGGGCTTGCAGCAGCGGCCCACGCACCCGAATCAGCGGCTCGTTGCCAAACACCACCGTGCCCTCGGCCACGGCATCAATGTCGCAGGTGAATTTCAGCTGGCGCAGGTATTCCAGAAACTCGGCCGGAAACATGACGCCGCCCTTGCTGCCGCGCAAGCTGCCGAGGTAAGCCAGGTCATCTTCCGAGAAACGCAGGTTCTCCACCCAGTCCACCGCCAACGCCAGCCCCGCCGCCACCGCGTACCCGCCTTGGAACGGCGCCTTGCGGAAGTAGAGGTGGAACACCGCCTCGCGGTCTTGCAGGCCCTGCTGCCAGTAGCCGTAGGCCATGGTGAGCTGGTACAGGTCGGTGACGAGGGCGAGCGAGGGCTCGTAGAGGCCGGAAAGGGGCGCTGAATTCATAGACGGAACGTGGAAAACACCGGCAGCCGCCGGCGCCACAAAGGAAGCATTAGCCGGGATAAAAGTTTCGGCGGGCCGGCCCCGGCGGCCGTACTTTGCGCCGTGCCAACGACTTCTTCCAACTTTCTTTTTCGGGCAGTGCACCGCGTGGGCCGCGTTTCGGCGCGCTACCGGCTGCTGGCCGGTCTGGCGCTGGGCGCGCTGGCGTGGGCCGGCACCCCGGCCAGCCCCCGCCACATCAGCCAGTGGGTGGCCGCCTGGGACGCCTTCGCCGCCGTGACGCTGCTGCTCATCGCCGCCGCCATTTTCACGGCCAATGCCGCCCGCATCCGCGAAGTGGCCAACGACGAAGACCCTAGTCGGGCGCTGGCGTTCGGGTTTGTGCTGGTGGCGGCCCTGGCCAGCCTGCTGGGCGTGGTGGCCCTATTGAGCTCCACCAAAGGGCTGGGCTCCGGCGGGCTCTCGCTGAATGTGGCGCTGAGCATGGCGGCGGTATTCGAAGCCTGGCTGCTGGTGCACACCATCTTCACGCTGCGCTACGCCCACATTTTCTACGACAACGACGAAGCGGCCGGCGGCGACACCGGCGGCCTGGAATTTCCCGGCCAGGACCCCGAGCCCGACTACCTGGACTTTGCCTACTTCGCCTTCACCATTGGCATGGCCGCCCAAACGGCCGACGTCACCATCCCCGGCCGGCGGCAGCGCCGCACCGCCCTGCTCCACGCCTTCATCTCCTTCAGCTTCAACACCGCCATCGTGGCCCTGAGCATCAGCGCCATCGGCGGGCTTTTATAGTGGTTAGTGGTTAACGATTAGTGGTGAGTATCAGATGCTTTTGGGCTATTAAAGCTAACCACTAACCACTATGAAATAAGCCCCCGGCCCACGGCCAGCTTGATGAGGGCGGCGGTGTTTTTGGCTTGGGTTTTGGCGATGATGTTCTGGCGGTGGGTTTCGATGGTGCGCTTGCTGGTGAAGAGCTTGTCGGCGATTTCGCCGTTGGTGAGCCCTTCGGCAATGAGCTTGAGCACTTCCAGCTCGCGGGCCGTGAGGTCGGCCCCGGTGTGGCTGCCGATTTCTTCGGATGAAGTGCTGCCGCCTGTGTTGGCCACGGCCTTGTAGAGCATGGCCAGCCCAATTTCCGTGCACAGGAAAGGGCTGCCGGTGGCCACTGTTCGAATGGCGTACATGATTTCGGTGATGGCGGCGTTTTTGAGCACGTATCCCAAGGCCCCCGCCTCCAGCATGCGGGCCACGTAGTTTTCGTGGTCGAGCATGGTGAGCACCAGTACGTTCACTTCCGGGAAGCGCTGGCGCAGCTCGGGCATGGTAGCAAAGCCGTCGAGCACGGGCATTTGCACGTCCATCAGCACCACATCGGCAGGAATGGTTTCGAGCATGGTCAGCACCTCGGCGCCGTTGCTGGCCTCGCCTACCACTTCCAGGTCGGGAGCCGTTGAAAGCAGCGCCCGAATGCCATCGCGCAGAATGGTGTGGTCATCGGCCAGAAGAATGCGAGTCATAGCGGAAAAGAAGGCAGGTGGGAGGCGTAGAACAGGTGGCAGAACACAAAGTTGGCCCCGTCCTGTTATACGGCAAACCCGGCTACGTATTTGTACCAAATCGGCCGATGAAGCGCTGATTTTTCCAGGGATTTATACGGCTTTTGCTAATGAGTTTAGGGTTCAGATTGCCTGAGCTTATAATTTCGGGGTGCATACAACCAATTTTGTTGGCTGGCGAACTAAAGTCGGCTTCATTTTGATTGACCTTTTTGCTTTCTCTTTTTACGCCCTTTTCTACACCATGATTCGCCTGCTTCTCTCCGACGGCCACGCGCCCACGCGTGAAGTGTTGCGCCTCGGTTTGGCGGCAGCGCCCGGGCTCGAAGTAGTGGGCGAAGCCGGCACCGGCGACGAACTCCTGGCCCAACTTGGCACCGTCAACTCCACCGTCGTGCTGCTCGACCTGAGCCTGCCCGGCCCCGACGCCCTGGCGCTGCTGCCCGCCCTGCGCGGCCAATACCCGCAGCTGCGCGTACTAGCCCGCGGCGAGCTCAGCAACGAGCACTACGTGGCCCGCGCCTTCGACCTCGGCGCCCACGGCTACATCCTGAAAAGCGCCCTGGTCAGTGAGCTTGCGCATGGCTTGGCCACCGTGGCTTCGGGCCGCTCGTTTCTGTGCTCGGCCATTGGGATGGCGCTGTTGGGCCGCCTCTACACCGGCACGCCCGCCGACGGCGACGCCGCCCGCGTGGCCCTGGGCCTGAGCAAGCGCGAAATGGAGGTGCTGGGCCTGGTAGCCGCCGGCCTTACGAACGCCGAAATCGCCCTCAAGCTCTTCACCAGCAAGCGCACCGTCGAAACCCACCGCCAAAACATCATGGACAAAACCCAGACGCGCAACACGGCCGCCCTCATCCGGCTGGCCGCCAGTCAGGGCCTGCTGCCGGAATAGCGGTGGATTAGTGGATTATATCGTATTCCAATCCACTAATCCGTCACCCCACCAATCCGCTACTACTCACTTCCTTTATCGTCCGCCATCGGCTGGGCGCTGCCCTGGGCGGCAATGATGAACTCGGCCAGCTCGCGGAAGCAGCCGTGGCCGCCAAAGGCCTGGCAATGAAAGTCGGCCGCCGCGCGGGCGAAAGACGTGGCATCGCCCGGACAGGCCGAAAATCCCACCAAACCCAGAATTTCAAGGTCGTTGGTATCATCGCCGATGAAGGCAATCTCATCGGCCTGCAGGCCCGTGCGGGCCATGATTTCCTGCAGGCAAGCCGGCTTGTCCTTGATGCCGAGGTGCAGTTCCTCGATGCGCAGCTTGGCGGCGCGGGTGCGCACCGAGGGCGATACCTCGCCCGTGATGATGCCCGTGGCAATGCCTTGGTTGCGCAGGCGCTCCACGCCCATGCCGTCGCGGATGTTGAACCGCTTCATTTCCTCGCCGCGCTCCGAATAATAGACGCCCCCGTCGGTGAGCACACCGTCGCAGTCGGTGAGAACGAGGCGGATACGCCGGGCGCGGGCAGTGAGGTCGGCTAGTTTCATAAAAACAAGAAAAATGAATCGGCGGAAAGTGGCTCAAAGTTTCAGCCAGGGGCCAATGCGGCTGCAAGAACGGCATCAGCGGGCAAATGAAAGTTGGCAGAGAATTGTGATTATCCCGTAGTGCCTATCTTAGCTATTGATAAGCCATTAGCCTTGTATATTATGAAGAATTCCTTGACAATTATAGCGTTATTGGCCTCCGGGCTGCCGTTGGTGAGCATGGGGCAGGCCCGCCAGGCGGTGATTGATGCCGAAAATTCTTTTGCGGCGCAGGCGATGCAGGCGGGCACCAAGGCTGCCTTTTTGGCTTATAGCGCCCCCACGGCGCTTATCGCGGAAGGCGGCAAGCTCGTCAGCGCCCAGGAGGTGTGGCAGGCCCGGCCGGTGCAGCCCACCACGCGCCTGAGCTGGTACCCCATTTTGGCCGATGTGGCCCAGTCGGGCGACCTGGGCTACACCACCGGCCCCTGGACGCAGCTCAAAGACGGCCAACCGCAGGCCGGGGGCGAGTACGTGACCGTGTGGCGCAAGCAGCCCGACGGCACCTGGAAATTTGCCGTCGACATGGGCATCGAGCGTATTGGCGCGGCACCGGCCAAGCCCGCCACGGTGCCCCAGCCGCGCCTGCAGCCGGCCGTGGCCACACCCAGTATGGCCCCGTCGGGCATTATTTTGGACGTGGACCGCAAGTTTGCCGCGGCCGAACTCTCCAAGCCCGGTGCCAGCTACGAGCAGTCGCTGAGTGCCGAAGCCCGCCTCTACCGGCCCGGCCTCTCCATGATGCAAGGGGCCGCCGCCGTGGCCAACATGAAAAACCTCGGTGACAGCTACATTTTTGCCCCCACCACCGGCTACCTGGCCGCCGCTGGCGACCTGGGCTACGTGGTGGGCGACCTGCGCCGCATGGCCACTGCCAAGCACCCCGAGGAAAAGGGCAGCTACCTGCGCATCTGGCGGCGCGAAGCCGTGGCCGGCTGGCGCGTGGTACTAGAAATTTTCAACTTCGCGCCGGTGCCCGTCACCACAGCCGGCCCGAACGGCAGCGCCGCACAGTCGCCCCTGAAGCGGGCGCAGTAAGGTACACTAAGCATCAGAGTAACTAAAAAAGCCCTCGCCGTTGCGGGGGCTTTTTATTTTAGATGCGGCCAGCGGCAAAGCGCAGGATGACGGCTTGGCTGTAAGGAGGATTAAAGCGCAGCGTCTAGCAAAACAACTCGGCAATGATGCCGGAATAATGCTGCTTTGCCTCGTCGATGATGAAAACAGCTTTGCTGCTCGTGCTGCCGCTTTGCGGTCTATTATTATCGCTTACGCCGGCGACGCCCGTGCCGACGGAGCCAAGCCGGGTGCCGGTAATCGTGGAATTATTCACCTCAGAAGGCTGCTCCAGCTGCCCAAGCGCCGATGCGGCCCTGCGCGACCTGGAAACCGCTCAAACCGTGCCCGGCGTTGAAGTTATTGCCCTCGGCGAGCACGTCGATTACTGGAACAGGCTGGGCTGGAAAGACGCTTTTTCCGCGCCGGCCTACACCGCGCGCCAGCGCCAGTACGCCCAAGGTTTCGGCACGGGCTCCTACACGCCTCAGGCCGTGGTGAATGGACGCTACGAATTGGTGGGCAGCCGCACCGGCGAGCTGGCGGCTACCGTGGCCAAAGCCGCCAAGGCACCTCAGGCCACCGTGGGCCTGCGCGTGCGCCAGGGCCGGGCCGAGGTGCGGGTGCAGAACCTGCCCGCCGGCACGCCCACGGCAGAAGTACTGCTGGCCATCACCGAAAGCGGCTTGTCGTCGCAGGTGGGGCGGGGCGAGAACGCCGGGCGCCTGCTGCGCCACGCAGCTGTGGTGCGCCAGCTGCTGCCGCTTGGGCGCGTGGGGGCAGACGGAACGTTTAGCGCCGACCAAGCGCTGACTTTGCCCACTGCTTGGCAACGGCCGAATTTGCGGGCCGTGGTGCTGGTGCAGGAAGTGGCTTCGCGGCACATTGTTGGAGTTGCTACCGCCGCCCTATCGGAGTGAGAAGCGTCCTTTTCCCGGCGGCCGCCGTAATCTTGCGGTGCGAGTTGGGCCCAGCCCCTCGCCGCCTTGCATGACCCCATCCGTTCCCATTCCGGCGCAGTGGCCCGACCGCTACGGCGACGAGCTTTTCCGCTTTGCCCTCAGCCGCGTGAGCGACACCACCGTGGCCGAAGAACTGGTGCAGGAAACTTTCCTGAGCGCCCTTGACGGCTTGGCTACCTTCCGGGCCGAGGCGTCGGAGCGCACCTGGCTGTTCGTCATTTTGCGGCGCAAAATCATCGACCATTACCGCCGGCAGGCCCGCGCCAAGCAAGTCAGTCTCGACCAAATAAGCGAAGGCGGCGCTACGGAAGCCGACTTCTTTAACCTGGAAACCGGGCACTGGGCCGATGCGCAAATGCCCGCCAGCTGGCTGAATGCCGATGCCGCGCTGGAGCAGGAGGAACTGCACGAGGCTATTCAGCGCTGCCAGGACCGGCTGCCGGCGCAACAGGGGGCCGTGTTTGCCATGCGCTTCGTGGAGGAATTATCGGCCGAAGAAATTTGTCAGGAGCTGGGCATCACTGCGTCTAACTACTGGGTGCTGGTGCACCGGGCCAAGCTGCAACTGCGCCGCTGCCTCGAAAAACACGGCTTAGGCAAGAATTAACCCCCGTTATGCTCCGACTCATTACCTGCCAAAACGCTACCCGCCTGCTCGACCAGCAGCCCGACCGCGCCCTGCTATGGGGGCCGCGCGCCAGCCTGTGGGTGCACCTGCGCTACTGCCCCTACTGCAAGCGCTACGCCAAGCAAACCGTGCTCATGGCCGAATGGGCCAGGGCGGCCGCTTCAGCCCGCGAACAGACGGGCCCCGCGCTATCGGCCGCCGCAAAGGAGCGGATGCGGGAGCGGCTGGCAGCGGGGGCGTAGCGTTCCGTCTTTGCCTGTCATTGCGAGCGTATCGAAGCAATCCGTCCTGTACAAAACCAGACACGCCTTTTACTAGAAAGCCCCGGCACTAAGCAGTGTCGGGGCTTTTCGCTTTGAAAAAAGCTTTGTCACAAATCAGAGTTGGTCGCTCAGTGAAGACGGATTGCCACGGGCTTCGCCCTTGCAATGACAGATAAATCCTAAGCGCCCGTGGCAGCCAAGCGCACCACCAGCCCGTCGGTGCGGGGCGTGAGGCGAATCTGGCAGCTCAGGCGGGAGCCTTCGTGCACCACGGGCAGGGTTTCGAGCATGTCGAGCTCGGCATCTTCGGGCTCGGGCAGGGCGGGGCCGGCCAGCACCTCCACGTGGCAGGTGGCGCAAAGGGCCATGCCCCCGCAAGTGGCCATGATGTCGTAGCCGCTGGCTTTGAGCAGCTCCATCAGGCTGAGGCCCATGTCGGTGGGGCCCACTAGTTCAGTACGTTGGCCGGGGGCTTCCTCGACGTAGACGCGGATGTCGTTTTCCAAGTGGTAAGTTGGTAAGTGAGTAATTGAGTAAATGAGTGAAGGCTGGCGCCAACTTACTCATTTACTTAATTACCATTTTACATAGATGGTGCTCCGTTCACGGTGGTGTACTTGAGCGTGTATTTTTTGTCGGGGAAAATGTACTTGAACGCGCCTTGGCACATCAGCGCTGCCTCGTGAAAGCCGCAGAGGATGAGCTTGAGCTTGCCGGGGTAGGTGTTGATGTCGCCGATGGCGAACACGCCGGGCAGCGAGGTGCTGTAGTCGAGCGTATCCACTTTCACCGCGTCGTTCTCGATTTCCAGCCCCCACTCGCCGATGGGGCCGAGCTTGGGCGTGAGGCCGAACAGCGGGATGAAGCAGTCGAGCGGGACCTTCTCGGCCTTGCCGTCGTTGCCGGTGATGGTCACTTCCTTGAGCTCGCCGTTGCCGTGCAGGTGCGTCACGTTGGAGCTGAGCACGAGCTTGATTTTGCCGGCCTCGTGCAGCTTCTGCACTTTCTCAGCCGAGTCGGCGGCACCGCGGAAGGTGGTGCCGCGGTGCACGAGCGTCACGTCGGAAGCCACGTTGGCGAGGAAGTTGGTCCAGTCGAGGGCCGAGTCGCCGCCGCCGGCGATGACAATTTTCTTGTCGCGGAAGTGCTCGGGGTCGCGCACCATGTAGTGCACGCCGCGGCCGCCTTCAAATTGCTCCAGGTTTTCCACGGCCGGCTTGCGCGGCTCGAACGAGCCCAGGCCGCCGGCAATGGCCACGGCCTTGCAGTGGATTTCGGTGCCGTCGGTGGTGAAGAGCTGGAAAGAGCCGTCGTCCAGCTTTTCAAACCTCTCCACCCGCTCGCCCAGCGTGAAGGTGGGGTGGAAGGGCTCAATCTGCTTCATCAGATTGTCGACGAGGTCGCCGGCCAGCACCTCGGGGAAGCCGGGGATGTCGTAAATCGGCTTCTTGGGGTAAATCTCGGAGAGCTGGCCGCCGGGCTGCGGCAGGGCATCAACGACGTGGCAGCGGAGCTTGAGCAAGCCCGCCTCAAACACTGCAAACAAGCCGACCGGGCCGGCCCCGATGATGCAGATATCGGTGGAAATGGGGGTGGACATAAGGGTAAAAAGTGCCTTTAACCGGGCAGCGGGTTTGAAGCGGCCACAACGTAGGAGGCCGTTGCGCAAAGGTACGGCCACCGGCCGGGGCCGCCAACGCGGGCCCGCTTCATAACAACGCCGCGGCTGGAATCGTTGGCCGCTGAACCCCCACTAAAAGACGGTTTTCGGCCGGCGCTAAGCCGCCGTGCCGGTGTGGAGCTGCAGCCCGTCGAGGAACTGGGTGGCGTCCCAGATATCGAGGAAATACTCAACGGGCATGGCCTGACGGGTGGTCACGGCGTCGGTGTGGCGGCGGGTGGGCAGGCCGGGAAAGTGCACTTCGGCCACCAAAGTCACGCCGCGCTGCACGATGAGCTGCTCCACGGCCTGAAACGCGTCGAGCAGGGCACCGCCGTTTTCGTTCACCACCTGCATGTCGGTGAGGATGCAGAAGCCGGGCCGGACTTGGGCCAAGGCGGTTTCCCAATCGGTGCGGTAATGGGGCAGGGCCTTGGCGGTCCTCATCGGACCAAAATTTTGGTAGAAAATCCGATTTTGGGCCCGGTCGACCGTGATTTGGTATTCAGCGCGGAGAGCAATAAGGTGCATAGCATCACAAGACCTGGAAAAACCAACAGCACATCTATCTGGCAATGTTAATAAACAGTCCAGCTTAAACCTAATTCATTGGTTTGAATGGGCCGCATCAGATGTTGTAGCAATATTTAAAACAATGATTTGCAATGGTTAAAACCTGCTGATAAAGAGGCTAGTCCTGTCTGCAATTTATAATAAGCTGGCAATGTGTGGCCTGCTGACAAAGAAATGTGAAAACGCGTTTGGTGAAGGGGCTGGCCGTACTAGCGGCCTCGGAGCTGCGTTTAGGGCCTGTGGTTTTCGGCCGCTGGGTAGTTCGCTGCGTAATGCCTATACTTCGCCCCAAAACCTCGCCTAGCGCTTATTCTATGCCGATTTCCGTTCCCGTGGGCTTGCCCGTGCCGCGTTTGTTTCGCCGTTTCCGGCTCGCCGGGGTATTTTTTGGAACCGTTTCACTCCTGACGGCTTGCAACTCGGAACCGGCCGAAACCACCGCCAGCAAGCCCACCAAAACCAGCAAAGCCACCACCGAAGCCCCCGCCACCACTGAAGCTGCGCCGTTGCGCGTGAGCGTTTTTCTGGAGTATTCGGGCGGCATGAAAGGCTTTGTGCCGCGTGGGGGGGCCGACAAGCCCGCGACTGAGTTCCAAAAGCGCATCGGCGCCCTCATCACCGAAACCCAGGTGAACGGAGCCGTGGCCGAGCGCAAGTACTACCTCTGCGAAAACGCCGCGCCGCGCCCCGTGAAGTTTGAGGAGCTGCGCGACGTGGTGCAGGGCGAAGTGAGCCAGGCTGCCCTCGGCACCGAGCTGCCGCAGATGCTGGAAGGCATTCTCAACCGGCCCAAGGCAGGGGAGGAGGTGAGTGTGGTGATTTCCGACTTCATTTATGGCCCGGCCCGCAAGTCGGATTTCTCGCAGTTGCCCAACCTCATTCGCACGTCCATCGCGCCCGTGAGCCGGCAGCAACTGGCCGTCGCGGTGTTCGGCGAAACCTCGCACTTCTACGGCAGCTATTTCCCGGCCGTGAAAACGCCCGTGCAAAAGCGTGCCCTGAACGGCGAAAAGGTGCCTTATTATGTGTGGGTGATTGGGCCGCCCGCGCAGGTGGCGCGCTATGCCGCTGAGGTGTTCAAGAACGCGCCGGCCCAACAGGCCTTCTTTGGGCTGAAAACGAGCACGCCCGCCTTTGCGCCGCTGCTCACCAAGCTCACGGACCCGAAATTAAAGTCGAGCGGCGGCACCGTGTATGCCGAAAACAACGGTCTGACCCTGAACCCTTCCGACGACCCGGTAGACTTTTCGGTGGGCTTGGATTTGAAGGAATTGCCCGCCGCCTGGCAGCAACCGGCCTTTTTGGCCCAACATCTGCAAGTGCGCCTGCCCAACGGCCAGGCCAGCCTGCTGCCCAACTCGGTGCGCCCGCTCACCGACGAGGAGCAAAGCGGCCAGCCGGTGCTGGCGCCTTATACCCACGTGGTGCGCCTGCGGGTGAGCAAGCTGGCAGCCCCCACGGCCACGCTCACGCTCTCGCTGCCCGCTCCGGAAACGCCGGACTGGGTAGCCGCCTGGAGCACCACCAACGACAATACGCCCGCCCCCCGCACGTTTGGCCTCGACCAACTGCTGACCGGCGTCCGTCAATCGTACCCAACTCCATTACCCGCCGTATTCACGGTTCAGCTTCCACTCAAAAACGATAAATAGAGACATGAGACGGCGAGAAGTGAGATATGAGACAATCATTGTTTTTATCTCACCTCTCCTATCTCACTTCTCACTTCTCTAACCTTTTCCTATGCAAACCTTCTTCACCAGCCTGTACTCGGCGCTTATTTCCATCTTTCAAAGCCAACGCCCGGCCGACTACGGCCTCTACAAAACCGACCTGTTTTCACTCGTGGGCTGGAGCACGTTGGGCGTGAGCTTGTTGTTGGTTGTTGCTTTCTACTATGTGTTCAACTCGGCCCTGCGCACCGGCATGTTCCGCACGCCGCACTGGGCCCTGACGCTGGCCCTGGCCGCCGGTTTGGGCGTGTTTCTGGCCAACAGCCTCAGCAAGGGCCACGGCGCCGAAGCGAGCAGCTACCTGGGCTACTTTATGGTGGTGAACATGATTGTAGCAGCCTTGTGGTTCCTGATTTTGTCGGTGCTGCTGAAGCGCTGGAGCACATATGCCCGCACCACGCCTTTTGTGGGGCCGTTTTAAGAATGTAGCGCGAAGCTCCAGCTTCGCGTATCGGCCGCGTTGATAGCGCCGCCATTGGGATTCCTAAAGTCGTTCAACGACACGCGAAGCTGGAGCTTCGCGCTACACTCAACGCTATGTCCAAACTATTCATCTTTGCCGTGGGCGGCACCGGGGCCCGCGTGCTGCGCTCCCTCACCATGTTGCTGGCCTCGGGCGTGCGCATTCCGAACTGCGACCAGGTGGTGCCCGTCCTCATCGACCCCGACACCCAGAACGGCGACGTGACGCGCACCGTGGCCTTGCTCAAACGCTACGCCCGCATCCACGAAGCGCTGTACGGCGACGGCCAGAAGGAAAAAACCGGCTTCTTCAGCCAGCCCATGAACACGCTGGCTCACCTCAACACCAGCGGCGGTGGGGAGGAACTGCGCGACTCCTTCGTGTACGACTTCGGCGGCATCAGCCAGCCCTTCCGCGACTACCTGAAATACAACGACCTCTCGGTGGAAACCCAGGGGTTGGTGGATTTGCTGTTCACCCAGGACAGCCTCGCGGCCAACCTCGACGTGGGGTTCCGCGGCTCGCCCAACGTAGGTTCGGTGGTGCTGAATGCGATGGTGCAGTCCAAGGAAATGCGCTACCTCGCCCAGAGCCTGCAGGACGGTGACCGGGCGTTTTTTATCAGCTCCATTTTTGGCGGAACCGGCGCGGCCGGCTTCCCGCTGCTGGTAAAAAACCTGCGCGACGCCAACTCGCCACTGGCCCATCCCGAAATCCGCCGCCGCCTCAAAGCCGGCGCGCTGGTGATGCTGCCTTACTTCAAGCTAGCTGACCCCTCGGCCGACGAGAAAGCTGCCGGCCAGGATTTCATCGACTCCAACACTTTCATTACGAAGACGAAAACCGCGCTGTCGTACTACGCCGACAACCTGCAGGGCTTAGAAGCCATGTACTACCTCGGCGACCAGCCCGGCCAGCCGCTGGCCAACCACCCCGGCCGCGCCGAGCAGCGCAACCAGGCCCACCTGCTCGAAATGCTGGGCGCGCTGTCCATCCAGCACTTCATGGAAGTGCCCGACAACCAGCTCGATGCCAACCAGCCGCTCTACCACGAGTACGGCCTGAAAGCTGACAGCACCGACATCGACTTCGGCCAGCTGCCCAGCGACATGCGCCAGGAAGTGGCCCGCCCGCTCATCCAGCTGCACTACTTCGCCCGTTACTTCCTCAAGCACACGCCCGAGGATGCCAAAGCGCCCTACTACGAGGCCGGCGACCTCTCAGCCCAGCTGCGCAACAACCGCGCTTTGCGCGAGCTGACGGACTTTTTCGGCGAGTACAACGAGTGGCTGCGCGAGCTGGGCGTAAACCAGCGCCGCTACACTGCCATCCGCGCCGACGAAGCGGATTTCAACAAAATGGTGAGCGACAAGACGGTCGAAACCGGCATTTTCAGCAAAGGCATCACGCCCGGTTACTTCCGCGACGAGCTGACCAAAGCCGTAGGCAAAGACACCTTGAAAAACCCAACGGAGAACGAAGCGTTGCGCTGGGTAGTGAAGGCATTTGAAGACGCGACGGGTGAGATTCTGGACAAGAAGCTACAGTATTCTTAACGGCGAAACCTCACCCCCGGCCCCTCTCCCCAGGAGAGGGAAGCCTGACGATTATTCTGCTTAAAACAAACTTGAATCAATACCAGAGGACTTTTGCAACCAACGCCCGCGCTGCCGTGGCTCCCCTCTCCTGGGGAGAGGGGCCGGGGGTGAGGTTCCGCCATTGGCGCCTCTTCTAACAATACACATGGCTAAAATCCTGCGTTTGCACGATACCGGCTCCAGCACCCACGAGGGCTGGGGACCGACTGGTAAAATTGGCCCCCACGAAGTGGAACGCCTGCTCGACCCGCAGGGCGGCCGCGCCGCCAAGGTGGCGGTTTCGATTCCCTCGCCCTTCGCCCGCATGCACCTGGTGGAGACGGCTTTGCGCTTTGTGACGCAAGGCGGGGCCGCTCAGGACTCCGTTTACCACCAGTTGGTGAGCCACTTCTGGGACGTGTGGGAAATGGTGTTCAACTTCCACCAGCGCAAGCTGGCCAGCCAGCGCTTGCAAATCCGGGCCTGGCGCAAGGACGAAGAACTAGCCAAGCTGCGCGCCAACCCCGCCACCCGCCCGCTGGCCGATGTGCTGGCCCTGTACCTGGACGGCCGCTTTGCGAAGCTGACCGAGATGCACCTCATTTACTTCCCTGGGGCCAACGGCGTGCCACAGCTTATTGGCGGCACCTCGCCGCTGACGCTGTTTTTCCCCGCGCCGAATGTGCGGCCGCTGCCGGTGCAGCGCCCACAGGGCGGTGGATACTATCTTGACAATCAGTATGTGCCGCTAGCTAACCGCGAAGCCGCTTTCCGCGACTATGTGTATCAGGAGTTCGTGGGCGACCCGGCCCTGACGACCCTCGCGCCGCTGGTGCGCGATACCCTCGACCGCGGCCTGCTGCAGAAATGGGCCATGGACGGCACCGCCAGCCTAAGCAATTTCCCGGTTCTCACCGACGCTTCCAATAACCAGATTGACGTGGCCGGCGTGCTGCTGCGCGTGCGCCCCGACGAAGGCACCGTGCGCGGCTCCGACCTCTTCATCCGGCCCACGCGGGCGGGGGTGGCCGGGCCGCTGCCCATCGTGCTGCGCCCGGGCCTGAAGGCCATTGGCAAGAAGTACTACAACGAAACGCTGTTTGCCGACAGCGGTGCCATTGTGCCCCTGACCGATGCCCGGCCGCTGAAGGAACGCACGTTGCCCGGCCCGGAGCTGCCGTACCCCTACCTCACAGTGAACGACTTGCTGGAAGAAACCCTGCTGGCTGTGCCTTATGAGGTGGACGAGACGCGGTTTTTCAGCGGCAATGTGAAGATTGCGCCCGGCTTCCGGCCCAGTAATTGGCCGTTGCTACCCATCAAACCGGCGTATTTCGACTACTTCACGCAGCAGGATTTGGCCGAGCACCTCTCGCTGGAGCTGGAATCGGCCTGCATCCGGGTGCGGCTGCGGGTGCCGGTGAGCGGCGGCGATTACGTAGATTATGAGCGCGCTTACTATGACAATCCGCAAGGGGAGGGCGTGGGCCGCCTGCGCGTGACCAACGTGGCGCTGTCGGTGTTTCCCTTCGTGAAAGTGGCCGACGCGCCGCAGTTCAACGACTTCTACAAAGTCATGCTGGTGGATGCCAACAACATCGACCCGAGCATGGTGACCAAGAAAGTCGACCTGAAATTCTGGGCCAACGGCCACCAGCTCAGCGACACGGGCACCGACCAAAGCGCCACCCGCTACGAGCGCACCCCCAAAACCAGTCAGGACGAAGGCAGCGCCTACTACGAGGTGCGCGGCACTCATTTCGACTACCTCGAAGTGCTGAACCCGGCCCCGGCCGAGGGCCGCGCACTCATCATCCCGCGCTGGCCCGAAGTGCGCCAGGGCACCAAGGAGTACCGTTTTGCCATCGACTTCGGCACCACGAACACCCACGTGGCCATGCAGGACAGCCCAGGCCAGGAGCCCAAGCCGTTCAGCTTTGGCCTGACCGACACGCCGGTGGCTTTGCTGAAAAAGAGCACCGCCGAGCCCGACCGCACCGCCTACGAGCGCCTGTACCGTGGCATCGACGACGACCCGGCCAACTTCGTGCAAATCAAGCGCTGGCAGCAATACCAGGAACGCGAGTTCGTGCCGCCCATCATCGGCGCCGACAACTCGCCGTATGCCTTCCCGGCCCGCACCGCGACTTACGAGGCCGCCAACTACGCCACCCAGGAACTGAGCGTGCTCGGCAACATCAACGTGGCGTTCGGCATTATCACCGAGGAACAGCGCCGGCCGAATTACCACACCAATCTGAAGTGGGATAATTCGCTGAACATTGCCAACACCAACCGCGTACGGGCGTTTTTCAAAGAAATACTGCTGCTGTGCCGCGCCAAAGTGGCCCTGAACGGCGGCAACCTCGCGGCCACGCAAATCACCTGGTTTGCCCCGCTGAGCTTCAGCACCTACCAGCGCAACCTGTACCAACGCGAGTGGGACACGCTGTTCCACGAGGTCTTCCACACCACGGCCTCCATGCCTTGCATGGTCGAGTCGACGGCGCCGTATTACTACCTCACGCGCCGCAACATTGTGACGCTGGGCCCAGGCGAAAACGCCGCCTTCATCGACATCGGCGGCGGTACCACCGACGTGCTGCTGTACGCCGACCGCAAGCCGGTGCTGAGTACCTCGTTCCGCTTCGCCGGCAATGATTTGTGGGGTGACGGCGGCGCGGAGGTGCGCGGCTCGAAGGACAACGGCCTCGTGCGCTTCGGCGTGGCCGGGGTGCAAAGCGCAGTGCTTTCGCCCGCCGCCCGCCGGGCCCGCGAGTATGTGCTGGTAGCCGAAAGTACCGACAATTTCGGCTCCGAGGACGTGGCCAGCTTCCTGTTCAACTACGACCAGCTGCTGGGCTTCAGCGAGCGTTTGTTGCGGGCTGAGCACCTTCGAGTGCTGTTCTACCTGCACTTCGGGGCGCTGATTTACCACGTGGCGCAGGTGACGGTGGCCAACGGCCAGCAGCTGCCGCGCTACCTGTGCTTCACGGGCCGCGGCAGCCTCTACGTGCGCCTGCTGGCGGCGGGGGCTAACCTGCAGCCGGTGGAAAAGCTGGCCCGTCTCATCATGGAAAAAGCCACCGGGCAGTCCGTACCGGCCGATTTCCGCATCAAGCTGGCCGACGACCCCAAGCAAACCACCGCCAACGGCGGCGTGCTCGCCACCGGTCAGATTCCGCAGGACCCGCCCATGGTGCGCCCCGTCGGCGTTGTGCCCGATGCGGAGAACCCGCAGGCTGATAAAGGTGAGCACCACTTGGAAGCCGCCGGCGTGACCGACGAAATCAAGCAGGCCGTGCTGAGCAACGCCCGCGCCTGCCTGAAGCTGCTGCTCGAAGACCCCGAGTTGAAGCGCGTGCAGGCCGACCTGGGCGTGAAAAACGACCCCGGTCTGGTGATGAACACGCTGGAGCGCAGCCTCGGCGACTCCTTCAACCTCTACCGCCAGCAGTACGCCGACGTGCTGCGCGACGGCGATACGATTCCCGAAACGTTGTTCTTCCTGCCGTTCAAAAACGCCCTGTATGAGCTATCCAAGGTGCTTCATGACGCGCAGCCGCTCAACTAACCGCCTGGGCTGGCGGGCACTGCTGCTCCTGCTGGCCCTCGGGGGCAGTCCGGCAGTGCGGGCGCAGCCCACCACGACGTCGGAGCAACCCTTGGCGCCTGGTTCGGCCGGGCCGACAGCGGCGCCGGCTCCGGTAGCGACGCCCGGGCCGACAGCGGCGACCGAACCGGTAGTAACGCCCGCACCGGTAGCCACTGCGCCTTCGTCGAACTGGCCGCTGGTGCTGGGCGTGCTGGGTGGCATTGCGCTGGGCGTGCTAGGCGCGCGAATGTGGGCACGCAGCTCCACGCCGAAGCGGCGCCACCGTTCGGGCTCTGGTCGGGGCTTTCCACCCAATGCGGTGGATTTCCTGCCGGCTGAACCGGTGCGCAAAAAGGCGGAAAACGTGCCCCGCGCCCCAGCCGAAGCGCCCGCTGCCGCTTCGCCGGAGCCGAGCGGCAAGGTGCCCAAGGTGCAGTCGATGCGCCAGGCGCAGGGCACGCCGCCGGTTTCCCGAACGCCGGAAAAGCAGGCTCGCAACGACAAAAAGAAAAAGCCCAATATCAATTCCAGAACCGCGCCTTCCGCCGAACGCGCGTCTTCCTGGCCCACCATTGCCCCCCGCTCCGCCGCTATGAATCCAACTACCCCCAACCCCGGCGAAGAGCCCCTGGAACCCGGCCAAACCATTGAGTGGGCGGCCCCTACGTCGACGCCGCCCGCTATTCAGGAGCTGATTGCAGCCAGTGCACCGGAGGCTGCCGCCGCGCCCGCCGAAGCGTCGGCTATTGCTGACGCTGCTGCTGTTGCGCCCAGCAACGGTCCGCTGCACTACTACGCCCCGGCCCCCGATGTGCCCAGCATCGAGCACCGCAAGCTCAGCCCCAATCCGCTGCCGCAGATGCCGCTGCTCATCACGCTGCCGCACTCGGAAGCTACTACGGCGCAATTCTCTTTCAGCCCGCAGGCCGACCAGTCGCGCATCATTGGCAACGGTGTGCGCGAGCTGAAGGAGTTTTTCCAGTTTGAATTGCCGCCCACGGAGCAGTTCACGAGCATCACCAACCTGACCGCCGGCAAGCTGGAAAAGCGCGACGACGCCTGGCACGTGGTGCAGAAGGCGGGCATTGCGCTGAGCTAAAACGAGCTTTAAATGGTGTAGAGACGCTGTATTTTGCGTCTCGTCGTTGAACAATGACGCCTGGATGCTGCGAGCGGTGTGGCATCGGCCGTTCAACGACGAGACGCAAAATATTGCGTCTCTACCTTCGCTGTAAATATCAGCTATGTTCTTAGTCGAAATCCTGTTAATCCTGGCCCTGGTGGCGTGGCAGGCGGTGGTGTTCCTCCGCAACCGCCTGCTCATCGGGCGCATCCAAGGCATGTATCCGGCGGCGGGGGCGGTGGGCGTGCAACCCATTCCTTACACCGCCGCGCAGCCCGAGAAGAACTTTGAGGTGCAGTACGACGCCCTCATCGCCAACAACACATCGCCGGAGTTTGGCCAAATCATCACCGACACCAACGAGTACCTGCTGAACAACCGCGGCGCGGCGGCCGATTTTGGCATTCTGAAAGACATTTCCGAACGCCACGCTGAGGCTCTGGATGACGAGATTCAGGCGCAGATAACCACGCCGCTCTACCTAGGTTTGCTGGGCACCTTTACCGGGGCCATCATCGGCCTGGTGTCGCTGGTGGGCAACCCGTTTGCCGACGTCGCGGCCAATCCGAACACGGATACCTCGTTTAGCAACGGCGACGTGCAGCACTTCCTGGGCGGGGTGCTCATTGCCATGATTGGCAGCTTGTTCGGCTTGGCCTTCACGCTGGCTGGCAACCAGCTGCTGAAGCAGGCCCGCGCCGTGCGCGACCGGCAGAAAAACGCCTACTACACCTTCCTGCAAAAAGCGCTGCTGCCCAAGCTGAACTCGGACATGCAGGCCGGCATGAGCAACCTGAAATCGGTGCTGGATTCGTTCAACGCCGAATTCTTCAGCCAGATTCAGAACGACTTTTTCAGCAAGATTCACGAGTTTACGCCGCTCATTGCCAGCATCACTGAGAACGTGAGCGTGCAGAAGCGCTTCCTGGAGCAGCTGGAGAAAATTGGCTACTCGGAGTTGGCCAATGCCACCGTCAAGGTGTTTGATAGGGTGGACGAAAGCGCCCAGACCTTCGAGAAATTCCTGGGCTACCAGCAGGCGCTGAACACCACCGTGGTGCACAGCACCGAGGCCGCCCAAACCATTGGCGCGCTGCTCAACCGCCTCACGGCCCTGGAGCAAGGCCTGGCCAGCGTGCCACAGTATTTGCAGCAGCACGACGATGCCTTGCGCCAACAGGTGGCTTTCTTCAGCCAGCACGGCAAGCTGCTGGCCGACCTGGGCGCCCAAATTCGCCAAGGCGTGAGCGAGGGCGTGCACCGCATGGACGCCGAGCTCGACGGCCGCCTGCAGGAGCTGCAAAAGGAAGCCAGCGCTGCCCACGAGCAATGGCAGCAGCACTTCCGCCGCCTCAACCAGGACAACATCTACCAGAAAATCACCGAGTACCTCAACCCATTCACGCAGCTCCCGGCCCAGCAAAAGGACCTCAACCTCCTGCAGGAGCGCCAGGCCCAGCAAACCGCCCAAGCCATGCAGCGCCTCGAAGGCCGCTTGGTGGTCGACTCGCAGGTGCAGCAGGAGCTCTTGAAGCAGGTGGACCGGACTAATAAGGTGCTGGAGGAACTCACCAAGCCAAACTGGTTCCAGCGGAATTTTCTGGGGAAGAAATAGCGCGGGAACAGACCGTAATAGAACGTCATGCCGAGCGTAGCCGAGGCATCTCGCTCGTTTAAGCAAATCAATCGTTGCAACGACGCGGGCGAGATGCCTCGGCTACGCCTCGGCATGACGTTCTAAATCAATTTATTTACTACCCAAACCTATTATGAGCAAAGACAAGGACTTCTTCTGGCCCAGCTACGTGGACCTCATGACGGCCTTGTTCCTCATCATGCTCGTGCTGTTTGTGCTCGGTTTCAAGCGGGCCAACGACAAACAACGCGACAACGAACACCTGATTTCCGAGCTGAAAGTGCAGGTGCAGGAAAAGCGCAAGCTCGACGAAATCAAGGCCGCGCTCAAACGCCTGGAAAGCGACTACTTTGAGTACAACGCCACCTACAAGCGCTACGAGCTGAAATTTCCGGTCACGTTTTCGCCCCAGAGTGCGGTGCTGCCCGGCAATGCCGAGGCGCCGCTCATCAAAGCCGGCCGCTTCCTGCTGCGCGAAATGCAGTCGATTAAAAACGACGACAACGTACAGTACCTCATTGTGGTGGAGGGACGCGCTGCCAAAGACCTGCGCTACCCCGCGAACGACCCGCACAACCTTGACGGGCCCGCCGTGCGCCAGCTCAGCTACAGCCGCGCCCTGAGCGTGATTCGCCTCTGGGAGCAGGCCGGCCTGCGCTTCCCCGGCAACCTGGAAGTGGTGGCCGCCGGTAGCGGCTTCCGCGGCGCCGGGCGCTACACCGGCAGCCAGGAGGCGCTCAACAAGCGCTTCATCATTCAAATTCAGCCCAAGATTGGCTCGATTGGGAAGTAGCGGGCAGGCGACGTAGCGTCTGTCATTGCGAGGCCGCAGGCCGTGGCAATCCGTCCTCTCTTTGCGACCAGCCTTCTAATGTGATAAGTTAAACAAAAAGCCCCGGCACCATTGCGGCACCAGGGCTTTCTGGTAAAAGAGCCTGTCTGGTTCTGAGAGGACGGATTGCCACGGCCTACGGCCTCGCAATGACAGGCGTCCTTGCCCCGCGCCTTAGTAGCGGCGGTTCACGCAGTTCAGGTCCTCGAAGGCTTCTTTCAGGCGCGCCACGAAGGTTTCTTCGCCTTTGCGCAGCCACACGCGCGGGTCGTAGTACTTCTTGTTGGGCGAGTCGGCGCCGCTGGGGTTGCCAATTTGGCCCTGCAGGAAGCCTTCGTTCTTCACGTAGTTGTCCTTGATGCCCTGCCAGAAGGCCCACTGCAGGTCGGTGTCGAGGTTCATCTTGATGGCGCCGTAGCTGATGGCCTCGCGGATTTCCTCGCGGCTGGAGCCCGAGCCGCCGTGGAACACGAAGCTGATGGGCATGGCCTCCTCAATGTTGTGCTTCTGGCGCAGGAACTCCTGCGAGTTGTGCAGAATCTTGGGTTGCAGCTTCACGTTGCCGGGCTTGTACACGCCGTGCACGTTGCCGAAAGCCGCCGCAATGGTGAAGCGCGGGCTGATGGCGCTCAGCTGCTCGTAGGCGTAGGCCACTTCTTCGGGCTGGGTGTAGAGCTTGGAGCTGTCCACGTCGGAGTTGTCGACGCCGTCTTCCTCGCCGCCGGTCACGCCGAGCTCAATTTCCAGCGTCATGCCAATTTTGGCCATGCGCTCGAGGTAGCGCTTGCAGACTTCGATGTTCTCCTCAATCGGCTCTTCTGACAGGTCGAGCATGTGCGAGCTGTAGAGCGGCTGGCCGTGCTGCTGGTAGTATTTCTCGCCGGCGTCGAGCAGGCCGTCAATCCAGGGCAGGAGCTTTTTGGCGGCGTGGTCGGTGTGCAGCACCACGGGCACGTCGTAGAGGGCAGCCATCTGGTGCACGTGGTAGGCCCCCGAAATGGCGCCGGCGATGCTGGCCTGCTGCTTGTCGTTGGGCAAGGACTTGCCGGCGTAGAACTGGGCGCCGCCGTTCGAGAATTGAATCATCACGGGCGAGTTCACCGCCTTGGCGGTTTCGAGCACGCCGTTCACGGTGTTGGTGCCGGTCACGTTCACGGCGGGCAGGGCGTAGGCGTTGGCCTTGGCGTGGGCGAAAAGCGCCTGCACTTCGTCGCCGTGCAGCACGCCGGCCCGCAGGCCGGTAAGGGTTTGGTCAGCCATAAAAAGGAAATGTGCGGCGGGGCCGCGGTGGGAAGTGAAAGCAGCTAAAGCGAGCGGGCGCCGCGAGCGGCGGCTCCGGCAGCGAAAGTACGCCGGCCGCCGCCTAACCCAAAAGAACCGGCCGCCCGGAGTTGGTGTGGCGCCCCATGCAATCCCCAAAAAAAGAGGCTGGCCGCTGCAGCGGCCAGCCTCCGGGGGCTTCACTTGCCAAACCCCGGCGCTATTCCGCCGTCATGAGTTTGCGCTGGCGGTACACGCCGTGGCGGGTGGTGACTTCGAGCTGGTAGCTGTAGTCGCCAGCCGCGAGGCCCATGCCGTCGAGGTTGAGCTTGATGCTTTGGGCGCCGGCGCTGCGGCCCTTGCGCACCACGCCGGCCATTTTGCGGCCCATCATGTCGAAAAGGTCGAGGCGCACGTCGGCGTTGGCGTGCAGTGTGAACGGCACGGTGGTTTCGCTCACAAAAGGATTGGGGTAGTTCTGGCCGAGGGTGAACTGCCCACCGGTTTCGCGGTCGTGGTGCTGCGGGCCGGGGCCATTGGGTGTCACCTCGGGCGAGACAGCGCAGCCGCTGCTTACCACATCAAAGCCAAAAAAAGAAGTGCGGTTGGAGCCGGACATACCGAATAAGCAAAAGGCAAAAATCAGAACAAGAACCGGTAGACTTCGCAGCGAAATTATCTAAGAGCCCTCTTGAAAGCAAATATGGGCCGCGTCTGGTGGCGCTTAGACTATTTATCGATGACTTGGTTTAAAGTGTCGGTAAAAGCATTTATTCTGGCTTTAAAAAATTGAGTTGCGTGGCGTTTTTTAGGATGGCCCCATCGGGGCGCTGCCCTGTACTACCTCTTGCGCATGATGCACTGCGCGCTGTATATGAGTAGCCGGCTACGCGCCTGAGCCAAGAAATCTGCTTCCTGCAGGCCTGCATCGGTCTCGTGCACTTGCGCCTCGCCGCCAAACGGCAGGTACACTTCGAGCGGCCCGACCCGCTCATCGCGCCCAGGCTGTTCCCTGCCCGTGAGCGACGGTTGCCGCGCGGCCTTCGACCGGTTTTTCAGCCGCTGGAAATAATGGCAAGCGGCGCAACGAAATTGCAAAAATTTCACTCTGGCTTAATGAATATCCAACTATCTTGCATTGTCTATGAGCGAGCTTGAGCCCAACTACTTCGACACCGACGGCCGCCCCGAGCCGGAGGGCAACGCCGACGCCGAGCGCAAGCTTAAGGTGTGGGCCGTGCTCAACGCCGTGGACCAGGGCCTGATGAATGCCGAAGAAGCCCGCACGGCCTACGGCATCAGCGCCGAGGAGATGGACGAGCACCGCGCCGGCTGGATGGATTTCGAGGCGGGCAGCCGGTAGGGTAATATTATTACGGCGCAGGCGTGACGCCTCACCCCCTGACCCCCTCTCCATGGGGAGAGGGGGCACCGGTCTTGCATGGTTATGAACCGGCTGGCTCCCCTCTCCCTTCGGAGAGGGGCCGGGGGTGAGGCGTCACGTCAGGTGAAACGGTAGTGAGGTCTCACCGGCTTAAACCATTATGCATGCCGCACCGATTACCTTTGCTAGGTTATCCCTTTTTTCATGCAGGAAAATACCTTCTCCAAGCCTACCGCGCTGCCCCAGCTCCCCAAGTCGCCCACCGGCATTGAGGGCCTCGACGAAATAACCGAAGGGGGCTTGCCGAAGGGCCGGCCCACGCTCATTTGCGGCAGCGCGGGCTGTGGTAAAACGCTGATGGGCATTGAATTCCTGGTGCGCGGCATTCAGGAATTCGACGAGCCAGGCGTGCTCATGGCCTTCGAGGAAACCGGCGAAGAGCTGGCTGCCAACGTGACTTCCCTGGGCTTCGACCTGAAGGACCTGCAGGAACGCAAGCTGCTGCGCGTCGACCACGTGCACGTCGACCGCTCCGAGATTGAAGAAACCGGCGAGTACGACCTGGAGGGCCTGTTCATCCGGCTGGGCTACGCCATCGACTCCATCGGGGCCAAGCGCGTGGTGCTCGACACCATCGAGTCGCTGTTTTCGGGCTTTCCCAACCAAGCCGTGCTGCGCTCCGAAATCCGCCGCCTGTTCCGCTGGCTCAAGGACCGGGGCGTGACCACCGTCATCACCGCCGAGCGCGGCGACGGCTCGCTCACCCGCCAGGGGCTTGAAGAGTACGTATCGGACTGCGTGATTCTGCTCGACAACCGCGTCATAGACCAGATTACCACCCGGCGGCTGCGCATTGTGAAGTACCGCGGCAGCACCCACGGCACCAACGAATACCCTTATCTGATAACCGAGGACGGTATTTCGGTGCTGCCCGTCACCTCCCTGCGCCTCGAGCACGAGGTGTCGAACAACATCGTGTCGTCGGGCATTCCGGCTTTGGACGACATGTTCGGACTGCGCGGCTTTTACCAGGGCAGCAGCGTGCTCATCACCGGCACCGCCGGCACGGCCAAAACCACGCTGGCCGCCGCCTTTGCCGGCAAAATCTGCCAGAAAGGCCAGCGCTGCCTGTTTTTCGCGTTCGAAGAATCGCCGCAGCAGCTCACCCGCAACATGGCGTCGGTGGGCATCGACCTGCACCACCATGTGGCCGAAGGGCGCCTGCGCATCGAGGCCTCGCGCCCCACGCTTAACGGCCTGGAACAGCACCTCGTGACCCTGCACCGCCTGGTGAAGGAGTTCAAGCCCGACGCCGTGGTCATCGACCCCATCACCAACCTCATCACCGTCGGCAACATTTCGGAGGTGCGAAGCATGCTCACGCGCCTCATCGATTTTCTGAAGGTGAATGGCATCACGGCCCTGTTTACGGCCCTGGTGAGCGGGCGCGGCCTGCAGCAGGAAATGACCGACGAAGGCGTGTCGTCGCTGGTCGATACCTGGATTTCGGTGCGCGACCTCGAAGGCGTGGGCGAGCGCAACCGCGGCCTGAGCATCCTCAAATCGCGCGGCATGGCCCATTCCAACCAAGTGCGCGAGTTCATCGTGACCGAACGCGGCATTGAGCTGCTCGACGTGGTGCTCGGCCCGACGGGCATCGTGACCGGCGCCAGCCGCCTCACCCAGCAGCTGGAAGAGCACGCCCAGACCCTGGCCGCCCAGCAGGAAGCCGAGCGCCGCGACCGGGAACTGGAGCGCCGCCGCCGCATGCTCGAAGCCAACATTGCCAACCTGCGCACCGAGTTTGAGAGCGTGGAGGAAGAGCTGCGCCAAATCAGCACCCACGAGCAAACCCGCAACGAAGCCCTCAGCAGCGGCAAGCAGCGCATTGCCTCCGCCAACCCGCCCGCGCCGAAAGCGCCGAATCCCGGCGAAACCGGCAAGTAACCCGTATGAAGGAGGTGCCTCCGGCCTCCGCTTTCATTCCCTTTTCCATGGCTGAAGATTTTAACGACCCCCTCGACGAAGAAACCTGGGAATTGCGCCTGTACGTGGCCGGCCAAACGCCCAAGTCGGTGACGGCCGTGGCCAACCTGCGCCGCTACTGCGAGCAGCACCTCAAGGGCCGCTACAAGCTGGAGGTCATTGACTTGCTGGTGAATCCGCAGCTGGCCGAGGGCGACCAGATTCTGGCCATCCCCACGCTGGTGCGCAAGGTGCCCGAGCCCATTCGCAAAATCATCGGCGACCTCTCGAACGAAGAAAAGGTGTTGGTGGGCCTCGACGTGCGCCCCATGCTGAGCAAGTAACGGCCGATGGAACCTGAACCATTTCCGGAATTTCCGGACGCTTCCGCCGCGCCGGCCGGCCCCGAATACGTGCTGCACCTCTACATCACGGGGGCCACACTGAACTCGACGCGCGCCGTGCGCAACATCAAGGACATCTGCGAGCAGTACCTGAAAGGGCGCTACGAGCTGCTGATTGTGGATATTTTTCAGCAGCCCGCGCTGGCCCAGCAGGAAGACCTCATCGGCGTGCCCACCCTCATCAAGCTGAAACCCGGCCTGGTGCGCCGGCTGGTGGGCGACCTCTCCGACCGCGAACGGGTGCTCAAGGCCTTGGGCCTGACGCCCCCTCCCGACGACGCGCCCCACCATGAGTAGTACTCCGCTCACGGCCGCCGAGCTGGCCCGGGCCAACGAGGAGCTGCGCTACCAGCTGGAAGAAGCCCAGGACCTCATTCACGCCATCCGGACCGGGGCCGTGGACGCGCTAGCCGTGCAGGGTGTCGAGGGGCCGCGCATTTTTACGCTGCAGGGCGCCGACCAGGGCTACCGCACCCTCATCGAACAGATGAACGAGGGCGCCCTGCTGCTCAGCGACGACGCCACCGTGCTCTACTGCAACGCCAGCCTGGCCGGCCTGCTGGAGTGCGCCCTGAGCGAGGTGATGGGCAGCGCCTTCGAAACCTTTGTGCCCTTGGCGTTTCAGGAGTACTGGGCCGGGCTGCTGCTCAAGGGCTGGGCCGAAGGCAAGAGCAAGGGCGAACTGCCGCTGCAAACCCGCAACGGCGCGCTGGTGCCGTTTTCGGTGAGCATGAACGTGTTGAGCTTCAACGAGACACCCACGCTGGCCGTGATTGTGACCGACCTCTCGGCCCAGCGCGAAATCACGGCCATTCGGGCGCAGGTGGAGGAGCAAAACGAGCTGCTCGACCGCACCAACGCCGAGCTAAAGCGCGAGGAAGCCGCCCGCCTGGCCGGCGAGCGCGCCGCCGCCGAAGCCAGCCGCATGCTGGAAGGCATTTCGCAGATTGCCTGGACGGTGAGCCCCACCGGCGCCAACACCTACCGCAACCGCCGCTGGTACGACTACATCGGCCAGGCGCCCGGCGAGGGGCCCAGCATCGGGAGGGCCTGGCGCGAGCGCCTGCACCCCGACGACGCCCCCGCCACCCTGGCCCGCTGGGACGAAAGCCTGCGCACCGGCGCGCCCTTCGAGGTGGAGTGCCGCATCCGCAACGGCGCCGGCGACTACCGCTGGATGCTGGGCCGGGCCCAGCCCTCTCGCAACGAGCAGGGCGAGATTATGCAGTGGATTGGCACCTACACCGACATTCACGAACACAAGCTGGCCCTGGAGCGCATCGACCAGGGCCAGCGCGAGCTGCGCGACTACAATGCCCAGCTCACCCGCGTGAACGTGGATTTGGACAACTTCATCTACACCGCCAGCCACGACCTCAAGGCGCCCATCAGCAACATCGAGGGCCTGCTTGATGCGCTGCTGACGGAGCTGCCGCCCGATATCATCGAGCGCGAGCCCGTGCAGCCCATTCTGCACCTCATGCAGGAATCGGTGAACCGCTTCAAGCGCACCATCGGGCAGCTCACCGACGTGAGCAAGCTGCAAAAAGAACACGGCCTGCCCACCGAGCCCGTGGACCTGGCCGCCGTGGTGCGCGACGTGCGCCTCGACCTGGAGCCCCTGTTGCAAAGCACTGGTGCGGAACTGGAAGTGGACGTGCAGGCCGCCCCTTCGGTGATGTTTTCGGAAAAAAACCTGCGCTCGGTGGTGTTCAACCTGCTCTCGAACGCCCTCAAGTACCGCGCCCCCGACCGGGTGCCGCAAGTGCGCCTGCGCGCCCGCCCCGAGGGCGGGGCCGTGGTGCTCGAAGTGCAGGACAACGGCCTGGGCCTCGACGCCACGAGCGAGCAGAAGCTGTTCGGCATGTTCCAGCGCTTCCACGACCACGTGGAGGGCTCGGGTATTGGGCTTTATATGGTGAAGAAGATGGTGGAAAACGCCGGGGGGCGCATCACGGTGCAAAGCGAGTTGGGGCGCGGCACTACTTTTTGGGTGTACTTTAGCCGGTAGTCCGTGCCGTTTCGGGCGGTTTGCTACGTCCGTTTTTCGGCTGATTTACCCATGCAAAAGCTCTCGTGCGCGCTGCTCGTCGACGACGACCAAACGACCAACTACCTCAACAAGCTGCTCATCAGCCGGCTGGAAATCACCGACAAGCTGCTGGTGGCTTTGAATGGCCAGGAAGCGCTGGAACTGGTGAAAACCCATTGCCACGAGGCCACGCCCGACTGCCCGGCCCTGATTCTGCTCGACGTGAAAATGCCGGTGATGGACGGCTTCCAGTTCCTCGAAGCCTACAACGAATTGCCGCTGCCCGAAAAAGACGCCATTATCATCGTCATGCTCACCACCTCGCTGCACCCGCAGGACGTGGACCGCGTGCAGCGCCTTAACATCGGCGGCTTCCTGAACAAGCCGCTGACCAGGGAAAAGCTGAACGACGTGCTGAAAAACCACTTCAACCGCCAGTTACCAGAGTAAAAGCCATGCTGCGCCTCGTTCGCACCACCTCCGAAACCCCTGATTTCCGCGCCCTCGTGCAACTGCTCGACCAGGACCTGGCCCGCCGCGACGGAGCCGAGCACGCTTTCTATGCCCAATTCAACAAAATTGACAAAATCAACCACGTGGTGGTGGCCTACGAGGGCGACGACCCCGTGGGCTGCGGTGCCATCAAAGAATTTGATGCCAATCAGATGGAAGTGAAGCGCATGTTTGTGCAGCCGGCGCACCGTGGCGCCGGCGTGGCGCCCGCCGTGCTGGCCGAGCTGGAACGCTGGGCCGGGGAGCTGGGCTACGCCGCCTGCGTGCTTGAAACCGGCAAAAAGCAGCCCGAAGCCATTCGGCTCTATGAGAAGAGCGGCTATGCATTCACGCCCAACTACGGCCAATACATCGGCGTGGAGAATAGTGTGTGCTTGCGCAAGGAGTTGGTATAGTATAAGTTGCCGTTTGCTCCGGTCCGACCGCCCTAGGCGGTCCGACCGGTCGTAGCACGAACGAAATCGTTGGGTCTTCAACCGGTCCGACCGGGGCAAACGACGTTACCGCACCAGACTTTCCTGCGAGCGGTGCAGCGAGGAGGTGCGAATCACCAGCTCGGGCTTGAGCATGAGGTGGGGTGGGGTGTAGGCCGGGCCGCGCTTGAGCAGCTGCAGAAACAGGCGCACGGCGGTTTCACCCATTTGCTCAGGGCGCTGGTCGATGACGGTGATTTGCGGCTGCGTCATGGCCGTGAAAGGGTCGTTGCTGAAACAGGCCACGGCCAGGTCCTGCGGCACGCGGCGGCCCTGGTCGCGCAGCACCTCCATGGCGCCCACCGTGGGAATGGCGTAGGCGGCAAACACGGCGTCGAGGCCAGCATCAAGAGCCAGCAGGTGCTGCATGCCCAGGCGGCCGGCCTCGTGGGTGAGAGCGGGCAGCGAGTAGGTCCATTCTTCCTGGTAGTCGAGGCCGTGGGCGCGCAGGGCTTCGCGGTAGCCCAGGTAGCGGTTGCGGCTGGTGTTGAGGTGCTGGGGGCCGGCCAGGTGGGCAATGCGCGTGCAGCCCTGCGCAATGAGGTGGGCCACGGCCCGGTAGGCGCCCTGAAAATCGTCGAGAATGACGGCCATGCTCTGGGGCAGCTCGGGCACGCGGTCGAAAAAAACCAATGGAATGCCCTGGCGCCGCACCTGCTCGAAGTGCTGGACCTCGCCGTGCGTGGTAGCCGATACCGAGATGAGGATGCCTTCCACCTGCGCATCGAGGAAGGTTTCGATGTTGCGCTGCTCGCGCCGCACGTCTTCGTTGCTCTGGCACATGAGCACGTTGAAGCCTTCGCGGGTGGCCACTTTCTCGATGCCGTTCAGGACAGCCGGAAAAAAGTAGCCTTTGATGTGGGGCACCACCACGCCCAGCGTTTTGCTGTGGCCTTTGCGCAGGGCGGCGGCCAGCTGATTGGGGCGGTAGCTGAGCTGCTGGGCCAGCTCGCGCACCCGCTGCTTGGTGCTTTCGCTGATGTCTTTGTGGTCGGCCAGCGCCCGCGAAACTGTTGAGATGGAAAGGTTAAGCTGCTGGGCGAGGTCGCGGATGGACGTCTGTTGTTTTTTTGCAGGCATGGGTCAGGGCATTAGAAACGCAAGGAGAGGCAGCGCTGCCGGCAATGGCCAACGGGCGTACTTTGCCCAAAATAGCCCCAAAACCTGAGCGGACAAGCGTCAGCCGGGTTATACCACGGCATTGCGGCGGCTGCCGCGCAGCCCATACCACACGATGTAGGCGTAGCACAGCACCGGCAGCAGCAGGGCCACGCGCAGGCCGTGGTGGTCGGCCACCACGCCGAACAGCATGGGAACCAGCGCCCCACCCACCACGGCCGTGCACAACAGCCCCGAGCCGGCCTCGGTGTGGCGCCCCAGGCCGGCCAGGGCCAGCGGGAATATCACCGGCCACATAATGGAGTTCATCAAACCCACGGCCAGCAGGCTCCACATGGCCACCGCCCCGGTGGTATTCACCGAAATAAGTAGCAGCACCACCGCCATTACCGCATTGAAGGCAAGTGCTTTGGCCGGCGTGAACTTATTGAGCACGTAGGCGCCCACAAAGCGCCCCACCATGGCCCCGCCCCAGTACAGCGACACGCGCGGGCCCGCGTCGGCCAGGCTGAGGCCCATCACGTCGGGCAGGGTCAGGTAGTTGGCGATGTGCGAGCCAATGGCCACCTCGGCGCCCACGTACACAAAAATGCCCACCACGCCCAGCACCAGGTGCCGGTAGTGCCAGGCCCGCACCGAATCGGCGGCCACATCGGCCACCGGCTCGGTGGGCGGCTCAATCTGGGGCAGGTGCACGCGGCTCAGCAGCAGGCTGATGAGCAGCAGCGCAGTGCCGATGGCGAGGTAGGGAACCTGCACGGCCGTCACGTCGATGGCGGCCGCGCTGGCGGCTGTTGTCAGCTTGGGCAAATGGCTCAGGATAAGGGCGCTGCCCAGCAGCGGCGCCAGCGTGGTGCCCAGCGAGTTGAACGCCTGCGTGAGCGTGAGCCGGGCCGACGCCGACCGTGCCGGCCCCAGAATGGCCACGTACGGGTTGGCCGCCACCTGCAGCACCGTGATGCCCGAGGCCAGCACGAACAGCGCCCCCAGAAACAGCCCGTACACCCGCTGCGCCGCCGCCGGATAAAACAAATACGCCCCCAGCGCGGCCACCGCAAACCCCAGGAGCATGCCCCGCTTGTAGCCCACGCGCGCCACCAGCCACCCGGCCGGGATGCTCATGAAAAAATAAGCCCCGAAAAAGCACAGGTTGATGAGGTTGGCCTGGGCGAAGCTCAGCTGGAAAATGGCTTTCAGGTAGGGAATGAGGATGTCGTTGAGGCAGGTGATGAAGCCCCACAGGAAAAACAGGGTAGTAACGGCGCTCAGGGCCGTGGTGTAGCGCGGCGTGCCCGAGTCGGCAGCGGCCGGGCTGGGGAAGGTGGGGGAGATGGAAGCCATGGGGAAGATGGGCGCGGATGGGGCAAAGGAAACGGCAGAATAAGGCGACATTTACGCCCCGGTTTTGCGTAAGCGCATGGGTGCGGCGCGGGGCTTCGCAAAGATGCTCGGAAATCCAGTGGGCCGGCCAAATCGTTTTAGGAACTTTACCTTTGCCCTTTATTCCCAAGCCAAAATGAGCGAAAAGGTGAAAAAACGCACGCTGATTAGCGACATCGCCGCCCACCTGGAAGTGTCCATTGCCACGGTGTCGCTGGTGCTAAACGGCAAAGCCAAGCAGAGCCGCATCAGCGACGCCGTGGCCGAACGCGTGCTGGCCTACGTGCAGGAAGTGGGCTACAAGCCCAACCAGCTGGCCAAAAGCCTTCGCACGGGCAAAACCCACGTCATCGGGCTGGTGGTGGAAGACATTGCCAACCCCTTCTTCTCCACGGTGGCTTCGCTCATCGAGCGGCAGGCGTTCGAGCGCGGCTACCGCATCATCTACTGCAGCACCAACAACGACACCGAACGCAGCAAGCAGCTCATTTCCATGTTTCGGGAGCAGCACGTCGACGGCTACATTGTGGTGCCCGCCGCCGGCATTGAGGAGCAGGTGGGCGAGATACTGCGCGAGCACACGCCCACGGTACTTTTCGACCGCTACCTGCCGGCTCTGCCCACCCATCACGTGGTCGTAAACGGCGCTCAAGGCACCTACGCGGCCGCCACGCACCTGCTGGCGCAGGGCTTCGCCAACATCGCCTTCGTCACCACCGACTCGGAGCAAACCCAGATGCAGGACCGCCTCGACGGCTACGTGCGCGCCCTGCAGGAGCACCAGGTGCCCCAAACCGTGAAGCGTGTAGCCGTGAGCAAAGACCGCGAAGCCGTCATTGCCGACCTCATGACTTTCATTGAGGGCCACCGCCAATGTGATGCGCTGATATTCTCTACCAACTACCTCTGCATCTACGGCCTAGAGGCCATTACCCGCCTCGGCCTGCGCATCCCCGACGACCTGGCCCTGGTTTCCTACGACGACCACGACCTGTTCCGGCTCTACACGCCGGCTATCACAGTAATAGCGCAACCCGTGGAAGACATCGCCAAAAACGTCATCGACATCCTGCTCGAAGAGCTGAAACAGCGCGCCAGCGAATCGCCGCGCCCCCTGCAGCAGCTGGTGTTGCATCCCACGCTGGTGGTGCGCCAGTCGTCGGTGCGCCGGGCGGCCGGCTCGGCCAAGAAAGCCCGAAAGCAGGAAGCGGCCAACTAGAACGAGGTAGGGGCGGGGCTCGCCCCCGCCCGTCGTTGAACGAAACCCACGTTGGCCGTTCAACGACGGGCGGGGCGAGCCCCGCCCCTACGTTATTCTTCTTTACTCCTGATTTTTCTTTTTGACCATCGTCAGAATCGTGGCCACGGCCACGGTTTCGTTGGTTTGGTCGGTCACTTCCACGTACCAGCGCACGATGCCTTTGGCCACATCGGTTTCGTCGCGCTTTTCCTGGCCGATTTTTTCCTTCACCGTCAAGGTCACACCGATGGTGGTGCCGGGGTACACGGGCTTGGTGAAGCGGCACTCGTCGAGGCCGTAGTTGAGCAGCACGGGGCCTTTGCGCGGGTCCACGAACATGCCGGCGGCCTTGCTCAGAATGTAGTAGCCGTGGGCCACGCGTCCCGTGAAGAGCGTGCCTTCCAGCGAGGTAGCATCCACGTGGGCGTAGAAGTTGTCGCCCGACACCTGGGCGAAGGCGCTGATGTCGGCCTCCGTCACGGTGTGCTTGTGCGTGGTGTAAGTCTGGCCGATTTCCAACTCCTCGAAGTAGTGCATGAAGGGGTGCTTGTCCTTCTCAATCTGCCTGGCCTTGGGCTGATACACCTCCGTGATGGCCGTAATCATGCTGGGCGACCCTTGTAGGGCCACGCGCTGCATGAAGTGCTCCACGCCGCGCATGCCGCCCATTTCCTGGCCGCCGCCGGCCCGGCCGGGGCCGCCGTGGATGAGCAGGGGCAGGGGCGAGCCGTGCCCGGTGCTTTCCTTGGCCATTTCCTCGTTGATGACCAGAATGCGGCCGTGGTTGGTGGCCGCGCCCAGCACGAAATCCTGAGCCGTACGCGGGTCATTGGTGGCAATGGAGCACACCAGCGAGCCGCGGCCCATGTTCACCAGCTGCACGGCTTCCTCGGTGTCGTGGTAGGGCATGAGGGTGGCCACGGGGCCGAAGGCTTCGATTTCGTGCGAGTCGAGGTGCTTGAACGGCTCCTTGTTGAGCAGCAGAATGGGGGAGCAGAAGGCGCCTTTTTCGGCGTGGGCGCCGCGGTCCTGGCCCAGGATTTCCACGTTTTCGAGGTCACCGTACACAATGGGCGTGTTTTTGGCGAGGTGCGTCACTTGCTCGCGCAGGCGCTGTAGCTGCTCGCGGCCAGCCAGCGCGCCCATGCGCACGCCCTCGGCCAGCGGGTGGCCAATGGTGGTTTGCTTCAGCAGCTTGCCCAGCGCAATCTGCACATCTTCTAGCACGTCTTCGGGCACCAGAATGCGGCGGATGGCCGTGCATTTCTGGCCCGACTTACCGGTCATTTCCTTGCGCACCTCCTTCACAAACAAGTCAAACTCCAGCGTGCCGGGCTTGGCGTCGAGGCCCAGCACGGCGGCGTTCAGCGAGTCGGCTTCCATGGTGAAGGGCACGGCTTCGGCGAGGATGCGCGGGTGGGCGCGCAGCTTGCGGCCGGTGGCGGCCGAGCCGGTGAAGGTCACCACGTCCTGGTAGGTCACGTGGTCGAGCAGGCCCTCGCCGGTGCCTACCACCAACTGCAACGCGCCCTCGGGCAGGATGCCGGAGCCAATGATTTCGCGCACCACGGCCTCGGTGAGGTAGGCCGAGGGCACGGCGGGCTTCACCACGGCGGGCATGCCGGCCAGCAGGTTCACGGCAATTTTTTCGAGCATGCCCCACACCGGGAAGTTGTAGGCGTTGATGTGCACGGCCACGCCCTCGCGCGGCACCATCAGGTGCTGGGCCATGAAGGTGCCACCCTTGCTCAGCCCCACCGGCTCGCCCTCCACGTAGAACGGCTTGTCGGGGAATTTGCGGCGAAGCGAGGCGTTGGCAAACAGGTTGCCGATGCCGCCCTCAATGTCGACCCACGAATCGGCCCGGGTAGCGCCGGAGCGGTAGCTCAGCTCGTAGAAAATTTCCTTTTTCTCCAGCAGGTGGAAGGCCAGGGCCTTGAGCATGCGGCCGCGCTCATGAAAAGTCATCTTGCGCAGCTTGGGGTTGCCCACGCGGCGGCCGTAGTCGAGGATGGCTTCGTAATCGAAGCCGCCGGTGTTGGCCAGGGCAATGACTTCGCCGGTGCTGGCGTCGAGGAGTTCCTGCGGGGCGGTGGCGCCGGGCGTCCAGCGGCCGAGGGTGTAATTTTCGAGGGTGGGCGTCATGGGTGGGAGCGGAGGAGGATTGGTGGAAGCCGGCTGCAATGGCCGTTGCGCAAAGTTAGGTTTTTGGCCGGGCCCGCGCGGCTGGTTCGCGCCACGTTGCGCTACTTGCTGCTCCGTTTCATTAGCTGCGGCTTCACGGCAGCGGCTGCCCCATTTTTTGCTATGAATTTTCGCCGCTTTCTATTGGCTGGTAGCCTGCTTCTGGCCAGCCAAAACTCATTTGCCCAAACGGCCCCGCCCGCCCCGGCAACGCCTGCCAAGGTGGAAACCTTCCTAGTGCCCATCCGCCTGACGGTGGCGGCCGACGGCTCGGGTGACTACCGCACCGTGCAGGAGGCCGTGCTGGCCGTGCGCGATTTTATGCAGGTGACGGCTACCATTTTCATCAAAAACGGCACCTACAAGGAAAAGCTGCTGATTCCCTCCCAGAAAACCAACATTACGCTGCTGGGCGAAAGCCGTGAGGGCGTCGTCCTCACCTTTGACGACTATTCCGGCGATGCCGAGAAGCACAGCACCTACAGTTCCTCCACGGTGCGCGTGCAGGCCAACGACTTCACGGCCGAAAACATCACCTTCGAGAACTCGGCCGGGCGGGTGGGGCAGGCCGTGGCCCTGCACGTGGAAGGCGACCGTGCCACCTTCCGCCACTGCCGCATGCTCGGCAACCAGGACACGCTGTTTCCGGCCGTGGAGAACAGTCGGCAATACTACCAGGACTGCTACATCGAGGGCACCACCGATTTTATTTTCGGCGGCAGCACGGCCGTGTTCGACCATTGCGCCATCTTCAGCAAAACGAATTCCTACATCACCGCGGCTTCCACCTCGCCGCGCCAGAAGTTCGGCTTTGTGTTCCTCGACTGCACCCTCACGGCCGCGCCTGAAGCCACCAAGGTCTACCTCGGCCGGCCCTGGCGCCCCCATTCCAACGCGGTTTTTCTCAATACCGACATGGGCGCCCACATCACTGCCGCCGGCTGGGACAACTGGCACGCCCCCAGCAACGAGCAGACGGCCTACTATGCCGAATTCAACTCCCGCGGCCCCGGCGCCAATACCAAAGACCGGGTAAAATGGGCGCACCAGCTCACGGCCAAACGGGCCAGGCAATACACGCTGAAAGCCATTTTCGGCGGTTCGCAGGGCTGGGAGCCCGCCCTAAAGTAGCAGCCGGGAGAGTTAAAAAGCTCCAATTGGGTACGGCAGTCCCGGCGGGCCGGTGTGGTCTTCTCCAAGCCACTGAAAGGCCGGCCCGCGCTCAGGGCGTCGTGGCTGCGGAAATAAGCTGTTGGCCGAATACCTTGCCGTCCTCGCCTTCCAGCCGGGCCACAAAGGACGTGCCGGCTGCCCGCAAGTGGTAGAAGGTCCAGTTGTACCGATGGTTGCCGGCCGGCAGGTAGGGCAGCTGCCTGAGCTCCTCCACCAACGTGCCGTCGGTCAGGCGCACGCGCAGGTGCGCGTTTTTCACCGGCTTGGCCAGGCTGAACGCGAAGGCAAACGGCAGCTGCACGGGGGGGATGTCAACCTCCGCCGTCGCCTGGTTTACCTTCGTTTCCTGCAGCACGTGGCCTTGCGCATCGAGCAGGCGCACCGTAAATTCCGGAAGCTCATCGATGCCCAAAATGGTATTCAGCCCCAGGCGGTAGCGCATCACGCCGGGCGTCAGCTGCCAGCTGCGGGCCACCACGTAGCGCTCGCAGTCATCGGGCCCATACACCCGCAGCGAGGTGACCTGCCGGGTGGGGCTGTGGTAGTTGATAAACAGCCGTTTGGAGAAGACTTTGACCGAAGGACGGTTGTCGGTAGCGCTGCGGGCGTGCACGGCTAGCTGCCCGCTCACGGCGGCCAGGTAGCGCAGCACGTTGGTGGCGCCGCGCAGCAGGGCGGGCGGCACCCGGATGTCGCGCAGGGGTTCGTGGTCGGTGAGCGACCACACGAACATTTGCCCGTACAGTTCGGCCAGCTTCGGGTATTTCTGCAATGAGTCGCCCAGTTGTTGCAGCCCGTTCGGGGCCAGCCCGCGCAGGCTGTACACCGAATTGGCCGCCGGGGCGTGGTCGTGCTGCTCCATGCAAAACCCCCACAGCCGCACCGTGCCGCTGGCGCCCGGCGCCAGCACCAGCAGCCGTTCCTGAAACGTGAACAGGTCCTGGGCTTCGGGGTCGCCGGCGCCAAAGTGCAGCCCGGGGGGCACCCGCAGGCGCAGCTCCTGGCTGGTTTGGTTACGAAGCGTGAAAAACAGGTCTTCGGCGCCGAGCCCGTGGGACCGGGCCTGGGCGGTCACCAAGCGCTGGGCGAGGGCGGGAACTACGTCCAGGTACGGCCGAGGGGCTGCCTGAAGGCTGCGGTGCGTCAGCAGCAACACGGCGAACAATAAGTAAGGTCTCATAAGCATAGGAATGCGGGGCCGGGCTCCAACGCCGGACGCTCCTTGCCTAGTATTGAATAGCAAACTATTTTCATGTATGATTGAAATGTGCAGCCAGGCCAAAGTCTAAGGCCTTGCCCGGCTTGTAATTCTGGTCGACCATTTCTCGGAGTTCTACCTGACAGGCACCAGCCCCTGCCTGTGCAGCTCACCGCCTTTGCTGCCCCGGCCGCCCCTAAACAAGCCGCCGTGCAGCTGGCCTGAACCACAGCCTCGGAGCGAAATAGCGCCTCGTTTGAGGTAGAGCGCAATGTGGGTGGAGTAGCATTTGCCGCCATTGGCAAGGTAGCTGCCGCGGGCACCAGCAGTACCCCCGCGTAGCTGCCAACTGTCTGACAACCAATCGCCAGCTGGTGCGCCATTGCTTTACTACCGCCTGCGACAGGTGGACCAAGATGACACCTTCAGCTACTCGCCCGTTCGCACGGTGGCCCTGACGGGGCAGCGGCCGGCGCATTGGCCACTCAGCTTTGAGTACAGAAAGCGCACCGTAAAGCCCTGCTGTAATAGGATGCGCGTTGGTCAGCTTTTGTTTTAAAAGGTCAATAAATTGTGGATGAATTAATATGACAGGTGTTTTGTAAAAAAAGCACCGCTTGTATAAAAACAGCTAAATAGTTGTAATCTTGTAACTGCTTATTTATAAAATTTCACCAGTTACTTCAATGCCGTCTACCCAGGATGATTCATTTCGGCAAGTAAGATTTTCCAACGGCAATGTGGCCAATCTCGTCACTGGCAATGAGCCAGCGCAGGCCGAAGCGCTGTTGGATACTCTGGATGTCAAGCCCTGCGATTTTGTTTTGCTCCTGATAGGGGCTGCCCCGGAGTCAGCCTCGGTGGCCGACCCGGCGCTGGAGCAGCTGGCGCGCCCGTTGCTTGCGTTGCTGGCCAGCAAGGGCCGTAGCGTGGTGATAAGCACCGGCACCCGAAACTGGCTAACTGTGCCCCTCCACCAGCGAAAAGCCGAAAAAGCCCCGCAGGTATCGTTGCTGGGGGTGGCCCCCGAAGCCCTGGTCTCTTACCCCGGCCACCTGGCCCAGGCGGCTACGCCGGAGCCGCCCCGCCAGCTTGACGGCTGGCATTCCGACTTCATTTTGGTGCCGTCGGGCGACAAGTGGGGCAGCCAGCTGCCCATGCTGCACGCTGTGGTCACGGCCCTGTCCGGCCGCACGGAGCAGGTGCCGGTGCTGGCCCTGCTCGCGGGCCAGGGGCTGTGCATGGCCGAGGAAGCCCTGGCCGTCGTGCGCAACGGCATCCCACTTGCCGTGATGCAAGGCAGCGGCGGCTTGGCCGACGAGATTGCCAATGCGCTGGCCTCCGGCCAAATCGGGTCGAGCAGCGAAGCGGTCAAGGAAATCATTACCGAAGGGCAGATTACCGTGCTTTCGCAAAGCAATTTCCCGGAAGTGGTGGGCAGCCTCGTTGGCCCGGACCGCACGGCGGACGATGTGCTGCGGCAGGCGTGGGAAAATTTTGCGGTATACGACCTCAACGCCAACCGCCAGCAGCGCCAATCCGACCGCATGACGATAAGCATCATCGTGCTGGGCGTGATTGGCGCCGGTTTGGCCGTGCTGCAGCGCGTGCTGTACGGCGACAAGCCCGAGCCCTTTAATCTGGCCTTCGACCACTTAACGCAGGCGGATATTGCCAAGGGAGAAACGTCGGTTGATTACTGGAAATGGCTGCTATACTGCACACTAGTGGTCCTGCCCATCGTGCTGACCATGCTGGTGGCGGCCGCCTACAAGTTCAAGACCAGCTCGAAGTGGTTTGTGCTGCGCGCCGGGGCCGAGGCCCTCAAGAGCGAAATTTACGCTTACCGGTCCCGGGCGCTGGATTACAAACGGAATGCGGCGCAGCAGCTGGCCGTGCGCATGGGCGAAATCGTGAAGCGGACCATGCAAAGCGAAGCCAACAGCGCCCACCTGCGGGAGTACGACAAAGCCCTCACGTTTCCGCCCTACATGGACGGGGCCGCCGGTTCCGACGACGGCTTTGGGTACCTGCCGCCCGAGCGCTACGTGGAAGTGCGCCTGGAAGACCAGCTGCGGTATTTCCGCAAGCGCACCCACAAGCTGGACCGTCAGTTTCGAATTCTGTATTGGCTGACGCTGGTCATTGGCGGCATTACCACGCTGCTGGGGGCCATTAATCAGCAGATTTGGATTGCCGTGACGGTGCCGCTGGCCACGGCCCTGGGCACGTTCCTGAATTACCGGCAAACGGAGTCCAACCTGCTGAAATTCAACCAGGCCGCCGCCGACCTCGACAACATCAAGAGCTGGTGGCGGGCGCTGCCCCCCGCCGGAAAGGCCCGCCAGCGCAACATCGACCTGTTGGTGGACAGCACCGAAAAAGTGCTGCAAACCGAACTCGACGGCTGGGTGCAGCAAATGAAGAACGCGCTGGCCGACCTGGAAAAGCGCTTCGACGCGACGACCCAGGAGGCGCAGGCGTGGAAGCCCAACGTCGAGTACAAAAGCTACACTGCCGAGGAAAAGGCAGCAATTGCCGCCGCTGCTGCTAAGAAAAAAGCGACGGAAGAAGCCGAAACCGCAGCCCAAGCTGCTAAGGCTGCGGAAACCCAGCGCCCCGCGACGCCCGCCCCGGCAGCACAGCCCCCCGCTACGCAGCCCAGCACGCCAGCCGCCGTAGCGCCGAGTGCGTCAGCCGCCACTACTGACACCAATGGCGCTCCGGCCGCGAAGGTGGAAGTTACCGCCACGGTGCAGCCGGCCGAGAAGAGGCCGGAAGCCGCCGCTGCCGTGCCTGCGGCTTTGAACGTCGAGGTCAAAGTGAATGGCTTGGCAACAAACGGCGCTCTCCATACTCATGGACCGATATGGGATTCAAGAGAAATAACGGCCGCGGTTCTGAAAGACACAATAAAAATCAAGAACTATACCTGGTTTGAGGACGACGTGAACATCATCGGCATTCGGTCCACTGTGTATAAGGATAATACGTTCGGAGACCGAATCTTCTGCTGCTGGAAACAGCCCGACTGCCCGCCCGGCTTGCCGCTGATGCAACAGCAGCAGTTCTTAGCGAAGTGGCTATACAAAGACAAAAATGGCAAGCTCATCGTGGCCGATGGCAGTCCCGGTCCCAATACCGAGTTTGCGCTGGCCCAGCTAAAGAAAGATGCGGGCCACGACCGGGTAATGCACTGGCCCGTGACCACCCGCCCCGGCACATACTGGTTGCAGGATAAGAAGACCATAGCCAAAGGTGGATGCGCGGTTCTAAAAGCGGGGCAGTATCCAAAGGCCTATGAACTCGGTTTTCATCTCATTGAAAGAAATGGATACAATCACCCGGCATTACATCAAATAGGCCCGTTGACTATTTACCGCGACCACAATGGTAACGTAACTGCCGAAGAAAGTGGAAAAGAGATAACAGGTAGTGGCTTTGGAATAAACATTCACCATGCCAAGGATATCTCTGCCAATGTAAATGATTGGTCGGCTGGCTGTCAAGTTTTTCATTATACCGCCGAGCATGCCGAATTATTGAGCATTTGCGAGCATTTTAGAAAGAAGAACGGTAATAGATTCGCCTACACGCTGCTGCACGAAGCCGACCTGGTGAGCTAGTCGCCCACTTACCGCCGCGTCCTTCTGCTTTGGCGTAAGGGCGCGGCCTGTGCCAGGGTAAGCTGACCGTGCATCCCAATCAAGCCACCCGCCGCGCCGCGGTGCTGGAGGAAAGCAAGCCGCAGCTAACGGTTATGCCGAGTGCTGCGACGGCCTGTGCCCGCCATGCCGCCGACGCCCCGCCCCCGGCAGTTCTGGGCCGGACGCCCCCGAAGCAACGTGGCACTGCTTCAATGAATAGGCATTGTCTGGTTACGCTCTGGATAAGAGCGACTCGCCTCGCAACTGTTTCGGCCCACCATTTACCCACGTTCTACTACCGCCCGCATGGCTTCCCTGATTCCCGGTTTTGAATACGACATTTTCATCAGCTACCGGCACAACGACGAGGAGTGGATGGCCGAATTCATGCCCAAGCTGCAGCGGGAGCTGATAACCAACATCGGCAAGCCGCTCAGCATCTTCTACGACCGCAGCTTGAGCGGCGGGCTGAGCGATACGCACGAAGTCAGGGCCAGCCTCGACCACCGCGTGGCCAGTTCCGTGATTCTGATGCCGCTGATTTCAGCAACGTATTGTGAAACGGACATGTACTCGTGGAAGCACGAGTTTCTGCCGTTTCTGGAGCAAGCCAAGCGCAGCCCGCTGGGGCTGAAACTGAACTTGCCTGGCGGCGGCCAGGTCAGCCGGGTGTTGCCGCTGCGCACCTACGAGCTGGAGGACGAACAATCACAGCTGCTGTACCAAACCCTCGAAGGCTTCCTGCGCTCCATCGATTTCGTGTATATCGCGCAGGACGTCATCCGTCCCCTCCAGGTCCGGGACGACGACTCGGCGTTTCCCACCGCCAATAAGTTGCTGTACCGCAACCAGCTCAACAAGGTAGCCCGCTCGGTCAAGGACCTGATGGGGGCTGCGAAGCTTGCGGTTAGTAAGGTTGCGCCGGCCGTTGCGGCGCCGGAGGTTACGGCACCGAGCGTTGCAGCACCGAGCATTCCGATACCGGCCGTGGCGGCCGGGCCTGCGCCGGCGGCTGAGCAGCCCGCTGCCCTGCCCGATGCCGCGCCCACGGGCCCGAAGGTGTTTCTGCCCTGGACGGCGCCGACTCTAAAGGCCGGCCGCGAGCAACTGGCGCAGGTGTGTGCCAACGCCGGGCTGAACGTGGTGCCCATCACCGACTGCCCCACCGACGAGGCCGCTTTCCAGCGCGAAACCCGGGCCGCCCTGGCCGAGGCCGATTGCTCCCTGCTGTTGCTGGGCAACGAGTTTGGCCGAACCCTGAAAGAAACGGCTACGTCGTTTTCCATGTTTGCCTACCAGGAGGCCTGCCGCCAAGCCGCCAGGCGGCCCGGTTTTCGGCAGTTTGTGTGGTACTGCCCCGACGCGTCGGTGGCAGTCAACGAAGCGCAGGCCGCTTTCGTGGGCCACATTCGCAACGAGCTAACGGCGCAGTGCACCTTCAGCAGCGCGCCCGATGCTCCGCAGCTGGTGCAGGAGCTGCGCCATGCCCTCGCGCAGCCCGCCCCGCCGCCCGTGACGGTAGCAGACAAAACAGGGCTATGCTTCATTTACAATGCCTTGGATTACGAGGAGGCGCACGCCATTGCGGGCCGCCTGAGGGACAAGTTTGAAGTAAACATGGTCGCTATTGAGCCCGGCAGCCGAGAAAACTACAAGGCGAAGACGGTGCTCGCCATTCCCAAAAGCAAGCTGGCCGTGGTGTATTTCAAGCACAGCGCCGACTGGGCCCTGCCCTTCGCGAAACAGGTGTATCAGTTGGTGGGTGGGTCGGCTTCTCCCACACCCATTTTGTTGATGGGCGAAGAAGACCCGGCACAAAACCACATGCACCGCTACAAGGGGCCGAAAATCGATACGATTATCAAGCCTCATTTGGGGGTGAGCGAAGAAGTACAACGCGTGTTTCAGCAGGTGTTAAAAGCAAACGCGGGGCATGGAAGGTACTGCCTCGTTTCCGGCACGGAAGCGGTACAGTTCCGACTTTATCGTTCGTGAGCGGCGCCAGGTGAAGCCGCTGCTGCGAGCACGTCGGCGTCGAAAATGGCGGTTGGCAGAAGCGGTTAATGCCTTGCCAGACGTGCTTAAAAAGGGGAGCCTGTAGCGCCATTTGCCGCGGTGGGGCCCGGGGTACCGGGCAACCAGGAACATGACCGGCTACTGACGGCAGCCAATGCCTGAATAGCTTGAACCAACGTCCAACATCTGCCGAATCCTCAAATCCTGCTGCCTCAAACAGCTTCTCAAACACGCTGAATGCCTGCTCCGATGGATGTTTTTACCGCTGCCACGTCGACTTTGTTTGGGCTCGACGAACCCATTTGTCCCTATACCGGCCTGCGCACCTTCACCGAAGACGAGGCCATCTACTTCCGGGGCCGCGAGAGCCACATCGCCAAGTGCCTGGCCCTGCTGATGGAGCAGCGGTTTGTGATGATAACCGGCGCCTCGGGCGACGGCAAGTCGTCGCTCGTGTTTGCCGGGATGCTGCCCGAGGTGCGGGCCGGCTTTGTGCCGGCCCGCTACAGCCGCTGGGCCGTGGCCACTTTCCGCCCCGAGCGCAGCCCCCTGCGCAACCTGGCCCAGGCGTTGGCCCCGGCGCTCGGGCTGCCGGACAGCAGCAGCTCTGTGGAAACCGAGTTGGAACAGGGCTTTTCCGCGCTGGTGCAGCTCTACCAGGCCTCGAAGCTGTGCCCCCCGGCCACCCACCCCGCGGGCCCGCTGACGGACAAGCAGCGCCAGCGCCAGCGGCAGGCCGCCAACCTGCTGCTGGTGGTGGACCAGTTTGAGGAGTTTTTCACCAACCCCGAAAACTACGACGGCGACCAGCCCAACACCGCCGCCCAAACCGTGGTGAACCTGCTGCTGGAAACCGCCCGGCTGGCCCAGGCCCAAAACCTGCCCATTTACATAGTGTGCACCATGCGCTCCGACTTTGTGGGGCAGTGCGCCGAGTTTCGGGGGCTGATAGAGCAGGTGGGAGCCAGCCAGTACTTTGTGCCCCGGCTGCTGCGCCACGAGTTTGAGGAAGTCATCAAGGGGCCGGCGCTGCTCAGCGGCAACCGCATCAGCGAGCGGCTGGTGCAGCGCCTGCTGTATGACATTGGGCAGGGCCAGGACCAGCTGCCGGTGCTGCAGCACGCGCTGCGCCGCATCTGGCTGGCCGCCAACCACGGCCGCGAGGAGATGGACCTGCTGCACTACGCCATGGTGGGCGGGCTGAGCGACGCGCTGCCCGTGGCCGACCAGCCGCGGTTCGACGCGTGGCGGGCCACGCTGCCGGCCCACCAGCAGCAGTTTTTGCTCGGCACCCCCGGCCTGCGCAACGTACTGGATGCCCACGCCAACCAGCTGTACTTCGAAGCCAACGACCGCTACAACCGGGACTTCCAGCCGCCCTTGCCGCCGGGCACCGCCGAACGGGTCATCGAGCAAACCTTTCGGGTGCTGACGCGCACCGACGGCAAGCGCGTGGTGCGCAACCGCCTGACGGGCGCCCAGCTCACGGCCATTCTCAACGACGAGGCCCTGCCGTGGCCGGTGGTGTGCCGCATCCTGCGCCCGTTCCGGGAAGAAGGCACCACGTTTCTGGCCCCTTTCCTGAGCGCCGAGGACGGTGCTCGATGTCATTTCAATTCCTCCTGGTCCGATTGAGGCTTTGCCGGTTTCGTTGAGCTGCCAGTCCGTAATCGAATTTCAATTCCTCCTGGTCCGATTGAGGCGGTGGCGCTGATGTAGGGGGCGAGGGTGTCCGCCCCATTTCAATTCCTCCTGGTCCGATTGAGGCCATCGGGCCGGACAATGCCGTGGCCCCCGCGCCTGCATTTCAATTCCTCCTGGTCCGATTGAGGCTCGCGGGTGCCGTCGGCCAGGTAGCGGGCGTAGGTCAGATTTCAATTCCTCCTGGTCCGATTGAGGCACCCAAACCTTTTGCTTGCCGGAACCCTGGCAGGTGATTTCAATTCCTCCTGGTCCGATTGAGGCGTTGGGCAACCGACCCGCGGCGCCCGAACTCGATGAAATTTCAATTCCTCCTGGTCCGATTGAGGCCAACAGCTAAATCAAGATTTAGCGAGTTGCCCCAGATTTCAATTCCTCCTGGTCCGATTGAGGCATGGCCAGCGTCACAATGCAGCCTCGCTCTCCTTCATTTCAATTCCTCCTGGTCCGATTGAGGCCGGCGGCACGGCCACCAGCGCAACGGGCCTGACCGTATTTCAATTCCTCCTGGTCCGATTGAGGCCCCGGTTCTTTTCGTAGGCGGGGAAGAGGAAAGGCTATTTCAATTCCTCCTGGTCCGATTGAGGTCGCCGGTGTTTGCCCGCACCACGGCGGGCTTCGTAATTTCAATTCCTCCTGGTCCGATTGAGGCCGGCGGCACGGCCACCAGCGCAACGGCCCTGACCGTATTTCAATTCCTCCTGGTCCGATTGAGGCGGCATCGTCGTGGTAGACCGCCGGCCCGGGGCAGCATTTCAATTCCTCCTGGTCCGATTGAGGCTGGCCATGATGACCACCTTGAAGCCGTGGCGGCGCAATTTCAATTCCTCCTGGTCCGATTGAGGCTAGCCGGTGCGGACCAGGGCGGAAGAAGCAGAACGGATTTCAATTCCTCCTGGTCCGATTGAGGCCCTCTGGCACTACCTTCAGCGCCAGCTTCAGGGCGCATTTCAATTCCTCCTGGTCCGATTGAGGCCAGCGTGGACAGGGCCTCGGGATTGATTGACACCGTATTTCAATTCCTCCTGGTCCGATTGAGGCTGACGCCGATTTGCACCGGCTCGTAGGCGTTGGTGCGATTTCAATTCCTCCTGGTCCGATTGAGGCGGCTTTCCAGTTGGCAATGAGTTCGGTTAGGTTCAGATTTCAATTCCTCCTGGTCTGATTGAGGCGTGGTGACGGCCGCCGCCAGCGAGGCCGGCTACTGGATTTCAATTCCTCCTGGTCCGATTGAGGCCCTGAGCGTGGCGGCCACGTTCGCCATTGTGCCGCAATTTCAATTCCTCCTGGTCCGATTGAGGCCACTATCACCGGCATCGCGCCCGGCACGGCCGCCGTATTTCAATTCCTCCTGGTCCGATTGAGGCGCGCAGGGCCAGCGCCCCGGCGAAGATGCCCCGCGTATTTCAATTCCTCCTGGTCCGATTGAGGCCATCGGCTTTGGCGGCCAGCGCGTCGGCTTGCGCCTATTTCAATTCCTCCTGGTCCGATTGAGGCAAGAAGCCGTTGCGCAGTTGCTTTAGCTCATACTTATTTCAATTCCTCCTGGTCCGATTGAGGCCGGCGGCACGGCCACCAGTGCAACGACCCTGGCCGTATTTCAATTCCTCCTGGTCCGATTGAGGCCACGGAGCCCCCGACCGAAAAAATGCTGCTCAGGATATTTCAATTCCTCCTGGTCCGATTGAGGCTCTTATCCTTGCGCCCCTTGCGGGTGCTGCGGCCTCATTTCAATTCCTCCTGGTCCGATTGAGGCCCGCCGATTAACACATAATTATACGCCTTACAAAGCCAAGAAAGCACTTTTTGTAACTCTACAAAAACATATAAGTCGTCGCTCATCAATTATTTGATTTACCGTGTATTTAGACGACTTTTATAATCAGTGAGTTGCGAAGAAGGACTGTATATACACGGTATTTAATGGCTGAGCGCAGAATGACCGACGACCAGCGCATCCTTACAAGATATTATCCAACCGACTGCGTTCGCGGCCCAGAACTTGCTTTTCCAGCCATTGCTGGGTGCGACTTTTGAAGAGGATGACGCTGTCCTCTTCCTCATCAAGTAGGGCACGGGCCTTGCTCAGCAACTCCGCGAGCTTGACCTCACTGATTTCGCCTTCAAACACCGAGTTTTGAATCCAGTGCAGGTAGCGACGGCAGAGTTTTAACATGCGGCCTACCCGCTGCTGTTTCACGTCGTATACAAGGATAATGTACATGCCAAGAAGGGATTACCACCAAGCCTTAAAAGGTTGGAACTCCTCGATGCTCAGCAAGTGCTTGGTGAGCTTGTAGCATTCGAGCTTGATGAGGTGCTGGTAGCTGACGGCGCGGTTGAGGCGGCGGTGCTGGATGGTTTCCTTCAGGCGTTCTTCAAACACACGCACAAAGGTTTTGCGGCCCGTTTCCTTGAGCAAGCAACCGTCGAGCTCGCGCACGAAGTCACGGGGCTGGATTTCCTTTTTGTTGAGTAGCCGGAAGATGGTGCGGTCCACGAGCAGCGGCTTGAAAATTTCGGCCAAATCCAGAGCCAGCGAAAAGCGGCGCGTGCCCGGCTCGTGCAAAAAGCTGATGGTGGGGTTGAGCTGCGTGTGGTAAATCTGGGACAGGCAGGCCGCGTAGCACAGCATGTTACCAAAGCTGAGCAGCGCATTCAACTCGTTTTGCGGCGGCTGGGTGCTGCGCGTGCCGAAGCCAAAACCAGGTACGCTCACCAGCTGCTCGTAGCAGCGGTAGTAAGTCTGGCGGATGTTGCCCTCGTAGCCCATGATTTCGGCCACGCTTGTAGCGTGGGGTAGGACCGCCACATACAGCTCAATCTGCGCAATTTCTTCACCCACCTGTCGGCCCCGGCTCTGGTAGTAGCGCAGGTTTTTGAGCAGGTTGAAGGCCGCGCCCTCCACCAGCTTACGAGCCAGCACCAGGCGTTTTTTCGGGCTGGTGTAGTGCCCCGTCTGGGCCACTTGCAGCTTGCCGGCCAGCAGGTATTCCTTGGCCATGAAGGAGCCCGTGTAGTGCTCGTAGTAGTCGAAGAAATGCACCGACACGCCGTGCTTGCCCAGGAAGTTATACAGCGCCGAGTTGGCATCGAGCGAACCAAATACGTACAGGTCGGCTACGTCTTCGATGGGCAGAAAGCGGGTTTGGCCATCTGCGCCGTCTTCGTCGTAGGCGGTGTACTTGAGAGTATTGTCCTGCCGACTCATGCGGCCGGGGTTGAAGAGGTAGAAGGTCTTTTTCATAAGCGATGGCTTAAAAAAAGCAGATTACACCACTGGCGCAGCCTCCAGCCTTGGTGGCCCTGCGGCTACTCACCGGAATAGCAGAAATCGTAGTAGCTGCAATTTTTACAAAAAGGCTTGTTGATGACGGGCAGGCACACCGGCTGAGCAACTAAGGCTTCGATGCCGATTTCCCACTGCCCGATGGCGAAGCGGTCGGCATCGGTGAGCACGACGGTTTCGGTGCGGCGGATTTTGGGGTATTCCAGCAGGCCGGTGGGGCCGTCCACGCCGTGGCGCTCCAGCACCAGCAGGTAGTATTGCAACTGTGCGATGCTGGCCTGCTCCATCTTGTTGCTGCGCTTGATTTCGTGTACCACCCGGTCGTGCGGGTCGTAAAAATCAATCTTGATGCCCTCAATCTGAATCTCGCGGTAGCGCTGGGCGCGCTGTGGGTAGGCGGTCTCGTGCAGTAGCGTGCCATCTGCCACGTGGTCGTGCGTCTGCTGGAAGCTGATGCCGCTGTGAAACAGCCACAGCTTGCGGTGGCAGATGTGGTAGTAGTTGACGTGCTTGCCGGTGATGCGCATGGGTCAGGGCTGAACAAAATGCAACTCCTGGCATACTACTTGGCAGACGCTATCGAAGCGGTCGAGCGGATTCATAATAGCTGGCAGATTAGCATCAAGCCAACTGCTCAATTCTCGTACATACCCATGAATTATTCGCAAATCGGTCAGGCAGGCCAATTGCTGGCGAAGACAGATGGGCTCATAATGGTACACCCGGTTGCGAAGCTTCCGAACTTCCGTAAGTTTGGTAAAAATGTCAACTCGTTTAATAGAAGGCGGCTTTTGACCGAATACGGTCAACGGCTTTCCTTGCAAAATGCGGAAAGGAGTCGGGTCAAACAACTCCGTCCAGAACCCAAACATTAATTCCGAAAGCAAGGCACTTTGAGTAACGCGGCCACGCAGCTTTTTCTCGGCGGTCTGCACTGAGCGCAGCAAAAAATCATTCGTCACCAACTGCCCCGTTCGCGGATTGCGAAACCGAAATCCAGGGTCACGCATAAAGCCGGCTTGTTGAGTTATCAACCAGTTAGGCTGTTGAAAATGTGCCTGTAAAGCATGATTAAGTTGGTTGCGAAGTGCCACTTCAAGCATTGCCAGCGGAGAATAAAGCGCCTCCGATAACTTCAGGTTAGCGTGGTACAGCTGCACGGCCGATTCTTGCTGTCCATTGGCTGCTGTCAAATACCGACTCATTCGCTCAACCGAAAATAAATTTTCGTAATCAGAAAACATCTTATACAATTTTGACGTATATTTGTGCTGTAAGGCCCAATAACTCCTCTGGCTTCGGCTATGAAATTGGGTAGAAGCATAAAAGAGCCGCCCAGTGGGCGGCTCTTTTGCTTTACAACGTAGCAGGTACGGTCTGGTTTTCGTAATTAAATTCGCGGAGCCGCTGAGCAATGTCCTGCTTGGCTTGCTCCAGGGAATTAGGGGCCCCGTAGGCCCCGGCGATGTAGCCCGAAGCGGGCAGCGAAACGTACAGCTTGGCGCCGGCCGTTTCATCGAGCACGGGCTTAGCAGCGGGACGCTCGGTGTCTTCTCGGAGTTGGCCGCGAATGGCACCAGCCAAGTGGTTGGCGTTGTCGGAAATGGCTACGGCTAGGGTTTCCATTAGGCTGAAAGTGCGGGCTTGGTTGCTGGTGATGCGCCAGTTGAGCAAAGCATGAGCCAGCGCGGGAATGCTGTCGTCGCGCATTTTCTTCGGGGCCAGCAGGCAGGGACCGAATACGTTGCGGCTTTCCGTCCAGCCTTGTTCCTTTAGCTCGGCTATTTTGGTGGGGTGCAGCTCCGGTTCCAAGGTGTTGGTCGAGACGCAGAACAGCGTGCGTAAATCCACGGCCACATCGTACACGAACAGGCCAGAGGCGCGGGTGTGGTCAGGTATCCAGATACGGTTGGGGAGGTTGCGCTTGGTGCTGAGCAGCAATGCATCTACTTCCTCCGTGCTCAACTCATTCCCCTTCTCGTCACGCACCCGCACGGGGTGATTGGCGGGATGCGAGGTGCGGTCGAAAGTCAGGTTTTCCTTCTGTTGCTCCAGGCCGCCGAGCAGCGGGTGCAGTGGGCGCATAGCCGAAATTGAGAGCGGCGAGCGTCGCTTGATGGTGAACTCGCCCGTTTCGGCGCGCATGTAGCCGCCCAGCAACTGGTCGATATGCGTAGGGTCGCAGGGCGACCACGGCTCCTTTTGCTCGAACTGGGTTTCGTTGTTCTTGCCCTTCTTGGTTTGCCAGTTGAAGGTGATGGGCGCCGGGGCCACGTTCATTCCGGTGGTCAGCGCGTCCATGATGCTGCGCTTCACCTGCTGCCCGCTCGAATAGGCTTGGCGCACGTTGAACTGCGGGTCGGTGTAGAATTTCTGGCCGTCCTGCACGGCAAAAACGGTGTGCTCGGCATGGCGCAGGCCGCGCAAGTAGAGGTACGGATTCATGGACTGGGAAATGAGGTTGAAAGATTACTGAAGGTTGAGTTGCGTTTGCTCGGCGGCAGCAGCCGAATCTTTAAAAGCCGGGGCTGCTGTATCTGCTTTGGCGTTGCCTGCTGGCAAGACGCCCTCGTTCTGCCGGGCGATGTAGCGGAAGCGAGTGAGGATGATGAACAGCGGAAAATTGTCCACCGGCATCAGCATGACCTGGCGCACGGCCTCGTCGAAGGCATCGCGGTAGGGCGAGGCGGCGTTCACGGCCGCCAGCATGTCACTCAGCTTATCGATGAAGAGCGGCCGGTGCTTGACAAAAACCTGTTCAACTTGCTGATTGACATTGTTTTTGCCTCGGCCCGCATTCTTGCCTATGTCGCGGATGGCAAATTGGTGGAGCGCGCCTGCCAGTCGGTCGGCGGTATCGTAGAGTTCCTGGTTGTTGAGCATGGCGAGAATCCAGAGTTGATGAAAAGCAAATTGAATGGCGGCGGCTTCGGTCTTCGTGGCGGGCGGTTTGGCCGGGCCGTAGGCGCTGGGCAGGTAGTCGCGCAGCTTGGCCGGCTCGATGGCGGCCAGCCCAATGGCGCCCATCTGGCAAGCGCGGGCAAAGCCGTACTGCACGGTGTAGAGGCGTAGCAACTCGGCTTGCCCGGCGCTGCGCACGGCTTCTGGAAAGAGGAAAAGCTTCTCCGTAAGGTCGTACACCTTATTGATGCCTCGCAATTGCAACGGCACGAAGCCGATGGTGCGGTTGGTCTGGGCCAGGCTGTACACGTAGGCCATCAGGTCGCGGGTCGGGTAGTGGCGGGTGAGGGCAAACAACACCTGCACCCATTCGCGCGTGGGCATGGCCAGCGTGCCGGCCGTATCGGTCAGGTCGATTTTGAACTCATCCAGCGGATAAGCCGGGTCGAATTCTGGGCTGAAAGCGTGCGCCAGCCAGTGGCCGTTCCAGGTTTCAATCTGATTGCCTTTCATGGTCGGCCGCTGCTCCAGAAAGGTGCGGTAGTGCGCCCAGCCTTCGTAGAGCGCCCAGAGCACATCGTCTTCATCTAGCAGCAGCGAGAGGCCGCCGCTCACGCCCACGCCCAGCGCCCCGCCAATCCAGGAGCAGTAGATTTCCTCGCTGCTCACCTTCGGCCCCACGCCCGAAACCTGCCCGGAGGTGGTGCCTTCCGCGCCCGCCGCCGGAAAGCCGATAACGAAACTGGCATCAGGCGCTAAGCCGCTGTCAATCTTATTGTGAAGTTTGCCCAGTTTAATCTCATAAGGACTGTCCCCAAGTGCTACGAGAGCTTTTTCGTCCTTGTTGAAGTCTTGAGCAAACGGCGAACTGGGCACCCATTGCAAAAAACGCTTGTGCGCATAAAACAGCGGGTACAGCCGCTGCTCAAAAAACTGCCGAGCCGAGAGTTCTTCGCCCGTGCGCTGGTGGTAGAGGCTGAGCAAGCGGCGGCCGATGTGGCTGGTGTACATAAGCGAAGCGGGGGTTAGTTTTCCAGAAACATGTCGTACTCCTCGAATTGCAGGCCCAGCTCCTCGTAGTGCTTGTTGCCGGGCACCACGAAGGGCATCATGCCCACGTCGAGGCGCTCGTAGGTGTTTTTGCGGGCGTACATGCTGCGCCAGCTCACCGGGATTTCCAGCTGGGTGCGCGCTTCCCAGCGGCCTTCGAGGTAGGCGGCGCGGTCGGCCGCCAGAATGCAGGCCGTGGACTCAATTTCCAGCGTCTCGACCAGCACGGCCCGCGGGTTGTTGCACAGCTCGCGCAGCTTGCACCGCTCGCCGTCCCAGATGACGTGGGTGCTGATGCTGGAAATTTGCAGCGCCGGGTACACGGCGTCGATTTTGGTTTGCGCGTCGCGCTCGCGCAGCACCTCGCCGTGGTCGGGCAGCTGCGCGAAGCTGGCTTCCACCACTTCCCGGCTGTAAGGCAGGCAGCTGGGGCCGGGCGCCAGCACGTGCACGGGCTTGAGCCGGCCAATGGTTTCGGGGGTGCGCCGCCGGTTTACGCGCCCGAAGCGCTGCACCAGCGCATCGAGCGGCGCGGCTTCCGTAATCATGCGGTCGAAGCTGATGTCGAGGCTTACCTCTACCACTTGCGTAGAAACAACCAGGCAGGGACCGGGCTCTTTCGGCGAGTTGAATTCTTTTTCCAGCCGTTTTTCGCGGGCCGCCCGGTCGCCGCGTCGGAAACGGCTATGCAGCAACAGCATCTTGACGTCGGGAAACAGCTCGTGCAAGTCTTTATAGCGTTGCTGCGCGCCCTGCACGGTGTTGCAGATAACCAGCACTTTCTCCCCGGCGGCCATTGCAGCAGCCAGCACCGCATCGGCCGCGGCGGGCCAGGCAGCCGGGTCGTCGGCATCGCGCGGAATCTTGTGCACGGCGTGCCGGTCAAATGCATCCAGCGTCGGCAGCGGCAGGGCTACTTCGGCCACAGCTTCCGGTCCGCCTAAGCGGTGCAGCAATTCCTGGTAGAGCACCGTAGGCATGGTGGCGGTGCCGATGTGCAGCCGACAGCCCAGTCGCCGCAGCGCATCCACAATTTCCAGCACCATGCTCTGCGCCTGAGCCGAATACGTATGCACCTCGTCCAGAATAATATCGGCCCCACGCACGTCCAGCATCACCGCCTCGTAGCCCGGCGTGCCGAATACGACGGCCGCCAGCTGATGCGGTGTCAGCACTTTCACCGAAGCCCCAACCAACGACTGCAGTTGCTTCTCGACCGCGCCCCGGTTTTCGACTAACTGCGAGGCGGCGTGCTGCAAACGGATGGAGCCGCCAAACGGCAATTTTTCATCGGCTTTGCGCATTCGGTCAAACATCGAATTGATGCTGGCCTGGAAAGGCAGTGTATAAAATACTCGCCCTCGGCAGCGCCTCAGCAAATAATCCGTTTTGCCCGCGCCCGTGGGCGCCACTACCAGCGTGTGCGCTTGCGGCTGGTCGGCCGCCAGCAGCGACAGCGGATACAACGCCGAGGAGCGGTTGAAATAGCTTAAATCCGGCTTGGCAAACAACGTGTTCAACTGCCCGGCCGCATCGTGCTGCAGCGCCGAGGCAAAGTGGTCGGCCGCTTGCAGCAAGCCCCGTCCCGGCGCCCAGTTCTTACGCTTGCCCTCGCAGTGCGCCACCGCGAATGCCAAAGCTTCTTCGGCCTCAGCGCGACTCACTGGCCGGGTCGCGATGCCCAGCGCATCCAGCGCATCCAGCACGTCCAGCGCCCCCGGCGCCCATTCTTCCCAGCCGGCCAGGTGGTCGGCCTGCCAGGTGCGGCTGCGGTCGTTCAGGTCCAAGATGCCTTTGGCAAACAAGTCATCTTTCTGCTGCATGGGCTTGTGGTGGGCCACGACCATGTCAATCACGGCCGGCCAGTCGGCGCGGGGCAGCAGCGGCAAAAATCCCAGCGAAGACAGCTCGTGCCGATGCATAGTGGGGTTGGGGTCGGCCTGCCCCGTATTCAGTCGCAGCTTGCGTTGGAAGGCCGGATGCGCTTTACCCAAGTCGTGCAAGGCGGCTCCCAATCGGGCCAACCGTTCATCGAACCCCACGGCGCGGGCCACGGCTTCGGCCACGGCCACGACATGCTGCGTGTGGGCCAGCAAACTCAATTCGCCGCCGTGGCTGGCGCTTTTGGCCAGCAATTCCGGGCGCGTACTCATTGCATGAGCCCCACCGGGCGAATGGGATTACCCACGATTTCCAGCCGCCCGTGCATGGCCGCGCCTTGCGCAAAGCGGTTGAAACCCACCAGAAACGCGCCCGGTGCACTCGCCACCGTGGGCCGCAACTCAAAGCCCGGCAGTTGGTCAAACGCTGCTTCTGTGAGCGTCAGTTGCTCCACGGGCAGCACGATGTCTTCGTTGCGGCAGAGGCACAGGTGCTGACTGGCCGCTACCTCTGCTTCCTCAGCCGAGGCAAATGCCAAATGCAGTTCTGGCGCCAGCATCACCCCGCGTACCAGGATGGCGCGGGGACGGGTCATCTGCTGCTTTTTCTTCTCGTGTATCCACCCGCGCGGGTGCGTTTGCTCCTGCTGCATACTCAAGCCGGTGTAAGTGAGCTTATGGCGCAAAATCTTAGTTACCCCTAGCTTCTGCTGCATTCCCTCAAGCACGGAAGGTGTGAGAAACTGCTGCGAGTAGGTTTCTCCGTCGCGCACCGCTGTCCACGGCTTGAGGTAGCCAAAAGGGCCCGTGTACTTTACGATATAAAGCATAATGCAAAGCCAATAGGTGAAGTAGAATTATTACACTAGCGCCCCACACCCAATCCCCGTTGAGTGGCCCACGCCGACCTCCCAAGCAAACTGAATCTGCTCGCCCGAACCAGATACCAGCACTGGGCAGATGCTGCCGCGGCACTGCACCTGCTTGTAGCGGAAGAGCTTGGACTTGGCGGTGGCAAGGTGGGCGGGGTCGAAGCGCACGGCGGCCCCGGCATCGTCGAGGCCGGCCTGGCGGAGCTTGTGGCGCAGGGTAGCGGTGAGCAACTCATCGGCCAACGGATGGCCGGGGAGGAGGTGGTCGGCGGGCTGGCCCTTGTCGGGTTCATGTTTAATGAAAACGGGGCTGCTCACGCGGAAGGGCTGTTCTCCAGACGCGAAACCGGGTGCCTGTTGCAAGCGCACGTCGCGCACCGTCAGGCCCAAGCCAACTTCGGGAGCGCGCACTACTCCGGCTACTACCGCGTGCACCAGTTCCTGACCGGGGGCGCTTATGGCCCAACTAGCCCCTTCTGGAAAACGAATGCCGCCTCGCTCTGCCCGACCGCCGTGCAACCACGACAGCGAGTAAAGGGAGAGGCTATCATGCAGGTTATCGTCGTAACCCAGCCAACGATGGAAAGCGCCCTTCAGTGTTGGTAAATAGTCGAAAGGCACCAAGACCTTCGAGCTCAGGTAGAGATTCAGTCGCATTGGAAAAGAAGAAGATTGATTAGCACATACCCGATGGATTGTGCTGCTTGGCAAAGATGCCAAAAGGCTTTAAGAAAGCAAGAAGCAAACTAAATATATTTGCAATAATGCCTAAAAAAATTAGCCATTCTGTACTGAACGGGACGGCAGGAGTTAGGCCGTGGCCTGGGTGGCAATTTCGGCTCGCTTGTCCAGAAACTTCGGGTGCCCGTGCACGGCCGGCAGTTCCTCATTTGCCGGGAGGTGGAAGGTGGCCTGGGTGATGTACTCGGCTTTGGGGGGCATGGCGGTCCGAATGGGAAAGCCGGCTGTTTCGACCCAGTCCAGCACGCGCCGTCCATACTGGACGCAGGCCACGTCTTCTTCCAGCTTGCCTGCAACCTCTGCCATGTACGTCAGCCGGTCACGTACCGCGTACTGTTCTTTCCCGTCGGCCTCGTAGGCGCTCAGCTCCCCCACAAAGAGCAGGCCGTCGAGGCCCCACTTAGTGCGCTGGCTAAACGCCCGGTAGTAGTCTTTCACGGCGTAGCGGATGCGCTGGGTGCGCAGATGCAGGAAGTCGAGCTGCCGCCAAACGGCCGGCCTTCCGGCGAGCGTTCGTGCGCCTCGTCGGGTTCGGCCCGGGCAAACTCCACCGGCAGGCGGTACTGGTGGAACTGCCCAGGAGGCCATCCTCATGCGTAAGGCGGTTGTCGAAAGCTAGTGTTTGTACCCAAGATTGTACCCCATGAAAACAAAAAGGCCCTCTGCACTGAGCTGAGGGCCTTTCCTGTGGTCGCATAAGGAGTCGAACCTTAAACCTTCTGATTCGTAGTCAGATGCTCTATCCAATTGAGCTATGCAACCCTTTTCCCGTGTTGGGAGCACAAAGGTAGGATGAAAAAAAGCGGCTACACAAGCTGTGCGCACATTTTTCAGAAATAAAGTTGCAGCTGGGGCAGCAAGTGGCTAAGAATCAGTCGAAGATTTTTCGATGCTGGCGGCGGCGCTTTTGTGCAGAGCGCGTTTCAGAGCCTGGTTGAAGAGGTAGTAGAGGCCGAAAAACGAGGCGGCCACCAGCGCCAGCAGCAGCAGCTTGCCCGCCGAGCCGGTGCCGGGGTCCTTCAGCAGCGTGAAAACGTCGTTGGCTTTGGTGCCGAGCCAATAGAAAAACAGGCTGCGCGGCAGCATGCCGGCAATGGAGGCCAGCAGAAACGGCTTCAGCCGCACCCGCATGATGGCCAGCACGAACGTCATGAGGGCAAACGGCGTGACGGGCGACACCCGGGTGAGGAAAATCAGCTGCCAGCTGTCGGTTTTCAGCTCTTTCATCACGGCGTCGGCCTTGGGGAAGTGGCTGATGAAAGCCGTCATCTTGCCATGGTCGAGGGTGGTGGCAATCTGGTAGCCCACCAGCGCCGACAGCGCATAGGCCACCACCATGCCCGGAAAGCCGCTCCAGCCCAGGTAAAAGCCCGTGATGAGCACCACGGCCGTGGTGTTGACCAGCGAAAAGGCCATGGCCACGCCCACCAGCGCGAAGTAGAGCAGGCTTTGGGCGGTGGTGAGGTTTTCGAGCAGCTGCTGGTTGCGGGCCAGCACCCAGGTGAGCGACGAACTGCCCACCAGCGGCACCACCACCAGCAGCAGCATGGGCAGCAGGGTGGAAAAATTCTTTTGGAAAAGCTCGCGCAGCACTCGGAACATAAAAGAGGGCGAACCCCCGCCCAGTGGCGGCGAGGATTCGCCCTGCAAGTACGGTGAAAAGCGCGGCCGCGCCGAGAAGATTAGGCTTCCGGTGTTTCGCCGGGGGTTTCGGGGTCGGGGGCGGGGCCGCCGGCGGGCGCCAGCTCTTCCTGCTTGCCCTTGCCGCCGAAGAAGCGCTTGATGGCCGCCCAGGCTCCGCTCAGGGCCAGCAGGCCCAGCTTCCAGAACTTGAGCAGCACGGCAAACAGGCCCACTTTGGCCAGCACCTTGCCCGCAATGAGCCCGCCGATGCCGTAGGCGGCCACTTCATCAAGGCCGGGGTTGAAGTCGGTGTACTGCTGGCCTTTGTTGAACGTGACGGCGCTGAGCAGGCCGGGGATGCTGGCCTTGATGGCGGCCAGGTCTTTGGAGGCGCCCACGGCGTTGAGGATGAGCACGCCCTTGCGGCCCAGGATGCGCACGTTGTAGTTGAGCGTGTTGTCGGCGCCTTCGCCGAATTGCAGGGTTTTGGCCCAGTGCAGGGTGTGGTTGGTTTTGTCGTAGTAGGGGGGCGAGGCCCAGCCCACCAGTGTCACGGCCGGGTAGCCGGCCTCAGTGCGCTCCTTGTTGCCTTCGGCCATGTCCTCGCGCATGTCCTTCAGCAGGTCGTCGTAGTTGATGTCGTCGGCGTCGTCGTCTTTCACGTGGCCCGAGGCGTCGTACTCAATGACGTAGGCCCAGGCGCCGTCGTCGAGCGGGTTGCTTTTCTCGGGGAAGAGCATGCCGAGCGAGCGACCGTCGGGGTTGCCCCAGTAGCGCGTGAGCACGGTGCGGCTCTGGGCCGAGTCGAGGTAGCGGAAGCCGCGGGGAACTTGCAGTTCACTGATGCCGCCGGGCAGCGTGATGTGGCCCTGCTGGTAGTGCAGCGAATTATTGAGCGAGTCGATGACGAAGGTGCGGCGGGCGGCCGAGTCGGCAGCCGTCATCGGGGGTTTGGGGGCCGCCTGGGCGGTGAAGTGCACCGCCAGGGTAGCCAGCACGAGTAAAGCTTTCTTCATAGAAAGGAAGTAAAAAGTAGAAAAGAGGGTAAAACGGTGAATGAAAACATCGTAGCAAGATAAGCACGCCGGCCGGTTCCGGCGGCCCGTTGGTTTCCGATTAAACGCCGAACTTTGCCGCAGGCCTGCGCGGCCTAATTCCTCTTAAAACTCCCACCATGAAATTCGCCACCAATTGCGTAAAGTGGTAATTTGTCAATTGTTAATTTCTTGAATTATAGCATAATGCATAAAGTAATGTTAGGGTGTGTTAGTATTAGTCCCACTAAAATTAGTAAAATGGTGGGACTATAAGTGGACTAAGCTTCGTGCGGATAGAATCGGCGGCAATAGGATTTTCCCTTACCTTGCCTGTGAACGCTGATAAGTCCCATATATGAAACCCGTAACGCCACTAGGTCAGGAAATTCTTGATATATGCAAAGACCTTGATTCACTTGCGCAAAAAGTGCCGCAATCAGTCAATCAAGGCGAAGCAGACCATTATTCACGTCGGGCTAAAGAACTAAAAAGAAGGATTAAAGAACTTGAAGGCATGATTGATTCAAGGATTTAGCTTCGTTGAAGTAGGTCACTTGGTTATTTATCATTTCAGTAACGACCGTTGCAGTAATGATAAATCCTGTTACCTTTGTTTCAGTTGTCGCACTATGGGCAACGAAGCATCTATGAAAGGCTATGTTACTTACTTGCGCGTATCAACGGACAAACAAGGAAGCAGCGGGCTAGGTCTGGAAGCACAACGCGCCGCTGTGCTGACCTATGCCAAGTCGGCTGATAACATCTTGGCGGAATTTGTGGAAGTGGAAAGCGGGAAGAACAACACCCGCGAACAACTAGCCGCTGCCATTACCCACGCCAAAAAGAACAACGCCGTTCTGCTGATTGCCAAGTTGGATAGGTTGTCCCGCAATGCTGCGTTCATCTTCACCTTGCGGGACAGCGGGGTAAACTTCGTCTGTGCCGACATGCCCGACGCCAATGGGTTAACGATTGGCATATTCGCCAGCATTGCACAGCACGAACGGGAAACCATTGCCAAACGGACAAAGGACGCACTAGCCGCAAAACGTGCCCGTGGCGAAGCGCTCGGGAACGTTGCCAACCTGACTAACGAAGGGCGGGTGAAAGGGCAGCAGACGCGCCAAATCAACGCCCAAACAAACAAGGCGAATGTTCAGGCAAAGCAACTGATAGACTTGTTGGCATCGGGCGGGGCTACACTGGCTGTCATTGCCGATAAGTTGAACGCCAGTGGCTACAAAACACGGCGGGGCTGTGCCTTTACGCCCACGGCGGTCAAGCGGTTGAAAGGTTAACCCCTAAATTATTTCAACGGGGAAAACCATGAACCGTGGTTAGTTGGATTTTATATTCCCACATTTAATATTTAGGGTGTTGGGTGGCTTAATAGCCCATTGTAGCTAAATTAAGCTAAGATTCTGTTACTTGTCGCCACCCGCTACAGGCTGCTACACCTACGGTGCATCCTTTGCGGTAAGTGTTTGGGTAAATGTTATTCAGAATCAGAATACCAATGACAGGGGTGTAATTCCCCAATCACAACGGTCCCTATCATTGGTTTCTGTTTGCTTGTTAATGGTTTTTGGTCTACCCTTATTAGAACGAAAGGCTATGTTTAAAAATGGGCGCTACAGGCTTAGATTCAATGTGCAGTTGCTTTAATAGTTGGTCATAATATTCAACAAGGTTGGCATCGGTGGCAAGGCGTAAGGCTGCCTTTTGCATTTCTGGCGCTTTCGTCTTTACAAAGCATTTAAGGTTTTGGTGAATAGCATTTTTATTCATATTGGTATCACGGTTTTTAGTTTTATCAGTTGTATGTATATATTGAATGTTGGACAAAGTTTTAAACTTAACAAATTGAACATCAGTACAACGGCTTATGCGTTTGTTGTCCATGATTTTGAATTGCAACACGGTCGGCATTAACAATTCCAATAGTCCTGACAGCTTGTTGCTATCGGCAAGGTCGTCAATCGTTATATTAATACTGGTTTTTCGGGTGTGTTTATTGTATTGGCTGGTTTTTGGTTCACCCTTATTAGATAGTTTTTCATATTGGTAAACTGATAGTTCTTCGCCATTGTATTTGTGCTTGTAAACAGTGGTTGAACGCTTTAATGCGTTGTTGGTCAATGCCAGTTCTAAACGGAATATCTGACTATCAATGTCCAAGCCATTGGCTTTGTGATAATCGGTAATGTAATGCTTGCCTTTCTTGACAATATCTAGTGACTTATTGTAAATCTTGACTTTCTTGCTGGTCTTGCCCAAGTAGAAAGTATCAACCGTAGAACCATCACGGTAAAGTTCACCGTATCGTTCAATATTACTGGCAGGCTTTAAGCCCGATACCAAGTGAAATACATCGGGCTGATTGAAGTAGTGGAAAAAGTCGGACAGTATATCCGTATTCGTGTCCATGCTGATTTCAAGCGCAGTAATGTTATTAACTTCAAGGTGAAATGACGTAAGGAACAAGTGAAGCTTAGGCAGCCATGCCGTATAGCAGGTATGGTTCGTTAGTTGCAATTTGAATAAGTTATTGTCGCAGTGATAAAATTTGGTGCGGTCAAGAAGTAAGGTGCCGAATCGTTGCTTATCAATAATAATGTTATAGGCAACGTGGTAATTACTATTTTCACATTTAGAAGCAATTTCTAAAGCAACACCGTTCACGTTGTAAGACGGTAGTGCAGTTAAACGGCTAATGGCATTGAAGTTGACCGGCATGGGCGCGAATACTTCATGGGCGGGTTTCAACATGATTTCAAGGCGGTCCAAGCAAAGGACATAATTTAAAATAGGGGCTTTTGTGATTGGGGACATAATAGTGGTTGGTTTTCACTATTATATATTCAAAGTGGTTTTTGGTTTGCCCTTATTAGACAGAATTATTTCACATTTTTTATTCTTACATTATGCTTGATTGGATTAGGCACGAAAAAGCCCGAAGTGGGCGGGCTATCGGTTTACAAAACCTTGTAGGCTTCTTGCCGGGCTAGTTCCTTCCGATTGGAATAGTGCTTGTCCAGCATGGCAGTGGACTTGTGCGCCAACCATTCAGCAACCGCCGTAGCTGATGCGCCACGGCTAAGGGCATTGTGGGCGTAGGTCTTGCGGGCTACGTGGCTTGTCATCCATTGCCAGCGGGGCAACGTTTCTTCCTTGGTCGCACCGCCAACATAGCTGTAGTTCGTAACATCGTCTTGCATGGAAGCCAGTTTCTTGCAGATTATCCGCAGCGTTTGGTTGAACTGTGTTTCCTTGATTAGCCGGAAGTTGTGGTTAGCGTCTGCAAACAATTGCCGGGCTTTTTGGGTGAAGGGAATAGACGCCACCTTGCCCGTCTTCGTGGTAATGACTACCAATTCGTCCCCTTTGATATTGGATTCGCTTACTTGGTAGTCGGACCGTCGTAAACCCGTTTCCACGGCGAATAGGAATTGACGACGCACATCTATTTGACCAACGTTGGCGGCGGGAATGTCCAGCGCTTCCAGTTCAGCCAATTGGTCAGCGGTCAAGAAAAGCACATCGTTGGCGGCACCGTCTTTGACAGGCACGAAGTCGGCAAGGAATCCAGTGCTGATGTTATGCTTGTTAGCGTAGTGACGAAACACCGTCTTCAACTTGCCCATTACTTCCAAGATTGACTTGTTAGTAACCCCGCGCTTCACAAGATGCGTCTGAAACGCGTTGAACCAGTCTAAACCCATATCTGTCAGCAACGCTTGCGAATCATACCGCGCTACGATGTTGTTCAGTACCGTGAAGTTTTTCAACGTGCCGGGCTTCACGTCTTGCGCTGCCTTCATTGCTTTGTATTGGTCAATCAACTTGGACAACTGCAACGGTTTGGCACGAATGCCAAGACCAATTTCAAGCTTTTCCAAGGTAGTGCGCTTAGCGCTAAGCTGTGCTTCCAGTTCCTGAATATCCAGCAATAGCGTGGCGCGTTGGTCTTCGTGAATGCGTATCCTTGCAGCGCGCACAGCATCAAACACAGCAGGCAATTCCGCGTTTTGCTGTATGCCGCGTTCCACTGTTTGCTTGGTTGGCACAATGCCAGACCAATCCAAATCCCTTGCCACCGCTTCCATGCCAGCGCCAACGGTGTGAATCCGTTCGTTCTTTTCAATATACAGCGTGTCACGTTGGCTAACTTTGCCCGTCTTCGTATTGAAGTGGGCTGGATTAACAGTTACGCCAGTGGTTTTCACTGTTTCGCTTACCCGGTCACCCGTTTTCGTGCGCAAGACGCAATACACCGTTCCTAACCCTGTTTTCTTGCTGATACCTTTGACTTTATAGAACATTTTCGGGATTGTCGTAGGGGTTAAGTAGTTGATTCAATATCAAGTTATTAGTCCCACTTGGTTAGTCCTAATTTAGTCCCACTTTCCAGAAAATTAAAATACAAGTTACTGTTAATCAGTGTATAAAATCCCATCCATGAAATTCGCCACCAAAGCCATCCACGCCGGCGTGCATCCGGACCCCGCCACCGGGGCCATCATGACGCCCATTTACCAGACCTCAACCTACGTGCAGACCTCGCCCGGTAAAAACCAGGGCTTCGAGTACTCGCGCACCCACAACCCCACCCGCTCGCAGCTGCAGGACGCCCTCGCCGCCCTCGACAACGGCCAGCACGGCTTGGCTTTCGCCTCGGGCATGGCCGCCATGGACTGCGTGATGAAGCTGCTGCAGCCCGGCGACGAGGTGATTTCGACCAACGACCTCTACGGCGGCAGCTACCGCCTCTTCACGAAAGTGTACGAGCCCTTCGGCATCAAATTCCACTTCGTGCCCATGCACGACATGGAAGCCGTGCGCGCCGTGGCCGGCGAGAAAACCAAGCTGATTTGGGTAGAAACGCCCACCAACCCGCTGCTCAACGTCATTGACATTGCCGCCGCCGCGGCCGTGGCCAAGGAGTGCGGCGCCCTGCTGGCCGTCGACAATACCTTTAGCACGCCCTACCTGCAAACGCCGATGGACCTGGGGGCCGACATCGTGATGTACTCGCTCACGAAGTACATGGCCGGCCACTCCGACACCGTGATGGGCGCCCTGGTGGTGAACGACGACGAGCTGCACCAGCGCCTGAGCTTCTACCAGAACGCCTGCGGCGGCACGCCCGGGCCGCAGGACTGCTTCCTGGTGCTGCGCGGGCTGAAAACGCTGCACATCCGCATGCAGCGGCACTGCGAAAACGGCCGCGCCGTGGCCGAGTACCTGCGCCAGCACCCCAAAGTGGAAAAAGTGTACTGGCCCGGTTTCGAAAACCACCCCAACCACGCCGTGGCGGCCAAGCAGATGCGCGACTTCGGCGGCATGATTTCCTTTGTGCTGAAGGGTGATAAGCAGGAAGATGCCATTGCCGTGCTCGAGAAGTTCAAGTACTTCACCCTGGCCGAAAGCCTGGGCGGCGTGGAAAGCCTCTCGGGCCACCCCGCCACCATGACGCACGCCAGCATTCCGGCCGAGCAGCGCCGCAAGTCGGGCCTGAGCGATTCGCTCATTCGCCTGAGCGTGGGCATTGAAGACGCCGAAGACCTGATTGAGGACCTGGCCCAGGCCATCGGCTAATGCGCAGCTATTCGATGGCCGTTGCCCTGAGCGGCATACTGGTGGGCTCGGCCGCCGCTCAGCAGGTGGCCGAGCCCACCAGCCGGGCCAACCTGATACTGGTGAAAACCGCGGCCGAGCCGGCCGCGGTGCTGGCCGGGCTGAGTACCTATTTGAAAAGCAACGGCTTCTTGCTCGACACGGTGGACCTGTCTCGGGGGCTGCTCACCACGCGTGTGCTGGCAGAGGGCGAAACCTTGCCCGAGCAAATGAAAATCCGGGCTGTGCGCGGGGCCGACGGCTGGCGACTTACCGGCCGCTACCTCATGGGTGGCCCGCTGAAAAACAGCTTTACGGCTTTTCCCGCCACGTTCTCCGGTCTTACGGATGCGCCGGCCAAAGTGGCCTTCCGGCAGGTGGAAGCCGCCGCCCGCGCCATTCCGGCCGGCACGCTGAGCTACGGCCGGGCCAAGGTGCCGTTCGGGGCCTTCACAAAGTGGGAAGATGCGCTGAAGATGCCGTGGTGAGGCGGTGGCCTAGCCTGAGAAACGCACAAATGCCCCGGAGCCATTCTCCGGGGCATTTTGGTTTTGGGGCGTGCGGCTCGGCTGGGTTTGCGCCCGTTCGCGGGGCAAAATCACCGTTCGCCCAAATTGCCTTTGGGGTGGGGGAGGGGTGGCGGAAGTTTGAGTCATCAATCAACCCAAACACTTCCCCAACGCCATGACTTACGCTGCCCTCCGCCACTCTTTCGCCGCCTTGCTGCTCGGCGTTTCCTTCGCCCAGCCCGCTTTGGCCGCCGCGCTGTCTGCCCCCCGCACGGCCAGTGTCGCCGTAGCTGATAACCCCGCCGCCCACCCCAGCTTCACGGTGCGCGTGGTGGGCAAGGGCCGGCCCGTGCTACTGATTCCGGGCCTGACCTGCCCCGGCGCGGTGTGGGACGAAACCGTGGCCCGCTACCAGGGCCGCTACCAGTGCCACGTGCTGAGTTTGGCCGGCTTCGGCGGCACGGCCCCGGCGGCCGGCGCCCCCACGGCCGATTTCCTGCCCGCCGTGCGCGAGCAGCTGCTTACCTACATCAAAACTCAGAAGCTGGACCGCCCGGCCGTCATCGGCCACAGCCTGGGCGGCTTCATGGGCCTGTGGCTGAGCACCACGCAGCCCGACGCTGTGGGCCCGCTCCTCATCCTCGATTCGCTGCCCTTCCTGGCTGCCGTGCAAAACCCGGCCCTCACTGCCGAAGCCGCCCGTCCCATGGCCGCGGGCATGCGCCAGCAGATGGGCGCCGGTAAGCTGCCCCTGGCCCAGCAGCGCCAGATGGTGACCACCATGGTAACCGACACCGCCCACCAAGCCCTGGTGACACGCTGGGGCCAGGCCTCGAACCCCGCCAGCGTGGCCCAGGCCATGTACGAGCTCTACACCACCGACCTGCGCGCCGACCTCGGGGCCGTGCGGCAGCCCGCGCTGGTGCTCGGCACCTGGGCCGCCTACCAGCCCTACGGCGCTACCCTGGCCTCGACGAAGGGCATTTTCGAGGCGCAGTACGCCAAGCTGCCGCAGCACCGCATCGAGATGTCGCAGGCCGGCAAGCACTTCGTGATGTACGATGACCGGGACTGGTTCTTTCAGCAAGCCGACGCATTTTTGCAGGCCAACTACGCGGCGAAGAAGTAGCCCGGCTATTAGCGCCATGTGGCACGAGTACCCCGAAGCTCCTGCTTCGGTTCGTTGAACGAGGCAGGCGCGAGCCGAAGCAGGAGCTTCGGGGTACTCGTGCCACGCGGCGCTAACTGTTCCCATTACCACCCATGCTCCTGCTTTCCGCTCCCCAGCCCAGCCGATACTACTGGCGCACCCAGGCGCTGGCTTGGACGCTCTACGCCCTTTTCAACCTGATTATCTACCGGGCGTTCGTGCCCGCCACGGCCGGCATGCCAAGCTGGGTGTTCAGCGTGATGAGCTTTCTGATTGCGGGCACGGCCCTGGGCGCCTCGCACCTACTGCGCCAATTGATATGGCGCGGCGACTGGCTGGCCCGGCCGCCTCTGGGCCTGCTGGGCCGGCTGCTGCTAGCCAACGCGGGGCTAGCTGGGGGCAGCGTGTTGGTGATTGGGTTGGTGTCAACCTTATTCCTGCCCACGCAGGCAGCAGGGAAGGGGCCGCAGGGCTGGGGTGCGCAGATGATATATGTGGTAAACATCAACATCCTGCTCTCGCTATGGGCGGCGGCTTACGTGGGCTGGCACTACCTGCAACGCTCGCGCCGGGCCGAAATTGAGAAGTGGCGCCTGACGGCCGCCGTGCGCGAGGCCGAACTCAACACGCTACGCGCCCAACTCAACCCGCACTTCCTGTTCAACGGCCTCAACAACATCCGCGGCCTGGTGAGCGAAGACCCCGGCCGTGCCCGCCAGGCCCTGGCCCACCTCGCCGACCTGCTGCGCTACGTGATGCAGCACAGCGCCACGCCGCTGGTGCCGCTGGGCCAGGAGCTGGAAATCGTGGCCGACTACCTGGCCCTCGAAGCCCTGCAGCTGGAAGACCGCCTGCGCTACACCCTCGACGTGGACCCCGCCGCCCGGGCCGCCCAGCTGCCGCCGCTCTCGGTGCAGCTGCTGGTCGAAAACGCCATCAAGCACGGCGTGGCCCCGCGGCCGGCGGGCGGCTTTGTGGCCGTGGCGGCCCAGCTTGATGCCGCCGGCTGGCTTTGCCTCACGGTGCGCAGCACCGGCCGCTACGCGCCGGATGCCCCCACGGCGGCTGGTGGGGGGCTGGGGCTGCGTGGGCTGCGCGAGCGGCTGGCGCAGGCGTTCGGCACAGCGGCCGAATTCAATTTAGGCAACGACCCCGCCGCGGCCGACGCCGTGCTGGCGACGCTGCGCCTGCCGGTAGCTGCTGCCGCAGCTGCATCCGTGGCCGGTGCGGCATCCGTTGCTGACTTTTCTCCTCTTTTTTCTGCTTCATGATGCGAGTGCTGTTGGTTGATGATTCGCGGCTGGCCCGCGCCGAGCTGCGCCGCCTGCTCGAAGCCTTTCCCGATGTGGAAGTGGCCGGCGAGGCCCGCGACGCCGACGAGGCCCGTGCCCAAATCGCCGCCCAGCGGCCCGATTTGCTGCTGCTCGACATCCACATGCCCGGCGAAACGGGCTTTGAGCTGCTGGCCACGCTGGAGGCGGCGCCCCCCGTGGTGTTCACCACCGCCTACGACGCCCATGCCCTGCGCGCCTTTGAGGTCAACGCCCTCGACTACCTGCTCAAGCCCGTGCAGGAAGCGCGCCTGGGCGCCGCCCTCGATAAAGTGCGGGCCCAGTTGCCGGCCCCGACGCCCCGCCCGGCCCCGGAGCCCGCGCCAACGGCCGCGCCCGCCACACCCCTCACCGAGCAAGACCAGGTGTTTGTGAAAGACGGCGAGCGGTGCTGGTTTGTGCGGTTGGCCGAGGTGCGGCTGTTCGAAATCAACGGCAGCTACACCCAGATTTACTTCGACCAGCACCGCCCGCTCATCCCGCGCACGCTGGCCCAGCTCGAAGCCCGCCTCGACCCGAAAACATTCTTTCGGGCCAACCGCCAGCAAATTATCAACCTGAACTTTGTGGCCGGCGTCGAGCCCTGGTTCAGCCACAGCCTGCGCCTGACCTTGCGCGGCGGTGGCGAGGTAGTGGAGGTGTCGCGCCAGCAGTCGCAGCGCTTCCGCGAGCTGCTGAGCTTGTAGGTAAGACCGGGTTTTGGTCAGTTAACAGCTTTTTGATATACTTGGGCATGACGTCCCCGCCCGCCCCCATCGAGACCCTGCCGCTCTTCGCCGAACTCGACCGCCTGCTGCTGGAACTGCTGCGCAGTCTGCCGCCCGAGGACTGGCAGCGCCCCACCCTGGCCCGGCTCTGGACGGTGAAAGACGTGGCCGCGCACCTGCTCGACGGCAACCTGCGCACGCTGTCGATGCTGCGCGACGGCTACTTCGGCGAAACGCCCGACGACTTCTCCTACGCCGGCATGGTGGCCTACCTCAACCGCCTGAATGCAGAGTGGGTGCGGGCCATGCGCCGCCTCAGCCCAGCCGTGCTCATGGAGTGGCTGGCCCAGTCGGGCGTCGAATACACGGCCTACCTGCACACGCTGGACCCGTGGGCGCCGGCAGCGTGGTCGGTGGCTTGGGCCGGCGAAATGGAGTCGCCGAACTGGTTTCACATCGCCCGCGACTACACCGAGAAGTGGCACCACCAGCAGCAAATCCGCGAAGCTGTGGGCCAGACCGCGCCACTGATGACGCCGGCCCTGTTTCGGCCGTTCATCGATACGCTGCTGCGCGGGCTGCCGCACGCCTACCGCGCGGTGGAAGCACCGGTGGGCACGCGGGTGCGGGTGCATATCGAAACGGAAGCCGGCGGCACGTGGGAGCTGCTGAAAACCGCCAACGCCTGGCTGCTGGCGCCGCCCATGGCCGAGGCGCCTACGGCCGAAATCGCGCTTTCGCCCGAGGTGGCGTGGCGGCTCTTCACCAAAGGGCTGAGCGCTGCCGAGGCTGCGCCGCTGGTGCGCCTGGCAGGGGAGGAGCGGATGGCGCAGGCCGCCCTGGGCCTGGTGGCCGTGATGGGGTGATTCTGGGCTTCGAGGCTGGGCTTTAGCGGCGAATTATCAGCTTGAAATCAAATTAAAACAGAATTAAAACCAGAACCCTGGCAGGGCGGCGGGGGTACAAGTCCTGATTCTGTTTTCATTCTGGTTTTTATCGGCTTTTCATTGAAAGGCCTCCTGCTTATGCTTTACCTCTCCAAGTTGTATCGCCGGGCCCGGGTGGCGCCCGTGGCGGCGCTGCTGGGCTTGGCGGGCTGCAACCTCATCGAGTTCAGCCCCAACGACCACCGCGTCCCCGAAGAATTTACCAGCCTCACCGAGAAAAACCTGGCCCGGCTGCAGGCCCGGCCCCTGGCGGCCGGCGACACGCTACGTTTCATCTTCACCGGCGACTCGCAACAGTTTTACGACGAGGCTAAGGACCTGGTGGCCAGTGTGAATCAGCAAAAGGGCATCTCCTTTCTGATTGTGGCCGGCGACATTTCCGACTTCGGCCTGGCCCGCGAGATGCAGTGGGTCGACGAGCACCTGCGCCGCCTGAACGTGCCCTACGTCACGGTCATCGGCAACCACGACCTGGTGGGCAATGGCCGGCCCACCTACGCCCACATTTTTGGCGCCTTCAACTACTCTTTTGTGTACGGCGACACCAAGTTCATCATGGTGGACACCAACGGCCGCGAGTACAACTTCGACGGCACGGCGCCGGACATGGGCTGGCTGCGCCCGCAACTGGCCAACCGCGACGGCGCCCGCCGCCAGGTGGTCATCAGCCACGTGCCGCCCACCAACGACGACTTCGACCCCGCCCTGCGCACGCCCTACGTGCGGGCCCTGGCCGAGGCCCCCAACCTGGTGTTTGAGATGAACGGCCACAACCACTCGTCCAGCATCACCCAGCCCTACAACGACGGCGTGACCTACGTGAATTCCGACGCCTTCTCGGAGCGGCACTACATGGTGGTGACAGTGTGGGGCGACAAGCAGTTTCGCATCAAACGGGTCAAGTTCTAATGAAAAAGCTTCTCTTCCTGACCCTGCTGCTGGCCTCTCTGGGAGCCCAGGCAACCCCCGCACCCATCGATACCACGACTGCCACTGCGGCCGACGCGCCGCCCGCCGGCACTCCCGAGCGCAAATGGTTCCGGCCCAAGCACCTGGTGCTGCAAACCGGGGGCGGCCTGGGCATGGTGGCGGCCGGCGCCGGCTACGAATTCGCCAAAGACCGCCTCGAAACCGATATCCTCATCGGCTACGTGCCCAAGAAATATGGCGGCTCCACGCTCAGCCTGGCCTCGCTCAAGTTCATGTATTCGCCGTTCCGGCTGCCGGTGGGGGAGAAGTTTCAGGTGGTGCCCCTCACGGTGGGGGCTTATTTCAGCTATACCCACGGCACCCTCAACGACGAACTGAAAGGCCAGTATTCGAGCGACTACTACTGGTTTTCGACCGACACACGCTACGGGCCGTTGCTGGGCAGCCGGCTCACGTTCTTGGCGCCGCCGGTGGCCGCCACGGGCCAGCCGCGCAAGATTTCGGTGTATTATGAGCTGGGCAGCAACGACTTGTACCTGGCCAGCTGGCTCAACAACCAGAAAGGCGGCCTCGGCTTCGGCCAGCTGCTGACGCTGGCGCTGGGCGTAAAAGCCGATTTTTAACCACCCGCGCCTCCCTCCATCTGCAAAGCCCCGGTTCCGAGTTTATGCTTCGGGGCCGGGGCTTTGCGGAATCTGGCGCGGGCACTCTTGGCGTAGATGCCGCGGTTGTGGCTTAAAAATACGCTCATGTTTCGTCGGTTTTGTTGGTTGTTGGTTTTGTTGCTGGGCGCTGTAGCGTGCACTACGCCGGAGGTGGCCCCGGTGCCGCCCGCTGGTTCTGGCGGGTTCACCTACCTGGCGCTGGGCGATTCTTACACCATTGGCGAAGGCGCGGCCGCGGCCGACCGGTGGCCCACGCAGCTGGCCGCGCGGCTCACGGCGGAGGGCGTGCCGGTGGCGGCGCCCACCTACATTGCCCGCACCGGCTGGACCACGGCCGAGCTGCAGGCGGCCATTGCCGATGCCCGGCTGCCTGCTACCTACGGCCTGGTTTCCCTGCTCATTGGCGTGAACAACCAATACCGGGGCCAGACGGTGGCCCTGTACCGGTCCGAGTTTCGGGGGCTGCTGCAGCAGGCCATTGGCTTTGCCGGCGGGCGGCCCGGCCGGGTGGTGGTGCTTTCCATTCCGGACTGGAGCCAGTCGCCCTATGGCCAACGCGACGGCCGCGACCCGGGCCGCATCGGGGCCGAAATCGACCTGTTCAACGCCGTGGCGCAGGACGAGTGCCGCCAGGCCGGCGTGGCCTACGTCGACATCACACCCCGCACCCGGGCCGCAGCCGGCGATGCCCGCCAGTTCACCCGCGACGGGCTGCACTACTCCGGCCCGCACATGAGCGGCTGGGCCGAGCAAGCCCTGCCCGTAGTGCGCGGGCTGCTGAAATAAGCCATCGAGAAACTGCGGGCGGGCTACGCAACCTTTGCGCCGGGCACCCGGTCAGGGCGTGCGTAGCCTGCTGGCTATTTTAAACCCGGGTTCTCGTTGTCTCGCACATGAAAAAACTCCTCCTTCTGCCCCTCCTGACCTTTGCGGCGCCGGTGGCCGCCCAGCACATTGAGCTGCAGGCCCGGGCCGGCACCGGCTTGTTTCGCTTTGGCGGGGCCGACGCGCAAAATGCCTCTTTCATCAATTACTCCGATTTTCCGGGCGCCAGCTACACCAACAGCCCTTACGGCAGCCGCTGGGGCGCGGGCCTGGCCCTGGGGGCCCGGGCTGTGCGGGTGGGCGCCCGCAACGGCCTGCTAGCCTTCGACCTTGGGTATGAGTGGCTGCAAAGCCGCACCAACATCACGGGCTTGTCGGCGGCATTTCCTGCTTATAGCTCCTACCGGGGCCTGTACAACGCCGACGGCAGCACGGCCCTGCGAACCCAGAACCTGACGGTTTTTGTGGGCTTTGGCCACCGCTTTGCGGCTGGCCCACTGAGCATAGACGCCCTGGTGGGGCCCGAGGTGGCGTACGTTTTTGGCCTGCATGAAAAGGGCAGCGGCACGTTCGACTACAACGGCCGCACCGCCTGGAGCACCGACCGGGACCGTCACCTGGCCGGCCACATCGACCCCCGCCTGCGCGCCGATGCCACGCTGTGGTACCAGCGCCTGGGCTTCAACGCCAGCTACTCCCACGGTTTCTGGAACTACCAGAGCGGCCTGCTAGGGGCCAGCCCGAAGGTGTACTCCCGCATGCTGCGGCTGGGAGTGGCCTACCGCCTGCGGTAGCGGCGGCAAAATATGCGGCCGGCTCGTGCGTCTGCGGGCGCACGGAACCCTAAAATCAGGTTCTGCTCAGCCGCTATTCCATGCAAGTTCAGGCCCGCTTCGACGGTAAAATCTATCACAACACCCTGCCCACGTCCGTCAGCCCGCCCTCGGGCTACGGCGCTCTGCTGAAACGCTACCTGTTTGAGAAAGCCGAGCGGGAGCCCCGGGCCCCGCTCGGCCCTTTCCGGGCCGATGCCGCCACCCTGGCCGCGCCCGTGCCGGCCGATGCCCTGCGCGCCACCTGGCTGGGCCACAGCACCACGCTGCTCGAAATCGACGGCCGCCGCATCCTCACCGACCCGGTGTGGAGCGAGCGGGCCTCGCCCTCGCAGCTAATGGGGCCGAAGCGGTTTTTCGCCGCGCCGCTGCCGCTGGACAAGCTGCCCAAGTTGGATGCCGTCATCCTCTCGCACGACCATTACGACCACCTCGACGCCGGAGCTATTCGCTTTCTGGCGAAAACCGACGTGCCGTTTTTCTGCCCGTTGGGTGTGGGGGCGCACCTGCGCCGCTGGGGCGTGCCCGCCGCCCGCATCACTGAGATGAACTGGTGGGAGTCGGCCGCGCTGGCGCCCGATTTTACGTTGGTGGCCACGCCGGCCCGGCACTTTTCGGGCCGGGGCCTTACCCGCAACAACACGCTTTGGGCCTCGTGGTGCCTGTTGGGGCCGCAGCACAAGGTGTTTTTCGGCGGCGACTCGGGCCCCTTCGAAGAAGGCTTCCGGCAGATAGGAGAAGCCTACGGGCCCTTCGATTTGGTGATGCTGGAAATTGGCGCCTCCGACCCGGAGTGGGCTAACATTCACCTCGGCCCCGACCAAGCGCTGCTGGCGCACCGGCTGCTCGGCGGCGGCCCGCTGCTGCCCTTGCACTGGGGCACGTTCAACCTGGCCTTCCACGCCTGGCGCCAGCCCGTGGAGCGCCTCCTCGAAGCGGCCGCACCGGATGTGCCGCTGCTCCTGCCTGCCCCCGGCCAGCGCGTAGACGTGGCCACCGGGCCGTTCAACTCGCGCTGGTGGGAGCGGTAGGCGGCACCACAGAAATCTGTCATCCTGAGCGCAGCGAAGGACCTTATCACGTTTGCACTCATTGATATACTGCCAGCTGTTCCGCGGTGATAAGGTCCTTCGCTGCGCTCACGATGACAGACGATTATTAATTAATAAAACGCGGCCCAAAAACAATTAGTCCGCCGCCAGCTTATACACGCTCGATTCGGCCTGCTGCCGCGGTGCCGGAATTCGGTTTTAGCTTTGCCCCGTGATACAATTACTCGCAGCCGCCCCCTCTTTGCAGGGAAGCCGGTTGGTACCAACCCGCTTTCCTCTGACCCTTGCCAGCCTGTCGGCGCCCGTGTGCGCTGCCGGCATGGGGTGCTGTTGCTGTTGTTGGTAGAAGGGCGTTAGCCGCCGGCCGGGCCCTGTGGGCCCTTCTGCCCGGGGTGTAGCGCAAGCGCTTGGCGCAATTGCTTTTTGTGGGTGAAGGAGTTGGCTGCAGCGGCATTGCCGCGTCGGGCTGGCGTTGCTCATGACGGGCCGTTGCGCAGGCTTCAGATTTTCTTTTTGGGTGGTGTAGACGCTTAATTGATAAATCGCTACCGTAATGTGCGTTGGTTTCAGTGCATGCTGACCCTCTTTCTTTTTTGGCGTTTTAACTCTTAAACAGCTGCTTCCGCGGCCAGGAAAACGCGCTTTTTTTCTTCCCTCATTTTTTGACGATGATACACCCCACAACTACCCGAATAGGGCTGCTGGCGTTGCTTTTGTGGCTCACCACGGCCGCCGCCTGGGCCCAGAACCTCACCGTTACCGGCCGCGTGCTCGACACTGCCGGCCAAAGCCAGCCCGGCGTGACCGTGCTGGAGCAAGGCACCACCAACGGCACCAGCACCGACGGCGACGGCCGCTTCTCTTTAAGCAATGTGCCGGCCTCGGCCACCTTGGTGTTTTCCGCTGTGGGCTCCGTGACGCAGACGGTGCCGCTGAACGGCCGCACCAGCCTCGAAATTCGCCTCGCTGCCAACCAGACGGAGCTGAATGAGGTGGTGGTGACCGGCTCGCGTGCCACCGAAGGCCGTTCCAACATCCTCACCACCTCACCGGTGGACGTGATTTCGGCCCGCGAAATCAAGGCCTACGCCCAGACCGACGTTACGCAGATTCTCACCTACATCGCCCCCTCCTTCCAAAGCACGCGCCAGACCGTGACCGACGGCACCGACTTCGTGGACCCGGCCACCCTGCGCGGCCTCGGCCCTGACCAGGTGCTGGTGCTCGTGAACGGCAAGCGCCGCCACACCTCGGCCCTGGTCAACATCAACGGCACGCCCGGCCGCGGCTCGGTGGGTACGGATATGAACGTGATTCCGCCCGCCGCTATTAAGCGGATTGAGGTGCTGCGCGAAGGCGCGGCCGCTCAGTACGGCTCCGACGCCATTGCGGGCGTCATCAACATTCAGCTAATAGACGACACCACCGGCGTGAGCGTGAGCAGCACCGCCGGCCAAACCGCCAAGAGCGACGGGCAGCTTTTCCAGGCCGATGCCAACCTGGGCTTTGGCCTGGGCCGCCGCGGCTTCCTCAACGTGAGCGGGCAGTTCTCAAACCGCAGCTTCGTGGACCGCAGCGGGGCCGACACGGCCCCGCTCATTTACCTCGGCACCAGCGGCGGCGCCTACCCCGGCGGTCTCACCGATGCGCAAAAACTTGACCTGAAAGCCCGCGATAATGCGCTGGTGGCGCAGAATGGCTTCAACCGCCGCGACATTCGGGTGGGCAGCGCCGACACCCGCACCTACGGCAGCTTCGTGAACGCGGCCTACACGCTGGCGCCCAGCATCGGGCTCGAAGCATACTTTGCGAGCGGCCTCACGCGCCGCATGGGACGCTCGGGTGCCCTTTACCGGCTGCCCACGGCCGTGACGCAAACCGACGCCAGCATCTACCCCAACGGCTTCCTGCCCTTCATCAACAGCACCGTGAACGACGCTTCGGCCATTGTGGGCCTGCGCGGCCAGGTGCTGGGCTTCGCCGCCGATTTGAGCAACACCTACGGCCGCAATGCCCTCGACTACGACATCACCAACACCCTAAACGCCTCGCTGCCGGTGGGCACCAGTCCCACCTCATTTTACGCCGGCCAGCTGGCCTTCCAGCAGAACACCACCAACCTGGGTTTCTCCCGCAAATTCACCGAAGTAGGGCCGTTGGCGACGCTGAACGTGGCCTTTGGCGGCGAGTTTCGGGTTGATAATTTCCAGATTAATGCCGGCGAATCGGGTTCCTACGTCCTCGGGCCGCGCTTCGTGAATGGCACGCCGGCCGCGGCGGGCTCGCAGGGATTTGCCGGCTACCGGCCTTCCGACGCGCTCAACCAGAGCCGCAACAACGTGTCGGGCTACATCGACCTGGAAAGCGACCTGACCGATAAGCTGCTGGTGGACGTGGCCGGCCGCGCCGAGCGGTACTCCGACTTTGGCTCGAACGTGAGCGGCAAGGTGGCCGCCCGCTACAGCATCCTGAACGGGCTGGCCCTGCGCGGGGCCATCAGCAACGGTTTCCGGGCGCCCTCGCTGCAGCAGCGCTACTTCACCAATTCCAGCACGCAGTTCACCAGCGGCGAGCTGCGCGAGGTGCTGACCACCAACAACGACGACCCCATCACCAAGGCCTTCGGCATTGGCAACCTCAAGCAGGAAAAGTCGAACAACTACAGCGTGGGCCTCACGGCGCGCATCCTGAAAACCATCACCCTGACGGTGGACGCCTACCAGATTGACATCCGTGACCGGATTGTGCTCTCGTCGCAGTTCAGCCGCAACAATACCGTGGTGGCCGGCATTCTCACCGCCAACCAGCGCCCCGGTCAGAACCCGGTGCAGGGCGTGCAGTTCTTCGCCAATGCCGTGAATACCCGCACGCAGGGCATCGACATCGTGGCCAACGAGCGCCTGACCCTGGGCCCCGACAGCCGCCTGACTCTGACGGCCGCCGCCAACTTTAACGAGACGGTGGTGCGCAGCTTCAACAGCTCGGCCTTCATCGACAACAACGCCAGCCTGCAAAACACGCTCTTTGACCGCGCCCAGCGCGCCCGCCTCGAAAACGGGCAGCCCCGCAGCAAAATCAACTTGAGCGCCGATTATGGCTACAAAATTTTTGGCGTGAACCTGCGCACGGTGCGCTTTGGCGAGGTGCAAACCAAGGACGCCGACCCCACCCGCTCGTTCATCGACCAGACCTTCTCGGCTAAGTGGGTGACCGACCTGACCCTCAGCGCCCAACTCATCAAAAACATCGGCCTGAGCGTAGGCGTGAACAACCTGTTCAACGTGTACCCCGACCGCCTCTACCAGGACCCCAACAACAACGAGCAAAGCCTGTTCTACTCGACCCTGGACGCCACCAACCGCGGCCGCTTCCTGTACAACTCCAACCAGTTCGGCTTCAACGGCGCCTTCTACTTCGGCCGCCTGAATTTCACGCTGTAAGCACGGCGCTCTCAGCCAAAAGAAAAAGGCCCCTCAGATACTGAGCGGCCTTTTTCTTTTGGCTGAAACAAGCATTACTTGCCGCTGTACTGTAACCGAGCCACTTGAGTGCCCTGTGCGTTGCGGGCAAAGTAAAGCCCGGCGGGCAGGGCCGCGCCCGGCTGCCACACCACGGTTCCATCGGCAGCCGTGGCAACCCGAGTGACTAGCCGTCCCAAAGCGTCGGTGATAATAACGGGCTGCACGCCCTGGCCGGCAAACTGAAACCGCACCGTTTCGCTGAACGGCATCGGGAACGGAGGCTGGGCCAATGCCTGCCGCTCCGCCGTAGCCAGCCCCGTGCGCGTGACCAAGAACGACAAGGTGAGCACGCTGTGGCCCAGCAACGGGCAAGCATTGTCCAGCGCCGAAACCGTCAGCCGGTAGCGGCCCTGTGGCAGGGTGGCCGGCACCTGCCAGGTGAGCTGGCCCTGGCCGTTAGCCAAGGGCTGAAAGGTGGTCCCGGGCACTAATCCGGCCACTTCGCTGCTCAGCGTCACCGTTTGCCCAGCATCAGTATCGACGGCGGTTAGGATGAGCGTAGCCGTTTGGCCCGCGGCAATACGAATTTCCTGGCCCAGCAACTGGCCGGTAGGATTGGCCGCCAAGGCCACGCGGGTGAAGGTTGGCACTTGGTTGGCGCCGATTGAAGCATAATAATCCAGCTCCCTCATCACGCTGCCAATTTTTCGCCAGGTGCCGTTCACGCGCCGGTACTCGTTCACGCGAGCGGCCAGCGCATAAATGCCCAGCTGTCCGGCGGCGCTGGGCACGTTTAGCAGTTCGCCAGTGGCGGCGTTTACCTGTAGATGCGGGGCCGCGGCGCCAATGGTAGCAGCGGGGCAAACCGACGAAGCATTGGCCATGCCCGTCAGAGGCTGCACGGTTTCGTACACCAGCGAGTCGCCTTCGCTATCGAAGGCGCTGAGGCTGTACCGTTGCGCCTGGCCGCTCACGAGGTGTACGGGCCGCGATGCAGTGAATTGAGGCGAGGAGTTCACCAGGCCCGTTGTATTGTCCAACTCAGCGTTAAGGGAAATGCCAACAGCACTGGATTGCGATACATTAACGATGCCGGCAGCCCGCGATGCCATACCGACGCTCAATTGCCACTGGCCTGGAGGAAGCGTCACCAGCCCTTGCAGGGTGGTGATGATGAACGACTCACCGGTGCTGGTGCACGAGGTGGCAACCGTTTGGCCCGCCGACCGCGCCAGCGTGGTGGTGATGGCGGGCTGTCCGCACCCGCTCGGGCTGCACGTGAGCGTAATCGCGGTGGGTGGCCCAGCTATGCCCGCCGCTCCACTGCCGTCACTATAAATGCGCGCCGTCACGCGGTAGAGGTTTGGAGAAGCCACAGTGCCTGTGTACTCGTAGGCAAGGTCGCCACCCAGCACGTGGGAAGCCTGGGCCACCAAGGCGTTTGCCCAGCAGCAAACGAGAAGCAGGATGGCGCGAAAAACGGTAAAGCGAAGCATCATTGAGAAAGGAAAGGCAAATGCAGCGGGCACCACCGGATAGTCCGGTAGCCCTCAAAGCTATTTACCAATGACTGAAAGCGAATGATGTACTGGTTGGAAGCAAGCAGTTGTTTGCCGTGTACCCAAACGGCTGCCCGAAACCTGAAGCTGCTTGTACAGTCTGAGCTTCAGGATACTTTCGGTGCGGCGGTTTGGGGCTCCTGCTAGCTCTAGGCCCCCATCATCCAAGCCGCCCTTAATGGCCACTGTATTGCAGCCGGGCTACCTGGGTGCCGTCCCCATTCCGGGCAAAGTAGAGGCCGGCAGAAAGTGCGCCGGTTGGCTGCCACACCACGCGGCCATCGGCGGCCGTTTCCAAGCGGGCCACCTGGCGGCCCAGCGCATCGGAAATGGTGACGGGCTGCACGCCTTTTCCGGCAAACTGAAATTGCACCACCTCAGCGAATGGCACCGGGAAGGGTGGTTGCGCCAGTTCCTGCCGCGTGCGTGCAGCCAGTACCCGTTGCGTTACCAGCACCGGAACCGTGACCACGGCAAAGGCCGGTGATGCGCAATAATTGTCGAGGGCCGTAACCGCCAGCAGGTACCTGCCGGGAGCGAGCGTGGCAGGTATTTGCCAGTTAAGCTGCGCCTGCCCGCCACCCAAATCCTGGAACGTGGCGCCCTGCACCACTCCGGGGAAGCTGCTCGACAGAGCTAGGGTTTGGCCGGCGTCGGGGTCGGTGGCCGTGAGCCGGAGCGAGAGCGTTGTGCCCGGATTGGCGGGAATGGTTCGGCCCAGGAGCTGGCCGCCGGGCGCACCGTCCAGCGCCACACGGGTGAAAACCGGCGCCTGATTGGTGCCGGCAAGCACGAAATAAGCCGCATCGCGGGTGATGCTCCCGATTTGCTGCCAGGTACCGTTCACACGCCGGTATTCGTCAACCCGAGCGGCCAGCGCGTAGTAGCCCTGTTGCGTGGGGCCGCCCACGGTCACCAACTCGCCGGTAGCGGCATCAAGCTGGAAGTGCGGCGCAATGGCCCCACTGGTGAGCATGCCGCACGGAGCCGCGGGGGTTGGGTTAGCCAGGGGCTGCACCAGCCGGTACACCAGCGAATCGCCTTCGCTGTCGAAAGCACCAATGCTGTAGTGCTGCGGGGCCAGCGAGGTGGTCAGCTGAATGAGGCGGTCGACGAGAAAACGGGGCGAAGAATTGACTAGACCGCTGCTATTATTTAGCTCCGTTTTAACGAAAATGCTCTGGTTCTGCGAATTAACAATATTGACGACGCCGGCGGCACGGTTTGGCATTTCAACGCTGAGCGTCCAGCTAGCCGGCGCCAGCTGCACGAGGGCGTCGTAGGTGCTAAGCTCGTAATTGATTGGCGTGCTGTTGCAACTCGCCGAAACCCTTGTGCGGCTGCTGCGCGGCACCATCATCGTGAAACCGCCCAGCGTGGTGGCGCTGCACCCGTTGAGGCCGCCGTTCAGCGTCACATACGGGTCATCAACCAGCGAGCCCAGGTCTCGAAACAGCCGTACCGTAACATGGTACTGGTTGGGGCTAGCCGTAGTGCCCGCGTATTCATAGGTGATGTCGGCGCCCAGGGCGTGCGAAGCCCAGGCCGCAGAACTGCTGCTGAGCCACAAAAAAAGCGCACCAAGCAGGCTGCGAAAGCGAAAAGCTGTAAGCATAGAAAAAGGGAAAGGAAGTGGAAGCCAACAGCCCCCAACCTCGGCTGCCGCGCAGACAAGGTAGCAAAAATTAAGCCCTTTTACTAAGCTAACGCCTTATTTTCCAGCCGGGGCCGTTGGCGTGGCCGAGTTGCTGTCCAGAATCTGAAACAACTCGTTGAGCTTGGGCGTGAGGATGATTTCGGTGCGGCGGTTCAGGGCCTTGTTCTGGGGCGAGTCGTTGGCGGCCACGGGCACGTACTGGCCCCGGCCCGAGGCCGTGACCCGCTCCGGCGCCACGCCAGCCGTGGTGAGCAGGCGCGCGATTTCGGTGGCGCGCAGGGCGCTCAGGTCCCAGTTGTCGGTCATGCCGGCAGTACCGCGCAGGATGGGCACGTTGTCGGTGTGACCTTCCACCACCACGTTCACGTCTTTTTGCTCCTGCAGCACGGCAGCCAGCTTTTTCAGGGCTTCCTGGCCTTTGGGGTCTACTTTGGTCGAGCCCGATTTGAACAGCAACTGCTCCGAGAGCGACACGTACACTTTCCCGTCTTTCAGCTTCACCTGCAGGTCGCTGCTGTTGAAGCTGAGCAAGGCCTTGCTCACGCGGGCTTTCAGGTCGTCCACGGCTTTGTCTTTGTCGGCCAGGGCTTTGGTGAGCTCGGTGAGGCGGGTTTCGCGGGCTTGTAGGTCGGCGGCGAGGCGGTCGTTGTTGGCCTTGCTTTTTTGCAGGGTGGTTTCCAGCTCGCCCAGCTCGGCTTCGCGGCGGGCCAGGTCTTTGGCCACCTTGTTGTAGTCCGACGACTTGTTGGCCAGTTCCCGGTCGCTGTTTTTAAGGAGCTTGTCGTAGCTGTTGTTCAGCTCGTTGTAGAGGGAGCGGGTTTTGCGGTAGGCAGCGCCGGTTTCGGCCGAGTCGGTCACCAAGCGCTTCTGGGTGAGGCGCAGCTGGGCCAGCTCGTCGGAGGCTTTTTGCAACTCGGCGGTGGTGCTGCGGAGCTGGCGCTCGGCGGCGTCTTTGCCTTGGGCGTCGGCCTTTTGGCGGGCGCTGAGGTCGTCGTATTTGCGGGCCGTCACGCAGCCGTTGAGGGCCGAAGCGGCGAGCAGCGAAAGGCCCAGCAGGGCAGGGGAGAAGCTTTTCACGGGCAGAAAAAGGCGCAGGGCCGGGCCGTCGGTGGCCGGACTGCCCGGCCGCGTTGGCGTAGCAAGGTAGCGCCTAATGCGCAGCCAGGCCCGCGAAAAGGCGGTTTTGCCCGATGCTTCGGCCTATATTTGCTTGAATGTGGGGGCCAGTGTCCATCTAAAATTTTCTCGCCTCACCCGCCGTTCAGTTGCCCTACGCTCGTGCTTCGACCAAAAAAACAGCTCTGCGTAAACTACGGCCGAGCTGCTGGCCGCTGCCCAATCAGCGCCGCGCGTGGCTTATCTTTGACGCCCCGTTTCATCCGTACCCGCCGGCCCGCCGCCAGCGGCTCTTCCTCCAAACCTAAAAGCTGATAGCCATCCGCTAACAGCTCAAAGCGAACAATATATGGCCTGGTTCAAGCGCGTAGAAAAGGGCATTGTGACCCCCACCGAGCAGAAAAAGGAAACCCCCGACGGCCTGTGGTACAAGTGCCCCGAGTGCAAAACCGTGGTGACCATGGCCGAGCACAAGCGCCACCTCTACGTGTGCGGCAACTGCAACTACCACGACCGCATCGACGCCGCCGATTACTTCGAATTTCTCTTCGACCGCGGCGAATACACCGAGCTGGACGCCAACCTGACCTCGGCCGACCCCTTGCACTTCGTCGACACCAAGGAATACCCCAAGCGCGTGGCCGCCACCGAGCGCAACACCGGCCTGAAAGACGCCGTGCGCACCGCCCACGGCATTTCGGCGGGCCAGCCCTTGGTGGTGGCAGCCATGGACTTCAAGTTCATCGGCGGCTCGATGGGCTCGGTGGTGGGCGAAAAAATTGCCCGCGCCATCGACTACGCCCGCCAAACCCGCACGCCCTTCCTCATGATTTCGCGCTCGGGCGGCGCCCGCATGATGGAAGCCGGCTACTCCTTGATGCAAATGGCCAAAACCTCGGCCAAGCTCGCCCTGCTTTCCGAAGCCGGCGTGCCCTACGTGAGCTTGCTCACCGACCCCACCACGGGCGGCGTCACGGCCTCGTTTGCCATGCTGGGCGATTTTAACATCGCCGAGCCGGGCGCCCTCATCGGCTTTGCCGGCCCGCGCGTCATCAAAGAAACCATCGGCAAGGACCTGCCCAAGGGCTTTCAGAGCGCCGAGTTTGTGCTTGAGCACGGCTTCCTCGACTTCATTGTGGACCGCCGCGAAATGAAGCAGCGCCTGGCCGACCTGCTGGGCATGCTGCGGCCCACGCCCGTGGCGGCCGACCTTTCTGAGGCGCGTCGCGCCACCACAAAAGCCCAATAGCACCACCTGAGGCGCGTTTTTCGCTTTCGGCACACTTCTTGAAAAGCCCGTTCTGTCACCGGAACGGGCTTTTCCCGTATACGGCCCAATACTCACCAATTCTTCATTACATGAACACCTCCAAATCCCTCCTTTCTGTCCTGATGGCCTTCGTGCTGCTGTTTAGCTCCTGCGCCACTTCGCAGCAAGCCAGCACCCAGCCCGACCTTTCGACCAACAACGGCACGGGCGCCCGCAAAACCGGCATGAGCAAAACCGCCAAAGGCGGCCTGCTCGGCGCTGGCGGCGGCGCCGTTATTGGCGGCGTAGTAGGCGGCCTGCTGGGCGGCGGCAAGGGCACGGCCATCGGCGCCATTGTGGGCGCCACGGCGGGCGGTGCCACCGGGGCCATCATCGGCCGCAAAATGGACAAAGCCGCTGCCGAGCTGCAAAACGACATGAAAGGCGCCCGGGTAGAGCGCGTGGGCGAAGGCATCAAAATCACCTTCGACTCGGGCATCCTGTTCGACACCAACTCGTCGACCCTGCGTCCGGCTTCGGAAAGCGACATCAGCAAAATGGCTGCCGTGCTCCAGAAGTACCCCGACACCAACGTGCTGATTGAAGGCCACACCGACAACACGGGCACCGACGCCATCAACCAGCCCCTGAGCGAGCGCCGGGCCCAAGCCGTGGCTACCTCGACCATGGCTAAAGGCGTGGCTTCGAGCCGCATCACCACCAATGGCTACGGCTCGACCCAGCCCGTGGGCGACAACACCACTGCCGAAGGCCGCCAAGCCAACCGCCGCGTGGAAGTAGCCATCTACGCCAACGAGAAGATGAAAAAGGCCGCCGAAGAAGGCCGTCTGTAAGCTGCTCGCTGACACCTGGACCACCATGTGGTGCGGGTAGAAACACAAAAAAGGCCGCCCGATTGGGCGGCCTTTTTTGTGTTTTTTGTGATTGCCGACGGTTGAGCTAAACGAAACACAACCTCCCCGCGGGAGCTGCCGTTAAAATCCCGTTGTTTCTGTTTTCCACTCAAATTCAACTTTCGTCATGAAGACTTTCAAAATATATTTCCTGCTGGTAATGGCCTTTTTGATGCTGGCCGGCTCGGCCGCGCAGGCCCAAACGCCCAAGAAGGGCTGGAGCAACAAAGCCAAAGGCGCGGCCATTGGCGGCGGCGCGGGTGCCGTAACCGGGGCCGTGATAGGCGGTGGCAAGGGCGCCCTCATCGGCGGCGCGGCCGGCGTGGTGGGCGGTGGCCTCATTGGCCGCAACAAGGACAAGAAGAAGGACCCCGCCCGCTACTACAATTATAAAAACAAGAAGTAAGCAGTAGTCTCGGCCCGCCGCCACATGCTTCTTCACAAAAGACCCGGCCTTGCGGCCGGGTCTTTTTTTGGCTCAACGAAGCCCCAAATCCGTTCGTCAGGCCATTTGTCCGGTTCGTCCGGTGAGTTTGGCAAGGTGGTTGCAAATGGCTTACTTGCCGGCTCATTGCACCAGTCGCGTTTGTTGCTGGCCTATTTTATCCAAACCCTTTTTTAAACATGAAATTTCTTCGTTCATCCCTCACGTTTCTGCTGGCCCTGCTGCTGTTGGTAAACAACTTTGCGCAGGCTCAGACTTCGACCGTTTCTACCCAAAAGCCGAAAGGCATGAGCAAAACCCTGAAAGGTGGCCTCATCGGCGGCCTGGGTGGTGCCGTGGCTGGTGGCGTGGCCGGCCGCCTCATCGGTGGCAAGTCGGGCACGGCCAAAGGTGCCATCATCGGCGCCGTGGTGGGCGGTACTGCCGGTGCCCTCATCGGCCGCAAAATGGACAAAGCCGCCGCTGAGCTGCGCCGCGACCTAGAAGGCGCCACGGTGGAGCGCGTGGGCGAGGGCATCAAAATCACCTTTGCTTCGGGCATCCTGTTCGCCACCAACTCGTCGAACCTGACCCCGGAAGCTGCCGGCAACATCGACCAGCTGGCCGCTACCCTGAAGAAGTATGCCGACACCAACGTGCTGATTGAAGGCCACACCGATGCTTCGGGTTCGGATGCCATCAATCAGCCTTTGTCGGAGCGCCGCGCCCAGGCCGTGTCGAATGAGATTCAGGCTCAGGGTGTTGACTCTGGCCGCATTGAGTCCAAAGGCTATGGCTCGAGCCAGCCCGTGGGCGACAACAGCACCGCCGCCGGCAAAGCTGCCAACCGCCGCGTGGAAGTAGCCATCTACGCCAATGAGAAAATGCAGAAGGCCGCTAAAAAAGGCCAGCTGTAAGACAAAGCCGGTTGCGGTAAGCGCAGCCGGTATTCAACTAAAAAAGGCGGCCAATTTGGTCGCCTTTTTTTATGCTTTCTTAAGGGGTTTGAAGGCTTGTGGCAACCTTGTGGCTCGGCCGTAGGTACACCCAAAATGCCTTCTCCCGACGCTACCTATACCTCATCGACTGCCGAAAAAGCCTGGGCCGACCACCAGATTCTCGACCATTTCTACGGGCATCTGCCGCCCGAGCCGCGCCGCACGCCCATGCGCGAGCTGATTTCGACGGTGCTCTCGCACCGCACCACCCACGCCGACGAGGAGCTGGCCTACGACCGCATGCTGGAAGCCTTCGGCGACTGGGCCGGGGTGGAGGCGGCCCCCACGCCGGAGTTGGCTCACGCTATCCGGACCACGCGCTGGCCCGATACGCAGGCGCCGCGCATCCAGGAGATTCTGCGGCGCATCCGGGCCGAAACGGGCGGGCCGTTTGAGCTGGATTTCTTGGCCGAATGGCCCACGGAGAAAGGCATGGCCTGGCTGACGGAGATGCCCGGCATCGGCCTGAAAACGGCTTCGCTGCTGCTGCTCTTCAACTACCACAAGCCGGTGCTGCCCGTCGATACGCACGTGCACCGGGTGGCGCAGCGGGTGGGCTTCCTGGGCCCAAAGGTGTCGGTGGAGAAGGCCCACGCCGTGCTGCTGGCCCTGTTACCGGCCGACGGCGAAACGCTGTTCAACTTCCACAAGCACAACTACTGGCACGGCCAGCAGATTTGCTTCTTCCTGAAGCCTAACTGCGCCCGCTGCCCGTTGAAAGGCTTCTGCAATTATTATGAGGAGCATTTCGGGCCGGCCACGGCCGAGGCGCTGGCGGCCACGCCCCATAGCTGGGATGCGGCGGCGTGGGGCAAGCTGCCGCACTGAGGGCCAGTGCTAACGCAGCGCCCGAATATTTGCCTGCAGGCTGTCGGTGAGTGCGTGGAGGTAGGTGGGAATGTGTCTTTTTTGGGTGTCAATCAGCCAGAAGCGGCTCGTTCCGGCGTGCTGTACTTCCACATAGTAGCCGCCCCAATCACCCGCATCGGGCTGCCCGATGACGTGGGCGGGCTCGTTCAACAGCTGCGCCGGTACCTGCTGCAGTAAGCCCTGAACCCGCTGGAAACTGGCTGCACTCCGGGGCACGTATTGGCCTTGGTAAGGGGCAGAGGAGGAGGGGTATTGGTCCGCGACATCTTCTTCCAGGGTTTGGCGCGTTGGGTTGAGGCGGAAAATCTGGATGCAGTTTGAGCCGCGGCATTCTCCGTAAAAGCTGCCAAAAATCAGCACATTACCGTCTTCAGGCGCGGTGTTTTCCTTGTGGCAGGCCGTGAGCGCAGATAGGCTGAGCAGGGCCGTGGCCAGGGGAGTAAGATATCTGAACATACGCGTGGGGGTGTGAATTATGTAGCGATACGACCCTGACCGGCCGACCCCGCACAAAGTTGCACGGCTCCGCCAAACGAGCCAGCGCGGCCCGGCGCGCCGTACCTTTAGCCCCCTTATGCGCCTTGTCAAGCACCCCGTCCTCTGCAATTACTACGTCACGTACCGCTGCAATGCGAAGTGCGCGTTTTGCGACATCTGGGAGAAGCCCTCGCCCTACATCACGCTCGAAGACGTGACGCAGAACCTGCGCGACCTCAAGCGGCTGGGCGTGTCGGTGATTGACTTCACGGGCGGCGAGCCGCTGCTGCACCGGCAGCTACCCGAGTTTCTGGGGCTGGCGCGGGAGATGGGCTTCATCACCACCGTGACGACCAACGGCCTGCTCTACCCCAAAAACGCAGAAAAGCTGCGCGGCAAGGTCGACATGCTGCACTTCTCGCTCGACAGCATTGACCGGGAGACGCACGACCGTGGCCGGGGCGTGGCGTGCTACGATTTCGTGCTCGAAAGCATTCGCGTGGCCAAAGAGCTGGGCGAGCGGCCAGATATTCTCTTCACTGTCTTTCGCAAAAATCTGAAGGATTTGGAAGCCGTTTACCGGGAAATCACTCAGCCCAACGGCCTCGTGCTCATCCTTAACCCCGCCTTTGAGTACGGCGACGTGGAAACCGGCGAGCAGCTCACCCCCGAGGAGCTGGACTACCTCTCGGCCTTTGGCAAACGCAAGGGCGTGTACCTGAACGAGGCCTTCATCCAGCTGCGGCGCGACGGGGGCAACCACGTGGCCGCGCCGGTGTGCCGGGCCGCCAGCACCACGCTGGTCATCTCGCCCAGCAACGAGCTGGTGCTGCCCTGCTACCACCTGGGCGAGCAGAAATTTCCCATCAACGGCCAGCTGTTCGACCTCTACAATGCCCCCGAAACCCAGCGCCTGGCCGCGCTGGAGGGCCGCCTGCCCGCCTGTGAGGGCTGTACCATCAACTGCTACATGCAGCCGAGCTTCGCGGTTGAAACCAGTAAGTACTTCTGGCAGGCGCTGCCCAGCACGTTGAAGTATAACTGGGAAAAAGGCACCTGGAAGCGGCTCATTGGCGTGTAGGGTTGGGGCCTGCCCCCGCCTGCCGTTGAACGAATCCATTGCTGTGGTGCAGGCGTCCGGGCAGGGGCACCCCCCTACACTGTGCCGACGGTGCTCGGGCCTGATACGTTTAACCGGTTTAGTGCCTGGGTGATTTCGGCGGGGCGCTGGGTGCCCAACAGCAAGCGGCTGCCGTCGCGTAGCTCCAGCTGCAGGCCCTGGTCGCCCGAGATGTTCAGGGCGCGGTTGGTGGAAGTGCCTTTCAGGCCCCAGCCGCCGTATTCGCCCAGCGGGTCGTAGCTGCGCACGTAAGCTTGCGCAATTTCAGTCCAGGGCCGGGAGCGCCAGGCCCATTGCAGCGGAAACAAGCGGTAGTGCACCCCGGCGGCATCCAGCCGCGTTTCGAGGCGTAGCGTGAGCAGCAGGCCGATGCTAAGCACTACTACCACGCTCGCAACCGCCGCCGACCACTCGGCCTGGTTTGGCTTGGCCGGTACCAGCCACCACAGCGTTGCTACCACAATGGCCGGCGCCAGCAGCAGCGGCCACCACCGGCGGATGAATACCTGACGTTCAAGAAAAAGCATGGGGCAGGAAAAAAGGAGGTTGAACCACAAACGGCCGCATATTTACGACCAAACCAACTCCTATATCGCCATGCCCGCTCTCATATTACCTGTTCACGGCATTTTTCCGCAAATTCCTGCCGACTGCTTCGTGGCCGACAACGCCACCATTGTGGGCGACGTGGTGCTGGGCTCGAAATGCACCGTCTGGTTCACGGCCGTTGTTCGTGGCGACGTGCACAGCATCCGCATTGGCGACGAAACCAACATTCAGGACGGCGCCGTGCTGCACTGCACCTACCAAAAAGCGCCGCTCAGCATCGGCAGCCGCGTCAGCATCGGGCACCGGGCGCTGGTGCACGGCTGCACCGTCGAGGACGATGTGCTCATCGGCATGGGCGCCATCGTGATGGACCACGCCGTGGTGGGCACGGGCTGCATCATCGCGGCCGGCGCCGTGGTGCTGGAAAATTTCGTGTGCGAGCCCGGATTCCTCTACGCTGGCGTGCCGGCCCGCAAAATCAAGCCTGTGACGGAAGCTCAGCGCGAGGGGTTGAAGCGCACGGCCGCTAATTACCAGACTTATGCCAGTTGGTTTGGGACCGCCGATAAAGCCATGTAAAGTCCTTGAATTATAAGTGGATTTCTGGTAGTTGTCTTTGCTCAATAAGTATTTGCGGTCGGTGCGCTACTGATAGCTCATCGAAACAAAAGTCCTTTAAAATGAAATATTGATTTGGACGAGTAGCGGAACGTGAAGTCATTCGCTTTCCCTCACCGCTACACATCTTTCGCATGCGTCAACGCCCTCGTATTTCATGCCTAGCCGGGCTGGTCGCGCTGGTCGCTGTGCTGCTCCCGGGATGCCAACGGACTGCGTATTCTTTTCGGCCTTCCTCCACACGTTCAGAGCTTATCGCAGGCGTTGCCGATTCTGTTGGACCCGCAAAGCCCCTAGCGGAGGCGCCCGAAGCGGAGGCAACTGCCGTTTTGCCGGACAGCAGGCCCGTCACGCGTTTGCGGCATCGTATTGGGCGACATCGTTGGGTGCGCCCGGCAGCATTGCCCGCGGCAGCAGCTACACCGTTACGGGCCAATCAGTCGCACTCGGCCAGGTTGTTGCCAGGAGCGGAACGGCCCAGCCGGCAGCCGTTGCCGGCCGGCCAACGGCCTTACCACAAAGGAATAGCGTTTGCCTTGGCAGTGGTATTGGGCTTCTTTGGCGCGCACCATTTCTACCTGGGGCATAACCGCGATGGATTTCGATACCTGCTGTACACCCTGGCTGGCCTGCTCTTGATGGCAGTTGCCGTGCCCATAGCGAAATCCAGCGCCTTCAGCTCAGGGTTTGGCGGCGTGGTGGTCGCCCTGTTTCTCTTGGCAGGCGGGCTCGGAGTTATCGCCGCCATCTACGCGCAAGCGCTGCTCGATGCCATCCGAATTCTGACCGGTTCCCTCGCGCCCTGACCGATGCCTTACAGCTCGTCGTTGAGCTCGCCGCGCGGGGCTTCGCGCTCGGCGGGGGTGGTCACGCGCAGCTGCACCAGCTCCACAGCGCGGCGCGAGCGTTGGAGCACCCGGAATTCGTAGGGGTCGAGCACGGCCACATCGCCCACCTCGGGGATGCTGCCGTAGATGACGTTGAGCAGGCCGCCCACGGTTTCGTAGTCTTCACCTTCGGGCAGGGGGAAGGGTAGGTACTCGTTGGCGTCGGAAATGGGCGTGGCGGGGTTCACGCGGTACTCGTCCTCGGCCACTTTCTCCACCACGGGCACCTCGTTGTCGTACTCGTCCTGGATTTCGCCCACCAGCTCTTCCATGATGTCCTCGATGGTGACGATGCCCGACACGCCGCCGAATTCGTCGCTCACAATGGCCATCACTATGTGCTTGCGCTGGAACTGGCGCAGCAGGCGGTTGATTTTCTTGGTTTCGGGCACGAAGTAGGGCGGGCGCATGATGCGGGCCAGCTCCACGGGCTCGCCGCGGCGGATGATGGGCAGCAGGTCCTTCACGTTGAGCACGCCCACGATGTTGTCGATGTTGCCCTCGTACACCGGCATGCGCGAAAAGCCTTCGCTGAACACCGTGTCGAGGATGGTTTCGGCGGGCGCGTTCACGTCGAGGGCCGAGAGCTTGGTGCGGGGCACCATAATCTGCTTCACCATGCGGTCGTTGAACTCGAACACATTCTCAATCAGCTCGTGCTCCGAATCCTGAATCTCGCCGCTCTCCTTGCCTTGGTCAATGAGCATGCGCAACTCCTCGGCCGTGTGCACTTCGCCGCCGTGCGTGGCTTTCACCCCAAACATGCCAAGTAAGCCGTTGGACAACACATTCAGCAGCCAGATGGCGGGGAAGGTGACGACGTAGAAAATGCGCAGCGGTGCCGCGATGGCCAGCGTTACGGCCTCGGGTTTCTGAATGGCCAGCACCTTGGGCGCCTGCTCGCCAATAACGATGTGCAGCACCGTGATGGTGGCAAACGACACCACCAAGGCGATGCTGTGTACGCTCTCGGGCGAAATCACCAGCCCAAACTTGTGGATGACGGCCAAGATGACCTCGGCCACCACGCTTTCGCCAATCCAGCCCAGGCCCAGTGAGGCCAGCGTGATGCCGAGTTGGGTGGCCGAGAGGTAGGCCTCCAGGTTGTGCAGCATGGTTTGGGTAAGCCGCGCCAAGCGGTTGCCCTCCTGGGCCCGCAGCTCAATCTGCGACATCCGAACCTTGACCAGCGCGAATTCGGCGGCCACAAAAAAACCGTTTACCAGAACCAGTAACGCGGTGAAAAGTATTTTTAAACCCATGTTGGCGGCCCCCGCGACGCGGTCGGTCTGAGGGCCTTTATCCCTCAAAAGTACGGAGTTTGGCGCAGGTAGTTGGCCCGATGAACTTTTAAGCCGTCCATTTGTCATCTGCCCAACCTTATTTTGTGAGGCCGGAGACAAGCTAGCGGTTGTGCTTTTTCGCTACCCGCTGTCTCCTTCACAGGCTTCTGCTGCAACGACAGCCGGCCTTTCTTGGTTATTACCCCAATTTGCCCCCGCCTTCCGGGGGCTATGCCAGCGAATGAATACCTCCGGGATACTAAAATTCTTATTGCTCTGGGTGGGGCTGGCCACGTCGGCCGCTGCCCAGATTCTCACGCCCACCCACCTAAGCACGGCCCTGAGCCAGCCCACCGCCAAAGTGGGCGACGAGGTGGAGCTCATCATCAACGCCCGCATCGACGACAAGTGGCACCTCTACGCCTCCGACTTCAGCGACGAAGTGGGGCCCGTGGTGTTCACCATGGCCTTTAAGCCCAGCCCGGCCTACGCGCTGGTGGGCAAGCTGCAATCCATCAAGTCGCACCACGAGCAGGATGAGGTGTTCAAAGGCGAAGTGGCCTTCTGGGAAAAAACCGGGCAGCTGCGCCAGCGCATCAAGCTGCTGCAGCCCGGCGCCATCACCATCACCGGCACCGCCGACTACCAGTCCTGCACCACCGTGGACGGCCGCTGCGTGCCCGGCAACGACCCCCTCAGCTTCGGCCCCCTCACCGTGACGGGCGCTGCGGCCGGAGCGGCCCCGGTTAAGAGCACCGGTGCCGTGCCGCCCGCAACCGACCCGACCAAGGGCATGGCCGCTGCGCCAACTACTGCCCCTGCATCGGCGGCTACTCCTGCTACGGCAGCTGTTCCGACATCAATTGATACCCCGGCCGTAGCCCAAGCCCCAGCGGCTGCGTCCGCGACTGAGCAGCCCGTGGCCACCGCTGCCCCGGCCGAAACCGTAGCCCCCGATGCTGCCGCGCCCGCAGCCGTAGCGGCTACGGCCAGCCCGGCCGACCAGGCGGGCGGCGCTGGTCTGGGGCTGTGGCAGTACCTGCTGCTGGCTTTTGGCGCCGGCCTGCTGGCCGTGATTATGCCTTGCGTGTACCCCATGCTGCCCATGACGGTGTCGTACTTCACCAACATGGGCGGCACCCGCGGGCGCAGCATCCTGATGGCCTGCGTCTACGGGCTGTCCATTATTGCCATTTACACCTCCGTAGGAGTGCTGCTCAGCCTGCTTTTTGGGGCTGATGCGGCCAATGTTATCAGCTCGCATTGGCTGCCCAACCTGCTTTCTTTTGTGATTTTCATTTTGTTCGGCTTGTCGTTTCTAGGCTTGTTTGAGATTCAGGCCCCGACCAGCTTAGTGAATAAAGTGGACGCTCAGGCCGATAAGGGCGGCTGGACCGGGCTGTTCTTCATGGCGGCTACCCTGGTGCTGGTGTCGTTTTCGTGCACCGTGCCCATTGTGGGCGCCGTGGCCATTGCGGCTTCCAAGGGCGAGCTGCTGCGGCCCACGCTGGGCATGCTGGCATTTTCGCTGGCCTTTGCCCTGCCGTTCATCGTCTTCGCCCTGTTTCCCACCTGGCTCAAATCCCTGCCCCGCTCGGGCGGCTGGCTGAATGTGCTGAAGGTAGTGCTGGGCTTCGTGGAGCTGGGCATGGCGTTCAAGTTCCTGAGCTCGGCCGACTTGTCGTACCACTGGGGCCTGGTGCCGCGCCCGCTGTTCCTCACCATCTGGATAGTGCTGGCCGCCGTGCTGGGCTTTTACCTGCTGGGCAAAATCAAGCTGCCGCACGACAGCGAAACGGTGCACGTGAGTGTGCCGCGCCTCGTCTTATCGATGATTGCCTTCATGTTTGCCGTGTACCTGGTGCCGGGCCTGTTTGGCGCGCCGCTGCCCACGCTCTCGGCCATCGTGCCACCGGCCACGCGCCACGATTTCAACCTGGCTACGGCCGGTGCACCCGCTACGCCCGCCGTGGCCACCAGCAGCAACTGCGCCCCGGCTCGTTACTCCGATGTGCTGGAATTGCCCCTGGGCCTGAATGGCTATTTCACCTTGCAGGAAGCCATTAAATGCGCCAAGGAGCAGGGCAAGCCCATTTTTGTCGATTTCACGGGCCACAACTGCGGCAACTGCCGCCGCATGGAAGCCGATGTGTGGTCGCACGAAGAAGTGCTGCGCCAGCTGCGCGAGAAGTACGTGGTGGTGGCCCTCTACGCCGACGACAAAACCACGCTGCCGGCTTCCGAATGGTACACCTCACCGCGCGACAACCGCCAGAAAACCAGCATCGGCGAGCAAAACCTGGACTTCCAAATCAGCAAGTTCAACGCCAACGCCCAGCCTTACTACGTGCTGCTCAACCCCGACGACGCCACCAACAAGCCGTTGCTGACCCCCATCGCCTACGAGCCCGATGTAGCCAAGTTCAGCGCCTATTTGGAAGCCGGCCTGAAGCAATACCAGAGCCAGCGCAGCCCCGTGGCGGCCCGCTAGGCGTGGAATATGGGAAAACCAGGCGTCATGCAGCGCGCAGCGCTGCATGACGCCTGTATAGGTAGGAATGCCTGCTTTGGTAAGCATCGCCCCGGTTCCGCAATCGTTTTAATACACGAAGAGGCGACCCCCACCCAGAGGTCGCCTCTTATTGTGTGAGGCGCGCACCCACCCAGATGCGCTGCCTCGTTTTCCCCTCTTCTCCTCCGTATCCAACCACGGCTGTTGCGAAAATAACCGACCCTCTAAGAGGGGGGAAGCTTGCAATTAGGCCGGATATCCTCCGTTTCTTTGCGTGCTCTTCTTTTGCAACGTTAGCGCCGTGGCCTTCTGCCTTGGATTGTGACAAATGTAAGAGGCGAACTAAGGTGATGCAAATATTTTTGTTGTTTCCGCAAAAATTTACAATAAAAATAATATTGTCGCCTTAATTTTGTAAAGCACTTCAAACACTCCTGCAAAAATGGCTAGAAATTACGAACTTGATGACACCGACCGCAACATTCTGAACCTGCTGATTCAGGATGCTAAAATGCCGTACACTGAAATCGCCCGCAAAGTCAACGTTTCGGGCGGCACGGTGCACGTGCGCATGGCCCGGCTCGAAGAAATTGGCATTGTGCAGGGCGCTACCCTGCGCATCGATTACCAGAAGCTGGGCTACGGCGTGAGCGCCTTCCTGGGCATTTACCTGCTCAAAAGCTCGGTGTACACCAGCGTGGTGACGCAGCTGCGGGAGATTCCGGAAGTCGTAAGCATTCACTTCACCACCGGCGCCTACGGCGTGTTTGCCCGCCTTGTGTGCCGCGACACTCAGCACCTGCGCGACGTGCTCCACGACCGGATTCAACCCATCGACGGTATCGAGCGCACCGAAACGCTGATTTCGCTGGAGGAAGTAGTGAACCGACCCACGCAGCTCACCTAGAGCAAATTACGCACTTGAACGAGGCCTTGGCGGCGTATTACGGTACGCCCCCAAGGCCTCGTTTTGCATCCCACGCCCATGGCCCCCGCCAATACCGAATAGTTGGGCGCACGCCGAAGCGTAATTTTGGTTTGTGCTTACACCTTCTGCTTCGCCCGCCACGCTGCTCATCCAAACCGCTTTCATTGGCGACGTTATTCTGATGACGGCGCTGCTGGAATACCTGCACCACACCAAGCCCGGCACGCCCGTGGACGTGCTGGTGCGCCGCGGCAACGAGGGCCTGCTGGCCGGCCACCCCCACGTGCGCCAGGTGCTCATCTGGGACAAGAAGCACCACAAATACGCCGCCCTGTGGGACCTGCTGGGCCAGATTCGAGTGGCGCACTATGGCCGGGTGGTCACGCTGCAGCGCTTTGCCAGCACGGGTTTCCTCACTGCTTTCTCGAAAGCGAAAGAGCGCATCGGCTTTGCTAAAAACCCGCTCAGCCGGTTTTTCACGCGGCGTGTGCCGCACCACATCGGCGACGGTACCCACGAAGTAACGCGCAATCTGCGCTTGCTGACGGATGCCGTGCCCACGCCGCTGGTGCCGCCGCGGCTCTATCCTTCGGCGGCGGATGAAGCGGCGGTGGCGCCTTACGCCGCGGCCGGTCCCTACCTCTGCCTTGCACCCACTTCGGTGTGGTTTACCAAGCAGTACCCGGAAACCAAGTGGCTGGAGTTGCTGGCGGCCCTGCCCGCCGGTATGCACGTGTATCTGCTAGGCGGCCCGCCCGACGTGGCTGCCTGCGAGCGGCTGGCGGCGGCCAGCGGGCGCGAAAACGTGGTGAGCATTGCCGGCAAAATTGGCCTGCTGGCGTCGGCGGCCCTCATGCGTGGGGCCGTGATGAACTACGTGAACGACTCGGCGCCCATGCACCTGTGCTCGGCGGTAGGGGCGCCGGTCACGGCCATTTTCTGCAGCACGGTGCCGGCGTTTGGGTTTGGGCCGCTGAGCCCTACTTCGTTTGTAGTGGAAACCCGGGAGCCACTGGCCTGCAAGCCCTGCGGGTTGCACGGGCACGGTGCCTGCCCGTTGGGGCACTTTCGCTGCGCATATACTATTGAAACAGGGCAACTACTGGCCACGCTGCCGGTTATGTAATTGTCAAAAATCGCCTCTCGTCCCGAGCATAGCGAAGGACCTGATTACCGCTGAACAACTGCGGTTCGTCCGTAATCAGGTCCTTCGCTGCGCTCAGGACGACAGGCGAGGCGGCCGTACCTTTGTTTTCTTATGCTCGATTATCACATTCACAAATATCCCAACGGTATCCGCCTCTTGCACAAGCAGGTACCGCACACTAAAATAGCGCATTGCGGATTTCTGCTCGACATTGGCTCGCGCGATGAGGCCCCGCACCAGCAAGGGCTGGCCCACTTTTGGGAGCACATGGCCTTCAAGGGCACCGAGAAGCGCAAGAGCTTCCACATTCTTAACCGCCTCGAAACCGTGGGCGGTGAGCTGAACGCCTACACCACCAAGGAGAAAATCTGCTTCTACGCCGCGCTGCTGAGCACGCACTTCGAGCGGGCGTTTGAGTTGCTGACTGACCTCACGTTCAATTCCGTGTTTCCGGGCCGCGAGGTGGAGAAGGAGCGGGGCGTGATTCTGGAGGAAATGAGCATGTACCAGGATGCGCCCGAAGACGCCATTGTGGACGACTTCGATACGGTGATTTTTGGCGACCACCCGCTGGGCGTCAACATCCTGGGCACGCGCGAAAGCGTGAGCCGTTTCCAGACGTCTGATTTTTATGCCTTTCTGCAGGAGCAGATGCGCACCGACCGGCTGGTGTTCAGCTCGGTGAGCAACCTGCCGTTTGAATCGGTGAAGAAGCTGGCCGACAAGTTCTTGGCGCCGCTGCCGGCCAAGCGGGGGCCGCGCGTGCGCCGGCCGGTAGGGGATTACACGCGCAAAACGCAGGTCGAAAAGCGGCCCATCTCGCAGGCGCACTGCCTGGTGGGCGGCCCGGCCTACGCGCTGACCGACGCTCGCCGCATCCCGTTTTTCATGCTGAATAACATCCTGGGCGGGCCGGGCATGAACTCGCGCCTCAACCTGGCGGTGCGCGAGAAGTACGGCTTAGTGTACACCATCGACAGCACCTACTCGCCCTACACCGACACCGGCCTGTTCGGCATCTACTTCGGCACCGAAGGCAAGCAGTTGAACCGCACGCTGGGCCTGGTGCAGAAGGAGTTGAAGCTGCTGCGCGAAAAGTCGCTCACCACCAATCAGCTGCACATTGCCAAGCACCAGCTCATGGGCCAGCTGGCGATGAGCGAGGAAAGCAACAGCGGCCTGATGCAGCTGCTGGGCAAAAGCACCCTCGACCTGGGCCGCGTGGAGCCATTGAGCGAGATTTTTGAGAAAATCGAGCGCGTGTCGGCCGCTCAACTGCAGGACATGGCCAACGAGGTGCTGACCGAGGACCACCTGAGCGTGCTGCAGTACGTGCCGGAAGGGAAATGAGCCAGCCGGTATTCGGCCACGTGGGCAGCTACCGGCCCGGCGATACTTTCCGCAACCGCATCGACTTATCGTTGAGCGGGGTGCACCGGCCGCGCCGGACCGGCGTGTGCGGCACCCGGCAGCTTGGTGCCGAAAGCATCGTGCTGGCCGGGCAGTACGAGGAAGATAATTTTGAGGAAGAGGAAATCCTGTACTCGGGCAACGGAGGGCGCGACCCCAAAACCGGCCGCCAAATCATGGACCAGGTGGCCACCACCGGCATCCTGGCCCTGCTGCGCAGCATTGAAACCGGCCTGCCGGTGCGCGTGCTGCGCAAGGTGCCGGCCGAGGACGACGAGCTAGAAGTGTACCGCTACGAAGGACTGTACCGGGTGGTGGGTTCCACCTATGGGCCGGGGAAATCGGGCTTTCTCGTGTACGTTTTTCGGCTGCGGCATTTCATTTAATTTCTTCACCGCACAAGGCGCCTAAGCTTATGCTGATGTCGCAGAAGAACATCCTCTGCGTTCTTCTGCGCAAACTTCTGCGCCTTCTGCGGTAAAATCCGGCAGAACAATCATGACCGACCCGCTCGACCTCTACGCCGCCCTGCACACCGCGCCCGAGCCGCCATTGCTGGCCCAGCTTACCCGCGAAACCCACCTGCAAACCCTGATGCCGCGCATGAGCAGCGGCCACGTGCAGGGCCGCTTCCTGAGTATGCTCAGCCACCTGATGCAGCCGCGGCGCGTGCTCGAAATCGGCACGTTTTGCGGGTATGCCACGCTGTGTTTAAGCGAAGGGTTGGCGGCAGATGGACAACTGCATACCATCGAAATCGACCCGGAAAAGGAAAGCCGCATCCGGCGCTACGTGGCGGCGGCTGGGCTCACGGAGCGGGTGCAATTGCACATCGGCGCGGCGCTCGATGTTTTGCCGGGCCTGGTCGATGAAGTGTGGGACTTGGTCTTTATTGACGCCGACAAGCGAAACAACGACGCGTACTTTGAAGCCGTCATTGAACAGGTGCGGCCGGGCGGCTTGCTCATCGTCGACAACGTGCTGTGGAGCGGCAAGGTGCTGCCCGAACACACGCTGAAAACGGGCGATAAGGACACACCCCTGGTGCGTGCCTTCAACGACAAAGTAGCCCAGGACGCGCGCGTGGAGCCGGTGTTTCTGCCCCTGCGTGATGGGCTGCTACTGCTCCGCAAAAAGCAGTAGCCACACAATCGATTGTTTTTGGTTTCCCAACCTTAGCCGGGCTAATCCCGTCAAGACAAACTTCCAGCGCTTAATTCCTTCGCATGCGGCATTTTACCCTGCTTTTCTTTTTGTTGATTGGCGTGGGCGCGGCCCGGGCGCAGGCGCCTGCGCCCACCACGGTGAGCGGCCGCGTGACCGACGGCAAAGACCAGTCGCCGCTCATCGGGGCCAACGTGCTGCTCATTCACCTGCCCGACTCGGTGAAGCGCGGCACGGCCGTGGACACCGAAGGCAAGTTTCAGTTCGACAACGTGACGGCCGGGCGCTACGTGCTCGACGCTTCTTTTGTGGGGTACGCCAAGCTGAGCCAGTCCGTGACGGTGAGCGGGACGCCCGTGACGCTGGGCACGCTGGCGCTGCAAACCGGTGGCATTCAGCTGAAAGGCGTGGTGGTGACGGGCCAGGCGGCGCAGAGCGTGCAGAAGGGCGACACCACGCAGTACAACGCCCGCGCCTTCAAAACCAACCCCGACGCCAACACCGGCGACCTCATCGAAAAGATGCCCGGCGTGGCCCGCGGGGCCGACGGCAAGATTCAGGCCCAGGGCGAAAACGTGGCCCAGGTGCTGGTGGACGGCAAGCCCTTCTTCGGCACCGACCCCGACGCGGTGCTGAAAAACCTGCCCGCCGAAATGGTGGACAAAGTGGAGGTATTTGACCAGCGCAGCGAGCAGAGCCGCTTTTCGGGCTTCGACGATGGCAACACGACCAAGACCATCAACATCGTGACGAAGATTGAATTTCGCAACGGCACCTTTGGGCGCGTGGTGGGCGGCGCCGGGCCCGACCACTACCGGGCCAGCGGCAACATCAACAAGTTCAACGGCAACCAGCGCGTGGCGGTGCTGGCCCAGAGCAACAACGTGAACGAGCAGAACTTCGGCACCGAAGACCTGCTGGGGGTGGTGGGCAACTCCAATACCGGCGGCGGCGGCCGCGGGGGCGGAGGCAACCGCGGCGGGGGCGGCAACGGCGGCAACGCCGGCGACTTCCTGGTGAACCAGAGCGGCGGCATCACGACCACCAACGCGGCGGGCCTGAACTACTCGAACTCCTGGAATAAGAAGACGGACCTCTCGTCCAGTTACTTCTTCAACCACGCCAACAACGCCCTGGGCAGCACCACGCAGCGCTATTACGTGGACACGGCCAGCACGCGCTTCAACCAGGCCGCCAACGCCCGCAGCCAGAACACCAACCACCGCTTGAACCTGCGGCTGGAGCATAAAATTGACTCGGCCAACTCCATTCTGTTCCGGCCGCGGTTCAGCTCGCAAATGAACAACTCGAACAGCGTGCTCAATGGCGTCACCAGCCGCCGCGGCAGCGAGCAGAGCCGCATCAACAGCCAATACACCGGCGAAAACCAGGGAATGAACACCGGTGGTGACGTGCTGTTCCGCCACCGCTTTGCCAAGCCGGGCCGCACGGCCAGCCTCAGCGTTGGGGGCGCTTACAACCAGCGCACGTCCACCACCACGCTCCTGACCGAGGACACGGGCTCGGCCCGGAACAACCTCAACCAGCTGAGCAACCTCGACCAGCACGGCGGCAACATCAGCGCCAACCTGGCCCTGACGGAGGCCCTCTCGAAGCAATACATGCTGCAGGGCAACTACACCATCAACTACGCGCCCAACAACAGCGAGAAGTACACCTACGACCGGCTGAGCGGCGACACCCGCCAGCTAAACGAGGGGCTGAGCAACGTGTTCGACAACTACTACCTCACGCAGGCCGGCGGCGTCACGTTCCGGCACGTCACCCAGAAGCTGCAGGCGGGCGTGGGGCTATCGGGCCAATACGCCGAACTGTACAGTGACGCGCGCTACCCGCGGCCCAGCATCGGGCGCTACACCTTCGTGAACGTGCTGCCCAACGCCAACGTGAACTACCGCTTCACGCGCCAGAAAAACCTGCGCCTGTTCTACCGCACCAACACCAACCCGCCCAGCGTGGGCCAGCTGCAGGCCGTGGTGAACAACTCCAACCCGCTGCAGCTCACCATCGGCAACCCCACGTTGCGCCAGGAATTCCAGCACTCGGTGAACATCCGCTACTCGGTTTCGAACCCGGAGGTGTCGAGCAACTTCTTCGCGCTGCTCTCGGGCTCCTACACGCAGAACCCGATTTCGAACCGCACCATTGTGGCGGCCCGCGAAACCACCGTGACGCCCGAGGGCGCGCCGCCCGTCACCATTCCGGCCGGGGGCCAGCTCACCCAGCCCACCAACCTGAGCCAGCAGTACAACGTGCGCTCGCTGGCCAGCTACGGCCGCCCCATCAAGGCCCTCAAAACCAACGTGAACCTGAGCGCCAACGCCGGTTTCTCCCAAAACCCGGGCCTCGTGAACGGCGGCCTGAACTACGCCCGCGTGCCCTCGTTCGGAGCCGGCCTCACGCTGAGCTCCAACATCAGCCCCAATCTCGACTTCACGGCTTCGACGACGTCAAATAAGAACTACGTCATCAACACCCTGCAAACGCGGCTCAATACCAACTACTTCTCGCAGGTGACGCGGGCGCGGCTGAACTGGATTGTGGGTCCCGGCATCAACATTGCCACCGACCTCGTGCACCAGGCCTACGCCGGCCTCTCGGCCGGCTACAACCAGCAGTATGCGCTCTGGAACGCCAGCATCGGCAAGAAGCTGTTTCCGGGCCAGCGCGGCGAAATCAAAGTATACGCCTTCGACCTGTTGGGCCAGAACCGCAGCATCTCGCGCAATGTGACGGAGGCCTACTACGAAGACGTGCAAACCAACATCCTGCAGCGCTACTTCATGCTGATGTTCACCTACAACATCCGCAGCGGCAACGTGATAGCACCCACCTCCGAAGGCGGTGGTGGCCGCGAAGGCCGGGGCGAGGGCCGCGGCGGCTTCGGCCGGCCCGATGGCGGTGGCCAAGGTGGCGGAGGCAGCCAGGGCGGCCCGCCGCCCAGCGGTGGCGGCGGTGGCGGCGGGCCGCAGTAAGAACGTCAGGCGGCGCGCAGCGAAGCATCTCGCGTGCTCAACTAACTAACATAACCGCCTGTCATCCTGAGCGCAGCGAAGGACTTGCATCGGCTGAACTTCTGCAAGTCGTTCTGGCGGGCGAAGGTCCTTCGCTGCGCTCAGGATGACAGGCGGCGTTGGCCATGACGGGCTTTTTGCTCAAAATTCAGGTTCTTTGCAACTTCCGGGCGGGAGGGGGCCGCGGTGGCCGCCTCTCGCCCGTCTTGCTTATGCGAAATTCCGTTGCTCTTTTTCTTGGCCTGAGCCTCCTGTTGATACAAGCCGTTGTGGCCCAAACCACCGCGCCCCTGCGGCCCACCGTTCCTTCGGCTATGGATGTGGCCGGCCTGCACCTGGTGCTAAATGCCGAAGCCCAGCGCCTGGTGCAGCAAAAAGTGGATGGCCTGAGCCGCCACCAGCCCTCGTTCCAGGCCCGCGTCGATTTGGCTGATGCCTCGTTTCCCATCATTGACCGCGTGCTGCGCGAGGAAGGTGTGCCCCTCGACTTCCGCTACCTGGCCTTGCAGGAAAGCGCCCTGATTGGCGACGCCCGCAGCAACCACGACGCCGTGGGCTACTGGCAGCTCAAGCAGGAAACTGCCACCGGCCTGGGCCTCATTGTAAACGGTGCCGTGGACGAGCGCCAGCACCTCACGGCCAGCACCCGCGCCGCGGCCCGCTACCTCAGCCGCAACAATAAGCCGCTGCACAACTGGCTGAACGCCCTGCTGAGCTACTACACCGGTCCCGGCGGCGTGCAGCCCTACACGCTGCCTTCCGATTTCGACGCCACCGAAATGGCCGTCACGGAGGCTACTTCGCCTTACGTGCTGATGTTTCTGGCCCACAAGGTGGCCTTCGAGCCCGCCTGTGGCCTCAACCCCCGGCCTGCGCTGCTGCTGCAGGAATTCCCGGCCGTGGCCGGGCAGCCCCTGGCCGCGCAAGCCACCGCCCTGCACGTAGACCCCGCCGCCCTGGCCCTGCACAACCGCTGGCTGCTGGCCACTGCCGTGCCCACCGACCGGCCCTATACGCTCATCGTGCCTGTGGGCGACGTGACGCAGGCCGCCGGCATCCTGGCCAACCAGCGCCTGCAAAGCCGCGGCGAATTGCTGAACGCGCCCGCCGTGGCCGGCAATACGGCCGAGGTGCGCATCAACCGCCTGCGCGCCCTAATCGCCCTGCCTGGCGAAACCATGGTGGACCTGGCGCGCCGGGCCCACAAGCGTCTGGGCGAGTTCTTGCGCCACAACGAGATGACCGGCTTCGACAAGGTGGTGGCCGGCCGGCCCTACTACCTGCAAAGCAAGCGCGACGCGGCCGCCGTGGAATACCACGTGCTGCAGCCCGGCGAAAGCATTTTTGACGTGGCTCAGAAATACGGCGTGCGCCAGAAAGCCGTGTACAACAAAAACCGCATGGCCCGCAACGAGGAGCTGCGCCCCGGCCGCGTGCTCTGGCTGCAACACACCCGCCCGCGCGAAACCGCCATCGAGTACCGCAGCCTGACCGAAGCCGTGGCGCTGGAGCGTCCCACCGCAGCCCCAACTGCTGCCGAGCGGGAAACCGATGCTTTGGTGAGCACCGCCAACGAAGCCATCAACCTGCCCCGCCGCGCAGCCACCGAAGGCGGCCAGGTGAAGGTGAAAGTCAAAGTGAAAAGCGAGGACGGCAAAACCAAGTCCAAGCGCGTGATGACAGACGACGCCGACGGCTGGGGCGAAACCCTGGCCACGGCAGCGGCCACCGCGGCCACTGCGCCGGCTTCGGTTCCGGCTTCTGCTACGGCGCCGGTAACCGTCGCGCCTGCGCCTGCCCAGCCGGCGCCCGTGCGCCCGATGCCAGCCCCGGCCCGGCCCTCGGCGGCCAAAGCTACTTACCTGCCGCCGCCCGCCGCTGCCCCGGCTTCCGCGCCCTTGGCCGACGAGCCCGGCGAAGTCGATTCGGCTGCCGTCGTGCCCGCGCCGGCGCGCCCGGCTGCGGTGTATAAGCCCGCGCCCATGCCACGGCCTGCTTCTTCCAAAGCGCCCGAGTCGGCACCCGCGAACCCGGCCGTGGTGGCAGCTAAGCCGGTAGCTTCTCCTGCGCCCACACTTGCCCCCGCCATTACGGGGGCGCCCAAGGCAGCGACAGTCACTCCCAAGTCCATTACCGCCGATGCTACGCACCGCGTCGAAGCAAAGGAAACAGTGTATTCCGTTAGCCGGCTCTATGGCATTCCGCCTGCTACGCTCATTGCTATCAACCACCTAGAAGCCCCGTATGGGCTGACCACGGGGCAGGTACTGACGTTAAAACCTTCGGAAGCCGCACCGGCCGCCGTTGCGCGAGTGGCCCCGGCCGCCCAAGTTGCAAAAGCTGCGCCCGCCACGAAAGCGGCTCAGTCGACTGCTTTGGCACCCGCTCAACTACCGGTGCCCACCAGCCAAAACAGTGGGAAAATCAACCCGTCTGCGCTTTACGCGCCTAAAAAAGGGGCCGCTACGCCGGCCGCGCCGACAACTGCGCCGGCCCCGGCTATGCTGCACACCGTCGTCAAAGGCGAAACCTTGTTTAGCATAGGTCGCCTCTACAATGTGAAAGCCGCTGACCTGCAAACCTGGAACAACAAGCCCGACGGCGCCGTGAAAATCGGGGAGGTGCTGCGCGTGTCGGCCCCGGCCAAGTAAGTAAAAACGCAGCGCTCAGGGAATCAAGCCGGAGGAAAATAGGGTTTGGGGAACCCCGCCGGGCGGGGGTATCTTTACCATAAGGGATGAATTTTGAGGGTTGAATTAAATCAGCGGAAAACTCAAAACTCAACCCTCAAAACTCAGCCCTTCCGCCATGCCCACGTTCTCGCACCTTCACTCGCATACCCAATACTCGCTGCTCGACGGCCAGGCCAGCATTTCGGCCCTGATGAAGAAGGCCCAGAAGGACGAGATGCCCGCCGTGGCCCTCACCGACCACGGCAACATGTTTGGCGCGTTCAACTTCGTGGCCGAGGCCAACAAGTACAATGTGAAGCCCATCGTGGGCTGCGAGTTTTACCTGGTGGAGGACCGGCACAAGAAGGCTTTCAGCCGGGAAAAAGGCGAGCGCGACACCCGCCACCACCAGCTGCTGCTGGCCAAGGACCAGGCCGGCTACCACAATTTGGCCAAGCTGTGCTCGCTGAGCTTTATTGAAGGCGTATACTCCAAGTTTCCGCGCATCGACAAGGAGCTGCTGGTGAAGTACCACGAAGGCCTCATTGCCACGAGCTGCTGCATAGGCGCCGAGATTCCGCAAACCATCCTCTTCGGCACTGAAGCTGAGGCCGAGGAAAAGCTGAAGTGGTGGCTTGATTTGTTTGGCGAGGACTATTACATCGAAATCCAGCGCCACGGCCTGATGAATTTCGACGGCACCGGCAAAAGCCAGGAAGACGTGAACCAGATTCTGCTGGGCTTTGCGAAGAAGTACAACGTCAAGGTTATCTGCACCAACGACTCGCACTACGTTGACCAGACCGACTACGCCGCCCACGACCTGCTGCTGTGCGTGAACACCGGCGAGGAGCACAGCATCCCGGTGGGCGACATTCGGACCAACTATTACACCCTGATGACGGGCAAGGGCGAGGTGAAGTACGACCTGCTCGACAACCTGCGCCGCGACCACAGCCGCGACGAGGCCGCCCAGCGCCAGCTGCGCCGCATCGACGAGGAGCTGCAGAAGCCCAAGCCGCACACCCGCTTCGGGTTCGCCAACGACCAGTTCTTCTTCAAAACGCAGGCGCAGATGAACGACTTGTTCGCTGACGTGCCCGAGAGCGTGGACAACACCAACGAAATCGTTGACAAAATCACGCCCCCGAAGCTGGCGCGCGACATTCTGTTGCCCAACTTTCCCATTCCGGCGCCCTTTGCCAATGCCGACGAATTTCTGCGCGAGCTGACCTACGTGGGCGCCTTCGGCCCCAGCGCCGGCCAGGGCGTGGTGACGATGACCAAGCCGCCGCGCTATTCCGAGCGCACGCCCGAGATTGAGGAACGGCTTGATTATGAGCTGCGCATCATCCAGACGATGGGTTTTGCCGGCTACTTCCTCATCACCCAGGACTTTATCAACCACGGCCGCAACATTGGCGTGGCCGTGGGGCCCGGCCGGGGCTCGGCCGCCGGCTCGGCGGTGGCCTACTGCGTGGGCATCACCAACATCGACCCCATCAAGTATTCGCTGCTGTTCGAACGCTTCCTGAACCCTGAGCGCGTGTCGATGCCCGATATCGATATCGACTTCGACGACGTGAACCGTCAGAAAGTTATTGACTACGTGGTGGGTAAGTACGGCAAAACGCAGGTGGCCCAGATTATCACCTTCGGCACCATGGCCGCCAAGTCCAGCATCAAGGACGTGGCCCGCGCCATGGAGCTGCCCCTGCCGCACACCAACGACCTCACCAAGATGGTGCCCGACAAGCCCGGCACCACTCTGGCCGGCGCCTTCGCAGAAAACCAGGAGCTCGATATGATTCGGCGCGACGAAAGCCCCGAAAACCTCAAGGGCCAGATTCTGCGCCTAGCCACGCAGCTCGAAGGCTCGGTGCGCAACACCGGCATCCACGCCGCGGGTGTCATCATCGCGCCCGACGACATCACCAAATACATCCCGGTTTCGACCTCGAAGGACTCGGACCTGCTCGTGACGCAGTTCGACGGCAAGGTGATTGAATCGGCCGGCATGCTGAAGATGGACTTTCTGGGCCTCAAAACCCTGACCATCATCGTAGATGCGCTGACGCTGATTGAGAAAAACCACGGCGTCAAAATCGACATCGACGAGATTCCGCTCGACGACGAGAAGACGTATGCGCTCTACCAGCGCGGCGATACCATCGGCACGTTCCAGTTCGAATCCGAAGGGATGCGGCAGTACCTCAAGGACTTGAAGCCGACCAACATCGAGGACCTGATTGCCATGAACGCCTTGTACCGCCCGGGCCCGATGCAGTTCATCCCGAACTTCATCAACCGCAAGCACGGCCGCGAGGAGGTGGAGTACCCGCACGACCTGCTCAAGCCCATCCTGGAGTACAGCCAGGGCATCATGGTGTACCAGGAGCAGATTATGCAGACGGCCCAGATTCTGGCCGGCTACTCGCTCGGGGGCGCCGACTTGCTGCGCCGCGCCATGGGTAAGAAGGACATGAAAAAGATGGCCCTGGAGCGTGAGAAATTCACCAAGGGCGCGCTGGAGCTGCACAACATCCCCGTTAAGAAGGCCAACGAAGTCTTCGACGTGATGGAGAAATTTGCCGAGTACGGCTTCAACCGTTCGCACTCGGCGGCCTACTCGGTGGTGGCGTATCAGACGGGTTACCTGAAGGCCAACTACCCGGCCGAGTACATGGCCGCCGTGCTCACCAACAACATGGGCGACATCAAGAAGGTGACCTTCTTCATTGAGGAGGCCCGCAAGCAGGGCGTGCCCGTGCTCGGGCCCGACGTGAACGAATCCCTGCTGAAATTCAACGTGAACCAGGAGGGCGCTATCCGCTTCGGCATGGGCGCGGTGAAGGGCGCGGGTGAACTCGCGGTGGAAAGCATGGTGCAGGAGCGCGAGAAATCGGGAGAATACTCCGACATTTTCGACTTCGCCAAGCGCGTGAACCTGCGCACCGTGAACAAGAAAACCTTCGAAAGCCTGGCCCAGGCCGGCGCCTTCGATGGCTTTGGCAAGCACCGTCGCCTCTACCTCGACGCGCCCGCCGGCGACCAGAACCTCATTGAAAAGGCCATGCGGGTGGGCCAGCAGCACGCCGCAGCCAAGGAATCGGCCCAGCACAGCTTGTTTGGGGCGGGCGCCTTTGGGGCGGTGGCCGCGCCCATGCCCAAAATGCACGAGATGGAGCCCTGGAGCAAGACCGAGCAGTTGCGCCGCGAAAAGGAAGTGGTGGGCTTCTACCTATCGGGCCACCCGCTGGATAGCTACAAGCTGGAGCTTGACGCCTACTGCACCTGCGGCCTGGAAAAGGTGGAAGAAATAAAGAACAAGGAAATGGCGGTGGCTGGCCTCATCACCAACGTGCTGTTCAAGACCACCAAAACCGGCCAGCCCTTCTGTACCTTCACCCTCGAAGATTACGAATCGAGCATCAGCCCGGCGCTGTTCCGCGACGACTACACCAAGTTTGCGCCCCTCATCAACCCGCGCAACTACCCCAACGAGCAGGTGCCGCCCATGTACGTGCGCCTCAAGCAGGAGCTGCGCCGCCACACCCAGGACCAGTGGGACCTGCGCATCCTCACGATGGAGCCGCTGGCCGACGTGGCCGAGAAGCGTAGCAAAGGCGTGCGTGTGCGTCTCGACCTGCGCACCGTAACCGGCCCCATGCTCGACCGGCTGGAAGAAGCCATTGAGCACGCCCCCGGCGGCAAGCGCCTCGAAATCCAGTTTGTGGAGCCGCACGAGCACCTGGCCGTCGACATGTTCTCGCGCCGCTTCCAGATTGAGCCCAAAGCCTTCATTGAGAAGATGAAAGAACTAGAAATGGAGGTGTGCACGCTGATTTAACGGTTGTTTAACGTTGTAGCACGAGTACCCCGAAGCTCCTGCTTCGACTTGCGTTGAACGATGCAGACGCAAGCCGAAGCAGGAGCTTCGGGGTACTCGTGCTACGACCTTCGGCATGCCGTTTTGGCCTTTCAGATAGGAAAACACGCCGTCCGCCGCCGACGCTACAGACGAAGCCTACGCTTCTGAACTTTCCCCTGCCTACGCTGTTTTACCTCCAATCTGCTACCTTGCGACCCCATTGGCCGTATACGCCAGACCTTTATTTAACCCCCAACCCCAATCGAAATGGGACACAAAGCAATTGAAATCACCGACGCCAACTTCGAAGAAATCATCGGCGGCGACAAACCGGTATTGGTAGACTTCTGGGCCGAATGGTGCGGCCCCTGCCGCATGGTAGGCCCCGTGGTAGAAGAACTGGCCGGCGAATACGAAGGCAAAGTCGTGGTGGGCAAAGTTGACGTGGACGCCAACCCCCAGACCTCGATGAAGTTCGGCATCCGCAGCATTCCCACGCTGCTGGTGTTCAAAAACGGCCAAATCGTGGATAAGCAAGTGGGTGCTGTGCCCAAGCACGTGCTCGCCCAGAAACTTGAAGCCCAGGTGACGGCCTAAGCCCCCGCAGCCTTGTTCATATAAAAAGCCCCTTGCCAGTGCGGCAAGGGGCTTTTTCTGTTCAGGTGTTTTGGGAAGGGCGATTAGTTGTGGGCGCGGCCGCGGCGGGCGCGCGACTGCATTTTGGCGTGCAGCTTCAGTTGCTTTTGGTGGCCGTGCAGCTGGCGGCGGAGCTGCCGGGGCGAGGTCACGCTTTTGCTTTCTTCCAGGCCCAGCACCACGAGCATCACGTGCTCCACTTTGGCGGCGAATCGGTTCGATTTTACCGAAAGTTTCTTCAGTTTAGAAACCTGCTTGGCAGCGGCTACTTTTTCGCGGGCGGCGGCTTTGCGTTCGGCTGCGGCGGCCTTGCGCTGCATTTCGGTGGGGTTGTCGGGCGTGGCCGGGAAGCCGGCGGCCTGCGCGGCGCCGTGTGCAAAAATCAACGTTGCCCCGAGGACGAAGGAGTAGAGGTATTTTTTCATGGATGAGGGCGTATGAAGCGTGAAAGTGAGCTCTTAGAATGTGCACTAAAGTAGTAGCAGATAATATCTATCCAAAATAAAGTAATACAAAATCTAAATATGTTAAAAAAATGCAATGGGGGTAAGGCTTTTCCTTAATATGTGCAATGACAGCGCCTTCCAAATGGATGGAATTGTTCGTCGCGATGGGTGTGAGTAGCGGGCAAATGTGATTTGCTGAAATAGGACTGCTTTACCTCAACCATGCCGGGCGACGCCGCGTAGCAGGCTCATTTCTCACCCTTTTTTACAATTTCAACATGAAACGCATCCTCGGTTTCCTCGTTTCCCTGAGCTTGTTAGGTGGCACGGCCGCCGTGGCTCAAACAACCGTACCCGCGCAGAGCGCACCGGCCGCTACGTCGAGCAGCAGCTCGACGAAAATGACGACCACCAAGACGACCCAACCCGGCACGAAAGTGACGACGAAGTCGAGCACGATGCAGAACCCGGCGGGTATGTCGAAGTCGAGCACCATGACCAAGAACTCGGGTTCGATGACCAAGTCGAGCACCATGACCACGCCTTCGGGCATGACGAAGTCTTCCACCTCGAGCAGCACCCGCGTGAAGGCCGACGGCAGCGCCGACATGCGCTACAAGGAAAACAAAATGACCAAAACCACCGGCCCCGTGAAAGCTGACGGCACGCCCGACATGCGCTACAAAGCCAACAAAACGACGGTGAAAACGACCCAAACCAAAATGTAAGGTCGTTGCAATGCCGTTTTCAAAAAGCCTCTGCCACATCGGCAGGGGCTTTTTTGCGGTATCTGCGGTGGTGCGCGGGGCGTTGCAAGGGCAGCCGGCCTAACTTGCGCCCGCATTCCTAACCGACTTCTTGCCCATGCGCTACGCCCCCCTCGCCCCCGAGCTTTTTGTGGAAAATCGCCGCCGCTTCCGCGAGCTGCTGCCGCCGGCCTCGCTGGCCCTTTTCCAGAGCAACGACATCATGCCCACCAACGCCGACGGCACGATGGCCTTCCGGCAAAACAACGACCTTTTCTACCTGAGCGGGGTAGACCAGGAGGAAAGCATTCTGGTCATTTTTCCGGATGCGCGCCTGCCGCAACACCGCGAAATTCTGTTTCTGAAGGAGACTTCCGAGCACATTCTCATTTGGGAAGGCTACAAGCTGACCAAGGACGAGGCCCGGCAGAACTCCGGCATCCGCACCATTATGTGGCTCGACAGCTTCAAGTCGGTGCTGCCTGCGCTGATGAACGAGGCCGAAAATGTGTACCTGAACTCGAACGAGCACATTCGGGCCGTGGTGGAGGTGGAAACGCGCGACGCCCGCTTCATCAAGATGCTGCAAAGCCAGTACCCGCTGCACAACTACCGCCGCGCCGCGCGCCTGCTGCACCAGCTGCGCGCCATCAAGAGCCCCGAGGAAATCCGGGTGATGCGCCAAGCCTGCGACATCACGGGCAAGGCGTTTCGGCGGCTGCTGGGTTTCGTGAAGCCGGGCGTGTGGGAGTTCGAGATTGAGGCCGAAATCGTGCACGAGTTCATGCGCAACCGCAGCCGCGGGCCGGCCTACGGCAGCATTGTGGCCAGCGGCAAAAACGCCAACGTGCTGCATTACACCACCAACGACAACCAGTGCCAGGACGGCGACGTGATTCTGCTGGACTTCGGCGCCGAGTATGCCAACTATGCGGCCGACCTTTCGCGCTCCATCCCGGTCAACGGCAAGTTCACCCCTCGCCAGCGGCAGGTCTACGAGTCGGTGCTGGCTGTAATGGCTTTCGCCAAAACGCGCCTCGTGGCCGGCGCCGAAATTGAAGAATACCACCGCCTAGTGGGCGAGTGCATGGAGCAGGAGCTCATCAAGCTCGACCTGCTGAATGCGTCGGACGTTAAAAATCAGGACCCGGCCGCGCCGCTTTACAAAAAATATTTCATGCACGGCACCAGCCACTACCTGGGCCTCGACGTGCACGACGTGGGCTACAAGTACCGTGTGTTTGAACCGGGCATGGTGTACACCATCGAGCCGGGCATCTACATTCCCGAGGAAGGCCTGGGCATTCGTCTGGAAAATGACATCCTCATCACGCCCGGCGGCAACGAGGATTTGATGGCTGACATCCCGCTGCAAGCCGATACCATCGAGGATTTGATGGCTGCAGGCCGCTAAAATCTGGTTGCCGATAACAAAGAAAGCCCGCCCAGCTACGCAGCTGGGCGGGCTTTCTTTGTTATCGGCAACCACGACTACTTGCTTGTAGCCTGCACAATCTGCGGCAGGTACTTGCCTAGCGCCTCCACTTGCGACTTGGTGAAATTGCCTTGTACCGACACCAGCACGAAGGAATCGGCCACGTCGGGGAGGGTGCCGAGGGCGGCAAATTCCGACACGCTGTTGCCGGAGCCGCGGGTGGAAATGGCGTAGTTGCTGCCGCCGAAGCCGGCCGTGGACAACGGGTCGTACTTGTTGTTTTGGAGGATGCCAGCGGCTTCGGCTCGCAGGCCTTGCGCGGCCAACTCTTTGGCCGATGACGACGTGGGCGTGAAGCTGATGACGCGGGCCGAGCGAATGCCGGTGATGCCGTTGGTGAGGTCGGAGCCGCCGAGAAGTTTGGCAGCTTTCACCAGAGCCAGGCGCTGCAGCAGGTCGGCCGACCATTCAGTGGCTTTGAAGCCGTCGCGGTTTTCGTACTTCGAGAAGAACGACGCCACGGTTTTGGCGGGCGTGCCGGGGCCACCGGCGCGGCAGCCGGCCAGCAGCAGGATGAGAAAAAGGACGGGGAGGCGGAGTTTGGCAAGCATACAGGAGCGTTGGGGTAAGAGAAAATAATTTCGCTTAGTACGGAAACCGACGCTAAATGGGGTAAATAAATACCGTCATGCCGGGCGCAGTCCAGGTATGACGTTCTGCTTCCTTATTGCTTTGGCCTAAAACACCACCGAGTTCAGAAAAAACACCTGCCGGTCGGGGCCGTGCTCCACTTTTACGCGCTGGTAGCCGGTGGCTACGAAGCGGCTGCCGAACCAGGGCAGCAAGTCGGCTTGGGAGGTGTCGCTGGTGCGCTCGGGGCTGGTTTCGGCGGGGCCCGCGTCGGTGCGGATGACGACGTGCTGGTCGTTGGGCGAGTCTTCGGCGCGGTTTATCAGCTTGTAGCGCAGCTTGTCCTCGTCGAGGTAGGCCAGCACGAGGCGGCCATCGGGCAGGCGCTGCAGGCGCACGGCTTCTTCAAGTTCGAGGCGGCGCAGGTTTTCTACTACGAAGGTGTTGTCCCAAATCAGGGCGCCGCTGCGGTCGAAGCCGCACACCACGGCGTGGGTGGTCTGGTAGCCGTCGAACACGCGCGAGTTGGCGTAGGGCGAGGGGCTAAACTGGTTGCCGAGATTGTTAAACGGGCCGGTGTAGCTGCCGTAGCTGTTGTAGCGGTAGTGGGGCACGTAGGCCTCGGCCACCAGCACGTAGCCGCCGTCGGGCTGGGGCAGCAGCTCGTGCAGCAGCAGGCGGTAGTGCCAGCGCACGGGGGCGTTGGAGCGGGCCAGCCGGCGCGCCGTGCGCGCCCGCAGCCGGGCCTGGCGCGAGGGCTTGAGGTAGTCGAAGAAATGCTTCAGGTGCAGGAAATCGTAGAAACGCAGCGGCTGCCGGGTGCCGGTGCTGGCCTGGGTGCCCAGGTCGGTGGCGAAGAGGCCCTGCGCGTAATCGGGGCCGCGCAGCGAATAGGTGCCCATGAGCAGGCGGGCGGTGGTGTCCTGCGGGGGCGTCACCTGGGCCGTGATGAGGCTGCGCTCGCTCTCGGCTTGCACAAACTCCGACTTGACGAGCTGGCCGCGGTCGGTGAGCTGCTTGAGCAGCAGGCGGCTTTTGCGGCCGTTGGTTTGGCTCAGCACGTACTCGGCACGGCGGGTGGCGGCATCGGCCACGAAGGTGAGCTGCGTGGGCAGCGGCTCATACACCGAGGGCAGGTACTGCATCTGGCCGGTGGCCACGTCGAGCAGCAGGGCCGTCACGTGCAGTTGGTCGTTCAGCAGCACCGTGGCAAACAGGCGGCCATCGAGCGCCTTCAGCTCCACCACGTCGCGGCTGAGCTTGGTGTCGAACTGCTGGGTGCGCACCTGGCCCAGGTGACCGTTGTAGGCGGCGGCCCACAGCCGGCCGGGGTTGCTGCGCGAGGCAAACAAGGCGTATACCGTGCTGCCCTCGGCGCACATACGGGTGAAATCGAACTCATCGGGCACTTCCAGCGGGGTTTCCTGGCGCAGGCGCAAGGCATGGTCGTACTGCTGAAAGCTAAAGATGGTCTTGCTGGAAAGCGGCTTGTTGCGGCCCACCAGCAGCACCACGGTGCTGTCGGCGGGCAGGGCCTGCACGTGCACCTCGCTGTCGGACGGCTCCAGGGGCAGCTCGGTGCGGGCCGTTTGCACGGGCGCCCCGGGGGTCGGGATGGCCGACAGCTGGCCCCGTTTCTGGGCCCTCACATCGGATATCCCCGCGAGGGAACCGGCCCAAAGTAGCAAAAGAAAGTAGCGGAATTTCATGCCCGAGTGCCCTAAAAAAGCAGCTGGAAATACCTGACTCCAACGAGCGGCTGCTTCGCTAAAGTTAAACGCAATGACGGCGGTTTTGTGCCCGGCGGCGGCTTTTTATTTTGCTCCCAGTGCCAAGATGGCATCGTACTCCTCGGGCCGCACCGGCAGCACCGATAGGCGCGACTGCCGCAGCAAGGCCAGCTCGCTCAAGCGGGCATCGGCTTTAATCTGGGCCAGGGCCACGGGCCGCAGCAGGGGCTGCACGGGCCGCAGCTGCACGGCCACCCAGGGCGAGCCGGCCTCGGCCGTGGCATCGGGAGCGGCCAGGGCCGCTACTTCGGCAATGCCCACCACGGCCTTCTCGCTCACGCTGTGGTAGTAGAGCACCAGGTCGCCGGGCTGCATCAGGTTAAGGTTGTTGCGGGCCTGGTAGTTGCGCACGCCGGTCCAGGCCGTGCCGTCTTCGGCCACGAAGGTGTCCCAGGAATATTTGTCGGGTTCGGATTTAACGAGCCAGTGTTTCAAGTGGTGGAGTGGTGGATGAGTGAGGTGGTGGATTGATGCCTTAACGGCGCAATTTGCATAGACCAACCAGCAAACTCACCAATCCACCACCCCAACAATCCGCCAATCCACTAACTCACAGCGCGAAGCCTAAATCGAAGCTGACGATGTTGGCCTTCAGGTCGGCGCGGTTGGCGGCGCTGTAAGTGCTGGCGCCCGTTTGCCAGTAGTTGGCGTAGCGCAAATCCAGCGACTTGAGGCGCATCACGCGCGGGCGGCCTTGCCCGTCTTGGCCCGGCACGCGGAAGCGCGTGATGCCGTATACCGGCGAATAGCGCAGCCCCAGGCCCACCTTGTTGGCCGAGAAGGCCGACAGGTCGTAGTCCGACGTGTAGTACGTGTCGTTGACGGAATGCTGCGCAAAGGGCGCGAAGTAGGTAGCCGCCGTCTGCGTATGGTAGCGGTAGAAGGGATAAAGCGCGAAAAATTGCGTCACCTTCACCGGCAGCTCCACTTCAAACGTGTGGGCCCGAATACCGAAATCATCGTTGTAGAACCGGTAGAAGCCGCGCACCTGCACCAGGTCGGTGGCGTAGTAGTTCAGGCGCAAGCTCACGGGGTATTTGAAGCGGGCCCGGGGTAGGCTTTCGATGCGGGCCGCCGTGGGAAAGCGGGCCGCAAAGTCGCCACTCGGCGTAGGCTCGGGGTTCAGGTCAGGGTTGTCGCGGAAATACACCCGGTGAAACGGTGTGCTCAGCAGCCCGTTTTGCGACACCAGCTCGGTACTCACGGCCGCCTGCAGACGCTTGGTGAGCACCTGCGAGTAGGTCGCCGATAAGTTGTAGGTCTGGCGCTTGTCGGAGCCGTAGTCGCCCTTGCCGGTGAGGGAGCCGGCATAGCCCGGCCGCAATTCCAGCGGCTGAATAAGGGTAATCTGGTCGAAGAAAACCTGCCCGGCCAGGCTGAGCTGGCGGTTGCCGTCGCGGGAGGTTTTGGCAAACGAGCCGGCCACGTTGAAGGAAGAGTAGTCGTACTCCTTCGACACACCCGCTCCCACGCCCCAAATCGTGCCTTTATACTTGTGCTCGCGGCTGTAGCCGAAGTCGCCATGGAAGCGCACGTCGTAGCTCGAAGGCGTGCTCAGCGCAAAGTCAATCCGGTCGGTCGAAGCCGAAGCGTAGAAATCGGCCCCCACATTGGCCGTGAGGCGACTCACGGTGTCGAGCGGCACGTTCACGATGATGGCGGGGGGAACGTCGGTCAGCTTCTGGGTGCCCCGGCCGCCTTCCACGGCGCCGTGGCTGCCGTCCTGCTGGTAGTAGCCGCCGATGATGTCGATGGTCGTTTCCTCGGCCGCCCGGCTCACCGGCACCGAAGGGCTCACCGGCGCCCCGTAGCCGTCGATGCGGTTGGGGTTTTGGGTGGTGCCGGTCTGGGCCCGTGCCGGAGTTGCCAGGGCCGCGAGGGCAAGAATAGGGAGGAGTAGAGTTTTCAAGAATGATGATGTTGGAACGTCATGCCGAGCGTAGCCGGGGCATCTCGCTCGCTTCGTGCAACAATTGAGTTACTTGCCGCAAGCGAGATGCCCCGGCTGCGCTCGGCATGACGCTCTTTTTATTAACTACTAACCCTTAATTGCACCCGCAGCCGCCGCCCACCTTGCCGCCGTTGGCGCCGCCGGCACCTTCGCGGTAGCTCTCGAAGTTGGTTTCGGGCGTTTCCACGGTTTTGGTGGCCAGCTTCATGTCCTCGTCGTTAAGGTAAACTTTCTGGTAGGCGGCCACCGACACGCAACTGGGCAGCGCCGCGCCCGCCGGCAGCAACAGCAGCGCCAGGGCCAGGCGCGGGTAGGAGAGGAGCAAGGATTTTTTCACGGTAACCATAACGAGAATTCAAGGCTGGTTGGCGGTGGCGCCGTGGTAGTAATTCAGCTTCATGCCCTTCGATACAAGGGTTTTGTTGTCGTCGGTTATCAACGTACAATCCACGCTTTTCAGGCCGTTGATGAACGCCAACCCGGCCGTTGGCCCTTTCACAAAGACGACTTCGTCCAGGCCATCGGCTAGCTCCACGTCGGGGCACAGGATGGTGACCGAGCGCAAACCCACCGACGGGTAGCCGGTGTGCGGGTTGATGATGTGCCCGTACACCTGCCCGGCCACCGTGAAGTACTGTTCGTAGTTGCCGGCCGTCACCACGGCCATGTCGGTCACGTCAATCCAGGCGGCCACGCTGCGCGGGTGGTCGGGGTCGCCAATGGCCACGCGCCAGAGCGAGCCGTCGGCCTGCCGGCCCCAGCAGTAAATGTCGCCCGAGCCATTCAGCAACCCGCCCCGGATGCCCAACCCATCAAGCACCTGCTTGGCCCGGCGCAGGCCGTAGCCCTGCAGGATGCCCGCCAGGTTGATGCGCATGCCTTTCTCGGGCAGAAAAACGGTATGCTGCGCGGCATCGAGCTTGATTTTCTGCCAGCCGATGCGCCGCACCGAGGCCCGCACCGTAGCCGAGTCGGGCAGGCCGGCGTGGGCTTGCCGGTCAAACTTATACAGCTTGTCGGCGCTGGCAAAGGTGATGTCAAACGCGCCGTCGCTGAGCTGCGAGAGGCGCAGCGTGCGGCTTATCAAGTCAAACGTTTCGGGCGACACGGCCACCGGCCGCACGCCCGCCAGGCGGTTGATGCGCACTACTTCGGAAGTCGAGTCCCAGAACGACATCAGCCGGTCGATGCGGCGCACTTCGAGCAGGCCCGCGCGCAGGGCCCGCTGCCCGGCCGAGTCGTCGGCGGACACCACCGTGAAGGTGAAGTGCGAACCCATAAGGTGGGCACTGCGCGTGAACGTGTGGCGCTGCGCGGAAGGCGCGGTTTGGGCGCGGCTGGGCCCGGCGCTCAGCAGCTGCAGCAGCAACAGAATCAGCAGCGGTTTTTTAGTCACAGGTAATTATTCGCGGACGCCGAGACACAATACGTTGCGTCTCGGCGTCCGCGCCGTTTCAGCGATTTCGTTTAACACCGAAACGCAAAGTATTGCGTCTCTACAGCGTGGGCACTACGGTTTTCAAATACGCCTCAAAGGCCGCCGGGCCGCCGGCGATGTAGCCGGTTTTGGCCAAAACTTTGCCCTCGGGCGAAAGCACCACGGCCAGCGGAAAATCACCTTCGCGGTTGAGCTGGGCAGCAGCGGCTTCGTTCAGCTTGAGCTGGGCGGCCGTGGGCTGGTTCTTCTTCAGGCGCGGAAAGTCGAAGTGGGCCAGCACCAGCTTGTCCTTGGCGTAAGCGGCAAACTCCGGCTTGGCAAACACTTCCTGCTCGTATATAATGCAGGGCTTGCACCAGTCGGAGCCCGAGAAAACGGCCAGAATGGGCCGGTTGGTGGCTTTGGCCTGCGCCTGCGCCGCGCCCAGGTCCGATACCCAGCCATCGGCGCCGGCCAACCCCTGGGCTGGCGCCGCCGCGGCCGGCAGCACCGTTTGCGGAGCCGAAGCCACGGGCGAAACGGGTTGCGGTGCGGCCGGAGCTACCGTTTTGGTTTTGCTGGTGCTGCCATCGGCCGCCGTAGTTTTGGTTTTGACTTTGTCGTCCTTGGCTTTAATGGTGGTTTTCTGGGCCAACGCGGGGCCGGCGCTCAGGGCCAGGACTAGGATAAGTGCCCGCGCGGGGCTGCAAGCAATGCGGAGAAACATGGGAATGAAGAACGTGAGGGAGAAGGCTTGCACAACCATCGTCAGCCGGCGGGAAGTTCTTACGCGGCGCCGAAACCGTGGTTGGCGGCCATTGCGAAGGCTGTGTCTTCGGTTTCGCAAAGCTGCTGCCGACGCATGAAAAGACGGTGAACGAACCCCGTGCGCGTCGCCCAACGCCGGGCAGTGGTTGGCCATTGGCGGCACGCTCAGGGCTTTCCGGCCGGCAGCTTACGCAGCTTAAGCACTTTGTTTTCCAGCGACACAACTTCCAGGTCGTAGTCGGGCTCCGGGCCTTCGTCGAGGTGAATGCGAATCTTGTTGAGCTTGCTGCCGTCGATAACCCAGGTGCCGGGGTGGCCGGTCAGGCCGTCGGTGGGGGCAATGTCGAACTGCTCGAAGCGCCCGTAGGGCTTGAAGGCGAAGCCCGTGCGGCCCCGGGCGGAGGGGAAATGATAGGTGTTGGGCCGATACACCAGGGTGTCGCCAGAGTCTTCCTCCCGCGAGTTGAGCCAGGTGCCTTCAAGCCGTTTCATGGAGGCCGGGGAATAGATTACGACCGACTTGCGACGTTCACAAGCTGTGGTAAGCAGCAGGAGCAAGGCCACCGGCAGCAACCGGGCAAAAGGACGGAATGACATAGGGAAACAGGTTCTCGTTACAGCAAAGACATGAAACACGCCCAGCGAATGAGCGGCTATATACGAAGCAGGGGAGGCGACGCATATCCCACGCAAAGCTGGCCCCTTCGTAGCTTTGAACAACTCGTTGCCTTGTGCAGCCAGCCGGCCAAAGGCAGCCCGCGCAGAAACTTTACGCCAGCTCGTGCCGTTGCAAACATCAGCGCATGCGCATGAATACAAAAAACGCCTCCGTGAACACCAATTCCCTCGTCAAATTAGCCAAAGCCCTGAGCGACCCCACCCGGCAGCGCCTCTTGCAGGAAATTGCCAAAGGGGATATCGCCGTGTGTGCCGACTTGTTTCAATACGTGCCCATCAGCCAGCCTTCCATGTCCCAGCACCTCAAAGCCCTCTCCGAGGCGGGCTTGATTGAGTCGCACAAAGAAGGCCGGAACATGTGCATGTCCATCAACGCGGAAAAGCTTAAGGAGTTGGAAGACTTCCTGCAACTGCTTAAACCGGCAGCTATTAAAGCTTGATGAATCCTCTGGACCGCAGGCGTTATCGTCGGCGGTTTTTACATCTTTAAAAACATTATTGATTGCTTATGCATTTATGGGTAGTACCTTTGCTGAAACATTGCAAGAAGGGCACTCGCTGCCAGCATATGCATTTGTCCAAGCTTTTTTTTGCCTTATTACATAAGCTCATGCTCATTAGATAATGTATTAGGGTCGATTAGTATCCCTCCAACGCACCTCGCATTTCACTCAGTACCCTTGTCTGGGCCGCTTTTTTCCATGAAACTATCTTCTCTTTTAGCTGGCAGCGTGCTGCTGGCGGGCTGCGCGGAGCAACAAGCCCCGCAACAGGCACTGGCTCCGCCGGCCCTGCCGGTACAAGCCCTGCATACCGGCACCGAAACCACCTACCAGGACTACCCGGCCTCCATTGAAGGCGTCGTCAACGTGGAGATTCGCCCGCAGGTAGCGGGGGTGCTCGACCGCATCCTGGTGGATGAGGGCGCGGCGGTGCGCAAAGGCCAGCCGCTGTTTAAAATCAACGACGCGCCCTTCCGCGAGCAACTCAACAATACCGTGGCTGCCCAACAGGCGGCGGCCGGGGCCGTCACCAGCGCCCAGGTAGAAGTGGACCGGTACGCGCCGCTGGTGCAAAACAAGGTCGTATCGGAGGTGCAGCTGAAAACGGCGCAGGCGGCCCTCACCGTGGCCCAGGCCAACCTGCAGCGGGCCAAGGCAGCTGTCAACAGCGCCCGCATCAACCTGGGCTACACCACCATTACGGCGCCCGTGAGCGGCTACTTGGGGCGGCTGCAAACCAAGCAAGGTAGCCTGGTCGGCCCCACCGATGCCCAGGCCCTGACGCAGCTCTCCGACGTGCACGAGGTGCACACCTACTTCGCGCTGGGCGAGGACGACTTCATCACCTTCCGCAACCAGTACGCGGGCCGCACACTGCAGGAAAAGCTCACACACCTACCACCGGTGGCCCTGGTGCTTTCCGACCAAAGCACCTACCCCACGCGGGGCAAGGTGGACGTGGTAGCCGGGCAATTTGACCGCACCACGGGCTCGGTCACGCTGCGGGCCACTTTCCCCAACGCCGACGGCCTGCTGCGCTCGGGCAACACGGGCACCATCCGGCTGGCCCTGCCGCACCCCAACGTGCTACTGGTGCCAGCGGCCGCAACGGTCGAGTTGCAGGACAAAGTATTCGTGTACGCCGTCGGCGACAGCAACCGCGTCCGCCGCCGGGCCATTACCATTCAGGGCAAGAATGGCGCGAATTATCTGGTGAGCGAGGGCGTGAAAAACGGCGAGCGGATTGTGCTGCAAGGCGTCGACCACTTGCAGGAAGGCCAGATTATTCAGCCCACCGCGCCGGCTCCGGCCAGCGTCAGCCTCACCACGGGCAAAGCCGCGGCTGCCTCTACTTTGTAATAAGCTACTCGTCTCATGTTTAAGGTATTTATTGAGCGGCCCGTCCTCTCAACCGTCATCTCCATTTTGCTGGTGATAGTGGGGGCGCTGGCCTTGTGGAAGCTGCCCATTCAGCAGTTTCCCGACATTGCGCCTCCGGCCGTGCAGGTCACGGCGCTCTACCCCGGGGCCAACGCCGAAACGCTGCTGCGCTCGGTGGCGCCCTCGCTGGAGGAGGCCATCAACGGCGTGGAGCACATGGTGTACATGAGCTCGACGGCCAGCAACGACGGCTCGCTGGTTATCAGCGTCAACTTCCAGCTGGGTACCGACCCCGACCAGGCGGCCGTGAACGTGCAAAACCGCGTGGCCCAGGCCACCAGCCAGCTGCCGGCCGAGGTGGTGCAGCAGGGCGTGACCGTGGCCAAGCAGCAAAACAGCTTCGTGATGCTGCTCAACCTCTACTCGGACGACCCGAAGCAATACGACCAGACGTTTCTGGACAACTACGCCCAAATCAACCTGGTGCCCGAAATCAAGCGCATCTCGGGCGTGGGGTCGACGGTGCTGTTTGGGGGCAACCGCGCCTACTCCATGCGCATCTGGTTGAAGCCAGCCCAGCTGGCCAGCTACAACCTGACGCCCGCCGAGGTGATGGCCGCCATTCAGGACAAGAACCTGGAGGCCGCCCCCGGCCGCCTGGGCGAAAGCAGCCAGGAAGCCTTTGAGTACGTCATCAAATACAAGGGCAAGCGCAGCCAGCCCCTGGACTACGAAAACATGATTATTCGGGCCAACCCCGACGGTTCGATGCTGCGCCTGAAGGACGTGGCGCGGGTCGAGCTGGGCTCGGCCTCCTACAACAGCAACGTGCGCATTTCGGGCAAGCCGGGCATCAACATCGGCGTGTTTCAGGCGGCCGGCTCCAACGCCAACGAGCTGCAGATTGCCGTGGGCCAGGTGATGAAAAAGCTGGAGAAAAACCTGCCCGCCGGCGTGAAGCAGCAAACGATGTACAGCACCAAAGTGGCGCTGGACTTGTCCATCGAGCAGGTCGAGCACACGCTGGTTGAGGCGTTTATCCTGGTGTTCCTGGTGGTGTTCATCTTCCTGCAGGACTTCCGCTCCACGCTGATTCCGGCCATAGCCGTGCCGGTGGCCATCGTGGGCACGTTCTTCTTCATGCAGGTGATGGGCTTTACCATCAACCTGCTCACGCTCTTTGCCTTGGTGCTGGCCATTGGCATTGTAGTCGACGACGCCATCGTGGTCGTCGAGGCCGTGCACAGCAAGCTGGAAGAGGGCACCCACTCGGTGAAAGAAGCCACCACCAGTGCCATGAGCGAGATTACGGGAGCCATTATTTCGATTACCCTGGTCATGGCCGCCGTGTTTCTGCCGGTGGGCTTTCTGGAAGGCTCGACCGGCGTATTCTACCGGCAGTTTGCCTTCACCATGGCCATTGCCATCGTCATCTCGGCCGTGAACGCGCTGACCCTGAGCCCCGCCCTGGCGGCGCTATTCCTCAAGCACACCCCGCACGACCACGACGCCGAGCACCCCGCGCCCAGCACGTTTAAGACCCGCTTTTTTGCGGGCTTCAACCGCAGCTTCGAGCGGCTGACTTCCCGCTACGTGGGCAGCATCCGGTTTTTGGTGCGCCACAAGTGGGTGGGGCTGAGCAGCCTGGTGCTGGTGGTGATGCTCACTGGCTGGCTGGCCAAGCGCACGCCCACGGGCTTTATCCCGTCCGAAGACCAGGGCTTTATCGCCATTTCCATGGCGCTGCCGGCGGGCTCGTCGCTGGACCGCTCCAACCATATTGCTCAGGAGATTGAGCAGCAGCTGCAAGCCATGCCCGCCGTTGACAAAATCAACTTGCTCAGCGGCTTCAACATTCTGACTTCCTCCAGCTCCTCCTCGGCCCTCACCCTGTTCGTCATCCTGAAGCCCACCAAGGAACGGGGGGCGGTGCAGGACATCAACGCCATCATGGCGACCATGCGCGAGAAGGCGGCCACCATCAAAGGGGCCGATACCTTCGTGTTTACTACGCCCACGGTGCCGGGCTTCGGCAACGTGGAGGGGCTGGAAGTGGTGTTGCAGGACCGCACCGGCGGCTCGCTGCCCAAGCTCGGGCAGGTGGGCCAGGAGTTTATCGGCGAGCTGATGAAGCAGCCCGCCATCGGGGTGGCCTTCACCTCGTTCCGGGCCGACTACCCGCAGCTGGAAGCCGAAGTAGACGAGGTGAAAGCCGCCCAGCTGGGCGTGAGCGTAAAAGCGGTGCTCCAAACCATGCAGGCCTACTTCGGCAGCGCCCAGGCCTCGGACTTCAACCGCTTCGGCAAGTACTACCGCGTCATCGTGCAGGCCGACCAGGCCAACCGCGCCGACCCCACGGCCCTCAACGGGGCCTTCGTGAAGAACGACCGGGGCGAGATGGTGCCCCTGCGCACGCTGGTGCGCCTCAAGCGGGTGTTCGGGCCCGAGACGGCCTCGCGCTTCAACCTCTTCAACTCGCTCACCATCAACGCCACGCCCAAGCCGGGCTACAGCTCCGGCGATGCCATTAAGGCCGTAGAGGCGGTGGCGGAGAAGCACCTGCCTTCGGGCTACACCTACGAGTATTCGGGCCTGACGCGGGAGGAAATTTCGTCGGGCAGCCAGTCGGCCGTCGTGTTTCTGATGTGCCTGGTGTTCGTGTATTTTCTGCTGGCGGCCCAGTACGAGAGCTACATTCTGCCCTTCGCCGTGCTGCTGTCGCTGCCGGCGGGCATGGTGGGGGTATTCGCGGCCATCGGTTTTGCGGGTATTACCAACAACATCTACGTGCAGGTGGCTTTGATTATGCTCATCGGCCTGCTGGCCAAAAACGCCATCCTCATCGTGGAGTTTGCCTTGCAGCGCCGTCACGCGGGCGAGCCGCTGGTGCGGGCCGCCCTCAACGCCTCGGCCTCGCGCCTGCGCCCCATCCTGATGACCTCGCTGGCCTTTGTGGCCGGCATGTTGCCCATGATGGGGGCGCAGGGCCCCTCCGCCCTGGGCAACCATTCCATCAGCATCGCGGCGGCGGGCGGCATGCTCTCGGGCGTGGTGCTGGGCCTGTTCCTCATCCCGCTGCTGTTCGTAATTTTTCAACGCCTCAACGAGCGCCTCAGTGGCACGCCCCACGCCGTCCCGGCCCGGGTGCCGGCCCACGCCACGGTTAGCTAACCTCCATGACTACTCTTCAAAATCCACCCCGGCGCCTGCTGGCGCTGGGGCTAGCCACTCTGCTGGTTATCGCCGCCTCGTGCAACGTGGCCAGGAACATTCCGCTGCCCACGCTGCCGCTGCCCGCCACCTACCGCACGGCCCCCACCGCCGATACGGCTTCCATTGCGGGCCTGCCGTGGCGCAGCTTCTTCGCCGAGCCGGCCTTGCAGCAGCTGCTCGACAGCGCCACCGTGCGCAACAACGACTTGCAGCTGGCGCTGCGCAACATCGCCTCGGCCGAGGCCACCCTCAAGCAGGCCCGCTGGGGCAACGTGCCGGCCGTGAGCTTGCAGGCCGGCGTGACCACCAACCGGCCTTCGGGCAACAGCCTGAACGGCATTTCCCTTAGCCAGTTCCTGGGCACCAAGCACATCGAAGACTACAACCTGGCGGCGGCCGTAAGCTGGGAGGCCGACATCTGGGGCAAAATCCGCAACCGCACGGCCGAGGCCCGGGCCGCCTACCTGCAAAGCCAGGAAGCCCGCAAGGCAGTGCAAACCCAGGTGGTGGCCCAGGTAGCCCAGGGCTACTACAACCTCTTGCTGCTGGACACCCAGCTGGCCGTGGCCCGGCGCAACGTGGCGCTCACCGACAGCACCTTGCGCTTTACCCGCCTGCAGTTCACGGCCGGCCAGGTCACGGCGCTGGCCGTGCAGCAGGTGGAGGCGCAGCGCCTGCTGGCGGCCGGCCTCATCCCGCAGTTCGAGCAAGGCATCACGGTGCAGGAAAACGCCCTGAGCATCCTGGCCGGGCGCCTGCCGGGCGGCATCCGCCGCAGCGGCAACTTACTGGCGCTGCAGGTGCCGGTGGTGGCCGCGGCCGGCGTGCCAGCGGCCCTGCTGGCCCGGCGGCCCGACGTGCGCACCGCCGAGCTGGCCCTCGACCGGGCCAACGCCGCGGTGGGCTACACCAAAGCCGCGCTCTACCCCACGCTTTCCATCACCGCCCAAGGCGGCCTCAATGCCTTCCAGGCCAGCAACTGGTTTAGTGTGCCCGCCTCGTTGTTTGGCCTAGCCACCGGGGGTCTCACGCAGCCACTGCTACAGCGGCGCGCCCTGCGCACGCAGTACGAGCTGGCCCAGCTAGACCGGGAACGCACCGTTATTCAGTTCCGGCAGCAAGTACTGGTGGCCGTCGGCGAGGTTTCCGACGCCCTGGGGCAGGTAGCGCGCACTCAGACCCAGCAAACCATCGCCACCGACCGGGTGCGGGCCCTGCGACTGGCCACCAACAGCGCCGGTCAGCTTTTCCGCAGCGGCCTGGCCAGCTACCTGGAAGTCATTACAGCCCAAAGCAACGCCCTGCAAAGCGAGTTGGAGCTGGCTTCTCTGAAGCGCAGCCAGCTGGAAGCCAATGTGGAACTGTATCGGGCCGTGGGCGGCGGCTGGCAGTAAGAAGCGCCCGTCTTCTCACCCTCCCTACTTCGACCAGCGAATGCCCGGCGATATCCTCCTATTCCCACCCTACTGCTATGGATACCAAGTCCCTCGTCAAGCTAGCCAAGTCGCTGAGCGACCCCACCCGCCTGCGCATGCTGCAGGAGATAGCGCGGGCGCAGCGGCTGGGATGCGCCAATCTGTATGAGTTTGTACCCATCAGCCAGCCCTCCATGTCGCAGCACGTGAAGGCCTTAGTCGATGCAGGGCTGGTCAATTCGTGCAAGGAGGGCCGCAACATGTACTTGACTATCAATACGGAAAAGCTGCAGGAGCTGGAAAGTTTCCTGCAGCTGCTGAAGATGAGCTAGCTCTTTTGCTGCAAGCCGCTGCGTAACAATGTGTTTCCAGAAAGGGCCTAAGGAGGGCCTCCTGGTGGAAACGATAAACCACTTAACTCCCATCCCATGAAAATCGGAATCATTGGCACCGGCCCCGTCGGGGGCTCCCTCGCCAAAAACCTGGCCGCCCTTGGCCATCAGGTGAAAGTGACCAACACCCGCCAGCCGGCCGAACTGGCCCGCAAAGCCCAGGAATTGGGGGCTAGCCCCGCCACCCTGCAAGAGGTGGTGCAGGACGTGGACCTCGTTTTTATCGCCGTGCCATTCAAGGTACTTGACGAGTTTCCCAAAGACCTGTTCCGGTCGTTGCCCCCCGAGGTAATTGTGGTTGATACCGGCAACTACTACCCCTTCCGGGACGAGAAAATCGACGCGCTGGAGCAGGGCCAGCCGGAGAGCGTGCTGGCGGCCGAGCAGCTGGGCCGCCCCTTGCTGAAAGCCTTCAACAACTTGTTGGCCGAGACGATTGCCAGCGGCGGCACCGCGCCCGGCACGCCCGGCCGCATTGCCCTCTCCATTGCGGGAGATGATGAGCGCGCCAAACAAGTTCTGTCCGACCTCTGCAACGACTTCGGCTTCGACGTGGTGGACGGGGGTAGCCTGGCCGACTCGTGGCGGCAGCAGCCCGGCACGCCGGCCTACTGCACCGAGCTCACGGCCCCGGAGCTAACCCACGCCCTGGCCAACGCCGTGCCCGGCAAGGCCCCGCAGATACGCGACCAGATAATCTCGGAACTGCTGCAACGCGAAGCCTGGCCCACCCGCGAAGAAGTAGTGGCCGGCAACCGCGCCCGGCAGCTAGGTAATGCGTAGCCAGTCCAGGCCCTACCAACCGAATACAACTTCAATGCACACGCAAATGGAAAACCAGCAACACCCGACCGTCCTAGTCTTGGGCGCCAGCGGCACCATCGGCCGTCAAGTGGTCAAAGACCTGGAAGGTCAAGCCGTCAACGTACGCATCACGTCGCGCAACCAGGAGACGGTAGAACAGCTTCGCCGCGACGGAAAAGACGGCCATTACCTGGACCTGGATGACCCCAGAACCTTCGCGCTGGCGCTGGCCGGGGTGGACCGGGTGTTTCTGCTAACCGGCTACACGGTGGCCATGCTCACGCAAAGCAAAACCCTGGTGGACGCGGCCAAGAAAGCTGGCGTCCGCCATATCGTGCACGTGGGCGTGTTCGCGGAGTGGGATACGACCGACGCGCACTTTGCCTGGCACCAGCTGATTGAAAAGTACATCGAGGCCAGCGGCATCGCCTGGACCCACCTCCATCCGAACATGTTTATGGAGGTGTTTACCGGGCTGTATATCCCCAAGAATCTAATCTACACCAGCTACTGGGATGACCGCCGAGTCGGCTACATTGCCTCTAGTGATATTGCGGCAGTAGCCGCCAAAGCCCTCGTCGACGGCCCCGAGCGGCACGGTGGTCAGCATTACTGGCTAAGCGTGGAAACCTTCAACGGCCAGGAAATTGCGGCGCTGTTGAGCGAAGTTACCGGCCTGGAAATCAAGCACGAAAACAAAGGGCTGGAAGGCTTTAAAGAGCTGATTGAAACGTTGCTGGCGAATGGAGCGGAGAGCTGGTACGCGAAGGCCAACCTTGACTTTGTGACGCAGATGCTCGACGGCAGAATGTCCTATATGTCCATGGTGCAAAACGATATCCCGTACGTTCTCGGCAGACCTGCTAAGACCCTCCGGGAATTTCTGGAAGAGCATAAAGCGGCGATTGTGGCGTCAGCTGGGTCGATATAAAGAACAGGCAGGTGCTGGATATCATCGGCCAGGTCTACGCCAGTCGGCCAGGTTCTGCCGGGGCAAAAGCACGCATTTATACTTCTTGCAATGACCAACCGAAAAACGTTAAAACTGGCCGCAGTCATTGATGGGCCGGGGTGGAATTTCTCCTCCTGGCGACACCCCGATATGCCCGCCGACGCCGGCGAAAACATTGATTTCTTCATTCAACAGGCGCAGCTTGCGGAGCAGGCCAAATTCGAAACCCTGTTTTTGTACGACGTGAGCCACGTCGGCCCCGGCAACATCCCCTACTACCTGAGCATGTTCGAAGGGGGGGCGCTCATGTCCGCCCTGGCCATGAAAACGGAGCGCATCGGCCTCTCCATGACGGCTTCGACCTCCTACACCGACCCCTACAATCTAGCCCGACAGGTCTTGTCGTTGGACAAACTCAGCAAGGGCCGGGCGTCGCTGAATGCCATCACCTCCAATCCGGGCGGGATGGTGAACTTCAGCCGGGGCCACCTCGGCAAGGCCGACCAGTACCCCATGCACGAGGAGTTTCTGGAAATTCTGCTGGGTTTGTGGGACACGTACGAGGACGACGCCTTTCCCCGGGATAAAGCGAGCGGTGTGTTTCTGAATCCGCGTAAGATGCACCCGGTTAATTATCGGGGCCAGTACTTCTCCGTGGATGGGCCGCTGAATCTTAGCCGCTCGGTGCAGGGCCGGCCGGTTTTGTACATGGCCGGTAGCTCCCCCACCTTCGTGGACTTGGCTACGTCCTACACCGACGGGGTCTTCATGGCAGGCAGTACCTTTGAGGAAACGGTATTGCTCGCGAATGCGCTGAAGACGAAGCTGCTCGAGAAAGGCCGGCTGCCCGAACACTTTGTGGGGGCCATTTCGCAAAACCCCATCGTGGGCCGCACCGATGCCGAGGCCTACCAGAAGTACCGGGAAATCCTCGCGCTGGGCCCGTACTCGCACACCCCCGTTCCCTTGTTTATGGGCTCGGCCGAACGAGTTGCCACGGAAATACAGCGTTGGTATGAAGCCGGGGCCATCGACATGTTCATGGTTCGGCAAGACCACCCCCACGGGCTACGGGATTTTATCGAGCTGGTGGTGCCCATCCTGCAGGAACGCGGCCTTTTTCACACGGAGTACGAGGCCGAAACCCTGCGGGGAAATCTCGGCCTGCCAAAACCCGCGTTCCGAACCATTTAATCCGCGCCTTCCTTCTCTTTCCTGCTATTCAAGCATCTGGCCTGGTGCTACCCACGGCCGCTAATCTAAAGAAGCCATGCCTACGCCTGTTAACGAGTCCGGCCGCCCGGAAAAGTCACCGGTCGCCTACTCCATATTAGACCTGGCCATCGTGTCGCAGGGCCACACCATCAAGCAGACCCTGAGCAATTCGCTGGCGCTGGCCCAGGCCGCCGAAGCCGCCGGCTACACCCGCTACTGGCTGGCCGAGCACCACAATTCCGACAACATTGGCAGCAGCGCCACCTCGCTGCTTATCGGGTACGTGGCAGAAAACACGGCCACCATCCGCGTGGGCTCGGGCGGCATCATGCTGCCCAATCACTCGCCCTTGATTGTGGCCGAGCAGTTCGGCACCCTGGCGCATTTGTACCCGGGCCGAATTGATTTGGGCCTGGGACGAGCCGCCGGCACCGACTCGCAAACCGCGCAGGCCATCCGCTCGGATTTCATGCAGGCAGCTCACTCTTTCCCCCGCGAAATCAGCAAAATCCAAGAATACTTTTCGCCGGAAAATAAGCACGCCGCCGTTCGGGCCCCGGTGGCCGAGGGCACCGACGTGCCCCTGTACATTCTGGGCTCCAGCACCGATAGCGCGCATCTGGCGGCCAAGCTGGGCTTGCCGTACGCGTTTGCCAGCCACTTTGCCTCTATCCACCTGCTCAACGCACTGCGCATCTACCGCGAGGAGTTTCAGCCATCGGCCACGCTGCAGCAGCCTTACACCCTGGTGGCCCTGAACGCTTACGTGGCCGACACCGACGCAGAAGCCCAGCAGCAATTCACTTCCCTGATTCGCATGTTTGTCGCACTGCTGACCGGGGGCGCCCGGGAGCCCCTGCAGCCTCCCACGCCCATGACCGATGAACTGGCCGACATGTGGCACCACCCCGCCGTGCAGCAAATGCTGAAATACTCCTTCGTGGGCAGCAAAGCCACCGTGAAGCAGCAACTGCAGGCGTTTCTGGCCGAGACCCAGGCCGATGAGCTCATCATGGCCTCTACCATGTACGCTTCAGAAGACCGGATAAAATCCGCGCAGTTGTTTGCCGAAATTATGACGGAGTTGAACGAGGGCCGGTAGGCTGGGAAACCATTGAGAGACCTGCCTTCCGGGGCTTGCCAGGCTGGTTCGATTAAATACTCATGAGCCGCTTGGCGGTTGCCTCTAAGAAGGTCAGTTTAAGTAGGGGAGACTAGCGTCTTTATTCGCCAGCTCAACAAAGGCAAACGAGCCAAAGGAGGGCGTTTCAGCAACCTACGCGGAAACGGCGCGGCTGGCCGCCCGGGCCGCTTTCCGCGTAAGCAGTTGGGTACGCTACTTTCGCCTTTCCAACAACAACTCTCCCGTGGATAACCGCGCCCTCACCCGCGCCTTCAAGCTGGCTGCCCAGCTGATGGAGCTGCACGACGAAAACCCGTTTAAAATCCGCGCCATCGAAGGCACGGCCAACGCCCTGGAGGCCCTGGGCTTCCCCGTGGCCGAGGTGGAGCGCTCCGGCCTGCCCGACCGCACCGGGCTGAGCAAAACCGCCGCCGCCAAAGTAGCCGAGCTGCTCGACACCGGCACGTTTTCGGACCTGCAGCGCCTGTTGGAAGTGACGCCGCCCGGCGTGGTGGAAATGCTGAAAATCAAAGGCATTGGCCCCAAGAAAATTCGCAGCCTGTGGCGCGAGCTGGGCATTGAAACCATTGAGCAATTGCGCGAAGCCGCCGAAACCGACCAGGTGAGCAAGCTCAAAGGCTTCGGCAAGAAAACCCAGGAAGGCATTCTGGAAGCGCTGGAGTTTGCCGGCCAAAGCCAGGGCAAATTGCTTTACCCGCAGGCCGAGCAGCTGGCCGACGACCTGGCCCAACGCCTGCGCGAAACCCTGAAAACCGCGCAGGTGGCCGTGGCCGGCGAAATCCGCCGCCGCCTCGAAACTGTGGAAACCGTGCGCCTCGTGGCCGCTACCGAGCAGCCCGCCGGCGCCCACGCGCTGCTGAACGGCCTGGAAGGCCTCACGGCCGACCCGCGCCGCTCGGGTCCGTTTGCCTGGCGCGGCCGGGCTACGGAGTCGGGCGTGCAGGTGGAGGTGCTGCTGGTGGCGCCCGAAGCTTTCGCCACCGAGGTATTTCTGAATTCCGCCGCCGGCGAGCATCTCGACGAGGCCTTGCCCGGCGTTCAGGGCCACGGCGGCAGGGCACCGGCCACGCTGCGCCAGTTGGCCCGGCGCGAAAGATTTGAGCAGGAAGAAGCGCTGTACGAGACGGCCTGCCTGCAGTTCATCGTGCCCGAGCTGCGCGAAGGCCTGGGTGAAATCGCCCTTGCCGCCGACAAAAAGCTGCCCCGCCTACTGGAAGACGGCGACTTGCGCGGCTCGCTGCACAACCATAGCACCTGGTCCGACGGCAACCACAGCATCCGCGAGATGGCTACCTGGCTGCGCGACCACAACTACCAGTACCTGGGCCTTTGCGACCACAGCCAGGCCGCCCACTATGCCAATGGCCTCAGCGTGGAGCGCGTGCGCCAGCAGCAGCAGGAAATCGACCAGCTGAACACCGAGCTTGCTCCGTTTCGCATTTTCAAAGGCATCGAGAGCGACATTCTCGGCGACGGCTCGCTCGACTATCCTGCCGACGTGCTGGCCAGCTTCGACTTCATCGTGGCCTCGGTGCACTCCAACCTGAAAATGGACGAGCGCAAGGCCACCGACCGCCTGCTGCGCGCCATCGAAAACCCCTACACCACCATGCTGGGCCACCCCACCGGCCGCCTGCTGCTGCGCCGCCAAGGGTACCCCATCGACTACGAAGCCGTCATCGACGCCTGCGCCCAGCACCAGGTCGTCATCGAAATCAACGCCAACCCCTGGCGCCTCGACCTAGACTGGCGCTGGGTGCGCTACGCCCTCGACCAGGGCGTGATGCTCAGCATCAACCCCGACGCCCACCACACCAACGGCTACGAAGACATGCGCTACGGCGTGCTAATGGGCCGCAAAGGCCTGCTGACCAAAGAAATGACCCTCAACGCCAAAACGGTGGAAGAAATAGCGGCCTACTTCGAGCAGCGCAAAGCCAACATCACGCCCCCGCTGGAATACAAAAAGTCGTTGTTTGAGTAGGGAATAACTTTAGAACGTCATGCTGAGCTTGTCGAAGCATCTCTACCGAGAAATTAAATGAATACTTCAGCGGTAGAGATGCTTCGACAAGCTCAGCATGACGTTTTGACGAGCTAAAAATGAAAATTCTCGTTCTCCGCTTTTCCTCCATCGGCGACATCGTGCTGACTACGCCGGTGGTGCGGGCCCTGGCCCAGCAGGTGCCTGGTGCGGAGGTGCATTTTGCCACCAAGCCCGCCTACCGCGGCCTGTTGGAACCCAACCCCTACATCAACAAAGTGCACTGCCTTACCGGCAGCTTGAGCGAACTGGTGCAGGCCCTGAAAGCCGAACGGTTTGACTACATCGTCGACTTACACAACAACCTGCGCACCCGGCTCATCAAGCTCCGCTTGGGGGTCAAATCAAGCAGCTTCGACAAGCTGAACTGGCAGAAGTGGCTATTGGTCAACTTCAAGGTTGATAAAATGCCGCGCATGCACATTGTGCAACGCTACCTCGCGGCCGCCGCGCCACTGGGCGTGCGAGACGACGGCCGCGGGCTCGATTATTTCATCCCCGCTGGCCAGGAAGTAGACGTAACCACGCTGTCCGCACCCTTCCAGCGCGGCTACGTGGCCGTGGCCATTGGTGCGCAGCACGCCACCAAGCGCCTGCCCGTGGAAAAGCTCATCGAACTGTGTACCAAGCTGGCCCAGCCCGTGGTGCTACTCGGCGGGCCTGAAGACGAAAGCATCGGCCACGTCATCGAGCAGGCATTTGAGACACAGGCCGCAACAGCTGAAAAGGCTGATGTCATACCCGACAGCCCGTATTATTTCCCGGCCAAACCCCTGAATCCCCAGGTTCCTCGAACCCTGATTCACAACGGTTGTGGGCGTTATTCGCTGCATCAGTCCGCCTCGCTGTTGCGGCAAGCACTGTTTGTGGTTAGCCACGACACCGGCCTGATGCACATTGCGGCGGCCTTCGGCAAGGAAATTTTCAGTGTGTGGGGCAATACTGTACCCGCTTTCGGCATGTACCCCTACAAAACCGAATTCCGCGTGCTGGAAGTGCCGGGACTGCCCTGCCGCCCCTGCTCCAAAATCGGCTTCGAGAAGTGCCCGCAAGGCCATTTTAAGTGCATGCGCAACCAGACGCTGAACCTGGAGTTGCCACCCTCGCGCGATGGCCGCTGAGGATTTAATGTCCGTTTTATTACCTTCATCCCATGCCCGAGCCCTGCCAGCACCTCACCTCCCTCACCAGCCTCAAAACCGTCCCCTCGCACGTGTGCCCCGAATGCGTGGCCCTCGGCGATACCTGGGTGCACCTGCGCACGTGCCAGGAGTGCGGCCACGTGGGCTGCTGCGACAACTCCAAAAACCAGCACGCCACCAAGCATTTCCAAGCCACCGAGCACCCCGTCATCGCCTCCGCCGAGCCCGGCGAACGGTGGCTCTGGTGCTACGTGGACGAGGAAATGGCGGAGTACTAAGCTACCCGCCCTACCAAGTACCCGCTGGCCGCTGCCCGGCCGCCAGTGCGGCTAGTTGTGCAGCATCGTAGGGCGAAGAAAACACCTGCGGCTCGGCGTGAAATGCTTGGAACAGCGCAAACACATAGCGCATACGTTCCTTGATGCGCGTCCAGTCGCCGGCGGCCGTGCCTCGGAACGGGGTGCCGCTTTGCACATTGCCGCTGCCCTGGCGCAGCAGGGCCAGCGCCTGCTCGCTTTGCGCGGACTGCGGCAGGGCCAGCGCCGCCGCTGCTTCATTGGCTGGTACATCCTGCGCCACCGCCAGCCGCACCGCCCCGATATCAAACTGCAGCAGCCGCTGCGTCACGCAACGCCGGATGATGAGCGGCATGGCCCCCTGAATGTAGGGTTCGAGGCGCACGTGCTCGTGCCACACCGCAAAGCAGTTGCCGAAATAAGTAGCCTGCTCTTTCTCGGCCGCGCTGCTTGCCATTCGGGCCCGGTAGTATTGGGTGAAGGCCTGCCGCAGCAGCTCTTGGTTTTGCTGGCCCACCGCACCGGGCTGCAACGGCGCCAGAAACGCGGCGGCATCGGCCGGCTGGGCGGGCGCGGCCTGCACCAGCCAGCGCAGAAACCGCACCGTTTGCAAGCCAATGTCTTCCAGCACCGTGCGGTTGCCGGCCAGTACCAGACCCGCCGAGCGCCGCCGGCTCCGGTTGATGATGAGGCGCCCGGCGGCAATGCCACAAGCCGCTCCCAGCACGGCCGCCCCCGGCTCCAGCCACAGCGGAAATTGCAGCAGCCAGCCGCAGCCCACGCCCACTAGTGCCCCTACAATGCCGCCCACGATGGTGCCGTCGCGGCGGGCATCGTCCAGGTCTTCCTGCCGAATGGTGACGCCGGCCTTGCGCGAGCCCCACACGGCCCAGGAGTGAAAGTTGGCGCCGGCCCCGGCCCCCAGCGCCCGCTGCAAGGCCTGCGAAAGCAGGTAGTGGCAGCGCGTAATCAGCAGGTTGGCCAGCACCGGGTCGGGTTCCCGCACCGCGGCCTCAATTTCCTGCTGCAACTGCTCGACTTCATCAAGGGAAACAATATCGGACATGGGCGCGGGCGTTGAGGTGAGAACCGCAGAAAAGTAGCTACAAACCACCACAAACGACGAGGCGGCCCCGAAACATTGTTCCGAAGCCGCCTCGCTGCGCTAGTCAGCAATTAATGCCTACCCAATCTTGCTGAAGCCGCAGTAGCTGTGCAGCACCTCCGGCAGGTTGATGCCGTCGGCCGTTTGGTTGTTTTCCAGCAGGGCGGCCACGATGCGGGGCAGGGCCAGCGCCGAGCCGTTCAGGGTGTGCAGCAGCTGGGTTTTGCCGCCCTCGGCCTTGTAGCGGCACTTCAGGCGATTGGCCTGGTAGGTTTCGAAGTTCGAGGCCGAACTCACTTCCAGCCAGCGGCCCTGGGCGGCGCTCCACACCTCCAAGTCGAAGGTGAGGGCGCTGGTGAAGCCCATGTCGCCGCCGCAGAGGCGCAGCACGCGGTAGGGGAGGCCCAGCTTCTGCAGCAGCCCTTCAATGTGGGCCACCATCGTGTCGAGGGCCGCGTAGCTGTGCTCGGGCTCCGTGATTTGCACAATTTCCACCTTGTCGAACTGGTGCAGGCGGTTGAGGCCGCGCACGTCGGCGCCCCACGAGCCGGCTTCGCGGCGGAAGCAGGGCGTGTGGCCCGTGATGCGGATGGGCAACTTCTCCACCGGAATAATCTCGTCGCGGTAGATGTTGGTCAGCGGCACCTCGGCGGTCGGAATCAGGTACAGGTCGTCCTTGGCGTCGTGGTACATCTGGCCTTCCTTGTCGGGCAGCTGGCCGGTGCCGTAGCCGCTGGCCTCGTTCACCAGAATGGGCGGCTGCATCTCGGTGTAGCCGGCGTTGCGGGCCTCATCGAGGAAAAAGTTGATGAGCGCGCGCTGCAGCCGGGCCCCCTGGCCCTTGTACACCGGGAAGCCAGCGCCGGTGATTTTCACGCCCAGCTCGAAGTCGATGATGTCGTACTTCTTAATCAGGTCCCAGTGGGCCAGCGCGTCGGCGCCCAGCTCGGGCTTGGCGCCGTGCTCGCGCACCACTTCGTTGTCGGCGGCGGCGCGGCCTTCAGGCACGCTGGCGTGGGGCAGGTTGGGCAGCTTGTAGAGCAGCTGTTTCTGGGCTTCTTCCACCTGGGCCAGCTCGGCGGCGGCGCTTTGGGTGTGCTGCTTCAGCTCAGCGGTGCGCGCTTTCAGGGTTTCGGCGCCGGCCCGGTCGCCGGATTTCATCAGGCCACCGATTTGCTGGGCGAGCTTGTTGGCTTCGGCCTGGGCTGAGTCGTGGCTGGTTTGGAGCTGGCGGCGGCGCTGGTCGAGGTCGAGGATGGCAGCTACGTCGGCCGGGCCGGTGGGGTAGCGCTTTTTGGCGAGGCCGGCCAGCACGAGGTCGGTCTGGTCGCGGAGAACGGAAAGTTGCAGCATAAAAAGAAGGTAATGCGGGCAAAGGTCGTAAGAAATCTGACCCGCTCCGCGTCCTGCCGGTGATACCTACGCCGCGCTTGGCAACTTATTTCCCAATCCGCCGTGTTTAAACCATATCCAGCCGCATCCGATTTGGCGGTTTGCCCGTAATGCCCTAACATTGCGGGAGCAACCGGCCGCCGTGGTCTGGGTTCGCGGGCCGCAGTGCCTGCCCCCGGCCCGTCTCTTGCTGAAAATCCCAGCGGCCCATTCTGCACCACATTTCCTGCTTATTCTGATTGCGCCCCAGGCGCGTATCCGGTGCCTTTTGTGCACCCCGCGAGTACCCGTTGCGGCCCCGCCGCCTCGTGCCATTGCTGGCCCCGCAAGCCCTTTCGTTGGCTTCGCCGACAAGCCAGCTCCCTCCCCGCCCCAAGCCGATGTTTCCCCTTTATTCCCTTTATGTACACCATTAACGAGCTGAAGGACCGGCTGTTGTCCGACCTCAAAGAGATTGCCGAGAAAATGAACGTGGGCAATTTCAAGCGGCTGAGCAAGCAGGATTTGATATACAAAATCCTCGACCAGCAAGCCCTGACTCCCACCGCTGACGAGCAGCCCGCCCCCGCGCCGGCCGCACCAGCTCCCGCCGCGGCCGAAGCACCCGCTACCGCGGCCGCTCCAGCCCCCCGCGCCAGCAAGCCGGCCCGCCGCCCGGCTCCCAGCACCGCCGAGCAGCCTTTCTCGGACGTAGCCCCGCCGGCCCGCAAAGCCCAGCCCACCCGCCCGGCCCGCGAGCCGCGCCGCGAAGCTGCTCCGGTTGCCCAGGCGCCCGCCGTTGAACCCACCGTCGAAATCCTCGACCCCATCGAAGGCCTGGCCCTGGTGCCCGCCGCCGATGCCACCGGCGCCGTGCTGGCCGCCGAGCCCGATACATCTTTCACTTCGGTGCCCGAAACCGCGCTCGAAGCCCCTGCTGCAACGGAAGCGCCTGCCACTGAAGCGTCGGCTGAAACTTCTGCCGATGCCCCGGCTGCCGACCAGAACGGTAATGCCACCCAGCCCCGCCGCCGCGAACGTGTGGACCGGGCCGGCCGCCCCATCACCGAGCAGCGCGCCGCCGAGATGGCCGCCGAAAAAGCGGCCGAAGCGGCAGCCGCCGCTGCCGCCAAACTGGCTGACAATGGCACTGAAAACCGCGAAAACAACCCGGAAAACCGCCGCCGTGAATTTGGTGGCAACGGCTTCGCCGACCGCCGCGACAACCGCGCCGACCGTTTCGAGCGCGACATGCGCGAGCAGCCCCTGCGCGACGGCCGCGACCAGCAGCGCCCCGCCCGCCAGGACCAGCAGCCCCGCGACAACCAACAGCCGCGCCAAGATAACCAGCCCCGCGAGCCGCGCAACGACCAACCCCGCGAACCCCGCCAGGACAACCAGCCGCGGGAACCGCGCAACGACCAGCCCCGCGAAAACCGCGACGGCCAACCGCGTGAGCCCCGTCAGGACCAACCCCGCAACAACCAGGACCAGCCGCGCGACGGCCGCGACAACCGCAACCTGACCCGCGAGGAGCGCTACGCCCTGCGCGACCAGCAGCGCCAGCAACGCCAGCAAAACGCCGACGGCACGCCCCGCACCGACCAGCCACAGGGCCAGAACCAAAATCAAAACCAGCAACAGCAGCGCCCCCAGCGTCAGGACCTGGATTTGGTGGTGCCCGGCGGTGGCACGTTTGAGCTGATGCCGGACGGCGGCTACGGCTTCCTGCGCTCGCCTTACTACAACTACCTCAGCTCGCCCGACGACATTTATGTGTCGCCGCAGCAGGTGAAGCAGTATGCCATGAAGGCCGGCGACACGGTGGTGTGCACCATTCGGCCGCCGCGTGAAGGTGAGAAATATTTCGCGCTGGTAGGCGTGGAAAGCATGAACGGCCGCACTGTGGAGGAAGTCCGCGACCGGGTGCCGTTTAGCCACCTCACGCCGCTTTTTGCCGATTCCAAGCTGAAACTGACCACGAAATCGACCCAAATCAGCACCCGCGTGCTCGATTTGTTTGCCCCGATTGGCAAGGGCCAGCGCGGCCTCATCGTGGCCCAGCCCAAGACCGGCAAAACCGTGCTGCTGCAGGAAGTAGCCAATTCCATTGCCGAAAACCACCCCGAAGTCTACCTCATGGTGCTGCTCATCGACGAGCGCCCCGAGGAAGTGACCGACATGGCCCGCACCGTGAAAGCCGAAGTGCTGAGCTCGACCTTCGACGAAACGGCTGACCGCCACGTGAAAATTGCCGAAATGGCTCTCGACAAGGCCCGGCGCCTGGTGGAGTGCGGCCACGACGTGGTGATTCTGCTCGACTCCATCACCCGCCTGGCGCGGGCCTACAACACGGTGCAGCCCAGTTCGTCGCGCATCCTCTCGGGTGGTATCGACGCGGGCGCGCTGCAAAAGCCCAAGCGCTTCTTCGGTGCGGCCCGCAACGTGGAAGGTGGCGGCTCGCTCACCATCATCGCCACGGCCCTTATTGAAACCGGCTCCAAGATGGACGAGGTTATCTTCGAGGAATTCAAGGGCACCGGCAACATGGAACTGCAGCTCGACCGCAAGCTGGCCAACAAGCGCGTGTTCCCGGCCATCGACATCCCGGCTTCCGGCACGCGCCGCGAGGACCTGCTGATGAGCAAGGACGAGCTGAACCGCGTGTGGGTGCTCCGCAAGTTCATGTCGGACATGACGGCCACCGAGGCCATGGAATTCCTCAAGGACCGCATCAAAGGCACCAAGGACAACGAAGAATTCCTGCTGGCCATGAACGGCTAGGTAATTTCTGGTTCGGCCATAAAAAAAGCCCCGTGGCAGCACTGCCACGGGGCTTTTTATTATATATCAACGAAGTATTGAGCCTAGCACTACCGCGGTAGCATATCGAGGCCGTAACGGCGGGTGCGGCGAAAGGATTCAACTTCGGGCAGCTATTTCTTTTCAGTCTAAGAAGCAGCCCAATAGCACACCAGAAACAGGGCAAAACGGTAGGGCGCTATCATGGCCACCACGAATGCCGCGGTGTAAAGCACGGGCTTGCTCCAGCGCCAGGCCACGGCCGGCATCCGGCGCCAGCCCCGCGGCGTGGGCTCAAGCGGAAAAACATGGTTGAAAAATAACGCTGTGTAGCCGATGGTAAGCAGCAGCATCATCAAACTGATGAGCCCGTCGTTGTTGAACAGGGGCATCAACGCCGGCACGACGAAAGCGGACAGGGAAACCAGCGCCACCACGGCATACAACAGCAAAATGCCGGCAAAGAGGTAGGTATTCACCATTATCCATTCGACGAAGTAGCGGCGCTGGCGCCAGAACAGTAGCCACAGCGGCGGCAGCAGCAATGGAATGAACAGGAAAACCAGGCTCTTGGAGTAGCTGTGCGCCAATGCGTTGAAGTGCCGCTCAAATTCGGTGTACTGGAAATGCGTGTTGGGCATGTGCCGCAGGTGTTCCAGCACCAGGCGGTTGGCAAAAGGGCGGTAGCCATTGGTGGAATGCAGGTGGCTGGTGAGCTTGCTCTCGAAGGGGCTGAAGTGCGACACGCTGGCCACTAAGTAGAACAGCAGGTTGGTGATGAGGAACAACTGTACCGGCGGGGCGTGGGCCACGCGGCGCCCCTGCAGCCATTCCGCCGCCAGGAAGCCCGGCCGGCGCAGTTGTAGCCACAAGTCGCGTAGCACGCGCAGGTCGAAGTGCGTGACGGTGTCGACGGTATGCTCCAGGAAGTGCTTGAGGGCGTAGTCGTGGCGGTGCAGGCGCTTTTCGCCGCAGGCGTGGCAGTAGGGGCCGGCCAGCGGCGTGTGGCAGCTGGCGCAAACCGGGGTTTCGGGCGTGGGCGGCACGGGTACCACCAGCGCCGGGGCCAGGGGCGGGGAAAGTGTTTCCATCAGCAGGCGAAAGAGTTAGCCCATAAATGTGGCGAATTTTCGGAAGCTTTCACAGCCATCGTGCCTGCGCCCCGCCGATTGTGCGGTTATTTTGCCCGATGACCCCAGAAACCGCGCCCGCCCACCTGCCCGAACTGCTCTACATTCAGGACCCGCTCTGCGGCTGGTGCTACGGCACGAGCCCGGTCATCAACCGCCTGCAGAAAGAATTTGCGGGCCGGCTCGACGTGTCGGTGCTGTGCGGCGGCATGGTAAAGGGCGAGGACGTGGGCCCCATTGCCGACATTTGGGACGACCTGCGCCGCAGCCTCAACGATGTGGAGGAAGTGACCGGCGTACAATTTGGTGAAGCCTTCAAAGTCCTGGGCGCTGCCGGCGAGTACATCTACGACTCGGAGCCGCCGAGCCGGGCCATTGCCACCTTCCGCCAGCTCACGCAGGACCCGGCCCGCACCGTGGCCTTTGCCCACGCCGTACAAGGGGCGCTTTTCCGCGACGGCCTGGATTTAAACAACCCTTCTACTTACAACGAGCTGCTGACGCCTTTTGAGGTGGACGTGGTGGAATTTCAGCGCCGCTGGGCCGCGCCGGAAAGCGCGCAGGCTGCCCGGCAGGAATTTGCCGCCGTGGCCCGCATTGGCGTCGAGGGCTTGCCCACGGCCGTGGTGCGCATTGGCGAGCAGGGCTACGTGCTGGCCCGCGGCTTCCAGCCCTACGAGCAGATGCGGGCGGGCCTGGAGCAGCTCCTGCGCGAGGAAACGGGCGGCTAGCACGTGTACCCCGAAGCTCCTGCTTCGGCTCGTTGAACGATTGATGTTTCGGCGGGCCGAAGCAGGAGCTTCGGGGTACACGTGCTGGCGGCGCTATTGCACCCGCACCACCTGTTTGGTAAGCGGCGACCAGGCGATGCGCTGGCGGTCTTCTTTGCCCTTCAGGTAATCGAAGCCGATGGCATCGGGGCGGTGCTGCAGGTCGTCCCAGGTAGCGCGCTCCAGCGTCTCCAAGCCCGTTGGAAATGCCGCGTTCGGGTCAATGGCCGGCGTGTGAAACTGCGAAGGCACGAAAAACCGGTCGATGCGGCGCAGCACGTAGGTTTCGCGTTCGGCGCGGGTGGCGGTGGGGTTTTTCATCTCGTACACCAGCGCCGCTTCGAGGTCGGGCTCGGTCAGCATCTCCCGGAAAATGACCTCGCCGGTGGGATTGGTAATGGTGAACTCGCCCGTGCCGTCGAGGATGGACGGGCCCCGATATACCAGCTTGAACAAGTCGGCCGGGCCCTTGGGGTTGCTGAAGTTGTGCTTCTGGCGCACGGTCCGCAGCGTGTCGCTCACGGCCGAAACGGCTTTGGTGCTGGCGGTGTCGGGGGCGGGCAGGGCGGTGGCATCGGCCGGGCTTTCCGGGTCGGCCGCGCCGAAGCCTGGTTCCCCTCTTTCCGCCGAAGGATTAGAATTGCAAGCTGCCAGCAGCGGCAGCAACAGGAGCCAGGAAAAGCGCATGGCGAAAGCTGATTTGTTGGAAAATGTGGAGCTAATACGCTACCGGTAGCGCTCTGAGTTGCCTCAACCGTTGGCCGCTGCTCAGCGCCACAGCAGCATGGCAATGAAGGCCGCGCTCAAACACAACGATGAAACCTGGTTCATGCGCATGGTGTGCTCAAAATCGGCGGCCTTTTCGTCGTGCCACACCGCCCAGGCCCAGCGGCTGAACAGTGACACCACCGGCCCCGTGGCCACCAGAAAAATCAGCAGCGGCCGCATTTCCTGCCGCAGCCAGTAGGCCAGCCCCAGCGCCGCCGCGCCCGCCAGCAGCCCCACCGCCGCAAACACAAACGTGCCCCGAATGCCCAGCCGCAAGCTCAGCGTGCGGTCGCCGCGCCGGGCGTCTTCCGCGTGCTGATACACCTGCGTGAGCGGGTAAGAGCCGCACAAAAACAGCGTGCTCACCAGCGCCAGCAGCAGGTTGGTTTTCTCAAAAAGCTGCGCCGAAGCAGCGCCCACGCCCACCTGCGTCATCAGCAGCGTGAACGCGCCCTGGAACACCACCACCACCAGCGTGCTCAGCAGCGGGTACTTTTTCAGGCGAATGCCTTCGTAGCTATATGCCTTTGAAACCAACAAATAGATGACAACCAGCGCCGCAAAAGGCCACGACAGCAGTGCCGCGCCCGCCACCGCCAGCGCATCGAACAGCCACACCAGATGCAGCAGCTCCGGTGACACCTTGGGCGGCGCTTTCAGCCCGCCGATGCTGCCCTCGTCCCGGTCGTAGTAGGAGTTGTAGCCGTTGGATGCCGGGTAGGCCAGCAAATGCAGCACCCCGAACACGCCCAGCGCCCGCCACCCGCTCCAGGGCCCGCGCAAGGCGCTCAGCCCAAACCAGAACACCGGCATGAGATACACCGAAAACGGGATGCGCAGCAGCGGCAGGGCTTTTTTGTAGGCGGTGAGCAAGGAATAGTTAGAAGTTAGCGGTGCAAAGTGAACAAAGGAACATCATGTCGAGCGCAGCCGGGACATTTCGCCTCGGAAAACTAAATACTGCAGCACGCGAGATTTCCCGGCTGCGCTCGACACGACGTGCTACTTCGGCCAACCAATCAAATACGTCACCTCCGGCCCCCACCAGTGTCGTTTCTTGCCCGCCTGCCAGGTAAATCGGCCGGCTGGGTCGGCCGCGTGCGCCAGTTTCAGCAGCTCATCCACCGGGTACATGCGCAGCACCGACACCGTGCCATCCCAGATGGTGCAAAGCGGAATGAGGGGAATCAGGTAAGTGAATACCAGCCTGCTGAGCCGGAACGGCCGGTAAAACGGCGTGAGCAGCAGTTGCGCGACGGGCAGCACCGTCCAGGCCAGCAGCAGCTCGGCCCAGTGCTTGCCCGCGCCCTCAAACACCCCGATGCCGGTGCCGGCTTGCACGGCATCGCGCAGCATGGCCGTAGCCGCCCCGGGTGGAAAGTGATGGAAGGCGGAAAACAGGGTGCGGAAACCGGTTAGGTGAACTGGCACCGCCAGCGCATTCACGGCCGCCGGTTCGTAGCCGATGGCGCCGTGGGTGCGGCGGGCAATGTCGGCCCAGGCCGTGGGCTGGGGGTAGAGGTCGGTGAGAAGAATGGTGGCCCGGGGCTGGCCGTGGGCGCGCAAGGCGGTGAGCACGGTTTCGGTGCCGCCGCCCGCACCGGCCCCCAGTTCCAGCACGCGGGTTTGGCCGGTGCGGACCATGCCCTCGGCCAGCAGCGGCGCAATGGGCCGGTAGGTACCCAGCCAGGAAATCATGAAGCGCAGGTAGTCCATCATCCCGGCCCGGATGACAGCCGGAAACCACGGCAAATCCTCGAACTCAAACAACCGCAGGCGAAGGCGCATGGGCCCACCTTACGCACAAAAGGCAAAGCCGGCTGGTTTTGCGGGCTACAGAAAGCGCCGCGGGCTTTATCAGTGGGCCAAGTAGGCCGGGGCGGCCTTCCCGGCGCGTTGCCGCCATGTGCTAAGCAGGGGTGCCGGGCGGCTCAGCCGCTTGGCCGCCAGGCGCGGCCGGTAAAGCCACGCTACCGTGAGCAACGCCGCGGCCAGGTAAGGCCACGTCAGGCTCAGCAGGCTGGCGGGCGAACCCAGGGGCAACCCGTACAACAGCAGTGCATTGGCGCCCGCGAAGGCCAGCAGCACACCCGCCAGCGCCGTGAGGCGGCACCGCCAGCCTGTGCAGGCTCGCTGGGCCAAGGCAAAAACGGGCACCGCCAGCGGCACCGCCGCCAATGAAAGCAACGCCGCCACCAAGCCAATGAGCAGCGGCACTTTGACGTCGGCCGGCTCGGCGAGGCCAAAACCGGCTACGAGTTGCGCGGTGCCGCCCAAGTTAGTGAATAGCCACACGTACAGCGTGCTCGTCAGGGCGGAGGCATGGGCCGGGGCAGCGGTAGTCGGGTAAGTGAGTTTCATAGCAGGCAGGTCAGAAGAGAGGGCAATCAGGTAGCAAAACCATGTGCAGATTGAGATGCCTTGTTTTGCTGGCTCGATTTACGATGCCTTGTAAATGAGTGGTTTGTTGGGCCGGGGATTATATTTTTTGGAATAACTCACTCATTTTGGGAATTCGCAGTGGCAGGGTATTGAACTGGTGCTAAGTCTATCAGTTTGCCGCTTGTGGCTTTGGCTGCTCAAGAGCGCGCGATGCGGAACTACGCGCTTCCGAACGCGGGACACACTCCAGCTTTTGGCAACCATTGAACGGTCTGCATGGCATTTAATTGTCTCATGCCCGGTGCCCGTAGTGGTATTTGAGAAGCAATGGTCTTTAGCAACGAAGCCAGGACAACAAGAGAAGCGAAATGGCTGCCAAGGCGAAGCAGGATTGTTCAAAACGCTTCCACTGCTCTGGCCGAGGGCCCGGGTCCGCCGGGCCAGAAAAGGGGTTTGTGGTACACGCAGGTTGCGGCCAAAAGCGTTGCGGGCCAATATGCCCAGGCGCTGGCGTAGAGGGCAATGGCCGCCAGCGTGCCGGCCGTCACAAACAAGAAAAAAGCCGGGGCGACGAAAAGGGTGCTCACCTACGCCAGGGCGCGCTGCCTTTGTTTCGGCATTGCCAGCAGCTGTCGAAAAAGCGGGGCTACTGGCACAACCAGCGCCGAGCCCCCAGGGTAAACCCATCCGCCAATAGCATGGCAAACGGTTCATTACCAATGTCAAATTGGAGCGGACTTCAGTAGACGTTTACGAATAGAAGGCCGCCAATTCCCGGTGCGTTGGTCAATAACCAAAGTGCCCAGGCCTGGCGAGAGGTGGCCTGCTCACGTGATGGCATTGAAAAAAAGTTTAGCGAGGGTGAAAATGTATCAGTTCTTTTCTTCAACTTTGCAATACAAAGCACTTCGATACTTATGAAGCCCGCCAACCCCGACCCCTTAGCCCAACTCACCGAAATCCGCGCCATCATGGAGCGCAGCTCGCGCTTTTTGTCGCTCTCGGGCCTGAGCGGGATAGGAGCGGGCGTGGTGGCGCTGCTGGGCACGGCCTTCAGCATGCGCCTGCTCGAAAGCGCTTTTCAGGACGCCTCCGTGGTGGGCGGCTATGCCCGGCTCTTGCATTCCACGCCCGAAATGCGGCTGCGGGAGCTGCCTAGCTTGCTTTTCCTCACCGGCAGCCTGATTGCGCTGGCGGTGCTGGTGGCCTTTTACTTCACGCGGCGCCGCACCCACAGCGGCGGGCAGAAGCTGTGGAGCGCCCCCGGCCGGCGGCTGGCGGTAGCCCTGGCCATTCCGCTGGTGGCGGGCGGTTTGTTCTGCCTGCGCCTGTATTTGGGCCCTGATGTGGCGATGGTGATGCCGGGGCTGCTGCTGTTCTACGGCTTGGCGCTGCTCAACGCCAGCAAGTACACGTTGGAAGAAATTCGCTGGTTGGGCGTCACGCAAATTGGCCTCGGGCTGGTGTGCATGCTGCTGCCGGAGTACGGGCTGCTTTTCTTTGCACTGGGTTTCGGACTCGGCCACATCGGTTATGGCCTGGTGATGTATAACCGCTACGAGCGGCCGGACGCGGCTGCCAAACCCGTCGTCTCTTCGTGAAGCACCTCATCCACACCCTCAACAAGGCTTTCGACCACCGCGTGCGGCTGGGCGTGATGGCCGTGCTGATGGCCAACGAATCCGTAAGCTTCAACGACCTCAAGGAAGCCCTCGACCTCACCGACGGCAACCTGGCCAGCCACGTGGCCGCCCTCGAAAAAGCCGAATACGTACTGGTGAGCAAGCAGTTTGTGGGCAAAAAACCCAACACCACCTACGCCGCCACCGCCGCCGGCAAAGTAGCCTTTCAGCAACACTTGGAGACGCTGGAAAAGCTGCTGCGGGGGTAATCGTCTGTCATCCTGAACGCAGCGAAGGACCTTTTCACGTCTGAATTAGTTGCTGCAAAATTCCCAGCGTGAGAAGGTGCTTCGTTGCGCTCAGGATGACAGACCACACATGCAACTCTCTTTTTTTTGCCTTTAAACTTTGAAATACAAAGTTCTTTAAGATGAAAGCAGAGCTCATTCTTCCGGCCCTTGCTGAAGCAACCAGCCCGTACTGGCGGCTCATCAAGTACTCCTACCCATTTGCGCCACACCCATAGCCTCGCGGCTAATTTTTTTGAAAATCTACTTTGAAATACAAAGCGTTTCAATCGATGGAAACCTCCCTCCAACCCGGGGCCGAATGGCCCGCTGCCTCACCGGTGACATTTGCCACTACCACGCCGCACACGCCAATCACCAAGGCGCAAAAGGTGCTTCTGCCGCTGGGCATGGTGTTGTTCGACTGGCTGTTCTGGCAGGAAACCGGCGGATTGAACATGCTCGTCTTCACGGTGTTTGTGGTAGCGGCGCAACTGGTACTGCTGCCGCGCGTGGCGGCGGTGCGCCGCTCGGGCTACTTCTGGCTGGCGGTGGTCGGCACGCTGTTTAGCGGGGCGATGATGGCCGTGTATGGCTCGGGCGCGGCGGCGCTGGCCTGCTGGGTATCGGTGCTGCTGTTGTTGGGCTACGTCAATCAGCCCCACCTCAAGCTGGTGCTCTACGCCGCGCTCACGGCCGCCAGCAGCGCGGCGCAGGCCTGGCTGCGGGTATTGCGTGGGCTGCGGGCACCGCGCCACCGGGGTGCGGGCGTGCGCCGGAGCTGGTTCTACGGCCGCTTGCTGGTGGTGCCGCTGGTCATTCTGGGCGCGTTTCACCTGCTCTTCGCCATCGCCAACCCGGTGTATGACCAGCTGAGCGGGCGGGTGCTGGCGCTGCTGGGCGACTGGCTGGCCCGGCTGATTCCCGATATCTCGCTGGCGCACCTGCTGTTCGTATTCATGGGATTTGTGGTGGTGACCGGGGCGCTGGTGGTGGTGCCGGTGTACGTGTTTGCCGACCACGAATCGCGCTTCGGCGAGTTCATCCGGCGGCAGCGCGACCGGGTGGCCTCCTTCGGCGTGCGCCGGCCCGACTTCCGGCTGAAAAACGTGCGGGTGCTGGATTTGCGCAAGGAGTTTTACGCCGCCGCGGCCGTGTTTGGGCTGGTGAACGTGCTGTTGCTGGTGGTGAATGCCATCGACATTCGCTGGCTGTGGTTTGGTTTTGAGCCCGCGCCGGGCTTCAACCTCATGCAGTTCGTGCACGAGGGCACGTATGTGCTCATCTTCAGCATCCTGCTGGCTATGGGCATCGTGCTGTGGTTTTTCCGGCGCAACCTCAATTTCTACCAGCCCGGCCTGCGCTGGCTGCGCGGCGGGGCCACGGTGTGGGTGGTGCAGAATGCGGTGCTGGCCGTGTCGGTGGGGCTGCGCAACTACTACTACATCCTGCACTGCGGGGTGGCCTACAAGCGCATCGGGGTGTGTTTTTTCTTGCTGCTGGTATTTTTCGGGCTGGCCACGGTGCTGCTCAAAATCTGGCAGCGCCGCTCGGCCTACAGCCTCGTGCGGCTCAATGCCCTGGCCGCCTACGCGGTGCTGCTCATGCTGGCCGCCGGCAACTGGGAGGTGTGGATGGCCGAGTACAACCTGCAGGCCCGCTTTCGTAGCATCGACATCGGCTTCCTGCTCAACATGCCCAACCGGGTGCTGCCCGTCCTGCAGGCCCGCCGCGCCGTGTTCAACCAGGTGTCCCAACTCACTGCCGACACCTATTACGGCACTTATCGGGTCATCGAAGCCGCCGAAGCCCAGCGTCGCCTCGATGTTGCCCTAGCCAATGCCCGCGCCGCCTACGCCGCGCCCACCGACTGGCAAAGCTTTACCTGGGCCGATTACGAGGCCGGCCAACAGCTGCGCGGCCATGAATAAGCTCATTCACACGGCCCCGCCGTCGGGCCTTGGGCGCTGGTTAACCCGCAGCCTGACCTGGGCGGTGGCCTGCGTGCTGCCTTGCGCCGGCCTTGGGTACTGGGTGATGGTGGTACAGGGCGCCGACTGCCGCACCTGCGGCACCGGCTGGTTGATTACGCCACTCACGGTGGTCCTCGTGCTGGGTGCTAACCTTTTTTACCACAAGGCTATCATTGGCTTCGGCTCCTTTTTTCAGCAAATTACCTGCCGTGGCTGGGCCAGAGATATGGCCTTCGGCTGGGCCGTAGGGCTGCGGCTGTTGCTGGCCGGCTGGTGGGTAGTGAATGCGATACTGGCTTTGATGATGGTACTCAGCTGGTTCGATGACGGTAAGAATATGTGGGTTGAATAGTTCCAGTAATCAGTTTCTAACGCAATCGAGCCTTAACGCAATGTTTCCTCAATTCGCCCTCACTTTCCTCGGCATCCTATTCTGCATCGGCGACGTGGCCGTGCTTGGCGTGCTGCTCACCTGGCAGGAGCGGGGCGCCACGCCCGATGTGCGCTGGCAGCGCCTGGTGCGCGGCGTGCTGCCGGCCACGGTGGTGCTGCTGGCGTTGCTGCTGCTGGCCTTCACGCAACTCATGCTGCTGTGGTCGTCAAAATAGCGCCCCGGGCTTTTTCTCAATTCAGCTTTTTACTCGTTCGCCTTATGTTCCAGCATCATTTGCGGCACTTCCTGCCCCACTGGCCCGCGGTGCCGCCCCGGCTGTGGGGCACGGCCGCGGGCATTGGGCTGGTGGGCCTCAGCCTGCTTTTCGAGCAGGAAATCTGGCCCAACTCGCCACGGGCCGAGTTCTGGACCTGGGTCGTCCTCACGCTGTTGTTGCTGGCGGGTGGGTTGCAAACCATTGGCGTGCTGCTACGCTGGCCTCTGCGCTATGATGGGCCGCGCTGGCTTCGACTGGCGCTGAGCTGCGTGTCGTTGGCGCTGGGCCTGGGCGTGGCCATGGTTACGCTGTTGCTGGCGTGCCTCAGCGGCCTGCGGGCGGCGTTTCTGGGCGTCGGGTGAGGCCAATTGGAGGCCTGTAACCAACAATGTGCCGAGCTGTTTAGCACTAATTAGATAGAATTTTGTTAAATTGAAATTTAATCTAACCAAGAACGGAGTCGCCGGTGTGTTGCCCACAAAGGTGCGAATGTGCCCATTGTCAAGGCTGAAACCAAATGAAGGGTAGAATAGATGCTATGTCTGAATAGTAACAAATCCAAGTTTGTTGTTTAGCTTGGCAGCCCGTCGGGCTTTCCGCATCTGAGAAAGGCTTGTGACGGCTTCTCGCTTGCCTTCGCTCATGGCCCGTACGCTGCTTTTGGTTGTGCTGCTCATCGCCTTGCTCATCGAGGTGGCGCTGACGGGGGGCGCCTTCTTCGCGCCGTCGTTCACCCTCGCGCAGTTCGGCGTAAAATACGGACCAGAAACCAGGTTTCTGACTTACATTCTGGGCTGGCTGCTGTGCTTTGTTTCATTAGCTGCCTTAGTAGCATTAGTGCAGGTGGCGCAGCGGCAGCGGGGTTACGCAGCCTGGTGCTACGTGCTGGGCATGTGGTGGGTAGGTATTGGCATCGGCATCTACCTGGCTTTCGGCAAACCCGACAACCTGCTGCTCGATTCCGTCAAGGGCCTGCTCATTGTGGTCCTGACCTGGCGCTGCCAGGCCAGCCGCGTCATGCTGCGCCGCTACTAGCGGCGGCTGCCTATATTGGCGGCGTATTGGCCTCGTCTCTGCCCGCGCTATGCCTCATTCGCACCACCTGCATCCGCTGCCTTCCATTCCCAAAATTTCGCGCCTGGGCCGCGGCCTCGCGGCTGCGCAGGTGTTGAAGGAAACGCTCAGCATCGTGTTTCTGGGTCTGCCGCTGGTGCAGGAGGAGCCGCTGGTGCTGCTCTCGGCGCTGCCCGGACTCACGCTTTACCTGCTGCACTGGCAGCTGGCGCTGGGCCGGGTAGGGCGGGTGTTTGCCGGGGTGGTGTGGGTGCTCACGCTGCTCGATGAGCTGTGGGGCTTGCTACTGTTTAAGGAATTGGAAGCTCCTACGCGGGGACAGGTGCGCATGCTGCACTGGAGCTACTTTCTGGGGCTGGGCATTATTCTGCTGGCCTTGGCCGAGCTGGTGTGGCGCTGGCAGCGCAACAAAGTCCGGGCCCGCCGCAACGTGCACCACCAGGCCATCCTGGCCGCCCGCCAGCGCCGCTAGCCCGAGTACCCCGAAGCTCCTGCTTCGGCTTGCGTCTGCATCGTTCAACGGGCCGAAGCAGGAGCTTCGGGGTACTCGGGCCATCCGGCCCCTTCTTGCTTGGGGCCGCGGCTTGGTATATTTGTCGTTCTTCGCGGCTAAGTTTCGACTTCGCTCTCTACTCTGCAGCCTCGCATGGCCGACTCCCAACCGACAAGCTCTTCCCTTTCTTCGGGCTCCAAACCGAAAGCGCCGCGCCGCCGCTGGCCCCTGCGGCTGGCCAGCTGGGCCTGGGTGCTGTTTGGGCTGGTTATCATCCTGTTTCTGGTGTACCCGTTTCTGGTGAGCACCAATTTTATGTTCCTCTTCGGCAAGTCGCCCAGCCTGGCCGACTTGGAAAACCCCAAGGTGGAGCAGGCGTCGGAAATCTACACGTCGGATGGCGTGCTCATCGGCAAGTATTTCCGCGAAAACCGCTCGCCGGTGGCCCTGAGCCAGATTTCGCCCGTTCTCGTCAAGGCCCTCATTGCCACCGAGGATGTGCGCTACTACGACCATTCGGGCATCGATTTGCAGGCCGTGGTAGGTGGCGCGTTTTCGTCGTTGCGTGGGGAGAAGCGCGGCGGCTCCACTATCACCCAGCAGCTGGCTAAAAACCTGTATAAAATCCGCCGCCAGCAGAGCCGCGGCGCCCTGGGCTACATCCCGGTGGTGAGCACCATCGTGGCCAAAACCAAGGAATGGCTCACGGCCGTGGACCTGGAGCAGCGCTACACCAAGGAGGAAATTCTGCGGATGTACCTGAATACCGTGGAGTACGGCTCCAGCGCCTTCGGCATCAAGGTAGCGGCCAAAACCTTCTTCCACACCTCGCCCGACAGCCTCAAGCCCGAGGAAGCCGCCATGCTGGTGGGCGTGCTCAATAACCCCACGGCCTACAACCCCAAGTTCCACCCGGCCGCTGCCTTGCGCCGCCGCAACGTGGTGCTCGACCGCATGGGCCAGGCCGGCGTGCTGCCCGCCGCCCAGATTCAGGCCCTGAAGGCCACGCCCATCGTGCTCAACTACCACGTCGAGCCCCACATCGACGGGCCCGATACCTACTTCCGCAGCGCCATCAGCCAGTTTGTCGACGCTTGGTGCGACAGCACCGGCCACGACATGTACCGCGACGGCATGAAAATCTACCTCAGCATCGACTCGCGCATGCAGGCCCACGCCGAGGAAGCCCTGCACGAGCGCATGAAGGCCCTGCAACGGCAGTTCGACAATTTCTGGCGCAACCGTGGCTCGAACCCCTGGGTGGACGAGAAAGGCCAGGAAATCCCCGATTTCATCCTCACCCAAATGAAGCGCACCGAGAGCTACAAGAGCCTCGCCAATCGGTACAAAAACCAGCCCCAACGCCTCGATTCGGCCCTCAACGCCAAGCGGCCGATGAAGGTGTTCACCTGGAAGCACGACGACAACGACACCACGCTGGTGATGTCGCCGCTCGATTCGCTGGCCTATTACAAGCACTTCCTGCAATCGGGCATGATGTGCATGGACCCCTACACCGGCCAGATTAAGGCCTGGGTGGGCGGGCTCGATTTCCGCTTTTTCCAGTACGACCACGTGAAGCAGGGCAAGCGCCAGGCTGGCTCCACGTTCAAGCCCTTCGTCTACCTCACCGCCCTCGACAACGGCTATTCGCCCTGCGACCGCATTCGGGACCAGCGCGTCACCATCAACTACGTCGAAAACGGCCAGCCCATGGAATGGAAGCCCGACAACGTGACCCGCGAATACACCGGCATCAACATGACGCTGCGCCACGCCATGGCCCGCTCCGTGAACTCCGTAACGGCCCAGCTGACCGAGAAAGTGGGCTGGGAAAACGTGGCCAAGTACGCCCACAAAGTCGGCATTACCTCGCCGCTGCTGCCGGTGCCCAGCATCGGCCTGGGCTCGGCCGGCGACGTGAGCGTGTACGAAATGGTGGACGCCTACAGCACTTTCCTCAACAACGGCTTCCGCTCCGACCCGCGCCTCGTCACCCGCATCGAGGACCGCAACGGCAACGTCATCCAGCAGTTCGACCCCGTGCAGCACCGCGCCATCCCGGCCGAAACCGCCTGGCTGATGACCTACATGCTGCGCGGCGGCATGGAAGAACCGGGAGGCACCTCCCAGGCCCTCTGGGACTACGAGCTCTGGAAAAACGACAACCAAATCGGAGGCAAAACCGGCACCACCTCCAACTACTCCGACGGCTGGTACATGGGCATGACCAAAGACCTGATGACCGGCGTGTGGGTGGGCGGCGAAGACCGCAGCATCCACTTCGTGGGCTCGCAGCAGGGCGAGGGCGGCCGCACGGCCCTGCCCATCTTCGGCAAGTTCATGGAGAAAATCTACCAGGACAAAGAGCTGGGCTACACGCCCGGCCACTTTCCCAAGCCCACCGTCAAAATCAACAAGAAGTACACCTGCGTGTCTGAGTCGGAGCCGCGCCGCCGTGCCGTGGCCGTCGATACCATCGCCGCCGACAACCTGCTGGAGCAGATGAACAACGGGGGCGGCGTGCCGGATAGTTTGCGGCGCTAGGCGAATAGGAACGGCTTGCCTTTGGTGGGCACGAGCAGGTAATTAGGTACCGACCATTTTTCCCTTAGATTGTCAGCGTATAGCTTCCCAGCGGCGGGGTCATCGTGTCGGTCGTAGGCAATCTGCTGCTGGTAGAAACCCCGTTCCCAGTTACCCATGATGCTTTGCAGCAGCGGCAACACGCCATCCTGCAAGCTCATTTCTGATTCGTCGGTGTATTCTTGATAAAAATCTGGCTGCGAGCGCCAGAAAATCAGCGCCGCCGTGCCCTGGTCGCAATTAGGACTATCAACTATCCAGCTAAGCACTTCCGGGCCATCGTCCCAATTATAGATATAGGCTAAATAATGCAGCTCCGCCGGGCTAGTGATGGAGTCAAACAGGTTTTTGTCTGGTGTACTGTCTTTAAAACTGAATTCGAAGAAATGCTCTTGGAGGAATTTGGCGCGCTCTTGGGAAATAGCATGGGCCATATGCAACTTGTGCTTCGTCCAAATGCTAAGCTGATTAATTGCATTTAGTAGCGCTATGCTCAGGGTATGAACTCGTCGCTTGAAGTGCCGCCAAATTCTCTTATTGAGCATAGTTTTTTGTTGCAAATAGCGTGGATGAATGTTGGACGCTACTTGATGGACACCATCCGGCGCTAATGAATCCCGAGTTGCTGGCGCATGTCGTTACTGAACATCCAAAGCTCTTGGATGGGCACTGGTTTCCGCAGAACCTTACTTAGATTTTTTCCTTCTGTGGTGAATAAAAAAGGGTAACAACTGAAGCCTTGATTGCTATTGAGGCTGGCTACTTCCTGTTGCCAGCCTTTCCAACGCATCTTATCGTAAAACTTTTCCAGATTGCCGGAAAAGCAGAAAACCAAAAAATTAGAGTAGCCCTTGTTTAGCGGCTCCCACTCCAGGTTTTCGGGCGCGAGGTAATAAATTTTGCCGAGCATAGCTTGTCCAAAAGCGCCGCTGTTGAGCGCGAAAAAACCTCCCAACGCATCATCGGCAATCAGCAGAAGCCCTTTCTGCTTGTCCTTGTTCCAACCCATCAAATCGCGGGCGAGGCCCGGCGAACCAGAACCCAGGATGCGGAGCCAGCCATTATCCACGAGGATTCCACCCGTTTCGTAAACCACCGCGCCCATTGGCGAACGGGTGGTCACCTGTGCCGCTAGCAAAGCGCTGTCAGCGCGGGCCGCCGTCTTGGGCAATATTTGCACCTTGTTCTTCGCGGCTGTAATCCAGCCCTGCACCAGTGGCCAGCCCGGGTCTTGGGTGTTAATGAGCTCGGTCAGTGGGCGGGGTTGCATCGATTGGGCAAACAGAAAATCTGCTTGAAGCAAGAACAGGAGAAGCAAGGCAACACGCATAAGCAAAGCTACACCAGCCGCGCCGTGGCCGTCGATACCATCGCCGCCGACAACCTGCTGGAGCAGATGAACAACGGGGGTGGCGTGCCGGATAGTTTGCGGCGCTAGGCAAATAGAAAAGGCTTGCCTTTGGTGGGCGTGAGCAAGTAAGCAGGCACTGGCCACTTCTCCCGCGGATTGTCAGGGTATAGCTTCCCGGCGGCGGGGTCCTCGTGTCGGTCGTAAGCAATCTGTTGCTGATAGAAGCCCCGTTCCCAGTTACCCATGATGCTTTGCAGCAGCGGCAACACGCCATCCTGCAAGCTCATCTGCGATTCGTCAGTGTATTCTTGGTAGAAATCCGGCTGCGAGCGCCAGAAAATCAGCGCCGCCGTGCCTTGGTCGCAATGGGGGCTGTTAATTATCCAGCTAAGCACTTCCGGGCCAGCATCCCAATTATAGATGTGAGCTAAATAATGCAGTTCCATCAGGCTGGTGATGGTTTCGAACAAGCGCTTATCCGGTGTGCTGTCTTTAAAACCGAACCCTGAGAAATGCTCTTCGAGGAATTGGGCGCGCTCTTGGGAAATGGTATGAGCCATATGCAGCTTGTGCTTTGTCCAAATGCTAAGCCGATTAATTGCGTCGAGTAGCGCCATACCTAGCGTATGAATTCGCCGCCTGAATTGCCGCCATTTCTTCTTCCTGAGCATAATCTATGACGGCAACATAGAGCCACCTCAGCCACCCAACGCTTCAATGGCCGCGTACACCGTCCGCACGGTCATGCGGTCCAGCTCCTTGGCCGGTTCGCTTAATTGGGCGTAGGGTACCATCAGCTCTTCGCCGGTTTCGCTCAGCCGGGTGGTCACGCCTTGGTCGCGCTTGGTTTTCATCCAGGCTTCGTGGACTTTTTCGGCTACTAGTTCGAGGTCGGGTAATTGGAGCATAGGGTGGGTGGTTGAAGTAAAGGCAGAAACGAAGGTAGCAAACGGCTGCCCAGCCTCATCGGATGCGTTTCCGGAGCCATCGGCTGGCTTGCGGGGCCGTCGGACGCACTTACGGAGCCATCGGAGGCGATTCCGGATGCGTCGGCTGGTTTACAGAGCCATCGGAACGGTTTCCGGGGGCGTCAGACGCCGTTCCGGACCCGTTGACTGGCTTGCGGAAGCGTTGAAAGCCCTTCCGGATGCGTTGAATGACTTGCGGGGCCGTTGGAAGCCTTTCCGGAAACGTTGGACGAAGTTCCGGAAGCGTTGAATGACTTGCGGGAGCGTTAAGCGAGTTGCCGGAACTGTTGGAGGAGTTCCGATTATTGCTGACTCATTCACGTGACCTACGCCAACATAATAGCCAGCGCTGGCTCCATAACCGGAATGTTAGCCAGCGTAAAATCCTTGCCGTTGCGCGTCACAATGGCCTCTACCAACGGATTGGAGCGCGCCGAATAATATTGCAGGGCATCTTCAAAGTCCGTGAAGCCGGAGGTCAGCCCTTGCGCGATGACATCTGCCGAAACATCTGTCACCGCCAGCCACGGCAATATATCCGCCAGCAGCGCTCGTGCGTTGAGAGTCCGGTATTGCCGACTGATGATGTAGTGACAATTGCTGAACGAGATGCTCGCCGCATAAAGCGTCACCCGGCCGGTGAAAGCCAGGTCGAAGAGGACTGCCGCGTCGCTCGCAAAAGGTTCGCGTCCCGAGAGGTAGTCAATCAACACATTGGTGTCAACGAAGAAGTGCCTCATGCCCCGTATTTGCGCAGAATGGCCTCGGTAACGGCCGTCTTATAATCTACCTGTTGCAGCAGCGGCAAACTTCCTTTCAGCGCCTGCACCTCTGGGCTCAGGGGCGGGGTCGGTGGCCGCCACCCCAGTTGCAGCTTCGTTTGCAGCTCTACGATTTCCGCGACGCTTTTGCCGCTAAGCCGCGCCAGCTGCTCCAGCCGCTCCAGAAACGGCTGCTCAAAATGCACGGTAATGGGGGAGGACGTATTCATAATGCGATTGGTTGGATAAGCAAATTACGTATTACGTCCCAACAACCGCCCCATCCAATTCACTCCCCCCCATACAGCGCCTGCAGCGCCCCGCGCAGCTCCGGATACTCAAACCGGAAGCCCTGTGCCAGCACCTTGGCCGCGCTCACCCGCTGCGAAGCCAGCACGATGTCGCTCATCTCGCCCATGGCCAGCTTCAGGCCGAAGGCCGGCACCTTGGGCAAAATCAATGGCCGGTGCAGCACCTCGGCCAGCTCCCGGGTAAACTCCTGGTTCGTGACGGGGTTTGGCGCTACTGCATTGTAAGTGCCCTCCCAGGCCGCCCCTTCCAGCATGGCGATGAACAGGCGGCAAATATCATCCAGGTGAATCCAGGACATGTACTGTTTGCCGCTTCCCAGCGCCGCGCCCGCACCCAGCTTCACCGGCCGCGCAATCTGAGGCAGGGCCCCGCCCTCCTTGCTCAGCACAATGCCAATGCGCGGCACCACCGTCCGAATTCCCAGATGCGCAATGGGCGCGGCCGCCAGCTCCCATTGGTGGGCCACATCGGCCAGGAAATCGTGCGTAGGCAGGCCAGGCGGCGTTTCCTCAGTCAGCAATTGGTCGCCCGTGTCGCCATACACGCCAATGGCCGAGGCTGAAATAACGGCCTGCACGTGGTGGCGCGGGTTGCTAAGCTCGCGGTGCAGCAGCGCAAGCCCGCCCAGCCGGCTGCTCATAATGTCGCGCTTGCGCTCGTCGGTCCACTTGCCGTCGCTCACGCTAGCGCCGGCCAGGTTCACGATGTAATCGGCGTAGAGAATGGCCGCGTCGTCGATGGTGCCCGCCCGCGGGTCCCAGCGGAAGCTGCGGAAGTGGCTGCTCTTGGCCGGCTCGCGGCTCAGCAGGGCCACCTCGTAGCCGCTGTCAATCAGCATTTCGGCCAGCCGCGTGCCAATGAGCCCGGTGCCGCCGGTGATGAGGACTTTGCGAGGAGAAGTGTCGGTCATAATGCTTGTTTCAGACAAAAGTAAACCCGTCGCTCTGCGCCAACATCGAACTCCGCTTACGGTTCAAACGGCAAAACCTCCAACGCCCGTCGCCTACTTCCCAATCTGCCGCAGAAATTCGCTGCGTAGCGCCCCGTCAGTTGCAAACCGGCCGCCGTACTCGCTGGTCAGGGTTGAGCTGCTGGTGTCGTTCACGCCGCGGCTCATCACGCACAGGTGGTCGGCCTCGATGAGCACGGCCACGTCGTCGGTGCCCAGGCTTTGCTTCAGCTCCTCAGCAATCTGGCGGGTGAGGCGCTCCTGCACCTGCGGGCGGCGCGCGTAGTGCTGCACCACGCGGTTGAGCTTGCTCAGCCCCACCACGTGCGAGCCCGGCAGATAAGCCACGTGCGCCTTGCCCACGATGGGCACAAAGTGGTGCTCGCAGCACGAAAACAGCGTGATGTCGCGCTCCACCAGCAGCTGGTGGTAGTCGTAGCGGTTATCAAACATGCGCACCTCGGGTCGGTTGGCCGGGTCGAGTCCTTTGAACCATTCCTTCACAAACATCTTGGCCACGCGGCGCGGCGTGCCGGCTAGGCTGTCATCGGTCAGGTCGAGGCCCAACTCGTGCATAATGGCCTCAAAATGGTCGCTGATGGCCGCTATTTTCTCGTCGTCGCTGCGCACGAAAGCATCGTCGCGGAGCGGGGTGCGCAGGCCCGGGGGCAGGTGCGAGTCGGGGGCCGGGCCTAGCCCGGAAGCATTATCCATGGTATTCTACAAAGTTACGGTCCGTCTCGTAGAGCGTGACCGAAAGCGCCAGGCCGGCGTCCAGGTGCGGCCGCAGGCGCTGCCAAATTACCACGGCGATATTTTCGGCCGTGGGGTTCAGATTGCGGAAGTCATCCGTATCAAGGTTCAGGTTGCGGTGGTCGAAGCGGTTCAGCACCTCGCGCTTGAGCAAATCACTAAGCCGCTTCAAGTCATACACATACCCCGTTTCGGGGTCGACCTCACCCGTTAGCCGCACGGTCAGGTTGTAGTTGTGTCCGTGGTAGTTAGGGTTGTTGCAAAGGCCAAAAACCCGCTGGTTCTGCTCGTCGCTCCACGCAGGGTTGTACAGGCGGTGGGCGGCGTTGAAGTGCTCGGTGCGGCAAACGGTGACTTGCATAAGCCTTATAACCCGGTCCCGGTACCTTTGTTGCGGTGGAAGCCACATTGGCCATAATTCCATGAATAGGCCTATTGCGGTTTAGTATACTTTAAAAACTATGGTTTGCACAAAATTAATAAAAACAGCATTATTCCTAAAAAAATCTTTGGGAAAAGAATTTGCATGAAATAAAGGTCTTAAATTTGGAAAGCCGGACAACGATGTACTCGTTCCGTTCTTTTCCACTGGCCATTTTTAAAGCACTCATAAAGATATTATTACCATGAAACGAAGCCTACTCATCCTACTTCTTGTATGCTTAGCGACACTGGGCGGTTATGCCCAGAAATCCCCTGTGGATGAAGCTGATATGTCGATTGGCAACGTGCCCCGCACGGGCCAGCGCGTGAGCATGCAGCTCGACAACAAGCGCGTCGAAGCGGCTTGGCTGAAACAACTGAACGAGAAGTTTGGCAGCAAGGTGAAGAACAACAAAGGGGTCGTGACAATGGACGGTGTTATCATCGAAGAAATTGCACCTACCCCTATTCGCGTCATCTCCAAGGTGGATGCTACGCCCACCGGCACTACCGTGTGGTGGAGCATCGACCTGGGCAACGCCTACTTGGCTAAAGACAAAACGCCGGTACAGTGGAAGTCGGCCGAGAAGTACCTCAAGGACTTCGCCCGCATGATGTACCGCGAAGACCTGGTGTCGCAAATCGCCGAAGCCGAGCGTGCCCTGGTTGCCTCGCAAAACAACCACATGGCGGTGATTGCCAAGGCCGAAACCATCAAAAAGGACATTGAGAAGAACAAGGCCCGCAAGATTGAAATCCAGCAGATGCTGGCCGCCAACGCCGCCGAACTGCAACAGTTCAACAACCTCATCGACCTCAACCTGAAAGAGCAGGAAGCCGCCCGCGGCGACATTGTGAGCATGCGCGTGGCCCTGGAAGCCGTGAAAGACCGCATGAACAAAATCGAGTAGCCGCGCGGCTGCTTGCTGGCAAGTAAGTATCCTACACAAAAGCCCCGCCGGTTCCGGCGGGGCTTTTTGCTTTGGGCGTGAGCGCCAACCCGGCGGGGAGAAACTACGTTGGCTAAAAAGGCGGTGAAAACAGCCGCCCTTAGCTACCCAAACACCCCCCCCATGGAAAAGAAAGATTCGCAGCACCAAGTGCACCTCGACAGCGCCATTCACCTGCTCACCAGCGACCTGACGGCCATCACCGAAAAAGCGGGCCTCGACAACCAGCTGCAGCGCTGGATTGAGGACTTGAAAGACGCCAACAACCCGGCCCTGCACCAACTAATAGTCGACTTGCAGGCCCTGAAAGCCCACTTTGGCAGCGGCACCCTCGATGTGAACGTCATTTCGCCGCTGCTGGCTCGCTTGGGCACTGGCACCACGCAGGCCGCCAACTTTGCCGAGAACGTGAACACCGCCACCCGCATGACCAAGCTTGGCGAGGTGCTGTCGGCCGTGGCTCAGCAACTCAAGGGTGGCTCGGTAGAAGTAGACGGCAAGTTGCCGCAGGACTTCTCCTCGCACACGCCCAAGGGCCAAATCTAAACGCCGAGTTAGCGCTAAGCTAAAAAAGCCGGCCCCACGCGTGGGGCCGGCTTTTTCTTTTATAAGAAGCTAGGGCTGCTTCCGTGCTTAGGCAGTAGCCTTGGCCACGTTCAAGCGCCGCTCTTTGATACGAGCCTGCTTGCCCGACAGGCCGCGCAGGTAGAACAGACGGGCGCGACGCACTTTGCCGCGACGGATAACCTCGATTTTGTCGATGTTCGGCGACAGCAGGGGGAAAATACGCTCGGTGCCGATTTGGTTCGAAATCTTGCGCACGGTGAAGGTTTCACCGTTTGAGCTGGGGTTGCGGCGCTGCAGCACCACGCCCTGGAACTGCTGGATGCGCTCCTTGTTGCCCTCGCGGATTTTCACGTGCACGTTAATCGTGTCGCCGGCGGCGAAGTCGGGAAAGCTGGCGCGGCGCTCCTGCGATTCGGCCTGGATAAAGTCAAGTAGTACGCTCATGGCTGAGAAAATTGCGAAAGACGGCGCCGCCGTCGGGAATTAGTTTTTTATCGAAACGGAGCGCAAAGATAGGGCTTTCCGTTGAGGATAGCAAGTCATTTGTAGAACATGCGTTAGCTTGTTCACTGATTTGCTGCTGATTCGAAAATTGGAGTGGCCAAATCCGGTTTTAAGCCAACAAATCGGGCCGGCGCTGCTGCGTGCGGGCCAGTGCCTGCTCGTGCCGCCACTCCTCAATCTTCGGCGTATTGCCCGATAGCAGAATGTCGGGCACGGCCTGTCCGCGCCATTCGGCCGGGCGGGTGTAGATGGGCGGCGCCAGCAAATCGTCCTGAAAAGAGTCAGAAAGCGCCGACTCCTCATTGCCCAACACGCCCGGGAGCAGCCGCACCACGGCATCGACCAGAATGGCCGCGCCCAGCTCGCCCCCGCTCAGCACGTAGTCGCCCACGCTTATTTCGTGGGTGATGTAGGTCTGGCGAATACGCTCATCAATGCCTTTGTAATGGCCGCAGAGCATGATGATGTTTTGCAGCAACGACAGCCGGTTGGCCAGCGGTTGGCGCAGGGTTTCGCCGTCGGGCGTGAGGTAGATGATGGCGTCGTAGGGCCGTTGGGCCTGCAGCTCATCTATCCAGGCCGCAATGGGCTCGACGCGCAATACCATGCCCGCGCCACCGCCAAACACGAAGTCGTCAATCTGGCCGTGCTTGTTGATGGCCTTATCGCGGAGCTGGTGCAGGTGAATTTCGGCCAGGCCCTTGTCCTGGGCCCGCTTCACAATGGAATGCGAAAACGGGCTGACCAGCAACTCGGGCAGGCAGGTGAGGATGTCGATGCGCATATTATGAATGTAGCGTGGACTCTGCGAGTCCGCGCATTGCTAGAACGTTCGCCCAAGCGCGGACTCGCAGAGTCCACGCTACATTAAGCTTCGTCGAATTCGTCGGGCTCGTCCTTATCGCGCGACGAGGGTTTGAGGTACACGTCAAGCAACCCTTCAGGTAGGTTCACGTGGACTTGCTTTTTCTCGTGGTCGGCGTGGCTCACCAGCTCGTCCACCACCGGAATCAGCACTTCCTGGCCCTGGTAGCGCATGGCCAGCATGTCCTGCTGCGGCAGCTCGTAGAAATTTTCCACGGTGCCCAGCTCGCCCAGGGTTGAATCGACCACGGTGAAGCCGACAACGTCGTGGAAGTAAAACTGGTCGTCTTCCAGCGCCGGCAATTCGGTCAGGGGCAGGTAGAGCTGCGAGCCGCGCAAAGGCTCGGCCTCCTCAATCCGGTCGATGCCGCGCAGCTTGAGCAGCACCTTATTGCCGGATTGGGACTGCACCTTTTCCACCTTGTGCTCTACCAGCTTGGCTGGGGCGGCAGGCAGGGCGAGGTATACAGTTTTAAGCTTGAGATAATCAGCTACGTCGTCCACGTCGAAGTGGGCGGCTACGTGGCCGCGCAGGCCGTGGGTTTTGAGGATGTAGCCGAGCTGATAGGTTTCGTCGAGGGTCATGGTGGGGGAGGGGAGAACGAAAAAGCGTTTGGGAGCTGCCAGCCGGTCCGGCTCACAACTCCCAAACGCTTTCGGTTTTCAGAAACCTAAAAACTACTCGGCAGCAGCTTCGGTAGCCTCAGCAGCCGGAGCTTCGGCAGCGTCAGCAGCTTCTTCGGCGGCCGGAGCGGGGGCGTTAGCAGCCAGCAGGGCAGCCTGCTTCTGACGCAGGTTTTCGGCACGGGCTTCTTTCACCTTGGTTTCGGCGGCAAGGGCAGCTTTGCGGGCTTCTTCTTTCGCGTCAACCAAGCCGGTGCGCTTGCCTTCGATTTTGGCGTCTTTCTCCTGTTTCCAGGCGTCGAAACGCTGGTCGGCCACCTCCTGGGTGATGGCGCCTTTGTCGACACCCAACTGCAGGTGACGACGGTAGAGTACGCCGCGGTAGCTGAGCATGGCCCGCACGGTGTCGGTGGGCTGAGCACCGGTCATCATCCAGTAGAACGCGCGGTCGGCGTCGTAGTTGATGGTGGCGGGGTTGGTGTGGGGGTTGTAGGTGCCGAGTTTCTCGATGAAACGGCCGTCGCGGGGCGAGCGGGAGTCGGCTACTACGATGTCGTAAGTCGAAGCCTTTTTGCGGCCACGACGGGCAAGGCGGATTTTAACTGCCATAAACCGGTGGGGTTGTGCGACGCAACTCGTGCGTCTGGTGAGGGTTTCCCGAAATTGGGAGTGCAAAGGTAGCGTTTGGTCAGCGCATTAGCTAGGGGCGCACATAAAAAAAGCCCCGGCGCGGAGCCGGAGCTTTTTTAGGGTTTGTCATTCGAGGCATTGCTACGCTGCCACAGCCTCACGCTTGGTTCGAACCTGTTTGGAAATCGTGTTCAGGTTCATGTTTTTGCGCTTCACCTTGATGATGCCCACCTTGTCGAGGCTCCAGATGGCGACGTAGGTGGGGTCAAATTCCCACCACTTCACGCCGAAGTTGACGCGCATGGGAAGCTTGTGGTGGTTGTTCTGAAACAGCTCACCAAAGGCCAGGAAGTCCAGCGCCAGCGTGTTCATCGATTTGTCGTTGTTGTCGAAGTTCTGGTAGCCGTACTTGTGGCCGCCCCAGTTCACGATGGCGCCGTGGATGGGGCCCATCAGGAAGTGGATGGGCAGCAACAGGTACTGCCACCAGGCCGTGGCGAAGTTGATGTAGAACAGCACGTAGGCCGTGCCCCAGCCCAGGCGCGAATACACCGTGCCGCCAAATTTGTCGAGCCAGTTCCACTCCGGAATGTCGCCCTCGAAGCGCTTGGCGCCCGCGTGGTTGTTGTTTACCACGTCGTTATAAATCACTTTCGTCTTCCACATCATATCGAACGCGTTGTTCGAGAAGTGGGGCGAGTGCGGGTCCAGCTCGGTGTCGGAGTAGGCGTGGTGCATGCGGTGCAGCAGCGCGTAGGCCCGGGGCGAGAGAAAGCTGCTGCCCTGGCAGAGGTAGGTGAACAGGAAGAAGAACTTCTCCCAGAACTTGTTCATCGTAAACATTTTATGCGCAGCGTAGCGGTGCAGGTAAAACGTCTGCGTGAACAGCGATAAGTAGTAGTGGGCAACGAAGAAAATCAGAATAGCCATAAGGGTTGTGAAAGCTGAACTGACCGCACAAGCAAAAGGCCCGCGCTTAGGTTCAGTAGTATGAACACAAAATTACGGCTAGCGAGAAGGGAGCCGGATGATTGGTATCAGAAGGCCAAAATCTTGCACGTAGTCGCCCTACCGCGCAGCTGTGCTACGCCTTGCGTCAGACGTAGCAGGATAAGCGCAGTATAGGTTAGCTCACGCGGGGCGAAGCACAGCTTCGGGGTGCGGCGTTACTGATAGTACTCACGCGCCGCGTCCCAGTGCGCGGCATCGGGCAGCGGGGCGGTGAAGGTCATCGTTTCCTTCGTGACGGGATGCTGCAATTGCAGCTGGCGGGCATGCAGGGCAATGCTCACGTCGGGCAGCGGGGCAATGAAGCCGTATTTCACGTCGCCCACAATGGGCGTGCTCAGGCCCGTGGCCAGTTGGGTCCGAATCTGGTGCGGGCGGCCCGTCACGGGATTCACCTGCAGCAGGTAGCGGTTGCCGGCCTGGCCCAGCAGCTCGTATTTCAGCTCGGAGCGCAGGCCCTGGCCGTGGGCGGTGGGGTAGGCCTTGGTCACGTTGCGCACGGTGTCTTTCACCAGCCAGTGAATGAGCGTGCCATTTTCCGGAATGGGCGGCTTGCCGGTGAGGGCCCAGTAGGTTTTGTGAATTTTGTCATCGCGAAACAGCTCGTTCAGCCGGCTCAAAGCCTTGCTGGTTTTGGCCAGGATGACGATGCCGGACACCGGCCGGTCGATGCGGTGGCATACGCCCACGAAGGCCTCGCCGGGCTTCTTGTACTTGAAGCGCAGGTACTCGGCGGCTTTCTTCGACAGGGGCTCATCGCCGGTGGCGTCGCCCTGCACGAGGATGCCGGCGGGCTTGTTGATGACGAGCAAATGATTGTCTTCAAACAGAATTTCTCTGCCTTCGGACCACAGGTTGGGACGGTTCACTTAGGGGAAGCGGGCGGGGTTGACTATCAGCAGGAGCGCGCCAGGGCTCCTCGGGAGCTTCCGCACATCATCAGACCACACGCACCGGGCGTTTCGCTCTTGCTTTTCTGGAGGCGAAGATACGAAGCTGATGGAAAGTGAAGCGGTTACCGACTAGTAGCTACGGAGCGCCTGGACAACCTAGGGGTGGGGCGTGCCCCCTCCCGGTCGCTGCACAAAATCGTTGGAACGATGCGTACGACCGGGCAGGGGCAAGCCCCGCCCCTACACCAAATTACATTAATACCCTTCCTCCTTGCTGGGAAACTCGCGGTTTTTCACGTCCGCCACGTAGTGCTGCACGGCCTCGGTCATAATGTCGTGCAACTCGGCGTAGCGGCGCAGGAAGCGGGGCTTGAACTCCTTGGTGAGGCCTAGCATGTCATGGACCACCAGTACCTGCCCATCCACGTCGGGGCCGGCGCCGATGCCGATGACGGGAATGGTGAGCTCTTCGGCCACACGCTTAGCCAGCGCGGCCGGAATTTTCTCCAGCACCAGCCCAAAGCAGCCGATTTCCTGCAGCAGGCGAGCATCTTCGAGCAGCTTCTGGGCCTCGGCTTCTTCCTTGGCGCGCACGGTGTAGGTGCCAAACTTGTAAATGGACTGCGGCGTGAGGCCCAGGTGGCCCATCACCGGAATGCCGGCCGTGAGAATGCGGATGATGCTGTCTTTCACCTCGGCGCCGCCTTCGAGCTTCACGCCGTGGCCGCCGCTCTCCTTCATGATGCGAATGGCCGACTGCAGGGCCACCGACGAGTTGCCTTGGTAGGAACCAAACGGCATGTCCACCACTACGAAGGCCCGCTTCACGGCGCGCACCACGCTCTGGGCGTGGTATATCATCTGGTCGAGGGTAATGGGCAGGGTGGTTTCGTGCCCGGCCATCACGTTGGAGGCGGAGTCGCCGACGAGCAGCACGTCGACGCCGGCGCCGTCCAGAATCTGGGCCATCGAGTAGTCGTAGGCCGTGAGCATGGAGATTTTTTCCCCCCGCTGCTTCATGGCGAGCATCTGGTGGGTGGTGATGAGCTTAACTTCCTTGTGCTGGGACATGGGGGTGGGCCAAACGGCAGCGGTTGGGTGAAGGGGCCGTTTAGCGGGGCAAAGCTGGCAACAATTTCGTTACCCGGCGCCACATGCGCCGCAAAAAGCCCCTGGCCGGGGCGCAGGGGCGAATATCAAAAACCAATAAAACCGCCTGCACGCCAGCGTTTAAGCGGCGGCATCGGGCAGTGTGGAGGCTTCGGAATGGCAGGGCCAGGCAGCGGACGGAATTTGCCGCGCCAGCAGCGCGGGCAGCTCGGCCGGGTCGGTGACGATGATGACGGGTGTGGGCGCCAGCACCTGCTGCTGGAGCGCCGCGGCCAGGGCCACACCGTCGAGGCTGCCGGGCAGGGAGCCGCTAAGCACCACTAGGTCGGGGTGCACGAGGCGGGCGGCTTTGAGGGCCGTGTCGCCGTGGGCCTCCACGCGCACCACTTCATGGCCTGCGTCGTGCAGGTAGTATTCAACGGCGGTGGTGTCGGGGGCCGAATCGGCGGCCAGGAGCACGCGGAGGAAGAAGGGATTCATGGCGGTAGGGGAAACGGAAAGGTTTCCAAAACAACCAAGCGGCGGGTGCCCGCGCTGGCAATGGCGCCCAACGCCAAGCCCCGCCCCGCCAACACAGCCAATTCCTATGTGAACGAATTCAGCACTACTGAAACTGCGCGTAGCGGTTTCGATTAATCTTTAAATCTTGCAATAAACTGCTCTTGGCCGCAATGGTGAAATTGTAGCCTTTCGTAATTCCGAAGGGAATCCAGGTACCGTTGATTTGCCAGCAGTGCAAATCGCGGAAGAAGGTGATGTTCGGGTACGTGATGGATTGATTGGTGATGTCGTAGCCCAGGTTGTAGCTCAGGCGCAGGTTCTCGGTGAGCTTCACGGAGCCCGTCACGCCGACCGTGTTCAGGGCCAGAATGGGCGGGCGCCGGCCCTGGAAGTTGGCGTCGAGGTAGGCCTGTGTGAGCGGCACCGGGTTGGTGGTGTAGCCGGCCGCATAGGTCAGGGACAGCTCCCACGGAATGTCGAAATCGACGTAGTCGGCGTAGTAGTTGGGCGGGCCCACGGTGCCCAGGGTGGGGTCGTTGGCCGGGGCCACGGCGCGCGGAATGGTGCTTTTCTTCTTGCCCGTGGCGGGGTTGAAGCTATAGGTGGCCCCAAAGCTGGCCGAGGTCAGGCGCAGGAGCTTGCGTGGGTCGGCTTCGAACAAGTACTTGTTGATGGTACGGCCGCTGGCGTCGCGCTGGTAGGCGCTGAAGGTGGCGGTGCTGTTCAGGTTCAGCTTCTTGGCAATCTGGGTGCGGAAGTTCACGCCCAGGGGCGTCAGCCTCAACGAGTCGGCTTCCCCGTTGTTCAGGTTGTAGCCAATGTTGAAGTCGAGTCCTTCAATCAGGTTGGATTTCTTGAACGGGTTGAGGCCAGTCGTATCGTTGGAATCCCGAATTTTCATTTCCACCGCGTTTTGGAGGCTGAACGAAATCGTGTTCTGGCTGCTGCCGCCTGGCGTGCCGTAGAGGAAACTCTGGTAAGAGTCAAAAGTGTAGTTGTTGAGCAGCACTTGGTTGGCCCGCGTAGTGTTGTAGACGGGTTGCCCAAACTGGTTAATATATCCATTAAGCACCGTCGAGCCCACCGGGAAACGCTCTTCGGTGCGCAGGTCGGGGGCATAGGTGTAGTTGAGACTGGGCGTTATCTTGTGGCGCAGGGCCTGAATCTTGTGCACGCCCCGGCGCACCACCGTGCCGTAGATGGTGGTGTTGAGGCTCAGCGCTCCAGAATAGGTATTCAGGCGGTTGAAGCCGTAGACGGTGTCGATGCGCACCGCTTGGGCCACCGGGCTATAGAGGTAGCGTAGTTTCTTGCTGTACCACACCTCGCTGTAGTTCACCGAGGGGCTGAGCTTGAAGTGGGGCCCCAAGTCGTAAGAGCCCAGCCCGATGCCGAACTGGTGCTGGATGCCGTTGTTGGAATTCTGCAATAGCCGGCCCAGGGTGGCAAAGCTGAACGGAATGCGGATGTTGTCGTTGGTGCCGCCCAGCAGGGGCAGGCCATTGGCCAGCGAGCGGGCGCCGATGGTGTTGCTCACCTCGTTGCGGGCCGTGAGGTTGTAGCTCAGCGTGAACTGCTCGTAGGTGGCCGCCCCAAACTTGCCGCCCTGGCCCGGCTTGATGCCGAACCACTGGTAGGGGTATTGCCGGGCCACGCCCACGCTGATGTCGGGCAGGGTGAAGGTCATGCGGCCGTCGGTGCCCTGGGCCTGGCTCAGGCGGATGTCGTAGTTGATGGGGGAGTTGCGAATCTGCTTCGAGTAGCTGACGCTGGAGCTGAACTGCGTGGACAGGTAGCGCCGCGCGTCGAGGCTGTTGATTTGGTTGTAGCTGCTGGTGCCCGCATTCACGCTGGCCGAGAAGCGGCCGCCGCCGGGCTTGGGCACGGGCGTGTGGCTCCAGGTAATCCAGAACGAGTTGGCGGCCGGCGGGCGGATGTAGGTCTGGCCCACGCCCACGGCGTCGGTGGCCAGAATCTGGTTGCTGGGCCGCGTCGAGAAGCGGAAGTTGAAGTTGCCCTGGTAGGTGTAGCGCTTCAGGTACGAAATGTCGGCCGTGGCGCCCCAGCCACCGAAGGTTTCGGCGTTGCCGGCGTAAATGTCCCCGGTCAGGCGCACGCCGATGTAGTCGTTGGGCGCGAAATAGTAGCCGCCGTTGGTGAGGAAGTAGCCCCGGTCGGCGGCCTGCCCGAAGGTCGGAATCAACACCCCCGAGCCCCGGCTGCGCTTGGGCGTGGGGAAAAACCCGAACAGGAAACCCAGCGGCGTGGGCACGTCGCCAATGACGAGGTTGAAGGGCCCGGTCACGACCTTGTCGCCCGGAATCATCTTCATTTTCTTGGCCTGAATGTAGAAGTGGGGGTGCTCCAGGTTGCACGTCGTGTAGCGCCCCATCAGGCCGTTGATGTCGCCGTTGGGCAGACGTTTGATGACCTGCGCACCCACGTAGCCCTCGCCCTGCGTAGTCACGGCCTCGGATACCTTGGCTTTCTTGCTCTTGAAATTGTAGGCAATGGTGCGGGCCTGGTATTTCTGGCCATTGTCGGTAAGAATGGGCGTGCCCACCTGCCTGTTTTTGACCGAGTCCAGCCGGCCTTCGGCCTGCATGGTGTTGTTGCCGTAGTTCACCGTGATGAGGGCCGCCTTGAGGTCGGTTTGGCCATACACCACGCTGGCGCTTTCATACAGCCGCGCCACCTTCTTGGTCACGTCGAACTGAATGGAGTCCTTGGCCGTGTAGTTGATGGTGGTTTGAATCTGGCCCTTGGGCTTGGCCGCCACTTGCAAGGAATCGCCGGCGCCGCGCACGCCGTTCACCAGCCCGCTGGTGTCGGTGGGCACCACGCCGGGCAGGCGGGCACCGCCGCCGGGGGCCAGCGTATCGGGTACGGGCTTGTGGGAAGCGCCGGGCACGCGCGACTGGCCGGCGTTGCGCACACCGGGCGGGGGCGGGCCCACGGGGTCGCGCGGGTCGGCCGAGATGTTGCGCACCGGCGGGGTGGGGGCCGAGCCAGGCCGCTGGCCGGGCTTGGCCGGGGCCACGGTGGTGCCGCGCCGGGGCGTGGCCACGGTGCTGGAGTCGACGCCCGGCGTGGTGGGCGCCTGCCGGATGGCCTGGGCCCGCGCCTTGCGGGCCTGAATTTTGGCTTTGCGCTGGGTCTTTTTGGGCGTGGGCTGCCCTGTTTGGCCCGAAGCTAAACCCGCGAGGCCGAACAGCAGTAAAAAGACACACCCCAGCACGCCAGGGCGAAGCCGCGCCGCCGTCAGGCGGTGCGGCGAGGGCCGAAACCCGGCTTCGGAACGAAGGCCAAACCTAGCAGGCAAAGTATAGTAGCGGTTAATTCGTTTACTTTTGGGGCTTCTACAAAGGTAGCAGGTCGCTACCGCCTCTTCAACGAACAACGTGCGGATTATTGTCATCCTGGCCAGCGCCGCTCTTTTGTTGTTAGGCGCCGCAAGTGGAGAGTGGAAGGCGGAGGCCCAGACCGCGGCCGATTCCACCCGCTACGCGCCCGACTCGGCTGCCACGGCCCCCGATTCGCCCGACCGCTACCGGCTGCGCAAGGTGGTGCTCGACGCCGGCCACGGCGGCAAAGACCGGGGCTGCGCCGGCGTGAGTGCCCGCGAAGCCGACGTGGCCCTGAGCCTTGTGCTGGCCCTGGGCAAGCAGATAGAGCAGAACATGCCCGACGTGAAGGTGATTTACACCCGCAAAACCAACGTGTTTGTGGAGCTCGACGAGCGCGCCGCCATCGCCAACCGCAACCACGCCGACCTGTTCATTTCCATCCATTGCAACGCCGGCCCCAGCCAAAGCCACGGCACCGAGGTGTGGACCATGGGCCTGCACAAAACCACCGCCAACCTGGGCGTGGCCCAGCGCGAAAACTCGGTTATTCTGCAAGAAAAGAACTACCAGTCGCGTTACAACGGCTTCGACCCCAGCTCGCCGCAGTCGCACATCATGTTTTCGCTGTTTCAGTCGGCCTACATCACCAACAGCCTGCGCTTTGCCCAGCGCGTGGACCGGCAGCTGCGCACCACCGTGAGCCGCCCCAGCCGCGGCGTGAAGCAGGCCGGCTTTCTGGTGCTCTGGAAATCGACCATGCCCTCGGTTCTCATCGAATCCGGCTTCCTCACCAACCCCACCGAGGAGCGGTACCTCAACGACAAAGCCAATCAAACGTATATGGCTGCGGGCATCTACCGCGCGTTTCGCGAATACAAGCGCGAGCTCGAAGGCGGCTAGCCATCTGCTAAGTGTTGAGTGTTGAATGCTGAGTGTTAAGTGACAGTCACTGTGGCATCTTTCAGCTTTTAACACTTGGTATTTAATTATCTCAACACTCAACATTCAACACTCAACACTTTTCCCGTGTCTAAAGAAATCAAAGTGGCGCTGCTGGCCATCGTTGCCATTGCTGCCCTGGTGATAGGCTATAACTTTTTGAAAGGCAGCAACCTACTCTCCAACGACCGCACCTACTACGCCGTGTACCCCACGGCCGACGGCCTCACGGTGGGCGCCCAGGTGCTGCTCAACGGCATCAAGGTGGGCCAGGTGAAAAACCTGGAGCTGCAGCCCGAAAAAGGAAATACCGTGCGCGCCACCCTAGAGCTTGAAAAAGGCATCATCGTGGGCGACTCCACCACGGCCGGCCTCAGCGGCTCGTTGCTGGGCTCGAAGAGCATCACGCTGTTTATGGGCAAAAACAGCAAGGAGTTTAATGGCGGCGAGGAGCTACGCACCAAGTCGGCCATCAGCAGCATCGATGCCTTCCAGGCGAAAGCCCTGCCCGTGCTCGACACGGTGGGCGCCACGTTGGCCCACATCAACGGCTTTCTGAACAAGGACGCCCAGACGAGCATCCAAGGCACCCTGGCCGGTGCCCGCGCCAGCACCGAGGCCTTGCAAAAGCTAATTGTGGCCAACCAAGCCAACATTGCCCTCATCACCCGCAACCTGGCCCAGATGAGCACCGCGCTGAACCGCACCACCGGCAAGCTCGACAAAATCGCCGTGAACTTCGGCCAGCTCTCTGACTCGCTCAAAACCGCGCCCGTGGGCCCGGCCCTGCGCCGCCTCAACTCTACCCTGGCCGACGCCCAAACCACCGTGCAAAGCCTCAACACGGCCCTCAGCGACCAGAAAGGCTCGATGGGCCGCCTGCTGCACGACTCGACGCTCTACAACAACCTGGCCGCCACCACCGCCAGCTCCAACGAGCTGCTCACCGACTTGAAAGCCAACCCCAAGCGCTACGTGCACTTCTCGGTGTTTGGCGGCGGGGGCAGCAAGAAGAAAACCGAGACCGAAACCACTACGACCAAGCCCAACGGCAGCGTGGTGGAAACGGAGAAAAAAACGACGATTAAGTAGCACGTCAGTAGCGCAGACTTTGTGGTCCGCGTCCCCGTCCGGCATCCGAACGGCGTGGGGACGCGGACCACAAAGTCCGCGCTACAATTCCCGCCGTACCTTTGAAATCCGCCCCCCGGGCGGATTTTTTTGCTCCTATTCCCACCAAAATCCCACCCCGCATTTCTTATGAACGTCGAGTTCAACCGCAACGAAGACCAACTCAAGCAGCTCAGCTTCAACCTCACCCAAAAGCTCCGGAAAGTAGCCCTCGGCGGCGGCGAGAAGCGCATCGAAGCCCACAAGGCCAAGGGCAAGCTCAACGCTCGCGAGCGGATTGACTACCTGCTGGATAAGGGCGCGGCCCAGGTGGAAATCGGCGCGTTTGCGGGCGAGGGGATGTACAAGGAAGAAGGAGGCTGCCCCGGCGGCGGCGTGGTGGTCGTCATCGGCTACGTGCAGGGGCGGCAGTGCGTGGTGGTGGCCAACGACGCCACCGTGAAGGCCGGCGCCTGGTTTCCCATCACCGCCAAGAAGAACCTGCGGGCTCAGGAAATCAGCATCGAGAACAAGCTGCCCATCATCTACCTCGTCGATTCGGCGGGCGTGTACCTGCCCATGCAGGACGAGATTTTCCCGGACAAGGAGCACTTCGGCCGCATCTTCCGCAACAACGCGGTGATGAGCAGCATGGGCATCGTGCAGATTTCCGCCATTATGGGGCCCTGCGTGGCGGGTGGGGCTTATCTGCCCATTATGAGCGACGAGGCAATGATTGTGAACGGCACGGGCTCGGTGTTCTTGGCGGGCTCTTATTTGGTGAAATCGGCCATTGGCGAGAGCATTGATAACGAGGCGCTGGGCGGCGCGAGCATGCACTCCGAAATCTCGGGCGTGACGGACTACAAGTTCGACACCGACGAGGAGTGCCTGACGCACATCCGCAACATCTTCGACAAGATGGGTGGGCAGGCCACGGCCGGTTTCAGCCGCGTGGCCCCGGCCAAGCCGGCGCAGGACGAGCAGGAAATCTACGGCCTGCTGCCCTCCGACCGGGTGAAGCCCTACGACATGATGGACATTATCAACCGACTGGTTGATAACTCGGAGTTTGAGCCCTACAAGGACTTGTACGGCCAGACGCTCATCTGCGGGCTGGCGCGCATCGATGGCTGGGCGGTGGGCATCGTGGCCAACCAGCGCAAGATTGTGAAAAGCAAGAAAACCGGCATGCAGATGGGCGGCGTCATCTACTCCGACTCGGCCGACAAGGCGGCGCGCTTCATCATGAACTGCAACCAGAAGCGCATCCCGCTGGTGTTTCTGCACGACGTGTCGGGCTTCATGGTGGGCAGCCAGAGTGAGCAGGGTGGCATCATCAAGGATGGCGCCAAGATGGTGAATGCTATGAGCAACTCGGTGGTGCCCAAGTTCACGGTCATCGTGGGCAACAGCTACGGCGCCGGCAACTACGCCATGTGCGGCAAAGCCTACGACCCGCGCCTCATCGTGGCCTGGCCCACGGCCCAACTGGCCGTCATGAGCGGCGCCGCGGCGGCCAACACGCTGCTGCAAATTCAGGTGGCCAGCCTCAAAGCCAAAGGCGAAGTCATCACCCCCGAAGCCGAAAAGGAACTGCTCGACCGCATCAAGGCTCGCTACGAGGAGCAACTCTCGCCCTATTACGCCGCCGCCCGCCTCTGGGTCGATGCCGTGATTGACCCGCTGGAAACCCGCAAAGTCATTTCCGAAGGCATTGCGGCAGCCAACCACGCGCCGATTGAGAAGGCGTACAACGTGGGGGTTATTCAGGTATGAGAATGCAGAAGCATACTGAGCAATGAAAATGAAACTGGTTTTTGCCGATAAGAGAATTTATTGGGTGGTACTGGCAGTGCTTTCGCTTACATTAATAGCGCACGTGTTATTGCTAAATAGAAAATTCGAGCTATCGACATTGCTTCACGTTCTTTGGGTAAGCAGTATTATCTATCTGATTTATATCAGGAGTTCAAAGGCTCTGCTTAATATCAAGCTGTGGATAATAGTTGCGCTCATTGCTAGCCCGGTGTTGCGAATGGCAGGACGCTTTATGAATGAAATGATACAAGACTCTGCCGCATCACAAGTTGAGTTTTACTTGTATCGATTATTATCAGTATTTGTAGGGCTGATACTTCTCAATTGGGTGCGCAATACCGTCACGTTGGAAGGTGATAATCCTAATTGATTGAGTTTAGTGAAGTATCGTTGCTAGACCCCTGCAAACCCTTTACCTCCTAGCCGGCTGCAACGGCGCGGGCAAAACCACAGCCGCCTTTACTCTGATGCCCGGGTTACTAGGATGCCGTGAGCTCGTGAATGCCGACGAAACAACCCGCGGCCTCTCGCCCTTCCGGCCCGAGGCGGGTGAGAGGCCACAGCGAAGCGTATTCTTGCTTTTGTAATTGTTAAACCGGCTTCCTGTTATGACGAGGTTTGTGCTGCTTGTTGCCGTACTGCTCACGTTTGGCCCTGCGCAGGGCCAAACTTTTCTCACGCAGGACTATCATTTCATCGGCAGGGGACTGGGTACGACCACGCTGCGGCAGAGCCACGACACGCTCTACTTATTTCGTGACTATCCGGCCGTCTTTGCGGGCCGAACCCATTCGTCATCCCAACTGAAGCGGGCGGGGGACCATTTCAAAATCATTTCTTCGGCTCGGTCCGGAAAATTTGATGTTCTGAAGGTGGAGCAGCTCGATACGCTCGCCCTGACTTCAGAGCCTTATCCCGAGACAAGGTATTCGCTCGTGATTTTAAATCATATGAGCAAGGATGCCGTAGGCTATTTGTCCCAGCGCTTTGGTTCGACCAAAGCAGCAATCGACACGGCCAAAATCAGCGCCAATGCCTTGCGCACCGGTTTTTACTTCACGTATTTCAGCGACGCTTACATGAAGGAACTGGCAGGGCTGAAAAAAATATCAACCAAGGAACAAGCGCAGGAAATTTTTGATGAAGTAAAAAGCGGTTCTTTTAAAGCGGTAATTGACCGCTACGAGCGCACCAAACCGCAGGATTATTACGCTTCGGGTCTTACCTCGGAAATCATTAATTTGGCGTGTATCAAAAAAGGATACAACCCAATAGGCGCGCAACAAACAATGAACGCGCTGCTGAAGTGACGGCGGCAGCACCCCCCATGACCACCGCCGACCTCAACCGCCGCCTGCTGGCCGAAGGCGCCAACCCCGCCAACTACGCCCTCAACACCCGCAGCTACGACGGTTTTTGCCTCATGCACAACGGCCGGGGGTGGGCCGTGTTCTACTCCGAACGCGGAAAAGACCAGGAGCCCATCTTCATCTCGTCGGACGAGGATGCGGCCTGCCGGTATTTTTTTGACTTCGTGATGCAGATGGAGCACAGCCACCTGGTGGGCTTCCTGCGAAGCGAGCCGGCGGCGCGGGCCTTGCAGGCGCGGCTGGCGGCGGCGGGCATTACCCCGCATCCCTTTCGGGTTCTGTATGCCCAAAACGACTACCGGCACGGCGTGAGCGTCATTGGCAAGGACATTTTTCGGGCGCAGGCGCTGCTGGGCCCCCTGCCGGTGGAGGACGCCGAAGAGGCCCGGCCAGGATTATGGGAGCGGCTGCGGCATCTTTGGGCATAAGATGTGCGCGGCCGGCGCAGGCATAGCCCCGCCAACGGTGACCAGCAGAATTTCCGATGTTGCACGACCCCATCAAAACGTATAGTACGGCCTCTTTCCGGCAGGCCTACATCCAGCCCGAGGCGCCGCAGAAGCCGCTGCTGCAACCCGGTTTTGAGCAGTTTTTCATCGTGCGGGTCGAGGACATGATGCGGCAAATGAAACTGCCCGTGCCGCCCACGCGCACCGACGCCAGCTCGCTCGTTTTCCTCACCGACGGCGAAGCCGTAATGGACATCGGGAGCGAAACCTACACCATCGGGCCGCACGAGTGCCTGGTGGTGCCCGCCGGCCAGGTGTTTGCCTTCGCGAGCGGCGTCGACCAGAACCGGGGCTATCTGTGCAACTTCCGCCCCGACTTTCTGGTGGGCCCACCCGCAGCTGGCAACCGGCCGCCGGAGTTCGAGTTTCTGCGCGTGTGGGGCAACCCGCGCATTCGCCTCACCACAGAAACGGCTGGATTTGTGCAGCAGCTTATGGACCGCATGTTGCAGGACCACGCCGGTCATGCGCTGGCGCACGCCGCTTTGCAGCAAGCCTACCTCGTGGCCTTGCTGCGCGAAATCAGCCAGGACTACCGGCCGGTGGCGGCCGGGCCGGCCGCCGGGGCCCACCTCGCCAACCGCTTTCGGGAGTTGCTGTTCGCTCATTTCAAAACCCAGCAGCTGGTGGCCGATTACGCGGCCCAACTCTGCGTGTCGCCCAACCACCTCAACAAAGTGGTGAAGGCCGCCACCGGCAAGTCGCCCACCACGTGGATAGCCGAAGCCGTGGTGCTCGAAGCTAAGGTACTACTGCACCAAAGTGCCCTGTCGGTGGGGGAGGTGGCGGCCGAAGTAGGCCTGACCGATGCATCCTCTTTCAGCCGGTTGTTCAAAAAGCATGAGGGCCTCACGCCGCTGGAGTTCCGGCGCCGGATTGAAAAATCCGGAAACCGGCCGCATCCATCCTAGCCGGCACCCCGGCCCCGCCCAGACCTTTGCCGCATTCATTTCCGCCCGATGTACGCCACGGTTCTGACGCTCCATTCCGCCTTTCGCTGGCTCGTGCTGGCCAGCCTGTTTTATGCGCTGCTGCGCGCCTACGCCGGCCTGACGGCCGGGCAGTCTTTCACCAAAACCGATGATGCCGTGCGGCACTGGACGGCCACCCTGGCCCACGTGCAGCTGTTGCTGGGCATGGCGCTCTACGTCAGCAGCCCCGTGGTGAAGGCCAGCTTCGCCAGCTTGCGCGAAACGGGTTGGGCCCTGAATGCCGCCTTTTTTGCCCTGTTGCACCCGCTGCTGATGTTAGTTTCGGTGGTGCTCATCACCATTGGTTCGGCGCTGGCCAAGCGGCGGGCCACGGCGCGGGCGCAATTCCGGACCCTGCTGCGTTGGCACGGCGTGGCTCTGTTGAGCATCTTTTTATTCATTCCCTGGCCGTTTTCGCCGCTGGCCAGCCGGGCTCTTTTTCACTTTTGATTGATGGCAAGTTTTTTCCAGGATAATGTGCGTCAGCTGCGGCTGATTGGGCTTTTAGAAGGCATCTCGCTGCTGGTGCTGCTCGGGGTAGCCACGCCCCTGAAGCACTTCTACGGCAACCCCACGCTGGTGCGCGTGTGGGCCCTATACACGGGCTACTCTTCCTGCTGTTCGTCATCAAAACGCTGAGCGTGGGCGTGGAAAAGCGTTGGAAGTTTAGCGAGACCACCTGGAAAGTGCTGCTGGCCTGCATCGTGCCGTTCGGTACGTTCTATATCGATAGTCGCATTCTGAGCAAAATTCCGCCGCAGGTGGCGGAGTAGCCTCTGCCATTACACTGCTCCGATGCCTTCGGCCACGCACTCGAAAAGCGGCATGCCGTGCAGCTCGGAAAACTCTTGGATGTGGCTGCGCAGCCGGGTTTCTTCGGCGGCATCGGTGCCGGCGGCGAAGTGCAGCTCCACCAGCCAGATGTGCACCTGAAAATAGTCGAGCAGCCAGCTGTTGGTTTCGAGATTGAAAAGCGAATGCAGGTGCGGCGCGCGGGCGCTGATGAGCCCGGTGCGCAGCTCAGCCACCGCCTGGAAAGCGCGCAGCAGCTGGTCGAACACGTTGGTTTCGAGCCAGGCCAGTTCGGGAAACTCGCGGTTGGTGAAGGCCAGCCAATCGAGCAAGGCCGGAAACTGGCCCGTAAGGAACAGCGCCTCGGCCACGAAATAGTGGTAGCCGGCCGGAAACAGGTTGTAGAACGCCGGTAGGGGCGCCGGCGGCACCGGCGTGCGCGGCACAATGGCAGCCTCCTGACGCACGCGGGCCAGCAGCGCGGGCGGCACCACGCCGTCGGGGGCGTCGTGCCAGGCCGTCACAATCTCGGCAAATGCGCGTCGGCCCCTTGGGAAGGCGTGCACCTCCGGCGGCACGGGCAGCGCCCGCACCACGGCCAGGCGGGCGCGCCAGGCCGGTTCGTCCTGGGCCAGAAATTCGGCCAGAAATAGCGCAGCGTGCCCAAACAGCTGGGCTTCGGGCGTGCGCTTGTGCTGCAGGTAAACGGCCAGCACCTCCCCAAACGCTCCGGTCAGGTGGGCCAGGTCCACGAACGATTCGACGTAGAACTCCTGACCCGCGGGGTGGGTAGCCAGCTGCAGGGCCAGCGGCGCGGCGGGCCCTCCCGGCACGGCTGGCCGCGTGATGCGGCCCAAAAAATACCCCAGCAGCAGCTTCTCGGGGTAGGCCAGCTGCTCCATGGCCAGCAGCTCGGGAATGTCGGTGGTGGCTGGGTGGTGGGCACTATCCGGCTGCAGGGCACGGCCCGACACGGACTGGCCAAAGGCAGCAAAGTCGGCGTGGCCAGCATAGCGCGCCAGCGTGTCGAGGGTATGCAGGTGGTAGCCCCCTTCCTTATCAACTAGCCCAAAGAAGCGCCGCAGGGTGCTGGGGCTCAGGCGCCGGCCAGCGGTGGCGGCGTTGTGCTGCAGTTCCAGCTCCAGGGCGTCGCAGTGGCTGGGGTAGCGCAGCGGCTGGCCAAAGCGGGCCGCCACGGCCTCGCGCAACGCGGCTTGCAGGGGAGATGAAAGGCGAGGCACCAGGGAGTTCAGTAGATTTCTTACAAAGAAAAGAAATTTTTGACCTTCGCATCGTCCTACGCGGCCTTCGGAAATTTGAAGTTTCGCCAAAAAGTAATAATTGATGGAAAACATGTATTGCGAATGCGGCCATCTTGCGCTGGGCGATACCTGCAGCCACTGCGTTCGGCGCAAGCAACTGGCCACGATGGTCACTCGGCCTAAAACGGCCCTCGCGGCGGGCCCCAACGCCACGCTCACGGAACTGCGCGCGCTGAAAAGCATGCTCGATGCCGCCCGCATTACCGAAGCGGAGTATGACGAGCGCCGGAACTACATCTTGGCAACCTTCTGATTTTCGCGCCTCAAGGCTGCAACAACCACCCTTTTCGCTGCCGAAAAGGGTTTTTTTGTGTCAATAAAAAATAAAGCTTGCGCAGACAGAAAGGTTGCATTACGTTTGTGGTGTACTAGAACAATAATACACTAGAACGACAAGCTCATGGTACGCATCCGCAACCTCGATTTTGGGTACTCCAAGAAGCGCCCCCTCTTCCAAAACCTCAGCCTGACGCTGGAGCGCGGCCATATTTACGGCTTGCTGGGCAAGAACGGGGCGGGCAAAACCACCCTGCTCAAGAACATTGTGGGGCTGGCCTTCCCCTGGGCCGGCTCCTGCCTGATTGACGAGCAGCCAGCTGCCGCCCGGCAGCCTCAGGTGCTGGAAGACCTGTTTTTTCTGCCCGAGGAAGTGTATGCGCCGGCCCTGACGGCCGAGCAGTTTGTGGCGCACACGGCCAGCTTCTACCCGCGCTTCAACGCCGAGCAGCTGTATGAGTACCTGCTGGAGCTGGAGGTGCCGCGCGGCGCCAAGCTCAATAAGTTCTCGCACGGCCAGCAGAAGAAGTTCATGATTGCCTTCGCGCTGGCCGCCAACACCGGCCTGCTGGTGCTCGACGAGCCCACCAATGGGCTGGACATTCCCAGCAAGGTGCAGTTCCGCAAAATCCTGGCTTCGGCCCTGAGCGAGGAGCGCTGCATGGTGATTTCGACCCACCAGGTGCGCGACCTCGAAAGCCTCATTGACACCGTGGTGGTGGTGCACAACCGCGAAATCGTGCTCAACGAGGAAATCGACCAGCTGGCCGAGCGGCTCACCTTCGCCACCGGCCCCGAGGCCGAGGCACCGGGCGCGTTCCACACGGGTATGTCGGTGCGCGGGCCGGTGGCCATCCGGCCCAACCACACCGGCGCCTACAGCCGCGTCGACTTGGAGCTGCTCTTCAACGCCCTCACCAGCGCCGATGCGGCGCCCTTTTATGCCTACCTCAATCAGCCCAGCCATGCGCCCGTCCAGTAACCAAACCTTCAGCTTCCCGCGTTTTGCGCGCCTGTTTGGCCGGCACACGGCCGAGCACCTGCCGGCCTACCTCATGACGGCGGCCGTGGGCCTGGGCCTCATGTTTGTGGTGATGGGGTTGCTCACCTACCTGCAAAAAAGTGCCCCCAGCGTCACGGCCCAGGGCATCTTCTTCATGCTGTTTCTGCTGGCCGGCGGGTTGGTATTCGCCAGCACGGTGTTTGCGCAGTTTGGCGAGCGGCGGCGGGCCTCGGTGGCGCTGCTGCTGCCGGCCTCGCACTTCGAGAAATGGCTGGTGGCTTGGCTCTACTCGCTGCCGATTTTTCTGCTGGTGTTCACGCCGCTGTTTTACCTGGCCGATGCGGCGGTGGTGCACGCCGGGGCCGCGCCGGGGCAGGCGCCGGAGGTGGTGAACATCTTCGCCGTTGCGGTCCGCGAGAATATCATTTCCGTGCTCTGGTTTCTGCTGCTGCTGAACAGCGTGGGTTTGTGGGGCGCCATCTATTTCGAAAAAGCCCACTTCATCAAAACCGCGTTTGCCGTGCTGCTGCTAATGGGCGTGCTCTCGGTGCTGAACCACCAGGTGCTGAAAGTGCTGGTGGGCTCGGCCGACCTGCGGGTGGCCCCGCCGTTCACGGGCGTGGTGTTCGCGCAAGGGCAGCAGTTTTACACCATTGGCCTGCCCGAAAACCAAGCCACCTGGATGGCCTGGGTGCCCGTGCTGCTGGCCGGGCTGCTGTGGGTGGCCTCGTATTTCCGCGTGACGGAAAAGCAGCTTTAATCTTCATCAATCCTTATGGAATTCCGCGATAACGAAGCCATTTACCTGCAGATAGCCGGGTACGTGAGCGAAAGAATCCTGCGCCAGCAGTGGCCGCCCGACGACAAAATCCCGTCGGTGCGCGACCTGGCCAGCGAGCTGCAAGTGAACCCCAACACGGTGATGCGCACCTACGAGTTTCTGCAAAACCAGGGCGTGGTGTACAACAAGCGCGGCATCGGCTTCTTCGTGGCGCCCGATGCCGGCCTCAAGGTGAAGCAGATGCGCCGGGCGCGCTTCCTGCAGCAGGAACTGCCGGAGGTGTTCAAAACCATTTTCCTGCTCGACATCAGCCTCGAAGAGCTGGAGCAGCGCTACACCGCCTTCAAAGCCGAGCAATTGGCCAGTCATCCCATTTCCACCGCAACCCCCAACGGACAATGAAAACCAGTAATAAATGGCTGCTGGCGGCGCTGCTGCTGCTGCTGGGCTCGCTCACGGCCTACAACATGGGCCTGCGCGCCGAGTTCCGCAAAGGCGCCTACAAAGACCCCAACCGCAACACCGTGGCCCTCAACTTCAAGGATTTCACGGAAATCGACCTGCAGGCGGCCAACGTGGTGGGCCTGAAAGTGGTGGCCGGCCCCTACAGCGTGCGCCTGAACAAGGCCGCCGAAAAATACGTGAAAGTGACCCAGCAGGGCCAGCGTCTCCGCATTGCGCTGGTGTTCCCCGAGGGCCGCGAGTCGGTTGGCCGCCAAACCCTGACCATCAGCCTGCCCCGGCTCGCCAAGCTCAGCGCCTCTGGCACCTACCTGATGAACGGCAAACCCGTGACGGATAAGCAATACGCCGGCCAGTCCTTGCGCATCGAAGGCTTCCGCCAGGACAGCCTGACTGTGCAGCAGGACCACGGCACGCTGGTAGAACTGGCCCGCAACCAACTGGGCTTCCTGCGGGCCGAAGCCGGCCACAGCCCCGGCAGCCACCCGCAGCTGCGCATCGAAAAAAGCAACCGCATTGCGGCCGCCTACCTGAACGTGCAAAACGAAGGCCAGCTCCAGCTCGAAGCCGGCGGCATTGCCAACCTGCGCACCCAGTTTGGCGACAGCGCCCGGGCCACGCTCACGGGCGCCGGGCTGAACAACCTCGGCCAGCGCTAAGAAAAAACACCGCTTTTCTCATCCTCTTTTCTGCAAACAGAAAGCCGGTTGTGGCCGAATCGAAGGATTCTCTCACGGCCGGCCTTTCTGCATCCAAACGGCTCCATTCCATGACCCGTCAATCCCTGAAGCAGTCGCTGCTGTTGCAGCTGGCCGTCATTTATACCCGCTACCTCATCGGTGGTGCGTTCGTTTTTGCCAGTCTGATTAAAATCAAGGGCCACCGCTTCACCCAAATTCCCGACGATGGCGGGCACAGCGCGGGCCACTTCTTCGAGATGATGTATCAGTCGGGGCTGTACTGGCAGTTTCTGGGCTGGGCGCAGCTGCTGGCGGGGCTGCTGCTGCTCACGCAACGCTTCGCTATGCTGGGCGCGGTGCTCTTTTTCGGCATCATCGCCAACGTCTTCGTCATCACCCTGTCCTACCCATTCGCCTATACGCCCGTCATTACCGGCCTCATGCTGCTGGCCACGCTGCTGCTCCTGCTCTGGGACTGGAACCGCCTGCGCGTGCTGCTGAACCTGCCGGTGGTGGCGGAACAAACCTCGCCGCTGTATGAGAGCCCGCTCTGGGCTGGGGTGGGGGCGGTGCTGTTTGCCTTCACCGCTGGCTACCGCGTGCTCACCGACCGGTATGATTTTCTGTTCTGGCTTGGCGGATGCGTAGGCGTGGGGGCAGTGGCGCTGTTGGTTGGCTTGTGGCGGCAGCGGGCAGGGGCGGGGCTTGCCCCGCCCGCCGTTGAACGGAACGCCCGGGCTACGTAGCGGCTGCCCCTGCCATTGCACAACTCGCCATTGAATCGTGCAGCGGTGAAAGGGAATGGGCCATGCAGCCAATGCGCTCGGTCAACAACCTCAGCTGCTGTGTTACCATTGTGTTAAGCGAATGTTACCGGTTGCCAGGTGGGGTAACTTTGAGGCCCCGGCCAGCTCCAGAAGTCAGGGCCTCGGCTTTCCGAATGAACAAGCACCTTTTGGCCGGCGCCCTGCTGGCCGCCACGCTGAGCGCGGCCCCCGCCGCCCGCGCCCAAACGCCCCTCAACCCCGTGCAGCCCTGGGGCAGTTGGGCCATTCTGACGGCACAGCTACCGGGCAGCGCCGAGCACCGCTGGGGCGGCTACGTGGAGCTGCAGGGCCGCTCCAACGCTCTGGCCCGGCAGTTTTTCTACTACGAGCTGAAGGGCGGCGTGAGCTTCGACATCGACCCCAACTTCACGGTGCTGGTGGGCGGCGGCCGCTATTCCACCTCCGACTACCGCGCCCTCGAAGACGGTCCGTTGAACACCGAAAAGCGCCTGTGGGAGCAGCTGGTGCTCACCCAATACTCCAAGCGCCTCAAGCTGGAGCACCGCTACCGCATCGAGCAGCGCTGGTTTTCGTTTCGCGACGACAGCACGGCCTTCCGCCAGCGCATCCGCTACCGCCTCAACGGATTTTTTCCGCTCAATAAGAAAACCATCACCACCGGCACGCTCTTCCTCTCGGCCTACGACGAGATTTTTCTCAACCCCAGCGGCCCGGTGTTCGAGCGCAACCGCATCTATGGTGGCGTGGGCTACCAGTTCACCAAGCATTTCATTGCGCAGCTGGGCTACGTGAACCAGGCCAACTACAACTACACCAGCCGCCAGGGCCAGTTTGTGTTGCAAAACACGGCCGCCAAAAACAACATCGTGCTGGCCCTCACCTACAAGTTATCGCACCGCGCCGTGCCGCCGGGCCAGGAGCGCCTGCCCTCGCAGCAGGACTAGGCGCCGACGAGCGCAGGGTTTACAGCGCTGCCCCCTACTTCGCCTCCTTGAACGTGTAGTACACGCCCACCGTGAACAGGTTGCCCAGCGTGTTCACGTTGAGGCCGAAATCGGTGGTGGTGGTTTTGTAGTCGATATCATCCAGCTTCGAGGTAGAGCGCTGGAAGCCCAGCGTGCCAAACGAGCCCACCACGGTCCAGCGCGTGTTCAGGCCGTAGGCGAAGCCGGCGTTGAGGTTGGCGCCCAGGTCGAGGGTGGTGTATTTGGTGGTGGAATTGGCCACTCCACTGCTTTCTTCGGTGCGGTTGCCGGGCAATACCGACACGTTCAGGCCGAGAAAAGGCCGGAAGTTGCCCTCGCCGAAGAAGTAGCGGCCGTACACGGTGCCTCCGAAGCGGTTGGTGCGCGAAATAAGAGTGGTGCCAAAGGAGCGGGGTGACTCCTCCCGCGAGCCACTGACAGTGACGCCCACGCCCAGCTGCAGTTGGTTGCTGAGGAAGGTGCCGAGCTCGGGCGAGAAGCTGTAGTTGCTGGCCTTGCGGATGGTGATGGTGCCAAGGGAACCATCGGTTTCGGTGTTGGAGGTGTTGAAGCCCGCCTGTCCGCCGATGTAGAGCGAGCCCTGCTGGGCCTGAGCGGAGAAAGCGCCTGCGAGAAGCGCCACCGTGAAAAAGTGTTTCATGTGGAGAAAAACGGACTCGATTAAAGAATATTGCCTGGTCACAGACCGTACTAGCGTTGTGCGCCCGGTGTTGCGCCTCAATGTTTTTAGCCGACGAATACTCGGCCAAAGGCGCGGCCTGCCAGCCGAAATAGTTGAAATAGCCAACGGAGAAAAGCGCGGCAATTTCTGCCGGGCTTTTTGTTTTTGCGTACACCCGCTAACCTCAACTTTATGAAAACATGGCCAAAAAATCCGTAGCCGAAATCATCGTCGATACCCTCGTGGCCGCCGGCGTCAAGCGCGTGTTTGGCGTGGTGGGCGACTCGCTCAACGGCATCACCGACAACATCCGCGCCCGCGACAACATCGAATTCATTGCCGTGCGGCACGAAGAAGGCGGCGCCTTTGCCGCCGGCGCCGAAGCCCACCTCACCGGCGACCTGGCCGTGTGCGCCGGCTCCTGCGGGCCCGGCAACACCCACCTCATCAACGGCCTCTATGACTGCCACCGCAGCCGCGTGCCGGTGCTGGCCCTCGCCGCCCAGATTCCGAGCGTCGAAATCGGCACCGGCTATTTCCAGGAAACCCACCCCGAGCGCCTGTTCCGGGAGTGCAGCCACTACTGCGAGCTGATTTCGACCCCTGAGCAGGCCGTGCGCACCATTGAAAGCGCCGTGGCCGCCGCCTTGGGCCAGCGCGGCGTGGCCGTGGTGGTGCTGCCCGGCGACGTGGCCTACCTCGAAGCCGAAGCCCCCAAAGTGCTGCTGCCCACTCTGGGCCGTCGCAGTGCCCTGCGCCCGGCCGATGCCGACATCCGCCAGGCCGCCCAGGTGCTCAACAACGGCCGCAAAGTCACCATTCTGGCCGGCATTGGCTGCGCCGGGGCCCACGCCGAGCTGCTGCAAGTGGCCGAGCTGCTGCAGGCGCCCGTGGTGCACGCCCTGCGCGGCAAGGAGCACGTGGAACCCCACAACCCCTACGACGTGGGCCTGAGTGGCCTGCTGGGCATGCCTGCCGGCTACCACGCCCTAATGGAAGCCGACACCCTTCTGATGCTGGGCACCGACTTCCCCTACCGTCAGTTCTATCCTGAAGATGCCCGCGTGGTGCAGGTGGATGTGCGGCCCGAAAACATCGGCCGCCGCACCCGCGTCGAAATCGGCCTGGTGGGCGACGTGGCCGACACCCTGCGCCAGTTGCTGCAATACCTGGTTTCGCACCCCGATTCGAGCCACCTGGAAGCGGCCCAGGAGCGCCACCGCGACGACGACGCCCACTTGGCTGAGCTGGCCACCGGCGACGCCGGCGACACCAGCCTGCACCCCCAGCACGTGGCGCGGTTGCTGGACGAAATGGCCGCGGAAAACGCCATTTTCACCTGTGACGTGGGTACGCCCACTATCTGGGCCGCCCGCTACCTGCACATGAACGGGCAGCGCCGGCTCATCGGCTCCTTCGTGCACGGCAGCATGGCCAACGCCGTGTCGCAGGCCTACGGCGCGGCCCTCAGCGAGCCCGGCCGGCAGGTTATCGCTATGTGCGGCGACGGCGGCCTGGCCATGCTGCTGAGCGAATTGCTGACCATCCGCCAGCACAATATTCCGGTTAAAATCATCGTTTTCAACAACTCGGCCCTTAGCTTCGTGGAGCTGGAAATGAAGGCCGCCGGCATCCTTGAATACGGCACCGAGCTTGACAACCCCGATTTCGGTGCCGTGGCCGAGGCCGCCGGCTTGAAAGGCTTCCGTGTGAGCGACCCGGCCAACCTGGAAAGCGTGCTGCGCGAAGCCTTGGCCCACGACGGACCCGCCCTGGTGGATGCCGTGGTGAAGCGGCAAGAGCTGAGCATACCGCCCAGCATCGAGCTGAAGCAGGCGCAGGGCTTCGGGCTGTATGCCTTGAAGGCGCTGATGAACGGTAAGGGAAGCGAGCTGCTGGAGCTGGCGAAGACGAATCTGTTTCGGTAAAACCACCGTCTGTCATCCTGAGCGCAGCGAAGGACCTTATCACGTTTGGAGCAGTAATCACTGCAAACTGTTCAGTCATGATAAGGTCCTTCGCTGCGCTCAGGATGATTGGCGGCGCGGACAAACGGCGACGGCGCGCGCCAATACCGAACCCAAAAGGCCCTGCCGTGTGTTAAATTCGGCCCCGCAACCCTAGCGGCGGCCGTTTCGCATCCATGACCAACAAAGAAATCAAAGCCCTCATCTCGCTGCTCGACGACCCGGAAATCGCGCCGCAAATCCAGGACAAAATCCAGAACCTGGGCGAGAGCATCATTCCGTTTCTGGAAGAAAGCTGGGAAGAAACCCTCGACGGCCAGCAGCAGCAGCGGCTCGAAGACCTCATTCACCACCTGCAGTTTGAGGGCTTGCAGCAGCGCCTGAAAGTGTGGCGCGAGGCCGGCGCCACCGACCTGCTCGAAGGCATGTGGCTGCTGAACACCTACCAGTACCCTGACGCCGACTTCCAAGCCCTGAACCGCGCCATCGAGCAGCTCCGCTTTGAGGCCTGGACCGCCCTGCGCCCCGACATGCACCCCGCCGACCAGGTGCAGACGCTGAACTACGTGATGTTTCGGCAACACAAGTTCGCGGCCAACACCCAGCACTTCCACTCGCCAGCCAATTCTATGTTGCAGCGTGTGATTGAAACCAAGCGCGGCAACCCGCTCACACTCTGCGTGATTTACCTGCTGGTGGCCCAGCGCCTCAAGCTGCCGGTGTTCGGCGTGAACCTGCCCAACCTGTTTGTGCTCACCTTCCGCCCCGAGCTCAAAGGCGCCGAACCGTTCTACATCAACTGCTACAACCGCGGCCTCGTGCTCTCGCGCACCGACATCGAGCACTACGTCTCGCAGCTCAACATCACCTCCAACCCGATGTTCTACGAGCCCTGCTCCAACCTCGACATCGTGCGCCGCGCCCTGCGCAACCTGCAAATGAGCTTCGAGAAGCTCCAGGAGCCTTTGAAAGCCGCTGAGGTAGCTGTACTGCTGAGCATCTTGGAGTAGCAAGTGTCTGCACCCGACTGCCATTGCGAGGCGGAGCCGAAGCAATCCGTCCTGTCAAAACCAGACCCGCTCTTTTACCAGAACCGAAAGTCAGCGAAGCAAAAGCCCCGACACTGTACAGTGCCGGGGCTTTTTATACTTTATAATCTTATCAGGCCGGTCACTGAGAACAGGACGAATTGTCGTGCTCGCAATGACAGCCAGAGGCCTTACTGTTTAATTAAACAGCCGGTGGCGCGCTTGGCTTCCCCGCCGACGGGGCGGCCGGCCAGCACGTTGTCGAGCGCCTGTTTGAGGTAGTATTGCTGCACGCTGCCGGCCACCTGCGGGTTGTCGTCGATGGCGCCGCGGTAGCGGATGGCGAAGCCGCCGGCTACGGGCTGCAGCACCACGGCTTCCTCCGTTTTCGTAATACCGAGCAGGTTGTCAACCTGCTGGCTGGGGTCGGCCAGGGTGGGCAGCTCCACTTCGCCAGGGGCTGCGGTGCCCGGGGCATCGAGGAAAATGGGCACGTTGACGAACAGGAACTGCACGCCCTTGCTGCGGTAGCTGCTGCTGAGCGAGGCCAGCCGCTCCTGGTAGAGGCGCGAAAAGGCGCAGGCCGGATTCAGAAACACCACCACCACCGCCTTGTTGCCGGCGTAGCTTTTCAGGCTCACGTCGGCGTTGGCGGCGGTTTTGAGGGTGAAGTCGGCAACGGTGCCACCGCCCTGGGCGCGGGCCACGCCCCCGGCCAGCGTGAGAGCCAATAAGGCAACGGCGGCAACTATGGAAATGCGGCGGAATGACATGGCGGGAAGGTAAGGGAAAAGTATTGAAAGCATCCGCGGCTACGCAGTGGGTTCGTGGCAATAGGTGAGCACGTAGCCGGGCGCCGGCTGGGAATAACAAATGCAGTGCCGCGTTTCGACCCCGCCCAAAACCAACGTAGCCGGGATTTCGCCGGATTGCTGCGGAGCAAAAGACCCCAGCAACAGCTGGTTTTTGAAGATGATGCCGCGCTGGGCCGCCAGCTTATAGAGCGTCTCCTTCGCGCTCCAGAGCAGGGTGTAGTGCGCAGCTCCGTCGGCGGCCGTGGCTTGGGCCGCAGCCCACTCGTCGGCCGCCAAAAACTTGCCCGCTAAGCGCTGGGCCTTGTCGCGAATGATTTCAATATCTACGCCGACGCGGCCGCCATGGCTCAGCACCGCCGCCACCCAGGTGCCCGAATGTGACAGCGACACCGTGAGGCCGTGCCCCGTGCCCGCCAGCCAGGGGCGGCCGGTGGCATCGTTTTGCACCACCAGGTCGGCGGGCGGCTCGGCCATTATTTCCGGGAGCAGCGCGTGGATGAGCACCCGGCCCGCCAGCCACTGCGCCTGGCGGGCGGCATCGGCCGTGGCGGGCATCAGTGCCCGGTAGGTAGCTGGCTGCGGCAGCAGGGGCCACAGCTCATCCGGTGTTTCGGTGAGCTGCCACAGGCCCAGCACGGCGGTAGGGGAGAGGCGCTGGCAGGAGTGAAGGGGCATAATGGGGTATTCGTTGCCGACAAAGAACGTCATGCCTCGGCTGCGCTCGGCATGACGTTACTCTTTACCCATTACTTCTCCAACTGCCGCCAAGCTACCTTTGCGGCGCTGCTATGTCCGAAATTTTCCGCCCGCCCGTTACCAAAACTGCTACCCTCGCCGGCCACCGCGACGCGGTATACGCCCTCACGGGCGGCTCCGGCGATACCATTTACTCGGGCAGTGCCGATGGCATGGTGGTGGGCTGGGACACGGGCGCACCCGAGCGCGACGGCGAATTGCTGGCCCGCGTCGAAAACTCGGTATATGCCCTGCGCCATTTGCCGGAGCTGGGCTTGCTGGTGCTGGGGCACAATTTTCAGGGTATTCAAGCCATTGATGTGGCGCAACGCAAGCTGGCACACGCCACGGCCCTGCCGCCGGTGGCCATCTTCGAAATCGTCGCTTCGGTGGCTCGGCAGCGACTCTATGTAGCCATGGGCGACGGCACGCTGGCCGTGCTGCGCCTGCCCGATTTTCGCATCGAAAAACTCCTGCGCCTTGCCGATAAAAGCCTGCGCTGCCTGGCCCTGCACGAAGGCCGTGGCGAACTGGCCGTGGGCAGCTCCGATACCTTCACCCGCATTCTGGATTTGGATTCGCTGGAAACCAAATTCACCTTGGGCGAAAGCACCAATTCGGTGTTCTCGGTGGCGTACGCGCCCGACGGCGCCCGCCTGCTCACGGCCGGGCGCGACGCCCAGATTCGGACCTGGGACGTGGCCGCCGGCTACGCGTTGACGAGCCAGGTGCCGGCGCACATGTACACCATCAATCACTTGGCCTTTAGCCCCGACGGGCAGTACCTGGCCTCTTGCAGCCTCGATAAAAGCATTAAATTGTGGGATGCGGGCACGCTCACGCTGCTGCGGGTACTCGACCGCGCGCGCGCGGCCGGGCACGGCACCTCGGTAAACCGGCTGGTTTGGCCGGGCACCGAAAACCGGCTAGTTTCGTGTAGCGACGACCGCAGCCTGGCCGTATGGCAATTGGGAGTGAAGAATGAGGAATGAAGAATAAGGAATTAATCCAATTTAAGTGGGTTTATTCGTTCTTCTTCTTGGGCTGATTCATCACTTCTCACTATTTATTCCTCATCGAAATCATGAAAATCACCGCCCTCGATATCCGGCAGAAAACGTTTGAAAAATCCTTTCGCGGGGTTGACAAAGACGAGGTGCAGGCCTTCTTGAACACCATTTCGCAGCAGTGGGAGCGCCTGGGCGACGAAAACCGCGAGCTGCGCCTCAAGCTGGAACACGCCCAGCAGGACGTGCAGAAAATGCGCGAAGTGGAAAGCAGCCTCTACCGCACCCTCAAAACCGCCGAAGACACCAGCAACAACATCACCGAGCAAGCCCAGCGCGACGCCGACCTGCGCATCCGCGAGGCCCAGTTTCAGGCCGAAAGCATCATCAGCGAAGCCCGCCAGCGGGCCCGCGAAGTGGTGGACGGCGCCTACCAGCAGGCCGAAAAAACCATTGCCGACATGCAGCGCGAGGTATCGGGCCTGGGCCAGGAGTGCCAGCGCCTGGAGCAGCAGCTCGACACCCTGGTGCGCGACCTGCACCACCTGGCGTCCGACGCCCTCGACAAGGTAGAAAAAGCCCGCAACCGGCCCAAGGGCGGCACGGCGGCCATCCTTTCGCGCGCCGCCCGCGTACACGTGGAACGGCCGAAGGAATCGGCCCTCGAAACCACTCCTGAGCCCCCGTCCGCCATGCAGGTCACTTCTTCCTCCGCTGTTTCGTCCGCCGCTGCCGTGGCCGCCGCCACGCCCACCTCGTTTCATCAGTCGGCCCGCGCGCACTCGGAAGAGGCGCTGGAGCGCAGCCTCGAAACCACCGGCTACAACCCCAAGCCCGGCCAGCAGCCCGACCCCGGCGCGCCCGCCGAAGCGCCGCGCCCCGACATTGAGCGCCCCGGCGCCCCGGCCGAAAACCCCGGCATCTCGCCCGCCCCGCACATCGACCCGCCCGCGCCCTCGCAGGTGCCCGACCCGGCGCCGCCCTACGTGCAGCCCGCCGCGCCCGACATTCAGCCCATCGGCCCCAGCCACCCCGAAATCAACCAGCCCTCGCCCGTGACGCACCCCGGCCAGCCCGGTATGGCGGCCAAGGCTCCCGAACCCGCGGCGGCCGTGGCTGAGAAGTCTTTCTTCGACGAGATTTAGCTGAGCTATTCTATTTAATTGAACGAAAAAAGCCCGCCGTAATGGGGGGCTTTTTTCGTTTGGAACGGTTGGGATTTAGACGGCCGCCTCATTTCCAGCCCTGCACCGCGTGGCCGCCGAAAACCCCTTTGTTTACTTCAGGCGAGAAGATGCCGTAGGGGAAAGCCGGTTCGAGGGCGCTGGCCGCATTTAGGGTTTGCAATTGCTCCGGCGTGAGACGGACCTCAAGCGCGGCTAAGTTGTCGTGTAGCTGCTCTACCTTGCTGGCCCCGATGATGGGCGCCGAGACGCCAGGCTGGGCCACCACCCACGCCAGCGCCACCTGCGACAGCGGCCGCCCTGCCGCTGCGGCTACCGTCCGCAGCGCTTCGAGAATGCGCCAGTTGCGGTCGGTGAATAGGGTGTTGCCAAACGGGTTGGGGCCGCTCAGGCGGCCTTCGCCCCGGGCGCCGGCGTCGGTGCGCTGGTACTTGCCGGCCAGAAAGCCGGCAGCCAGTGGGCTCCAAGGCACGTTGCCGAGGCCGCTTTCGCGGGCAGCAGGCAGGTGTTCGCGCTCAATGCTGCGCTCCACCAGCGAGTAGGCCAGCTGCTGGGCAATGGGGCCGGGCACAGCGTGGGCGTGGGCCAGCGCGGCGGCCTTGGCGGTGTACCAAGCGGGCATGTCGGAAAAGCCGAAGTAGCGGATTTTGCCCGCCCGCACCAAGTCGCCCAGCGTTTGGAGTACCTCCTCCACGGGCGTAACCATGTCCCACACGTGCAGCCAGTAGAGGTCCACGTAGTCGGTTTGGAGGCGGCGTAGGGAGCCTTCGAGGGCGCGGTAGATGTTTTTGCGCCCGTTGCCGCCGGCGTTGGGGTTGCCGGGCTGACCGCTGAAGCCGAATTTGGTGGCCAGTACCAGTTGGTCGCGCAGGCCACGGGCGGCCACGTATTGGCCCACCAGCTCCTCGCTGCGTCCGCCGGCGTACACGTCGGCGGTGTCAATGAAATTGCCGCCTGCGTCCACATAGGCGTTGAAAATGGACTCAGACACGTCGTCGGGCGAGCCCCAGCGCGGGGTGCCAAACGTCATGGTGCCCAGCGACAGCGGGCTGACCACCAAGCCAGAGCGGCCCAGCGTGCGGAAAGAAGTAAGGTTCATGGAAGAATGATTGGGGAGAGAATGCGGGCCGGAAATGCTGCCTTGGTATTGCCCAACAAAATTCTCTGCCCGGCCGCTGGCCGGTGCTATACAAAACACCGCGTCTGCAACACAAAACGCGGCTGGGCTCTGTCGTGCTACTTTTGCCCGGCGGTACGGTTCCCCTCAATCCACCAACCCACCAATCCGCCACCCCGCCATATGGGCCAAATCGCACTCGAAGGACTGGAGTTTTTTGCTTTTCACGGCTACTATGATGAGGAGCAGAAAATCGGCAACAAGTACGGCGTGGACCTGTACATCAAAACCAACCTGCTGGCGGCGGGCGAGTCGGATAAGCTCACCGAGACGGTGAACTACGAAGTTCTCTACCGCTTGGTGGCCGAAGAAATGCGCGCCCCCGCCCGGCTGCTGGAGCACGTGGCCCACCGCGTGCTCGACCGCATCATGGCCGAGCTACCGCACGTGCGCAAGGTGAAAATCAACGTGAGCAAGTTCAACCCCCCGCTGGGTGGCATCTGCCACCGCGCCCGCGTGACGCTGACGAAACGCCGAAACAAGGCTGAGGCTCAGGCTGGTTAAATCAAAGCAATGTTTTCCGTTTGCTGGCGCAACAGCCGAATGGCGCTGTCGTAGTCGGCGGGCCTGTCGTCGGGGCTGATTAATTGAAAGACAGGGTCGTTGGTACTCCGCTCAAGGTCAGTGGCAGTCTCCTGAGCAGCGGTTGGTAGGGCATACAGTTCGCGGAGGGTTTGTAGCGCGTGCGACCTGACAAGCGCTTTTTTGTGGCGCATCAACTGAAAAATCTGGTCGATGACGGGACGTTCCAGCAGGCTCAGCGGAAAATACAGCCGCAACCCTAGCAGGATATCAATCAGTGGGTCGCTAAAAGGCGACGCATGGGGCCGGCCATGGGCCAACTGGCGGAGGAGTTGCTGCTGGTCGAGTGCGTAGGGGTCTATTGCGGCAATGGCGCGCAATGCATGCGTTGTCCAGGCATGCTGACTTTGACTTGAGAAGCAACGGTTCAGTCCCGGCAACGCTTTTCGGCTGCTCAGGTAGGCTAAGCCAAGTAAGGGGCGAGGGTCAGCCGGCGCTTCCAGTGCCAGCAACAGCTCGGTTTCGGCCTGGAGGCGTTCAGCAGGCGTGAGCAGGCTCAGTCCGGCACCGTCGGCCTTGTACTGAATGTGCCAGCTATTCCATTCGCCCATCGAGTTGCCAATGTGCCCAAAATACTGAAACCTAAATTGGATAAGGGCGCCGGCACTATCTATCAATCAAATTTATCAATTGAAATTTTTGCGCTGGAAATGAGATAGTTGTGATGTATTACGAATTTATTCGTAGACAAGCCTTGCAACTACGAATCAATTCGTAACACCTTTGCTCTATGCTACGAAATAGTTCGTAGTAACCTCACGTTGTAAGAGCATGAGCAAAGCACCGCCCCCCAAACCTACGGATTCTGAACTGGAAATCCTGCACGTGCTCTGGCAGCACGGGCCCGCCACTGTGCGCGCCATCAACGACCACCTGAGCCAGCGCCGCCAGGCGGAGGTGGGCTACACCACCACGCTCAAGATATGCCAGCTGATGCTGGAGAAGGGCCTGGTGCGGCGCGACGACGCCGACCGTAGCCACGTGTACCGGGCCGCGGTGCGCGAACAGGAAACCCAAAATCTGCTCCTCGACAAGTTCGTGGACGCCACCTTCGGCGGCTCGGCCCTGAAGCTGGTGATGCAGGCCCTGGGCAGCCGCCAGACCTCGGCCGACGAGCTGGCGCAAATCCGCCGCCTGCTCAACGACATTGAAATTCAAAATTCCACCCCTAACCCCGACGACGATGACCGCGCTTGAGAATTTCGTTTCGCCCGCCCTCACGCGGGCCTTGGGCTGGACCCTGCTGCACTCGTTGTGGCAGGGTGCGCTGGTGGCGGCCGTGCTGGCCGGGGCGCTGTTATTGCTGCGCCGCCAGCGGGCCGAGGTGCGCTACGTGGCCTCGGCCGGGGCGCTGGGCATGGTGGTGGCGCTGGCCGGCATCACGTTCGGGCTGTATTTCAATTCCGGGACGGAGGCGAATGGGAAGCGCTTGCCTGCAGCCGTGCAGATTTCGCAGCTGCAATTGCGGCTGGCAGAAACGTCGGCAGCACCCGTTGTAACCGACGTCGTGCCGCCGCAGCGTGCGGGAAACCCCGAAAAAACGGTGGCTGGCGCTGCACCGCTTCTCCCGGTGGCTGAGCCACAGCGGGCCGCTTCGCCCAATTGGCTGGCTTCCGGGCTGCGGTATTTTGACCGGCACCTGCCGCTGCTGGTGTTGGGCTGGCTGCTGGGCCTGCTGGCCATGGGCCTGCGCCTGCTGGGCGGCCTGCTGTACGTGCAGCGGCTGAAGCGCTACCGGACGCGCGCCGTGAGCGCGGCCTGGCAGGAGCGGCTGGCGGCCCTTTCGGCCCGCGCTGGCCTGCGCCGGCCGGTGGCGCTGCTGGAATCGGCGCTGGTGCAGGTGCCGCTGGTAGTAGGCCACGTACGCCCCGTGATTCTGCTGCCGCTGGGTGCTGTTGCGGGCTTGTCAGTGGCACACCTGGAAGCCATTCTGGCCCACGAGCTGGCCCACGTGCTGCGCCGCGACTACCTTGTGAACCTGCTGCAAACGGTGGCCGAGGCGCTGTTTTTCTACCACCCGGCCGTGTGGTTTATGGCCCGCTGCGTGCGCACCGAGCGCGAAAACTGCTGCGACGACGTGGCCACGGCCCTCTGCGACGGCGACGCCCTGCGCCTGGCCCGCGCCCTCACGGCCCTGGCCGAGTGGAGCCAAAGCGCCGTGGTGCCCACCGCCCCGCGCCTGGCCCTGGCCGCCATGGGCAGCCGCGGCGCCCTCCTGAACCGCGTGCGCCGCCTGGTGCAGCGCCGCCCGGCCGCGCCGACGCTGGCCGAAGGCTTCATGGCCGGGGCGCTGGTGCTGGGCGGGCTGGGTTTGCTGGGCAGCAGCGCGGTGCTGGCCGGGCCGCTGGCCCAACCCACGGTGCCCGCCAAGCCGGAGGCCGTTGACCGGCAAACCGGTCCATCCAAAATATTGGTTGATACCACGAAGCATGTGACGAGTACTGCAACCACAGGTGCTTCTACCACGACTACAACGACCACCGCCACAGGAACGAACCAAGCCCATGAGAGCAGTCGTGAGGTGATGGTGTCTCAATCCATGACTGACCCTGACCAGGACCGCCCGCGCCCCCGGCGGCGCGACCATCAGGCCCGTCGCAACGAGCAACTCGTGTCCCCAATATCCATTAGCGGTGACCCCGGCACGGTGGTTATCACCAAAGACAAAAAAGGCCGCGTGACCGACCTTGTGGTAAACGGGCGGCGCATTGAAACCGAAACCGGCAAGAGCAAGCTCAAAATCAAGGCGAAGCAAGACCGCGACGATGAAAATCAGTCGGTGCAGATAATTCAGGTGCCGATGACGGCGCCGGTGGCGCGGGGCTTTGTGTACCGCAGCGATGACGACGGGCCGCGGCAGCTGATTGCGCGCAGCGTTGAACCGGGCCAGACCTTCCGGTACCAGCTGCAGGAGTTGCAGCCGCTGCGCAGCCAGCGGTTCCAGGCGCTGACATTCAACGGAAACCGGGGCTTTCAGCGGCTTAAAGTTGTGCCAAATGGCTCAGTGAATCGCACGTTTTACCGGCAGCCCGGCGCGTTGCTCGGTCTGGCCCAGGACGGCAGGCAGCGCGAGGCCCTGCGCAGCGCCGAGCGCGCCCTACAGGAGGCCAGCACGGCCAAAAACCTCAGCACCGCCCAGCGCAAGCGCATCAGCGAAAGCCTGGAAAAAGTGCGCGCCCAGCTCAAGCAACCCGAAAATGCGACCGCCTTCCAGCGACTGAGCCTGAGCGGCGACCAGCGCGAGGAACTGCGGGAGCGACAGCAGGAACTGCAGGCACGCCAGCAGGAAATTCAGGAGCGCATCCGCGAGTCGCGGCAGGAAGTGATAAGCCTGGATTTGACCCGGGCTGAGGACGAACGGGAGCGCGCCGACCGGGACCGGGAACACGCCGAGCGTGACCGCCGGCATGCCGAACGCGACCGGCAGCGCGCCGAGCGCCGCCGGGAGCAAGATGAAGCCTTGGTAGACCAGCTGCTGAAAGACGGTCTGATTAAAGACAAGGAAAATTTCCAGTTTAAGCTCACAGCCAGCAGCCTGACGGTGAACGGCAAAGCGCAGCCGCAGCCGGTGTTTCAGAAATACCTGAAGCTGTACGAGAGCACCCATGCTGGCCGCAAAATGGGCGCCAACGGCTCGATGACCATCAACCGCAACAGCAGCAGCCAGTCGGTGAGCTACGACAGTGACGGGCCTCGGCCGCCGCGCCCACCGCGTCCACCGCGTGCCCCGCAGGCTCCCGGCGCAATGATGGCTCCGCCGGCTCCCATGGCCCCGCCGGCCCCTATGTCGCCCCCGCCGCCACCCGCCCCGCCCCGCCTCGATTCGGAGGCGTTGCGCAGCGAGCTGCGCAAAGACGGCCTGATTGGCGCCGACGACAAGAGCTTTCAGCTGCAGCTCAAGCCCTCGGGCATGACGGTGAACGGCAAGGCGCAATCGGAGGAAACGGCGGCGAAATACCGCAAGCTGCTGGGCCACGAAAAAGGCACCTACAACATGACTATTTCGAACGACTAAGCACGGGTATTTGCAAATGAAAAAGCCGGTTTCCGAAGCAGGAAGCCGGCTTTTTTCATGTTTGGCGGCTGGAAAGATGGAACGAGGTAGGGGCGGGGCTGGTCCCCGCCCGGCCGTGGAGCGGAATCGTGGTGGGTGGCGCTACCATATGGGGGGGGCAAGCCCCGCCCCTACATCCCGCGACTTCGCGTTAGCCGTTTTTCAGCAGAATAATTCCTATTGCAAAAAGCAACTTTCGGGCCCGGGCAAGCATCTCTTGGCCTCCCCGAGCAAAATCAACGGGGCTGTATATGTTGCGATTTTTACTTGGTTGTTGGTTGATGTTGTGCGCTGGCTTGGTCCAGGGCCAGGACAACCAAGGCCCGCCTGTCCCCAACGCCGCCACGCCCGCGCCCAAGCGGCAGCTGCAGGCCGTGCGCATCAGCACCCCGCCCAAGCTCGACGGCGTACTCGATGAGGCTGTGTGGCAGGCCGCGCCCATCGCCACCAAGTTTTACGAGCTGGAGCCCACGCCGGGCCGCCTCGAAAAGCACCCCACGGAGGTGCGCGTGCTGTATGACGACAACGCCATTTACGTGGGCGCCATCATGCACGACGCGGCGCAGGATTCCATTCTGCGCGAGCTCAGCAACCGCGACAATATCGGCAACTCGGACTGGTTCGGGGTATTTTTTGATACCTACAACGACCACCTGAACGGCTACGAGTTCATTGTGACTTCGGGTGGGGTGCAGGTCGATTTGCGGCAGTCGCCGGCCAACGGCGAGGACGGCTCCTGGAACGCCGTGTGGGACTCGCGCACGGCCCTGCACGGCACCGACTAGGTGGCCGAGCTGCGCATTCCGTACTCGGCCATTCGCTTCAGCAAGGCCGCGGAGCAGGTGTGGGGGCTGAACTTTGGGCGGCAGCGGCGGGCCAGCCGGCAGAAGTTTTTCTGGAACGAGGTGAAGCCCCAGGTGTCGGGCTTCGTGAACCAATGGGGCGAGCTGACGGGCCTGCGCGACCTGAAGCCGCCGCTGCGCCTCTCGCTCACGCCCTACGTGTCGGCCTACGTCAACCATTACCCCTTCAACGAGCAGGGCAAGCAGAATACCACCACCAGCTTCAACGGCGGGGCCGACGTGAAGTGGGGCATCAACGAAAGCTTCACGCTGGATGCCACGCTGGTGCCGGATTTCGGGCAGGTGCAGAGCGACAACCAGGTGCTCAACCTTTCGCCCTTCGAAGTGCAGTACAACGAAAACCGGGCGTTTTTCACCGAGGGTACCGAGCTGTTCAACAAGGGTAACCTATTCTATTCGAGAAGGGTAGGGGCCACGCCCATCGGTTTTGGGGGCGTGAGCAGGCAGCTGCGTAAGGGCTACTGGGACCCCAAAACCGGCAAACGCGTTTCCGAGGAGTTCATCGTGCAAAACCCGGGCGTGACGCGGTTGCTGAACGCCACCAAAGTATCGGGCCGCACCAGCAAGGGCTTGGGCGTGGGCGTGTTCAACGCCATCAGCAACGACGTGTACGCCACGGTGCAGGACAGCAGCGGTACCCGGCGCGACGTGCTGACCCAGCCCTTTTCGAACTACAACATCGTGGTGTTCGACCAGAGCCTGAAAAACAACTCCTACGTCTCGCTCATCAACACCAACGTGACGCGCGCCGGTGCCACCCACGACGCCAACGTGACCAGCGCCCTCTTCCGCCTCGCCAACAAGAAGAACTCCTACGCCGTGAACGGCGGCGTGGTGTACTCCAACCGCCGGGGCAAGTTCTTCGGCTCGGCCGATGAGGTGTCGGACCGCGACGGCTACAAGTACTACCTGGGCTTCAACAAAATCTCGGGCAACTTTACCTGGGGCCTGGACCACGGCATTGAGTCGCACAGCTACAACCCCAACGACCTGGGCCTGCTCTTCGGCAACAACAATATCTCGCAGAGCCTTTACGCCAACTACCGTATCTACAAGCCCTTCTGGAAGGTAAACAAGCTGAGCACTTACGCCAGCATCAGCCACTCGCTGCTGGAGCGGCCCACGCAGTACCAGGACATGGGCCTTTATGCCGGCGGCAACACCACCTTCACCAAGAACTTCCTCACCGTGGGGGTCGACCTGTCGGCCATTCCCACTACCCGTGATTACTACGACCCGCGCCGCGCGCCGCTGGGCCGGTACTACGTGCGCAAGCCCGCCAACACCGGCCTGAGCGGCTTCATTTCCTCGGACTACCGCAAGAAATTCGCCTACGATATCGAAGGCGGCGTGCGCCTGTTTGCCCCCGATGGCGAGCGCACCGGCCGCAATTCCCTGTCGCTCACCCTGAGCCCGCGCTACCGCGTGAGCAACCAGCTCAGCTTCGTGTACGCCGTGAGCATGGAGCGCAACCAGAACCAGATTGGCTACGCCGGCGGCCTCGACGGCAGCATCCCGGAAGACGCCGGCGTGCTGGCCCGCTTCGGCGGCGACGGGGCCGACGTGCTGCTGGGCCGCCGCCACGTCACCACTTTCACCAACACGGCCACTGGCACCTACACCTTCACCAACCGCATGTCGTTCAACATCCGCCTGCGGCACTACGTGAGCAACGTGCACTACCGCGACTTCTCGCGCCTGCACCCCGACGGCGCGGAAACGCCCGAAATGGTGTACGCCCGCAACCGCGACAACACCTTCAACGCCTTCAACATCGACGCCGTGTACTCGTGGTGGTTCGCGCCCGGCTCGCAGGTCAGCATCGTCTGGAAAAACGCCAGCGCTTCCTTCTTTGAGGCCAACGCCGCCACCCCGCTCTACTTCGACAATTTAAATAACACCATCAATACGCCGCACAATAACAACGTGTCCATCAAGGTGCTGTATTACCTGGATTACCTGGCCCTGCGGCCCCGGCGAAATTAATTATTCGACTATTTGGAAACAAAAGGAGTAAACCTCAGCTCACCGCTGTCTTTTTCACGTCTTCTTTTCCAGCCATGTTCCATTCTCTTCTCAATACCGCCTCCGGGCGCATGCGCACCCTAGCCGCCACCGTGGCCCTCGGCGCCGCCGGCCTCGCCGGCCTCAGCAGCTGCGGCATCAGCGAGCAGGTGCAGCAGGCCAAGGCCTTCAAGGGCGTCGATGTGCGCCTTGTGAACGTGGAGCAGGCCACGCTGGCCGGCATCGACGTGACGCGCGTGCGCCAGCTCAGCGACCTGAGCACCGTGCAGAAAGCGGCGCTGCTTTCGGGCTATGCCACCGGCAGCCTGCCGCTGCGCCTGCGCCTGAACCTGGAGTTCCGCAACCCCAACGACGAAACCGCCGCCCTCAACGAGTTCGACTACATCGCCCTCATCGACGGCAAGGAAGTGGCCAAGGGCCGCACCACCCAGCGCATCGAGGTGCCCGCCAACGGTGGCGTCACCACCGCCCCCATCGACCTGAACAGCAACCTGCGCGAGGCCGTTGGCGACCAGACCGAATCCAGCCTGGCCGATTTCGCCCTGGGCCTGGCCGATGGCGACCGCCAGCCCGTGCGCCTCACCCTGAAGCTCAAGCCCACGTTCATCACCAACAGCGGCCGCCGCATTTCGCCCGGCGGCTACACCACCGTCGACAAAGAATTCCGCGCCACCGACCTGCTCGATGGCGCCGCCCGCCGCGACTCCGCGGCTCGCCGGCCCTAGCCCGCGCTTCCGCGCCAAACATTCGGCCACTACTCCACCACCCGCACCTGCGTTTTGTCATAAAGCGCCAGCCAGTCGCGCCGCAGAATGGCGTATAGCAGCTCGTCCTCGAACTCGCCCGCGTCGTTCACGCCCGACTCGCGCATGATGCCTTCAAACTGAAAGCCCGGCGTTTTCGCAATGGAGCGTTGCGAGGCCACGTTGGAAACCCGGTGGCCCGTGGCCACGCGGTTCAGCCCCAGCACCTCGAAGGCCAGGTAAAACAGGTGGGGCTTGCTGCCCGGCGTCACGCCCCGGCCGCGCATGTGGCGGAACACGTCGGCGCCGGTCGAGCCCGACTTTTCGTCCCAACTGTCAACCGAAAGCAGGCTCATGCCCGCCAGCTCGCCGTTCAAAAAGGAATAGAAGCCGAAGTTGGTGCGCCGGCCGTTTTCGTAGCGGGGGCAGGCAGCTGCGAAACAGCTCATCGAGCATCTCCTTCGAATCAGGAAAGCCCTGAAACAAGGCAAACACCTCCGGCAGGTTGTCTTCGTTGATGAGGTGCAGCGTTATCGAATCCGATTGCAGGGCGGGGAACATGGGCGCGGCGCCTTTATACAGGTGTTCAGAATGGGTCTTCGTGGCTGTTGGCTACGGTAATGCCAACGGCATGGTACTGCTTAGCGAAACCCTTGTCGTAAGCAAACGCCAGATTTTTAAAAACCAGGTCACCGGAAACAGGCAGCTCAGAAACGAGGATGTGATGAATAATTACCTGCCGTGTATTGTGACTCACAATGCCAATGGAATGGGCGTAACCGCTGACGCCGTGGCACAGGTAATCGATGGTGGCCCCGTGGAGGTAGGGGTATTGGCCCTGCTTTATTTTCGCGATGGTGTTTTCAACTGCCGAGTCGGCGCGCATAAAGTCGCTGACTTTCAGGCTGTCGTTTATCGCGCCAAGCGGGAAGCTAATGGTCTTGCCCGGCCAAAGGCGGAGGGTGGCGTGCCGGTCGGGGCTGACCATGCTAAGAGTGTCACTCAGGGGTTGGTCGCTGCTTAGAATTACTTCTTCGAACGCCTTCGGGTAAACGTAGCCATAAGCATACGCAGCATCGCGCACCCCAACGTAAGAGGCAGTATCGGGGTAATTTTCACCGCCCTCTAACTGGCACTCCTGTCGGCGCTCCAACAAACGCGCAAGGGACGCTTTACGAGAATCCGTGGCCTCCTGCTCCGGGCTGCTGCAGGCGATGGCTGTCATCAACGCGAGTATCGACAGCCCGCAGCTTCGTTTGTTGCTTAAGTAGCGCATCTCAGTGCGGAGAAAGGGTCTGCAAATGGTGTTGGGTACGGCGACCAGACGCAGACTCGCAGCGTCCACGCCACAACTTACTTCACCATCGTCATCTTATCGGCCAGCTTCACGGCTTCGTAAAGGTTCACAATGCCGCCCGACTTGGAAAGCGTGGCGAAATCGACCATGTCCTTAGCTCCGGGCTTGAGCACCTGGGTGTGGTAGGGCGTGGCCGACTGCTCGATGATTTGCTTGAGCTGCAGAGCTGAGAGCTGCGGGAAATACGACTTGAGCACCGCCGCCACGCCGGCCACCACGGGCGCGGCCATGCTGGTGCCGCTGAGGGTGGCGTAGGTATTGCCCGGGGTCGAAGAATAGATGTCGACGCCGGGCGCGAAGACGTCCACCGTCTGCTTGCCGTAGTTGGAGAAGCCCGCGGCCAGGGCCGACGTATTCAGGCGGCTGCTGGCGCCCACCGTAATCTGGTTGGGAATGAACTTGCCGTTGAGGTAGCGGGCCGAGGGGTAGTTGTTGTCCTTGTCGGTGTTGAGGCCGCTGTTGCCGGCGGCGTGCACCAGCAGCACGTTTTTCTGGGCGGCATACTTCATGGCGTCGTCCACCACGGCCTTGTCCGGCGAAAAATCTTTGCCGAAGCTCATGCTGATAATCTGGGCGCCGTTGTCGACGGCGTAGCGAATGGCGTTGGCCACGTCCTTGTCGCGCTCGTCGCCGCTGGGCGTGGAGCGCACGCCCATGATGCGCACCATGTCGCCAGCCACGCCGTCGCCCCCCAGCCCGTTGCCGCGCAGCCCCCCAATGATGCCCGCGCAGTGCGTGCCGTGCCGGGCGTCGGGCCCCTGAATGTCGGGGTTGCCGTAGCGGCTTTCACGCAGGTCCTTGGGGTTGTCGCCCACAATGGCGCGCGGGTTGTAGTCGGGGTTGAGGCCCATTTCCAGGCTGTTGCGCGAGCCTTTGATGGCGGCATTCAACGCTTTCAGGGCATCTTCATCGCTGGCCATGCCGGCCCGGTGCATGAAGGCGTACACCGGCCCGGCCTCGGCCACGGCGGGCTGCCGGGTGGCGGCCTGGTGCACCAGGCCCGAATCGAGGCGCGTCGTGCCCAGGGCCTGCTTTAGCCGCTCAAAGGTGGCTGTGTTCGAGGTCAGCGCGTCGGTGAGGCGGGCCAGGCGGGTTTCCTCGGCCTTGCGGGCTTTCTCGTACGAGGCCTTGGCCTGCTCGTACAGGTCGAACTTGGCGCGGTCGGCCTTGCGCACGACCTGGCGCGTCTTGCCCTCAAACTGCCCGCGGTACTGGCCGTAAATTCGGGTTTGCTCCAGGGTTTCGACCGTGATGTTGCGCCCGTCGGGGCCGCCCAGGAAGCTCCAGCCGCGCACGTCGTCGGTGTAGCCGTTCTTGTCGTCGTCGAGGCCGTTGCCGGCCACCTCCCGGAAGTTGCGCCACAACACCGGTTTCAAATCCTGGTGCGTCGAGTCGATGCCCGAGTCGATGACGGCCACCACCACCGGCGTGGGCACGCGGCTGCCCAGCAGCTCTCGGTAGGCCTTGTCGGCGCTGATGCCGGGCACGCCGTCGGCCTGCAGGTCGAGGTGCTGCCAGCGGCGAATTTGCTCGGGCGTGGGGCTGGCCGCCGGGGTGGTTTGGGCATGAGTGCTGAGAGCAGCCAACGAAAGCAGGCCCAGCAACGCCAGGCGGCTAAAGGACGAATGGATGGGAAAAGACATAAGGTCGAAAAGCAGGAGACAAAAACCGAAAGACGGCCGGGCGAAACTATTTAAAAAGAAACAAAGGCGACGTTGCGTCGCCCGGGTTGCGCCGTTTCCGGCCGCCAGCTAGTCCTTCACGGTGGCGTAGAGGGCCAGGGCCGGCCGCAGGCCCAGCATGGGCACGTTGCTGGTGAATTTCGGCTTTATCCAGGCGGCCTGGCTGGTGGGGCGCATGTAGAGCTGCATGCCGCCCGCCTTTAGGGCGCCGCCGAAGCTGATGCGCTTGGTGTAGTCGGCCGCCGGGGCGCCTTCGGGGGCTTTTACCCACTCCAGGGCCAGCAGGAAGTCTTCGTCGAGCACCACCCGGTTGGGGCCCAGGTCCACACTCAGCACGCCGGCCGCGGACGGGGCCGTCACGAATACGTCGTGCGCCAGCAGCTTTTCGGCGGTGGGGGCGCCTTTAGCGTCAAGGCGGTAGAGGTTGAGGCGGAAGGTGAGCGGGCCGGCTTCGTTTTTCACCACCGCCACGTGCAGGCTTTGCACCAGCGTGGGGCGGCGGGCCAGGTGCACAAGGGTGCCGATTTCGGTGCCCAACTCGTTGGACATCATGTACAGCTTGAGATGGGAGTTCGGCTTGTCCAGCCCCAGCGTGTGCTGGCGCCGGTAAGCGCCGGCCGCCGTCACGCTCACTTCGCTGAGGGCCACCTGCTCCGGCACCAGGCGCACGGCCGGAGCGGCCAGCAAGGCCGCAAAGGGCAGAAGCTGAGTCCGAAAGCCCAGGCTGGAAATGCGTACGGTATCAGTTGCATACGCCGGATTGTAAGCCATCTGGTAGCGGCCCTGCTCGTCGCTCACGGTGCCCAGGCCGCGGCGGGGCAGGCCGATGTTCACAAATGGCACGGCCTGCTGGGTGGCCCCGCTGGTTACTGCGCCGGTAATGGTTTGGGCTCGTGCCTGACTTGGCAATAAGCAAACAATGGCCAACGCAACAGTTGGCAATAAGGAGCGAAAAAACACGGCCAGCAGGTGGATTTAAGTTAGGCTAAGACGAAGGTAGCGAAGCGGCTCAGGCAACTGCATCGGTGAGTTTAACCACAGCCCTTTCGTTGCTTATGGCTTTTTCGGGATAGTGCGTACGATGTTTTAGACCAACTTTTTGAATTTATGCTGCTGGCGGTGTTCACTTTCGAACACCTGCCCGGCAGTGAACAGAATAAAGGAGCGGAGTTTATGTTGATTCCTGAGTAAATAATTGATTATAAGCGCAATGAATGATTGGCACGCCGTTGGAAATACTCCTAACATCTCTGGGCAGTCGTCGCTCAAAACCGGACACGAGCGGCGCACTGGCGCCGGCCTTGCCAGGGATGCTTCTCCAGCTTTTCCACCCCCCCCAATTTTTCTGCAAAACCATGAAAACCTCCTTCCGCCTCCTTGCCGCCCAAACCGCCACTTCTGCAGCCACTGTTACGCAGGAAGCTCGTTCGTTCATCATCGGCGGGCTGGCCATGCTTGGCGTCGGCCTGGCCCAGCCCGCCAAGGCCCAGACGCCGGCCGCCGAGCCTGTACAAGTGACGCAGCCCGACGGCGAAAGTCTGCGCGTGCGCCTCTTCATCCCCGCCGGGCAGAAGGCCTCTATGCAGGTCATCCACCTCAGCACCGGCCAGACCCTCCTCAACGAAAACCACCGCACCTCCTACGGCACACTGCTGAAATTCAACGGCCTGCCCACCGGCCGCTACGCCGTGCAGTGCCGCGTGGGCGCCAGCCGCTACCGCTACACCGTGGACGTGGAAGCGCCGCGCCCCGGTGCCACCAGCATTGCCGTGCGCGAAACTACCACCCGCCGCGTCGAAAGCGGCCTGGCTACGGCGGCGCTGTAAAAGCGAGACATGAGACAGTAAGACATTAGAAGCGTATGCCCCATTTCTCACTGTCTGACTTCTCACTGTCTCACATTTAAATCCAACAACTCCGTGGCCGCTGCGAAGGGCGTAACCCTTCCGGCGGCCACGGCTTGTTGAAGGGAGGGCAGGCGTTGGCGCACGGCGGCATCGGCGTAGAAGCGCATTTCCAGCTCCTGGGCAATGCTTTGGTGCAGCCATTGCAGCTGTTGCTGCTGCCGGCGCTGCTGGAAATAGCCGTTCTGTTGCGTGGCCTGGGCGTAGGTCTCGATGGCCTGCCACACCTCGGCCAGGCCCGTGCCGCTCACGGAGGAGGTAAGCAGCACCGGCGGCACCTGCCCCGAGGGCGCCGCCGGAAACAGGTGCAGCGCGCTTTGGTAATCGACTTTGGCGCGGCGGGCGGCCTGCTCGTTGCCCTGGTCGGCTTTGGTGATGCACAGGGCGTCGGCCATTTCCATGATGCCGCGCTTCATGCCCTGCAGCTCGTCGCCGGCGCCGGCCAGCAGCAGCAATAGGAAGAAGTCGACCATGCCGTGCACGGTGGTCTCGGACTGGCCCACGCCTACGGTTTCCACGAAAATGACGTCGTGGCCAGCGGCTTCGCACAGCAGCACGGCCTCGCGGGTGGCGCGGGCCACACCGCCCAGGCTGCTGCCGGCGGGGGAGGGGCGGATGAAGGCGGCCTCGTGGGCCGCCAGCCAGGGCATGCGGGTTTTGTCGCCCAGGATGCTGCCGCCGCCGCGCTGGCTGCTGGGGTCCACGGCCAGCACGGCCAGCCGCTTGCCCTGGGTTTCGACCAGGAAGCGGCCCAGGGCTTCGATGAAGGTGCTTTTGCCCACGCCGGGCACGCCCGTGATGCCCACGCGCAGGCTGCGGCCGGTGTGAGGCAGCACGGCCTGCAGCACCTGCTGGGCCAGGGCCTGGTCGGAGGGCAAGGTGCTTTCGACCAGCGTGATGGCGCGGCCCAGCACCGTGCGCGAGCCGGCCCGGATGCCGGCGGCGTACTCGGCGGCGGAAAGGCGGGAGGGAGGCAATAGATTGACGGGTAGGGGTTAGCTTGCGTCCGCAAAGAACGGGCGTTTCGGTTATCAGGGCTAAAAACCGGCAATAGTCGCCGCGCGTCAGGCGTTGGGCGGCTGTGGTTGGCGGCGCTGGCCGCCCGCAGTTTCTTTGCGCGCCGCCCTTCTCCTCCCACCTCCCATTCCGCCACCTTTTTCACTGCCTTCGATATGAAAGCACCCTTTTACTATGCGCTGCTGGCCCTCGGGCTGGCGCTTCCGGGCTCGGCATGGGCCCAAAACGAGTTGAGCAACTTCTCGGCCGCCGGCCGGGGCGGCGTCATCAACACCTTCGCCCAGGGCTATCAGGCCATCGGCGTAAACCCCGCCAACCTGGGGCGGGCCGGGGCGCCGCTGGTGTCGTTCACCATCGGGGAGTTCGGCGCGGGCGGCGCTTCACGTTCCCTGACCCAGAACATCTTTAAGAATATCATCACCGCCGACAGCCAGCCCCTGACCGCTGCCCAGCGCACCGAGCTGGTGGGCGCCCTGTCGGGCCCCGATGTGCTCAACCTCAACGTGGACGCTACCACCGTGGGCTTTGCCGTGGCGCTGCCCAACGGGCTGGGCGGCATTGCGTTCAGCAACCGGCTGCGCAACAGCCTGCACCTGGGCCTGAACCCGAACGCCGCCGACATTCTGGTGAACGGCCAGAACGCGGCCATCGTGCGGCAGTACTACCCCACGGCCAACACCAGCGGCTCGCCCACGCCCACCAACCCCAACGCCCCGCTGGTGTCGACGGTGCTCGATGGCACGTCCATTCAACTGGCTTCCACCAGCGAATACAACGTGTCTTACGGGCTGGAAGTGCTGAGCAAAGACGGCCTGCACGCCTCGATAGGGGTGGGCTACCGCTACATTCAGGGCCTGGGCATTGTGGACGTGCGGGCCGAAAGCGGCAGCCTCTACGCTTTCACGGCCCTCTCGCCCGTGTTCGACATCGACTACGGCACGCTGTCGTCCAACCCCAACTTCAACAGCGTGCGCGAGTCGGGCGTGTTCAACTCGGTGGGCAATGGCCACGGGTTCGATTTCGGCCTGGCCGTGGAAGTGGGCAAGGGCCTGCGGCTGGGCGCTTCGGTCACCGACATTGGCAACATGACCTGGACCGGCAACGTGGTGACGGCCACCGACCAGCGCCTGCAGCAGCTGCAGTCGCAAGGCGCCACCACCTACGACATTTTCAGCAGCCTGGCCGACCAGTTCGACACCGACAAGCAAACCCTGTTCACATACGAAGCCGCTAAGGAGCGCAAAGCCGCCCTGCCGGGGAAGTTCCGTTTCGGGGCCGGCATGCGCGTGAGCAGCCTCGTGGAAGTGGGCGTTGACGTGACCACGCCCCTCAACAAAGTGGCCGGCAACCTCACCTCGTCTTTCGTGGGCCTGGGTGTCGACTTCAAGCCCGTGAACTGGATACGTCTGAGCAGCGGCGTGAGCGGCGGTGCCGGCTACGGCGCCAGCCTGCCCCTGGGCCTCACCTTCGTGACCCCGGTGTGGGAAGCTGGCTTCAGTTCCCGCGACGTGACGGGGTATTTCAGCGATAAGTCGCCTTATTACTCGATTGCCGCGGGTTTCCTGCGGTTCAAAATCGGTGGCAATAAGGAGGAGCAGTAAGGCATAACCCAACAAAAACAGAAAAGGCCGCCATGCTGAGCATGGCGGCCTTTTCTGTTTTTGTTGGGTTACATTAAGGCACCACCACAAACGCGGGCAACCCGAGCTTGCTGCGGCGGCCGCCCAGCTTGAGGCCCTCGTCCACGTACTTGCAGTCCTTGCCCAGGGCGTTGGGCTGCTCGATGACGCCGAGGTTGGGGTTGTCTTCGCGGGCCACGTAGATGCGGCCGTCGGGGCCGAGCTGCAAGGCGCCGATTTTGCGGTTCGCCGACTTGCCTACCATCACCTTGTCCTTGGTTTTGAGGTCAAACTGCCAGATTTGGGTTTCGCCGCCGCCCACGCCGTTGCAGGTGCCGTACACCTTGGAGCCATCGGGCGAAAACTCCACGCCGTAGGCTTCGGCAAAGGGGCCGAAGCTGCGCGGGTTGCTCACCTTGCCGGTGGCGCGGTCGAAGTCGTAGATTTCAAACTTGTTGGTTTCGCGCCAGAGCGCAGCGGCCAGGTGTTTGCCATCAGGCGAGAACTTGAGTGCACCGATGGCGTTGCGGCCGGGGCCGGCGTTCATGCTCCCCACGTTGCTCATCAGCGGCTTGCCGGCCACGCCGTCGGCTGTCACGAGGTAGCTCACAAAGGCGTTGGAATTCCAGCGGTGGGCCACCACCCAGGTGTCGCGGCCGTTGGCGTGGCGCACGGCGGCCAGTTTTTCGGCCACCGGCTGAATGAGCAGCAGGTTCACCCGGGGTAGGTCGCCGAAGCCGTCGTCGCGGGTCATGTCCACCACGGAGTAGCGCAGGCCGTTGGGTGTGCCCTGCGGCGCCACCGTGAAAATGTAGAATACGTTGCCCGAGCCGGGGTCTGGCACGATGAGGGCCGACTGGGTGCTGCTGCCGCTGCCCATCAGCTTGCGGCCGTTGGGCATGGGCTGGTGCTTGCGGTTCCACACGGTTTCGCCGTTGGTGTAGAACAGCAGCTCACCCTTGGCCGTGGTGGCCACGGCACAGCCTTCGTAGGTGCTCATCTTGCCGTCGTTCAACGGCTTGGGCGTGCCGTCGGCAAAGGTGAGGCCGGCCTGCTGGCCGAAGTACCACAAGTCGGTGGTCCGTTGGGCCTGGGCAGCGAAAGTGAATAATAAGGAGGACAACGCAAGCAAAAGGCGTTTCATGGGCAGGGGTAATCAGATTGGTTTCGCGGCTAAACGAAAAAATCGTGCCCAATGGTGCGAATGACGGGCCGTAGCGTGGACTCTGCGAGTCCGCGCATTGCTTGAACGTGCGCCCCGGCGCGGACTCGCAGAGTCCACGCTACAAGTTGTCTACCGCGCCACGGCCAGCGCATCAGCCTTCACCACATCGTGGTGCTGCTCAAAATACGTGTAGCCCGGCATCAGGCTCCGCCAAAAGGCTTGGTGCGGGCTGTTGCGCCGCTTGGCCAACTCGACTTCGGTGATGGGGAAAGGAAACAAGTGCACCGGGATGACGGCCTGCCCGGCGGCCCGCGATGCTACGGCCAGCAGGTACACTTCCTCGATGCCCGCGTCGGTGATGGGCATACAGCCGATGGACGCCGCGCCGCCGTGGATGAAGATGTCGCCGCCGGGGTGGGGCTCGCCCAAGGCGCGGTCGGCGGCGTTGGGGTAGTTCAGGCCCAGCGAGAGGTGGTAGTTGCTTTTGGGGTTGAAGCGGTCGATTTCGTAGAAGCCCTCGGGCACCTGGTAGTCGCCGGCCCGGCGCTTGGGGCCCAGCGTGCCCGAAGTGGCCGAGAGTGGGTAGGTTTCGAACAATTGAAAAGGGCCGCCGCCCTGGTTGCGGGCCCACACCTCCAGCTCGGCGCGGCTTTTTATCATGCGAATGAATACTTCCAGCTGCTTCGCTTCGAGCGAATGCGCGCGCAGCCGCCCGGCCAGCACCGGCCCGATGGCCGCCTGCGCCGTCCGCACCCGCGGAAACCGCAGCTGCTCTTTCCAGAAGGCCGCCGGGTTTTTCCCGGTCAGGCTATCCGGGGGTGAGCTGCTGCCGGGCGCCGCGCAGCCCTGGGCAAACAGTTGGAACACGGACAATAGCAATAACCCGCAGCACGACAAACGACGCAGCATAAAAACCCAAGCGGTGAAAGTGGAGAATGCGCTTACAACGGCATTGTGGTGTTTCTATTTTGTAGGGAGTGAAAATGGTTCTTAACAGCTGAGGCGCAGCTTGTAGCGTGGACGCTGCAGGTCCGCATTTGCTGGGGTGTCAAGTATTTTGCGCCAAGACGCAGACCCGCAGTGCCCACATTACAAGTCGACTGACTTTTCTCGCCACCAGAAAGGAGCCGGCGGTAAGGTGCCACGCCCAAACAACCTGCCGCGCCGGCGGGCTACCTTCGCAGCCGTCTGCGCAGCCATGCCACTGCGCGGCTCGTGTTCAATGACGCCCTTCAAAAAACTCCGCCGCCTGGCCCCGCTGCTGCCGCTGCTCGGGCTGCTCAGCTGCACCGGCAACTCCGCCCAGAAGGCCGCGCCCGAAGCACCCGGCGTGCTGCCCGGCCCCATTGCCGGCACCGCCCAAACCCGCCTTTCCAACGGCTGGAAGCTGAGCCCGGCCGGCACCGCCACCCCGCTCGGCGACCTGCCCCTCAACCTGCAAATCAGCCCCGACGGCCGCCTGGCCGCCGTGGTTAATGCCGGCTGGGGCAAAAACTCCGTGCAGCTGCTCGACGTGGCCACCGGCCAGCTGCTTGACACCAAAGAAGTGCCGGCCGCTTGGGCGGGCCTGGCTTTCGCGCCCGATGGCCGCACGATTTACGCCTCGGGCGGGCAGCACAACCGCATCCACACCTTCAAAGTGGAGGGGCAGAAACTGCTGGCCGACAGCGCCCTGGTGCTGGGCGAAAAGTGGCCGAAGCAGAAAATTGGCGTGGCCGGCGTAGCCGCCGATGCCGAGCGGCTCTACGCCGTCACGCGCGAGGACAATTCCCTCTACATCATCACCCGGAAAACGCAGCAGGTGGAGCGCGTGGTGAAGCTGCCCGCTGAGGCTTACGGCGTGGTGCTGCACCCCACGCAGCGCGCCCTCTACATCAGCCTTTGGGGCGGGCACGCGGTGGCTACCTACGACCTCGACCACCAGGTGCTGCTGCCCACCATCCCCGTGGGCAGCCACCCCAACGCCTTGGCCATCAGTCGCGACGGCAGCCGGCTGTTTGTGGCCAACGCCAACAGCAACTCGGTTTCGGTCATCAACACCCGGCGCGGGCTGGTGACGGAAACGCTCAACACGGCCCTGTTTCCGGCCTCGCCCGCCGGCAGCACGCCCGATGGCCTGGCCCTGAGCGCCGACGAAAGCCAGCTCTTTATTGCCAACGCCGACAACAACTGCCTGGCCGTGTTCGACGTGCGCGACGCGGCCACCAGCCGGCCGCTGGGCTTCATTCCCACGGGCTGGTACCCCACGGCGGTGGCCGTGGCGGGCAAGCAATTGCTGATAACCAACGGCAAGGGCAGCACCTCCAAGCCCAATCCCAACGGCCCCAACCCCGTGCGCGACGTGGGCGAGAAGGGTGCCGGCTACATCGGCGGGCTGCTGCTGGGCTCGCTCTCGCGCCTGCCCGTGCCCGACGAAAAAGCTCTGGCCGCGTATTCGACGCAGGTGTACGCCAACACGCCCTTCAGCAAAAGCCGGGAGGCCTCGCCCGACGTGCCGGCCGGCAACCCCGTGCCGCAACGGGTGGGGGAGAAGTCGCCCATCAAGCACGTCTTCTACATCATCAAGGAAAACCGCACCTACGACCAAGTGCTCGGCGACCTGCCGGCCGGCAACGGCGACATCAGCCTCTGCCTGTTTCCCGAAAAGGTGACGCCTAATCACCACGCCCTCACGCGGGAGTTTGTGCTGCTCGATAATTTCTACGTGGATGCCGAAGTGAGCGCAGACGGCCACAACTGGAGCACGGCCGCCTACGCCACCGACTTCGTGGAGAAAACCTGGCCCAGCAACTACAGCGGCCGCGGCGGCGACTACGACTTCGAGGGCAGCAAGGGCGAAGTGGCCGAGCCCCAGGACGGCTTTCTGTGGGACTATTGCCTGCGCGCGGGCCGCACGTTCCGCTCCTACGGCGAGTTCGTGTTCGGCGGCAAGCCCACCAAGCCGGCCATCGCGGCCAACTACTGCAAGGAGTACGCGGGCTTCAACCTGAAGGTGAAGGACGTGGACCGCGAAAAGGTGTGGGAGCAGGATTTCGACCAACTCGTAGCCGCCGGTAAGCTGCCCAACCTCAGCATCATCCGCCTGCCCAACGACCACACCTACGGCGCCCGCAAAGGCGAGCTGCACCCGCTGAGCTACGCTGCCGACAACGACCTGGCCCTGGGCCGCCTCATCGAGCACCTCTCCAACAGCCCGGTCTGGAAAGAGTCGGTGGTGATGATAGTGGAGGACGACGCCCAGAACGGCCCCGACCACGTGGACGCGCACCGCTCCACGGCCTACCTCATCGGGCCCTACATCCGGCGCAACGCTGTGGTGCACACGGCCTACACCACGTCCGGCATGCTGCGCACGCTGGAGCTCATCCTCGGCCTGCCGCCCATGAGCCAGTACGATGCCGCCGCCCTGCCGCTCTGGGCCTGCTTCACGCCCCGGCCCAATTTCAAGCCCTACACGGTGCGCCCCGCTACCACCGCGCTCGATGCGCGCAACACCGCCTTCAACGCCCCCGCCCGCCGCGCCCTCCAGTTCGACATGAGCCGCGAAGACGCCGCGCCGGACCTGGCTTTCAACGAAAACATTTGGCAAGCCATCCGGGGCGAAAAAAGCCAGATGCCCGCCCCGCGCCGCGCCGCGTTCCTGCGCGAAGCGAAGGCGGAGCGCGAGGAAGAAGAGGAAGGCGACGACGACTGAACATCAACTCCCCTCCTCAGTTGAGGAGGGGACGTTGCCGCGCCCGCGGCAACTGGGGTGGTTGCGCCGTTGAACAATACCCGAACGATGTGGGCGCAAGTCGTTCAGGTATCGTTCAACGACGCAACCACCCCCGTCCGAGCCTTTGGCTCGAACATCCACTCCTTCGAAAAGGAGGGGAGTTTGACCTTAAACTTCTTCCAATCCATGCAGCTCAAGCCTCTTTTCACCTTTCTCACCGGCCTCAGCAAACACAACGACCGCGCCTGGTTTCAGGAGCGCAAGCCCACCTACGACCAGCTGCGCAAGCAGTTTGAAGAAGACGCCGAGTATTGGTTTCGGGAGTTGCAGAAGCTCGACCCCATACTGGCCGGGCCGCAGGGCCGCAAAAGCATCTTCCGCATCTACCGCGACGTGCGGTTTAGCAACAACAAAGACCCCTACAAGCTGCACTTCTCGGCCTACTTCACCGCCAGCGGCAAAGACATCGAAACGCCCGGCTACTACGTGCAACTGGGCCCCAACGGCAGCACCCTCATCGGCGGCGGCCTCTACCAGCCCGATAAGGAGCAGCTGGCCGCCATTCGCCAGGAAATCGACTACAACGCCGACGAGCTGAAGGCGCTGCTGGCCGCGCCCGATTTCCAGCGCTACTTCGGCGGCCTGGGCGGCGAGCGGCTGAAGAAGTCCCCCGCCGCCTACTCCGCCGACCACCCCGAAATCGAGCTGCTCAAGCACAAAAGCTTCATCGCCTCGCATACCATGACGGACGTCGACGTGCTGGCGCACCCCGATTTCCGGGCCCACGTGCTGGACGTATTCCGTGCCATGGTGCCGTTCAGCCAATTTTTGCGCGGCGCCTTGGAGAAATAGCACGAGTGCCGCGAAATATCATTTCGCGGCACTCAGTAGCTTACCAGTTGATGGTTTCCTGCTCGTGGCCGGCCCGGAACAGGGCGCTTTGCTTTTTGCCGTTGGCCTCGATGTTGACGATGTTCATCTCGTCGCCAAATGCCTCCAGCATCATTGCTTGGCGGAGCTGTATGCCCGTGAGCGGGCCGGGTAGCGGCACTTTGCAGTAGAGCCAGTAGCCATCGTTTTCATGCTGCAGGCCCAGCACCTGCACTTGCAGTGGCGCGCCCGCCGGGGTGCGGATTTGTAGGGTGCGCTGCACGTAGGCCGTGGCCAGCGTCAGTGGGCGCGGGCCGGCGTCGGTCAGGCTCACCGCTGCCGGCTGGCCCTGCGAGATTGCCTTTTCAAAATCGTCGGTAAACACTTTCACCGACAGCTCCAGCTGCTTTTTGGCCGGGTTGTAGCGCAGCTCGGTGAGGGTGCTGTGGTAGGCGTGCAGGGCCAGGCTGGCCCCGGCTAATGGGAGCAACAGCAACGCAGCAAAAGCAACCACAAGGTGACGCACGGCGAAAAACAGCTAGCGAAGTAAGGAGACGCCGCGCCCGGCTAGGGACGGGCGGGCTGGGCCGGCGTCGGCTTTGTTACCTCGGTCTGAGGCTCTTCCTTGTCCGGGAAGAACTTCATTATTTGCTTGAAGACAAGCACATAAGCCATGAGGGCAAGGATGAGGAAAGTGCCCACGCGCTGGGCGCCTTCCATGAAGGCATCCGAGGGCTTGCGGCGCAAAATCATTTCGTAGAGCAGGAACACCACGTGGCCGCCGTCGAGGGCCGGGATGGGCAGCAGGTTCATGAAGGCCAGCACCATGCTCAGGCCCCCGGCCAATCCCCAGAAGTGCTGCCAGTCCCAAATGCCGCCAAACTGCTGGGCAATTTCCACCGGGCCACCGAGGCTTTCGGATGCCGACAGCTCGCCCCGGCCAATTTTGGCGAAGGCTTTGGCCTGCAACCCAATCACGCCAAAGGCCTTTTTCACCCCCACCGGCACCGATTCGGCCAGTGAATAGTAGTGCGTGCTAAACTTCATGGTCGGCTCCATCACGAAGCCAATAAGGCCGCCCTTGCTCACGGATACGGACAGCGGCACGGTTTGGCCCCCGCGCTGCACTTCCATGGCTACCCGCTGGCTTTTATGGGCCGCCAGTATGCTTTTCAACTCATCGTAGTACTGCACCGGCGCGCCGGCCACCGACACGATTTTGTCGCCCGCCAGCAGCCCGGCTTTTTCCGAGCTGCCGCCCGGGGATACCGTTTTCACGTTGAAAGTCATGCGCGGGGTCACAAAAGACGCGCTGTCCTGGTCGGCTTGCTTCGAGACTTTGGCGAAGAAAGTCTGCGGAACCTTGATGTCAAGCAGCTGCCCGTTGCGCTCCACCGTGTAGTAGGCGTTGTCGCCCATCAGCACATCGGGCTTGTACACGTCGTCGAACTCCGTGAAAGGCCGCCCGTTGATTTTTACAATTTTATCGCCAGTCTGGAAGCCGATGGAGCGGCCCAGGCTGCTGGTTACCACGCCGTAGCGGGCCTCCGAAGCGGGCAGGTAGGTGTCGCCCCACTTGTATGATACCGCCGCGAAAATCACAATGCCCAAGATGACGTTCATGATGATGCCGCCCAGCATCACCAGCAGGCGCTGCCAGGCCGGCTTGCCCCGAAACTCGTCGGGCTGCGGCGGGCCCGCCAGGGCCGAGGCGTCCTGCGTCTCGTCTATCATGCCGTGAATCTGCACGTAGCCGCCCAGGGGGAACCAGCCGATGCCGTACTCCGTCTCGCCCACCTTCTTCTTGAACAACGCGAAATTGGCCACGTTGGGCATTGGAAACAGAAAATCGAAGAAGATGTAGAACTTATCGACCCGGATTTTAAAGAGCTTGGCGAAGGCAAAATGGCCGAATTCGTGCAAGCCAACAAGAATGGAAAGCGCCAGCACAAGCTGGCCAATCATGGTGAGGATAGCCAAGGGAGGGGGTAATTAATCTGTTATCGTGAGCATGTCGCGCATCAAGCGAGGTCGAAGGGCCTTATCACGCCCGCGCTACACGTGTATGAGTAATTCTGACGTAGGCAGCCGTGATAAGATGCTTCCTGCGTCAGCATGACAAAAGTTGTTAAACCAGGGTTTCCGCCAGCCGCCGCGTTTCGGCGTCGGTGGCCACCAGGTCGGCCAAAATTGGCTCGGCAAGGTACGACACCCGCGCCAGGCACTCGGCCACCAGGTCCGACATTTGCCGGAAGCCCACCTGCTCCCGCAGGAAGGCGGCCACGGCCACTTCGTTGGCCGCGTTGAGCACGCATGGCGCGTTGCCGCCCCGCCGCATGGCCCCAAAGGCCAGCTCCAGGTTGGGGAAGGCCACCCGGTCGGGCGCCTCGAAGGTGAGGGTGGGGTAGTCGAGGAAGGAAAAGCGCGGGAAGGTATTGACCAGCCGCTGCGGGTAGCCCAGCGCGTACTGAATGGGCAGCTTCATGTCGGGCAAGCCCAGCTGGGCCTTCAGAGAGCCGTCTTCGAACTGCACCAGCGAGTGGACAATGCTCTGGGGGTGCACCACCACGTCAATCTGCTCGTCGCGCAGGCCAAATAGCCACTTGGCTTCAATCACCTCCAGGCCCTTGTTCATAAGCGAGGCCGAGTCGATGGTGATTTTGGCGCCCATGTCCCAGTTGGGGTGTTTCAGGGCCTGGGCCTTGGTTACGGCCTCCATCTCGCGGACCGAGCGGCCGCGGAACGGGCCGCCAGAGGCGGTGAGGATGATTTTCTCGATGGGATTCTGTTCCTCGCCCACCAGGCACTGGAAGATGGCGGAGTGCTCCGAATCGACGGGCAGCAGGCGCACGTTGTGCTGCCGCACGAGGCTGGTAATCAGCTCGCCGGCCACCACCAGGGTTTCCTTATTGGCCAGGGCAATGTCCTTGCCGGCCCGGATGGCGGCCACCGTGGGCAGCAGCCCGGCGTAGCCCACCAGCGCGGTGAGCACAATGTCGATTTCGGGCCGGGTTACGACTTCGGCCAGGGCTGCCGCGCCGGCCAGCACCTCGGTTTCGGGCTGGTCGGTCAGGGAGTCTTTCAACTGCTGATAAAAGCTGTCCTCGCCAATAACAACCACGGCGGGCCGAAACTCCCGCGCCTGCTGCGCCAGCAGCTCCCATTGCCGCTGCGCGCTGAGCACCGCCACCCGGAACCGGCCCGGCTGCTGCCGCACCACTTCCAGCGCCTGCGTGCCAATGGAGCCCGTGGCGCCCAACAGGGCCAGCGTCTTTACCTCGTTTTTTTCAACCATCATACTACAGACACAGAAACGTCGCAAAAGTACGCTTCCCCTGCGCTCGCCGCCCTACACCCGCTTGAGCGTGGCGGCCACAAACTGCTCGACCACGGCCGCAATAGCCTTCACTTCGGCCACCACGCTTTCGGTGATGCCCGGCGGCTCGCCGGGGGGCGTGGTACGCTGGGCCAGTTCGGTGAGGCGGGCCAGCTGCCCGCCGATGGCGCGGTACACGGGCTCCCAGAGCACAGCGGTGGTGTCGGCGTGGGCGCCCAAGGCGCGGCGCAGCTCCAGCAGGCGCATCACCAGGCCGGCCAGGATGGCCAACAGGGCGCGCTCGGTGGGCGAGAACTGCCGGGGCGGGCCGTCGTACACGCACAGCGAGCCGAGGTTGTAGCCCTCGGGCGTGCGCAGGTTGTGGCCGGCGTAGAAGCTGAGGCCCAGCTGCAACAGCAGCGAGACGTCGACGCCGGGGATGGTGGCGCGGGCCAGGTCCTCGAATACGGCCGTGTCGTCCTGTAAAATGGTGGCCGAACAAACGCTTTGCTCGCGGGGCACGCGTTCGATGGGCACGGGCAGGTTGTAGGGCGCCTTCACCAGCACCGTGTCTTTTTCCACAATGGAGAGCATGGCGTTGGACACGCCAAACAGGCGGGCCGTGGCGGCCACCACGTCGTCGAGCACTTTTTCGCTGCGCGTGTCCAGCAGTTGGTAGCTGGCCAGCACTTGCAGGCGGGCCGTGTCGTTGGCCGGTATCAGAGGATTGGAAATCTCAACCAAAGCAAGAAATGAAAAAGGCTGGCCAGTAATAGACAAACGCTGCTGGCCGCAAATCAGATGCGCTGGCTGATGGGCCGCCCGCTGCTTGTACCACGGGCGGCGGGGCAGGGTTGCGCGTGATGGCCAGTATTGTGCAATTTAAGCAATGGCAAGTTCCAACCCCTATTGCCGGGCAGCCCCCGCCGCGCGGGTTAGCGGCGCTGGAGCGTAGAGGCCAGAAACTGGTCGATGATGCCCACAATGGCCCCGGCTTCCTGCGCGGCGGCCGGTGAGAGCTGCCGGCCCGTGGCGGGCCCGATGCGCTGCGCCAGGTCGGTGAGGCGCTTTAGCTGCTCGCCAATGGCCCGGTACACAATTTCCCAGAGCGAGGCCGTGAGGCCGGTGTGCGGCCCCAGCACGCGGCGCAGCTCCAGCAGGCGCATCACCACAGCCGCTAGGCGGCTCAGCAGCGAGCGTTCGGCAGGGGTGAAGCGGCGCGGCGGGCCGTCGAGGATGCAGAGGGTACCGAGGTTGTGGCCGTCGGGGGTGCGCAGGTTGTGACCGGCGTAAAAATGCAGCCCCAGCTGCCGCACCAGCGTGAGGTCGACGCCGGGCACGCCGGTTTTTTCCACGTCCTCAAACACGGTCGTGTCGTCCTGCAAAATGGTGGCCGAACACACGCTTTGCTCGCGGGGCACACGCTCGATGGGCGCAGGCAGGTTGTAGGGCGCCTTCACCAGCACGGTGTCTTTTTCCACAATGGAGAGCATGGCGTTGGACACGCCAAACAGGCGGGCCGTGGCGGCCACCACGTCGTCGAGCACTTTTTCGCTGCGCGCGTCCAGCAGTTGGTAACGGTCGAGGGCCCGTACGCGGACCTCGTCATCGGCCGGAAGCAGAGAAGAAAGGAACGGGTTCAAGGTCGGGTAGAGTGAAATAGTAGATAGCAAGCTAACGAAAAAACAAAACGGTTGGCTACCGCTGCTTTCATCAGAACCAATTTGGGAAAAATGGGGAGCGGTCTGGCTTCGCAGAAAATGGCCTTTTGCTATTCCGAAGGGCCGCACGGCGCTGCCCGTTACCTTTGGCGCCGTGTCTGGTTTTCCCGAAAATACTCTTGACTACGACGTCGCCATCGTCGGCGCCGGGCCGGCGGGCGCGGCCTGCGCGCTGGCCCTGCGCCGCAGCGGCCTGCGCGTGGCCCTGCTCGACAAAGCCCAGTTTCCGCGCGACAAGGTGTGCGGCGACGCCGTGCCTGGCCAAGCATTCAAGGCCCTGCGCCAGCTCGACCCCGCCTTCGTGGAGCAGCTCTGGCAGCTGCAGCCGCGCGACGACGTGCGCGACTCCCGCCTCGTGGCCCCCAGCGGCGCCGGCCTCACGCTGCAGTGGAAGCTGCCCAGCTTCAACAGCCCCCGCGAAACCTTCGATGCGGCTTTGCTGGAGCTGGTGCGGCAGCACTCGGCCACCGAAATTCTGGAAAATACCGGCCTCAAAACGCTGAGCATTGCGCCCGGCCACGCCCGCCTGACGACCACCGACGGGCGCGAAATCACGGCCGGACTGGTCATCGGCTGCGATGGGGCCAACTCCGTGGTGGGCCGCAAGCTGCTGCCCGCGCCGCTCGACCGCGCCCATCACTGCGCCGGGGTGCGCGCTTACTACGAAAACGTGGCCGGGGCCAGCAGCGGCACCACCGAGTTTTTCCTGAGCAGCGACTACCTGGCCGGCTACGTGTGGCTGTTTCCGGTGGGCGGCGGGCGCTGCAACGTGGGCCTGGGCATGCTGTCCGAAATCGTATCGGCGCACAAAGTCGACCTCAAGGAAACCTTGGCGCGTGTACTGGCCACCCACCCGGAGCTGGCTGGTCGCTTTGCCGGGGCGCGGCAGCTCGGGCCCATCGTCGGCTTCGGCCTGCCGCTGGGCGGGGGGCGCACGCGGCCCATCAGCGGCAGCCGGTTCATGCTCTGCGGCGACGCCGCTTCGCTCATCGACCCGCTGCAGGGCCACGGCATCGACACGGCCATTCAGAGCGGCATCCTGGCCGGGGCGCAGGCGGCGGCTTGCTTTGAGCAGCAGGATTTCAGCGCCGGGTTTATGCGGCAGTATGATGCGCAGGTGGAACATAAAATCGGCCGGAAGCTGGCCAAGAGCTACCGCCTCATGCGCTTCCTCAGCAACAAAGCCTGGCTGGTGAATGCGGCCGTGGGCCTGGCGCGGGTGCCGGGGCTCAGGGCGTGGGTGCAAAAGGCCATCGGGTAGGGGAGTAATCAGCATTGTACACAAATGGCTTTCAGCGACATCGAACACCGGGAGTGCCCGCCGCCACCGGCGCTGGCCGAGTTCGTGGAAAGTTTCTGGATGCTCGTCAACCACGCCGACACGGCCCAGCCCATGGTGCTCATCCCCGACGGGCGCATTGACGTGTTCTTTTCTGAGTCCGCCACCGAGCCTTGCCAGGTGACGCTCCGGGGGCTCGACACCCGGCCCAGCGCGCAGGGCATTCCGCCGCACCGCCCCGTGTTTGCCATCAGCTGGAAGCTGCTGGCGGCGGAGTACGTGCTGCCCGTGCGGCTGGCCGGTTTGCTGGAAACCGGCTGCCCGCTCCCGCCCGGCTACCTGGGCCTGGGCGCAGCCGACTTGCGCGATTTTGACGGTTTTTGCGCCAAAGCGGCGGCGCGCATCGCGCAATTGCTGCCCACGGAAATGGATGCCCGGAAGCGGAAGCTGTTTCAGCAGCTTTACGCCAGCAACGGGGCTTTGCCGGTGGGGGCCCTGGCCAAAGCAGCGGGCTGGAGCAGCCGGCAAATCAATCGGTACTTCACCCGGCAGTTTGGCCTTTCGCTGAAGGCCTACGCCAACATCCTGCGGTTTCGGGCGTCGCTGCCGCACCTCAAAGCCGGCCGGCTTTTCCCCGAGGAAAACTTCGCCGACCAAGCCCATTTCATTCGCGAAATCAAAAAGTACGCGGGCGTGGTGCCCAAAGAGCTGGCCCGCAATCAGGACGACCGATTTATACAATTATCGGCTTTGCCCTCAAGATAATTTTGCGCTGAACTTACGAAACCTGTTCAGTCATGTTATTGCAACACAAACAAGTAGCCGTTGTGGGTGGTGGCCCCGGCGGCCTCACCCTGGCCCGGCTGCTACAGCGGCAGGGCGCCACTGTGCGCGTGTACGAACGCGACCGCAGTCGCCACGAGCGGGTGCAGGGCGGCACCCTCGACCTGCACGACGAATCGGGCCTGGCCGCCTTGCGCGCCGCCGGCCTGCTCGACGCCTTTAAAGCCCACTACCGCCCCGGTGCCGACAAGCTGCGCCTGACCGACAAGCACGCCACCGTGGCCCTCAGCCAACACGCCGAAGCCCCCGCCGACACGTTCGGCGACGCGGCTTTCCGGCCCGAAATCGACCGGGGCCCCTTGCGCAACATCCTGCTCGATGCGCTGCAACCCGGCACGGTGGTGTGGGACAGCCAGTTGGTGGCGGTGCAGCCGCTGGGCGCGGGCTGGCAGCTCACGTTTCGGGGCGGTGCTACGGCCACGGCGGATATTCTCATCGGGGCCGATGGGGCCAACTCCAAAATCCGGCCGTTCTATTCAGGCGTGACCATCGTGGAAGGCACTGTGTACGACGCGGCGCAAAACGCGCCCCGCCTGCACGCGCTGACGCAGGGCGGGAAAATCTTCGCGCTCGATGACGCCCAAACCTTGGTGGTAAGTGCCAAAGGCGATGGCAGCCTGACCTTCTACACTGGCTGCAAAACGCCCGAAACCTGGGCCCGCGATAGCGGCATCGACTTCGCGAACGCGGCAGAGGTGGGGGCCTGGTTCCGGCAGGGATTTACGGGTTGGGCGGAAATCTGGCAGGAGTTGTTCGCCAGCGACACCACGCGCTGCGTGCCGCGCCCGCAATACTGCATGCCCCCGGACCAAACCTGGCCTGCCCAGCCCAATCTCACGCTGCTCGGCGACGCCGCCCACCTCATGCCGCCCTACGCCGGCGAAGGCGTGAACATGGCCATGCTCGATGCCCTGGAGCTCAGCCAGTGCCTGACCAGCGACCAGTTCCCAACCGTGCAGGCCGCCCTCGCTCACTACGAGCAGCACATGCGCCAGCGCGCCGCGGCCGTGGCCCAGGAAACCCTGGAGCAAACGGAGCGAGCGCCTGCACGCGCCCGGGGCGCTGGGGCATCTGGTGGGGCTGTTTGCCGATAATGGGGCGGCGTTGAAACCGCCACCAGGCGAATAAAATGCGAGTGACGAGGACCTTCACGTCTCGGCGGTATGGAAGGAGGCGAAATGACCCGAGCGCCGAGCCGCAAGGTGTTGCCTCTCTACATGCTCGAAAGCTGTTCGCTGGCGTTGCGTATGCAAACGCAGTTTTTTTAACGCCTTTTTAATCCTGATTTCTGACGGCATACTTTTCTGCAGTACGTACAAGCAGCTGGTTCATTTAATGACATTTACCTCCGCTTCTTATGCTGCATTCCTTCCAATCTTTTTCGCTTGGCGCTTCGCGCTTGCCCCGCGCGATGCGCCTGACGGCGCTGGCGGCCGGGCTGCTGGCCCTGCTGCCCAGCTGCTCCAAAGACGATGAGCCCACCACGCCCACCGTTACGGCCCCCGACCGCCTCAGCGTGCCCCAGGCCGCCCTGCACCCCGAGGGCATCCAGTGGGACGAGGCCAACAAGCGCTTCATCGTGAGCTCGCGCACCAAAGGCTTCATCGGCACGGTGAAGGACGACAGCACTTTCGCTCAGCTGGCCGACGAGCAGCGCCTGATTTCCACCATCGGCGTAAACCTCGACGCGGGTCGCAACCGCGTGCTGGTGGCCGTGTCCGACAACGGCGTGAACCCGGGCCGCACCTCGGCCGCCACCCTGCGCAAGCGGGCGGCGCTGGCCATCTTCAACAATACCACCGGCGCTCTGCTCAACTACGTGGACCTGGGCGGCCTGCCCGCCGCGGCCACCTACCCCAACCACTTCGCCAACGACATTGCCGTGGACAAAGACGGCAACGCCTACGTGACCGACAGCAACGCGCCCATCATCTACAAGGTCGACCCGCAAGGCGCGGCCTCGGTATTCCTGACGAGCCCTCAGTTCGACGCCGGCGCCGCCTTCGGCCTCAACGGCATCGTGTACCACCCCGACGGCTACCTTATTGTGGCCAAGGCCAATACCGGCACGCTCTTCAAAGTGCCCATCGCCACTCCTGGCAGCTTCACCACCGTCACCAACGCCGCCGGCCTCAGCCTGACCGGCGCCGATGGCCTGCTCCTCACCGACCCGCAAACGCTGCTGCTTGTTTCGGGCAGCCAAAGCACCGTGTACCGCCTCAACAGCACCGACGCCTGGGCCAACGTGCGCAGCACGGGCACCTTTGCCACGGGCGCGGTGAGCCCCACCACCATCACCAAACGTGGGAACGACGCTTATGTGCTATACCCGTACACCGCCACCTCGCCGCGGTTTAAGATTGTGAAGGTGAGCTTTTAGGTTGGTCTACAGAAATGTGTCATCCGGAGCGCAGCGAAGGACCTTATCGCGTCTGAACAAATTGTTCAAATGTGAAAAGGACCTTCGCTGCGCTCAGGATGACAGGCTTTTTACCCGCTGGAGCCGGCCGTACCTTTGCGGGCAGTTACGCCATCCCTTACCCCCGATTATCCTCAAGCTCACCCCACCCTGAGAATTGGCCCGAAACCTTCGCGCCGCCGCTCCCTTGCCGGGCGCGTGCGGCTTTTCTTTTGCCTTTTTCTCCGCTATCAATGCCTTCCGTTTCCGCTTATTTATCTGAATACAAAGTCAACGTTAAAAACGAAATCCTCGCGGGGCTGACCACCGCGCTGGCCCTGGTGCCGGAGGTGGTGGCCTTCGCGCTGCTGGCTCACATCAGCCCGTTGGTGGGCATCGGGTCGGCGTTTATTATTTGCCTTATCACCAGTATGTTCGGCGGGCGGCCGGGCATGATTTCGGGCGCGGCCGGCTCGGTGGCCGTGGTCATTGTGGCCCTAGTAGAGCAGCACGGGGCCGAATACCTGTTCCTGGCCGTGGCCCTGATGGGCCTGATTCAGATTGCCATCGGCCTGCTGAAGCTGGGCAAGTTCATCCGGCTGGTGCCGCAGCCGGTGGTGTATGGCTTCGTCAATGGATTGGCCGTCATTATCTTCATGGCGCAGCTGGAACAGTTCAAGGTGCGCGACGCGGCCGGGGCCGAACATTGGCTCACGGGCTCCGCGCTGCTGCTGATGGCGGGGCTGGTGGGCCTCACGATGGCCATTGTGTACTTCCTGCCGAAGCTCACGAAGGCGGTGCCGGCCTCGCTGGTGGCCATTGTGGTGACGTCGGGGCTGGTGATTTTTGGCGGGCTGCAAACCAAGGCCGTGGGCGACATTGCCTCCATCGCGGGCGGACTGCCGGTACCGCACTTGCCGCAGGTGCCCTTCACCTGGGCCACGTTCGCGCTGGTGCTGCCCTACGCCTTCATCATGGCGCTGGTGGGTCTCACCGAAAGCCTGCTCACCCTCACGGTGGTGGATGAAATGACCGATACCCGCGGCCGTGGCAACCAGGACTGCGTGGCCCAGGGCTTGGCCAACGTGGCCTCGGGCCTGACCGGCGGCATGGGCGGCTGCGCCATGATTGGCCAGACCATGGTCAACCTCGAATCCAGGGGGCGCGGGCGGCTGTCGGGCGTGGTGGCGGCGGTGGCGCTGGCCTTGTTCGTGGTAGTGGGCGCGCCCGTGATTGAGCGGCTGCCGCTGGCCGCGCTGGTGGGCGTGATGTTTATGGTGGTCATCGGCACGTTTGAGTGGGCCAGCCTGCGCATCCTGCGTCGCATGCCCCGCACCGACGTGGCGGTGATGCTGCTCGTCACGCTCGTCACGGCCATTTCGCAAAACCTGGCGCTGGCCGTGCTGCTGGGCGTGGTGGTGTCGGCCCTGGCCTTTGCCTGGGAAAACGCCAAGCGCATCCGCGCTCGCCACCACCTCGACGCGGCCGGCGCCAAGCACTACGAAATCTACGGCCCGCTCTTTTTCGGCTCGGTGCAGGCCTTCGGCGAGAAGTTCGACGTGGCCCAGGACCCCGCCAAAGTCATCATCGACTTCCGCGAAAGCCGCGTGGCCGACATGTCCGCCATCGACGCCCTCCACAAACTCACCGAGCGCTACCACCGCGCCGGCAAAACCCTGCACCTGCGCCACCTCAGCCCCGATTGCCGCCAGCTGCTGAACAACGCCGGCGCGCTGATTGAGGTGAATATGGAGGAGGACCCGCAGTATGCCGTGGTGGGGGAGGAGCGGGGGTATTAAATGAAGTGAATTGTTGCTAGGTGCTATGTTTGGGCCGACGACACTCAAGCTACAATTCTGCTGCCATGGGAATGGATTATTACATCATACCAGAAGAGGAAACCACTTGTGAAGACAGTTTTCCAGATGGCCTCTCATTCTTTTTCGAACAAGTAGGTGGCTATGGAGAGGCGGCTGAGGTGGAGCAGGTCAGTCGAATACTGCAAATTGATTTGTCGGTGTTTCAAGAAATAAGTTTTGAGGAAGAAGAGGGATATGATGCCGACGAATTGGATGAAGACGAACAGCCAGAAGAAGCATCTATCATTTGGCATGAAGTCGACAAAGTCGCGGCGGTAGTTGATTCTTTTTTGGCTAAGATTGAAGCATTTCCTGATTACCACAAACAGGTCTTGCACAATCCAAACCGGAATCAGGACCTTGAATCATTACTGCAGATAACTACTATTGGTGACGAGGCCGAAATGGTCCGGCAGTTTCAAAAGTTGGAAAATCAACCACTCTTTGCCTACCCTCCTGACCATGGCTATCTGAGCCAGGGAAAGATTGTAGAGGACTTGAAAAACCTCCGTCAAACGCTAGCATGTTATAAAAGCAGCGGCGTTTCTCGCTTTAAACTTCTTTATATGTAGCCAACTAAAAAGGCCCGGAATCAATCAATTCCGGGCCTTTTTAGTTGATGCGGCATCTACGCAAACATTCCCACCGCATTTTTGCTCGGTAGCGCGGTCTTGCCCGTTAGCAGCAAATCCACTTGCCGGGCGGCTTCGCGGCCTTCCGAGATGGCCCAGACGACCAGCGACTGGCCGCGGCGCATGTCGCCGGCCACGAAGACGTTGGGCTGGTTCGTGACGAAGGTCTTGTCGTCGGCCAGCACGTTGCCGCGCGGGTCAAGGTCGATTTCCAGCTCGTTGAGGAGGCCCTCCACGCGGGGGCCGGTGAAGCCCAGGGCCAGCAGCACGCGCTGGCAGGGGATTTCGCGGTCGGAATCGGGCACCTCTTCGAAGCGGATACGGCGGCCCAGCACGTCGGTTTCCCAAGTCACGTCGCTCACGCGTAGGGCGCGGAGCTTGCCGTTTTCATCCCCGAGAAAGGCTTTGGTGTTGATGCCCCAGTAGCGCTGGCAGCCTTCTTCGTGCGAGGTGCTGCTGCGGAAAATGTGCGGCTCCAGTGGCCAGGGCGTGTGGGCGGGGCGCTCGGTGCCGGGCTGGTGCATGAGGGCAAACTGCGTGACGGAGCGTGCCCGCTGGCGGTTGGCCGTGCCCACGCAGTCAGAGCCCGTGTCGCCGCTGCCGATGACCACCACATCCTGGCCCTCCACCCAGATGGGCGCATCGGGCAGGTCCAGCGCGCTCACCCGGCGGTTGTGCTGGGTGAGGTAGTCCATGGCGAAGTGGATGCCCGGCAGCTCGCGGCCGGGAATGTTCAGGTCGCGCGGCACGCTGGCGCCGCCGGCCAGCACCACGGCGTGGAAGTCGCGGGAGAGCTGGGCGAAGGACACGTCGCGGCCGATTTCGGTGTTGCAGCGAAAGCTGATGCCGTCTTCCTTCAGCAAGTCGATGCGGCGGTCAATGACCCATTTGTCCAGCTTGAAATCGGGGATGCCGTAGCGAAGCAGGCCGCCGGGCCGGTCGTCGCGCTCAAACACCGTGACGCTGTGGCCAGCTTTGGCCAACTGCGCCGCCGCCGCCAGCCCGGCCGGGCCCGAGCCCACCACGGCCACCGTTTTGCCCGATTTCAGGACCGGAGCCGTGGGCTGCACGTAGCCTTTTGAGAAGGCAATTTCGATGATGTGCTTCTCGATTTCCTCAATGGCCACCGGGCTGCTGTGAATGCTGAGCACGCAGGCCGCCTCGCACGGCGCGGGGCAGATGCGGCCGGTGAACTCCGGGAAGTTGTTGGTGGCGCTGAGAATCTGGTAGGCATCTTCCCACTTCTCCTCCCGCACGGCATCGTTGAATTCGGGGATGATGTTGCCCAGCGGGCAGCCCGAATGGCAGAACGGGATGCCGCAATCCATGCAGCGGGCCGCCTGCTGGGTGAGCTGCCCTTCGGAATAAGTGCCTACGAATTCGTGGTTGTGGGCCACGCGCTCCTGCGGCGCGGCCTTGGGCGGCAGCTCGCGGGCGAATTCTTTGAAACCGGTGGGGTTAGGCATTGGATGTCAGGTTGAATTAGTTGTTTTGGCGGCGCGGACGAGGGGCCTCACCCCCTGACCCCCTCTCCGAAAAGGAGAGGGGGCACCGGTCTTGCGCAGACTGTAGCGTGGACTCTGCGAGTCCGCGCCGGGGCGAACAGTTCCCTCCGTTCTGGCAGGCGCGGACTCGCAGAGTCCACGCTACAAGTCGGCTGGCACCCCTCTCCGCGGGAGAGGGGCTGGGGGTGAGGCGTCCCGGTTGGGCATCACCCCACCTCCGCATACCGCGCCTTTTGCAGCACCTTCTTATACTCGCTCGGAAACACCTTCACGAATTTCCCGGCCTCTTCCTGCCAGTTCCCCAGCAGAAACGCCGCTACTTGGCTGCCCGTCAGCTCCACGTGCTGCCGCAGCAGCTCCTGAATCTGGTCCTCGTCGTCAGCATCCAGCGGGTCCAGCTCCACCATTTCGGGGTTGCAGTTTTGGGGGAAGGTGCCGTTGGGGTCGTACACCCAGGCGATGCCGCCGCTCATGCCGGCAGCGAAGTTGCGGCCCGTCTGGCCCAGGATGAGGGCGCGTCCTCCCGTCATGTACTCGCAGCCGTGGTCGCCCACGCCTTCGACTACGGCGGTGGCGCCGGAGTTGCGCACGGCGAACCGCTCGCCGGCCTGCCCGCGCACGAACATCGCGCCGGAGGTGGCCCCGTACAGCGCCACGTTACCGATGATGATGTTCTGCTCAGGTACAAAATGGGCGGCGGGGGAGGGGAAGATGGCCAACTGCGCGCCGCTCAGGCCCTTGCCCACGTAGTCGTTGGCCTCGCCTTCCAGCGTGAAGTTCAAGCCGCGCACGCTGAACGCGCCGAAGCTCTGGCCCGCCGAGCCCCGGAAGCGGTAGTTGATGGTATTGTCGGGCAGGCCGGCGGCGTGGTAGCGCTTGGCAATCTCATTCGAGAGCAGCGTGCCGATGGTGCGGTCAATGTTCTGCACCTCGAACTCGGCAAATACTGGCGTCTGCTCATTCAGAGCCGGTTGGGCGTGTTCGAGCAACTGCCAATCCAGGATGCCGCGGATGCCGTGGTCCTGCGCCTCGCTGTTGTAGAGGGTGCCGCCGGAGATGTTCACGGCGGGGTGCAGCATGTCGGCCAGGTCGAGGTGGCGGGCTTTCCAGTGGGTGATGCCCTCGCGCACTTTCAGGAATTCGGGGCGGCCCACCATCTCATTGATGGTGCGGAAACCCAGCTCGGCCATGATTTCGCGCAGCTCCTCGGCCAGGAAGCGGAACAGGCTCACAATGTGCTCGGGCTGGCCGGTGAAGAGCTTGCGCAATTCGGGGTCTTGGGTGGCCACGCCCACGGGGCAGGTGTTGAGGTGGCATTTGCGCATCATCACGCAGCCGCCGGCCACGAGCGCGGCGGTGGCCACGCCCCATTCCTCGGCCCCTAACAGCGCCGCCACGGCCAGGTCGCGGCCGGTTTTTAGCTGGCCGTCGGCTTGCAGCACCACGCGGCTGCGGAGCTGGTTGCGCACCAGCGTTTGGTGGGCTTCGGCCAGGCCCAGCTCCCAGGGCAGGCCGGCGTGCTTGATGGAGCTGATGGGCGAGGCGCCCGTGCCGCCGTCGTAGCCGGCGATGAGGATAACGTCGGCGTGGGCCTTGGCGACGCCGGCGGCGATGGTGCCCACGCCTGCCTTGCTCACCAGCTTCACGTTGATGCGGGCGGCGCGGTTGGCATTTTTCAGGTCGAAGATGAGCTGGGCCAGGTCCTCGATGGAGTAGATGTCGTGGTGGGGCGGGGGCGAAATCAGGCCGACGCCGGGCGTAGCGTGGCGCACTTTGGCAATCCACTCGTCCACCTTGTGGCCGGGGAGTTGGCCGCCCTCGCCGGGCTTGGCGCCCTGGGCCATCTTGATTTGCAGCTCGTCGGCATTGGTGAGGTAGTGGGCCGTGACGCCGAAACGGGCCGACGCCACCTGCTTGATGGCCGAGCGCATGGAGTCGCCGTTGGGCATGATTTCGTAGCGCAGCGGGTCCTCGCCGCCCTCGCCGGTGTTGCTTTTGCCGCCGATACGGTTCATGGCAATGGCCAGGGTGCTGTGCGCCTCGTGCGAAATCGAGCCAAACGACATGGCCCCGGTCGCAAACCGCCGCATGATGCCCTCGGCCGGCTCCACTTCGTCCAGCGGAATGGCGTCGCGGTGGTGTGCAAAATCCAGCAGGCCGCGCAGGGTGAACATGCGCTCGGGCTGCTCGTTCACCAGCTTGGCGTAGCGCTGGTAGGTGGCGTAGTTGTTCGTACGCGTCGCCAACTGCAGCAGGTGCACGGTTTCGGGGTTGAACATGTGCGCCTCGCCGCGCCGTCGCCAGTGGTAGAGGCCGCCGTCGGGCAGCAAGGTTTGCTCTTCGGGCGTGGTCGATTTGAACCCCTGAAAGTGTTTGTACAGTGTTTCGCGGGCAATTTCATCCAGCCCCAGCCCGCCGATGCGCGTGACCGCGCCGCAGAAGTAGGCGTCCACTACGGCTTGGTTCAGCCCCAGAATCTCGAATACCTGCGCGCCGTGGTAGCTCTGCAAAGTCGAAATCCCCATCTTCGAAAAAATCTTCAGCAGGCCTTCGCACACGGCTTTGATGTAGTTGCGCGTGAGCTGCGACTGGTCGAGCGAGGTGTTGAGGTGACCCGCCTCGCGCATTGTCCGCACCGTGGAAAGCGCCAGGTAGGGGTTGATGGCCGTGGCCCCGAACGACAGCAAACAGGCAAAATGATGTACTTCCCACACGTCGCCGGCCTCTACCACCAAGCCCACCGAGCCCCGGCAGCCGAGCTTAATGAGGTGGTGATGCACGGCCGAAACCGCCAGCAGCGAGGGAATGGGCGCGTGCAGGGAGTCCACGGCGCGGTCCGATAGAATCAGCACTTCAAACCCGTCGTGCACCGCGTCTTCGGCGTAGCGGCAGAGGCGGGCGAGGCCATCTTCGAGGGCGCCGGGCTTGCCATCGGCCCGGAAATAAGTTTGCAAGGTCTTGGCATTGAACATGCCCGTGTCGATGCTGCGCAGCTTTTCCAGCTCGTGGTTGCTGAGGATGGGCTGGCGCAGCGCTACGCAGTGGCAGTGGTGCTTGTCCTCGTCCAGAATGTTGCCGTTGTTGCCCAGAAAGGTGGCCAGGCTCATCACCAGCCGCTCCCGGATGGGGTCGATGGGTGGGTTGGTGACCTGCGCGAAAAACTGCTTGAAGTAGCTGCTCAGGTGCTGCGGCTGGTCGGAAAGCACGGCCAACGGCACATCCACGCCCATCGAGCCGATGGGCTCCTTGCCGTCCAGCGCCATTGGCGTAATGAGCACGTCGATGTCCTCGCGGGTGTAGCCGAACACTAGGTGGTACTTGAAAACCGCGTCGGCGGCCAAATCCGTAAACATCTGGCGGGGCTCGGGCAATTCCTCTAGCCGAATCTGGTACTCATTCAGCCACTCGCCGTAGGGCTGACGGCCGGCGGCCTGGGCCTTCAATTCTTCATCGGTGATGATGCGGCCGGCCTCAGTGTCGACCAGCAGCATCTTGCCGGGCTGCAGGCGGCCTTTCTGCACCACGGTGGCGGGGTCGATGCCCAACACGCCGGCCTCGGAGGCTACCAGCACGCGGCCGTCGGTGGTTTCGAGGTAGCGCAGGGGGCGCAGGCCGTTGCGGTCCAGCATGGCCCCAATCTGCTGGCCATCGGTGAAAATGAGGGCGGCCGGGCCGTCCCAGGGTTCCATAAACGTGGCGTGGAACTCGTAGAAGGCCTTTTTGAGCGGGTCCATCTGGGTGTTGCCGTCCCAGGCCTCGGGCACCAGCATCATCATCACGTGCGGCAACGGGCGGCCCGAGTGCAGCAGGATTTCCACCACGTTATCGAGGCAGGCCGAGTCCGACTGCCCGGCATCGACCACCGGCAGCAGCATGTCCATTTCCTCCGCCGAAAAGTACGGCGACACGTAGCTGCGCAACCCGGCATAAAACCAGTTCAGATTGCCCCTAAGCGTATTAATCTCGCCATTATGCGCCAAAAACCGGAACGGCTGGGCCAGCTTCCAACTCGGAAACGTATTGGTGGAAAACCGCGAATGCACCAGCCCAAATGCCGACGTCACCCGCTCGTCGCTGAGGTCGGGGAAGTAGCCGCGCACTTGGTAGGTGGTCAGCTGGCCCTTGTAGACGATGGTTTTGCACGAGAGTGAGGCGAAGTAAAACACCTCCATCGCCGCCGGCACCGTCTCGCGCACCGTTTTGAAAATCAGGCGGCGCAGCACGTAGAGCTTGCGCTCGAAGTCATCCTGGTTCGTAATGCCCGCCGGGCGGCCGAAGAACACCTGCTCCATCACGGGCTCAGCCGCCAGCGCCGTGGGACCGATGCCGGTCGGGTTCACCGGCACCGGCCGGTAGCCCAGCAGCGGAAATCCCAGCCGCGCGGCGGCTCCGTTGATAACCTCGCGGCAGGCCTCGCGCAGCTTTTCGTCTTTTGGCAAAAAGCCCATGCCCACGCCGTAGCTGCCCGGTTCGGGCAGGCGGATATTCAGCGCCACGCACTCTTGCAGCAGAAACCAGTGCGGAATCTGGAGCAGCAGGCCGGCCCCGTCGCCGGAGTCGGAATCGCAGCCGCAGGCGCCGCGGTGCTCCATGTTTTCCAGCATGGTCAGCGCATCGGTGATGGTCTGGTGTGTCTTGCGGCCGTTGAGGGAGGTAATGAAGCCGGTTCCGCAGGCATCGTGCTCAAATTCGGGGCGGTAGAGGCCCTGGGCGGCGTTAGGATTCATGCTCAAAGAAGCTCAAGGTGAACGGTTTATCGGCGCCAGCAGGCGGCGCGGAAAAGTAAGTTACACCTGAAGTTTCAAGAATTTTAGTGTCAAGCAAGAAATTCAGACTACATTTTCACCAAATTTCTTTTTGACCTCATGCAAAAGGGCCTCAAACGTTTGGGGCCGTTTTTTTCAGAAAAGTAGCCTGCAAATGCAAGGTCTGTTGCCCATTTTATTCGCTTCGGTAGCCGGAATGGGCCACGCATTCGAACCCGACCACCTGCTGGCGGTAGGAAACCTTATTTCGCGTCGCGACACCTTGGCCGAAGCCCTTCGCGACGGCATCTACTGGGGCCTGGGCCACACCACTACGTTGGTAGTAGTAGGTAGCATCATCCTGCTGGGCCGCGTCACGTTCCTTACCTCCGGCTACTTCGAAGCCGCCGTGGGCCTGATGCTCGTCGTCATGGGCATCGGCCGCCTGCTCGACCAGCGCCGCGCAGCCGCCAAGGTTCGCCCCGGCGTGGCCCCATCGCGTGCCGCCTACGCCGTGGGCCTGCTCCACGGCCTGGCCGGTAGCGGCGCGCTGGTGCTGCTGGTGATGAGTGAAATTCGCGACCCGTGGCTGAGCGTGCTGTACTTCGCCGTATTCGGCATCGGCTCCATTCTGGGCATGTTCATTGTGGCCGGGCTGTGCAGCGTGCCATTCACCAAGCGCATGAAAATCAGCCGGACGTTGAAGTTTAGCACCGTTACCTTGTCGTCGCTGCTGTGCATCGGGTACGGCGGGTGGATGATTTATGGTAATGTGCGATGGTAGAATGGCAACTTGGAACGTCATGCCGAGCGCAGCCGAGGCATCTCGCTCGCATCGTTCAACGATTGGTTCACTTCGGCACGCGAGATGCCTCGGCTACGCTCGGCATGACGTTCCTTTAACCCTCTCGCCCTCTCGCCCTCACACCCGCCTACCCTCATACCCTACCCAGATGCACCTCTCCCCCAAAGACCTCGACAAGCTCGTTCTCCACCAGGCCGGTTTCGTGGCCCAAAAGCGCTACGCCCGCGGCCTGCTCCTGAACTACCCCGAAGCCCTGGCCCTCATCGCCACGCAGCTGCTGGAGTTCATCCGCGACGGCGAGCGGGTGGCCGTGCTCATGGACAAGGGCAAGCAGCTGCTGGGCCTGGCCGACGTGCTGCCCGGCGTGGCCGACATGCTCCACGAAGTCCAAATCGAAGGCACCTTCCCCGACGGCACCAAGCTCGTGACCGTGCACCACCCCATCTGCCGCGAAACCGGCGATGCCGCCCTGGCCCTCTACGGCTCCGGCCTGAGCAAAGCCCCGGCCCCCGGCGCCGCGCCCGCCAACGCCAGCCACCCCCAGCCCGGCGAATACCAGCTGCACCCCACCGACATCATCCTCAACGAAAGCCGCGCCACGGTGGACGTGGACGTCGTGAACATGGGCGACCGGCCCGTGCAGGTCGGCTCGCACTATCCCTTCTTCGAAACCAACGCGGCGCTGCAATTCGACCGCGCGGCCGCCTACGGTTTCCGCCTCAACATCCCGGCCGGCACGGCGGTGCGCTTCGAGCCCGGCGAGCGCAAGCGCGTGCGCCTGGTGGCCCTGGCCGGCGAGCGCATCGTGTACGGCGGCAATGGGCTGATTGATGGGCAGCTGGATGAGGCTGGAAAGAAGCAGCAGGTGCTGGAGAAACTTGAGCAATAATATTTAATAATCAGCGACTAAAATATTCTTTTCTGCTGAGCTAATTTCCTAACTGTAATTACAGATTCATAAATGCTTTTTTGTTGAGCAGAATATCACCTTTCTCAAGTAATAAATCCCGCAACGACCGAGCATATTTCATGTTCTGTTCTTCTTCAGACAAAACTTCATAAGCATTTCCTTTCAAATTCAGTAGCTTATAAATCTCGTGGTCTTCTAAACATTTAATCGTTTCTTCTTTCGTTCTACAACATATATAAAAGCCGTGGTCCTTTGTAAACGAGTAATCATACGAAAAATTAACTTCCAGATAACTAGAGGAGAATAATGTTCTGCTTGAAGAAAATTCAACCTTGCCCTTATACTCCCTTGTCACTTTAAAGCCTCTACTTTCCAACACAGGAGATAAAATCTGTTTTACGATTTCGTTGAAGAACATAATTGGTTGGTTTCAAGAGTGCGGTTAAAAATACACACACATAACCATGTCCCTCCCCATCTCCCGTCGCGCGTATGCCGACATGTACGGCCCCACCACCGGCGACCGGGTGCGCCTCGGCGATACCGGCCTGCTGATTGAAGTTGAACGCGACTACTGCGTGTACGGCGAGGAATGCAAGTTCGGCGGCGGCAAGGTGCTGCGCGACGGCATGGGCCAGGCGGCAGGAATCGGCCCGGCCGACGCGCTGGATTTGGTCATCACCAACGCGCTGGTGGTCGATTACACCGGCATTTTCAAGGCCGACATCGGCATCAAAGGCGGGCGCATCGTGGGCATCGGCAAGGCCGGCAACCCGCACCTCATGCCCGGCGTCACGCCCGGCATGGTGGTGGGCGTCACCACCGAAGTCATTGCCGGCGAAGGCCAGCTGCTCACCGCCGGCGGCATCGACTGCCACATCCATTTCATCAGCCCCCAGCAGATTCCCGAGGCGCTGGCTTCGGGCATCACGACCATGATTGGGGGCGGCACCGGGCCGGCGGCCGGCACCAACGCCACCACCTGCACGCCCGGCGCCTTCTACCTCGAAACCATGCTGAAGGCCACCGAGGCCTACCCGCTCAACTTCGGGTTTCTGGGCAAGGGCAACGCCTCCAAGCCCGAGGGGCTGCGCGAGCAGGCTGAGGCCGGGGCGCTGGGCTTCAAGCTGCACGAGGACTGGGGCACCACCCCGGCGGCCATCGACATGTGCCTCAGCATTGCCGAGGAATACGACGTGCAGGTCTGCATCCACACCGATACGCTGAACGAGAGCGGCTTCGTGGAAACGAGCACGGCGGCGTTTAAGGGCCGCACCATCCATTCCTACCACACCGAGGGGGCGGGCGGCGGCCACGCGCCCGACATCATCAAAATCTGTGGCGAGCCGAACGTCATTCCGTCGAGCACGAACCCCACGCGGCCCTTCACGGTGAACACCATCGACGAGCACCTCGACATGCTCATGGTCTGCCACCACCTCGACCGCAACATTCCCGAAGACGTGGCTTTCGCCGAAAGCCGCATCCGGGGCGAGACCATCGCCGCCGAAGACATCCTGCACGACCTGGGCGCGCTCAGCATCATCAGCTCCGACTCGCAGGCCATGGGCCGGGTGGGCGAGGTCATCACCCGCACCTGGCAAACGGCCCACAAAATGAAGCAGCAGCGCGGCCCCCTGCCCGAAGACGCCAACAGCGCCGCCGACAACTTCCGCGTGCGCCGCTACGTGGCCAAGTACACCATCAACCCGGCCCGCGCCCACGGCATCTCGCACGAAGTCGGCTCCGTCGAAATCGGCAAGCTGGCCGACCTCGTGCTCTGGAAACCTGCCTTTTTCGGCGCCCGCCCCGAGATGATACTCAAAGGCGGCATCATCGCCCAATCCCAGATGGGCGATGCCAACGCCTCCATTCCCACGCCGCAGCCCTCGTTCTCGCGCCCCATGTTCGGCGCGTTGGGCGGCGCCATCGGCAAGAGCTCGATGGTATTTGTATCGGCCGCGTCGGTAGAGCGGGTGCGAGCTGATTATGGCCTGACCAAGCAGGTAGTAGCTGTGAAAAACTGCCGGAATATTGGGAAGAAAGACATGGCGTTGAACGACTATCTACCCAATATTTCAGTGGACCCGGAGACGTACCGCGTGATGGTAGACGGGGTGCACCTGACCTGCGAGCCGGCTGAGGTGCTGCCGCTGGCGCAGCTGTATAATTTGTTTTAGAATGTAGCGTGGACTCTGTGAGTCCGCGCCCTCTTGAATGTCCTGCACTACGCGGACTCGCAGAGTCCACGCTACAACTCATGCAATTCGCCCGCCTCCTGCACCTCGTTGATTCGGCTATTCCCACCGGCTCATTTGCCTATTCCTACGGGCTCGAAAGCAGCATCACCTTCGGGCTGGTAAACACGCCGTTTGACTTGCGCAACCACTTGTATGCCTATTTGCAGCAAGCCGGCAGCGCCGAATTGCCCTTCATTAACTCCACCTTCCACCTCACCGAAAAAAGCCCCGAATTCCAAATCGTCGCCGAAGAATACGACGCCCAGCTCCTCGTGCCCGCGCTCCACAAAGCCAGCGCCGCGCAGGGCCGCAACTGGCTGAAGCTGCTGGCCACCTTCTACCCGGAAGCTACTTTGGAAACCATTACCCAATGGTTCACCAGCCAAAATATCCCGCCGCATTTCACGCTGGTTTTCACGTTGGCCCTGCAGCGCGTCGGCTTCGAATTAAAAGAATTGCAGGCTATGTACCTGCACATGCTGCTGCGCGACCAACTCAGCGCCGCCATTCGCCTCGGGTTTCTGGGGCCGCTGGAGGGACACCAGCTACAGCACGATTTCTACGCAGTGTTCGAGCATATTGTGGCAGCACAGGCGGGGAAGGGCTATGGCGGGGCGGGGCGCTCTGCGTTTTTGCTCGATGCGGCGCAGGTGCTGCACGAAGACATTTATTCCAAGCTTTTTCAGAACTAGAACGACATCGTCAAGCCGTCATGCAGAGCGCAGCGAATCATCTCGCGTGCCTCCACTAATCACTGACGATTGAGTTGCTGCCCCACGCGAGATGCTTCGCTGCGCTCTGCATGACGTTCAGAATTAACCGTTAATCATTAACCATTATCAAAAATGGCTTTTGTCGAAAAACTCGCCCTCCTGCTCCACGGCCACCAGCACGAAGCGTACGAATCGCCCGGCGACTTCAACGAGCGCGAAACCCGGCGGCTGCCCAGCTACCGCAACTTCCGCAAGCGCGCTTTCACGGTGGGCATTGGCGGGCCGGTGGGCACGGGCAAAACGGCGCTGCTTAAAGCCCTGTGCGAGCGCATGCGCCACGAGTTCGAGCTGGGCGTTGTCACCAACGACATTTTCACTCGCGAAGACGCTGAATTTCTTATCCGCAACAGCGCGTTGGAGGAAAACCGCATCGTAGGCGTGGAGACTGGCGGCTGCCCGCACGCTGCTATCCGCGAGGATATTTCCCTGAACATGGACGCGCTGGAAGGCCTGATGCAGCGCTTCGACTACGGGCTGGATTATCTCTTCGTGGAAAGCGGCGGCGACAACCTGGCCGCCCATTTCAGCCGCGAGTTGGTGGACTATTCCATCTACGTCATCGACGTTTCGGGCGGCGACAAAATCCCGCGCAAGGGCGGCCCCGGCATCACGCAGTCCGACCTACTCATCATCAACAAAATCGACCTCAAAGACCTGATAAAGGCCGACCTCGGCGTGATGGAGCGGGATTCGAAGAAGATGCGCGGCGAAGGCCCCTTCCTCTTTGCCCGCGCTATTGACGGGCACGGGCTCGATGACATTATTGGCCACATCAAAGCGGCCAAAGCGCGGGCGCTGGCTGCCGTGCGCGAGGACCGGCGGTAAGCACTTGTACCCCGAAGCTCCCGCTTCGGCCGGTCAGAACGTTATCGTTCAACGTTGCCGAAGCAGGAGCTTCGGGGTACTCGTTCTTACTGCTCCCGAATGAGCCGGTAGAGCTGCTCCCGGTACGTGTCGCTCACCGGAATCTCCTTGTCCTGGATGTAAATCGTATTGCCGTCGACCATCCGAATCTTATCCAGCGACACGATGAAGGACTTGTGCACCCGCAGAAACGGCGGCTGCGGCAGCGTCTCGGCCAGCTCCTTGAGCGTTTGGTAGGTGACGACGCGCTGCGTGGGCAGGTGGATGGACACGTAGTTGCTCAGCCCCTCAATGTAGAGAATGTCGGCGTAGTTGACGCGGAGGAACTTGTTTTTGCTTTCGCCCTTTACGAACATGTGGCCCGCGCCGGGCGGTATCCCGGCCGCAACGGGCGCCGCTGACGAAGCTGGCGCCGCCACCGGCGCAGGGGCCGTCGGACCGGGCATGAGCGCCAGGGCCTTCTGGGCGGCTTTGAAGAAGCGCTCGAAGGAAATGGGCTTGAGCAGGTAGTCCACCACGTCGTTTTCGTAGCCTTCAAGGGCGTATTCGGGGTAGGCGGTGGTGAGAATGACCTTGCACTTGTTGCCGGCCAGCTTGAGGAACTGGAGGCCGGTGAGCTTGGGCATCTGAATGTCGAGAAACACCAAATCGACCTGACCCTGCTGCACCATCGTCAGCGCCTCGATGGGGTTGGTGGTGGTGCCCACGAGCTCCAGAAAGGGCAACTGGCTGATGTAGTCGGCCAGAATGAGCAGGGCCGGGGCTTCGTCATCGACGGCGAGGCAGCGAATCATGGGAAGGGGAGTGGTTTGGGGTAGTAAAGAACGGCAGGCGGCGCGGCACTGGGCTACCTCACCCCCGGCCCCTCTCCCTAAGAGAGGGGAGCCACGGCGGCGCCAACGTTTAAATCGTCAGGCTCCCTTCTCCGCGGGGAAGGGCGGTGGGGAAGTTACCCCAGCCGCAATGAAGTCACAAACTGCCCGCCCTCGGCCTCCGCGTGCAGCACGTGCCGCTCCGGGTACAGCAGCTCCAGGCGGCGGCGTAGGTTGGGCAGGCCGATGCCGGTGGTGGCGTCCTTGTTTCCGTCGCTACGCTGGTTCTGCACCGCGAAGAATAGCTTTTCGCCCTCAATATTCAGGTGGATGTGCACCGGGTTTTCGGGGTCATCCAGCACGCCGTGCTTAATGGCATTTTCCACGAAGGGAATGAGCACGAGCGGGGCCACCCGGCGGCCGGCGGGCTCCCCGGTCACCTGGAAATCGACGTGGAAGCTGTCGGGGAAGCGCAGGCGGTAGAGGGCCAGGTAGTTGTGCAGGTACTCGATTTCCTTTTCCAAATCGACCTGGCCGTCGGGGCTGTCGTGCAGCATGTAGCGCATCAGCTCCGAGAGTTTCAGGATGGCGTTGGCGACCGGCTTAGCCACCGGATACGCCATGCTGAACAGCATGTTGAGCGTGTTGTAGAGGAAGTGCGGGTTGATTTGGGTTTTGAGGAAGGCCAGCTCGGCGGCGCGCTTTTCTTCGCGCAGCTGGCGGTTTTCGCGCTCGCGGCGCAGGGCCGCCTGAGCCCCCCACACGGCCGCGCTCAGCACTATCATGGGGCTGGCGAAGAACATGTTGTCAAAAATGTAGTACGTCACCGTCGTATCGGGCGAGTAGTTGTGAAAGCCCAGCACGGCCGGGAAAATGGCTTCCTCAATCAGAGCCCGCAGGCCGATGTAGAAGGCCACCACGCCCGCCAGCGCGCCCACCAGCTGCACCCCCCGGCCCGAGCGCAGCAGGCGCGGGTAGACCACGAGGTAACACAGGTAAAACTCAATAAAGCGGATAAAGAGGATGGACGCCGTGAGCCACAAGCTGATGCGCAAGTGCTTGCTGTGCAGAAACACCCCCAGAAATTCGTAGCCGCCATACAGCAGCCAGCCCAGGATGTGCCAGCGCAGGGTGGATTTGGTGAGAAGGTTGGTCATGCACGTGGGTGTTGAGTGGTTTGCTGGATTGGCTGGCGCGCGTCTCCGACGCGTGCTAACTGGGCTCGAGCCTCTGGCTCGGATACGGGACTCGTTGGACGAGGCGCAAGGCCGGTCGTTCAAACCCGAGCCGGAGGCTCGAACCCAATCGGCACGCGTCGGAGACGCGCGCCAGCTGCCGGGGCCGGTTTCAGCCCTTCGATTCTGCTCCAAAACTACCGTGCTCCGCCAGCGCCAGCACCTTTTTTATGCGAAAGCCCGGTTTTGGAATGTGAAACCGGAAAGCGGCCAAAACCGGCAGTAGCAGCCGGTTTTGGGGCGTTGGAATAATGTTTTTTACCCCGGAAATGGGCCGGCCCACCTTTGAGCCATCAAACCGCCAACGCCCTTTCCCATGAACACCTTCACCTGCTTCCGTCGCCTTTCCGCCCTTGCCCTGCTGGCCCTACCGCTGCTGCCGCAACAGGCCGCCGCCCAGGCCCCTGCCGTCGCCGGCACCACGCTTGATAAGGCCGGCCAGCCCCTCGGCTTCGCCACCGCCGTGCTGCTGGCTCTGCCCGATTCCAGCATCGCCAACTCCCAAACCACCACCGAACAGGGCGCCTATACCTTCGACGGTGTGAAACCCGGCCGCTACTGCGTGAAGGCCCTGCTACTGAGCTACGCCCCCGCCCGCAGCGCCGCCTTCGCGGTGGGCAAAGACGCCCTCACGGTGCCGGCCCTGCGCCTGGCGCCCGCCGCCACGGCCCTGCAGGAAGTGACCGTGAAGGGCACCACGCCCATGCTAGAGCAGCACGCCGACCGCACCGTGCTGAACGTTGAGCGCCTGAACACGGCCGGCGAAACCGCCCTCGACATCATGCGCAAAGCCCCCGGCGTGAGCCTCGACAAGGACGACAACATCCTCTACCGCGGCAGTGCCGGCGTGAACGTGATGATTGACGGCAAGCTCACCTACATGAGCGGCGCGGCCCTAAGCAGCTACCTCAAGTCGCTGCCCGCTTCGGCCGTGAGCCAGATTGAGCTCATGCCCAACCCGCCCGCTTCGATGGACGCCGCCGGCACGGCCGGCGTGCTCAACATCAAGCTCAAGCGCAGCCAGCTCCCCGGGCTGAGCGGCACCTACAACCTCGGCCTCGGCCAGGGCCGCTACGAGAAAAGCTGGGCCGGCACCAACCTAGCCTACAACGTGGGCAAAGTGCGCCTCTTCGCCCGCGCCGACGCCGGCCGCTACAACTCCTTCAACCGCTCCACGATGATTCGCACCATCGGCGACAGCCTCTTCAACCAGGAAAACGTGTGGCGCCCGCTCGCCTATGCCGGCACTTACAGCACCGGTGCCGACGTGGCCCTCACCGCCAAGCAGAGCCTGGGCATCCAGCTGCGCGGCGGCTTCGACCAAACCGATGCCGTGAGCACTAGCAACTCCGTGACCACCGACCTGGCCGGCAACCCCGGCGGCCGCCGCCAGATGACCAACCCCAAAAACAGCACCGGCGACAACCAGGCCCTGAACCTCTACTACAAATTCGCCCTCGACAGCACCGGCCGCGAGCTGAGCGCCACCGCCGACTTCGTGCGCTACGCCAACACCAACGACCAAAGCTTTAACAACGTGGTGTTTGCTGCCGGCGCCGAGCAGGGCCGGCAGGCCGAGCAGTTCCGCAGCGCTGCCTCGTCGGAGACCACCATCCGGGCCGCCAAAATCGACTACGTGCACCCCTTCGCCGGCACCAAGTGGCGGGCCGAAACCGGCGCCAAAACCAGCTGGGTGACCTCGCGCAGCGCCATTCAGTTTGATAAGCTGATGGACAGCGGCTGGCAGACCGACGCCCTGCGCACCAACCAATTTGCCTACGATGAACACATCAGCGCTGGCTACGTGAGCGTGAACACCACCTTCAACCGCCTGGAGCTGAAAGCTGGCCTGCGCGGCGAGCTCACCCAAACCACCGGCACGCCGGCCGTGGGCCCGGTCATCGCCCGCAACTATTTCCAGCTGTTCCCCAGCGCATTTGCCAACTACAAAGTCGATGAAAACAACCAGGTGAGCGCCTCGGTGAGCCGCCGCATCAGCCGCCCCGCCTACCAGAATCTGAACCCCTTCCTCGACTACAGCGACTTTTACACGGCCCGTCAGGGCAACCCCTTCCTGGCGCCCTCGCTCTCGCAGTCGCTGGTGCTGAACTACCTGCATAAAGACTTCCAGGTACTGAGCCTGAGCTACCTGCACGAGACCAACTCGGTAAACAACGTGATTGCGCAGAACGACCAGACGAAAGTTTCGACCAGCACCCCGCAGAACCTGGCCCAGACCAGCACCCTTACCCTGAGCTCGGGCGGCCACACCGACATCACCAAAGCCTGGGGCGTCGACAACCAGCTGGCCGGCAGCTACACCCAGGTAAGTACCACGGTGCAGGACCAACCCGTGCGCCTGGCCAGCTACAACTGGGAAGCCAGCTCCAACCACACCTTCGTGCTGCCGCGCAGCTACAAGCTCATGGTGGGCGGCGAGTACAGCTCACCCGCTGTGATGGGCCTCTACCAAACCAAAGCCAGCGGCTCGGTGAACCTGGGCCTGAAAAAGCAAATCTGGGCCGAGCGCGCCACCTTCAGCCTGCGCGTGGCTGACGTCTTCAACACCAGCCGCTTCCGCAGCACCCTCAACTACGCCAACGTGAACCAGACCTGGAACAACCAGTGGGAAAGCCGCCGCGTCACCCTCACCTTCACGTGCAAAATTGGCAGCGGCAAAACCCAGGCCCGCCGCGCCGCCGCCAGCGCCGACGAGGAAGGCCGTTTGTAGGGTGGACTCGCAGAGTCCACCCTACACTCAATACTTCCGTCCCAGCGGGTTATACCCCAGCAGCCGCTCATCGGCCAGACCGGCCAGCAGCGCGTCGCACAGCGGCTGCAGCTCCATCCGGCTGCAAGCCGCGGCCCGCAGCACCCACACATTCTCCCGGGCCCGCGCCACCGATACTACGTAGGGCTGACTGCTGATGCGGAAATGCGGCCCGGTGCTGCCTGCCATTTTCAGCCCAGCCAATACTTTGCTCAATACCTGAAACCGCGCATCATCGGGGCTGCCCACCAGGAATGCGGAGAAGAAGGTTTGATATTCCCCAAAGTTTGCCGGCGAAGTGGCAATGTTTTCTGCGGGATTAAACGCAAACTTATCCAGCACCACCAGCCGGCCGGCCACCCGCACCCGCAGCTCCGAATGCAGCGTGTGGAAGGCAAACCGCTCGCCCTGGTCCATGCGGCCCGAGTGAAACCAGTCGACCAGAAACAGGAGCGCCGACGGCTGCAAGCGCCACTCCTGCACCTGCCGGTAGCGGCTTTCGGCCTGCGGCACCACCGGGTCGGGAAACACCACGGCCAGCGCATTTTCGGCCAGCTCGCCCGTGGTGTGCTGCTCGGCCACGGCCCCGTCGATGGACCGGAAAACCCGGGTGCTGGCCTGGGTGCTGAGGATGAGCCGTGCGCCCGCCTGCACCGACACCCGCAGCCGGATAACATCGCCGGCCACCAACCCGCCGCCGTAGCTGCTCAGCACCACGTGCGCGGCGCGGCCGGGCGAGGCCGGTTGCAGCAACTTCAGCGGCTGAATGTTGCGGCAGGCCACCAGGCGCGAGCGGCCGCGCACCTCGGCCACTTCCAGCAGGCTCCAGGCAGGGGCGGCGGGCGAAGCAGGCGCGGGCGGAAGGGTGGGGGAAGCTGAATCAACATTCATAAGCCTGCGAAGTACGGCCCTCGCACCAGCTTTCCGGCTGCGGCAGCAATGGGCCGGGTTCAATTTGTCTTGGCCCAAAGCAATAGCAGCCAGCTTGGTCGCGTTTTTGAAATAGCGCGGCTCCCTGTATTTTAGGGCCTTGCTGCGCTTTCACTTATGCTGAACTATTACCGCCTGCTGGGCGTGCCCCCCACGGCCTCGGCGCAGGAAATCACCCGGGGCTACCTGCACCAGCGCACCCGCCTCAAGCGCCTCGCCGCCCACGACCGTGCCATGAAGGCCCGACTGGCCGAGGTAGAAACCGGCTACGAAATCCTGGGCCACCCACGCCGCCGCGTGGCCTACGACCTACTGCTCATCCAGGAGCCCGCCGCCCCGCCTTCGGAGCACCAGCGCAGCGCAGAGCGGCTGGGCCGGATGGCGCGCATAGCCCGCAGCTTCAACATGGCCGTGCTGGCCTGCTGCTTGCTGCTGGGCCTCGACTGGAGCCTGCCGTTGCGCCACTACCCCCACGAAACCGTGCGCAACCGCATTCCGGTGTCTGTTTCGGTGTCGCTCTCCGACCCGCAGCTCGCCTACCGCGTGCACACCGAGCGCGCGGTGTTCCGGCTGCCCAGCGCCATTGGCCACCGCGTGCGGGCGGGCCAAGCCATTGAGGTGTGGCAAACGCCGCTGCTGGGCGTGGTGAGTAAAGTGGCCTCGGCCGAATCGCCCGACGGGCCGGCGCCGTTCCGGCCCTACGCGGGCACCATCTACGGCACGTTTTTCCTGTTGCCGGTGCTGCTGGCGGCTGTGGCTGGCGTGGGCGTGTGGCCGGGCCACCGGGCCGAAACCTACGTGAACACTGCCGTCGTGAGCGGGTTGTTAGCCATCATCACCCTCGTCATCGTGCTCCTTTTTTGAGCCAAGACGCGTTTGAGCGTTGCAAAGACAACTGAGCCCACCGCCGGGCTTTGCCGTACTTGCAGCCGGTTATTAACCTTTTTGTTTCCCGTTTTCCATGTCATTTACTTCTGCGCAGCCCCAAGACGTGCTGTTTGATGCCGCCCGCCGCGGCGATGTGGCCACCCTGCACGAGATGCTGGGCCAGGGCCTCGACGTCAACACCGCCAACGCCAAGGGCTTCACCCCGCTCATCCTGGCCTCCTACGACGACCACTACGACGCCGTGGTCATGCTGCTCAACGCCGGCGCCGACCCCAACATCCAGGACGTCACCGGCAACAGCGCCCTGATGGGCGTGAGCTTCAAGGGCTACCCCGACGTGGCCCGCCTGCTCATCGAGCGCGGTGCCGACCTCAACCTGCAAAACGGCAACGGCGGCACGGCCCTCATGTTCGCCACCATGTTTGGCCGCAACGAGCTGGTGCGCATCCTGCTCGAGGCCGGTGCCGACACCACCATCAAAGACGTGCGCGGCCTCACCGCCCTGCACCTGGCCGGCCAGCAAGGCAACGAAGAAGCCTGGACGCTGCTCGGCGGCGCCCCGCCGGAGGCGTAGGGCTAGGGCCGTCTGCATTAGCCGAACGAGTACCCCGAAGCTCCTGCTTCGGCTCGCGTCGGCATCGTTCAACGAGCCGAAGCAGGAGCTTCGGGGTACTCGTTCGGCTAATGACTATTACCCCCGCCGGCTGGTGCACTGCTGCCGCACCGCGTCGAGGCGCTTAACCAAAGCCGCTACCTCTTTTTCGTTGTCGGTATTAAGCGAGAGCGTGATGGTGGAAGCTAGGCCCGAGGAGGACTTGCCTTTGGCTTCGGCGCGGCGCTTCACGGTCAGCTCGTAGTAGCGGCTGCCGCCTTTGTCGTGCTCCTTGGCGGCGTAGGTCACGGAGCCTACTTCGGCCCACTCCTGGGCCAGGGTGAGCTCCAGCTCCACGTTCTCGTTGCTCTTGAATCCCCAGCTGCTGCCGTTTTTGCTGTTGCTGATGGCAATGT